>NZ_CP172944.1:0-3187089 GCF_050544585.1 Enterococcus sp. AZ177
ATGCCCGATATGGAAAGTTTCTGGAAAGATTTAGAAGATACTTACCAATCTGTTTTGTCTGCACCAAGTTTTGATGCTTGGATAAAAACAACACAACCGCTAAAGTTGGAGAATAACCAATTATGGTTAGAAGTTCCTTCTGCTGTTCATAAAGACTATTGGGAAAAGAATTTAGCCGCAAAAATCGTCGAAACCGGCTTTAAATTGACTGGTGCTGAAGTAATGCCTCATTTTGTTATTACTGGTGAAAAAGAGCTCGTGCCTGTTCAAGAAGAAAAGAAAGCTCCTGTAACACCAGAAAAAATTGCTGAACATGGGAAAAAAGCTTTATTGAACCCAAAGTATTCTTTTGACACATTCGTGATCGGAAAAGGAAACCAAATGGCGCACGCAGCAGCTTTAGTTGTTGCAGAAGATCCTGGTTCTATTTACAATCCATTATTCTTTTATGGTGGAGTAGGTTTAGGGAAAACCCATTTGATGCATGCAATCGGTCATCAAATGTTACAAAATAGACCAGATGCGAAAGTAAAATACGTCAGCAGCGAAACATTTACAAATGAATTTATCAATTCGATTCAAACAAAAAATTCAGAACAGTTTCGAAAAGAGTATCGAAATGTCGATTTACTATTAGTGGATGATATTCAGTTCTTGGCTGAGAAGGAAGCAACATTAGAAGAATTTTTCCATACCTTCAATGATTTATACAATGAAAACAAACAAATCGTACTGACAAGTGATCGACCACCTAATGATATTCCAAAACTACCTGAGCGATTGGTTTCTCGTTTTGCTTGGGGTCTCTCTGTTGATATTACGCCACCAGATTTAGAGACACGAATTGCGATCTTGAGGAAAAAAGCCGACGCAGAACGCCTAGAGATCCCTGACGATACACTTAGCTACATCGCTGGTCAAATTGATTCTAATATTCGTGAATTAGAAGGTGCATTAGTCCGAGTTCAAGCATTTGCTACAATCAATGGTGAGGATATTACCACTAGTTTAGCAGCCGATGCCTTAAAATCGTTGAAATCTGTTGGCAGTCAAACTCATTTATCGATTTTACAAATCCAAGAAGAAGTGGCAAAGTATTACCATATCCAATTAAAAGATTTAAAAGGCAAAAAACGTGTGAAGTCCATCGTTGTTCCTAGACAAATCTCAATGTATCTATCTAGAGAGATGACCGAAAATTCTCTGCCTAAAATCGGTGCAGAATTCGGCGGTAAAGATCATACTACGGTCATCCATGCTCATGAAAAAATCCAACAATTAATGGAAAAAGATCCAACAATCCAAAAAGAAGTTGGGGAAATCAAAAACTTGCTCAATTCGTAGCCTGTGGATAAAAAAGAGAAATAGTAAAAAGTTTTCCACAAGTTATACACAAGTGGAAAACTCCTACTTCATTTCATTTCTACACTTTTCCACAGAATTAACAGGACCTACTACTTTTATTATTTATTTATATATAAATACAAACAGTCCTAACAAAATTTGTGCATTTAAAATCAATTAAAAAGGAGTTCATTTATTATGAAACTAACCGTAAAAAGAAATATATTTTTACAAGAATTACAAACTGTTCAACGAGCTATTTCTTCTAAAACAACTATCCCTATTTTAACCGGTGTAAAAATCGTCTTAACAGATGAAGGATTATCCTTAACGGGTAGTAATGCAGATATTTCTATTGAAAGTTTTTTAAGTAAAGAAGATGAAAAAGCTCAAATGACGATCGAATCAACTGGAAGCATCGTTTTACAAGCTCGTTTCTTTGGTGAAATCATTCGTAAATTACCTGAAGATATGTTCACTCTAGAAGTATTAGAGAATAATCAAGTTGCAATTACTTCAGGAAAAGCCGACTTTACCGTGAACGGATTGGACGCAGACAATTATCCACACCTTCCAGTTATCGATGCTAAAAATCAAATTCAATTACCAGTTCATCTTTTGACAAAAATTATCAATGAAACGGGATTTGCCGTTTCCCTTCATGAGAGTCGTCCCATTTTAACCGGTGTTCATTTTATTTTGGAAGATCAAAAATTATTGGCTGTTGCGACAGATTCACATCGTTTGAGCCAACGAATTATTCCTATCGAACAAGCAGCTGAAAATTTCAATATCGTCATCCCTGGGAAAAGTTTGACTGAACTTTCTCGTTCGTTTACAAATGAAGAAGAGATGGTTGAGATCAGCATCATGGAAAACCAAGTATTGTTTAAAACACAAAACATGTATTTTTATTCTCGTTTGTTAGAAGGAAATTATCCTGATACCAATCGTTTGATCCCAACAAGCTTTAATACGGAAATCGATTTTTATGTTCCAGATTTATTGTCTGCCATTGATCGCGCTTCATTATTATCACATGAAGGCCGTAATAATATCGTTCGTTTAGCCATTGCGTCTGATTCTGTTGTTCTTTACGGAAACTCTCCAGAAATAGGAAAAGTGGAAGAGCCATTAAATTATGAAAAAGTAACGGGTGACCCATTGGAAATTTCTTTCAATCCAGATTATATGAAAGATGCCTTACGTGCATTCGGCGATATGAGCATTACAGTTAAATTCATTTCAGCAATTCGTCCATTTACCTTAGAACCGACTGAAACTGATTTGGACTTTATTCAATTGATTACACCAGTTCGTACAAACTAAAAATAAAAAACAGTACTTGTCTTGTTTTTGAGGCAGGTGCTTTTTTATTTCCTTAAAATAGATCATTTATCTTTCATTCATCATTCTAAATAAAATGAAAACTACTGAAATAATTTTCAAGAAGTAAAACTTACAAATTTCTCCTTAAAATGCATTTTAAGCCTTTTTTAATCGTTAGAATATTTTTTGTCGATTGTATTCAAAATTGCTTAGAAAGAAAATTAGACGGATAAATTTGTTTTTTGACGTAAAAAAGAGTATAATATAAGAGTAAAAGTGAAAACAAAAAAGAGGGATGCATTTTGAAAAAGACGATTGTTTTAGAAACTGATTACATGACACTAGGTCAAGTCTTAAAAGAAGTCGACGTTATCAGCAGTGGTGGCGCTGCCAAATGGTACTTAGCTGAAAATAGTGTTTTCGTAGATGGGGAATTAGAGAATCGCCGCGGCAGAAAATTATACGCTGGTATGATGCTCGAGATACCTGAAGAAGGTACTTTTTTTATGGTCAAAAAAGGCGAGGTAGTCGATGAGACTGAATGAACTCGAGGTACAGCATTATCGTAATTATGATGGGCTGACCTTAGATTTTCCTAAAACACTGAATATATTTCTAGGAGAAAATGCACAAGGTAAGACAAATCTCTTAGAAAGTATTTATGTTTTAGCGATGACCCGCAGTCACCGAACCAGTAACGAAAAAGAATTGATCCATTGGGATTCCGATTCAGCAAGAATCAGTGGCGTTGTTGAAAAAAAGACCGGAACGGTACCGCTAGAAATCATTATTTCCAACAAAGGCCGTAAAACAAAGGTCAATCATATTGAACAAAAGCGTTTGAGTTCATATATCGGGCAACTAAATGTTATTTTATTTGCGCCGGAAGATTTATCTTTGGTGAAGGGCTCGCCGCAATTACGTCGTAAATTTATCGACATGGAATTAGGTCAAGTTAATCCGATCTATTTATATGATTTGGTTCAATACCAGACTGTCTTGAAACAGCGTAATCACTATTTGAAGCAATTAGCTGAAAAAAAACAGTCAGATCATGTCTATCTAGATATTTTGACTGAACAATTAGCTGAATTTGGTGGTAAAGTCCTGTTTGCTCGTTTAGAATTTATCAAAAAATTAGAGCATTGGGCCAATTTACTTCATAAGAAAATTAGCCACGAAAAAGAAGAACTAGCAATCGATTATTTTTCAAGCATTCCATTAGACAAAGAAAATTTTTCACTAGAAGAGATCCAAAAGCAACTACTGCAGAGCCTTCTTGATAACCGGAAAAGAGAATTGTTCAAAGCGAATACCTTTTTAGGCCCTCATCGAGATGACTTGATTTTTAATGTAAACGGACAAAATGTCCAAACATACGGTTCACAAGGGCAACAACGAACCACGGCTCTTAGCGTAAAGCTTGCGGAAATTGATTTAATGTATTCAGAAACAGGGGAATATCCTGTGTTGTTATTGGATGATGTCATGAGTGAATTAGATAATGAAAGACAATTGCACCTGCTAGAAACGATTGAAGGAAAGGTCCAAACGTTTTTAACTACGACCAGTTTGGATCATTTAAACAATAAATTAACTGTTGAACCAGATATATTTTATGTTCATCAGGGAGAGATAGAGAGGGAAGCATCTATATGACAGAAGAAGAAAAAAACATGAAAGAACGTGCCCAAGAATATGATGCCAGTCAGATCCAGGTATTAGAAGGTCTTGAAGCGGTTCGTAAGCGTCCTGGTATGTACATAGGATCAACGAGTTCAGAAGGGTTACATCATTTAGTTTGGGAGATCGTTGATAATTCGATCGATGAAGCGTTAGCAGGCTTTGCATCAAGTATCCAAGTAGTCATCGAAGAAGACAATAGTATTACAGTTGTCGATGATGGTCGGGGAATCCCAGTTGGTATTCAAGCAAAAACTGGTCGTCCAGCGGTAGAAACAGTCTTTACCGTTCTCCATGCTGGAGGAAAATTTGGCGGTGGCGGATATAAAGTTTCCGGTGGACTTCACGGGGTAGGTTCCTCTGTTGTTAACGCGCTATCCACAACTTTAGACGTAAAAGTCTACAAAGAAGGTAAAATTTATTTCCAAGAGTTTCACCAAGGTGCTGTCAAAGATGATTTGAAAGTCATCGGCGATACTGACCGTCATGGGACGACTGTCCATTTTGTTCCAGATCCAGAAATTTTTACAGAAACAACGATTTTTAACTTTGATAAATTAGCAACACGAGTTAGAGAATTGGCCTTCTTAAATAAAGGCCTAAAAATCTCTATTGAAGATAAACGTGAAGAAAAACCTGTCTTGAAAGAATACCACTACGAAGGCGGAATCAAGAGTTACGTAGAACACTTGAATGCGAACAAAGATGTATTATTCCCAGAACCTGTTTTCATTGAAGGAGAGCAGCAAGATATCATCGTGGAAGTCTCTATGCAATACACAGATGGCTACCATACTAACTTACTAAGTTTCGCCAACAACATTCATACCTATGAAGGTGGAACGCATGAATCAGGTTTTAAAACGTCATTAACGCGTGTCATCAATGATTACGCTCGTAAACAAAAAATCATGAAAGAAAATGACGAAAACCTAACAGGAGAAGATGTTCGTGAAGGATTAACAGCTGTTATTTCGATCAAACATCCAGAACCTCAATTTGAAGGACAAACCAAAACAAAATTAGGAAACTCAGAAGTTCGTACGGTTACTGACCGTTTATTCTCTGAGTATTTCAATAAATTCTTGATGGAAAACCCAACTGTTGGGAAACAAATCGTAGAAAAAGGTCTACTGGCTTCAAAAGCTCGTATGGCTGCTAAAAGAGCCCGTGAAGTGACTCGTCGTAAAGGCGCTCTTGAAATCAGTAATTTACCTGGTAAATTAGCCGATTGTTCAAGTAAAGATCCTGAAAAATGCGAAATCTTCATCGTCGAAGGAGATTCAGCCGGTGGATCAGCAAAACAAGGACGTAGTCGTGAATTCCAAGCGATTTTACCGATTCGTGGGAAAATTTTGAATGTTGAAAAAGCCAGCATGGATAAAATTTTAGCCAATGAAGAAATTCGCTCATTATTTACAGCGATGGGGACAGGGTTTGGTGCTGATTTTGATGTATCTAAAGCACGTTATCACAAATTAGTAATCATGACCGATGCCGATGTCGATGGTGCACATATCCGTACACTGTTATTGACACTGTTCTATCGTTTCATGCGTCCGGTTGTTGAAGCGGGATATGTATATATCGCTCAACCACCGTTATATGGGGTCAAACAAGGGAAAAATATCACCTACGTTCAACCAGGAAAAAATGCTGAGGAAGAACTAGCTAAAGTTTTAGAGAGCCTACCAGCTAGTCCAAAACCGAGCGTTCAACGTTACAAAGGTCTTGGGGAAATGGATGATCATCAATTATGGGAAACAACAATGGATCCTGAAAAACGTTTAATGTCACGTGTCAGTGTTGATGATGCGATCGAAGCCGATCAAATTTTTGAAATGTTGATGGGGGACCGTGTTGAACCACGCCGAGCATTTATTGAAGAAAATGCCCATTACGTGAAAAATCTAGATATTTAATGAAGAAGGAGATAAATTCATGAGTGAAGAAATCAAAGAGAACATTCAAGACGTCAATCTGACCAGTGAAATGAAAGAATCCTTCATTGATTATGCAATGAGCGTTATTGTAGCGCGTGCGTTGCCGGATGTTCGTGATGGGTTAAAACCAGTTCATCGCCGTATTTTATATGGGATGAATGAGTTAGGTGTAACACCAGACAAACCACATAAAAAATCAGCTCGTATCGTTGGGGACGTTATGGGTAAGTACCATCCACATGGAGATTCATCCATTTATGAAGCAATGGTACGAATGGCTCAGCCATTTAGTTATCGCAGTATGCTAGTTGATGGACATGGAAACTTCGGTTCTGTCGATGGCGACGGTGCTGCTGCGATGCGTTATACCGAAGCGAGAATGAGTAAGATCGCATTGGAAATGCTACGTGATATCAATAAAAATACCGTAGATTTTCATGGAAACTACGATGACTCAGAACAAGAGCCTGATGTATTGCCCGCACGTTTTCCTAACCTGTTAGTGAATGGAACAACAGGGATTGCTGTAGGGATGGCAACAAATATTCCACCACATAATTTAGCGGAAGTAATCGAAGCCGCAAGTTTATTGATGGAAAATCCCGATGCAACAACGAATGAATTGATGGAAGTATTACCTGGACCAGATTTCCCTACAGGCGGTTTAGTTATGGGCAAATCAGGTATTCGTCGTGCTTATGAAACAGGTCGAGGATCAATCACGATTCGTGCCAAAGTTGAGATCGTTGATATGCCAAACGGTAAAGAACGTATCTTAGTTTCTGAGTTGCCATATATGGTCAACAAAGCACGCTTAATTGAACGAATTTCAGAATTGCATCGTGAAAAAAGAATCGAAGGAATCACTGATTTACGTGATGAATCTTCTCGTGAGGGTATGCGGATCGTCATTGATGTTCGTCGTGATGTCAGTGCTTCTGTTATCTTGAATAACCTTTATAAAATGACGGCATTGCAAACCTCTTTTGGTTTTAATATGTTGGCAATCGAAAAAGGGATTCCTAAGATTTTGAGCTTGAAAGAAATTCTTGAAAATTATATAGAGCATCAAAAAGAAGTTATTACACGTCGTACAGAATTTGATAAGAAAAAAGCTGAAGCGCGTGCTCATATCTTAGAAGGTTTACGAATTGCGTTAGATCACATTGATGAGATCATCGCAATTATTCGAAATTCAAAAGCAGATGATGAGGCGAAAGCCTCTTTGATCGAACGTTTTGAATTTTCAGATCGTCAAGCACAAGCGATTTTAGATATGCGTCTACGCCGTTTAACAGGTTTAGAACGTGATAAGATTGAAAATGAATACCAAGAATTATTGAAATTCATTGCTGATTTGAATGATATTTTAGCTCGTCCAGAACGTGTTATTGAGATCATCAAAACAGAGCTAGGTGAAATTCATGATAAATACGGCGATGCACGTCGCACAGAACTATTAGTCGGTGAAGTCCTAAGCTTAGAAGACGAAGACTTGATTGAAGAAGCCGAAGTCGTGATTACTTTGACGAACAATGGCTACATCAAACGAATGGCTAATAGTGAATTTAGAGCACAACGCCGTGGTGGTCGTGGTGTTCAAGGAATGGGTGTTCATGATGATGATTTCGTGAAAAACCTTGTCTCTTGTTCAACACATGATACATTATTATTCTTTACAAATAACGGTAAAGTCTATCGTGCCAAAGGCTATGAAATTCCTGAATACGGCAGAACAGCTAAAGGAATCCCTGTGATCAACATGCTAGGTATCGACTCTAGTGAGAAGATCCAAGCAATCATCGCTGTTGAAGGACAAGCCGAAGAAGGACATTATCTATTCTTCACGACTCGTAAAGGTACTGTTAAACGTACAGCAGTCAAAGCATTCTCTAATATTAGAAGCAATGGTTTGATTGCAATCGGTCTTAAAGAAGAGGATGAGTTAGTCAATGTTGTCTTAACAAATGGCGAACAAAACATGATCATCGGAACACATAATGGTTATTCTGTGACCTTTGCTGAAACTGCAGTCCGTGATATGGGCCGTACAGCATCAGGTGTGCGTGGTATTCGTCTAAGAGAAGATGATTACGTCGTAGGAGCCTCTCTCTTGGACGCTGACACGGAAGTTCTAGTGTTGACGGAAAATGGTTACGGTAAGCGTACAAAAGCCTCTGAGTACCCTGTGAAGGGCCGTGGTGGTAAAGGAATCAAAACAGCCAACATTACAGTGAAAAATGGTCCATTAGCAGGACTTACGACTGTTCATGGTGATGAAGATATTCTAGTGATCACCAATAAAGGGGTCATTATTCGTTTCAATGTCGATTCAGTTTCTCAAACAGGGCGTGCTACATTAGGGGTTCGTTTGATGAGAATGGAAGAAGATGCAAAAGTAGTCACGATGGCGGTTGTTGAGCCAGAACCAGATGAAATTGTTGAAGAAGTTGAAGGTGTGGAAACAACAGTTGTTGAAACGGAGATAACCGATACTGATACAACAACAGAAGAATAAAATAAAAAAGAACATTTCGGCAGAAGCTTGAGATGTTCTTTTTTTATAATTTCAAAAAATATATAATATCGTTTTGCTTTGTTTTGAAAAAAAGTACGATTATAATGAAAGTAATAAGAAGTGAGAGGTAAAATGATGACACAAGAAAAATTATTACTTTCAAAAACTTTTTCAAAACAATTAAATATTGGAACGGCATTATCCAATTTTCTTGAAAATATACTAGAAATATTTGGAGGAAAAACGACTATTTATGAGCGTAGACCGATTACTTTTTCTGAATACCTTTATGTAGAGATGATCACTTTTTCAAATGGTTTTCAGATCAGAACAAGTTTGAAAAGAAATCCAGAGACTTTTGAGATAGATGCTTTTGCTTATTCAGAACCAAATCATGTTTACTTATCCAATTTAACGTCAGAAGAATTGACTCTAATGTATTTACTTGTCAAAAAAGAGAGAGAGAAGATTTTGAACAAAAAATATTTAGAGGTAGACCAAAGAGAATTAGATATAATGACCTCGTTACTAATGAATTTAAAAGTTATCACAGGTGAGATACTGTAGTTTATCAAGTGGAGTAATCGAGTGAATAAAGGGTATGAAATAAGAGTAAAAATTCCCCCTTTTTTCATACCCTAAATACCACTAAATGATTGTAGTAGTTTTCTATTTACTTATCGATTTGGCGACTCATCAGTGTGCAACGACCGACAGCTGTCAGTTCGTTGGCATCATTAAAGATTTTGCCTTCCCAGACTTGAATAGATTGTCCGATTCGATCTGCTGTTGCGATGACCGTTAATAGACCACTGGGTACACTTTTTAAATGGTTGATTTGAAGATCGAGACCAACAGCATAAGATTGAGCATCAAGCTGTTCATTCGCTCCTAAACTGCAGGCTGTTTCAATCAAAATACCATTCATTCCACCATGTAAAATTCCATAAGGTTGTTTATGGAACTCTTTTATGTCCATTGTTAGAACTACTTTCTCTTTGGATAATTCAGTTGTTTCAATGTTCAAATAATCTAATAGATGCATGAAAATCAATCCTTTCTTCCTTCAAAAAGTTATTGTTGGATCAACTCTAGAAAGGCAATCACGTTATCTAGATTCAACTCATTATAACTCAAAGAATCAAAGTAGAATACGTTCTCTTGAGGATAATCGTTTAACTCAAATTGTTTTTGTAGTCCAGGAACACAGATAATAGCATCGGCTTCTTGAGCGATAACATCGATAGCTGCGACAGAGTCGTCTAACGTAGCAATCCAATGACTATTTTTCTTTTCGAGTGCTTGGTTTAGTTTAGTTACCAGTTTAGTTTGTTTAAACATACCTAAGATATTTCCGTTAGGCAGTTTGCTTTTTCCGATCATTGGTGTACTTTGATACACTACGACTGCTGTGCTCATAAACAACTCTCCCTTGTGATGAATAACTTACTAACCAATAGTAACCAAGTTAGTAAATGTTCACAAGGAAATTCATATAATTTAGTAAATTTATGTTTTGAATAAGGTTTTGTTTTTTGATTTTGTAGTATAATTTATTTTTGTAAGTTTAAGTAGAAAGTAGAGGTTTGCTTTATGGGATGTCTTGGAAATATTATTTGGTTTATTTTTGGTGGTTTCGCTGGTGGTTTGGCTTGGCTTTTAGCAGGTGTACTTTGGTGCATTACGATTGTTGGGATTCCGATTGGTCTGCAGTGTTTCAAGCTTGCAGGATTGAGTTTTTGGCCGTTCGGTAAAAAGGTTGTATATAGTACAAGTACAAGTTCGTTTTTAGTAAATATTCTCTGGTTGGTTATCAGTGGATTTTGGCTAGCACTAGGCCATTGTATCAGTGGAATTATTTTGTGTGTGACGATTATTGGAATTCCATTTGGAATGCAATCATTTAAACTAGCGAAGTTAGCGCTGATGCCATTCGGTGCACAGGTAGTTCCGACAAATAGTGTTTATATGGAATAATAGTAAAAAAGCAAAAAAATAGAAAGACCAAGAAAAAACATGTCCGTTTTTTCTTGGTCTTTCTTCGTCTCTTGACAATGATAAAAAAAATTGTTATATTCTCATGTGGTTAAAACGTAATTGTTACGTTTTGATTAGCGCGAATCGGAAAGGTGTGATCGAATGAACAACTAGACCTTATATAATAATGTTTTTTTCGCACGAGCAATTATCTTAAGATGCAGCATATTATAAATAAAACGATTGAGGAGATTAGGGATGAAAAAGAAGTTAACACTTATTATTACAGGTTTATTTTTACTAACGGTTATTTTAACTGCTTGCACTAAACCAAAATCTGAAACAAAGAATAAAGAGAAAGAACAGCTGACAATCGTTACTTCTTTTTATCCAATGTATGAATTTACAAGAAATATTGTCGGTGATGTTGGCGAGGTTACATTGATGGTGCCAGCAGGAACTGAAGCACATGATTATGAACCTTCTGCAAAAGAAATCGCTAACTTACAAGACGCGGATGCTTTTGTTTACAATAGTGAATATATGGAAACTTGGGTTCCTAAGATGGAGAAATCATTGAAGAACGTGACGAGCATCAAAGCAAGTGAAGGTATGGTTCTTTTACCTGGAAGTGAAGACCACGATCATTCAGCTGAGGAGAATCATGACGGTCATTCTCATGACTATGATCCGCATTTGTGGTTGAGTCCTTTTCGTGCAATTAAAGAAGTGGAAACAATCAGAGATGGGTTGATCGACCAATTTCCGGAGCAAAAAACGACATTTACTAAAAATGCAGCTGATTACATTGAAGAGTTGACAGAGCTTAATAAGTTGTATGAAGCAAAGTTGGTGAATGCCAAACAAAAGAATTTTATTACGCAACATACAGCTTTTTCTTATTTAGCCTTAGACTACAACCTAAAACAAGTACCGATCGCAGGGATTTCTCCTGATCAAGAACCAAAGCCTTCACGGATTGCGGAATTAAAAGAGCTAGTTGAAGAAACAGGAATCAACTATATTTATTTTGAAGAAAATGCAAATGACCGAGTAGCAAAAACGTTAGCGAATGAAGCTGGTGTTGAATTACTTGTATTAAATCCGTTAGAGGGACTTACCAACGATGACATGAAGGCCGGTAAAACGTATATCAGTGTGATGAAGGAGAATTTAGAAGCACTGATAAAATCAACAGAAGTGACACCTAAAAAAGAAGTCGCCGAACCAGAAGTAAACAAGACTGTTTCAAATGGGTATTTTGACGATAAAGATGTCAAAGATCGCACCCTTTCTGATTATGCAGGTGAGTGGCAATCGGTATTTCCTTATTTAGAAGATGGCACGTTTGACCAAGTATTTGATTATAAAGAAAAATTAACGAAAAAAATGACGGCCGCAGAATACAAAGATTACTATCAAAAAGGGTATCAAACGGACGTTGATCGTATTGATATCAGTAAGGACGCCATGACATTTATAGTAGGGGATAAAAAATACACATCGAAATATAAATACGCAGGAAAAGAAATCTTAACTTACAAAGCTGGAAATCGTGGGGTTCGCTTTTTGTTTGAAGCAACGGAGGATACGCCATATAAGTATGTTCAATTTTCAGATCATGGCATCGCGCCTTCTAAAGCAGCACATTTCCATATCTATTTTGGTAATGAAAGTCAACAAAAATTATTGGAAGAAATGGATAATTGGCCGACTTATTATCCTGTAGGTATGACTGGATTTGAGATTGCACAAGAGATGTTAGCACATTGACAAGCATGTAAATAGTTAAATATTGCTCCAGATATTTCTTTTGTTTGTGTCTGAGAAGAAGAATTTGTGTAATCAGGAAGAGCTGATTGGTCTGTGGATAGATTAGCAATTTTTTGTTGAAAGAATATTTAATTCGGAAAGGAGTAATGCAAGTGAAACAAGAGCTCGCGTTACTCTTTTTTGATGAAATACGTTTAAGTCAAGCACTTTACGAGATGAACTTAGACGAGAATTGTATTACAAAAGCTAATTGAGGGAGATGATTTCGTATGGCACATGTATCTGTTCGAATGACTGATGAAGAGAAAGAGCTATTGGAATCTTATGCGAAGCTGCATAATAAAAGTGTAACAGTTGTATTAAAAGATTCCTTTTTTGAAAAATTGGAAGATGAAATCGATATTCGAGCAGTGGAAGAGTATGAGAAAACAAAAGAAGCTGAATCCTTTACGTCATTTGAACAAATGGTGAGGGAGTTGGACTTAGCAGATGAAATATTATGAGGTTCGTTTTAGTAATAAAGCAAAGAAAACGTTAAAAAAATTGATAAAAGCCAAGCCTTGATAATACTAGGTTGGATTAAAAAGAATCTTCTTGAAAGCGAGAATCCTAGACAATTTGGAAAGTCATTAACTGGTGAGCTAAGTAATTATTGGTGGTATAGAGTAGGAGCATATCGTATAATTGCTGAAATCAAAGAGGATGAATTGATTACTAATCTTATTAATGTGGGACAACGTAAGGAAATCTATAAGAAAAAATAAATGAGTGCTTTTTAAAAGATTGTTTATAACTGAATCAATTTCATAATTATTAGCGTTGATATAACAGCTTTTCTAACACTTAAAAATATGTTACCTCCCCATTGATACGAGAAATAGCGAGTTTGAGCAGTTCTTGGAATTATGAAATTGATTCAACTAAAAAGAATATTTATAAACTAAAGAAAATAAAACTGTCTGATGTAGCTTTATTGTTATATCAGACAGTTTTTGTGGTTTTTTTCTTTACTTTCTAGAATTACGGCTATTATATCCAGTTAGAATTGTATTATTGAATATTTTAGGATGAATAAGTTTTTCAGAAGAAAAAAAGTAACCGTAAACAAAAGGACTGTCAATTTCGTAATTTTGAAAATTAACAGCATCGATATCAGCAGATTCATTAAACGTTTCAAATTCAAAGATAATAAAGTTAGGAATCCAGATTCCATCATTTTTATAATAGTTCAAAACTTCATTATTTAGTAAACTGTATTCTTCTTTTAATCGAAGTCCTAAAGTTTTAAGGATAACAGGTATTAGATTATATTTTAATAAATCGTATTCATTAATTAATTGGTTAGGTGATGGCATGTTCAATTCTTCAAAAAAAACAGAATTTTGTTTCTTTAGTATTAAAAAATCAATTTCATCAAGAACGTTAATTAAAAAAGAGTTAGGGCAATCCAATTTTCGATAATGATTATCTAGTTTATTCCAATTGGCTTCTACTTCAGAAAACCGAGAATAATAAGTACTTAATGATAAATACAAATATTTTATTGAACTTTCAGTATATATAGCTACTTTAACTATATAAATAAATTCAAGATCGTCTACGCCATCTAAATTAGGAGTTTTGGAGAAAAATTTAGAAAAATCATCTTCACTTACTCTCAGAAGAGTGACAATTTTTGCTTCAAAATTATCACCAATAATTTCTGAAACAAAAACATTAAGAGCTTTAGCAATAGTTTCTAAAGTCCCAATTTTTGTTTTGCTTAATAAAATATCGTCTTTGGTTAATGCGGTGAGTGTAGTACGAGATAATTTTGTTTTATTACTAAGCTCGCTGATGCTAACTTTTTTTTCCTTTAATACATTATAGAGTTTATTTTTCATATAGGACCTCCAAGTTAAGTATAATGTTCTTTTTAATGAACATCAACAAAAAATGTTGTTCAAAATAAAAATGTATGTTAAGATTATTTTAATGAACATAAAATTTATTTTTCGTTCATTTTAGTGAACGTTTAGTGAATGGGTACAAAAAAAGTCTTTGCTCCAGTTTGACGAACCAAGCAAAGACTAGCCTAAAATTTACCGATACAAGGCTTTGTATCCTCATTATCTCATTAAAGGATATGAAAATCAATAATCAAGAGAAAAGAGGAGAGTAGTATGCTAAAAATGAAAAATCAAAAGTTATCAGAGCAAGAAAGCTGGACAAGAGCAGAGAGTATCGTAAAAACAATCAAAGGATTTCAGTTTCCTTGTGATGGCAATGTTGAAGAAATTACTTGGAATGAGTATTTATTGGTAGATCATTATGAACAAAAATTTGAAAAGTTAGCTGAAAAAATTGAATATTTAACACTAACTATAGACGAAGAAATCAGTAGTTTATTTTTTGTTGAAGCGTTACTTGAAAGTTTAGAAACTCAATTTAGCAATTCTACGGTAGAAAATCATAGAAACTTTTATGATGAAATGTTTCCACGAAAAAAGATGATGCATTTGATTGGTAAAATTCAAAAAGATCAGCAATTTCTAGAAGAAATATGCGCAACGATGGATCAATGGATACAACAGAATTAGAAAAACTTATTAGATATATAGTTAGAACTATGGTGTCAAAATAACACATTGAAACGTATCAATCATTAAAACACAAACACCCCACGAATTGGAGCCGTGAGGTGTTCTTTTTGGCTAAATGTCACCTGAACGGCTACTTGTTAGTTTGATTGTTTATATTCATTTTGAAAAATTTTAAATTCTTCTGATTTCGCTACATATGATTTTTCACCGCTCTCTAAACCCTCTATCATTCTAAAAACTACATAATTGTGTATAATAGAAACATTGAAAACAATTATATTATTGTAAGACTAATCTCTCGGTAAAAAGATAAATGATGAATGAGGAAAAGAACACCGCAGTCATAGTTTCTTATCTTTCTGTCAGAGCGAAGCGGCTTGTTCCGCTTTTATGTTATCTAGCTACGCAGGCTAGCCTCGACTGGACGAGCCCACTACGCTTTTAAAACTATCTAGCTGCACAAATCAATCCTTAGGAAAATAGATAAATTGTCAGTGAAACAAAGAACGTTTCAATGCCAATTTCCTAATTTTCTACAGGATTAATCGATTTGTTCCGCTTTAAAATTATAAGGAGGTTTCCTCATGAGAAACTGGACAACAATCAAAGAATACGATGAAATTTTATTTGAACAAGAAGGAAAAGTGGCGAAAATTACGATTAATCGCCCTCAAGTACACAATGCCTTTACACCGAAAACCGTTATGGAATTGATCGATGCATTTAACATTAGCCGTGATAAGCAAGATGTCGGTGTGATTATTTTAACCGGTGCAGGCGATAAAGCCTTTTGTTCTGGCGGGGATCAAAAAGTTCGCGGACATGGTGGCTATGTGGGCGAAGATAGTGTTCCACGTTTAAATGTATTAGATTTACAACGCCTGATTCGTGTGATTCCAAAACCTGTTATTGCGATGGTCAAAGGCTATTCGATCGGTGGCGGAAATGTTCTTCAGCTTGTTTGTGATTTAACGATTGCAGCAGATAATGCAAAATTCGGTCAAACTGGACCAAACGTAGGAAGTTTCGATGGCGGCTATGGTTCTGGCTATTTAGCTCGTGTGGTTGGTCATAAAAAAGCTAAAGAAGTGTGGTTCCTATGCAAACAGTATTCAGCAGAAGAAGCGTTGGATATGGGCTGGATCAATACCGTTGTACCTTTAGCAGATGTTGAAGAAGTTACAATGGAGTGGGCAGAAGAAATGTTGAAAAAAAGTCCGCTTGCTTTACGTATGATCAAAGCATCTTTAAATGCTGATACAGACGGATTGGCTGGAATTCAGCAATTAGCAGGAGATGCAACCTTGCTTTATTACACAATGGATGAAGCCAAAGAAGGACGCGATTCGTTTAAAGAAAAACGTGATCCTGATTTCGACCAATTCCCTAAATTTCCATAAGATAAAAGGGTGAAGAACATGAGCAGTTGGCTACAAAAACAAGCGGATGAAAGACCTAATCAACCTGCTTTTTATTGGCAGGATGAGGCATGGTCTTTTGCTGAGGTCGCTCAAGAAGTTAAACGATGGACAGCAGCATTTTCGTTAAAAATACCGAATAATGAAAAACGAGTTGCGCTATTTAGCCGTAATTCAAAAGAAATGTATTTTTCGATTTTAGCTTTGTGGGAATTAGGTAAAGAGCTAGTTTTATTAAATACACAGTTAAGCTTGCAGGAACTCCACTATCAATTGACCGATGCAAAGGTGAATCTGGTAGTGGTTTCTACTGAAAATTTGGCATTTTTTACTGAACTGGATCAATTAATGGTAATTGAAATGATTGTTACAGAGGGCACTGAAGCCGTAGTAGAACCAGAATCCCATTCTATCTATCAACCTAATACCACTGCTTCGATTATGTACACATCAGGTACAACAGGAAATCCTAAAGGTGTCGTGCAGTGTTTTAGTAATCATTTGGCTAGTGCACTGGCAACGCAAGAAAATATGACTATTACGGCTGAAGATTGTTGGCTTTGTCCAGTACCTCTATTTCACATTAGTGGCTTGTCGATCATTGTGCGACAATTAGTGCTGGGTTGCAGTATCCGTTTATATCATAAATTTGATGCAAAAATAGTGACAAATGATTTAGCCGAAGATTGTGGGACAGTGATTTCTGTTGTGGCGGTTATGCTCCAACAGTTACTGGAAAACTATCCTGCAAAGGGCTATAGCTCAGCTTTTAAAGCAATCCTGCTTGGTGGGGGCCCCATTTCGCCCAAAGCGTTGGAAAAATGTGAAGGTTATGGTATACCTGTGATCCAATCATATGGAATGACCGAAACTTGCTCTCAAGTCGTGGCATTAAGCTTTAAAGATGCTGGAAATAAAATAGGCTCTGCAGGAAAACCACTGATGGGAATGGAAATCAAAATCGTTGATGGACAAGAGAGACGTGTGCCTCCAAATGAAGTTGGAGAGATTCTTTTAAAAGGTAAGAATGTCGTTCGTGCGTATTTAAATGGCGAGCAATGGCAAACGGTAAAATGGACGGTAGATGGCTGGTTTAAAACGGGTGATATGGGCTATTTAGATGAAGAAGGATATTTGTATTTAGTCAGTCGTTTAAGTGAGTTGATCATTTCAGGCGGCGAAAATATTTATCCTACAGAAATCGAGCATATTCTTCAAGAGTTTCCTGGTATAAAAGAGGTTGCCGTAGTTGGTGAATCTGATACAAAATGGGGCGCTGTTCCAGTAGCTTACATTGTTGGAGAATCAACGATCACAAAAGAAAGAATAAATACCTTTGCTAAAAATTACTTAGCAAAATATAAACTACCTAAACGAATCTATTTGTGCCATTCACTACCTAAAACAGCTAGTGGGAAATTAGCGAAACACCGCTTAACAACAATAGAAAGGGAGGCTTTTTTAAGCAAATGAGCATTCCTAAAGAATTAGAACAAGCTTATGAAAATGGCTATCGTCAATTTAGCTGGGTCAAAGAAATAAATGAAATTACAACACCTTTGCGTACTTCTTTTGAGAAGGGGCAAAAAGCATTTAAAGGTGAACGGTTTTATTGGCAAATACCGGATAAAAAATTTACGCTAGTTGGTTTCGGTAGAGAAAATGAATTAGCGCATGATCAAGCTTCGTTTGAGCAAGTAGATACATTTATTTTAGAAGAAAAAGATAAAATTTATCAAAATTGTTCTGTTTCTGGAACAGGAGCTATTTTATTTGGCGGTTTTGCTTTTGACGGCAAACAATCGAAGCAAAATGATTGGGGAATTATGGAACAAGGGCTGTTTTATTTACCGACCTTTTTACTTACAGAAACCGCTGGAAAACAGTATCTTACGATGAATTTTAGTGCAGAAAATAAAGAAATAATACAACAAAAGTGGTTGGAACTCACAGCTGAATTCGAAGAACTAATGGATACTCAGTTAGTAGGAGAAAAAGATACGGCACAAATAAAAGCAGAAGAAATCGCTGTATCTGAATGGATGACGGTTGTTGACGAAACGGTAGCGAAATTACGAGAAGAAGGACCGTTAGAGAAAGTCGTGTTGGCTAGACAAATGAAAGTGCAAAGTAATCGTCCCTTTCAGGCAGAGATTATTTTAAGGAATCTGCAACAACAGCAAACAAATACGTACTTTTTTGTGTT
This sequence comes from Enterococcus sp. AZ177, assembly GCF_050544585.1. NCBI lineage: Bacteria > Bacillati > Bacillota > Bacilli > Lactobacillales > Enterococcaceae > Enterococcus > Enterococcus sp. AZ177. The sequence goes on from NZ_CP172944.1 coordinate 18,774, forward strand.
TGAATCGAATGAACATCTCTTTGTTGGTGCTACACCAGAGCGCTTATTAAGAGCATCTACAAAGACTTTTTCAACGGCAAGTATCGCTGGTTCTGTTTCACGTGGAACAACGAAGACGGAAGATGATGAACTTGGCAACTATTTACTGAATGACATGAAGAATAAACAAGAACATAAAATCGTTGTAGATAGAATCATCAAAGAATTAGAAAAGATGACAGGGACTTCTATAGAGGTTCAGACACCAGAATTATTAAAGAATCGGGATATTCAGCACTTACATCTACCGATCGAAGGGCAACGTCAAAAAGAGTATCGTTTCTTGAAAGGAATCCAGCAACTACATCCAACACCTGCATTAGGCGGGGAGCCAAAGGAACTAGCTTTGGCTTGGCTTAAAGAGCATGAACAGTTAGATAGAGGTCTATACGGTGCTCCAATTGGCTGGATTGCTCTTAAAGAAGATATAGGAGAATTTGCAGTAGGAATCCGTTCAGCTGTGCTTTCTGATAAAGTAGGTTATCTATACGCTGGGTGCGGTATTATTAAAGATTCTCAAGCAGAGCAAGAAAGAATTGAGACAAAAATTAAATTTCAACCGATGCTAAGAGGGATAGGTGGGGACAATCATGACAACTCAAAGTGAAATGACCAATTATTTGCAAACCTTTGTTGAAGGGATGATCAGCAGTGGGGTAGAGCAAGCTGTGATAAGCCCTGGTTCTCGTTCCACGCCATTAGCCTTATTGTTGCATCGACAAGAGCAAATTGAGACGTTTATTGAAGTAGATGAACGTTCGGCGGCTTTTTTTGCTTTGGGATTAAGTAAAGCAAGCTGTAAGCCAGTTGTTTTATTATGTACATCAGGAACGGCTGCAGCAAATTACTATCCAGCAATTTGTGAAGCAAATGCTAGTCATAGCCCGTTGATTGTTTTGACAACAGATAGGCCCCATGAATTACGGCAAGTAGGCGCTCCTCAAGCAATGGATCAGTTCCATTTATTTCAGCATCATGTAAAAGAATTTATTGAAATGGCGATCCCAGAAGGAACAAAAGTGATGATTGATTATGCTTATTGGCAAGGAATGCGTGCAATAGACACGGCTTGCCAAACACCAAAAGGTCCAGTTCACCTGAATTTCCCATTGCGGGAACCATTATTGCCTGATTTAAATCGATCATTGTTCGCTGAAAGAACAACTGAAATATTCGCAGGTAAAAAGCAATTGTCGGAGAAACAACTAATAGAGTGTGTTGATGCATGGCAAGGGAAAAAAGGTGTTTTAGTTGTAGGTGGAACGCACACACCAGAAGAAGCGGCTGTATTTATTGAATTGGCAGAAAGATTAAGTTGGCCAATTCTTAGTGATCCTTTGGCAAATATCACGTCGAGTAGTAACGATAGTCCCTTGATTATGCGTTACGCTGACTTGTTTATTCAAGAAGTTGAAATGAGCCAATATCCAGATGTGGTGGTTCGATTCGGAATGATGCCCATTTCAAAAAATACAATGTTCTGGCTGCAATCTCTTAATGAGACGACAATGGTCTACTTCGTTGATGAAACGGGTGAATGGCAAGATCAATTAAAACAAACCCAAGTTGCTATCCAAGCAGATGAACAGATTTTTGCTAAGGAAATTACGGAGAGAATTATAAGAAGAACATCAGATTCATGGTGTAATCAATGGATTGATTGGCAAGAAACAACCGAACAGCAATTAACGGAACTTAGCGAGATGAAGACTCTCAATGAAACGACAGCAAGTATTCTTGTTCATAAAAAAATGGCAAAAAAGGGTCAATTGTTTGTTTCGAATAGCAATGCGATCCGCTTTTTAGATCGATTTTCAACTCCTGATAATAATCAGTATCAGTTATTTGGTAATCGCGGGATCAATGGAATCGACGGCATTATCTCAACAGCATTAGGAGTTTGTGCCACAAATCCAGAGCGTCAAAATGTACTGTTGATCGGTGATTTAGCTATGTATCACGATATGAACGGCTTGTTGTTGGCAAAACGATACAATTTACCATTAACGATTGTTTTATTAAATAATAATGGTGGTGGTATCTTTTCTTTTCTGTCACAGCGCCAATTGGAAAAAGACGATTTCGAACCAATTTTTGGCACACCGATCGATTTAGATTTTTCTTTAGTTGCTCAGCTATACGATGCTGAATATGTAAAAGCTGAGAGCTTAGAACAATTAGAGTTGTTGTTAGAAGCGACACAAAAACAACCAAAATTTCAATTGATAGAGGTTATTGGTGATCGCCAAGAAAATGTATTGTTATATGAAAAAGTTGTTGATGGATTGAAAGAAAAGCTGGGGAAAAATAAATGAAAACAGCTATAAATGGTGTAAACTATTATTATCAGTGGTTGACCGACTATGAGGCAAATCGACCAACATTGGTTTGCTTGCATGGCTTCACAGGGACGAGTCAAACGTTTGTTCCAGTTTTTCAAAGAGACAGAGATAGAAACATTTTAGCGATCGATTTAATTGGTCATGGTCAAACAGATTCCTATGTCCATCCTTATCGTTATCAGATGGAGTGCTTGTGTCAGGATATTGCATTATTGACAGAACAATTAGGTATAAGTAAGTTTTCTTTATTAGGCTATTCAATGGGTGCTAGAGTGGCTTTAGGCTTTACCTGTCTATTTCCTCAAAAGATTCAGAAACTACTCTTAGAGAGTGGTTCTCCGGGCTTAAAAAGCAAAACGGAGCGAATGACACGCAAGTGTTCTGATGAACATTTAGCTGGTTTTATAATGAGCCACTCAATTGAAGCTTTCGTCGATAAATGGGAAAAACTGTCTCTCTTTGATAGTCAAAAACAATTATCTTGCAAAATTCAGGCAACGTTACGAAAAGAGCGTTTATCCCAACAAGCTTTTGGTTTAGCTTGTAGTTTATGGTTTATGGGGACAGGAGTCCAACCTGATTTTTGGCAAGAGCTGGATAAAATCGAAATTCCTACTTTATTGATTGTGGGAGAACTAGATCATAAATTTCAACGTATTGCACAAAATATGCAAGAAAAACAACAGAATATGTCTATTAAAATCGTAAAGAACGCAGGCCATTGTGTTCATTTGGAAAAACCAGAGATAGTTGAGGAAGTGGTGTATTCGTTTTTAATTAGTTATACGGATCAGCTCATGGGAAACAACAAAATATAACTGAGGTACAAAATCCCTTAGTTATATTTCTCTGGCAGAGTTGAACGAGACCTATACACTTTTTAGTGTTATCTATTTTCCGTAGGATCAATCGATTTGTTCTGCTTTTAAGAAGGAGGAAACCAAATTGAAAATTCACCGCATTGATCGATATCGTGTTCGATTGCCTTTACGAATTCCTTTTGAAACAAGCTACGGTCGTTTAACAGAGAAAGCTTTTGATATTTTGTTGGTGACAGATGAGCTAGGAACTCAGGGGATAGGAGAACTAGTTCCGTTTGAACAGCCAGATTACATAGAAGAAACTATTGACACAGCTCGAATAATAATTGAAAACCATTTGATTCCTTTATTGAAAAATACAGATATTCAGCATCCTAAAGAAGTCTCAGTTCTCTTTGATGTAGTAAAAGGGAATCAAATGGCTAAATCTAGCCTCGAGACAGCAATCTGGGACTTATATGCTAAACGGAACGGTAAAAGCCTAAAAGAGTACTTTAATGATACTAGAGACCATATTCCAGTTGGAGTCAGTGTAGGGATTCAGACTGACTTAACCAAATTATCAAATCAAATTACGCATTATATTTCACTTGGCTATCAAAGAATCAAATTAAAAATTCGTCCGGGATATGATTTGAAACCACTTGAAATGATTCGGCAAAAATTTCCTGATATTTCAATTATGGTGGATGCAAATTCAGCTTATACCATTCAAGATATTCCTCATTTAAAGCAATTAGATGCTTATAATCTAGCGATGATCGAACAGCCCTTTGCTGCGAATGACTTTCTGGATCATGCACAATTGCAAAAAGAACTAGAAACAGATATCTGTTTGGATGAGAATATTCGAACACTCAAAGATTGTGAGCTGGCATTTGCTTTGGGAAGCTGTCGGGCTATTAATTTAAAAATCCCTAGAGTAGGCGGTATTACAGAAGCCATGAAGATAGTTGATTTTTGTAAAGAAAAGGAGCTACTTGTTTGGCTAGGTGGCATGTTTGAATCTGGTGTGGGAAGAGCATTAAATTTACAGTTTGCCTCCCAAAAAGGGTTCACGTTCCCTGGAGATATTTCAGCTTCTGATCGTTATTATTATGAGGAGATTTTGACTAAGCCTATTGAAATGCAAAATGGTGTAATCAGCGTGCCAGCTGGTTTGGGGATTGGGGTCTCTTTATCCTTAGAAGCGTTATTAAAATACGGTATTTATGACACGATTTATGCTAAATGAAAAGAATCACAGGCTAATTTTTCGTTAGTCCGTGATTCTTTTTATAAAAACATGTTATTTTTCTTTTAGAGCTTTCTCAATCTGTAATCGTTGTACTTTCATCGTAGCAGTACGAGGAATGTCGTCCCAATCCATAATAATTGGTTTGTTTAAGTGAGGTAAATCAGCGACTTGTTCCCACCAAGCATCCCAATCCATCCCGTGTTTTGGCTCAACCGCAAGAATGGGTTGAGGAGAATCATCTTTCGCTCTAACGATGATCACTTCTTGGAGGAAGTCAAGAGCATCAAGCAGATGATCCTCAATTGCCAAATTACTGTCGATTTTTTCAATCAAATCAACTTGCCGATCTTTCAAGAATAAATGTCCGTTTTCATCCATAAAACCATAATCGCCACTATCCCACCAAGGACCAAAAACAGTTGCTTGGAAACGGTCATCTTCTTTGTAATAGGTTAGGGCACGTCCTTTAGATAAAAATTGGATATGTCCATCTGTCATAGCTGGTAAAACCTTACCAGCTTTGTCTGCGATCCGCGCTTCAGTCAACTCGTTCAAACCAACGCCCATATCACGAGCATCTGATGTTTTTAGAGACGCTAAAGTATGAGCTTTTAGGATCATTGGACCACATTCACTTTGCCCATATACTTGAAGAAAGATTGGATCATTTTTCTCTGAAGCTTTTAAGAAACTGCCCATTGTCGCATTATTGATTGCATCAAATGTAGAATGGTAATAGCGTACACTTGTGAAAGACTCTGGTTGTCTTTTCGCTAGAGATGTCCATTGAACAAAATTATTTGGATGGGTTTCAAGCGCAATCGGCTTGTATTTTATAAGCATTTTAGCAACAGAATCACTATTTGAAATCGATAACGGCATCATCGGAAATCCCATCGCCATTAATGACGAAATCCCAATGTTAAAACGAGAGTGAACAGGTGAAATATGGAATCCAACAAGTTTTTTATCAGCAATTTTTGTGAAAATCGTTTTTTGCCATTTTGTGCGCCATCCCATGGAATTAGCAGAGTGACAAATCAATTTAGGAATACCAGTCGTACCAGAGGTATGTGTCATATAAGCAATCATATCTTCTGGTAATTTCACTTGTGGAACTTCTTTAGCTGGAGCCTCCAAAAGTTTCGATACTGAAATTTGTTTTTCTGGGGCACTATTTTTTACCTTAGCTATTTTATCTGCGGTTTCATCATCAAATAAGATAAATGGATTTTCTAAACGATCAACAAAAACCTCAATCGTTTCTGCTGGAAAATGATAAGATATCATTGCGGGAACAGCGCCCAAATAAGAGGCAGCAACTGCTAACAAATACGTATCGAATTTTGAACTTTTAAAAATAATGATTTTGTCTTCCGCTTTTACCCCTAAACTAGCTAATTGAAAGGCACGATGTAAAATTGTTTCATGACTTAATTGATAAGTGTAATTCGTTCCGAGCTCAGGAAAAGCTGGTAAAGGTTCATCATTAATAATGGCAGTTTCTGGGGTATTAAGAGCAGCCTTATGATAATTCGTGTACAAGTTGAGCGGTTGATATTCTAACAATTGATTCAATGTAACAGCATCCTTTCAAACTACGTCAAAGTATTTGTGCAATTTCGAACAAAGATAGTATAACACGAAAAAGAAATAACCTGAATTAGAAACAATAAAAATGAAATACAATTATTTATGCGTATAGTAAAGTAAGACGAGAGTGATAGAATTGAAAAAAGATGATCAAAAAATTGCGAAGAATACTTGATTTTATCAGCTTTTAGCTGTATAATGAAACCTTGTGAGTAGTCTATATATTTTAGATAACTCTCCTTGCTCTTAGCAATCTAAGAGCCTAAAGTCCATAGGGAGGTGAAAATCAATGAGTCAAGTTACGAATTATGAAGTTATGTATATTATTCGTCCGAACATTGATGAAGAAGCAAAAACTGCTTTAGTAGAACGTTTCGACACAATCTTGAAAGATAACGGAGCAGAAGTTATCGAATCAAAAGATTGGGAAAAGCGCCGCTTAGCATATGAAATGAACGGATTCCGTGAAGGCATCTATCATATCGTTAAAGTATCTTCTCCATCAACTGCAGGAGCAATCAATGAATTTGATCGTCTTGCTAAAATCAATGACGATATTATCCGTCACATGATTATCAAGGAAGAAGTATAACCAAATTGTTTCACGTGAAACATTTGGATTGACGAAAGGAGATGTTTAAATGATTAACAACGTTGTATTAGTTGGAAGACTAACAAAAGATCCCGATTTACGATATACATCTAGTGGTTCAGCAGTTGCGACATTTACTTTAGCGGTAAACCGTAACTTTACGAATGCAAATGGAAATCGTGAAGCAGATTTTATTAACTGTGTGATTTGGCGTAAACCTGCTGAAACAATGGCAAACTATGCGCGTAAAGGTACATTATTAGGCGTGACTGGTCGTATTCAAACTAGAAATTACGAAAATCAACAAGGTCAGCGTGTATACGTGACTGAAGTTGTTTGTGAGAATTTCCAGTTGTTAGAGTCTCGTTCTGCATCAGAACAAAGACAGACAACAGATGGGTCAGATTCAACACCAACTTATAATGCTGGTGGCGGAAGTTTCCAACAACCACAGAATAATAATTTTTCAGGACAAAACAATTTTAATCAATCATCCTCTCAGTCTAGCAATAACGGTATGCCTGATTTCGATAGAGATTCTGATCCATTTAGTGGTTCAGGTTCGACTATTGACATTTCAGATGATGATTTACCATTCTAAACGAATTTGATAGGAGGGAATAAGAATGGCACAACAAAGAAGAGGCGGACGTAAACGTCGTAAAGTCGATTATATCGCTGCTAACCATATTGAATATATTGACTATAAAGATATCGAATTACTAAAAAAATTCATTTCTGAACGTGGAAAGATTTTACCACGTCGTGTAACAGGTACTGGCGCTAAGAACCAACGCAAATTAACAATTGCAATCAAACGCGCGCGTATCATGGGCTTATTACCATTTGTTGGTGAAGAGCAATAATATAGAATTTACTTAGAGATCAAAGAACTAGTTCTTTGATCTCTTTTTATTATATAAAATAATATATTTGTTATGGATAATTAGAAAAAGAGTTAAGCTTAATTGCGATAACATTACATAGTTTTCTTTTTTGATGTTTCACGTGAAACATTTTGTGATTCGCAGAAATCCTTTTTTTATGCTAAAATAAGCTTATCTGCAGAACAATGGGGGAGTCTTTATCATGAAAAAAAATGGAATGAAACGGATTTTTGGTTCAGTATTCGTTCTCTTCTTATTAGAAGTAATGCTATTTTTCTTGATATCTAATAAATATATATTTATAGCTGGATTGTTGATTCTTAATCTCATATTGATAAATCGAATAGTATATTTAATCAAAAAAATTGAGATATCTAATACAGAGAAAATTAGACAAGCGAGTACGATTGCAGAAAAGTCATTAGATTATGCTTTTAACGAAGTGTCTGTTGGGATCATAAATTATGATCCTGATACAAACGAAGCTAAGTGGTTAAATCCTTTCGCGGAAAATATTTTTAATAAGGATGGTCAAACACTTATTAGTCCAGAATTAATACAAACATATGTAAAACTAGCGGAGAAGGATAAAGACATATTTAAAGTTGGAGATCACGTTTATCGCTTCAATGTTGATACAACGCAAAATACAATTACGTTCAAAGATATTACGGAAGAAAGTAATTTATACCATGAAAAATTAGAAATGCAAACGGCTATCGGGATTGTTTCGGTTGATAATTATGATGATATTACAGATAGCATGGATGAGAAGGAAATATCTTATTTGAATAGTTTTATTACTACGATGGTTTCTGATTGGATGGATGAATATCAAGTTTTTTATAAAAGATTGAATGCAGAGCGTTATTTTTTTATTGCTCAATTAGAGGATATCAAAAAAATGATGGATTCTAAATTTCAAATTTTGGATAAAATCAGAAAAGAATCTAGCACAAGAGAGATCTCTATTACACTGAGTATGGGAATATCTTATGGTGGAGAAACGTTAAGCCAGACTGGTAATACAGCACAGACGAACTTGGATACCGCATTAGTTAGAGGCGGTGATCAAGTAGTTGTAAAAGAAGCTAAAGATAATGCGAAACCAGTTTTTTATGGCGGCAGAACAGCCTCTGTCGCAAAGAGAACGCGTGTTCGTTCTCGTGCGATGAGTACTGCAATTCAAGGTATCTTTTCTGAGTCCTCTGATGTGTATATTATGGGGCATCGCTTTCCTGATATGGATGCGATTGGTTCGGCATTTGGTATGGCAAGATTAGCTAAATTTCACAATAAAGAAGCTTGGGTTGTGTTAGAGAAAAATGAAAGTATTCCAGATGTTGAACGGGTGATGACAGAGCTGGAGAAGTATCCAGAATTAGCCAAACAGATTATCACGCCCAAAGAGGCAATGAAGAAAAAAACGGAGAGCAGTTTATTGATTATGGTAGATTACCATAAACCATCACTTTCGATTTCACAAGAATTATACGAACAATTTGATAAAGTCGTGATTGTTGATCATCATCGCCGTGGAGATGAATTCCCAGCGAAACCACTACTTTCTTATATCGAGTCATCCGCTTCATCCGCCTCAGAGCTAGTGACGGAATTGATTGAGTATCAAAGTAATGTAAACAAACAGCTAGATAGATTCGAAGCCACGTTATTACTCGCAGGAATCGTTGTCGATACTAAAAGTTTTAGTGTTCGAACTACAGCACGCACATTTGATGTGGCTAGTTATTTGAGAACTTGTGGAGCGGATTCATCTTTAGTACAATATTTATTAAGTTCAGATTTAACGAGTTATTTAGAAATGAACAGTTTGATTGCCCAAAGCGAATATGTTACGCCAGATACGGTTATCGTGACGGGTAGTGAAGAGAATGAGTATGATAGTGTAACAGCAGCTAAAACGGCGGATACCTTATTATCGATGGTTGGAATCAATGCCGCTTTTGTTATAACCAAGAGGATCGATAAGCAAATCGGTATTAGTGCACGAAGTAACGGGTCGATAAACGTCCAACTAGTTATGGAAAATTTGGGCGGAGGTGGTCATTTTACCAACGCTGCGGTACAATTATCTAATGTAACAGTAGCTGAGGTAAAAGAGCAGTTGCTAAAAGTGATTCATCAAAATATAGATGTGATGTATGATTCAGATTCACTAGGCTAGTTCCTTTAGCTGTTTTGTTGCAGTCGATGTGCTTTATTGTGAAACAGACCAGAAGTGCAACAAAACCAAGAGTTGAGCTGGGTTATTCATTACTATACGAGGAGGAATAATAAAATGAAAGTCATTTTTTTACAAGACGTCAAAGGTAAAGGAAAAAAAGGGGAAGTAAAAGAAGTACCTACTGGATACGCACAAAACTTTCTGATCAAAAATGGTTATGCTCAAGAAGCGAATAAAGGCAGTATCAGTGCTTTAGCTGGACAAAAGAAAGCCCAAGATAAACATGAAGCTGAAATTTTGGCAGAAGCAAAAAAAATGCAAGAATTTCTAGAAAAGGAAGAAACTGTTGTAGAGCTCAAAGCGAAGGCTGGTGAGGATGGACGTCTCTTTGGATCAATTCCTTCAAAACAAATCGCAGAGGCCTTAAACAAGCAATATAAGGTCAAATTAGACAAACGTAAGCTAGAACTATCACAACCGATTCGGTCACTAGGCTTTACAAAAGTACCAGTTAAATTGCATCATGAAGTAACGGCCACAATCAAAGTTCATGTTGTAGAAGAATAATGAGTGAAAACAGAGGAGTGCCTCTGTTTTTTGCTTTTCATTAAGACGAGCTGAAACGATATTGTCATTGTACATTTCGGCTATTTCTTGTTAAAATAGAAAGACTGAAAAGCGTAATTTTAGCTATAGGAGAGAAAAAAATGAATGAAGTATGGCAAGATCGAGTACCGCCCCAAAGTATGGAAGCAGAGCAGGCCGTTTTAGGGTCGGTTTTTTTGGATGCTGAGGTTATTATCGATGCTTTAGAATACATAGAACCAAAAGATTTTTATCGCCGTAATCATCAATTGATTTTTCAGACTATGCTTACTTTGAATGATCGAAATGAAGCGATTGATGTGATCACGATCAAAGATCGTTTGGAACAAGAAAACTTATTGGAAGATGTTGGCGGATTAAGCTATCTATCTGATTTAGCATTAGCTGTACCAACGGCTGCTAATATTGTGTACTATGCAAAAATTGTTGAACAAAAATCATTGCTGCGCAACTTGATTCAAACTGCTACAGAGATTGTTACAAAAGGATTTGAACAAGGTGAAGATGTTGAAACTATATTAGATGATGCAGAACGTAGCATTCTAGAAGTTTCGGAAAAAAGAAATCGAAGCGGATTTTTATCGATTGCTGATGTATTGAACACCTCGATTGCTAATATAGACCAACTGTATCAAAATGACGAAGAAATTACCGGTTTACCTACCGGATATCCTGCCTTAGATAAAATGACTGCGGGACTACAAGCGGAAGAATTGATTATTTTAGCAGCTCGTCCAGCCGTAGGTAAAACAGCCTTTGCCCTAAATATTGCCCAAAATATTGGGACCAAAACAGACCGCTCTGTTGCTATTTTCAGTTTGGAAATGGGGGCAGAATCATTAGTTAACCGTATGCTTTGTGCGGAGGGTTCGATTGAAGCTGGACACTTACGTACTGGTCAGTTATCAGAAGAAGAGTGGCAAAATCTAATTATTGCGATGGGTAGTTTATCTAGAGCACAAATCTATATCGATGATACGCCAGGTATTAAAATCACAGAAATTCGAGCGAAATGTCGAAAATTAGCGCAAGAACGTGGCAATTTAGGATTGATTTTGATCGATTACCTACAACTGATTGAAGGAACTGGTCGTGAAAGTCGCCAGCAAGAAGTATCTGAAATTTCCCGTCAATTGAAGAAGTTAGCAAAGGAATTAAAAGTTCCAGTGATTGCATTATCTCAGTTATCTCGTGGTGTAGAACAACGTCAGGATAAACGTCCCGTACTAAGTGATATCCGTGAGTCAGGATCTATTGAGCAAGATGCAGATATCGTTGCTTTCCTATACCGTGATGATTATTATGATCGTGGAGAAGATGGAGAAGACGGTGATCGTGAAGAACCTGAAATTGATAATGTAATCGAAGTTATTATTGAAAAAAACCGTAGTGGTGCCCGAGGAACCGTAGAGCTGTTATTTATCAAAGAGTTTAACAAGTTCGCCTCGTTATCACCAAGAGAAGAGTTTTAACTGTAGCTAGAAATAATGGGAGAGCCCAAGTAAGTTTTCATAAAGGACTTACTTGGGCTCTTGTTTTAGCTGAAATCGGCTTTTAAAAGAGAATAGTTATTAAGGTCTCTAAATTCGCCATACATAAGCACTTCTGATTTGTCTGTTCCAACAAAAGAGAAGCCATTTTTGATGGCAACAAGATTACTCGCTTTGTTTTCGACATCCGCACGAATGCTTAATTTATTTAACCCCATATCTTCAAATGCGATGCTACATACGTGTTTCACTATTTTAGTCATAATACCTTTATTGGTTTGAGCTGAGTGAAGCCAGTAACCGAGTTCGGCTTTTTTATTAGCTGCATCAATGAGATGTAGGTCGATACAACCAATTAGTTTTTGATTAAATGCGATGATAAATAAGCGGTCGGTTCCATTGATGTCCCCTTCTAATTTCATTTTGATATACTGCTCTTGAGACTCATAAGTTGTGGAAGAATCAACAAAATCAAGAAACTTTCTTAAATGATCCCGATCTGAATCAACTAGCTCAAAGAGTTCGTGCGCCATTGTTAATGTTGGTTGGACTAAAGACAAAGATTCGTCAATCTCTAAACAAAAATAATATTTCATATCCTGAATATACCTCCTATATAAGTTTATAATATATTGTTAATGATTATAACAAAATAAAACTTCTTTACAAGGTAATGAAAAAAATTCGTTTTTTTATCTGATGTAAAATAATTAACGGAATAATGTTCGTGTTTTGGTTGGATTTTTTCTTTTCAAAAAAACAATATTCGATTTTTTCTTGAAAGCGTTCTGTTTTATTGGTACAATGATTCAGGACAAAATAATTTAGAACGAGGTGTTCGAATGTCATCAGTTGTAGTAGTCGGAACGCAGTGGGGCGATGAAGGAAAAGGAAAGATCACGGATTTTTTAAGTGAAAATGCTGAGGTCATCGCACGATATCAAGGCGGAGATAATGCAGGTCATACCATTAAGTTTGATGGTGTTACTTATAAACTACACTTGATTCCTTCAGGTATCTTTTACAAAGACAAGATCAGTGTGATCGGAAATGGTGTTGTAGTCAACCCGAAATCTCTTGTAAAAGAACTGGCTTATTTAAAAGATAATAATGTCACGACAGATAATTTACGTATTTCTGACCGTGCTCACGTGATTTTACCTTATCACATCCAATTGGATCAATTACAAGAGGATGCCAAAGGTGAAAATAAAATTGGTACAACGATTAAAGGAATTGGTCCAGCATATATGGATAAAGCCGCTCGTGTAGGGATTCGTATAGCTGATTTATTAGATAAAGAAATCTTTGAAGAACGTCTAAAAATTAATTTAGAAGAAAAAAATCGTCAATTTGTCAAAATGTTTGATAGCGAACCAATTGCGTTTGAAGATATTTTTGAAGAATATTATGAGTACGGCCAACAAATTAAACAATACGTAACAGACACTTCTGTTATTTTAAATGACGCACTAGATGCTGGCAAACGTGTCTTATTTGAAGGCGCTCAAGGTGTTATGCTAGATATCGATCAAGGAACATATCCATTTGTAACATCATCAAACCCAGTTGCTGGAGGCGTTACAATTGGTAGCGGTGTTGGACCTTCTAAGATTAATAAAGTTGTGGGTGTTTGTAAAGCTTATACATCACGAGTTGGTGATGGTCCATTCCCTACGGAATTGTTTGACGAAACAGGAGAAACAATTCGTAAAGTTGGGAAAGAATATGGAACAACGACAGGTCGTCCGCGTCGTGTGGGTTGGTTTGATACGGTTGTGATGCGTCACTCTAAACGTGTGTCAGGAATTACAAATCTTTCATTGAACTCGATTGATGTATTAAGTGGCTTAGACACAGTAAAAATCTGTACAGCTTATGAATTAGATGGCGAATTGATCTATCATTATCCAGCTAGCTTGAAAGAGTTGAGCCGTTGTAAACCTGTCTACGAAGAGTTACCTGGTTGGTCAGAAGATATTACGGGATGTAAAACATTAGCAGATCTTCCTGCAAATGCAAGAAACTATGTTCACCGTATTTCTGAATTAGTTGGCGTGCGTATTTCAACATTTTCAGTCGGACCAGACCGTAACCAAACGAATGTTTTGGAAAGTGTTTGGGCACAAATTTAAATCTTGAAACGAGAGAGGGACAAAGGAAGAATTGTCTCTCTCTTTTCATTTTCCTCCAAATAGAAGCCTTTTTTGATTACTTACGAACTTAATAACACATGAGTATCCATTAATTATGTGGTAAAATAGAAAAGGAATTAGGGAGGATTTAAAAATGACATTCAAATTAATGACAGATTCATGCTGTGATTTACCATATACATATTTAGAAGCAAATGATGTTGATTTTATCAGTATGACGATTCAGATAAATGGGAAAGAATTAGTGGATGATTTGGGGAAAACATTTGACTATGACTGGTTTTTACAAGAAATAAAAACAGGTGGTATGCCGACAACTTCTCAGGTGAATGTGGGACGCTATATTGAATTTTTTAGACCGTTTGTAGAAAAGCAGATTCCGATAGTGTATTTAGCTTTTTCTTCTGGATTAAGCGGCTCATACCAAAGTGCAATGCAAGCTGTTGACATTTTGAAAGAAGAACATCCGGATGCTGTAATTTATGTTGTTGATACAAAAGCTGCTAGTCTTGGAGAAGGCTTGTTAGTCAGTGAAGTAATCGAGTTAAAAGCAAATGGTCATTCTATAGACGAAATTCTACTATGGTTATCTGACAATACAATGACTGTTCATTCTTGGGTCACAGTGGACGATTTAAAGCATTTAGAACGTGGCGGCAGGATTTCCAAAGCAGCAGCTACGATCGGCGGTCTAATGAACGTTAAGCCGATCATTGTGGTAGATGATCAAGGGAAGCTGCAAAATATCGGAAAAGTCCGAGGACGTAGCAAAGCCTTGAAGAAACTGGCAGATGAAACGGTTCAAGGAATGACGGAGCCATTAAAACAAACAGTTTTTATTGCGTATGCTGGTGATTTAGAAAGTGCAGAGAGGGTCAAAGCTTTGATCGAGGAAAAAATTCAGGTTAAAGAGATTCGTTTGCATCCATTAGGTCCAACCATCACTAGTCATACTGGGAATGGTTGTATTGCAGTTTTTTCAAGAGGTAAAAAGAGATAAAAACAAAACACCTAGTACATTCTTTGTGACTGGGTGTTTTGTTTTGTAAGTAAGTATGCTTTTATTTTGAATTAATAAAGCATATTTTATTACTATCTATTTTAAAGACTAAATTTCTATTGGAGGTATTTTTATTGAATTTTTATAGTATAGACTACTTAGAATCACAATCAAATCTCAATGATTATATCAAGTATTTTTTTATTTTTGGTGCATTGATTGTAATGATTATTGCGTTTAGTTTGTATATGCGTCATCGTATTCAAACGAAATATCGAGATTTGAGTATAATCACTTTTTTGCTACTATTGTTTTTACTAGGTGTTCAGTATTCTGACTATACACAAAATCAAAGTAAAAATTCACAATCGTCTCAAATGGTCAATTTTGTGAAGCAGATATCAAAAGAAAAAGGTGTAGACAAAAAAGAGATTCTTGTAAGCTCAACTCAGTTAGTGGATGGAACACTTGTAAAAATCGAAGATAAATACTACAAGACGATATTAAGTACGGATCAAAATTCTTATGTCTTAGAAGAAGCGCACTTGATGAATTCAGATATTATAATTACGAAATAAGTTAAAGTAGAAAGGAAGATATCATGCAACTCTATAGTCCAATTATCATCAAACTTGGCTTGGGAATTATTTGTTTAATCATTCAGATCAATTTAATGGGAAAAGGCAACCTAGCCCCTTCTTCAGCAATGGATCAGGTTCAAAATTATGTCCTAGGTGGAATTATAGGCGGGGTAATTTATAACGACTCAATAAGTGTATTACAGTTCGTTTTAGTATTGATTATTTGGACGTTGCTTGTATTGACAGTTAAGTTTGCAAAAGAACATAATCGATATGTAAAGTATATTGTAGATGGTAGGCCAATCACTTTGATCAAAGATGGAAAAGTTGATGTGAATGAGTGTCTCAGGTGTGGGATTTCAGCAAATGAATTAATGTTTAAGTTAAGAGCAAATGCTATCTACGAAGTTGAAAATGTCAAAAGAGCCGTCTTGGAACAAAATGGCCAATTAACAATGATAGAATTTGGGGATGAAAGTATTCGGTATCCAATCATTGTAGATGGACAAGCAAACTATGATGTGTTGGAATTGATTAATAGAGATATCGAATGGTTGGCTGAACAAGTGCAAAAGGAACAGTACAAAGGAATCAATGAAATTTATTTAGGGGAGTACCTCTCTGGTAAACTAAAATTATATGGGTATGAACAGAATGAATAAAAATAGGATGAGACGAAAGCCAAGTATGCCTTTCGCCTCATCCTATTAAATTATGGAGAAAATTCTTTTCTAATACTCACCAGAAAACAATTCATCCAATTGTTTTTGAACGTCTTTATTTTCTAAGAATTCATCATACGTTGTATCTGCACGGTCAACTACACCTTTGTCAGAAACAGCGATAATACGATTCGCTAATGTTTGAATAAATTGGTGGTCATGTGATGCAAATAAAATAGCACCAGTGAAGGCCATCAAACCATCATTCAAAGCCGTGATCGATTCTAAATCCAAGTGATTTGTAGGATCATCTAAAACAAGTACGTTTGATTTAGACAACATTAATTTAGAGAGCATCACACGCACTTTTTCGCCCCCAGAAAGGACGTTTACTGATTTCAGGACGTCTTCACCAGAGAATAACATTCTTCCTAAGAATCCACGTAAGAACGTATTGTCATCTTCTTCTTTACTTGCAAATTGGCGTAACCAATCTAAAATCGTCAAATTAGTGTCGAAATCTTTGCTGTTATCTTTCGGTAAGTAAGCTTGAGTGGTTGTAACACCCCAACGAACGCTACCAGTATCAGGAGTAATTTCACCCATGATCACTTTGAATAAAGTGGTTGTAACGATATCATTATCTGCAATGAAGGCTACCTTATCAACGTTATTTAAAGAGAATGAGATATTGTCCAGAATCTTCTTACCATCAATTGTTACAGAAACATTTTCTACGTGTAGTAGGTCATTTCCGATTTCTCTATCTGGTGTAAAGCCAACAAATGGATAACGACGTGAAGAAGGTTGGATATCATCCAAAGTAATTTTGTCCAACATTTTTTTGCGAGAAGTCGCTTGTTTGGATTTCGATGCGTTCGCACTGAAACGAGCGATAAAGTCTTGTAATTCTTTGATTTGCTCTTCTTTTTTCGCATTGGCATTGGATTGTAATTTTGCCGCTAATTGGCTTGATTCCAACCAAAAATCATAGTTCCCAACATATAGTTTGATTTTTCCGAAATCAAGATCAGCCATGTGCGTACATACTTTATTTAAAAAGTGACGGTCATGGGAAACGACGATAACTGTATTTTCAAAGTTGATCAAGAATTCTTCTAACCAATTAATTGAGCGAGTGTCTAATCCATTGGTCGGCTCATCTAGTAGTAAAACATCGGGTTTACCGAATAGGGATTGCGCAAGCAACACTTTAACTTTTTGGCCAGCTGTTAGTTCACTCATTTTTTGGTCATGTAAACTTTCAGGAATGTTTAATCCTTGGAGTAAAACTGCTGCTTCTGGTTCAGCTTCCCAACCGTTTAACTCTGCAAATTCCCCTTCAAGCTCAGCCGCTTTGATTCCATCTTCATCCGTGAAATCTTCTTTCATGTAGACAGCGTCTTTTTCTTTCATTACTTCATACAATCGTTTGTGACCCATGATAACCGTTTCTAAAACAGTATTTTCTTCAAAGTCAAAGTGATTTTGTTTCAAAATAGCCAAACGTTCATCAGGGCCTAAAGCAACATTTCCAGTTGTTGGTTGGATATCGCCAGACAAAATCTTTAGAAACGTTGATTTACCGGCACCATTAGCACCAATCAAGCCATAACAGTTACCAGGCGTGAATTTAATATTTACATCATCAAAAAGTTTGCGGTCTGAAAATAGCAAACTTACATCATTTACAGTAATCAATTGTTTTCCTCACTTCATATAGAATAGTTAAACCTCTCTGCATTATAGCGGGGAAACCTTACTTTTTCAAGGAAATCTATTGATATTCATAAAGAGTAGAACAAAAATAAAATTAGAATTCGTTTTTTTCTTCAAATTTTTCGACATAAATTTTATTAGCGGATAAATATCCTGTTTCACATTTCAAGCGAGGAACTCCCCAACTAGAGAATTCGATAGCCAAAACGTCTACGATTGCACCTTTAGAGATAGGTCCTTTTTTTGTAGAAAACTCAGCAGAGGTGTAATAAAAATCATCTTGAATCATTTTAACCAAACCGGGGTTAGTAGTGAAATAGTTGCTCATGTCTTGTTGTTGCACATAAGATTTATTTGCAGTAAGGAAGCCTTTTTCACATTTCAAACGAGGTATGCCCCAATTAGAAAATTCAATCCCTAAAACTTTAACGATGACTCCTTTGGTGATTGGTTCTTTTTTAGTAGAAAATTCAGCCGAAGTGTAATAAGCGTCATCAACGCTCATCTTAATGAAGCTTGGGTTCGTAGTGAAATAGTTGCTCATGTCCTGTTGTTACACATAAGATTTATTTGCAGTAAGGAAGCCTTTTTCACATTTCAAACGAGGTATGCCCCAATTAGAAAATTCAATCCCTAAAACTTTAACGATGACTCCTTTGGTGATTGGTTCTTTCTTAGTAGAAAATTCAGCCGAAGTGTAATAAGCGTCATCAACGCTCATCTTAATGAAGCTTGGGTTCGTAGTGAAATAGTTGCTCATGTCTTGTTGTTGCACATAAGATTTATTTGCAGTAAGGAAGCCTTTTTCACATTTCAAACGAGGTATGCCCCAATTAGAAAATTCAATCCCTAAAACTTTAACAATGACTCCTTTTTTTATAGCTGTTTTTTTGGTAGTAAAATTAGTTGAAGTATAGTAAAAATCGTCCGCAATCATTTTGATAAAACCGGGATTCGATAGGAAATAATGACTCATGTTTTTTTGTTGTACATAATTTTTATTTGCAGTTAAGAAACCTTTTGCGGTTTTCAATCTAGGGTAACCACCTTTTGAATATTGAATGGCATCCACTTTAACGATTGTTCCTTTGAGAACTTTGGTATTTTTACTTGTAAATTCTGCTGTTGTATAATAATAGTCATCATTTTTTAACTGAACAAAGCCGGGATTTGTTGTGTAATAATTAGATAGATCAATGGTTGGACTTTCTTTAGAACGATAAACAGTTACAGTTGGTCGTCCATTGTATGACCAAATTGTATCATGAGGGTTAATTGTAATACCGTTATAGCCGTAGTTACAATGAATAATATTGTCTGAGCCATCAAAGAATACACCTGTATGTCCACTTGCCCCACCAGATGCTCCACGATTCCCCCAAATAAAGATATCACCCTTTTTAGTGACAATATTTCCATTAGTGTTTGGGGAAACTTTGCTCCAGCCATTTCTTTCTAAATCACCGAACAAGCTATCTGTATTTCCAAGTCCTGTTCCTTTTGCTAAGAAACCAGCTTCGATTAATGCGAAATAAACAGAGGAGCTACAATCATAACTATTTGGCCCCATTCTATTTGTCATGCTGTAAGTTACTTTACCTTGTCTTGCTTTAAACCAATTAATTAAACTATCAATACTTGCCATTACTTTATCCTCTTTTCTATTATATAATTTGCTCGAACGAAAAGATGTGCACCTCTTTCTGATTGAACTACAATTAGCATAATATAAATGTTGTTATTGAAACTTTCATATTTCTCTCTTAATCCAGTCAATCGTTGTTTCATGTGAAACATTCTAATAAAAAGGTTATCTGTGTACTTTTAAAACGATACACTGTATGATACACATAAATTAGTGTATCGTTTGTTGTTTTAGCATTTAATGTTATCTAACTATGGGCTAGGTTGAAACGCACGAATACAGCTTTTAATTTTAAAAGGAGGAGTCAGGATGAAACGTATCGAACGAATCTATCTTTATGTAAAAGAGCAGACGGAAAATTTAACGCCTAGCGATGTCTCTTTAGGTAGCGGTGTGACAACGGGGGATGTTTCAGATGCATTAGATATTCAAAGAACAAATGCTAGCAAAGACTTAAATCAACTAGTACGGGAAGGGTTATTAGAAAAAACAGAGGGTCGTCCTGTAAAGTATGTCGACAAAGTCATTTTTAAATATCAACCATTAACAAAGCCAGTAAAAAGCTACCGTGAACATAGTCTAGTTGAGGACACTACAGCACGTATGCATCACGTACATAAACCTTCAAAAATATTTACTGGAGAAGACATTTTCAAAGGGATGATTGGCTCTGCTGGCAGCATGAGGACGCCTGTCGAACAAGCGAAAGCAGCGATACTGTATCCACCAAAAGGATTGAACTGTTTGATTACTGGCCCAACTGGATCTGGGAAAACCTATTTCGCTCATGCCATGTTCCAATTTGCCTTAATGAATCATGTGATCGCTCCAGATAAAAAATTAGTTGTTTTTAACTGCGCTGATTATGCTCACAATCCGGAATTATTGATGTCGCATCTTTTTGGCTATGCAGAAGGCGCATTTACAGGCGCAACGAAAGCCAAAGAAGGAATCATTCATGAAGCAGATGGAAGCATTCTATTTCTTGATGAGGTTCACCGTTTACCACCAGAAGGACAAGAAATGGTCTTTTATTTTATGGATCATGGAACGTATTCAAGATTGGGGGAAACCGTTAAAAATCGTCAAGCAGATGTGAGGATTATTTGTGCAACAACTGAAAACCCAACCTCTTCTTTACTAAATACGTTTGTCCGCAGAATTCCGATCATCATTCAGTTACCTAATTTTATTGATCGCCCTGCAAAAGAAAAAATTGATCTTCTTAGAGTGATGATCTCAATGGAAGCTTCACGTATTCAGAAAAAAATTTCGTTATCAGAAGATGTAGTGAAAGCTTTGATCGGTAGTGTTTCTTATGGAAATGTAGGACAATTGAAATCCAATGTTCAGTTAGTGACAGCTAGAGGCTTTTTAAATCATATCGACCAAGATGAATTGACAATCACGATCGATGAATTGACCGATAGCATCAAAGAAGGGATGATGCAGCTAGCGAGCAATCGTGAAGCATTGGCGGAACTATCAAAATATTTGGAACCGCAAATGATCGTTACACCCAATGAACCTTTAGTAACGATACAATCAGATTCATATGAATTACCCTATAATTTATATGAAATTATTGGCGATAAAGCAGCTTTATTAAAAGCTGATGGATTAGAACAAGAAGTGATCAACAATTTTATTACAACAGATATCAATGTACATTTAAAATCTTTCTATAAAGATCATGGTTTTACATTTGATACTGAAAACAAGTTAGCAGAAATCGTCGATCAGCGTATAATCGATGTCACCAAAGAAATCTATACTTTTGCTAAACAAAAACTAAACTATAATTTCCAATCAAATTTTATTTATGCCATGAGCTTGCACATTAGTTCATTCTTAAAACGAATTCAAAATGGTGAAGAGCGCCAACACAAATTAAATGAGAATATCAAAAATATGGTGTTGGATTATCCGGTAGAATTTGAGACAGCACAAGAAATAAAACGTATTATTGAAATCAATTATCAAATGAAAATACCTGAATTTGAAACCTATTATCTGGCGGTATTACTCATTTCACTAAGAGAAAATAAAGATGCAGGACGGATTGGTATTGTCGTTGCTGCCCACGGAAAAAGTACAGCAACAAGCATGGTGCAAGTGGTATCCCAATTGTTGAATGTTGATAATTTAAGAGCGGTCGATATGCCGTTAGAAATGCAACCGAAAGAAGCTTTGCACCAAATCGTGAATGTAGTCAAAGAAGTCAATGAAGACAGTGGTGTGATTCTTTTGGTAGATATGGGTTCTTTAGCTACGTTTTCAGATGAAATCACGCGGCAGACAGGAATCGAAGTTCGAACAGTTGATATGGTCACAACACCAATCGTTTTAGAGACAGCGAGAAAAACGACATTGATCGATACACAGTTGGAGACATTATATGAGTCACTGAAAAACTTTCAAGGATACGCCAAAATTCATCAAGAGAGAGAAATGGATTCTTTGGAGACGTGGAAAAAAAGAGTGATCATCGCAATCTGTGCTTCTGGGGAAGGAACTGCTAAGCGGATGAAAGAAATGATCGAAGCTGCTGTCCCATCCCAATTAGCTTTAGAATTAGAAGTATTCCCCTTGTCCATTGTCGATATGAAAGAGCAACTTGTTGCCATTCAAGAAGAGTATCGTGTTATTGCGACAACGGGTATTACAGATCCTAAAATTGCAGCACCATTTATTCCGATGGAAACCTTTTTCTCTGGTGAAGCGGAGTCTGTGATCAATCAGCTATTGATGGATAGTGATATTTATGTAGAAACACAAGAAATGGATGAGCCAATGGCTAAAAAAATCTGTGTTGAGTACATGGAGGAAAGCTTTACCTTTATCAATCCCAGAAAAGTAATTGATCCGTTATGGGGATTTGTTGACATCATCCGAACTAAGCTGAATCTACAATTGGATTATACGTTCTATGTAAATTTAGTCATGCATTTAGCCGGTATGTTAGAAAGAGTGCTACAGCATGATACATTGACGCTGACCGAAGAAGAACGAACACAGGTCACAAGCGAACCTAGCTATGAAATCGTAATAGAAGCAGCCGTTTATCTAAAGCAACTATTTAAAATTGAGTTACCAGTGGAAGAAATTTATTATATTATTCAGTTGATCAAAAATACACAGTTGAATCAAGCTCAAAATACAGATGATACACTAGAATCGATACACAAAGAAGATACACTGTTTTAGTGTATCTTCTTTGTGTATTCTCTTAAAAAAAGCCTTAGTTTTCTCTTTATTTTGCTAATACACTATTTTTGGCATGGAAATTGCTTTAAATAAGACAGTGGATAAAATTTGTCTATTATTCAAGCAATCCACTTGTAATGATTTGGCGAATTCTTTTAGTCTTTATTTTGGCAATAAATGACTAGACATAGTATTTTAGTAATAATGAATCAAGAATTTGCAGATTAGAGTAACCTTGAGAAGGAGAACAACAAACATGATGGATATTCGTTTAGTGCGAATCGACGATCGTTTAATCCATGGACAGGTTGCGACCGTTTGGACCAAAAGTACCAATGTAAACCGGATCATAGTCATTAGTGATGCAGTTGCACATGATACACTAAGAAAAGCATTGCTTGTACAAGCAGCGCCGCCTGGTGTAAAAGTAAATGTCATTACTGTTGAAAAGATGATCAATATTTTTTCAGATGACCGTTTTGATAGCTTAAAGGTAATGTTGTTGTTCACAAATCCAGAAGACGTAAAACGTGTGGTAGAAGGTCATGTCGTATTCAACTCTGTCAATATTGGCGGAATGAGTTTTACCAGTGGCAAGCGTATGATTACCAATGCTGTTGCGGTTAACAAAGAGGATATCGCTGCATTCCAGTATTTACATGATCAAGGTATTACGTTGGAGATTCGGAAAGTAGTTGCAGACAACAAAATAGATTTGATGGAATTGCTGAAAAAAGAACAGTTAGTGTGAGTCTTTTTTCAGATTCTATATAAATGGCACGACTGACTCGATGTTACTAGTCGTATCATATGCATAGAATTGGAAGGAGTGATCCAATCGATCAAAATCAATATAAGGAGTGATCGTTGAGGAATAGGAATGTTCAAAAATCATCTGACAGATCGCAAGAAGTAATTGAAAACACAAACCGAGTAACGCATTTTTTCTATTTTTTATTTTTAGTCGGTGTTTTCATCAGTTGTTGATTTAGTGATAAGTAGTTGAAAAAAATATAGGAGGTATCAAATTATGGTAGGAATTATTATTGCTAGCCATGGGGAGTTTGCTCAAGGCATTTTACAATCCGGTTCCATGATTTTTGGTGAACAGGAAAAAGTACAAGCAGTTGTATTGATGCCTAGCGAAGGCCCAGACGATTTAAAAGCCAAATTAAAAGCAGCAATTGCAACGTTTGATGAAGAAGACGAAGTATTGTTCTTAGTCGATTTATGGGGAGGAACACCGTTTAACCAAGCGAATAGTTTGTTTGAAGAGCATAAAGACAAATGGGCGATTGTTAGCGGATTGAACTTACCAATGTTGATTGAAGCGTATGCTTCTCGTTTCTCAATGAATTCTGCTCAAGAAATCGCAACACATATTCTTGAAACAGCTAAAGAAGGCGTAAGAATCAAACCAGAAGAGCTAGAACCTGCTGAAGCACCAAAAGCTGTTGTAGAAGACGCACAACCAAAAGGAGCATTACCAGAAGGAACAGTTGTTGGTGACGGTAAAATCAAATTCGTTTTGGCACGTGTCGATTCTCGTTTATTGCATGGTCAAGTGGCGACAGCTTGGACAAAATCAGTTTTACCAAATCGAATCATCGTTGTATCGGATGCAGTTTCTAAAGATGATCTTCGCAAAAAATTGATTGAACAAGCGGCTCCTCCCGGCGTAAAAGCGAACGTTATTCCAATTAGTAAAATGATTGAAATTTCAAAAGATCCACGTTTTGGGAATACCAAAGCATTACTATTGTTTGAAAATCCTGAAGATGTAGTCAAAGTAGTCGAGGCAGGCGTAGATGTCAAAGAAGTAAACGTTGGTTCTATGGCGCATTCAGTCGGGAAAGTAGTTGTAAGTAAAGTATTGTCAATGGGACAAGAAGACGTTGAAGCTTTTGAGAAATTAGAAGAGTTAGGTGTTAAATTTGACGTCCGTAAAGTTCCAAATGATTCTAGCGCGAATATGGATGAAATCCTTAAAAAAGCGAAACATGAGTTAGCACAAGCACACTCAAAATAATCCAAAAATTCAAATGAAAATAGGAGGCTTATCATGTCTATTATAACAATTATTTTAGTAATTTTAGTTGCCTTTCTAGCTGGTATGGAAGGAATTCTTGATGAATTCCAATTTCACCAACCGTTAGTGGCATGTACCTTGATCGGTTTAGTAACTGGTAACTTGGAAGCTGGGATCGTTCTTGGCGGAACATTACAAATGATCGCACTTGGTTGGGCGAACATCGGAGCCGCAGTAGCACCGGATGCGGCATTGGCATCTGTTGCATCAGCAATTATTTTAGTTTTAGGCGGACAAGGTGTTAAAGGTGTTCCATCAGCAATCGCGATTGCTGTGCCACTTGCAGTAGCAGGTCTTTTCTTAACAATGATCGTTCGTACACTTGCTGTACCAATCGTGCACATGATGGATGCTGCAGCTGAAAAGGGTGATGTTAGAAAAATCGAAATGTTGCACATTTTAGCAGTATGTATGCAAGGTATCCGCATTGCAATTCCAGCAGCAGCATTGTTATTCATTCCAGCAGAAACGGTTCAATCTGCATTGGAATCAATGCCAGCATGGTTGACTGAAGGAATGGCAATCGGTGGTGGTATGGTCGTAGCTGTGGGGTACGCATTAGTAATCAACATGATGGCAACCAAAGAAGTATGGCCATTCTTTATCATTGGCTTCGTTGTAGCAGCAATTTCTCAATTAACATTGATCGCACTGGGTGCTTTAGGTGTTGCCTTAGCATTGATCTATTTGAACCTTTCTAAAATGGGCGGTTCTTCAAATGGTGGCGGTGGCGGAAACAACACTGGTGATCCGCTTGGCGATATCTTAAACGACTATTAAACTGAAGGAGGAGAGAAGAGACATGGCAGAAAAAATTGAATTATCCAAAAAAGATCGTTTAGCCGTTGCATGGCGCTCTACATTTATTCAGGGCTCTTGGAACTATGAACGTATGCAAAATGGTGGATGGGCATTTTCAATGATCCCAGCAATCAAAAAATTATATAAAACAAAAGAAGATCGTGCATCAGCATTAAAACGTCATTTAGAGTTCTTTAACACTCACCCATATATTGCTTCGCCAATTCTTGGTGTAACATTAGCGTTGGAAGAAGAACGTGCCAATGGCGCTCCCGTTGATGATGTAGCAATTCAAGGGGTTAAAGTTGGAATGATGGGACCTTTGGCTGGTGTTGGTGATCCAGTGTTTTGGTTTACTGTTCGTCCGATGTTAGGTGCGCTTGGTGCTTCATTAGCGATTAGCGGAAATATCTTAGGCCCAATTATTTTCTTCGTAGCATGGAATTTAATCCGTTGGTCATTTATGTGGTATACACAAGAATTTGGCTATAAAGCGGGTTCTAAAATCACAGAAGACCTTTCAGGTGGATTATTACAAGACATAACGAAAGGTGCTTCGATTTTAGGGATGTTCGTATTGGCAGCTCTGGTACAGCGATGGGTGTCCATCAAGTTCCTTCCAATTGTTTCTACGGTTAAATTGGATAAAGGTGCTTATGTAGAATGGGATAAACTACCAATCGATGGTTCAGGACTTCAAAAAGCATTTGAAGAAGTTGGCTCAGGTAAAGCACTTTCAGCAATGAAAGTAACGACTCTACAGGATAACTTAGATCAATTGATTCCTGGGTTAGCAGCTTTACTATTAACATTCTTCTGTATGTGGTTATTAAAGAAAAAAGTTTCACCAATCGTTATCATTCTTGGTTTATTCGTAGTCGGTGTGCTTGGTCACGTTATTGGATTACTATAATTTAACCTGAATTTTACTTCGAGTCTACTCTTAGGGCAAAACGATTTCTTAGTTTTGTCCTAAGTTCTTTTACATAGCTTAATTCTTTGGTAACACGTATAATAAAAAGGATAGATTACAAGGGAAATGGGGCAATTAAAATGGTTCAATCACTGAATACGAAAGTAGATTTCATAACGGATGCCACCGCCTTTACGGGTCTTACGGATTATGGGAAAATTATGATCGGCGACAAAGGTTTTGAATTTTATAATTCTCGTGATAGCCGTAAATTTGTTCAAATTCCGTGGGAAGAAGTTGATTACGTGATTGCTTCTGTGATGTTTAAAGGGAAATGGATTCCGCGTTATGCGATTCAAACAAAGAAAAATGGAACCTTTACCTTTTCTTCTAAGCAACCTAAAAAAGTACTTAGAGAAATGCAAGAATATGTTGCACCAGATCATATGGTACAATCATTAGGATTCTTTGATGTCATCAAACGAGCATTTAAAACCTTAGGTAAAAAAAAATAAAGAATATAGGAGGCGGGGACAGAAGGGTTTAATCCAAAGAAATAAGAAGGGATTGCTTCTGCTCCTACCGTTTATTCGCATTTAGGGTGTGATACAAAAGTGATTTTTACTTTTGTATCACACCCCTGTATTTTTAGTATAAATAGAATTAATTCTTTTTTTCTTGTCTATAAAATTGAATAGAAGGAAGTACAAACATTATCAGCAATAATAGGGTTGAAAAAAGCATTTTGCTAGCAAGAGATAATGTAGCTGGATTGACTAAACCTATGAAAATAGTGAATGCTAAAACTGCAAGAATGACAGTAGGGATAGTCTCTAAAGAGCTACTTTTTTCTAAGTAATAACCGACTAAAATAATGCCAGATAAAAGCAGTAAAATCAACGCAAATAATTGGTGAGAAAGAATCACTGTTTTTCCTATCCCGTTCATCTTATTATCGATTATTGGTACTAAGAACGTTGCTAACCAGCACATAAATGCTGACAAGGCAAAAGAATAACTTACTTTTTTTGAGAAGAGACTGTATTTTACAGATGCAAGTATAAAAACGATTGCTAAGGCTAACAATAAAATCGGCAGACCTGTTTTAAAGAGACTGACGGCTATTACAGGTTCCAAAAGAAGCGTAAATAGATTGAATTGAAGTAGCAAAATAAAGACCATCATGACAAATTTTATTAAATCTTTGCTTGAATTATTTGGTAATTCTGCTAAAATGGCATCGCTGATTTCTTTCGGATTTTTACCAAAAAATACTTGTGCTGAAGTACCGTTTTTTTGGGCATCGAGAATATCTTGTAACATTTCTAAGAGAAGTTCTTCTGTTTGTTTTTCCTTCTTGTTTATGTTTACGCGAATATAAACTAAAATCTCTTCGTAGTATGTTTTATTTTCTGGATTCAATTGTTTTCTTAGTTGATTATTTTGTTCGACTAATTCTTCTGTATTCATTACAGCCCTCATTTTCTTATTCGATAATATTGTTTACGCCTGTGGAGATTATGACCCATTGTTTTTCAAATTGCTGTAAGTAGGCTTTGCCTGCTGGCGTCAAAGAGTAGTATTTCCGTTTTGGTCCTTCTGAAGATGGGCGCATTTCACCGGAGATCAATTCTAATTTTTGAAGTTTGAGCAGGACGGGATAGATGCTGCCTTCACTGACCATATTTAAACCATATTCAGACAATAAAGTAATCATTTCATAGCCATAGACTGTTTTTTTTTGAATGATTTTTAAAATACATCCTTCGAGTAATCCTTTTAACATCTGAGTAGTGTCCAAACAAGCCCCTCCGTATGAATGGTGTATTGTCATACACTATACCATTCATACACTATGTTGTAAAACAATATAGCGCTCTATTGTAAACTAATTTTTTTCTTGCATTTAATATATGAAATTAATTTAAGGAAAATTTACAGAAACAGATTTTTTTGTTATTTTTCAGACCTTTTATTTTGACCTAGCCTTTTTTTAGGAGTACCATAAAATTGTAGAAAGAATTAAAAAGGAGCGAGACATTATGAATGAAACAAGCAGGAAGGGTATTGACTGGGGTTCTTTGATTCTAGGGATTCTATTTGTTTTAACAGCGTTACTATCTTTCCAAGACCCAGCAGGAAACTTAATTGCAATTGTGATGGTTTTTGCAGTATTCGCAATTGTGAAAGGGATTTTTGAAATATTAGTACGAAATAGAATGAAGGAACTAACAGGATATAAAGCCTATGCGCCAATTATTTTAGGGGTCATCGATATTATTATCGGGGTATATTTCCTATTTAACTTAAATATCGGTGTTGCAGCATTACCCTTTATTTTTGCGATTTGGTTTATCCTAGACTCTGTTTTTGGACTTTTCGCTTTAGATTTAGCGAAATCAGTCAGTACTGGCTATTTCTGGTTTACTTTAGTCGTTGATGTTTTGGGGATTATTCTAGGAATCATGTTATTAATGAATCCTTTATCTTCAGCATTAACATTAAGTTTTCTAGTTGGATTTTATTTTATGCTTTTTGGTATCACGCAGATTGTTTACGCATTTAGATAAAACGAGGAGGAACAAATAATGACAAATTATGCAGAAAAAGAAGTAAAATTAGTAGAAAAAATCGGTAAAGAAATGGATAAGTTAGACGTGACTCTTGGAAAAATGGAAGATACAGATAGCAAAATCAAACATTTTTATGAACAAGAAAAAGCGTTACATGAAATAAAATCAATTATCCGCAAAGAAAATAAGATCGAAAAAGAAGAGCAAAAAGCTCTTGATAAAGCAGTAGAAAATGCTGAAAACTGGATCGATGATCAAGATTCATTGGTTTACCAAATCAATACTGAAATCGATAAATTAGATTCAACTTTAGGTAAAATCGATGGCGATGAAAATAAAGTGAAGAGCTACTTGGAACAAAAGAAAGCCATTCATGAAATTAAAAAAATTGTCAAAAAAACGGATAAATTAGGTGAATAAACGATTCTGAATTGAATCAAAAAAAAGTAGAGGCTGATCTTTAGGGATCGTCCTCTATTTTTTATATTCGGTTAATTGTAAAAATACGCTATAATAGAAAAAAATACGAAGGAATGACAGTATGAACTATCATCGCTTTAAACTACCAAAGGCTTATTGTCCAAACTGTTCAAGAAAAGTAGAATTACTTTTTTCGGAAGAGTCTGCCGAGCTACCGCAATTCTATATTTGTTTTAAATGTAAAAAAGTCGGGCAATTCGGTGTGGGTGAATTAGCGACGAACGACTTTTTAGCTTTTTCAACGGACAGAAAACAGGAAATTCAAGAATTAGTGGAAGAAATTCCAGATAAATATGTTTACAAAGCGAACGGAAGCCAATTACGTTTGGAAGAAAAAACAGATACATATAAACGACGTTGGCTAAGTCTTTATGAATACGAAAAAGCATTTGGCGAAACATTGGGCTTTGAAACGATTGATTTTAGGGAAGATAACCGATTATGTAAATGGTGTAATCACCCTTTGGAAGGCCGCAGAAGATCATTTTGTTCGGATCGCTGTAGCCGAAACTATGGCAAAGCGACTTTTTTTAAACGAGGAATGTCAACGTTACCACATAGAATAGCTAGTAGAGATCGTTTTTATTGCAGAGTCACTGGAGAAGATTTAGCAGTTACCAATCGTTTTGGTGTCAGAATTCCAGCTAGTGATCATCAAGTGGAGATTCATCACTTAGTCTTTGTATCCGCAGGAGGAAGTGATCATGAAAGTAATCTTTTAACTGTTTCCAAACAAGTCCATAAGGATTATCACATGGGCGTTGCATACGCTGTAAACGCTATTGAAGAAATAAAAAAACAGCAACTAGTGCACTACCAAGAGAAAATGTACACTGCAAAAGAAAATAGCTAGGCAAGATTGGGAAAAGAAAAAAACTAAAAAAAGTGAGATTGGAACAGAAGTGTTTTACTCCGAGAAATAAGAAGGAATTTACGAAAATTGCTCTTCAATTTTTTGTGACCAAGTAGGTACTGTGCAACATCAACTTGTTCCTTGTTGTGTTTTACAGCAATTTCGGCTTATTTCCGAAGGAGTTGCTTCTGCACCCACCGTTTATTCGGTTACTAATAGCCTGAAACATACCCTTTTTAGTTATGTCCCAGGCTCATCTTTTTTAGTGATCTCTTAATAATATCTACGGGAATTTGATGGACCTGAAATCATACGAACTAACCATACAGCGATAGCCACAGGAATCAAGATCTTGATTGCTAGCCACAATAAACCACCTAAAAGTCCTAGTATGATACTTAAAATAATACTTCCTATAAAGAAAAATCCGATTACCATTAATATATTCAGTAGCATTGAGCGTTGTTCCATTCTAAAAACCTCCAGTTTTTCTCTCGTTCTCTATGAATAAAGTATAGCAAGAATCTTTAGCCACTGAATCCACCTTTAGGCTGATTTTCTCTCCATCTTTAGGCGGGGCATGATCATTGGATCTGTTTTATAAGAACGTAAAATGAGGTAATGAGAATATGTCAAAATCAAGACTAGATGTTTTTAAAGATGCTTTTATTACGATTGTGAGGACGATTTTGATTTTTAGAATAACATCAACATTTTATATTGATCGTAAATAGTTGTATGGTAATTAGGTGGATCATCTTAGATCGATAAATAGACAAGCAATTGAAGGGGGAAAATCGATTTATAAAGAGTGGATTATCAAAGATAAGATAGGACTATTTCTTAGTTTTATCTTATCTTTTTTTTAAAACAGATAATCACTTTAAATAAATCATATAAAATAGAGTGAAACCTCAATTATTCTCATTTTTTTACAACATTATCGCATTTTATGAAAACAAATCTAGTTGTTTTTAGGTTAAAATTAAAAATGATTGTAAAAAAGAGTGTAATAAACATAGAATTATAAAAATGGTGTTTTTAAATAAAAAAGTAAGGTACAAGTAAAAAAAGGGGCCGTTAGTACATATGGAAAAGGTGAATCTTACAAAGAGTACAACAGGAAGCAAAAAAGTTTTTTTAAGAAAAGAAATGGAAGCAAATCGATTAGGAGAAGAGCTGTATTCAGAGGATGTTCTGAGCCAATATTCTGTCTATCTTATAAGAAAATTCGAAGTATCAGAAGATTATGAACAGCCAGAGCAATTTGAAGTACTTCTATCGGACCTACCAAATGAATTCAATCATGAATTTGAAGACTGTGTAGTAAAAAATCTATATGTTCGCGTGACACAAAAAGCTGTTTACATTACATTGCTATTAGCTTTGGCTCATCCATTAAGCAAATTACAGATCAGCGACTTACGCACTTGGATCAGCAGTTTAGAAGTTCCTGAAAGCCCTCTAGAGCATCTGTCTAGTTTTGCTGAAGACGTTCCGCTTGAAATGGTAAAAGGATTACAAGAAACGAATAGTGAAGTCTTGCTTTTAAGCGAAATGATGAATCAATTTAGTGAAAATTTAAATGATCTTTACAAAGAAGTTCAAACTGTTAAAGAGAAGAGAACACCGCCCGTAGTTAAAGTAGTACAAAGTAAAATTGCTGCTAAAGAAGCATTAGAATCAAAAAATGCTAAACAGCTAAGAATGACTGACGAAAAAATAAGGCAATTAGCGGAAGAGTTCGCAACCTTTAAAACGCTTATAACGGATAAATTAGAAAAACAGCCAAAGCCAAAAGCACCACCGAAATTCAAAATTACATTTGATTCGAGTGAAGAATCCGGTCCAACTGTTGAAAGTCGGTTAGATGAAGCAGTACAGCGAATCGATTTGCTAACACAAAAACTGACTCACTCGGATGAGCAAGTCACCGAACTAAGGAAAACAATCGAAAAAAATAAACAAGTACAAAGACCAAAACTAACCTTCTCTACCGCTAAAAAAGCAATTAGTGAACAAGCAAAGCTTGCAGAGAAAGTTGCGACAACCAATGAAGAAGTTACGACTATCGCACACCAATTACAGCAAATCAATGGGAAATTGAATGCTGTAGAGTCAACCGTTATACAAGCGAAACCAGATTCTGAAGCACTAGCAAGAATTGAAAAAGATCATGGGCAATTACAAAAAACAACCACAGAAACCCTTAAATTAACCCAAGTGATCGATCAATTGACTATGAAGTTACAAGCTGTTGAAACAGAACTTACAATAGTCAAAAATGAAAAGAAAAAAGTGCCTAAAGTAAAACTGACTAAAAGCGATTCAGCAAAAAGGCTAGCAGAACAACATCAAAAAGATCAAGAACAGTTAAAGTCAAATGCAACAGAAATAAAGAAATTAACGCAAACCGTTGGCAAAGTAGATGTTCAATTAATCAAAGCACATCAAAAAATCGCTGAGTTAGAACAAAAAATGCGTCAAACGTCAAAAGCAACACCAGCAGTAAAAACGGAACCAATCAAAACAGCTCAGCAAGACCCTGCGACAAGAACAAGCAATAAAATGATAGGACCACCTCCTGCACCAGCAATACGCGCAGAAACATCCCAGCAAACGGCTACTGCACAAGCAACTAGAAGCTTCCCGACCAAAGAGACGTTTCTACAAGCAAATCGACCCGCCAAAGCTGTAGCAGAAGTTGGCGAGGAGAGACCGACAGTGACGTTAGCAATCGAAGAAATGCTTGATCGTGTTTCAGAAAAACATCCACAACATACTGGGGCTAAAAGTTCTTGGTCAATAGAAGAAGGGTATAATCAAGATAGTGCGAATTCCCAAGACCCAAATGGTCCCTCTTTACGTCGTTTGAAAAAATTAGAGTGGGCTATCCATTCCTTTTTCCAACAAGGACGTGGGTCAGGACATAAAGGGATGATGCCAAAGGATAACTTTTATGCGAATATCCGACAAATTGAAGTACTCCCCTATCTCTGGGCTTCTGTATATGAACGAGAGAAGAAAGATATTTTATTAGGCAATGAATTAAGCACGCAACGACTGATCAATGAGTTGAATGATTTTTTAGAAGAAATAGAGGTATTATCTAAGAAACGAAAAGTTATGGGTAAGTGGATTTATTGCCCGAAAGAAGTGGAACAAAAGATGGAAGGATATAAACTATTAAGTGAATATTTGGAAACCTATCTTGCACGACAAAATGAAAGACAATAATGAAATAATAAACGATAAACTGAGAGCAGCAGGTTTTAGCTGAGCTCAGTTTTTTTAATTAATGTCATAATAGAATCATATGTTCTCTACGTGTGCGGAGGTGGAAGCTTCAGTGTTGAAAATCTCCTTTATGGTATAGATAGAATTGTTTATAAGTTCTCATTTTGTTATACTTTTACTACTAAATAAAAGGTGGGGGATTTATATGGGAGTAAAAAGTAGTCTTTCAGTAGCAGGAGGCGTATCTGCTTCATTTAGTAAATCTGCTAGTGCACTGAACAGAGTTACTAGTTTAACTAATACAGCTTCTAGAACGAACATTTATGGAAACGCTATCGCCATGGAATCAGCAACTACGTATGGACAAAGGTTGTAGCAGTTGTCTACAAGTATAGTAACAGCAGGAAGTAAAATCCATTCAGTTGCTAAAGATTTTTCGGAAATTGATCAACAGGCTGCACAAAAATTTCAACTAAATACGTCTCCTATGAGTAGGTGGTTTAAATGATTGAATCAGATTACAAAGCACAGCTATCAAAGATTCAAAATGAACAAGATTCGGTCAAACAAGAACTGAAGTCCGTGAGAAGCAAAGAGAAGATTTTTTCTATTTGAATCAACAAGAACAACGGATTTATGCAGAACTTATTGCAACCAGTGATCCAGAAGATCGTAGATTTTTTCAGGATAAAGGGGAAGATAGTTTTTTTCAATCAAAAAGAGCACAACAACAACTAGAAAAAAATGAAGAGCAATTGCAGCGAAAAGCTTTACTGAAAAACGAGGAGGATTGAGGGATGGGTTTAAAATTCTATGTAGGAGAGATGCAAAGACAGGCAGCAGAAGTTGCACGTATGAGTAATGAAGCAAATCAAGCAGTTGCACAACTACAAGACAGTATTTCTCATTTCTTGTCTGCTCCTTTATCTGGTAAAGCCTATGATTCTGCTAAAAGCTATTTTAGTGTGGTTTATACACCTCTTTGTCGATCAGCGCTTATGACAGGTGAAGCAATGCAGCAAGCGCACAAACGTTTAGTCACTGAATACCAAAGCTCTGTCTCGGGTATCGATACTGACGAAGATCAAATCCAAAGTCAGATTGAGCAACTGGAACAGCTTAAAAGAAATTTAGAACACCAGATGCAGGTCTCGAAAAACTTCCAACCAAGTTTAGAACGTCGATATATGAACGCTTGTGATTCTATTTCTAAAAAAAGAGAAAAACTTGAAAAGTTCCACGCTTATAATGCTCGTTCCAGTAGTTTTTTTGCTGAATATGAAGCAAGTCAGCAAGAGTTTTCTCGTAGTTTAGCTCAAGTCAATGGATGCAAAGCATGGAATGCGTCTTCAGGTACTTTCAACATCAGTAAATTAGATATGAATTGGGCGAAATCTATTAATAAACGTTGGGAAAGCAGAGAAAAGCAATTAGAAGCCATAAAAAATAAGAGTATTAAGGACGCAATTGCCAAACTAGACGGGTATGAAATACGGCGTGTGACAAATGGGAATAAAGTAGATTGGATCATTCTAAAAAATGGAAAGATACTCAATCCAAAAAATAATTCTGAGCTTTATTCAATTTTAGAATTGCATGGAGATTCGTTGCCGAAAAGCAGTTATACTGCAATGGTCGTAAAAAAAGGAATTGTTGATCCGACAATTGCCTTACCTGGTATTGGTGGTGCTGCGAACATAAAAAACGTAGTAAAAGGGATAGGGACGATAATAGTATCTACTGGAATCCTAACTCTCCTAAATGATGCCCCCTCTGTATCATTCAGCGATTCCAATGTAGATGAAGTAGATATTGAAATACCCAAAGATGTACAAAGAAAAATTAAAAAACTTTCTCCAGAGCAAAAGAAAGCCCTAGATGAAGCGTTGGACAAATTATCTAAAGGTGATAAAACAGGTTTGAACGATCACGCATTAAAAGGTGATCGCAAAGGAGAACGAGCATTTGATATCCGAGGAAAAGGGACAGGAAATAATAGAGATCGAATCCGAGGAACCTATGAAAAAGACGGTCCCGATAAAATAAAACTAAAAGATGTGTTTAAAGGACACAAATACTAAAGTGAAAGAGGTTTTTCTTTTGGAAACTAGAATAAAGCATGTATTATTAGAAGTATTTTATGAGGAAGGAATGGATCTCGTAAAAATATTCAGAGAAAGTGAATCTTTTGATGATTTTAATGGCACAGGTATAGGTTTTACGTATGCAGACTATGAATTATGCTACGCAGGAGAACATGGAATTGTTCATACTTTAGAAGATTTTGTAGGGTTTGCTGGAGAAATGGATATAAATCCAGACACAAATGATTATCAAAGTCATAATGACCAGTTAAAAAAAGAATGGGAAACAATATCTAGAAGAAAAATTGAAGAGGCACATAGTGAATATATGCAATTCAAAAAGGATTATATGGATAAACATGGAATTGAAGATGATATGGCTGATTAATACTATTCAGGTATCTAATTTTATTAGTGTACTGTTAGTGAATCATTTTCGAATGAATTTAATGAGCTTGGGACATAAGTTCTAATGAAAAATCCAGATACCAGTCAACTTGATTGGCATCTGGATTATTTTGTTGTACAAAAATAAGAACACCTTTGCTAAAATAAAAGTGACTAAACAAATAAGTCAGCGAGGTGTTCTTATGTTTAAAAATTATACCACAAATCAAGTCGTTCTTCCTCTAGATTTTAGTTTCCAGTTAGAAAAAAATGATAGTGCGTTTGCCATAGATCAATTAGTTGAAAGTATTCCGGAGGAACGTTTTCTCTCTTTCCACCATCAAATGGGGCCTGCTTCTTATCATCCGAAAATGATGATGAAAATGATTTTGTGTGCTTACACGCAATCTGTGTTTTCTGGTCGTAAGATTGAAGCGTTAACGAAAGACAGTATTCGCATGATGTGGCTCACTCAAAGTTACCAACCTAGCTATCGAACCATTAATCGTTTTCGGGTGAACCCTCTAATGAACACACTCCTTCGGGAGTGCTTCGTCCAGTTCCGTAGCCAATTAGTCAAGGAACAATTAATCGATGAAGAAGCCATTTTTATCGATGGCACAAAGATTGAAGCCAACGCCAATAAATACACCTTTGTTTGGAGAAAATCGATTGATAACTTTGATAAACAGCTTACTGAAAAATCAACTTTTCTTTATGATGAATTGTTAAAAAATCAAATTATTCCAGAAATTGAGCGAGAGTCCGCAAATCAATCCGTTCTAAACGAAAAGTGCCTAAAAAATTAAGGAAACTTTTCCAGGACTTTAAAGAGCGAAAACTCGCTTATCAAAAACATAGACAGATTTTAGGACAACGAAACAGTTACTCTAGAACGGATCTAGATGCCACGTTTATGCGCATGAAAGACGATTACATGAAAAATGGTCAGTTGAAAGCAGGCTATAATCTTCAAATCGCCACAAACAGCCAGTACATTTTAGGCTACGATCTTTTCTCAAATCCAACAGATACACGAACATTACGCCCTTTTTTGACCACTTTAAAGGAGCGTTTCTTTGAACTGCCAAACTATATTGTCGCAGATGCTGGCTATGGTGGAGAGGAAAACTATCAAGCGGTTTTAGAGGATCACGAGAGAACACCACTCATCACTTATGCCATGTATCATAAAGAACAGAAGAAAAAGTTTAAACAAAATCCGTTCCTTACCGCAAACTGGCCGTACCAAGAATTAGAGGATACGTTTCTTTGTCCAAACGGACGGAAAATGAATTTTCGGAATTATTCTATTCGTACAGATAAGTATGGCTTTAAACGGTATTTAAAACGGTATGAATGTGAAGACTGCTCGAATTGTCCTGTTCGAAGTCAATGTACAAAAGCCAAGAGTGACAAGAATCGTGAGATTCAAAAGAATATGAATTGGGAATACTTTAAAGCAACGATTCAACAGCTACTTTCAGAAGAAGAAACAGGTAAACTCTATCGCCAACGAAAAATTGACGTTGAACCTGCTTTCGGACATTTGAAGGCTTGTTTA
Source organism: Enterococcus sp. AZ177 (assembly GCF_050544585.1). Lineage (NCBI taxonomy): Bacteria > Bacillati > Bacillota > Bacilli > Lactobacillales > Enterococcaceae > Enterococcus > Enterococcus sp. AZ177. The sequence goes on from NZ_CP172944.1 coordinate 56,517, forward strand.
GGCTTCACTCGTTTCTCTGTTCGAGGGAAACAGCAGACGCACAATGAAATTGGCTTCTCGTTAATGGCAGTAAATTTAAGGAAATATAGGCTAAGTAAGCTAGAAAATAAGGAGGATTCTTCCAATAATCTAAAGAATAGAAGACCGAAAATCATGTTTTACGATTTTCGGTCTTCTATTTTCTGGTTCTTGGGACTTACGTCCCAAGCTCTTTAAGGTCAATACGGATTAGTCGCAATTATGAATTTTTAATTGTCTTAAATATATATAATTCATTTTTCAATTTATACTACTTGCTTTAATTATTTGGTAGCTTTCGATGTTTCTTTTATCTATTTTTATTACTATTAAGAAATAGATGCCCATAAATAATTAAGCTCAATTTTAAAAATAAATTTGACTTGATTACCTTTAATAAAATACAGTAAGAGTATTTACGCGATTTCAGTAAAATTATTTTTTACGTGATAAATAAGTGCAAAAATAAAGAGGATTGTATAGTTTAAAAAAGAGACAGTATTTAAATCGTTTTTGGTCTCTTTTCAGTTGAAACTAATTATCAGTATTCTCTATAAAAAATAATCTAAAATTTATAAATCAGCTTATTTTTTATTTCAAATAACTTCCGTCAAACATAGTAGAAATATACAAAAAATAAATTGACATATTATATGTTTTTTCAGTTGACAATATTAATCATATTATTTAATATGAAAATAGTTGATTTTATCAACTAAAAATAAGGAGGGAAGATTTACATGAACCAAATAACAAGCGATATTAGGAGTTTCAATAGGTTTTATACGAATATTATGGGATTAATAGATCAGAATATATTAGAGTCTGATTATTCCTTAACAGAAGCCAGAATTCTATTTGAAATTTATGAATTAGGTATTTCTACAGCTAATACCTTATCTCATCGATTATCTATAGATAAAAGTTATATGAGTCGAATTATTACTAAATTCAGTAAAAATGGGGTGGTAACCAAGCAATTATCTTCTGAAGATAACCGAACATGGTTTATCTCTTTAACTCAAAAAGGCAAAGAGATCATGCTTGAGCTTATTAATAAATCAAACAATCAAATTAATACAATGCTTGCACCTCTGGGATTTCAAGAATGTGAGGAAATTTGTATAGCAATGGACACTATAAAAAAACATCTAACTAAAGTAGCGAACTCTTTTACTATTCGACCTTTTGTGAGTGAAGATATAGATTTTATTATTTCCCATCAAATTACACTTTTTGACAGAGAGTATGGACTAAACACTAATGAATGGAAATCTTATGTAAAAGATGGTGTAAAAAAATTAGTCAAACAATTCGATAAAACAAAAGACCGTATTTATATTTTAGAGAATCATGAACAACCATTAGGTTGTATTGCTATTACCCATACAAATAATTATGTAGCGCAACTAAGGTTCTTTTTTGTTGATTCGTCGTTAAGAGGGCTTGGTGCAGGGAATACTCTTATTAGTAAAGCGATTAAATTCTGTAGAGATAATCACTATAAAGAAGTATTCTTATGGACATTCAGTACCCTTACCTCAGCACGGCATTTATACGAAAAGAATGGATTTAGAATAGTCGATACTCAGCAGAATGATTCCTGGGGCTCTCCTGTTTTAGAGGAGAAGTGGGAATTGAATTTAAAATAAGTAGTATTTATAAAATAGATAGTTTGTTAAATAATCTATCTATTTTACAGATATTCGATATATTTACAATTACTAATACTTTTTGATACGGCCAATACTAGTGTATATTCGTGTGTCAAAATCTATATTTTCTACTTCTGATATATGTCAAAAGTAACAGGAGAAATTTGAAACATTCAGTTTCGATTCTATACCACAAAATTTCGTTCCAAAGATACCTGAACTCAAAAGACTAAATTTTAGTAAATTCAGAAGTGAATTACTAGAATATATTTAAGACGTATTGCTTATTTACTGTAGTTTGACTTCTGTTGAAGTCAAACTACAGTAAATAAGCAATACGTCTTTATTATTATGTATCAATCAAACGATTATTGTACTTTGTCCAAAATAGAAGAAAATACTCTATTTCTTGGAATATTTAATACCAAGTAATTCAATATAGATTTCTAATTTACTAATTAAGTATATAAATTAAATATGATAAATACAAGGTTTTTATTTATCATTTTTTTGATTTTTCCTATAAATAATTGATAAAACCAGCTTTTATGTATGCTCCGTCAGATAAGCCGTCAAAAAGAAAGGAAGATTTACATGTCTAGAAGAGGCGAAAATATTTATAAGAGAAAAGACAATCGTTGGGAGGGACGTTATAAAAAAGGACGTAAAAATAATGGTCAATTAAAGTATGGGTATATCTACGGTAAAACGTATGGTGAAGTGAAAGAACGGTTGTATGAGTTCAAATTAAAGTATCAAACCCTTATTCAACTTCAAGGAGAATGTGCCCTTACGTATGAGGAGTGGGGAAGAATATGGTTAAACCAACAACAATATACGACCAAACCCTCTACTTATAGTACGTATCTGTATAAATTAACTCGCTATATCTATCCTATCATAGGCTCAACTGCTATAAACCAAATAACGAAGCAAACGATTCAAACCATTATTGATACTTGGCAAGAGCAAACGTTACAACCGAGTACGATTCAAGTATTGTATCAGATCATGAAAAAATCGTTGAAAGATGCCCATGAGCAACAACTGATTCTTACACAGCCTTGTCAACAAATTCGTTTACCAAAGAAGAAGAAACCAACAGTGAAAGCATTATCCAAAATGGACCAACAAAAGTTAGAAAAACAGGCCAAAGCATTACCTTTATACAAGGGACTTCCTGTCTTGTTAGCATTGAATGCAGGACTACGGATAGGAGAAATCTCTGCCTTACGTTGGGAAGATCTTGATCTAAATAATCGAATGATTTATGTGAAAAAGACTTACCAACGATTACCAATGATAGGTTCAAAAACAAAAACACAACTTGTCTTAGATAGTTCCAAAACAGATCAATCAATACGAGTAGTTCCAATGACGTTCAGCCTGTACAAGTATCTGAAAAAGTGGAAAAAGAAAGCACCAGGAGTCTTTATTTGTTCAAATAAGACAGTACCTAGTGAACCTCGTCTACTGACCTACTATTTTCATAAAATTCGAAAACTGTGTGGTATTCCCTCTACTCATTTTCATCATTTACGACATACATTCGCGACGCGTTGTATTGAAGCAAATGGGGATATTGCATCTGTTAGTAAACTATTAGGTCATGCATCAACACAAACAACATTAGATATTTATACAGATTCATTAGTAGAAAGTCGTCAACGAGTGATTCAACAGATGGAAGAAAAGAAGGAAAATAAATAAAATAACATATGTTTTTTTATTTATTAAAATTACCGCTTTCTTTTGCAAGTGAAAATGAAAGCGGTATCTTACTACCCTTTATTGATAAGAGTAGTAAGATTTCGTCTATTTATTAAGAAAAAAATATATTGAAGCAATTTTTTGCGCCGTCATTCATCGTCAGTTAGCTATTTGAACTATTGATTTATCATGGATTTTACGATATCTCGTGGTATTAAATATTCCAAGATAATTTAATAACCTTTTTTAAGAATATATTCCAAATGTTATTGTGACAGATAGGAGGAAATAAAATACGATGTTAACTTTAGGCATACTAGAAATTAATTCATCAAAGCATCAATTACTGGAACAGCAATTAGAATCGCAAACATATCGAGTAGTCAAAGTAGAAAACAAAGATCAATTGAACCAGATAGATGGTTTAATTCTTTCCATGGATAAAAAAGAGCAAATGAATCTGGTGATTGATTGGTTATTACTTTGTCAAAAATCACCTAGTGTATTTGTCTGGGTTTTTTCAACCATTCCGCTTGATTATGAAGAAAATATCTTGTTCACTCTTGGTGCCAACGGTGTTGTGATGACCAAAGATGAAATGCATTACTTGACACACTTAGTTAATAATACATTTAATCGTTTAGAACGTTCAAGTATAAACCCAGAAGACCAGTCTATGAATCAAGTAATTAATGAAAAAAATCAAACTGTTTTAGTTAATGGTGTTGAGCAAGCATTAACTAAAAAAGAATATTTATTATTTTCATTATTGTATGAACATAGTGGCACAACGTTATTATATGAAGAATTGATGGAAAAAATATGGTTAAATCAGCCAAAAGAAAATATTTTTTTGCTAGCGAATTCTGTCTTTCGTTTACGAAATAAGCTGAATGGAAGTAATGATTTCGAGATAAAAACAATACGTTCTAAAGGATATATGTTAAAAATTAAGGGATGTTAAATAAATTAATGATGACGTTTACTCTATTTTTTAAGTAGTATTTTCAAAATGTTAATTAGTTTTTATCTTAGACGCATAAGAAAATTATGTATCTATCTGAATCTAACATAGTTACTAGATTTAAATAATTTTATATAGAATATTTACATAAATTGGAAAGGAGGTGAATTTTAATAATGAATTTTGATAGAAGACAATCCATGATACGTTTTTTATTATTTGTCAGCATGCTAGTAAGTTTCACTATTTTCTATTCTGATAAAGCAGAAGCAATAGTAGGATCTAATCATGCTCCTGGTGAACCAGTGGATGTGACCTCACAACAATGGAAAAATCAAGAACTCACAAAAGTAAGTCCAGCGATGACTGGTGCTGAGAATTTTACATTTGTTGATCCTAATAATCCCAAAGAAATTGACTATTTAACACAAGTGCAATTCAAACTTAATGAAGAGACTTCATATGATAGTAATATGACAGTTTCACGTGGCAGCCTCACAACACCTGCTTCTTATTACTATGAAAAAAGTAGTGCATTATCAAATGCCTACTTTAGGATAAATAACGCAGGAACTTACTTTGGGAAAAAAATAGACATACTGTATAGTATACCTAATAAAAACTGGGATGCTACTCCTGCTGGAACTCAAGCACAAATAACCTTTTGGGCACCTAGATATGATCAAAAAGATAACGAATTTACTAATTCTTTTTATGGTAAAACAATGAGCACAACCTTTATGGGCTTTTGGCTGTTTGTTGCTGGATACAATACTGGCGTAGCTATAGATGTCACTTTATTTGATCATGAAACAGGAGAAGAAATAGCTGCTAATGGGATATACTCTATGGGAAGAATGCACTTTGCAAGACAGTACACAGCAAGTACAAGTGACTTCTCTAATTTTTACGTTAGAAATGATACAAATGTGTGGGAAAGAACTATTTCAACAAACCCACTTACGTATGAATTCACATCACCAGCAGCTTCAAGTTCAGCAGATTCAACGAGTCCAGTTAATTCTTTGGGAATGGAATTTAAGGATACGAGTAAGTTTCGATTTAAAGTAGCTAATTCTTGGATTTTACAAACTAATGTTAGTAGTACTAGTCCAGTAATAAACCATTATCCATTTAAACAAAGTGACCTTGTTCGTTATAATCAGATCGCACCTGAAGTTATAGGGGAAAAGAATGATGCAACTCATGAAGATACAAAGTATAAAAATCTCCTATTTAGTGTGAAACAACAAATCCCACCGAACTATCAGGGAGCAAGAGATGAAAAAGATATGATTAGACTGAAAGTGCCAAAGGGATTTGATATTAAATCTGTTGAACCTAAAAAAGAGGACGGCACGTCAGCAGCAAACGTATTTAGTTCACCAAATAAAGTAGACAATCAAACATGGGAATTTTCAGCAGTAGATAGTACATCAGAAGATTTCGTAGACCAAACCTACTTATTTGAGGTTACAGCCACTCCTAATGCTCAATTTAAGTTAGCTGATTATGGCTACAATAAAGAAGATGGGTATATGCATATTGAAATGGGGATGAATGATTTATTACCTGCCACAGAGGGTGTTGAGACGCCAACTGCAGAATGGCTATCTACTTACAAAGGAACAACGAAAACATTGTCCAGCAGTAAAGTAGAGCCCACTAGTCAATCTCAAATCAAATATGAAGGTATGCCATACGGACAACCTAAAACAGGACTAACAATCCCTGTGGGAAAACAAATTACAGAAGTATATGCTCAACCAGAAGATTTATTAGAAAGCTACGGTACAGATACGAGTAGTCCATTAGACGAACCAGTGAGTATTGCCTATAAAGGCGGGAAAGCACCAGATACAAGTACATTAGAACCTGGAAGTACTGTGACTGTACCGTTGACGTTGACTTCAAAACAAGGAATTGAAACAGAAGTTACTGTTACCATTCTTATACAAGGCGAAAACGGAGAATTAACCGTTAATTTTGTCACGCCATCAAATGAGCCATTGGCTACTGCAATAAAAATCAATACTACTGTTGGAGGAGATACAATTGATTTGACAGATGCAACATATGGTATTGATCAAATAATCTCTTCAATTATAGACAAAGGGTATACATTAATAAGTCGTCCATTGAACGAAACAAAAGTCAAGATTACCGATAAAAAGCAACAGGTATCTTATGAGTTTGAAGGATCACTGATATTACAATCTGTACCGATGTCATTTGATTTTGGAAAGATAGAGTATACGGCAAAGCATGTTCAAGTAGACGATCCAAAATATACTCAACCACTTGTTGTCACGGATACAAGAACAGACCAAAGTGATGGCTGGTATTTGACAGCTACATTAACTTCCCCAATGAAAAATGGTAAAAATCAAGAATTAGTAAATGTACTGCGGTATGTAACAAAGGGAGAAGAAAAGATATTAAATTCGGATGCCCAAGTAGTATATGTAAATACTGTTGAAAATTCTGGTAGCTATGCTGTCAGTGATGATTGGGGAACAACTGCTAATACTGATGGTGTGAAACTTAAAATTGATTCAGATGACACTATCTATACAGGTACGTATACAGGGACTATCACGTGGAAGGTCATGGCAGGACAACCATAAAAGGAGAGAGAAATATGAACCATTCACGCATTATCTTGTTCGGCTGTTCTCTGCTTCTATGGCTGGGCGCAATCATTTCAGGACCCATTGTCCAAGCAAGTGAAGGGACCGGTGGTCAAGTCAGTACGACAGGCAAGATTTCATTTTATGAAGAAGTGACTGAACCTAGCAGCTCTGCTTCCACGGAACCAAGCACAGCGAAGCCGACTAAACCCATTGGAAAATTTCCTAGTACTGGGGAACAAATTCGAACGTACAGTTTGATTTTGGGCAGCGTGCTCCTCTTATTCCTCCTCTTACTCTTTTTACGGAAGCGTAGAAAGGAGGAACAGGAATGAGAGTGACACAACAAACTTTTTTATTCAGCAGCATAATAATTACCGTGCTTTTCAGCACTACTCTCGGTTTGACTGCTCATGCAGCACCTGAGTCGTTGAACCAATCTGGCGCTGTTTCAGTTGAAGGAAGCGTCGTGACAAATCCAATCGACCCTGAAAATCCTGGAATACCCGTTGATCCAGGACCTGGTCCGTCTACGGAAGGGCCACTGCGTATCGACTATGCATCAGCTCTGGATTTTGGCGAAAGCGAAATTAGTAAAGGTACGCGCAAGTACAATGCATTAGCGCAGCAGTTTTTTGGAGAAACAGGTCCTAGAGGGAGTTATATCCAAATTACGGATCAACAGGCAGATTCCTCAGGTTGGATGCTGCAAGTCAAACAAGAGACTCAGTTTACCAACCCAATCATTCAAGAAAACGGGGAACAAGAATTAAAGGGAGCTGTCCTGTCATTAGACAAAGGCTGGGCGAATTCCAGCGGCACCAGCGAAGCACCGACGGTGACCCGTGAAACAATTGCGTTGAATTCTATTGGTTCAGCATATGAAGTAGCTACAGCACGAGCAGGCAGTGGAAAAGGAGTCTGGACAATTGCATTTGGGGCATCACAAACCAATACGAATGATCAGCCTCACACCTTAACTCCTGTAGTAGATGCATCAGGCAAACCAGTGATAGACCACACATATAACAAACCAGTCTATAGTAATTCAGCAATCACTTTAACTGTACCAGAAACGACCGTTATTCATCCGGTCGAATACCAAACGGAGATAACTTGGATACTAGCCAAGTTGCCTTAATAAATCACACACAAACAATTAGGAGGAACAACAATATGAAAGCAAGAAGTCTTTGTGCAACAACATTAGTAGCAATTTTAGGAGTAACAGTAGTAGGAACTGCATCCCCAGTGTCTGCTGCACCAACAGAATTGGATTCAACAGGAAATGTAACTGTGGAAGAAGGAACTGCCGGTGGTGGTGATCAAGGAACGATCGATCCAGAAAATCCAGATCAAACATTACCAACACCTGATCCAGACTCTCCAGGAGAAAATACAAATCCAGATACTGGTTCTTTAGTAATTGAAAAAACAACAAATTTAGATTTTGGAACAATTAAAACATCAGCAAACGCTGTGACAAGTTTTGCGAAACCAATGAGTTTTGAAACTGGTGCGAAAGTACGTGGTGCTTATGTACAATGGGCAGACGTTCGTGCAGGAGGTACTTACGGATATACAGTAACGGCTCAATTATCAAGTCAGTTTAAAGATAGCACTGGAACAAATGTATTAACAGGATCAACTATCGACTTCAGCAATGGAATGATTGCAGCACAAAGCGATAATACAAATCCAATCCCATCAAGCGCACAAACAGCTTTCCAATTAACAGAAGCTGCAAATGATGCAAAAACAATTGTAACGGCAAGTAAAGATCAAAAAGAAGGAAAAGGTCGTTTCATAATGGAATTTGGTCAAAGTGAAGACTCACCTACAGGTACGAAAGGCACGGATGCGAATTCAGTGAAATTGACTGTACCAGCAGCAACAGCATCAAATATGGCAGTAACAGATTACACAGCAACAGTGACATGGAAAATTACTGCAGCACCTGCTGCTGAAGAAAATCCAGCAACACCAGGAGAATAAACTAAATTTTTAGTTTAGTAGAGCAACAAGTTTACTTGTTGCTCTGCGTACATAGAAAAAATCTAAAATAAACGAGGTTGGTTATGAAAACACATATAGTTTCTACAAAACAATGGATGAGTATCTTATTGAGTTTTATGGTTGTCGGCGTCTTCTTTTTAAAACCAGTTCCTAATTATGCTGCGGATAAGAACCCGGCAGGTGCAACAGGTTTTACGTACAATATTACGTTCCCGGACAATCAAGTAGACAAAGAATTAGGCTATTATCAATTAAAAATGACGCCAGGACAGCATCAAAAATTAGCGATTGCGTTAAGTAATCCCAGTAATGAAAAAGTGACTATTGAGGTGAAAGTCAATGGAGCAAAGACCAATCAAAATGGTGTCATTGAATATGGAGAGTCTACGATCAAAAATGACCCATCGTTAAAATTTGACTTTACAGATTTGGTAAAAGCACCAGAATCTGTCGAACTAGCACCAGGAGAAACCAAAAACTTAGAGTTGACGGTGGCTATGCCCGAAACCGGCTATGATGGCGTCATAGCCGGAGGTATTCAGTTGATGCGTGCTGGACAAACAGACGCCACAACAGACGGTGGAGGCTCAAAAATCATCAATCAATATGCCTATGTTATTGGGATGGTTTTACAAGAAACAGAGACAGAGATAGTTCCAGATTTGTCTCTAAATAATGTCAAAGCTGGCCAAAGCAATTATCGTAATGCCATTTTTATCAATTTTTCTAATGTGACAGCTACGTATTTAAATGATATGACTGTTGAAGTACAAATTACAGAAAAAGGAAAGGGGACGGTTTTATACGAACGCAAACAAACAGCGATGCGGATGGCGCCAAATTCATTTATTGATTTTCCTGTCAGTATGAATGGAGAGCGCATGGTTCCAGGAGATTATGAAGCTGACATCCTCGTTACTTCAGGAGAAAAAAAATGGGCATGGAAAGAAGACTTTAAAATCAAAGACGAAGATGCCAACAAATTTAATGAACGAGATGTAGGTTTGGTTCAAGAAAAAGGATTAGACTGGAAATTGATTTTACTAATAGTAGTAGCCTTCCTATTTTTTATTATTCTAGTCTTTCTTTTTCTACGTTTTCTTCGAAAAAAGAAACAAACCAAAGAGGATATAGCGAAAAAAGCACGCAAAAAAAAGAAAACACAAGTAACTGAATCAACAAGCAACAAACGAAGGAAGCCAAAAAATTAATGGAGTATAGGAGCTGAAGAGAGTGTCTATCGTAGATTGGATTTTCGTTACAGGTATCGCACTAACGATCGTTGCACTCCTAGGATCCGCCTATTTTTTGGTACAGGTCTTACGAACATGGCAACAGATTCGCCGACTACCAGTTAAACGAATAAAAAATAAGAAAAAACGACGTATTATCGCGCGCAAACGTCAACAACTGACAAATAAGAGGAAACGAAGTCTTCGGAATTGTCTTATTCTATTGGTAATGACTGTTTTATTTGGTGGAGCATCTGGTTATCTTTCCTACTATCAATCAATGAATCTGACCACAGATGACTCAGATTCTGTGGTTAAAGGGTACTATCTATTGCGGGATTTTGAACAACAGATTACGATTGCTAAAGAAAAGGGCGATGACGAAGAAAAAATGCAAAAAAATATTCGGTATCTTGCTACCGCAATGGCAAGTTACGGATCGAAAACGGCAAGTACGTCTAATTCACAAGAAGGGCAGTTGACATTGAATCGCTATTATAATGCCGTCAAACAATTAGGGATGAATACCAGTACTCAAACCAAAAATTTTTATGGCAATGCCGCTGTTGTCAACGATTTTTTAGAAGACATCAAAAAGGTAGAGACGTATGAAAAAGCAGCATTCGCTTATTATAATGTGGATGAGTCTGCCTTCTCACAAGAGAAATAAATGGAGTGAGAAACGATGAAAAAACGACCGACATCCTACGCACGAGAACTGACACTGCACAAAAAAAGAACGCAACGACCAACACCTAAAAAAAAGAGAACAATCAAATTTAGAAGCCACACCGATAGACCATCTAATGGGAAAAAACGCAGTCACCCAAAGAAGAAGAGTATATCTAAAAAAAAGTGTCGAAAACACAAGTGGCTGATAAAAGAATTTTTTGTAGCCTTGATTTTGGGCAGTATAATAGCCATGGGGTTGATTGTTTTCTTTGTCGACCTCATTGCGGTCCGTGGCTATAGCATGGTTCCGACGTTGCGTGAAGGAGACAAGGTACTGATTCAAAAAAACAGCATGTTACGCAGATTTGATTTAGCTGCATATACTGTTGGTGATGGAGACCCGCAGATTCGACGAATCATCGGATTACCAGGAGAGACGATCCGATATACGCAAGATACGTTGTTTGTGAATGAGCAGCCAGTGGACGAAAAATTTTTGGTAGATGAAATCAATGAAAGTCAAAAAAACGGCCGTGACTATACAGAAGACTTTGAGCAACAGCCAGTCGTTATTCCAGAGGGATTTTATTTTGTATTAGGAGATAACCGCCCGTATGCGACAGATAGCCGACATTACGGATTGATTGCAAAAAATCGCATCCTGGGTAAGGTGACCACGCAACTGTTTCCGTTCAATGAAATCAAAGCATTTTAAAATTGAAAAGTTATTTAAACTTTTTGATCACTATATAGTTGAAAATCATAGGGAAAAGTGTAGAAAAAATAAACACTAAAGATATTAACCCTTCGTGCTTATTTTGGCTCTACAATATATTGTGTTGGTGGAAATCAAAAAAGATTTTCTACCAGCACTTTTTTGAGCATTTAAATACAAAAAAGGAACAACTAACTGATAAAATGAAATCGACAAAAACCACAAATCATCAGAAAGGTTGTTCCCTATGGATAAGAATACCAGATTATTGCTCGGAATTACAGACAAAAACCTCCGGTTTGAAGAAAATTGGTTGGAACAAAGACCAGTAAAAGGAGTGCAAGCTCAAGTGATTAAAGCCAAGCTGACCTATTCACCTACTCATTGCGAGAAATGTGGGCGCCTCAATCATGGACAAATCATCAAAAATGGCAGTCATACAACAACAGCTCAATTGCCTGTTTTTAATGAGCGCTTCACTCTATTAGAACTAAAACGGACACGTTTTCTTTGTCATGAATGTGGTGCTACTTTCCACGCTCATACAGAGCTGATTGAAGAACATCATCACTTATCTAAACAGCTTCAATACCAAATTATGCTTGACTTGAAAAAGAATGTTTCAAGAAAAATGATTGCTCAAAAACACTTTGTTTCAGACATAACAGTCCTTAGAATGATGGAGAGACTATCAAAAAATTATCGAACAAACTGGAACTTCCTCCCTAAAATTCTATGTATCGATGAATTTAAATCCATGAAATCTTGCCAAGGAAGTATGAGCTTTATTTGTGTGGATGGAGAACGGAATCAGTTGTTAGAAGTGCTGGAAGATAGACGACTATACAAATTGACCGCTCATTTCATGCGCTTTACACGTGAAGCTCGGCTACATGTAGCGTATCTCGTAACCGATATGAACGCTAGTTACCATCAACTTCTTCGAACGGTTTTTCCGAATGCTCAATTAGTGACGGATCGCTTTCATATCGTCCAACAAATGAATCGTACGTTGAACCAACTGCGAATTCAAACGATGAACCGTTTGAAAAGTTCTGAACCAAAACAATACCGTCGTTTAAAACGCTATTGGAAGCTACTATTGAAAGATTCCGATAAATTAGATATAAACTGTCGAGCTTATCAGCCCTTATTTAAACGGCCATTAAGTCAACAAGATATTGTCGATGAACTGTTGCACTATGATGATGTCCTACGAACAGGCTATGATACGGTTCAATATTTAAAATATGCTTTTTCTCATCGAGAACATACGCTCTTTTTTGAGTATCTTCAACAGCTAGATAATCAGCTACCACACTGGTTCAAAAAGAAATTACTCTTCTTTAACAAATATAAAGAAGGCATTAAGAATTCGTTTCGCTTCCCTTATTCTAATGGTATTACTGAAGGCTTAAACAATAAACTTAAGGTAATCAAACGGATAGCCTATGGCTATCGAAACTTTTATCATTTTCGTTCACGTATTTATATTATTCAAGGTCTTATTTTTTCACAACAATAAAAAAGCCTGATAAGAATGTTCTATCCTTACCAGACTTTGATTTCTATTCAGTTTTTTGTTCACCAACATAATTTGACGTAGAACCCTTATTTTTATATGGGCAACCATTATATCCTTTACTTTCTTCTATAAAAAATAAAAATCGACAGTATTACTAACCCTATACCCCCTACTGTACTCAATAGAGGAGTTAATCTTTCTCCTGCAAGTGGTAATTGAGATCTAATATTTTTAGGCGAAGCTGATAGACTACTGGAATTTTCAGATAATCTATTTTTATTTGAAAAATGTTCATTAGGCGTTTTTATAGATTCTTTTCCTTGATCTTTCTTGTACTCATATAAAACTGTTTGTGCTTTTTCGTCAAAAATACCCTTTGCATTCTTTGGTGTCTCAATTAATTTCCAGCCAGAAATATTCTTAGCAACTGACTCATAGGATAAACCTATTTTACCAGTCAAGATTTCACTCGGAGCCAACTCATTGCCTTCAATATCCTGATACTGAACAGTTACGGGAGTTGCCTCTGCTCGATCATACACATACAAAACAGTTTGCGCTTCTTCGCTAAAAGTACCTTTTGCGTTCGTTGGTATTTTCGTTAATTTCCAACTAGGAATATTCTTAGCAGCTGACTCATAAGATAAACCTATTTTACCAGTCAAGATTTCACTTGGAGCCAACTCATTGCCTTCAGTATCAATGTAATCAACAGTTACGGGAGTTGCTTCTGCTCGATCATACACATACAAAACAGTCTGCGCTTCTTCGCTAAAAGTACCTTTTGCGTTCGCTGGCATCTCCGTTAGTTTCCAATTTGGAATGTTCTTAGCAGCTGTTTCATATGGTAAACCAGCTTTATCAGTCAGTGTTTCACTCGGAGCCAACTCATTGCCTTCAGTATCAATGTAATCAACAGTAACAGGTGCTCCCTCTATTCTTTCATATATGTAGGTTACAATTTGGTCTTTATCTGAAAATTTACCTGTTGCATTTTTTGGCATGGATATTAATCTGTAATTGGGAATTTCTATTTCAGAAGTTATGTATTCCTGCCCTAACTCGCCATAAAATACCTTTGGGTCTATTAGGTTATTACCAAACTCATCTATATAAGTTGCTGTAACCATACGATAACTGTCAAAAAAGACTGTACCATTTAGACGGTCATCTTCAAAAAATTGTGCTAGTTCATTTATTCCTGAGTTAGTATTTTCCCAATCAATCGTGGCTGTATTCTTTATTTCAACACGTTCTGAAGATATCATTTTAGAAAATACCACTCTTATTCCTTTTAATTGAGTTATATCAGTAGGAGGTACACTATCAAAAATTGATTTATCAACAGAATATTCAATAGTATATGTAGTATTAGTAGGAACTGTTATTTCAGGTAAAGACTGTATAGCTATATTATCTGAAAATAAAATTGTCTCAGAAAAATTTGTACTTGAACCTGAGTTTTGAGAGATTATTTTAGAAAATATAATTGGGGCAATACTGTCTTTCACTATATTTAGTGTAGGATTGAAAAACATAGTTTGTCCATTTATAACAAACCATCTCCCAGTAACACCACCCAATTTACGAACAGATTTATCTGTTTCTTTTAAAGAATTATTATTAAACCGTCCATCAACTTCCTCTGACGAAGGCAATTCATCATTAATATGTTCATTTGAAGATTGATCATTTTTTGAAGTATACAAATAATTTTTATCTTCGTTCTCACTAAATTCTTGTATATCATTAGAACTCTCTATGGAATTTGATGTTTCCATTGTAGGTTCAGCAGATATTTGACTTTTTTCCTCTTTCAGCTCCAATTCACCTGCTGAGGCTTGAATATTATGACTTAATAACAAAAAAATGATTAAGAAGATACTTGAAAATTTTCGCATTCATTTCAACCTTTCTGATTAAGAATATACATAATATAATATATCATATAATACAATTATTTATAATAATTTCGTCTGTTATATAAAATTAAATTAAAAAAAGGGGGGGGTAAATAAGTTGTTTTTTTCGCCATTTATCGAGTTAAAAATCCCGCAATTCAAAAAGGAAATTGACACCTTACTGTTATATCAAAAAACTGTTTTTGGTAATCATCTAATTACGCAAATGCTGACCAGTCACATATATATATAAGTGATTTCGCTGCCTCTGCGCAAAATCACTTTTCGCCACTTACTAATCATATCAATCTTTCCATCACCTAAAACCAACGTTCGTAAAATAGAAGAAAATTCTCCGGTAGCAGCTGTGGATCTTCCATGATAATTTTTTTAAAGGCGAACGGTAAAAATTCCTGAAGCTCAAAATAGTTCGGCTTCTTAAAAATGATTGGTAGAAGCATGCATGAGATCAAAGAATAATCAGCATAGTGTTAGAAGTTTGACAAAATAAAGTTTTAGATGTATCATAAATTAGAATATAACAGATTATGAGATACACCCAACCCCACCATCCGCTAAATGGTGGGGTTCTTTTAGGCTCTCAGTCGCTTTATTTGCTCCGTTTGTCAAGCCAGTGTTTGAATAGCGCTAAAACTATCCCTACAACAATAGGAGCAATCAACGTTGAATATAACAAGATCACAAGAATACACCCCCCTTCTGCGATTGTATCGCTGAAGAGGAAAGCGACCACTTTCAGTGTATCAGAAATTAAGTTGAAAATCTGTATTTTTTTACAAAAAAGGACATGTGAAAACGACACACCAACGCTACGTTACAAAGGGTCTCGTTATTCTATTGTAAGTATACTTATAATAATTGACAATTTTTGTAAGTTAGTATATAAAGAAAAAACATTGAAAGAGAGACACTAGTCATACTATAGCTATCTATGTATGAGATGAAAAAATAGCGTTGTATTCGTTTATCATTGAAAAAAATGACCAAATAGAAAATAGTAAATGATGTTTATTTGAACAAAATCAATGTATACTAAGAGTATAGACTAAAAGTCTGACTTTAAAGGCAGAATACCTCATCGTTGGCCCTTTCAGCGATGGGGTTTCTTGTATGACGGAAATAATTTCTTTTGAAGGACTGTTTGATAAATAAAAAAGCCGATCCTTAAGGATCGACCTGATGATTGTAGAGAATCATAGAAATGGCTATGACCTCTTCTTAAGTCTATAGTAAGAAAGAGAGCTTGGCAAAAATTTTTATTTAGAAAGGAAATTATTGCTGCAATTAAGTATTCTCAATAGAGTAGTATAGGCAATTGATCATTTTGTGAACGCTGCTGTTGTAAGATTCTTTGGTGTTCAATAGAGTTGCTCAAAATATAAATTTAGGACAGAGGCCTTCTCTATCCTTTTTGTTCAATCAAGTACTTATACCAAAAACATTAGATAAGCCCCTACTTAATCAGCTTTTGCCGTTATTGATTACCTATCAGATGGGAAATGTTGATAAATCAGACATTCCAGAGGTTATTTATAAGTAACCTTTGGAAGATCAATGTATTTTTGTAGATAGTATCAAAGATTACATTTATGAAAATAAAATAAGTAAAGTCTTTGACTTATTTTATTGATGAGATTAAAATTAGATTAATAAATAATTAAAATGAGCGATTATATGAATTGTGTAGTTTTTAAAAAAAGATCAAAAGTCTTTTCAGTTGTTTTCTTGGTTATCACATTTATCTCAATTTGCTTGTCTCCTATTCAGTTGCTTTCAAATGAACCTGTAACGGTACAGGCTGTAGAAGGGGTCAAAAAAACTGTCAATTTAATTCTAATACCGTAAGATTTTATATGTCTAAGACAAGAGCTAACAATATATTAAGGACCGGGGGCACAGTCAGTATTTTTATTCCTGGTGGTGGTAATATAGTTACAGGAGTGAAATGATTGCCTGCTTTATTTGGTATATGGGGAACAGTTCCACACGGGTTTTCTGTTGATATTCAGAAGGAACATCATGGTCGTCCACCCTACTATCATAACTTTAGATGGCAATAAAAATTAACAAGGAGGAGTCTAATATGGAAAAAAATTATCAAACTTCTTATATTCAGTAATATTAGCACTGGGTGTTATAGCTTCTTTTTTCTTTAATACTACTAGTCAGAAAGTTATAATAACTCTTTTTGTAACTTCTATATTTATTCTTTTCTCTATCTATAATAATAAAAAAAATAAAATTTAGTATCTTAATCAAAACTCTGTATTCTCAGTAAGTCACTTATGCATTTTGCACAAAAGCAAATGTTACAAAATAGAAAGAGAAAGTCTTTATTTTAGGCTTTCTTTTTTTGTAAGTTTAAGTGCCGAATATTGGCTATCTTCCTGTACTTGATTAATAAATATTTAATGAATGTTAAACTTGTGATTAAGTCATTGTACAATTTATTCTTAATCTATATTATTCACTGGTATTCTTTGTACAACTGATGTTTTACTTTGATAGTCTGAAATTATTGTTAATTGATTATAGAATTGTTAGTTATGAAGTAAGTGAATAATTATGTCTAATAGAGGATAGTCAAAGTTTGATTTACTTGAAGCTTATACTATTAGTTTATTAGCATTAGTTTTGAGCGGAATTTAATTGTAGTTTATAATAAGTGTAGGACAGATGTCCGACTTTAAAAGCACGAAAAGTATCATGATGAAAAATCATGGTGCTTTTTCGTTAGAAAGAGAGTTCAATAGAGTATAGACAAAAATTATCTTCAACAGCTGCTACATGATCACTTTCTTTAAGTTAAGAATAAGTGTAAAAAAATTCTCCGATATCAGCTACTGATCTTCCAGAATAATTTTTCTAAAAGCGAACGGTAAAAATTTTTGATGAGAATAGTTTCATTTCTAAAAAGAATTAGTAAAAAGGAGGAAAAAGTATGGAAAAATCAAAACAGACATTTATGAGGAAAATGAGTGCAAAGCATTTGATTATGTTATCGTTGGGTGGCGTAATTGGAACAGGAATTTTTTTGAGTACAGGATATCTCATACAAACAGCTGGGGCTATTGGAACAATTATTGCCTATGTGATTGGGGCAATTTTAGTTAGTTTGGTAATGCTTTGTTTAGGAGAGTTGTCAGTCTATGAACCAAGCACCAGTTCATTTCATAATTATGCAACAAAATATATTAGTCCAGGAGCTGGCTTTGTTGTTGCATGGTTATATTGGTTAACGTGGACAGTTGCACTAGGATCACAGTTTATTACAATGGCCATTTTAATGCAACGGTGGTTTCCTAAAGTTGAGACTTGGATTTGGTGTCTTATTTTTGTCAGTATTATTTTACTTTCCAATATTATCGATGTTCGTTGGTTCTCTGTAAGTGAATTCTGGATGTCTTTAATCAAAGTATTAGCCTTAACTATTTTTCTTATTTTGGGAACTGGAGGAATATTCGGATTTTTACCTATTTCGCCTTCAGGCAGTGCTCCTTTATTTCAAGAATTTACTGCGAATGGTACTTTTCCTAAAGGGATTGGTGCAGTTTTTCTAGCTATACTATCGGCGAATTTTGCTTTTTCTGGTACTGAATTAATTGGAGTAGCAGCAGGAGAAACAGAGAATCCTAAAAAAAATATTCCCAAAGCAATTATTAAAACCATCACTATTCTAGTTGTCTTATTTATTGGCACAATTATCATTATCGGAGCCCTATTGCCACAGTCCTCCGCTACTTTAACTGAAAGTCCATTTATTAGTATTTTAAATACTTTAGGCGTTCCCTATGCAGCAGATATTATGAATTTCATTTTGATTTCAGCTATTCTTTCGGGGGCCAATTCTGGATTGTATGCTGCATCAAGAATGTTGTGGTCATTGGCAAATGTAGGAACACTACCCAAAAAGTTTGCTAAGTTAACAAAGCGTGGCTTACCAATATATGGCCTATTATTAACGATATTGGGAGGATTCCTTTCTTTGTTTTCTAGTATTTATGCGGCAGATACGGTTTACTTAGTGTTAGTATCTATTTCTGGGTTTGCTGTAGTCGTAGTTTGGTTAAGTATCGGCTGGTCACAATTAAATTTCCGAAAACAATACTTGAAATCTGGTCAATCTGTAGCTGATTTAGGGTATCAAACACCAATGTATCCAATTGTTCCGTGGTTAGTCATTATTCTCTGTGCTATTTCCATGATTGGAATTGCTTTTGACCCTAATCAACGGGTAGCATTGCTTATAGGTATTCCTTTTTTGATAATTTGTTACGCGTACTATGAATTAATTTTTAAGAAAAAAATAGCTGATTCACAAATAGATGAAACGAATGATGTGAAGCAGGAGGAAAAGGTATGAGCATGTTTAGTGAGTGGTCGAAGAGACAAAAAGTCATCTTGATTGATGGTTCCATGGCAGTAGGCTTGGAAGAACAAGGATTAGATTTAAATCATCGATTATGGACTGCCAAAGCAATTATTGAGGCTCCTCATAAAATACAAGCAGTGCATGAAGCCTATTTTAATGCAGGTGCTAATATTACTATTACTGCAAGCTATCAAGCTAGCATGAAAGGTTTTTTGGAGTTAGGTTATTCAGAAGCAGAAAGCGTACATTTCTTGGAGAATACAGTAGCTTTGGCACAGGCAGCTAGAGAATCAAGCGAAAGCAATCAAGAAAAATGGATAGCGGGATCTATAGGACCGTATGGAGCTTATTTGGCAGATGGTTCAGAGTATCGTGGTAATTATAACGTTTCAAGAAATTTTTTGAAAGAATTTCATGAAGAAAGACTTCAGGTATTGGTGAAGGCACAGGTTGATTTGCTAGCAATTGAAACTATTCCAGATAAAACCGAACTGCTAGTGTTGTTAGAGCTAATTAAAGATTTTCCAGAAGTACCGGCTTGGGTTAGCTTTACCCTCAAAGACGAGAAACATATAAGTGATGGTACTTCATTAGTTGAAATGCAAGGTTTATTGGAGCAACAGCCTCAAGTTCTTGCTTACGGGATAAATTGTGTCGCACCTAATCTAGTTGAGCCTGCACTGCTTACCTTAAAAAAACAAGCTAAGAAACCTCTAGTGGCGTATCCAAACTCTGGCGCAATATACAATCCTGTTTCAAAAGTTTGGACTGAAACAACCCATGTTCACGATGTATTTACGAATCAAGCAAAAAATTGGTATGCCCATGGCTGCACTTGGGTAGGCGGCTGTTGTTGTACGTCATCGACTGAAATAGGTTTGCTTAGAGAGACATTTCCAGAATAAAAAAGGGTTCTATTGACTGCAATGTGGGATTCGCTAGACAAAATACACTTAGAAACGAAAGAGTAACAACGGTTAAACTGGGGTCCGTCATGCAACTGTACAAAAAATGACCATAGGAATAATTAAGTAAAACACAAATATGCTGTAGCGACACCAAAAAATTTGTTTTACGTCAAAGGCTCGTTTTTGGTAGAGCAAAGATTTATCTTTATTTTATTGTTTAGTAAATGATGTTGCGTTGTCAATTTCTAAAAGGATCGGTAGCAGCTTACATGAGATCCAAAATAAATGAAAATATTTCTTTATCAATTGTAAAAAACGCATCATTAAAAACCTCATATAATGTATGTCATATTTATACATTATATAAGGTTTTTAGCTTGGGAGTGATCAGTTGAATTTGAAAGAGCTAGGTATCATGACGTTTCCTGAAGCAAGTGAAAGATGGAATAAAGAACGTACGTATGTTTTGCAGCAATATAATAATAATCCTGAAAAGTTCCTTGAGGGAACGTTTACTAAGATAGGAAACGGAAAAGGAACGCAAATCATAAGTAGAGAAGGTATGGAGTATCTAACAGGCATGACGGAACAAGAAGCAAATAATGAAGTATGGAAAATATTTGTTTTGCAGGACTCTAATATTGTAAATGAAAAAATTGCTACTTCTGAAAAAAAGCTCATATTCAATTCTTAAAACTTGTTCAAGATTATTTAGAATGGACAGGTGTTTCTATTAAAAGCATTCCAAAGCCTACGTACCTATATAAGGCTCAAAAGAATCGTGGAATCAAATTTGACTTTGGTACAGTCATTTACTATAAAAAAGAAAAATGAAGGAGGAAGAATGATGAAAAGAATGTTAAGAGAGATTGAAGCAAATTTTAGTAAGATAAAGAATCAAAAAGGTTCGTACGCTAGGAATTTGGCACTTGTCGAATTGATGAATGAACTAGAAAAGCATTACGGAACAATGATCACCTTTGAAAATGAAGAACAGCTGCAAGAGGAACTTAAGAAGAATGCTGCAATGAGATTGTATAGGGAAATTTCTTTCGCAAGAACGAATGAAGATTAGTTTTCAAAAAGGATTAATACAAGAAATGAGGACTTTTAAGTATGAAGATTAACATTCAGCAAGAAGAGCGAATTATAAATTTAACAAATTTTTTATGGGAACAAATTATCGTAGTTAATTGTAACCTTGATATAATTTTACTTCTGTCAAAAATGAAGAAGAATTATCCAGAAGCAATGGCATTATCTCCAGCATTCTATTCTTTAACGTACAAGTCCAGCATAGAATCCTGTTTATCAATCATAACAAGATTATATGATAAAAACGGAAAGAGTACGATTATTTCCTTATTGGAGTGGTGTGAAAAAAATCCTGAAGCTATTGTCGCTATTCAAAATAAAGTTGGAAATAAACAAATAACCCTTAATCATTTTAAGTCTGTAATGGTGGAAGGAAGAAAAGAATTTAATTCAATGTTACCAAAACTTTTAAACTTAACAAAATTGAGAGACAAAGTAATTTCGCATAACGATTCCAAAAGTTTGGATTCGTTAGATAAAGTTATAAATGAAAATCCAATATATTTCTTAGATATAAAATATTTAATTGATTTTGCTTCGGAGTTCACCAAATGTATAATCACATATTTAACTACTGTCGTAAGGAATCAACATGCAAAAAATATCAGTGATTTAGAAATTACACTTAAAAAAGTGGATAATGTTCTTAAAAAGGATACTCAGAAACGAAAGATCGACAATAGCCAACTTTTTAAATAAATAAAAAATCGTTTAATATTTTTTATTTAATCAAATGAACTCAACGTACTGTTCCTATTTTATTAATGGGCCAATAAGAGAATTTAGCATTTCCGATAATTTTATCCTCAGAGATAGATCCTATCACACGACTGTCTGTTGAGTTTCGGCGATTATCTCCCATTACGAAATAATGGTTTTCAGGGACTGAATAAGTAAAATTGTCTTCAGTTAATAACTCATTAGATGGTAATGCTTGTTTAAGTTCCCCTAAAAAAGGTTCCGTAATTTTTTCACCATTAATATATAAACTATCATCTGCATAAGTGATTGTCTCACCCGGTAAAGCAATTACTCGCTTGATGTAATTTTTTTCAGGATCACCAGATTCAGTTGGAGCCTTGAATGAAATAATATCAAAACGCTCAATTTCTCCTATTTTCAAACCAAAGATCCTTTCTTTATCCTCTAGGCTAGGATTCATTGATTCTCCATGTACGATTATATTTGATAATAAAAACATCCTAGAAAAAATAATAACTATTAAAACGCTTAAAAATAAAATTAAATCTTTTTTTATCACCTTGTTTTTTTTCCCCATCTATTTCCTCCTTATAAAATCAATTGACTGAATTAAACAATGTTATAATTAAGTATAATATATTAATATCTCCTAAGTCAAAAATCCGAATGAAAAAAGTGATAAATAAAGGTGTGAACTATTCCGCTAAGAATTAGTAAAGGGCTGATTGCGAAGCTACTAACATTATTGAGAAGTAGAATAAACAATTGAAAAGCTATGTTCCAAAAAAGGAGAGAAAAATGGAGAAAAGTAAAAATTATAGAAAGTCATGTTTCTATGTATAGAAATATGAAGAAAATGAGTCAAAAGGAGTTAGCAAAAAAAATGGGTGTATCAAGATCGAATATTGCAAATATTGAGCTGAATACGCAAAAATCTTCAGTAGTAACGATGTATGATATCTCAAGAGTTCTAGGTACCACAATTGAAGAACTATTTACATTTGAGACACCAGAAGAAGAAAAAAATGATTTATCCTGAAATGATGTTGAACTCCTGGTAAATAAAAAAGACCTACCTTTGGGATAAGGTAGGAAAGGAGTTAAAAATGAAAAAGTGTTTTGTTAGGGTTGTTTGTTTGGTATGTTTAAATAATACAATTGAAGTTTGAATAAATTATGATGAATTAGTATAGAATTTCTGAAATCAGTAAAGATATTAATTCTTAAAAAGAATGAATAGGAGAAAATAATATGAAAAAGAAGTCATTTTTAATTTTAACAGTAGTAGTTTTAGTCGTTAGTATTATAGATATAAAATACAATGGATGGATTGAGAGGAAAAGATAGTTAACTAAAGAATATTTCTCAAAAGGATCGTTCTGGAAAATAGATCATATTGTTCGGCTGCAGCGTGAGATCTTCCAGGTGAATTAGGTATAATGACGAACAATCTCAGATGCCAGGACTATGGCCAACAGAAAATATCGAACTATGTATCAAAAAGGATCAATAACTGAAGGAGGAAAAAAATGAAAGAAAATGAATTGTTAGAAACTGAGTTTGGTAAGTATGCAATATTAAATTACGAAGAACAGAATAGTGAGTACAATGGAATGATCATAGAAAGTTCTTCAAATGTAAAGGTTAGATGTCGAAAGGCAAAAAAGACACCAAAAAAAGAAGGGTATTTTGTAGCCTTTTGGGAAAAAGATAAACAATCCAAAAATCAACCTTTTGATTTTGAAAATAGTCCTGAGATACTAGCAATATCAGTTGTAGATGGAGATCAAGTAGGTGTATTTGTTTTTCCAAAACAGATATGTGTTGATAAGGGAATTTATTCAACAAAAAGGAAAACAGGTAAAATGGCTATGCGTTTTTATCCTACATGGTGTTTGAATTTGAATGCCACAGCTGTACGTACACAAAAATGGCAGTTAGATTACTTCAAAGACTACTCAGAATGATTTTCAAAAAGGATCAGTAGGAGGAATGTATATGTTGTTGAGTAAGTGTTTAAACGTAATAGCAGGCATTATTATGTATGGTTGTATATTTATTTTGACAGTTGGCTTGATGTTAAATTTAGCTTTGCATGAAGTGATTGGTACTAAGCTGTATACTTTAGAAGCAGCCGTTGTTTTAGTTGTATGTATGGGATTAGCTGCTCTAATATCAAAATTTATCCGATAGATATGAACTAAATAAATTTCATGATTATTGTGATAAGAACAATATTCCGCATACATTGGATAATTACAATGACTATCAACAGAGATCTATTAAATAAGATAGTCCCAAAAAGGATCAGAAAGGATAATGAAATGAATGTAAATGATTTTGCGTTGATGGCTAGTCTGATAATGATAATTCTACCAGTTGCAATGTTTTTGTCTTTCTATCTAATATCTAAAATTATAGCTACAGGATTTAAAACGAGTCTTTACTTTAAAACATTAGGAAAGAAAAGCTACAAAGGGTGGCGAACTTTCATGAAGAGTCCGTTACCACCTGTTTATGCAGGGGTCAACGTTATTCATAAAAATTCGATAAGAAATATTAACCGTAAATTTCTCAAAAAGGATTAGAAAGGTGGAAAAATCAATGTTTCTCAAAGAGGTCAAAAAGGAATTACTTACTATTAAACGTAGATTGAAGTTAATATGGTTGTTAGGATTTATGGGAACAGTATATGCACTACTTTATGCAGGTGCTTTTTGTCTAATTTTAATGACTAGTGTAAGTATACTTTTAATAAATGACTTCGTTTTAGTAGCTTTGGGGGCATTTTCTACTTTAGTGACAGATAACATAATGAGAAATATGTCTTTTTTATCTAATACTACAAGGAATACAAAGTCGGTGTACAGGCTGAATTTCAGTGGGGAAGAGGTCTTATCATTTACAAAATTATCCATTAGCCTTATTACAATTAGTGCTTTAATTTCAAAAAATTTAACCGGTGCTATCTCTTCCTATGTAACAATTTCGTCTTTTAATGAATTAGAAATTGAAGTGGTAATTTTCTTTATTACTTTGTGTTTGTTGATGATTGTTGCATTAAAATTTATTGAGTATTTTTATTCTAAGAAAAATAGGTGGTACAAATTAGATAAAGAAAGGACAAGACGGCCAATTAAATATAAAAGAAAATCTAAGCATTAAGTAGTTTATTAAAAAGGATCAGAAGTAAACCAAGTACATGGTATGTTAACACTTTGCCTTTTTTTGGTAAAACGTCAACATGCACAATGTTTTGTCAAAAAGGATTAATAAAGGGGGGTTATAAATGATGGTGAATAATATAATAAAAGTTCTATTCTTAATTTTTGTTGTGATATTACCTTTTATTAGCTATAGAAATCTTAAAATAGAAGCTACTGGAAAAAAGAATAATGCTTACTACTTTTGGAAGATATTGTTTATTGTTAGTATTATTATTCTTGTCTCTTTAATAATACCTACTTTAATTTATTTCATTATTAGCAGATAAAAAAGAATGTCAAAAACGATCGATAGCAACACGTGTGGGATCAAAAAACAGACCACAGGAGGAAAAATGAGTAAAAATAGTAAAAAGGAAGATTTGCCAGTCGGCAAAATGATTGTTGGTCTAGTCATGTTGATTTTTAGTCCAATAATAATAAGTCTTGTAGTTGCAATTGTATGGTCTATATCGGCTATGTTAAGCACAAGATGGTAATTTCTAAAAACAGTGAAATAACTATGATAAGAATTTTTTCTTTAATTTCTTTACTAAGAGAATCAAAAGTTTTGACGAAATGAAACTGATAGCAATTATCGAGAAAATAACTATAGCTACTTTAATTCCGTCATTCTGCCATTCTTCATTTAAAATAGATAAATTGATCAAGCAGTAATAAGCTGTTACTGAAAAGATGATACCTAAGAAGTAAAAAGCAATTACTTCAATGCTACTTTGAGTAGCCTTTTTTGCTTCGTATGTGGAATAACCACTTTGAAATGGGATGGGACTTCCATTTTGGGAAGGATCTGATTTCATTGTATTTCTAACTAAATCAGCATTATCTATTTTAGTAGCATGTTTAAAGTCTTTTTCTGTCATAGTTCTCTCCTTATTTTTAATAGAACATAGTGATGTATTGATATCTAGTGCCTTTTCCAGCACCTGCAGCTAACTTGTCAGCATGAACATATAACTGAACTGATTGTACATTACTTTCGTTCAAATTAATAGAGAGACTACCAGATGTTTTTAAAAGCTTGTGTGCCGCAGGAACTATCAGATATTTTGTTTTACCACCACTTCTTTTATCAATAAATAAATCAGAAATATAAGGTGAGCTGTTTGTATTTGTTGTATAAGTTACTTCCACTTTTGTAGCTGTTACAGGGCCATTTGTTTTTGACCTTTTAAAATGTGTGATTGTACACATATCAACATAACCTCCACGTCCAGCATAGAAAGTGTAGTGTTTAAAAACCCTGTAGGAGTAGGCATTACTTGGTGCAGAACCTGCATAAGTGATAACATTGTTTGCTGCGTCTAGTTTTCCCATTGTTTGATCTCCTTTTATATTTAATTTTATGATCAGAAACTTCAGCGCTGTCATTTCTAAACATAGTTTAATACAAAAAAACGATATTAAACTTTCGGAAAACTGTTTTATTACTCCCAACTTAGTAAAATTTAAACCGATAATTACTAATGAGGATGTTATCAAAAATAATCAGAATGGCTTAATAGTTAAGTGATTTCCAAAAAGGATAGGCAGGTGAAAGATGAAAAATTGAATGAAGAGAGGTGTTACAGGTGATCGTTTTAACAGAAGAGCAAAGAGAAGCAATCATAAATAAAATGTCTGAAAATCAGAGAAAAGTCCTTTTTACTTATAAAAGACGTGATATTCAATCGATGTTTTTAAATAAAATATTCTCCGAAGATGATGAATGGGAATATGATGATTACCATGAAAATTCGTACTAGCAAAATAGTAAAGTATCAAAAGAAGAAAGATTGTATTGTGCGTGTGGTAAAGAAGTAAAGTACCAATATGTATTGAGATCCAAAAAGAGCCAACAAAAGATCGGACTTAGTTTGCAACATTTATCGGATCATATCAATATTCCGTTGTCGATTGCTAGAAATATCAAAGCGGGAATACAGGGAATTGATCGTCATTTAGATAAGTTTGTTTATAAGCTAAATAATAATAGAAATAAGATATCGTCGTGAAAAAACAAGATTTTAATGAAATATCATCTACATTTAGAGAACACAAAAATTTTCGTCAGTATTAGTTGATTATGGTTATATGTGTTCTTGTTTACCAGTTGATGATCAAGGTGTTGGTTTTATAACAGTTCACTCTAAAAACAAACCATGATTCAAAAATTCAGTTACAAGGAAGAATATCAGTGGAACGGAATTCCTTTGGTACAGACAATTATATGGCTTTCCAGAAAGATGACATGAAAGTTCTTTCGATGCCATATCAAAATATCCTGAAGTTTACACTGCTGTAGCAGTCAAAAAAACTTGGAAATTTAATTGAGATAATGGCGTCTTATGGTTTAGAAGTCGTTTTCAGTTTTCAAGTAAAACAAATACCTCACTTTAATCAATATGAGAGATATTTTAATATATACCTTCAACGTCTAGCTGGAAAAATTTAAATATAATCATCAACTATTAAATGGATTAAAACATCAAAACGATCAAAAAAGCAATGGTCCAAATAAGTCTTTTTCGCATAGCTTTTTAAGAAGTGGTCCAATTTTTGCTAAGAACGATAAAAATTGAAAGGATGAGTTATTTGTTACTAAAAAAAGAGGAATTTTACATAGATAAAATAAGCTCAAAGGATTTTATTAGTTTAAAAAAGATACTTCAAAATGAGCGATTAATGTTGTTAGGATGGGGTAAAGTATATAACGATCTTGAAGTTCAGCAATGGATAAATAAAATTAAAAATCAATACAACAATTATGGATATAGCTACTTTATGATAAAAAATATTGATAGCAATGAAGTAATTGGTTTAGTAGGACTTATTCCGACTGTTATAAATGAAAAAGAATGTGTAGAAATTGCATACGTGATTAATGAAGAATTTCAAGGTAATGGATTTGCTGTAGCAAGTGTTGAGATCTTAATTAAACATTTTTCAGATAATGTAAAAAAAAATACTATTGTAGCGCAATTTGTTCCAGAAAACATAAATTCAAAAAAAGTTGCTGAGAACTTAGGTATGACTTTTGCCTATGAATATGAGAGGGAAATGCATAATGGTAAAAAAAAGCACTTAGTATATAATTTCAAAGTCTATTAAAACTATTAATATGTAAAACAAACAGGAAAGAAGGTAAATAGATTAGTTGCGAAAAAAAAAGCAAATTGAGAGGCTACTAGTTAGGTTGGGAAGCGTAAAAATACTATTTTCAAAAAAGATCAATAACTGAAGGAGGAAAAATTGTGTTAATCATATGGAAGAGAAAAGGTTTATTGGTTCCTGTATCAATCGTTTTAGGCTTATTATCTTCATTTTTACCATGCTTAATAAATCATTTATTCAATAGAATATTTTTGAAAAATGAAAGAATTGAACTCTATACAGACGATTTAGGTAAAATTTACCAAAATGATAATCGTAGTAGTTTTTTTGGAATTAAAAATGTCACATGGACAAAAATTCTATTCTATTTTCCAATTATTTGTATAGGTATTCCTGTTCTTACATTGTTAATAAAATAGCTTTGCATACAATAAAAAAGTTAATCCTGAAAAGGATTGATTCCGAACCGCAAAAATTACTGAAGTATAAGAAAAAAATCGAAAAGAAATTGAACAGAGTCAGCAGGAGTTTGACGTGCGGCTGACGGATCTTATTAAGCGTTTGGATAAACGCATAAGTACATGAACTCATTGAACTATATGGAACTGGCTTCAGATATAGATTTGTTTGCAATGGCATTTACAGATATTTCAGAAGAATTACGATTAAAAGAATCAGTGAGAGAAGTTTTAGTTACATTGGAATAATAATTCCCAAAAAGAATCAGTAGGAGGAAATAAATGCCCAAGTCAGGAAAATTAAATAGGCATAAACTAAAAATATTAATAATTGTATTCTTAACATTACTTACTGCTTGTGGTGCAAATTCGAAAACGCAAAAATTTGATAAGAAAAATGATCTAAATAAACTTAAATCAAATATGATTTCGTTAATTTCTCCTTCTTTATACGCTCAACAGTTTGTCAATAAAAATATATTTACATTAAATAGAGATTCTACAATTGATGATTTAAATCTAATAAAAGATGACTTGAACAATAAATTTTACTCTGAATGGAAGACTCTAATTGATGAAAAGAATAAGGCGATATCTAATTTAAAAGAAGTCGTTGCTGATCAAAAATTGAGTGAGATTCTATTTGCTCAAACGGACTTGATGGAAGAAAAAAATGAGGAAATTTTTAATCAGTTGAAAGATATTCAGAATCAAGAACAATTAAGTTTCTTTGTAGAAAAACTAGAAAATACTTATTATTCGTACGACACTACAATGAATCTTCTAAAAGTCGAGCTAAAATATCTTCCAGATGATCTAGAATACACAGAGTACGAGAGTCAAAGGATTGTTGTACAAACCTACTCTAAGGCGTTACATAAGTATAGTGAGCAAAGTAGTGCAGAAAAATTTGATAAGGAAAATTTTATTGATTAGTATAATAAGAAATTTCAGCTATCAAGTGAATACGATGGGCTGAAAAATCAAGTTTAAACTGATTATTTGGTAATCCATTAGCGTCTGTAAAAATAATCACAGTGGAAAAATAACTAGTTATAAGATAACATATAAAAGAAAACTCTTTAAAAAGCAGAAAGGTGGTGAGCAGATGAAAAATAAAATAAATCAACTCTTTCTTTGGATGAAAGAACACAGTTTGTTATTAAAGATGATATTTCTAGGTTCCGTTTTGATTTTTGTAGCCAATCAAGTGACACATATCGTGCAGGGAATGACGTGGCAAGATGTTTTCCAGACGATGGGACAACAAAGCCGTTTTCGAATTATCGGCATGGTTTTAGCTGGATTACTTGGTGTTTTACCAATGCTTCTATATGATTTAGTTGTGGTGACTGTCCTTGAAGAGCAAGGAAAGCCAAAAATGAACCGTTGGGAGTGGTTTGTTTCGGCTTGGGTCACGAATACAATCAATAATCTTGCGGGGTTTGGCGGTGTAGTTGGAGCGACATTGCGCGCTAATTTTTATGGCAAGGACGCACCACGCAAAAAAGTGGTAGCAACGGTTTCCAAAGTAGCATTGTTTATGATTTCTGGGCTATCAATTCTATCGTTTATTGCATTTATTGATGTATTTTTTATTCGACCAGACAGTCTGTTTCGAGAGTATTGGGTTTGGTTGCTTGCAGGAAGTTTGATTACCCCAGCTTTGTTATTGTTTACTCAACTAAAAAAATATACTTTATTCAAGGATTTTTTCCCGAAAGGTATTTTTCTTTTATTGGGCGCATCACTTGGTCAATGGTTAGGTGCAATGTTTGTCTTTTTAAGTATCGGGGCTTTGATGAATGTCGATGTTTCGTTGCTATCGGTGTATCCGATGTTTGTGATTGCCACTTTGATTGGGATGTTGACGATGGTGCCAGGTGGCATGGGGACCTTTGATGTGCTAATGATCTTAGGTTTATCACAATTAGGTGTGGGACAATCAACTGCAGTCGTTTGGCTGATTTATTATCGTTTGTTTTATTACGTATTGCCATTTATTACTGGAATTATCCTCTTTATTCATCAAACAGGAATCAAAATCAACCGATTTCTTGATAATTTACCACGGATGTTCTCGCAAAAAGTGGCACATTTTATTTTAGTAGCAGCGCTTTATTTTGCTGGCATCATGATGGTTTTACTTTCAACGATCACGAACCTCTCGAATGTTAGTCGGTTATTTAAATTCTTAACGCCATTTTCGTTTGACTTTTTAGATCAAACATTTAATATGCTGATTGGATTTTTATTATTGGGACTGGCTAGAGGAATTTCAATGAAAGTAAAAAAAGCATACTGGCCCACGATTGGTTTATTGATTTTTGGTATTGCTAATACGATTTCTAGAACGTCTTCATGGCAGTTGATTCTCGTGTATCTAGTGATTCTTTCCGCCGTTTTTTTAGCAAGAAAAGAATTTTACCGGGAAAAATTTGTTTATTCTTGGGGAGCGCTTGCTGTTGATGGCGTTTTGTTTAGTTTCTTGTTTATTATTTATGCAGTGGCTGGGTATTACATCTCTCATCCGGATAAGATAGGCCCACTTCCGAATACGTTTTTACTCTTTCCATCGGATGATGTTTGGTTTTCTGGGTTGATTGGGTTAGGAATTTCGATGCTTGGTCTGATTACGCTGTATCACTATTTGGCAGATACCTCTACACGCTTGGGTGAAACATATCAAGAAGAACGTTTAACTGCGCTGATCAATAAGTATGGTGGAACGCAAGGTAGTCATTTGCTGTATTTACAACATTATTCCTATTATTATTATCAGGAAAATCACGAAGATAAAGTACTGTTTGCCTATCAGATCAAGGCAAATAAATGTTTTGTTTTGGCAGATCCAATCGGGGAGAAAGAAAAATGGGCGCAAGCTACATTGGCGTTTATGGATGCTGCTGATCTCCTGGGATATCAAGCGGCGTTTTATCGTATTAGTGAAGGATACACTATGGTTTTACACGATTTAGGGTTTAACTTTATGAAAATTGGTGAAGAAGGAATGATTGATCTTTCTTGTACTGAATCCGCTCCGATTTCTTTCGCAACGAATAGTATGGAGCTTCAACATTTAACCAACTTAGGCTATACTTTTACAATGTATCATGAACCTGTTTCACATGAGCTTTTTCAAGAATTAGCTCGTGTATCAGAAGAGTGGTTAGGAAATTCACGCGAACGAAATTTCGTGTGTGGTCATTTTGATAAAGAGTATTTAGCGTTAAGTGACCTCGGGATTTTACGAGATGAACGTCATGAGGTGGTGGGCTTTATCACGGCTAAACCTGTTGTTCGAAACAGTGAAGTATCCTATGATTTGTTGCGTTATTCCGATTCAGCACCGACACATGTTACGGATTATTTATTAACTCATTTTATTGCAGAGTATCAAAATCGAGGGTATCGTTTTATTGATTTAGGTACGGCTCCGTTAGCAAATGTCGGTGAAACCAATTATTCGTTTTTGAATGAGCGCTTTATTAATATTTTTTATAAATATGGCAATCAGGTGTATGGATTCCAAGATACAAGAAAAGAAAAAGAGCAGTATGTAACAAACTGGGAATCAAGATATTTTGCGTATTTTAAACAAAGTAATGTGTTGTTTGCTTTTATCCAGTTAGCATTATTGATTGAACGTGGAAAAGGGAAGGTTGTTTCTTTTGTAGAAGAAGTAATGATTGGGGAATAGAATAGAACAGTCAAAGGTAAAGCGAAAATAGGTTTATCTTTGACTGTTTTAAGTCTTAAGTTCCACTAGCAAAAAGAGCGGAATAGCGTATAATAATCAATAAAAGGTGGTTTTTGTAATGGCTATTGAACAAATAACAGTAAGGACAAAAGCTGAACTTGCGGTCGAGTTAGATAAGAAGACAGATGAAATCATCGTTGAAGGTGATTTTAGTCAAAATATTGCAGAGATCAAAAAGGGACAATTTAATGAGGTTGATCAGCTGGGTTTTGCACTTGGTAGCGATGGAATCGGTATTCTAGTAGAATATGGAATCAGTACATTGTTAGATGTTTTTGATCCTACTGCAAAAGAAGATAAAAAGATCCGTAAGCAAATCGAGCGTCTGTATACAATCAAACGTTTAACGCAAGAGTCATTTTTATTGCGTTTGAAGCAGTTGGATTATTAAAAATAGAAAAGGGCGGGAGACAGGCATTTTTCTGTTTCCTACTTTTTTATATAAAAAAGGGGGAGCTTTAGTAAGTTGATCAGCATGGGAGAATTGCTTTTTAACTTTGCTAAAGTTTAGAGGAAGGGAATAATAAAGTGAAAAAACCAAGAAAAACCATCATCGATACAGATCCAGGAATCGATGATGCTGTTGCTATTGCAGCGGCGTTATTTGATGAAAGGTTGAACATCAAACTGTTTACAACAGTTGCTGGCAACGTGAGTACGGATAAAGTAACGAAAAATCTGCTGAAACTGCTAGCTTTTTGGAATAAAGAAATTCCTGTGGCAATCGGTTCGGATCGTCCTTTGTTCCGTGAAGCAATCAATGCTAGTGACATCCACGGAATCACAGGAATGGATGGCTATGACTTTCCAGAATCTAAGTATGAGTTGTTGACAAAAAATCATGCGGTGATTGAGATGCACAAAGTACTAATGGATTCCAAAGAAAAGACAACGATTGTTGCGATCGGTCCATTGACGAATATTGCACTATTATTAAGACTTTATCCAGAGTGTGTGGAAAGAATCGAAGAGCTAGTGATTATGGGTGGTGCTTTAGGTAGAGGGAATGCTGGAGTGTTATCAGAATTCAATATTGCGGTTGATCCAGAAGCGGCAAAAATCGTTTTTGAAAGTAATATTTCACTAACGATGGTTGGATTGGATGTTGGGGAAAAAGCCTTAGTCTTACCTAAAGAGCGTGAGCAGATGCGGAAAATGAATCGAACGGGTGATATGATCGATCATTTATTTAGAAAATATCGTGGTGGTAGTTTAGAGACTGGTTTGAAGATGTATGATGGTTGTACAATTGCGTATTTGTTGGAGCCTGAAATGTTTGAGGTTAAAGAATCTTATGTTGCAGTTGAAACCCAAGGTACGTTGACGGCAGGGGCTACTTTAGTTGATTTAGATGGATATTTGGGTAAAGAAGCGAACTGCCGGGTTTGTGTGGATGTTGATGAGGAACAGTTTAGAGATTGGTTTTTAAACGCAATTAAGAAGTGTGATTAATCAATACAAAACATACTAAGATTAGAGGGTAAACTTATCGACGGATGGGTTTACCCTCTATTTGCCTATTTTTAGGTTTATAGTAAGGAGTGAAAGCATAATCTCTTGGACTTCGAGTCCCTACAAAAAAACGGTCTCCGTCACTGTCATTTTAAAATCTGGTTTAAGTATGTTGGGCTTCGAGCTCGTGTAAAGGAAATTAGGAACGAAATGAAACAGTGAAGAACCTTTCAAAAAAAGAAAGAAGATGAAAACATGGCTTATGTAATTGCATTGGATGTTTCTATGGGCAAAAGTTATAAAGTGCTTTATAAAGAGATTGGGACAGGAGTATTTAATCCCGAGAAATAAGAAGGAATTTACGACAATTGATCTTCAAATTTTTGTGACCAAGTAGGTACTGTGCAACATCAACTTGTTCCTTGTTGTGTTTTACAGCAATTTCAGCTTATTTCCGAAAGGATTGCTCCTGATCCCATCGTTTATACGGATTCCATGTGATTGGGATATGACTCAAAGAGTTGTGTCCCAATAACGTTTATTTTAGAGGGATTTGATTATTGATTTTGCAGTTCAAAAAAGCCAATTTCTCTAACCGTTTCACCAGAAAGATGGTTCACTTCATTTACTTGTATTCTATATACGGATGTTGTATCTAATGAACTTAGGTTAATCGAAATTTCGATTTCTCCAGTTTCTAAATTAGAGATTTGAGTAAATAGTTGATCTTCAACTTCTATACCATCTTTATACAAAGTAATTTCCGGAGTAAAAAAGTTTTCTGGAGAACGAAAGTCTTTGAGAGGCACAGTAAAGTGAATGGTTGTTTGTAAAGGGTCGCTAGTTGCTTTGATATCCGTGATATTCTTTACGTTGCGAATTTGTGTATCAGCCGTTTGGGTCAGTGGCTTGTAGTCAATATCAAAACGCCAATCGCCTTCATATTCTAAAGCGTTATCCACACCAAAAGGGCTATTTGTTTTAGACGCCTCGATGTATGCTTGATCAAGTTCTTCAGCGTCCTGCCAAAATAATTTATAAATATGAAGTGTCAATTTCGCGTCCTCAGGAATTTTTTCTCTGTTAAACATTGCCACAACAGAACCGTAAAAAGTATCTCCTTCTATACGGAAAGTAGATTGGGATGTAACACCGCCGAATAGGTCTTCATCACGATCATTAACAAAAAGACCAAGGTCAATATGTTGAGCATTTGGTGTATTTTTGGTGAATACCCGATCAGGAGAACTTTGTTTTTTCAGTAAGTCTTTTAGTTTTTCATCATCTAACTTAAATTGATAATCAAAGGCAAATTTTTTCTTTGTGGAGATAAATTTTGTCAATGTAATCTCGCGCCCATTTTGTGTGCTCGTTACATGTAGTTCATTTTCTATTCCGTTATTTTCTACCATCGCAACTCCTGAATCTCGGCTAATTCCGAAAGCATTTTTGATTGCTGTATTTATTTGTGGGTTGATCAAGGCAAATAAAATAAGTGATGCAGCTATTGCCAATGTGACGATTATTTGTTTCTTGTATTTAAGGTTGAGTTTCTTTTTTTCTTGCTTAATAGGGGTATTTAAAATGTTTTCTCGATTCTGAACTAATTTTTCCATTACTTCGCTTGGAATGTCCTGCTCTTCCGTGATAATATGATTCTTTTTTTTAGCCATTTTCTTCTCCCTCCAATAATAGTTTTAATTTCACCCTGCCTCGAGCTAGCCTTGTTTTAACAGTATTTTTAGATAGATTTAGTTGTTCAGAAATCTCATTAATGTTAAAACCTGCATAATAATGTAAAACGATAGGAATTTTATATCTATCTGGTAAGTTATTAAATTCTTCTTCTAAGTGTGAGCGTTCATAGTTGCGTTCATTTACACCCATATAGCTTTCTTCGAATTCAACGAGTTCCACTCTTTTTTTCAAGATATCCTTAGCGATATTGATCATAATTCTAAAAATCCAAGAATTAAATGCGGCTTCATTTTTGATGTTAGGAATGTTTTGCCACGCGCGTATTTCAGTTTCTTGCAGACAGTCTGCAACATCTTCATTGTTTAACAGTAATTTATAAGCAGAGTTGTATAGCACAACTTGATAGGCTTCGCAAAGTTTTATAAACGATTGTGCGTCACCATTTTTAGCCTTTTTAACCAAACGTATTTGTTCCCTCTTCTCCATAAACTTCTCCTTCCCCTTTATAACCATTAGACTCTAATTTTACCAAAAAGGTTTCATCTTAATTTATTTTTATTTTTTGCAGAAATTTATGATCGGCATTACAAAAAAATCCCTAATAAGTGTTAAACCAACACTTATTAGGGATTTATAAGAATCATCCGCTGCCAATTATAGAAGTAAGCAAAACTATAAAATTATAACCTGCTCCCACCGTTTAATCGCATTTAGGGTGGGAAACAAAAGTGATTTTTACTTTTGATGTGCGCCATTCACAAAATAATGATTTACCGTTTTTTACGTTTCCGTTTATTGGGTTTCACTAGCGCCAGTTTTGGCTTATTCGTGAATCGTGCATACACCACAAACCCACCAATACAGACGATGAACAGAATCACACCAGGAACAAAACCTTCTGGCAGATAAACAAATTCTATCGTATGTTCGCCCTGTGTTACTGGAATACTAACAAAGGCTTTTTTAAACGGCTGTATCGGCACTTTTTTACCATCTACATAGGCTTTCCAGCCTTTGTCATAAGGAATGGTTGTTAAAAGGACTTGATCTTTCTCGGCGTTCACAGTTCCAACGGCCTTGCGCCCTTTCGCTGTTAAATCAGCACCTTTATCTTGAATCGCTTGAAGGGAACGTTCAAAGGCTTTAGTATCTAAACCAACAACTTTTGGCTCCATAAAGCTGACGGCAGTTGTGCCATAAAAACTAACCGTAAAGGTAACGCTAGTTGGTTTGTCATAATAACCAATATTATAATATTGACCGGTGATATTGATTTGAGATTTTTGACTAGATCCATTTACAGACATTGTGGCAGTCGAGCTTTCTAATTGACCAAAATCTGTTGGGAACAAGCTAAGATAGGCTTGCGTATTTGCAGGGACATTGACTGTCCACGTAATATCTTTTGCGATGTTGTTTTGGACTTCTTTATACGTTACGGAGCCTGCATTTTGTTCAATCTTAACATTTTTCTTATCAATAATTGTTGGTTGATAAAACTTGAAGTAGTTTTCTTTTTGTCCAGAGAGCGCATTGAATAATTCAGTCTGGCTGCTTAAATTATCATTCGTTGGTTGTTTGACCTTATAGATATCCGTATCTGCTAAAAAGCCTAACGGTAAAGCATTGCTGTTTTCATAAAGTGAAAATTTACCCGCTTTATCTGTTTGAGAAAAACCAAATTTCAATGGATCACTTTCCGAAATATTGTATTTGATTCCAACAAGAGAATCCATCAGTAAGGTATTATTTGGATAACGAATATTTAAACTAGTTCCTCTAGAACGAAATCCTAAATCATTTAAATAAGAAGACGAATGACGGTTTCTGATAGAAGAAAATAAGCTGACACCGCTATAGCCGTAATTGATGCTATCGTTAGAAGAAACCGGATTTAAATTTTCCAAACGATAAAATTCATCATTTTCCTTTTTCGTCTTATCTACTAGTTTTTTGATGGAAGGATAAGGTTCAGAATAAAGACTACGGGAAGCATAATTCCAATCGTCTAGAATTCCTTTCAACATCCTATTTGTATTGACGAACGCTTCTGTAGAAACCAGTATGAGCAATAATAGAATCAGATAATGCATCGGTATTTTCTTCAACTGATAAAAAGCGATCCCAGCAAGGTATAATAGTAAAAATAACACAGTTAAAACGAAAGCTGTAATTGGGATATAGTCATAACTTGTCGCGCTTTTCGTTCCCTCAGCTAGAGCAAAAATTGCAATCAGCATGATTGTTGAGCCGACTAAGAGACCTAGATCGTCTTTTTTGAATTTCTCAAAGCCGTAACCCGCCAACAGAACAACTAAAAAAGAAAATAAGAAGCTGTAGCGGAACAAGAACATATTCGGAGCATGCATACCATGCCAAAATAAATTCAATGGTGTGATATAAAAACTAGCAATCAAAATGATAAACAGACTACCAAATAATAACTTGTTTTTCTTAGGAACCTCTTTGGTGACAAAGTAGAAAATACAGAAAATTAAAGGAAGCAATCCCACATAGATGAAAGGAATCGACCCATATTTTGTTGTATCGTAAACGCCAATCATATTTTTCATGACAATATCCCAAAAAGCTGTTGCTTCTGTTTTAAACTGAGTTACTTGGGATAAGGTCTCACCATTTGTTCGTAAATCAAGAACAGCTGGTAATACTAAAATCATAGAGGCTCCACCTGCTAAAAGAGAGGTAATTCCATAAGGCAAGATTCGTTTTTTGTAAACCTTCCAGTTCGTTAACATTCGGGCGATAAAATACAGAAACGAGAAGACACCAATCATAAAGCCCATGTAAAAATTGGAAATAAATAAGAGCAGATAACTTACAAATAACAGTGTCGGTTTTCGTTCGTCCATCAGCCGGTGAATACCCAAAATAACAAGGGGTAAATAAGTAAAGGCATCTAACCACATAATGATTTCTGAATGTGCTGTAGCAAATGACATCAACGCATAAGGCACACTGAGCATGACGTGTCCCCATTTTGGTATTTTATAGGTATTTTTAGCAAATACCCAAAAAGCCAGGCCAGCAGAACCGATTTTTAACAGTGTAATCAAATACAGTGCATCGGGAATATTTTGGTTTTTAAAGAAAATCACCAGTGGTGTAAATAGTCCGCCAAGATAATAGGATATCAGCGAGAGATAATTTAATCCCAGTGATGCATTCCAAGTATAAAAAATACTTTGTTTACCATGGAGTACATTGTTGAAACTAGCATGGAAATTGGAAAATTGTGAAAAGGAATCGCTGGCCATCACGCTACGGCTACTTCCAGGATAAATGCCGAGACTTAAATAAATAATGACCATCACAAAAAAAGGAATGAAGAAGCTGGCGGTCATATAGGGCCAGTTTTCTTTGATAAATGTCTGTATTTTTTTCTTCATAATCAACCTCACAACGTAATAAATAGAATATCTATAGTTTAGCATATCCATCGGAAAATTGATTGTTAGAAAGAAAAAATTAAAGAAAATCAAAAAAATAAAACTATCCGAGAGTTTAGTCCTCTGTGATAGTCTCATTTTTCAAATCCAGCTCTTGATTTTTTCATATCCTCGTCCAATATCCGTTAAGGAATGTGTGTCTGATCCATAAATCAGTGGGATCTCTAATTCACTTGCTTTTTTAGTTATCCACACCTGTGGATAACTCTGTTGATAACCTTGTTTATAAAAACCAGCTGTGTTTAAATCTAAGCTGTATTTTTCCTGCTGTATACGGTCTAAAAGGATGTGGACAAGTGCTTTATTTTCAGAAGAATAATGAATCGATTCATCAAAGAAACGTTCGAATTTTTGGCATAAAGAAATATGTCCTAAGCGCGTAGGTTTAAAGTGACCTAGATCCGCTTCTAAAGAAGCTAAAACCTTTTGATAGTAACGTTTTTGAGCCTTTTCAAAACTACCTAAATAATCAACGACGCCTGTCTTGTATTCTTCAAAAGAATAGTCGATACCACGTAATCCACCATCACCTTCAAGAAAATGTACGGATAAAATGCCATCGTCCGTTTGTGGTCCGTATTCAGTTAAAAAATCTCGCGTCCATCCTTCAAATTCGGAAAAATAATCCAATTCAAAGCCAATGTGAATAATGATGTCAGAAGCGTATTTTTTCCGCAAGTTATTCATCTGTTTTAAATAGTTATCCACATCATTCGAAGCCATCGAAGCCGTTGTCCATATGTTGGGGTCACCTGCGGCAAATTTTTCTATGCCAGTAGGTAAAGGGGCATGCTCTGTGATGCTGTATTCTTTAAATCCTAGACTGATTGCCCGTTGGATCAGAAGTTCAGTGTCTTCCACTTTTCCATGGGGACAAAATTCTGTGTGGGTGTGACCATCGCGTTTCATGAAATAGCCTCCGTTGATTTTTGTAAATGCTATAAAAAATTGATGTGATGAATACTAAAAGTTATGTATTTTTACCATGTATAGTGATATTATAAATATACAAGAGATTTTTCAGTAAATAATGTGAAGGAGAACATTATGTATTCGAAGCAAGAAATAAGAAAAGCTTGTAATAGGGCTATTAAAAACATTATACATGAAGGAACTACAGATGTGGACATATTTAATAGACCTTTTGAAATAGAGTTTTTAAGAAATGAAATTACTAAAAACTTAATAGTAGATAAAATAACGAAATCTATTTTATCGGGTGAATTAAAAGAAAGTGAAGTAAAGTCTTACGGTAGAGTTCTTGTACCTAAGAAAACTATCTCAGATTTTAGAATCTGTGCATTGATTGATATTTATGATGAAATATTTTATTTGACCCTTGTAATACTGTTATGCAGAGATATAGAAAAAAATAGAATTATCCCCAGTAAAAAAAATGTTTTTTCATATAGAGTAGTAAAAGATATGGCATCTAAAGAATTATTTGATGGCAAATATAATTATACTTCTTTTAAAAAAAGAGTTAAAGAACAAGAAGAAAAAGTAGGAACGAATATCGTAATTGAATGCGACATTTCGAATTTTTATGATAGATTAAATTTACATAGACTAGAATCTATGCTTCTTTCGATTAAAGGAATAGATAAAGAATCGATTAGGTTATTGAATGATTTACTACTATACTGGAGCAACAGAGATTCATATGGCCTTCCTGTCGGTTCAAATGCGTCTAGAATTCTGGCTGAAGCAGCGCTAATTGGAGTAGATGATTTCTTAGTAAGTAAAAAAATAAGATTTTGTCGTTTCGTGGATGATTATAGGATTTTTGCCATAGATTCTACTGAGGCATATCATAATTTGACATTGTTAATAGAAAGGTTACAAATAGAGGGATTATTTATTAATTCAAATAAAACCAAAATTAGACTGGCTAAAGTTAAATCTATAGAGAGAGAAAATCAAAAAAACGAAGAGAGACAAGATGAGGATACCAAGATTATCACTGAAACCATAGAGATGACAAATGAAACCTACTTACATAAGAAATTATCTAATGTAATAAGTGGTTATTCGGGATTAATCCCTTTAAAATTCAGAAGATTAACAATTACTGAAATTGAAAAACTGAGGAACGTTCCTTTGAATGAGAAATACAATTTTTTGATGGAAAAAAAGTTGATAGATCCTATTGATTTAAGAGAATATTTTAAAGTGATTGTTGCACAAGAACAATGGAAGTATTTATCAAATGCTTCTTTACTTCTCGCTAAAATACCTCAATTTATTCCATATTTTACTGATATTGTTATAAAATATGATGATTGTATTTCAGACGATATTATTGCGAAAATTTATGAATCTTTTGAAGACTTATTAAAAAAAGCTGATACACCTGAATATATTCAAATTCATCTAATCAAGCTTTTTTCAGAGGGGAAAAGAACTGATAAGCAAATATTGCTTCAATATTTTTTTGATTTGAATAGAGATTCTGGAGACTATATTGGGAGAGCTGTCCTAGAAGCATTGAATGGGAAATTAACACGAGGAGAGTTATTAACTCTTCGAGGATATTTTAAAAGAGCAGATATTTGGGAAAAAAGACAATTAATGAGTTTACTTAATGAAGGGTTACCTCCAGAGGAGAGAAACGCATATTTTAAAAATATATCGATTACAAATTCAGATATATTTGTTCAACACATGACAAATAAGAAAACTAAATTTATGAAAAACTGAGATAATCAATTTGTATTTTAGTTGATTAAATGAAAAAGAGGTAGTAATTCTTTTTCATTTAATCCAACATTTTTAATCATAGTATCTACCCTCTATACTGTCCATCACCATAGACAATATATTTCGTAGAAGTCAATTCTGCTAAGCCCATCGGACCACGTGCATGTAATTTCTGTGTGCTGATCCCAATTTCGGCTCCAAAACCAAAAACAAATCCATCTGTAAAGCGTGTAGAAGCATTAGCATAAACCGCTGCTGCGTCTACTTGCTGCAAAAATTGTTGCGTAGCAAAATAATTGTCACTAATGATGCTTTCAGAATGTTTAGTATTATAACGATTGATATGATGGATTGCTTCTTCTAAAGAATCGACAACTTTAACGGCTAAAATATAGTCATTGAACTCAGTTTCCCAATCTTCTTCAGTGGCTGGGATCGATTGTTCAAAAATAGCTAGCGCTCGTTCATCAGCTCGTAATTCCACGTTATATTCATTTAAGGCTTTTTCGATAACAGGGAGGAAATCCGCTGCGACCTCTTGATGGATCAGCAACGTTTCAGCAGAATTACAAACAGAAGGGCGTTGGCATTTTGCGTTGACGATGATATTAGTTGCCATCTTCAATTGGGCGTCCTTGTCGATATAAACATGACAATTACCAGTGCCGGTTTCGATTACTGGAACAGTCGCAGTGGTTAAAACTGTTTTGATCAGATTAGCGCCGCCTCGCGGAATCAAAACATCTAGATAGTCATTTAATTTCATCAATTGTTGTGCTGTTTCTCTAGAAGTATCGTCAACAAATTGAATCGCAAAAGGAGAGACTTCTTTTTGTGTTAAGGCTTGTTGTAAAACGGTCACTAAGATTTGATTTGAATGAAACGCTTCTTTACCACCGCGTAAAATCACGGCATTGCCCGTTTTAAAACATAAGCTTGCAGCATCTGTCGTCACATTTGGACGTGATTCGTAGATGATACCAATCACACCTAATGGTACACGTTGTTTACCGATCATCAAGCCATCTTCATTTTTCCACATTTTAT
This sequence comes from Enterococcus sp. AZ177, assembly GCF_050544585.1. Lineage (NCBI taxonomy): Bacteria > Bacillati > Bacillota > Bacilli > Lactobacillales > Enterococcaceae > Enterococcus > Enterococcus sp. AZ177. Next base: position 99,552 of record NZ_CP172944.1, read on the forward strand.
CGACCTCTCCAATTGGATCAGGCAAGGTTGCTACTTGGCGAATCCCGTCGGCCATTTCTTGGATTCGTTCGTCTGTCAAACGTAAGCGATCCAGCATCGTATCAGTAATGCCGTTTTCTGTAGCTGTGGCTAAATCTTTTTGATTTTCAGTCAAGATTTTAGCGGTATTATTTTCTATCTCATCGGCCATATGTAACAATAAATCATTTTTCATTTTTGTATCCATCAAGCCTAGTTGATACGCTGTTTCTTTGGCTTGTTTGCCTAGTTGTGTTAAATCAGTCATGAAGCGCTCCTCCTTTTTTTGTTAAATAAATAGTGTCCCGATATTTTCGCCAGCCAAAATATCAAAAATGATTTTTGGTTGTTGTCCGTTTGCTAAAATCATAGCACCATTATGCGCTAATACACGCTCTGCAGCCTTTAATTTGCTATACATACCACCAGTTCCAAAGCGACTCCCTTTCCCACCTGCTAATTGTAGTAGCTCGTCATTTATTTCATTGATTTCAGAAAAAAGAGTGGCATCTTTATTTGTATTCGGATTATCGGAAAAGAAGCCATCGATATCAGATAACATGATCAGTGCATCTGCCTGAATCAGCTGTACTACGATTGCAGATAATTGGTCATTGTCACCGAATTTTGTTAGATGATCCAATTCATCGATGGCGACAGTATCATTTTCATTGATGACAGGAATAATCCCCATCTGTAGGAGTTGCTCGATGGTATTGGTTACGTTTTTGCGGCTTTCCGGATATTCAATTACATCTCTAGTCAATAGTAGCTGAGCAATTTGCTGGCTGTAAGTCAAAAAGCGCTGATTGTAAATATTCATCAACTCTGCTTGCCCAACGGCAGCCACTGCTTGTTGTTCTGGAATGGTTGGGGGACGTTTGTCCATGTTCAGTTTATTTAGACCGACACCGATCGCACCTGATGACACTAAAATGATTTCTTTGTCTTGGTTACGTAAATCGGATAAGGTGAACGCCAATTGATCAATGGCGCTTAAATTGATATTTCCATTGGGATAAATCAATGTACTTGTCCCTACTTTAATGACGATTCGTTTTGCTTCTTTTAATTGTTTTCGCATGGTTGACCTCACTTATTAGCTGATTCTAGATAGCCGTTTTCGATTATTTGCAAGAAAGCTTGGACAAAAATGTTGCTTTTGTCCAAGCTTCGATTTTATTCTTCTATTTTACAGCTTTATACGTCGTTTGTCTCTAAATCATGAACAAATAATCCACTTAATAATTTAGGTTCAAACCAAGTTGATTTTGGCGGCATAATTTTTCCAGCATCCGCAACATTTAGTAAATCATCCATCGTTGTTGGGTAAACAGCGAAAGCGACCGACCATTGCCCACTATCGACTAATTGTTCTAATTCCTGCATTCCGCGAATACCACCCACAAAATCAATACGCTTATCTGTACGGACATCTTGAATATCAAAAATATCTGCGAATACATGATGTTGAAGTAAAGAAACGTCCAGACCAGCAACCGGGTCATCAGATAAAATCTCTTCTTTAGCAGTCAAAGCAAACCATTGTCCATCTAAATACATGCCAAACGTTTTTGCTTGAGTAGGCTTTCCACTCTCTGTTTTTGAGACTACGAAATTCTTTTCCAACTGTTCAAAGAAATTTGTTTCGATTGGGACCTTCAAGACACGGTTATAATCTAAAATTTCCAACTCTTCTTTAGGAAAAATGACAGATAAGAAGTAGTTGAATTCAGCTGTCTCAGTTGCTTCAGGATATGCTTCTTTTTTCTTTTGTCCAACTTTTACTGCAGATTCTGTCCGGTGATGTCCATCTGCAATATATAAAGCAGGTACGTCTTGAGCGAAACGTGTCACTAGTTGTTCGATTACTTCCGGTTGGTCTATAAGCCAAACACGATGTGTAACGTCATGGAAACTTGCAAAATCGTAAACGGGAGCATGAGTTGTTTTCCAATCGTCTGTCACCGTTTGAATCTGTTTGTGTTGGCGATAGGTTAGAAAAATCGGGCTAGTATTGGCATCACAGGCTTCAATATGGCGAATACGGTCAACTTCTTTTTCTGGACGAGTAAATTCATGTTTTTTGATTTTATCTTCTGTATAGTCAGAGATCGAGGTACAAGTCACAAGTCCTGTTTGAGCGCGACCGTTCATTGTTAATTCATAAAGGTACAAAAGCGGTTGGTCATCTTGGATCAGCCATTTTTTTTGTAAAAATGCTTGTAAATTACGTGCGGCTTTTTCGTAGACTTGATCATCATAAGACGAAAGTGTTTCAGGTAAATCGATTTCTGCTTTGTCGATATGCAAGTAGGAGTATGGATTATTTGCGCCTAATTCTCTTGCTTCAGCAGAATTTAAAACATCATAAGGTAAGGTCGCGATTTTTTCGCTAAACTCAGTTGCTGGACGGATACTTTTGAAAGGGTGGATTTTAACCATTAATAACTCACCGCCTCATTATTTTTGATTGTCCGTACTCGGATGATGTTTTCGGCTGCTTGAATTTTCTCGGCAGCAGCATTGATTTTTTCTTCGTTAGTTTCTGCAATATCAACAATTGTGTAGGCATAATCGTCACGACTACGGTTGATCATGGTATCGATATTGATCTCTAAATTTGCAATGCCAGTTGAGATTTGACCTAACATATTTGGAACATTTCTGTGTACAATTGTAAAACGGAAAGGTGAATTAAAGGCCATTTCTACCGTAGGGAAATTGACAGAACGTTTGATATTGCCAGTTTCCAGGAATTTTTTTAAGGTACGTGCGGCCATTTTCGCACAATTGATTTCAGCTTCTTCTGTAGAAGCTCCTAGATGGGGAAGAACTAAGATTTTTTCGTTGTGTAAGAGACGTTCATCGGCAAAGTCTGTAACGAAATTGCTGATTTCACCTTGAGCTAAAGCGTCAATCACAGCTTTTGTATCGACTAGCTCACCACGGGCAAAGTTAAGCAAGACCGCATTCTTTTTCATTTGAGCTAGTTGCTCTTTGCCAATCAGATGATGCGTATTTTCAGATAAAGGAACGTGTACGGTAATAAAATCACAGGTCTTTAGGACTTCTTCCATACTTTGCGCCCGTTTGACCCGACGTGAGATACTCCAAGCGGTGTCAACAGAAACAAATGGATCGAAGCCGGTGACTTCCATGCCTAAACGGTAAGCATCGTTGGCAACCATTGCACCGATTGCACCAAGACCGATCACACCAAGTTTTTTGCCTTCTAGTTCAGTACCGGCAAACTGTTTTTTCTGTGCTTCAGCTTGTTCTTCAGTGTCTGTTCCGGTCAAGGTTTGAACCCAATTAGAGCCTTTTAGAATCGGGCGCACAGAGAGAAGCAAGCAAGCAATCACTAACTCTTTTACAGCGTTAGCATTGGCTCCAGGCGTGTTAAATACAACGATACCATCTTCGGTACATTGTTTGACTGGGACGTTATTGGTTCCAGCGCCAGCACGAGCAACGGCTAGAACAGAAGCTGGGAAGTCATAATCATGGAGTTTTTCGCTACGTAAGATAATACCGGCAGGCAATTCAGTTTTATTGATCGTAAAATTTTCTTCGTTAAAACGTGCTAAACCAACGGGTGCAATTGCATTGAATGTTTTAATATCATACATCTATTTTGTTCCTCCATTTTCTGCTTCAAATTGTTTCATCAACTCGACTAAAGCCATAACCCCATCTTTGGGAAAGGCATTGTACAAACTTGCACGCATACCACCTACAGAACGGTGTCCTTTTAAGTTCTCAAAACCTGCTGCTAGTGCTTCTTGATTGAATTTTTTATCTAGTTCATCATTTCCAGTAATAAAAGGAATATTATTGATCGAACGGTCTTTAGGATTTACTGGTGAAGAAAATAGAGCAGATGAATCCAGCTCATCATATAAAATAGCGGCTTTTTCTTTATTTTGTTTTTCCATTTGACTGACACCGCCTTGTTCTTTGATCCATTCAAAGACAAGTTTTGCCATATAGATACCATAAGTTGGCGGTGTATTGTACATTGAGCCATTTTTCGCATGGATATCATAATCTAACATAGCACTAAGAACATCTGCCTGACCGATCAAATCATCACGAACGATCACAACGGTCAAACCAGCAGGACCGATATTTTTTTGGGCACCTGCATAAATCAATCCAAAGTCAGCAACATTATAATCGATCGACAAAATATTTGAAGACATGTCAGCCACAATTGGAACTTCACCTGTATCTGGTAAATCATAAATCGTTGTGCCTTCAATGGTATTATTGGTCGTGATATGAACATAAGCTGCATCTTGTGGAATGTCTTCTTTATGAATGTCAGGAATATACGAGAAATTTTTATCTTCGCTTGAAGCAATGACTTGAACATCTACATTATCAATTTTTTTCGCTTCACTAATGGCTTTTTTCGCCCATGAGCCAGTATTGACGTAAATCGCTTTTTTATTTTGTGCTAAATTCAACGGAACCATCGTAAATTGCATACTTGCGCCCCCTTGTAAGAAGAGCACTTTATAATTATCGGGAATCGTCATTAATTCTCTAAGTAATGTTTCTGCACGTTCGATGATCGATTCAAAAAGGGAGGAACGATGACTTAACTCCATCACGGACATGCCGCTGTTCTCGTAATTCACCAATTCGGATTGTGCTTTTTCCAAAACACTTTTAGGTAAAACGGCGGGTCCAGCTGAAAAATTGTAAACAGTTTTCATACATCTATCTCTCCTTTGATATGCTCATTCATCGACTAGTCAAATAGTAAATGTGAAAACCATTATAACAGAAACCTTACATTAAAAAAAGATTAAAAAACTAGTTTCGTATTTTTCACAGAGTTTTTCATTTTTTATAGACGTAAAGCAAACTTGTTTATAAATCGATAAACAGGTTTAACTCTTATGGAGAGTGGAGAGTCGTACGAAGCGAAAGCGTAGAAAGAAGGATTACTAACTGGTACAGTATTGTCGAGTGTCTTTGATCGATCCTAACTCTTCTTTGGTTTAATTTGGAGATCGATACCACTTTTTTCATGAACGTGGTAGACTACCTACATAACAATATGCTTTAAAAGGAGAAGAAACAATGTCTAAATTGAAAGAATTAGCCCGCAATTGTTTACAAGTTGCGCCTTTTATATTATCTAATACAATTATTTTTATTCCTTATTTTTTATTTTTGAGTTTAAGTGATGGCACAACTTTGGAAAGAGTGTTGCCTTTTGTCTTGTTCTATACGTTTCGGATGACGGGAATATTTTTGTTAAAGAGCTTCAAGCTATCATTGACAAGCTTTAATATATTGATTATTTCGATTCTGCTGGGAGGTGCAGGGTGTTTAATTGGCGTGTTAGGTCAGTTTTATTTTCCTGCCTATCTTTTTTCAGCTGTTTTACTGGGACTTAGTGCATCATGGTTGCCAGCTGCTAATACCACCGTTAATTATCACGAGAAGCAACAAGGGTATTCAGCGTTGACTGGTAGAAAATATCTTTTTATCTTGCTGCTATTCGGTGGTGTGATTGCATCATTGACGTTGCCGAAAGAATTGAGGATTCCTTTAGTTTTAGGGGAGTATGCTTTGCTTTATATTGCAGCGTATCATACAGTTACCCATTATCCTGACTATGAGATTGATTTCAATGAGGTCAATAAACAAGTGATATCGGTCAAAGAGTTCTTTTTATTTTTGTTTTTCTTTGTATTATTGTTATTTATCCGTTCTGCTCGATTGTTATTTGATCCAAAACTTTTGGATGTAGGGTTGATTGGTTTTTCTATTTTATTTGTAATAGCCGGCTGGTATTTAAACAGTCAAAGAAAAACATGGAAACTCCCTTTGTGGTTGAACTTAATGACATTTGCTAATGGGATGTGTATGAACTTTCTACTGCTTTTTGGAACCTTTTATGTTTCTTTACGTTTAGGGATCGATCGTCTGACTGCTAATTTATATATTCCTTATGTTTTGGGTATCGTCGGAGCTGCTTTTGTTATTAAATTTTTATATCATCTGTTCCCTAATGTCGATCCTAAAATCATTCATCTGGGCGGTTTTATCCTGTCACTATTTTTGTTATTGTTCCGTCCGATTTTTCCAGTTGGCATTTTTTTGCTCAGCTGTTTCATCAGTGCGACAGGTAGTTTTTTGAATCAACAATACTATCAGGAAGCCATTTTACCTCAAGATCAACGAATCATTACGAAGTACAGCACTCAAACGAAAGGCAGTGTGACACATCAATTATTATTGATGAGTGTCTTATGGTTACTAGCGAAACAAGCACAGTTACCAGTAAAAACAGTTCTGCAAATCACAGCGCATCGGACTCATAATCCAATTGCACTTCAAGTGGTGGAGCATATTCATATAATCAGTATTATTGGTCTGATGTCATTTTTTTCATTTATTCTTTATGAGGTAGTAAAACATGAACGAAATGAGTCTAAATGATGTGTAAACATTAAAAATACAAGAGATTAGTAAAGATATTGTAAAAGCCAGCTAGGAATCAGTGTAATATGTTAAAATAGAAATAGTTTACAAGTAGAGGAGATTTTTGATGAAACAACGAGGATTTGAAATTATTACAGATTATGCAGACCAAGGGATTGCTATCCCAGAGCGTGCGACAAAAGGCGCTGCAGGTTACGACTTTGAAGCAGCAGAAACAGTAGTTGTCCCAAGCATTTGGCAATTACAAGCACAAGGCATAACACCAAAACCCGTCTTAGTAAAAACAGGGATCAAAGCATACATGGCTGAAAATGAATACTTAGAATTAGTAAGTCGCTCATCCAACCCATTAAAACGTTTTTTAATGTTAGCGAATGGCGTAGGCGTGATCGATCGTGATTATTATAATAACGAAGGCAACGAAGGACATATTATGTTTCAATTTCTGAATTTCGGCTATGAAGAAATGGTTATTGAAAAAGGTGAACGAATCGGCCAAGGGATTTTTAAACCGTTTCTTTTAGCAGATGTTGATGATGTCGAAAACGAGCGTACAGGTGGTTTTGGTTCTTCAGGCAAAAATTAAGATCAAATCGCTTGGAAACTGCGTATTTTACAGTGGGAAGTCTTAGTCTAAGAAGCCTATACTATGGTAAAATAAAGAATACATTAAAAATGAGGGGATAGCATATGGCAAAAAAAGCAAAAGTTCAATTTGAGTGTCAAACGTGCGGGTATATTTCCCCTAAATATTTAGGTCGCTGTCCCAATTGTGGTCAGTGGAACACAATGACAGAAGAAATCATTCAAGATACGACCGATCGTCGTGCTAGAGTCAGTTTAACTGGGAAAAAGACACAGCCTCAGCGCTTAGCTGAAGTGGTTCCAAAAAAAGAACCGAGAGTCAAAACAAAACTGGTAGAGTTGAACCGTGTGTTAGGTGGCGGCGTAGTGCCTGGATCACTTGTTTTGATTGGCGGCGATCCTGGAATCGGTAAATCAACATTGCTGTTACAAGTATCACAACAACTTGCTGAAATCGGTGGCAAAGTGCTTTACGTTTCTGGAGAAGAGAGTGCGGAGCAAATCAAAATGCGTGCCGAGCGGTTAAGTTCGATCGATACTGAATTTTATTTGTACGCTGAAACAGATATGAATGAAATTTCTCGAGCAATTGAAAAATTAGAACCTGATTACGTAATCATCGATTCCATTCAAACGATGACACAACCTGATGTGACGAGTGTGGCTGGAAGTGTCAGTCAAGTGCGAGAAACAACAGCTGAATTATTGAAAATCGCTAAAACCAATGGTATTGCTGTTTTTATTGTTGGTCATGTGACGAAAGAAGGGTCAATTGCAGGACCGCGTATGCTAGAACATATGGTAGATACTGTCTTATATTTTGAGGGAGATAAGCATCATACTTTCAGAATATTGAGAGCAGTCAAAAATCGTTTTGGTTCCACTAATGAGATCGGCATTTTTGAAATGCGGGAGCATGGATTAGAAGAAGTCGCGAATCCATCGCAAGTATTTTTAGAAGAACGCTTGGCGGATGCTACGGGATCTGCGATAGTGGTTGCTATGGAAGGAACACGCCCCATTTTAGTTGAGGTTCAGGCTTTAGTCACTCCAACGATGTTTGGAAATGCAAAACGGACAACAACTGGATTGGATTTTAACCGAGTTTCCTTGATCATGGCAGTTTTAGAGAAACGCGCTGGATTGTTATTACAAAATCAAGATGCATATTTAAAAGCTGCTGGCGGCGTAAAAATCAACGAACCTGCAATCGATTTAGCGGTCGCGGTGAGTATTGCGTCCAGTTATAAAGAAAATGGCACAAGACCAACCGAATGTTTTATAGGTGAAATTGGGTTGACTGGTGAGATTCGTCGAGTGAACAGTATCGAACAACGAGTACGCGAAGCACAAAAACTAGGATTCACGAAGATTTATTTACCAAAAAATAACTTAGGCGGTTGGACCCCACCAGAAGGAATCGAGATTGTCGGCGTAGCGACAATCGGTGAAACACTAAGAAAAGTATTCAAATAGACTGAGAGTAAAGAGATCGATACAAGAGGATCGTCACGACCTCTTTCTTTCAATCTTTAAATAAGTATAACTATATTGGAGGATGAATCTATGCAAAAACGTGTCATCACATTGCTGATGGTCGTCGCTGGCGCAAGCTTAGGTATTTCACTATTACCAATAGCTTGGGACATGGCGAAACAGGCAGATAATACATGGTTGAACAATAACTTTACTAACAGTTTGATTGGTGCACTTATTTTCTTTATATTATCGTTAGGGTTAGCAAAGTATATTGTTTCAGTTGTAAAAAAAGTAGAAGCATCATTAAATGAAATGAGTTTAACGTATCTATTATTCGGAAGTGTCGGCGCAATTCTTGGGTTGATCATTGGTGTGATTATTTCAATTCCAATGTATAACTTGAATATCCCGTTTGTGAATAGCGTCTTGCCGATTTTAGTCATGATTATTTTTGGCTATCTTGGGTTTCGTATGGGGACTACTCGAATTGATGAATGGCGTAAAATTTTTACTCCGAAACAGAAAAAACTTCAAACGGAAGGCCAAGGAGAAGTCTTGGATCGTAGGGTAGAAGATCGTTTCCATAAATACAAAATTTTAGATACAAGCGTAATCATTGACGGTAGAATTTACGATATTGCGAAAACTGGCTTTTTAGAAGGAGTTATTTTGATTCCTAATTTTGTGCTGTATGAACTGCAATATATTGCGGACTCTGGTGATAGTCTAAAACGTGTTCGTGGACGTCGTGGCTTGGATATTTTAAATGCGTTGCAAAAAGAAGATGGTATTTCGGTTGAAATGTATGAAGGTGATTTTGAAGATATTTCAGAAGTCGATAGCAAACTGATTAAACTAGCAAAATTATTGGATGGCGTGGTCGTAACAAATGATTATAACTTAAATAAAGTTTCTGAATTTCAAAATGTTCCTGTTTTAAACATCAATGCTTTAGCAAATGCGGTAAAACCAGTTGTGATTCCTGGCGAAACAATGAATGTAATGGTTGTAAAAGCTGGAACAGAACGTCAACAAGGTGTGGCGTATTTGGATGATGGTACGATGGTTGTCGTTGAAGATGGTCAGCATTATATGAATGAACACATTCAAGTAGTTGTTACCAGTGCTTTACAGACTGCAGCTGGCCGGATGATTTTTGCAAAGCCTGCTCACTCTGGACGAGGTATCAATGATAGCAAAGAAGACAGCAAAACTAATGAGAAAAACTAAAAATAGAAATGAAGCTCTGGATTATGAAGTCATTTTGTTGGCAGCGGGTCAAGGGAAGCGAATGGGTGCTAGCCGAAATAAAATTTTATTGCATCTGATCGGTAAACCAGTTATTTCTTATTCGCTAAATACTTTCTTAAATGATCCTGCATGCAAACATATTATTTTAGTCGCACAAGAAGACGAACAAGTTTTATTAAGTGCAATGATCAAGAAAGAAGCAAAGAAAATAAGATGCCCGATAACAATCGTCTCGGGTGGTCGTGAGCGGCAACATAGCGTGTATAATGGCTTGAATGCAGTATTTTCTTTGAAAAATATTGTGATGGTTCATGACGGCGCAAGACCCTTCGTCAATCTGACACAATTGAAATTATTGCATCAGAAAGTACAAGAAACGAGAGCCGCTATTTTAGGTGTTCCTGTCAAAGATACAATCAAGCGAGTGACGGATGGAATCGTACAAGAGACGGTTCCACGTGAAACATTATGGCAAATACAAACCCCTCAAGCCTTTTATGGAGAGGATTTACTTGCCGTGCATGTTTGTGCACAGCAAGAAGGTTATTTAGGAACAGACGAGGCATCTCTTATTGAAAAATACAGTAAATTACCTGTTTCGATGGTATTGGGAAGTTACGAAAATATCAAATTGACTACACCAGAAGATATGCTGATCGGCGAAGCAATCGTCAAACGAAAAAGAAGCTAGGTGAAAAAATGATACGAATTGGACAAGGATTTGATGTTCATCAACTGGTAGAAGGACGTAAGTTGATCATTGGTGGTGTAGAACTACCTTTTGAAAAAGGCTTATTAGGGCACTCAGATGCAGATGTGTTGCTACATGCAATTACAGACGCTTTGCTTGGCGCTGCAGGTCTGGGTGATATTGGACATTTATTTCCTGATACAGATCCGGCATTTAAAGAGGCGGACTCACTGAAATTATTACATGAAGTAAATCAAAAAATTTTGGCTGGTGGCTTTACTATTGGCAACATTGATTGTACAATTTTAGCAGAACAACCAAAAATGAAACCTTATTTAGAACAAATGAAAGAAAACATCGCTAAGGCCTGTCAAATTGAAACGAATCAACTCAATTTAAAAGCAACAACGATGGAAAAAATGGGTTTTATTGGTCAAGAAGAAGGTCTGGGAGCGATTGCGGTCGCTTTACTTGAAAAATAGAAAGAGGAATGCACAATGACAAAAGTACGTGTACGTTATGCACCAAGTCCAACTGGACACTTGCATATAGGAAATGCGAGAACAGCTTTATTTAACTATTTATTTGCCCGCCACAACGATGGCGAATTTATCATCCGCATCGAAGATACCGATCAAAAAAGAAATATCGAAGATGGGGAAAAAAGCCAATTAGAAAATCTATCATGGCTAGGAATGGATTGGGATGAATCTCCTGAAAAACCAGGTGAATATGGTCCTTATCGTCAATCAGAACGTAGCGAAATTTATCAACCTTTGATCGATCAATTATTAGTAAGCAATCGTGCGTATAAATGTTACTGTACTGAAGAAGAATTAGAAGCTGAAAGAGAAGCACAACGTGCCCGTGGTGAAATGCCACATTACGCTGGTAAGTGTGCGGGTTTGACTCCTACTGAGCAAGCGGAAAAAGAAGCACAAGGTCTTGAGTCAGTGATTCGTTTCCGTGTACCAAGAAATACGTCTTATACATTTGAAGATATGGTTAAAGGTGAAATCGTTTTTGAATCAGATAATATCGGTGGCGATTTTGTCATCCAAAAACGTGATGGCATGCCGACCTATAATTTTGCGGTAGCGGTAGACGATCACATGATGAAAATCACGCATGTCTTACGTGGGGACGATCATATTGCGAATACACCAAAACAATTGATGATTTATGAAGCATTTGGCTGGAAAGCACCCGAATTTGGTCATATGACGTTGATCATCAATTCTGAAACGGGTAAAAAATTAAGCAAACGGGATGAATCGATTTTACAATTTATTGAACAATACCGTGAACTTGGCTATTTACCAGAAGCAATGTTTAATTTCACAGCGTTATTAGGTTGGTCCCCAGTTGGAGAAGAAGAAATCTTCTCACCAAAAGAATTGATCAAAATCTTTGATCCAGAACGCTTAAGCAAGTCACCAGCTGCCTTTGATGGAAAGAAACTTGAGTGGGTCAATAACCAATATATGAAGCAATTAGATTTAGATGTTTTAACAGATATGTGTCTTCCTTATTTAGTAGCAGAAGGCAAAATCGAAGCACAACCAAGCGGAGAAAAATTGGAATGGCTGAAAAAAGTAGTTAGCTTATACCAACCACAAATGAGTTATGCAGCTGAAATCGTCAATGTATCTGAATTGTTCTTCAATGAGCATCCAGTTTTAGATGAAGCGGCAAAAGAAGTTTTAGCTGGTGAAACTGTTCCAGCAGTTTTAGCGGCGTTCAAAGCACAATTAGAAGCAATGGATGTTGTTGATGTACCAAGCATCAAAGCTGGGATCAAAGCAGTTCAAAAAGAAACTGGCGTAAAAGGCAAAAATCTATTTATGCCAATCCGTGTAGCTGTTTCAGGACAAGTACATGGTCCAGAATTAGGCGATACGATTGAACTTTTAGGAAAAGAAAAAGCCTTAGATCATTTAAATAACGTTTTATAATAGAAATATGTAGAGAAGAAGAAGTAAAAAAGCGCGTGTCTATAGAGAGACTGTGGATGGTGAAAACAGTTGTCAGCACTTTTTGAAATGCATCTTTGAATAGTTTCGGCGATATGTAGCTGAAAACGGCCAACAACCGTTATCTGTTTTGAGGCAGGGAGACCTGTAAAAAAAAGTGGAACCACGCAGAAGCGTCTTTTAAACGGAGTTATGTCGTTTGAAAGACGTTTCTTTATTTGTATTATCTAGCTCGTTAGCCTTACGGAATAAAGAACTGGACGATCCTGCCACGTTTTTATGTATAAAATTGAATGAAAGGAGAGCGAATATGGGTTGGTTAAAAAGAGCAGTCAGAGCAGTCAAAGAGAATGATCCGGCCGCTCGTTCAACAGCGGAAGCATTACTTACATACCCGGGTGTACATGCATTATTTTGGCATCGTTTTTCCCATTTTCTGTATCGACACCAGTTATTTTTATTAGCAAAAATTCATGCACAATTTTGGCGATTCATAACAGGAATCGAAATCCATCCTGGTGCGACGATTGCACCTGGCGTTTTTATTGATCATGGGATGGGTGTTGTGATTGGTCAAACAGCAGAAATAGAAGAAGATGTCGTGTTGTTTCATGGGGTGACCTTAGGCGGAACAGGTAAAGACACAGGAAAACGCCATCCGACTGTAAAAAAAGGGGCGATGATCCACGCACACGCTCAAATATTGGGACCTGTCACAATAGGTGAACGAGCAAAAATCGGCGCATCTGCCGTTGTGTTAACAGATATTCCTGATGATGCAACAGCTGTAGGAATACCTGCAAAAATCGTCAGAATCAAAGGAGAAAAATTGGAGGTAGCATATGATTCAAATTTATAATACATTAACGCGAGAAAAAGAAGTATTTCAACCAATAGAGGAAGGGAAAGTTCGGATGTATGTCTGTGGACCAACTGTCTACAATTATATTCATATCGGCAATGCCCGTAGTTCGATGGCTTTTGACACGATTAGACGTTATTTAGAATACCGCGGATACGAAGTGAATTATGTTTCAAACTTTACGGATGTCGATGATAAAATTATTCGGGCAGCCAAAGAATTAGGCATCACAGCCCCAGAAGTGGCAGATCGATTTATCCAGGCATTTGAAGAGGATACGAATATCTTGAATGTGAAACCTGCAACACTACATCCAAGAGTAATGGATCATATGCCGGACATTTTAACCTTTATCCAAACATTGATTGATAAAGGCTATGCATACGAATCAAAAGGCGATGTCTATTATCGGACGAGAAAATTTGAAGGGTATGGCAACCTTAGCCATCAATCAATTGATGAATTAGAAGTTGGTGCTAGTCAACGGACAGGTGTAGAAAAAGAGCTGAAAGAAGATCCGTTAGATTTTGCGTTATGGAAAGGTGCCAAAGAAGGTGAAATTTCTTGGGATTCTCCGTGGGGAGCTGGCCGTCCTGGCTGGCACATTGAGTGTTCTGTTATGGCAACAAAACACTTAGGTGATACAATTGATATTCATGGTGGTGGGCAAGATTTAGAGTTCCCTCATCATGAAAATGAAATAGCCCAAAGTGAAGCAAAAACAGGGAAAAAATTCGCCAATTACTGGATGCATAATGGGTTTGTAACGATTGGTGAAGAGGATGAAAAAATGAGCAAATCGCTAGGGAACTTTGTAACGGTTCATGAACTAGTGAAGGAAGTTGATCCTCAAGTGTTGCGTTTCTTTATGGCTACTACACAATATCGCCGCCCAATTCGTTATAGTGAAACAACGATGAAAGAAGCAGGCGTTAATTTACAAAAATTAAAGAATGCGTTTGAGAACCTATCCTTTAGAAAATCTGATGCAATAACAGAACATGACGAAGATACTCAAAAGTTACAAGAATTAGCAGATTTAGAAATACGTTTCACAACTGAAATGGATGATGATTTTAACGTAGCAAACGGAATCACTGTGGTGTATGAAATGGCGAAATGGCTAAATCAATACAGTGAGCAAGAGGCTGTATCCGCAGTGGTAATCGAAAAAGCGCTAGAACAGTTTACACAATGGTTAAGTATTTTTGGGATCTTTTTCTTATCAGAAGAACTACTAGACGATGATGTTGACCAATTGATCGAAGAGCGTAATCAAGCTCGCGCGAATCGCGATTTTGCCCGCAGTGATGAAATTCGTGATTTATTAAAAGACAAAGGAATAACCTTGGAAGATACAGCTCAAGGAACTAGATGGAGAAGAAGTGAATGAGAGATTATACTCAATTAAACGGTTTAGCATTGGCCTATGTAGGGGATGCAATCTATGAGATTTATATCCGCGATTACTTAGTGGAACAAGGACAAACCAAACCAAATATGCTACACCGTATGGCAACACATTATGTTTCAGCCAAAGCCCAAGCTTTTCTGATTCAAGAAATGCTGGAAGAAAAATTACTTTCAGAAAATGAAGAACTAATGTACAAACGCGGCCGCAACGCCAAAAGTCACACGTCTGCAAAAAATGCCGATATCACAACGTATCGAATTGCCACTGGATTTGAGTCGTTGATGGGGTATCTGCACTTGACGAAACAAACGGAACGTTTGGAAGAATTGATTGATTGGTGTATAAAAAAAGTAGGTGAAAAAAATGAGAAATGATAAAAAGCGCTCTTTTAAGGGAAACAAACCACAAAAAAAACAACCATTTAAAAAAGAATTGGTAAGAAAAGAACGTGAAGTCTCACAAGAAGAGGTCGAAGATAACTTCGTTTTTGGGAATCATGCGACGGTAGAAGCGATTCAACAAGGTCGTGGCAATAAATTATTTCTTCAAGAAGATAGTAAGAGCGAGAAAGTTGAACACCTAAAATTATTAGCCAAAGAAAATGCTGTACCTGTTAAATGGGTACCAAAACAAAAACTAGATACAATGACAAATCACGGTGTTCATCAAGGAATCGTATTAGCAATTACAGCGTATGAATACTTAACATTGGAAGAATTGCTCGATCAGACGAAAGAAAAGACGGAGACGCCATTCTTATTAATCTTAGATAGTTTAGAAGACCCGCATAATTTTGGCTCTATCTTGAGAACGGCAGATGCAACGGGTGTGGACGGGATCATTATCCCCAAACACCGTGCAGTTGGCATTACACCAGTTGTCACCAAAGCTTCAACTGGAGCTGTTGAATATATCCCAGTCGCTCGTGTAACCAATTTAGCGCAAAGTATTGCTACATTAAAAGAAAATAGTTTTTGGATTTTTGGGACGGATATGAAAGGCACTGATTACCGCAAATGGAATACCCAAGGGGCGATTGCGTTGATCATTGGAAATGAAGGTCGTGGCATGAGTCAAGGTCTGCATAAAGAAGTAGATGAATTATTGACGATTCCAATGAGTGGACATGTTCAAAGTTTGAATGCCGGTGTTGCAGCGGGATTGTTGATGTATGAAGTTTATCGTGGGCGAAATAGTCTGTAAAGGTTCGTTTAGCGGCGATAGAGGCACATCATTAAAAAGAAGGTGACAAAGCAAAATGAAAAAACAGTTATTGATCGTTGATGGTTATAATATGATTGGTTCTTGGCCAG
Source organism: Enterococcus sp. AZ177 (assembly GCF_050544585.1). NCBI lineage: Bacteria > Bacillati > Bacillota > Bacilli > Lactobacillales > Enterococcaceae > Enterococcus > Enterococcus sp. AZ177. The sequence goes on from NZ_CP172944.1 coordinate 115,603, forward strand.
AGTTGGTTCAGTTGAAAAATCAGAATAAACTTGAAGATGCCAGAGAAGTTTTACTACAGCGTTTATCCAACTATGCAAAATACGAGGGGTTAGAAGTAATCGTGGTTTTTGATGCACAGCTGGTACCAGGTATTCAGCAGACATATAAGAAGTATCATCTAACTGTGGTTTTTACCAAAGAAGAAGAGACTGCTGATAGCTATATTGAACGGATTGCCGGAGAAAAAAATGATCGGTTGACGCAAGTAACAGTCGCAACAAGCGATTTGGCAGAACAATGGCTAGTTTTTTCAAAAGGAGCATTGCGAGCATCAGCGAATGAACTGTATAAAAATGTTCAAAAATCAGAACGTACAATTGCTATTCATGCGACGGATATCCATTTCCAAGATTTTCGACGAAATTCTCCATGGAATCTAGAGCAATTGTCAAAGTTGTCCGAAAAAATGGACGAATTGTCCAAAAAGAAAGAATAACTGTGCTTTTGTATCTGTTTTCTTAGAAGAAAATGTTACGCTTTTTCCAAGCATTTTGGTAGAATGCTTGGAAGGAGAATGTTGTTGATGAACAAGTATGAAGATATCTTAAAAGGAGAACCATTAGCATTTGATCGTTTGTATCGGAAGTATCATCCAGTTGTGTATAAACTTCAAAAAAAATATTTTTTAAAGGATTTTGATCGAGAAGACTGGTTACAGGAAGGTCGGATTATTTTTCATCGCTCACTGGAAAAATATCAAGATGAGCATAGTGTTTCAATTGGAACATTTTTCAAATCAAATTTTGAAAACCATATCCGCAGCTTAGTTAGAAAACAATGTGCACTCAAACGAACGATTGACGCAAAGTCTATTTCTTTAGATCAAAAAATAGAAAATCAGGGAGAATCCTTTTTTGATTACATAGGAACGGAAGATAGCAATGCATTAGATCAGATGATTATTCGGGAAAAGCTAGAGCAGCTGCCACTCGTTTTGTCACCTTTTGAACGAATCACCTTTGAAGAATATATGAATGGCAAGGAATTAAAAGAGATTGCAAACGAGACTGATAGCCGTGAAATCACTGTCAGAAGTGCCTATGATCGAGCAAAAAAGAAATTGAAAGCGATTATTTATGATTAAATTAGAACTTTTAAAATTTTCACATCAAATAATTATTCATTTATAAATTATAATTAGTTGCAATTCATTTTCTGCTATGGTAAACTTGTTATTTTTATTAATATGTGATACAATGGCGAATGAGGTGAATGCAATGCCAACAACTTTAGCGTCAATTAAAAAAGATCTAGAATGTCGTATCGGCAGCCAAATCACATTAGTTGCTCAAACCGGCAGAAAGCGCCAAACTGAACGTAAAGGTATTTTGACAGAAACGTATCCATCTGTCTTCGTTGTAGATTTAGACCCAGATGAAAACTCATTCGAACGAGTTTCTTATAGTTATTCGGATGTGCTAACACGCACAGTAGAGATTGAATTTGTCAGTGAAGCAGTCTAAGAAAATTATTGATTTTTAAAAGCAGAGACAAAGCGAAAACGCTTTAGCTCTGCTTTTTTTGTCTATGAGATAGTTCACTAATTATGTATAAAAGAGTAGACGTAAAGGATAAGTAGAGCAATTTTTATACAAATATATACTTCTCTAACAACATATGTTAGAATTTAAAAGATTGTGAAGTTGGTCAGGTAATGGGATTAGATAGGTGAAAAAGAATGGAAATCATAGAAAAAGCGCCCGCAAAAATCAATCTGGGGTTGGATGCTCTCTATAAAAGAAATGATGGTTATCACGAGTTAGAGATGATCATGGCTAGTGTAGATTTAGCCGATCGGCTGACCTTTGAGTTATTGCCGAAAAATGAAATAGTGATTGAAACAGATAGCTCCTTTTTGCCAGTAGATCGAAGAAATCACGTGTATCAAGCAGCAGAATTGCTGAAGAGCACGTTTAATCTTACGCAAGGAGTTAAAATTTATATAGAAAAAAGAATTCCCGTGGCCGCTGGGTTAGCTGGCGGCAGTAGTGATTGTGCTGCTGCGTTAAGAGGAATGAATCAATTGTGGGAGTTAGGCTTGTCGCTAGAAGAACTTGCTATACTTGGCAGTAAGATTGGTTCAGATGTTCCGTATTGCGTTCATGGTGGGACAGCTTTTGTTACTGGTCGTGGAGAAAAGATTGAGTTTTTACCAACGATGCCGCAATGTTGGGTCATTTTAGTAAAGCCAAGAATGAGTGTCTCTACGGGTTCGATTTTTGGGAGTTTATCCTTCAATGACGTAGAACATCCTGATATTCGTGGTCTGAAACAAGCCATTGAGACGAATAACTATCAGTTGATGGCAGAAAAAAGTGGTAATGCTTTAGAAGGTGTAACAATCAATCGTCACCCAGTAATCCAGCAAATCAAAGATCGTATGATGAAATATGGAGCAGATGCGGCACTGATGAGTGGGAGCGGCCCAACAGTTTTTGCCTTGTGTGAGAAAAAGACAAGAGCACAGCGTATTTATAACGGTTTAAAAGGCTTTTGTGAAGAAGTTTATATTGTACGGACGTTAAAATAAAAGGTTGTGACAGAAGTGTGTAACGCCAAGAAATAAGCAGGAGTTGCTTCTGCTATCATCTTATATCCAGATTGCAGGGGTGAGGTGTGACTCATAGAGTCATGTCTCAGCTCCTTTTTTTGGTTATAGTAATAGGAATAAACTATTTTGATCTGTTTTCACTTGACGTTCTCATTTCCTTCTGGTAAATTAGTTCTTGCTAACAAATCGTAAATATTACGATTTAATCAAGGTAAATCGAAATGAGGATAAAGAGATGAGAAAAAATAGCTGGAAATATAGTATCGGAATGTTGCTAGTAATCATGATGTTTACATTAACAGCATGCGGACAAACGAAAGAGCAAGATAAAACTGGGAAAAGTGGTACAATAAAAGTCGTGACAACGTTTTACCCCATGTATGATTTCGCTAAAAATGTGGTAGGGGATGCTGGAGAGGTTCAATTATTGATTCCATCTGGAACAGAACCTCATGATTATGAACCAAGTGCTAAAGACATAGCGAAGATCACAGATGCAGATGTCTTTGTGTATAATAGTCACGAATTAGAGACGTGGGTCAAAGACGTTTTAGAAAATGTCGATGAGAAAAAAGTTGCGGTTGTTGAAGCGGCAGGGTCGATCGATTTGATGGAAGGTACAGCTCATGAGCATGATGGCGAAGAAGCTGACCATGACGAACATGACCACGATCACGAATTAGATCCTCATGTTTGGCTAGATCCCGTTTTAGCACAAAAAGAAGTTGAAGCAATTCGTGATGCGTTAGTGAAAAAATACCCAGATAAAAAAGAGACCTTTGAAAAAAATGCAGCAACTTATATTGAAAAGTTGAAAGGCTTAGATACAGAATATAAAGAAGCCTTTGCGAATGCTAAAAATAAAACGTTCGTAACACAGCATGCAGCATTTGGCTACTTAGCGAAACAATACGGTTTGACACAAGAATCGATTGCTGGTATTTCACCAGATCAAGAGCCTTCACCAAGCCGTTTGGCAGAGTTGAAAAAATATATCGAAGAGCACAACGTATCCGTGATCTATTTTGAAACATCTGCTTCATCAAAAGTTGCTAAAACATTAGCACGTGAAACAAATGTAGAATTGGCAGTGCTTAATCCGTTAGAAAGTATTACCCAAAAAGAACAAGATAAAGGGGAAGATTATATTTCTGTTATGAAAGCCAATCTTGAAGCGTTGAAGAAAAGCATTAAGTAAGAAATTGAGGCGGAATAATGGTGTTGAGCTATTATTTCGGCCTTCAATTGTACAGTAGTCAAAGAAGGAGAATAGACATGCATTACCTAGAAGTCAAAGACCTCACATTTTATTATGATGATGAGCCAGTTTTAGAAGATGTTTCATATTATGTCGATCCAGGCGAATTTGTCATTCTCACTGGTGAGAATGGAGCAGCAAAATCAACATTGATCAAAAGTACATTGGGCTTATTGAAACCAACAAAAGGTGCAATCACGATTGCCAAAGAAAACAGTGCGGGTGAGAAGCTCAGCATTGGCTATATTCCACAACAAGTAGCTTCTTTTAACGCAGGATTCCCAAGTACAGTGATCGAACTAGTTCGATCAGGACGTTTTCCGCGTAATCGTTGGTTCAAGCCTTTAACCAAAAGAGATCATCAACATGTGGAAAAAGCACTCAAAGCAGTCGGCATGTGGGATATGCGCCATAAACGGATCGGTGAACTTTCTGGTGGACAGAAACAACGTATCAGTTTAGCGCGTATTTTTGCGACTGACCCTGATTTATTTATTTTAGATGAGCCAACAACGGGAATGGATGAAACGTCTAGGAATGAATTTTACCGCCTGTTACGGCACAATGCCCATGATCATGGCAAAGCGATTTTGATGATCACCCACGATCATGAAGATATCAAATCATATGCGGATCGCCAAATTCGTTTAGTTCGGAAGGAGGACTCACAATGGAGATGTTTTCATATGAGTTCATGAGAAAAGCTTTTTTAGCCGCAACATTTATTTCGGTCATTGCACCAATGTTAGGGGTATTTCTTGTGATTAGAAGACAATCTTTAATGGCGGATACTCTTTCACACGTGTCGCTAGCTGGAGTTGCTTTAGGTTTTTTCTTAAACTGGAATCCAAATATCATGACAATGGTTGTCGTGATTATTGCGGCAATTATTTTAGAATACCTACGAATGATTTATAGTACGTACTCAGAAATCTCGATTGCAATCTTAATGTCAGGTGGATTGGCGCTAGCTTTGGTGCTGATGAACCTGAGCGGAGGAAATTCAGCAGCCAGTATCCAGTCGTATCTATTCGGTTCGATTGTGACGATCACGTGGCAACAGGTCGTTATTTTAGCAGTTCTGTTTGTGGTGTTAGTGATTTTGTTTGTCTTATTCAAACGGCCAATGTATGTTTTGACATTTGATGAAGATACGGCTCATGTGGACGGATTGCCGATTCACTGGATGTCGATGCTATTCAACGTCATTACAGGTGTGGCGATTGCAGTGATGATTCCCATTGCGGGTGCATTATTGATATCAGCGATCATGGTGTTACCAGCTGCCATCGGAATGCGGATCGGTAAAGGGTTTAATACGGTCATCATTATTAGTGTTATTATGGGATTGATTGGCATGCTAACAGGATTGACGGGGTCTTATTATTTAGAAACACCGCCAAGTGCCAGCATCACATTGATTTTTATCGGATTGTTTATTCTTGTCAGCATTGTCCGTAAAGGATTGATGACTTTGCAAAGAAATAAGAAGATGAGTCAGCGATAAATTCGCTTAAACTAGCGTAAGATAAGAGGAAAAACGAAAGTTTTTTCTCTTATCTTCTTTTTTGTTTCTTAAATTGCGAACTATTTTTTATTTTTGCTAAAAAATGCTCGATTTTTTTTGGAAAACACCCTATAATAGGGAACGATAGATTGTAAGGGCGTATCATTTATTTTACCTATTAAAAAATGAAGAACAAACCTATAAAAAAATAAGGGATAATCATTATTCTAATGAATAACAACCCTTAAAGGAAAGAGGAGAAGAAGTGACAGATTCTAAAATTCGGAGAAGCGAACGATTGATTGATATGACACAGTACTTGTTGGATCATCCCCATACTTTGGTTTCTTTGACCCATTTTGCACAGCGTTATAAATCAGCCAAATCATCGATTAGTGAGGATTTAGCGATTATTAAAAAAACATTCAAACAAAGAGGGACAGGTATTCTTGAAACGATTCCAGGAGCAGCCGGTGGCGTTCGTTTTATCCCGGAAATGCCATACGAAGAGTCAAAAGAATTGGTTATGGCTTTGTGTGACCGTTTATCAGAACAAGATCGTCTGTTGCCAGGAGGATATGTGTATCTTTCTGATTTATTAGGACAGCCGGAATTGTTGCGCCAAGTTGGGAGAATTATTGCTTCTAAATATTTAGGTGAAAAAATCGATGCGGTGATGACAGTGGCGACAAAAGGGGTGCCGATCGCACAAGCTGTCTCCTATTACTTGAACGTGCCGTTTGTAATTGTTCGTCGTGACTCAAAAATTACCGAAGGCTCGACGGTTAGTGTGAATTATGTTTCTGGATCATCTGAACGAATCGAAAAAATGGAATTATCAAAACGTAGTCTGAAACGTGGTTCAAGAGTCTTAGTCGTGGATGACTTCATGAAAGGCGGCGGAACCGTTAACGGAATGAAGAGCCTGATTGAAGAATTTGAGGCGGAACTTGTTGGGATCACCGTGTTTGCAGAGTCTAAATTTAAAGGACAACGTGCGATCGAAGATTATACTTCGTTACTTTATGTTGAAGACGTGGATACGCGCACGAAAACAATCAATGTTGTGCCAGGAAATTATTTTGATAAATAGAGGTAAGATCAGCTATCAGAAATGGTGGCTGTTTTTGTTGAAAAGGTGGGAATTTGCATTTAAATGAGCGGACAAATGATTGGTGTAAAATGAGAAAAAACAACGAGCTACTTATCAAGTGATAGTAGATAATGAATTGGTTTGTTGTAAAGAGATAAGTAGCTAGTTGAAATTCGCAGGTTCTGCATCCCTGCTCGTTTTTTACTTAACGACCCATCTTCCGCCAGGCGGATCGTTAAGAATACTGATGCACGAGAAACAAATCTTACATTGTACCATTCAATCGGGTAAAACAAGTAGAGCGTTTATTTCGTTATTACTTTCTTAGGACGGTTCATTATACGCGCATTGACTTAGCTGCCTTTTTAGATTGAATGGGAAATGTATGGTAGTGATCGATTCTAGTAACATCAGCTCGCAAGCACTAATTGGTAGAATGTAAATACGAAAATATCGTATTTAAAAAGGAGAAAGAAGTGCTTGCTGTTTATAAAAAGAGCGAAAAAAGACGGTATTAGCCACCAACTAATACCGTACAAAAGTGCAACAAATAACTACCAACTGCTTCAAATGAAACAAGAATTGTAAAAAGTACTAGTATTTCTTACAAAAATTGAGTAAAATGAAAGAGTCGATATGAAAATATTGACTTCGGCAACTTATATTATTAGTTTGTGCTGATAATATGAGGCTCTGTATTCGGGTTACCGCCCTTGTACAGAGTGCCTTTTTATTTTGTTTTTCGCTCTAATTACCTGATTTTAAACACAAAAAAATGATATTAGTCAGCTACTAATACCATGAAGCGTTCGTTAAATAACCATTCACTAACAGTATTGAGCAAGAAAAAAGAATGGAAATCTCTTCTTACTTTTAGTACAATAAGGGTAGTCAATAAGAAATTATTGGCGAGGCAACTTGTATTATTAGTTTGTGCTGATAATACAGGGCTCTGTTTTGAAGATTACCGTCTTCTGACAGGGCGCCTTTTTTTATTTTATGTTGTAAATTTATTTTAACTTAAAGACGTTAGAAGAGTCAATAGCATAGTGGGAAAGAATTCAAATAGTCAAAATAGTCTAGAAAAATGGACAAATTTGATAAAAGTGGTGGAATTTTTAAATTTTCACTTGCGTTGTTTGAAGTTCATTCATAGGCGAATATTCGAGTGGCTAGAAAGGACTGTTTAAAATTCTTTTTACCTTGATTATCGACTATGCGGTGATTAGTTTATTTTGGAAAATGTTGGGAGAAAAATGAGTGTGTAAAAAGTAGGGATACAAATAAAAAACAGTCAAAACGCTTCTTTTTATGGGATAAACTGAAATAAAAGTAGTTGAGATGAATAAAAACATGTGGTAAGATTAGTTTGTAGATAGTTTAAAACAAAAAAAGCCTGATTGGCGTCAGACTTCTTTTGCTACTAATTTTGATACATAACATAAATAATTAGGCTTGCAAAAAACAAGTTGGCATTCCTGATTTAGTATCAAAAAAAGTATTGTATTACATACTTATTTCTTTGAACGACCACAAGATGCCTTCGAAAACTTCTTGTTGGTCTTTTTTTTGCTTCTACATCTGATTTTGGTTCTTTTGGTTTTATAATGTTCCCTGATTATTGATTCAGGGACATTTCTAAATAGTACCAAAACAAACAAAATCACAGAACCCCACAAGGGGAATCCAATGATGTGGCTAAGCAAAAAAGTACTTACTGGTGTACTTTGTTTCATTCTGACCCTCACGTAATTTAGTTACCAAAGTGAGTTTACAATCATTTTTCATGTATCACACTCCATTTGATAGTATTAGGAGTGCTACTTGTTTTCTAATTATTCAGTTACTTATAACTATATCAAATTTATGGATCTATTAGCAATAGCAATTTCGACATTTCTTACTTTTTGTGTACGCTACTAATTTTCATTGTTCAATCTAGAATAGATCATATAGATTACTCTTTAAAAAAGTAGTTCAGAGAAGGTCTTTAGTGGATAAAAGGATTCTATAAGTTTCCACAATGATATACATGCTAATTTTGTAGATATATAGGAGACCTCTGAAAGTAATACTTTTTTTGAATTATTTCATAAATTTCACATTCTGAACGAACGCTTCCAACTCTTCTCTACGCTCGATAGTATGATTACATTTTTCACTGTCATAGCAAATATAATTTCCACGCTTCGTATACATGCCATCACCTGATTCTTTCACCTTAGACAAAAACATCGAAACTTCTGACGTTTCATGACAAATCGGGCAGATGCCTTTTTGGGTTGTAGGAGAAATCGTTCCGGAAACACCAAATAGCTGTCCATCGATTACAGCGAGAATAAATTTTTTCTGTTTCCCGCTATCATTCCAGCTATAAAATGATCAACACTTTCTAAGAAAGTCTTGTACTTTTCAACATCAGTTGATTTCATTCACTGTGTTTCAAAGCAAAAGCGAAGCGGGCTTGTTTAATCTTGACAGAAAGAGTTGATTTATCTGGGCTCTGTTCCATAAGTTAACGGTACTAGCATAATGTTCATCCATTATAACGCAAACACCCAAAATTATAAATTGGTATAGCAAAAAAGTAATTGGTTCAGTTGAAAAACCATAAAGAGTAGGCTAAACTAAAACATGGCGCTATTTTGAAAGTAACAGAAACGATTGAAAATAAAACAAATCTTAGGAGTGAAGCAATTGGAAAACAGATATGTCATCATCCTGGCTGCTGGTAAAGGAACACGCATGAAATCAAAACTTTATAAAGTGTTACATCCTGTCGCTGGAAAACCAATGGTGGAACACATCATGGATCAAGTAGAAAAAACGAATCCAAGTGAAGTTGTGACGATTGTAGGTCATGGTGCTGAGGCAATCAAAAGCCACTTAGGCGAACGTAGCCAATATGCTTTACAAGCAGAACAATTAGGAACAGGGCATGCCGTGTTACAAGCAGAATCACATTTAGCAGGAAAACAAGGTACAACTCTTGTGATTACAGGGGATACACCGCTATTAACTGCTGAAACATTGGCGAATCTGTTTGACTATCACCAAGGGAAAAACGCCAGTGCGACGATTTTGACCGCTCATGCGGAAGATCCAACTGGATATGGACGTATTATTCGTGATCATGTGGGCATTGTAGAAAAAATCGTCGAGCAAAAAGATGCGTCCGAACAAGAAGCTCGCGTTCAGGAAATCAATACTGGAACGTTTTGTTTTGATAATGAAGCATTATTTAATGCGTTGTCTAAAATCAATACGAACAATGCACAAGGGGAATACTATTTAACGGATATTATTGAGATTCTTAAAAAAGAAGGCAAGACCGTTGCAGCATATCAAATGGCGGACTTTGAAGAAGCGATGGGAATCAATGATCGTGTGGCTTTAGCTGAGGCTAATAAAATCATGCACCGCCGCTTGAATACGATGCATATGAGAAATGGTGTATCATTTGTTGATTCTGATTCAACCTATATTGACGAAGGCGTTGTAATCGGTTCAGATACTGTGATTGAAGCTGGTGTTCATTTAAAAGGGAAGACAGTAATCGGTGAAGATTGTATGATCGGCGCACATTCAGAAATCGTTGATAGTGTGATCGAAGATAACGTAAAAATCACACAATCAGTTGTTGAAGAAAGTATTATTCGCAAAGATGCGGATGTAGGGCCATTTGCGCATATCCGTCCAAAAGCTGAAATCGGGGAGCGTGTCCATGTCGGTAACTTTGTAGAAATCAAGAATGCGACTGTGGCAGAAGATACCAAAGTGGGGCATCTAACTTATGTTGGTGATGCGGATTTAGGGAAAGATATCAATGTTGGTTGCGGTGTAGTTTTCGTTAATTATGATGGAAAAGACAAACATCGGACAACGGTTGGAGATCATGCGTTTATCGGGTCGGCAACAAACTTGATTGCACCTGTGACTGTTGCAGCGAATTCAGTTATCGCAGCAGGTTCAACAATTACAGAGGATGTGGCAGAGTTTGACTTAGCGATTGCTCGTGCAAGACAAGTGAATAAAGAAGGGTATGGGAAAAACATGCCTTATATGAATAAAAAAAATAAAGAATAAAAAAGAAGGTGAACGCTGATGTTTTGGCGTTCACCTTCTTTTCTTGTCATACGGTAGAGTGTTGTTTTTGAAAGATGTTTCAAACATAAAATAAAAAATGATACATATTTTTATAGTTATCATTCTCTTTTTATGTCATAATTAAATATAAGTGTGACATTAGGGTGATAATGTATTTTTTATCATGGAAAAGGAGTGAAATGTATGGCATACCATACCTATGAATTCTTAAAAAAACGACGAAATGATCCTAAATGGCGGTCAGCATATATTTCTGCAAGAAATAAAAAAATTATTTCTTTTTTAGTCTTGGGAAATATCATTCTTTGGGGTGCTATTTTTTGGCGATATATTGAGCGTAATAACATAGATGTGATGAGTTATCTGAATGAGCTTCAACAAAGAGTTCTGGATCGTTTAAACGAACTTTATTGAGAAGAGAATTAATGGAAAAATAAGAAGAGGTTGGGACAGGAGTTGCTTCTGCGCCCACCTTTTATTCGGTTACTAAGAGCCTGAAACATAACCTTTTTAGTTATGTCCCAGGCTTTTCTTATTTTATCCGATTTTCTGTTTTCGATTATAGTCATACAAACCATAACCAGAAAGACCAATAATTAGTGAACCTAAACTACCATAAGCGACAATTGTTTCACCCATTTTCGGATAGTCCGCTGTTTTTCCTGCAGGTTTGGCTACTTTTACTTCGTCTGGTTTCGTTTTCGTTGGATCTTTTGGATCTGGAGTTGGTACAGGTTCTGGTTTGTTTTTCTTATTGAATTCAGCTTCTGAAATAGAAATGATCCGTTCGCCTGGAAAGGCTTCTTTGTATTGTGCAAGATCGATAGTTGTTGCGGCATTGTATAGACGCAGGTTAGTTCCTTGTTTTAGATGATCGATGAAGATGGTATCTAAAGAAGGGCCTTCTTCACGTTTTCCACCTAACATATCGTAGCCATCGCCGCCTGCAGCTAAGAAATCATTCGTTGCCATATGATAAGTTGCGTTTTCATCAATCGGTGCAAATTTTCCGGTCGTCCGGTCTTGAATCTCAACTTGTAAAACCCGTTCACCAACAATAGTTTTGTCTGTACCGTTGCCTTCATCTGCGGGCAGTAGAGAGCCTTTTTTTGTTGAGTCGTAATGGACGCGAATCGTACTTGAAACATGAAGAAAACCGCCATTTGCACCTAGTTTTGGCTGCTTGTAATCGTCTAAAATAATGTCACCATCTGCATCTTTTTGCGCCATTGAACGAAGAGAAAGCTCAAACATTTCTTTGATTTCTGCTCCAGTAACGTCGATTTGAGAGATACTATTACCAAACGGCATGACCGCAATAATGTCTCCTAATGTCACTTTACCTGGTTCAATAGTTGCCCGAATACCACCGCCATTTGTGACAGCGAAATCCGTTTTATTTTTGAAACCATGCTGTCCATAAGTCAACATCGCATCGCCAATCAGATTTCCTAGATTTGTTTCTCTAGTCCGAACATTATCGCGTTCTCCGTTAAATTGATAAGGGTTATTTTCAATCACAACTTCTGATCCCCATGCTTCAAAGTTTGCTCTGGCTTGATCGACTAACGCTTTGACAGCAGGATCTTCTTCTAGATTTGCTAACGTTTGCGCTGGAGTTAATGAAGCTATTTTTTTGCTAATATCTGTCAAGTCAACGTCAACTAAGCCAACGTTGTTTAGATAATTTCCAGTTTGAGTGTACATTACGTTACCAAATTTTTTTCCGCCGTCAACAGCAGTATGTGAATGTCCGTCCAAAACAGTAATAGACAAATCGGGAAATTCTTTGCTTAATGTTTCAGCTAAAGTATCGCCACGCCATTCATGTGGGGTGGTTTCGTCAATTCCTAAATGACCTGTAACGACATAGGCGGTGATTGCTTCTCCTGAATTTTTGATGTCATTGATTGCTTTTTTTGTTTCAGTGATCGGATCTGCAAACGTCACATTTGCTACATTATTTGGATGGGTTTTTGTAGCCGTTTCTGGTGTGGTTACGCCGATAATGGCATATTTTTCGCTACCTTTTTCAACGACTGTAAAGGGTTCAAAAACGAGCTCTCCCTCTTTAAATGTATTATTAGATAGGATTGGGAAGTTTAATTCATCTTTATAGTCCAAAGCAGTGTCCAAGCTAAAATCAAATTCGTGATTTCCCACCGCCATTGCATCATAACCAACTTCATTCATCACTTTGACCATGTCTTTGCCTTTAGAGAAATTAGAAATCGGTAGTCCTTGGAATACATCCCCTGCATCAATCAAAAGATCAGGATTTATGGCGTTTTTATAGGTTTTCAGACGTGCCATTCCTAAGACATCTTTTCCATTTCCTTCTAACCGACCATGAACATCATTGGTATGCATGATCGTGATCGATTCTGAATCAGGCTGGTAACCTGCATTTAGTACATCTTGTTTTGTGATTGGCTTGACATTAGGTGTTCGACCGTCAGCAGCAGGCGTTGTATGCAACGTACCATCGTTGACTAATTGGACGGCCAATTTCCGCCAGTTGTTAGTAAAATGATAGCCAATCACTTCCCAGTTATGCTCGATTTCTTCTGCTGGATCAAGGATTTGTTTGTCGCGAATATAATCTGCAATCAATCCGCGCAGTGTTTCAGGATCGGTGGATTTGATTGGTTCCTCTGTAACAAGCCCTTGTGTTAGTAAGCCTTCGTAACGATAATTATTCATAGCAATCGTATAGTTAGTAGTAGGATCAATGGGTTTCCCTTCGATTGTTGGGTTGATGATGCGTTGTCCACTTGGTTTAGAAATATCGATCTTATAAGAAACACCTGAAAAAATATCGTAGTTATACACACGGATTTTTTCATTAAAACTGATCGTTAAATCGTCTGGTCCTGGTGTATTATAATAATCTGCCTGACTTTCCATATACTTTAGCAGATTTTCTCCAGTAATATGGACACTGATTAGCGTATTTGGGTATTTATAAATATCAAAAATAGTGGAATACGAAATATCTCCTGCATTTAATTTACTGTCTGCTTTAAAAAGTGCAGAGGCAGCAAGCTGTGCCCCAGTTGCTTGTCGTTGCACATTGTTGATTAGAGAAATCATCGCTGTGGGACGAAATTGAGCTTCAGGAATTCCATTTACTTCCTCAACGGGTAAGAAATCACCAGTCGCTGTTCCGATTTTTTCCGAGATAAATTCTCTTGTTTTGTCATGGTATTCTTTTGTTTCTTCTTTTAAGGCTTCGTCTACTGGAACAGTCTTAGTGTTTACGATAGCAGCATCACTGTTTTTGACGTGCCATTTGGTATCAATTTTTTCGACATCAAGGTCGATTTTAATCATTTCTGTTCCAGTATCTTTAGGACCAGCAACTGGAACAAGTCCATTTGGTCCTTGGATCTTCTCTGCGAAAGAGCGGTGATCATGACCCAAAATATAGGCATCGATACCAGCTACATTATTGATGACTTGATCAGCACTTGCAGAGAGATCAGTATTTTGACGGCCAGCATGTATCGAAGCGATGATAATATCCGCTTGATCTTTCAACTCAGCTACCGCTTTTTCGGCCTCTTCTTTCAATGGATTGAAATAGAGACTATCCACTTTAGCGCCGTCCCACAATGGAATTTGAGGTGTGGTTAGACCAATGATCCCGACAGTTAAATCTAAAGTACCATCGTTGTCTAAATCTATTTCCTTTTTCGTTGTGCCGCCAACAAATCGGTTGTCTGTTTCTTTTACATATGTGTTAGCAGATAGGATTGGAAATTCGGCTTCGGTATCGAGCTTTTTGATCAAGTCCAATCCAAAGTTAAATTCATGGTTTCCCAAAACCATGGCATCATATTTCATGTAATTCATGGCTTTGATCATTGGATTTGGCTGATCGATCAATGGTGTTTTATTATACAAATCATCTGTTAAAATTGTTCCTTGGTTCATATCGCCGTTATCAATCAGAATTGTACCATAAGGATTTTCTGACCGAATATTTTGTACAACGGAACTAACTTGAGAAAGTCCCACAGGTGTTTGTTTGTCATCTTCATATGACCAATCCCATAGCTGACCGTGAACATCTGAAGTACCTAAAATAGTCAGTCGCTGTGGTGTTTCCATCTTATTAGTTGGAGTGGTGGTATCTTGTTCTTCCGAAGTTGTGCTTGAAACAGTAGAATTTTCTGGTTGTGTTGTTTCTGTCGCTTGTTGTTCGATCGCCAATGCAGTAGTGGCAGTGGTACCTGCAAGTAAAATTGAAACCATCAATACTTGTAACCCAAGTTGTACTTTTTTCAAAACAGACTTTTTCACAAAATTCCTCCTTCTTTGCTGAAAAATGATAATACGCTTTCATTGTTGTATCTATTTAAATAGTAATATATATCTTGTGTATTGTCATTAGAAAATACACCCATTTTTTTAAAAGAAAAGGACAAAATCCACATATTTTGCCAGCATTTATTTTTTTCCGATGAAGATGAGCTGATTTTTATAATAACCTCAAAAATAGAAGACCAAAAATCATTTTTCCGATTCTCGGTCTTCTATTTTGTTTGTATTAGGATTTACGTTCCAAAATGCAGAGAAATTTTTAAGTAAAAGAGATGCTGGCTATTTTTTATCAATATCCAGAAAGTTTAGAGTTATTGGGGCTCTGTTCTCTAAATTAGGAGCGCGGTTGTTAAATGAGAATCTACAGGCAACTTAAAATAGTAGTAAGTACATCAAATAAACAATCTAAAGTTCGCTTTTCGCTATGGGTTCTTTTTTGAATAATTTATTTTTCATCTTTTAATCTCCCTAATTTTGGCTAAAAAATATATCTTTTAATTGTCGTCAATAAGTCTTTTTACCAATAATAAAGGACGTATCTCCAGTTAAACCATAACGAAAATCTGTATTCCATGTGAGTGGGACACAACTCTTTGGGTCATACCCCAATCACATGGAATCCGTATAAACGGTGGGATCAGGAGCAATCCTTTCAGAAATAAGCTGATGTTGCACAGTACCTACTTGGTCATAAAAATTAATTTTCGTAAATTAATTTTTATTTCTCAAGATTAAACACTCCTGTCCCAACCTCTTTGAGTGAATAAAATACGCCTTAATCAATTGTTGTATTAGTTTCAGAGATTCGTATTAGGAAGCTAAGTGAATAAGCCCATTTGAAGGAGCAGAGATTTTTTATATGTTCTCAAAGCCTAAAATAGGGAAAAGTACATCAATTGCCTTCTTTCCCAAGTTAAAGAAAATGATAGTAATAATTATATATACAAGTATTTTGACCCAAGTAAGACCATATTTTTTTCTTAAAGTATCTTTCATAAATAATTCTCCCTTAATTTGAATTTTAAATAAGTATTACAATCTATTTTGGAAGTAATATTTTCATTTGAATATTTATTATATTCTAAAGTAGAAAGGTTAAGTAAATTAGGGAACCACTAATAAATTTAAATTATTCCTACTATACTTTTATACTGTCCAAATAGGAGACCGAGTTATTTTTTAATAAATAATAGACATGCGATATCACAGTCTGATTCGTCTTGTTGTTTCACCTAGAATTTCAAAATAATGCTCCACTTTATAATGTTGCCAAAAGATTGACAAAAATATGAAAAAGGATAGAATACTCTATTCTTTTGCTAAGATAAAAAATTCCTGAATAAGAAATAGCAGGTCCTAAATAAACGATAAATTCGCCAATGCTAGATGGTCTGTGGGGGAGTATAAATATGATGACACTTATAAGTATACCCAGTAATTGGTATTTTTTAAAAACATACCCCATGATAAATAATCTGCAAACTAATTCCTCTAAAATAGGAGCGCTAATAACAGCGAAAAGAAAAAACAGAAGAATAGGCATCTTAGAGGAAATAGCATCCACACTTTTTTGATTAGTAGTCATAAATGAGAAAAATAGATATACTATTAATCCAAATGACATATTCACTAAAAAACCACCAGCTACATAGGTTAAAACATCTTTCCATTGCAAGGAAAAGAAGTCAATCTTTACTTTTGTGATTTTTGTGACAAGTTTAATGGTTATAAACAAATTCAACACTACGATAATAAATGTTACTATAGTTAAAAAAAAGTTCATTTTAAAATGAAAAATATTAAAAACTATATTCAACCAGATTTGTGGAACGATTGCTAATAAAAATAGAGTTAAAAATAATAAAGAATTCTTCATAAAATGATAAGTTACCATCGATTTCCTCCTCTTTAAATGAATAACTGAAACGATAAAGTACCTATAAGTAAGAACATCTTTGACGAATTTTGTTAGTTATTATAATCAGATTGATTAAATCTTCCAATCGTGTTACTTAAGTTAGTATCAGATAATATTTGTTTGGTAGTTTTTTGTTACGAATAAGAATATTATTCGTATTGATAAATTTTTCATTTAAATATGCTCTATTTTGTAAAGGAAATTGTTAGGTAAAAAAACTATATAAATTTTCTGAAATTATAATTGCCTCGGTGATGAAAAAAATAATAAAAGTTAAGTTCGACGTTCTATTTAACAGATTGTGTTTTTTTAAAAAGTAATACAAGAACATAATTGAGATAATGCAAATAAGTTCTAAAAGCTGTATTAATATATCTAAATATGTATTACTATGTGGAATTAAGCTAAGAATTAAAAGCGCAATAAAAGAACTCACGAAAATTAAATATAATTTTTTAGTAGTTGTATAATTGGTATATAATCCTAAGACAAGTAAAACGAAACTGATAAAATTACATAATATTATTATATCCATAAAAGCAGTTCCTCAGTTCATTATCAGTTAAAATTTTCATCAAATCCTTTCTTTTAATCAAATTTAAAGCTAAAACTAATTATAAATTAATGTTTCTGGAAGGTCAATATTTTTTGAAATATAGCTTTTAATACTGCCTATTAGTTATTTTATTCAATCAAAAAAATATAACTGCTGTGCCATAAATGAATTTTTGATTGTCTGGTTATGAAAATATAAATTTAAGATAAGTATGTGAAAAATCTGTACACGAAAAAGTGAATGTTTTAGTAGTGGATCGGATGTCTATAGTTTCTCATTATCCACATATTTTGCCAGCATTTATTTTTTCCCCATGAAGATGAGCTGATTTTTATTAGAAAATCGTATTAATTTAGAGGAATGCCTCAAAATCACTTGATTTATTTTGAAAAAGTGACTACTATTTATAAGGAAACTATTGTTCAGTAAAAGAAAGTGGAGGTCCTCATGTCAAAACATTATTTTGATCCTAGATTGAAAATCTTTTCTCTTAATTCAAATCGTCCATTAGCGGAAAAAATCGCTGCAGCTGTCGGTGTAGAATTAGGAAAATCTTCTGTCACTCAATTCAGTGATGGTGAAATTCAAGTAAATATTGAAGAAAGTATTCGTGGTTCTCACGTTTATATCATCCAATCAACAAGCAGTCCAGTTAATGATAATTTGATGGAATTGTTGATTATGATCGATGCCTTAAAACGTGCTAGTGCAAAAACAATCAACGTTGTAATGCCTTATTATGGTTACGCACGTCAAGATCGTAAAGCCCGTGCTCGTGAACCGATCACAGCGAAACTTGTAGCAAATATGCTTGAAAAAGCAGGAGCAACTAGAATGTTGACATTAGATTTACATGCCGTTCAAATCCAAGGATTCTTCGATATTCCAGTAGATCATTTGATGGGTGCTCCATTGATTGCAGATTACTTTATGGAACATGGCATTCAAGGCGATGACGTTGTTGTTGTGTCTCCTGACCATGGTGGTGTG
Organism: Enterococcus sp. AZ177; assembly: GCF_050544585.1. Classification (NCBI taxonomy): domain Bacteria; kingdom Bacillati; phylum Bacillota; class Bacilli; order Lactobacillales; family Enterococcaceae; genus Enterococcus; species Enterococcus sp. AZ177. The sequence goes on from NZ_CP172944.1 coordinate 133,949, forward strand.
ACACGTGCTCGTAAACTTGCGGAATATTTAAAAGCACCGATTGCGATCATTGACAAACGCCGTCCGAAAGCGAATGTTGCTGAAGTAATGAATATTATTGGACAAGTAGAAGGAAAAATATGTGTCTTGATCGATGACATGATCGATACAGCTGGGACAATTTCATTAGCTGCTAATGCGTTACAAGAAGCTGGTGCAAAAGAAGTGTATGCTTCATGTACACACCCCGTTTTATCAGGACCTGCTTTACAGCGTATTCAAGATTCTGCAATCAAACGTTTAGTGGTAACAGATTCAATCTATCTATCTGATGATCGCAAAATTGATAAAATCGATGAGATCAGTGTGGGTGAATTGATTGGTGATGCGATCAAACGTATCCACGAAAACAAACCTGTTAGTCCATTGTTTGAAACGAAACGTCGTTAAAATAGATAATGAAAAATAGAGACCTGAGCGAAACGAATTTAGTTTTGTTCGGGTCTCTTTAAATTATATGCTAGCTTTTTTTATCGGATAACAAATTTCCGTGATATATAATTCTTCCTGCTCCTCTGTCGCAGGACTAGAGTGATAAATGTTAAACACATTCCCAGAGAGAATATACTCGTTTAAACGAAGCCATGTTTTCATATCTTCATGTACTTTGGGCATGCGTTCATAGGTACCGCTAACGACGACAGAAGCAATTAAACCAGGAGCGAATAACGTTGCCTTAGAATAAGTGGATTTGAGTTTCTTTGGAATACCGATCATGACTTCGATATCCATACTATCCGAGGGATCATTTTGGAAGACCGCAATCGAGTTGCCTAAGGTTGCTCGATCCTGTAGGTTGATTTTAGCGAATAATGTCTGCCAAAGCTGCTCCTCATGATAATAGGATTCGACTTTTTGGCGATAAGGAAGAACAAGGGTCTCTTTCATCATTCGTACTTCGATAGGGTAATTTATTATTTCGCTATTTGCTGCTGCACTTTTTTCTTCTAGTAAGCCTAAGTAGGTTAATTGTAGCTTTTTCTCTGCTAGTTCGGTTTCAAGTAATGTTCGCTGTCTTGCTAAATAATCGCTCATGTCGTCTTCATTTTCTAAAAGCGACTTGATTTCTTTTAGTGGAATACCAATAGTTTTGAGTGAAAGAATTTGATTGGCTTGATTGATCTGTTCAGGAGTGTAATAACGGTAACCGTTCTCTTTTTGGATAGTCTTTGGTTTCAATACATTTAATTTGTCATAATGCCGCAACATGCGTGGACTTACGTTTGTTAGTTCCGAAAATTCGCTGATTTTAAACATTTTTATGCTCCTTAGGTAGTGTTGTTATTAGTATACCTTATTAAACATATTATCTTACTTCTCAAATTAAAAATACACCACGATTAATTCATAATTTTTTTAACACACCATCGACATATAAATCTACTATAAACACTTTTTGAAAATATTCTTCGTGATTAATTGACATTTTGCTCTTATTTATTGAATCAAAAATTTTTTTGATTAGTTTGTAATTAGATTTAAATTGGAAAGATGGTTTTAAAATGAAAAAAACATTAGTTTCAAACTTTATCGCACTATGCTTACTTGTTCCAGTATTAGCATTCTTTTCTGCAGATACAGCTCAAGCTGAGGAATATTCTGCTAATCAGAATACTCTACAACCAAGTCTTTTACCAGATTATACTGAGACTGGATATTTGGCTACGAGAGCAGCTCCGAGCACGTGGTATTATTCAACCTATCGATCTTTCAGCGGAATTCCACCACACACAATTTATGTTTCTGTAGAAAATACAGCAGTTAGAAAAGTTTACAGAGGTTACCTTACTTTACAATCTAATGGATATGCCCCTGGTAATTGGCGCGTTTATGCAGGAACTCTCTATTTAAGTGGTGGTAATTACCCAATCCCTAGTCGTGCGATCGAAGACATGTAATAAGAGTTACTAAAATTTTAAATTGCTCCGTATAACCTAAACTAGTTTTTGGGTTATAGGGAGCAATTCCTTTTGCTATGAACTTTAATATTTTTTTCTATAGCAATCTAGTCTATTTTCTTTTTACTTCTCCGGAGCGTCTTTCTTGTAATTCTTTTTCTTCAGCAATATTTTTTTGTTGCTGTGCAATATCGTATACACGATCAATTGGGTTCTTATTTATACCGCCGGAACCCGTATTAACCATTGATCCCCAACCCTTTTTAGTAGGATTTTTACCGAGAGCTCGCATTTTATCATTTCTCTCTCTTATCCTTTTGTGCTTAGATCTACGTTTTTCATCAAAAAAATCTGAAATTTTATCAAGAACGTTCATTCAAAAACCTCCATAAAAATTAACTTTTTCTAATTTATTTTAATCATTATATCATAATTTTTCATTTAATACAGCTTATAGTAACTGATCAAAAGTTTTTTTACACTTATTATTAACTCAAAGAAAGTGATCACGTCGTAGCTGCTCTATGTAAATTTTGACTATACTTGACTTTGACAGTATGACAAGGTTTAAACTAAGGTTAAATGATGAATGGAAAGGAGTAATACTATGAGAACATATAAAAATAAACAAGAATTGATCAATGAAATCAAGAAAAGGTACGAGAAGTACGAGGCGGAATTTGACCAAGTACCCGAAGACTTAAAAAATGAACGAATTGAACAAGTAGATAAAACACCTTCTGAAAACTTATCTTATCAGCTTGGTTGGGTGAATTTAATTCTTCAGTGGGAACGTGAGGAGCAGGCAGGGAAAATAGTTCAAACTCCTGCGCCAGGATATAAATGGAATCATTTAGGCGATTTATATCAGTCGTTTTATGAAAAGTATGGTGTATATAGTATTGCTGAACAACGAGAGAGGTTAAACAATTCAGTGACGGAGTTATGCCAATGGCTTCAAACGCTCTCTGATGAGGAACTCTTTGAATCAGGACAAAGAAATTGGGCGACAACTAAAGCGATGTGGCCTGTCTATAAATGGGTTCATATCAATACAGTGGCTCCCTTTACAAATTTTCGCACAAAGATACGCAAATGGAAGAAATTAGCTAAGCTAAACGAGTAAAATTGACTAGGATAGAAGTGGAGGACACTTTTATCCTAGTCAATTTTATAAATAGTTCATGTATTTAATAAGTTTCTCTAATGTCTAAATGAGTTGTGTCATATAACACACGGGCATGATTTTCTTTGATTAATGTCTTTTCTAATAAATTACCTGTTCTTTTATCGATGCATTTTCTAAAAATTTGTCCATTACGGAATACTTGTCCGTTTTCTCTTGAGAAGTATTCATTTTCTGCACGAATATGATAGCTGTTTTTTTGTTCATTATCTGAACGAAGTTCGCCATTAAGATGTGTTTCACTTACAGAGATGATCAATTGATAGGTATTTTGTGTATTATTTTTAAAACGATAATCCAAATAATTATAAACAATCGATGTTCCCGTGCCAAAAGGGATTTTACGTCCATAGTCTGGGAAAAGATCTAAGCCGTCATGATGGTGATGCTCAGTGATTTCCAACGGCGAATGAAGAATGATCCAATGAATCAAGTTCGTAAATTGGCAGAGACCGCCACCAATTCCAGGACGAACAGCATCGTTAAAAATCGTTACCCCATTTTTATACCCTTTACTTACGGAACATTTACCAACTAAATGCCAAAAAGAAAAAGATTCATTAGGTTTTATCAAAATGTTTGATACTTTAGGTGCAGCTAACCGTAGATTAGTAGCTTTATTTTCTTGTAAGTTGAGATCTGTATTACCTAATTTTCTGTGTATTAAAGAAGCATGCTTGTAAACGGATACAGGTAAAAGCGTATCTGATTTAGTTTGGGCAAGCTTTTCTGGCTGAATAAAATCTTGTACGTTTCTCTGCAAAATATTTTTTTTAACTGATATTTCGTAAGTTAGTGGTGATAGTTCGCTAAACAATTTTCTTTTCATCATTTATAACCCCAATCCATTTTGTAATCTCATTGTAACACAAAAGACTTTTTTTAGAAACGGAAATGTAATAATTGAAGATTTTTAAGAGTAGTGTTTTGTTAATGAAAAAAGAGCCAACCAGTATGAATGGTCAACTCTTTTTCTCAATCCTTTAAACGGTTAATAACTTTTCAACAGATAATTCAGTCATAGAAGCTACTTGCAAATCAGCTCCAGCTAAGTTTTCTGTCTCAGAAATTCCGACAGCATACATTCCTGCAGCTTTAATTCCTTCAATTCCTGCTTGAGCATCTTCGAAGCCTATTGCATCTTTCGACTCGATCTTGATACTTTCAGCTGCTTTTACAAAGATTTCTGGGTCAGGTTTTCCTTTTTTCAGCGTTTCTGGGTCAACGATATGCCCAAAGAAATCAAGAACCCCCAATTTTTCTAAAATCATCGGTGCATTTTTTGAAGCCGAAGCGATTGCGCAAGGAATGTTACGCTCTTTTGCTTGGACTAAAAAGTTGTGGACCCCAGGTAATAAGTCTTTTTCAGAAAGATCCGCTAATAGTTTAACATATTCCTCATTTTTCTTTTGGGCCAAAGCTTCCTTTTCTTCGGTAGTAAAATCATTTTCCTTGTGGCCATAAGCTAAGATTTTCTCTAATGAATCCATGCGGCTGATACCTTTTAATGTCTCATTGAAGGTTTCATTAATCGTTATTCCTAACTCTGCAGCTAAATTTTTCCAAGCAATATAATGGAATTTAGCTGTATCGGTAATCACGCCATCTAAATCAAAAACAAAGCCTTTTTTCATGTGTATTCTCCTATCTGATAATTAGTAGTTAATCATTGTGACTTTATCGGCCCTCAATTGATGTGGTTGATTTTGTACAATTACCGTTGTATCTTGTGATGGACAAACGTGGACAGTATTGTTTGTAATAAACAGATTATAATGAATTCCTTTGTGATCAATATTAAAGGCCATCTCAGTCCAATTTTTCGGTAGATTTGGTTGAATCGTCAGGCGGTTCTTTTTGATATCGATTCCAGCATAAGTCGTCAAAGTAACATAAATTGTTGCAGCCATCACGCCTGTGTGGATGCCTTCAGCGGTCGTTCCACCTTGAATATCTTGATAATCCGAGTATAAGGCTTCTTGATACAGTTTCCAAGATAAATCGTGAAAGGCGACTTGTTCTGCTAATTGTGCATGAACGATTCGTGATAAAGTTGAACCATGTGATGTGCGATTTAAATAGTACAACAGATTTTTCTCAAGATAATCTGCAGGTAAATCGTAGTCAAGTTCCTCTAAAATTTCGTCGATTTTTTCTTTATTTAAATTGTAGAATAACATTAAAGTATCTGCTTGTTTTGACACTTTATAGTCATCAGGTGACTGACCTTCTGCTTTTAAAATACGATCCATTCGATAAATATTACCGTATTTCTCTTTTGCTTTTTCCCAATCGATTTCTTTTAAATCAAAATAGCCTTCATATTGGGCGATAATCCCGTCTTCATTGACTTCAATGGATAGACGTTTACGAATAGCTTCCATTTCTTTCAGATTTTCTGATGTTACGCCAGTTTTATTGAATAATTCTGCTTGTTCTTGCGTATCTAATAGTGAAAGGATCGTTTCTAACTCTTCAAATAGCCAAACCACCATCAAATTGGTGTAAGCGTTGTTTTTTAAACCGCTCTCGGGACTATCGGGATATGCTTCATGAAATTCATCAGGTCCCATGACTTTATTGATATAATATCGATTAGTCGTGTCATCAAACGTCGTGGCACTACGCCAAAAATTGGCGATCTCTACTAACATTTCTGCCCCATATTCTTTGATGAATCGATCGTCTCTTGAATTGTTCCAGTACATCCAGACATTGTACGCAATCGCTAATGAGACATGACGTTGAAGAATACTATGGTCTTCACCCCATTCGCCGTTCAATGGATTCAAGTGCAGTTTTTGTGTATCTTCGCTACCATCAAGACCTGATTGCCAAGGATACATCGCACCAGCGTAGTTGCTTTCGCAAGCATTTTCCTTCGCTTTTCCTAAGCGATTGTAGCGATACATCAACAGTTGTTTCGCTGTTTCAGGGAAATGCAGAATGTAAAATGGCAAGATAAAAATCTCGTCCCAGAAAATATGACCGCGATAGGCTTCACCATGTAAGCCACGGGCAGTTACAGAAACGTCTAAATCATTATTATTAAATGGAGAAGCAGATACTAATAAATGATACGTATGAATTCTCAATAATTTTTGAGACATTAGGTCGCCAGTGATTTGAACATCTGATTTTTTCCATAATGTTTCCCATGCTTGTTTGCTCTCATTGAATTCAGAGTCAAAAGAAGCTGCTGGAAGTAAGGTAGTTTGCCAATTTTCTTCTGCTATAGAAACTTTGACTTGGACTTGTTTTTCGAAAGTATATGTTTTATGTTGCTCAGCATAGAAGGTGATTTCTTGTTCAATACGTTCTTCGCCGATAGAATTTTTGATTGCATCAGCATCAAAAAAATCACCCGTGATGGTTGCCATTTGTTGGACATTTATTTTCGATTGATTCGTTTGAACTTCAATCATTGAGGTGTTTTTTTCTGCCAGTAATTGTGTTATATGGAAATGCTTAGCGGTTAGATTACGATAGCGCTCAACATTAAAATTGTAGACAGAACCATCAGTTGTAGTTTTGACTGTAATGTTTTTAGAAAAGTTTAGTGGTTTGATTGAATATTTAATGCTGTAATTATTCTTTTTAGCCATGTTGACTATTTTTTGGGCTGTTATTTTTACTTGATGTTGGTGGGAATCTTCAAGAATCATATGAGAAGAGAATAAACCCGTTTTTAAGTCTAAATTTCGGTGCAAATAATGAAGCGAGGCTTTTTCAAGAGTTAGCCATTCATCGGTTCCGTCTACTTTTATGCGAATAAATTGATTGTTGGGTGTATTGACGAAGTCTTCATTTTCAACGATTTGCCCCGCAACTTCTGATTTTTCCTCGTTATAAAGTCCTGCAATATAAGTCGCAGGATAATGTTCTTTTGAAAGGGTCATTTCAGGAATTGTGCCACGTAAGCCCATAAACCCATTACCAATCGTCAATAATGACTCAACTGAATACTCTTCTTTACCAGGGGTATAGCCGAAGTAATCTAAATTCCAAGTTAAGTATTCTGATTTTCCCTTGAATGCTGCAGCTAAATCTTTGGCTGTGTCTAGTTCAGAAACGGTAAGAATCGGTAAATTCAGTAATTCTGAAAAATGTTTAATAATATTTTCTATCCCTACATTCAAAGCTGTTATTTGTGTGTGTTGGCTATAAAATTCAGGCGCTACGTCATTGAAAACAGCACCTGTAACGCTCGGAAATTGTTCTTTGATCTGTGTCGCTAATATTTCCGCTGTTTTAGGGAACTCAAAATCACTAAAAGGAATTGTATACTCTGAGAGTAGATTGTCTTGTTTTTTTTCTTGGATATGTAAGCTATTTTGCGTAAGTGTAAGGAAAAGAAAGTTCATTATGAAGGACTCCTAACTAAGATTTATTTAAACTTGTATAGACATGTTGTTGTTTTCGTTTTCATTATAGTATGAATCTCTTGTAAATACAAGTCGGATAATCTAAAAGAATTGTTTCAAGTCGAAAGCTTACTTGCTGAGAATGCTATTTTTTTAAGGAAGAATGTGCTATCATTTTCTGTGAGTATCCTAGGTTGGAGGGGTGGACATGAATAAATTTCATGATATATTTTTAGAGCTTGAAAAAGGGATTTTAGAGGGAGATTATCAGCCTGGAACATTATTACCAAGTGAAAATCAATTAGTTGAACAATATTCCGTTTCAAGAGAAACGATTCGTAAAGCATTGAATTTGTTGATCAATGCTGGGTATATCCAAAAACAGCAAGGTAAAGGATCAATTGTTTTAAATGTAAGAAAATTCGATCTACCGATTTCTGGTGTTATCAGTTATAAAGAGCTACAGAGTGCGCAACAAATACATAGTGTTACTAGAGTTGTGGAACTCAAAGAAGAGAGTGTCACTGAATCTTTGGCTCGTTTGACGGGTTGGGAGAAAGAAGCTGCAGTTTGGCGATTGGTTAGACAAAGGGAAATCGACGGAGAAGTAGTGATTATCGATATCGATTATTTACTAAAAGAAATCGTCAACGAGTTGTCAGAAGTTCGAGCCGCAGATTCTATCTATGATTATTTAGAGAACGATTTAGGACTAGTTATTAGCTATGCACAAAAAGAAATCACAGTGGAATCTGTAACAGAAGAGGATCACAAATTAATGGATATTAAAGAAGATACACATGTGGTCGTTGTTCGAAGTGTAGTCAGTTTAGAAGATACACGTTGTTTTGAATACACAGAATCTAGACATAGATTGGATAAATTCAAATTCGTTGATTTTGCTAGAAGAAGAAAAGCGTAAAGAAATAATAATTCTTAATTGGGGGAGGAAAAATAGTGTATATAGGGATCGTTTATTTTGTTGTCATTATTTTAGCGAATACAGTTGGTGCGATTTCAGGAATGGGCGGCGGCGTTATTATTAAGCCTGTGCTGGATACACTGCACTTTCATCCACTAGCAGCAATTTCATTTTATTCAAGTGTAGCAGTTTTCACTATGTCAATCGTCTCTACACTTAGACAAATGAAAAATGGATTGAAATTGGAAATCCCCATTGCAGCATTAGTGTCTTTGGGTTCTGTAATAGGTGGTATTTCTGGGAATTCGGTATTTGAATCCTTGTTGCGAATATTTACGGATGAAAAATATGTTCAATTGATTCAAATTATTTTGACAATCATAACGCTTCTTTTTGCTTATTTTTATACGAAAATGGGCAATGCGCGTTCATTAGAGTTGTCTCATCCTATTTGGTATGTGGTTGTCGGTTTATTCTTAGGATTTATTTCTACTTTGCTTGGGATTGGTGGCGGGCCGATCAATGTGGCGATATTGATGGTATGTTTTGGAATTCCAATCAAAGAAGCAACGGTTTATTCGGTTATTACAATATTCTTTTCCCAGGCCGCAAAATTAGTTACGATTGCACAAACAACTGGTTTTGGTCGGTTTGATCTTTCTATATTACTATACGTGATTCCAGCTGCTGTTTTAGGCGGTTTTATAGGAGCATTAATCAGTGGAAAAATTAGTTCTGAACGAGTGACACAAGTGTTTCAATTTGTTATTCTTTTAGTATTAATATTAAATTTATGGAATGGTATACAATTATTCATTTGATCGTTAAGCGGATCATTTTTATACTATCCAATGTACTGAGGAGGCCACATTAATGGAGTATCATGTAAAAGAATTTACAGAACTTACGACTAAAGAATTTTTAGAAATTGTAAAACTAAGAATCGCTGTATTTGTGGTTGAACAACACTGTCCGTATCAAGAAGTCGATGAAGCTGATGAGGGAGCTTGGCATACTTGGTTACAAGAAGGAGCTGATATTGTTGGCTATACCCGAATCATCGATAAAGGAGATATAGTAACGTTTGGCAGAGTAATAGTGAATCCTAAGTATCGTGGGAAAAAATTAGGAAATAAACTTTTAGCAGAAACGTTAAAAGTAGTGGAGGATAAGTACCCCAATCGTCCAATTGTTATCGGTGCGCAAGCGCATTTGACAGATTTTTATGGGGCTTTTGGATTTGAAGCAATTTCGGATGTGTATTTAGAAGATGATATTCCCCATATTCATATGAGAAAAAACTAACTAAAAAGTGGTCATGCACAATAATGCGTGCTTATTTTTTTCAATATAAACAAAAACTTCCCAAAAAATGCGAGTGTACTTGCATTTTTTGGGAAGTCCAGTTACAAAATTAAGTGAATCTAATCGTGAAGAGTTACTTTTTAATATCTTCCATATTCTCTTTCAAAACGCCAGTAGTTTTTGTAGCATTTTGTGCCGCTAACAAATCACGGATTTGTTCTAATAAATCATCTGTTGTTGGACCAGCAGCCTCTTCTTCTTCTTCTTCAGGTTGTGGTTTCTTTTTCATCTTGTTGACAGCTTTTACGATTAGGAATAAAACAAAGGCTGTAATTAAAAATGTAATAAGAGCACTGATCACATCACCAATATTGAAAGCCACACCTTTAACGTTAAAAACGAGTGCACCTAATGCATCATCTGCGCTTTTTTCTCCGGTAGTCAACACGAAAACTAAGCTAACGAGCGGTGTGATCAATCCATTAACGATTTGTGTCACAATGGCAGTAAAAGCAGAACCAATAACAACCCCAACGGCTAAATCAAGGACATTTCCACGCATAATAAATTCTTTAAATTCTTTGATCATAAGTTTAACCTCCCTTTCTCAAATTCAGTATACAGAAAAAGTGAAAAAAATTGAAATGAAAGACTCTTACATCAAGGAAAGACAGTTGAGCTGTGCTATAATTAAATGGATATAGAAAATCTTAAAAAAACATTTAAAAGCAGCCAGATGATTGTATTTCAGACTGGACTTTATTATGATGAAAAACAAAGAGGAGCTGACAAGATGCCGATCACATTAGCACAAGGAGTCAACTTACATGTTGTTCCAACAGAAAAATATAAAACTGTGCGTATTTTGGTTCGTTTTAATACGCGTTTGAATAAAGAAACAATCACGAAACGGACACTTCTATCTAGTTTGCTAGAAACTAACAGCTTGAACTATCCCGATCAAGTGAAATTAAGCGAAAAATTAGCAGAGTTATACGGCGCTAGTTTTGGAATCAATGTGAATAAAAAAGGGAATTTACATTGGCTAAACCTTTCAATGAACTTAGTTAATGATAAGTATTTGGACAATAGTCATGTCTTAGCAGATGCTGCAGAATTTTTAAAAGAAATTTTATTTTACCCCAATATTAATGATGGCCAGTTTGAAGCAGAGACTTTCCAACGTGAAAAAGAAAATTTAAAAGCATACTATGAAAGTATTTCAGAAGACAAACAAGTGTATTCTTCTTTGGCATTACAAAATTTATATTTCAGTCAATCTGAAGACCAAAGAATTCCAAGTTTTGGGACGATTGCTGATTTAGAAAAAGAGACTGCTGAAAGTATTGCGGCATATCATCAACAAATGATCCGAGAAGACCAAGTGGATATTTTTGTTCTCGGAGATGTGGATGTAGCCGAAGTAACAGCACTATTTAGTACATTACCATTTGAAGATCGCGCATCTGGCAGTGCAGATATTTTTTATGCACAACCATCTAGAAATGTAATCGAAGAACGTTCTGAACAAGAAATTTTGGCGCAATCAAAACTGAATTTAGGTTATCATACAGATGTTTATTACGGCGACGAAAACTATTTTGCGCTACAAATTTTTAACGGTGTATTTGGTGGATTTCCACATTCTAAATTATTTATGAATGTCCGCGAAAAAGAAAACTTAGCCTATTATGCGTCTAGTAGTGTTGATACATTCCGAGGATTTTTAAGCGTTCAGACTGGAATCGATGGCAAAAATCGCAACCAAGTTCTGCGTTTGATTTCAGTAGAATTAGAAAATATACGTCAAGGTAAAGTGACAGATCTTGAAATTGAACAAACAAAAGCGATGTTAAAAAATCAATATTTACTTTCGCTAGATAACGCAGGTGCGGTGTTAGAAAATGAGTACTTAAATGATTTGATTCCCCACCTTCGTTTAAAAGATGATGAGTGGATTCGTCGAATGGAAGCTGTCACATTAGCGGATGTTCAACGTGTTGCAAAATTAGTACAATTACAAGCCGTTTTCTTTTTGGAAGGAGAAAAAGTCGATGAATAAAAAAGAATATCCTCAAATCAACGAAGTTCTCTATACAGAAGTCCTTGAAAATGGCTTAACTGTTTATTTATTACCAAAAAAAGAATACAACAAAACCTATGGCTTATTTACAACGAATTATGGTTCGATCGACAATGAATTTGTTCCAATCGGTGAATCAGACTTTGTAAAAGTACCAGATGGAATCGCTCATTTTCTAGAACATAAGATGTTTGAAAAAGAAGATGGAGATGTGTTCCAACAATTTGGTCGGCAAGGTGCTTCGGCTAATGCTTTTACAAGTTTTACGAAAACAAGCTACTTATTTTCAACAACAGATCAAGTAGAGAAAAATTTAGAAACATTATTAAATTTTGTTCAAGAACCATATTTTACCAAAGAAACAGTCGATAAAGAAAAAGGGATCATCGGACAAGAAATTCAAATGTATCTGGATGATTCTAACTGGCGTTTATTTTTCGGGACATTAGGCAATCTTTATCCAAAACATCCTCTGCATATCGATATTGCAGGAACCGTGGAAAGCATTGATGAAATTACAGCAGAAGATTTATATACTTGTTACAATACATTTTATCACCCAAGCAACATGACATTATTTGTTGTTGGAAAAATGGATCCTGAAGAAATGATGGCCTTTATCCGCAAGAATCAGTCGGTGAAAACATTCGCTGAAGCTGAACGGATCAAACGTCATTTTCCCAAGGAAACAGCGACAGATATTATTAAAGAAAGTTCTATTTCAATGGCTATCAGTCGTTCAAAAGTTATCGTTGGCTTAAAAGGGTTAGATGAAGTTCCAACAGATGGCAAAGCATTGCTGAAATATAAAACGACAGCGAATTTGCTCTTCCAATTATTATTTGGTAATACGTCACAAAATTATTTGACTATGTATAACGAAGGGTTGCTAGATGATAGTTTTGGCTATGAATTTAGCTTAGACCGTAGTTTCCACTTTGCAGATTTTGGTGGAGATAGTGATCAGCCTGAACAATTAGCGCAACGAATTGAAGAGATTCTGCTATCAGCTGACAATAGTCCTGAAGTCACAGAAGAAAATCTATCATTGTTGAAGAAAAAAATGATTGGTAAGTATTTCCAATCGTTAAATTCATTAGAGTACATCGCAAACCAATTTTCACAATCACTTTACGGTGAGACGACACTGTTTGATACGCCAGAAGTGATTGAAAGTGTTCAATTAGCGGATGTGAAGAGAGTAGCACAAGTATTTATCAACAAAGATGGATTGAGTCGTTTTTATATGTATCCCAAAAAATAATGAGGATTTAGTAGAAATGGATCGAGTGGTAATTATCTGATTTTTCTAGACTGCTGATTTTCTCATTTATAAGAAAAGTCAGCAGATAGTAAAGTTGGAATGTGTACGCTAAAAAAAGTCCAATATTTAGTCAAAAACTTTCAAAAATGTTATCCTCATCAGTATTTTTTTATGTTATCCTTAGAAGAGTTGGATGAATAGACGCTTCCAACTATTTTATTCAAATGTTTTACATAAGACAATTAGAGTCGTTAAACTTATAAAAAGCAGTTAGATAAAGAACTATTCAGAGGTGATTTATCTTGTTTATCAATACGCTGCAAATTAAAAATCGCCTGATCGATTTAGGCAAAAACTGATAAATTAGAAAGACTGGAGAAGATGGACGAGTGGCCAGCGTGAATATAGGAAAAAAATTAAGAGATGCACGACTGCAACGAAATATGTCGTTAGACGAACTGCAGCAAATTACTAAAACACAAAAACGCTATTTAGTAGCGATTGAAGAAAATGATTTTGATTCTATGCCAGGAACTTTTTACGTACGTGCATTTATTCGTCAGTATGCAAGTGCGGTTGGATTAGATGGTAATGAATTAGTTGAGATTTATGATGGAATAGATGAACCAGAAGATGTAGAGACCGAAATCCAATATGAGACATTGGATGAGTCTCGGACGCAAATGTATGATGAAAATAGTCAAACTAAACGTTTTATGCGTAGCTTACCTGCGGTTATTTTTTCTTTGATTGGATTAGCAATCGCAATCGTTGTCTTTTACATTACATGGCAAGATCGTCAGGCGGCACCTATCATTCAGCCGCCAGCCTCTGAAATAATCAGAGAATCTTCGTCCGAAGCAAGTTCTGAATCAAGTCAAGCATCTGCCTCAAGTAGCACAGAGACGTCAAGTTCTAGCTCTTCTTCGGAGCCGAAAGCACCAACGGAAGTGAAGTTTGAAAATGAATCTGGTGTAACAGTGAACATGAGTGCAGTGAATGTGGCAAATCCAGGTAAACTGGAGTTTAGTGCTGTAACTGGACCTTGTTGGGTGGGTGTTTATATTGCTACAGCAGCGAACAATGACAATGGGTACTATTATCAAGAGACTATCCAACCAGGCCAGCCAAAATCTGTTGATATTCCAGCTGGGACCGCGCAAGTAGTCATTAGTTTAGGTGCTTCTGAGTATATGGAATTCAAATTAGACGGTCAAGAAGCGAATTTCAACCCAAATAACACTGGGATTGGCCCGAGAAATATCAACTTAACGTTAGCTTATGCACAAACAGAACAATCACAGCCACAATAAAAAAAGAATAGTTTTATTTGTTCATAATAGATGAGCGAGAAAAATTTACGATGGACAATCAGCCGTGGTAAGTGTTTTTCTCGCTCATTTGTTGGGACTATGACCAATTAGAGCTAAGTAAAATAAAGTATGTCTTTTTTAGTGACACTGGCTAGAAGATAACGTAAAATAAGGAAGAAAAGAGAGGGGTAACAAGCATTGAATTTACCAAATAAATTAACCGTTATTAGAATATTTATGATTCCAATTTTTATTGCCATCGTTAGTATACCAATGGATTGGGGGACGATTACTGTTGCGGGGACATCGTTAGCAGTCACTCAATTAGTGGGGGCAATCATTTTTGCAGTAGCAAGTATTACCGACTGGCTAGATGGAAAGATAGCGCGTGCACGAGGGTTAGTTACCAACTTTGGTAAGTTTGCCGATCCATTAGCAGATAAGATGCTTGTGATGACGGCGTTTATCGTATTGGTGGGGCAACAAAAAGCACCAACTTGGGTAGTGGCGATCATTGTATGTCGTGAGTTAGCTGTTACTGGATTGCGTTTGCTACTAGTTGAAGGTGGCGAAGTAATGGCTGCTGCTTGGCCAGGTAAAGTGAAAACGGCAACGCAAATGGTTGCGATTATATTATTATTCATTAATAATATTCCATTCGCAGCAATTGGATTTCCATTAGATCAAATCATGTTATACGTTTGTCTATTATTCACAATTTATTCTGGAGTTGATTATTTTGTGAAAAATGCAAGCGTCTTTAAGGGATCAATGTAAAAATCGACTAAAAATTCTAGTAAAATCAAAAAATGCAGCTACCTGATGAAGGAGCTGCATTTTTTCGTTAAATCCATGGACCAATAACGACCGTATAGAGACTCAAAATAATCCCTGTAAGAATAAACAGGATACCTAAAGTAAACAAAGGGTTGAATTTTTTAGGGCGGTTCGTTCCTTTTTTAAATAATTTTGATAAGGCTGCAAATAAGAGCCCTAAAATAATGAGTAAACCATTCACGAAAAAAGTCGATAAGGCATTTTTTTTCTTACGTGTATTTGTAAGGACAGAGTTTTGTAGAGCTTTCAATTTTTTGGCATATTTGAATGAAACACTTGGCGTTTGGAGTGTAGGCGATACTTCTGCAAGTCCATTGTCCATCATTAAATTATTAGCGGATAAAGTGAAAGCCGGTTCGGTATTTTTTTGAATAAGACCGTAAAAATCCTGCTCTAAAATTATTTCTTCGTTATTTATCGTATTATTTCCTTTAGAAAGCAATTGTTTATACTCATACGTCGCGAAAGCTCGGTCAAAAATTGCATTACCAAAAGCATGACGCTGTAATTCCCCTTCTTGATCTTCCCAATTTCCTACACCTAGTACAATTTCTATTAGACGTGTATTTTCTCGTTTGGCAGTTGCTGCATAGTTAAATCCGCCAGTAGGACTAGAACCAGTTTTTAAGCCGTCTGCTCCGTCATAACCATAAGCAAGACCGGGTAGTGAATAATTGTGGTTTTCTAACACTTCAGCATAAGGTGTATTTTCCATGATCGTGATTTGAGTTGGACTGGTGTATGTCACCGTATCTGGATAATTTTTCAGTAAATGATAAGATAAAATAGCTAAATCTCTTGCTGTAGTAACGTTATCCGCATTTTGGTCGATTCCTGCCGGTTTGTAGTAACCGTTGAATGAGCCCGTTTCAGCACCGCTACAATTGTAAAACGTTGAATTTGTCATACCAAGTTCTTTGGCTTTATCATTCATCATATGAATAAATTTAGCTTCATCATTGGCAGTTACAAGGTTTGCTAGCATAACCGTTGCGACATTTGATGATTGTACGAGTGTTGCATACAATAAATCGCGAACAGGGTAATCGACCCCAGAAACGATTGAATTGTTACTTAATTCATAGATCTGTGAAATCGCTTGGTCGTTGTCTGTCGCTTTCACTGTGGTATCCAACGTAAATTGTCCCTTTGCCATTGCTTCAAATACAAGATAAACAGACATTAACTTAGCAATACTGGCGGGGTTCCATTTTAAATCTGGATTATCTGCCCAAAGGACCTGTCCCGTTTCTGCTTCGATTACAATTGAGGCCTTTGGTTTATATAATTCATTCGTTTGATACCCTGCATTTTGAGTGATTGTTAGAATATCTTCTTGAGCGTAAGCACTAGCAGTTGTAAAGAGGCCTGAAAAATAGCCTACGACCAATATTAGCAAGCACATTTTCAGTAAAACAGTTCTTTTCTTCATATAAACATCCTTTGTCTTTAATTATTCTGTTATATAGATACGCCGGAAAGTTTCAGTTTCGGTTGCTAATTGTAAACGTAAAAGGTCGGCAATCTGAGTTTCGTTGATTAAATTAGGAAATAGAAAAAATAGGGTGCTAAAATAAAACACCATCTTCTATTAAACTATCGTTTTTTTGCAAAGTCAATGCTAAACCAAAAGTGTAACAGTTCTATTTTACGTGAAAAACGAATAAAATTGTTTCTTTTTCATACACTTTAAATAAAAAGTAATTTTTGAGTAGTTTTGGTATACTTAAAAAGACGGGGGTGGATGTGAAATGAAGATTGAACAAATGGTTGCTTCTCAATGGGACGATCTATCAGAACAGATTTCCCAAAGCCGATTACTATTGCCTTTTTATAGTACTCATACTTTAGCTAGACAAGAATTTAGTAAAAAAACGCGGGAAAATTCGGGAATTGCGTATGTTATCTATAGAGGAAAAAAACCATATATATTTTTGACTGTTGAAAAAGGCATCGTCACCAACCTATTGATAAGAGAATCAGTAAAGCTTAGTTGGTCAGCAATCTTCCTTACGATTGAACACCTTTTTAAACAAACATTTCAACCAACTATCACATTTATTTTTACTCAATCACTTACGATTCATTTACAAGAAGTCTTCTTGAGATATGGATATGCGATTCATGAGGATCGAATAAGTATAAAAGAGTTAAGCTATAATACGGCACTAGTATTAGGTGGCGGAGGGGCTCGAGGTGCATATCAAATCGGTGTTTGGCAAGCATTGGAAGAATTGGGCATCTCAGTGAATATCATAACAGGCACATCTGTAGGTGCCTTGAATGGTGCTTTGATTTTACAAGACGATTTTGAAGCTGCTAAAAATATGTGGGAAAAAATCGAGACGCAAAAGATATTGTCTTTTCCAACGACGACGGCATCAGCTGATACACTAAGCGGAATGGTCAGTCAAATCGGTTCATTTACGATCAATGCTATCCAATCAAAGGGTGTCTCCACACTACCATTACGCAATTTGATCAAAGATACTTTCTCGCAAGAAAAGATGCAACAGGTTACGTTAGATTTTTATTTGGTAACCACTGAATTACCAAATTTACAAGAAAAAGATATTCACTTCAATACATGTCAAAGTGAGCGCTGGCAAAGTTGGTTATTGGCATCTGCTTCTTTTTTTCCAGCTATGGCAGCCACTCAGATTGATGGGAAATATTATGTAGACGGCGGTTATCGGAATAATATCCCAGTTGATATTGCGCTACAAAAAGGAGCGACAGAATGCATCGTAGTCGATGTCAAAGGCCCAGGAATCACAAAGCCAATCAAAATCCCAACAACGGCAACGGTGCTGAATATCCAATCATCGTGGTCTATGGGAGCAGTTCTTTTATTTGACGGAGCTCGTTCGACCCAAAACATCCAGTTAGGTTATTTAGAAACAATGAAAGCTATCGGGCGCAACTATTTAGGACACTGGTATACGTTTGATGAAACTCTGAAGAATGTTGAGACATTCCAACGTGAGTTTTTTGCTTACATTGAATACACGTATCAAATAAAATTATGGAATTCTACCGAACAAAAAAATAAAATCTGTAAAAAATTGCGTAAAGTTTATAAAGACAGGGTGTATACTGAAAATATTGGGTTGGTTTTGGTTGAGTTATTAGCAAAGAATCAGGAAATCTCTGCTTCTAAGCTATATAAGCTTCAAGAATTAGTAGAAACTCTTCAGCAAAGCGGACAAATGAAGGTTGAATTGGTGGATACGATCGGGATGATTTCTCTCCAAGAATGGCTAAAGAAATATTATGAAGACTACTTTTTACTTTCTGACAAACAACAGTTATCATTAATGAATAACTTACTGAATGCAGATGAGAAGGAAAAACCACAGCGTTTGGCTTTTTTATTAGATAAATTACCAACTCAAACGCTACAAATTTTAATGAAAGAATTTATACTACAAGGAGCGGATAAAGAATGAAACAAGAATTTTCATATGAAATCGTAGAAGAAATTGCCGTATTATCAGAAAATACGCAAGGTTGGCGCAAAGAATTCAATTTAGTTAGTTGGAATGGTCGTCCACCAAAATTTGATTTAAGAGATTGGTCTGCTGATCACGAAAAAATGGGCAAAGGAATCACCCTGACGAATGAAGAATTTGAGATCTTGTCTAAAGCAATAAAATCAATGTAGAGAGGACACCCTGTCGATGAAAAGTATGACTGGTTTTGGAAAAGAAACATTTTTAAATGACACGTATCAAATTGATGTTGAAATCAAGAGTGTCAATCAACGGTTTTTAGATATTCAGTTACGGATGCCAAAAGAGGTGAATCCTCACGAGATGGCTATTCGCCAATTAATGAAAGAGACAATACAGCGCGGTCGGATAGAGGCCTATATTAATATCAAACAAACTGGTAGCAGTAATAAAGAAGTGTTAGTTCATTGGAATCTCATTCATCAATTGTTGGGAGAGATTCAACAAGAATTAACAGCTAATTATCCCCAAGCTGAATTTGATGCTGCGCAAAATATCAATCAATTGCTTAATAATTCAGACTATGTTGAGGTCACAGAAAAACAAGAAGCAGATGAAACATTTGGTTTATTAGTTCTAGAGTGCGTGAAAAAAGCGGTTATGCGAATCGATGCGAGTCGTTTGCAGGAAGGTCAAAAGATTCAACAAGTTCTAGCAACTTATTGTCAAGATTTCATAGCGTTGGTGATGGAGTTAAAAAGTTTTGTAGATATTTATGAAAAGGATTATCGCGAAAAATTTGAAGCAAAGTTAAATGATTGGCTAGGTAGCCAAGTTGATGAAACTCGTTTGTTGACGGAGTTAGCAATCTTACTTGAAAAAGGGGATATCCATGAAGAATTAGATCGTTTAGAGATTCATGTTGAGAAGCTGCAAGAATTATTGACGCAGTCAGAACCAGTGGGTCGGGAATTAGATTTTCTGATTCAAGAGATGAACCGAGAGGTCAATACGATCGGGTCCAAATCCAGTCCAATTGAGATCAAAAACATCGTAGTTCAAATGAAAACGATGCTCGAAAAAATTCGTGAACAGATTCAAAATGTCGAATAATAGAAAATAGTTTGTGATTCTAGGTTTTAAAGCTATAATTAGAGAGAAGAAAGTGAAGAGGTGAATAAGTATGTCAAAGTATTACGATGTAACGTTCCATGAATTAAGCGGGAAATCTGTGGTCAAAAGAGAAATCATTTCTGATAAAGAGCCGTTTGATGTTTGGGAAGATGCTTGTATGTCATTTACAGATGATGTTTTCAACATTCGTGTGAATGAAGAGGCGTTTGTGACATTAAACCGTCGTTTTGTAGTCCGAGTGGACGTTGAAGAAGTGGATGGGCCTGTGGATAAAAAAATCAAACGCCATGATGAAATTATGGGCGTTGTGAATACTTTATCGAATATGGGATTTTAAGAGAAGTAATAATCTAATGAGCCTGGGACATAACTAAAAAGGGTATGTTTCAGGCTCTTAGTAACCGAATAAACGGTGGGCGAAGAAGCAACTCCTTCGGAAATAAGCCGAAATCCACAAAAATTTGAAGAGCAATTTTCGTAAATTCCTTCTTATTTCTCGGAGTTAAACACTTCTGATGTGACCCCCAAAAGTTGTACGTGAAAAATACAATTTTTGGAGGTTATTTTTTATGAGTTATTATGAGGTAGAATTCAAATTAAAGCTAGTGAAAGAGTACCTAGAAGGCCCTCTGGACGGACGAGCCTTGGCTAAAAAATACGGACTCCCGTCAAATGCCTTGATTTACAATTGGAAACACTCCTATCAATTATTTGGGAAAGAAGGGCTCAAAAGACACCGTTCACTGACAAAATATACTAGTGAATTTAAGCGAGATGTATTACACTTTATAGAAACGACAGGTGCTTCTTTCGGTGAAGCAGCAAGACAATTCAAGCTGCCTAATGGGTCGATGATTTCTCGTTGGCAAAAGAAATACATCGCTGGTGGTCAAACGGCTCTGTCTAATCAAAAAGGGAGACCCAAAAAAAGGATGAATAAACCAACAAAAAAACAGCAAGAAACAAGCAAACTATCTCGTGAAAAGGAATTAGAGCGTGAGAATGAACTTTTACGAATCGAGGTTGAGTATTAAAAAAAGCTACGGACTTTCCAACAAACTATTATGGCGAAGCGAAAAGACGAGTTCAAACCAGAATAGCCATAGAACTTATTGGAAAGTATCGTCAAGATCATGTATTACAAGCGATTAAGCTACCGCGTTCTACCTTCAATTACTGGAAAAAACAGATAATGAGCGAAGAAAAAATGACTCACATAGAGAAATTGATTCAAACAATTTTTGAAGAGAATGATCGCAATTATGGCTATCGTCGAATCAAACTGGCTTTAGTGAATATGGGCTATCAAATCAATCATAAGAAAATCCGACGAATTATGAAGAAATATAACTTAGTATGTATAAGCTTTACTCGTCGTTCAAGAAGGTATCGATCTTACAAAGGTTTAGTGGGAATCTTGGCAAAGAACAAGGTGAATCGCCGCTTCTTTAGCACGATGCCAAAACAAAAAATCTTTACAGATATTTCAGAATTTCACTATACTGAACGAAATTCCGAAGGAATTAAACTAAAAAGAAAAGCCTATCTCAGTCCTTTTCTTGATGGTTTTAATGGAGAAATCATTGCCTATCAATTTCAGCAAAAATCAACGTTGGATTGTGTATTGATTCCTTTAAAAACAGCCATTAAAGAAAGTAAAAAGACCAACTTTCGAACAACAATCCATTTCGATCAAGGGTGGCATTACCAAAATCAACAGTATGTTAGACAATTGAAGCAAGCAAAGTTATACCAGAGTATGTCACGAAAAGGAAATTGTTTGGACAATGCATTAATGGAAAATTTCTTTGGTCTAATGAAACAAGAAATGTATTATGGCCGTAGTTTTTCTAGCTTTGAGGAATTAAACCGAGCAGTTACAAATTATATTGATTATTACAATCATCATCGGATAAAAGCAAAATTGACTGGTATGAGTCCGGTTCAATACCGAATTCATACCAGTCGAATGACAAGTTAATCTACGTACAACTTTTAGGGCGCACATCATTCTGTCCCAACCTCTTGGTTTTTAGAAAAAGATAAACAGGCCAACTGCCGAAAGAATAGACAAAATTCCTAAACTAAATAGCAAACGGGTCATTGGAGTCGAGGCTTTGCGGCTACCTCGTCTAACACCAGCGATTCGTTTCTTAAATACTCTTGAAAGAATTAGCAGTAATAAACCGAAAACAGCTAGGATACCGATGGCCAAATAGTTATGACCTTCTTTTTTTGTAGATGAAAGTTGGACAGCCTTCTTTTTTTCTATCTTAACGGACTTGTCTGTGGATCCTTTTTCGCTAACTTCTCTGTACGAAACACTTTTAGCAGGGATATTCGGAGATACTTGACCGTATTCATTGGCTAAAGATAATTTTCCATCGGTCAATGTAAAACTAGGTTCAGTCTCTTTTTTAGCAAATCCGTAAAAATCTTGATCTAAAATAAGTTTTTTTCCATTGATCTTATTTGACCCTTTAGAAAGCAACTTTTTGTACTCATAAGTAGAGAAAGCATGCTCCAAAATTGCATTTCCAGCAAGATGCCGTTCATATTCTCCCTCTTGATCAGACCAATCACCCACGCCTAAAATAACTTCAATTAGTCGAGTATCGCCTTTTTTTGCTGTAGCGATATAATTAAAGCCACCAGTTGGACTTGATCCTGTTTTTAATCCATCTACTCCATCAAAGCCATATTTTGCACCTGGTAATGAGTAATTGTAAGTTTCAAACGTCTCAGCATAGGGTGTATTTTCCATCGTGGTCACAACGGGCTTGTTAGTGAACTGTAAAACCTCAGGGTATTTTTTAATTAAATTGTAAGTCAAAATAGCCAAGTCTCTAGCAGTTGATTTATTATCGCCGTCTGGATCGATACCTGGTGCTTCATATAATCCATCAAAGGCGCGAATTTGGGCACCGCTACAGTTAAAATATGTTGTATTTGTCATACCTAATTCTGCTGCCTTTTCATTCATTTTGCGAATGAAACCAGCTTCATCATTATCAGTAACTAGGTTTGCCAGCATCAGTGTGGCAACATTAGAGGAGGGGACTGCTACCATTGAAAACAAGTCACGAACAGGATAGTCAACGCCAAGAGTAATCTTATTGTTGCTTAAGGCATAGATTTGAGAGATATTCACATATTTTTCCGTTGCAGTAACAGTAGTGTCTAAAGTGAATTTACCTTGTTCCATTGCTTCTAAGGCTAAATACATCGTCATGACTTTAGCGATACTTGCAGGACTCCACGATAAATCAGGTTGTTCCTCCCATAAAATTTGACCAGAGTCAGCATCAATTACGATCGAGGCTTTGGGACGGTAGGCTTCTTTGACGGGGAAACCAGATTTTTCTGCAAAGTCCATTAAATGTTCTTCTGCATAACTTGTCTGAATAAAACTCCCGAATGAAATACAAGCAGCCAGCAGAAGACAACTAATTATTTTTAAAGGTGTGTTTCTTGTGAACATAGATTTAAACCCCTTCGTTGTTAGTACTTTTCTCATATCTGTACAACTGAGTAATAACTTTATTCTACTTGAAAAATAGGCAGAGTGTATACTGTTTTTTGTACTTTTCTGAAAAATAGTTTGCAAAGAAAGAGGGAGAGTTTGGTGCAATTCAATAAAGTAAATCTAAGCCGGAAGATGAAAGCTCACTTTTTCTTTCGTTTTTTCTTTTTTGGTCGCTTTAATTGTACTTTTTTTAACTTGTGTTGTTTTATCAACAGAATAAGAAGAGCCACTAAAAGTAAAATAACAATAAAAATCCCTATTAAAATATAAATGAAGAGTGAAGTTTGCTGTTTTTTTGGAGCCGTGTACTTTTTTACTTTTGTCGTTTGTTTAGAAATATGGAAAGTATCATCGAAAGTCCAATGCCATTTATTTTTTTCGGAAGAAGCATGAATCTTGATTTTGTATGTTCCAGCTTGTAGATTTTCTGGTGTGGGGATTTGAAAATTAAGCTGCGTATTCGGAGCCATCTGTAATTTTTTTGTTTCGTCAGAAAAAACTTTCTGTTTCACATCCCCTTTAGTTATTTCTGTTTTTAATGATAAGTCATTGATGAAGGTACTAACTGGATTTTGAAAGACAAGGTTCAACGAATCAGAACGTTGCTTCAATTCTAAATAATTTAGCTGTTTCTCTAGTACAGTATCTTTTTCACGTATGATTACACCAATTTCATAAGCGATTTTACTATTAACTGCATCTGTTTGCGTAGTATCAGCTTGCGTGATTCTGATACCACCAGCCAATATCCCTGTAAATGCTTGTTTTGGCATTTGTAAGGTCAGTTGAGCATCGATTTTACCATTTTTAGGTATGATATATGATGTCTGAGCAGGTGTCAGCAACTCTTTTAAATCGTACTTTAGCGATTCATCCTTAGGTAGCTTCTCCTTATTCGAGTAGTCAACTAGCCCTAAGGCACTAGTTGTTGCTGAATCAGTTTGAATGTTAACTTTAATATCTTTTGCTTCTTTATTTTCAATTGTGATAGATAGCGTTTGGCTTTGACTAGGTTCTACTCTCAAATCGAAATAAGAAACAGTCTTATTTTGTTGATTATCTGGCTGATGGGTGCGAACAGAAAACTGTTCAGCATAATTTTTGGTTGGGAAAATTGAAAAAACAGCTACTATAAAGAAAATAGCTGTAATTTTGTTGAGTACTTGTTTTATAATGGACGACTCCTTTCGTCGTTGATTACTCAACTTCAATTGGAAATTCTCCAGGTGTGTCTGTTAATGTCCAAGTGATTTCAGTTGATAATGATCCTTCTTGACTGGGTGTACCACTAGGGATCTCTAAGATAATATCGTTTGTTGTATATGGACCTGGATAGATAGCGTAGTTGTTCTCACTGGCACCTACTATATCTAAGTTATTAAAGAAACTAATTGCGTGGCGTCCTTGACCATAATCACCTGCAGTGAGAACGATTGGTACAGATGTGTTATCTGACTTTAATTGAATTGCTCCGTTATATGCCGCTAGCTGCTTATAATGATCTGTAGGATTTTTTAAAATTAAATTTGCATTAGTAATTTCAAAGCCTGTTTTTTTATTCTTCAGAGGTGCCATACTTGCAAGAAGAACCCAATTATGTTTTTCGACAACACGATCATCTTTAATATCAATTAGTGAAGGGTTTGAGGGACCTCCAGCCCAACCTTGTGGTAGAGGTTCTACAAATGCTGATCTGTAACTGTGAATATTATTGATTCTTGCGGGGATTGATTGTTTAGTAGATGAATATTTAATTTCTCCAAATTCTAATGGGCGAGCGGCTACTAACTCCAATTCTCCTGGAGTAACGTCTATGCTGACCTCACTTTTGGCTTGTATTTCTTCTGCTACGACACTCGTTGCGCTCAACATAAGTGTACATACAAGCATAGAAGTACCAACAACTAACTTTTTGATTTTCATATTTCAACATCCTTTCTTTCGTTGATATAAAGAGTTTATATCAACGAATTTCAATTTTACCATATGACAAAAATAAATCAATAACATTAGTTTTGACAATATTCTACAGTAAAGCCTTGAAAATTACTGAAAAAAAGTGCATTATAGAACTAATACTTTATTAACTTATCTAGCTTTACGAAACAGGGTCGTTCAGCTTTTAAATTATTTAGCTTTATGAGCCAGTTCTTCGGAAAAAAGATGAAAGTTGCTAGTGCCAAAGAACGGCACGATCTACTTTCCCTATTTTTCAGTCAGAACTAATCAGCTTCATTCAGCTTTTAACGAAAGGAAGTCATCATGTCAGAGCGTGGGTTATTAATTGTACTATCAGGTCCTTCCGGAGTCGGTAAAGGAACAGTACGGAAAGCAATTTTTGATAGTGAAGAGAATGATTTTCAGTACTCAATTTCTATGACTACCCGTAAGATGCGGGAAGGCGAAGTAGAAGGAGTCGATTACTACTTCCGCACAAAAGAAGAATTTGAAGCAATGATCGAAGCTGGTGAAATGTTAGAGTATGCGCAATATGTAGGGAACTACTACGGAACGCCGCTTTCTTACGTTAACCAAACGCTTGATGAAGGAAAAGATGTCTTTTTAGAAATCGAAGTCCAAGGAGCCGAGCAAGTGAAAGAAAAAGTGCCGGACGGCGTATTTATTTTTCTAACACCACCGGATTTATCTGAACTAAAATCACGAATCGTGGGTCGGGGTACTGATGATCATGATGTGATTGAAGAAAGAATGCGTGTGGCTCGCGAAGAAATCGAAATGATGGCATTATATGATTATGCTGTTGTGAATGATAAAGTACCATTGGCAGTGAAACGAATCAAAGAAATTATCGCGAGTGAACATTTTCGCGTTGATCGAGTAATTGGTAACTATATTAAAATGTTGAAGGAGATGTAGCCTTATGATGCTAAAACCATCTATTGACTCATTGTTAAAAGAAGTACCATCAAAATATTCGCTTGTTATCTTAGCAAGCAAACGCGCTCACGAATTAGACGAAGGTGCACAACCAACACTAGAAGGTTTTGAATCTGTAAAAAGTGTAGGCCAAGCACTAGAAGAAATCGATGCTGCAACAGTGATCAATGATCCTCGTCCAGAAGAAAAACGCGAAAGAATGCGTATGGCAAAAGAAGAACAAAAAATGAGACACGAACAAGAACAAAAAGAACTTGAAAATCGTATTCGCGAAGAAAAAAGTCTATAACATATATAAAACTGGGATGAAACTATGTTAAGGTTTCATCTCAGTTTTTATGTGTTTAGAAACCAAACAATGAACATCTGCTTTAATTTTTGGTAACAGAAATCAGAGGAACAAGACAAATGCTTGATTCTTTAGTACAATAGGCAAAGAAAAGCTGAGCAGATCATCTAGTAATGGCATAATTCAATAAATACAGAATGGAGGAATGTTTATGAGAAAAGCGGCGCAAGTGATTGTTGATGTCCCAACGATGCAGACAGACCAACCCTTTACTTATTTGATTCCTTTTAATTTAGAAGAACAATTAACAGTCGGCATGCGGGTGGAAGTTCCTTTCGGGAATGGAAATCGGCATCTTCAAGGCTTTGTTTTAGCGATAGAGGATGTTTCTGAAGAAGTGATAACAGCTCAAAAGTTTGAATGGAAGGAAATTCTTTCTGTTTTAGATTTAAAACCAGTTCTCAATACTGAATTGTTGGAGTTGGCAGATTACATGAAAGAAAAAACATTTGCGTTTAAAATCACTTGCCTACAAACTATGTTGCCTAGCGTAATGCGTGCAGATTATAGCAAATACATATATTTAACAGATGAATTAGAGGAAGCACTACAAGAGGAATTGTTTTATGGATTAAACGAAATCGCTTGGGAAGATGCGTTGACTCGAAATATTTTACCGCAATTAATGCAACTGAGAAAACAGCAAAAAGTCGATATCCGTTACGAAGTGAATACCCGAAATCGAGTGAAAATGATCCGTTATATTCAAGCATTGAAAGACTTTGAGCAATTGGAAGAGGCGCGTCTGGAGCTTAGAAAAGGTTCACAAAAAAAAGAACTGCTAATCAATTATTTACAGCAATTAGGGTTAGAAAAAATGACCACGGTCAAAGAGATGAAAGAACTAGGATTTAGTACCGCGGTGTTAAATGATGGGGCGAATAGACAGTGGTTAACGTTCGTGGAAGCGGAAGCCTACCGTGATCCATTTGCGGATCATACCTTTGAAAAAACGACAGCGCTAGCCTTAAACAATGAGCAGCAAAACGCGGTAGAAAAAATTCTAAGCTCCATGAATCAAAGGATAAGCAAAACATATTTACTGGAAGGAATCACTGGTAGTGGAAAAACCGAAGTATACCTCCAAGTAATCGCTGAAGTTTTAAATCAAGGGAAAACGGCCATGATGCTAGTACCGGAAATTTCGTTGACGCCGCAGATGGTTCATCGTTTTAAAAGCCGGTTTGGAGAGCAAGTAGCGGTGATGCATAGCGCTTTGTCACAAGGGGAGAAATACGATGAGTGGCGTAAAATCGAACGGGGTGAAGCACAAGTCGTAGTGGGTGTCCGTTCTGCTATTTTTGCTCCTTTAGAAAATCTTGGTGTTGTAATTATCGATGAAGAGCACGAAGCAAGTTACAAACAGGAAGAAACACCGCGTTATCATGCACGGGATTTGGCAATCTGGCGTGGGGCTTACCATCATTGTCCAGTGGTTTTAGGGAGTGCGACCCCTTCATTAGAGACTAGAGCACGAGCACAAAAAAAGGTGTATGAACGACTAGTATTATCGAAAAGAGCCAATCAAACTGCAACATTACCAACAATTGATGTGGTAGACATGCGTGAAGAAATTCAAAATAAAAACACCTCCTCTTTTTCGGTAGCACTTCAAGAAAAAATTCAAGATCGTTTGGCTAAGAAGGAACAAAGTGTTCTGTTATTGAATCGTAGAGGTTATTCCTCTTTTGTAATGTGCCGAGATTGCGGGTATGTTTTACCTTGTCCAAACTGTGATATCTCATTGACGCTTCATATGGATACGAAAACGATGAAATGCCATTATTGCGGCCATGAAGAACGAATTCCTTATCATTGCCCGAACTGTAGCGGAGATAAAATCCGTTATTATGGAACTGGGACACAAAAGGTGGAAGAAGAGCTAAAAGCTTTGTTTCCTGACAGTCGTGTTTTGCGAATGGATGTGGATACAACAAGGCGAAAGGGAGCTCATGAGAAAATTTTGACAGCTTTCGGTAATCATGAAGCAGATATTCTGCTAGGAACACAAATGATCGCGAAAGGGCTGGATTTTCCCAATGTAACGCTAGTTGGTGTTTTAAATGCGGATACGGCACTTAATTTACCAGATTTCCGTTCAAGTGAACGAACGTTTCAGTTATTAACTCAGGTCAGCGGAAGAGCAGGAAGAGCAGAAAAACCTGGAGAAGTCATCATTCAATCGTTTAATCCAGAACATTATGCGATCCAATTAGCCAAAGCACAGGATTATGAAGACTTTTACCAAAAAGAAATGTACGTCCGGCATCGTGGAGACTACCCGCCATTTTTCTTTACGGTACAAATCACAGCGAGCCATCCAGAAGAAAATCAAGCGGCTAAGCAGATGTTTGAAATCGTCAAAGAGCTAAAAGAAGGATTATCTGATCAAAGTATTTTACTTGGGCCAACACCGAACGCCATCATGCGGGTCAATAATCGTTACTTTTATCAAGTAATCATTAAATATAAAAACGAACCTAATTTACAAAATATCTTGAAAAAAATACTGACCGACACTCAAAGAGCAACAGCACATGGGTTGAAATTATCGATTGATGCTGAGCCGATGAATTTTATATAAGCGATTCAACCTTATAAAAGAAAGGAAACTTTATGCGCTATCCTATAGTAATACACCCTAATGAACGTCTGAAACAAAAAGCAAAACCAGTAACGATAATCACAGATGAAACGATCACTCTTTTAGAAGACATGTACGAAACGATGATTGCTCACGATGGAATTGGTCTAGCAGCCCCTCAAATCGGCAAAAATCTTCAGCTTGCAGTTGTAGAAGTGGATGAAGAAACAGGTTTATTTGAATTGATCAATCCTGAAATCATTGAGCGCAAAGGCAGTGACATTGATGTGGAAGGTTGTTTAAGTATCCCAGAAACGTATGGCACAGTCGAACGAGCAGATGAAGTAACAGTTCGCTATTTTGATCGTGAAGGAGACGAAATCGAAGTAACAGCGTATGGCTATCTTGCCAGAGCGTTTCAACATGAAATCGATCATCTAAATGGTGAACTATTTATTGATAAAATCATTGACCCAATCAAACCGGAAGAGTTAGAGGCATATATGGAGGAACATTTAGATGACTAAATTAATTTTTATGGGAACACCGGCATTTTCAGTGCCGATTTTAGAAGGACTGATCGAAAATGGTTATGACATCCAAGCCGTTGTCACTCAGCCAGATCGCCCAGTTGGACGAAAAAAAGTAATCACACCAACACCTGTGAAAGAAGCGGCCCTAAAACATAACTTACTTGTGTTACAACCAGAAAAAATCTCAGGTTCACCTGAAATGGAAAAAATCATCGAACTTGCACCAGATCTAATTGTGACAGCCGCTTTCGGTCAATTTTTACCAGAAAAGATTTTAAATGCACCTAAATTTGGCGCTATCAATGTTCATGCGTCACTATTACCGAAATACCGCGGAGGCGCCCCTGTTCATTATTCGATCATTGAAGGAGAAAAAGAAACAGGTGTCACAATCATGGAAATGGTGAAGAAAATGGACGCGGGAGATATTCTTTCCCAAAAAGCAATCCCAATCACTAAAGCAGATGATGTAGGGACGATGTTTGATCGACTAAGTGTCGTTGGGAAAGAGTTGCTGCTAGAGACTTTACCTAAACTGTTAGCAAATGACATCACGCCAATTCCGCAAGATGAGAGTCAAGTAACCTTTTCTCCGAATATTACAAGAGAACAAGAGCGTATTGATTGGAATAAAACAGCAGAACAAATCGACAATCAAGTCCGTGGCATGCGCCCATGGCCAACGGCGTTTACAATATACAACGAAATCAACTGGAAGCTATGGGAAGTCACACCTTTAGAAGAAACAACAGAGGCTGCACCTGGCACAATCATCAAGCGCAGTAAAAAAGAATTATGGATTGCCTGCGGAGAAGGAACGGTTCTTTCTATCAATACGATTCAGCCGTCTGGTAAAGGAAAGCTATTCATTCAAGATTTCTTAAATGGCGTCGGTAAAACAGTTGCAGAATCAGATAAGGTGGGCTAATCAATATGGGGAAAAAAATACCAGCAAGAGTAAAGAGTTCTGTTCGCTATGTAGCGCTAAGAACGATTGAGCGTGTGGATAACGGTGGTGCTTATTCAAATTTATTATTAAATGAAATGATCAACAAATCTGCTTTAGGAGAAAAAGACAGCCGTTTATTCACGGAGCTTGTCTATGGTACGATCAGTCGTAAGTTATTACTTGAGTATTATTTGACACCATTTATTACCAACCCTAAAAAAGTAGACAGCTGGGTAAAAAACTTACTTAGTTTGTCGATTTATCAGTTAGTATTTTTAGATAAAATTCCTGATCATGCCATCATTAATGAAGCAGTAGAAATTGGAAAACATAGAGGAAATGTTGGGATTGGTAAATTTGTTAACGGTGTGCTTCGTGCCTTTCAACGTGAAGGGGCTCCAAGTTTAGAGACTATCAAAGATCCAGTCGAACGTTTGTCAGTTGAAATCAGTATGCCAGTATGGTTGACGGAAAAGCTGATCAAACAAATGGGCATGGATGAAACGAGAAAATTAGGCTTATCACTTTTTGAAAAAAGTCATGTCAGTGGCCGTGTCGATACTCGTGAAATCAGTATCTCTGATGCGTTGGAAGAAGTACAAAAAGATCACATTGAAGCCTCTGCCAGTCAAGTTTCACCGTATGGTGTGGTTGCAGATAAAGGGTTTCTTGCAGGAAATTATTTGTTTGATGCGGGTAAGCTGACGATTCAAGACGAGAGCTCTATGCTAGTTGCGCCAGCAATGCAAATCGAAAAAAATCATGTCGTTTTAGATGCCTGCGCCGCACCAGGTGGGAAAACAACTCATATTGCAACGTTTCTTGATGCTTCACAAGGTGGCCGTGTGAAGTCTTTGGATATTCATGACCATAAAATCAAATTGATCAAACAAAATGCAGAACGTCTACACGTGAAGGATGTTGTGGATACTGAAAAATTAGATGCACGCAAAGTAGGAGAAGAATTCCCTGCTGAATACTTTGATCGAATCTTAGTGGATGCACCTTGTTCAGGTTTGGGGTTGATGCGTCGTAAACCAGACATTAAATACAATAAATCAGCACAAGATTTCGAACAACTGCCTAAAATTCAATTAGAAATTCTAGAAAGTGTTGCCCAAACATTGAAACAATACGGTATAATGGTCTATAGCACATGTACGATTGCCGAAGAAGAGAATCAGGAAGTAGTTGCAGCATTTTTAGAGAAGCATCCAGAATTTAAAAGAATCGATGTAAGTGTTAGTGAGGCAGTTCAGCCTTCTATCCAGGAGCAAATGCTCACATTATACCCACATCAATTAGGGACGGATGGATTCTTTATCTGCTGTATGCAGAAAGTTTGTTAAACGAGGTGAAGCATAGTGGAAATCAATTTTCAAACAGATGTCGGACGAAAACGAAATACCAACCAGGATTATGCTGGTCTATTTGAGAACCAGACAGGAGTTTCTTTAGCTATCTTAGCGGATGGAATGGGTGGTCATCAGGCAGGGGATGTTGCAAGCCAGATGGCGGTCAATAATCTTGGGGAGCGTTGGCAAGAAAGTCTTATTGATACATCGGAAAAGGCAGCGCAATGGCTAATCAAAGAAATCCAAGACGAAAATACAATGATATACGAAAAAGGTCAATCTCGACCTGAATATGTAGGAATGGGGACGACTATTGTTAGCGCAGTGTTGTTGGACCAGTCATTTGTATTGGCTAATATTGGTGATAGTCGAGCTTATTTGGTTCGCAATAATCAATTACGCCAACTGACAGAAGATCATTCCTTGGTTAATGAGTTAGTTAAATCTGGAGAAATCACACGTGAAATGGCTGCAAATCATCCAAGAAAAAATGTTTTAACACGTTCATTAGGGATGCCTAGAATGGTAGAAGTGGATGTAGCGAATCATCTCTGGGTGCCGGATGACTATATTTTACTATGCTCAGACGGATTAACAAATATGGTGTCAGAAGAAGATATTTTGACTATTTTACTTTCAGAAAAACCATTAAATGAAAAAGTTGAAACATTGATTACGACAGCCAATGAAGCAGGGGGCGCAGATAATATAACTGTCCTCGTGATCCATTTTGATGAACAGAAGGAGGAAGACCAATGATCGAGATCGGCAGAAAATTGAATGGTCGATATCATATTATTGGCAATATCGGTAGCGGTGGAATGGCCAATGTCTTTTTAGCGCATGACTTGATTTTGGATCGTGACGTAGCCGTCAAAGTCCTTCGTTTTGACTTCCAAAATGATCAAGCAGCTATTCGACGGTTTCAAAGAGAAGCCTTAGCTGCGACTGAATTGGTTCATCCCAATATCGTTAGTGTTTATGATGTAGGTGAAGAAGATGGGTTGCAGTACTTAGTGATGGAGTATGTTAAAGGAATGGATCTAAAACGGTTTATCCAGACCCAATACCCCATTCCATATGCAAAAATCGTTGATATCATGGAACAAATTTTATCAGCTGTTTCACTCGCTCACGAACATAGAATCATTCATAGAGATTTAAAACCACAAAATATTTTGATGGATGAAAGCGGCGTTGTAAAAATCACCGATTTTGGGATTGCCATTGCGTTAACGGAAACCTCAATCACGCAAACCAATACCATGTTAGGATCTGTTCACTATTTATCTCCAGAACAAGCTCGCGGTAGTATGGCGACTAATCAGTCTGATGTTTATGCGGTGGGGATTATTTTATACGAAATGCTGACAGGCAATGTACCATTTGATGGTGAATCAGCTGTTACAATTGCGTTGAAGCATTTTCAAGAAGAGATGCCTTCCGTTAAAATGTTTGACCCTAATATTCCGCAATCATTGGAAAATGTGGTTTTACATGCAACAGCCAAAGACCCAGCTGACCGCTATAAAACGGCCGAAGAGATGTCGCGTGATTTATATACTGTATTGGCTGCAAACCGTTGGAATGAACCCAAGTGGCAACCAACGGGGTTGATGGGCGAGACCAAAATTTTAACGCCAATCACTGATGACATGGCGATGCCGTCTTCCTTCAATTCGATGGAAACACCATCAGAAGAACAAAATGAATCAGAAGAAACCGACCCGCAAGTAGAGGTGAAAAAGAATACAAAGAAACCTTTAATCTTTCTGATCATTTTATTAGTTTTAGGTTTGATTATCGGTGGCGGTGTCTTTTTAGCAGGACAAGGTAGTGGCGAAGTCAAGATTCCTAATGTAGAAGATAAGACGGAGTCTGAGGCACGTAAGATGTTAGAAGATGCTGGACTGAAAGTTAAAGAGACGACGAAAGAAATTCCAGATGACTCAATCGCTGAAGGAAAAGTCGTTAAAACAGACCCGGCTATAGATTCTACAGTGAAAAAAAATCGTGAAATTGAACTTTATATAAGCTCTGGGAACAAGAAAATCAAGCTTGATGATTATGTTGGAGAAGACTATAAAGATGCTATCGAAGCATTAGGTAAATTAGGTTTCAAAGAGAGTCAAATCAAAATTACAAAGGAAACAGATTCTAAAGTAGACGAAGACAAAGTCATCAGTCAGACACCAGAACAAGGTGAAGAAGTCGATCCGAAAACAGATGAAATCACATTAATTGTTAGTGAAGGACCGGAAGATATCTATTTAGCTGATTACGCAAGTTTAGGCTACAGCTACAATAATGCGGTGACTGAGTTGTTGAGTTACGGAATCAAAGAAAATCAGATTACTCGAGTGGATAAACCAAGTGATACAGTAGCAAAAGACTTAGTGATGGCTCAAAATCCAGCTGCAGGGAATCCGTTTAATCCTAAAAAGGGGAAAATTACCTTAACCGTAAGTTCTGGACCAGATAAAACAACAACGTCTAGTTCTGAATCAAGTACAGTTGTTTTAGGTAGTTATGCAGAAAATTATACGTACGATAACGCAGTAAATGCGTTGATTAATTTAGGGATAAAAGAGAACCAAATCTCAAGGGTAGACGAAGCTAGCGATTTGCCTAAAGGGACTGTTATTTCACAAGATCCAGGTGCAGGTGCAACATTTGATCTTAAAAATGGTAAAATTACGCTAAAAGTTAGCACAGGACCAAGTAATGTGAGTGTTCCAAATTTAATAGGACTTTCTTCAGCTGAGGCTAAGGCTCAAATTGAAGGTGCTGGCTTGAAGTATGTAGAAGGCTCTGGGGATACGTCAAAAGGAAAAGTAACCAGTATTTCACCAAGTGTTGGTGATAGTGTTGCAAAAGGGACGTCTGTTACCGTCAATTTCTCAACTACAAATGACCCAACCAATGATGGGGCTAATTAAATAAGTACCATAAAGTGATTAAGATAAACAACGTCTTAATCACTTTTTTTATGTGAAAAAGCGATTTATCTAGCCCTGCATTTAGCTTTTCTTCAACCTATGGTAAAATGGAAGCAATAGAAACGAGGAGGTGGCATTTCTGAAAGGTCAAATCAGAAAAGCATTAAGTGGGTTTTACTACATTTATGCAGATGGTGCAACATTTCAAACGAGAGCCCGAGGGAATTTTCGCAATCGAAAAATCACCCCGTTGGTTGGCGACGAAGTCATGTTTGAGAGCGATAACCCAACCGATGGCTATTTGCTTGAAGTTTTTCCAAGACATAACGAATTGGTGCGCCCACCTGTGGCGAATGTAGATCAAGGAGTCATCGTTATGAGCATGATCGAACCTAATTTTTCGTGCAATCTAATGGATCGCTTTTTAGTCACACTAGAAGACAAAAAAATCGCCCCAATCATTTATTTAACAAAAGTCGATTTACTGGCTGGAACAGAATCAGTGAGTGTAGCAGAGGTCAAAAAAGTTTATGAAGAAATCGGTTATCCTGTGATTGCTGCAACAAAGGCCAATGATGAAGAAGCAGTTCGGACTTTGGAGCAGTTTTTTCCTGAACGCTTGACTGTTTTTATGGGGCAATCAGGTGCAGGGAAATCCACTTTATTAAATAAAATTTCTCCTGACTTACAACTAGCGACGGATGAAATTTCTGAATCATTAGGTCGAGGAAAGCATACGACCCGACACGTGGAACTTTTACCGCTATATGATGGCTTAGTTGCAGATACACCAGGATTTAGTTCCATTGACTTTTTAGAAATGGAAACAACAGAGTTACCAAAACAATTTCCCGAATTTGTAGAAGCCTCATCTTCCTGTAAGTTTCGTGAATGTATGCATCGTAAAGAACCTGGTTGTGAAGTGAAAGAACGCGTAGAATCAGGAGCAATTGCTCAGACGCGTTATGATAACTATCTGCAGTTTTTACTAGAAATTGAAAATCGTAGACCAATATATAAGAAAAAATAGAACTGACTTAGCATAGAATGAGTATCACTATTCATAGTTATGTAACCTACTGACGTAGTGTCAGCGAGTAAACAGACCTAAAAAATAAAAGGAGTGGCTTTAATGAAACTAGCACCATCGATTTTAAGTGCCGATTTTGCCAATTTAGAAAGAGATATTCAACTAGTAGAAAAATTAGGAGCAGACTATATTCATGTGGACGTGATGGATGGTCAATTTGTCCCTAACATTACTTTGGGACCTAACGTGATTTCAGCGATTCGACCAGTGACTAAGTTACCATTGGATGTTCACTTGATGATTGTTCAGCCAGAAAATTACATTGAAGCATTTGCGAAAGCTGGAGCAGATATTATTACTGTTCATGCAGAATCAACGACACATATCCATCGTGCTATCCAAATGATCAATGCATCAGGAGTGAAGTCGGGTGTTGTGATTAATCCGGGTACCCCTTTGTCTGCGATCGAATATGTACTGGATTTAGTTGATCAAGTTTTGATTATGACAGTGAACCCAGGATTTGGAGGACAATCATTCATAGAAAGTTCTTTGAACAAAATCGCTCAGTTAAAAGAGTGGAAAGAAACAAAAGGCTATACTTATGATATTGAAGTGGACGGTGGCATTGTTCCAGAAACTGCGAAACGTTGTAAAGAAGCGGGTGCAAATGTGTTTGTAGCAGGTTCATATATCTATGATTCAGAAAGTCCTAAAGATCGGATCGATGCGCTGAGAGCTGTGTTGGATTAATGAAAATTCTTCTTGTGGCAGGCGGTTCGCCAAAGGAGTGGCCGCAGTTTGACTCGGTAGATTTTGATTATTTTGTGGGAATCGATCGAGGCAGCTTATACATTTTGGAACAGGGCTGGTCATTAGATTTGGCAGTGGGAGATTTTGACTCTTTAACGAATGATGAACAGCAGAGCGTTCGAAAACAAGCGAAAGAACTAGTTCAAGCACAAGCAGAAAAAGATGATACAGATACACAACTAGCTTTGGCGCTTGCAATCAAAAAATTCCCAGAGGCACAAATCATGATTATCGGCGCAACAGGTGGTCGTTTGGATCACTTTTTAGCCAACTTGTGGTTGCCATTTGAACCACGTTTTCAAGCGTTTGCCCATCAAATAAAAGTAAAAGATCATCAAAATAGTATCGCGTATTATCTTCCAGGAGAATATGTGATAAAAAAAGAAACAAAGATGGATTATTTAGCTTACTGTTGTTTAACACCGGTCAAAAACCTGACGTTAACACATAGTAAATATACACTAGATCATGTGAATGTTGCGATTCCTACTTCTTACGCAAGTAATGAATTTATAGGAGAAACGGCTGGGTTTTCATTTGATACAGGAATGATTGCTGTGATTCAAAGTCGCGATGATAAATAAAAAAAGCTGAACGGCATGCCGTTCAGCTTTTTGATGACGTTCTATTAAACACGCTCGATTTTACCAGATTTCAAAGCACGAGTTGACACCCAAACTTTTTTAGGTTTACCGTCTATTAATACACGAACTTTTTGCAAGTTAGGTTTAACAGTACGTTTAGTAGCGTTCATTGCATGTGAGCGGTTATTGCCGCTGCTTGTCTTACGACCAGTAAAGTAACATACTTTTGCCATTTTTAGTTTCCTCCTTTGCTTTGATCTCGGAGCGATGATTTTCAGCTCATACTAACTTAATTTATCATAGAAAACATTTTTTTGCAAGGGGGTTTTCAAATCAGTTTGACATTTCCCCTGAAACGATGTAAATTATACAATTATTGGCAAATTAGATGAGACGCTCTATAATTATCTGGATAAGTTCCTTTTCATTGAGGTACGGCTATGTTAAAATATTATAGAAGAAAATAGGGCAACTGTGCTCTTTAAGGAGGCTTTCATCAATGGCTGTAAAAATCAAAACACCAGCAGGCACCATTGAGATTACCAATGAGGTTATTGCCACTGTAGTTGGCGGTGCTGCGACAGATATCTATGGAATCGTCGGTATGGCTAGTAAAAACCAAATCAAAGATAATTTAAATGGCATTTTGCGCAAAGAAAATTATTCTAAAGGCGTGGTCGTGCGACAAGAAGAAAATGGCGTTGCGGTCGACGTATATACAATCGTAAGTTATGGAACAAAAATTTCAGAAGTATCTCGTAATGTCCAAGAAAAAGTAAAGTACAACCTTGAAACACTATTAGGTGTGACTGCTAATTCAGTCAACGTATTTGTGCAAGGTGTTCGTGTGTTGCCTGACTAGGTAGCCAGCTGTTAGCAATGATTTAGCGATTTACTTTTTTGAAGTTTGGCTGGACGTGATTGTTCCACTTTTTATTGATCTAGCTCCACGAACCAGACCTCTCAACAAATAGATAAAATGCCGAAAAGACAAAAAGCATCTTTCCTGCATTTTCCTAATTTGTTCGAGGGCTAAGCGGTTCGTTTCGCTTTTCTATGCAACAGGAATCTCAAAGGAGGATTTTTTAGGTGAATGTAACAGAAATCAGTGCAAGTCAGTTCCAAGAGATGGTTCAGGCTGGTGCGAGTCGTTTGCATGTGAATGCAGAGTATGTCAACTCATTGAACGTTTTCCCTGTGCCAGATGGCGATACAGGAACAAATATGAACTTATCTATGACGAGTGGAGCGAAGGCTGTAGCCGATTCTCGCTCTGAAAAAGTCGGAGAACTAACAACAATTCTGTCAAAAGGATTATTGATGGGTGCTAGAGGGAACTCTGGTGTTATCTTATCACAATTATTCCGTGGCTTTTCTAAACAAATTCCGGATGTTGAAACGTTGAACGCAAAAGATTTAGCAGCAGCGTTTACGCACGGTGTGGAGACTGCTTATAAAGCAGTGATGAAACCTGTAGAAGGTACAATTCTGACTGTTTCTCGTGAAGCTGCCCGTTCTGGTGAACGCAAAGCAAAAGAAACCGACGACTGTATCGAAGTAATGCAGGCCGTTGTGAAAGGTGCAAAACGGGCGTTGGCTAAAACACCTGATCTTTTACCAGTATTAAAAGAAGTCGGTGTAGTCGATAGTGGTGGCCAAGGCTTATTATTTATCTATGAAGGATTTTTAGAAGCATTGTCAGGTGAATTTTTAGCAACAGAAGTGTATGAGCCAAGTCCTGGTGAAATGGACGAGATGGTCAATGCTGAACATCACCGTGGCGTTAGCGGACATGTTGCGACTGAAGACATCAAGTTCGGTTACTGTACAGAAATCATGGTTCAAATCGGTGAAGGTCCAACTGTGGACAGTGATTTCGATTATGAAACATTTAGAAACTACTTAAACGAATTGGGTGATTCGTTACTTGTCGTAAACGACGATGAAATCATCAAGGTTCATGTGCATACTGAACATCCAGGTGAAGTGATGAATTATGGTCAAAAATTCGGTTCATTAGTGAAAATCAAAGTAGATAACATGCGTTTACAGCATGAAACGTTAGTTGAGCATGACGCCCAAGCGGCAGTTGTTCAAAAAGCACGCGTTCCTTACGCAGTGATTGCAATAGCAGCAGGAGAAGGTGTTCAAGACTTATTCCGTAGCCTTGGTGCAAGCTATAT
Source organism: Enterococcus sp. AZ177 (assembly GCF_050544585.1). Taxonomy (NCBI): domain Bacteria; kingdom Bacillati; phylum Bacillota; class Bacilli; order Lactobacillales; family Enterococcaceae; genus Enterococcus; species Enterococcus sp. AZ177. The sequence goes on from NZ_CP172944.1 coordinate 173,489, forward strand.
CATTAGTGGCGGTCAAACAATGAATCCTAGTACTGAAGATATCTTGAAAGCTGTTAAAGAAGTAAACGCTGACCAAGTGATTATCTTGCCTAACAACAAAAACATATTCATGGCAGCTGATCAAGCGGCAGAAGTAGCAGATATTCCAGTAGCGGTCGTGCCAACAAAAACAATCTCTCAGGGAATGACAGCGATGCTTGCATTCAATGACCAACAAACACTTGAAGAAAATAATGCAACAATGACAGAAATGATCGAAAGTGTTGTTAGCGGGCAGGTAACAACAGCTGTACGTGACACAACGATTGATAATGTAGAAATTAAGAAAGATGACTATCTAGGGATGATCGACGGCAAAATCGTAGTATCTGAACCAGATATGTTTAAAGCATCATTGGACACATTGAAACGCATGATCGATGAAGACACAGAAATCGTAACAATCATTGTCGGTGAAGGTGGTACAATGAAAGAAGCTGAAAAATTTGTAGAAGCGTTGGCTGCTGAATATGAAGAGATAGAAACAGAACTTCATGAGGGCGGACAACCGGTTTATCCATACCTGTTTTCAGCGGAATAATAAATGACTTATTGAAGAGCCTGGGACATAACTAAAAAGGTTATGTTTCAGGCTCTTAGTACCCGAATAAACGGTGGGCGCAGAAGCAACTCCTTCGGAAATAAGCCGGAATTCACAAGAATTTGAAGAGCAATTTTCGTAAATTCCTTCTTATTTCTCGGAGTTAAACACTTCTGTTCCAACCTCTTTTTCTATAGAGAATAAACAAATGAAAAGTAATACACATATCTATTTAATGAGAGGAGGAAGAGTGGTGAATTTATCGGATAATATCAGTGTCTTGACAGGCGTTGGGCCAAAACGTGCTGAGAATTTAAAGGAATTAGGCATTTATACAATAGAAGAGTTATTGTCCTACTATCCTTTTCGATATGATGATATCCAAGAAAAGGAATTAAATGAAATTCAGGATCAAGAAAAAGTCACGCTAAAAGGTTTAGTTGTATCTGAACCAGTCGTGAGCCGTTATGGCTATAAAAAAAGTCGCATGATGTTTCGGATGATGCAAGACCATGCGGTAATCAACGTGTCCTTCTTTAATCAACCGTATTTAAAAGACAAAATCGTGATGTCTGAAGAAATCGCAATTTATGGAAAATGGGATGTGAAACGGAAATCATTAAACGGCATGAAAATTTTAGCAGCTCAAAATGACGGAGAAGATTTTGCTCCGATCTATCATGTAAACAAAAAAGTTCGACAAAGTAGTTTGATCCAGCTGATTCGCACTGGCTTTGAAAAGTACGGGAATTTTATTCCAGAGTTTTTGCCAGAAACATTAGTAGAGAAATATCGCTTAATGCCAAGAAAAGAAGCGATGTTTGCAATGCATTTTCCAAATAATCCAGAAGAAAGCCATCAAGCGAAGCGGCGTGTTGTTTTTGAAGAATTTTTCTTGTTCCAATTGAAAATGCAAGGGTTGAAGAGAAGAGAAAAAGCAGAAAAAAATGGGTTGAGTGTTCAGTACGATGTGGATCGCTTAAAGACATTTACGCAGAAACTCCCTTTTGAACTGACGGACGCTCAAAAGAAAGTAACAAACGAAATTTGTCGGGATTTAATGAGCCCGAATCATATGCAGCGTTTATTACAAGGCGATGTAGGGAGTGGGAAAACGGTTGTTGCGGCAATTGCTCTTTACGCGACGATGACAGCTGGCTTTCAGGGTGCTTTAATGGTGCCGACAGAGATTTTGGCGCAACAGCATATGGAAAGCCTTCAGCAATTGTACGATCCCTTAGAAGTTCGTACAGCCCTACTAACTGGATCGACTAAAACTAAAGAGCGACGAATGATTCTTGAACAGCTTGCGACAGGTGAGATCGATATTATTATTGGAACGCACGCATTGATTCAAGAAGATGTCCGTTTCCGGCAACTAGGTTTAGTCATTACAGATGAACAACATCGATTTGGTGTGAATCAACGCCGAATCTTAAGAGAAAAAGGGTTAAAACCAGATGTTTTATTTATGACCGCAACACCGATCCCAAGAACATTGGCCATTACGGCTTTTGGTGAGATGGATGTTTCGATCATTGATGAAATGCCAGCAGGTCGGATTCCAATAGAGACACGCTGGATAAGACCTCCTCAACTAGATACAGTTTTAGAGTGGATGGAAAAAGAATTGGCACGTGGGCACCAAGCCTATGTGATTTGCCCGTTGATCGAAGAATCAGAAGCGCTAGATGTAAAGAATGCTACGGAGATTTTTGAACATATGTCGGCATTCTTTAATCCTACATATCAAGTTGGTTTGCTTCATGGAAAAATGAAAAACCAAGAAAAAGAAGAAATTATGCAGGAGTTCAAAGAAAATAACTTGCAGTTGCTAGTTTCTACAACAGTGATCGAAGTCGGAGTCAATGTTCCAAACGCCACAGTCATGCTTATTATGGATGCTGATCGATTTGGACTAGCGCAATTGCACCAGCTTCGTGGACGCGTTGGTCGAGGTTCAGAAGCTTCTTATTGTATTTTAGTTGCTAACCCAAAGAACGAAATGGGTGTGGAGCGAATGAAAATTATGACAGAAACGAATAATGGGTTTGTACTAAGTGAAAAAGATTTAGAGTTGCGAGGACCAGGCGAAGTCTTTGGCGCTAGACAATCAGGTGTGCCGCAATTTGCTGTAGGCGATATTGTGACAGACGTCAATATTTTGGAGGTTGCGCGTCAAGAAGCGAGTACGATTTGGACAAAAGAGCAATGGTGGGTCTTGCCAGAGTATCGTGGTATTGCTGATAAGATTAAGCCAAATGATGACGAGCAACAGTTTTTTGACTAATCGTATTAAGACATTACAAAGAACTGAAGGCAAGTATGAATGCATTCTCGTTGATCTAGCTGTATGAGTCAGCTCTTCGGAAAAAAGATGAATGTTATTGGTGATAAAGAACTCACAAACAGAATTCCCTATTTTTCTGCCAGAGCTAAACGACACATTCAGCTTTTCGTTGATCCAGCTACACAAATCAACTCTCAAGGAAAATAGACAATCTGTCTATGAAACCAAAAGCGTTTCTTAGTCAGATTCCTAATTTTCATGAGAGTTAAACGCTTTGTTCCGCTTTTCAATATGTTATACTATTTATTGTAATTTACCTAGGAGGGACTATGTTATGAAGATTGCAGTTGATGCAATGGGTGGCGATCATGCGCCGCAAGCTATTGTTGAAGGCGTAATGTTAGCCAAACAGGATTTTCCAGAGGTTGAGTTCTTGCTTTATGGAAAAGAAGATGAAATTAAAAAATATGTAACAGATGAAACGAATATTACGATTATTCATACGGATGAAAAAATCAACAGTGATGATGAGCCAGTCAAGGCCATTCGTCGTAAGAAAAATGCTTCAATGGTACTCGCTGCACAAGCAGTAAAAGAGGGAGAGGCGGATGCCATTTTTTCTGCGGGTAACACAGGAGCGTTATTAGCTGCTGGATTATTTATCGTTGGACGGATCAAAAATGTTGAACGTCCGGGATTGATGTCGACTTTACCAGTAATCGGTCAACCGGATGGTGGGTTTGATATGTTAGATTTGGGAGCGAATGCTGATAATAAACCAGAGCATCTTGTTCAATATGCTGTACTAGGTTCTTTTTACGCTGAAAAAGTTAGAAATATCTCAAAACCTCGTGTGGCTCTTTTAAATAATGGCGCAGAAGAAACCAAAGGCAGTGAGTTAACTAAAAAAGCATTTGAATTACTTTCAGAAGAAGAGGGAATTCATTTTATCGGTAATGTGGAAGCGCGTGAGTTGTTAAGTGGAGCAGCAGATGTTGTTGTGACAGATGGTTTTACAGGAAACGCTGTATTGAAATCAATTGAAGGAACAGCCTTAAACATGATGGGACTTTTAAAATCATCGATCCTTGCAGAAGGAGTCAAAGGAAAGATGGGTGCGTTGCTTTTAAAGAATGCGTTACGTGGTATGAAAGATGAGATGGATTACTCTAAACATGGTGGAGCCGTTCTTTTTGGCTTAAAAGCACCTGTCATTAAAACACATGGTTCGACAGGGCCAGAAGCAGTGCGTTATACGATTCGTCAGATCCATACAATGCTGAAGACAGAGGTTGTACCTCAGCTTGTCAGTTATTATGAAACAAAAAAATAGTACTGTTCGCAACCTGTTTGCAACCCTTTTGTAATAGTTCTGCAAAAAAAGATGGACAAATCGATCATTTGTGAGTACAATGTATCATAGCGTTCAACTCAAACGTGAGGAACGCTTTTCAAAAGCAGTGGAGGTGAATACAGTTGACTCGTGAAGAAGTACTTGAAAAAGTAGCGAAGATTATCTCAAACCACTTTGATATTGAAGCTGAGAAAGTGACAGATCAATTAAACATTAAAGATGACTTGAATGCAGATTCAATTAGTGTAATGGAATTTGTTTTAGAGCTAGAAGATGAGTTTGGTACAGAAATTTCTGATGAAGACGCAGAGCAAATTGAAACAGTTGGTGCCGCTGTAGATTATATTATGAATAACTTATAAGTTGAAATGAAGAAAGAGGCTGGGATAGAAGCGCTTAATCCCGAGAAATAGGAAAGAATTTACAAAAATTGTTTGTCAAATTTTTGTGAATTTCAGCTTATTTCCGCAGGGATTGCTTCTGCTCCCACCGTTTATTCACATTTAGGGTGTGGAACAAAAGTGATTTTTACTTTTGTTCCACACTTTTTTTGCTTATTTAGAAAAAATTTACATTACCAAAATGTTGCAATTTTTACAATTTTTATATACAATTGCTTAAATATGAGTACAATGAGAATATGAGTTTGTTAAAAACGATTACAATGAGTAGAAAAGAAGTAATTATTAAAAAAAGAAGTGTTTTTAATAAGTTTTCTTGTTGTAATACGCCATTTAATTGAGTATAGAGGAGTGTATTAAAGTGAGTGATAGCAATCAATTGTTAGATGTTCAGCATCTACATACAGGATTTCGTATCAAAGATGAGTACTATGATGCTGTTGATGATGTGTCATTTGAATTAGGAAAAAATGAAATTTTAGCAATCGTTGGTGAATCGGGTTGTGGGAAAAGTACTTTAGCTACAACAATAATTGGGTTACATGATGCAAACAATACTCGTGTAACTGGAGAAATTCTATACAAGGATTTAAATTTAACTACATTTAACGAACAACTATATAATAAAATCCGTGGTAACGATATTGGGATGATATTTCAAGATCCTTTGTCAGCGCTGAATCCACTAATGAAAATTGAAGATCAAATCAAAGAAAGCCTAACCTACCATACGAATATGAATGCGGAGCAAAAACAAGCACGGGTGATCGAATTGTTGACACAGGTGGGGATTCCTAATCCTGAACGAGTTGGTAAGCAGTATCCGCACGAATTATCTGGTGGAATGCGTCAACGTGTGATCATTGCAATCGCTATTGCATGTAAACCGGCAATCATCATCGCAGATGAACCGACAACAGCATTGGATGTAACGATCCAGGCGCAAATTTTAGATTTACTGAAGGATTTGCAAGAGGAGACTGGCTCCGGAATTATTTTGATCACGCATGATTTAGGTGTCGTAGCTGAAATGGCAGATAAGGTAGCTGTGATGTACGCTGGGCAATTTGTTGAGGTAGCAACTGCTGAAGAATTGTTTAATAATCCAAAACATCCCTATACACGCTCATTGTTACAATCTATTCCGCAAGAAAATTCAGATGATAGTCAGTTGCACGTGATCGAAGGCGTGGTCCCATCATTAAGCAAGTTACCAAGAGAAGGATGTCGTTTTGCGCCGAGAATTCCTTGGATTCCAGAGGACGCTCATGAAGCAGAACCGACATTGCATGAGGTGTCAGAAGGACACTTTGTTCGCTGTACATGTTATCAGCATTTCCATTTTAGAGACAATCAGGAGGAAGTATAATGGCAGAAATCATTCAAATCAAAGACTTGAAAGTTCATTATCCTATCCGCAGTGGTTTCTTTAATCGAGTGACCGATCATGTGTTGGCAGTTGATGGTGTTGACTTTATTATCGAAAAGGGTAAAACGTACGGTTTAGTTGGTGAATCAGGTTCTGGAAAATCTACTACAGGAAAAGCAATCATCGGGTTAGAAAAAGTAACTAGTGGTAGTATTTTATATCAAGATCAAGATGTGACGAAAGCTCATAATCGTAAAGCGATGAAATATAATAAAGATGTTCAAATGATTTTTCAGGATTCAATGTCTAGCTTAAACCCAAAGAAAAGAGTGTTGGATATCATAGCAGAACCAATCCGCAATTTTGAACGGTTGAGTGATCAAGAAGAAAAGAAAAAAGTCAAAGGGCTTTTAGATATCGTTGGGATGCCAGAAGATGCATTGTATAAATACCCACATGAATTCTCAGGTGGACAACGCCAACGTTTAGGCGTAGCTAGAGCTGTTGCGACGAATCCTAAGTTGATTATTGCAGATGAGCCGGTTTCTGCATTGGATTTATCTGTTCAAGCACAAGTATTGAATTTTATGAAAAATATCCAAGAAGAATATGGCTTGAGTTATTTATTCATTTCACATGACTTAGGTGTTGTAAAACATATGTGTGATAATATTGCGATCATGTACAAAGGGCGCTTTGTAGAGATTGGGACTCGTCAAGATATTTATACAAATCCACAGCACATTTATACGAAACGGCTATTATCAGCAATCCCTAAAATTGACGTTGCACATCGTGAAGAGCACAAAGCACAGCGTCGTCAAGTAGAAAAAGAATATATCGAACATCAAAAAGAGTATTACGATCAAAACGGCCGTGTGTATGATTTACGAACAATCAGTGATACACATCAAGTAGCGTTAAAAGATGGAGGTGCAATCTAATGTGGAAGACGATTTTACGACGTGTACTCTTTATGATTCCTCAAATCTTGATTTTAAGTGTACTGATTTTCATGTTAGCTAAAATGATGCCAGGAGATCCTTTTACAGGTCTGATCAATCCAAATACGGATCCAGCAGTTATTGAGAAAATGCGTGAATCAGCAGGGTTGAATGATCCTTGGACAACGCAATATGTACGTTGGATCGTCAATGTTTTCCATGGTGATTTTGGGGAGAGTTTTATTTTTAAATTACCAGTTTCAACATTGATCGGCAGTCGTGCAGTGAATACAATTCTTTTATCCTTAGTAACCGTTGTGATCATGTATGCGATCGCTTTGCCATTAGGCGTTTTATCAGGTCGTTATCAAAATTCGATTTTGGACAAATTTGTCGTGGTCTATAACTTTTTCAGTTTTGCAGTACCACCCTTTATTTTTGCACTTGTTATGCTGTTTATTTTTGGTTACCGTTTAGATTGGTTCCCAACGACAGGGTCTGTTTCCAGTGGTGTTGAGCCAGGGACTGGAGCCTATATTTGGGATCGTTTCTATCATTTGATTTTACCAGCATTATCTCAAGCACTTTTAGGAACAGCAATCACGATTCAATATTTACGGAATGAAGTGATTGACTCTCAATCATTAGATTATGTTCGGACAGCTCGTTCTAAAGGGGTACCGACAAATAAAGTCTATACAAGACATATTTTCAGAAATGCTTCTTTACCAATCGTTTCTCAACTTAGCTATGAAATCACAGCTTTGATCAGTGGTTCTGTGGTTATCGAAAAAATCTTTGGTTATCCAGGAATTGGGAAATTATTTATCGACTCGATCGGACAACGTGATTATGCAGTGATCACCGCCTTAGTATTGATTTTAGGAGTTGCAACGCTCGTCGGAAATCTGATTTCAGATATCGTCATGAGTCTTGTAGATCCGCGGATTCGAGTTCAATAGAAAATCAATTTTAAGGAGAGGAAGAGACGAGATGGATAAAAATAAAGAAAATACAGCAGTTGCTGTACCAGAAACGATCCCACCGATGGGATTTCGAATGATCGCAAGAGAGTTTAAAAAAGACAAATTAGCAATTTTCTCACTTGTACTGTTAGTAGCCATTTTGTTGGTTGTTTTTATTGGTGCTCTATTGACTGATCAAGACAAAGTAATGACAGTAAGTATTTTAGATAAATATGCCGAGCCTGGTGGAAACTTCATATTAGGAGCCGACGAAGGTGGACGTGATATACTTGGTCAATTGATTATTGGCGCTCGTAATTCGGTTGTAATCGGTTTTGCAATCACGATATTGACATCAATCATCGGGGTAGGAATCGGTATTGTTTCAGGTTATTATGGTGGAATGTTTGATAATGCAGTGATGCGTATCGTTGATTTTATTATGATTTTACCGATCATGATGATCATCATTGTATTTGTTACAATCATTCCTAATTATAATGTTTGGTCTTTTGTAGGAATTATGAGTGCTTTTTACTGGGTTGCAAAAGCCCGACTGTTTAGAAGTAAAACGTTATCTGAGGTCCGCAGAGACTATGTGAGTGCCTCAAAAACTTTAGGGACAAGTGATTTTAAAATCATGTTTCGAGAAATTATGCCTAATTTAAGTTCATTGATTATCACGAACTTAACCATCAATTTTGCGGCAAATATCGGGATTGAAACAACACTGACGTTCTTAGGATTTGGGTTGCCGACCAATGTACCAAGTTTGGGAACATTGATCGGATATGCTAGCAATGGTGATGTTTTAGCGAATAAAACATGGATCTGGGTACCTGCATCAGTACTGATTTTAGTAATGATGTTATGTATAAATTATATTGGCCAAGCGTTCAAGCGTTCAGCAGATGCAAGACAGCGTTTAGGTTAAGAAGAGGAGGAAGTAGTGTGAAAAGCAAAAAACTTTTGGGTTTAATTACATTGACAGCAGTGGCAACAGTGACATTAGCTGCATGTGGCGGAGGTAAAAAATCAGATTCAGGTAACAAGAATGTAGAAACTGAGGATATCAGTAAGTTTACAATGACGGTCAAAAATGACAAAGAGGCAATCAAAGGCGGGACTTTGGATGTAGCAGTTGCGTCAGATACTCAGTTTAAAGGCTTATTTTCAGAAGTCTATTACCAAGATGCGTACGACAATTATTATATGCGTCCTTCCCATGAAGGATTATTCTCATATGATGATGATTTCGTCATCACAGATGATGGAGCTGCTAAATTAGATTTAGATGTTGACAATAAGAAGGCTACAATTACATTGAAAGACAATATTAAATGGTCAGATGGTGAAGCTGTAACTGCTGATGATTTGATTTACCCATATGAAGTAATTGGAAATAAAGAATATACTGGTATTCGTTATGATGACGACTTTACGAATGTTGTAGGGATGGATGAATACCATGATGGCAAAGCAGATACTATTTCTGGAATTAAAAAAGTAGATGATCAAACAATCGAAGTAACATATAAAGAAATGAATCCGGGAATGCTTCAATTAAGTGGCGGTGTATACATGAGTGCAATGCCAAAACATGTCTTTAAGGATATTCCAATCAAAGACCAAGAAAAAAGTGATGCTGTCCGTAAAAATCCTGTAACATTCGGTCCTTACTACATGAGTAAAATCGTAACAGGAGAGTCAGTGGAATATTTACCAAATGAACATTATTATAAAGGGAAGCCTAAGTTAGATAAAATCGTCTTTACAAACGTACCAACAGCGTCAATCGTTGAAGCGGTAAAAGCGAAAAAATATGATATGGTTTACGCAATGCCAACAGATAATTATCCAACATATAAAGACTCAGAAGGCTATCAAATGTTAGGTCGTGAAGAATTAGCATACACATATGTTGGCTTTAAATTAGGAACATATGATAAAGAAAAAGGCGAAGTTGTAATGAATCCAGATGCAAAAATGGCTGATGTAAAATTACGTCAAGCAATGGGATACGCAATGGATAACGACGCAATTGGGCAAAAATTCTATAATGGGTTGCGTACTGGTGCGACAACCTTGATTCCACCTATTTTTAAAACATTGCATGATACAGACATAAAAGGGTATCAATATGACCTGGATAAAGCGAAGAAAATATTAGATGATGCTGGCTATAAAGATACAGATGGTGATGGACTTAGAGAAAATCCTAAAGGGGAAAAATTAACGATCAACTTTGCCTCAATGGCAGGTGGCGAAACAGCTCAACCTTTAGCAGATTACTATCTACAACAATGGAAAGAAATTGGTTTAGATGTGAAATTAGCAACGGGCCGTTTAATCGATTTCCAAGCATTCTACGATAAAATCAAAAATGATGATCCTGAAATCGACGTTTTCCAAGCGGCTTGGGGAGTAAATAGTGCACCATCACCAGCCGGCTTATACGGGCGTAACGCAGCATTCAACTACTCTCGTTTTGCTTCAGAAGAAAATGACAAACTATTGAAAGCAATCGACTCTAAAGCGTCATTTGACGATACAAAACGTAAAGAAGCATATGATGCATGGCAAGAATATATGTTTGAACAAGCACCAGTTATTCCAACATTGTACCGTAATGAAATCATGCCAATTAATGACCGTGTAAAATCATTTACATGGAATTATGAAGATACTAGAGATTACTATGATATTGAATTAACAGCTGAAAAACGTTAATCTACTGTAATGAAAGATGACGATAATGTAGAGGTTGGGACAGAAGTATTTAACTCCGAGAAATAAGAAGGAATTTACGAAAATTGCTCTTCAAATTTTTGTGAATTTCGGCTTATTTCCGAAGGAGTTGCTTCTGCGACCACCGTTTATTCTATTACTAAGAGCCTGAAACATAACCTTTTTAGTTATGTCCCGGGCTCTTTTTTAATTTTGATACATATCGAAAAAATATTACTAAGCTCATTGTCTTATAATCTATCAAATGGTAAACTTAATGTAAAATAAATATATACATCTATTTAAATAGAAAACTAATCTATATCTAATTAATATGTTTGAATAAAAATGTATGGGAGATATCAATATGAATCGTGATCTTATATTCAAAAACCAAGAACATATAACATTTTTTGAAAAAAATACTAAAGACAAAGAATTTAATTGCTATGAGTTTTCTTTAATTTATTTGCTAGGATTAGCGGAAGTGACCAGAATTCACTTTAACGAAATTTATTCAAAAGAATTAGGAGCTAAATATGAATCTATTTCTGCGGAATGGCAAACAGAGGAGTCTATTCGTTTAACAATTTTAGCATTTAACTTATATGAGGATTATCTATTTGGTTTTAGTGAGTTAACATATCAGAATAAACTAGCTCACGATTTTAACCATGAACAAAAAAATTGGGAGTCCTTCATTAAAATAAACTCAATTAGTAATCTATTTTCTGATGAAAATCATAGAGAGTTTTATCTACAAGCAATCAGTTTACGATTGGATTGATTTAATATAAATATTTTACAAATAAAAAAAATATCTATTCTATAAAACATTAAAAATTATCATTTGGAAGTTTATTATTTCCTTTAAATCGTAATTTGTTTCTAAAAAACATTGACAAGTATACTTAGTGACCGATATACTATTTATGGAAACAATTTTAATATAGAGTAGGAGAGATTATAATGGCAGGAGCAATTTCGGTCACACCCGAGCAACTGAAATCACAAGCGAAGGTGTATACACAATCACAACAACAAATCCAAGATGCGATTCGTAAAGTAAATTCTATGAATCAACAAATCGCACAAGAATGGAAAGGTCAAGCGTTTCAATCGTATTTAGAACAATACAATCAATTAGAAGGAAACGTTAAAAAAATGGAAGAATTGTTGATCAGCATCAATAGTCAATTGAACAAATATGCTGATACAGTCGCACAACGTGACCAACAAGATGCAAGTTCTTTCGGTTTAAACTAAATTAGTTTTGAAATAAAAAGCGTCAGTGCAATTCATTGCGCGGACGCTTTTTAATTATCTAGCTACACGGGTTAGCCACTAGGGACTACTCCAATCACATCAATTCCTAAGAGCTAAAGCTTTATGGATGGCTATGAAACACTATTGATGGATTTAGAGTAGTACCGATTTGGTGAAGGTCTCGGAACAAAGATAAAATATGCCTGAAAAAAACGACACAAGGATATTTGTCTCCAAGGCTATAAGAGCCCGTTACGCTTTTAAATTAGGAGAGAAGAGCAAATTGAAAAATAAACTAAAAAAATATCTTCCTATTATTTCGATCGTTGTCGGTAGCCTATTGTTCTTATTTATTCTTTCTTATATTGGTTTTAAAAGTGATAATGTTCAACAAACATCTAATGAAAAGGTCACAAAAATGCAGTATGTGTTAGTTAATGAAGACAAAGGAACTATTTTTGAAGGAAAGAAATATTCTCTGGGCACCGACTTTGTCACCTTGATCAATCAAGATACCGCTAACCGTTGGGAGACTACGACCAGAAATATTGCTAGTCGAGGAGTAGCGGATGGACAATTTGATGCACAGATTATTATTCCACAAGATTTCTCTGAACGATTGCTTTCATTGCAAAGCATAAATCCTGAAAAAGCTTTGGTGGAATATCAAGTAAGAGAAGGTCAAAACGAGATAACCAATCAGGCGATTCAGGTCAAAGTGAATGACATTTTAAAAGATTTTAATCAAAGAATCGTACAAATGTATTTTTCAAGTATTGTAGGAAACCTGTCTGAAGCACAACAAAACGTCAATCAAATTGTTGGATTAGAGACGGATCACAAAAATAATTTGGAGAAAACAATTTATCTACCCTTTAAAGAAGTGCCAACTAATTTTTCAAGTGTCATTGATACAGCAAGTATATTGGACGAAGACAATAAAATGTTTACGTCGGAACAAGAAGCGTTTGTTCAATCAGTGAAGCAATTGATGGAGAGTAACAATAGTGCTTTAGAGGCAAATAGCCAGTCAACAGAGGAAGTACAAAAATCTGTGAATGATTATGCAGATGAAGCAAATGAAAAATTAGCAACAGCTATTAAACAGTTTAATGAACAATTTGAGCTACAAACAGAGCAATTAGAGAATCAATGGCAAAACGATTTAACCGGATACAAAGCTCAATTTGACGGTTTCGATGATAGCATAAAAAATCAGTTGGCTCTGTTTTTTAAAAAGGGATCTGAGGGTACGAATGATTCTGGCGTTTATGCCAATTTTTTGACGAATGCTTCTTCATTTAAAGAATCACAAGGGAAGAGAATTGAAGAGCTAACGAGTGAAATAACAGAGTTGGAAAAACAAGTAGCGGAATTAACAACGTTAAAAGAGGATGTGGCAGAAAAGTATTACAACGATAGAAACGCCAATTCAGATAATGCGAAAGAAGACCAAGTTAAGCTAGCTATCTCAAAGTTATTATCACCTATTGAGAAAGAATCAGAAATTACGGAAGACGGGGAATACTTAACGGCTGTAAAAAATGAACTTGCGCAATTACAAAATCTTGCTCTTCCATCAAGTACGGATTTTCCCATTCTTTTAAATACGTTAGTGACTAAAGGATTGTTAACACAAGCAGAAAGCGATAAGTTAAGGGATTCATATAACATAGTGACACATTATGACCCAACTTTAACGGGTAATGGCAATCAATTCAATATAGTATCGACAGCTGAAAAAGAAGATATCTCATCTGATTTCAATGTAAAAAACACAGTGGAGATAAAGTTGACACCTGGAACAACCCAATCTTTAAAATTCTCACATACTTTTGAGGTAGGAAGCAGCGGTCTGATCGAAATTGTTGATTTGGACAAGATTAGAGCAAATTTGGAACAGGCAATCATTGCTAAATTATCTGGTTCAGACTACACAGCAGCTGTTTCTATAGAAGGAACACAGCTAAATATAGCCATCATACTTAAGGACACAGGGAGTAGTGATCCGCCCAAAAAACCTACTCAATCTCAGATGTCTTACCAAATTAATTCCCAGATAAAATGGACTTATCCAAATGATTATACCGACTATGAATATTTCGTATGCTATTATTCCTGGAGTTCAATCAATTCAACAAACTCTGGACAACTGGCTGCTTATATAGACAAAGATCAGCCTCTAAAACAAGATTTAGCTGAACTCTTTAGTTTGTTCACGACATTAACGTCAGCAGCTGAAAAATTGACAACTCTTTACGCTGATCCAGCGCAGCTAAGTCTGAATAGCTTTGCTGATTATGTTACGAGTAACCCAGATAAAACATTCAATGAGTTAGCTACACCTGATTCTGTTTACTGGTTATATGATAATATCACTGACTCAAAAAAAGTTTCTCAGATTTCGGAGTCGCTCTACACAAATTATAGGGCAAACGGAGACAGTCTATATAACGACATTGAAGAGCAGATCAACAAGTTAAACGCTACAATCGGAACAAGTACTGATAAAAACGAAGGCGAAGCACTGACTTTATACGGCACGTTAAATCTTATGACGATTCCAGATACCATGCTACAGGAAGCCTCTTTATTGGGAGAATGGTTCGATAAGGCGAATCAAGACATTGATGCAACTTATAATTCATGGAAAGAAACAGAACGAGTAGCACCAGAATCTGTCATTACGGATACAAATGCGCATCCTGAAAAGAATGATACGGCTGCAATCAATTCAACTACAGAAAACTTGGTAAAAAATATCCAGACATTGGTTAGTAGTTCAACTGAAACAGCTAAAGCAACAGCAGAATCTGCGGCACAAGTCAAAGACGTTGCTCCAACGATTAAGATGTTGAAAGAATCTACAAATAAGGTGCAAACAGATGCAAATGACATCTTAACGAATTTAGACAAAACCGTTACAGAAGTGCATAAAAAAACAGATGATAATACTAAATATGCAGAAAAATTTGACAAAGTTCTTTCAAATACCAGAAATGGCGGTTCAGATAATTCAACGGTCTTTAACTTCTTGTCAAATCCTATTCAAGAAAAAGGCGATTTTGGAAAAGCAAGACAAAATTCTTTGATTCCTTATTATGCAACAATCATCGCTGCATTTATTATTATTTTAGTCGCAACAGCGATGCAAAAATACATGAAGCGAAGAAACGTGTCCAAAACGGATTTATTGATGAATCCATCAAGAGCTTGGTATAACACGTCGAATGTGACGGTCATAGTAATAAGCAGCGTAGCATTGTCAATCGCATTTGCCCTTAATTTAAGTCTTGTTGTTGGGTCGAATGCTAAAATAGCCTGGTTTAGTTACGCCTTTTTAGTATTACTTGCGGGATTACTTTTGACCCTTGGCTGTATGAGACAGTTCCGATTACTGACGCTTTATCTTAGTGGAGCAACATTAGGCTTATTCTTTATGCTGACACCATTACTAGGAGTGGCGACTAAAACAGGAACATTTACAAATATACTCTATCGAGTGTCACCATTACAAAATATTCAAAATGGCTTTACGGCATTACTAAATGGAGCCAGTATTGGTTGGGTAAGTTATCTGATACTTGTAATCCTAGCATTGAGTGGAATTCTATTGAATTTTTGGGTGAAACCAGAAGACAAAAAAGTAAACGTATGATCTTTTCTATTATTTGTAAGGGAGAAAAACGATGCAACATAGACTAAAAATTGATGTTAAAACGATTTTAAAAGGAATGTTTGTTCCTATACTGTTCATTTTCTTACAAAGTGTTCCTGTTCATGCAGATATTGGCGATTTAAAAATAAATAATCAAGTGATTTACGAAAAGAATGAAGGTAGTCAGAATAATTCTACTACCTTTACAATTAATCAATTATTTATGAAAGACATGTCTGCTCAGGATAAACAATTAGATGAAGAAAAAATGAAGTTGATTACAGATGCACAAAAAGAAGTTTTTGTAAAAGAAACACCAGCACAACGTACTGTTACCCAAGAAATAACGCCCCTTCTTTTCTCAAATGGTTACACACTGAATGATAGTTTGGATTCAGGCGACTCAGGGTTAAAAAAAGGCAATAATATCGGGTTCATTTTACTATGTGTAGTTGGCGGCCTCTTTGTCGTAGGACTTGGAATCATATTAGGTCGAGCATTTCCTACATGGTTAAAAAAAGGATAGGAAGGTAGAATGTTATGAGGAAAGACACATCTATTGGTATTGGATTACATGTGGGGAAACAAATTATTGATTTACAGATTCCTATCAAAGTTTCTGGAAATCGTTTAAAAGAGTTATTGAGAGAATCACTAGAATTACTAAACATCTCTTTACCAGAAACATTTGAATTAGAGATACTAAACAAAGCAATTAAGTTAAACGGAGAAGTTCTTCTGGCCAATTATGCACTAGGTGACGGAGATCAATTAATTGTGAAAGAGACAATGAAAAAATAAAGGGGCCTATGACGTGAGTGAAGTAAAAGATATATCAGAAAAAATAGATATCCAAGTTCAAAAAGACAAGGTATTAGTCACATTACAAGCGAATCAATACCGCTTAGCAGAGCTGGATCAATTTCAAGCCGTTCTCCAAAAAAGAGACGCATTATTAGCTGGAGAACTGTTGGAGGCAACAGAAGAGCAGTTAGTCTTATCCTATGAAAAAGATAACTACGCGGTACCAATCGATGAAGCAATAAAAAAAATGTCCCCATTTAAGAGACTGCTTTTAGCACAAAAAATTCGCTTTATTGAGCCGTTTATCCATTCTACGATTCAACCATTTATCCACCCGAGAAATATTTTTCTTTTTGGAGAAGAACTTTCGATTGCACATAGAGGTTTTATGAATCTAGTTGTCCCACATGTGACGAATGAAGAAGACTTTTTAAAACAGTATCGTGCGTTGATTCTATTTATTCTTCATCCAAAATTAGATTACGAACGGTTGATCGAAGGATCTGGCACATTACAAGATCCTCTGTCTAAAAATATTCAAGCCGCACTTTCACCAGAACAAATCGATCAAATGATCAGTGAACAAGTCGTTATCCAAAAAATGAAACAAGAAAAACAAAATCAATTAGTTAACAAAAAAAGCTATACAGTGTTTAAATGGGGCAGTCTTGTGTTGCTGTTAGCAACGCTTGTTCTAGGTTTCTTTGTTGGAAATTATGCATTGAAAGAAGTTCCTACACAAGAAAGAATCATTACGGCAGAAGCGAATTACATTGCCAATGATTATTCAGGAGTATTGAGCACATTGAAAGAAGATACACCAGAAACCTTGCCTAAAAGTGCGAAATATGTTTACGCAGTAAGCTCAATACAACTAGATAATTTATCCAATGAGCAAAAAGAGATGATTTTGAATAATATTTCTCAAAAATCAAACGAAAATACACTTTTATATTGGATCTACATCGGAAAAGGTGCGTTCGAAAAAGCCCTTGATATTGCGCAAAACGTAGGAGACAATCAATTCATTTTACATGCCTATACGAAATTATACGAAGCAACAAAACTAGACACAAAAATGAATGGTGAAAAGAAACAAGAGCTATTGACGAAATACGAAGAAGCGATTGCTAAATATATGAAATTATTAGGAGGGGCAACCGATGATTCTGAAAACGAATAAAACAGAAGATGAGTCAACTGTTCCTATTGATGATCAAATGCAGCCAGCTGCCGATGTTCTTATGGATGTGTTCTATTTTGGTGATGACTTTTCGCACCACCAGCTAACGTCTTCAAAACAAGAACGAACGATTGACGGACATTCACTATCTTATGATGGACAACAAATTTTACTTGATAACAAACCATTTGAACAAGATAATGCAACGTTTATAATAGTAAAACCAGCGGAATATCAAACAATCGCGACGAGTAAACCCAAAAAAGATTTTACGATCTCTTCTACGGCTTCCTCCGCAATTAGTTTACCAACTCCGGCATTTGTTTCAGTTACAGTTGAGGCAAAAACGACTAATTATACTGTTGATATTTACGCAAATGAAGAAACGATTTATTTCAACGGACAACGAATTGCTAAAGGAAAATTTAACTTTGGTACTGGCGATCAGCTAGTGATTGATAAACTGATTATAGAAGTACGAGAAAATCAGCTGAAGCTCACAAATTTAGGTACTGACTTTACATTAAATCCATTTGAAATCATTGAACAAAGCTACCAACCTGAATACCCATCAGAATTTCCATTATTCAGACGAAGCCCGCGTATCCATTTAAAAGAACCGAAGATGGATGTAGAAGTAATGACACCGACACCGAAAGAAAAAGAAGGAAAAAATGAACTCTTAAGAACGTTGGTTCCTCCTTTAGGAATGGTGGTATTAAGTGGTGCTACAAGCTTTTTAAGTGGCGGAAATCCGATCATGATGCTGAGCATGGGGGGCGCTAGTTTATTAACGGCAGGTTTTTCTGTTTCCAGTTATTTTACCAATAAGAAAGAAACCAAAGAGAAAAATGAACGTAGTGAAGGCTCTTATAGACAATACCTGATCCAGAAAAAAGGGGACATTTCTCTTTTACAACAAGAACAAGAGCACGCTCTGACGTATATGTATCCTTCAATGAATGATCTTGCCTTGATGGCCAAAGACTACCAAGCACGGATTTATGAACGCATGACCACCAACGAAGATTTCCTGAAAATCCATGTTGGGACTGGCGAAATCAAATCAAGTTTTTCTGTAAAATATCAAGCGAATGAAGAAAGTGATTTAAGTTCGCTAGCGGAAAAACAACTCGTTTGGCCGTATCAACAATTAGAAGCGGCACCAATTGTTATTCCTTTAATGAATCAAACAGTGGGGCTAGCAGGGAATTATCCAGTATTACGAACAGCGATCCAAACGCTCTTATTCCAAATTTCAATGCTGCATTCATACCGAGATGTTGAATTTGTGACACTGGTTCCAGAAAATGACTATGATGTCAATTGGCATGCGTGGCGTTGGCTGCCTCATTTGAAGATTCGCAGTTTGAATCTAAGAGGAATCATCCATAATGCCCAAACACGGGATATGGTGCTTAACTCGTTTTACCAAATTTTAACGAAAAGAAGACAAGAACTGAAAGAAAATGGCAATGAAAAGATTCGATTCCAGCCGCATTATGTATTCTCTATTTTAGAAGAGAGCTGGTTATCTGGACATGGGCTAAATGAATTTTTAGCAGAAGACATGAGTCCGTATGGTGTGACCGTGATTTGGGGGAAAGATGCCTTACCGATGTTGCCTGAAACAACGACGACATTGATCGATTACCAAAGTAGTGAAGCGGCGATCTTGATCAACCAAAATAATGAATATGTGAATCAAGCGTTTGTACCGACTCATTTACCAACGGCTTATCCGATTGAAGAAGCGTTGCAGAGATTGGCGAATTTACATCATGTTGAAGTGGAGAAAAATGCCATCCCAGAAGCAATCGATTTTCTTGAATTATACGATGTAAAAGCAGTTGATGAGTTAAACATCGGCACACGTTGGACAAAAGCAGATACGTCTAAATCATTAGCGGTTCCATTAGGTGTGCGCGGTAAAGACGATATTGTTTACCTTAACCTACACGAACGAGCACATGGGCCTCACGGGTTAGTTGCTGGTACAACAGGATCTGGTAAATCAGAAATCGTTCAAAGTTATATCTTATCTTTAGCCGTGAACTTTGCACCAGAAGATGTTGGCTTTTTACCGATTGACTTTAAAGGTGGAGGAATGGCGAATTTATTTGCTGACTTACCTCATTTACTGGGTTCTATTACCAATTTAGATGGCGCAAGTTCTGCTAGAGCTTTACAAAGTATTCGGGCAGAATTACAAAAAAGACAACGTAAATTTAGCCAATTTGGAGTGAATCATATCAATGGCTATACAAAATTATATAAACAAGGCAAAACAATTACAGATCCAGAAGAAAAGAAAAAATACCCAAGCGATCCACTGCCACACTTGTTCTTAATCAGTGATGAGTTTGCCGAACTAAAAGCTAATGAACCAGACTTTATGGCGGAACTTGTTTCAACGGCTCGAATCGGTCGTTCGTTAGGTGTCCATTTAATCTTAGCGACTCAAAAACCTAGTGGCGTTGTGGATGACCAAATTTGGTCGAACTCTCGTTTCAAACTAGCATTGAAAGTAGCCGATGCCAATGATTCAAATGAAATCATCAAAACGCCAGATGCGGCAACAATCACGCAACCAGGTCGTGCGTATTTACAAGTCGGAAACAATGAAATTTATGAACTATTCCAATCTGCATGGAGCGGGGCAAATTATGATCCGTTTGTCTCACGAGAAGAAAAAGTGGATGAACGTATTTGGTTAATCAATCAATTGGGACAATACGAATTATTAACAGCGGATCTGTCACAAGAAGAAGATACCGTTGTAAAAAAGGAAGAAGAAAAAACGCAGTTGGATGCTATTGTAGAAGCAATCCAAGCATATTCAGAAGAAACCAACGCGGTATTACCAGAAAAACCTTGGCTTCCGCCACTAGAAACAGTGATCGATTCGCCAATTTTATCGAAGGAATGGAGCGATACAAGACAATTAAGTGTTCCGTTTGGCTTTATGGATATTCCTTCTAAACAAGAGCAAGTCGTGTTCAACTTTAATTTTAACGAACTGACACATACGGCGTTTTATGGCTCACCAGGTTTTGGTAAATCAACAGCACTTCAAACATTAGTGATGAATCTTGCGAGACTAAACACACCGAGTCAAGTGCAGTTTAATTTATTTGATTTCGGTACAAATGGTTTACTTCCGCTGAAAAAACTTCCTCATGTCGCAGATTTAGTGCGTTTAGAAGAAGAAGAGAAATTAGTAAAATTCTTGAAGCGAATCCGAAAAGAGATTCAAGAGCGAAAAGATGCATTTACCGATTATGGGGTAGCCAGTCTATCTCAATATGAAGAAAAATCAGGGAATAAACTTCCTGTAGTCATTACCATCATTGACGGATTTGATGCCATCAAGGAAAGTCCATTAGAAGAAGAAATTGAATCTGTTGTGAATCAGTTGCTACGAGAAGGGGCTAGTGTAGGTCTGTACGCTGTTTTATCTGTTCTTAGAACATCTACCTTCAAGATGAGCATGGCAAGCAATATACCGTCTCATATCGGTCTATTCCTTGTAGAAGAAGGTGCAATCAGAGATGTTGTTGGGCGAGATGCATTGATTCCACAAGAAATCATTGGACGAGCACAAATCAAATTAGATGACCCGCATGAACTTCAAGTCTTTCTTCCAACTCATGGCGAAAATGATATTGACCGCTTAAATCATTTAGAGCAAGAGATAGAAGCAATGGATCAAGAATGGACTGGTGAACGTCCTATTAAGATTCCGATGCTTGCAAAAGTGGTTTCAATGGCTGATTTCTACGAGTCAAAACAAACACAAATGATGCTGGAAAATATGCAATTGCCAATTGGTTTGGATAAAGAAACAACGAATGTTGTCGGATTTGACCCACAAGAGCATGGCTACTTTGTGATTGGAGACGATTCGCCGCAACAAACAGAATATATTGAAAAAGTCATTGTAGAAAATCTAAAACATTTTGAAGGACGAGCGCAACGAGTAGTCTTTAACGGATCAGAACGTTTCGGCGGCTTTACGGAAAGCTTTGACATGATGGTTGCTGAACCAGATTACAGTACCTTTGTAAATGATTTAGTCAGCGAAATCGAGGTTCGTCAGGATGCAACAGATCCTGAACCAATGTTTGTCTATGTTCCAGAGGCGCATGTATTTGGAGATAAGACATTCATTACCAATGATGCAATTGACGTGTACCTAAGAAAAGCCGCGAAAGTGAAAATTTACTTTATTTTCCAAGGCAATCAAAAACAAATTGAAAATAGCTTCGATGACTTTAATAAGCGACTACGTACGAATATCCCAGCAGGAATGATCGGTACACGTTTAGCAGATCAAGGATTTATCAATGTGAAATCAGGCTATAGTGAACCGACAGTTGAGCTAGATGAGTCTCATTTCTTTGTTGGACGGAATGCTTGTCGAGTGAAGTTGGTTAGTGAATAATCGATAATTTAAAGTGTAAAAGGAGGTAAAAGCGATGAGTAAAGAAGAGGAAGAAAGAAAACGACAAGAGAGTAATGGTCGAAATCGCCAAGAAGCAACAAAATGGCAACGTATCGCAAATGAACGACAAGCAAATTATGATCGAAATCAAAAAAAATTAGAACGATTGAAAGAAGCAAAACGAGCGTTAAATAAGTCAATGTCGTCCTTCTCTAAATTCGAAAATGAAGTCAACCAATACTCAACAAAATTGAGTACAGGGCAGTTTAAAGGGACGCTTCGTACTAAATTTGATCAGAAAGCAAAAAAAATGGGAACCGCTTTGCATAAAGAAGAAAACACCCATCAACAAAATTTATCCAAACTAGATGCAGAAATATCCAAAAAAGAGTTAGAGCAAGGTGATTTGTTGAGTGCTGTCGGAAGCGCCTTTGATATGGCAAAAAATTTCTTAGCCTCTATTTTTTAGTAAGAAAAAGGAGAGATGAATTATGGCAATAGGTGTTGATAAACAAGTCTGGGATGGTGCGGTTAACAAAGCGGAGAGTACAGTATCAAGCATTTCAAAACCAACCATCAACAATTTAGGGAAAACAACATTGAAGCGATTCAAAAAAATAATTGAAACACAAAAGAAACTTGCAAATACAGTAGAATCCTTCAAAAATGTTTCGAAAACAGATACGCAAAAAATGAAAAAAGTTGCGGAACATATTGTTAGTGAAGACAAGCAAGCATCTAAATCATTTAAACAAAATACAACATTATTTGAGCAAAATACATCTAAAGTGAGGTTCAATTAATGGCGAGTTATGATACAAAAAAATTCTTCGAAGAGGTTCTAGAAAATGATGATTCTTTACTTTTTGAGGTAACGAATGAGTTGATTACAACAGGCGTTTTATTAGGAACGAACTTTCCTTTGTTAAAAGGAATTTATAAAGCCTATCGTAATGAAGAAGAACAATTCGAACATAAGCCAATGGTTGGTGCTAAATTGACGGTCTCTTTTGATCATGATACTCAACGTGTAGTGCTTGATCGTCAAACTAGTCAAGTAGAACTGACCAATGAACAGTTTCTTCAGTATATGGGGAAAATCGATGTTGCCTTTGCGCCGATTTATCCAGTGGGAACAACGGTTGAATTAGATGAAAGTATGTTAACAGAAGAACTAGCTGAACTCTTTAAAAAGGAAGAGCTAGGCGCAGTTGTCACGTTAAGCGGTCGGAAGATTCCTCTGATGAGCGGTTTTGAGCAATATATTGTAGATTATCTAGGTCATTTGTGGCCTTACGGTGAAATTCCCGGGAATGATCCGATTTTGATTTCGAATATGATGATCAAACGGGTCATTGCGGAAAGTCTTACAAATGAGTATGAAGAAGCGTTTGCTTTCGATGGTTTACGAACGACTCAGGTAACCAAGCAACAAGTTTCAACAGCGTATATGAAACCAGAAGATACGATTGCTTATTTTGAAGTGTTGTCTGAGTTGTCAGAACAAGAATAATAGGGTAAACGCATGGAAAGGAGTGTATTATGGGATTTTATGTCGATACAGCAGAAATGAAGAAAGCAGTAGAAGAGTATCAAAAGCTTTCTAAGACAGCGCAAAGTCAATTAAATACTGCAAAAAACGCAATGAATGGTATAATTAACAGTAACGCACTGTCTGGTAAAGTAGGACAAGCTATATCAGCGGATATCAATAATAACCAGAATGCCGTAATTGTTGGATTGAAAAGTAGTTATCTAGCCGTTGAAATGGAGCTACGCCAAGCGTATCAGGATTTCAAAGGGACAACAGGAGAAACCTCTGATTCAGCAGTCCTTAGCGAAGAAGTCTTGACCAAAGCAAAATCAGATATTGATAAGATGAAACAAACTTATCAAGAACAAGTGAAGAGTTTCCAGTCCGTTTATAGCAGTATTTCTGATCTAATTTCATTATCCGCATCAAAGAGCGATTTTAATCAAGTAGCGGATGCGACGAAGAAATATGCGGATGAAATCATTCAAAAAGTCAATCAGTTCGATAGTAAGCAAGGCAATTCGGCTAATGAAGACATGATTCAATCTTTAAGCACACAAATTAAAGCAGCACAGAAAGTCGGAGGATTAGGCTATACAGATCCTCGTTTCCTCGCATTTGCGAATAGTACTGCTTTAGCAGACAATGTTCAAGCGTTTCAAAAAAATGTGACTGAAGCAGATGAAAAGCAACGAAAAACGAAAGAAAAAGATCTGAACTCAATGACGCCATCAGAAATGATTGCGAAGTATGGAGTGGACGATCCAGATGTGAAGAAGCGGATAAATGATATTAATAATGGGATTAGTTATACCGCATTTAATAAGTCAGTTGAAAATCTAGGCTATGGACAAGCTATAGGTGATGGTGTTTTACAAGGACTTAAAATGACTGGTAAAAACATGAGAGTTGATGCTTTGCAAATGGGAAGCAGAAGTATATCTCCTAATGAATTATCGCGAATAGGCAAACGAGCACGGGCTTTAGAAAGTGCGGGAGATGATCTAATAAATACTTCTAATGCTGTCTCTGGTAGCAAAATTTGGAAAGGTTTAGGAATTGTTGGAACAGTAGCAGGGGCAGCATTTGACTATAATGATCAAATGACTCAGCACAATGATCAGGCAAGGGCAATAAAAAATACAATAGCTCATTCGGTAATTGGATCAGGTGGAGCAGCCGTTGGTGGACAAATTGGTGCTTGGCTGGGAACAGCTATTCCTATACCAGTAGTTGGAACAGTAATAGGTGCAGTAGTAGGTGCAGGAATCGGAGTGGCTGTTTCTGGAATATATGATTGGATCGAGTCGGGAGAGGCAAAAAAAAGCTTTGATAAAAAGTCGAAAGAAGTATCAGAGAGGTTTAATGATGTTAAAGAAAATGCAAGTAAATGGTTTTCTAACGTTGGTAAATCATTAGGAGGAGCATTTAATTGAAAAATAAAGTAGCACCGTTGTTAAAAATTACTTCTGACAAATCTATTTATTTTGATTTATCAACATATGAATTATTTATTCAAGAGTTCACCGGACCTTTTACTGAAAAAGCAGGCAGAAGTTATTCCAAATCTAATACTTGGATAACTGGTATGGTAGGGGGAACGCTGATAATTCCGTTACTAGCAAAGCAGTTTAATTTTATTTCTTTTATGCCAATCTATTTAACAGTTATTTGTATTTCTGGAGTTAGTTGGTTCTTAGGTAAACTTTTAGCAAATTTTTTAGTAGAAAAATCAAAGGGAACCATTGTAAAGAGAACATTCAAAAAAGAAGAAGTAGAAAAAGTTCTCAAAAATTCAAAAAATTTAATTCCTTTAGCTTGGATAGAACGGTTATTTTTTGTAGGATATATACTATTTTTATTATACTCTTTTTCTATGGAAAATATCTCTACAAAAATTGTAATAGAATTAATTTTGTTTTGTTTTGGAATAGGACTGTTACACTATTCTGTCCATCCACTTATCCAACACAAAGCATTTAGAATTTTAAAAAAACAAATGAAAGCAGGTATGTATGATGAGTGAGAACAACTATATATTGCCAATTGGTTCTATCGTAAGATTAAAAAAAGGCGATGTTCTTTTAATGATTGTAGGTAGAGCCCAACTCTTCAATCAAAATGGTAAAATAGGGTATTTTGATTATTCAGCAACATTATATCCGCAAGGAATAGATGGAAGCCAAGAATTTGTTTTCTTTAATATAGAAGATATTGATGAAGTAATATTTGAAGGTTATAGAAACAGTCAGGAAATTGATTTTGCAGATAATTATGAGAAGAATATAGAAACAATTACTTATCCAAAACTAGTTGTTGAAGATTAAAATAAGTTTTAATGTTTTTTTGTAAACTAATCTTGGTGAAGAAAATCCAAAGAATTAAATCAATGGTGATGAAACTTAGAGGAAACTACTCTAGGTTTTTCAACTAGGACTTATGAGTTCAAATAATTAAAAGTCAGAATGGAGAAGAAATTCTCTTAATTCTGATTTTTTGCTATTTAATAATAATTAGGGCACATCAGTACAGAACCAAGCAATAAAGTAAATAGTAGTAGCCACCAGTCACGTTCTGGTGACTACTATTTATTTAAAGAAGACAAATGAAAAGCAACGAAAAACGAAAGAAAAAGATCTGAACTCGATGACGCCATCAGAAATGATAGCGAAGTATGGGGTGGATGATCCAGATGTGAAGAAGCGGATAAATGATATTAATAACGGGATTAGTTATACAGCACTAAACAAACTAAAAATGGTACAGATGCTATTAGTTACTCAGCGACAGCAAATCTTGTTTTTAAAGAAACTATAGCTAGTGGTAAGAAAATCAAGAATCGTACCTGGTATCGCTCTTCTGTTAAAAGTATAAAATCAGGATTCAAAACATGGAAACAAGTTAATGGTGATGTCAATAGATTTAAAGCTGTTAAAAATGCAAAATACTATGATGAAGTTTTAAACGGCACTGGTAAAATTGGAAGTGGTCTTAAAGGACTCGGTTATTTAGGAGCTGTGGGTGCTGTCTATGCAGGAGTAGCTATTGGTTCTCTAATTCCTATCCCTGTGGTAAGCACACTCGCTGGTGCAGCAGCATGCTTTTTTGTTGGAAATGTATTAAACGCAGCTTTAAAGCAGTCCATTTTAAAGATAATAAGTTTTTCAGTTGAGGTACACTTGTTGGTAATTAACTATAACCGTTAATATTTAAGATTGGAGTTTTTCTATGAGAAGATATATTTGGTTGGGAGATAGTAAATATGGTGGAAGCGTATATTGGGATAAAAAAAGAGATGTCGCAGTTAGAAATGGAAGTTCAAAAGTATCTGCAAAGAAAAGCAAATCAAATAAGTATCTAATTGGTGGACTATTTGTTTGTCTTATTATCATTAGAGTGATTACTTCATTTTTTAAAATGAAAGTTATTAGTAATGAGATTAATAGTATTAGTATAATAGTGTTTACTATCTTTTTTGCAACTACATTAACGTTATTCATCAATCGTATGATGTATGGAAACAGCGAAGACTATACTGATACTAGCCTTGAAGATGCGATGCATGCAATCAGAAGTACTGGATATTTGAAGAACCCCTTAATTTTTATGCTTTTAGACAAAAAGCTTCATTACATGGTACTGGTTTTAGTTGTATTGTTTAGTTTTATTGGGTTGTCCGAGACAATTCCAAATCTTAATAGCTTACGAGAATTTTTTCGTATACCATTTATGATTTTATTTATTAGCATACCTGTTTATATGGTCTACCTTGTAAATTTTAAGAAAGATAATAGGTTGAAATTATGATTATAATAAAAGAGCTTTTTCTTTCTCTAATTTTAGGAGTAGCAATTGCAGGATTATTAACTGTAATTTTAGTGAATAACCCCAAAATATGGTATAAAACAGCTAAAAAAATCAAAAGTAAACAGAAAGACAAATAAAAATGTATAGATAGATCGAATAATTAAGAACAATTTATCAAATAGGAACGGTTCATATAATTAAAAGAAGATAAGCAAAAGTTGAGCATTGCACCAAAGCAAACGAAATAGTATGGACTGCACATTGTGATTGGAATTTAAATCATTTAATCATTGGTAAGGAGGATAAATATTGCTACTTAGGGAATTGATTTACATGGGAGAGGTTAATGACGAAACGATTTATTTTGATGTAAAGAAAAAAATCCCTATGAAATCACCGAATAGTCAGTATATAGACAGTAAAAAAACTAAAAAAAATAATTGGTGGAGTTCTATAATTTTGATTTCACTTTTTATAATAATCAGCAGTATATCTTTTTTTACTAAAACAAGTTTTTTATCTGGAAGATACACTTATGTGACGCTGACCTTAATAGTGATAATATGGATTTTCGAAGTATTTCTTTTAACTAAGTTAATTAATAATACGCTGTATAAAAATGTAAGATCAGCTGTTCCGGCTACAAAAAAAGAACTAGGATATGCTATAAAAGAAAATAATATATGGAATATTTTTAACAATAAGAAAGTCACCATTTGGAAAAAGTTAACAGCCTGGCTTTTAACTATCGTGGTAGTAGTGTGTACTGTAGCAATTATTCCTGTAGCATATTTTGTAAACCAGAATAGGGAATTAATTGGTCACCAAATTGGTAGCGAAATAATAGTTATAAGTCTAATGGGCGTATTACCTTTTTCCTCAATCTTGCTTTTATGGGAAAATAATCTCATACGATGGTTAAACGTAGTAGAAAAATACCAAAAAAGAGTTTAATCTATGATACAGTTGTAATATTAAAATGAGGTTTTATCTAAATAGTTAGTAAGCCTGATGGCCTTCAAAACAGTTATAAAAGTAATGATTTTGAGCAATCGGTATAGTAGTATCTGACATCCAAAAGTATAATGATGAACTTACTGTACATAAAAAAGGACAAGTCAATCAGAAAAAATAGCTGATAGACTTGTTATTTTTTGTTTGTCGTTATATGCTATATAAGTAAGAATTATCAATTCTTTGGTTAAGGATATCAAGCAGAAAATATGAATGCTTGAAAATTTGTAGTAAGAGAAAAATAGGTTAACAAGCGCACCGATGAAACAGTTTTTGAAGGGAGAAAGACGAAGATGAAATATGAAGAAAGCTAGAGATAACCGAACTGAACTAGTTGTGATTAAGAAGAATTTTATCACTATTTTTGTACCACTTTTGTTATTACTACCTATGTTATTTACTTTTCCTTTTTTGACAATTGCAGCTATCCAAATAGCACCATTTTTTGCAATTATTCCAATTTTAATATGTTTAATGCTTATAGTATTAGGTGTACAAACTCTTAATATGTTGATCAGGTTCGGAAACAAGAAGCTTGTTGTTTATGAAGAGGGACTTGAATTTTGTATGTGGAACGTTAAATTTCTGAAATGGAAAGAAGTATTAGATATCAAATTAAGTAAAACCCTGAATCAAGAGTTTTTAGTTTTAAATTTACAGAATGACAAAAAAATAGAAATTAATATAATGGATTCACAATTAAATAAATCAAATGATGAGATATATTCTATAATTCTTGAAAGTTGGTACCAAGCAATGGTGGAATGAAAAATCAAAAGAAAGATCGATCAGGGAGCAATTTATACAGATTAAAATGCAAGTACTCTAAAATTTAATAAAAGAAAACAACTAAAAGGAGAGACTAAAAAAATGAATGAAAAAAAGGTACAACGTAAATGGGCATTAGTAATTGCGGTGTTATTTACACTAGGGGCAATCAATTGGTAAAAGGAATGGATTTATCTGAATCTTATGGTGCAGGTAGTCTTGTAAGCTTAATAGTATTTCCAGCTCTATTTTACTATCTAGCTTTTAAAAAGAAAAAAGAAAAATAATAACGTTGATAAACGAAAAGAATGATCCAATCAGAAAAATAGTTGATAGGATTGTTCTTTTTTAGTGAGGTGTATGCATGGTAAAAAAATTGAAAACCGTAGAAGGAAAGCTGGTTAATATATCTTTAGATAAGAAGAAAATTAGTTATGGGTGGCTACTATTGATTGCGGACAATAATGAAGAGTATTTGATACGACAAAACTTCTTTTTAGTAGGATTTAAACAATATCAATTTAACAGACAAATGTATCAATCGAATATAACATTAAAAGAATTTTCTGTCTTAGGAGAAGAAGTTATAAAAAGAACAAAGCAAAAATCTGAGAAAAGCTATCTAGGATTTGCACTAGCGATTCCTTTAGGTGCTTTACTAAGAAACAAAATACCAACTGAATGGTTATGGGGAAAAAGTAATTTTCCTATTGATTTGTTTACAGGCATCACTAATCTGACTTTTTTTTGGCTATTATTAGTTTCAAGCTTTTATTTAATTTCTTTCTATCGCAAAAAAAGGTTTGAAACAGAATTGAAAAAAATTGATGGTGATTTGATAAAAGTAGGAACAGGATATGCTGAAACGCCATTGCAAATTACACAAAAGACATTGAAATGGTGGTAAAAGATTAGATGAAACTAGTTAATGTATTAAGAGCTACAGTAGTTTTAGTGGGACTAAGCCTATTTCTATTTCTGTTTACAATAATTCTACCTTTTCTTGTTCAAGAAAGACTAATGCTATTTTTGACAATTGGCATTTTATTAAT
Source organism: Enterococcus sp. AZ177 (assembly GCF_050544585.1). Lineage (NCBI taxonomy): Bacteria > Bacillati > Bacillota > Bacilli > Lactobacillales > Enterococcaceae > Enterococcus > Enterococcus sp. AZ177. Next base: position 203,649 of record NZ_CP172944.1, read on the forward strand.
AACTTTTTTTAATGGTAGAGTTAGTTCAGATAGAAACGTGACCTATAAAATAAATTTAGAGGAATCTGAATAGTGCACAGATTCAAATTTTTAATGGGAATATTCATTCAAGTGAAAAATCGGTCAACTACAAAATAGCTCTGTCTAACCAACAAGTATGTTAGGAGAAACCCAATGATAACGAATAGGTTTATTCAAACAAAAGCCAACTTTGGAAAAATATACGAACTAAGAGAAGAAAATAAAATCATTGGTACGACTAAAATACCAATAAATTTAAGAACACAGATTAATGTCTCAATAGCAAATAAAAATTTCAAATTACAATTTTCCATTATTAAAGATGCATTAAGCCGTTTCGATTATACTAAAAATGTGAGACTACTACCATTTCAACTATTTAACGAAAACAATGTTTGGGTGGGGTCTTTGTGTGAAAGAAGAACAAAATGGTTGTTTGGCTATACTTTTTTTGAATTGAATTACAATGATGAAACGTATTACTTCTATGCAATAGGACTAGGAAAAAAAGGATTAAAAATTCCAATCTATGACTCTGAGGACATTCAAGTAGGCCTGATTGAAAAAGACAATATATCCTACGATAATAAGAGCACGTACTTAATAAATACATTAAATAAACATTATCAAATCTTGGCATTCCTCTTTGCGGTTTATTACGATAATGCATATTATTCGCCAAATGAAGTTGCGTACAAATCCAAAGAGATTAATTATAAGTATACGATAAACAAAGAATTAAAAAGTAAGTACAATCCCCAATTTATAGAAGGAAGGTATTAATATGAAAAATAAGTACAAAATTTTTCTTTTAGTTTGCATAACTCTGATTATTATGGTGGGTTGTTCAGGGTCAAAAGAGATTCAGAAAACTTGGAAAGCGGAAGATGCGACGGATAATGTGTATTCTATAGAAATTAAAGCCAACGAAATAAATATTTCAAACGATAAAGAAAATGAAAAACTAGACTACAAACAAAATGTTATAGGAATTGAAAATGGCGTTAAATATTATGGTTTAACGATTGATAATGAAAAATATTCTATACTATTTCCGGAAAAAGATAATACCGATTTAGCGTTATTTTTGAAAATAGATAGTGATGATTATCTAGATGGCACTCTAGTTTATGCCATGAATACTAAGGAACAACCAAGTTATAATGATTATGCGGAAAAGTTTTTAACACATTAAAAAGAGAAATGTAATATAAAGAGTTCGGTGAGACGAGCCTCAATAAGAATGATTAGATTAGTATGTAAAATAATATAAATCTATAGAGAGAAAAAAGTTAATTATTCATAACTATTTGTGTTTAATCACGCTTAGATATTCGATCAGTTTCACAAAACTATCTACCAATCACAAAGAAAAAACATTTTTTGTCATTTGTAGCCTAGACGTGAATTCTAAAGCGTGATAACCTTAAATTTAAGCGCTTACAAACTTATTCGCTTGAAAAAAAAGGAGAGAGATCATATGGAAAAAACACTCGTTATCATCAAGCCAGATGGCGTTTCACGTAAATTAGTTGGAGAAATCCTACAGCGATTTGAGAAAAAGCAATTAAAGCTTACTCAATTAAAAGTAGCAACAATGTCCAGAGAATTAGCAGAAGAACATTACGCACATGTGAGGAAATTTGATTTCTTTGAAGATATGATAACGTACATGACTTCATCAGAAGTTATTTATCTTGTTTTAGAAGGAAACAGCGTCATTAAAACGGTTCGTAAAATGGTTGGCGCAACAAATTGTTTAGAAGCTGAACCGGGAACGATTCGGGGAGATTACGGTGCTAATAGTTACGAAAATATTATCCATGCGTCAGATTCACCAGAATCGGCTATGGTTGAGATCAAGCGATTTTTTAACGAACCGAATTGAAGTAAAAGCGTATCAAGATAGTAGGATGATCTTGAACGCTTTTTCCCTTTTTAAATGACGAAAATTACTAGGGTTCCCCTTGTTTATTATAAAAAGTCTCATACTGTACTCTAAAATCAATAGGAAATCCCTCAAATAACATAAATTTAGCAGTGATTTTAGCGCAATTTCTCCCTAACCATTTAAAAATTCCGTAAAAAAAAGTATAATAGAGAAGGTTGTAAATAAACTTAAAGGAATGTAGCAAATGGACAATCAGCTAACTACAGAATTAAAAGAACGTTACGGCATTGTTTTCCATGATGTCAACCTATTAGAACAGGCTTTTACCCATTCATCCTATGTGAATGAGCATCGATACTTAAAACTATCTGACAATGAACGATTAGAATTTTTAGGAGACGCCGTTTTAGAATTATTGGTTTCTCAATATTTGTATAAACAATTCCCAGAGATGCCAGAAGGCAAGCTGACAAAAATGAGAGCGGCAATCGTTCGTGAAGATAGTTTGTCAAAGTTTGCAAAAGAATGTCATTTCGACCAATATATTCTTCTGGGCAAAGGAGAAGAAAATTCTGGTGGACGGACACGTCCAGCATTACTTTGTGATTTATTTGAAGCATTTTTAGGTGCGTTGTTCTTAGATCAAAAAGTGGATGCAGTCAAAAAATTCATTGCAGAAGTCATTTTTCCCAAAATTGATGCCGGTGCTTTTTCACATGAGATGGATCATAAAACACATTTACAAGAAGTTTTACAACGACAAGGGGACGTCAACATTGAGTATCGTTTAGTCAATGAAGAAGGACCCGCTCATGATCGAATCTTTTTTGTTGAAGTGTATGTCAACAAAAAAATGATTGGAACAGGTCAGGGAAAATCGAAGAAATTAGCAGAACAGGATGCCGCTGAACGAGCGCTGAAACAAAATCCTGAGTAAGCTTGGAAGGAGCCGTTTTATTCGTGTATTTAAAACGAATTGAGATCGCAGGATTCAAATCCTTTGCGGATCGAACTGTTATAGAGTTTGAAAATGGTGTGACGGCTGTCGTTGGACCGAACGGTAGCGGAAAAAGTAATATCACCGAAGCGATTCGCTGGGTCTTAGGTGAGCAGTCTGCTAAAAGTCTTCGAGGCGGGAAGATGCCAGATATTATTTTTGCAGGTTCGGAAGGCCGTAAAGCATTGAATATTGCAGAAGTAACGGTTGTATTAGATAATAGTGATCACTTTTTACCTTTAGATTTTACTGAAATCAGTGTGACTCGAAGATATCGAAGAACAGGTGAAAGTGACTTTTATATCAATAAACAAGCTTGTCGATTGAAAGATATCCACGATTTATTTATGGATTCTGGATTGGGGAAAGAATCATTTTCGATCATTTCACAAGGGAAAGTCGAAGCGATTTTTAATAGTAAACCAGAAGACCGCCGTGGTATTTTTGAAGAAGCAGCGGGTGTTTTGAAATACAAACAACGCAAGAAAAAAGCAGAACAAAAACTATTTGAAACAGAAGATAATTTAAGTCGTGTGCAAGATATTATCTATGAATTAGAAGACCAACTAACACCCCTAGCTGCACAAAGTGAAGCGGCTAAAGAGTTTTTGAAACTTAAAGAGAGTCTAACAGAAATCGATGTTAGCTTGACTGTAACGGAAATCGAAGCAGCAAAAGAAATTTGGGAAATCAAGACAAAGGAACTTGCTGAAATCGAAGAAAAGTTACAGAATGCCAGCAAAAAAATTCGTGATTCAGAGGATGAACTATTTCAACTACGGGGAAAACGGAACAATTTGGATGAGCAGATTGAAACGGAACAACAACAGCTTCTACAAATTACAGAAGCATTAAAACAAACCGAAGGACAAAAAAATGTCTTAGTCGAACGCTCAAAACACACGATGCAAACAACGAGTGAATATCAGCAGTCTTTAGAAGAAAATGCTGAAAAAATTACACGTTATCGTGAAGAAGTTCAAGATTTACAAACAAAAGTTACGGAGAAAAAAGCCCAACGTGAATCATTAGTTGATGCAATCAAAGCCTCAGAACTAGAAGTCGAAAAATATAGCAAATCGTCAAAAGAATTACTAGAAGAATTACGTAGCCAATACGTTGAAGTGATGCAAGAACAAGCGAATACGACCAATGAATTAAAATATTTAGAACGTCAGTATCAGCAAGAAACGGCTAAAAATCAACATTCTATTCAAAAACATGAAGCGTTGGAAAAACAAATGACTGATGCGTTAGCTGAAAAAGAACAACTAGAAGCAAGCGCAACTGCATCTGACCAAGCGTTAACAGCTCAAAGAGAACAATATACGCAATTAAAACATCAGTTGGATCAAAAGCAAGGGCAATTAGCTGTTAAACAAAAGCAAATGTACCAAGCGATGAACCAAGTACAACAAGCCAAAGCTCGTCAAAAAAGCCTGCAAGAAATTCAGGAGAATTATTCAGGATTTTATCAAGGTGTTCGTGCTGTATTAAAACATAAAGAGCAACTCACCGGAATCGTCGGTGCAGTTGCCGAACTGATTGATGTACCTAAAGACTATACTTTAGCAATCGAAACGGCTTTAGGTGGCGCAGCACAACATGTGGTTGTGGAAACGGAAAAAGATGGACGTGCCGGTATTACGTTTCTGAAACAGCAACATAGCGGACGAGCAACTTTTCTGCCGCTAACGACAATTAAACCGAGAACTGTATCTAGTGCAGTACGCGATCGCGTCAGCAATATATCAGGGTTTCTAGGAATTGCCAGTGAATTAGTTCATTTTTCAGATGAAGTCAGCAATGTGATTCAAAACCTATTGGGTGTGACCTTGGTAGCAGAAACGTTAGAGAGCGCTAACCAATTAGCGAAGGCGGTCAATTACCAGTATCGTGTCGTTTCTTTAGAGGGCGATGTCATGAACTCAGGGGGCTCGATGACCGGTGGTGCTAATAAGCGAGGCAATCAAGGCAGCTTGTTCTCTCAAACGCAAGAACTTCAGACATTGACGGAACAAATGGAACGTGCTGAAAAACAATTGACCATCAACGAAAAAGAAGTACAGCAGTTGACCGATGAAGTGAAACAACTCAATGAAAGCTTAGAACAACTACGTTCAACTGGCGAGACAAGCCGTTTGAAACAGCAAGAATTACAAAATAAACTAGCGAATCAAGAAGAAACGATTACACGTTTAACGAAAGAACAACGATTGTTTGAATTTGAAGCTCGTGAATTACATCAATTTTTAACGGAATATCAAGTAAGAAAAGAAGAGCTAACACAACAACAGCAAGAACTAAATCAAACAAAAGATCGTTTGGATCAAGAAATGAAGCAAGTTGATCAAGAAGCTAGCCAAATGGAAACGTTACGGGCGGAAGCTTTTGAACGTTTCAATCAAGTCCAAGCAGATCAAGCTGTTGTTACAGAACAATTAGCTCATTTAACTGAACAAGCAGCAGAAAAACAAACTCAGTTAGATGAATTCTTAGCAAGAGAGACAGCTTTACGTCAACAATTGCAACAATTAAATGATCATTCGACAGATCATCAGGTCACAGAAGAAAGCTTAGCGGTTCAATTAGAACAACTAGCTGAGAAAAAAGAGCAGCTACAAACAAACATTCAAGAAGCAAAAACGGCTCGTCAACATTTACAAGAACAAGTGGATCAAATTGATACAGGTTTGGCAGAAGAAAATAAACAACAACAGCATTTATTGACGGAACAGACCAAGATTGAAGTCGAGAAAAACCGTTCAGAAATCAAATTGGATAACGCTTTACAATATTTGCAAGAAGAATACAGTTTGACCTTTGAACGTGCGAATGAAGAGTATGAACTGACGATCGACAAAGAGCAGGCTAAAATTGAAGTGAAGCGTCTGAAACGTGATATCGAACGCTTAGGTCCTGTCAATCTCAATGCCATCGAACAATATGAACAAGTTAATGAACGTCATGAATTTTTAGTATCTCAGCGTGATGACTTATTAGATGCTAAAGAGCAGTTGTTTGAAACCATGGGTGAGATGGATGAGGAAGTCAAAGTACGCTTTAGCGAAGTGTTTGAAGCGATTCGGGCTCAATTTAAAGTCGTATTCCCTAACATGTTTGGTGGGGGCCGAGCGGAGTTGATTTTGACCAATCCAGAAGATTTGTTGAACACAGGGGTCGAGATCGAAGCACAACCTCCAGGTAAAAAACTGCAAAATTTAAGTTTACTTTCTGGCGGTGAACGTGCGTTAACTGCGATTGCCTTATTGTTCTCTATCATTCGTGTTAGACCTGTTCCGTTCTGTGTGCTGGATGAAGTCGAAGCAGCTTTAGATGATGCGAACGTTTCGCGTTTTGGCCATTATTTAAGTGAATTTGAAGAAGATACGCAATTTATTGTGGTCACTCACCGCAAAGGAACGATGGAAGCGGCAGACGTGTTGTATGGTGTTACAATGCAAGAATCAGGCGTGTCGAAAATCGTTTCTGTTCGTTTAGAAGAAGTCAAAGAAGGCGGCGCAATCGTCGCTGAAAGCTAAAGGCTGCTATTTTCTAGCTTTACAGAATAGCTCTACTAAAAAATGATAAAACATGAATGAGGGAAATAGTCCTTCATTCATGCTTTCTATTTTTTAATTAGATCAAATCGAACCTGTTAAACGTTTAATAAGGAGGAATGACTGGATTGATTAAATTAGTCGCTATTGATTTAGATGGCACACTTTTAGATAGTAAAAAGGAAATCTCAGCAAGGAATAAAGAAGCGTTGACACAAGCAAAAGCTGCGGGTGTTAAAATCGTCATTTGTACAGGTCGACCATTAGCAGCAATCGGTATTTACTTAGATGCATTGAATTTACGGGACAATGGAGATTATAGTATCACGTTTAACGGTGGTTTGGTCCAAAAAAATGACACGGGTGAAATCATAGAGAAATCTTCTCTCGCTTTGGAAAATGTACACGAGTTGTACGAGTTAGCCAAATTATTGAACGTCCCTTTAGATATTTTATCGGATGGACTTGTAATGCAACTGTCAACAACACAAGAGTATGAATCATTGTATAGTCAATTAAATAAGTTACTGACATTTGAGTCGTATGAAGTAGCGCAATTGACTACTGATAGAATCTACAATAAAGCTGTTATAGCAGTCGATCAAGTCTATTTGGATGAGCAAATAAAAAAAATCCCTAGTTCATTTTACGATCGCTATGAAGTAATCAAAACGAGAAGTAATTTGCTGGAATTTATGCCTAAAGGAATTACGAAGGCATATGGTATTTCATTATTAGCCAGAGATTTAGGCATCAAGCAAGAAGAAATCATGACAATCGGTGATGAAGAAAATGATGTACCAATGATTGAATATGCAGGACTTGGTGTAGCCATGGAAAATGCTGTCGCTAAGGTGAAAGACTTGGCAGATGTTATTACAGATACAAATGACAATGACGGTGTCGCACAAGCTGTTGAAAAATTTGTGTTAGAACCATTGAGAGGAGGGAATTAAATGGGATTTTTCGATAAAATTAAAAAAGCGTTTATGAATGAAAAAGAAACACCACCCGCTGAAGTCGAAACAGACGAGGCAAAAGAACTTGTCGAAGACGAAGCGAAACCCGAAGAACAATTCGAACAGGAAATAGAGCAAGAAACGACGGAAGAAACACAGAATGATTCTGTTGAAAATCCTGAAGCAGAGGAAGTGGAAAGTAATCCTCATCTGATGGATCCTCCTGTTATCCCGACAGAAGAACTTGTTGAACCTGAAGTGATTGAAGAGCAAGAAGAAGAGATCATTGTACAAGAGAAGTACGAAAAAGGGCTGGAAAAAACCCGTAAAACCTTTGGCGCAAGGTTAAATGAGTTATTTGCTAATTTCCGCTCAGTAGATGAAGACTTTTTTGAAGAATTAGAAGAAACCTTGATCGGTGCTGACGTTGGGTTTGATACAGCAATTAAAATCACGGAATCTCTTCGACAAGAAGTAAAATTACGTAATGTGAAAAAACCAGCAGCAGTTCAAAATACAATCATTGAAAAAATGGTTGATTTGTACGAAGCAGAGGGTATTGAAGAAAATAATGCGTTAAATATTCAGACGAATGGCTTGACAGTCATGTTGTTTGTAGGCGTTAACGGTGTTGGGAAAACAACCAGTATCGGAAAACTAGCACATGAATTCAAACAAGACGGTAAAAAAGTGTTGCTGGCAGCAGCAGATACTTTTAGAGCAGGGGCTATCGATCAGTTAGTTGTCTGGGGCGAACGTGCCGGTGTCGAAGTGGTTCGAGGCAATGCAGGTGGTGATCCAGCAGCGGTTGTCTTTGATGCAGTAGAACGTGCGAAAACGGAAAATGCAGATATCTTACTTGTAGATACAGCAGGCCGTTTGCAAAACAAAGTCAATTTGATGAACGAATTAGAGAAAATCAAACGCGTGATTCAGCGTGAATTGCCAGATGCGCCCCATGAAGTGTTGCTTGTAGTAGATGCAACGACAGGGCAAAATGCAATGTCACAAGCAAAACAATTTAAAGAAACAACAGATGTCACTGGTTTAGTTTTAACGAAATTGGATGGTACAGCAAAAGGTGGGATCGTTCTAGCGATTCGCAATGAGTTGCATCTACCAGTGAAATTAGTTGGATTAGGCGAAGGAATCGATGATTTAGAACCATTCGATGCAAATGATTTTGCGATTGGATTATTTAAAGGATTACTAAAAGTCGAAGAGTAGAGAATAGTAAAAACCTTTTGAGTAACTACAACGAAGTAGAATCTCAAAAGGTTTTTTAATTTGTTCGAGGTCTAAACGGTTCATCCCGCTTTTTTGATCTAGCGATATGAACCAGACCTCTCAACAAATAGATGAACTAATGAAAAGATAAAGAGCATCTTCCCAGTAGTTTCCTAATTTGTTCGAGGTCTAAAAGGTTCATCCCGCTTTTTTGATCTAGCGATATGAACCAGACCTCTCAACAAATAGATAAACTAATGAAAAGATAAAGAGCATCTTTCCAGTAGTTTCCTAATTTGTTCGAGGTCTAAACGGTTCATCCCGCTTTTTTTTGATCTAGCGATATGAACCAGACCTCTCAACAAATAGATAAACTAATGAAAAGATAAAGAGCATCTTTCCAGTAGTTTCCTAATTTGTTCGAGGTCTAAACGGTTCATCCCGCTTTTCTGCTTACAAATTATTTGTCTCAATCCCATAGTCTTCTGCGATTTTCTTTAAACTAAATCCTTTACCAAAAACTTCACTGGCATTCATCGAAACAATAAAGGCTTCTTCATCAATTGCCAGAACGTTCTCTTTGATCTTAGCAAAGTCTTTTTCACTAATGACTGTCATCATCAACATGCTTGGATTTTTTTGATAACCCCCTTCAATTGGAACCATCGTTAAGCCTTTGTCCATATCGACTAAGATTTTTTCTTTGATTTCCGTATATTTCGGTGAAATGATCATGACATTTTTCGAACGAACGAAGCCAACTTGGACCATGTCCACCACTCTCCCAATAAGGTATAAACAAATAAGTGAGAAGAGTACTGTATCAGTATTGAAAACAAAGAGCGCGGATAAAATCACTAAACCATCTACGAATAAAATCGAAACACCTAATGAAATTTTAAAGTACTTATTCACCATTTGTGAAATGATCGCAGTCCCACCAGTGGAAGCATTCCCTCTAAATTCAAGCCCTAGCCCAATCCCGGTTAAAATACCACCGAAGATCGTTGCGAGAAAAATATTGTGCGTAAGGACGGGCAAATGAGTCGTGATCCCTACAAAAAATGGGTAAATCAAACTGCCATAAATCGTTTTGATCCCAACTTCTTTTCCTAAAAATAAAAAGCAAAGAAGTAATAAAGGCAAGTTGATAGCATATAAAATCAATGCGGGATTGATCCCAAATAAATAATTGATTACCACGCTGATCCCATTTGCGCCTCCTGCTACGATTTTATTTGGTAATAAAATCGAATTGATCGATACCGCTAAAATAAAAGAACCAATCGTTACATACAACGTATCTTGGATTTGTCTTTTTGAAAATTTCATGTAAAACGTTCCTCCAATGTCAAAGAATGTCGGATATTTCTTCATTGAACGAATAATAAGAGCAAAAGAAAAATAGTTCAACAAATATCCCCTAGTTATACTATCATGAATGACTAGAGGATACCATGAGATAATGTTAATTTTTAGTCGCTGAATGTGGTAAAATAAGAGAAAGTAGAGATATCGTATCTTTTTAATCAAATAAACGTTAGAAAACGGTTGTCCCAGAGTTTTTCATGATGCTGGATAATTGTTTGGGCTCCTAATAATTCATTGTTTAATGTGGTGCTAAGGCCTCGTTTCATGAAACAAGTATACCCTAAGCCGTGAGCCATACGAATCGTCGTATCAACACAATATTCTGTTTGAGCGCCACAAAATTCAAGCTCAGTAACAGAAAGCTCATCTAAGCATTTTTTTAGCTTTGTTTGGAAGAAAGAATTGGCATGAGTTTTTCCGATATAGAAGTCTTCTGCTCTGGCATCAAGTTGCTCAAATAATTTCCAGTTGTTACTATCGACAACTAAATCGGTATCTTCATGCTGGATAAATAGAATTGGTCGGTGCTTATTTCGGTAGTCTGTAATACGTTCGTTTACACCATTCAGGGTATCTGTCAGTCGAAACAACCCAGATCCAGTATTTTCTAAACCATTTTGAAGATCGATAACAATCAAAGCTTTATTAGCCATTATAACTCCTCTGCTTTAAAATTATTTTTTCTTTTTAGTATACAATGAAGTCGAATGACTTGAAAGAGTATATTTCAGTGAATAAAAAAATATAAAAAGACCTATTTTTTTACCAATTCAGTAAGTTTATTTTTTTTTAGACAATTTTTAAGCTAAAATATTCTTTTTGCTTCTCTTTTTCTATATAATGATGAGTAATGGAATAATAACGGGGAAGAAAGGCGACAGTATGAAATTTAGAGAGTTGTTACAGCAAAAAAGTGCACGCCCATATGTCATGGCTGCACGATTTGGATTAGAAAAAGAAAGCCAACGCACGACGTTTGATGGTCAACTAGCAATGACGGATCATCCAGAAGTTTTAGGAAATAGAACATATCATCCGTACATTCAAACTGATTTTAGCGAAACACAAATGGAATTGATTACACCTGTAGCGAATTCTATTAATGGGATGATGCGCTATCTTGCAGCGATTCATGACGTGGCGATACGCTCAATGAATAAACATGAGATGCTTTGGCCGTTAAGTATGCCGCCCAAACTACCACCAAAAGATGAAGATATAAAAATTGCTAAACTCGAGCAGTATGATGGAATTCTGTATCGTCGTTATTTGGCAAGAGAATATGGGAAACGTAAGCAAATGGTCAGCGGTATTCATTTTAACTTTGAGTATGATATTGAGTTGGTCAAACAGCTGTTTTCAGCACAAACTGAGTATGAAACGATCGAAGAATTCAAAAATATTTTATATATGAAAGTCTCACGTAATTATTTGCGTTACCGTTGGTTGATCACCTATTTATTTGGTGCTTCACCTGTCAGTGAGGTTGGTTACTTTACTGAACGTGAAGAGCGACCAAATGGACCCGTCAGAAGTTTACGTAATAGTGCATTTGGCTACAAAAATAATGAAAATGTCAAAGTATCTTATGAATCATTGCAACATTACATCAACGACATTCATCGGATGGTTGAAAATGGCATATTATCAGAAGAAAAGGAATTTTATTCAGCGGTTCGATTACGTGGTGGTAAGCAAATGGCTGATTTACCTAAAACTGGCGTTCGCTACATCGAACTTAGAAATCTAGATTTAAACCCATTTGCGCCATTAGGTGTGGACGAAGAGTCACTTGAATTTATTCATTTGTTTATGTTGTATTTAGTATGGACAGATGAAAAAGAAGCTCCGAATGATTGGGTAGCAACTGGGGATTTCTTGAATGAACAAGTAGCGTTAGGTCATCCGTTTGCACAAGTAAAACTTTTAGCAGAAGGCGATCGAATTTTTGCTGAAATGGATGAAATGATCGAAGCTTTAGGTCTGTTTAGAGCTAAAAAATTGTTAGAGATTCATCGCACCCAATTAAGAACACCTGATTTAACGATTGCTGGCAAAATGTGGACAATTATTGAAAGCAACTCGAACCAAGAACTAGGGATCATTTTTGGAAAAGAGTATCATGGGATGGCGTTTGAACATCCATATCAATTAGCTGGTTTTAGAAATATGGAGCTCTCTACACAGTTATTTTTATTTGATGCTATTCAAAAAGGTGTAGAAGTTGAAGTATTAGATGAAGCCGAACAATTTTTAAAACTTAAACATAATGACCATATCGAATATGTTAAAAATGCAAATATGACAAGTAAAGATAACTATATCGTGCCGTTGATCATGGAAAATAAGACGGTTACGAAAAAAGTATTGGCAGAAGCTGGCTTTACAGTGCCAGGTGGCGATGAATTTGATACGATCGAACAAGCAGAACAGGCGTATATAAAATATTCAGAAAAAGCATTTGTAATCAAACCAAAAACAACAAATTATGGTTTAGGCATTACGATTTTTAAAGAAGGAGCCTCGTTAGCTGATTATACAGAAGCCTTGAAATTAGCATTCAAAGAAGATTCGGCCGTATTGGTCGAAGAATTTCTACCAGGGACGGAATACCGCTTCTTTGTGTTGGATGATCAAGTGCGTGCCATTATGTTACGTGTGCCAGCAAATGTAGTTGGTGATGGAATTCGCTCAGTTGAAGCATTAGTAGCAGAAAAGAATCTTGATCCATTGAGAGGAACACACCATCGCTCACCTTTGGAACTGATTCAGTTAGGTGATGTTGAACGATTAATGTTAAAAGAGCAGAATCTCTTAACAACTTCTGTACCGGAAAAAGATCAAATCGTTTATTTACGAGAAAATTCCAATATCAGTACTGGCGGTGATTCAATCGATGTAACGGATGATTTTGATGATAGCTACAAGCAGATTGCAATTGAAGCAGTTCAAGCTTTAGGCGCAAAAATCTGCGGGATCGACTTGATCGTTCCTGATAAATCGGTCAAAGGAATAAAGAATAGTCGCACTTACGGAATTATAGAAGCAAACTTTAATCCAGCTATGCATATGCATGCCTATCCACATACCGGTAAAGGACGTCATTTGACGATGGATGTATTGAAGATGTTGTACCCAGAAGTATTTTAGAAAGCAAATCATAAAAAAGCAGCAAAGAAAGCAATCTGTTTTCTTTGCTGCTTTTTAGTTATCCAAACGAATGATCGAGAAATACGAATGAAGGGGATAACTCTATAACTTGACACTGCAAGGTACCTACTTGGTTCCCTTTCTCCTAATGAAAAAGTTTATGCCAGAATCCCTTTTTAGACTCTTCTGTTTTGATAGGTGTATCCGTTTGGTTCGGATATTTTTCCTCAATATCGATTGTTTCCTCATTTACCGCTTCTTTTGCAGTTAAAACTAATCCAAAAGATTCGGGAGTATTTTCAACAAAATCATTTACTACGGTAAATTTTATGTTTCGCTCATTGATCAATTTAATATAGCGAGATTGCAGATCACTTGCCATTGCCCCATTCAAAAGAACCTTAGCGTCAGGGTGTTGTGTCAGTTCTTTTAAGAAATTTGCTTTATCCGCTGTGTTTTTCATCTGTGCAATCGTCATTGTTAGGTAACATCTTTCGCGAAAGGTGCCCATATATTTTCGCTGTTCTTCTGGTTTTAGTAGCGGGGTGCCATACATTGCATTGTCTAAATGTTTCTGTAAGTCATCTTGTGCCATTAATTATCGTACCTACTTCCATATAGTCTTACTTCAAATTATAGCATAGAACAAGAGAGAAACACCTGAATAAAATTGATGTTTGGCTCTAATTGAGAAGGAATAAAAGCTAAAAAGGTATTGCTTTTCTTACTCATTTCGCATAGACTAATAAGTAAGAATGAAAATCATTCTCAATTAGAAAAATGGAGCAAGTATATGAAAAAAATAGGCCTATTTGTTCTCTTACTCCTTTTGATTGTATTATCAATTTTTGTCGGAGTGAAAGATATCTCTCTGACACAACTATTTCAATGGGATTCACAGCAACAATTAGTATTGTTAACAACGCGGCTGCCTCGAACGATCAGTTTGGTGATTGCTGGAAGTACGATCAGTATTTCAGGTTTGATCATGCAGCATTTAACACAGAATAAATTTGTTTCGCCAAGTACTGCAGGCACGATGGATAGTGCTCGTCTAGGGATTTTAGTCGTCATGATCCTTTTTCCGAGTGCACCGTTATTATTTCGATCGTTTATTGCCTTCTTGTTTGCTTTTGGCGGCACATTGATTTTTATTTTTTTAACACGCTTTTTACCTGCAAAAAATCAAGTGATGATTCCACTGATCGGCGTGATGTTTGGAAATATCATTGGTTCGGTGGCAACGTTTTTTGCATATCAATTTCAGCTCGTTCAAAATATGTCTTCTTGGTTACAGGGGAATTTTTCCACAGTGATGAAAGGCAATTACGAACTGCTTTATCTAACGATTCCGTTATTGATCATTACGTATCTTTTTGCGTATCGTTTTACGGTAGTCGGGATGGGTGAAGATATGGCGACGAATCTGGGATTGAATTATCAACGGATTCAGTTATTTGGGTTAGGTATCGTAGCTTTATCCAGTGCAGTGGTCTTGATCATGGTTGGAAATATTCCCTTTCTCGGTGTGATCGTACCTAATCTAGTGTCGATGCGGTATGGCGATCATATGAAAAATACACTGGCAATCACAGCGATTGGCGGAAGTATTTTTTTATTGGCGTGTGATATTTTAGCACGTGTCGTGATTGCACCGTATGAAATCCCAGTTAGTGTGGTTGTCGGTGTTTTAGGCAGCTTTATCTTTATCGCATTATTGATGAGGAGGAAAACAGCATGAAAAAAATCTTCCAGTCATCAGCGGTGAAAATCCTGTTATTGTTGTTTGCCGTTATTGCGGTTTGTGTATTGTATTTGTCTTATAAAACATATGGAAATTGGGCCTTTGCTTTAGAGTTGAGAGGGAAAAAATTACTGGCTTTTGTTTTTGTCGGGATCGCAGCCACATTTTCAACGATCAGTTTTCAGACGATGACACAGAATCACTTTCTAACACCAAATATTTTAGGGTTAGATTCATTATACGTTTTTATTCAGACCTTATTGTTTTTCTTTTTAGGTGGACAACAGCTTTTGGGCAATGAAACAATCGCTACGTTTCTTTTGAATGTTTTGTTGATGGTGAGTGCTAGTATCATGTTGTCTCGTTTTTTATTGAACAAAGGTGGGAATGATCTATTTTTATTATTGATGATTGGGATTATTTTAGGAACCTTTTTCAATAGCATTAGTACATTTTTGCAAGTGGTGATGGACCCAAATGAATATGATTTACTACAAGGTAAATTATTTGCCAGTTTTGGAAATGTGAATAGTCAGCATTTACTAATAGCGGGTATTTTGATCACGTTCTTGGTAGGTTTCTTATGGCTAAAAAGTCATGCGCTAGATGTCTTGCATTTGGGAAATGAGCAAGCAACTAGTTTAGGAATCAATGTTCCGAGGTTCCAGTTTATCTTGTTGACGGTCATTAGTGGGTTGATCGGGCTTTCGACAGCGTTGGTTGGACCTGTCACATTTCTTGGATTTATTGTAGCAAATATGAGTTATCAGCTCATGGGTACCTATCGACATCGTGAATTATTCTTAGGCGGTAGTTTATTGTCAATCTTATTATTGGTGTTCGGCCAATTTCTTGTAGAGCAAGTGTTTCAGTTGAATACGACGTTAAGCATTGTGATTGAATTTGGCGGCGGTGTCTATTTTGTCGGAAAAATTATTAGTGAAAGGAAGCAGCGCAGATGATCGAAATCAAAAATGTGTCAAAGAGATATGGTGAAAAGATTGTTGTGTCAGAAGTTCAATTGCCGATTACGGAGCAAAAATTAACAGCATTTATTGGTCCAAATGGGGCAGGGAAAAGTACGCTGCTTTCGATGATGAGTCGTTTAATTCCCAAAGATACCGGTGAGATTTATTTAGATCACAATGAAGTAAAAACGTGGAAACAAAGTGAATTATCTAAAAAGCTATCAATTTTAAAACAAACGAATGGCATCAATCTGAAAATTACCGTTCGAGAGCTAGTTAATTTCGGTCGTTTTCCTTATAGTAAAGGGCGTTTGAAAAAAGAAGACCATGAAAAAGTTGAAGAGGCAATGGCAAATCTTGGGTTGCTGGATTTGGCAGATGAATTGATCGATACATTGTCAGGTGGTCAATTACAGCGAGTCTATATTGCGATGGTTTTAGCACAAGATACAGATTATATTTTGCTGGATGAACCGTTGAATAATCTAGATATGAATTTTGCGGTCCAAATGATGCAGACCTTACGCCGTTTGGTAGATGAATTTGGGAAAACAGTCATTATTGTGCTTCACGACATTAATTTTGCAGCGAGCTATGCAGATGAGATCGTAGCAATGAAAGACGGTCGCCTATTTACTCATGGTAGTACAGATGACATTATCCAATCAGAAGTTTTGAACAAACTATACGATATGACTATCCGAATTTGTGAGATCGAAGGAAAAAGATTTTGTATGTACTTTAATTAGAACAGTGGAACGAACCCTTTAAATTTCGAACAACTAAGTCCTTCAATTCTTAGTGTCTTTGATACTTAGAAATTGATGAAATCGCAACGATGTGCAGTAGGTATTTTTCTAGATCAATTTATTTTTATTCGTTATTGCTGAGAAGGCTAACATGTGTGTGGCTAGATCATAAGAAAAACAGAACAAACACATTAATCTACGGTAGAAAAAATTTAAAAACAGTATTTAAACTGGGGGAAATAAAATGAAAAAGAAATTCTTAGCAATTGCAACTGTATCAATGATCGCACTTCTTACTTTAGGAGCATGTAACAACAATGATAAAAAAACAACAGACGGTTCAGCTTCGAAAGAATCAAGTTCAGAAGCAACAACAATCACAGTAAACGATTCAAATGGTTCAGTAGAAGTACCCAAAAATCCTAAAAAAGTGGTTGTTTTCGACAATGGATCACTAGATACGATCGACGCACTAGGGGCGGGGGACGCAGTTGTTGGTGCGCCAACCAAAAACTTACCTAAATATTTAGACAGCTACAACAAAGTAGAATCTGCAGGTGGAATCAAAGAACCGGATTTAGAAAAAATCAATCAACTAAAACCAGACATGATCATTATCTCTGGTCGTCAAAAAGATTTCCAAGATAAGTTGAGCAAAATTGCGCCAACCATTTATCTTGCAGTTGATGCCAAAGATACGTGGAACTCTACGAAGAATAATATCGAAACATTAGCTGAAATTTTCGACAAGCAAGACGAAGCAAAAACAAAGATTGCTGATTTAGAAAAAGAAATTGCAGATGTTAAAGAAAAAGCACAAGCAAGTGATGAAAAAGCGCTCGTTGTTTTAGTAAATGAAGGACAACTTTCTGCTTATGGTAAAGGTTCTCGTTTCGGTATCGTCCATGATACTTTTGGCTTTAAACAAGCAGACGACAATATCGAAGCTTCAACACATGGTCAAAGTGTTTCATATGAATATGTATTAGAAAAAAATCCGGATATCTTGTTTGTAGTTGACCGCACGAAAGCAATTGGTGGCGACGATACAAACGATAACGTAGAAAACAATGAACTAGTTAAACAAACAAATGCTGGTAAAAATGGCAAAGTAATTTCTTTACAACCTGACGTTTGGTACCTAAGTGGTGGAGGATTAGAGTCTACACACCTAATGATTGAAGATGTACAAAAAGCGTTGAAATAAATCAAGGAAAATAAAAAAAGCATCTACATGATACTCGATTTTCTAGTACCCTAAGGAAGATAAAATTGAGTATGGGAGATGCTTTTTTTTGGTTCAAGTCAGTTTAAACAAGTAAGGGACTCGTTAGATTGATAGGAATATGCTCTATCAACCTTCTACACAATCATTACAGTTGAGGACATGAAAAAGAGGCTGAGACAAACACTCATGAGGGCGGTAGCCCTCATGAGTGTTTGTCCCACGCCCTTAGGACAAGATTGTTTCATTTAACGTGCATGATTGTAGCCCAATAAATAGACATAAACCATCGACATTATGATTAATTGTGAAAAGGCATAACCAAACAATATACCTGTAATGCAACGCCGTACATTTTTGCTTTCATAGGTAGTTAGTAATTGCAAAAAACCATCAAAAATTAATGGTAATAGCAAAAGAATTAAAAATAAAATAGAAAAATGTACAAATGGAAAACTGATAATACCAACTAAAATACCAATTAATTCTCCAGTACATCTAGCGCATATTGGAAACTGTTTTTGCCGAAAATAAAATGATCTATTTGGAAGACAATGACAACCAAAGATCCTAGCTAACCAATTAGTATCCAGAACTTAACGACGCTCCATACATACCTATGATGAAAAGTAAAACATAAAAAAATACAACACATCCAACACTTACTAAAGCACCAATTCCTGCAGCTTTCGCTGTTTTTGGCTTGTCATCTTTCCAAACTAAAAATAAAATTAAACCTACTATCGGAATACAACAACCTAGTAGTCCCCACAAAAAACCACCGTTATCGACATCTTTATTCGCATTTTCCGTTGGCACACCACAGTGTGGGCATACTACAGCTGCTTTGTCGATTTCTTTACCACAATTTGAACAGTACATAGTTAAAAGCTCCTTTTTTATTTTTACCATTAATTCATGTAGTTTATGATTTTATATCACAAGAAGTAGAAGAACAAAAAATAAGAAATACAAGATCCAAAATAGAATGATCGTAGACACACCGCAAAGCGCACCCAACCCAACTGTTTTAGCAATTTTAGGTTTAGTTTCTAGCCAAATTAAATAAAGAATTAGTCCAACAACAGGAACAAAAAAACCTAGAATCCCCCATCCAATTTCAGTATTCCTACTAAAAAACTCTTTTTTTAAAATTGTTCCACAATGTGGACAAAGTACTGATTTTTCATTAATTTTACTGCCACAATTGGAACAATACATTCAAAATTCCACCTTTTAAAATATTAGTCATAAATGAATCAAATAACATGGTCTACTCATTATATCAATAATCAAAGTTAATGTGAACTTTATTTTATAACACGTAAAAATAAAAATCCTAATAATGTTTCCCTATACTCTTCATGGTTGAAATGACAACGATATAGTGCAAGAGATGATATCCTAAGTAGTGAGACAACTTTAAAAAGCCAGCTCTCTTATAATTTTCAAAAGATGTAATCAAATGGCTTGGAAATTATATAACCAATTATTGACGTTTATTCTCCTTATATGCTACAATCCATATAATACATTATCTATTAAAATTAAATGTGAAGATAAGGAAAGTATTTTTCAGATAACTCAAAGAGAGTCTCGTTTGGTGGGAAGAGACAGTGAATATGGAAGAGAAAATGGCCTTTGAACAAATTGATCGAACAAGTTAAGATCAATTCAGGTGCGCCTGTTATAGCGCCTCAGTATGGTTGTACTGAAAGAGTGGGCTTACTATGTAAGTCAATTGAAGGTGGTACCGCGAAAGTTTAAAACTCTCGTCCTTTTTATAGGATGGGAGTTTTTTTGCTATGAATCACTGCGCCTGGTTACGCCAGAGTAGATGATGAACAGTACTTGGCGACCAAAGGGAGAAACGGTACATTATACTCAACTTTTCCAACATCTACACAGACAAGGTAGGAGTAGCTTAATGTATATAGATACTGAAGGGGGAAACAAAGTGAAGAAAAAATTATTAGTCGTAAGTGCAGTATTAACGGGATTATTACTAACAGCATGCGGGGGCAACGACAAAAAAGAGACGACCAAAAGCGAAGCTGGTACAATCGCAGCAAGTCAAAAAATCGAAATCAGTTCACCAGCACCACTTTCAACTTTAGATACAACCCAAACAATGGATAAAAATACCTTTACGATCGTTCAACATCTTTTTGAAGGCTTATATCGTTTTGACGATGATAGCACGCCAATTCCTGGTTTAGCAGAGAAAGTTGATATCAGCGAAGATGGTTTAACGTATAAATTTACACTTAAAGAAGGAATCAATTGGAGCAATGGAGAACCAATCACAGCACAAGATTTCTTATATTCATGGAAAAAACTAGTAACGCCAGCAACAGTAGGTCCAAATGCGTATTTATTAGATAACGTAAAAAACAGCAAAGCCATTCGTAATGGCGAAAAATCAGTTGATGAAATTGGTCTTTCTGCCCCAAGTGACAAAGAGTTTGAAGTGACATTAGAACAAGCACAGCCATCGTTTCTGACAGTTGCATCCATTGGCTGGTTAGCCCCACAAAACCAAGCGTATGTAGAAAAACAAGGAAAAGAGTATGCAACAGACAGCGAGCATTTGATTTACAGCGGCCCATTTATCTTAACGGATTGGGATGCTTCATCAGACACCTGGACATTAAAGAAAAATCCTGAATATTACGATGCGGATAAAGTGAAATTAGAAGAAGTAAAAGTCAACACAATCAAAGAAGAGAATACTGGGATCAATTTATACCAATCAAACGAATTAGATTTAGTCCGAATCAGTGGCCAATACGTTCAACAATATAGTGATGATGCCGGTTATGTAACTCATTCGGATGTCGCTAATTATTATTTGGATTTCAATAAAAAAGATGGAACAGCGCCTGACAACCTTCATTTACGAAAAGCGATCGCGCAAGCAATCGACAAAGATGCTCTAACAAAAAGCGTGCTAAATGATGGCTCAAAACCATTGAACGGTCTGATTCCAAGTGGATTATATAAAAATCCAGAAACCTCTGAAGACTTCAGAAAATTCAGTGGTGACCATTCAGTTTATGACGTGAAAAAAGCACAAGTCGAATGGGAAAAAGCCAAAGCTGATTTAGGCGATAAAATCAAACTATCTCTTTTAGTTTCTGATGATGATAATGGGAAAAAAATATCTGAATATGTTCAAAGTCAATTACAAGAAAACTTAAAAGGTATCGAAATCACAATCAATGCTCAACCAAAAAACAATGTCTTACAAACACGCAAAGATAAAAACTATGAACTGTCATTATCTGGTTGGATTGCTGGTAGCAGTGATTTAGATTCTTATTTCAACTTGTATGCGGGAGAGTCTGCTTACAATTATGGTTCATATCAAAACACTGACTATGACAAACTGATTACAGATGCACGGACAACCAACGCCAATGTACCAGACAAACAGTTTGATGATTACAAAGAAGCCGAAGAAATTTTATTAGATCAAGATGCAGCTCAAGTTCCACTGTATCAAAGTGCATCTAATTATCTAATCAATCCCAAAATCAAAGGCATCAGCTATCACTTATATGGTGATTACTTCAATCTTAGAACAGCTTATGTCGAAGACTAAATAACGTTATGAACTTGTGTGAAAGAAGGAATAAAAAAATGAGTCAATTATTAGAACGATTTATCCGTTATGTAAAAGTCAACACACGCTCTGATGCAGCCAGTCAATTCGTTCCGACAACACAAGGACAAATTGATTTTGCGCATATCATTGAAAAAGATTTAGTAGAAATAGGCCTTTCTGATATTCAGTACAATGAAGAAAATGGATTTTTGACGGCAGTTTTACCCGCTACAACGAATGAAAATGTGCCAACAATTGGGTTCATTGCGCATTTAGATACAGCAGATTATCATGCTGAAAACATCCAACCTAAGATTTTTCCGAATTATAACGGTCAAAATGTTGTGTTGAATGAAAAACGTGGCATTATTATGGAAACAGAAGAATTCCCCAATTTAAAAGAATATGTAGGTCAAACGTTGATCACAACGGATGGAACAACATTATTAGGAGCGGATGATAAGGCTGGGATTGTTGAGATAGTAGATGCTGTTGAGTATCTACTTGCACATCCTGAAATTGCACATGGCGAAGTTCGCCTTGCATTTGGGCCTGATGAAGAAATCGGACGCGGAGCAGACCGTTTTGATGCTGAACATTTTCCCGCTCAATTCGCGTATACCATAGATAGTGGCAGAGTGGGCTGTTTTGAGTATGAAACATTTAATGCAGCACAAGCAGTGATTACGATTGAAGGAACGAGCGTTCATCCAGGTACAGCCTATGGTGTAATGGTCAACGCCATCAAACTTGGTGAGTACATTGACGCACAATTGCCTAAAGAGGAAGTACCAGAAAAAACACGTGGACATGAAGGATTCTATCTATTGTCAAAATTTAATGGAACATTGGATCATGCCGAACTGACCTACATTATTCGCGATCATGACAAAGAACTGTTTCAAAAAAGAAAGCAAACCCTCTCAAAAATCGTGAAAGAATTAAACGAGACATTAGATAAAAACAGAATAACAATTGATTTCTTAGATCAGTATTACAATATGGGCGAAATTATCGAAAAAGACATGACCCCTGTAAATCTTGCTGTCA
Organism: Enterococcus sp. AZ177; assembly: GCF_050544585.1. NCBI lineage: Bacteria > Bacillati > Bacillota > Bacilli > Lactobacillales > Enterococcaceae > Enterococcus > Enterococcus sp. AZ177. The sequence continues at coordinate 226,168 of NZ_CP172944.1, forward strand.
AAGCAATGGAAAATCTAAATATCGAGCCGAATATTCAGCCATTTCGTGGTGGAACAGATGGATCAAAGATTTCATTTATGGGCATTCCAACGCCTAATTTATTTACAGGTGGCGAAAACTTCCATGGTCAATATGAGTTTATCACATTAGAATCGATGGAATTGGCTGCAAAAACAATTGTAGAAATCATTAAAGAAAATGCTACTCAGTCAAAAAATTAAGAAAAAAATCAATTTTTATATAAAAAATAGTTGACAAGATTAGAAATTTCTAATATGATTGTCCTCAATAGTAAAGCTTTGAGAAAGAGGAGTAACAACACTGGAACTTTTCAGAGAGCTGATGGTACTGCGAATCAGTAAGGGATGGGTTGTGAATGGACTTTCGAGCGAAATGTTGAATGTTAGTAGGCATTTTCGGGAACTCCCGTTATAGAGTAAGGTCGTTGTTAGACGACTGATAAGAGGAAAGAATTTCTTTCAACATTGAGGTGGCACCGTGAATTTTCGCCCTCAAACCACAGATTTTTTGTGGTTTGGGGGCTTTTGTGATTCATCACCACAATTGGTCTTGCCGGAGGTAGCTGATGAACAGCACTTGACGACCAAAGGCTACTTAAAAAGAAAGATACTTTTCAATGAGGTGGTACCGTGGATACTATTATTCGCCCTCACAAAACAGATCGATATCTGTTTTGTGAGGGCTTTTTGCTATTCATCGCTGTGATTGGTTTTGACAGAGTAGAGAATAGATAGTAATTGGCGAGCGAAGTTCCCATACTCGTGAATCACCAAAACGATTGTATCCCATCAAATACTAAAAAAATAGAAAAGAGGAAATCAAATGCATTTGATCAAAGAAATCCAAGCAGATTATCTAACCGCAATATCCGCCTTTTTAAGAATCAAAGGAACAAACAAATGCCTTTTAGAAAGCATTCCTAGAGACAAAAGCAAAGGTCGTTATTCGATCATTGCGTGGGATGCGGTTTCTGAAATCACTTGTTTTGGTGGTCAGTTAACGATTGACGGACAAACGAATACGGTAGAAGATCCATTAAAAGAAATGGAAAAACATGTATTGAAAAACGAAGAAGTCGTAAAAGAACTGCCTTTCCAAGGTGGGGCGATCGGTTATGTCGGCTATGACATGATTGCCTGCTACGAAGACTTAGGGAAGCTGCCGTTTGATGAATTAACTATTCCTGATAGTCACTTTTATCTATTCGATTCGTATTTGATTTTCGATCACGTAGGCGAAAAAATAGTGTTAGTAGAAGCTGATACATACTCAAAACGAGGGGAAGAAACATTAAACGAAGCTATCAATCAAAAAATAAAAGAATTGCAAACGCCGAGTGAAGAAGAACAAAAAGAGATTCAGTTAAAAAAATTACACTACCAAAGCAACTTTACCCAAGCAAGTTTTGAACAAGTCGTCGCCAAAGTAAAAAACTATATCAAGCAAGGTGACATGTTTCAAATGGTTCCCTCGCAACGTTTAACGGCTGATTTTGAAGAAGAACCTTTCGATTATTACCGCAGATTACGCGTCACGAATCCATCAACGTATCTGTATTTCCTAGATTTTGGCGAAACATATGTAATCGGATCATCTCCAGAAAGTTTAGTCAGTATTAAAAATGAAATCGTAACAACAAATCCAATTGCTGGTACACGGAAACGAGGGCAGACAGTAGAACAGGATTCGATACTAGAACAAGAACTACTCACTGATGAAAAAGAACGTGCGGAGCATCAAATGTTGATCGATTTAGGTCGCAACGATATCGGAAAAATTAGTGAAATAGGTTCTGTTGAAGTCCCAGTCTATATGACAGTTGAAAAGTATCGCTTTGTCATGCATTTAGTTTCAGTCGTGACCGGAAAACTAAAAAAAGAATTGACTGCGATGGATGCACTAAAGGCAACGTTACCTGCTGGTACGGTAAGCGGTGCACCCAAAATTCGGGCGATGCAACGTATTTATGAACTCGAACCAGTCAAACGAAACATCTATGCAGGCGCAGTCGGCTACTTGTCTAAAAATGATCAAGCTGATTTTGCTATTGCGATAAGAACGATGGTCATTCACCAAAATAAAGCATATGTACAAGCAGGTGCAGGAATTGTATATGATTCTGAGCCTACAAAAGAATATGAAGAAACGTTGCAAAAAGCCAAAGCTCTTTTGGAGGTAGAAAAATGATTTTACTGATTGATAATTATGATTCATTTACACATAATCTTGCTCAATTGATTGGAACAGATCAAGATGTAGTGATTATTCGAAACGATTCAGGCGATATTTTTTCCTTAGCAGAACAAGCAGATGCAATCGTGATTTCACCTGGACCAGGAACGCCAGCAGAAACAGGCTATGTAAAAGAAGTGATTCTACAATATTACCAACAAAAGCCATTACTAGGTATTTGTTTAGGCCATCAAACGATTGGTGAAGTCTTTGGCGCTAAGGTGGTAATTGGCAAAGAAATTCGTCACGGGAAACAATCGCTTATTAAAGCAGATCAAGGCAGCTGCTTGTTTGCGGGAATCTCGAATGAAAGCTTAGTGATGCGGTATCACTCACTCGTAATTGATCGGAAAACTTTACCAGAAGAATTCATCGTGACAGCAATAGCGACAGATGATCAAGAAATCATGGCGATTGAACATCAAATATATCCCATTTTTGGGCTTCAATTTCATCCAGAATCGATTGGGACAACGATTGGTGCAGCCATTATTCATAATTTTATCCAACGAATGGAGGAACAATGAGATGAACGACATATTTGAGAAGCTTTTTAGGCAGGAACATTTATCACGTCTAGAAGCACAGCAAGTAGCAGAACAAATGTTTGAAGGTCAGCTTAGGGATAGTCAAATCGCCGCTTTTTTAACTGGGTTGAAATGCAAAGGAGAAACAGCGGAAGAAATGGCAGGAATAGCTGAAACGATTCAGAGAAAAGCCATCATGATCGACTGCCAAAAAGAGAATGTTATGGATAATTGCGGAACTGGTGGGGATCAGTCAGGTAGTTTCAATATTAGTACAACAGCTGCATTTGTTTTAGCAGCAGGCGGTGTAACTGTCGCTAAACATGGTAATCGCAGTATTTCCAGTAAATCAGGCAGCGCAGACATTTTTGAATGTTTGGGTGTAACGATTTCACTTCCACCAGATAAATTAAGTACCGTACTAAATGAAGTTGGATTGGTCTTTCTTTTTGCGCCTCATATGCATCCAAAGATGAAATATGCCATGAAAGTTCGCAGAGAATTAAGGACACCAACTATCCTAAATTTGATTGGTCCGTTGACGAATCCGGTTCATTTAAATTCACAATTAATGGGAACCTATCGTCGAGACTTGCTGGAAGAAACAGCGAAAACATTAGGTGAATTGGGACGTGAGCGAGCAATTGTGGTCAATGGTTCGGGTGGATTAGATGAGGCCTCACTTGCTGGAACCACACATTTTGCTTTATTGGAAGACGAGCGTATCACGATGCATACGATTGAACCAGAGATGTTTGGTTTTGCTCGTCTTCCTATAGACGCGATTCGTGGAGGAAATGCTGAGCAAAATACGGAGACGCTATTATCTATTTTGCACAATCAGGCGAGTCCTTATTTAGACACTGTTTTATTAAATGCTGGGTTGGGATTTTACAGCAATGGGAAAGTTTCGTCAGTTCAAGAGGGCATTTCATTAGCGAAAGATTGTGTGGCGAGCGGAGCGGCTTTTGATAAACTACAACAGCTGATCCGAGTACAAAAGGAGGTTGCTTAAATGGATTTTTTAGCAAAAATTATCAATGAAAAAAAACAAGAAGTGAACGACATGCCTTTCGAAACCATTCAACCATTACGGAAAACCTACTCATTTTACCAACACGTCAAAGATCATCCTGAAAAGATGCATATTATTGGAGAAGTCAAACGAGCTTCCCCATCTAAAGGTGCAATCAATTTGGCGGTTAATGTGATCCAACAGGCAAAAGCCTATGAAGAAGCAGGGGTTACAGCGATTTCTGTTTTAACGGATGAAGGTTTTTTCAAAGGATCAATCGAGGATTTACGCAAAGTTGCGGCAGAAGTAGCTATTCCAGTGTTGTGTAAAGATTTTATCCTAGATGAAAAACAATTGATTCGAGCGAGAAATGCAGGGGCTACAATTATTTTATTGATTGTTTCGGTTCTAACCAAACCAAAATTAGAAGAATTATACAATAAAGCGATCGCATTAGGTTTGGAAGTTTTAATCGAAGTTCATGATGCACAAGAACTCGCAATAGCGGAAAGTTTGTCAGCGCCATTAATTGGTGTGAATAATCGAAATTTAAAATCATTTGATGTTTCAATAGAGGTCAGCCAGAAATTAGGACAGCAACAAACAACAAATGCAGTTTATATCAGCGAATCTGGGTTTTCAACGAGTGAACAAGTGGCTCTAGTGAAAGAAAACTATCAAGCTGTTTTAGTTGGAGAAGGACTGATGCGGCAAAATAATCCTCAAGAAAAAGTCAAAGAATTGCAGGTTTTGCGATGAAAGTAAAAATTTGTGGGTTAAAAACACAAGAACAAGTAGATACTGCAGTAGCATATGGTGCAAGTTATCTTGGTTTTGTTTTTGCAGAAAGTAAACGCCAAATAACTGCTAAAAAAACAAAAGAAATCACAAAAAATGTACCAGAAGAAGTAAAAAAAGTGGGTGTCTTTGTTTCGCCAAGTCTGTCAGAAGTTGAAAGAATAATTCAGGAAGCAAACCTAGATATAGTACAGATTCATGGGACAGTACCTTCGGAGCGTTTTTCAGTTCCACTCATTCGAGCAATACCTGTCGACGGGGCAACACAAGAAAACATGATTCAGGAAACATCGGCGGAATTTCTACTATTTGATGCCCCACCGAAGCAATTTGTGGGGGGAAACGGGGAAGTGTTCGATTGGCAACAACTTGATACAAGTTCCATAAAAAACAAAAAAATAATCATCGCGGGAGGCCTAACGCCAGAGAATGTCCAAAAAGCCAAACGAACATTTAATCCATATGCCGTCGATGTATCCAGTGGTGTTGAAACAAATGGAGAAAAAGATCTAAAAAAAATCATTGCATTTTTAAGGGAATCTATCTAGCTCGTTTGCTAGGTTTTAAATTATAAGGAGGAAAATTATGTATAGTCAACCAAAAGAAGGGTTTTATGGCGAGTTCGGTGGTCAATTTGTTCCAGAAACATTGATGTATGCCGTCAAAGAATTAGAAGACGTTTATGAAGCTTCGAAGGACGATGTGGGATTTCAAGCAGAACTGAATTACTACTTGAAACAATATGTAGGACGGGAAAATCCTTTATACTTTGCAGAACGGTTAACAAAGTATGCGGGTGGAGCTAAGATTTATTTGAAAAGAGAAGATTTAAACCACACTGGTGCTCATAAAATCAATAACACGATTGGCCAAATTTTGTTAGCGAAAAAAATGGGCAAGAAAAAAGTAGTTGCCGAAACAGGAGCAGGGCAACATGGCGTAGCAACTGCTACAGTCGCAGCGTTGTTTGGAATGGACTGTACGATTTTTATGGGAGCGGTCGATGTAGCTCGTCAATCACTGAATGTTTTTCGCATGGAATTATTAGGTGCGAAAGTTGAAAGTGTGACATCGGGTAGTAAGACACTAAAAGACGCAGTGAATGAAGCGTTACGCTTTTGGGTTGCGAATGTGGAAGATACACATTATGTGATGGGGTCTGTTTTAGGTCCGCATCCATTTCCAGAAATCGTTCGGGACTATCAAAGCATTATTGGGATAGAAGCTAGGCGTCAATTTTTAGAAGTAGAAACTAAACTGCCAGATGCAGTGATAGCTTGTGTGGGCGGTGGTAGTAATGCAATGGGGATTTTCTATCCGTTTATAAATGATGCTGTTTCTCTAATTGGTGTTGAGGCCGCTGGATTAGGCTTGAATACTGAATCACATGCAGCATCGATCAATAAAGGAAAAATAGGCGTCCTGCATGGTGCGATGATGAAGTTGCTACAAGATGATGATGGGCAAATTTTAGAAGCCTTCTCAATTTCAGCTGGGTTAGATTATCCTGGGCTTGGACCAGAACATTGTCATTTAAACGAAACACAAAGAGCAAGTTATGAATCTGTTACGGATCAAGAAGCGCTAGAGGCTTTTAAAATTTTATGTCAAACAGAAGGAATCATTCCTGCTTTAGAGAGTGCTCATGCAATTAGTCACGCTCTTAAAGTCGCAAAAGAACTTGGACCAGACAAACAAATCATTGTTTGCCTTTCAGGTCGAGGGGATAAAGATGTACAGCAAATCAAAGAATTGTTGGAAGGGAAGGCTAGCCGATGAAATCATTAACCAAACAATTAAAAGAGAAGCAGCAAGCGAATGAAACCATTTTTGTACCATACATTATGGCAGGTGCTCAAGGTCTGGATCAATTAGCCTCTGAAATTCAATTACTGACAGATGCAGGAGCGAGTGCGATCGAAGTAGGCATTCCCTTTTCGGATCCTGTTGCAGATGGTCCTGTCATTCAAGTTGCTGGACTAAAATCCTTAACAAATAACGTGACACTTCGAAAAATAATCCAACAATTAAAACAAATAAAAACGAAAACACCATTAGTGATCATGACCTATTTTAATCCAATTTTGAGCTACGGATTGGAAATGTTTGTTCAAGATTTGGCGGAAACAAATGTTTTAGGATTGATCATTCCAGATTTACCATATGAACATCAGGAATTAGTGAAGCCGCTGTTAAAAGACAGTGATGTGGCGTTGATTCCTTTAGTAGCGTTGACTACGCCAAAAGAACGCATTCCGGAATTAGTGTCCACTGGAGAAGGATTTATTTATGCTGTGGCAGTCAATGGAGTGACAGGGACTGGTCGACAGTATCAGGAAACCTTAGATGAGCATTTAGCGTACATTCAAAGTGTAAGTGACAAACCAGTTTTAGCAGGCTTTGGTGTTTCTTCAAAAGAACATGTGGATCGTTTTAGAAAAAGTTGTGCAGGCGTGATTGTAGGAAGTAAAATTGTTCAACTTCTTAGTGAAGGAAAACAAGAAGAAGTCAAATCATTCATTAAAGAAGTGGTAAGCAATTAGTTCTGGATTTTTTATTTTTTACTTGCCTCTGAGAGTTTCTTTCTGTAAAGTAGTATGAAAAGCAGGTGAAATTTATGGAAATTGTCATCAATCGGAATTTGATTTTTGCGAAGAACCGCTTTTTGGAGACCGATCGCTTAAAACTGCGCCCAATCACATTAAACGATGCGAATGATATGTACGAATACGGGTCCGATGAAGAAACAGTCGCATATGTTTTCCCCATCCATCAGTCTATTAAGGATACAAAAGAAAGTATTGCGAACTATTTTATGTCCGCGCCACTAGGAAAATATGGCATTGAACTAAAAGAAACAGGAAAACTCATAGGAGCAATCGACTTACGTGTAGTCGAGCAGCATAATATTGCTGAAATAGGTTATTCGTTAAATAAAGCATTTTGGGGGCAAGGATTTGTAGCAGAAGCGGCCAGTGAATTGCTCCGCCTAGGGTTTAATGAGTTACAATTGATGCGGATTTTTGCTATTCATGATATCGACAATCCTCAATCAGGTCGCGTGATGGAAAAAATCGGCATGAAAATAGAAGGCAATATTCCAAATGCTCGAATGTGTAAAGGAAAAATCGTGACGGATATCATGCGGGGCATTACATTAGAAGAATGGCAGCAGCTCCATAACTAACAGAACAGCTCAGAGGAGAAATGAATACATGTTGATGTTTACTGAAAAAGATTTTGATGTGTTTACTATTGAAGGGTTGGATCCGAGAATGGCAGGTATTCGTTCGACGATCCAACCCAAATTTCAAGAATTAGATGAGCATTTTGCTGAAAAATTAGGGAATCAAGTAGAAACGGAATTTTTCGTCCATATCGCGCAACATCGCCGTAGGACCGTTTACCCACCAGAAAATACGTGGTCAGCTTTAAGTCAGAAAAAACGCGGATACAAAATGGAAGCTCATTTTCAATTAGGGATTTGGCCGGATTATTTATTCATGTGGTTATCCTTGATTGATAATCCAAAAAATGAAAAAGAAATCGCACAAGCCTTCTTAGAAAATCAAGCATTATTTGAACAGTTGGATGATGACTTTTACTTGTCGGTCGACCACACAAAGCCCGAAATCGAACCGTTGAAAGAAGCAGATTTAGCGAAACACCTAACTCGTTTTCGTGATGTAAAGAAAGGCGAATTTCAGATTGGTCGAATAATCAGAAAGACAGATGATTTATTAAACAATCCAGAAAAAGCCCGTGAGTATATGTTGAAAACATATGAGGAATTAGTACCACTATATCAACTAGCCATTAAATTACAGCAAAAAGATTAACGTACAAACGGAACGTGGGTGGAGGTGACTCTTAGAGTTGTGTCCACTCACATTCCGTTTTTTATTGTATCAACGCCAATTGCAAGTTTCTTAAAGCCAGACTAATTGTTCAAATTCACTTGGTGTAAGAGAATATTGATCGAGAGAAGTTGAAACGAGTTCTTTGGGGTCGGCGATGTTGGCATGTTCTCGAACTAAAATATCGATCCCGGCAGGTGTTACGAACGATTGTTCAAATTTGATTACTAAAATAGTATCTGTAATAGCCAAAACGGACCACGTACTACTTAAAATGTTTAAAATTCCGCGCCCTCTCCAAATAAAGCGATTATTTTTTAACGTGTCAACTCCGATAATTTCTTTTAACCGTCCCTTATTATTTTTATAGTGCACGATATCTAAAAACGTAAGAGGATCATTTGCTAGCGTCTTATATTGTATAGTAGGATGGCTCCGTTTTTTTGATAGCCAAAGAGGAAAGTTAGTCCCTCGTATAACCCAGCGACCTTCTAGTAGTGCCAATGAATGGTCCATTTTTTCAATCCTTCCTATTCTTAAAACGCAACTAGAGCTGTACAATATTTTTTATATTATACAGCTTTTATAAGAAACCACGCCCAAAGTCAGCTTATGATACATAGAATATATATTTTTACATACTTTTAGATCTGCTGTATCCATAGTTAAAGTAGGAATTAAGACTACCTAAGGACGATAATTTATTGATAGGTATGTGTAAACAACAGATAATCTATTGAAAGAACGTTCGTTGAATTATTTGTTAAAGTTGTCTAGCAACAGTAGAGCTTATTTTAGTGAAATATATGCTGAAAGAGAAAGTATTGAGAATATATCTATCATAGTAGGTTAGCATTATTTCATAAAGATTAATTCTGTCAATCACTAGTTTTCTGATGCAAAATTCAGCGAGTTTTATTTGCAAGCAATCAGTTTACGTTTGGATTGATTTAATAGAATAGTATATTTCACCATAAAAAAATAAAAATACTCAATTAGAATTTAAAATATTACTCTAAATTATAGTTTATTTCTAAAAAATATTGACAAGCATACTTATTGACCGATATAATTAATTGCGTGAACAATTTAATTATTTAGTAGGAGCAATTTCAGTCACACCTGAACAACTCAAATCGCAAGCAAAAGACTACACGCAATCGCAACAACAAATTCAAGATGCGATTCGTAAAGTAAATTCTACGAATCAACAAATCGCACAAGAATGGAAAGGTCAAGCGTTTCAATCATACATAGAGCAATACAATCAGCTAGAAGGTAACGTGAAAAAAATGGAAGAACTACTTATCAGTATTAATAGTCAATTAAATAAATACGCGGATACAGTGGCACAACGTGACCAACAAGATGCCAGTTCTTTTGGTTTAAATTAAAAATACATTGACGAAAAAAGCGTTCGTGCAAAGTCTTGCGCTAACGTTTTTTTGAAAGGAGTTATATCCTTGAAAAAAAACACAAAAATTATATTAGCCATTTTTATAGGAGCAATTCTTTTAATTATCACAACTAAACCATTAATAATTGGGGTGAATGCATTGTCAATACCTTCAACAGAAGAAAAACAGATTAATTTTCTTAAAGAACATGAAAATAAAATGAATGAGTATATCGAAAATAGTGTTAAATTTCAAATATCAAAAATTACTTATAATTGGGACAGTATAACAGAGAATACGATAGGAAATGGTCTACCTAAAGGAGCAGGTAAAGTTATTCAAATATTCGGTTTTGTAAATAATAAAGAGAATTTAGATTTTAGATTGGACATTCAAATAGATGATAGTAATCTCCCAGATCTAAGTACTATCAAATATGGTCAACAATTAACTGACGAAGGAGAATGAGATGGCTAATTTAGAAAGAGACTATAATATATACGCTGATTTATCGCAAGGTGCATATACAGGTAGGGAAAATAACTTTCCTTACAACGAATTAAAGCCTAGCCAAAAAAGTAAATTAGATTCAAACGAGTCCGTAAAATTTAATTTTCCAGATGCAAAAGATGCACATGGTAATAGTATTGATTCCGTCTATTTACAACCAGATAACACCGTCAAAACAGTGACTGAAAAGAAGTTTTTTGGCAAAGATAAAGAATACCAAAAAGGGTTGTTAACGGATGAAAAAGCAGGGTATAACTCATATTATGTTACGGATACCCCTACTTTAAATACAGACACCAAACATACATATTTCACTACTCGTGGAAGTGATGGTGCTTCTGCAGATGTAAAAAAAGGGTGGGCAGGAAACAATTTAAACGATTGGGTGAACAATAATGCTGCCTTCGCAGTGGGTCATGGCTATATCCCACAAGCAAAACTAGCGACAGAGGCGATGCACCAAAAAATAGAAGAGATGAGAACAAAAGCGCCGAACGCCACCATATCTATTAATTGAATAAAATAGTATATTTCATTTTAAAAAATAAAAATACTCAATTAGAATTTAAAATATTACTCTAAATCATATTTTATTTCTAAAAAATATTGAAAAGCATACATATTGACCGATATAATTAATTGCGTGAACAATTTAATTATTTAGTAGGAGCAATTTCAGTCATACCTGAACAACTAAAATCGCAAGCCAAGGTGTATACACAATCGCAACAACAAATTCAAGATGCGATTCGTAAAGTAAATTCTATGAATCAACAAATCGCACAAGAATGGAAAGGACAAGCGTTTCAATCATACGTAGAGCAATACAATCAGCTAGAATGTAACGTGAAGAAAATGGAAGAACTACTTATCAGTATTAATAGTCAATTAAACAAATATGCGGATACAGTGGCACAACGTGACCAACAAGATGCCAGTTCTTTTGGTTTAAATTAAAAATACATTGACGAAAAAAGCGTTCGTGCAAAATCTTGCGCTAATGCTTTTTTTAATAAAGGAGTTTAACGTTTGAATAAGAAAAAAGCAGTTAAACTAGGAATAATTACAGGAATTATCGTACTTTTAGGAATAATAGGTGTGTTAGGAGTGCAAAAAATGACCGAACCAACAGAAAAAGAAAAACAGATTACTTTTCTTAAAGAACATGCAGATGAAATGACTGAATATATTAAAAAATACAGTTCTAAAAACGAGACAGTTGCAATACACTGGGATACAGTTACAGTAGACGAAAGTGTTGCGTTTTCTAGTCCTGTGTTAACTGTTGAGTTTGATATCAGTAACAGTTCTGAACCAAAATATGATAATCAAGGGTATGTACTTAGAATTGATACCGATATAGAAAAATTAAGCGATATCAACGAGTTAATGATTTTAAATGACCCAATATATTCTAATATTAAGGGGGAGAAAAATGGCTGATTTAGAAAATAGTAGTAATATATATGCAGATCTAGCTCAAAGTGCCTATACAGGTCGTCCTAGACCGTTTCCTTATAATTCACTTTTAGAAAAATAGAAAGATAAAATTGATTCAAATGAGTCCGTAAAATTTAACTTTCCAGATGCAAAAGATGCACATGGTAATAGTATTGATTCCGTCTATTTACAACCAGATAACACCGTCAAAACAGTGACTGAAAAGAAGTTTTTTGGCAAAGATAAAGAATACCAAAAAGGGTTATTAACGGATGGAAAAGCAGGGTATAACTCATATTATGTTACGGATACCCCTACTTTAAATACAGACACCAAACATACATATTTCACTACTCGTGGAAGTGATGGCGCTTCTGCAGATGTAAAAAAAGGGTGGGCAGGAAACAATTTAAACGATTGGGTGAACAATAATGCTGCCTTCGCAGTGGGTCATGGCTATATCCCACAAGCAAAACTAGCGACAGAGGCGATGCACCAAAAAATAGAAGAGATGAGAACAAAAGCGCCGAACGCCACCATATCTATGAATTGAATAAAATAGTATATTTCATTTTAAAAAATAAAAATACTCAATTAGAATTTAAAATATTACTCTAAATCATATTTTATTTCTAAAAAATATTGACAAGCATACATATTGACCGATATAATTAATTGCGTGAACAATTTAATTATTTAGTAGGAGCAATTTCAGTCACACTTGAACAACTAAAATCGCAAGCCAAGGTGTATACACAATCGCAACAACAAATTCAAGATGCGATTCGTAAAGTAAATTCTATGAATCAACAAATCGCACAAGAATGGAAAGGACAAGCGTTTCAATCATACGTAGAGCAATACAATCAGCTAGAAGGTAATGTGAAAAAAAATGGAAGAACTACTTATCAGTATTAATAGTCAATTAAACAAATATGCGGAGACAGTGGTACAATGTGACCAACAAGATGCCAGTTCTTTTGGTAAATACATTGACGAAAAAAGCGTTCGTGCAAAATCTTGCGCTAATGCTTTTTTTAATAAAGGAGTTTAACGTTTGAATAAGAAAAAAGCAGTTAAACTAGGAATAATTACAGGAATTATCGTACTTTTAGGAATAATAGGTGTGTTAGGAGTGCAAAAAATGACCGAACCAACAGAAAAAGAAAAACAGATTACTTTTCTCAAAGAACATGAAGATGAAATGACTGAGTACATAAAAAAAGACAGTGAATACGTAAAACTAAAAAAATATAATGTGGACAGGATTGTTTTTAATTGGAATTCAGTAATAGAAATTCAAAGTATGGCTTTTTCAGAAAAAAAATTAAGTATTGAAGTAGAGCTATTTAACAAAGATCACAATAATTTGGATGGATTCGAAATCTACATTACTCCAGACGATCTTTCTAATCCTAAAAAAATTGAACTAATAGAATAGCTAGGAGGCGACCATTCTATGGCAAATTTAGAAAACAAATCTAATATATATGCAGATTTAGCCCAAGGAGCGTATACAGGCAGAGAAGAAGGTTTTATGTTTGCAAAACCAACGAACGTTCAAAATAAAGAGCTAAAAAATGAAGGTTATGCTAAATACGAGTTTCCTAATGCAAAAGATGCACATGGTAATAGTATTGATTCCGTCTATTTACAACCGGATAACACCGTCAAAACAGTGACTGAAAAGAAGTTTTTTGGCAAAGATAAAGAATACCAAAAAGGGTTATTAACGGATGAAAAAGCAGGGTATAACTCATATTACGTTACGGATACCCCTACTTTAAATACAGACACCAAACATACATATTTCACTACTCGTGGAAGTGATGGCGCTTCTGCAGATGTAAAAAAAGGATGGGCAGGAAACAATTTAAACGATTGGGTGAACAATAATGCTGCCTTCGCAGTGGGTCATGGCTATATCCCACAAGCAAAACTAGCGACAGAGGCGATGCACCAAAAAATAGAAGAGATGAGAACAAAAGCGCCGAACGCCACCATGGCGATGACCGGCCATTCATTAGGAACAATGGTCACCATTCAAGCTGTCGCTAATCTCCCCAAAAATGATATAAGTAAAATTGATAAAGTGATCTTATTTCAAGGACCTGATGCTCGGGAAAGTATAAATAAAATGTCTGAACAAGCGCAAAAAAACATTCAATTATTGGAAGAACAAGGTAAAATTGAGTATTATGTCAATGCGTTTGATATTGTCTCGATGTTAAATCGAAATAAAAAAGGCGTGGATGAAATCGGGAAAGTACATTATTTGTTGCCAAAATCCTTTAATACAACATTTGATGGTGGTAAAAATGGTTCTAGTCATGATTTCGGACAGTATCAATTAAATCCAGATGGGACACCTAAAGAAGCCAATTTAAAAGACCATGGGTATATTTTTAGTGCAGGAATTAAATTATCGCAACTCATTGAAAAATATATGAATCGCTTATTGGCAACTACTGGATCAGGTATTTCGAATCCAGAATCACTTTTATTAGCTCTTTCGGGAGATTTTTATCTATATAAAAAATTTATGAAAGAGTATGACAAAATTGTTGCCGATGCTAAAGTCGCAAGTGAATGGCAAGGAGATGTAGCCAGTTTACAAGGGCGTATACGTGGAGCTTCTGGGAGTAAAAAAATTGAACTCCGAGGCGAACTTGCCAAAGAAGTCGCAAATAAAGCGAAAACAGTTGGCGACGAATATGTATTGATTCAAAAAAATGAGCAACAAGAAGCGGAAGATGAAGTAGATTTAGTCGTCCAAGAAATTCGAGACGGTGCCTTAGCAATCCAACAATCATTAGAAAGCTATGAAGTTGAAGCCCTGATTGCTCCTTATAAAAAAAATAATTTATGGGATAGTGGACAGGCGACAAGCAATACCAACGAAGCAAAAAAATACAAAGAAAAATTGACTGCATTCAGTAAAACGTTAACGACTGTGGCAAAGAACATTCAAGAATATGATGGCAATGCAGGGAAAAATATATTCACGAAGAAGTAACAAAGGAGTTTTAGTATGGAGGAAGAAAAAGCCTTGCAATTAAAATTAAAGCAAGAACGCAAAAATCAGGAACGAATCGCTATAAAAGCAATCATCACCGCAAAAAAGGCACGGTTAGGCACAACCAGACAAACGTCTACTAGTACGCTAAATGAACTGGCAGAAGCCATGTACCAACAAAGTAATAGTGTCCTTCCAGGAGCGTTGGAAGGAGCTTTACAGGGAAACAGTGCAACGTCTGCGAAAAAGAGTTTGACCCAGTTAGCGAAACCAACCTTTAAAACACCTGTAAAAGAGGTGTAATTGAATGAGTCCGGAAGAACGAAAAAAGAAACAACGTCAAACAACCGAGCGCTATGAACAGGAAAAAAAAGCCCTTCAACAAACGCAGAAAAAGATGGAAGAAGAAGTAGAACATTTCAAAAAAGACACAGAAAAGTTAATGGATAAAGTTCTCTATCTGACAAAAAATGATTCATGGGATAAACGAGCGTTCTATCGACAAATGGAAGAAAGTCAGACGAGTATTCAATCTGACTTCCGCCGCTTCACTCAAAAAGTGGAAGATAAACAGATTGAACTAAGACGAATCTATCAACGAGATACAGAAAAAATAGATCAGAGAGAAGAAACAACCTGAAAATATGACTTATAACAGAATCAAAATTGGAGCCAGCTTTGGAGAAATGTGGATATAAATGAATAAGAAATACTTCAAAAATTATCGAATAACTATCGCTATCCTTTCATTTTTGAATATATGCGTAATTCTTTCAACTATTTTCTGGTTTAATCAAGTGAATACTGACGTTATGAAGAGAGTTGGTACTGGACCGGAATCTGGTTGGATTTTTTTCTTTATAGGGTTACCTATGTATTTCCCTATTTGTATATCACTTGTTGTTGCTATTAGTTTGCTTGCATTCAGCATTATGTATATTTTTTTGTCTATCAAATCGAAAAAAATTATAATAACTAAAAAAGGATCAGGCAGAAAAATGTCTGATTCTTTTTTTGATTGGAGATTGGGAGGGTAGAGCGACCTTTCGGAAACAGCTAACAGCCCTCGGCAGAAAGCGCCTTTACACCGTAAAATATAGTGCGTTTATACTCTACGTGGAAGTGAGTCCGAAAAATATCTGCCTTTTTAGGCGTTCAGGGAGTTAGGTAATGTCAAAAACTAGGTGGGACTCTTCAACCTAATCAACCAGAAATGGCCAATCATCCAAATAAAGATATCGATGTTGCCCGCTCGTATTTAAATTACGATTTAGTCAATACAAACTCAATAAATTATCGAGAGAAAATTCAAGAAATCATTGACACTCGGCGAGTAAGTATATGAGCGGGCAGAGAAGATGCGGTGCTCGTTGGTGAATGGCTCATTACTAGTGATTGAACTTTTTTCGAGACTGTCGATACAAAAACATTCTTTCAAGATCCTCATGATTATTTCTCAGAACGTTGTGGGAAACAGAATATTACATATGCTACCGAATATATAGACGAAGCTAAGCCTCATATACATTTAGATATCGTGCCCCTGACAGAGGGAAGGTTGAGTAGTAAGCAATTGTTTAGTTGTCAAAGGTTATAAGAAAACCTTTTTGGGACGGGGAATTAACTTCGCGCAGGCGTTTATTTTACAAGTTTATTGTACTCCAATCTTGTTCAACGGATAATAACGAAAATAGACAACCCCTACAATCGCTTCTTTATCTACAAACCCAAAATACCGACTATCATCCGTTTTCCGACGATTATCGCCTAACACAAAGTATTTTCCTTCAGGAACAACTGTTGCAGGTGCTGTCGCGCTATTTTTTAAAGTAAAGTCAGTTGTTAAAGGGTTACCATCTGTTAAAGCGTTCTTAAATTCATCTAAATAGGGTTCATCATATTTTTTGTCATTGATATACAATTGATCATTTTCCATCCGAATAGTGTCGCCCGGCAGACCTACAATCCGCTTAACGATTCGCTTGCCATCTCGTGGGCTAGGGAAAGTTGCTACATCAAATCGTTTGGGATTCAGAAAAGAAGACTGCCATAAACGATCTGATTCATGATAAGTTGGCTCCATCGAGATGCCGACAACTTCTACCGGCGTCAAAACAAAAGCCCTCAAAAAAAGCGCAAGTAGCAAAATAAATGAAAATTGAATTACGGTATAAAGTGTACTGTGTTTCTTTTTCATGAACAAACTCCTTTTTACTCATTATGTCTTTTAGTATATCAGAATAATTTTTAGAAATAAGAAGAAAACTAGAAAAATGTGTGTTCTTTTATTTTTAAAGTCAAGATTAAAGCAGATGTTTTGTTGTCATTGCCAAAATTTGCTATACTTTTTTTATAGAACTTATCGTTTGATAAGGAGGAGGAGAATCTATGTTTTTAGCTTGGAATGAAATAACTCGCTCGAAATTGCGTTATGCACTAATTATTAGTGTCATGTTTTTAATTTCTTATTTAGTCTTTTTTTTAACCGGTTTGGCATATGGCTTAGCTGAGGATAATCGAACGGCTGTGGATAAATGGCAGGCGGATGGCATTGTACTTTCGGATGAATCAAATACGAATATCAATATGTCGATGATTCCCATTAAGTCACTAGATGAAGTCGAAGCAAAAGAAAAAGCATCATTAGGACAAACTGGTGCAGTGATTCAATTAGAT
This sequence comes from Enterococcus sp. AZ177, assembly GCF_050544585.1. Classification (NCBI taxonomy): domain Bacteria; kingdom Bacillati; phylum Bacillota; class Bacilli; order Lactobacillales; family Enterococcaceae; genus Enterococcus; species Enterococcus sp. AZ177. Next base: position 243,657 of record NZ_CP172944.1, read on the forward strand.
AAAAAAGGCTCAGAAAAAGTCAATGCAAGTTTTTTTGGGATCAACAAAGATGAATTTTTGATGCCGAATATTATTGAAGGAAAAGCATTTTCGAATGAAGATGAGACCGTTGTGGATAATAGTTTGAAAAAAGAAAATGAAGTCAAACTAGGTGATACCATTAAATTAGCAGGCAGCGATAAAAAACTAAAAGTTGTTGGTTTTACAGATAATGCTAAATTTAACGTTGCGCCAGTTTTATATGTATCCACAGCAGCTTTTCAACAAATACGCTTTGAAAAATCAGATACTTCTGAGAATGCGCGTGTAAATGCGATTGTTTTTCGGGCAAAAGAAGGTTCGTTAAAAAATGTACATCTAAAAGGGGACGGATTAACTCGTTACAGTATTGCAACATTTATTAATAAACTACCGGGATATAATGCTCAAGTACTGACATTTGGCTTTATGATTGGCTTTTTGATTGTGATTGCAGCAATTGTTATCGGGATCTTTATTTATGTTCTAACAATGCAAAAAGCAACAATTTTCGGGATCATGAAAGCACAGGGGATTTCCGGATTTTATATCGCGGTTTCTGTGATTATTCAGACATTTGTTTTGGCTGTATTTGGAATAGCGATCGGCTTACTTGGAACAGTAGGAACTTCATTCGTGTTGCCAACTGCCGTTCCATTTCAAACGAATTGGCTATTCTTCTTGTCGATTGGTGGCATAATGTTGATTATTGCGGTATTAGGAGCACTGTTCTCAGTACGGACGATTGTCAAAATCGATCCATTAAAAGCAATCGGATAGAAAAGGAGTGAAATGGAATGAAAGCTATTGAATTTTTATCTGTGGATAAACAGTTCTTAGATGGAGATACAACGATCGAAGCATTAAAATCCACAGATTTTTCTGTGGAAAAAGGGCAATTTGTGGCTGTGATCGGACCGAGTGGTTCAGGAAAGAGTACCTTTTTAACGCTTGCTGGCGGCCTACAAACACCTACAAATGGCGAAGTGAAGATCAATAATGACGCATTTAGTAAAGAAAATGAAAAAACACGATCAAAGATTCGTTTTTCTGAGATAGGGTTTATTTTGCAAGCATCCAATTTAGTACCATTTTTAACTGTGGAAAAGCAACTGCGTTTGGTCGATAAAGTCAAAAAAGAAAAGACCGATGTGGATAAAGTCAATAAGTTATTAACAGAGTTAGGAATTGAGAAATTAAAGAAAAAATATCCTGATGAAATTTCTGGCGGTGAACGTCAGCGAGTAGCGATTGCCAGAGCATTATATAATGATCCATCAATCATTTTAGCGGATGAACCAACAGCCAGTTTAGACTCAGATAGAGCATTTGAGGTTGTCAAAATTTTAGCAAGAGAAACAAAAGAAAAAAATAAAGCGACAATCATGGTGACCCACGATCAGCGTTTGATTGAATTTTGTGACGAAGTATTTGTGATGAAAGACGGCGTATTGGAAAAACAAAAATAAGATAGGAAACAAAGATGCGGATAGCGATACAAGCATCTTTGTTTTTTTGTACAAAAAACCCTTGCCCAACAACGTGAGCAAGGGTTGCAAGTTCGATAAAGTATGAGAAGCTGTGACGCTTTTCTCCAAATCGAATCTTAAAGTTTTTGGTTGTAGTATTCAACGACAAGAGCTTCGTCGATTTCAGGATATAGCTCATCACGTTCTGGTAAACGAGTGAAGCTTCCTTCTAATTTTTCAGCGTCAAAGCTTACGAATGCTGGACGACCAACAGTAGCTTCAACAGCTTCTTTGATTGTTACTACATTTTGAGATTTTTCACGAACAGAAATCACTTGACCAACTTCAACGTGGTAAGAAGGGATATCTACGCGTTTGCCATCTACAGTCACGTGACCGTGGTTAACCAATTGACGTGCTTGACGACGAGTAGTTGCTAAACCTAAACGGTAAACGACGTTGTCTAAACGTTGTTCTAGTAAGATCATGAAGTTAACACCATGTTTACCTTCTTTGATCTTGCTTGCTTTAATAAACAAGTTAACGAATTGACGTTCGTTCATACCGTACATATGACGTAATTTTTGTTTTTCAGTTAATTGCATACCGTATTCAGAAACTTTACCACGGCTGTTTGGTCCGTGTTGTCCTGGTTTGTATGGGCGACGTGCTAGTTCTTTACCAGTTCCTGATAGAGAGATACCTAGACGACGAGAGATTTTCCATGATGGTCCTGTATAACGTGACATTAAAAATTCCTCCAATAAAATAATTTTTTTGGAGTAAAATAATCTTCTGAAAAATTCATATTCGTTCAGTTCATTCTTCAACCTTCGCCCTTTGCAGCCGTGGGTTACGCAGTTGAACCTGAAAAGAAAAGCTGATAAGGCTTGTTCAAAAAACGAGTGATAAGAGGGAAAATTGTTGCGACAAGTATTGTCACAATGATTTTTCAGCGTATCATTGAGTTTTTTAGCCTTAGAAGCTAGACATCTATCAAGGCAATGAAATGTTGACGAGTCTATTATTTTTCTGCTGCATTATTTTACACAAAGATTAGTATAGCGCAAAACTAGAGATAACTCAAGCTTTTTATTGAGTTATCCCTAATAAACTACCATCCGCCAGAAGCACCGCCACCACCAGACGAGCCTCCCCCAAAAGATCCCCAAGAAGAGCCGCCGCTTCCGCTTCCAGAAGAATCATTATCCGACCAATTATTAGAATTATAGTTGGACGCTAGATAAGCCGTAGTTAAAATGTCCCCATTGCCTGAATAAAGAGTATCTCCAATTAAAATCCGACCAAATGCTTTTTGTTGCGCTTTTGGATTTTTTAATAGTCTTCCTCTTGCAATAGCACGACGTATCCCTCTTCTTGATGAAATTAAGAAGGTTCCGCTTAGCATAATATAGTATAAATCGGTTTGTTTTATTTGTTCAAGAAGTGATGACGTATCAGCTGGATTGATTTCATTAGTGTAATCGGCTAGTTGTTCTTGATACATGTTGTAAGTTGATTTTATAGATTGTCTTGCACGAATTGCTCTGATAAGAAAGAATAAACTAACCATTATTGTAGTGATCAATAAGAGCAATAGACTTCCATGAGCAAACTTAGCGGAGCTTTTTTGCTCTTCAACTTGATTGATTTTAGAATCTACCAACGCTGTTTTTGTATTCATTAATGCAAAAACTTGACCCACCACTTGATTGACAGCGGTAGCGTATTGTTCTTCTTTGAACTCATCAACGACTGTATCATCATTGATGATATTGTCTGCTACGGCATCAGGGATCAACCCTTCTAATCCATATCCTACTTCTAAACGAAATGCGCGTTCATCTAAAGCAATCAAATACAGGACCCCGTTATTTTCATCTTTGTTGCCGATGCCCAGCTGGTTGAAAATTTTATTGGCATAAGATTCAATATCTTCACCGTTAGGCAACTGGCTAACGGTTACGACTTCCAATTGAGCCCCATTGGTACTAGCAGCTAATTGTTTGTTTAAATCATAGATTTTTCTCTTTACTGTAGCATCTAGCATAGTTGCATTGTCTGAGACAAATATATTATTTTTGTTGATTACTAGATTACTATTTGTTCCTTCTATAGCAACAGAGTAATTGTCTTCCTGTGTAGGGTACTCTTTTAAGTTATCTAGATTTTCTTGTAAAATGGTATCAAACGACTTCTTCGTTTCGGTTACTTTTCCTGCCTCAATATCTGCTCGTTCTTGTTTAAGCGAGACTAATTGTTGGTCGTAAGAAGCCATCTTTTCTGGATAATGGTTATTCGTTACAAAGTATAAAGTAAAAAGGAAACCACAAGATAGAATAATCCAGACTAAAATGACCGTAAAAATATCATTTCTTCTTTTTAACGAACGATAATGAGAAATAATTTTTTGATTTAATTGTTGCGGTTGATTGTTTTCAACGGATCTATACATAATAGCCTACCCCCTTGCTCAAAAACCATACCAAAATATCATTTAGACGATGGTGTATCCCCAAAAAAACTGTTTTCACTTTCATTCACATACAACTCCTTCTTTGGAATAATTAAGTGATCTTACTACTATTTTACCATCAGCCAAAATAAAAACATCCTACTTCAGATGGATTTTTAATTGATTTGTTTGGAATTTTTAGCTTTAATTTGTTATTCTATGAAAAAAAGTGTTACTTTGTGTGAAAAAGCACTAGACAAAACACTTGCTGGTCTTTAGAATGATAGAGGATGTTTTTGAAAATATTAAATGAAAACAAATTGAAAAGGAGAAACATAATGAAACCTGTATCGCCATTATTTGAGCAGATCGACAAATCAATTGGTAAAAAAATGAACTTATTCCAAAGCAGTTTTATGCGTTATGCTTTTCGTGCAATACTAGCTTGTATGTTTTTAACATTAGGAACGGCGGTTGCCTTTGCGATTGCAATCAAAGGTGAAGGAATGGTCCATGGCTTAGGCAAAATTCTCTATGCGTTCATGTTCAGCTGGTCACTTGTTATGATTCTTTATATGAATGCAGAATTAGGAACATCGAATATGCTGTATATGACCGTTGGCGTTTACCGTAAGAAGATTAACTTCTCTTTTGCAGCGAAAATTTTATTTACTTGTATTTTCTTTAATTTAGTCGGTGGTATTCTTTTTGGCTACTTGATTTCGTTGACCGTTCCTTACCAAGATTTACCTGCGGATAGCTTTTTCTTTACATCAATTGCGGGTAAATTAGAGAAAACAACGACACAAATTTTAGTTGAAGCAATTTTTGCAAATATCGTGGTAAATACTGCTGTGTTAGTAAGTATGCGTATGAAAGATGATGCAGGTAAAGTTGCAGCGATCATTTTTATCATTTTCATCTTTGCTTTCTTAGGGTACGAGCACGTTATAGCCAACTTCCCGGCGTTTAGTTTAGCGTATTTCGCTTCTCACGGAACTATGGCAGCTATGACAGTTGGTAGCGTAGCACATAATTTATTCTTTGCTTTGATCGGTAACTTTATCGGTGGTGGCTTAGTAATGGGCTTGGGTTATGCTTGGCTGAATAATGCAGATACAAGTTATTTAGATTAATTATAATAGTAGGGGATGGGACAGAAGGATTTGCTTTTGCTCCATCCTTTTTGATGTGGAAAGCTAGTTGAAGTAAAAATAAAGCAAAGGCATGAATGAAGTTGACCGTTTCGAACCGTTCGTGATCGACAAAGCTTGGTGGGATAGCATGGACGTCTGGCGTAAATTTTTTGGCCTTTGGGGATTTCAGCATTGTCGCCGCTTTTTGAGGCTTTTTTGTAGAAGATGATTTCTGGCACAGACGAATTGCCATCAATCTGCAACTGTTCTATAAAGAAAAAACAAACACAGTGTTATTGAAAAAAGCCATCATTTATGATAAAACTACAGATGAGTTCTTTATTCAAAAAGCAATTGTGGTTCTTAGGTTAATATAGTAAAATTGATCCTCAATTGGTCCAAATGTTGATCGAGACAACCGAATTAAGCCTATTAGCTGTTAGAGAAGGCAGGAAATAGTTGACAAAACCATAGAAAGCGAGCGAGTTATTACGCCATGAGAAGAAAACTTTTTGCATTTGATATTGATGGAACATTACTTGGAACCGACAGACAACCGTTAGAAAGTACACGAGAAGCATTGAAAATGTTGAGACAACAAGGACATCTTGTAACCATTGCGACAGGTCGTAGCCGTTTTATGGCAAAAGATATTATTATAGACTTGGATTTTTCTAATTATGTTCTTTGCAATGGAGCGGCGGCATTTTTAAATCACGAACAGTATTTTCAAAACCTACTTGATCAAGATGAATTGCATCGTTTTGCTGCAGAGGTAGAAAAAAGAGAAATTGGTTTAGCTTATGTTGGCTTGGATGATGTGAAAAAAAATAACCATCACCGTCAGGCACAAATGGTTGAAGCGATGGGGTCTATTGATTTTGAAGCGCCTGAGTATGATTTGGATTTCCAGAAAGAAAACGATGTTTATCAAGCATTAGCTTTTTATGATCACTCAGCAGATGGACTGTTTGACCAAGAATTTTCTAAATTCCGTTTTATCCGCTGGCATTCTGAAAGTGTAGACATTGTACCTAAGAACGGATCAAAAGCTGCGACGTTACTGAATCTAGCTGAGCGAGTTGGGATAGCTCGTGACGATATCATTACATTTGGCGATGGCGAAAACGATCGTGAAATGTTACGTGAAGCGGGTATCGGTGTAGCGATGGGCAATGCGTTACCACATATTCAAAAAGAAGCCAAAATGGTGACAGATACTAATGACAATGATGGTATTTGGAAAGCATTGAAAGAATTAAAGGCGATTTAAGCAAAAAAAAAACGATTAAGACAAACGAGTTATGTTTGTCTTGATCGTTTTTTTATTCGATTACCAATACGCCATCTTTCAACGCATAAGGATTTTCTTGATTGATGTGATCATAAAACATTACACCATTCAAATGATCGATTTCATGCTGCACAACGATCGCTTCGTAATTTTTCAAACGAATCTTTTGTTTGACACCCGCTGCATCTACGTAAGATAACGTGATTTTATTGTGGCGTACCACATAACCTGGAACCTCACGGTCAACAGATAAACAGCCTTCACCCTCACCAAGACAAGCATCTTGAACAGAATGACTTAAAATTTTTGGATTATACATCACCGCACTTAATGTCGGTTCTGGCTTTTCTAAGTCACCGCTTGGTACATGAACTGCGATGATTCGCTTAGAAATATCTAACTGAGGTGCTGCTAAACCAACACCTCCGCGTAATCCTAATTCCTCTGCTTTGATAGGATCTTGACTATTATGCAAGAATTCCATCATTTCTTCGCCTAATTTGATATCTTCATCAGAAAGCGGCACAGAAACTTCTTTAGCCACTGCTCTGAGTGTTGGATTTCCTTCACGGATAATATCATCCATTGTAATCATTGCTATTCTTCCTTTCAATACACTAAAGTATTAAAGTTATTTATCCTTTATTTTATCATATAAGGAGTGTGGAAAAAACAGAAAAATATAATTGTGAATAAATCGAATGTAAAATATTTTTTCGTTTTTATCGTGTGAATAGTTTTTAAATTTATATAATTATGTTAAATTGAATACAATATCATAAAAAAAGTAAAATAAATGATTCTTTAGGTTGTTATGCGATATAGAAAAAAACATAGTTCATACATTTTTTATGATATAAACTAAAAAAATAAGAAAGGAAGAATGAAATGAAGAACAAGATATGGGTGTTAAGCGTTGGGTTTGTTTTGCTATTTCCTAATTTAGTACATGCTGACGAAACGAAGGAAGTAGAGTTTTTTCCGGCAGATCCGGAAACAGGGTTACAAATTGAGGTGCCAGATACTAATCTACAGTCAAAACAACAAATAACAGAAAGACAAGCATTGCCAGAAAAATTTGATTTTATGGATGGAGGGTTTGAAACGCCTATACGAGATCAGGGGAATACGGAACTATGTTGGGCATATTCAGGTACAGATGTACTAAGAATTTCAATGAAAAAAAAGTTTGGAGTTGATTATGTTGTTTCTCCAAATTATTTTAATTATTTTTATGCAACGGATGCTTTTACAGATAAAATCAATCCATTTGCACAAAACAGACCATTGAATGGCTCTGGGAACACAGAGATATTATTAGAACAAGCAGCGCTAGATAATATGGGAGTGACAGAGGAGGTATTAAAAACACCTCAATTTAAATTTCTGATAAAACCTATGTTAAGTCAAGACTTTTTAGCGATAAAAAATCAACAAATTCCAATGTATGCTGACAAAATAGCCTTTCTTCCAGGTGTAAGTTATAGTAAAGGAATAGAAGAAGAGCGTAAGAAGAAAGTAAAAGACATAAAATCAATGATTTATAAATATGGAGCATCAACATTTCATTACGATACTAAGTACGCTCATAGCTCTGATTATTATAATCAAAAAACGGATGCTACGCATGTGCCGATTGAAGATATCAAACAAGGATTAGTACCAAATCATGGTGGAGAATGGGCAACATCAAATCATAACATTGTGATTATTGGTTGGGATGATAACTATTCGAAAGAAAATTTCATAAAACAACCGCAAAATAATGGTGCCTTTAAGATGAAAGGTTCTTGGGGGCCATATAGCCATAATAAAGGATATTTCTATATGAGTTATGAAGATGTGTACCTGCAGTCATCTTTTAATGCAGCTGTAGATACACAGAAAAAGGAATATGATTTTAATCATAAATATGTGAACGGAGGTCAAGGTGACATACTCAATTATGGTCTGCATTCTAAAGAGCTATTTTTGGGTAATGTATTTCAAACTAGAAAAAGTGAAGAAGAACTAAAAGCAATTTCATTATACACAAGTCAGAACAATATAAAGTATGAATTATATTATTTGGATCGCGATATAAAACATGGTGAGAAAATTTTTAACTACAAAGATATGACCAAAATAGGTGAAGGTATTAAAGAGTTTGGAGGAGTTGAAACAGTAAAAGTACCGACTCAAAAAATCCCTCCCAACCAAGAATACACAATTATTGTTAAATATATATATCCAGATGATGTTCCTTATTTTCAATTAAGAATGCAGAGGATTAAAGAATCAGATAAAGATGAAACACCACATTTAGAAAAGGGACGTTCATTTATTAGCACAGATGGTATGAAGGACGAAATGGACTGGAAGGATATGTCTGGAGGAGATGCAACGGGTAAGCCTGCCAATGTATGGTTAAATGCATACACGACCGAGAAAAAAATAGCAATAGAAACTATTCAACTTGATCCGACAAATATAACAATATCTGTAGGAGAAGAAACCGAATTAAAAGCAACTATCTTACCTGGAAATGCAACAAATACTAAAATTAACTGGAAAAGTTCAGATGATTCGATTGCTAGTGTTTCTAATGCAGGTATTACAAAAGCTAAAAAAGCTGGAAAAGTCACTGTTACGGCGACTACTGAAGATGGCAAGAAAACTGCAACAAGCGAAATTACAGTCCGTCCATCAGTAGTGAAAGTAACCGGAGTGAGTTTAAATCCAAGTGCTCTTGAATTAGAAGAGCATACAAGTGAACAAATTACAGCGACAGTTACACCTACAAATGCGACGAATAAAAAAATAACATGGAGTAGCAGTGATGAGTCTGTTGCGACAGTGACCGCAGAAGGCAAGGTCAAAGCAATTAAAGCTGGAATAGCAACCATCACAGCCACAACTGAAGATGGCAAGAAAACCGCTGTAACTGAACTAACTGTTAAATCAGTCTTTATTAGTGTTACAGATGTTAGTCTCGATAAAGAACTATTCCTTGAAGTCGACCAGCAAATGGAAGCAAAGGCAACTATCGCTCCAAGTAATGCTACGAATCAAACTGTTGAGTGGGGGAGCGTAGATACTAGTGTCGCTACAGTAGATAAACAAGGGAAAATTACTGCTAAAAAAGTAGGAATAGCCACTATCTTTGTAATAACAGAAGACAACAAACGCGTAGCGTTCATGAAAGTCATTGTAGGTGAAAAAGGAAGTAGACCAGAAAGCGCATTGTCAATTCCAGATTATGGGATGAGTCTTGGAAAAATTAACCAAGCATCAGAAAAAAAATACCATAAATTTGTTGCAAGTCGTACAAGGAACTACCAAGTGTTAGCTGTTCCAGCATACAGCGATTGGTTTTGTTGGCTAACTGTGACGGATGAAGCAGGGGAAATTCTTCATGATAATATTGGCGTTCAAAAAAATCAATTGAGTTTAATCGAAGGAATGACTTACTATATCGAAATTAAATCTTTGTTAGGTCAAGGCGAATACCGAATTATGATTTTATAAAGAGAGAATTAAAAAAGCAGAAAGTTCAGCAGAAGTACTGGCCAAGATAGAGTGTTTGGTTTTATGTCAAATTGCATTGATTAGCTCAAAAGCTGAATAGAAATCTCTAAGGGTGTGGAACAAAAGTAAAAATAACTTTTGTTTCACACCCTAAATGCGAATAAACGGTGGGAGCAGAAGCAATTCCTTCTTACTTTATCGGGATTAAACGCTTCTGTTCCAGCCTCTTTACTATTCTGAAAAAATAAAGTTTTGAATAATGTAAGTACGTGAACGAAAATGAAGAAAGTTTAGTGGACAGAGTAACTAAATATTTTGGATTTCAAAATTACTACATAAAATACGCATCATGCTATAGAAAAAAGTTAGAATAATAAACGTAGGTTTAATAAACGAAATGAAATAAATGTATTTTTAAAATATAAAATTATGTTAAAATAACATAGTATCAAAAAGAAATATGAAGTGAATATAAAGGAAGTGTTGAGTGGGATCTTCGATTTTATAACGATAAAAAACACCAGGTAAATCGTAATGGAGTGCTTTTTAGAGTGTAAATCGAATGAAATGAAAATACTTTGTGTGTTTTTTTTATGATACGAAATAAAAAAATAAAAAAGGGGAATAAAATGAAAAAAATATTATGGGGGTTAGGCGTTGGGCTGGCATTGCTGTTTCCAAATAGAGTACATGCTGATGAAATGAAGGAAGTAGAGTTTTTTCCAGCAGATCCAGAAACAGGCCTGCAAATGGAAATACCAAATCCGGAGATACAGTCGAAACAACAAATAACGCAAAGGCAGACTTTACCAGAAAAATTTGATTTCAACGATGGAGGTTTTGGGACACCTGTAAGGAATCAGGGAAATGTTGAACTATGTTGGGCATATTCAGGAGCAGATATATTAACAATTTCATTGAAAAAAAATTTTGGGGTAGACTATACTGTTTCTCCAAACTATTTCAATTATTTTTATGCAACTAATGCTTTTACGGACAAAATCAATCCATTTGCACAAGGCAGACAATTGAATGGTACTGGGAACACAGAGATATTATTAGAACAAGCAGCATTAGACAACATGGGAGTGACGGAAGATGTACTGAAAACACCGCAATTCGATTTTCAGATAAAACCTATGTTAAGTCAAGATTTTTTAGCAATAAAAGAGCAACAAATTCCGATGTATGCAGACAAAATAGCCATGCTTCGAGGCGTAAGTTATAGTAAAGGAACGGAAGAAGAGCGTAAGAAGAAAGTAAATGATATAAAATCAATGATTTATGAATATGGTGCAACAACTTTTCATTACGATACCAACTACACACATAGTCCTGATTATTATAATCAACAAACACATGCTTCATATGTACCGATTGAAGATATCAAACAAGGGGTGGTGCCAAATCGTGGTGGAGAATGGGCAACATCAAATCATAACATTGTGATTGTTGGTTGGGATGATAACTATTCGAAAGAAAACTTTACAAAAAAACCACAAAATAATGGTGCATTTAAGATGAAAGGTTCTTGGGGACCATACAGTCATATTAAAGGGTATTTCTATATGAGTTATGAAGATGTTTATCTACAGTCTTCCGTTAATGTAGCTGTAAATACAGAGAAAAAAGAATATGATTTTAATCATAAATATGTGAATGGACTTCAAGGCGATATACTGAATTATTATTTGCATTTTAAAGAACTATTTTTGGGTAATGTATTTCAAACTAGAAAAAGTGAAGAAGAACTAAAAGCAATTTCATTATACACAAGTCAGAATAATATAAAGTATGAATTATATTATTTGAATAGAGAAATCAAACATGATGAGAAAATTTTTAACTACAAAGATATGACCAAAATAGGTGAAGGTATTAAAGAGTTTGGAGGAGTTGAAACAGTAAAAGTACCGACTCAAAAAATCCCTCCCAACCAAGAATACACAATTATTGTTAAATATATATATCCAGATGATGTTCCTTATTTTCAATTAAGAATGCAGAGGATTAAAGAATCAAATCAAGATGAAACACCACATTTAGAAAAGGGACGTTCATTTGTTAGCACAGATGGTATGAAGGACGAAATGGACTGGAAGGATATGTCTGGAGGAGAAGCGACGGATAATCCTGCGAATGTATGGTTAAATGCCTACACGACTGAGAAGAAAGTAGCAATAGAAACTATTCAACTTGACCTGACAGATATAACATTGAATGTAGGCGATGAAACAACAGTAAACGCAACTATTTCACCAGAAAATGCAACAAATTCCAAAATTATCTGGAAAAGTTCCGATGATTCAATTGCTAGCGTTTCTGATACTGGCGTTATAAAAGCTAAAAAAGCCGGAAATATAACTATTACAGCTGTTTCAGAAGAGGGGCAGAAAACAGCGGAGTGTCAAGTTCGTGTTGGAGATGGAAAAGGAACTTTCGGGACTGTTCCGTGGACATGGAATGATGTAACGCAGACTGTGGAATTCGGTGAAGGTGAATTTCCAGAATCACATTTTAATTATAGTATCCGATCACATATTGAATCTCAAAAGCGGTTGAACGGAAAGAAGATTAAGAAAATAGTGTTCACTAAACCTGTAAAATTAGGGAATAGCGCACGTCATCTATTTTCATATTTATCTGAATTGGAAAGTATTGAAGGAGGCAACTATCTGGACACCACACGAACAACAGACATGAGTTCCATGTTTGAGAACGCAAAAAAGCTAACCAAAGTAGATGTATCCAACTGGGATACAGGTCAAGTGACTACGATGTATTTTATGTTTAATGATGCTCAAGAGTTGAATAGTCTAGATGTGTCAGATTGGAATACAAGCCAAGTAACCGCAATGACAAATATGTTCAAGCATGCAAAGAAGTTAACGAGTCTAGATGTATCAAGCTGGAATACAAGTAACACAGAAAATATGACGGATATGTTTACGAATGCATTAAAGTTGAAGGCATTAGATGTGTCCAAGTGGGACACAACCAAAGTGAAATTAATGAGTCAAATGTTCTATTCAACTGGAATAACGAAACTAGATGTATCCAATTGGAACACTAGTAATGTGGAATATATGGCTAATGTGTTTCCGAAATATCTAGAAGAATTGACATTGGGGAAAGAATTTCATTTTAAAGGGGAAACAGGAATGGTTGAAAATGTCAAAGCACCATACTCGGGACGTTGGGTCGGACCGGATGTGACATATTCAAGTATTAAAGAGTTTGTTGGAAACTATGATGGCACGCACGAGGGCATCTATAAGCGGGAGAAAAATAGCACCACATTTTGGACAACTCCATGGACCTGGGATGAAACAACGCAGACCATAGAATTTGGTGCAGGTGAGTTTCCAGAAACCAATTATAGTTATAGTATCCGATCACACATTGAATCTCAAAAGCGGTTGGATGGAAAGAAGATTAAGAAAATAATCTTCACTAAACCTGTAAAATTAGGAGAGAATGCCAGTCATCTATTCTCACATTTATCTGAACTGGAGAGTATTGAAGGTGGTAACTATCTAGATACCGCCAGAACAACAAATATGAGCTCCATGTTTTACTATACAAAAGAGTTAACCAAAGTAGATGTGTCCAACTGGAATACCAGTCGAGTGACTAAGATGACCAATATGTTTGATAATGTTCGGAAGTTGAGTGAGTTGAATGTATCCAACTGGGATACAGGTCAAGTGACTACGATGTATTCTATGTTTAATGATGCTCAAGAGTTGAATGGGCTAGATGTGTCAAAGTGGAATACAAGCCAAGTAACCACAATGACAAATATGTTCAAGCATGCAAAGAAGTTAACGAGTTTAGATGTATCAAACTGGAATACAAGTAACACAGAAAATATGACGGATATGTTTACGAATGCATTAAAGTTGAAGGCATTAGATGTGTCCAAATGGGACACATCCAAAGTGAAATTAATGAGTCAAATGTTCTATTCGACTGGAATAACGAAACTAGATGTATCCAATTGGAACACCAGTAATGTGAGATATATGGCTAATATGTTTCCAAAATATCTAGAAGAATTGACATTGGGGAAAGAGTTTCATTTTAAAGGGGAAACAGGAATGGTTGAAAATGTCAAAGCACCATACTCGGGACGTTGGATTCAACCAAACGAAGGGGAAACTTCTGTCATAACCTATGCCACAACAGCAGAATTTACCCAAAACTACGATGGTTCACAACCTGGAACATACGTAAGAGAACAAACCAAATAATTATTTCTAACTAGAATTGACTAGTAATTATTGACTAAGAAACAACTTTCCTGTAAAGTATACCTGTATGAAATCATACCGTCTTTTACTTGGTTGTGCGAATCACCAACGCATTACTCAGTAAGAAGATGACTACTAAAGAAGAGGTGAAAAACATGGCAATGTCAAAAGAAAAGAAAAACGAAATCATTAGCGAATACGCTCGTCATGAAGGAGATACTGGTTCACCAGAAGTACAGATTGCTGTATTAACTGCTGATATCAATCACTTGAATGAGCACGCTCGCGTTCACAAAAAAGATCACCATTCTTACCGTGGACTAATGAAAAAAATTGGTCACCGTCGTAACTTGTTAGCTTACCTACGTAAGACTGACATCCAACGTTACCGCGTATTGATCGAACGTTTAGGATTACGTCGTTAATCAAAAAAGGAAAAGCGAGATTCGTAACGAACCTCGCTTTTTAGCTTATTTAAAAGCAAAGGTTCGGTATCCTTAAAATACTAAAAAATAATCATCTTTGGAAAGTTTGAATAAATCTACTAACCAAATAAAAGGACTCAATTCGTTTGAATCTTTTCATTTGTTTAGTAGCAGTCTAACTTTTCCGAAGAATCAAAGGAGAAAAGATACATGTCAGAAAAACAAGTGTTTAAAACAACTTGGGGTGGACGCCCTTTACAGGTTGAAGTTGGCCAATTAGCGAAACAAGCAAACGGCGCAGTATTAGTTCGTTATGGAGATACAGTAGTGCTAAGTGCGGCAGTTGCCTCAAAAGATGCGAGAGATTTTGATTTCTTTCCATTGACAGTCAACTATGAAGAAAAAATGTACTCTGTAGGAAAGATTCCAGGTGGATTTATCAAACGTGAAGGTCGTCCAAGTGAACGCGCAACATTAACGGCTCGTTTAATTGACCGTCCAATCCGTCCGATGTTTGCGGAAGGTTTCCGTAATGAAGTTCAAATTACAAATACTGTTATGAGTGTTGAACAAGATTGCACACCAGAAATGGCGGCAATGTTTGGTTCATCTCTAGCTTTAGCAATTTCAGATATTCCTTTTGACGGACCAATCGCAGGTGTTGATGTTGGTCGTGTCGATGGCGAATATGTATTGAATCCAACAGTCGAACAATCTGAAAAAACAGATATCGAATTAACCGTTGCTGGAACGAAAAAAGCAATCAACATGGTTGAAAGTGGTGCCAAAGAAGTATCTGAAGAAGATATGCTTGGTGCGTTACTTTTCGGTTTTGACGCAATCAAAGAATTAGTTGCTTTCCAAGAAGAAATCGTTGCCGCTGTCGGTAAAGAAAAAATGGAAATCAAATTATTACAAGTAGATGCTGACTTGAAAAAAGAAATCTTCGCGGCTTACTATGCTTCAATGAAAGAAGCCGTTATGACCGAAGAAAAACTTGCTCGTGAAGTCAACATCGATGCGATCAAAGATCAATTAAAAGAAGCGTATGCTGAAAAATTTGCTGGTCACGAAGAAGAAGCGCAAGTGGCGAAAGAAGTTAAACAAATCGCAGAAGATCTAGAAAAAGACGTAGTTCGTGAATTGATCACGATTGATAAAATCCGTCCTGATGGTCGTAAATTAGACGAAATCCGTCCATTGGCGTCAGAAGTTGGTATTTTACCACGCGTTCATGGTTCTGGATTATTCACTCGTGGACAAACCCAAGCCTTGTCTGTCGTAACGTTAGCACCGCTTGGCGAACATCAAATCATCGATGGTTTAGGTGTAGAAGATAGCAAACGTTTCATTCATCATTATAACTTCCCGCAATTCTCTGTTGGTTCAACAGGTCGTGCAGGCTCCCCTGGTCGTCGTGAAATCGGTCACGGTGCCTTAGGCGAACGTGCGATGGCGCAAGTGATTCCAAGTGAAGCGGATTTCCCTTACATGATCCGTGTGGTATCAGAAGTTTTAGAATCAAATGGTTCTTCTTCACAAGCAAGTATTTGTGCGGGCATCTTAGCATTGATGGATGCTGGTGTACCAATTAAATCACCAGTAGCTGGAATCGCAATGGGGCTTGTCAGCGATGGCGAAAACTATACGATTTTAACAGATATCCAAGGTTTAGAAGATCACCTAGGCGACATGGACTTTAAAGTTGCTGGAACAAAAGACGGAATCACGGCACTACAAATGGATATCAAAATCCAAGGAATCACTGAACAAATCTTGACAGAAGCATTGACTCAAGCGAAAAAAGCCCGTATGGAAATTCTTGCTGAATTGACATCAACATTGGCTGAACCTCGTCCAGAGTTAAGCAAGTATGCACCTAAGATCGAAATGATCCAAATCGCTCCAGCTAAAATCAAAGATGTTATTGGTAAAGGTGGAGAAACGATTAACGGAATCATTGATGAAACTGGCGTGAAGATCGATATCGATCAAGAAGGTAATGTAAGTATTGCTTCTGCTGATGCAGATATGATCAAAAAAGCCATCAAGATCATTGAAGAGTTGACAAAAGAAGTTGAAGTTGGACAAGTTTACCTTGGTAAAGTTGTTCGTATCGAAAAATTCGGCGCATTTGTTAACTTGATTAAAGGTAAAGATGGACTCGTTCATATTTCTCAATTAGCAAACGAACGTGTAAATAACGTTGAAGATATCGTAAAACTTGGCGATGAAGTGCTTGTAAAAGTGACTGAAATCGATAAACAAGGTCGTGTGAATGTTTCACGTAAAGCGTTATTGACGGAAGAAAATAAAGAAAAATAAGCAACAGAAGTTTGCTTTTGATTTAGAGTTTATTAAAGCAGAGTATGGCGTTTAGCCTACTCTGTTTTTTTGTAAAAATAACTTTATTTAATAAAAAAATGTAAAGACGCACCACAGCTCTTTTGTTTGCCTCTAATTAGTGGTAAAATTATTTCTATCAGTCTAAAGATTATTCGGGGTGTCGATGTGAAAAAATTTAATCCAAATAAAAATATAATTATCACACTGATCATAGTGATCATTGTGGTTACGATTATTAGTTTGACCGCAGCACATAGAACTAACAGTGGGAAGACGAATCTTGGTCAATCAGCAGTCAATGATAGCGTAGGGTTCGTTGATAAAGTTATTTCGTTTCCAGGTAAAGCAATCAGCAGCGGTATTTCATCAATTACTACACTGTTCAATACGTACGATGAAAATGAACGCTTAAAAGAAAGAATCGACGGGTATGGAGAACTCTCTATCCAAAATGACAACTTAAAAAAAGAAAACGAAACTTTAAAAAAAGAATTAGCCTTGAATGAGACATTAGGGAATTACGAGAAAGTAACAGCAACAGTTGTGTCCCGCTCTCCTGATATGTGGCAAGACTTATTGATTGTCGATCGAGGCTCCAATGACGGCATCGAACCAAATATGGCTGTCTTAGCGCAAAAAGGACTGATTGGTCGTGTGGTTGAAGTAAATGCAACGACGTCTAAAGTTGAACTATTAACATCGAAAAATCAAAATTCCAATCATTTTCCAGTCCAAATCAATTCTGAAAAAGGAGATTCATATGGTCTTCTAAAAGATTACAATGATAAGGAAAATACATTGATCGTTAGCCAATTGGTAGGCGATATGGATATCAAAGAAGGCGATATTGTTCAAACGTCTGGACTAGGACAAAATTCTCCTGCAAATCTCCCAGTCGGTGTTGTACAAAAAGTTAAACCAGACAGTTACGGCTTGGATCGAGAAGTTTACGTTAAGCCGTACGCCGAAATGTATAATATCCCCGTTGTAACAATCATTAAGAGACTAGCTGGAGCGGGGGAGTAAGATGCAAGTAATCCGAAAAGAAAATGTTAAATACTATGCGCCAGTGGTTTTCTTTTTACTGATGCTGATTGATGGTCAATTGACTCAAGGTGCGCGGAATTTAACGGATAACGTCTATTTTGCCAATGCTCATTTCTTGTTGCTGGCATTTTTAATGGCAATACCTAATCTCTCTAAACGCTATTTGGTCATTACAGCGGTGGTCTTAGGGATGATTTGTGATAGTTATTATATTGGAATCATCGGTATTTACACTGTTGCACTAACGGCCACAGTGATGATGATGTACCGATTTCAACGAGTGGTTCATACAAATTTACTGACAGCATTTTTTGGAATGATTATTTTTGTAACGACATATGAATTGATTGCAGTAGGACTACAAGTTATTTTCCACATATCAACTGTAGCGCCTCTATTATTTATCACGAAGGTTTTAGGGCCAACATTGCTGTTTAATATGTTAATTTTTGTTATTTTTTCTTATCCGCTAAAGAGATTATTCGCTAATGAATAGTCTCTTTTTCCTATGCTTGAAAGGTGATTCTATTAAGATTGAGAGTGCTTGAGTACCAATTTTTCGACAGCAGAATAAAATATCGATCGTTATTTAAATGTGTTGCATGAAACAATTTTGTAATATCCCTTTTATCTGTATGTCATACTGCTATGTTACAATTACATCGTTGCCAATTTAAGATAAAACGAAATTGTACGTATAAATTATAAATACCTAAAGCGAATACCGGAGGAATCAACTAGTGAAAAAAAGTATAATATCAGCATTGATGGTATGTTCAGTTACCCTTACCTCAGCTGTTTTGCCGATGGCGGCAGTTGCAGATGACTACGATACAAAGATTGAACAACAAAATGAAATCATCAACGGATTAAAAACACAAGAATCAGAGGCTGCGACTAAATTAGCAGCAATCGAATCAGATATGCTAACTACTGCGACTAAAATTGATGAATTAACAGCAAAGAGAAAAAAACTTAAAACAGAAATCACAAAATTATATGGCGAAATTTCTGATTTGAACGTTCGTATTCAAAAAAGAGAAGTGCAAATGCGTAATCAAGCGCGTGATGTTCAAGTAAGTGGAACAAGTACTAGTTATTTAGACGTAATCATCAATTCTGATTCTATTTCAGATGCAATCAGCCGTGTTCAAGGAATCACAACATTAGTTAATGCAAATAATGATTTACTGGAACAACAAACCTCTGATAAAGAAGATGTAGAAAAAAAGACAAAAACAGTAGAATCACAAATTTCTGTTTTAGAAACGTCAGCAAAAGAATTAAATGAAAAACAAGCGTCTCTTAATACCTTGAAGATTGAACAAGAAATTGCTAAAAATGAATTAGAAGCACAACGCTCAACAGAAGAAAATAAAAAATCTGAGTATGTTGAACAAAAAGCAGCAGCCCAAAAGAAATTAAAAGAAGAACAAGCGAAACAAGCAAAACAAGCTGAAGCACAAAGAAAAGCGGAGGCTGAAGCTGCTAAAAAATTGGCAGAAGCACAGGCAGCAAATCCTGGACTTGCGAGAACAAATGTTGTAGAAGAAAATGGAACCACAACTGAAGCACCAACAATACCAGTTTCAGAAAAAACTAGTGAAAATACTGGTGGTAGTAGCATTGGTACTGGTAAAGTATCAGAGGCGAAGAAAAGAGCTGCGCAAATCGCTTTAAATGCTGTTGGACAGACAAATCCTACAGGCTGGGGTCAAAGTGGTGAGTGTATTGTGGCTGTACAAAATTGGTTAAATGCAGCAGGCATTAGATTCACACCAGGTGGTCCACACAGTGGCTATACACAATCAGGAGCGGTACAAGTATCTTGGTCTGATGTCCAAGTTGGAGATGTGGTTCAATACGAAAACGCTCTTAGTCCGGATGCTTGGTTAGATGGCGTTCATACAGTCTTAGTCGTTGGTGTTAACGGTAGTTCAGTTCAAATCGTTGAATCAAACAATCCAGCTGGCTCTGGTTATGTGTCAACAACTACAGGTTGGACACCAAGTCCATATGCAGCAAACTTTAGAGCTGTTGTATGGCGTTTCCCAGGATAATTTAAAAACAAAAATTCGATCCCCGCTAGCAAAATAGATTTGTTTTGCTAACGGGGAATAATTGTAATATATTCTCGAATGAAGTGTTGAGAAAAAGAATGGATCGTTTTTTTGAATTACCCTCAATCAATTACAAAATAGTTTATTCTATAATACCGAATCAAAAGCCCTGTTTAATGCGATATTTACGGATTATAACTAGAGAATAGTCGCTGTCATTTTTAACTTTCAAAAATGAAATACTCCTGTAACATTAATTTTATCTGTATGACATGTGACTATGATACAATGATTTCGTTGTCAATAATAAGAATGAAAATTACTCAAACACTAAACGAATTTATTATAAGCGAAAAGTCGGAGGAATGAATTGTGAAGAAAAGTGTATTACCATTACTAATGATTTGCTCATTAGCCCTTACATCTGTAGCAGCACCAATGATTTCATTAGCAGATGAAGTGGACTCTAAAATCCAACAAAAAGATCAAGCAATTTCAGGATTGAAATCTCAAGAAGCTGATGCTCAGAGCCAAGTGGCTGCAGTACAAAGTCAAGTAGCTTCTATTAATGAAAAAGCAGAAATTTTACTAGCTGAACAAGGCAAATTAAGAAAAACCTCTACTAACTTAGCAAATGAAATCAAGCAATTAACAAAACGTATCGAAAAACGTGAAGTGGCTATCCAAAACCAAGCGCGTGACGTACAAGTTAACGGAAACAGCACAAGCTACATGGATGCATTATTGAATGCAAAATCAGTTTCTGATGCCATTACGCGTGTAACTGCAATGTCTACAATTGTTAATGCAAATAATGACTTAGTAAAACAACAACAAGAAGATAAAAAAGCCGTAGAAACAAAGAAAACTGAGAATGAAGAAAAATTACAAGAATTACAAGATAATCAAGTAGAACTTGAAGCGCAAAAAGGTGATTTGGTTAAAGCAGAAGCTGATTTGAATGTATTACAAACAACATTAGCTGCTGAAAGAGCAACTGCTGAAGATCAAAAAGCTGGATTAGTGAAAGAAAAAGAAGCGGCACTTGCTGAACAAGCACGTATTGCTGAACAAGAAAAAGTAGTAGCAGCGAATGCTAAAAAGGCAGCTAAAGAAGCGGCAGCAGTCAAGGAAACGAAACCAGCTACGACGAATTCTTCTACTGAAGAATCAACAACTGGTAGTTCAACAGAAAATAATAATTCAGGTGTTGTAACACCTCCTACTAATAATGGCGGAGGCAGCGGATCAGTTACGCCAACTCCACAGCCAGAACCTGTAGTACCTGATCCAGAACCAGAAAAACCAGATTTGCAACCATCAACTGGCGGATCTGCAATCTCTGTTGCAGCAGCACAAGTTGGTAAACCATATGTTTGGGGTGCTAAAGGACCAGGAAGTTTTGACTGTTCTGGTTTAGTCTACTACGCATTTATGAACTCAACTGGCCGTAATGTCGGTGGTTATACAGTTGCACAAGAAAGTGCTGGTACTCGTATTTCTGTAGGCGAAGCTCAAGCTGGAGACTTATACTTCTGGGGTAGCCCAGGTGCTTCTTACCACGTAGCGATTGCTACAGGTGGTGGCGGTTATATCCACGCTGGTAACGAAAGTACAGGTGTTGAATACAGCAATGTTGGTTCATTTACACCAAGTTTCGCTGTACGTATGTAATCAAATGTAAGAGCCAGACTCATGTCTGGCTCTTTTTTTTGTATACCAGTCAAAAAGAAGCGTCAACGAAATTACGTGGACGCTTCTCAACACTAGTTAATATATCCTTCTGTCAATTCCATAAATTCATTCACATCTTTTAACACTTGGTCGATTCCAGCTTGCCAGAAATCAGGTTGTGTTAAATCAACCCCAAGATGTTTTTTAGCTAAATCCTCTGAAGTCATTGAGGCTGTATCGCGAAGTAAAGCAATGTACTGATCTTCAAAATCACTACCTTGTTTATTTGCATAGGCGTAAATTCCCATGCTGAACAGGTAACCAAAGGTGTAAGGGAAATTGTAAAACGGTACATCATCAATAAAGAAATGCAGTTTACTTGCCCAAAAATGAGGATGATAGGTCCCTAAACTATCTTGATAACTTTCTTTTTGCGCTTCAAGCATCAATTCAGTTATTTCATCTTCACTAAGCAATCCTTTTTGACGAGCTTCATAAAAGCTATTTTCAAAAATAAAACGAGAGTGGATGTTCATAAACATTGCAATAGCATTTTGCATTTTAGTGTCTAATAAGTTGATCTTTTCTTCAGGAGTCTTGGCTTCTTTAAGTGTTGCATCAGCAACAATCAATTCTGCGAATGTACTAGCTGTCTCTGCAACGTTCATTGCATATTCCCGATCAAGACTTGGCAGGTCCCACATCACGCTGCTATGGAACGCATGGCCTAATTCATGAGCTAACGTAGCAACTTCATTGATTGAATTTCCGAATGTCATAAAAATTCTAGATTCTTGGGATTCAGGAAGTTCAGTACAATAGCCACCAGGGCGTTTATCTGGACGATCTTCCGCTTCAATCCAACTTTTTTCGAAAGCACCTTTAGCAAATGTTGCCATTTTGGGACTGAATTTTTCAAAGTTTTCTAAAATAAAATCAGCAGCTTCGTTAAAACTATACGTTTTTTCTTGTAAATCGCCTAAAATAATTGGAGCATCTTGGTCTTGCCAGTCCATTTTTTCTTTTCCAAACAATTGTGCCTTGCGGGTCAGGAAATCGATAAAGGGTTGTTTATTCTTTTGAATCGTTGCCCACATAACATCGAGTGTTTCTTTTTGCATACGGTTATAGTTTAACGGTTTTTCTAAGAAGTCGCTCACACCGTGAAGTTTATAGTCACTTAAACGGAATCCATCCAAATGATTTAAGGTATCTGCTAATAATGGCGCTTTGTCGCTCCAAGCTTTTTCCCAGGAATTAAACAATTCTGCACGTACTTCTGGGTTAGGATCACTCATCATTCGGTTAAAAGCTTGCCCAGCTGAAAGCATAGTAGTGTTATCGCCCTCTTTAAATGGAATCAAAATACTTGCTACAATGGTATCATAGTGGCTACTCCAAGCATTTAGTCCATCTAACGACAAAGTGTTAATGATGTTTTCCTCTTGTTCAGTTAATAATTGCATGCCATCGCGACGAATTTCATTTAAACGAAACGCAATGGATTCAAATGCTGGCAAAGCTGTAACAGTTTGCCAATGCTCATCAGAAATTTCTGTCAATTTTTTCGTGAAAATAGTTTCTGCTAATTGGATAGCTGGTAATAAAGAAAAAAGATCACCAGATAAGATTTTTGCTTTTTTATCCTTTGTATCAGCAGATGATAATGCATTGATAAAACTATTACACTGTGAAAAACCATCAGAAATAGTTCCTTGTAAAGTTAAAATTTGTTGTAATTCTTGGTAATCTGCATCATTTTCAGGTGTCCATTGTTCAATCAACTGGTGATAGGTTTTACTTTGCTCTTTCAATTCTGTTAAGCGTTGTTCTAATTGTGTCGAGTGGCTACCTCCAGGGAAAATACTATCTAAATCCCAAACGAGCGAGTAGGTCATATCCAATTCCTTCTTTCTTAATTCTGTTTCTTCTAGTATATCATAAGAAAAAAAGATTGAGCGATTGTTTATTTTATTTAGAAAAGCTACTATAATGAAAGTAACTGAAACGAGGTGACAAATTGAAAAAACAATTAAGAAATAGTAATTTTTATATAGTTATGGCCTTTGTGATCATGGCTGTTTTATTTTACAGTTCTTCTCAAACGTATGAACAGCAATCACAAGTAGGCTTACTAGATAATATGTTGAGCAATCATCCATTTAAAGAGCAATTAAAAGGGATTTCGTTTAGTTATGCAGGAAGCGAAGTAAGTATTCAAGCAAGAGGGTATGCGAAATTTGTGGAGTTCTTCATTCGTAAAGGAGCTCATTTTGGGACATACTTTTTATTAGGTGGTAGTTGGTTTATTGGCTTAAATATGAAACTCAAACAACCACTTTTAATCGGTGTTGTTGCATGGCTTGCAGCAACAGGATACGCTGGGTTAGATGAATACCATCAAATGATGACAGGCGGACGTACCCCCCTATTTCAGGATGTGATGTTGGATTCTATCGGAGCCCTTACAGCGGTTGTTCTTTGTTTGCTCGTAATTGGGATTAAAAAATTGAGAAAAAAATAGATTTGATAGAAACAAGCGTAAAGATAGATAATGTAATCGTGTTAAAAAAATAAATGAAGTAAGGCTGTGATAATCAGCTACTTGCTTCATTTTTTTGTTGATTTGATGCAATATCAGTCTCTAGGTGGATGTAGATAGACAGAAAAAAATCTATTATAAGGAGAGTATATGGGATTAGACGAAGAGAAGTGAGGGGCACCTAATGAAACAATTCTGTCAATCGGTACTAGCGATAATTCTGACTATAGCAATCAGTGTGATCGGGCTTAGACTCTATACTTGCAATAACACCTCAACTGTTGCAACTATTATCGATCAATTCAATCCGTTAGTCAAAATTGCAACGCTTTATACTAGGACAACTGAAAATTATAAGTACAAATACCCCGATGCAGTGACTAAAATAGAAAATTTTGCATATGTTCAAACGTGCTATACCAACAAAGGGGAGAAACGAAAAGTAGAGTATATTTCATTTGGAAAGGCATTAGAACCAAACAAGTTTCTTAAATTAACGGTTAAAGGTCAGAAAGTTTTAGGGTGGGAAGAAATCGAAAAACAAGAACTGCCAGAGAAAATAAAGCCATTATTATGGTGAAATGAAAGAATTCTTATGTAGAAGATAGCCTAATTTAAAAGAATCCCTTTTATAATAACAAAGGGGAGTGATGAATCATGGAAATTATGAGTATCCATAAAAGTCAGACAAGAGATACCGCAACATTACCTGAACTAGGAATGGTAGCCTACCGTATTTTTTCAGATACGGGCTGTATCAATATTCAATTACTGAGTGGCAAACAAGAAGAACGTACAATTCCATTTAAAGATGGAGAAGTAGTTAGATTTCGTGATGTGGATGTCCGATTAGATGTGATAGATTAAAACGAAAAGAAAGCGGTTGGGACAAGAGTTTTTAATCTCGAGAAATAAGAAGGAATGTACGAAAATTGATCTTCAAATTTTTGTGAAGTTCAGCTTATTTCCAAAGGGATTGCTTCTGCTCCCGCCGTTTATTCGCATTTTGGGTGTGGAACAAAAGTGATTTTTACTTTTTGTTCCACACCCTTTTTTACGGCAATCTGCTTTAAAACAAGAGTAAAGGTTGCAACTATATAGAAGCATAGTAAAATAGAAGGTGAATAAGTATTCTAGGATTATTTAGCTTTAAGAGCTAGTCTTTTGGGAAAAAGATAAAAATAATTGAGACGGAGAACACCGCAGTTATTTTTTCCTATTTTCCTGATAATACTGGACAAGCTCTTTCAACTTTTTGATGAGGAGGAACAGACAATGGCAGGTCACAGTAAATGGAAAAATATTCAAGGCCGTAAAAATGCACAAGATGCAAAACGGGGTAAGATTTTCCAAAAATTATCAAGAGAAATTTATATGGCAGCAAAAGCAGGTGGTGCTGATCCAGCAACCAATGCTGCGTTAAGACTGGTTATGGATAAGGCGAAAGCAGCTAATATGCCTAATGATAATATTGATCGTGCAATCAAAAAAGCCAGCAGCGCAGGGGAAAATGAACAGTATGATGAGATTACGTATGAAGGATATGGCCCTGCAGGAGTTGCGATTTTAGTCTATGCGTTGACAGATAATCGGAATCGAACGGCAACGAATGTCCGAGTTGCGTTTACTCGAAATGGTGGCTCTTTAGGTGAAACGGGTTCTGTTAGTTACATGTTCGATCGCAAAGGGTATATTGCAATTGAGCGTTCAGGACTGTCTATCGATGAAGATACGATGTTTGAAAATATACTGGAAGCAGGCGCAGAGGATTTGGAGACTTCTGAAGAAGTGTTTGAAATCTATACAGCTCCAGAAGATTTTACGACAGTTAGAGATGCCTTAGAGAAAGATGGCTATACTTTGGCACAAGCTGAATTGACGATGGTACCGCAAACGTTAGTGGAGTTAGAAGAGGAGCAACAGGAACAACTGCAAATACTGATTGATAAACTGGAAGAAGACGATGATGTGTCAGAAGTCTTCACCTCAGCTGACATGTAGATGGTTAAAATAGTGAGGTAGGGACAAGAATGCTTATTTCCGAAGGGATTGCTCCTGATCTCACCGTTTATAAGGAGGTAGTAACTGACTCATGAATTACAGCATTAATCAATAAACCATCAAATTATCACTGTGGAGGATGGGTGATTAGAAAATAGTAAAAGAGGGATAACATGAAAGAAATCATAGATGAAAGTGTGGCAACTATTTTTGAACAGTACCCTGAAGATTATCGAAAACCGTTATTGGTCCTTCGTGAATTGATTTTTGAGACGGCAGCACGTTTAACAATTGTTGGTGAGTTGGAAGAAAGTTTAAAATGGAATCAACCTTCCTACGCTACAAAAATAAGCAAGTCAGGTAGTCCGGTTCGTATCGATCGTTTTGGTGCTGAAAAAGTAGCAATTTTCTTTCATTGTCAAACAACATTAGTAGAGGAATTTAGAGCGTTGTTTAGTAATGTTTTTGAGTTTTCTAAAAACCGAGCAATTGTACTTGATCCCGAAAAGGAATGGCCTATCAATGAACTAACTTTTTGTATTGAACAGGCTTTAACTTACCATAAACGCTAAACTAAAAAAGACTATAAAATACAAGGCATGGTCGGTTGTATGGTATAGTCTTTTTTTAGTTGGTAAAGAGTGAAATGATTTTTTCATATCTCACCTCACCAATTCTATACACGTTTAATAACGGTATAAGGGATAGAGACTATTCTAATTTCTTCCTCTCAAAAAAGGTGAAAAGCAGCTTTGCCGCACTGATTGATAGGATGATTGATCGTAGAAAAATTGAATAGCCTACTTGAAAGTAAATTTTCCTCGCCAATCACAGTCACTTAATTTGAAGAAAGAGGCTGTAAAATGCCAGCAGCAACATCATCTCCATTGGTAACGATCACTTGAAGGTTCTTCAAACCCGTGAAATGAATTCCGGCTTGAATCCCATCTTCGTATGTGCGACAGTTTCTAACAATCATGGACTCATCTGAATAGCCGATGATATCCCTGTAAGCTTGCAAGACTAATCCAGTGCTGGCACTTTCTTTTTCCGTTCGTCCAACGGTTAAAGCAATTTTCTCATACCCTTGTTCTTTCAGACTTGTAAACAAATCAATATAAGATTCTTCACGCTTGATTGACACGCAGGAAATAGGAAAATCACCAGTATCTCCACAACAAACGATTGGCGCATACTTTAAATAGCGTGCAATCAAGGGTGTGGGACAAAAGTAAAAATGATTTTGATGTGCGCCCTAAATGCGAATAAACGCTTCTGTCCCAGCCTCGTAATGATCATGCCATCCCACGCTTTTGCAGCTAATTCATCTAAATATTGTTTTTCGACTACAGGATCATAATTAGTTGGTTTATAGCCTTTATCAAAAGCAGCATTCAAGATGCTGCTGACAATTTTATCAGAATAAGGTTGGTTGGCATAAAGAATCATGACCGCAATATGTTTTGATTTTCCACTACTTAAATCCGGGGCTTTTGCATTTGGTATGTAATCAAGCTCATGCATGATCTGTGTGATTTTTGCTCGTTTTTCCTCAGATACATAAGGATGATTAGTCAAAACATGAGAAACCGTAGTGACTGAATAACCAGATAGTTTGGCAATATCATGAATATTCGCCATAAGGAACTCCTTTCACACCTAGTAACTACCACTTATAGGACGCAAAATATTGCTTAAAAAAAGCATCAAGTGATTACCGTAATCTATAAAGTGGTAATATTCTTCTTCATAATCAAAGCAGATAAAGTCAAGCTCACCTTCTTCTCCAAACGTCAATCCTTCTATTTCAGCCAATTTTACTGCTTTATCGATCGGTTAATTCAAGCATATCATTCATCATAACGTGATACCTCCTGTCTTATTTTTACTATAAAGTATGAAACGCGTATCAGGTCAAGAAGAATGATTTACTATATTTTGCTCTAAACATTTTTATCTGGATAAGGATCTATATTCCTATCTATTCAGTGGATGTGGTAAACTATGTGTGAACGAACTAACGTCAGGAGGAAGTGGAAAATGCATTTTATTTTTAATAATTTATTTTATATTGCGTATATTTCAATGATTGTTCTTTACGGATCGCTAAGTCCAAGTCAATTGACCTCGAGTGCTAAAAAAAGTTTTCGATTATTTGGATTATTAATATTAATTGTCATTTCTCTGGATATGACCAGCTTTATTTTAGGATTTAAATACCATTTTCTGAAGGATTTTCTATTGTATGCTCAAGTAATTTGTATGTTTATCATCTTATTCCAATTAAAAAAATCTTCGTTAAATAAGATCAACATCTATAGCTATCTGTTTACGCTGATTTGTTTAAGTATTTATACGGTTTATTCTCTTACTCAATTATGGGGATTTATAACTACTGTCATCCTATAAGGCTTGGCTTTTGTTTTTCTAAATTGTAGCGAGTATACTCAAAAGTAAGAGAGGTTTATTCCTCGAATAAGAGTAAAGGAGCTATTATTATGATCAAAATCAGTCAAGCAAAAATGGATGCCCTCAATCGTTTGTCTAACGAAAAAGGATTAATTGAAGCATTGGCGATCGATCAACGAGGTTCTTTAAAGAAAATGATTGCAGATGCTAGTACAACAGCCACTGGAGAAGAAATCGTCGATTTTAAAGAAGTTGCTTCCCGAGAGTTAACTCCTTATGCTTCGGCGATTTTACTTGATCCAGATTACGGATTGCCAGCAACTAGGGTGCGGGATAAGAATTGCGGATTATTATTAGCTTATGAAAAAACAGGCTACGATGCTTCAACACCGGGTAGAATGCCAGGTTTATTAGAAGATTGGTCTGTCTCACGCTTGAAAGAAGCGGGTGCTGATGCTATCAAGTTCTTACTATATTATGATCCTGATGAATCGGCTGCAATCAATCATTTAAAGCATGTATTTGTTGAACGGCTAGGTAGCGAATGTTTAGGAGAAGATATTCCGCTTTTTGTTGAAATTGTGACCTATGATGCTGAAATTACGGACTCGACTTCTGCGGCATTTGCTAGAGTTAAACCGCGTAAAGTACTAGAATCAACGATTGAATTTTCTAAACCACGCTATCATATCGATGTATTAAAAATGGAAGTCCCTGTTAATATGAATTATGTGGAAGGTTTTGCTGAAAATGAAGTCGTTTATAGTAAAAAAGAAGCCTTAAGCTATTTCAAAAAACAAAGCGATTTGACTGAACGCCCATTTATTTTTCTAAGTGCAGGTGTTTCTACACCATTATTCCAAGAAACATTAGTATTTGCAAAAGAGGCTGGGTCAAAGTTTAGCGGCGTCTTATGTGGGCGTGCCACTTGGCGAGAAGGCGTGAAACCATTTGCTACAAAAGGCGAAGCAGCTGGTCGTGATTGGTTTGCCACACAAGGCAAAGAAAATATTGAAACATTCAATGAAATCGTTGATCGTTGTGGAACTTCTTGGCGTTCGAAGGTTGAGGTTTTGTAGTACAGGTAGAACAAACTTCAAAACCATTCATTTATTCTGGCGAATCAAAACAAATTGATGCATTCTCTGAAGGAAAGCTTTATACTAGGATTAATGATAGATAATCTGGAGGAGAAAGATGAATAACAACGACATATTGATTCGTTTGCGCTATGCATTAGATATTAAAGATACAGATATGATCAAGATTTTTAAGTTGGGTGGTTTAGAGGTCTCAAGAGAAGAGTTGCGAGTATTATTAATAAAGCAAAATGAAGAAGATGAACTTCCTCGTGATGCAGTTTGTGATAATCGTACATTAGAAGCTTTCTTGAATGGCTTGATTACCTATAAAAGAGGGACACCACCTGTGAAAAATGGTATAGCCCCTAAGCCAACATTCTTGATCACTAGCCAAAGTAACGTCAATAATGTATTGCTTAAGAAAGTAAAAATTGCTTTAACACTTACCAGTGATGATATGCTGGATGTTTTGAGACTTGCTGGGGTTTATGCTTCAGACAGTGAGTTAAGTGCTATTTTAAGAAAAGAAGGTCATCGAAACTACAAAGAATGTGGGGACCGATATGCAAGAAATTTCCTAAAAGGATTAGCAATCAAGTATCGGGAATAACAGCAGGAATAGTGAAATAATGATAAGGATGAGACTAGTGAAAGAAGCTAGTTTTGTCCTTTTTCGGATTTGAGGAGGAGAATGGTATGAAGAAAATCGAGCGAATACTGGCCATCATCGTTTTACTTCTAGAAAATGAAATCGTTTCAACTGCTCAATTAGCACAACGCTTTGATGTGGCAAAAAGAACAATTTTTAGAGATATCGAAACGATTGAATTAGCTGGTTTTCCGATTGTTGCTCACGCAGGCCGTAATGGCGGTTTTTCTCTGGTAGATTCTTTTAAATTGCGAACATACACGTATAGTGGAGAAGAAAAACAAGATATTCTGAACGCACTGGATGTCCAAGAAGGGCTTTTTGGAATTTCTGATCAACAAAAGACAATCAAAGAAAAAATTACACTGCTGCAAGAAAAAACGAATCAAAACGGAAAAATTAAAAGCAAATTTTCCTTTGAGTCACCAACGATGCATCGCCCAGAAATTGAGATCGAAACTAAAACAAAAATCAATTACCTCAATCTTGCGTTAAAACAAAATCGAAAGCTAATAATTAATTATGTGGACAATAAAGGGGATCATACGCGAAGAACGATCCATCCCTATGAACTGATGTTAACGAACGGTAGTTGGTATATCTATTCTTATTGCGAAGAGCGAGAGGCCTTTAGATATTTTAAGGTCACCCGGATTCGACAACTTATGATTCAAGAAGTAAGCTTTGACCCTATTGATTATTGCAATCAAAAACCTACTGAAAAAGAGGAAGAGATCATTCAATTACGCTTTAAAAAAGAAGATTTAGGAAAACTGTACGATTATTACACGGAAGATGAAATGATAATAGCCGATAATCATGTTGATATAAGAGTTTTTGCCAATCAACAAAAAACGATTTTACCCTTTTTAATGATGTTTGGTAATGGTGTAAAAGTGATAGCACCTCAAACATTACAAAAACTGCATAAGGATGAAATCACAAAGCTGAATGAGACCTATTAAAAAATAAGGGTGTAGAACAAAAGTAAAAATCACTTTTGTTCTACACCCTAAATGTGAATAAACGATGGGAGCAGAAGCAATCCCTTCTGTCTCAGCCTCTGCGAATAAAGTCGATCAAGTTATCTGCAGTGTCCGTTATTTATGGGACTATTGACAATGTCCAAAGCAGCTCACTAGAAAATGAACCGATCATTTTATTTGCTGTATCTGGAATCAAGAGGTGGATACTAGGAGTATCTGTCGTTGGTTCATTAAAGTAAAAACGATACGTTCCGCCACCTTCGCCAGGTTTAGCTACTAAAACAGTTTGAATAGACCCTTGTTCGTGTTCATCAAATGTCAAAGTGAATTCTGAATTTATGATGGAAGGGACTTTCGTTCCATCTGATTTCTCTTCAGCGTAGAGGTTCGAGACAGAAAAGAGAGCGCCTGCTAAAACCTCATTGTTAGAGGTTTTGAACTGTTGGCTTTGCTGAACTTGTAAGTTCCAATTTCCAGGCTCTGGTCTAGTATCTGTAATTTCAACATAATAGGTTGATGCAGGTAACTTTTCAGCAGTAACATTCATTGTATTTCTTGAAATAGGATGAGTACCAAAGTGAATAGGTGAAACAAAATCGATGGATAATTTGCCTTCTTTGGTATAAATATAAGTAATAGTTTGGTCCTCCACAGTAAACAGTCCAGTACTCTTTTCTGGTCCTTCTTTTAAGGAATAGTCTTCAATTTCTTTAGGAGAAGTTGTAAAAGATGTACCGATTTTCCCACTTAAATGATCTGGACTTGCAATGGGCACATGCTGCTCATCTACGTAATTGACAGTAACTTTCCCAACTATTTCTTCAGGATTTTCGTATAGTTTCAAGCCCATATCTGTCACTAAAAAGTATTGTGTAGGTCCATTGAAAGTCTCATATTTTTTTCCTTCAACAAAGGCGGTTAAAGCTTTTGTCACATACTGTTTGCTGTCAGCATCAAGCGAAATACCCTCTTTATTAACTCTAGAATGTGTGAGTTCTATCACATCTCCAGTTTCCAATACGATATGTTGATCATTGACCATTTTAGTAAAGGCGTTGGCCCGGGTATTATTTTTTACTTCTATTTGAGTAGGTGTTTTCTCTTTGTTTAGATAGGTTACTTTCATAGTGACTAAAGGCGTTGTTGAAGGATCTGTTCCATTCATGGTATAAGGATCTGCTCCTTGGGCAACAAGATTTTTTTTGTCTTTATCATATGTCAAAAGTGTTCCATATCCGCCATGTCGAGGGATAACGATCGTATTTTCAAAATAGTAGTGAAAAGGAACCGAATACTCTCCTACAGAGCCAAACAGACTATTTTGAGCTGTGATCGATACTGTCTGGCTAAGATAGCTAGATAAGGTTTGCCCTTGTTTGATACTTTGCACAGGAAGTGTTGTTCCAAAAGAAAACGTCACATCTCCATTAACAGGATTATCATAGCTATCAATAAAATCGTCTGTAGTCAAGGCTTTTGAGATAGGAAATTCTGTTTGTTTCCATTTGACTACGGGGGTGAAATCAAGCTCTTTCCACCCTTCAGGAGTAATGATGTAATAGTAGGTATCCTTGGTTGTTGTAACCTTTTTACCGTTTATGTATCGAGACACTCGTCTGGTTGATTCCCGGTGATAAATCTCTATAATATCGTTTTCGGCTACTTTAAATGTATTTAATTTATTGGCAAAACCAATTCCTGTATCTCGACCATATCCTTCAGCATATAGTTTTTTCTCTTTCATTTTTGCACTATAAACCGTTACTTTAGGGTAGATATTATTGGGGATATTTTGCAAGATCTGCTTGTGATTTCCGATAGCAACAAGCTCTTGTGTACTAGGATCATAATCGATAGCAGCGTAAGGACCATTTTGCCCAGCCATCACATACGTATTGTTCGGGATGATTTGAGTTGGAACGCTGAATCTATTTTTAATCATCCGTTCGTTTTCAAAATAGGCATAGCCGTCTTGGATAGCAAAATTTGTAGGATCAGCAATATCACTTTTTAGATAGCGAACGGGAGAAGCAATCGGTTCAGAACGAAGATTAGAAAAGTATGATTCCAAGGAAAATCGATTCATTTCTTCAAAAGGAACCTTAAGAAAAGTGGTTGCAGTATTCAGGTCTGCATAAGGCAAGGTATAAGTGTGATCTGAAATGCGATATGTCCCGTTTAGCTCTTCTTGTTCTGTTGCTAGGATATCTTTCCAAATTTCTTTTTCGAGTTTTGGTAAATGAAGGTCTGCCAAGGCTTGCTTCGTCTCATCCGTTAACGAGAAACGCCAAAAATCAAAATAGGGAGTCAAATCCCGATTGGCTATTTTTGAAGCCATGATAATAAAAAATTGTTTTTTCTCATCACTAGTACTTGGTAAATCAGATGCAGGAGTTGCTCGATATAGTTTATTAAGCTCAGGATAAAAGCTATAGCCAAAAGTTCTAGGCAAAGTAACATACATACCTAATGCAGCAAAATAAAAATCTGTTGGGTATTTAGCGATTTCCGCATCCATGTTCCATAAAGGATCATTTTGTACGTTGGTAAAATAACGAGCGACTTTTGCTCTATAATTATTATTTTTGTTATTTGGACTCATGATGGCGTCATAAGGACTATTGTTGCCAGCAAGACTAGATTGTACATAATCTGAATAAATATTAACAGTTACCTCACTCATATTATCCCAAGTGTAAAATGGATTCTGGTAAGAGTGCCCTATCTCATGAAATAGCCCCCAGTTTGTCATATTCTCTCCAGAATTAAAGACTTCTCTATCGCCTGTTGTCGCACTATGCATGCCTAAATAAAAATCTGTACAGTAAAATTTTCCGATACCATCTGAAGGATTGGCTATATGAATCCGCTGTGGCGCTTTTTTCGTAATACCAAGGCCGTTGAAGTCAAGTCCAGCCGCATTGTTTTCAAGATGCAGAGCTTGGGACACATACTTCATAAAACGATCAACTTGTTCCCCTTTTAGAAAAATATCTTTTGCCCGATCCATTCGGATAGTGGCAATCGTATCATCGTTCACGAATTCCATAAAAGGCACATCACTAAATAGTTCCAAGGATGCTTTAAAATCTTCAATAGAAGTTTTTCCTTGTATGAAATAAGGAACATTGATGGTTTTAGAGAGACTGACATGGATCGTTTGTGTTGTAGAGGAATTGACTAAATAAACCATTCCGCCAGTCAGCGTATTGGTGAAGCGGTTTTCTCCTTGTTGGAGTTTTGCTTTTCCAGAATTGAACTGAAGTTTTCCATTTGTAAGTCCAACAACATTTGTATAATTTCCCCATTGCCCAACGCGCAATTCTAAATTCTCTGGTGCTTCATCTACGTAAATGATGATTTCTTCGTCTTTTGGTAAAAAAATACCTGTAGATTCAAAAGAGGTGTGAGCATTCCTTCGTTGATCTTTTCCCTGTTCCGTTTTTGCGTCGCCTCGAGGAATGATTGTCATTTTTAATAAATCAGCTGATTCAGCGTAAACGACACGCGAGTAAAACGCTATGTTAACAAGGGTGGCAAGAGTAACTAGCCAAAATAAATGCTTTTTTTTAATTTTCAATGAAGTAATTCTCCTTATCGTTCTGTCATAGTGAGTATTTACAATGAACGCTAATATGTATTGTGGCGATAATACATTATATAATTTTTTGGAAAAAAGTTCTTTCAACTAAATTTATATAGGAAGAAAAAAAAGAAAAATAGAGTAAAAGTCATATATATAAGAAGTGAAGGCTAAATGAGCGAGGGTGTTCTTCATTTAATAATTTTTTTAGAATTATTTATTTAGTGAATTAAGCATTTTATAGAGAGAATGAAGAATTAAATATGTGAATTTTATAATATAAATATAACTTTTTACAGAAAAATACGAATAAAAAAGAGTTTGAAATATTCTGATGATCGTGAAAAAGAACGCACGCAAAACACCTACATAGATGGGTTCTTATAGGTTTATATCGATAAAATATGGATTTCGATAAATAACCATTCTTTTTTTTTGTCGAAAAAAAGGACGTAACAAAGTAAATAAAAAAATAAAAATATTATATTATTAACTAATGTTATTTCAAAAACTTCTTAACAAGTGGAAGAAAAGGAAAAAACGAAAAATAAGAAACAGTTATGATAATAAAGATGTCGAAAATGTTGGAAAAAGAAATGAAAACCATAAAAAGAAGGTGAATAAATGTGCGTATTTTTTTGGACGATGTTTATGATAGACGTATAAGTGTTTTAAGTTATGTAGATAATCAAAGAAAGGAAGTGAGCTTATCGGAGATTGGTAAAGCAACCAAACTTTCAAAGAAGACCGTTTCAATGATTATTAAGCAGTTTGAACAAGAATTAGATGTTTCGAAAGAGCAATTTGAAGTATATTACACTAATCAAACAATGCAAGGTGTATATGCAAATAATTTAGATATAGTGAGTATTAGTAACAAACATTTAAAACATTCTATTTTGTATAAAATGATCAAACATCTTTTTTTGATGAATAGGATCGACGCCATCACTTTTTGTGATATAGAATTTATAAGCCCGGCGACATTCTCTCGTCATAGAAGAAGACTTAAGAAAATATTGAGTCGATGTGAATTAAGTTTAACGCGAACAAATGAGATAGAAGGCGATGAATTAAGAATCCGTAATTTCTTTTTTCTATTTTTTTCAAATGCTTTAAACAGCTGGGCATTCGATACAGATAGCTATGTAGAGATAAATGATTACCTAAGTAGCAATATAAAAGAGTGGGACAAGATCGATAGTATTAAAAAAGGGAAATTATGCTTATTGCTTTATATTTGTAATGTTCGTTTTGGGCATAAAAAATATATAGAGAAAAGTATTCTATCGAAGTTATCGGAACAATTTCAGGAGGGTTTTTATACAAAGTTATTATTTGACTACTTTCACTTACATAAGAAGAGAACGGAACAACAGTCATGGGATGAGACGAGTTCAGTATTATTTTTAATGTATAAAGAACGATTATCACATGAAGAAGCATTTGAAATTGAAGAATATCCTAAATATTTCAATGAAACGAATTTTCAGTTTACGAAGTACAGTAATCTATTAACGAATAAAATAATGGCTACTTTTTTTCAAGGAGTGACGAATTCATCGATTTATTGGGAGATAAGAAAAGAAATAGATATGATGCACTTGTTATTTGAGACTAGCTTTGTTGATCCAAGAATGTTCTATTACATTTACGATGAAAAAAGTTTTTATTATGCGGACACAGCTGAACAAAAAATTCAGTTAAGCATAAAAAAACTTATGCATGAATTGATTGAAGAGACAGAATATGGCCTGTTTTTTGAATCAATCAAAAAATCTATCAATCAAGAAACATTGATAGATTATGTCTATTTAGTAGTCTATACACTTTTAACGAAATTCCTACAAATGGACTTTCCGAAAGTGAAAATCTTGATTCGAAACTCTAAAATATTCGTAGAGCCGATTATACGTCAAAAAATTAATTTGATTTTTAGCGACAAAGTTGAATTTGTAGAAAATAAAAGCGCGTCCCCGGATATTATTGTGACGGATGTTCAGCTAAAAAAATCGGAGCCAGAAGCGAAAGTAATCTTTATTTCATCTTTTTCAAACAGCTTTGATTTTTCTCTGTTGCTAGAAGAAATAGAAGAAAAGATTTTAATGCTTTACTACGAAAGAACACTAGTAGTAAAAAATGAGTGGGTCACTAGTACTTGAATTGTGGATTATGAAGTGAATAAATTTTACCACTTATAAATAAAATCAAAGCATTCCAAGTGTCAGGATCATGAGAATACTCAAAATGGAATGTTTTTGCATTTGTTCGTTCCGATTCAAAGGAGTCAGAAATAATGATGTCCGCTTTATCAGAATCAAACGTAAAACCTAATGTCGAGTCGCCAAAAATAATCAATAAGTTATTCTTAACAAAGTCATAAATAAAATTATTAGGCGAATGTTGAATAAAAATCAGTAATTTAGCTTCTTTTTCAGCATTTTTCAAAATAGAATGAAAAAATTTAGCCATCAAAGAGATAAAACCTGGCTTCATATATTTTTTTAATAGGGGCTCAGAGACTAAGGAATCTGTTACGAATAATCGATAAGAAGCTTCGTTTGGAGAAAACCATTTTGCTTTCGACTCACTGGAGTCATTTACTAGAAAACGTCTAAAATCGACACCAATATAGCGAATATATAATAAATTTATGATTAATAAATAATAATTTTTTAGATAATTATCGCTTGTGAGTCTTATATTGTACGATGCTAATAATTTATTTAAGATTTTTGTGGTCAAGAGAGCGAGTGGAAGTTCAGAGTTAATAAAATGTTGTGCAATACTCTGTTTTTCTTCATCCGAATCAATATTTGCGACAAGAAACCGTGATAAAAACCCAAAGAAATAGGCTTCACTTTGTTTATCGATGGACTCTAAATCGACTTGTTTCAATTCTAAAAACAACTGTGTTGGAGCGGTTTGTTCGAAAAAATTAAGATAGTCCATAAATTCGTCAGAAAGAGATAAGCTTTCCTTTCTATAAAGGACACGCCAGAAAGTAACATTTTGAAAGTATCGGACTCTATTTTTTTGTGAGAATGACAATCTATCATCATGTACAACTATTGGAAGGGTCTGGAAAGTACTTGGTGTTTTTTCAAATGGCCATTCCACTCCTTTAAAAACGATCCAAAACAGAATAAAACCTAGCACACGAATATTTTTTTCTTCCCCAATGATATTCGTTTGATAAAGCGTAGCTGAAAAAGAAATTTTTAATTGAAAAGGCGCTAACATCGTTTTTAAACTTTTCAAATTCGAATAGACATGGGAAGGGCTTAGATTTAGATCCTGTGCGAGTGCTTCAACGGATACATAATGTCTTTTTAAAAGAGCTGCTAAAATCGAAAATTTTTGGGAATTCTTAATATAGTAGAGTCTCATTGAATCAATCACATAACTGAAAGTTAGCGAATCTGCTAACTCAACAGTATAAACGAGTTTTCTCTTGCGTATTTTCACTTGTTTCTGAGTGAATACACTATTGAGATCATCTGTAAGTTTTTGTTTATATCGATAAAAAGTTTTGCTAGAAATAGTAAATTTTTTCATCATTTCCTGAGTAGTTGCTCCGTTTTGGGCATAGAGAAGTTGTTTTAATAACTCAAAGCGAAGGGCTTCATTTTTCTTCATGAAGAGCGATTCCATAGCCTAACAGCTCCTTTAACGATTCATGTATTGCGTAAATACATACGTATAATAACATAAACTCTTTTAGGAAGCTTGTAACGTCTATTTTGAATGATTTTCAGATGAAATTTCAATTAGCTCCGACCCCTCTGAATATGTTGAAAACAATATAAATCAAAATGATTTATCATAATGAATATAAAATAGATACGAAAATGAAATATAAATAATGTCTATCTAACGTTGAATAGGAGAGAATACTAAGATGTATAACATAGGAATACTTTATCCAAACGAACCAGCAGAGAACATGATTGATTATGACGCATTAAGAAAAAAATATAATGTAGTTGATCTAGACGAGAATATTGAAGAGATCGATAAAGTACATGCGGTATTTATGCGAGAAGAAGAAACGTCAGATTTAAGCACTATTTGTGATTTGATTTTTAAAATCAAAAAGAAATCAGACTGCTATATCTGGATTGCTACTGCAACAGAAAATTCAGTAGGGAAGCTTGTTTATTTACAGTTAGGGGCAGATGCAGTATTTGGCGCCCATAAAGAAGTGAAAGAAATCGAATTGATCATGGATAATGCGCTATCTCGAATGGGTCAAAAGAAAGTAGAAAGCTCTTCTACAAAAACATCTTTTGGCAAGAAAGATATATTCGAATTAAATCCTAGTAACATTAGTGTTTTTATAGATGGAGGAAAAGAAGTTGTTTTAACGAAACTTGAATATAAAATAATAGAAGTTCTTTTAAAAACACCAAATACAGCGGTTAGCTATGAAACCATTTACCAAAAAATTTGGAATGACGATTTATTAGAAAACAAACAATATCGTGTAGCGAACGTTGTGTATCATTTAAGAAGTAAAGTTGAAAAAAATATTAAAAAACCTGAATATATAAAAACAGTCCGTTCGAAAGGCTATATGTTGAGTATTTAGACAGAGTGTCTTGTTTTTAAATCGGTAATAGTTATATAGGAAGAGAGTTTTCAAAAATAAGATTATCTAGCAGTAAATAAGGGATTTCGTTTCAAATAGTTCTTCTTCCTCTGACGATGTTGAAAGAAAAGATGAGTTAAATAATATATCATAATATTTGTTGATTGTTTGTTTATTAAATTGTTTTGTAAATATAAAGTATAAATTTAATTTGAGCTTTCTTCTTTTAAATTAAATATAATTTGAAAGTTGAAATAAATAAAAAGTAGCTCATTGGGGGAGAAAACGTACCAATGAAGAGACT
Source organism: Enterococcus sp. AZ177 (assembly GCF_050544585.1). Taxonomy (NCBI): domain Bacteria; kingdom Bacillati; phylum Bacillota; class Bacilli; order Lactobacillales; family Enterococcaceae; genus Enterococcus; species Enterococcus sp. AZ177. The sequence continues at coordinate 283,488 of NZ_CP172944.1, forward strand.
AAATTTTTAAGAAAGGAGGAAAAGGAAATGAAGAAAAAAGTATTATGGAGCACAGTTGCAGCTTCAATAATGTTGGTAAGTTGGGGTTTCCTTGCAAGTAATAACAGTATCAAAGCAAAAGAAATTCCGACGAAGGAAACGTCGGTATCAACAAGTGATTCTGAGAAAAAGACAGAAAAAAATTCTCCTTTAAAACCTGAGTTGAGGGGTGCCTGGGGAGCAAAACCAAGTGCGCCACTGGCTATTTTTGGACCGACACGACCAGATTTGTATAAATCTATGATTCCTGGTGTAGCAGAAAGTTTTCCCAATAAGTACTCTTTTCAGCCGAAAATCACTGCTTTAACAGATTTGTATAGAAAAAGACCTGGAAGAGCCGAAGAACTTATAAAGCCCGGATCTTGGCCACCGTATGATTCTCTTAAGCAAACTGACGTTGGGTACTATTTACTCGGCACTCATATGGGAATCAAAAACGGTCGTTGGATTGATCTTAAATTAGAATATGCAGATATCGGGCCTGTGAAATCTACAACTGAAACAGTGACGGTTGGAACGAACAAGACTCTAACAGCGGGGATGGGGACAGTCCATCTAGCGTTTGCTGTAGCAAGTTCAAAGAATACGGAGCCTATCTTTAGGATGAGTTTTATTGATCACGAGACTGGAGAGCCAGTCAAAATGGATTCAGGACATGTGACTTTTAATGATATCGATTATACCGAATGGATGAAAGTAACGCCAACGGGTAGTGGGAAGTTTGACTATATCTCAGCGAGAAATGATAACGGAATTTTAACGGACACAGCCAATTTCACTTCTGAGCAGATAACGATGATTTCACCAGAAGATTCAAATGTGGCAGACGACGACTTTACACGTTTTTTTACCATAGGATATAGCAATGTGGATTCTCTTGATATTCAGTACTACACTGGCGGTACAGCAATCAATCTGTCGCAGTTAGAGGTGCCAGAAGCCATGTTTGAGTTAGAAACACCCAGTCTTGTGTCAGATGTCGATGGTAATTTAGAGGATGAAGTGATTACATCATCACTGATTCAACCAATACCATATCGAGCATCAATAGGGAAGTTGACAAGCCTTGCATTTGAGGGGACTGTAGATGACAGTATGAGCTTTATCAAATCAGATATTCAGGTTTATGACAAAGATAACAAGAATATCACTACCAATTTTATCTCAGCCTTAGATCCAAAAAATCCGCAAAAATTTACATTGGTGGCACTCCCTGCATACACGGATACTTTAGTTAATAAAACAGATCAGTTACGTATTGATATTAAAACAACGCTTAATAAAACGAATGATGCGTATAAGAAGTATCAGAATAACGCAACGGGGCAATTGACGATTCCTTTCCAGATGAAGTTGAAATATGCCAATGCTGGTGGAGTTGATTCGGGTAATTTAATAGAGTTAGATTCAAATATTGCTTTTGGACATATCAATTTGAAGAAAATCACTATAAATTACAAAGACGATTTAGGCAAAAGCTTACAAGCATCACAAACTAAATTAGGATTTTTAGGGGAGTCTGTTACCTACAGTGCACCTACTATTGAAGGCTATAATTTAAAGTCTCCTAAAGAAGTGGATGGAACGGATAATTTTACAAATACAGAAAAGAATGTCGATTATGTGTATGAAAAAGTGACGCCGAATGTAACGCTTGAAAAATCAGTAGATAAAGCCAAAGCACAACCAGGCGAAACCCTACATTATAAATTGAACATTGGGTCTGTACAAGAAACACCTAAGGACTTAGACACAAGAACAATATCTGTTGAATACTGGGATGATTTGGGACAAAAAATCAGAACAGACAGTACCTATACGATGAAAAAGGGATCAAGCTATGATTTTAGTGAGATACCAGCTGTTGAAGGGTTCGATGGTATTGCAGCAACAGTCACTTCTAATGCAAAAGGCACAGTTAGTGATGACGATATTGTGATTAAAATAAGTGGCTTTAAAGCGACTCTTGATATGCTTGTACAAAAGAAAGTCCGATATGTGGATGAAAATGATCAACCCATTTCAGATGATGTAACCTATCTAGGAAGAGATAAGTATATACCAAATTATTCAGTCAAAGCGAAAGTAATTCCAGGGTATGTGATAAGTGATGGACAAGAAAGTTATCCTGTTACCTTTGATACAACATCACCCGATGAACACGTATTTAAATATCGTTCATCGAGAAACTACAATTCACTAAAAATTACAGAGGTACTAGATTCGAAGTTGGAAAATCCAACCAACTTTACTTGGAAATCAAAAGAGAATGTAGAGATTCCTAATGATTCAATCACGTATGATGAAGCAACTCGTAAAATCACAGCAACCTCACCAACAGATGGAATTGCTTTTAATCATGAGTCAACGATCGAATTCGATGCGAAAGTGGCTTCAACTGCAACAGCAAATGATGTAATCTCGCAAACAGCTAATTTTAAAGCAGGTTATCTTGCAGATGGTACCATAGACGTTTCGACAAAAACGCCAGCAGAAACACTGGTCACACTGGAGTCACAAGTCATTGTGAAATTTATTGACGAGAGTGCTGATACACCGCAGATTGCGGATGAGCTAACGTTTACACAAGAAATTGGTACGACAATCGATTTATCAAAAGAAAAATCAGTACAAGATGTAATTGAGAAGTTGAAGAAAAAATATGAGCAAATTTTACCAGCTCCTGGTGTTGTTGAATTTAAATCGGATACAACGATAGCAGAGTTTAAATTTAAAGGTCGATTAACGTATGTTTCTTCACCGGAAATCTTTGATTTTGGACTGAATATTGCTTCTTTCAAAAAACTACGAGTAGATGATCCAACTATCATAGGTATGCCGCTTATTGTTTCAGATACCAGAGCTAAATCTCCAGGCTGGTCACTAAAAGTGAAACTGACAGAAGAATTGTTAAATGAGGATGGGAAAACCACACTTAGAAATGCAATTCGCTACAAATCGGGTGAAACTGAGACAATTTTAAGTAACCAGGCATTAACAGTTGTTCAAAAGCTAAATCCTGGAGAATACGATGTTAGCAAGGATTGGAGTGCTGCAGGTGACGGACTTAAGCTAGAAATTGCCCCTGGTGCAGTCCATGCTTTAGGGAAGTACCATGGTGAAATTCTGTTTGAGCTTGGTGAGACACCATGATGATAAGGAAGGATGATAAAGATGAAACGAAATAGTTATAGTATGGTTATCTTTTCCTTAGTTGTCATAAGTGTCTTTTTCTGGGGGATTCCTACGATTGTGCAGGCTGAGAATGTCCAAACAAATGGAGAAATCATCATTGAAAAAGACGAAACGATGCAGACAACAACTTCATCTAAGGTAGATTCTCCTAAGGTGAAAAAGCCAATAGGGCGACTGCCTTCGACAGGTGATTTAGTGAAAACTAGTTTGTCTATTAGTGGTATTGCCTTGCTAATTGTCATTTTTGTCAGCTATTTGTGGAAACGCAAAAAAAGCGCAGCGCAAAAAGGAGAGGAGTAAGATGATGCAGATAAAAAAGAAAACATTAACGTTACTATTTTTCTCTTTTTTTCTAGGAACACTTACGCCTTCGACTGTTTTAGCTGAAAGTGTAGATGGGGATGTCAATGTGGAGTTCTCTGGACGTAAGGACGTAAAATCTGGAGTCAAAGATCCTGAAAATCCAGATGAAGCAGTTGATCCAGGAATAGCCAATGGAACACAAGGTCCTTTGAGAATAGATTTTGTACCGCAACTAGATTTTGGTAAGGGGAAAGTCGTAAATAAAAAGGTCATTTTTCCAGTAAATGCGCAACAATTCAAAGGAAGTACGACTTCTAGAGGCCAATTTATTCAAGTCTCTGATTATCGACCAAATCCAACTGGCTGGGCGTTACAAATACGTCAAGAAGAGCAATTTAAAAGCGCTGAAAACAATACGCTAAAAGGAGCCATTTTATCTTTCGATAATTCTTGGACTAATTCTAAAACTAATGCTGCACAAGCACCAGATGTTTCAAAAGAAGTTATTCACTTGAATAACATTGGAGAAACCTATGACTTGGCTAAAGCAGAGTTTGGAAAAGGTGGAGGAACTTGGAGCATTGTATTCGGTGCTTCTGGCGAAAATTCAAGTGGGCAAAAAGCCACGTTGGCTCCAAAACTAGACGATCAAGGGAAACCAGTGATTGATCAAAAACTTAAAAAAAATATTTATAGCAATAGTGCTGTAAAGTTAGCTATTCCAGAGGCTGAAGAAATAAAAGCTGGAACCTATTCAACGGTGTTAACTTGGATCATATCCGAGCTACCATAAATAAATTACAAAATACTAGGAGGAAACACAAATGAAATTAACACACAAATTATGCGGCGCTGTATTATTAGCAGCTGTAGGAGTAGCAGTAGCAGTACCAGGAATCACAAAAGCGGATGCAGAAGCGGACAAGCAATTTGCTGGCGATATGGATATCCAATTCACTGCAAATAGTGATGACAATACTGACACGTCTAGACCAGACTTGACAGATTCCGATGGTAATAGCGATTCAGATATCATCTCTGGTACGATTACTAGACCACTTCGTCCTGTAATCTTCGGTATTCAAGACGTAACACCTCTAAGCTTTGGTAAACAAGCAATTGTTACTGACGGAAATGACCGTGTATTCTGGGCTAAAAACTATGAAGAACCAAATGGTGTAATGGCAAATAACGTTGCAATTAAAGACGTTCGTAGTACATTAGATCACAGTTATACATTAACAGCTGAAATCACAACTCCATTAACAACAATGGTAAAAGATGGTGCTAATGAAGTTAAGCAAGATCTTACTGGAGCAACATTACTTTACAAAAATATTGGTGTGAAAACGAATGTTGCTAAAGAAATTGCTCTATCAGGTGACTCTGTAAAGGGAGAGGCTAAAGTAACACAAGGAGCAGCAACAGTTTTTGTAGACAATAAAAAGGCTAAACCAGAAGATACTATGAATGAAAAAGGCCAAGGTCAATCATATATCCACTTTGGTAAATTGAATGCAACTGGTGAATTCGCATCAACACAATCTGTTCAATTAACAATCGGTAAAGAAAAATCTATCTTCCAAGGTGATTACAAAGGCGTAGTTACTTGGGTTATGGCTGAAACTAAATAATTCCAATATATCTATATTGGGTCAGTTAATGACATTGTAATTTAAAATAGAGGTCTACCAGCCCGCATACTGTGGGTTGGTACCTTATTTTTCTAAAGCTAGGAATAGAAGGAGACATTATGAAATATTATTTTGAACGAAGTATTTTTTTTCTATTATTATACATAATCTTTTTTTTGCTTATTGCACCACAAACAGTACTAGCAGAGGAGTCCTCTGGTGGGATTGGCTACAGTTACAAGATTCTTAAACCAGAAAATCAGGTAGGCAGTGCGGGGTATTTTGATTTGCGGATGACCCCTGGACAAAAGCAAGCAGTAGAAGTTGAAATAACGAATATAACGAATAAAGAGCTTGCTGTGGACCTGTCTATAAACACTGCAAAAACGAATAGTAATGGAGTCATTGAGTATGGTCCTACAAAAATCGAAAATGACCCATCACTGAAACATAATATTAAAGATATTGTTAAAGTACCAAAAACTGTAAAACTTGCTCCAAATGCAACAGAAAAGGTTGCCGTGGAAATTGAGATGCCAGCTGAAAGATTTGAAGGATATGTTGCTGGAGGAATCTATTTACAAAGAGCCGAAACAGAAGCAGAAAAGAAAAAGAATGAAAAAGTAAAAGGTGTAGTAAATAAATATGCGTTTCTTATTGGGATGTTATTAAGTGAATCAGACGTCACGATGAAACCAGAGTTGTCATTTAATAAAATATCTGCTGGATTAATAAACTATCGAAACGCCTTTATGGTTAACTTTTCGAATATTAAAGCTGTTTATGTAGAAGGTATGACAGTAGATGTCCAAATTTTTAAAAAGGGTTCAGATGACGCACTATATGATTCTAAAAAAGAAAACTTCCGTATGGCTCCAAATTCAATCATGGATTTCCCAGTGAGTTTAAATGGAGAATTACTTGTAGCTGGGGATTATACAGGTCATGTCTTGATTACTTCAGGTGACCAAAAATGGGAATGGAATGAAGACTTTACCGTCACAAAAGAAGATGCCGATAAATACAATGCGCAAGATGTTTCGCTGATTCAAGAGCGAGGAATTAATTGGAAATTAATTTCGATGATTGTTGGAGCAGTTCTAGCAATATTGTTAATTATTTATTTAGCAGTACGAACGATTTCGAAAAAGAAGAAGATTTCTAAAAAGAAAAAGAAGAGAAAAAAGCAGTAAAAATAACACTTAAGGAGTAGACCGAATATGACCGTTTTAGATTGGCTATTTGTAGGGGGATTGTCTACTGCCCTTCTTTGTCTCGTTATAGGTGTATTTTTTTTCATTTTAATTTTTGGGTTAATGAAACAGTATACAGAGTTAGGGAAAAAGAGACCAAAAAATAAGAAAAAAAAAAAACGTTGGGTACGCACGCGGCGTAAACTGAAAAATAAAAAAAATAGTTATATAAAACGAAGCATAACGTTACTAATTATCTCAGCGTCATTTGCTAGTGGTGCTGTCTATGCTCGCTATTACCAATTGACAAATCTATCATCTGCTGATGGTAACATCATTGTTCAAAGTTATTTCATTACAGATGAAGTGGAAAAAAGTCTAACGAGTTTACAAAACGGAGCAGATGTGGATAAAACAAGAGAAAAATTACTGGAGCTATCTTCATTATTGGTTTCATATGGAGGTACACTTCCTGAAAATGGTCTATCCCAAAAAGGTCAACAAATGATGAACCGCTATTATGTACAGATACGAGAGTATGGTGTGAATATCTATTCATTAAGTTCAGAACAATTAAGTGAGCCGGAAAGAATTACAGGGTATCTTGAAGACCTAAAACGCATCAAACAAACGCAAAAGAAGATTTTTAAACAATTCAGTGTAAATGAATCAGCCCTGAGACAAAAAAAATAACATGCACAAAAGGAGTTTTTTACGTGAGTGTAGAACAAACAAATAAGCAGCACTCAGCTCCTAAACATTCAAAAAATAAAGCTAAGAAACTGAAGTCGGCTGTCCAGTCCTCCCATCCTCCAAAAATGGATGGAAAAAAACGAGTATTGAAGAAACAAATACACCGTGATCAAAAAAGACGGCCGACTAAACAGAATACCAATAAAAAAAATACTAAACGTATTCCTAAGAAAAAAACGAATCTACGAAGGAGACATTGGCATGATCGCATGAAGCGAACTTTAGTCGAGGTGGGTGTCAGTTTCGTTTTATTAGGAATAGTTTTGTATGCTCTATCTTTTTTTACATTCTCAATGGTTAAAGTTGAGGGCTATTCAATGGTGCCAACACTAAATAACGGTGAATGGATTCTTGTCAATAAATTAGCGAAAATCAGGCGACATAAATTGATTCTTTATAAAGACCCGGAAAGCAAAGAAACGTCTGTACGTCGCATCATTGGTTTACCTGGTGAAAGAATATCGTACAGAGATGATCAGCTGTATATTAATGATAAAGATGTTTATGAACGTTATTTAGATGCGGAAGTGAAACGAGCAAAAGAAAGTAACAGTTTATATACAGCTGATTGGTATTTAAAGACAGACTATATTCCCAAAGGAAAATACATAATTTTAGGGGATAATCGACCCTATGCAACAGATAGTAGAGAGTATGGTTATATTGATGAAAAAGAAATTGTAGGTATTGTAGAGATGAGAGTATTTCCTATACATCAAATCAAACAATTTTAATCTTAGTTGGTCAGAAGGAAGTAAATAATGTCAAAAATAAGAGTATATATGCAAAAGCACTTCACTAACCGGTCAAAAAAGAATCAAATGAATAGGGAAAAAAGAGTCAACATTAAAAAATCACGAATGTTGTTAAAAGAAATACTGTTTATTTCATTTATGATAATCGGGGTATTTTTTTTGATAAAAATTAAAACACATATGGTTAGTGGGGAATCGATGCTGCCAACATTACAAACGAATGACCGCTTATTTATAGCGAAGGGAAAGAGCCCTAATCGCTATTCATTGATTACATTTCAGCCTAGAGAAGAAAAAGAAGAATCGTATGTTAAAAGAGTAATGGGGATGCCAGGTGATCGAATTTGGTTGGACCACAATACGCTGTATTTGAACTACCAAATGAGTGATACCAATCCAACGCCGCAGAATAATTGGTATCTTTCAGGTGAAGAGCTGCCAGATGGTACATTAAAAGTGCGGGTAACTTGGGAAACCGCGGCAAAATTAGACGGTCTATCTGCAATTCCGGAAAATCAATTTTTTGTTTTAGGAGACAACCGGTCTAATTCGACAGATAGCCGACAGCTAGGATTGATCAAGTTAAAACAAATAGAAGGCGTGGTCCAATATAGGTATTATCCATTCAACCGATTGGGACCAATCGACTAAAATATATCAGGATGTGAATGTAGAAAATGCAGCAGTGGAAAGTATTTGTAAAAAAGAATGGTTGGGCCATCGGGGTTAGCTTTTTTATACCGATTATAATTATGGCGGTGAGTTATTTTCAATTAGGAATTTACCCAACTAGTGACCGAACGATGTTGGCTAGTGATGGATTTGGGCAGCTGCTTAATTTTTATTCAGGATTTAATAATGTATTACATGGAAAACAATCATTTTTTTATACGTGGACTGGTTCATTAGGACTAAATTTTGTCTCATTGATGAGTTACTACGTAAATAGTATTTTCAGTTTCTTGGTGTTTTTCTTCGATAACTTACATATGCCAGATGCGATGTATATGATCCTTTTAACAAAAATCGGAGCGATGGGTGTGACTTTTTGGGTATATGCTCATAATATATACCGATTACCGCAATGGACTAAAATAGCTTTGAGTATTTGCTATGCCTTGATGGGGTTTACGATTGCCTATTCGATCATGTTGATGTGGATGGATGCTTTGATTTACTTGCCGTTAGTTTTACTAGGAATTCAGCGAATGATGGATAAGAAGCGCCCTACTCTATTATTTGTAAGTTACCTACTCTTATTTGTATCAAATTACTACATGGCATTTATGGTAGGCCTTTTTAGCTTCTTATATTTTGTAATTTGTGTATTGACAGACTGGAAACGATATAAACACTCGATCATCCCATATTTTATTACTTCTTTACTGGCTGGTGGAGCCTCAATGGTGATTATTTTACCTTCAGTGATCGATTTAAAAATGAATGGAGAAAAAACTGATGCGATTAGTACTTTTTTTACACACAATCTAGGTATTTGGGATTTTATTGTAAAAAGTATGCCAGGTGTTTATGATACATCAAAGTATGGAAGTGCTCCATTTATATATGTCGGTCTATTCCCATTATTGTTCTGTATTTTTTATTTTGTTAGTAAGAAGATCCCGTTAAAAAATAAACTGCTCTATGGTAGCTTACTTCTATTTATGATTTTAAGTGTCTATATTCAGCCATTAAATCTGTTGTGGCAAGGGCTCCATTCACCTAACATGTTTCTATTTCGTTTTAGCTTTCTTTATTCTGCACTTGTTCTTATTTTAGCCGGTAGTGGATTAGAAAAATTTGAGACAAAAGATTTGAATACGCTTGGAAATATTACGCTTACGCTTATTGGTATTTTCTTATTAGTTGTGAATGTCTCGAATAAGAAAAGATATGGATATATTACGCAAGAATCTTTAAATTTGACGCTTGTTCTTTTAATTGTTTATCTTTTGATATTTATAGTGAAAGATAAGTTTAAAACGTTAGCCAAAATTATTCCAATAGTACTTCTTATCTTTATCAGTGGGGAAGCGTTTTTCAATACGAATCAAACGCTACGCGGAATCGATAAGGAATGGGGATATACGTATAGAGAACGCTACACAACATCCTATAAAGATATTGAAGCTTTGGTGAGTAAGACAAAGAACGATAACGATTCGTTTTATCGACTAGAGAATATGGATGCGATTAGTCGAACCGATAGTTTTAATTACGATTATTCAGGAGTCACCATGTTTTCATCTATTCGTAATCGACATTCATCACAGTATTTGGATCAGTTAGGCTATCGTTCGCCAGGAACCAATCTTACTATTATGTACCCGAATAATACTATTTTAATGGATGATCTTATGGGAATTAAATATAATTTGGCTAAAAAAGATCCTAAGAAATATGGGTTTGAAAAAATCGCTACACATGGAGAATACTCACTGTATGAAAATAAAGCAGCGTTACCTCTAGGGATGTTAACAGATAAAGAGATTTATCAAGAAAAAAATAACAACAATCAAACGTCATTGATTCAGCACCTTTCAGAAATAAAAGAGCCAATCTTTCAATTTACAGGTTTAAATGAAGTATCTAGAAAAAATATGCATATTCGTGAATATGGAGATGCTACATATTTTTCAGAAGAAAGTAACAATGATGAAGCTCAAAGCATAACATGGGAAGTCAATATACCAGAAAAGACTCAAGCTTATTTGAATTTGGATGTAGGTTCTTCTTCTGGCGATATGGGTTTGGTAGAAGTTAGTGTTCCTGGACATGAAAGTAGAGGGAGATTATCATCAACAGGAGCATATTATAATCTCGGCTACTATGAAAAAGCAGAAAAAGTAAAAGTGACGGCAACATTTTCTGGGCAACCCGTGGTCAAAATGATTAGACCATCCGTGTTGATCTTAAAAACAAACGTTTTAGATCAGGCGATACAAAAAATCAAGAATAAAGATGTTTCGTTTAAAGTTAAGGGGAATCACGTCCAAGCGGATATTTCTACGAAAAAAGAACAAGTTATCTTTACAACGATTCCGTATGATCAAGGTTGGCAAGCGAAAATTGACGGTAAAACGGTCAAAGTAGAAGCTGTACAGGAAGCGATGATTGCGATCAAGGTTCCAAAAGGAGATCATAAGGTTCAGTTGACGTACTATCCAAAAGGAATGAAATTAGGAGCAGTATTATTTGTGGTCTGTTTGTTACTGTTTAGTATATATGCCTACTACTGCCGGAAAAAGTATAACGTCAAAGAAAAGGAGAAAAGTGTATGAAACAACTAAAAAAAATAGCATTATTTTTACCAGTAACTTTGTTTCTTTTAATGGGTTGTACAGGAACGTTAGAAAAGAAAGCGCAGAGTTTTGAAGATCGTGGTGTTTCGTATGAGATGCAGTTGCCAGCTGGCTGGAAAAAAGATAAGGAAGTAAACAGTGAGTATGGACTTCAAACAGCATTTAGCGCCGAGGATAGTAAAAGTAACTCGTACTTATTTATTACAACAACTCCTGTAGATGAAGTCGAACAAAAGGGGTTTGGTGAAGAAACCAGAAAAAAAATAAAAGAACGCTATAAGTATAAAAAAGCGAAAGATGTCTACATGAAAGAATATAAAGTGGGCGATTATCCAGTTTGTAAATACACAGTACACACACAATTTAAAGAAAAATCAGTATGGGCTCATTTTTATTATATATGGACGGAACATGGTTTTGTTCAAATGACCTTTTATTCTGCTGAGGACAATTCCTATAGAAAACGTTCTGAAAAAATAGATGCAGCTGTTGAAACATTTAAAGAAGTTAGTTTTGATGAGACGAAAGCGACGAAATCGCAAGAAGCATTAGAAAAAGAAGAGGGCGACATAGTTACTATCGAAAATAAAGAGTTGAAAATGGAAATTACAGCAGTTCGGAAACTGGAAGGAGCGGATAAAAAGAACGTATTAGCTATTCGCTACACCTTTACAAATCTTGATGAAAAAGCTGTTAAACCTTCTGTTTGGAAAGAATTCGTGACAGCCAAACAAAACAATGAAATTCTTTCAGTAGGAAAGCTCGCACAAGATAATGCGTTTTTAGATGTTGAAGAACTAGTTGCAACACAGTCAGCATCTGTGGAGCAAGGAGAGAGTCTTGAATCTGTGGTACTGTATGAATTAGTGGATACAAGTACTGTTGAACTAACATATTTACAAGAGGCCTTTCCTGGTAAAGAACCAACTAGAGTGGTGGTGCCAGAATGAGTAAAAATAAAAAAATCATAGGAATGCTAGTCTGTAGTTTTGTACTTATAATTGCTCTTGTAGGTTGTACGAAACCAGAACGTTATGAACAGTTTTCGAAAACAGATCAATCATTGAGCTGGACTAACAAACGGGAAAGATCTTTTGGAGATTCTGATTATTCAAACTTAAAAACAGAAGATGAAGCCTTCACTCTTTTAAAAGATAAATACCAACTAAGTATTCCAACTTATTATGAGGACACTAAAAAACTTGTGAATCAAATGATTCCAACGAAAAACATTAAAGCAGGAGAAAACAAATATTCAGTTTTTGCTAGAAATAAATCCTTAGAGTTTAAGACGGTATATCCTTTTTATAAAGAGAAAGAATTGGAAGTGTTTGCTGAAGTTAATTTGAACTATGAATATTCAGTTGATCAAAAACAAGCATATTTACAATCGCAAATTATTAAAATAACAATTTCTAAAGTAAAAGGGAAGTTACCTAAGGATAACCTAAGTGAATTGATTCGAGAATTAGGAAAAAATATGAAGCTCCCTGAAAAGGCAATAGTAAGTGGCGTGGCAGGATATGAAAAGAGAGTAAAAGAAGCGGTAGAGCCAATAACAGAAGACTATTTACCGGTAGTTTCTAACTCATCTGGATTGAAAAAAAATGAAGAGTTTCTAAAGGAAATTGCTGTGGTTTATGATCAAGAAGGTACAGTCAGAGAAATATATGCGGAAATTTCTGAACAAAGAGAATAAACGAAAGAGTTGGGCATAAATCTATCAATTGAAAAAGCAAAATACTAGTGTTTTGAAACAGAATCACTAGTGGAGAATAGTATAGAGAATGGGGCAAAACTAAGCTTTAGTTTTACCCCATTTTCTTCAAAAAAGGAGAAAATAATGACAATAATTTTGTATGGGCTGCTGTTGGTTTTTTTATTAGTAGGTGGGTTCGTTGTGCAGAAAGAATCGGGAAAGGCGTTATTTGGAAAACATAATAGGTTTAATCAATTGCTTTTCATGTTACTGTGTGTAGGACTTTTGGTTAGGTATTTCAATTTAGGGGAACTTCCAGGATTACAGATCGATGAGGCAATGTCTGGATATGATACATGGGCGTTGGCAAATTATGGAACGGATAGTGCCTTGAATTCATGGCCCATTTACCTGATAGGTTACGGTACGGGCCGGGCCCAAATGCATTATATTCGTATCTTTCATTACCTTTTGTAAAAATTATGGGATTAAATTTAATCAGTACACGATTAGCAATGCTTAGTCTGTCATCAATTACGTTATTAGTGGTTATGTGGACCTTACTTAAACTAAAAATTCCCCGTTACTTGTCACTGGCAATTTTTTTTGTTTTAACTATTAGCCCATGGCACATAATGATTAGTCGCTTTGGTTTAGATGCGAATGTTGCACCTCATTTACTCTTGCTTGCTTTTTGTTTTATTCAACTCGGAATCGAAGCTCTAGGGAAAAGAAAGATGGTTTTTTATAGTTTTTCTGTATTTTTATTAGGTTTGACTGCCTATGCTTATATTGCTACTTGGTATTTTTTACCAATTTTTCTAATTTTGATTCTAATCTATTTTATGAAGAATCGTTTAATTGATACAAAACAAATGATCATATTGATTGCTACTTTAGTGGTAACAATCTTACCAATTTTACTGTTTGCATTTATTCAATATTTTGGAGAAGATAGTATCTCGATTTTAGGAATAACTTTTCCAAAGCTTATAGGGAGTCAAAATACAGGACAAACAATTTTATTTCAAGAAGATTTTTTATCTGCGTTAGTTGAAAATCTAAAACGAATAGTAGTCTTTATTATTTATGGTGGCGATGGATTGATCTTTAGTTCAATACCAGGATTTGGTTTTATTTATAATTTAGCAGGAGTGTTTCTGGTCGGTATTGGTTTAAGAAAAATAAATCAAGAAAAAACACATTTTAGTAAGATTACTCTCCTTTGGTTCTGGTCATGTATTCCGTTGCTTTTAATAGTAGTGCCGGTTGTTCATCATTGGAATGTGATACTTTTTCCGATGACGATTATTATGGGATACGGATTATATGCTTTGTGTTCCCTTGAAAAAGTAGAAGTATTTCAATCCTCTTTTATTGTTTTATCGGTTCTTTTTGTCCTGTTTCTGTTTAATTACACGTCTAAATACAAAGAAGAACAACAAGACAGTACGTATATGGCACCAATTACTTTAGGTGATGTGCTTAAAGTAGGAGAAGAAAAAAAATTAGAAACAATTTACGTGGATCGATCTAGCTTCAAACAATTGAAGAATTGGACCTTTATCTTCTTTCGTTTTTATGATCCTATTTCCCCAGAAGCATACCAGGCGACACGTGATACGCCATACGACAGATTAGAGAACATGACAATTAAGCACTATGGTCGATATGTTTTTTTAGAAGATGGAGAGAAAATTGAGGATACTGAAGGTTCTGTAGGTTATCTAGGGCATAGCGGGACAGATTTAGATGAGTTAGAGGAACTAAAAGATTTTGAGGCATATGAAAATAAAGATTTTGTTCTACTGTACAAAGAATGAAATTAGTGGGATTTAGGAGGTGAAAATGAGGATGAAAAGACTAACGATAGTGATTCCTTTTTTTAACGAAGAAATGGTTTTGGAACAGTTATATAACCGTCTTGAGAGATTAACGAAGCAATGTTCTAAGTATCGTTTTGATTTTCTATTTGTAAATGATGGAAGTCAAGATCAAAGTGTACCTATTGTTTTAAAGTTGAAAGAGAAAGATTCAAGAATTGCTCTTTTAGACTTGTCTAGAAATTATGAAAAAGAAACTGCGATGTTAGCAGGCATTGATTATGCCAAAGGAGATGCTTTGGTTATCATCGATGCAGATTTACAACAGCCACCAGAGATGATCAAAGAAATGATTAACTGGTGGGAACAAGGCTACTCGGATGTATATGCTGTTCGAAAAGAAAGAAGAGGCGAATCTGCTTTGAAAAAAATAACGTCTTCTCTTTACTATAGAATACTTCAAAAGGCTAGTAACATAAATATTTATCCTCATGCTGGTGATTTCCGACTGTTGGATCGTAAGATGATTAATGCTTTGAAACAGCTAAGAGAGCAAGAACGATATACAAAAGGTTTATATGGCTGGGTTGGATTTAAGAAAAAGGAACTCTTTTATGATGCGGATGAACGGGCCGGTGGTACAACTAAATGGCGAGCCACTACTTTAATGAACTTAGCAATGAATGGGATCACATCCTATACAACTCTTCCTTTAAGAATATCAGCGATGATAGGAGTTGTGGTTTCTTTCGTTGCCTTTATCTATATGATGATCGTTTTGATTCAAACTTTGTTGCTGGGGGCAAGTGTTTCAGGATATCCTTCGTTAATGATTGGTATTCTTTTTTTAGGTGGACTTCAATTGATTTCTTTAGGAATTATTGGAGAATATTTAGGTCGAGTATTTAACGAAACCAAAAATAGACCATTATATTTTGTAAATGAATATTACCAAGGAAATAGTATCGAGAAAGAGGGAGTTGTAAAGAGTTGAAAAGGCATTTAGGAATAGATTTACTTAGAATAGTTTCAATGTTTATGGTCGTCATCCTTCATATATTAGGTATCGGAGGGATATTAGAAAATGTGGAGTATGGTAGCGTTAATTATGTTGTTTTTTGGGGGCTCGAGACACTCTGCTTTGTAGGAGTAAACTGTTTTGCCTTGATTTCTGGTTATCTTATGATAAAAGCTAAATGGCGATTGAAAAAATTAATCTATTTATGGTTTCAAGTCTTGTTTTATTCAGTTTTCTTAAGTGTGGGAGCTGAATTGATCATAGGAGCAGAACCGGTAGTACCAATCAATGCACTATTTCCTGTGGCTACTAAAAGTTATTGGTTTTTTACAGCTTATGTAGGTCTGTTTTTATTTATTCCACTATTAAACAAAGGGATTCATCAATTAACCAAGGCAGAATTAAGGTATGGGATAGGGATAATCTTTTTGATAGGCAGTATTTCCATTTTCTCAAGCAGTGATCCTTTTAACTTGTATAAAGGATATAGTATGATCTGGTTGATTTTTATGTACGTTATTGGTGCGTATATAAAACTTCATATAACGATTGAAGAATTATCAGTAAAGAAATTAATGCGTAGTTATCTAGGGGTCAATGCATTATCTATATTACTAATAATAATGAGTACTTTTAATCCTATTTTCAATGAGAGCAAAGGGGAAAATTGGTTTATTGATTACGTATCACCCTTGATTTTAAGTAGTTCTATTTGTTTATTTATTCTCTTTCTTAAAGTGGAAACGAGCAATAAAGTGATATCAAAATGTGTTTTTTCATTTTCACCCTTTTCATTTGGCGTTTATCTAATTCATACGCACCCAATAATTTTTTATTTCATTTTAAAAAATTATTTTGTTGATTTGGCAGATACTATTCTTATTGTCTCTTTGATGAAAGTATTTGCTTATGGTATTTTTATTTACTTAGTCTGTACAGCAATTGATTTTTTACGTTCAACTCTATTTAGTTTCATAAAGCTTGATGTTTTAGTATCTTTTATAGAGAAGAAGATTCAAAGTGTTATTGAAAATCGGTTGAAAATAAATTAGGAGTTAAATGCTTGCAAATCGACAACCTACTACCCATCACAACCAGACAAGAACTACGAGACTGGCTAAACACAAATAGCACAACCGCAAAATGTTGTTGGGTCATTGTCAGTATCAAACCTGAACCAAATAAAATTCAATATTTAGATGCAGTAGAAGAAGCCTTGTGCTTTGGCTGGATTGACGGTATTAAAAAGAAAGTTTCAGAAACACAAACAGCACAACGACTTTCACCAAGAGCGAAAAAAAGTCCTTGGACAGAACTGAATAAAGAACGTGTTCGCCGTTTGGAAAAACTAGGTTTGCTAACAGAACAAGGTAGGAATGTTTTGCCGGACATGACAGCAACTTCTTTTCAAATCGATACGGTTATCGTAGAACGACTGAAAGAGGATATGGAAATCTACGAAATGTTCTTAAACTTTCCAGAATTATATCGGCGTATTCGGATTGATACAATTCAAACGTACAAACATCAACCTGAATTGTTTGAAAAACGATTAGATAAATTTATTGAGAACACCAAAGCCAATAAAATATATGGTGCTTGGCATGACAACGGGCGCTTGCTTGAATAGGTAGAAAGTTAAGCTGAACAGTTATGTTCAGCTTTTTTACTTGCCTTGGAGCGCACTTCATGGGTTATGATAAGTAAAACGTATAGAAATGGGGATGAGGTAGATGACGAAAACATTATATCTGATGAGACACGGCGAAACATTATTTAACCAACAGAAAAAAATCCAAGGTTGGTGCGACTCTCCACTTACGGAAAAAGGCATCAAACAAGCGCAGATTGCAGGGGCTTATTTTAACGATCATGGTATTGATTTTGATGATGCGTATACGTCTACATCTGAACGCGCTAGCGATACCTTAGAGCAAGTGACAGATAGGTCATATAAAAGGGTCAAAGGCTTGAAAGAATGGAATTTTGGCCGTTTCGAATCAGAAAGTGAGGCACTAAACCCACCGTTACCCTATGGAGATTTCTTTGTTGGATATGGTGGAGAAGAAGAAGGTCAATTTAGAGAACGAGTATCGGAAACCTTGATGAAAATCATGAAAGAAGCGGGTAAAACGGTGTTAGCTGTATCCCATGGGGCCTCTTGCCGACAATTTATGCGAAATTGGGCCCATACAAGTGATGTGGATCAAAAAGACCGTTTAGGAAATTGCTGTATTTTGAAATTTGAATTTGAGCATGATACATTTAGATTACAAGAAATCATCAATCACGATTTTTCCAATTTGGAATGAGCAATTAAAGAGGATAACTCGATTGAATAGCAAAGAAGCTGCAGAAATGTTTGGTTTAACGACTGATACGATTCGTTACTATGAACGAGTGGGTGTCATTCCACGAAAATAATGGGTACCGTGCGTACACTACAAGAGAGTTGAACTGGATTTAGTTAGCAAAAAGTTTGCGTCATGCAGGTGTCTCAATAGAATCTTTTCTCCCAAGAGTGCTAAGAATACTTGTGGTCGTCAAAACTTTTAGTATGATACGAAAAACGGCGAGTTTGAAATGAGGAATTAAAAAAATAAAAGAAAACGAGGTTGGGGCAGAAGTGTTTAACTCCGAGAAATAAGAAGGAATTTACGAAAATTGCTCTTCAAATTTTTATGAATTTCGGCTTATTTCCGAAGGAGTTGCTTCTGCGCCCACCGTTTATTCGGTTACTAAGAGCCTGAAACATACCCTTTTTAGTTATGTCCCAGGCTCGTTTTCTTTTTATTTTTTAGCATTGCGATACAAAATGTCTTCTGTATCACCACTAGACCAGATTTTTCCAGAAGTAGCATCGAAATCTTCATTTGCTAGTTGGATACAGCGAATACGTTGATTATTATACGTTTTATAGTAATAGTTTAGCGAACTATTCACCATAACAGAGGCATATTGCGTATAGTCATACGCTTGTGTTGTTTTTACGACACCTTTAGGAATATCCACATTAGCAAGAACATGAAACATAGACGTAACACCGTCTAACTCTGTCTGAACATCATGTAAGCAAGCCTTTAGAAAGGCCGCTCTAACAAATCTTGATGGTGGTGTAAAATCACCAGGAAGACCAAAAGCACCAGCACCTTCACCAAATGGTTTCATGACCATATCTTTTAAATGAACTTCTGTTTTTTGACTAGGTTGAAGGCCAATATAATTTCTTAAATTTGTTGTATGCCATTTATAGTCGGGACTATTTGTCATGACCCCAACTGTGTTTTCGTGAATATATAAGGTTTGTTCAGTGTATTCAATGACAATGCTTTTCCCGGTTTTATCAGTGATAACCCAATGAAGAGGTAAGACGATGCCTAAGAAATCTAAGGCCGTATTTTCAACTCGAGCGTTTTCCATTGTCTGTGTTACCTCTTCAATCGTTGAACAATTAGACAATAAAAATGGGACAACATCATGAGGTGCTAAGGTATATTTTTTAGAAGTATCTTGATTGTTATAATCAGCATACCCTGAAAAATAAAGAGCAGCACAAGAAAGTCCTTTTTCATTTAAACCATCCGCAAAAACAAAGTGTTCCTTATTCACTTGCCGCGCCATTCCTACAAAGGCGTATTCATTTTTACGGTCGTAGCTCTCGTCATTAACGAATACAAATTTTTTTCTTGGAATAAACGTCGGCTCACCCTCTAAAATAACCGCAAAATCCATTGTTCTAGCTAATAAAACATGTTGATCTTTTGTCGTCATTGTAATACTTGTGCACATCAATCATCGCTCCCTCTTTTTTCTAAAATAAACCTTCTATTATAAAATTATAAAATAATATAAATTAAAAATGAACTCTATAAAAGTTTAACGTAATTTATACTTATAATCAAAAATATACTATGAAAGAACGTTTTTAAAGTAAGAAAAAAAGTAACCTTTCTTGAATCAAGATAAAAAATTGTTCTAATCATGTTGTTTTTATCTATGACAGGTCAAATAAGAAATCTTAATCATCAATTTACAATCTTATTTTTAATAATAATTCGATAATATTGTTATTGAAAATATATTTAATGAAAATAACAATCATTATAATTTAATGTAAAACATATAATCTTTGACACGACTTCCTTTTTTGTTTAACATCAGAAAAGTTGCTCTTCACAAAAGCAATATAGAATGCATATTAGTCTATATCAATCACGAGGAAGGAAAGATGTATAAAAGATGAGAAAGAAATTATCTTGGTTTTTTGTAATGTTTGTAGGGTTGTTAGGAGTAGTTGGATTTAGCCAGCAGTCATTGGCTGCGGAATTAAATAATGGAGGGTTTGTTGATTCAATCCATTTTGATAAATCAGAATTGTCAGATGGCGAGTTGACCTCTATTCGAGTAACGTTCAGTGAAAAATCTACTACTAAGCTAAGTGCAGGAGATACCTTAACCCTATCCTTACCAAAAGAGCTTGAAGGCCTCGTTGATTCTGATAGTGTACCACGTGAAATTGATTTAAATGGGTTAGGTATAACCCGTGTTTATAAAGATAAAGTAATTGCGACCTTTAATGAGAAAGTGAATCAGTTAGATCACGTTCGTGGTGAATTTACTTTCGGTGTGCGTGTAAAAAATGTTGCAGAAAATACAGTGAAAGAGATACCAGCAAATCTTGGAACATCAATCACTGTACCCAATATTGTAGTTAAAGGACACACAGGCGGTGGCGTGGAAGTTGAGAAACCTTTCTTTTATAAAACTGGGGATCTACTTGGGAAATCTGGTCAAATCCGTTGGTTTTTAAATGCAAATTTGAATAAACAAGAATTAGGAAATGACATCGTTTTGACAGATCAATCTGGTGGGGGACAACTGTTAAATAAGGATAGTTTTGTGTTTACGGTCGATAATTATTTAGGTCGGTCGACACTTAGTTTGTCAGAGTTTGAAAATCATGGATATGGGACCGTTACATTTGGCGAAGACAATGCTTTTGTAATTCGTCTTTATCGTGAAAAAGCACGGTTGGCTTCCTTTTCAATTATGTACACAGCGACAATAACAGAGGCTGGGAAAAAACAAGCGAACTTTACTAACGATTGTCAAATTGAGTATCAACTGTATTATGAAAAAGCGACAAATGAAGTAGCAACGCACAAAGTAAAGAATATCTTTTTAGACGGAAATGCCACAGGTGATGAAAATGAGCGAATAAATGAGCCGGAGGAACAGGAAGTAATCATAGAAGACGAATCCAATCAGATAGAAGAAATCACACCTCTGGATCCTAAAAAAACAGAAGAGACGAAAGAAGAAGAATTAAATCAAGCCAAAGAAGATCATCCCGAAATCTATGTTGGAGAGAAAACAGAAATGATTGAAGACGAATCTAGTGAGGTAGGTGAAATCCAACCAATCGAGGAAAAAACGGCAAAAGAAAGCGAAGAAGAGTCAAATCAAGCCAAAGAAGATAGTCCCGAAATCCATGTTGGAGAGCAAATAGAAATGATCGAAGACGAATCTAGTGAGTTAAGTGAAATCCAACCAATCGAGAAAGAAACAGCGAAAGAAATTAAAGAAAAAGAGTTGAATGAAGCTAAGGAAGAACAACCAGAAATTCACGTTTATGAACAAAAAGAAACAATCGATGATGAGTCAACAGAATTAGAAGAAATCAACCCAATTCAGCCAGAGACTGTTGATGTAACAGAAGTACCTTTATTAGAACCAGCCATTTCTGGAAAAGAGATTGAGGTGCACCAAGATAAGCCTGTCAAAGAAGAGATTAAATCGAATGGACATGCAGAAGGTGAACGGACACTAGTAAAAGAAGAAAAAAAACAATCAAAAGGTGATACCATTCTTTCGAATACATCTAAAAGAGATGCTGTACAACCAAAAGACCAATTACCAAAAGCTGGAAGCAAAGAGAGCAACATTGCTAAGACTGTTGGTTTGCTAACAATTATGCTAGCTGTCGGGGCTTATGTACTAAATCGTAAAAAAAGAGTGAACTAATAATTAAGATAAAGGATAAGACAAATGGTGCTAACTATTTGTCTTATCCTTTATTTCTGTTCTCCTTCATAGGCATTATTTCCATACATTTAAACAAGTATAAGTGGTAGTTTCATGTTATTTTCCTTATTTTTTCGGAATAATATGTTTAATATCGATTAATAAAATCGAAACAAAATGATTTTAATATAGAAGTCGCTCATTTTTTACTTAAAGCATTTCAAACGTTTCTTAGAGCTGTCCGTTTATTGAAAAAATAAATAATAATACGGTGTTAATATAGTATGTACAGGGAAATATGCTTTGAAAGTATATTTGTTCGTTTTTATTCCAACGAAGTGTGTAAGGATACTTTTTCTGTTCGCTCAATAAGAATTTTTGTAGAAATTATCTACGCGTATGTTATGGAGGTATTTGATGAAAATGAGAGTGATACGTATCTTGGTTTTAGCAACATATACATGCTTTAAAAATATAGCCAATACTTAACCAATTTGTATATAAATGACTACTGATAATCAAATTACTGAGAAAATAAAAAAGAGTCTAATTCGGGAATGCTATATTTTTTAGCTATTATTTGATTTAAGGAATTAATTTTCTAAAGGAGGAAGAAAGATGAAGAAAAAAAATATAGTATTTTCACTAATACTATTAATGACATTCATATTAGCAATCGGGTACATAACAAAAGGAGCATCCTTAGAGGCAAAAACTGGAGACCTTAGTAAAGATGAAAACAAGACTTCAAATAATACTGGGTTATCGGCACCTATTCAAAGACAAGCGCCATCAGCACTAGATGCTAGCTGGATACCAGTAGACACGGCGCGACGTGAATCTGTTAATCTAGATGAAACTGGGGAACTGCAACTTGTGTACAAATTTGGTGATATGTTTGATACTCCATTGAATATTAGCTCATATTTGCAACTAATTCCCAATGTGTTTTTAAGAGATTTGAAGACCTATCCAGATGGTGTAGCTCCAGGAGATATTCAAGCTTTATATAGAAATTCAATTCTAACAGAAGAAGGAGACTATATTTTTGGACCAAATACTAGCCAGTCTATTGTTTTGGGCGTGAAAAATCCGGAGACTGGCGATGACATGGTTTATAAGACATTTAACCCGATAAAAAATTCTGCCAAGTTTTATAGGAAAGAGACTGCTAATGGTAGCGTAGCACTCATGGCAAAATATCGCGCAAAACCAAAAGAATCAAGTTTAGGGAGCTTGCGGGATATAATGAACTTCGAATTTGAGTTAACACAAGTAATGTATCCCGAGAAAGGCAATATCCGAATTGAAATTTATCTAAAAAACATTACACCAGATGACGCTATTAGAGATCTCTCGCTAGATAATGTGGCGTTAATGTCTTATTTTGATACGTTTTTGTCTGATAATGATGAAGTGCCGATTCGTTATTTGGGAAATAATAGAGGACTGTATATTGAACAAACAGATGCGCTAGCAAATTCACCAATTTGGGCTCCAGAGCCAAGAGCTACATATCGTTTGAATTATTATTTTCAGGTACCAAATCCAGTAAGCAATTGGTCTGGTAGCAGTTATAGCGATGCATTGTATATGCTTAAACCAAATGGTGCGTTTGATGGGTTAAATGGTAGCGGGAATGAAGCAGATAATGGGATTGCAGGGACACCTATTCTGTTAAACGGTATTGTTCCACCACCTTCATATGATACAGCGATGGCTATGAAATCTGCTATAGTCCCAACATTAAAATATGGAGATTCTATCAGTTATTCTTATAAGGTTGGTTTACAGAAAATTAGTGAAAAACCTTCCATTATTTTAGATTCAAATGAAGGATTCAGGTTAACAGATCAAGGAACACATAAGATTACAGGTCAATGGTTTGATTCAGACAGTACCAAAATGAAATTGTATTATTCTATAGATGGTGGGACGAATTTTAAAAAATTTGAAGAAAAAGAAATTGCTCTAAATGAACTCGGAACAGGAATTGATTTTTCTTTAGAATTATCAAAGGATTTAAAAGATGAGGACCAAGAAATTCTAATCTATGCTGAAGATTTTCCTGAACCGGAAAAAGAGCCATTGAAATCAGAGGTAGTGACATATAAGTTGATCTATGTTGATTCTAACCCTGTCATAAAATTAGATAAAAACAATGGACGTGTTCCTGTAGATACCTATAAAGTGACTGGGACTTATATAGATGATGATAAATATAAGCCGACAACTGTTTTTTATAAAAAATTACAGGATCCGGACAGTCAATATAAAGAAGCGACAGTCATCAATGGATCGGAATCAACCTTTGAATTTTTGATTCCTAAGACCGAAATTGTTAATAGTGACAAATCATACATGTTCGCGATTCGTGCCAAGAATAAATATGAAATTGAATCCAACGTAGAAGTGTTGAAGCTTTCTAATAATCCTTCAAAACCAGCCTTTAATTTAGGTTCTGGCGAAGCAACAAAAGTGTTATCACCTACTGCAAAAAGCTACCCAATTACGATTACGGATTTTACCCATATAGGATTCTATTATCCATTAGACATGCAATATAAGATAGACGAAGTTGGCAGTTGGCAGTCTATTGGAACAAAAATCAATACGACTCAATCTAGTTCGATGACTGCTGTGACTGAAAGTGGACAAAAGATTGAAATACCAGCCTCAGCTTTAGCTTTTGGTAAAAAGCACGATGTTTACCTTAAAGTAGTGGACCAGTTTGGTATTGCATCTGATCCACAAAAAGTAGAATTCATTATGCCGGAAAGCCCTGTTTTAACAGTAGAAAATAAGGATGCCCCATCACTGGGTGAGGCACAAGTCGTAAAAGGAACAATTCAGACAGAATACTTCCCAGCAAAATTCCAATATAAGATCGAGAAAAATGGCGAAACTGGATCTGCTTATAGAGAAGTGGCGGATAAGGATCTAACAATTGATCCAGCAACTGGTAAATTTAGTTTTACAATAGAGGGCTCTTTGTTACCAGAAGGGGCTAGCTATGAGATTTTTGTAAAAGGATTTGATGCCTACAGTCAAGAATCAGCAGAGGTTAGTTATCGTTTGATAGAAGTCATCCATTTTAAAGTCAAGTTTGTGAACAGCAAAAGCGTGACCATCCATCCAGAAATCACAATTGATAGAGAGTTAGGAACGACAATTGATTTAGCACTAGAAAATGAAGTGCAAGATACACTGACGAAGTTAAAAAAACAATATACATTGGTGGATTCTTCTATACCATCAACTCCTATAGATATGGATAGCTCTACCGCTTTTTGGGAATACAAATTTACTGGACGTTTGACCTATATGTCTTATCCAGAAGCATTTGATTTTGGTTTAGAAATTGCATCGTTTAAAAAGATACGGATTGACGATCCTAAAGTGACGGGCCTCCCACTGATTGTTTCGGATACAAGAGAAAGTGAACCTGGTTGGTCATTGAACGTGAAATTGACACAAGAATTGTTAAATGAGGACGGAAAAACACCACTTAAAAATGCAGTTCGCTATAAGCATGGGGACACAGAAACTATTTTAAACAACCAAGCATTGCCTGTTGTTCGAAAACCAAGCACTGGGAAATACGATATTAGTGGAGAGTGGAGTTCTACAGGTGATGGACTTAAGCTAGAAATTGCTCCTGGTGCAGTCAATGCGCTAGGGAAGTACCATGGCGAAATGTTATTTGAACTTAGTGAAACACCATAATAACTGAGAAGTAAACGTTATAATTTAAGTTTTTACTCGTAGCGTTTATTTCAAGAGTAAACATAAAACTGTGTAAGTATTTAACACTGAGCTATTTTGGTCTAGTGAAATGCTTACACAGTTTTTACTCTATCACCAATCCATCGTTTAACACTGGCTTTTTAGTTTAACTATGACTTAATAGCGTATTTTAAATATCATTGTCTAACTTTAGCTATAAAACGTCGACCATTTCTAAATAGACCACTATTATAGCAAAAGAGCAAGAGTTCTAAATGCTGTCTCTATTCTAATCGATTGCTGTGATCTTCAAATCCTTGAAAAAAGCTTCTGTACCGATATCAACGAAAAATCCAATAGCTCCTTTAGCTTCAGCGCCATGTTTCATCTTGTCTACTACTAAAACGGGTTCTTCACTATCATTTACATAAAATGCTGCTTTAGCCTCTTTAATCATCGCTTTTAAACTGATCCATTCGTCCAGACCGATGTCAGCTGGACCCTCAAAATCAGTGATTCCAAGAGTGCGGAAATAGTCAAACGTGTATTTAGGATAGGAAAAATATTGTACACCACGATTTTTTCTGATGGGATCATCTATACGACCGTTAGTGGGTCTTACATAAAAAGATTCAAATGCTGTATCATCTTGATTGATCCGAAAAGCAATCCCGATAAAGCCACGCGCGAAATCAGGTGCATCTGGCAATAAGCGACTTAGCATTTTCACTTCGATTATCCCATTATGAAATGTTGAGCCAACTACTTTTGCGTACGTATTTTCATCAAATTCCATCAGTTTGTCTTTTTTTACAACTCTTAAAACAGGCTCGTCATTTAATGTTGTATACTCAATGCTAGTATGAATTGCTTCGATAGGTGTAATTTCACTGTGCATATTAATATCCTCCTCAATAATGGCGTATCTCTTAAATAAAAGTATAGACAATTTTTTAGGAAATGTTAAGTAGGCACTAATTTGTAACTATCTATCCAATTTGCTCCTTATAAAACTGTCCCCATTGTCTCATGGCTTCAATAACAGGTAGAAAAGTCTCCCCAAGTGTAGTTAGCTGATATTCGACATGCGGTGGGACTTTTTGGAAATCAACGCGTTCTACAAGACCATCTCGTATCATTGAGTTGAGGCTTTCGGTCAAAACTTTTTGGGAGATTCCAGATAATGAGCGCTTTAGTTCAGAATTTCTTTTTGGCCCAGTAATTAAATCTCGTATAATCAATGTTTTCCATTTGCTACCGACTAATTGAACAGTCGTCGCCACATCACAAAGCGGCATTTCTTCTTTTTTTATCATTGAAAATCAGCTCCTATGTAGTATGTCTAAGGTGCTAGTACCTCAATTTATTATGTGTTTTTTTAGAGTATTATTCAACCGTTTTCTCTATTAGTAAAAACTTTTATGTATAAGTAGTTTAATTTCTATAGTCAGTGCTATTAATTGTTTTGATTAAGGTATTGCGAATAGGGAACTTTAGTAGGAAATTATAGATAAAATGTGTTTAGAGAATAAAGAATGACATTCTGTATCGTAATCAGTCGTAAATAAGTTTATAATAGATGGCAGTATACAAATATCGGAGGGTTCTTACGTGAAAAAACTAGGTTTTGATCCACAAAAGTACATCGAAGAGCAATCAAAATATATCCTTGAAAGGGTCGATCATTACGATAAATTATATTTAGAGTTTGGTGGGAAATTGATTGGGGATATGCATGCGAAGCGCGTTTTGCCAGGTTTTGATGCGGATGCTAAAATTAAACTGTTACAAAAATTAAAAGACCAGGCTGAGATTTTGATTTGTGTTTATGCAGGGGATATCGAGCGTAATAAAATTCGTGGCGATTATGGCATTACCTATGATATGGATATTTTGCGCCAAATCGATGAGTTAAGAGAATATGGCTTAGCTGTCAATAGTGTGGTGATTACACGCTATAGTGGACAGCCTTCTACAAAAATGTTTATCAACAAATTGGAAAGAAGAGATATCAAAGTCTATAAACATGCAGCGATCGAAGATTATCCATCCAATCTTGAGAAAATCGTCAGCGAAGAAGGCTTTGGGAAAAATGACTACATTCCAACAACAAAACCAATCGTAGTCGTTACAGCACCGGGACCTGGTAGTGGGAAATTGGCCACTTGTTTGAATCAACTTTATCATGAGAGTCGTAATGGTAAGACTGCTGGTTATTCAAAATTTGAAACCTTCCCAGTTTGGAATGTTCCGTTGAAACATCCGTTAAATATTGCCTATGAAGCAGCAACCGTTGATTTGAAAGATGTGAATATGATCGATTCATTCCATTTTGATAAATACCAAAAAGTTGCTGTGAATTATAATCGTGATGTGGAGACGTTCCCAGTGATCAAACGAATCATTGAAAAAATTACGGGTGAAGAATCAGTTTATCAATCACCAACCGATATGGGTGTGAACCGTGTCGGCTTTGGTATCATCGATGATGATGTAGTGAAGGAAGCCTCTAAGCAAGAAATCATTCGCCGCTGTTTTGCTACAGAATGCGACTTTAAAAAAGGCTTGATCGATGAAGAAACGGTCAATCGCATTAAGTTGATCATGGAAGAAGTAGAGCTGAAAAAAGAAGACCGCAAAGCGGTACTTCCTGCTAGAGAGTATTCAGAGCAACTAAGAGAACAAACCCAAAGTAATGATACTCCTGCAGTCATTGCGTTTGAGTTAACAGATGGGAGAATTGTAACAGGGAGAACAAGTAGTTTAATGGATTCTTGTTCATCGGCAATTTTGAATGCTATCAAAACCTTAGCCAATGTATCGGATGAAATTTTGTTGTTATCTCCAGTGATTCTAGAAACCATTCAAACGATGAAACGGAAAGACCTACACAGTAAGATAACAGCTTTAAAAGCTAATGAAATCTTGATTGCTTTAGCGATTAGTGCGGTAACGAATCCTACAGCACAATTAGCGTATGATAAATTATCTGAATTGAGTGGTGTCCAAGCACATTCTACGGTGATGTTAAGTAAGAATGATGAGCAAACGTTAAGAGAGTTAGGATTGGATGTTACGAGTGATGCGGTTTATCCGTCTGAGAATTTGTATTATATTTAGGCTGGTAGACTATCATTCAAAGTTGTAATAATAACGTTAAATCCTGATATAAATTTTTATTGAAAGACAAGTTGTTGAGTAGTCAATTACTTGTCTTTATTTTGTCGCGAGTAGTTTAAATGATGTCATATTTGCAAAAAAAAGAAAATCTATTGACAATACATAGATATTCCTCTATATTAATTTTATACATTGATGAACATCTATATGAAATGGGAATATTTTTAACTACGTGGTTATTTGCCGTTCAACAGTGTGACTGTTTGATATTTTATTAGCGTTAGCGGGTCATTTCATGATTTAGAATTAAAGTAAAAGGGAAGTGGAAAAATGAATTATGAAGATCATGCAGTGAAATTAAAAACAATAACGGATCCTAAAAGGATGAAGATTATCGATCTACTTTCATGTGGTGAAATGTGTGCTTGTGATATTTTAGTCCACTTTGATTTTACTCAACCAACTTTATCTCACCACATGAAAATATTGGAAAAAGCTGGATTTGTACATGTGACGAAAAAAGGCAAGTGGCATCACTACAGTTTAAATCAAGAGGAGTTAAAAATATTCATGAAAGAATTTAATCAATTATTTTTTAACTCAGATAGCTGTGTTTGTCAGAAAAATAACGTATAACAGAGAATCATTCGGCTTTTAAGCATTCAAAACATATGATGGAGTGATAAAGTAGCCGAATGATCAAACGGGCAAAAAAAATTTTTTTTAATCAACACATAGATGTTTATCTATGTGTTGGTGGAAGTTGGAGGATGAATAAGAATGAATCGTGTAACAAAAAAGATGTCGATAGTAGACAAATATCTTACCGTGTGGATATTCTTAGCAATGGCAATTGGAGTAGGTGTCGGCTACGTTTTTCCTGGTGTACCTAAAGTAATGGAAAGCATGTCTTATGGCACAACGTCCATTCCGTTAGCGATTGGCTTAATATTAATGATGTATCCACCTTTGGCAAAAGTGAAGTATCATGAAATTGGGCGCGTCTTTAAAGATTGGAAAGTGCTATTATTGTCTTTATTTCAAAATTGGGTCGTGGGCCCTGTTTTAATGTTTCTATTAGCGGTGATTTTCTTGAAAGATTACCCTGAGTATATGGCGGGCCTCATTATGATTGGTTTAGCACGTTGTATTGCGATGGTCATTGTGTGGAGTGAATTAGCGAAAGGCGATAACGAATATACCGCAGGGCTAGTCGCATTTAACTCCATTTTCCAAATTATTTTTTATCCTATTTTTGCCTATCTTTTTTTAACGGTATTACCAAAGGCAATTGGTTTAGAAGCACATACTCTGAGTATCACAATGGGAGAAATTGCTAAAAGTGTTTTCTTTTATTTAGGTATTCCATTTATTGCGGGGTTCATCACTCACTTTACCTTAACAAGATTAAAAGGCGAAGAATGGTATGAAACGGTCTTTATTCCTAAAATCAGTCCACTCACATTAGTGGCCTTATTATTTACGATTGTTACAATGTTTTCTGTTAAAGGAGATAAAATCATTGAATTACCGATGGATGCTATCAGAATAGCGATACCACTGCTGTTATACTTTGTCTTGATGTTTTTTGTATCATTTTTACTCTCTAAAAAAATGGGTACTAGTTATCCAGTAGCGATGTCCCTTTCATTTACAGCCGCAAGTAATAACTTTGAATTAGCTATTGCTGTAGCTGTAGGAGTGTTTGGGATTAACTCTGGAGAAGCGTTTGCTGCAGTTATCGGACCGCTCGTAGAAGTCCCTGTATTAATCGCCTTGGTGAATGTAGCATTAAAATGGAAAGACAACTACTTTGAGAATGAAGAGTCACGATTATAATGAAGAAATCTATTTTTTAATCTGTTCAGCATATTCATTGGGGCTTAGAATACCCCGCAAAAGTCAGAGGAATAGAAGAAGAGGTCATGGATATGTATAGAAGAACTAGGAATGAGGTAGAAAAGGGAGTTGAAAGTTTAGGATAAAGAATATAGTTAGACTAGAGAAAGTGTGGAACAAAACTAATTTTTAATGTTGATGTGTGCCATAAATCCGAATAAACAGCGAGAAAAAAGCAGATCCTTCGAAAATAAGCTGGAATTCACAAAAATTCGAAAAATGATTTTTGTAAATTCCTTCTTATTTCTCGGATCTAAACACTTTTATCTCGTCCTCTTCATCCATTTGTTGTTCCATTTAAATACTATCAAAGCAACTACGTTGATTCTTTGAAAGAGTCAACAATTTGATGACTAAATTAATCCTCTTACCTTATCTAACTGCCCCGGTTCAAGCGGGTATTTAGTTGTTTCGCCATTAGATGTAACAGATAAATTTTTTTCTGTTAATAAAAAATAGCCTGTTTCATGACGTTTGAAACTTACGTATTTTTTGTTAAACGGCGAACGACCGTCCATCGTAATAGTTTTCTTAATCTCAGTTAATTCCTCAAAGGTTAGTTCGGGAGTAGACAAACTAAATTTATAAATCGTTTGCCACTTTTCTCCATCAAATTTCAAATAGTGGTGCTCATTATCCACTAATTGTACGCGATAGTTGTCGCCGCCAGCAGTTGCTGAAATTTCAACAATTTCTTCGGGACTATTTTTACCACAGCCGATATCTACTAGATAGTGTTTACCTTCAAGTTTAAGAACAATCAGCACATGTGTATGACTAATCGCAAACCACTCAGATTTTTCTTGATCGTAGATTGTTCCAGTGACCAATTTTACCTCGAAATTCAACGCTTTTAGTTTATGATAAAACCATGTATTCAAGTCATAACACAGACCGCCTTCCCCACGAACCAGTAGCTTCTCTTGTAAATATTCATAAGATAGCGTACTCGTATCTCCATTCATCTCTGAAATATTTTCAAAAGCAATTGTCTGCAGCTGTTTTTTTACCTTATTATTTAGTAATGCAATGATTGTTTCGTTGTTCATCTTTTTCCCTCACAGTCTTTCCGTTTATTTACCATAAAATGACTATCCTTTGCTCCTCGTTCGTTACGTCAATTGGGTATCTGTCTCTAGTATAATCGCTTACTTTTTATAAGTAAACCCTGTTCATTTAAAATCTCTGAACAGCAATCTCTTAAAAGCATCAATAATTTTCATTTAGTATTTTATAATACATTTATTGTGATATATTTTGATTAAAATAAAGAAAGGGAAACGGATGAAAAATTTTTGTTTAATCTGAGACTGAGTTTTCAATAAAGAAAAATAATAAATGGGTGGTAAGTGATGAGACTCATGGTCTTACGGTGTTTACAACGAATATTTTGAGTGATGAAGAGGCTGAGTTGGATTTAACCAATAAACTTTCACAGATTAAGGAAAAAGAAGTTAAGGTAACTATTCTTTAAGAGCACGAAAATGAAAGTAGAGAAAAAAGTATAGTATATGCCAAATAGGGAAGAAATAGAAGGAAAACTATTTTCTGAAAAAGAAAGTAAAACGAAATACTGTGTTAAAAACTACTACAAGTCGAAAAATCAATTGAATAAACGATAGTAATTTTACAAAAAACAATCGTCTGAACGTAACTATAAGTTCAGACGATTGTTTGTATATCATAGCTTGAAATTGTTAAGGAAATAAATTAATAGTAACGGATAAACAATACAAAGTATAGATAATTCTTTGGATAGATTATGGATAAAATAACAGTTATCACCACATAAAGGATAACAATACTAACATAACTAATCGTACTATTATCAGAGCAATCATTATGATTTGCTTATGTTATTACACGTAATATACTAAATGGTATTTTTAACTATTTTAAGTGCCTTCCATAATCATAAGAAGCATAATGTGTATTATTTAAATTGCCAAAAGAATATGCATTTGACCAGACATTGGCTCCTCTTTGTTTATCATATCCAACAGAACTTCCTAATTTGGATTTTGAAGCATGTGGCAGTGGATGTTGTACGCCTGAATATCCTCGTTTTCCTCCCCAAACAACATTGGCACTATAAGACCATTTTCCTCTATTAATAGAAACTGTGGCTCTGGATAAAGGATCTTGAATAGCAGGCTGCTCAGCTGTTAACAAGTTAGGGTTTGAGTAATCTACGATAGTACCATTTTGATCAGTAGCAATAAAGCCTGAGCTTAGATTACTTGGTAGTGTTAAAGATTTCAATGTGTCCGTAGGTTCATTCGCATGAACTTGAGTAAAAGAAAAACCTGATGTTACGATAGTAATACCTAATCCCAAAGTTAAAAAAATAATTTTTTTCATTTAGTCACTCCTGATTTTTTATTTGTTGAGGTATTGAAGCTTCATGTGAAAAATGGTAACATTTATTCGACGTAGTGTAAATATTTTTTAATAAAAGATTTCTATTTGTTTGTAAAATTATGTTAAAAGGTGGTTTTTTATGGGAAGGCTAATTTTGAAGATTGGGTTGCTTTTTTGTTTTTTTACAATGGTACTTGGATTGATAATTGGAAATAATAATAATGAGAATATAAAACATGTGGATTCGCAATATAATATAGATGGATACAAGATAAAACTACCTGAATCAGCAGTAGAAAAAAATCCAGAGCTAGCTTTCAACATACTCTTGACTAGTGCGAATAAAAATAAAACGTCTTTCATTAACAGAGTGACAGAATATACTGTAAAAAGAGATCAAGGAGAAATTGATTTAGCATCGGATATTATTAAAGTAACCTACTTTATTGACGACAATGCTAAAACATCTTTTTTATCGAAATTTAACCCAAAAGTAATCAAAGGCAAGACAGAACATTTATTTAATAGTAATGTATTCACTGAAATCAATAAAATAAAAAATGTTACTAGGTCTGATATTGTAAATGGCGATTATTTTATACAGGGAACTGACACGCAGATACAAGAGATGGTACTTGATAGTATATCTACGTTTAAAAATCAAATGGGTTTAACAATAGTTGCAGAAGAATTGATTGATGATTCAATGACACTTCCAATTGAATTGATCCCTACTTTGGATATTCAAGCTTTACTAATGTTAGGAGTGTTATTTTTTTTATGTTGCTTAGTTATCTATAGTTTATTAGTAACACGAGACATACAGATACTAAGGATGAATGGCTATAGTGTACTGGAAATAGCCTGGCACTATTTATTGAGAGATATCAATGCTTGGATGTTGGCAACGTTACTCTGTCTATTACTTGCTAAAGTTATATTTTCAACCTTTTTATTGAACAGTCAATTACTAAGTATGCTTATCCTGTTAACTGCTATATTGAACCTGATTATTTTTATCTTGTTAAAGTCTATTTCTTTTTTGTCAGCAAAAAATGCTCTAAATTATAAAAATTATGATAAGGATTTTTTTTATGTCGTATATGCGATAAAAATTTTTTTTTTGTTTACAGTTATTACTAGTTTGAGTCCTTTAACAGAGCTTTTAAAAGACTCTTGGCGATATGCATCATCCCTTAGTCAACAGAATCTTCCTGAAAATTCTAAGGTAGGTATTTTTTATCCATTATTAATTGGTAAAGATAATAAAGACATAACATATAATACGAATGTGTTTTTCGAAAATTTGAGTCAATCCGCAGATAGAATAGTTGGAAATAAAGGGTTTATCATAGATATTTCGTCATATGAACAAACAGATTCATTCTTTGATAAGGTCATAAAAGTTGATACTACTTATTTAAAGAATCATATTAAAGTAGATTATCAAGATAAAAAAATTAAGACAGAGACTAAAGACGGTGAAACACTCTTTTTAATTTCGGAAAAGCTAAAGGATAGAAGGCAAGAAATTAGGGACTATTACAAAGCCAATTATGATATGACGATTACGTTTATTGTTATCTCTGATAAAACAAAATTGCCGTTATACAACAATAAAAAAAGAGAACTTACGGGTGCTTTATTAATTGAAGTTCTAAAAAGTCCAGAAGATATTCCTATTATTAAAGGCTTGGGAGGCATTGACCCATTGAAAATAGTGTTAGGAAATCGTTCTCCTGAATCGATGTATAAACAGTTAAAAAATAGTATAGATACAGAATATCTTGATGATAATTTAGTAAGCATCGTTAAATTATCTGATGTAAATAGAGTTATTTTATTAAGACAACTCGGAACGTTTTATATTTATCTATTTCAAACACTATTTAGTTTGAGCCTAACTATTTTTATTATTATACAATGTGCGATAGCCTATTATAATCAAAAGAAAAAAATCATAACGATTTTGAGAATACACGGCTATTCATTTTTTCAAACCTATAAAAATTTCTTTTTGTTATTACTGATTCAAAATACGTTGTTTATCCTATTGTTTATGGCAACATATCCAGAAAGATTGATAGGGTCATTTGTCACTTGCTTATTGTTGTCGATGATTGAATTTGTGACAAGTGTCATTGTAATCATTAAATTTGATAGAGTGAAAAAGGTTGAAGATAGTTAAAAGGAGGATTCGCTATGATCTTAGAACTTAAAAATATTAATAAAAGTTATCGAGATAAACCAATCCTAAGCAACTTTAATCTGCAAGTACAAAGAAATGAGATACTTGCTATTTATGGAAAAAGTGGCACAGGCAAATCAACTATTTTGAATATTGCGGGTTTATTAGATGATTTTCAAAAAGGAGAATTAAAACTACTTGGTGAAAAGGCGCCTAAAATAAACTCTAAGAAAGCACTACTACTAAAAAGAAATTGTATCTCGTACCTATTTCAAAACTATGCCTTGATAGAAAGTCAAAGCATTGGCAAAAATTTAGAGGTAGCCCTTCATTACACTGATTTTTCCAACAAAGAGAAAATTAAATTAAAAGAAGGCGCGTTAGACAAAGTAGGTTTATCGATACCTTTGAATAAGAAGGTTTATGAATTATCGGGGGGAGAAAAGCAGCGTATTGCATTGGCTAGAGTATTATTGAAACCAAGTAAACTTATTTTGGCAGATGAGCCAACGGGTTCCCTAGATAGTGAGAATAGAAATAATATATTGGATATATTATTTCAAGAACATCAGTTAGGAAAAACGCTGATTATTGTTACCCATGATCGCTATATCTTAAATCAATGTAATAGGCATATTGAACTGTTGTAACCTAACTAGAGCATAAAATTACTTGTTAGTGGACAGGCTTTAATTTGTTTCAATTTTTGTGGCTTACTTATTTGAACTATTATTAAACCTGATTTTTTTTACGTGCCAGATTTAATC
Organism: Enterococcus sp. AZ177; assembly: GCF_050544585.1. Taxonomy (NCBI): domain Bacteria; kingdom Bacillati; phylum Bacillota; class Bacilli; order Lactobacillales; family Enterococcaceae; genus Enterococcus; species Enterococcus sp. AZ177. Next base: position 319,287 of record NZ_CP172944.1, read on the forward strand.
GATTTTATTATATTCACGTAGAGTGTTTTTAAATAAATAACGACACAACTTCAATAATTAGAACGTTATCTAAATTATTGAAGTTGTGTAGTTATTTGCGTATTTATTGTTTCATTAACTGGCTCTGATGCATATATAGTTTTATTTGTTATGGAATCTATTGGGAAGAAAAAGCTTGGCTGGAGTTCTGACTGAGAATCATACTGCTAATTAACAAGCGCTCTTTCTATCTTTTTAAATCTATCGTTCATCAGTATCAGTTCGGCTAATACTGATGAACTTTAAAATCCTATTTACCGCTAGGATTTTAAATCAAAATGTTTTTCACTTTCTTTTTGGTTTTAAGTTTATGTGTTTCTTGAACTAATGTTTTTAGTATCCGCTCATGTTCATAAAAGAGGTTAGCGGGAATAGAGTGAATTTGGGTGTTGTTTTTTAGTGAACTGAATGTTTTGTGCCAGTTCTTTAATTGTTGGATTGAATGATTTAGTTTATGTAGGTCTTGATAGGTGATCGTTTTTACTGGGTGAGCCATGTTGAACTATCAATGGTAATCCCTCCATTTTATTTTATATTCGTTGATTACTATAAAATAAAAGAACCAAAAACAGTTGAGAGTAACCTTAAAAGTTATATCTGACTCCACCTAAGCATGATTTCTAAAATGTACAAACGACGAATCATTGATCCGTCGTTTTAGCGTAATATTCATTATATAAACACTATTTAAATCTATTCTTGAGCGTATAACCAATAGAACGATAACTTATTGCCATCTGGATCAGAGAAATCAACGTATCGAATAATACCTGGTACATCCTCTATCGCCTCGTCAACGATTACGCCAAGTGTTTTTAAACGTTCAAATTCTGTGTCTAAATCTTCCACTTCTAAACGTAAAACGTTCTCTGAAACATTGATTTTTTCTTCAAAAAATTGAATCCAAACCGAACCAATTGGATACTCAATAACGCCTTCAACAGGTATAAGTTTTTCCTCACTCATAAGAAGTTTTTCATACCAACTTGCAGCTTCCTCTAAATTACTTACTGGTAGACCTACAGTGATACTCTTTACATTTAAGCCCATAACTATTTCCTCCATTTCCTTAACGTACAATTATTTTATCATTTCACGGTCAAATAATATTATTCTAGATTGTGTTCTTTAAACTGGAGATCAAAAGTTTCCCCACATTCACTAATATTGGTGGGTCTTCTGGTATCGGTTCTCTCAGCTTAATCGTGTAATGATTGCCAGAACAGTTTGGGAAAGATAGACGCTCATCTTCTTTCCCTCTCAAGCTGTTGCCTAAGTTAAAGTAAGATAGAACATTAGTGGAACGGCTTATCCCACAAGCTAATAAATAATAGTCTCCATTTGGAATATTTTTCAATGGATTTCCGATTAAATTTTTAGTCGCTAATCCAGATATAGGCAGATGATTCGGGATAAGTGTACGGAAAAGTCCAATAAATATAATCCCCATCTCAAATCCATCCGGTACTTCAATCGTTACGGTGCAAAAAGACTGACTCTTTTCTTCAAAATGCGCTATCGACTGATCCTTATCATCCGTTTCAAAGCGTTTCATATCATCAAAAAGGTCACTCATTTCAGTCTTGTACGCTCTAGGAGAACTACCTGTATATTTTTTAAACGTATTCGTGAAACTACCGCTGCTTTCAAAACCTGAACGTTCTTGTAGGTCGAGTATTCGCTTTTCTTCATCAAGTTCAAAGATCGCCTTTTCAACTTTTAAACTAGAGAGAAATTCAGCAACACTGAATCCATTTAGTTCTTTAAATTTCCGACTAAAGTGATGTTTATCATAACCAAAGTGAACGGCAATTTCCTCACTGGTCATTTTTCTACTAACAGCTTCTTCTGAAATGAAAGAAAGGATTTCAGGCATTTTTGATTTCATTTTTGTTCCTCCTTCTCAGAGCGCTAGTTTCTAAAAGTCTTCTCAATAAATAAGCTATATCAATTACTTATTTTGCACGAAAAGAAAGAGTTTTTCAATAAAATTTAAACGATTCAATGATTTATCAAAAAGTTACAAGTACACTGAATAAGTCGATAAAGTCTATAGTTACCAATATGGTATTCTTATCTTACATAATATGTTTAAAACTAATGATATGGTTGGGCAATTTAGCTGAAAAATGACTATTATGTAGAGGATAAAATCAACTAATCGATCAAAGGAGACATTCAGATGGCAGATAAAATCAGTACCGATGCAGCAACCGTAAATTCCTTAACAAGTAAATTTACAAGCAGCCTATCATCCTTATCATTCAAACCAAAACAAGCAAGTAGCATGAGTTTTTCTGAAAGTAGCGCCGCTAGTGCAATGAAAAGTAGTGTTTTTTCTCTTAGTACCATCGTCTCAATATTCAAAAGCAACGCATCAAAAGATATTGGAAACTTAGAAAAAATACATCAAGCCATCAAACAGGCTGAAAAAAATGCAATAAAGTAGGTGCTTTATGGAAGAAAAACAACTACAAGTGAAAATCGAAGAATATGAAGGTCGAAAAATAGAGTTAAAGAAAAAAGATACTGAAAGTGATTTTCTACTCAATGATCTACAACGTGTTTACCAACAACAAGCAGAGATATTAGAAGAATTTCTCTATTACAGCAAAGGAACAGAAGCAGAACGTTCAGCTAGGATAGATTTAGAAATGCTAGAAGATGAACGAACAGAAGCGTTCAGAACCTTTGATGCGGGCAAAGAAGAGTTAACAGAATTAGTAAGTGAAACAGAACGTAAAAAAATCCAAGCAGAAGACGACCTCCTATGGCTGCAAAAAAAGCAACAAGCACAAAAGGAGGAGGAAGATGCCTAAATTTAGATATACTGAATGGCAAAAAGTTGCCAGTGAAGTGCAAAATTTACGTTTAACTGTATTAGATCAACTAAATTCCTTTAAAGAGGCGCAACAAGCGTTTCAAAGTGCAGGGAAATTATCTGGTACAGGGTGGGATTCTACTAAAAGTTATTTTGATGCCTACTCAGAAGTATCAACGACGGTAGGCAATGCCTTAAATACCCTTGATGATGCGATCACCTCTTACTTGAGCGCCTTTACCTCAGAAGTTGGACCAGCAGAAAATGATTTAGATACCGCAAAAATGGAAGGGCTAAAAGCTGAGTTACGTCGTTTACAAGCAGAAAATGATGTGATTATGGAAGCTTTGGCAAAAGCCTTTGAAGATGTGCCATTTGTGAACCAATTTTTTAATAAACAAAGTATGCTAGGAACCGCAAAGAAAATTGAGATTCTCGAAAAATATAGCGCCTTTGAAGCATCACATGGCAGTGATTTCTTAGACGTGCAGACAGTTATTGCTTCGATTGCCGAAGGGTTAGCTTTTCTAGGTAGTGCCGGGAATTTTTCAGGCGGGAAAGATGGTTATAAAACCATTGATTTTAAAAATCAAAAATGGTATAAAGCACTAAAGGACTTTAACAAAGAACAACCCAAAGACCGAATTGATGTGGTCATCAAAGAATTATCGAATGGCGTCGAATACCAGATTTATCGTAATGGGAAATTGGATGTTCAAAGAACAAAAGAATTACATGAACTGTTTCGTGTTCATAATGTTGAATTGTTTAAAGAGTATGGACCAGAGATTTTTAAAATACTTACGAATGTTGATGATATTGAGATCCTGTTTGGGAAAGATTCTACGACGATGCAGCGGTCATCTTCTGGTGTTTTCTTACTACTCTCAGTATTGCCGATTGATCGAGTAAAAGATATTTTGAAGTCAGCTAAGTTGCTTAGAAATGGCGATTATACGCTGGATGCAGTTAAGTTGACTGCTAAAGAGTGGGAAGCGTTGAAAGAGTTTGAGAAGTCGGCGGATGTTGTGAAGACTGTTGATAGAGGGAAAGATGTTGGGAAAGCTAGTGGGGTTGGAAACCTAAAAAGTCCAGAGCTAGGAAATAAACTTGATTATTTGTTTGGAAAAGCTAAAGGAAATAAGCATAACATTCAAAGATCACAAACTATGCAAAGTGAGTTAAGTAAAATTGGAATTTATGATACACCGAATAGCAGAGAATTCCTAAATAATCATTTAAAAGATGCTATTAATGATTGTTCCAATATTTTAAAAACAGAAACAAGAAGCTATGTGGCTAAAGAGTTACCAGGTCTGCCAACCGTAAATTATACAACAACTGTAAGAGAAAGTTTTTTAAAAGGTCCAAGTGGGGGTGTGAAAATAGAATCTGTTTGGGATGGAGACAGATTACTAACAATAATTGTTAAAGGTGGGAAATAAATGGATTCTTGGGAAATAGAGCATTATGAGTCAGCAATTGAGTTAGAGAAAAACTTAGGTAAGAATTCTTTCTTATTTAGTGAAGAAGTGTCTGAAAGTAACAAGTTTATAAAATTTAGTAACAATTTATCTGAGGTAGGATTTATTTATTATGATATTGGTTTGGAACCACAAATAAAATTATTACCTCAATCAAATAAGGTGTTTTTAGGAATAAATAGTATTTTTGCGTGTATAGACTATACTACTAAATCTGTGCTGTTTGAAGAAAAACTACCGTCCTTATTATATGATATATTAATAGATTCTGATTCAAACTATATTATATATGTTTGTGAGTTAGATATATTTATTTATAAAAATGATGGTTCTTTTTTATGGAAAATGGGATTTAGAGATATAATTGAAGATTATTATTTAGAGGGAAATGATTCTATTAGTATTGAGTGTAGTGACGGAGACAATATAACATTTTCTTTAGTTTCAGGGAAAGTGAGATAAAAAAGTATTCTATCAGTAGAGGGAGTAAAAGGATAGATATTAACGAATATGGCTAAACTCACACAAAAGCTGCTCGGACAGTTGATTTGCTATTTTAGTAGGATAAACTTATTGAAACGGTCTTAGTGAGTGAAAATCGCTGATGCCGTTTCGTAATATATATTTCAACTAGCTAAGTGAGTAGGAGATAAAAATGAAAAAAGAAGATTTGATAGAATTTCTGAGCTCTACAATAGAGGAAGATGCAATTATTTCAAGACTATATAACTTATTTCATATTGAGTATAAATATGAATTAAAGTTCTTAGATGATTTGGTTCAATATGGAGTTGAGAAACATTACTTTTCTATAGAAAGTGTAGCATATTCAGATGAGACATACGATATAGTAGAGTGGAAAAGTGATAATAATTATCAAGAAGTTATTATGACTGATCATGAAGAAATTGTAGAATGTCTGTTTTCAAGTAATCCACAGATACCAGAAGATTTCACAAAATTCCTAAGTAACAAATAATGTGGAATAAGTAAAGCGGGTAATCAAGTTATCAAAAGGTTTCATCGTAATTGTAAACTGTAAAGCTGATAAAACAGATATGCAAAAGCTAGCTAGATTTACTTCAAATTAAAAATATAAAGCTGTCCAATGGAGAAAATATGAACAACATTAAAATAGAAAAAAATTGGGAAGATTCAAATTTATTAGAAATAAAAGCTAGCGCTAAATCGAAATATATTTCAGCGTATCAATTATGCTACATTGAGAATACAGACTTAGAAATTATTGGAAACAGAATTAAGGAATTTTCTTTTAAATTTAATGATAGTTGTTATGTAGAGTTTGGAAAAAAAGAAGGAGATTTCACGCCAGCTTTTTCGCTGAATTTTTCTCCAGCAGATGCAACAGGAAAAATAGAAATAGAAGTAGACATGGAAATAGACGATAACGATGAACGTAAACATAGATGCTGTTTTTATCTATACAGTGAAATTGGTCTTATAGAGCAATTTGCTAATGGATTGATTCAGATGTCTACGCAAAATGATATAGATGAAATAAATTTAAATATTTAAGGAAAAATAGATCAGTTTAAATAATGTACTATTTAATTTAGGAGTACAGAGATGAAAAAAATAAAACTATATTTAGAGTATCAATGTTTTTCTATATGGATATATGTAGATGGGCATTTTCTATATAACGATATACCTAAAGAGTTAGTGAAAGATAAGGAATTAGAAAGAAAATTAGTTTCCTTACAGGAAAAATATAATGATTTATTTATTGATACAGATACTAGTTTCAAGTACATTGGGTTTAACTCAGATATAGAAAAAGAATTGTTTCTTGATGAGTTTAATCAAATAACAAATTATCTACAAGAAGCACTTGAAGGAGAATTTGCAATAGAGAATGAGATAAAATTTTAATTCATTTAGTAGTGGTGAGTTCTAGGGGATTTCCTCTAGGCTTTTTTGCGTTGTGTTAGTTATTAGAGAAAAAGAATAATCAGTCTAAATATCATGACTATTTTCATTCTACTGCTGATGTGTAATCAAAAAACAAGTAGCCGGTTATCTAACATTGTTGATTTTAATAGTATAGTAAATAAAAATGTATCAAATGAGCATCTTAAAAAATGAGTAAATTTAAAGTAGTTTTTTTTAAAAGCCTTATTGTAATATGATTTATTTGTTATCAAGGAAGGAGAACGGATGAAAAAATTTTGTTTAATAGGGATGCTATTATTGTTGGTTGTAGGTTGTTCAAAAATTGGTAGTGATACTAAAGATACAAAGGATGAAGACTCTCCAATTATTTTGAAGTTTCAAGGTATGAAATTGTTTATTAAAAATGAGATCAAAGATATTATTACGATTTTAAAATCAGAGACTGAGTTTTCAATAAAGAAAGATAACGAATGGGAATTGATTGATGAGACTCGCGGTCTTACAATAATAACAACAAATATTTTGAGTGAGGAAGAGACTGAATTGGATTTGACTAATGAACTTTCAAAACTCAAAGAAAAAGAGCTTAAGATAACAATCCATTACGAACTTAACAGTGAGAGCAGAGAAGAAAGTATAGTATATGTCAAATAGGGAAGAAACAGAAGGAAATATATTTTCTGAGAAAGAAAGAAAGTAAAACGAAAAACTTTGTTAAAAACTAGTATAAGTCGAAAAATCAATTGAATAAACTATATTAATTTTACAAAAAACAATCGTATGAACGTAACTATAAGTTCATACGATTGTTTATATATTACAGTTTAAAATTGTTGAGGAAATAAATTAATAGTAACGGATAAACCATACAAAGTATTACTAGCAAAACTAAAAAATATAAATACTTTTTTGAACAGATTACGGATAAAAGGATAGTTACAATCACATAAATGATGATCATTGTACTATAAATAATTGTCCCGCTACCAGAGAAATCATTATAGCTGGCTTTTGTTATTACACGTAATAGACAAAATGAAATTAAAAAAGCAAGAATGCCCCAAATTATATTAAAAATAGATCTAAATAGGTTCATAGTTTTACTATCCTTTATATTTTTTAATACATAGGTGGAGACCTATGCAGACCAAGTTCCAACATGAGCAGGTCTTGAATTAAAGTATGCTGGTAAATCATAAGGACTTACGATTAACGGTTGTTTCATACCTCCTACTTGAGCGGCAGCAGAAGAATACCAATACGCTTGCCAAACTATTTTAGAACAGTAGGTTGGATTCTTAGACCATATATTTGTAGTTATTCCATATGAATAATTTTTTCCTCTATAATTATTTATAGCCCACTGATAAGCTGCTTTGGGTTTGTATTTAGCAGCAGGTCTATAAATTTTAGTCCATTGTCCTTTTTTGCTCATATATTTTTTTGCCCAATCAATAATGGACATAGCAGCAGGCTTGTATCCACCACCTTGTATACTCAGAATAGTTCCATTGTTAAGAAAGATGCCGGCGTGTCCAGTTAGTCCACCGAATGAAGTCCCATTTGTGATCATAATATCGCCAGGTTGTGGATTACCAGCAATTGAGCGTGCATTTGAAGCTACAGGATCAGTCGGGGGTGTAGCAGTGGCTAACTCTCTGTACATCTCAAAAGTTACATCAGAACCTAAGTAGCCGTTCTCTAGCAAAGAGGTATATTGTTCTTTTAACTCAGTTTCCGTTTTTTGAGGGGCTAATGATCGAGTAGAACGTGATACATCCCGTTCATTTTTTTCAAATTCATCTAACTCTTTTCCAGTTAGTGCATACTGATCCATAACACTACTTAAATCATCAGCATATACTTTTTTTGACGAGGGGAGTAAAAATACGACAACGAACAACAACAACAGAATAAATTTTTTCATTAAGTAACAACTCCTTATTATTATGATTGGAAAATAATTGTATTATGAAACGCTTTCTCTGTCAATTTATTTTTCGTTCAATATGGAATTTAATTTGTTCTAAAGATGATGTATAATTTCGTTTTTTAGATTTGCTCAACAGATTAGTTCTCAATAGTTCACACGGAAGGAACTATAAAAAGTTGAAAAAATAGGTCTTATGAGGTTTAGAGGAATTCTCGCTAGCCTTTTTTGAGCTGAAATTAAGTTGTGTTATATATTAAAATGCTTTGTGTAAACATCATAAGATATTGGTATATGTCTGTAGATATTTTGCAAAAAAAACAAGTAGTTAGATAGCCAACTACTTGTTTAAATCTATCGTTCATCAGTATCAGTTCGGGCTAATACTGATGAACTTTAAAATCCTATTTTGCTGCTAGGATTTTAAATCCAAATGTTTTTGAGTTTCTTCTTGCTTTTAAGTTTTTGTGTTTCTTGAGTTATTGTTTTTAGTATTCTTTCATGCTCATAAAAGAGGTTATCGGGAATCGAGTGATTGTGGTTTTTGTTTTTTAGTGAACTGAATGTTTCGTGCCAGTTCTTCAATTGTTGGATTGAATGGTTTAGTTTATGTAGATCTTGATAGGTGATCATTTTTACTGGGTGAGCCATGTTGAACCTCCTAATGATTTCTATTTTTTCATTCATTGTTTTTGTTCTTAAATCTATTTTAGAGTTTATTGCTCTAAAAGTCAATAGAGTTTATAACTCTATCGTAAAATAATTAAAAAAGGAGACAAGTCATGCAGTATATAAAGCGGATAAGAGAATTACGTGAAGATAATGATTATACACAGAGAGAAGTTGCAGCGCTGTTGAGTGTTGGACAAAGAACTTATGCTGATTATGAATATGGGAAAACGAGAATACCTCTAGATTCCATGATTGTATTAGCTAAATTTTATAATGTTGATATGAATTATATATGTGGAATTAGTAATGTGAAGAACTCATTTCCTAAAAAATAGTTAGTTCAATGCTAAATGATAGATAGTTAATTTAAGAGTTTATAGCTCTAAAAAGTAATTGAGTTTATAACTCTAGGATAGAATAATCAAAAAGAGGGATGGCTATGGATTATATTAAGCGAATAAGGGCATTACGTGAGGATAACGATTATACACAGAGAGAAGTTGCAGCGTTGTTAAACGTGGGTCAGAGAACTTATGCTGATTATGAATATGGTAAGACGAGAATCCCTTTAGAGTCTATGATTAAACTTGCTAAGTTTTACAATGTTGATATGAATTATATTTGTGGGGTTAGTGATGTGAAGGTGCATTTTCCAAATAAAAAAGCTAGATAAAGCAGTGGTATTCTACAATGGAATACCACTGCTTTTATATCTGGCTAAAATGTGTCAATTTTTCGATATTAAAAATCGATTTAAATTGATAAAAAAATATTTGCCCCAGTATCTTCCACTAGTCATTAAATTCTATATCTTCGTTTATTTTTTTGTTTATATCTAGGCTAAATTGAACATCGAGTTCATTGACTAACCAGCCATTCAGATAACAATTTTTAACGAATTCATCAATTCTGTTTATTCCATTAATTTCTTTGAGAGTTACTACTACACCGAAACGAAGGCCTTCACCGTCTTTAGGATTTAATCGATTATTAGTCTTGACTTCCATGCCCCAGTTTTTATTTTTCTCATAAGCTTTTTTTGGCCTATTCCGACTTTTCGGTTTTTCAGCTATATATTTTACGTTATCCCATTTTCTAAAGTTGGATCTAGCATCAGATTCTAAGAGATAGTATTTTTCGGTATTTAAGTCTTCATCTTGATTTTGTTTATCCCCTTTAATATCATTAATCTTTCCGTGATCATTGATTCTTCCAAAATGAATATTCAGCTCAGTATTTGTGTAGTCAACGCCTTGAGTTCGATCACAGGTAGGGAAATAACACATAGTAGCTCTTGCTACATAAGGATATTTATCATCTTGAATTGGGATTGGAAAACTATAATTGTAGGTATTCCATTTTTCACTTATATCTGTGACCAAAAATTTGATTTCATCATCTTTTGTCTGGATGATATCTCCTATTTTTATTGGTACAGTTCCATGCCCATATAAAGAGATTTCTTCAACTGTAGGTTTATCATTCCAACCTTTGGCAGCATCTATAATTAATGCTTTAGCAATTTCTCTATTTAACCCTAGGACATCTATAAGGTATGACAATTTACGAGCAATCCATGGAGCTGCAAAAGATGTTCCAGCAACATTAGTTTCTCCAGAAGGTTCGTAAGCTCTAATGTATTGTTCGCTACTTCCACCATAATAGCTAACATCGGGTTTTGCAAAAAAAGATAAGGCAATTCCTCTTCTTGAATATTTTGTTGATAATCCATTTTTAGTTACAGAGTTTACCACCATACTATTTATTGAATCAGCAGGAGATCCTATTCTATTTATGTTTTCATCAGGCTTGTTGGTTCCTGCAATAACAAAAATGACATCATATTGATATTGAATTTGATCTAATATTGCTGCTTCAGCTGAAATAAAATTATCATTAATTTCCTGATTACTTCCTAATGAAATATTCCATACTCTTATGTCTTTGTTGTTTGCAATGATTTCTTTTATTCTTTTTATGATTGTAAAAGATGAGAAATTTTTACCTGCAGCAACACCAAAATGTCGCACCTGAAATCTACCACAATCATCTTCAAGCCATGGATTTAATCTTGGTCCATCTACAATGATTGATGTTACAGCGGTACCATGTTTGTAGTCATTCACTTCTATTGGATAGCCATTATCAACCTTTTGGTGGTATTCTACCCACTTGGTAAAATAGACAGTAGTGTCAAATAATGTATCAATGACACCTATTGTCGGCTCCGTAGTTGGCTCAGGAATATACATCGCTTTTTTTGGATAATTTTGAGTAAAGTCTGCTGGAGATAGAGTAGATAAATCAGTTGTCGACATTGCTATAAGATATGGCGCTTTCTCAAGTAAAAGCTCTATTTCATTTTTATTCAACAAAATAGTGTGGTCATCTAAGATTCTTCCAGATAAAATATCGATACCTATTTTTTTCAATAGTTCTTTTGTGTCCATCTTCGTATCATATAAAGTAACAATACTTTCTTGAATTTCTTGTGATGCTTGTTCTATTTCAAAGTCTTCAATATAAGAAACATCAGCTATTATTTGTTTAAACAGGGATTTACTTATAACTGAGTTATCAAAAGGTATACTGTTCATTTTCTTATGATTATCAAAAGTAACTTTGTTTATATGACCATCAAATTTACTATTTAGAACAGTTGTTGCATTCTGGAGCAAACGCATACTTTTCTCCACATCATCATTACTAATATAATAAGTGATGATGTGTTTAGTTTTACTGTTATTAAATTTGGCACCCACAACTGCTAAGTCGGAATGTTTCCCTTTAAGCAAGCCGCCAATTCTATTACTTTTGGCGACAATCTTATTATAGTGAACACTAATCAAAATTCCGCTAAAAGGTCTTGTTTCTTGTAACCAAAAAGCTCTAATTTGTCCTAGCTTATTCTGTAATCTAATTAAATCTTTATTTGAAACTACTTTTTTACTATTCATGCTTGCTCCGCCTCCGGTAAGGCTTCTAGCAGCTTGAACAAATCTTTTCCCCCTCAATTCCAATACTTTATTTGGCATTAGTTATCTCCTTCATTTAATCTTCTAGATACTGTACTTTTTGATTCACCTGTTAATTTTTCAATTTCTCTTACTGTAAACCCTTGTAAGTGAAGTTGTTTTATACTCGTTTTTTCAAGATCACCTATCAGATTATTGTACAATCTTTTCAAATAATCATAACTATTATTTACATCGCTAAATGCTAAAGATGTTTTAATGACATTCTTTAGTTCTCCCGGATAAGGTAAGTCTTTTGAGGTAATAAGTATCTTTCTGAATAGTCTCACATCTTTTGAAAGGTTTTGGAAACTTTTTATAAATGATGAAAAGTAAAATTCAGCAACTTCAATTAGATCATCCTTGCTGTATCTGTTAAAATTTATTACAGCATCAAAGCGTCTGGATAATGCTTTATCAAAATTGTTATATAAGTTTGTTGTTGCAATAATCACAATATCTTTATTTAGATCAGTTAGTCTATCTAGCTCTCGTAAAATAGCTGAAGTAACTCGTCCCATTTCGCGAACGTCATTACTGTTGATTCTATCCAGTGCGATAACATCTATTTCATCAAATAAAATAACAGTTTTTTCTGGGTAAGGAATTTTATTAATTTCGCTAAATACAGCAGATATATTCTTGTTTGTTTGCCCCAACTTGCTATCAATTAAGTTGTCAAAGTCTACATAGTACAAGGTACGATCAAGTAATCTAGCAACATGTTTAGCTGCCTCTGTTTTTCCGCTACCAGGCAGTCCTTCCAACAAGAACTTGTTTATCCCTATGCCATGATGGACAGCATTTATTATACCTTTTATATCATCCAATATCCCAGTAGGAAGTTTTATTTGTTCTGTTGTTTTTACATCTAGGACTTTCAAAAATTCAGTTTCAAAATCACTTGCTTGTGGAGCGTATAAGTTGGCTTCTGTAATTAGGCTCATAATATATTCTGCTAACTGGTAATCCCCTAAACTATCGAAGCTCTTAGCTATGTCAATGGCTTCGTTTCTAAAGGCATTTTCATTTCTTTCAACATGATACTTAATTAAATTCAATACATTTTGTTTTTTCACAATATGAAGCCTCCTATCTCAAATTAATATATCATATATTGGGACAAAAATCCATAAAATCGGGACTGTTTGCATTATTTATTTTTGTGTGATATTATAAATTACGAAGAAAAAAAGCAGCAGACTGTCAATCTACTGCTTAACGGATAATTAGATATAGTCGATACTTTCTCAGGAGCATCTCCAAATCAATGTTTGTCAAACAAAGTATAGCAACAATTGGGATTATTGTAAAGATTTTTTTAAGCAATTCTGCTGTACAGCTATATCTAATTTCCTTTTTTCTTACATCAATTAAAAGGGAGTTAAATTATGAATTTAGTAACAGATTATTTTGAACTGAACAAGAAACAGAGTGATATTGATTTTGTTGATGTTAACATGGACGGGGACAGTAAGTTATTTATTAATCCTGCTTTACTATGTGAGTCAACAGATGTTGATATTTCATTAATCGGACCGAAGAAGGTTGATTCTTTCTTTAAAAAAATATTTGAGCTGTACATTGCTGGACATAGAAGACAAGCTTTAGAAGAATTGTTTGAAAATTCTAAAGAAAGTAGTGCCAATCATTTGGGTTACTCCAAAGGTTACTCTAGAGGGAATGGGGCCTCTAAGCAGGCTTTAGCTAAGCTTTTTGATACGATACAAAAAACGGGTGCTCTGGCACAAGATATTATGATACAGCCAATATCAATTTTGATCTTTGCACATGATTTTGGACCAGATCGTATGTCAGATTTAATTGTTAGTATTCTAAAGAAAGAACTTGTTTCATATACATTAAAAGAAGCTAAGAGGTTGAATATCCCAATTGAGAGTGAAATAATCAGTTATGGTGAATACTGGGATTGTGAGACATCATCTTGGAAAGAAATCAGTGGAGAATGGGTTAAAGGTTCAGATGGGAAACCGTTAATATTTACACCAAAGCAAACAGCTTCCAGTCAATATGGTTTTTCTGTTAACGATTATGTTCGCAAAACAGTTTGGACATGGAGAAAATCTTATCATGTTGAGAAGCAAACTTCATTAGCTAGAACAAAATATGATGAGAGTGGGAAAATGAGCTATGTTGAACCCACTGCGAAAAATTTACAAGAAGCAGAAATAGACAAACCTTATGGGAATGTATCTGGTAAGTGGAAATTATATGCACTAGAAATGACAATCCAAAATCCTAAATTGTATAGTCAATATTTTGGTAATTTTACCAATACTGGCTTGATAAATAAAAATAAATCTTTAACTGATGACGAGATTTCTGAAATTATTAAAAATGGTTAAGTAATACAGGTAATACACTCCTGAGAAAGTTTCCATTGTAAGAGTTTATCTATTGAAGATAAACTTTTTTTATTGCCAAAATTTTTATGGTAGATTCTCATAACAAAAAGTCCGCCAAAATCCTTGGCGGGATTTTGGCGGAAAACCATATCAATTCATTACATTTCAATCCATTTCATAACCTGTCAAATCCTGTTAAATCAACGTTTACACATCAAGTGGTGTATATACATCATTCCCACTCAACAGTAGCAGGTGGCTTACTCGTAATATCATAAACAATCCGATTCACATGATCCACTTCATTCACAATCCTCACAGAATCTTCTGCAACACATCCCAAGGAATTCACGCAAAATCAGCTGTCATCCCATCAATCGAAGTCACTGCACGAATCCCCACAGTATAATCATACGTACGGCCATTGCCCATCACACCACACTACGGATGCCAGGTAACACAGTAAAGTACTGTCAAATATCACGATCTAAACCAGCATTGGCAATCTCTTCACGTAAAATCGCATCAGATTTACGCACGATTTCTAATTTATCTTCGGTAATTTCACCAATCATACATAAAAAAAGACTTGACACGATTTATTTTTTAGAATATTCTGAATTCATAATATGTAAGTTATGTTGCACAAAATGGATAAGTGATTGTTGGCGTAAGATTAAATTTAGAACTAACTTCAAGGAGGGAGGGTAGATGAACATAAAAAAATTTTGCATAGTATCAGTTACTGTTATCATAATTACTATTGTCTATTTTATTTGGAATGCAAGCCGACAAAAAGAAGTTGTACGAAATGAATTACCTCCATTACAAATTCAAGGAGTAGTTCAAGAAAAAGGAAATAATGAGTTTTTCATTAAGCTGTTGGAAGACGTAGAAAATTTAAAGAAAGGTACATCTGTCATAGTTAAATTTTCTGATGAAGTTTTTGATGAATCAAATGCAGTGCTAAATGATTCGGAGATTCGTTTTTATATTGACAGTCTTAGAATAGGAGAACATGTTACGATTTTTTATCCGATGGATAGAATCAGTAATAAAAAGCAAATAGAAATTAGTAGAATTTCAAATATAATCAGAGGGAGTGTTAAAGATGAAAATGAAAAATAAGAGATTAACGTTGTTGGTAGCTGGGTTAATGGGTATTTGTTCGCTCATGGGAACTGGATACGCGGAAGCAAGTGAATTTCAAGAGTTTTTAAATGAAGATACAACTGAGAAATATTCTGATGAAGTAATTTCAGAGCAAGATGTTAAAAATTCTCCATTACTTAATTTTGAAAATAAAGAAGCCTATGCAAAAATTGCACTCGAATTTTCTAATAGTACGGATGTAGGGAAAAATTTTAAGATTTCAGAGATGATTCCTATTTATGATGGAGACAAAAATTTTATTGGGTATGATTGTCGGATGCAGATAGATAATAAAGACCATGGATATGTAATAGTAGATAATCGATTGAAAGAAGATTATATATCGGAATTTAATTTAAACGAAAATGCTACTAGTTTATTTAATAATCTGGTTGAAGTAATAGATGAGGAAACGGATGTCAATACGAATAATGTTTCAGTTGAAGAGAAAGTTATCATTTCAAATGAAGCTACCGTGTACAGTGTAAATATTGAAAATGTTGTTGCTAGTACAGCTACGGGTATAGAAGATCCAGAGAATTTTATTGAAGAGTTGGAAAATCAAGATGCTAGCTATAGTAATCAAGCTTCTTATGGACATTCACAGGATGCTATGACAAGCTACCCTTCTAATTCGGGATATTCTTATGTTGAATCATTTGGAGTTGGAGCATTTATCCCTATGTTACAAGGTGATGCTGAAGCCCACTCAGGTAAGTTTGCATGTTCAGTCACAGCAATGAGTATTATTGCTGAAAAGCTTGGTCTTGCAAGAGGAGCAACGTACGATCCTAAAACGATTAATGCAACTTACAACAAACTTTGGAAAGATTCAGGGACAACAACTTATAAGACTGCAACTAAATACGGTAAAACGATTTCCTATGGATCGACATATGATAATAAACTTATTCCGGCAATGAATAGTTTAGCTAGATCAAAAGGTAAAACTGTAAATTCTGCTCAAATTCAGAAACCTGTCTTTTCTCAAATGAAATCTTATTTGCGAAATAATAAAAATTTTATTTTTGGTTATAGTGTCGTAAAAGGGTCAGGTCATTCAGTTGTCGTACAAGGGTATCATATCGGTAAGAAGACCACAGTTAATTCAAACTTCCTAATAATTGCAGATGGTTGGACCATCGGTGCAAGATATATTAACTTTACAGCTCATGGAAGTAATATGACTAATACTTGTATGACAGCATTTTGGTAGAATGAAAAGTAAATTATTTGTTTAATCTATATTATTATGAATAAAAAAACCGAAAAATTCTGTATTAATCAGAATTCTTCGGTTATTTATTTTATTCCCACTCAACAGTAGCAGGTGGCTTACTCGTAATATCATAAACAATCCGATTCACATGATCTACTTCATTCACGATCCTCACAGAAATCTTCTGCAACACATCCCAAGGAATTCTCGCAAAGTCCGCCGTCATCCCATCGATCGAAGTCACAGCACGAATTCCCACAGTATAATCATACGTACGACCATCACCCATCACACCCACACTACGGATGCCAGGTAACACAGTAAAGTACTGCCAAATATCACGATCTAAACCAGCATTAGCGATCTCTTCACGTAAAATCGCATCAGAATCGCGCACGATTTCTAATTTTTCTTCAGTAATTTCACCAAGCACACGAATCCCTAAACCAGGACCAGGGAATGGTTGGCGCCAAACTAGCGCTTCAGGCATGCCTAATTCGATTCCTAAGGCACGAACTTCATCTTTAAACAACGTATTCAACGGTTCAATCAATTCAAATTGCATATCTTCCGGCAATCCGCCCACGTTATGGTGAGATTTGATTGTTTGCGCTGTCTCAGTTCCGCTTTCTACGATATCTGTATAAAGAGTTCCTTGTGCTAGGAAGTCGATTCCATCAAGTTTTGTTGCTTCATCATCGAAAAGATAAACGAATTCATTTCCAATGATTTTACGTTTTTTCTCTGGATCAGAAACACCAGCTAATTTATCTAAGAAGCGTTTTTTCGCATCTACTTTAATAATGTTTAAACCGAATTTTCCGCCTAAACTATCCATTACTTGTTCTGCTTCACCTTTACGCAATAAACCATGATCTACAAAGATACATGTCAATTGGTCGCCGATAGCTTTTTGTAAAAGTACACCAACAACGCTTGAATCCACGCCGCCTGAAAGGCCAAGAAGGACTTTTTTATCGCCGACTTGTTCACGGATTTTGTTGATTTCCATTTCGATGAAGTTGCCCATTGTCCAGTCGCCTTCGCAATGACAAATATCAAACGTAAAGTGACGTAATAAGTCATTCCCATATTCAGAATGACGAACTTCTGGATGGAATTGCACACCGTAAAGGTTGCGAGCTGTATCTTCAACTGCTGCAAACGGACAATCTGCGCTAGTTGCCACTGTTTCAAAGCTATCAGGGATGGCAGCGACTAGGTCACCATGACTCATCCAAGCGACTTGTTTTTCAGGTGTGCCTTTAAAAATAGGTGAATCAGGAATCAAAAGTGATAGCTCTGATTTACCATATTCACGGTTACCTGCAGGTTCAACTTTTCCACCTAAATTATGCATCATTAGTTGCATACCGTAACAAATCCCTAGTATTGGAATGCCTAATTCATAAATTTCAGGATCGATACTAAACGCATTTTCATCATAAACACTATTTGGGCCACCAGAGAAAATAATTCCTTTTGGTGCCATTTCGCGAATTTCATCCGCTGTGATTCGGTGGCTCAATAACTCTGAGAACACGCCAAATTCACGAATACGTCGAGTAATCAATTGGTTATATTGACTACCAAAGTCTAAAACAATAATTTTTTCGACAGTTGTCAAATCGGCAACATTGGTCACATTTATTACCCCTATCCATTTAGATTTATCTAATAAAAGGTCAAAAAGAATTTTTTGACCTTTTTAGAATCAAATTAAGTGTTGCTACTGTTGAGTGGGAATAGTAGCAGGTGTTTGAAGCTTAGCGAAATTGATTTTAATATTTACGCATAAATATCTCATCAATAATATGATTTTCAGTCTTATGAAGTATAATATCCGCTCTGCCTCGAGTTGGCAAGATATATTCCTCTAAGTTTTTCAAATTCACCGTTTTCCATACTTCTTTAGCCATCGCAAAGGCATCTTCACGGTTTCCAATCGCATATTGATAATAGTAATTATCTGGATCAAGAAAAGCCGTATCAAGTAAAGCACCAAAACGTTCAAGGTACCATTTTTCGATCAGCTTCGGTTCTGCATCTACAAAGACTGAAAAGTCAAAGAAGTCGCTGACGTAAATCTGCTGATTGGCAGGCAATTGCAGTGTGTTGATTCCTTCAACGATCAGAATATCTGGTTGTTGGATCACTTCATATTCGCCTTCAATAATATCATAGACACTATGAGAATAAAGCGGTGCTTTGATTTCTTCTTGGCTATTTTTGACTTGGTTTAAAAAGTCGATCAACTTTTCCATGTCATAGCTCTCTGGAAATCCTTTCCGATCCATAATGCCCTTTTCTTCCAATACTTTATTCGGATACAAAAAGCCATCCGTTGTAATCAGTTGGACATTGCGGCGTTTAAAGGTTCTGGATAAAATCAGCTGCAGTAAACGGGCGGTGGTACTTTTCCCAACAGCAACACTACCAGCGATCCCGATGATAAAAGGCGGAACAGGCACATATTCATGTAAAAACAGCCCTTTGCTAACAGTTAAAGACTCAAATTCTTTCATATATAAATGAATCAGATGGGTCAGTGGCACGTAAATGTCCTGCACATCCTGCAATGAAATTTGATCATTGAAGCCTTTAATATCTTCTAATTCTTCTTCTGTCAGCGGCGCTTTGCCGTTATGATAGAAGCCCTGCCATTCCTTCCGTGAAATGGGGTAATAATTCATTTTATCGTTCATCGGTTCCTCCACCAAAGCCAACATTTATTTCTGCTCCTATTTTAACATAATTTAGCTAGACCTAACACCAATTCCTAAAATAATTCTTTGCCTCAGCAAAACGGCCTTTTCAATGGTATGATAAATAAAGAAAACAAGTCGAGAAAGGAAAATGCTTGATGAAAAAAATCGTTTTATTTGGAGATAGTATCACAGCTGGATATGGCGAAGAAGCCATCACGCCGATTTTGCAAAATCTGATCACTGAAGATCTAGCAGCCCAAAATTATGAAGAGGTGATGATCGTAAATGCTGGCATGCCAGGAGATACCACGCAAGCTGCAATGAACCGTTTGGACAAAGAAGTTGTAGCTGAACAAGCAGATATCGTAACCATCTTTTTCGGCGCGAATGATACGAATAGCGACAATCTAGTACCTTTAGAAAAATACGCAGAAAACATCGAAACAATGATTAATAAAATCGGCAAAGAAAAAGTGATTTTACTCACACCGTCTTATGTAGATTGCGCTAGAAAACCAACACGTGCTGATGATCGGATTCGTGAATATGTCGAACGAGTGAAAGTAATCGGCGCTAAATATGAAATTCCTGTTATTGATTTATACAAAGCAATGGTGGTTTACCCCGGCACAGATGAATTTTTACAAGCAGACGGACTTCATTTTTCTAAAACCGGTTATGACCTATTAGCTGCCTTGATTGTTCGTGAAATAAAAGGTAGACTGGTGACAAAAGAAAATAGTTAGGAAGAAGAAAATGAATAATCATTATTATACAGAAAATCCAGATTTAGCTCATAATTTAGAGCAGTGGTCGTTTGAATTAAAAGGAAAGAAATTCCAGTTTTTAACCGATAGCGGAGTGTTTTCCCGTAATACAGTGGACTTTGGTTCTCGTGTGTTAATTGATGCGTTTGAGTGGGAAAATCTTCCCGAAGGCAAATTGCTGGATGTCGGTTGCGGTTACGGTCCAATCGGTTTAACGTTGGCTTCGTTCAGTGGAAGAACGGTAGAAATGATCGATGTTAATCAGCGAGCAGTCGCTTTAGCGCAAGAAAATGCGAAGAAAAATCATGTGGAAAATGTTGATATCCATACCTCAAATATCTACGCTGATACCCATGAACAGCAATACGCTGCAATCATCAGCAATCCACCGATCCGAGCTGGGAAAAAAGTCGTTCATGAAATTTTAAGTGAAGCGCATCCGAGACTGTTAGTCGGTGGGACGTTGACTGTCGTGATCCAAAAGAAACAAGGTGCACCAAGCGCTGAGAAGAAAATGTCAGAAGTTTTTGGGAATGTTGAGATTGTCACAAAAGATAAAGGATACTATATTTTAAGAAGCGTGAAAGAAGCATAGTTAAATAGACACTCGTAAACGTTCTGCTGCTTACGAGTGTCTATTTTTTATCGTGAAAAAGCTGCGATTCTATAGATAGTTTGAGGTGTTTGTCCTGAAATATATAGAGTCTTGTTGCCAGCGATTTTTGTGTTTTGATAAAGTTGCAGATTCTTCACTCTGTTCGAGTTGATCGGTTTATTGTATGACACGGAAGAGTTGTTACTGGCTATTTAACTGTGAAGACAAATAATGTATCGTTTCGGTTTTATAGTAAATCAATACTCATTTTTTAATTGTTCATGAAGAACTTGTTTTTCATGTTCCGGAATAAATGCGCCATTTACTGCATTATGATTCAATTGCTCCATATCTGCATAAGTAATGCCGTACCATTCATGAAGTTTCATATATTCATCTGTTAACGTTGTATCAGAAACGGTACGATTGTCGGTATTGATACAGACGTTGATGCCAGCATCAATAAATGTTTGGAAAGGATAATCTGCTAATTTAGTAACGGTCTTTGTTTGAAAGTTACTGGTAGGACACATTTCTATCAAAATATTTTTGTCTCGCAATAAAGAAAAATATTCAGGTGTGTCTTTTACAGCGATACCGTGCCCAATTCGTTTAGCGCCTAAATAAACTGCGTCAGCAACATTTTTTCCACATCCACATTCACCTGCATGAAGTGTTAAAGGAATCGTCAATTGATTGACTAACTCTAGCGTCTCTTCAAACGTATAAGGTGGAAAATCCAGTTCATTTCCAGCTAGATCAAAGCCTACAATCCCCTCTTTTTTGAATGATTCAGCTAATTGAACAATTTTCTCAATAGCTGCAGAGTCTTCGTGTCGCATACCGCATAGCAGGGCATTGCTTTTTACACCGAAACGTTGTTGTCCTTGTTGGAGACCTGATAATACAGCCTTGATTACTTTAGGTAGAGAAAGTCCTTTTTCAGTATGAAGGGAGGGCGCAAAACGGATTTCGATGTACTGGATATGTTCTTCCGCTGCCTGATGAATAACATCGAGTGCGGCGGTTGTTAAAGCTGCTTCAGTTTGTAGACAGGACAACACTAAATCAAAACGTTCTAAGTAATCATTTAAGTTTTGACAATCGGCAGGAGCAACTAATTGTTTTTTTAATTGATCATCATCAACGGGTAAGGAAATGCCTTGCGGTTCTGCTATTTTCCGTAAAGTTTCGGGGCGTATAGAACCGTCTAAATGACAATGCAGCTCTATTTTTGGTAGTTTTTTGACGTGCTCTCGTTTCACCATATCATCCTCTCTTTTCTTTTAGTACTATTCGTCTCGTCGATAAGTATTTTGAAGACTTTAACATGCCACGCGAGCTCTGTCAAATTGAGGCTAACTAAACCGTTGGAAATAAAATTAGGCTGTTTTTGTGCTAAACTTTTTGCTTAAACTATTTTATTCTAATAAATTCTGATAAACTAGAATCATTCGATACGTATTTTGAAAACGTTGACATGGTTGGTAGATCTTGACAATAAAGGGAGAATAAAAATGAAGTTGACTATTAAAGAAATTGCAGATATGGCGGGTGTCTCTGTCACAACAGTATCCCAAATCATCAATAACAAAGGCAGCCGCTTCAGTGAAAAAACGAGAAATAAAGTATTAGCTGTAGTAGAAAAATATGATTACAAGCCAGATTATTTTGCCTCAAACCTCATTACGCGTCACTCAAAAACAATTGGCATGGTTGTACCTGATGTGACCGATTTTTTCTTTGCAAAAGTAATTGAGGGAGTTGAAACGTACCTAAATTCATTAGGTTATATGATTTTATTATGTAATTCGAAACACGATGAGGAGAAAGCAACACAGTACGTTACAGAACTTGTTCATCGCTCTGTGGATGGGATTATTTTTGCAACCCCTCACATTTTACCTGCTACTCATATTTTACGTAATAAAAGTAAACGAAAAGTTCCTGTGATTCTTGTCGATCGAGGCATCAATCTAAGAGAAAGTGGTCGCTTGATCGTGAAAGAATATGAAGGGGCATATCAAGCGGTTTTGTCGCTGATCCAACAAGGTCATAAACATATTGCTATGCTAAAAGAAAATGATGGTTACTATCAATTGACGGAAAGAGTGACTGCATATCAGCATGCTTTAAAAGATCATGGAATCCCAGTAAGGGAAGAATATATGAGTAGCGGAGATTTGAATTTGGGTGGTGGTTATACGGCAGCGAAAGGTGTATTAAAAAATTCTGCGATTACAGCTATTTTTTGTGGAAATGATGAAATGGCAATGGGAGCGTATCAGGCAATTGAAGAGTCCGGCAAGAAAATTCCTGATGATATTTCTGTTATTGGATTTGATGGATTGGAGATTTCAGAATATTTGGTACCAGGACTAACAACTGTTTATCAACCCAGTTTTGATATCGGCTTTTATGCAGCACAATTTTTGGTCGAGTCAATCAACGATCCTGAGAAAAAAATTCCGAATAAAATTTTCGATACAACATTTATTTTAAGAAATAGTACGAAATCGATTGACAATCAGAGTGATTTGATTTAATGTTCGTTTTATAAGCGGTTACATTTTATGTAAGCGTTAGTAAACTGTTTTACTAAAAGGTTTTAACCTGAATGATTTTAGTGTATAATACATCCTTGGGGATTGATTCGGAGGAAAAAAGCATGAGAATGGTAGATTTGATCGAGAAAAAACGTGATGGACAGGCCTTAACAGATGAAGAGATTCAATTCATTGTGTCTGGCTATACCAAAGGGGATATTCCAGATTATCAGATGAGCGCATTTTTAATGACTGTCTTCTATAAAGATATGACGGACGAAGAGATTACCACCCTGACATTGGCAATGGCTAATTCAGGCGAGATGATCGATCTTTCATCGATTCAAGGAATCAAAGTAGATAAACATTCTACTGGTGGTGTCGGTGATACAACGACCTTGATTTTAGCACCTCTTGTTGCAAGTGTGGGTGTTAGTGTAGCAAAAATGTCTGGTAGAGGACTTGGGTATACCGGTGGTACGTTGGATAAATTAGAAGCAATTCCTGGATTTCATGTGGAAATACCAGATGAAGATTTTATTCGTTTGGTAAATGAAAGCCATGTAGCAGTCATTGGTCAGTCTGGCGATTTAGCACCAGCCGATAAAAAATTATATGCGTTGCGGGACGTTACAGCCACCGTTAATTCGATACCGTTGATTGCAAGTTCGATTATGAGTAAAAAAATTGCAGCGGGTGCCGATGCAATCGTGCTGGATGTAACAACAGGTGAAGGTGCGTTCATGAAAAATATTGATGAAGCACGTCGCTTAGCTGAAACAATGGTTCGGATCGGGCACTTAGCCAACCGTCAAACAATGGCAGTCATCTCAGATATGTCTCAACCACTAGGCGAAGCAATCGGCAATAGTTTAGAAGTTGTTGAAGCGATTGAGACGCTTCGCGGTAAAGGACCAGAAGATTTAATGGAAATGTGCTATATATTAGGAAGTCAAATGGTTGTTTTAGCTAAAAAAGCAGATACATTAGATGAAGCACGAGCAATGCTAAAAGAAGCGTTGGAATCTGGCAAAGCGCTGGATAAATTCCGCGAAATGATCCGTAATCAAGGTGGAGAAGAGAGTATCATCGAGGCTCCAGAGCGGTTATTAACGGCTAAATATCAAATAGAATTACCAGCAAAAACAGCAGGAGTCGTACAAAAAATCGTTGCCAATGAAATTGGTATCGCCGCGATGCTTTTAGGTGCAGGACGTGCAACGAAAGAAGATTCGGTCGACCACGCAGTGGGGATTAAACTTCATAAAAAAGTTGGTATGCCTGTTAAGACCGGCGAGTCACTGCTAACTATTTATTCCAATTCAGAATCAATCGAGAACGTAAAAGAACTTTTATATAAAAATATCGAAATCGGCAGTTCTGGCACTGAACCTGAGCTGATCCATGATATAATAACAGCATAAAGGAAGTGTAAAAAATAATGGAATTAAATCAAATGATTGACCACACTATTTTAAAAGCAGATGCAAATGAAGAGGATGTTTTACGAATTATTGAAGAAGCGAAAAAACACGAATTCTTCTCGGTTTGTATTAATCCGTGCTGGGTTGCTTTGGCCAAAGAACGCTTAGCAGGAACTTCTGTTGATGTGTGTACGGTAATTGGGTTTCCTTTAGGTGCCAATACATCAGAAGTCAAAGCGTATGAAGCAACAGATGCGATCAACAATGGTGCAACAGAAGTGGATATGGTCATCAATGTCGGGGCATTGAAATCGAAGCAATACAAAAAAGTATCAAAAGATATTCAAGCAGTTGTTGATGCGGCTAAAGGTAAAGCTTTAGTTAAAGTCATCATCGAGACGGCATTACTCACAGATGAAGAAAAGATCAAAGTGTGTACGCTTGCCAAAGAAGCAGGTGCCGATTTTGTTAAAACATCAACTGGTTTTTCAACAGGTGGAGCAACTATCGCAGATGTTAAATTGATGCGTGAGACCGTCGGACCTGATATGGGTGTGAAAGCTTCAGGTGGTATCCATAATGAAGCTGAAGCACGCGCTATGATCGAAGCTGGGGCTACACGTATCGGAACAAGTGCTGGTGTTGCAATCATGGAAGGCGCTACAGGAACAGGCTATTAATTTAAAGAAGAAAGTGGCGGACAAATGACAGCAAAACAAGAATGGTTAGCTATTGCGGATGATGCGTTAACAAAAGCATACGTGCCTTACTCACACTTTCCAGTGGGTGCGTGCCTTGTTACCAAAGAAGGAAAAACGTACCAAGGAGTCAATATCGAAAATGCTTCATATGGATTGACGAATTGTGCTGAGCGGACAGCGATCTTCAAGGCTGTTTCAGAAGGGGAACGAGAGTTTCAACATTTAGTGATTGCAGGAAATACACCTGAACCGATTTCTCCGTGCGGTGCATGCCGTCAAGTGATGGCTGAATTTTGTACGCCTGAAATGCCGGTCACATTAGTTGGTGAACATGGCGTGTCTAAGGAAATGACCGTGGGCGAGCTACTGCCTTATGCATTTACGGAAAAAGACTTATAAGATCTAGCTACATGAACCAAACCTCTCAACAAATAGACAAATTGCTTTGCTACACAACGAATGAAAAGAGTTGATGTAAAAAGGCACCTACTTTGGTTGTTCGAGGTCTGAGCGGTTCATTCCACTTTGCTTAGAAACATGCCAAGAAACACAACGAAATTTTGAGTTGATGTTGATTGGTACAAGGTGACTGAAAGGAACGTTGCTTCCATTCGTTATTTTGAAGTTGAAAAATACAAGACGAACGAAGAGAGAGTTGTTTCATTGCTTGGAAACACAAAGAACAAAGTGATTTGATGTTGAAAAGTACAAGACGAACGAAGAGAGAGTTGTTTCATTATTATCTTGTTTCATTCAGTCATCTGGCTGTTGAAAATATAAAACTATTTTAGGGGGCTTTACAGAGATGAAAAAAGCAAAATTATTTGGTTTTGGCTTGACTGCACTGGCATTAACACTTGCGTTAGCGGCATGTGGCGGGGGTAAAAAAGATTCAACAGATGGAAAATCAGCAGGTGGGGACGCAGATCACAGCGTTGTTATCGTTACTGATATCGGTGGTGTAGATGATCGCTCGTTCAACCAATCAGCTTGGGAAGGGTTACAAGCTTGGGGGAAAGAACATGATTTGAAAAAAGGAGCAAATGGCTTTGATTATATTCAATCAAATGATGCTTCAGAATACGTAACAAACATTGATACAGCTGTTTCTAACGGATTTAAAACAGTCTTTGGTATTGGCTATCTGCTAGCTGATTCTATCAGTACTGCAGCTGATGCAAATTCAGATACACAATTTGGTATCGTTGATAGTGTTATCGAAGGAAAAGATAATGTAGTATCTGCAACATTTAAAGACCAAGAAGCTGCATATTTAGCTGGCGTGGCAGCAGCACACACAACAAAAACAAACACTGTAGGATTTATCGGTGGTGAAGAAGGCGCAGTAATCGACCGTTTTGAAGCTGGTTTCCACCAAGGTGTAAACGATGCAGCAAAAGAATTGAAAAAAGACATAAAAGTTGAAGTTGAATACGCTGCTTCATTTGGTGATCCTGCCAAAGGGAAAGCATTAGCTGCTTCTATGTATCAAAAAGGCGCTGATATTATTTATCACGCTGCCGGCGGTACAGGTCAAGGTGTTTTCCAAGAAGCAAAAGACTTAAATGAAACTGGTTCAAAAGAAAAAGTTTGGGTTATCGGTGTAGATAGCGACCAAGATAAAGAAGGCAAATACAAAACAAAAGACGGTAAAGAAGACAATTTCACTTTAACATCAACTCTTAAAGGTGTAGGTGCTGCGGTACAAGATATCTCTAATCGTGCATTAGAAGATAAATTCCCTGGTGGCGAACACTTAGTTTACGGTTTGAAAGATGGCGGTGTTGATTTGACAAAAGGCTACTTATCAGACGAAGCACAAAAAGCTGTTGATACAGCGAAAGAAGAAATCATCGCTGAAAAAATCACTGTTCCAGAAGTACCAAAAGATGTAAAAGAATAGATTTCTACGCTTAGCGCTGTGGTAATAGCAGCGCTAAGACTTTATTAAGCTTTTAAAGAAGGAAAACGAATCATACAACCATTCATTTTCTTTCTTTAAGTGCCTAAAAGCTACTTTATTTTTAAGAAGTACTGTATTAATAGATGATGCAAGTGATTAAATTGTTAGGAAGTGAAAAATGTGGCTCAGGAAAACTATGTAATTGAGATGCGCAATATCACTAAGCAGTTCGGGACTTTTAAGGCTAATGATAATATCAACTTAACTGTCCGGCCTGGAGAAATCCATGCTTTGCTAGGGGAAAACGGCGCTGGGAAATCTACCTTAATGAACATTTTATCTGGTTTATTAGAACCAACATCAGGTGAAATATTTATGAATGGTTCAAAAGTATCGATCAATGGACCAACTACAGCAAATCGTTTAGGAATCGGGATGGTTCATCAACATTTCATGTTGGTAGATGCCTTTACTGTAACTGAAAACATCATTTTAGGTAGTGAACCGACGAATGCAGGTGTGTTGGATCGCAAAAAAGCAACGACAGAAATCAAGCGAGTTTCTGAACAATATGGTCTGTCAGTGGATCCAAGTGCCTATATTCGTGACATCTCGGTTGGTGCACAACAACGTGTAGAAATTCTGAAAACGTTATACCGTGGTGCAGATGTTTTAATTTTTGACGAGCCAACAGCCGTTTTGACTCCTCAAGAGATTGATGAGTTGATGGAAATCATGCGCGGGCTTGTTCAAGAAGGCAAATCAATCATCTTGATTACCCACAAATTAGACGAAATCAAAAAAGTAGCAGATCGTTGTACAGTTATTCGTCGTGGCCAAAGTATTGATACGGTAAATGTCAAAGATGTCTCTTCACAACAATTAGCAGATATGATGGTTGGCCGTTCTGTCTCCTTTAAAACAGAAAAGAAAGTGGCTGATCCTAAAGAAGTAGTTCTTTCAATCAAAGAGTTGGTCGTTAAAGAAAGTCGTGGATTAGAAGCTGTTAAAAGTCTTAGTTTAGATGTGCGAGCAGGTGAAGTGGTTGGTATCGCTGGAATCGACGGAAATGGACAAACAGAACTGATTCAAGCTCTAACTGGACTACGTAAAGCAGAAAGTGGATCAGTTGAATTACGAGGAACGACGATCACAAACAAACAACCTCGTGCAATTACAGAAGCAGGCGTTGGTCATGTGCCAGAAGACCGCCATAAGTATGGTTTGATTTTAGATATGACCTTAGCTGAAAATATTGCGTTACAAACCTACTATAAAAAACCATTAAGTAATACAGGTGTTTTGAACTATAATCAGATCAATTCATATGCGCGTAGATTGATTGAAGAATATGATGTACGCACAGTAAACGAATTGGTTCCTGCCAAAGCCTTATCAGGAGGAAATCAACAAAAAGCAATCATTGCTCGAGAAATCGATCGTAATCCAGATTTATTGATTGTTTCGCAACCCACTCGTGGATTAGATGTTGGGGCGATCGAATACATCCATAAACGCTTGATTGAGCAAAGAGATAAAGACAAAGCGGTATTAGTCGTGAGTTTTGAATTAGATGAAATTTTAAATGTTTCCGATCGTATTGCGGTTATTCATGCAGGGAAAATCGTCGGAATCGTTGATCCAAACGAAACGAGCGAAAATGAATTAGGGTTATTAATGGCTGGTTATTCATTAGAAGAAGCTAGAGCCGAATTAAGTCAAAAGGCAGGTGAGGCAGTTGAATAATCGATCAGAAACATTACGGAATGTTTTAGTTCCTATTTTATCAGTATTGATGGGATTTATTCTCGGTGCAATTATTATGTTGATTTCAGGTCAAAATCCGATTGCTGGATACCAAGCGATGCTCCAGACTGCGTTTCAAAGTCCAAAAAGTATCGGGGAAATTTTTGTAACAGCAGGGCCTTTGATTTTTACAGCATTAGGATTTGCGGTAGCAAATTCAGCAGGATTCTTTAACATCGGTCTTTCAGGGCAAGCCTTGTGCGGTTGGGTAACAAGTATTTGGGTAGCACTTGCTATGCCAGATGCCCCTCGAATGGTTGTTCTGCCGTTGGCGGTACTCGCGGGCGCTTTAGCAGGCGCTTTGGCAGCTGCCATCCCAGGTTTGCTACGCGCTTTCTTTGGGACAAGTGAAGTAATCGTGACGATCATGTTGAATTATGTTTTTCTTTATACAAGTACCCACATTGTTAATAATGTGATGGCAAAAGATTTAATGACGAATAAAGGGGTTACAAAAGTAATTGGAGAAAATGCTAGCTTACGTACAGGTTTCCTAAAAGAATTGAGTAGCGGGTCACGTTTGAATATTGGGATTTTTATGGCGCTTGTTTTCTTAGTTTTAATATGGTTCCTTATGAAGAAAACGACTTTGGGCTATGAAATTCGTTCAGTTGGGTTGAACCCATTTGCTTCTGAATATGCTGGTATGAGTAGTAAACGGACAATCGTGATGTCAATGGTTATTTCAGGAACTTTAGCTGGTCTTGGCGGTGTCGTTCTTGGACTAGGCACATTTGGCAACTTCTTTGTTCAAGGATCTTCATTGAGTATTGGATTTGATGGAATGGCGATTTCTTTACTGGGAGCAGGAAGTTCAATTGGAATATTCCTATCTGCGATTCTTTTCAGTGTGCTGAAACTTGGTGGTCAAGGAATGCCGCTTCGCGCAGGTGTTCCCATCGAATTAGTGGATGTTGTGATCGCTGCAATCATTTTCTTTGTTGCAATCAGCTATTTGATTCGCTTCTTATTAGCGAAAGCTTCAGGAAATAAAAAAGAAGTAGCGATTGTGGAAGAATTAGTTGGAAAATCAGATCCGACAAGTCAAGAAGGAGGCAAAATCTAATGGATATTGCATTAATCGCTGTATTAGCGCCGATTATTACACAAACGTTGGTTTATTCTACTCCTTTAGTTTTTACGGCTCTGGGTGGGACTTTTTCCGAACGTAGTGGTATTGTAAACGTAGGACTTGAAGGAATCATGGTCATGGGTGCCTTTAGTTCCGTTGTATTTAACTTAACCTTTGCTGAAACGTTTGGCGCAGCAACACCGTGGCTCGCTTGTTTAGTCGGAGGTGTGGTTGGCATGTTATTTTCACTGCTTCATGCAGTTGCGACAATCAATTTAAGAGCAGATCATATCATCAGTGGAACTGTAGTCAATTTAATGGCACCTGCTCTTGGAATATTCTTGATCAAAGTAATTTATGGAAAAGGGCAAACAGATACAATCACAGAATCATTTGGTTACTTTTCATTTCCTATTTTGAAGGATATTCCGATTTTAGGTGATTTATTCTTCAAACAAACCACCTTGCCAGCTTTCGTGGCGATTATCGTGGCCATTATTTCTTGGTTTGTTTTATTTAAAACGCGCTTTGGATTACGCCTTCGTTCAGTGGGTGAAAATCCCCAAGCAGCAGATACACTTGGAATCAATGTGTACGTTATGCGCTATGCGGGTGTTTTGATCTCTGGCTTTTTAGGTGGGATCGGAGGAGCTGTATTCGCTCAAACGATTGCTGGACGTTTTGCAGTTACAACGATTGCCGGACAAGGATTTATTTCAATGGCAGCGATGATTTTTGGTAAATGGAATCCACTTGGCGCGATGGGCGCAGCCTTGTTCTTTGGTTTTGCGCAAAATATCAGTATTGCGGGCTCAAATCTACCAGTTATTTCATCAATACCAGCTGTTTATCTACAAGCAGCACCGTATGTGTTAACCATTGTTGTTTTAGTTGTTTTCTTAGGAAAAGCATCTGGACCTAAAGCAATCGGGAAAAATTATATCAAATCAAAATAAAGTTAGTACAAAAGGGTGGGCTATGGGAAATTTTCTGAAGTCGCGCCCTTTTTCTAAATAGTTATTATGTTAGTTTTGCAGGACTGACTTTCAAAATTTTTTAACAAATATCAATAGAAAG
Organism: Enterococcus sp. AZ177; assembly: GCF_050544585.1. Classification (NCBI taxonomy): domain Bacteria; kingdom Bacillati; phylum Bacillota; class Bacilli; order Lactobacillales; family Enterococcaceae; genus Enterococcus; species Enterococcus sp. AZ177. Next base: position 350,497 of record NZ_CP172944.1, read on the forward strand.
AAGGATGGTTATGTTTAAACGTGTACATTTAATAGTGATGGATTCAGTCGGGATTGGTGAAGCGCCTGATGCTGAAAAGTTTGGTGATGTTGGGAGTGATACTTTAGGACATATCGCAAAAGAAGCAGGCTTGACAATTCCTAATTTAGAAAATCTAGGACTTGGAACGATTGCCCCGCTTCACAATGTAGAAGCGGTTGCTGAGCATAAAGGGTATGCAACGAAATTAGAAGAAATTTCAGTTGGAAAAGACACTATGACTGGACATTGGGAAATTATGGGCTTGAATATTCAAAAACCTTTCCGAGTATTTCCAGACGGATTTCCAGAAGAATTATTAAAACAAATCGAAGAATTTTCAGGACGTAAAATAGTTTGTAATAAGCCCTACAGTGGTACAGCAGTTTTAGATGATTACGGAAAACATCAAATGGAAACGGGCGACTTGATCGTATACACATCTGCTGATCCAGTGCTGCAAATTGCGGCGCATGAAGAGATCATTCCGCTGGAAGAATTATACCGTATTTGTCAGTATGTTCGCGACATTACCAAAGATGAACCTTATATGATCGGTCGAATTATCGCTCGTCCGTATGTTGGTGAACCTGGAAACTTTACTAGAACAAGTAACCGTCATGATTATGCCTTAGATCCATTTGGCAAAACGGTTCTTGATTCATTAAAGGATAATGGGAAGGAAGTTATTGCAGTCGGCAAAATCAACGACATTTTCAATGGTCAAGGTATTACAGACTCAGTGCGTACGAAAAGCAATATGGACGGTGTAGATCAATTGCTAAACGTGATGAAACGAGATTTTGAAGGCTTGAGTTTCACTAACTTAGTTGATTTTGATGCGTTATACGGTCACCGTCGTGATGTAGTTGGTTATGCACATGCAATTGAAGCATTTGATTTGAGACTTCCAGAAATAATTGAGTCATTAGAAGAAGATGATTTGCTGATGATTACAGCTGACCACGGAAATGACCCGACATTTCCTGGGACTGATCACACTAGAGAATATGTTCCATTATTAGTTTACAGCAAAAAAATGAGCGGACAAGGTAGTTTAGCGCAAGGGCATTATGCAGATATTTCAGCAACAGTGGCTGAAAACTTTGCTGTTCCAAAAACAGAAAACGGCGAAAGCTTTTTAAATAAACTAGTATAGGAGAGACATGATGACAAAACTAGGTGAAATGTTAAAAGAGACAACAGCGTTTTTAAAAGAAAAAGGTGTTGGCGAAGTTGATTTTGGTTTGATTCTGGGTTCTGGTTTAGGAGAGTTAGCAGATGAAGTGGAAGATGCCATTGCGATTCCTTTTTCAGAAGTTCCTCATTTTGCGGTTTCAACAGTTGTTGGACATGCTGGTAAATTAGTTTACGGTACACTATCCGGGAAAAAAGTTTTAGCAATGCAAGGTCGTTTCCATTATTATGAAGGCCATTCAATGCAAAAAGTGACCTATCCCGTTCGATTAATGGCTGCGATAGGTGCTCATTCAATGGTCGTAACAAATGCTGCAGGTGGCGTGAATGAAACCTTCACACCAGGTAATTTGATGTTGATCACAGATCATATTAACTTTACTGGCGATAATCCATTGATTGGGGAAAATGATGAAGCGATGGGACCTCGTTTCCCAGATATGAGTCATGCGTATACACCTGCTTACTTTGAAATTGCTAAAAAAGTGGCAAAAGAGCAAAATGTACCACTGCAAGAAGGGGTCTACATGGGGTATTCTGGACCAACGTATGAAACACCAGCTGAAATTCGTATGTCTCGTGTGATGGGAGCTGATGCTGTGGGGATGTCAACAGTCTCTGAGGTAATCGTTGCAGCACACAGCGGGTTGAAGGTCTTGGGTATTTCATGTATCACGAACTTAGCCGCTGGCATGCAAAGTAGTCTGAATCATGCAGAAGTTGTCGAAACAACAGAACGTGTTAAAGCACAGTTTAAAGAATTGATCAAAGCAACGTTAGCTGAATTATAAAAGAGTCATTATAAAGGAGAAAAAATATGAGTGTCCATATTGAAGCAAAACAAGGCGAAATCGCTGATAAAATTTTACTACCAGGAGATCCACTACGTGCGAAATATATCGCTGAAACGTTTTTAGACAATCCTGTTTGTTACAACCAAGTAAGAGGGATGTTAGGGTATACAGGAACATATAAAGGTGAACGTGTTTCAGTTCAAGGAACAGGAATGGGGATGCCTTCTGCAACCATTTATGCCCATGAATTGATCAACTCTTACGATGTTAAAAAATTAATTCGCGTAGGTACTTGCGGTTCGATTTCTGAAAAAGTGAACGTTAGAGATTTAGTGATCGCACAAGCCGCTGCTACACCCTCATCGATGATCCGTAATGACTTTCCGAAATATGATTTTCCGCAAATTGCTGATTTTGATTTGCTATTGAAATCATACACTGTCGCGAAAGAAAAAAGATTTGTCACGCACGTAGGAAACGTTTTGTCTGATGATGTCTTTTATAAAGATAGTATGGATGGTGTGTTTGAATTAGGGAAATTAGGTGTTTTAGCGATTGAAATGGAAGCTGCCGCATTATATTATTTAGCAGCTAAATTTGATGTGCAAGCGTTGGCGATTATGACCGTGAGTGATAGTTTAGTAACAGGTGAAGAAACAACTGCTGAAGAACGTCAAACAACATTCAATGATATGATCGAAGTAGGATTAGAAACTGCGATCAATAGTTAATAGTCAGGAGGTTGGAAGAGAAGTATTTAACTCTGAGAAATAAGAGAGCGTTGCTTCTGCTTCCACCGTTTATCTGGATTCCTTAGGGGTGGGGTGTGACTCGTAGAGTCATGTCCCACCCCCTTATTGTAAATCAAAGCGATTGCTTGCAGAGCGGATGATGCACAATACTTGGCGAGCGAAGGGAGAGAAGTTCCACAGGCGAAATCCCAGCGATAGTATGTAAAATAGTCGAAACACGATTTCTAGTAAGAGCAAAATAAGAGACGTTTTCGCCATCTTGCTCTATCATATAAGATGAACTTTAGATTGGATGGAGGAAGAAAAAATGGATAATTTTAGATTTTATGTACCAACAGATATTCGTTTTGGAAAAGACCGCTTAAACACAGAGTTAACGGATGTTTTAGATGTGTATGGTAAAAACGTGTTGCTTGTATATGGTGGCGGGAGTATTAAGAAAAATGGTTTGTACGAGCAAGTGATAGAATTACTTGGAAAAAATCATAATAAAGTTGTCGAATTAAGCGGTGTAGAACCGAATCCTCGTATTGAAACGGTCCGTCGTGGCGTAGCGCTATGTCGCGAAAATGATGTGAATGTGATTTTGGCAGTAGGTGGAGGCTCAACAATCGATTGTGCTAAAGTGGTTGCAGCAGGCGTTTATAGCGATGAAGATCCATGGGATATTATCGTAGCGCGAAAAGGATATCAAGGCGAGGCGTTGCCAATCGTTACCATCTTAACGTTAGCAGCAACAGGTAGTGAAATGAATGCTGGTGCAGTTATTTCGAATCTAACTACAAATCAAAAATTAGGTATTGGTGGACCATCAATGATTCCAAAAGTTTCTTTCCTTGATCCGAAAAATACTTTTACAGTACCCACTTATCAAACAGCTGCAGGTTCTGCAGACATACTAAGTCATCTTTTTGAAAGTTATTTCAATGTTACAGAAGGGACAGATATACAAGATTTTGTTTCAGAAGGAATAATGCGTGCCGTCATCAAAAATTGTCCAGTTGCACTTGCCACACCTGATAATTATGATGCTCGTGCTAACTTAATGTGGTCAAGTAGTTTAGCGTTGAACGGTTTAACCAGAAATGGGAAACATGGTGTTTGGTCATGTCATGCGATGGAACATGAGTTAAGTGCGTTTTATGATATTACGCACGGAATTGGCTTGGCTATTTTAACGCCGCGTTGGATGAATTATGTTCTTAATGAAAAAACAGTCACGAGATTTGCTCAGTTTGCGCACAACGTTTGGGGAATCAACGAGAAAGACCCAATGCTTGCAGCGAAAAAAGGAATTCAAGCAACATATGATTTCTTCAAGACATGCGATATTCCTATGACATTACCAGAAGTTGGGATTGATGAGGAAAAATTTGAAGAAATGGCGAAACAAGCGGTAGCACATAGTACAATCAAAACAGAGGCTTTTGTTCCGTTAGCGGAATCAGATGTTGAAGCGATTTATCGTGAATGTTTAACAGAATCTAGTTTTGCTTAACGAACAATCTCTACTTGAGAAGGGATACTTCTATGAGGTAATGGTTTGCTGAAACGTATTCAAAAAACTGGGTGCTTTGGGAAGCTTAGTTTAAAGATATCGAACAACCCGATTTGCTTGAAATGATTAGTCCTATTATTCGAACGGATTTGAAAGCATCTATTGACGTTCTTGCTACAAGCTGGATATTTTACTGTGAAGCGTTGCAAAAGATGCATTGCAAGAAAAAGTAAGATCCTCGATCACGGTACACTTGTTAGAGGAGCAATGCTATGTTCAATACAACATGTCCGATTTTGAAGTTGTCACATAACGAGAAGCTAATAAAAATGGGCTACAACACTTATACTGAAATGTAGAGTAATAACTAAAAAAGCCCTCAGAAACGTTTGCGTTTCTGAGGGCTTAAAGTGTTATAAGTAGTATTTTTTCGCTACTGTTAAATCATCGTTTAATTCATAAACAAGTGGTTGACCTGTTGGGATTTCAAGATCCATGATATCTTCATCTGAGATACCTTCGATATGTTTTGCTAAAGCGCGTAAAGAGTTACCGTGAGCTGCCACTAAGACTGTTTTATTGTCTAATAAAGCAGGAGCAATCTCATCTTGCCAGAATGGTAACGCACGTTCTAACGTAACTTTTAAGTTTTCTCCACCTGGGATATCACGTTGGTCCAACATTGCATAACGACGATCATTCGCTGCAGAACCCTCATCAGTTGCTTCCATCAATGGAGGTAAAGTATCGTAAGAACGACGCCAGATGTGTACTTGGTCATCTCCATATTTTTCAGCAGTTTCTTTTTTGTTTAGACCTTGCAATTTACCATAATGACGTTCATTTAAGCGCCAAGATTTGATTTGAGGAACCCATAATTGATCTGAGTTTTCTAAAAGCAAGTTACATGTTTTGATAGCACGAGTTAAGACAGAAGTATACGCTACATCAAATTCAATTCCAGCTTCTTTGATTTTGCGGCCGCCTTCGATTGCTTCTTCAACACCTTGTGGTGCTAAATCTACGTCAGCCCAACCTGTAAATTGATTCAACGCATTCCATTCACTAAGTCCATGACGAGAAAATACTAATTTTGGCATGTATAGCTCTCCTTTGAGTTGTAGTTTCTGAAACTTTCATTTCCTGTTCTATTGTACACCGTTTTAAAATAGATTTCCATTGTAAATTAGTAAAAAATACTGGAGGCGCTAGTTCTTATAGTAGTCTAAAGGAATAGACATCTATAATAGCGAAAACAAATAAGAAGAGTGTTGCATTCAGGCAACACTCTTCTTAACACGCACTTCCATTAATAACTTGCTATTATTGAGAAATTTTAGCAACATCCGCTTCTGGTAAATTGATGTATTTGTAGCAAGTTCCAACGGAAACATTGCATTTTGAAGAAATAAATTGGATCGTTTCTTTCTTTTCATGATATAAGTGACGGATTTTTTTTACGGTCCGTGTATCAATTTTAGGACGTCCTCCGATTTTGCCTTTTTTTCGAGCATTCTTCAATCCAATCAAAGTACGTTCTGTGATTAAATCGCACTCCATCCTTGCCAACCCATTCATCAACTTGAAGTAAATATCCCCCATTGGAAGGCGCGTGTCGATTTCTTCATCTAGGCTAACTAGATGAATGCCAGATCCTTTGAAGGTCTGTGTCAGTTCAGTCAACTGGCGGGTTGAACGGCCTAAGCGATTCAAGCGGCAGATAACTAAGGTATCGCCTGCTTCTAAATTGTTGAGGATTGTATCAAGTTCAGAAATGAGACGTTTGTCATTTGTAACATCGAAAGATTCATGATAAACGTCGTCGCAACCGAAGTCAGATAAGATTTTGATTTGAGCATCTAAATCGTTGTCTGTGATTGTTGTACGTGCATAACCAATTATTTTCATCGTTCGTCCTTTCTAGTAAAAAGTAAAATAGGATACTAAAAATGTAGCATATAAACGAATGGAATGATAGGTGTTTTTTTATCTTTCTTTAATGCTATTCTTTGTTTTCAAATCTATTTCAAATGTTTTGCTATTCTGATACATGAATCGTTTTTGGCCCTGCTTGTCCACCTACGATAACAGTTGAAACAACATTAAGAAATAATCCGTGTTCAACAACACCAACCAACTGATCTAAATAGGTGCCTAATGCAATCGGATCAGTGATTTCTTCTAAATGGAGATCAATGATAGAATGGCCACCGTCAGTGACCAATAGTTCTTCATTAGGAGTGGTACGCAAAACAGGCGCAAACCCTTTTTCTTCAAATAAACGAACGAGTTGTTGGCTACCGTATGGAACGACTTCAACAGGCAACGGGAATTTACCAAGTTTTTTTACAAGTTTTGAATCATCGACGATCCAAATGCATTTTTTTGAATAGGTTGCAACGATTTTCTCGAACAATAAAGCAGCACCGCCACCTTTGATACCTTGGAAATCTTCACTGATTTCATCTGCTCCATCAATCGTTAAGTCGACATAAGGAACCTCATCGATCCCTTTCAAAGGAATACCTAATGCTAGTGCTTGACGCTCCGTTTCTTTTGATGTAGTGACACCAACGATAGATAAGCCTTCTTCTTTCACGCGGCGCCCAATTTCATCCACCATAAATTTTGCAGTAGATCCAGTTCCCAGGCCTACGATCATACCATCTTCTACATATCTTGCTGCTTCGATTCCTGCCATTTGTTTAAGATTCATCCACTTGTTTACCCCTTTCAAATAATCAAACACATTGTACCGTTAAACGAAAAAAAAAGATAGAATGAATTAGAAAGATTCCTATTTTCTACTATATAAATGCTCCTAGAAAAAAAGATACTAAATAATCTCTCGTTTTATACAAAAAAACTTCGTAAGTGGTTGACATACGTATATTATCATGCTATCCTAGCAAAGGTGCTTTATCTACAGGTCTCTCGTTGAGACGTGCTGACTGTCTATCGAAGCATATTTGATAATAAGTGCAGAGATTGCATTATTTTTTATCGCTAAAAAAGAACCACCTGGATGTGTGGAACTAGATGCGAAAAGAGGAAGGAGGAAACAAGGAATGCCTACAATTAATCAATTAGTACGTAAACCTCGTAAATCAAAGGTGGAGAAATCTAATTCACCAGCGTTGAACAAAGGATATAATAGCTTTAAGAAATCTCAAACGAACGTAAACTCACCACAAAAGCGTGGGGTTTGTACTCGTGTGGGAACAATGACACCTAAAAAACCTAACTCGGCTTTACGTAAATATGCCCGTGTTCGTTTGTCTAACTTAATCGAAGTAACAGCTTATATCCCAGGTATTGGTCACAACTTACAAGAACATAGCGTGGTACTATTACGCGGTGGACGTGTAAAAGATTTACCAGGGGTACGTTATCATATCGTACGTGGTGCGCTTGATACAGCCGGCGTTACAGATCGTAAACAAAGCCGCTCTAAATATGGTACTAAAATGCCTAAAGCTGCTAAATAATTTGACAATCACTAAGGTCTTATATAATAAAGAATTTTCGGAAGGAGGAGTTACGGATGCCACGTAAAGGTCCTGTTACAAAACGCGATGTTTTACCAGATCCAATTTATAACTCAAAATTAGTAACTCGCTTGATCAACCGTGTAATGGTTGATGGTAAACGCGGGATTGCTGCTAATATCATCTATAATTCATTTGATATCATCAAAGAATCTACAGGGAACGATCCATTGGAAGTTTTCGAACAAGCAATGAAAAACGTTATGCCTGTATTAGAAGTAAAAGCTCGCCGTGTTGGGGGTTCTAACTATCAAGTACCAGTTGAAGTTCGTCCAGAACGTCGTACAACTTTAGGTTTACGTTGGGTTGTTAACTATGCTCGCCTACGCGGTGAACATACAATGGAACAACGTCTAGCGAAAGAAATCATGGATGCTGCCAATAACACTGGTGCTTCTGTTAAAAAACGTGAAGACACACACAAAATGGCGGACGCTAACCGTGCGTTTGCACACTATCGTTGGTAAGATCCTCTCTGTATGTAATTTAACTTTACTGCAGACAGTCACTTTACAATCGATTTAAATAAAGAGAGGAGAAACCTAGAATGCCAAGAGAATTTTCGTTAGAAAACACTCGTAATATCGGTATTATGGCGCACGTTGATGCGGGTAAAACTACAACAACAGAGCGTATTTTATACTATACTGGTAAAATCCACAAAATTGGTGAAACGCACGAAGGTGCATCACAAATGGACTGGATGGAACAAGAACAAGAACGTGGTATCACGATCACGTCTGCTGCAACAACTGCAGAGTGGAAAGGGTACCGTGTAAACATTATCGATACACCAGGACACGTGGATTTCACTATTGAAGTTCAACGTTCACTACGTGTATTGGATGGTGCTGTAACCGTTCTTGACTCACAATCAGGTGTGGAACCTCAAACTGAAACAGTTTGGCGTCAAGCAACTGAATATAAAGTTCCACGTGTTGTTTTCTGTAATAAAATGGATAAAATCGGTGCGGATTTCTTATACTCTGTAAACTCATTACATGATCGTTTACAAGCTAACGCTCATCCAATCCAATTACCAATTGGTTCAGAAGATAACTTCACAGGGATCATCGATTTAATTACGATGAAAGCTGAAATCTATACAAATGACTTAGGTACAGACATTCAAGAAACTGAAATTCCAGAAGAATATATGGATCAAGCAGTTGAATGGCGTGAAAAATTAGTTGAAGCAGTTGCTGAAACTGATGAAGACCTAATGATGAAATATCTTGATGGTGAAGAAATTACAATCGAAGAATTAAAAGCGGGCATCCGCCAAGCAACGATCAACGTTGAGTTCTTCCCAGTAATGGCTGGTTCTGCCTTTAAAAATAAAGGTGTTCAATTAATGCTTGATGCAGTTCTTGATTACTTGCCATCACCACTAGATATTGAAGCGATCAAAGGGATCGACGTTAAAACAGACGAAGAAACAACTCGTCCTGCTGATGACGAAGCACCTTTCTCATCGCTAGCATTTAAAGTGATGACTGACCCATTCGTAGGTCGTCTAACATTCTTCCGTGTTTATTCTGGTGTCCTTGAAAGTGGTTCATACGTATTGAACGCTTCTAAAGACAAAAAAGAACGTATCGGTCGTATTTTACAAATGCACGCGAACACTCGTAAAGAAATTGACAAAGTGTTCTCAGGAGATATTGCAGCAGCTGTTGGATTGAAAGATACAACAACTGGTGATACTTTATGTGCGGTAGATTCACCAGTTATTCTTGAATCAATTGAGTTCCCAGAACCAGTTATCCAAGTAGCTGTTGAACCTAAATCAAAAGCTGACCAAGATAAAATGGGTGTAGCGCTGCAAAAACTTGCAGAAGAAGATCCATCATTCCGCGTTGAAACGAACGTTGAAACTGGTGAAACAGTTATCTCTGGTATGGGTGAATTGCACTTAGACGTATTAGTAGACCGTATGAAACGTGAGTTCAAGGTTGAAGCTAACGTTGGTGCTCCACAAGTATCATACCGTGAAACTTTCCGTGCTCCTGTAACTCAGGCAGAAGGTAAGTTTGTACGTCAGTCTGGTGGTAAAGGTCAATACGGACATGTCTGGGTTGAATTTACACCAAACGAAGAAGGTAAAGGCTTCGAATTTGAAAATGCTATCGTCGGTGGTGTGGTTCCTCGTGAATACATCCCTGCGGTTGAAAAAGGCTTGGCAGAATCAATGAACAACGGTGTTCTTGCTGGATATCCATTAGTGGATATCAAAGCAAAACTTTACGACGGTTCATACCATGATGTCGATTCAAATGAAACAGCCTTCCGTGTAGCTGCTTCTATGGCGCTACGTGCGGCTGCTAAAAAAGCAATGCCTGTAATTTTAGAACCAATGATGAAAGTAACGATCACTGTACCAGAAGATTACTTAGGTGATATCATGGGACACGTTACAAGTCGTCGTGGACGTGTTGAAGGTATGGAAGCACACGGTAATTCACAAATCGTTAACGCGATGGTGCCTCTAGCTGAAATGTTCGGTTATGCTACAACATTACGTTCAGCAACACAAGGTCGCGGTACGTTTATGATGGTCTTTGACCACTATGAAGATGTACCAAAATCTGTACAAGAAGAAATCATCAAGAAAAATGGCGGAAACAACGCATAATAGTTAAGAAATAAGTCGTTACTTATTTATGACTAGGATTTTCGAACGATTTCGGTTAAACTTATAAAAGATGATCAGGTAGTTGTCACTATCTATCAAATAAAATAAAAATTCATATATTTTAGGAGGAACATTTAAAATGGCTAAAGAAAAATTTGACCGTTCTAAACCCCATGTAAACATTGGTACTATTGGACACGTTGACCATGGTAAAACTACATTAACTGCTGCAATCGCAACTGTGTTAGCTAAACACGGTGGCGGTGAAGCTCAAAACTATGCTGATATCGATAACGCTCCAGAAGAAAAAGAACGTGGTATCACAATCAACACTTCTCACATCGAGTATGAAACTGATGCTCGTCACTACGCACACGTGGATTGCCCAGGACACGCGGATTACGTTAAAAACATGATTACTGGTGCTGCACAAATGGATGGAGCTATCTTAGTAGTTTCTGCTGCTGATGGTCCTATGCCTCAAACTCGTGAGCACATCTTGTTATCACGTAACGTTGGTGTACCATATATCGTTGTTTTCTTAAACAAAATGGATATGGTAGATGACGAAGAATTATTAGAATTAGTAGAAATGGAAGTTCGTGATTTATTATCTGAATATGACTTCCCAGGTGACGACACTCCTGTTATCGCTGGTTCTGCTTTGAAAGCTTTGGAAGGCGATGCTTCATACGAAGAAAAAATCATGGAATTAATGGCTGCAGTTGATGAGTATATCCCAACTCCAACTCGTGATACTGACAAACCATTCATGATGCCAGTCGAAGACGTATTCTCAATCACTGGACGTGGTACAGTTGCTACTGGCCGTGTTGAACGTGGAGAAGTTCGCGTTGGTGACGAAATCGAAATCGTTGGTATTAAAGAAGATACTGCTAAAACAACAGTTACTGGTGTTGAAATGTTCCGTAAATTGTTAGACTACGCTGAAGCTGGCGATAACATCGGTGCTTTATTACGTGGTGTTGCACGTGAAGATATCGAACGTGGACAAGTATTGGCAAAACCTGCTTCAATCACTCCACACACAAAATTTAAAGCTGAAGTTTATGTTTTATCAAAAGAAGAAGGCGGACGTCACACTCCATTCTTCACTAACTACCGTCCTCAGTTCTACTTCCGTACAACTGACGTAACTGGTGTAGTTGAATTACCAGAAGGCGTTGAAATGGTAATGCCTGGTGATAACGTTGCAATGGACGTTGAATTGATCCACCCAATCGCTATCGAAGACGGAACTCGTTTCTCTATTCGTGAAGGCGGACGTACTGTTGGTTCAGGCGTTGTTTCTGAAATCACTAAATAATTTAAATTTAACGATTTAATATAAAGGAATAAAACCGACGTAAAACATCGGGGTGCTCGGACGTAAGCCGAAGGGATTTCCCTTCGGCTTTTTTGTGTTTTTTTATCTTAAAGCTTTCCAGTCAGAAACTGAGCTTCTCCAAAGCCAAAGCTCCAATCTGCATCATCATTGATGACGAAAGAAACAAGTAAGTTTTTAGGGGCAATCCCACATAACTCATCTAATTGCTGTGCCAGTGATCGATAAAATTTTTCTTTTTGAGCTGTAGTTCGTTGCCGACTAATAATGGTTAATGAAATCATCTTAGCGGGATCTCTATTAAATCCCAACCCGGTATCTTCTAACACCATTTCAAAAGGTTTGTGCTGCGTAACGATTTGATACCTATCGCCTGTTGGAACATCAAAAGACGCTAAGACTACTGAATGAGCAATATCAAGTATCGTTTGGATTTCTTCTTTACTGCGCCCTTCGACCAAATCAAATTTTAGTAATGGCAAGTTAAGCCCTCCTTTTTTTCTAGCTAGTTGCTATATAAAAGTTCTATCGTATGTGAGTTACAAAACTCTACATATTCTTCAGGTATATCTCTTGATGTAACGATGCCCTTGATATTCTCTAAAGGTGAATAGGTCAGCAAAGTAGAGTGGTCAAATTTCGAGCTATCGGCGAGTAGATAAACATCTTTGGTTCTTTCGACAATCATTTTTTTTATCCGATATTCCATCAAATCTGAATTTGTTAAACCACTAGTGATCGAAACCCCAGTTGCTGCCATGAATGCTTTGTTTATATTGTATCTAGTCACGATGGTTTCATCCTCGATTCCGACAAAAGAACGTGTATCTCTTTTATAACTATTACCGATAAGGATCAGTTGGACATTTTTCATTGCGGCCGCAAGGTTAATAATATCGAGATTATTTGTTAATAAAGTAAACGATAACTCTGGATCGATATGTTTCAAAATTTGACTAGTTGTTGTGCCTGAATCAACATAAATTAAATCTTCTTCTTTGATTAACGAGGCGGCTCGTGCACCGATCTGCTCCTTCTCTGTCTGATTATAGATAGTTCGATTTTCAAAAGAAACCAAGTTGTTTTCTACGTAAACGACGCCACCATAAACTTTTTTTATAGTTCCTCTTTTTTCCAATTCATTGATATCTCGGCGAATCGTATTTTTAGAGACGTTGAAAACATGACACAGTTCATCAAGAGAAATACTGCCTTGTTGTTGTATGTAATTTTCAATTTGCTGTATACGTTGTAATTTCATATTCCGTAGCCTTTCCACTTCGTGTGATTAGATTCACTATAACATATGGTCTTAATGTAATCAACATATAACCAATTTTGTGTAATTTCGCCATTTTTTATCCACATTATTTTGTTTTAGACTCGTAAGTTAGCAAGAAGTGACCAAAAAATAGAACTTTTCACCTAAAATGGGTTGACTATTAGAAAAACGAATTGTACAATGTAATCAAAAGTTAACCAAAAATATCAAGATGTAACCAACGTGTTGATTTTTAATAGAAACTAAGGAGGATGTTATTATGGCAGCGATACGAAAGTTAAAAAATTATATTGGTGGCAAATGGGTGTCTAGCCGTACAGAAACATATGAAACGGTTTATAATCCAGCTACGAAAGAAGTGTTGTGTGAAGTACCACTTTCTACAAAAGAAGATTTAGAAGAGGCTGTCACAATTGCTAGTGAAGCTTTTGAAACATGGAAAGAGCTAGCTGTGCCAAGACGTGCCAGAATTCTTTTTAATTATCAACAACTCTTGATTAAACATAAAGCGGAATTGGCTCGTTTAATTACGCTCGAAAATGGGAAAAATCTTAACGAAGCTCTAGGTGAAGTGCAAAGGGGTATTGAAAATGTAGAATTTGCTGCTGGAACGCCAACATTAATGATGGGGGATTCATTATCTTCGATTGCAACAGATGTAGAAGTTGCTAACTATCGTTACCCAATTGGAGTAGTCGCGGGCATTTCGCCTTTTAACTTTCCGATGATGGTTCCTTGTTGGATGTTTCCGATGGCGATTTCTTGTGGAAATAGTTTCGTTTTAAAACCGTCGGAAAGAACGCCTTTGCTAACTGAACGATTGGCTGAATTATTTACAGAGGCAGGGTTACCAGCTGGCGTATTTAATATTGTATATGGCGCACATGATGTTGTGAATGGGATTTTAGAACATCCAGAAGTGAAAGCGATTTCCTTTGTTGGCTCAAAACCAGTCGGCGAGTATGTTTATACAGAAGGTAGTAAAAATTTGAAACGAGTGCAAGCATTGACCGGTGCCAAAAACCATTCAATTGTTTTAAAAGACGCAGACTTAGATGATGCTGTGACCAATATTGTATCTGCTGCTTTTGGTTCTGCAGGTGAGCGTTGTATGGCATGTGCAGTGGTAACCGTTGAAGAAGAAATAGCAGATGCCTTTATCGCTAAGTTAAAAGAAAAAGCAACAGGTGTAAAAGTCGGAAATGGCTTGGATGATGGCGTCTTTTTGGGGCCGGTTATTCGTGAAGAAAATCAAAAAAGAACACTAGCGTATATTGAAAAAGGAATTGAAGAAGGAGCACGCTTGATTGCGGATGGTAGGGAGAATATTCCACAGAATGGTTATTTTGTCGGTCCAACTATTTTTGATGGTGTGACAACGGATATGACGATTTGGCGGGATGAAATTTTTGCTCCAGTATTGTCGATCATCAGAGTAGAAAACTTACAAGAAGCCGTTGCGACAGCGAATCAGTCTGAATTCGCAAACGGAGCTTGTCTGTTCACTAATAATGCCTCAGCGATTCGTTACTTTAGAGAAAATATTGATGCAGGTATGCTAGGAATCAATTTAGGTGTACCAGCGCCGATGGCATTCTTCCCGTTTTCAGGTTGGAAGTCCTCGTTTTACGGGACGCTTCATGCAAATGGCAAAGATAGTGTAGAATTTTACACGCGTAAAAAAGTAGTCACAGCAAGGTATCCTAAGACAAATATTTAATGGGAAAGAAGGTGTAAGGATGGTTCATTTAAAGTATAAACCTATCCCACAAGAGTTAGCAAAAGGCACCACGTTACTTCAGCGTATCAATAAAAATAATGCAGCTTTACAGTACATTGAATTGAAAGTCATAAAAATGACGAGTGGAAGTAAATTTCAAGAATCATTAGGAAAGCAAGAAGTGTGTATCGTTGCCCTAACAGGAAAAATCACAGTAACAGATGGAGAACAAACCTTTAAGACAATCGGCACGCGAAAAAACGTCTTTGAAAAAATTCCAACGGATAGTGTCTATATCTCGATAGAGCAAACGTTCGATATTACAGCGATAACTGAAGCCACGGTGATTCTATGTTACTCACCATCTGATAAGAAAAAAACAACTACTCTGATTAAAGCATCAGATAATACCATTGAACGTAGAGGGAAATATCAGAATAAACGTTTGGTGCATAATATTTTACCAGATACAAGTCCAATTGCTGATCGTTTGTTAGTTGTGGAAGTGTTTACTGATGGGGGGAACTGGTCTAGTTATCCACCTCATAAGCACGATCAAGACAATTTGCCTCTAGAATCGAAATTAGAAGAAACGTATTATCATGAAATGAATCCCAGACAAGGGTTTGTTTTTCAACGAGTGTATACAGATGATCGCTTACTGGATGAAACGATGGCTATAGAAAATGGTGATGTCGTCGTTGTTCCAGAGGGGTATCACCCAGTAAGTGTACCAGATGGTTACGATTCTTATTACTTGAATGTAATGGCAGGCCCAACTAGAAAGTGGCAGTTTCATAATGATCCTGACCACGAATGGATTTTAAACAGAGAATAGAAGGAGTGACAAGGATGACAAAAACATTTGATATGATTGCCCTTGGTCGAGCGTGTATTGACTTGAATGCAGTGGAGTATGATCGACCGATGGAAGAAACGATGACCTTTAAAAAATATGTAGGTGGTTCACCAGCAAATATCGCAATTGGCAGTGCCAAGTTAGGTGTGAAAGTTGGTTTTATTGGGAAAATTTCAGATGACCAGCATGGGCGTTTTATCAAAGAATACATGAGCGAAGCTGGAATCGATACGAGCCAACTGTTCACTGATCAAAAAGGACACAAAGCAGGATTGGCATTTACGGAGATCAAAAGCCCAGAAGAATGCAGCATTTTGATGTATCGAGATCAAGTGGCGGACTTGTACCTAGCGCCGGAAGAAATCGATGAAGAATACATCAAACAAACAGATCTCTTGTTGGTATCTGGAACGGCACTTGCGCAAAGTCCTTCCAGAGAGGCGGTATTAAAAGCGATTGCTTATGCTAGAAAAAATCAGGTGAAAGTTGCGTTTGAACTAGATTATCGTCCGTACACATGGCAATCACCAGAAGACGTTTCCGTTTATTATTCAATTGTTGCTGAAAATGCTGATATTGTGATCGGTACAAGAGATGAATATGATGAAATGGAAGGTAAAAAAGGTGGAACAAATCAAGCGACTACAGACTATCTATTTCAGCATCGTCCTGAATTGATTGTGATCAAACACGGCGTAAAAGGTTCTTATGCCTATACCAAAAAGGGAGAAACCTATCAAGCGGGTTCGTATAAGACCCAAGTCTTGAAAACGTTCGGTGCAGGTGATTCTTATGCAGCAGCCTTTTTATATGCATTAAATACAGGGAAAGACATCGAAACCGCATTGAAATATGGAAGTGCATCGGCGGCTATTGTTGTTAGTAAACATAGTTCATCCGAAGCAATGCCAACAGCCAAAGAAATCGAACAATTAATTGCAGATCAATCTTGATTAAAGTAAGGCGGGAAAGTAATGGCTAAAAAAATTCGATTAACCACAGCGCAAGCACTGATTAAATTTTTGAATCAACAATATATTCAAGTTGATGGTGAAGAATGCCCTTTTGTTGAAGGTATTTTTAATGTCTTTGGCCATGGGAATGTCTTAGGAATCGGTCAAGCACTTGAAGAAAATCCAGGGCATTTGAAGGTAATTCAAGGGAAAAATGAACAAGGGATGACACATGCAGCAGTAGCCTATAGTCGGCAGAAATTAAGACAGAAAATTTTTGCTGTTACAGCTTCAGCTGGTCCAGGATCTGCCAACATGCTCACAGCGGCGGCAACTGCGTTTGCCAACAACATTCCAGTGCTGATCTTACCGGCAGATACGTTTGCTACACGTCAGCCTGATCCAGTTTTACAACAATTAGAACACGAAACCAGTGCGGCAATCACAACGAATGATGCCTTTAAAGCGGTCTCTAAATATTGGGATCGTGTTCAACGACCAGAACAATTGATGAGTAGTCTGCTACGAGCGTTTGAAGTCATGACGAATCCAGCGAGCTGTGGTCCGGCAACGATTTGTATTGCTCAAGATACTGAAGCAGAAGCGTATGATTACGATGAAGAATTTTTTAAAAAGAGAGTGCATTACGTTGATCGGCAAGTTCCTACAGAGCGTGAACTAAATGGTGCCGTAGAAAGAATCACGACAAGTAAGAAGCCAGTCATTATCGTTGGAGGTGGAGCAAAGTATTCCCAGGCACGGGAAGCATTGATTCATTTGTCTACACAATGTGGGATTCCGTTAGTTGAAACACCTGCAGGTAAATCAACTGTAGAAGCAGACTTTAAAAATAACTTAGGGGGTACGGGTGTTTTAGGAACTTTGGCTGCTAATAAGGCAATTCGACAAGCTGATTTGGTTATTGGAATCGGTACAAGGTATACGGATTTCACCACGTCTTCTAAAACCGCTTTTAATTATGACCAAACGAAATTTTTGAATATCAATGTCAATCGCATGCAGGCCTATAAGTTTGATGCGTTCCAGCTTATCGGCGATGCAAAAGAGACAGTAGAGAATCTGATCCCGATGTTGGCAGACTATCAAACGTCATTTGGTGGAGATATCAAGGATCTAAAAGAAGAATGGGCTGTTGAAAGAAAGCGTCTAGGTGATATTTCTTTTTCGAGGGAGAACTTTTCTCCAGAGATCAAAGACCAATTCACACAAGAAATTCTCAATGAATATTCGGATGCGCTACAGACAGAACTAACTCAGACGAGTGCATTTCTTGCGGTTAATAACAATGTGGCTAAAGACAGTGTTGTCATTGCGTCAGCTGGATCTTTACCTGGTGATATGCAGCGTTTATGGAATCCGCTCGTGCCGAATACGTATCATCTTGAATATGGTTATTCTTGTATGGGTTATGAAATCAGTGGTGCTTTAGGTGTGAAATTAGCCAGTCCAACACAAGAAGTCTATGCCATGGTAGGTGACGGGAGTTTCTTGATGCTTCACTCAGAACTAATCACGGCATTGCAATATGGGCAAAAAATCAATATTCTGCTATTCGATAATTCTGGATTTGGCTGTATCAATAATTTACAAATGGGTAACGGTAGCAGTAGCTATAAGTGTGAATTTAGAGATCATCGTGAACAAATCATGAATATAGATTATGCGAAAGTTGCGGAAGGCTATGGCGCCAAAAGTTATCGTGCTAATACGAAAGAAGAACTGATTGCAGCGCTAGAAGATGCTAAAAAACAAGAAAAATCTACTCTGATTGAAATGAAGGTTTTACCAAAAACAATGTCAGATGGGTATGACAGTTGGTGGCACGTTGGGGTTGCAGAAGTTTCAAAAAGTCTGGCAGTTCAAGAGGCGTATGAGCGTAGTCAAAAAATGTTGGAAAAAGCCAAAGAGTATTAGCATGACATTAGGTTGGATCGGGAGCGTTTCACTTCACGAAATAAGAAGGAGTTGTTTCTGATCTTACCGTTTATTCAAATTATAGGTCTATAGGATATGGTTCAATCAGTTATAGCCCAGATGCAAATAAGCAAATTATTTTGAAAGCGTATACGATTTGAGATGACGAAGGAAGTTGTCCAGCAGGTTTGTAAAAAAGAAAATGGAGGCAAAACAATGGATTTAAAAGTTGGCGTCATTGGGACAGGTGCAATTGGCATCGAACATATCAAACGAATCAATGAAAAAGTGCAAGGCGCGTACGTGACTGCGGTATCAGATATAAATGTAGAACAAGCTCAGCGTTTAGCAAATCAGATTGATGCTGTCTTTTTTGAAACAGGAGAAGAATTGATTGCTTCACCTGATGTGGCTATTGTTGTGGTAACTTCTTGGGATCCAACCCATGAAAAATATGTTTTAGAAGCAATTAAACATGGAAAATATGTTTTCTGTGAAAAACCTTTAGCGACAGATAGCGCAGGTTGTAAACGAATCGTTGATGCTGAAGTAAAAGCAGGAAAGAAATTAGTTCAAGTCGGCTTTATGAGACGATACGATCGAGGTTATATTGAATTGAAAGAAGCCATCGAAACCAAAAAATTCGGTGAACCCTTGATGCTTCATTGCGCCCATAGAAACCCAACGGCAGATGAAAACTATTTAACGCCAATGGCGATCATTAACACAGGAATCCATGAACTCGATGCTTTGCGTTGGTTGCTTCAAGAAGATTATGTTTCAGCTCAAATGATTTTGCCTAAACAAACGAGTTTCACACATGAAAAACTGCATGATCCACAGATGTTGATTTTAGAAACAGTTTCTGGTGTCCATATCGATTTAGAGATTTTCGTTAATTGTCAGTTTGGTTATGATATCAAATGTGATGTTGTCTGTGAAACGGGAGAAATTGGATTAGAAGATCCAGCATACACACATGTGAAGGCAAAAGGAAAAAATTATACCAAGATCGCGCCAGATTGGCAAACTCGTTTTGTTGAAGCGTATGACTATGAATTTGAATTATGGATTCGTTCGATTCAAACGGGCAATCTAAATGGACCGACTGCTTGGGATGGTTATGCGGCGGCCGTTACGATGGACGCTTGTGGTAAGGCTAGAGATACAGGTGAGCGAACATTGATTCAGTTACCTGAATGTCCAGCATTATATAAATGAAGCAACGTTAGTAAATAAATCAACATCTAACTTTTAATTATAGGAGGAAGTAAAGAGTGGAAAAAATCAAGGTTGGAATTGTCGGCTTAGGCCGTCTAGGGAAAGTTCACGCAAAAAATTTAGCTGAAAATGTTCAAGGGTGTCAATTAATTGCTGCTTGTAGTTTTGTACAAGAAGAATTAGATTATGCAATCAGGGAATTAGGGGTAGAAGAAACCTATCAAGACTATGAAGAAATGGTCAAAAGTCCAACGATTGATGCGGTGTTTATTGTGTCCCCTTCTGGCTTTCACTGCGAGCAGATTCAATTGGCGATGGAACATGGAAAACACGTTTTTAGTGAAAAACCGATTGGCTTGGATTTAGCTGAAATCAAAGCGACAGAGCGAGTAATTAAAAGTCGTCCGGAACAAGTATTTATGTTGGGGTTCATGCGCCGTTATGACGATTCTTATCGTTATGCCAAACAATTAGTAGAGGATGGGGAATTAGGAGAGCTGACTTTGATGCGCTGTTATAGTATCGATCCTAGTTCAGGTATGGAAAGCTTTGTGAAATTTGCGGGTGCCAGCGATAGTGGTGGGATTTTTATGGATATGTCAATTCACGATATCGATTTAGTCCGTTGGTTTACAGAAAAAGAAGTAAGTAAAGTATGGGCGCTAGGGAAAAATGCTGCATATCCTGAATTGGATAAAGTAGGAGAATTGGAAACAGGAGCGGCCATGATGCAATTGGAAAACCAAGCGATGGCGATCTTAGTTGCAGGTCGTAATTGTCATCATGGATACCATGTAGAAACTGAGCTGATTGGAACGAAAGGGATGCTTAGAGTGGCAGCGGCGCCAGAAAAAAATCTTGTTACGATCATGGATGAAAAAGGCGTTGTACGAGCTTGTTCACAAGATTTTCCTGAACGCTTTCGTGAAGCTTTTGTTAATGAAGCGAAAGAGTTTATTGCATGTATCAAAGAAAAACGCCAACCACAAGTTTCAGCTTATGATGGGCTACAGTCAACTAAAATCGCACTAGCGTGTAAACAATCATTTGAAACAAATGAATTGATCACAATTGAAAATCTATAGATAGCAGTCTTTTGAAAGGGGAGAAAAAATAAAATGAATGAGTCAAAAATCCGTTTGGGCATTGCGCCGATTGCCTGGACAAATGATGATATGCCGGAGTTAGGGAAAGAAAATACGTTTGAACAGTGTATTAGTGAGATGGCTTTGTCCGGGTATGTAGGGACTGAAATTGGGAATAAATACCCGAAAGATCCAGATGTCTTACGACCATATCTTGATGTTCGAGGGTTGTCAGTCGCAAGTGCTTGGTTTAGTGCCTTTTTAACGACGAAACCGTATGAAGAGACAGAGCAAGCATTTATTGAACATATGAATTTTCTCCATGCTATGGGGGCTAAAGTGATTGTTGTGTCGGAACAGGGCGATAGTATTCAAGGTCAGATGGACCAGGCAATTTTCAAAGAAAAGCCGGTATTTTCTGCGTCGGATTGGCAAGCGTTAGCAATTGGTTTGGAACGCTTGGGTGCGTTGGCAAATGCGAAGGGAATGATGATTGTTTATCATCATCATATGGGGACAGGCGTGCAGACGACCGAAGAAATCACTCGTTTGATGGACTTGACGGATCCTGAAAAAGTTTCTTTGCTATTTGATACTGGGCATTTGGTCTTTTCTGGCGAAGACCCAATTGAAATTTATCAAAAATATCAAGATCGCATCAAGCACATTCATTTCAAAGATATACGAGAGCAGATAGCAAGACAAGTTAGCGCAACGGAGCAGAGTTTTTTAAATGCAGTTAAGTCAGGAGTTTTTACTGTTCCGGGAGACGGGATGATTGATTTTGCACCGATTTGGGAAGTTATTAAGAGTAGTGATTACGAAGGGTGGATTGTTGTTGAAGCGGAACAAGATCCGGCGAAGGCTAATCCTTTTGAATACGCAGTGAAAGCGAGAAATTACATTCGCGAAATCACGAGTATTTAAAAACAAAAAAAGGAGCGGAAATCTATGAACCTATTTTCTCTTATTAGTTTTGTCGTCATCGTGGCTTGTGTTTGGATTTTTGCGTACAGTCGTGCGAAAGGTGTGGATACTTCTGGATCAGAAGGGTTCTTTATGGGTGGAAGAAGTTTGACCGCTTTGCCAATTGCAGGCTCGATTATCATGACGAATCTATCCACTGAACAAATTGTTGGTCAGAACGGGCAAAGTTACCACGCTGGTATGGAAGTTATGGCGTGGGAAGTAACAGCTGCGATTGCAATTGTTGCCTTAGCGGTCATTTTTTTACCGAAATATTTCAAATATGGTATCAACACCGTTTCAGATTTTATTGAAATTCGCTATGATACAGTAACGAAACGGATTATTTCGATTCTATTTATCGTGACATATATGATTTCATTTTTACCAGTTGTTTTATATTCAGGTTCACTCGTTTTTAATAAAATTTTTCATATAGATGAATTGTTAGGTGTTCGTCCGATTGTCGCCATTATTTTGGTTGCCTTAATCATCGGCGTGATCGGAATTCTCTATTTATTGATTGGTGGATTATCATTGAGTGCCAATAGCGATACCGTATATGGTGTTGGGTTGTTGATTTGTGGTTTATTGATTCCAATCTTAGGTGTAATGAAACTAGGTGATGGGAACTTTATTGGTGGTGTGGATTATATTGTCGACCATACTCCGTGGTTGTTAAACTCTGTTGGCGCAATCGATTCAGCGATTGTCCCTTGGCCAACGTTGATCACGGGAATGTTGTTCAATAATTTATATTTCTGGTGTACGAATCAAATGATTGTGCAAAAAGCGTTATCAGGGAAAAATCTAGCAGAAGCGCAAAAAGGAACTTTTATCGTAGGACTTTTCAAAGTATTTGGTGCGTTGTTCTTAGTATTTCCAGGTATCGTCGCACGTAATATTTTCGGTGATGCACTGATGAGTAATCCCGACAATGCATACCCATATCTTGTGACGGAGGTTTTACCTCAAGCATTGTTTGGTGTATTTGCAGCTGTGATTTTCGGGGCAATTCTGTCTTCCTTTGCGGGTGCATTGAATGCAACAGCGACTCTGTTTTCGTTAGATTTCTACAAACCTGTGATTAATAAACAAGCGGATGATAAACAAATTGCTCGGGCTGGGAAAATTGTTACTATAATAGTTGGCGTAATATCTGTGATTGTTGCACCGTTCATTTCCTTCGCTCCAGCAGGATTATATCAGTTTGTACAAGAGTTCAACGGATTATATAATATGCCGTTGTTGGTTATTATCCTGTTTGCCTTTTATTCGAAAAAAGCGACAGCTATCGCAGCGAAATCAACAATTGCGATTCATATTGTGTTGTATGCATTATCAAAAGTCTTTTTGAAAGATATTCATTTCTTGTATGTGTTGAGTCTGCTATTTTTCTTAGATATTTTGATCATGTTGGCAATTTCTAAGTGGAAACCAGATGGAACATTTGTGTTGGAGTCCTTCGATACGAAAGTAGACATCAAACCTTGGCGTTATACGAAAGTCGTTTCGATTGTTTTGGTGGTAATTGTCATTTTGACTTATGTTGCTTTTTCTCCAGTAGGTTTAGCGAGCTTGCGATAAGGTGAGCTTAGTGTTAGGGAAAAAGAATGTCGATTAGCAGGAGGGTTGATATGGAAAAAACGATTTTGATTATCTGTGAATCTGGAATCAGTGCTTCATTATTGGTTTCAAAAATTCTCGAGTCTCTTAGAGAAAAAGAGTTAGAATACGCAATCGATTATGCACCTGTAAGTCGTATTCAAGAGAAACTTATGTTTAAAAATTATGATGTATTACTTTTAACACCTCAAGTTGCAAGATATGAGGAGCAAATACGAGGGATTGTTGATCAGGAAAAATGTACGTCTAAGATTGTTTTTATGAAACCAGAAGATTTTCAGTATATGAATGTTGAACGAATGATTAGTCAACTATAAACAAGTATTTTTGTTAAAAAGGGATAGGGTAAAACGAAAAAGTTTTGCTCTGTCTTTTTTTTTCTTCAAAATAATAGTTGCGCGCAAGGAGCTTCCGTTGTCAAAACGATTCACTTTCCTTCTATTAATATATACAGTTTTTTATTGCTGACTGAATCAGTTGTATACAAAAGAATAATAATCAAAAGAATGCTTGCAAAAAAAATATCTTTTTTCTGAAAAAAACCTTGCTATTACTATGTTTCTATAATATAATTACAAAGGTGCTATTTACAGAAGTGTAAAAGCATTGGTAAATCAAGCTTTTGATCTACCGGCTAAGAAACGAGAGGTTGCGACACGCCCGGACGCTTTGCCACGAACGAGCGTGACGGAAAAATTTTCGTGGAGCTATGTCTACTTTCAAAATAGGCGAAGGAGGGAACAAGATGGCAAAACAAAAAATTCGTATCCGTTTAAAAGCGTATGAACACCGTATTTTAGATCAATCAGCGGATAAAATTGTGGAAACAGCAAAAAGAACTGGAGCTGACGTGTCAGGACCAATTCCATTACCAACAGAACGCTCGCTTTACACAGTTATTCGTGCGACTCATAAATACAAAGATTCACGCGAACAATTCGAAATGCGTACGCACAAACGTCTAATCGACATTGTGAACCCAACACCAAAAACAGTTGATGCTTTAATGAAGCTTGACTTACCATCTGGTGTGAATATTGAAATCAAACTATAAAATCAAGATGATGGAGGTGTACTCATGACCAAAGGAATCTTAGGAAAAAAAGTGGGAATGACACAAATCTTTACTGAGTCTGGTGAATTAATTCCAGTAACAGTAGTTGAAGCTACGCCAAACGTAGTTTTACAAGTAAAAACTGTTGAGACTGACGGATACGAAGCTATCCAAATCGGTTACCAAGACAAACGTGAAGTATTAGCGAACAAACCTGCGAAAGGTCATGTTGCAAAAGCAAACACGGCTCCTAAGCGCTTCATTAAGGAATTCAAAAATGTTGAGCTAGGAGAATATGAAGTAGGTAAAGAAATTAAGGTAGATGTTTTCCAAGCAGGTGACATTATTGATGTTACAGGAACTTCGAAAGGTAAAGGATTCCAAGGCGTTATCAAACGTCACGGACAAAGCCGCGGACCAATGAGTCACGGTTCACGTTACCACCGTCGTCCTGGGTCAATGGGTCCAGTTGCACCTAACCGTGTATTTAAAAATAAAAAACTTGCCGGCCGTATGGGTGGTAACCGCGTAACAATTCAAAACCTTGAAATTGTTAAAGTGGACGCTGAAAGAAATGTAATCATGATTAAAGGTAACATTCCTGGAGCGAAAAAATCATTAATCACAATCAAATCAGCTGTGAAAGCTAAATAAGCGTAGGGAAAGGAGGAACTAAGGAATGCCGAATGTAGCATTATTTAAACAAGATGGAACTCAAAATGGCGAAATCACTTTAAACGAAGAGATTTTCGGAATCGAACCAAATGAAACAGTTGTCTACGATGCAATCATCATGCAACGTGCTTCATTAAGACAAGGTACACACTCAGTAAAACACCGCGGAGAAGTTCGTGGCGGCGGCCGTAAACCATGGCGTCAAAAAGGAACTGGTCGTGCTCGTCAAGGTTCAATTCGTTCACCACAATGGCGTGGAGGTGGCGTAGTCTTCGGACCAACACCGCGTTCTTACAGCTACAAACTTCCTAAAAAAGTTCGTCGTTTAGCAATGAAATCTGTATTATCAGATAAAGTTGCTGAAAACAATTTGGTAGCTGTTGAAGCTTTAGGCTTTGATGCACCAAAAACAAAAGAATTCAAACAAGTTCTAACAAACTTATCTATTGATGCGAAAGTATTAGTTGTTTTAGAAACTGGAAATGATTTTGCAGCTTTGTCTGCACGTAATCTACCAAACGTTTCTGTAGTAACTTCTGATAACGTAAGTGTTTTAGATATCGTTTCTAATACTAAAGTATTGGCAACACAAACTGCTCTTACTCAAATTGAGGAGGTGCTTGCATAATGAACTTACTAGACGTAATCAAACGCCCAGTGATCACTGAAAAATCCATGCTTGCTATGGACGAAAAGAAATACACTTTCGAAGTGGACACTCGCGCAAATAAAACTTTAGTAAAACAAGCTGTTGTAGCAGCATTTGATGTTAAAGTTAAAAACGTAAACATCATTAACGTGCGCCCTAAATTTAAACGTATGGGTAAACACGCTGGTTACACAAAAAAACGTCGCAAAGCTGTTGTGACATTAACAGATGATTCAAAAGAAATTCAAATTTTCGATGCTGCTGAATAAGCAGTCCATGTTAACTATTAAATGGGAGGGAAAAAGACGTGGCGATTAAAAAGTATAAACCTACCACAAATGGCCGTCGTAATATGACAGCATCTGATTTCGCTGAAATCACGACATCAACACCTGAAAAATCGTTGTTGGCGCCATTAAAAAACCATGCCGGTCGTAACAACAATGGTCGTATTACAGTTCGTCATCAAGGTGGCGGTCACAAACGTCAATACCGTATGATCGACTTCAAACGTAATAAAGATAACGTTGTAGCGGTTGTCAAAACGATTGAGTATGATCCAAACCGTTCTGCTAACATCGCGTTAGTACATTACGAAGATGGAATCAAAGCATACATTCTAGCACCAAAAGGATTGGAAGTAGGCATGCGCCTTGTTTCCGGTACAGATGCAGATATTAAAGTAGGGAACGCATTACCATTGGAAAACATTCCAGTCGGTACTGTTGTCCACAACATTGAAATGAAACCTGGTAAAGGCGGTCAATTAATCCGTTCTGCTGGAACAAGTGCACAAGTACTTGGTAAAGAAGGCAAATATGTATTAATCCGTTTGAATTCAGGCGAAGTTCGTATGATCTTAGCAACTTGCCGTGCAACAGTTGGTTCTGTTGGTAACGAACAACACGAATTAATCAACATTGGTAAAGCAGGCCGCTCACGTTGGATGCGTAAACGCCCAACTGTACGTGGTAGCGTAATGAACCCGAACGATCACCCACACGGTGGTGGTGAAGGGAAACAACCGATCGGACGTAAAGCTCCAGTATCACCTTGGGGTCAACCTGCTATCGGCTTGAAAACTCGTAATAAAAAAGCTAAATCAGACAAACTTATCGTTCGTCGTCGTACTAAATAATTTTTTTGACCATGTGTCGTACATTTTGAGAGGAGGTTCACCATGGGTCGTAGTTTGAAAAAAGGACCTTTCGCTGATGAGCATTTAATGAAAAAAGTTGAAGCTCAACAAGGTGCCGAAAAGAAGAAAGTAATTAAAACTTGGTCTCGCCGTTCTACAATTTTTCCAACATTTGTTGGATTTACAATTGCCGTATATGATGGACGTAAACACGTTCCAGTATACATCCAAGAAGACATGGTAGGACATAAATTAGGTGAATTTGCACCAACTAGAACTTATCGTGGCCACGGAGCCGACGATAAGAAAACTAGACGTTAATTTTGAGGGGAGGAAATGCAAATGTCAGAACAAATTACATCAGCTAAGGCAACTGCAAAAACAGTTCGCACTTCACCTCGTAAAGCCCGTTTAGTAATCGATCTTATCAGAGGTAAAAGCGTTGCGGATGCAATTTCTATCTTGAAATTCATGCCAAACAAATCTGCTGGAATCATTGAAAAAGTTTTAATGTCAGCAGTTGCTAACGCAGAAAATAACTTTGACTTAGACGTTGAAAACTTAGTAGTATCTGAAGCATTTGTCAACGAAGGACCAACAATGAAACGCTTCCGTCCACGTGCAAAAGGTTCAGCATCACCAATCAATAAACGTACAAGTCATCTTACAGTAGTCGTATCAGAAAAATAATCTGTTTTTAAACAGACGTCACTTAATAAGAGGAGGAGCCTAGTACAAAGGTTATTAAGGGAACAACGTTCCTTTCAGTTACCTTGTACTGTGCCACATCAGTTCTGCGAAGCAGTCACTGTGTGTTACAGCAATGGCTACCGGACCTCAAGATGAGACCTATTTATTAAAATAAATAGGTGTCAAAAGATAAGAGGAGGGACAATCAGTGGGTCAAAAAGTACATCCAATTGGAATGCGTGTAGGCATCATCCGCGACTGGGATGCAAAATGGTATGCTGAAAAAGAGTATGCTGAGTTCTTACACGAAGATTTAAGAATCCGTAAATTTATCGCGACAAAACTTGCTGATGCCGCTGTGTCTACAATTGAGATCGAGCGCGCTGCAAATCGTGTGAACATTTCAATCCACACAGCTAAACCAGGTATGGTTATCGGTAAAGGCGGATCTGAAGTCGAAAACCTAAGAAAATCATTAAATTCATTAACTGGTAAAAGAGTTCATATCAACATCATTGAAATCAAAAAACCAGATTTAGATGCAAAATTAGTAGGCGAAGGAATTGCACGTCAATTAGAAAACCGTGTTGCTTTCCGTCGTGCTCAAAAACAAGCGATTCAACGCACTATGCGTTCAGGCGCTAAAGGAATCAAAACACAAGTATCAGGTCGTTTAAACGGTGCTGATATTGCTCGTTCAGAAGGTTACTCTGAAGGTACAGTTCCACTTCACACTTTGCGTGCTGATATTGATTACGCATGGGAAGAAGCAGACACAACTTACGGAAAATTAGGAGTTAAAGTGTGGATTTACCGTGGAGAAATTCTTCCAACGAAAAAAAACACTGAGAAAGGAGGGAAATAATCATGTTAGTACCTAAACGTGTAAAACACCGTCGTGAATTTAGAGGTAAAATGCGTGGTGAAGCCAAAGGTGGAAAAGAAGTAACATTTGGTGAATGGGGCTTACAAGCAACTGAATCTCACTGGATTACTAACCGTCAAATCGAAGCTGCCCGTATTGCTATGACTCGTTATATGAAACGTGGTGGGAAAGTATGGATTAAAATTTTCCCTCACAAATCATACACAAGTAAAGCTATCGGTGTTCGTATGGGTAAAGGTAAAGGGGCTCCTGAAGGCTGGGTTTCACCAGTTAAACGTGGTAAAATCATGTTTGAAATCGCAGGCGTACCTGAAGAAGTAGCTCGTGAAGCTCTTCGTCTTGCATCCCACAAATTACCGGTGAAAACCAAAATTGTAAAACGTGAGGAAATGGGTGGTGAATCGAATGAAGGTTAAAGAAATCAGAGAATTAACCACTGCCGAAATGCTTGAAAAAGAAAAGCAATTCAAAGAAGAATTATTTAATCTTAGATTCCAACTAGCAACAGGTCAATTAGAAAACACTGCACGTATTAAAGAAGTACGTCAATCGATTGCACGCATCAAAACAGTATTGCGTGAACAAGCTAACTAATAGTGGAAGGAGGCCAAACGCGTATGACTGAAGAAAGAAATCAACGCAAAGTTTACCAAGGTCGTGTTGTTTCAGATAAGATGGATAAAACTATCACTGTTGTCGTAGAAACAAAGAAAAACCATCCTATTTATGGTAAACGTATGAAATATTCTAAGAAATATAAAGCTCATGATGAAAACAACACTGCAAAAGTTGGAGACATCGTAAGAATCATGGAAACTCGTCCATTATCAGCTACAAAACGTTTCCGTTTACTAGAGGTAGTCGAAGAAGCAGTTATTATCTAATAAAAACGAGATTTTCCTATATAGATTGAGACATAAAATCTGAAAGGGGGATACACATCGTGATCCAACAAGAAAGCCGATTAAAAGTCGCAGATAACTCAGGTGCTCGTGAAATCTTAACGATTAAAGTACTAGGTGGTTCTGGACGTAAAACTGCTAATATTGGTGACGTGATTGTTGCTACGGTTAAACATGCAACGCCAGGTGGGGTTGTCAAAAAAGGTGAAGTCGTAAAAGCCGTTATCGTTCGTACTAAATCAGGAGCTCGTCGTACAGACGGTTCATACATTAAATTTGATGAAAATGCTGCTGTAATCATTCGTGATGATAAGAGCCCGCGTGGAACTCGTATCTTCGGTCCTGTTGCACGTGAATTACGTGAAAACAACTTCATGAAGATCGTTTCTCTAGCACCAGAAGTATTATAATCAGGACACGTATCAAAGGAGGTGCGAAACAGTAATGTTTGTTAAAAAAGGCGATAAAGTGAAAATTATCACTGGTAAAGACAAAAATAAAGAAGGCGTTGTATTAGCAGCGTTTCCTAAAAAAGACAAAGTCATCGTTGAAGGTGTTAACATCATGAAAAAACACCAAAAACCAAATCAAGCAGCGCCGCAAGGCGGAATCCTAGAAGTCGAAGCGCCGATTCATGTTTCTAATGTAATGGTGATTGACGGAACAGGTGTAGCTGGTCGTGTAGGTTACAAAGAAGTCGATGGAAAAAAAGTCCGTGTTTCTAAAAAAACCGGTGAAGTCTTAGATAAATAGATTAAAAGGAAGGAGGGGCTTACTAAATGAACCGCCTGAAAGAAAAATATATTAAAGAAATTACTCCAGCATTAGTGGAAAAATTTAATTATAGTTCAGTTATGCAAACACCAAAAGTTGATAAGATCGTTATTAACATGGGTGTGGGTGACGCTGTTTCAAACGCAAAAAATTTAGATAAAGCAGTTGAAGAATTAGCATTGATCACAGGTCAAAAACCATTGATCACTAAAGCTAAGAAATCAATCGCTGGTTTCCGTCTACGTGAAGGCATGCCAATCGGTGCAAAAGTTACTTTACGCGGAGAAAGAATGTACGAATTTTTAGATAAATTAGTATCTGTTTCTCTACCTCGTGTACGTGACTTCCACGGAGTAAGCAAAAAAGCTTTTGACGGACGTGGTAACTATACTTTAGGTGTTAAAGAACAATTAATCTTCCCAGAAGTTGATTATGATTTAGTAGATAAAGTACGCGGTATGGACATCGTTATTGTAACGACAGCAAACACAGATGAAGAATCTCGTGAATTGTTGACACAATTAGGTATGCCATTCCAAAAATAATAAAAGGAGGCGAACTACGTGGCTAAAAAATCAATGATTGCTAAAAACAAACGCCCTGCAAAACATTCAACACAAGCATATACTCGTTGTGAACGTTGCGGACGTCCACATTCAGTTTATCGTAAATTTCATCTTTGCCGTATTTGCTTCCGCGAACTTGCCTATAAAGGTCAAATTCCCGGCGTGAAGAAAGCTAGCTGGTAAACAAGTAAACTCGCATAAAGGAGGTAAATAGTTCAATGGTCATGACAGATCCAATTGCAGATTTTCTAACGCGCATTCGTAATGCAAACATGGTTAAACATGAAAGCTTAGAAGTGCCTGCGTCAAAAATCAAACGTGATATCGCTGAAATCTTGAAACGTGAAGGTTTTGTACGCGATGTAGAATATATCGAAGATGACAAACAAGGCGTGATTCGTGTTTTCCTTAAATACGGTAAAAACGAAGAACGTGTTATCACAAACTTAAAACGTATCTCTAAACCAGGTTTACGTGCTTATGTCAAATCTGACGAAGTACCTAAAGTATTGAATGGTCTAGGAATCGCGATTATCTCTACTTCTGAAGGTGTTGTAACTGATAAAGAAGCAAGAGCAAAAAACATCGGCGGCGAAGTAATCGCCTACGTATGGTAATTTAAAAAAACACACAAGGAGGTGTCTCTAAGTGAGCCGTATTGGTAATAAAATCGTTGTACTTCCTGCTGGCGTTGAAGTCAAACAAGAAGGAAACAACATTACTGTAAAAGGACCTAAAGGTGAATTAACACGTGAATTCTCTTCTGATATCACGATGAATATCGAAGGAAACGAAGTAACATTCACTCGTCCAAACGATAGCAAAGACATGAAAACAATCCACGGAACAACTCGTGCAAACTTCAACAACATGGTTGTTGGTGTAAGTACAGGCTTTGAAAAAGGTCTTGAACTTATCGGGGTTGGGTACCGTGCTCAAATGCAAGGGACTAAATTAGTTCTTAACGTTGGGTATTCTCATCCAGTAGAAATCACACCACCAGCTGGTGTAACTGTAGAAGTACCTTCGAATACACAAGTAGTTGTAAAAGGCGCTAACAAAGAACACGTTGGTGAATTAGCAGCAAATATTCGTGGTACTCGTCCTCCAGAACCTTATAAAGGCAAAGGAATCCGTTATGTTGGCGAATTCGTACGTCGTAAAGAAGGTAAAACTGGTAAATAATAGCAGCTTGAGAGTTATTTTTCAATTCAGTTTGAAAAATAACGATCCGTTGTCTATCGCAGCTTAATAGCTAGCAAATATAAAGAGGTGACAATTGTGATTACAAAACCAGACAAAAACAAAACACGTCAAAAGAGACATCGTCGTGTACGTAACAAAATCTCTGGTACTGCTGAGTGCCCACGCTTGAACGTATTCCGTTCTAACAAAAACATCTACGCGCAAATCATTGATGACGTAGCGGGTGTAACGCTAGCAAGTGCCTCTGCCTTAGATAAAGAAATTTCAGGTGGAAACAAAACAGAAACAGCCGCAGCTGTTGGTAAATTAATCGCTGAACGTGCCGCTGAAAAAGGCGTTAAAGTAGTAGTCTTTGACCGTGGTGGATACCTTTACCATGGCCGCGTGCAAGCTTTAGCTGAAGCAGCGCGTGAAAATGGACTAGAATTTTAGGAGAAGGAGGAACACCATTCATGGTTTATATTGATCCAAAACACTTGGAATTAGAAGACCGCGTGGTTTCTATCAACCGTGTAACGAAAGTTGTTAAAGGTGGACGTCGTCTACGCTTTGCAGCACTAGTTGTTGTGGGAGATAAAAACGGTCACGTTGGCTTTGGGACTGGTAAAGCACAAGAAGTGCCAGAAGCAATCCGTAAAGCAATCGAAGACGCGAAGAAAAACTTAGTTGAAGTGCCTATGGTTGGTTCTAGTATCCCTCACGAAGTGATCGGGGTATTTGGTGGTGGCCGTATCCTTATGAAACCTGCAGTAGAAGGTTCTGGGGTAGCCGCTGGTGGACCAGTTCGTGCCGTATTGGAATTAGCTGGTGTAGCAGATATTACATCAAAATCATTAGGTTCAAATACACCAATCAACGTTGTTCGCGCAACAGTTGAAGGGTTAAAACAATTAAAACGTGCCGAAGAAGTGGCAGCACTTCGTGGTAAATCTGTAGAAGAAATCTTAGGATAAGGAGGACAAAATAATGGCTGAATTAAAAGTAACTTTAAAACGCAGCGTTATCGGACGTCCTCAAAACCAAAAAGATACAGTTAAAGCATTAGGTTTAGGTAAACTAAACAGCTCTGTTGTGAAACCTGCGAACGAAGCAATCAAAGGTATGATCAACACTGTGTCACATTTAGTGGACGTTGAAGAAGTTTAATTTACAATAGTACATTGTTAAGGAGGTGCCAAACCAATGAAACTTCATGAATTGAAACCTGCTGAAGGTTCACGCCAAGTACGTAACCGTGTTGGACGTGGTACTTCATCTGGTAATGGTAAAACTGCCGGCCGTGGACAAAAAGGGCAAAAAGCTCGTTCAGGCGGTGGTGTAAGACTAGGATTTGAAGGGGGTCAAACTCCATTATTCCGTCGTTTACCAAAACGTGGCTTCACGAACATTAACCGTAAAGATTATGCAGTCATCAACCTAGATGTCTTAAATCGTTTCGAAGATGGAACTGAAGTAACACCTGCTGGATTGATCGAAGCTGGAATCGTGAAAAACGAAAAAGCTGGGATCAAAGTTCTTGCTAATGGTGAACTAACAACTAAAAAATTAACTGTGAAAGCAGCTAAATTCTCTAAAGCAGCAGAAGAAGCAATTGTTGCAGCTGGTGGAACAATCGAGGTGATCTAATGTTTAAACTATTAAAAGACGCTTTTAAAGTCAAAGACATTAGATCAAAAATTTTGTTTACTGTATTCATTCTTTTTGTATTTCGTTTAGGTGCGCATATAACTGTACCAGGCGTAAATGCAAAAGGTTTGCAAGACTTAAGCAATTTGCCATTTTTAAATATGTTGAATATGGTCAGTGGTAGTGCGATGCAAAATTTCTCCATCTTCTCGATGGGGGTTTCGCCTTATATTACAGCATCGATCATCATTCAATTATTACAAATGGATATCGTACCAAAATTCGTAGAATGGTCTAAGCAAGGTGAAGTTGGACGTAAGAAATTGAATCAAGCAACAAGGTATCTAACGATTGTCTTGGGTATTGCTCAATCTATTGGGATTACTGCTGGATTTCAACAATTAAGTTCAGTTGGGATCGTAAAAAATCCTAACATCAGCACGTTTGTGATGATTTCTGTCATTTTAACTGGTGGAACAATGTTTGTTACGTGGTTAGGAGAGCAAATTACTGAAAAAGGAATCGGTAATGGGGTTTCAATGATTATTTTCGCCGGGATTATTTCTCGGGTACCAGAAGGTATCAAAGAAATCGTTGACGATTACTTTATCAATATTGAATCTTCTAGAATTTGGCAATCTGCTATTTTTATTGCAATTTTAATTATTGCAATTTTGGTTATCGTTACATTAGTAACGTTTTTCCAGCAAGCAGAACGAAAAATTCCAATCCAATATACAAAACGTGTTTCAGGTGCGCCGACTAGTAGTTATTTACCGTTAAAAGTAAATGCTGCGGGGGTTATCCCAGTTATTTTTGCCAGTTCATTGATTGCAACGCCGAATGCTGTTTTACAAGCCTTTTCTAAGAGTTATTCTGGTGAAGGTTGGTATGATGTAATGACACAAATTTTTAGTTACAATACCGTTCCAGGTGCAATTATTTATACTGTACTGATCGTTGCTTTCACATTCTTCTATGCTTTTGTTCAAGTTAACCCTGAGAAATTAGCGGAAAACTTGCAAAAACAAGGAAGTTATATTCCAAGTGTACGACCAGGTAAAGGGACAGAAGAATATATTTCTGGAATGTTAATGAGACTAAGTGTTGTCGGTTCGATATTCCTAGGCTTAGTTGCGCTATTGCCAATCATTGCTCAAATGATCTGGAAATTACCGCAGTCTATCGGTCTTGGGGGAACGAGCTTACTGATTGTGATAGGTGTTGCATTAGAAACAGCGAAACAATTAGAAGGTTTAATGTTGAAACGTCAATATGTTGGCTTTATCAATAAGTAAGAGTCGTGTGTTGAGGGATTGCCTCAGCACCATTCTCTTTCTGGGCTAGCTTCAAAAGCCAGCCTTTAAAATTAGGAGGAAATGAAATGAACCTCATTTTAATGGGACTGCCTGGGGCAGGCAAAGGTACTCAAGCAGAACAGATCGTGGATACTTATGGTATTCCTCATATTTCTACAGGAGATATGTTCCGTGCTGCTATGAAAAACGAAACTGCTCTTGGCTTAGAAGCGAAATCTTATATCGATAAAGGTGCTTTGGTTCCAGACGATGTAACGAATGGAATTGTCAAAGAACGTTTGGCAGAACCTGATACTGATAAAGGTTTTTTATTAGATGGTTTTCCACGTACTTTGGATCAAGCAGAAGCATTAGATAAAATGTTAGTAGAATTAAATAAAAAAATTGATGCTGTCATCGACATCCATGTTGAAGAGGAAATTTTAGTTGAACGCTTAGCAGGACGGTTTATCTGCCGTTCATGTGGAGCAACTTACCATAAAATCTTCAATCCTCCTACTGTGGAAGGGACATGTGATCGTTGCGGCGGACATGAATTTTATCAAAGAGAAGATGATAAGCCTGAAACGGTCAAAAACCGTCTGGCAGTCAACATCAAAAGCAGTGCACCAATTTTAGACTTTTATAAGGCTAAAAATGTATTGCATACAATAGATGGGAATCGCGAGATCGATACTGTTTTTTCAGAAGTGAAAGAAATCATTGAAAAAAAATAGTTTTCTGAATTGCCGCAAACTTACCATTTTGTTTGATACAGATTCTCTTGCCAAATAGAATAGTTTATGATAGAATGTATCAGTCCGACTTCTACCTTTTTGTGGAAGCTTAATTGAAAATTCTAGGTGGGAGCTGAAGTTTCCGCCATTTTATCGTGTGAAAATGCGAAACAAGTACAAGGAGGTACTGTGCGTGGCTAAAGAAGATATGATTGAAGTCGAAGGTACAGTCGTCGAAACTTTGCCGAATGCAATGTTTAAAGTTGAACTAGAAAATGGACACCAAGTTCTTGCTACTGTTTCCGGTAAGATCCGTATGCACTACATTCGAATTTTACCTGGAGATAAAGTAACTGTAGAGTTATCTCCATATGATTTAACTCGTGGTCGAATCACTTATCGCTTTAAATAATTGTACTCCGTAAAATTCAGGGAGGTATTATCATGAAAGTAAGACCATCAGTAAAACCAATGTGTGAACATTGTAAAGTAATTCGCCGTAAAGGACGTGTTATGGTCATTTGCCCAGCAAATCCAAAACATAAACAACGTCAAGGATAATAGGAGGTGTAACGTAGAATGGCTCGTATTGCAGGAGTAGACATCCCTCGTGATAAACGTGTAGTAATTTCCCTTACTTATATTTTTGGTATTGGTAACACTACAGCTAAAAAAGTTTTAGCAAACGTTGGCGTATCTGAAGATATTCGTGTTCGCGATTTAACGAACGAACAAACAGATGCTATCCGTGCGGAAATTGATAAGTTAAAAATTGAAGGTGATCTTCGTCGTGAAGTGAACTTGAACATCAAACGCTTGATGGAAATCGGTTCATACCGTGGAATCCGTCACCGTCGTGGATTACCAACTCGTGGACAAAACACGAAAAACAATGCACGTACTCGTAAAGGCCCAGCTCGTACTGTAGCAGGCAAGAAAAAATAATTCCTAAGTGAAGGAGGTTAGATCCTCATGGCAGCAAAAAAAGTTAGTCGTAAACGCCGTGTGAAAAAGAATATAGAAACTGGGATTGCACATATCCATTCTACATTCAATAATACAATTGTAATGATCACTGACAGTCATGGTAATGCATTAGCATGGTCATCTGCAGGTTCATTAGGTTTTAAAGGAAGCAAAAAATCAACACCGTTTGCAGCTCAAATGGCAGCAGAAGCTGCAACTAAAGCAGCACAAGAACACGGACTTAAAACTGTTGATGTAACAGTTAAAGGACCTGGTTCTGGACGTGAAGCAGCTATTCGTTCATTGCAAGCAACAGGTTTAGAAGTGACTGCAATTCGTGACGTGACTCCAGTTCCTCATAATGGATGCCGCCCTCCAAAACGCCGTCGTGTTTAATGAGTGCCACTCATTCTGAGTTTGAATTAAGAACGTCATTGAACAAGACACTTTTCGTTTTGAAAGGGGTATAGATAAGAATGATTGAATTTGAAAAACCAAGAATCGAAAAAATTGATGAGAATAGAGATTATGGCAAGTTCGTCGTTGAACCACTGGAAAGAGGTTACGGGACTACTTTAGGCAATTCTCTACGTCGTATTTTATTATCTTCTTTACCGGGAGCTGCTATTACCAATATTCAAATCGATGGTGTGTTGCACGAATTCTCTACCATTAAAGGTGTAAGAGAAGATGTAACTCAAATTATCTTGAATATCAAAGGGTTAGCATTAAAGCTTTATGCAGAAGAAGAAAAAACCCTTGAGATCGATATTACAGGACCTGCTACAGTAACTGCTGGCGATATTATCGTTGACAGCGATGTTGAGATCTTGAATAAAGATTTAATTATCTGTAGTGTCTCTGAAGGAGCTACTTTCCATGCTCGCTTAACAGTGAAACCTGGTCGTGGCTATGTTCAAGCAGACGAGAACAAAAAGGAAGATATGCCAATTGGTGTTCTACCTGTTGATTCCATCTATACACCAGTTCGTCGTGTAAACTACCAAGTAGAAAACACTCGTGTTGGTCGTCGTGATGACTTCGACAAATTAACAATGGAAATATGGACTGATGGTTCAATCATTCCTCAAGAAGCCCTTAGCTTAGCTGCTAAGATTATGACGGAGCATTTAGACATCTTTGTTAACCTTACTGATGAAGCGAAAAACGCTGAAATCATGGTTGAAAAAGAAGAAACACAAAAAGAAAAAATGCTAGAAATGACCATCGAAGAACTAGACTTGTCTGTTCGTTCATACAATTGTTTAAAACGTGCAGGTATTAACACTGTACAAGAACTTACAAATAAATCTGAACCAGAAATGATCAAAGTACGTAATTTAGGTCGTAAATCTCTTGAAGAGGTTAAACTAAAACTACATGATTTAGGTTTAGGCTTACGTAAAGACGATTAATACTTTTTACGAAGGAGGAAAACCAACGTGGGTTATCGTAAATTAGGACGCACATCAAGCCAACGTAAGGCAATGTTGCGTGACTTAACTACTGATTTAATTATCAACGAACGTATCGTTACGACTGAAGCTCGTGCGAAAGAAATTCGTTCAACTACAGAAAAAATGATTACTTTAGGCAAACGCGGAGATCTTCATGCTCGTCGTCAAGCAGCTACTTTTGTACGAAACGAAGTTGCTAGTGTACGTGAAGAAGATGAAAAAATCGTTGTTGAATCAGCTTTACAAAAGTTATTCAATGATCTTGCACCTCGTTACGCTGAACGCCAAGGTGGTTACACTCGTATCTTGAAGACAGAACCAAGACGCGGAGATGCAGCACCAATGGTAATTATCGAATTTGTTAAATAATCAAACTATACCGTCACTTTATAGATGATTCTTTTAGAGTGTTATGATGTTGGAGGCGACTCCTAGTCTAGCTCAACGCTTTCCCTGCCAGACTTGATTTGGCAGGGAAGCACTCATCATAGTATAAGGTGTATTTTTTTGTCCTAAGATTTTTTCTTAGGACTTTTTTGCATAAGGATAAATTCAATAATATTTGTTATGTTATTGCATCTAAGTGTAATCTTTAGTATACTTTCGTTAGTCGGAATTTTCAGACAAAATAAATGAGCTATAAAAAGGGGGAGTAATATGGCACAAATGACAGCTTTTACGCTATTGATGGCCATTTTGTATATTGGGGATGTTGTCTCAATCAAAACCAAAGCATGGGTTTCATCTGTTTTTATCTGTGCAGTATTATTTATTATTGGTTACTGGACATTTTTTCCAGAAAATATCGTTGAGATTGCGGGAATTCCACCAGTCGTTGCAACATTATTGATGTATTTGTTAATTACGAATATGGGAACATTATTATCAATCAAGGAACTAGCAAATCAATGGAAAACAATCGTAATCACATTTTCAGGAATTGTAGGAATTGTTGTATTATTATTAACAGTGGGTTCATTGTTTTTCGATTTTAAAACGGTTCTAGTTGCTGTTCCACCACTCGTTGGAGGGATCGTATCCTCACTGATCATGTCAGAAGCGGCGCAATCAGTCGGTCTAACCTCATTATCAGTATTAGCTATTTTGATTTATGTGATGCAAGGATTTGCAGGTTATCCGTTAACGTCGATCATGTTGAAAAAAGAAGGAAAACGAATGCTTGAAAAATACCGCAGTGGGGAATGGACACCGGTTCATGAACAAGAGAATGAAGCGTCTGAAACAGATGAAGGTACACCTAAGATGTTTACCAAGGTTCCTAAAAAATACCATACAGATTTTTCACGAATCTTTCGTTTGGCGATCGTGACTTTAATTGCGTATTACGTTTCAGTTTGGTGTGCACCTTTTGTAACAATTAGCCCGTTTGTTTTATGCTTATTCTTAGGTGTTGTGGCATCTACATTAGGCTTTTTGGAAAAACAACCATTGAAAAAAGCGAATAGCTTTGGTTTTGCTATTTTGGGATTAATGCTTTTTATTTTTGATGGCTTAAAAAAAGCAACACCAGAAATGCTAGAGGAATTATTATTACCGATGGTGGGCATTATTGTGATTGGTGTGATAGGGATGTATGTCTTTTCTGCAATTGTCGGGAAGTTTTTAGGGGTGAGTAAAGAAATGGCTTTTGCAGTCTCATTAACTGCTTTATATGGCTTTCCAGCAGATTACATTATCACCAATGAAGTTATTCAGTCATTAACCGAAGATGAAAAGGAAAAAGAAGCATTGACAAGTCATATGATGCCACCGATGTTAGTCGCTGGATTTATAACCGTTACGATTGTTTCGGTTGTGTTAGCAGGTATCTTTTCGAGTATTTTATTGAGTCTATAGAAATGAGGGAATAAATTGAAAGAATTAAAAGAGTTGGTTCAAAAGTACAAAAAGGAAATGATAGATTTTAGAAGAGATTTACATCAACATCCGGAATTACAGTTTGAAGAATTTAGAACAACAGAAAAAGTTGCTGAAACGTTAGATAGAATCGGTATTCCTTATCGCAAGACGGAACCTACAGGAATCATTGCGGAGCTTGTTGGGGGTCAACCTGGAAAGACGGTTGCGTTGCGAGCGGACATGGATGCTTTACCCGTTCAAGAATTAACAGATGGTATTTCTTATAAGTCATTAGAAGATGGAAAAATGCATGCCTGTGGTCACGATGCTCACACAGCAATGCTCTTGACTGCAGCGAAAGCTTTAAAAGAAGTACAAGCAGAGATCAAGGGAACCGTTCGCTTTATCTTTCAGCCATCAGAAGAAAATGCTCAAGGAGC
This sequence comes from Enterococcus sp. AZ177, assembly GCF_050544585.1. NCBI lineage: Bacteria > Bacillati > Bacillota > Bacilli > Lactobacillales > Enterococcaceae > Enterococcus > Enterococcus sp. AZ177. The sequence goes on from NZ_CP172944.1 coordinate 390,855, forward strand.
TAAAGCAATGGTTGCCCAAGGAGCTGTAGAAGGTGTGGATGATGTTTTTGGGATTCACATTTGGTCACAGATGCTTTCTGGAACAGCTTCTTGTGTTGTGGGCTCGTCTTTTGCTTCAGCAGATATTTTTTCAATCGACTTTAAAGGACGTGGCGGACACGGCGCCATGCCAGATGCTTGCGTAGATGCTGCTGTGATTGCTTCTTCTTTTGTGATGAATGTCCAAACAATTGTTTCTAGAGAAATCAATCCGCTTGATCCAGTCGTAGTGACTGTAGGTAAAATGGATGTTGGTACTCGATTTAATGTCATCGCTGAAAATGCTCGTTTAGATGGCACGGTACGTTGTTTTAGTACTGAGACGCGTGATCGTGTGGAAAAAGCTTTAAAACGCTATGCTGAACAAACGGCGGCTGTTTATGGCGGTACAGCTATAGTAGAGTATAATTACGGGACTGTACCAGTAATCAATGATGAAGAAGATGCATTATTTGCTCAAGCAATCATCAAAGAAAGCTTTGGTGAATCAGCATTGATTCAAGAACCACCGACCACAGGAGGAGAAGATTTCAGTTACTTTACAGAGAATACATCTGGTTGTTTTGCGTTAGTAGGTTGCGGAAATCCAGAGAAAGATACGCAATGGGCTCATCATCATGGACGTTTCAATGTGGATGAAGATGCTATGGAGATAGGTGCGGAATTATATGCACAATATGCATTTGAGTATTTGAATAAATAATTATTGCCACAATGAAAAGTAGGAATAGTAAAAGGGATGTGAGAAAACTAATTTAGTTTTCTTTCATCTTTTTTTATTGTTAATAAGTAAATAACTGGATATTCCTAAAAAACTTTCTGTCTTGACAGATAAGAATACACATAAATCGACTTATTTTGTTATAATATAGAATAGTACAAAGATAAGAATAGATGATTGAAAAAACACTGATTTTTTGTTAGTGTTAGTAAGACTAAATAATTGAGGGAGTACGCGATGCAACCGATAATTGAATTAAAAAATATCGATTTTAACTATCAACCAGAAGATGCTTCTCCCGCTTTGAAAGATGTATCTTTTTCCATCCAACAAGGTGAGTGGATTGCAATTATTGGACATAATGGATCAGGGAAATCAACATTAGCAAAAACAATCAACGGATTATTGTTACCCGCTTCAGGAAGTATTTCAGTTGGTGGCAAAGAGCTGAATGAAACCAATGTTTGGGATATCCGCAAGATGGTTGGGATGGTCTTTCAAAATCCAGATAATCAATTTGTAGGATCAACCGTAGAAGATGATGTTGCATTTGGCTTAGAGAATCAAGGGATTCCGCGTGAGGAAATGCTTGTCAGAGTTAAGGATGCGCTAGAAAAGGTGCGAATGAGTACCTTTGCCACACGTGAACCAGCTCGTTTATCTGGCGGTCAAAAACAACGAGTAGCGATTGCGGGTGTTGTGGCGTTACGTCCAGATATCATCATTTTGGATGAGGCAACAAGTATGCTTGATCCTGAGGGACGAGATGAAGTGATTTCGACAATCAAAAAAATTAAAGAAGAAAGTAATTTGACAGTTATTTCAATTACACATGATATTGATGAGGCAGCAAATGCAAATCGGATTTTAGTCATGAAGCAAGGGGAACTTGTCAGTGAAGGCACACCCGAGAAAATTTTCTCAGCAGGAACTGAGTTGATTCAGATGGGTTTAGATCTTCCTTTTCCAGAAAAGTTAAAAATTGCCTTAAAACAACGAGGCGTTGATGTGCCAGATGAATATTTGACTGAAGAAAGGATGGTGGATTGGCTATGGACATCCGTTTTGAACAAGTAGATTTTACGTACCAACCCAATACACCATTTGAACAGCGGGCATTATTTGATTTGAATTTGACAATCGAAAATGGTTCTTATACAGCAATCGTTGGGCATACAGGTAGTGGTAAATCGACATTGTTGCAACATTTAAATGCTCTAGTAAAGCCAACAAAAGGGACAGTGACGATTGGAGATCGAGTGATTGTTCCTGAAACAAATAATAAAAATTTAAAGCCGATTCGTAAAAAAGTGGGAATTGTTTTTCAATTTCCAGAAGCACAACTGTTTGAAGAAACTGTAGCGAAAGACATTGCTTTTGGACCGAAGAATTTTGGTGTATCAGGAGAAGATGCTGCACGATTAGCTGCTGAAATGCTTGAGTTGGTTGGTCTGGAGGCAAGTTATCTAGAACGTTCACCATTCGAATTATCAGGAGGTCAAATGCGTCGGGTGGCGATTGCGGGAGTCTTGGCAATGGAACCAGAAGTATTGGTTTTAGATGAACCTACAGCTGGGCTCGATCCACAAGGACGTAAAGAAATGATGGCCATGTTTCAACGCCTCCACGAAGAGCGCGGCATGACAATCGTTTTGGTGACACATTTAATGGATGATGTAGCTAATTATGCAGATCATGTCATCGTATTAGAACAAGGTCAGGTTGTTAAGGCAGGTACACCCCAAGAAGTTTTTCAAGATATTAACTGGTTGAAAGGAAAACAATTAGGTGTACCAACGGCTGCGACTTTTGCAGAGCAATTGTTAGCAAAAGGTTTTTCTTTTGGAGAATTACCGTTGACCGCAGAAGCTCTAGCAGAGGATTTATTAAAAGGACTAAAAAAGGCAGGTGAAGACCTGTGATGAATAAGTTGATTTTTGGGCGTTATATTCCTGGTGATTCATTTATTCATACGATGGACCCAAGAGCCAAATTGATTGCTAGTTTTTATTTTATTGGCATTATATTTTTAGCGAATAACTGGCAAACATATGGTGTTTTAGCTATTTTTACATTATTTGCAATTTTTCTATCCAAAGTGAATATCCGTTTCTTTATTCGGGGAATCAAACCGTTGATTTGGTTGATTCTGTTCACGGTTGCGTTACAGATGTTGTTTACCCAAGGTGGAGAAGTTTACTTTAAGTGGGGAATTTTTACAATCACTGAATTTGGTGTAATTAATGGGTTGTTTATTTTCTGTCGTTTTGTGTTGATTATTTTCATGTCTACATTATTAACGTTGACAACACCACCTCTGGATTTATCAGATGCGATCGAGTATTTATTACGTCCGTTAAAAGTAGTTCGTTTTCCTGTGCATGAAGTGTCATTGATGTTGTCGATCGCATTGCGCTTTGTACCAACCTTGATGGATGAAACAGAGAAAATCATGAATGCTCAGCGTGCTCGTGGCGTCGATTTTGGTGAGGGAAATCTGATTCAAAAAATGAAAGCTGTTGTACCGCTATTGATTCCGTTATTTGTCAGCAGCTTTAATCGAGCAGAAGATTTAGCAACGGCAATGGAAGCACGTGGCTATCAAGGTGGGGACGGTCGGACAAAATATCGGATTCTTCATTGGCATTTAAAAGATACGGTCGTGATGCTCGCATTCGCTGTATTAACAGTAGTATTGATTTTTATAAGAAGTTAGAAGTAAAGGTGGAAAAGAAATGCCGCGCTATAAAGCAGTTATTGCGTATGATGGAACCAATTTTAATGGATTTCAGTCTCAACCAAATGGACGAACAGTTCAAGCAGAAGTTGAAAAAACAGTAAGAAAAATGAACAATGGCAAAACAATCACGATTTTTGGATCTGGTCGGACGGATGCAGGTGTTCATGCTGCAGGGCAGGTGATTCATTTTGATTATCCACAGACGAGAGATTTGGAAAAAATGCGTTATGCTCTCGATACTCAAACACCTGAAGATATCGCTGTTAAAAGTGTAGAAATCGTACCAGATGATTTCCATGCTCGTTATCATGTTGTTGAGAAGATCTATCAATTTCGGGTAGATATCGGGAAACCAAGAAGTCCGTTTAAACGATTCTACGCTAGTTATTTTCCTTATGAGGTTGATATTAAAAAGATTCAGAGAGCGTTGACTGATTTAGTTGGAACGCATGATTTTACGTCATTTTGTGCTTCTGGGACCGAGATTGAGGATAAAGTTCGAACGATTCATGAAGCAAGACTTGAGATCAATGAAGCGGGAGACGAACTGGTTTTTACATTTCGTGGAGATGGTTTTTTGTATAAGATGATCCGAATATTGGTAGGAACACTTCTTAAAATGGGAAATGGTCGAATGAATGAAACAAGAATTCCTGAAATCATTGCCGCTAAAGATCGGAATTTAGCTGGACCAACTGCACATCCGGAAGGATTGTATTTGGTTGAAGTAAGATATGAATGAATAAGTTTTTTATGAGTAAAATAACCAAACGTTTTATAAAAAAGGAGAGTAGCTATAACTCAAAGAGTTGTAGCTACTCTCCTTTTTTATTTTATATTAATTCTTAAAAAAATTTAAAAACGTGAAAAATATTTGTATATTTCAGTATACAGGAGTAAGATATAATTCATAAAATCGATTGGGAAAGAATAATCGATGGAGCAGAATAATTTCCTTTTCTTTAGGGATAAATGCTGGTGTACCAAGCTAGTTTAATTTTTGTAGATAATGTATTCCATATAATAAATCGTTATAAAGTTATTTTTAAGTCAGTAAATTTAGTTGGGGTTTATCGGAAAATTACTCATTTTGATAGATTACTCATTTCAAAGCTTCCATAAAACAATCTTTTATACGTATATTGTATAGAAATAGTATATAAATTAATAAATAACGTATTTGAATGAAGATAGGAGGATAAAAATGCTTGGTGTTATTTTATTGTACGTAGGAATGGTGTTAATAAGCAATGGTCTTTACCGATTACAAGGAACACAAGATAAATCAGTCGTGGTGATGAATCTATTTACAGGTGGATTAAGTTTACTTTTAAACCTAGTAGCTCTTTCTTACGGGATAGTGGCGAATAAAGAGTCATCGTGGTTTTATGCCAGTGCGACTGGTTTATTATTTGCGTTTACGTATCTTTATACAGCAATTAATTCGATGTTTGATTTAGATCAGAAGCTTTATGGCTGGTTCAGTTTATTTGTAGCAATCAACGCGATTCCAGCAGGAATATTATGTTTTTATGGGTATGGCGGAAATACGCTATACGGAATAATTTGGTTTCTCTGGGGAATTCTTTGGTTTACGGGATTTCTTGAAAATACACTCGGAAAAAATCTGGGGAAATTTGTGGGTTATCTATCGGTAGGGGAAGGAATCATTACTGCTTGGATTCCAGGATTCTTAATGCTACTTGATTTATGGCCAAAATAAAATGAGAAGGGAGCATTTATTATGCAATTAACAACAAGAGAACAAGAAAAAATGATGATCAGCTTGGCAGCGATGATCGCCCAACGCAGAAAAGACAAAAAAATAAAATTGAATCATCCAGAAAGTATCGCTTTGATTACGGATTTGATTTTAGAAGGCGCACGTGAAGGAAAAACAGTTTCTGAATTAATGAACGAGGGTAGAAATCTTTTAACAAAAGAAGATGTCATGGAAGGTATTTCAGAAATGATTCCAATGATTCAAGTAGAAGCAACATTTCCAGATGGAACAAAGTTAGTTACCGTTCATGATCCAATCCAATAAATTCATTTTAATGATTCGATGAAGGAGGAAAAGTTATGATTCCAGGAGAATATAAGTTAGCAAAAGAACCAGTTGTATGTAATGAAGGGTATGATGCCATCACTTTAGAGGTGAAAAATGTTGGTGATCGAGCTGTTCAGGTGGGGTCGCATTTTCACTTCTATGAAGCAAACGAAGAAGGCTTGAAATTTGATCGTGAAAAAGCAAGAGGCAAACGTCTAGATATACCTGCAGGTACTGCAATTCGTTTTGAACCAGGTGAAACCCGTAAAGTGAATTTGATTGACGTAGGTGGAAAACGCCGTATTTATGGGTTCAATGATAAAATAAATGGTTTTTTAGATGATGACCGCACAAAATAGCTGAAAAGAGGGAAAAATATGAGCTTTAAAATGGATAGAAGTAAATACGCGCAAATGTTTGGCCCAATAGTCGGGGATAGTGTTCGATTAGGAGATACGGATTTATTTGCAGCAATTGAAAAGGATTATACGATTCACGGTGAAGAAAGCAAGTTTGGTGGAGGAAAAGTTTTGAGAGATGGCATGGGGCAAAGCGCTACAGAAACCCGTGCAGCAAATCCACTGGTTGTAGATACAATTATCACCAATGCAACAATCATTGACTATACAGGAATTATTAAAGCGGATATAGGGATCCGCGATGGTAAGATCATCGCCATTGGTAAAGGCGGAAATCCAGATAATATGGATGACATAGACTTTGTTGTTGGTGCTAGTACGGAAGCAATTTCTGCTGAGGGTCTAATCGTAACAGCGGGTGGATTGGATATTCATGTTCATTTTATTTCACCAGGTTTAGCACAAGCGGGACTTGATAATGGCATTACAACATTATTCGGTGGGGGAACAGGTCCAGCTGATGGAACAAATTCAGCGACTACATCACCTGGTAAATGGCATATCGAACGAATGCTTCAGTCAGCCGAAAACTTACCAATCAACATAGGTGTTATGGCAAAAGGTGCGGGTGCTGTACCTGAAACGATAGCAGAACAAATTGAAGCAGGTGCCATGGCGATAAAAAACCATGAAGATTGGGGCGCAACTGCTGCTGGAATTGATAATTCACTGAAAGCTGCTGATCAATACGATGTTCAATTTGCGGTTCATACTGATTCGCTTAATGAAGGGGGATTCGTTCAAAATACGTTAGATGCTTTTCAAGGACGAACAGTGCATACATTCCATACTGAAGGTGCAGGTGGTGGACACGCACCAGATATCATGGTAGTAGCGGGGCACGATAATGTATTGCCTTCATCAACGAATCCAACAAATCCTTATACGATTAATGAAATCAGTGAACTATTTGATATGGTCATGGTTTGTCATAACTTGGATCCGAAATTACCAGAAGACGTGTCATTTGCAGAATCTCGTGTACGTAAACAAACGATTGCAGCAGAAGATGTTTTACATGATATGGGCGCACTAAGTATTATGACTTCTGATGCAATGGCTATGGGACGTGTTGGTGAAGTTGCAATGCGTTGTTGGCAATTGGCCGATAAAATGAAAAAACAACGTGGACCATTAGATGGAGATAGTGAATTTAACGATAATAATCGAATCAAACGATATATTGCAAAATACACAATAAATCCAGCCATCACAAACGGTGTATCAGATTATATTGGATCCGTTGAAGTAGGAAAATATGCTGATTTAGTCATTTGGGAACCAGCGAAGTTTGGAGCAAAACCCAAAATGGTTTTAAAAATGGGCATGATTAGTTATGGTGTGATGGGAGATGCAAGTTCAAGTCTACCTACACCACAACCTCGTCTAATGAGAGATCTCTTTGGGGCATGCGGCAAGGCTGTGACTGCCACAAATATTACATTCGTTTCACAGTTTGCATACGATCATGGAATCAAGGAAAACATTGGACTTGAAAAAGTAGTTTTACCTGTTCATAATACAAGAAATTTAACCAAGCGAGACATGAAATTAAATAATTTCAGTCCAAAAACGATTACTGTTGACCCTCATACATTTGATGTGAAGATTGATGACGAATTGATTACTTGTGATCCCGTCGACACTGTGGCGTTAAGCCAAAGATATTACCTATTCTAAACAGAAAAATGCTGGGACAAAAGTGGCAAGCTATCAAAAATTCTTTTAAAAAAATGATATCTATATACATTTAGAAGAAATTTTAAGGAAGCTAATGCCACTTTTGTTCTGTTAAATTATCAATATGTTATTACAGGAGGAAGAATATGATTTTGACAGCTATTGATTCAAATCTTGATGAAATTGATGATATTACGAAATATCATGTTGAAACGGTTAGATTAAACAGTGATGATTTAAACAAAAGAATTTTAAGGGTAACCACAGATCATGGCAACGATTATGGTATTCGATTAACAAGTGAAAGTGAAGCGTTGCGTAATGGTTCTATCTTTTTTGTCGATGACCATAACATATTAGTCATTGCGGTACGCTCTGAAGAAATGATTATTATTAAACCGTCAACGATGGATGAAATGGGTGAAATTGCTCACTTACTTGGAAATACACATAAACCTGTTGTTGTAGAAGACGGGAAAATTGTTTTAGAAGTAGATCCAACTGTAGTTGATCTTTTAAATAAAAAGGACATAGACTACGAGATTAAAAAAATCAAGTTGAAAAAAGCTTTGAAACATGTGGACTTGTCGCATGAACATTAATGTAAAAAGGTTTGAAAATTTTTTAGATGTTGTACAAGTCTGCGATTCCACTTTTCCTATTGGGACATTCAATCATTCCTTTGGTATGGAAAATTATTTGAGAACAGATAAAATAACGAATGCAGATGATTTTGAAATTTGGTTAGATACGTATTTAAAAACACAATTTAAATACGGTGAAGGGTTACTTATAAATCTTTGTTTTAAAGCTTTGGAAGAAGAAAAAATAGAAGTAATTTGGGAATACGATAAAATCATTACATGTTCCTCACAAGCAGCTGAAACAAGAAATGGGACAAAAATGATTGCGAAGCAAATGATTGATTTAGTTCAAACCTTACATGATATTCCATTACTAGATGATTATAAGCAACAAATCAAAAAGGCTACTGTTTATGGAAATCCAGCGATTGTTTTTGCTATTTTTGCTCATTATAAAGGACTGGATGCAGATGAAGCAATCTTACTTTATGGCTATAGTATAAATTCTACGATGATTCAAAACGCTGTCAGAGCAGTCCCTCTAGGGCAAAAAAGCGGGCAATTAATTCTACAAAGAACAATCCCACTTCTAGAAGAGATAGTAGCAGAAATGAAGCAATTGGACGCATCTTATTTAGGAGCCAATGTACCTGGAATCGAATTGTCACAAATTAACCATGAAACACAAGTATTCAGACTTTTTATGTCATAGGGAGGAAATAACAGATGAAAAAAACAGTAATAATTGGTGTCGGTGGACCTGTTGGATCAGGGAAAACATTACTTATTGAACGTTTAGTTAGACAAATGAATGAGGATTTGAACGTCGCAGTAATAACCAATGATATCTATACAAAAGAAGATGCAAAATTCTTATGTGATAACTCTGTTTTAAGTGAAGATCGTATTATCGGTGTAGAAACTGGAGGATGTCCACATACAGCAATTCGTGAAGATGCATCAATGAATTTTGCAGCTATTGAACAATTAGAAGAACGATTTGAAGATTTAGATGTAATTTTTTTGGAAAGTGGTGGGGATAATTTAGCCGCAACGTTTAGTCCAGAATTAGTCGATTCCTCTATTTATATTATTGATGTGGCCCAAGGAGAAAAAATTCCTAGAAAAGCAGGTCAAGGAATGATCAAGAGTGATTTATTTATCATCAATAAAATCGATTTGGCTCCGTATGTTGGTGCTGATTTAGATGTCATGAAAAAAGACACCGAGGTTTTTCGAGAAGATAATACTTTTTTATTTACTAACTTAAAGGATCAAGAAGGGGTAGCAGCCGTAAATGAATGGATCCGTAAAAATGTTTTACTAGAAGGATTATAATATGAGGCAAGATACAGACGGACTTATTGAAATGGCATTTACCAATCGTAATAACCGAACCATTGCGTCTAGAATTTATCATGAGGGCAATTCTCGCGTGTCCTCGAATATTCCATTAGCGAATGAGAAAACACCATATTACTTCTTTATTAGTACGGGTGGGGGTTTCCTTGAGGGAGAGAAATATGAACTGGATGTTACGGTAGCCAAAGAAGCGCATGCTATCGTGACAACTCAAGCACCAACTTACGTATACAAATGTGATAATAAAATACAAACAACACAAAAAACACAGCTGGTTTTAGAAGAAAATAGCACATTTGAATATTTAACAGATGAAGTAATTCCTTATAAAAATTCAATTTACAAACAAGAAACAATCGTTCAGATGAAAGAAAATGCAACGCTAATTTTAATGGATGGTGTAACAGCGGGCTGGTCTGCTGATGAGCAACCGTTTCAATACGCTGAATTACAGATGAAAACAAGTATATATATGGATGAAGAATTAATCTACAATGACCATTTACTATCAGAGCCATTGAAAAATGATATGTCTGCACTAGGTTATTTTGAAGACGGCTTGAATTATAACACGTTGATAATTATCAGTCCTTCTTGTACAAAAGAGGTTATTGAAACAATTAGAAAGAAATTAAATAAAATTGAAACAACTGTCAATTTTGGCATTTCAAGTTTAGAAAAACCTGGTTTTGTGCTTCGAGCGCTGGGGAAAAGTGGAGAAGAAAATCGCTATATCCTGATGCAAGCTCTCAATCATTTTCGAATAGAACAGCTTCATTATCCTGAATTGATTCTTAGTAAAAATGACAACTACATTCAGAATTAATGGACAAGAAGAAGGGTTTTTACGAACTTTTTAGTAAGAAATGGCGAGGTATTTTTCTGTTATGTAGTAAAAAGGGGAAAGTAGTGTGGAAATGGCTAAGAAGACATTTAAAAATGAAATTATTGATTACTGGTCAAAGAGATCTGAAACATATGGACAACAGCATCATGAAGAATTACTGGGAGAACCAAAAACATTATGGCAAAATGTCATCCTTAGTGCTTTTAATGCAAACGAAAAACCAGTTAAAAAAATTCTTGATATAGGTACTGGTCCAGGTTTTCTCTCCATATTGCTTGCTGAAAAAGGTTTTGAAGTGACGTCAATCGATATGACAGAAGAAATGTTGATTCAAGCGAAGTTGAATGCGGGTGATCTCGTTGAAAAAATCGAATGGACATTGATGGATGCCCATAAGTTGACATTTGATACAGCACACTTCGATGCAATTGTCACAAGAAATGTCACTTGGAATCTAGAAAATCCAAAGGAAGCATATAAAGAATGGTATCGAGTATTAAAACCAGGAGGAATCTTACTAAATTTTGATTCAAATTGGTACAAATATCTTTACGATGAAACGCTTCGGGAGAAATATGAAAAAAATCGAGAATTGACGCAAGAGATGGCTGTTAAAGATTATTATGAAGGGACAGACATTGATTGGATGGAAGACTTAGCTAAAGAAATGCCTTTATCAAAAATTAACCGTCCTATATGGGATAAGAAGGTATTGAAAGAGTGTGGATTCCAATCTATTACAATTCATGAGAATATGAATGACCAATTACTAAGTGATATTCAGAAAATCAATTTCTTGTTTTCCCCTATATTCCTAATAGAAGCAATAAAATAAATGGCAAAGGAGATGAGTTGTTGGCAAAGAAAAGAAAATGGATGCCAGTCTTCTTTTTTACTTTCTCTATGATGCTACTAATTTTAGCAGGCTGTAATTCATCAAAAAAAGAGAGTCGATCTTCTAATCAAATAAATTACGGTAGTACAAAAGATATACGAGATATTAATCCGCATTTATACAATGGGGAAATGGCTGCGCAAAATATGGTTTTCGAAGGATTGACCAAAAATGAAGAGGGAAAAGTCAAACCTGCGTTAGCAAAAAGCTGGGCTATTTCTGATGATGGTAAAGAATATACCTTTTCTTTACAAACTAATGTGAAATTTACGGATGGTACGGCATTTAATGCAGATGCTGTGAAGCAAAATTTTGATGCAGTTTTGGCTAATAAGGAACGTCATGCTTGGTTAGATATGGTGAATGAAATCGAATCGACACAAGTAATAGATGATGAGACTTTCAAATTGACATTAAAACATCCCTACTACCCAACCTTGATTGAACTTGGGTTGACTAGGCCATTTCGTTTTATCTCGCCTAAAAGTTTCATTGAGGGAGGATCTAAAACTGGTGTGTCAAGCTATGTGGGGACTGGGCCGTTTAAACTGGAAACACACAAGGACAATCAATATGCACACTTTGTAGTGAATGAAGATTATTGGGGTGAAAAACCAAAAGTTTCAGAAGTGGATTGGAAAGTAATTCCAGATTCACAAGCATTATTACTTGCTCTAAAAAAAGGAGAAATTGATCTTATTTATGGTGCAGATGGCGACCAATTAAATATGGATGCTTATAACGCAATGAAAGCTGACAAGGATGCTTTTACAGCCGTATCTAGCCAACCGGTAGCCTCTCGTGCAATACTATTAAATAGTAAACGAGAAAATCTGAGTTCACTAAAGGTTAGAGAAGCGTTAACTTACGCAGTCAACAAAGAGAAGATTATTAAAGGTGTACTAAACAATTCAGAAGACAAAGCAGATGCGCTATTGCCAAAAACGGCTCCTTATTGTGATATTGAATTAAAGAGCTATAATTACAACGTGGAAAAAGCAAACCAATTACTAGATGAAGCAGGATGGAAAGTAGGAAAAAATGGAATACGTATGAAGGATGATAAACCTTTAGCACTAACTTTTTCCTATAATTCACAAAATGCACAAGAAGGAACGATCGCTCAATCGATTCAAGCGGATCTTAAAGAGGTGGGAGTGGACTTAGCCATTATTTCTGAGGAAAAACAGAATTTTCTTGATCGTCAAAAAGATGGAGAGTTCGATTTACAGTATTCGTTGTCGTGGGGAACGCCTTACGATCCGCAATCTTATCTTTCTTCTTGGCGAATACCGGCACATGGAGATTATCAAGCACAATTAGGCTTGGATAAAAAAGCATGGTTGGATGATAAAATCACACAAGTGATGATTGAGCCAGATGAAAAACAGAGACAAACAGATTATAGCGAAATTTTGACGTACATCAACGAGCAATGTGTATATATCCCAATTTCGTATTCGAAAACGAAAGCAATCGGTAAAGCTAACCTTAAAAATATCACGTTTAATGATTCGCAATATGAAATACCATTTGAAAAAATGTTCTTTGAATAAGGATAGAAAGTTGGGTGACAATGATTAAATCTATTATTAAAAATTGTGGAAAAATCCTTCTTCTCCTTTTTTTAATAACGTTTATTCCTTTTTTCCTATTGACGTATCTATCCAATGATCCAGCTGAAGTAGCACTAAGAGTCCAAGCAATCACACCAACTGAACAAAATGTGCGTCAGATGCGTTCAGAATTGGGGTTAGATCAACCTTTTTTTTCAAGATACATTGATTGGGTTCAACAGGCTCTAAAAGGGGATTTAGGTAAAAGCTATGCTACTGGTAAATCGATTGCTGGTATGATCAGTGAGGCTTTTCCATATACAGTATTCTTGACTCTAGTGACACTGATCATCATTATTGTAACCTGTTTAGTACTTGGGATTTTGGCAGCTAATTATCAAAATCATTGGACTGAAAAAGTCTTAAGATTGATCACCTTTGTCTTAAATGCAATTCCATCATTTTGGCTAGGGTTGTTACTGATCTTTTTGTTCTCTGTAAAGCTAAATTGGTTACCAACGGGAGGGGCCGAAGGGCTATTATCAGTTTTCTTGCCAGCATTAACACTTTCTTTAGCCTACTCTAGTTCGTATATTCGGTTGATTCGCAATGATTTATTGCAAAATAAGCAGTTGCCATATGTCGACTATTATTTTACAAGAGGATTTTCAAAAAAAACGATCACGAAACATTTATTGAAAAATTCTTTGCGTTCTTCTGTTGTTTCGATTGGCGTGAGTATTCCCAAACTGATTGCTGGTAGCATTATTATAGAAAGTGTTTTTGCATGGCCTGGTATGGGGCTTCTCTGTATTAATTCAATCAGAAACCGCGATTTACCTGTTTTGCAAGCCTATATTGTCATTATGTCATTGTTCTTTATTAGCAGTAGTTTGTTGATTGATTCCTTAAACAAAAGGATTGATCCCAGACTAAGAGAGCGAGGCAGCTGATGGATGTAATGAAAAAAATAGTCAAGGATAGAATAGTTCTTGTTTCTATTCTCTTTTTAAGTCTTTTAATGTTAGGTATTATTTTTGCGAATGTCTTGTCACCGTATGATCCAAACAAACAAGATATTATGAATAAATTGGCTCATCCAAGTAGTGAACATTTTTTTGGAACAGACATGTTAGGTCGAGATATTTTTTCGAGGATATTATATGGCGGTAGAGTGACGTTACTTCTCTCCTTTTTGATTGTTTTCTTGATTCTTTTGATCGGGCTCATTTTTGGTGGAATTTCTGGGATGTTTGGTGGTTGGATCGATGCCTCAATGATGCGATTTTGTGACCTGATGCTTTCTTTACCGAATGAAATGATGTCTTTATGTATTATTGGTATTTTAGGCCCTAGTTTACTGACGATTATTTTAGCACTGACAGTAGTACGATTTCCGTGGTACGTTAAAATGATCAGGACAGAAGTCCTTAATTATAAAACAAAAAATTATGTTGTCTTCTCCCTAAGTTCTGGAAAGTCTAAAGGATGGGTATTTAAAGAACACATTTTTCCCCCGATTATTCGGGCAATCATTGTTTATTCTACATTAGATATTAGTGCAGTGATTATGAGTATTAGTGCGCTATCTTTTCTCGGGGTTGGGATTCAGCCACCAACAGCTGAGTGGGGTAGAATGTTAAACGAATCCAGAGAAATCGCTATAGTTGAGCCTTGGCAGATGATTCCTGCTGGGATCACACTATTTCTTGTGATAGCGATGCTCAATTATATCGGAGACGCGGTTGCAGAAGGAATCAACGAAGCGAATAGCGAGTAACGAGGGAGAAAGTAATGGAAAATACACTAATTTTGGTAGTGGAAGAGTTGAGCGTAAATGAACTCAAAACAAATAAAAGAGTCCTTGATAACCTAACTTTTCAAGTAGAAAGAAATGAGTTTTTAGGCATTCTTGCACCAAGTGGAAGTGGGAAAACAACACTTCTTAAAACGATTATGAGAATCTGTCCAAAATCACTTCATTCAAGTGGATTAATTGCCTATTTTCCGGATACTAAAAATAAAATCGTTATTCAGGAGAAAACCAATGTTCATTTTTCGGCGGTATTAAGTCGCGAATTAACATACATCCCTCAAAATGCTTCAGAAGCATTTGATCCTATTGAAAAAATGGGTGTGCAATTGAAAGAAACATTGACAGAAAATCGATTTTCTGTAAGTGAAAGAACAAATATGATTCAAGAGTTATTGGAAAGTATGGATTTACCTGAGAGTATTTTAAACAAATACCCCTTTCAATTATCTGGTGGAACGTTACAGCGCTGTGCAATTGGGTTAGCACTTATTTTGAAACCCAAAGTGATTATTGCAGATGAGCCGACGAGTGCATTGGACACGGTAAATAGAAAGAGAATTCTAGATAGCTTCTTGCAGCTAAAAAAACGAAATGAGACGACTCTACTTTTGGCGACACATGATATTGCTATTGTAGATTACTTATGCGATACGGCGCTGGTTTTAGAAGCAGGTAGAAAAATTGAACACAAAAAAATAGATAAAATGGATACTGATCCAACCTCATATTTGGTAAAAATGCGTAGAATAAAAAATAAAATAGGTTCGACATTTTGGAGATTAAAAGATGGAAAATTGGTTAGTTCTTGAGCAATTATCAAAGACGTATTACAAAAAGCGGTTATTCAAGCCAAGAGAAAATATGGACGGTGGATTAAAGCCGTTTTCACTTTGTATTTCAGAAGAGATTATTGGTATTTTAGGAGAAAGTGGTAGTGGGAAAACAACATTAGCTAAACTAATAGCTGGTATTGAAAAACCAGATAAAGGGTCAGGGGAAATCATATTTAAACTAAACGAGCCACTCAAACAAAAGAACCCAGTGAGCATGATATTTCAAGAGTACACCTCTGCAATCAATCCGGACTTTACTGTAGAAAAAGCCTTAGTAGAATCAGTTAGTAAAAACAATAAAACACAAGAAACAAAAGAAAAGATAATTACTGTTTTAAATAAAGTGGGATTATCTGAAGAACTCTTAGACAAGAAGCCAAGAAACTTAAGTGGTGGGCAGATTCAGCGTGTTTGTATTGCGAGAAGTATCTTAACGGAAGCAAAGGTATTGATTTTGGATGAAGCCTTTAGTTCGTTAGACTTATTTAATGTGGACCGTATGCTTGAGTTGTTACTTGCTTTAAAAAAGGAATTTAACTTGTATTATATAGTCGTTACTCATAATTTAGAACTGGCTACTTATTTTTGTGACAAACTTATTTTTTTAAAAGAGGGACATTTAGAAGAAGTGATAGAAACGAGTCAATTGATGCATGCGAAATCTGCTTATGTCCAAGCTTTGATTGATGCTCAAATTTGAGCGCCAAATAGTATAATTTGCTAGTAGTGTAGCAAAATGAATTACTATATTGAAATAGATTCAAAGAAAGGAATGGAATTCATGTCAAATTCAATTAATACAGGCGATACAGCATTTATGATTTTATGTACAGCAATGGTGTGTTTAATGACACCAGGTTTAGCTTTTTTCTATGGAGGTTTGGCACGTAAAAATAATATATTAATCATTATGGGACAATCATTTGTTTCAGTTGGAGTCACAACGTTAATGTGGATTTTTGGAGGGTTTGGGCTAGCATTTGGTTCAGATTTTCATGGTATTATCGGAAATCCAGCTGATTTCTTCTTGATGAAAAATGTCGGCACGTTAGCGAACCTTTTACATGGGGCAACGATTCCCTTTTTAATGTTTTTTGCTTTTCAATTGATGTTTTGTGTGATCACCGTCCCTCTTATGACAGGGGCTTTTGCAGATCGTTTGACGATGAAAGGGTATATTTTACTGTTAATCGGCTGGAATTTATTGATTTATTTTCCTGTCTGCCATTGGGTTTGGGGTGGTGGATTCTTAAGTAATTTCAACTTTAAAGACTTTGCTGGCGGTACAGTTATTCATACGACGGCTGGATTTGGTTCTCTTGCAACGATCTTATACTTAGGACAAAGAAAGTTGACGGAACAACAAAAAAGCCAACACAATAATTTGATGATCGCTGCAATCGGAACTGGACTTTTATGGTTTGGTTGGTTTGGGTTTAATTCTGGTGGTGCATTACGTGCAGATATTCAAGCAGTGAATGCATTTGTTTCAACGTTTGTTGCACTTGCTACATCTTTAACTGTATGGATTTTATTTGCCAAATTTAAGAAGGGGTACTATGATTTTGTGGATATTTTGACTGGGTCAGTTGCAGGATTAGCAACGATAACCCCTTGCGCAGGATATGTAAAACCAACAGAAGCAATTGCTATTGGTGCCATCGCAGCAATTATTTGTAACCTTGCTGTTGATTTTCGCAAGAAAAAAGGTTGGGATGATGCATTGGATGTATGGGGGGTCCATGGTATTGGTGGATTCACTGGAACTATTTTAATTGGTATCTTCGGAACAGGTGCTTCATTAGTAACTGCTAGCGGCTTAAATGCACTGCTGGTTCAAATTTTAGGTGTCTGCTTCGTCGCAGCGTATGCATTCATCATAACAAGACTTATTCTAATTGTTTCATCAAAAATAACAAGAATAGAGACAACAGAAGAAGAACAAGAAAAAGGATTAGATATGGAATTTTTTCACCAGTCTACCTATGATGAGTGAATTTCATCTTATATAAGTAGTTAATCTAAGGGAAGGAGCAAAAGCTAATATGTCTTGCTCTTGACCCTTAGATTTTTTTAAAATAAATAGATAAAACCGCATGTGCTTAGCAATGCTCATGTAATGCATGATGAGACATTTAATAATCGTACAATTCTGTACTTATTCTTGAACAATATTTTTTTTCTCAAAAAGCTGTTGTAACGTCCGATATAAATCAGCTAATTCTTCTTCATCATAAGAGAGATCCCAGAAGTAAAGCGGTAATTCTGGGTATTTTTTCCTTGGTAATAGAGAAGAACTGATCACCAAATCGTATTGCTCATTTAGCTCTTCCTGATAAGGAGCAGAATCCACAAAACCTAAATCATTTAAGAACTGATAGATCCTTCTAACTAGAAGAAAATTATGCTCAAAAGCCACACCGATGTTTAAATGCTCTGAATGTTTTGGTTTGTCATAAACAGGAAGTAATACACTTTTGAACATTTTAACCAGCGGATTTTTGATGGTATAAATAAATTTATATTCTTTTTCCTTTACTTTTTCATCAAAAAAAACTTGAATTTTCGTTTCCAAAAGTTCGTCCGCTTTTTTCTTTTTACGTGGTAACTCCACTAATTTTTGAAGGTTAGGGAAGGGTTGACGCAAAACATAAAAAGTAAAGGCAATATTCAGTAAATTTCCAATAAGAACGGGTTTATCAAGAACTTCTGGCTCTTTTTTAAAGATGTTGATTTTAGCATAGTCTAAAAATTCTTGAACCAATTCATAGACAGGATTTGGTCTTATTGAGAAATCGTGTAGTGTTTGAGACAAGGACGGATCATCATCTAAGGTATAAAAAGGCGCATAATGTGCGAGAAAAAAGATAAAGCTGCTTTCCCCTTTTGTGTATTTAGGAGGCAAAGCTTGATGTGGCCCTAGTTCTTTGTTGAGACGCTCAAAATCATAGTAAGGATTATCCTGCATCAAGAAATCATACCGTTCATCATACGAAACAAAAATCTTTTTCCGAGTGCGACAGAGAAAAATCGCTGCAAAATAAGGCAATTCTTTAGAGCCTAAATAGGTTCTGGATAATGGGAAATATTCAGAAAATGCTTCTGCCAGTCTTTCCGCTTCTTCACGGGGAACACTTTTAAATGGCCAGATCGTTCCTCTGGTTCCTAGCCACAAGGCATCGAATAGTGCGACTCTGACCGCACGTTCATCACCAATCAAGTTGGCTTCAGTATATGTAAACCGCAGATTATATTGCTTTACGTGTCTTTTCAAAGGCAGCATCTTTCTAGAGACTGTTGAACGGCTCACGTAATAGCGTTGACAAAAATCATCTATGTTAGGAGAATCATGGTTTAAAAAATAGAGAATAAATTGAAACGGAACCGATTTTTTTAATAGAAAATACCGGTATTCATCGATTGTTACGAGTAAGTTAGTACTGTCGATCTTGCCAGCTTTTTGTAAAATCGAGGGGTGCGTTGAGATTACTTTAGCTAGATCATGATTGATTTCATTCATAATAATAAATACCTGTTGATAATTCAAAGATAGTTCCTCAGATAACTGAGTAATAGAAATATCTGACTGATTGATTTGTGTAATTCGTTTGAATACTTTAAATTTGGTAAGCATTCCAGAATCCATCATCAATTCCTCATAGAGCATGCTAATCACTTCCTTGCCCCTATTCTACTGTACTTTATGGTCAATTGTCAGCTAAGACGATAATTAGTTTTTGCGTAGTCATTCATATAGTTCTAAAAGGATGATTTTATATCCTAATGAAGAAAGTTATTGTTTTGAGCGCACAGAAAAGAGAAGACGTGACGTCTTATGAAGCAAAAAGGAGTGTAGTGTAACTCCACGAGTCACACCACACTCCTAAGAAAGCCTGATAAATGGTTGAAGCAGAAGCAATTACCGTTCGTTCCGATCTCATCAATTTTTAGGTGCTAAAGACACTAAGAATTGAAGGACTTGGTTCTAGCAGTTAAATATTTCTGCCCAGTCTTTCCAGTTATCAGTTAAGATCAGGTTCTTTTTTTAGTTTGATCCAAATTAAACCAATGATAAATCCAAGTACTGAAGGAACAACCCAGCCCATTCCAATCGTAAATAAAGGCAAGTATTCCTCAGCAGCGGTTAAAATAGTTGTAACCACTGTATTTGATTTAATAAAATCGGGCGCACTGTTCAAAGCATCAAGTAAGGCAGCAAATAGTGTGATATAAGTTGTTGTGCGATAGACTTCTTTGCGATGATGAAACAGCGGGCTGACGATGACTAAAATCATCAAGGTCATCGCTAATGGATAAAGGAACATCAAGACAGGGATTGAAAACTGAATGATATTTGTTAATCCAACATTTGCAAACAAACAAGGTAATATACTTGCTATCGCAATGTAAAATGAATAGGAACCTTTTGGAAACAGTTCGCTGAATGTTTCAGAAAAAGCGGTAATCAATCCGATTGCTGTTTTTAAACAGGCAAGGATAACAATAAGTGCAAGTAAAATACTACCTAAATTACCTAGATAGTGGTTAGCGATTTGAGCTAAAGCAATTCCGCCATTCTCACTAAGCGGGAATTTCCCTAAACTCATCGTGCCCATATAAGACAACAAAGTATAGATGATCCCCATCAAGACAATACTGATTGCGCCGGACTTTATCGTATCTTTCGCAATATCATTTGGTTTTTCAACACCCATACCTCGAATCGTTGAAACGATGATGATTCCAAAAGCCAGAGAAGCTAGTGCATCTAATGTATTATAGCCTTCAGTAAATCCTTTAAAAAAAGGGTTGGCCGCATAACTATCTGCAACAGGTGCTAAAGAGATCGTTCCGAGTGGCGTTAAGAAAGCAAATAAAATCAAAATCGCCAATAAAAATAGAAATAATGGATTTAAAAATTTTCCTACATACCCTAATAACTTAGTCGGTTTACGTGAAAAGGCCCAAGCAACCAGAAAGAATAGCGCCGAAAAGACTGCTAAAATTAATTTATGCTGATCACTTGGAATAAAGGGCACTAAGCCAATTTCAAAAGACGTTGTTGCCAGACGAGGTAAGGCAAAAAAAGGCCCAATCGTTAGATATAATAATACAGTAAAACCAACAGCATAGCGTCGATTCACCCGAGTTGCTAAGTCAAACACCCCGTTACTTTTGGAAATCCCAATGGCAATCACACCTAGAAATGGCAAGCCGATACCTGTGATCAAAAAGCCGAGGTTCGCTAGAAAAATAGTAGCACCAGCCTCTTGTCCCATATGAACTGGAAAAATCAAATTTCCCGCCCCGAAAAATAAGCCAAATAGCATGGAACCTACGTAAAGGTAATCACGCCATGATAATTTTTTTGTCACACTTCAACACTCCTTAAAATTTATCCTTACTAAAAGTACCAGAATAAGAAGACCACAGCAAGCGAATTTTCAGAAAAAGTTTGATGTTTTCAGTAAACATTAAAAATTGATGAGCCTAATCGACAAAATAAGCAAACTGATAATCATCACAATACGCACCATTGATAAAAAATTCATCTTTAAATAAAGCTTCTTGGACAAATCCATTTTTACGATAAAACTGAATCGCTTTCGTATTGGTCCCCATAACGCGCAAAGAAATCTTATGAATCCCCTCTTCAGCTGCAATATCTTTTAAAAAATCCAGTAATTGACGTCCAATACCCAATGACTGACTATCTGGATGAACACCGATCCCAAACATCCATTGTTTTTTATGTGAAGGCAAAGAGGTTGGATGATGAACAGCAACAAAACCATGAACGTTGTTTTCATCTGTAGCGACAAAAATAAGTCGTCCCTCGCTCTTTTCTTTGTATTCCTCAACCGACTCATAGAAGTGAAGTACCGGAGAATTTTCATTTGTCCAAATCGTATTTTCTATCTCTAGTAATGATAGAAAATCACGTTCTTTAACGAATCGGATTGTAATATGTTTGTCCATTATATCCCTTCTTCCATACCGTTCAGCTCACCAAAACGCTCTTCTAGTTTTTGTTTATGTGAGGCTAAAATATCTTCAAAACGAATATCATATTTATCTGCTAAAATAAAAATATTATCCAAAACATCGCCGAGTTCTTCCGTCAAATCTTGAACCAGATGTTCCGTCGATTTTTCTTCCTCATCTGGGCGGTCACGCCCGATTTCTAAGGCACGTACAGCTCGCGCGACTTCACCTGTTTCTTCAGACAAAAAGCCTATACGAACAAATGAATTGAGTTCATACCAGCCTCTTTTTTTGTAAAATTCACTGATCCATTGTTGATAGTGTTGAAGTTCCACATAAATTCCTCCAGTCTATTTTACTATGGTAGCATAGAGAATCAACAATGTGGAAATACTTTACAAGCAATTTTTTAACAAAGCAGAGATTTTTTATTTGTAGTATCATATTCAAGTATAAGCAATAGTTCAAAAATGGAGGGGCGAAACAAATGACTACATTTTATTTTGTTAGACACGGTAAGACGGAATTGAATTTAGGTTTACGATTTCAAGGTGGGGACATCGATTCTCCATTATTGCCAATCGGAATTGAACAAGCGATTCAGGCAGGTCGCTATCTTAGTGATCGTTCATTTGATGTAGTAGCAGTCAGTACTCAAAAAAGAGCAATGGATACAGCAAATTATATTCTTAAAGAAAATAATTTTTTAGATGGTCTAACGGTACAGTATCATGACAGCTTAAGAGAGATCAAATTCGGCAAACGTGAAGGGGTCGAAATCGATCATATGGATGAACAAACGGCTTATTTGCGCCAGCGGCCAGATTTATATGATCCTACAACATTTGGGGGAGAAACGATTGACTCTTTAGTATCACGTTCAACTCAGACGATTGAAAAGCTTAGCAAAGATTATCCAGATGGCAATGTACTGATTATTGCTCACGGGGTGTTACTGATTACGTTGATCAATTCACTGATAGGCAAAGAAAAAGCAAAATGGCGTGAAGGCGGACCACTTGCCAATACTAGTATTACTATTTTAGAAAACGAAAACAATCAAGAACGTTTTACAATCAGATCATTTAACGATGTTTCATATCAATCCACAAGTGAAGAGGCATAAAATGAATCGAGTGAAGACGTATATTTAATTAGAGTAGGTGGGGATTTTATGAAGAAAATGGCGGTTTATTGTGGTGCCAGTGTAGGGAATAAGACAATTTATCAGGAACAAACAAAGGCATTAGGGCAATGGATGAGTCGTAATGATTATGATCTTGTTTACGGTGGCGGCAATGTTGGTTTAATGGGGTTGTTGGCTGATACGGTTATTGAAAATGGCGGGAAAGTGATTGGTGTAATGCCAACATTTCTATTAGAGCGAGAACTAGCGCATCAAAATATTACTGAGATGCATATAGTGAACGATATGCATGAACGCAAACGAAAGATGATTGATTTGGCAGAATGTTATTTAGCATTACCTGGAGGGCCGGGGACACTAGAAGAAATATCAGAAGTTGTTTCTTGGGGCCGTGTAGGGGAACATCAACATCCATGTCTTTTTTTTAATGTCGATGGCTATTATGATTTATTAGCGGATTTCTTTGATAAAATGGTTGTAGAAGGTTTTTTAACAGCAGCAGATCGGGAAAAAATTTTCTTTTCAGATTCTTTAGAAGAAATCCAACAATTTATTGATACATTCATGCCACCAACTATTAGACAATATAAATAAGAAAAAAGGGGATGGGATAGAAGTGTTTATTTCCGAAGGGGTTGCTTCTATCCCACCGTTTATTCGCATTTAAGGTGTGAAACAAAAGTGATTTGTACTCTTGTTCCACACCTTTTTTTTCTTAGGATTTAGACAGGATACGGTGTAAAAATTCTTTCGTCCGTTCTTCTTTAGGATGAACAAAGATATCATCAGATGTACCTTCTTCAGCGATGACACCTTTGTCCATAAAGATTACTCGGTCAGAAACTTCTTTTGCAAACTCCATTTCGTGGGTCACGATGATCATCGTCAATCCTGTATGTGCTAAATCTTTCATTGTTTTTAATACTTCACCGACCATTTCAGGATCAAGGGCCGAAGTTGGTTCATCAAACAGCATCACATCAGGATTCATAGATAAGGCACGGGCAATCGCGACACGTTGCTTTTGTCCACCAGAAAGCTGTGATGGTTTTGCATCAATAAAACGCTCCATCCCAACTTTTTCAAGATTTTCTAAGGCAATCTTTCTGGCTTCATCTTTGCCTCGTTTCAAGACAGTGAGTTGTCCAGAAGTACAATTTTCTAACACATTCATATTATTAAATAGGTTGAATGATTGGAATACCATCCCTAAATGTGTACGATATTTTGGTAAGTTATAGCCACGTTCTAACACATTTTCACCATTATAGATGATTTTGCCGCCTGTCGGTTTTTCTAGTAAGTTTATGCAACGTAAAAGGGTTGATTTACCTGAACCAGAAGAGCCGATGATTGTCACGACTTCTCCTTTATTTACAGTTACATTGATATCTTTTAACACTTCATTTTCACCGAAGCTTTTTCTTAAATGTTCGACTTCAATCATTTGATTCATCCTTATATCCTCCTAATTTAAACGAGTCTGCGAAGCTAGATGATTAGCTTTCTTTTTGATTTTCTACTTCGTCTAGTTTCACATAAGCAGAAGGGCCGTCCATTTTCTTCTCAACAATACGTAAAACACGCGTAATCGCATATGTCATAATCAAATACATGATTCCAACGATCGTAAAGGTTTGGAAGAATTGGAAGTTTGCGCCAGATGCAGAATTTCCTTGGAAGAATAAGTCTGCTACCCCGATAACGCTTAAAACAGCCGTGTCTTTGATATTGATCACAAACTCATTTCCTGTTGCAGGCAAAATATTACGCAATACTTGAGGAACAACGACTTTACGCATTGTTTGGCCATGAGTCATTCCAATCGCTTGTGCTGCTTCAAATTGTCCTGGATCAACAGCGAAGATTCCGCCACGAACGATTTCAGACATATAAGCCCCCGTATTAATAGAAACAATAAACAGAGCCGCAACCGTTCGGTCTAGAGAAATCCCAAAAGCTAAGGCTAAACCATAGAAGATAACCATTGCTTGCACCATCATGGGTGTTCCGCGAAATACTTCAATGTAAATCGAAAGCAAGGCATTTCCTAATTTTTGGAAGAACCGTTTCACTTTATTTTCAGATTCTGGAATCGTGCGGACTACTCCGATCAATAAACCTAAAGCTGTTCCCACAACCGTTCCAATCAAGGCGATAAATAAGGTTAAACCTGCACCACGTAAGAACATACCACCGTATTGATCCCAAATAGTTTTAAAGTCTGTTAATATACCTGATTTTTCGCTATCCTTTGTTTCAGCAGCGGGTTGATCTTTCACTGCTTGATCCATGATTTTTGTTTGTTCGTCTGAAGAAATAGTGGATAAAATTTGATTGACCTTGCTGATTTCGGGATCTGCTTTACGCATACCAACTGCGACTTGAACATCTTCAGAATTGGTTTGGAAACCATTTTCTTTAGAGAATTCAAGCATTTCTAAGTCTTTGTTAACACTTGTAGCAGTCACACCTTCTGGTCGCTCACTGACATAACCATCGATCATACCAGAAGCAAGAGCGGTTCTCATTGCTGAAAAATTATCCATCGCTTGTTGTTTATTAACGCCAGGAATTTGATCGATCACACTATAATGAAACGTGTTGAGCTGTGCAGTAATTTTAGCACCAGTTAAATCGTTCAAATTTTTCGCATCGGCAAACTGTCCTTTTTTCTGAACAACGACCACCAATTGTGATTCGTAATAAGGATCAGTAAAATCAATTTCTTTCCGACGCTCTGCGGTAGGGCTCATCCCAGCAATAATGGCATCGATTTTTCCAGATTGCAAGGCAGGAGCCAAACCGTCCCATTTTGTTTGTACGATAACAAGTTTTTTATCCAATCCCTCCGCAATTTTTTTAGCGATTTGGACATCGTATCCTCCTGCATAAGAAGAATTTCCTTGAATAGGTACAGCACCATGTGCGTCTGTTTTTTGGGACCAGTTAAACGGAGCATAACCTGCCTCCATCCCGACACGGAATTCACCGTTCGTTTCTGCATGACTGAATACTGGAGAACAGAAGACACTTAAAATAATTGCAAATAGTAAGCCAAGTGAAAATGATTTCTTGTTCATGTTTTTCTTTCTTCCTTTCTGTTTAACGACTTAATTTGTTCTACTATTATTTAGTTTAAAGAGTTTTGAAGAAGGTGTCGAACCTATTCTTCTACACGTAAAAAAACAACCATACGAAAATGCATGGTTGCCTACTATCGTCAGGTACTCTCAACAAAAACATAGCGCAACTTAGCATCACTACTAAGACAGTCCGTAAGTTGTTCGCTTACGTCCCAACACATAACAGGGAGGCTGTTATGCATTTCGGCGATTTTTCCTAGACTTGCTTCGACGTGTCCTCTCACTCCGCAAGCTTAATAAAAAACGCAACCTCTACCTCGATTTGAGGTACTATTTAATTATCAGATTCAAGTAATCAGTGTACGTTATTTAGCTAGAAAAGTCAATGTTTAGAGAAGCTAGAGTGAGTATTTTCTAATCTGGATGTCAAAGAAGAAAAGTGCTTATTTTCTTTCAAAAAACTAATCTATTTTAAACGGATTGAACAAGGAAAAAAGGTTTAAACATCTACGAAAAACTTCATATAGGATTTCGAGAACGTGATAAAGTGGTCTTTGAACGGGTTACGAGCGGGCAATTTAATGATCTGCTTTGTTTGATAGCGATTTGGACGAAGAAATGAGAAAACAAGGGATAGAGTTCAAGTCTCAATAAAATAAGAACAGTCAACAATTCAATTATACATAATGGTTTTGTAAGAGGAAGTAAAGCGGAGTTGAGATTTGCAAGTTTTCTAGCAAACTAAAATCATTTCAAGGAGAAAAAGATTTGCCATCATTATCAGTACAAAATAAGCGAACTTTAGAGCTGATAATCATGCATTAGTCTTTGGTTGAGTCTCAGTGTTTCTAATCGGAATGGGGCTTAACATCGTAACTCATGCTTTAATCCAACCGTATATCGTGAATCCAAATAACCCAGCAATTTTGGTTAAGAGAAGGGTGTAAGCTTAACTCAAAAAATAACTAGACCAACTTATTTCTTATGGTAAACTAATAGTTACGGGAGGAATCAAAAAATAGTTTTAATGATAAGTAGGGAGGAATTGGTATCATAAAATTTAAAAAGTTAACAAAAACAGCGGTGTTGTTGCCGCTCTTGATTTTTATTGCAACATTTATCTATGGATTATTGAAATTTGATGTTTCAGGGAACACGTCCAATCAGCCATACGGATTGATTTATTCTTTTGTGGTACTACAATTTGTTTTTATTGGTTATATCGTTTCATTTGTCATAAATGGAATTGTGGCGGTCTTTTTTTTGAGAAAAATGAATCAAAAGGAGCCACAAGTTCAACGTTTAATCAGTATTTATGTAACATCTTGGCTTTTATTACTCGTTTTATTTTGGAAGATTGGCTATTCTGCTCTGTTTCCGTATACGACACTGTTTAATCCTGGAACGATTGGTGTAGGGCTAATGGTCTTTTTTGTAGCTGTGACGGGGTGGCTAGTCGTTGATCGGTCAAGTGATTTCACGAGTGATAAAGTAAAATCTGTTCGTATAAAATCTGTTGTTTTTGGCGGAACGCTTCCAGTTATTCTTATAATTTTGACTGTTGGAACACGCTTAGGCTTCCTTACACAGGCTCAAAATAATCGAAATGATGAATACCAACAAGTGATTGAAGAAAAGCTTCATAGTGTTGGAACAAAGGGCGAGGTACAGATTGTCAAAGCATATGATTCTTCAAAGTCGACCTATGTTCAGTTGGATTATGCTGTAACGCAAGCAGGTATTTCTGTATCTGCCAAAGGTGTTTTAGAACGCTCGAATCAAAATGATAAGTGGGAGCTAACAGATAGTACCTTGACTACCTATGACAACTCGATTCAAACGATTCTTCAAGTACCAGCCTATTCAAAAGAAGCGAAAGCATTTCTGGATGGATTTTCAGAAGAAGTTGAAAAAAGTATTGTTAAGAGTGGATTAACAAAAGAGATAGGGCTAAATAAACCACTTGAAAAAAATGAGATTCGAACAGCATATGACTTACCTTATCTAGCTTATAACAATGAGAGTAATACTAAAAAAATAAAGCAATGGGCGAAAGAAAATAGTCAATCTACAAACAAAAAACAGGCAGTCTTTGGTGGGTATGCATCAGTGACAGTCGAGCAATTGATGAAAAGCCAGATGATCATTGCTAATGTCCCGATACAATATCCTTATGTGGAAGAGAGTGACCTTGACGAACGAGAAGAAAATGCGTTGAAGTATCGTGATGAAGTCATAAAAAACCTAGATTACTCTAAGTTAATGGATGGGTATTATGAGATAAAGGTAGGATCATCAAACGATTCACAATTGTTTCTTGTAAAAAATCATCAGATGAATGAAGTAGAAGAGTTTTTAAGTAGTTCGATGTTACGTGAACCAACTGATGATTTAGGAAGTTTTGGTTCTGATTACAAAGAATGGTAAGGTATGAAAACTCTTACTAGTGAAGGCAGAACAAATAACTACATATCGTGTGTTTATTCCAAATTAATACTGTACAGAAACCAAATTAGAAAAAAAACAATGGATATGTGTAGAAAAAAATGAGCTATTACATGTATATTGCTACAATAAAAGCATAGAGAAAATTCACCGCAAAATGACTTCTCTATGCTTAACCAAAATGGCTCATAAGAGCAATTTCTCATGGAAATTATAGCATAATGTAAGAAGAAATATTATGACATGAATTTGTTTAAAGAGTGAACGAATGTGCTAGCTATTACTTCAGCTTTAGCTTTCATCTTTGCATGGAGTAGTCCATAACTGACTAACTTAAAATAACAAATGCCGTCACTGTACTTCCTTACTTTTCACAATCTTTTTGAGTTGAGAAGTGAGGATTGACGGAGTCTTGTTAGGTAGACCAATTGACATTGACAAAGAGAGCCCGCTTATCGCTTGATAGGCGGGCTACTTTGGTTAATCGGAATTTGAGGTTAAAAAACAATTTTTTATAAATATTAGATGAGTTTATTATTTTAATGCCTGTTCTATAGTTAACTTACTCTTACGTTAAGGAGAAAAGAATGGAAAAGAAGACACTAATAGCTTTAGGTATAATCATTTTAGTCATTGGAGGCGCATGGTATATGAAACGAGAAAAAGATTTAGCAAAATTACATGATATTCAAACAGATTTAGCTAATTATTTGTATAACAACTATCGGTTATATACTGTAGATAAAGACAAAGATGACAAATTAAATTCAGAATATAATAAGGGGGAAGGGAATTTAACTACTGAAGAGTTTCTAAAAAAATCAGATGAACTCAAAGAATACTCCGATATACAAAAAATAGAATTTACTAAGTTTTCTATTGGACCAATAAAAGGATTAGACGTTAATTTTGTAATTAATAATGTGTACCCTGACGATACGACATTAAGTACCATTTCTGCAGAAACAGGGAAATGGTTGTACAGCTTCAATTCTATGAATACCCGAAATGGGTATGTTTTAGAACGAAAAGAAAAAAGCACTGACAAAAAAATGGCTGAAGAAAACATTATCTACAACAATAAAGGGGTGGAATAATTATGGGTACGACAGAAAAATTGCCCAAAAAAATTGGTTGATTACAACAAATTATCGAACGAGTCTTATCAAGTGAAACATAATAATGTTCAGACAGGTGATCGACTAGTAGACGATAAATATTTAGTTTTGTACACCATTACCACAAACTAAGATACCTTAAAAGCAGAATATACCCCAAGAGAAAATTAGTTTGGCGAATCAGATGGGGAGTAAATTCACCACGCTATTGAAAAAAATTATGGTCAAAATAGGCGAGTTAGTCCAACTAGACCAAGACTTAGAGAAACAACTCGCTTAAATTCAAAGGGAGTGAACCCAACATGAGGAATGAAGACCAGGCACTAGCAGAGTACCACCAAACAAGGCGACAGCTTGTTAACGGTCATTGTTACGTGGTTTTATGAATCTAATCGCTATGTTATGATTATCTTACTTTTACTTTAAGGAGAAACGAATGAAACCAAAAAAAAACATAGTTCTAGCTTTAATAATTTTAGTAATCATTGGAGGAGCATGGTATATGAAACGAGAAAAAGATTTAGCAAAATTACACGATATTCAAACAGATTTAGCCAATTATTTGTATAACAACTACCGACTTTACACGTTTAACAAAGAAGAATTAGATCAATTAGATAAAGATTATGACAATGGAAAAATGACGTTTCCTGAATATTCTAAACGTGTAGATGATATAGCTAAATACTCAGATATCGAAAAAGTGGAATTTACTAAATTTTCTGTTGGACCAATGAAAGATTTAGTCGTTAATTTTAAAATCAATGATGTGTACCCTGACGATACGACATTAAGTACCATTTCTGCAGAAACAGGGAAATGGTTGTACAGCTTCAATTCTATGAATACCCGAAATGGGTATGTTTTAGAACGAAAAGAAAAAAGCACTGACAAAAAAATGGCTGAAGAAAACATTATCTACAAGAATAAAGGGGTGGAATAATTATGGCTAATATAGGAAAACCACCACAAAAAGAGTTAGACGATTATAACAAATTATCGAAAGAGTCTTATCAAGTGGAAAGTAATAACGTTCAGACTGGTGACCGATTAGTAGAGGATAAGTATTTAGTTTTAGATACGGTAGACACAAATAAAGATGTCCTAAATGGGGAAAATAACCCAAGAAAAAATAGTATGCAAGCTATGGCTGTGGCTGAAATTAAAGATAAGTATAAGAATTATGAAGATTATGAACTCAAAGATCTCAAAGGCTATCCTGAATCAGTCGTAAAAAAAGACGTAACCATTATCTATGCAGGAACAAGTAGCTTGAAGGATTGGACATCAGATGTCATAGAAATTGGACTAGACGCTAAGTATAAGAATGGGGCGTTCTCTTCATCGATAGATTACGCCCAAGAAATTGAACGGAAGTATCCAAAAGAAAATGGCTTTAACATTGGAACTACAGGTCATTCATTAGGTGGTGCAGAAGCCATTTATGTTGCGGTATTATTAGGCTACAATGCCTTCACTTATGGTGCTGCTGGTTCTGGCTTAACAGCCGAACAGATTAAACAGTACAAAGGGACGATTGTGAATCTTTTCGATACAAGGGATACTGTGACGAGTGGTGTGTTGACTGGTGGTCGGAAAAAAATCCCTTTTTTGAGTATGGGTATCGACAATCCATGGTGGAGAACCGCTGGTCATTCATTAGATCAGTTTCAAGTAAATAAAAAATAGTAAGAAAATGAAATAAAAGTTAGTGATGTTTGGTTAATTGAGAGTATGTTGACAATATAGCACCGATTGTACACTCTAATTATTGTTAATAGGTAGTCTTATGAAGTCAATAATTATGTTATAGTTAGCTTACTCTTACTTTAAGGAGAAAAAGATGAAAAGAAAAACCCTCATAGCGTTAAGTATAATCATTTTAGTCATTGGAGGAGTATGGTATATGAAACGAGAAAAAGATTTAGCAAAATTACACGATATTCAAACAGATTTAGCCAATTATTTGTATAACAACTATCGACTTTACACGTTTAACAAAGAAGAATTAGATCAATTAGATAAAGATTATGACAATGAGAAAATGACGTTTCCTGAATATTCTAAACGTGTAGATGAAATAGCTAAATACTCAGATATAGAAAAAATAGAATTTACAGGATTTTCTGTTGGACCGATGAACTCGCTAGAAGTGAGATTAATTATTAATGATATTTATACTCTTCGTGCATCGTCAAATACAGTATCGGCAGAAACCGGAAAGCTTATATTTGATTTCAATACTGGAAAAGGGCAAAATAATTATTTTTTAAATGAATCAGAAGAAAGTAGAACAGATAAGATGCCTGAAAAAAATATTATTTATGATAATAAAGGAGTAAAATAGTATGGCAAAAAAGAAAGAGCTGAATGATTTCAATGTTCTTTCCAAAGATTCTTATGATGTGGAATCTGGAGAAATTCAAGTAGGTAGTACGGTTGGTAAAGATAAATATTTAGTTTTGGACACCATAGACACAAACAAAGATACCTTAAAAACAGAATCTGCCCCTAGAAAAAATAGTATGCAAGCTATGGCTGTGGCTGAAATTAAAGATGAGTATAAAACAGAAAAAAGATTAGAAAAGGTATCCGGCTATCCTAAATCAGTCGTAAAACAAGACGTAACCATTGTCTATGCTGGCACAAGTGGCTTGAAGGATTGGACATCCGATGTCATAGAAATTGGACTAGAGGCTAAATATGAGAATGGGGCGTTCTCTTCAGCGATAGATTACGCCAAAGAAATTGAACGGAAGTATCCAAAAGAAAATGGCTTTAACATTGGAACTACAGGTCATTCATTAGGTGGTGCAGAAGCTATTTATGTTGCGGTATTATTAGGATACAATGCCTTCACTTATGGTGCTGCTGGTTCAGGCTTAACAGCCGAACAGATTAAACAGTACAAAGGGACGATTGTGAATCTTTTCGATACAAGGGATACTGTGACGAGTGGTGTGTTGACTGGTGGTCGGAAAAAAATCCCTTTTTTGAGTATGGGTATCGACAATCCATGGTGGAGAACAGCCGGACATTCATTAGATCAGTTTCAATTGGATTATTTTTGAAATTTTTAATTAGGTGGTAAGAAAATAAAATGAAGGTTGTCAATGTTTAGTTGATTGAGAGAATGTTGATTATACAACACTAATTTTATACTCTAGATATTGTTAATACGTAGTTTTATGAATTCAATAATTATGTTATAGTTAAATTACTCTTACTTTAAGGAGAAACGGATGAAAAAAAATGCATTCATAGCTTTAGCTATAATAATTTTAGTAGGCTTAATAATTGGAGGTAAATGGTACATGGACAGAGAGAAAGACAAACAAGAGTTAATAGAGATTCAAACTGATTTAGCTAATTATTTGTATAATAATTACGTACTATCTACTATTGACGAAAAACAAAAAAAGAAAATATTTAACGAATTTAATAATGGAAACGGTAATTTAACGGAGTCTCAATTTTTTGAAAAATTAGAAGAAATGGAAAAAAAGATTAGTATTGAAAGCGTTGAATTTACGAATTTTTCAGTTACTCCAATGAATACAGTTAAAGTTTATTTTAAACTAAACAATGTTTATGAAGATAGTGTTTCTCTAGATACTGTTTCGGCAGAAACTGATAAATTAATCTACAATATAAGAACACTCTCAGGAGAAGGACCTTATTATCTTGAGGAGAAACCAGAAAAAATAGAAGCTAGTATGCCTACTCAAAAAATTGTTTATTATCACGGGACGGTGAACTAATGGATCAAAATAGACAATTTTCTGATCAAGTTTATCAAGTTGAAAACGGAAATGTACCAGTTAATGAACGATCACAAAATAAAGAGTATATCATTCTAGATAAAGTAGACACGAATAAAGATAAAATTGGTACAGATAAAGCTCCAAAAAACAACAGTATGCAAGCCATGGTTGTAGCAGAAATTAGGGATGAATATAAGGATAAAAAAACAGAATATTTGAAGCAAATACCTGGGTATCCTGAATCAGTCGTAAAAAAAGACATAACGATTGCCTATGCAGGAACAAGTGGATGGCAGGATATAAAAACCGATGTCCGAGAAATCGCTCAAAATGACAAACATGCAAATGGTGCTTTTCAGTCTGCTTTAGATTATGCTAATGTTATTGAGCAACGTTATTCTAAAAAAGATGGTTACACTATTTCTACTACAGGACATTCATTAGGTGGTGCAGAAGCTATCTATATTGCTGTTTTAAAAGGATATAATGCTATTACATATGGTGCTGCTGGTTCGGGTTTAACGGATGCACAGATTAAAAATTATAAAGGGGTTATTGTTAATATCTATGATACATCTGATACGGTAACTAGTGGTTGGATGACTGGTGGTCAGAAGAAAATACCATTCTTAAGTATAGGCATCGATAATAAAGGGTGGAAGTTATTTGGTCATTCAAGAGATCAATTCAAAGTAGATAAAAAAGGGAACTATATCAACAAATATGGCGATATCGTGGTTTATTCTGATTTGAATGGTGGTATTTCAATTGAACAAACCCTTCTAGCGCAAAGTATTGTTGAAAATAAGATGCAAATGCGCAGATTAGAACAGTATGGTGTACATAAAAGTAGCAGTAAAAAAGAGTACCAACAATTAAAAAAAGAAAATGAGTGGCTTCAAACTCAAATTGATAGTTTTACCAAATTGAACGTTTTACGTAAAAAATTTACTGCTAGTGGTGGCGGTTTATCTGGAAATGAACAAATCTATTTAGACGATAGCCAAGCTCTAACCATTGTAAAGCTTGCATCTTCAAAATTTGAACTGGCAATGGAGAACGTCGTAAAGCTCTATAAAGATGCCGTTAGGGAATTAGAAGAAATATGGCAAGAAGGACGTTCGACGATTCAACGTAATTGTCCTGACTTATCTTATGGTGAAGTTTTAGATGCTATGCAGGCAATGGGTTGTACGGAACAAACAATGGTGACGATTCCTTCACAAGAATTTCAAGAAAAACTAAGTTTAGCACATCAAATGAGTAGTAAATTTAGTACCCTAACCAAAGATATTACTGCAAAAATAGGTGAATTAGTTCAACGAGACCAAGAATTAGCGAAACAACTCGCCTAAAAAAGGGAGAGATACGAGTATGGATCAAGAAGAGCAAGCATTAGCGGATTATCAACAAACGAGACGACAACTTGAAGAAGAATCTGACGCATTGACAAGAATTAGGCGACAAGCGGAACAAGCAACGAATGATACCTATTCTGAAATGCAACGGCAAGTACAACGATTTGGTGAAACAAATGAGCCTATGGAATGGGCAAGACGTGAGCTATCACGTCTTGAAGAAGATTTTTTCTCAGAATTAGACAGAGAGAAACGGACCCTTTCGTTAAAAGAAGACGAAGCAGAACAAGCCTATCGTAAAAAACTTCAAGAACAAATGAAGCCGTAAAAGGAGTATGATTACGTGTTAGAAGCAATCGAAAAACTATTAAAAGAATATAAAAAGAATTTACAAAAGATGAGCGCTCAAGCCACTGCAATGGCACTTGTTCAAAAAAAAGATAGTCTTGTGAAAAAAACAAAAAAATCTGGAGAAACGGAATCAGAAAGTGCAAAAAGTTCAATTACTTCTGCAACAAGTGGTCTAGGTGATGTAGTAAAAGGGCAATTTGGAAAAAAGGTCACACAAGTGTTAGACCTGCAAGGGAAAATGCTTGATAAATTTTAATTGGAATTAAAAAAGGGAGACGTTCTAGTGGCGGATAAAGACTTAGAACAACGTCAAAAGGTTCGAGAACGGAGTAAAAAAAGTTGGATTGAAATTTCTAAGAATGTAAAAATGGAAACCAATTTTTTTACGGATTGCCTAGATAACGATTGGGAGCGAAAAGCGACCGTTCGGAAACAGGCAACAGCGCTCGGCAGAGCGCACCTTTACATCGTAAAGTATAGTACGTTTATACTCTACGTGGAAGTGATTCCGAAATACAACTGCCTTGTTAGGTGTTCGGATGGGGAGAAAATGGCCCAAATTGTGGCGCGCACGGAAAAAACGAAACGTGAAAATTCAGGTGGGATACAACAACATAATCAAGAGAAACGGACAATCATTCAAACAAAGATATCGACGTTACTTGTTCGTATTTAAATTACGACCTAGTAAATACCAATGCAATCGAGTATCGAGAGAAAATTCAAGAAATTATTAACAGCGATTGAATTTTTTTCGAGACCGCCAACACGGAATCTTTTTTCAAGATGCCCTTGATTATTTCTCAGAACGTTGGAAGACCGATTGGATTGCCACAAAAAAAGATATATCAGAGTTTACTATGCGGTATGAAGTACGTGATACCACTACTTACGAGCCTAAATTGATTATGGTTGATGAGTATACTCCCAAAGACTATCGAATGAATTTTCGAGAGATTCTCCACCTGTTCAAAAAAAAGACCACTATACATGTAATTGTTCAATTTTTTTCTACATGTATCCATTATTTTTTCCATGCTACTGCTTTTCACTATCCATATCTACACCCAGCAG
Organism: Enterococcus sp. AZ177; assembly: GCF_050544585.1. Lineage (NCBI taxonomy): Bacteria > Bacillati > Bacillota > Bacilli > Lactobacillales > Enterococcaceae > Enterococcus > Enterococcus sp. AZ177. The sequence continues at coordinate 426,725 of NZ_CP172944.1, forward strand.
TAATAAAGAGGGTTTAGAAAAGGGCATTACTGGATGAAATGGTCCAGACCTACCTAACACAAGAATAAAAAACGGAGGAAAAAACAATAGAGTTAAATGATATAGACTCACTATACAACCAACTAAAAAAAAGAAAAGAGGACTACGTGTTTTCAGGTGAAATCGTTGAACGATTACCAGAATTAGTTAGTCATTGTCCAACAGAAGTTGATCAATTCGTTTGGTTTTCTGGCGGTATTCTTTTTTGGATGATTCATTGGAGATCGCAGCGTAAAATGTATGAAAAAATTGGAATCAGTAAATTAGAACAAAAGATTATTCGTATTTTAGGAGATTATGAGGTTCTGTTTAAAAACGGCTATTGTGTTTTAGTTCGAAAAGCAGATTGCTAAATAGCGTAGTACGTAATAATCATTTTTTATACCGAAAAAAGATACTAAGAGTAGAGGGGAGGATCATCCGTTGATGATTTTACCCTGTGATTCTTAGTATCTTTTACCTCTTATGTCTGTTGAAACTGACTATTGTACAATGAAGCATACAACGAAGGTTTCGCCAACAATTCTTGATGATTCCCTTTCTCCACGATATCACCGTCTTTCATCACTAAAATCAAATCAGCATTTTCAATCGTAGACAAACGATGCGCAATCACAAAGCTAGTTCGATTATTCGTTACTTCATCCATCGCTTTTTGGATATGCGCTTCTGTTCTAGTATCCACGCTAGACGTTGCTTCATCCAAAATAACTACAGGAGGATTTGCCAAAATGATTCTGGCAATCGTCAAAAGTTGTTGCTGTCCTTGTGACAATGAGCCGTTTTCACTAGAAATAATTGAATCATAACCGTTTGGTAATGTTCGAATAAAATGATCACATTGTGCGATTTTAGCGGCTTCGACCACATCGTCTCGCGTCGCATCCATTCGTCCATACGCGATATTTTCTGCAATTGTTCCTTCAAATAACCACGTATTTTGTAAAACCATCCCAAACATCGCACGTAGATTTGTTCTTGAAAGATTTGTGATATCTACGCCATCAAAGGTGATCCGTCCTCCATTTAACTCGTAAAAACGCATCAGTAAGTTCACTAACGTTGTCTTGCCAGCACCTGTTGGTCCGACAATCGCGACCATTTGTTTTGGCTTTACGGTGAAATCAACTTGCTTCATCAAAATTTTTTCCTTAGTATAACCAAATTGAACGTTATCAAAAGCTATTGCACCAGTTGGGTGATCGATGGATTGCACGTTCGCTTTTTCTGGAACATCATCTTCTGCATCTAAAATCTCAAAAATCCGATCGACGGCTGCTAGCGCTGCTTGAATGGAGTTAATAACATAAGATGCTGTAGAAATTGGTTCAGAAACTTGATTGATATATTGTAGATATGCTTGAAGGAGCCCAATCGTGATACCACCTTGTAACACTAAGAGTGCTCCGATGATTGCACTGACAATAAAGGCTAATTGATTGATCAAACGAATCGCGGGATAAATCGCAAAATTCATAAATTGAGCATTCAAAAATGCGTTGTAATGTTTTTGATTTGTTTCAGAAATAATGTCTTTTGCGTGCTCTTGTTGGTTGAAGGTTTTTGTCACTAAATTCCCAGATAAAAACTCTTCTGTTTTATTATTTAAAATCCCAAGTTCTGACTGACTTGCTTCGGCTAGTTTCTTATTTTTATTGGCAATTTTACCAGTTAAGAATGAGCTTCCGGCAATCAGGACAACGACAACCAAGGTTAGTTTTACATCAATGTAGAACAACATGATCCCAGCAAAGACAATCGTTGAAATCGAAGTGAAGAATTGATTGATCCCTGTTAGGAAAACTTGTGACAATTGATTTAAACTGGTCGTTGTTCGACTGAGAATATCTCCAACTTGATGTTGATCAAAAAACGCCATCGGTAATGATTTAAATTTTTTCGTGACTTCTTTTCGGACTCTTAATGTGATCCGTTCGCTTAAAGAAGCCATTACACGTTCTTGCGTATAAGACATCAAACTACTGATGATCGAAAAGACAACCAATATCAAAACAGGCATCAATAACGCTTCTTGCACCATTGGAAATGTGATGTGACTAACTCCATGAGTCTTGATTAGCATAAGCAAATCATCAATAGCAATCCCCATAATGAAAGGCATAGCAATGACCAAGGCATTCCCAACTAAACTACATAGAATTAGACCGAAAAATATAGGGCGTTCAGGTCGAATCAATTGAAAGAATCGTTTCAGTGTTTGTTTATTTACTTTTTCCATCATGACTGTGCTCCTTCTATGATAATCCCTTGTGAGCGGGCAAATTCTTGATACGTTTTATTCGTTAGTAATAGTTGATCGTGGGTTCCTTGTCCAACGATTTTCCCTTCATCTAAAACGATGACCGTATCGGCTTGTTGAATCGTGCTTAGTCGTTGAGCGACGATCAGTAGAGTTTTATCGGACATTTCATCTTTTAATGCCAGTCTTAATGCAGCATCCGTTTTATAATCAAGCGCTGAAAAACTATCATCAAATATATAAATATCCGCAGGTTTGATCAATGCGCGAGCGATACACAACCGCTGTCTTTGCCCTCCAGAGAAGTTGGTTCCGCCTTGTGCCACAAACGAATCATAACCGTCTTCTAATGTATTGAGATAAGGAGAAAGTTGCGCAATTTCAGCTGCCCGATCCATATCAGCTTTCGTTGCCTCAGGATACCCCATCAATAAATTACTTTTAATAGTTCCACTAAATAAAAAGGCTTTTTGAGGAACATAACTGATTTTAGAGCGTAATTCTTCTTGTGTAACCGTTCTGATATCCACCCCATTAAATAAAATCGCCCCTTCTGAGACATCGCTCAGTCTTAACAATAATTTGGCAACCGTACTTTTACCAGAGCCAGTTCCTCCGACAATGGCAGTTGTTTTGCCATTTGGAATGTTGAAATGAATATTTTCCAAAACAGGTTCATCTGCTTGATCATAACTGAACGTCACATGATTCAATGCGATCAAAGTATCGTTAAGGTCAGTTTCTTCAAGCAAAACAGGTTGGTCAGTATCGAGAATTTGATCTTGGGTGTTTAAAATTTCTTCAATTCTTTTTACTGAAGCAAGTGATCTAGGCAACATTACTAAAACCATTGCAGCGATCATTAAGTAAGCAAGAGTTAGTAAAGAGTATTCAACAACGGCAGAAACCGTACCAATTTGCAACGTGCCAAGAGCCACTAAGTTTCCGCCAAACCATAAGATTGAAGAAAAAACCACACCCATTAACAAGAAAGCAACTGGCGTAATAAACGCAAAAATGCTATTGACTCGAATCATGCCGTTTGCATAGTCAGAAAATGTTTTATTCGTTCGTTCTTCTTCATACTCTTGATTGTTAAACGCACGAATCATATTGATTCCAGTAAAGAATTCACGTAACGTCACAATGATCTTATCCATATTTGGCTGAATCGACAGTGAAAGAGGAGTCCCTTTTTTCATCAAGATATACACAATCAAGCCAAACGCTACAATGGCAATCAGTGGAACTAAAGCGAGCATTGCTGAGTAAGTAAATGTCATATAAAGCGAAAAGACTGCAATGATTGGTGCCGGTAAAATCAATTGTAGAAACAACACAATCATTTGCTGAATATTGTCAACGTCATTTGTCATTCTGGTCAATAGGGAACCAGTCCCAAAATAATCGGCATCTTTAATAGAAAATGTTTGTAGTTTGCTGAAAAACATCTCCCGTGTTTCTAAGCCAAATTTAGCGGCTACTTTAGCTGAAAGATAACTGCCAGCAATCGCTGAGAGCGCACCAAATAAAGCCATTGCGAACATTTTAAGCCCAATCGTTTTGATAGATTGTTCATCACCACTTGCAATCCCTACATCGATCAATTGCGCTACTAGTAACGGTACACCAAGTGTTCCAATAATTTGTAAACATAAACAAAGAACTGTCGCTAAAATAAGTGTCAGGTTCTTTTTAATGAAAAAATGAATGATCTTCATTTAAATTCCTCCTTTTAAAGACTCAAAGGGAATTCTACACCTTCAAGTTACTTGAATGTCAATGATTTTCGTTTATAATTAAAATCGGAGGTGAGGGTATGGAAAAAGAGAAGTTATTAACTGTGGGGCAAGTAGCTGAAATCATGAAGTTACCAAAATCAAAAATCCGTTATTGGGACGATATGAACTTACTGACATCCTCCAGAAATAGACAAAACGGCTATCGGCTGTTTGATATGGAGGATATCCTGACGATCAGTGATATTGATTTTTACCGTAGGCTCGACATTCCCATTAATAAAATGACGAATCTTTATCGAAAATCACCAGAGGAATTATGGACGATATTAGATGAAACTGAAACACGTGTTGCAGCAGAATTAGCAGAACTAAAGAAAAAAAAGCAAGGGATAAAGCATAGAAAAGATCAACTGTTGAGTTTGATCGAGTTAAAAGAGAAAGAGTTTAGTGACGAACCATTAGATGTAGAACGGATCATCCCAATTGATTTAAGTGATCCAAACGAATTACAGACCTACATTGATACGCCATCAAGCTTAGTCGTTTATAGCGACTCTATCCATGAAAAAGAGCTCATATATGGATTTGCGGTAACCACCAAAGAATTTGTGGAAGAAGAGACGATTTGGCAACAACCAGAGCAAGTGGAATACCAATACAAACAATTCCTACTCACAATTAAGTCAGATGATCCGTTAGAAAATAATTTTCAATCAATAAAAGAGAAATTAGAAAAACAAGGGTATCAAACAGGCACAATGATTGGTCGTTATATCATGACAGCAGAGGATCAAGATGGATGTTATAGAGACTATTATAAAACGTGGGTCGAAGTAAGTAGGGGATATCGGGCATAAATATCGTAAACTTGCTAAAATGGTGCTATGATTTAGCCAATCACAAAAGGATGATATCAATGGAAAAATTACAAACAATTCAAGACGTAGTAACCTTTATCAATGAAACTCACTTTGCATTTTTATATGTATCACAAGAAGACTGCTCGGTGTGCCATGCGCTTAGGCCAAAAGTGACAGAGCTCTTAAAAAGCTATCCCAAAATCAAAGTAAGAGAAGTGGAAGCAGATAAAGTCAAAGCGATTTCAGCTGAATATTTGATTTTTTCAGCACCAACGTCCCTTTTTTTTATCGATGGAAAAGAATATCTTCGTGAGGGAAAATTTGTTCAGTTTAAAAAATTAGCTAATGCAATAGAGCAGATTTATTCCTTTGAAGAAATCCATTAAAGCTCTTATTACTCTCTCTCACTTTATTTTAGTCAACTAAATAGAGTGAGAGCTTTTTTGCATAAAATCAAGTGGGATAATAAAGAATGGAGAATGAATGAATAAAAAAAAGGCTGGCGTTTATTTTACTCGGCGTAATAGCGATAACAGCGGTAATCGTTTATTTTGGCAAAGAGACAGAACAAAGTGAAGAAAGGCTATTTAAAAAAGAAGCCATTGAATTTTGGGTAGTAAGTGATCCTCATTACATTGATAAAAGCCTAACAGATACAGGTTTAGCCTTCAAAAAAATCAAACAGACGGCAGCAGGCAAAGAATTGGATTATCAAAAAGAAAGCTGGCAAGCCTTCATCGGAAAAGCAATTGAACAAAAGCCAGATATGCTGGTCATTACGGGCGACTTAACCTTAAATGGGGAAAAAATCAGTGCGGAAAAGCTAGCAGAACAACTCAAACAACTGACAAAAGAAGGGATCAAGGTATTTGTAATTCCAGGAAACCACGATGTCAATGATGGCTGGGCTAGAAGATTTGTTGAGGAGAAGCAGGAAAAAACGGAGTCCATCTCAATCGCTGATTTTAAAGAAATTTTTGTCGATTTTGGGTATCAAAATGCTATGAACTACGACAAAAATTCATTAAGTTACTCCGTAGCAGTCAATCAAACATACAATTTTCTTTTTCTTGATTCGAATATATACCCCGATGACAAACAACCGCAAACAAGACCTACGACGGGAGGAACAATCCGTGGGAAAACAATGAAGTGGGTTAAAAACCAACTAGAAATAGCTAAGCAAGAAAAGAAAAAAACATTGGTTTTCGTGCATCACAATGTTTTTGCTCATAATAAATTGTTATCAAGCGGTTTTGTCCTCAATAATGCAAAAGAATTCAAACAACTTTTAGTAGACTACCAAGTGCCTATTGTTTTTTCTGGTCATATTCATGCGCAAGATATTATGTCTGAAACAATCGATGAGCACCAATTGACGGAAATTGCGTCCAGCTCTTTTTCGATTGCCCCTCAAGGCTATGGTGTAGTGAATTTAAAAAATGACTCATTTGAGTACCAAAAATTAGAAAACGCACATTCGGTTTCTGAGATAAAAGAGTATCCACAATACATAAAAGAACGTTTTATAAAGGATGGGGAGCATTTAGGCTACAGCCAATTAATTGATGCAGGATTATCAGATAGTAAAGATTTAGACATTGCTGCTGAATTCGTTGGTCGAGTAAATTATCGCTTTTTCTCAGGTAATGATTTTATAACGGATAAAGAAGTAGAAAAAATCAAAGCGGAAACGGGTTATCAAATTATCAGTAAAAATAGCACATTTTTAAAAGAATACATCGATTCGATCATCCAAGATACAAACCAAAATGACAATCGATTGAAGAAAAATTTTGATTAATTTGTGTTTAGAATGTTTTTATTGATAGCTTTTGGTTATCATACCTGGGAATAAAGTATTATCCGTTTCTTAGGTTTTGTACTATCATAATAAGATAAAGCAAAGGTTAAAAAAATGAAGATAACTTCAAGTAGAGGAGCAAAAAAATGGAATTGATTTCAGGCGAAAAAGGATTTGAATTGGTACATGACAGTGGGAATTGGGTATTAAAAAAAGAGATTGGTTTTTCTCCAGTTGAAATGTTAGTGGCATCTATTGGTGCATGCGGAGCGTACGTTTATGAAAAGATATTAACGAATTCTCATATTGATTTTTCTATTGAAACAGTAGCAATCTCTTATGAACGAGCAGAAGAAAAACCAGCGAAACCTTTGAGTCGCGTCGTTATTGCTTTTTCGATTCGGGTTTCAGATGAAGCACAAGGAAAAGCAGAGCGCGCCTTGAAATTGATTGGCAAAAATTGCCCAGTCATGCAATCGTTAGATCCAGCAATAACGGTGGTTGAACATGTGATTTTTGTTTAGTTGATTGATTGCGTTTCACTGGCTATTTTCGGCTAAATAAACGCATGACACTTTTAAGTGATACAAGGAGGAACAGAATGAAAAAGTTCATTACGATTACTACTCTGGCACTGTTAGTTTTTATAACAGGTTGTAACTCAGCTAGGAAAACAGAATCGGCTGAATCAAAAAAAGCAATCGTTCATTTTACCGAGCCAGCTGAACTGCTAACGCTTGATACAACACAAGAAGAGGATTTCACTAGCTTTAATGCTCAAAATCAGGTTTTGGAAGGGCTTTATCAATTAAATGAAAAAGATGAAACGATACCGGCTGTGGCCAAAGAACTCCCAAAAATCAGTGAGGACAAACAAACGTATACGATTGTTTTGAGAGAGGATGCGAAATGGTCAAACGGGGACTCGGTCACGGCGAAAGACTTTTTATACGCATTTAAAAGAGCTGTAACACCAGAAACGGCTCCATCATATGCTAGTCTATTCGTTTCTTCTATAAAAAACGCCAATGCCATTTATCAAGGAAAAATGGCTCCAGACCAACTTGGGGTAGAAACACCTGACGAGCATACATTGGTGATCCATCTAATCAAACCGATTCCTTACTTCACTTCCTTATTGACATTCGAAACCTTTTTCCCAATCAATCAAGCGTTCGCGGAGAGACAAGGGAGTAGCTATGGGACGTCAGCTAAAACAACGCTTTATAATGGTCCCTTTGTGTTGGAAGGGTGGGAACAAAATTTCGATACGTGGACCTATGTCAAAAATCAAAACTATTGGGATAAAAAGAATGTGCACGTCGATGAAATCCAAACGACCGTTGTAAAATCAACCAGTACAGCAGTCAATTTATATCAAACAGACGAACTTGATCGAGTGATATTAGATGGAGAATTCTCGAAACAATATAAAAATGATTTAGATTTTCAAAATCAAAATGATACAAAAATGGGGTACCTGCGCTTTAATCAAGCGCAAGGCAAGCTATTAGAAAATCAAAACTTACGGAAAGCAATCGCTTTAGCAATCGACCGTGATACGTTCGTAAAAAATGTTTTAGGAGACGGCTCTATTGCAGCAACGGGATTTGTTCCGAAAAATTTTGTTCAAAATCCCAAAACAGGTGAAGATTTTCGCAAAGAAAATGGTGTGCAACAAACATTTGACAAAGATACAGCACAAAAGGCATTTGCACAAGCGAAAGAAGAGCTGCATAAGACCGATATCACACTCGTTTATTTAACAAAAGATACAGATACAGAGAAAAAAACAGCTGAATATCTAGCGAGTCAAATCGCTGAAGTACTACCAGGCATTAAATTTGAACTCACAACCTTGCCAAGTAATAACTTGCAGGAACGCTATTTATCTGGCGACTATGATATTGCGTTTGGTCAGTGGATGCCTGATTTTAAAGATGCAATCACCTTTTTAGATATGTTTGCTTCCACATCAGGTTTAAACCATGTCAATTACAAAAATCCTGCCTATGATCGTTTGATTCAAGCAGCTTCAGATACAGATGCGGCAGAGGAAGAAAAACGTTGGTCGGATCTATTGCAAGCGGAACAGCTTCTATTAGCAAAAGATTACACGATTGCTCCAATTTACCAACAACAAACAGCATTGTTGCAAAAGAAAAATATCAGCGGTGTAGTAAAACATAGTTTTGGCTCACCATACAGCTTTAAATACATTCAAGTAGACGAATCAAAATAACTAAAAGACTAAAATAAAAGGATGGAACCTTTGTTTTAGTCTTTTTTTGCACTAAAATTTTGGTTTTCTCTTGACACATGAGCGGTCGTTCATGTATTATAGCTATATGATATATGAACGGTTATTCATTTGAAAAGGACAAGATGTATCTTTTCAGAAAATAACCAAAAAGGAGGATGAGTATAATGGAAACAATGAAAGCACACGATCACAATTGCTCAAACGAAAAAGGGCATGAACACGATCACGACCACGGACAATCCCCCGTTATTTTATTTTTTATAGGATTAGCTATTTTTAGTATCGCGTTCTTTATCAATAAAGGATCTTTAGTACAGAACATTCTTTTTGTCAGTGCAATGTTATTATCTGGGTACCACATTATGGTAGAAGGTATAGTGGATACCATGACTGAATCCAAAGAGCAACGAAAGTTTGTACCTAATGTTCATATTTTGATGACCTTAGCTGCTTTTGGTGCGACCATTATTGGGAATTATGAAGAAGCGGCATTACTGATTATTATCTTCGCAGCAGCACATTTTCTTGAAGAATATGCAGAAGACCGCAGTAAACGAGAGATTACCAATTTACTTAAACTAAATCCAACAGAGGCACGTCTGATTCAAACAGATGGGACTGTGAAAATTGTCGACGTGGCAACATTGAAGGTCGGGGACCAACTGCAAGTGCTAAACGGTGACCAAATTGCGACAGATGGCATTATACTATCTGGACAAACGTCTATTGATGAATCTTCTATCAATGGTGAAAGCATACCAAGAGAAAAAACAGTTGGTGACGAAGTATTTGGGAGTACAATCAATGGCAGTGGTACATTTACCATGGAAGTGACAAAAGACAGCAATGATACCGTATTTGCTAAAATTCTTCAATTAGTCAATCAATCGCAATCTAATTTATCCAAAACGGCTACTAAAATCCAAAAACTAGAACCTTATTACGTGACGATCGTTTTGATTGTCGTACCGATTTTTATAGTAGCGGGGCCTGCCCTATTTAATTGGACATGGGATGAAAGTTTTTACCGCGGTATGGTATTTTTGATCTCTGCATCACCATGCGCACTAGCAGCGAGTGCTGTACCCGCAACATTATCAGGAATTTCTAACTTAGCTAAAAGAGGTGTTTTATTTAAAGGTGGTTCATATTTAGCTAACTTAGCTACAATCAAGTCTGTCGCTTTTGATAAAACAGGCACGTTGACGAAAGGTAAACCATCCGTTACGGACGTTTATTTCTTAACTGAATTGGCACAATTATCTGAGCAAACGTGTATCGATATCATTGTTGCTATGGAAAAAACAGCCAATCATCCGTTAGCAAATGCAATCTTAAGCCGATTTAATGCGACAGCCGATTTGACATTAACCGTTGAGAATGAAATTGGGAAAGGCTTGGTAGCAGAATACCTAGGTGATACTTATCAAATCGGTAAACCTGAAATTTTCGGTCAAGTTAGTATACAAATTAATGCTTATAATGAACAATACGCAAAAGAAGGGAAAACCGTTGTTTATTTTGCTAAAAATAATGAAGTGATCGGACTGATCGCTATGATGGATGTACCAAATGAAAATGCGAAAAATGTAATCAGCTATCTAAAAACACAAGGGATCCATACCACGATGATCACTGGAGATGCAGAATTAACAGGACAAGCGGTTGGACGTCAAATTGGGATCGATGAAGTCGTTGGAAATGTCTTACCAGAAAATAAAGCTGCAATCATTAAAGACCAACAAGTGCGATTTGGCAACGTAGCGATGCTAGGTGATGGTGTCAATGATGCCCCAGCTTTAGTCACTGCGGATATCGGTGTAGCAATGGGTGAAGGGACAGATATAGCAATCGACGTAGCAGATGCGGTATTGATGCAAAATGATTTGACCAAATTCAGCTATGCTCATAAAATTTCTAAACGGTTAGATCGAGTGGTGTGGCAAAATATCCTCTTTTCCATGTTGATAGTTGTTCTATTGATTACGTTGAATATTCTAGGAAAAATGGATATCACAATCGGTGTTATCGCACATGAAGGAAGTACACTGCTCGTGATTTTAAATGGATTACGCTTGTTGATTCCGTCAAAAGACTAGAGAAAAGAAAGGTGAGACAAAAGTGCTCAATTCTGAGAACTAAGTAGAGATTGTGCAAAGTTAATTCAGTCTTCATAATATGTCTTGGAGATTCAAGCATATTTCCGAATTTAGCACATTGAATTCGTTATGATTGAAGCGGCATACTGTTTATTCGTATTTAGAGAGTTGGACGAAATGAATGTCTAACTCTCTTTTAAAAAGAGAGCATTTTTTATATTGATAGCCCTTCCAATATTTGTTATGCTAGTTTTCAAGTAGCAGATGTTATTACTTTGGGTAAGCATGTTGCAACTCTTTAATTTTTTAACTGGATGTTATCACGAAAGTGAGCAAGACCTATTTGCACCGTTATTTGACGACGGGTAAATGGGATTTTTTTGTAATCGGGGACTTATTATGATCATAAAACGAGTACTAAACAACAATACAGTTATTTCGAGCAATAGTAAGGGTGTAGAAGTTCTTTTAATGGGAAAAGGAATCGCTTTTGGACAGAAAAAAGGTCAACCTGTTGATCTGGAGCGGGTTGAAAAAACTTTTTTATTAAGAGATAAGGCTACACAAAATAAATTTACAGAGCTATTGATAGATGTGCCGATGGAGCATATCCTAGTAGCGGAAAAAATTATTAATTTCGGCAAAATCAAGCTCGGAAAAAATTTAAGTGAAACAATTTACGTTAATCTGACCGATCATATTCATTCAGCTATTGAGCGTTATCGAGAGGGAATCATCTTGAAAAATCCTTTGAGATGGGATATTGAGCGTTTTTATCCAGATGAATACGTGGTAGGAGAAAAGGCGCTGGAAATCGTTCGGAAAGAACTAGGTGTCGAATTTGTTATTGACGAAGCTGCGTTTATTGCTATTCACTTTGTGAATGCTGAGCAATCTAAAAGTTTTGATTCAGCGTATGAAATCGCAGAAATTACTAAAACTATCGAAGACATCGTAAAAAAGGAATACAATACAGAATTTGATGAATCCTCTTTAGACTATTATCGCTTTATAACCCACGTTAAATTTTTTGCCCAAAGGTTATTAATTGGAGAACATTATGAAGATGAGGATTCTGAGTTGCTTGATACACTCAAGAAAAAGTATGAACTGGAATATCGCTGTTCATTAAAAATCAGCGAATATGTTCAAAAGGCGTTTGATTACTGCTTAAGTTCGACAGAGTTAGTATATCTTACTGCACATATCAGAAGAATTACGAAAAATTTATAACCAAATAGGATTGTTATCCATTAGGAGCATGACCTAAAGCAGTACCCAAAAGCGGGGCTGTTTTAGGTCTTTTTTACTTAGAAAGGATGAAAAAAATGAACTATAAAGATTCAGCAAAACAAATTCTCGACTTAGTCGGAGGGGAACAAAATGTACAGTCAGTGACGCATTGTATGACACGCTTACGTTTTGTTTTACGCAATGAAAGTTCCGTTGAAGATGTCCAGGTCAAAGAAGTTCCAGGTGTGATGGGTGTGATGAGAAAAGGTGGTCAATATCAAGTTATTATGGGAAACGATGTTGCATCTTATTATAAAGAGCTAGAAAAATTAGGACATTTCAGCAATCAAGCACCAACTGAAAATAGTGGGGAAAAGAAGAATTTATTTGAGGCCTTTGTGGATGTAATTTCAGGTTGTATGTCACCGCTGATTCCTGCGATGTTAGGTGGCGGAATGATCAAAGTATTATTGATCTTGTTACCATTAATAGGGATTTTAGATGACAGCAGTCAAACATTTGCGATTCTATCGTTTTTTGGTGATGCACCATTTTACTTTATGCCAATCATGCTGGCTTTTACAGCAGCGCAAAAGTTCAATGTGACACCAATGCTAGCGGTCACAGTAGCTGGAATTATGCTACATCCGAATTTTGTTGAGATGGTCAATCTTGGTGATCCAGTCCACTTTTTTGGATTACCAGTAACGCTTGCATCATATGGCTCCTCGGTGATTCCAATTTTGATCATGGTTTGGTTAATGAAATATATTGAGCGTTTCTTTGACAAAATTATTCCTAATGTGATCAAAAGCTTCACAAAACCATTACTTATTTTATTGATTTCAGGACTTTTAGCGTTGGTCGTAGTCGGACCGTTAGGAACATTTGCAGGACAATTGCTGTCATCTGCTATTATTTGGATCCAAGGAAAAGCAGGTTGGTTAGCGCTAGGTTTAATGGCGGCCTTTATGCCATTGATCGTCATGACTGGTATGCACTGGGCTTTTGCCCCTATTTTCCTAATTGCTTCCCCAGCAACTCCTGATATTTTGATTCTTCCAGCAATGTTGGCGGCAAATTTAGCGCAAGGGGCGGCAGCTTTAGCTGTTTCTGCTAAAACAAAGGATAAAAATTTAAAACAAGTGGCTGCGGCTTCTGGTATTTCAGCGTTACTAGCGGGAGTGACTGAGCCTGCACTGTACGGTGTAACCTTAAAATACAAAAAACCATTATATGCTGCAATGATTTCAGGGGCAATTTGTGGTGTGTATATGGGAATTACTGGGTTAGAATCCTATGCATTCGCTGTGCCATCATTGGTCGCTTTACCTCAATTTATCGGGGGACAAGATAACGGAAATATTATCAATGCGATCGTGGTAGCAGGGATTTCAATTGTATTAACATTCGTTTTAACATGGATATTTGGAATTGATGAAGTAGAAAAACACGAGACGGAACAATCAGTTAAGATTTCAGAAGCTGTAGAAACAGGTAGTAACGACCCAAAAAAAATTTATGCACCGATGAAAGGACAAGTGATTCCTCTAGAACAAGTGAATGACGCTGCATTTTCAGGAAAAATGATGGGAGAAGGCGTTGCGATCATCCCAGAAGAAGACACGATCACAGCACCTTTTGATGGTGAGGTAACTGCGTTATTTCCGACAAAACATGCTATTGGTTTAACAAGTGAAAATGGTATCGAAGTTTTGATCCATGTAGGAATTGATACAGTAGAATTAGCAGGAGAGCATTTTACCGCTTTTGTTGAAACCGGAGAGAAAGTAAAAAAAGGACAAAAAATTCTGGCAGTCGATTTTGCCAAGGTGAAAGAAGCTGGATATGACACAACAACACCAATTGTTGTTACGAACACTGATTCATATATCGATATTGTAGCAAAGGAAATAACTAAAACGAAGAGTCAAGAGACGATTTTATATGTTGTATAAAAAGAATAAAGGAGAATCAATTATGTCTAAATTTCCAAAAGATTTTTTGTGGGGTGGTGCTATTGCCGCTAACCAATGTGAAGGCGCGTATAATGAAGATGGGAAGGGGCTAAGCGTAGAAGATGTTGCCCCCCATGGCTGGAAGGGGCTGCCAACAAGCGAACCAACCTCAGATAACATGAAACTAGTCGGTATCGATTTTTACCATCGATATAAAGAAGATATTAAATTATTTGCTGAGATGGGGTTTAAAGTTTTCCGACTATCAATTGCTTGGTCACGAATCTTTCCACAAGGGGATGAACAGGTACCGAACGAAAAAGGGCTGGAATTTTATGATAAAGTCTTTGATGAATGTCATAAATATGGAATGGAGCCATTAGTTACACTATCGCATTATGAAACGCCGCTTCATTTGTCAAAAACCTATGATGGTTGGCGTAATCGCAAAACGATTGTTTTTTTTGAGCACTATGCCAGAACTGTTTTTACGCGCTACAAAGGAAAAGTAAAGTATTGGTTAACATTTAATGAGATCAATTCGATTACACATGCGCCTTTTTTAAGCGGAGGGATCTATACACCGAAAGAAAAACTCTCAAAACAAGACTTGTATCAAGCGATTCATCATGAATTAGTAGCGAGTGCCAGAGCAGTAAAAGCGTGTCATGAGATACTCCCAGATGCTCAAATTGGTTGTATGATTCTTGGGATGCCAGTTTATCCGTTGACACCAGCACCTGCTGATGTACTAGCGGCGCTTCAGACAGAAAGAGAAAACTTTTTCTTTTCTGATATTCAAGTAAGAGGAACTTACCCAACGTATGCTGAGAGATTTTTCAAGGAACATGATATTTGTTTGGACATTACAATGCAAGATCAACAAGATTTACTTGAGACAGTAGATTTTATATCCTTTAGTTACTATATGAGTACGTGTGAATCTTCAGATCCGTCACTGGAAACAGGAGAAGGAAATATTTTAGGCGGAGTACCTAATCCATATTTGAAAGCGAGTGAATGGGGGTGGCAAATCGATCCAGAAGGGTTGAGATATTATTTGAATATCTTATATGATCGATACCAAAAGCCCGTCTTCATTGTTGAAAATGGCTTTGGCGCAGTGGATGAGTTGATAGAGCTTAAAGACGGGACTAAAACTGTAAATGATTATTATCGTATCGATTATTTGAATGATCACTTAGTCCAAGTCGCTGAAGCGATTGAAGATGGCGTTGAGATCATGGGCTATACTTCGTGGGGCTGTATTGATTTAGTCAGCTTTACAACCGCGGAATTAAAAAAACGTTACGGATTTATTTATGTGGATCGACATGATGACGGAACAGGTACTCTGAATAGATACAAAAAGAAAAGTTTTAATTGGTATAAAGAAGTTATTGCAACAAATGGGGAAAGTCTTGGTTGATTTTTAAATAAGATTGAAAAAACACCTTGACTCGAATTGTTCATACTAGAGGTGATTTGATTAATAAAGGGGCTCAAAAGACTGAGGGTGCTAGTGCAATCAAGGTGGATGTAAATTTAGTTAGAAGTGCCTTTATAAAGTGTGAAAAAAATGAGGATTTTATGTGAAGAAATAATGAATCGTAAAAAAACAATTGCAAGAGCTTGATATTAGGAAAATAAAAAAATAACAAATAAAACAATGTTTTAAATTTTGATTTTTTTGAATAATCATAATTTAAGGGATGG
Organism: Enterococcus sp. AZ177; assembly: GCF_050544585.1. Lineage (NCBI taxonomy): Bacteria > Bacillati > Bacillota > Bacilli > Lactobacillales > Enterococcaceae > Enterococcus > Enterococcus sp. AZ177. Next base: position 442,699 of record NZ_CP172944.1, read on the forward strand.
GAAAATTAATATTTAAGAGAAGTGGTTTCTTTTTTTATTAGAAAGCACTTCTCTTTTTGTGTAATCATAGAGTAGAAAATGAGGTTATTTAACATAAGAGAAGGTGGTATTATGTTTTTGAATGGGAAAGAACGAAAGGCTGTTTTTATTAAAAGAGAGAGGATGAAGTATTGAATGTCTTTTTAAATTTACCTATTATGGTATATAAATCAAAAAAAAGTGATATTTTTTAATGATATTATGATAAAAAAACATTTATTTAATGAGTTTTTAGCTGAATATGTTTGAGAGACACAGTTAAAGCTGATTTTAGTTTCTTAAAAATAAAAATAAACAGCTAATTCAGTTTGTTTGTTTAAGCTTTATCTGATAAAATAGAAAAAGGTAGGCATGTTTTTGATTCCTTTTTTGCATTGTTTTTTATCAAGTGAACTAAAAGTTGAATGAGAAACTTTTCATCTGCTGAAAAACATACTTAAAAGTGAAGGTGATTACTTTTACAATAAAAAATTCCTGCACTTGTCACTATATTTACATATATAGACAATTCACATAATTTACTTAGTATTTACTATCAGTACATTTAGAAAAATGAATGAGGTAGCCCGATTTTTATAGAAGGAAGTGAGCATATGCTAAAAATATTTGGCAAAGGTAAAAAAAGAAAAAAATATGACGATTACGACGATTATGATGAAGAAGATTATGACGACGATGATTACGATGATGATGAAGACTACGACGACGATGATTATGATGATGATGAAGACTACGATGATGATGATGATGATGAAGACTACGACGACGATGAAGATGACGACGATTATGACGATGATGAAGACTACGATGACGAAGATGACGACGATTATGACGATGATGAAGACTACGATGATGAAGATGACGACGATTATGACGAAGACGAACGTCCGAAATTCTCATTGAAAAAGAAAAAGCAGGTTCCAGCACCGAGAAAGCCTAAACCAAAGAGAAAGAGAGCGCCAGTCAATGAAGTGATCGATGATGATGAATTAGAAGAACTTCAAGAAGAAAATGAACAACTTCAAAATGAACTTCGAGAGCTAAAAGTAGAACTACGTAAGAGTAAGAGAGAAAATTCTCAATTGCAAAACGAAATAGAAGCGGTACGTGAAATAAGTGAATCATTAGAAAATGAATTATCAATGGTGCAAGCTGTACCAAAAGATTACGACGCGCGTATGGCAGAACTTGAACAAGTAAAAAGTAAATACAACAGCTTGCTACGTGAAAGTAATCGTCAAATCGACGAAACTGATTTAAACCGTAAAAAAGCAGAGCGTTTTGCGAATAAGATCAGACAGTACGAACAAGAACTTTTAGCGAAACAAGAAGAAATCGATAAACTTGCAGAAGATCGTATCGTAATTATGGCATCTGATACACCACAAGATACAGGTGCCTATGAAGAGTTAGCAAAAGTTCGTCAAGAATTAGAAACGGCAAAACGCCAACTTGCTCAAAAAACGATCGATGTCGATCAACAATTGTCTAAAGAAGATATCGGTGAAGTGCTATTGGATGCGAAGAGACAGGCAAAAGAAATCATCAACCAAGCAAATCAACGTGCGCAACTTATCAATGAAGAAACGAAGAAAAAAGCGAGTGTCTTAAAACGCTTAGAACGTGCAGAACAAGAATACCAAAATTACTACAAACGCATCAAAGATGTGAAAGAAGAATCGGAACAAGCATTCAACCAAATCATCAATTTGGTGAAAGAAGATCCGTATCAATAAAATAAGAGAGGACACAAAATGAAAAAAAGAAATCTAAACAGTAAAAATTTACGATTATTAAGTGTAGGGTTGCTTACTTCAAGTGCTGTCCTTTCTGTTAGCGATGTTCAACCAGTTGTTGCCAAAGAAATTGAGGATCAAATAACTTCAGGATCGGAAGAAGAAGAGAGTGTAGAAATTTTATCTTCAACGAAGGAACATGAAACAACAGAAAGTACAATAGAAGAGATAGAATATAGTTCTTCTACCGAAAATAGTACAACTTCTTCAACCGATGATCCGACTGAAGAAACGAGTAGTGAGTCGTCCAATTCGTCGGATGATCCGAGTTCTACTCAAGAGCCAACAGACTCAACAAGTACATCTGAGACAAATACGTCAACGACAGATACAACGACAAGTACAACAAGTAGCAGTACCGACTCAAGTACAACGAGTACGACAACAGCACCATCAAAGCCTAAACCAAGTAAGCCAAAGCCTAAACCAAAACCAAGTAAACCGAAACCAAAGCCAAGCAAACCAAAACCAGCTCCAAGCAAACCAAATCTGCCAGTTCAAGGACCGATCCAACAGCCGAGTGTACCAACTCCGCAACCAAGTAGACCTATGCCTAATCCTACCGTTGGAACGGTCACTGGAAATACTGCCAGTGGTACTTCAACGGGCGGTTCAGATCAGGTATTTCATATCAGTCCTAATCTGACGACTAAAAGTTTTGTAAAAGTCATTGGCGAAGATGCCCGCTCAATTGCTGGCGAGAATAATTTATATGCTTCAGTAATGATTGCGCAGGCAATTTTGGAAAGTGCTTCTGGAAACAGTGCGTTAGCTTCAGCACCAAACTACAATTTATTTGGGATCAAAGGTAGCTATGAAGGCGCAAGCGCTAATTTCTTGACCAGTGAAGACAATGGATCTGGTAGTATGTTTACGATTCGTTCTAATTTTAGAAAATATCCATCCTATAAAGAATCTTTAGGGGATTATGTAAAACTTCTTAGAGGCGGAACCGACGCTAGCAGTGGATTTTATAGTGGTACTTGGAAAAGTAACACAAAATCCTATAAAGATGCGACCAAGTTTTTAACTGGACGTTATGCAACAGATACTAGCTATAATTCAAAATTGAATGGCTTGATCGATGCATATGACTTAACGCAATATGATACGTTAAAAGATAAAAAGAAAACGAAAAAAGCTAAAAAAATCACGTTGAATACTTCTTTTGATAAATTAGAGAAGAAAGAAGATAAAAAAGATCAAAATATCGAATACCTTACTCACATCGTGAAAAAAGGGGAATCACTTAAATCAATCAGTGAGCTGTATAATATTTCTACGCTGGCTATTTTGGAAAAAAACCAATTAGATCGACGTATGCTATTTATTGGCCAAAAATTGAGTGTGCCTAAACAAGAAGAAAAAGTGACGACTGTAGCGAAAGAAGATGCTGTAGATCGTTCATTAAATATGGTTCAAAAATTATCGAATGCGTTTAATGATCAAGAAACGAGTCAAACAAACGTAAAAAAAGCAGCCAAAACAACTTCATCGGCTAAAAAAGAAGCAACGACTAAAAAAGAAGCAAAAGAGTATAAAGTAAGCGCAACGCGTAAGAAGACAAAAGAAACGTATGAAGTGAAAAAAGGAGATACTCTAGCAAGTATTTCTAAAAAAACTGGTATTTCAGTTTGGTCGTTAAAAGAGTGGAACGATCTAGATCAGTATTTCTTAACTGAAGGGCAGCAGCTTATCCTAGCGCCAGTTTATGATCTTCAATCATAAAAAACAAGAGAGGAGAACGGTTTAATGAATGATTATTTCGATGTGTTTTTTCATCAACAAGCAATCCCATCCACTGCGGGAACCGTTCTCTATCAAAAAGATAACACGGAAGAAATTGTTGAAGCGTGTGAAACACTCTATGAACGTTCAACAGGTGAGCTTCTTACTTTTCGGGAGAACGATGAAGTTTCCCGAAAAGTCATTTCTTCGTCTATTAAAAAACATGTAGAAATTCAATTTTTTCAGGCTCAATTAAATTGGGAGGTTTTACTGGAAGAATTGAAGGAACTTTTCCCACAGTTTGTATGGACGAAACTAGTCGAAGAGGTCGATGGTATTTTTAGTACATATTTTTGTGAATTGATACCTGTTGCGTTTAGCTCGAAGGAGGAACCAATCCAATTTATGGTTTCTGCTAGCTTAAAGCAGATGGGGTATTCAACAGGTGAGTCTGTCAGCAGCATTTTGGAGGCAAAACTTTTATCTATTTTTAGAGAAGAAGAAGCCCCTTTTTCTGATGAAACACTTAGTTTTCCCGTAGAAGTGTCTATAGAAGAAACAGTTGAAAAAAAAGTAGAGCCTACTTACTCATTTTTAGATGAAGAAGAATCGAAAAATGAGAAAATACTTGAACTTGAACCGAAAGTTGAAATTGAACAAATGCCTATTGTTCGTTCAGAAGAAAATGAAGTCCGCTTTTTAAAAGAAAGTTTAAAGCGAGAGAAAGCGTCAAAGGAACGTGTGCGGGTAGCAAAAGAAAAATTAGAGTACGAGCTGCTCGCCATAGAAAACAGCTTACTCGTTAGTGGATTAAAACGGTTCAAGAAGCATCAGAAAACGTCAATTGATGAAGAAGATTGGTATAAACCTGTTTATATTGATCTGATTCAGTATGATGATCTCTATAAAAAAGCAAAGTTTATTGAGCAATCATGGCGCTTGAATCGACAATTAGTAACAACCACTGAAAAAATGACCGTAACCAAAGATCAATGGGTGTATGAACGAGCTCGTATTGAAAAAATCAAAAACAGTGTTTCCGAAATGGATTTACGGTCAATGATGGAACAATGCCATCTAATCAATGAACGGGTTAAAATTCGTCCAGGTTTCTTATTTTTGAAGCCTAGGGTAAAGTTATATCAAATAGACTATGAACAATTACAGAAAATCAGTGCCTTTTTTGATATCATTCAAACTGAAAATAGATTATTAGAGTCAGTGATTGAACAAAAAGAACTCAATACATGATAGTAAATGAGAAAGCAGAAACACTAGGAAGCTAGATGTGTTTCTGTTTTTTTGTCGATCAATTTTGTTAGAGAAAAACATTATGCAAAGAAAATTTGAGTAGAAAGGCTGTAACAATTTTATTTTTTTGTAACATTACGATTGTTATAAAATGAAAAAGAAGAAAATTTCAGAAAAAAACATGATTTTTTACATTCTATAAATGAAACGCAAATCCAGTACGAACAAGTGTTTTTCTGAATGTTTTTTACAGACTGTTACGTAATGAAAACACTCGTAACGAATTGTCACTATATGTTCACCTATGAAATATTTTTAGATGTTAAAGTATGCAAAGTCGATAAATAAACGACGAAAATACTTTTTACAAAGGAGAAACAACATGAAATCACTTAAAACGATTTTATTAGCAACAACTTTGACTGCAGGATTTGGCATTTTTATGGGAACGACTGACGCGCACGCTGATAGCTTATATACAGTAAAAACTGGTGATACATTATCTACGATCTCTCACCAATTTAATGGAGACAATAGCCTGATCGATTTAATTGCAAAAGATAATAATATTTCTAATATAAATATGATCTTTGAGGGAGAACAGTTAACGATCCGCACTGCTGATGAAGCAGCACCAGCGCCAGCCCAACAAGAAGCAGTAGCTCCTGTGCAAGAAACGCAAGAGCAAGCAGCACCAGTAGTAGAAGAAGCAGCACCAGCACCAGCTGCGACTACTTCATCTGCAAAAGAATGGATCGCACAAAAAGAATCTAGTGGTTCTTACAGTGCTACAAATGGTCGATACATTGGTAGGTATCAATTAGATGCTTCTTACTTAAATGGAGATTACTCTGAAGCCAATCAAGAAAGTGTAGCAGATAGTTATGTGGCTGGACGTTATGGCTCATGGGAAGCAGCACAAGCATTCTGGATGGCTAACGGTTGGTACTAAGCAAAATAGCCCCTTCATTAGTATTCTAGAAAGCTTCAAAAGTAAAAATTGGGACAGCAGTCTATTTCTAAAGAAATGCTTCTTCCTGTCATTTATCCTGTTTTCAGCTGAGACTGAGACATGACTCTAAGAGTGATGTCTCAGTCGTTTTTTTTAGGAGCGAAATGTTATTAGGCGACTTTATTTGAGATGTGAGTATAATTAAGTAACTGGACTTTATCTAAGAAAGGATGAAGCAAAATGACTAAATTTTTATAAAAACCTCAAAACAGGAGCTGTCATCACGGGTGTGAAATACCAAGAAAAAGTCATGAATAATACGGCAGAAACAAGTGCTGATCTAGGAACGATGGATGTAGGTTCCTATGGTAGTATTGTGAACGATGTATTTGAAGTTTATAGTCAATATGTTCCATATGATCCAGAGACAAAAGTACAATAGTCATTTTAAGTAGGAGGTTTATATGAAAAAACAAACATTGCTGAACAGTATTTTTAGATTAGTTCGCTTTATTTTTATTGTTGTAATAGGGTATTTAGTTTATAAGTCATTATTCTCAGAAATTTTAACAAGAAAAATTCATCTCTTTCTATACATTATTTTGTGGCTGTTTAGCTCCTATCTAGTGATTCCTTTTATCAATAAATTAATGACCGGGCGCTATCTGCCTGATTATTTCATCGGTCGTTCTAGAACCAGTGATGGATTGCTTGGTGATCCTATCAATCTTGCTTTTACAGGATCACCAGCGGAATTGGAACAACTCTTTTTAAGTGCTGGATGGACAAAAGCAGAACCTTTGTCCTTACGTTCAAGTGTAAACATGGTCACGGCAAGCGTGTTTGGTCAATCTTATCCTAGCGCGCCAGTCAGTTCCTTATTCTTATTCAATAAGAAACAGGATCTAGCATTTGAAAAAGAAATCAACAATAATCCAAGACGGAGACATCATGTCCGTTTTTGGAAAACACCAGATAACTGGTATTTACCTGGAGGAAGAGAAGCTGGTTGGCTCGGTGCTGCAACGTACGATAAAAAAGTTGGCTTTTCCTTTTTTACAGGCCAAGTGACACATAAAATCAATTCAGATGTGGATCAAGAACGAGACTTTGTCTTAGAGACATTTAAACAATCGACTGAAGCCGTATCGATTGAAATAGTAGAACACTTTACAACAAGTTATCATGGCCGTAACGGTGGTGGGGATGAAATTTATACGGATGGTGCGCTACCCTTTATTAAAATAGACAAATAATCAGAAAAATGCTTAGAACATTCCTTTATAAGCTAAACATAGAAATTGAATAAATGGTGGACAGAAGCAACTACTCCGACAATGACAGAAATTGTTACCGAAAACAGTACTACCTTTTGTGGGGGATAAGATATACCGTGATGGCGCATTGGTTGGAACGGGTGCAGTGAAAACAAAAGAAAGTACAACATCTCTTGTAACTAACGCATGGGATGTAGCAAAAGCATACAACGGTGGAGACGTTGTGACGTATCAAGGCAAAACCTATAAAGCAAAATAGCGGACACAAGGAAATGTACCAGGAACAGAACAATGGGGGCCGTGGGAATAGGATAGCTAGAAAAACAAAAAAGAAGCTAGGCATAACAGCGATTGTTACCTAGCTTCTTTTTCTATTCTGGCGGTGTATCTAAATAGTCATGAATGAGCGCCGCATATTTTTCAACAATCATTTGTCCTTTTTTCATCAAAATATAAATACCAGGATCGACCATATTGACAATATAATCCGTAGTGAATTCTGTTTTCAGCAATTTAATTGCTTCTTCTTTAGTCGTACATGTATTTAGTCCATTATCTTCAAAAACGCTATTTAATTGACCTAAAGACCAGTAATCAATAACCGAGGTATCGTTTACAATAGTTAGATAATCGGCAAACAATAACTCATTGGTACTTGCAACAGGATCAATTCCAAGCTCCATTTCAAAAAAATCTGGAAAATCGATAATAGTTGACTCTTTCTCATTGAGCCAATCAAGTAAAATCACTTCCCCCGGAAGTAAACTATCTTCATTACGAATCATGCTTTCCCTGGGTACGAGGTTGCTTGTGCCATTCGCAATTGATTTTAGCCAGTCATCAACGTTCCGATTTTCTGACATCACTGGAAATTCAGGATATGACGCATAAATTGCAATAATTTTAGCTAGTTCCTTATCTAAATCAACTACCCCTTTCGGTTCTTTCTGTTTAAAAAAGTTAAATAAGCCCATTTTGTTCTCCTTTTTTTAGTGAATAGTCACATGATCATCGCTATATTGGTTGATACAAACTTGCATATCGTCGTGCAAAGTAATCCAGAAAAAATGTTAGTGGATAATTACCAATACGTACATAATTTGTCGTGGTCACGTTAACGGACAGATCAAATTGATTGGTCAACGTATTTTGTGTATGTTGTGTTAAAAGAATTGATTTGGCTGGACTATCACTGATTTTCCTCATTAGTTCACTGCTGCGATTAAGTAATGAGCCATACGATGAAATGACGATCACGATTGATTTTTCGCTGAGCTCTGTTACGAAGGCTTCTTGGGTTTCTTCTGTTTCACCTACAAAAATCAGCTTTTGACTTAGCAGAAAAGAAGTTTGCAACTCTTTTGCTAGTTCCATTGTGGAGCTATATCCAATAAGAACAACTTCCTCTGCTTCGTGGATATCTGCTAAAATTTGATCGACTTGTGCAATATCGAGTGTTTGTAGAACATCATTTATGGCTGTGATAATCTCAGCACTATATGAAGTAAGATAGCCCTTAGGATCATTTTTTAGATCAGTTAATTCTTGTTCTTTCATACGTAAACCACTGTGCTTTTTCATCGTTCCTAAAGAAACTAATGATTCCCGTAAAGAAGCAAAGCTGGAGACACCAAAATGACGGCAGAATCGTGTTAGCGTTGCAGGGGAAACAAAGCAGCGTTCAGCAATTTCAGTAATCGTCAATGATCGAATTTCATTGAGATGTGAAAAGAGGTAAATGATGATGCGTGAATACGTCGCATCTCGTTTGGTTGTATTTAAATAATGGAGAAAATCGAATAGGTCTAGCATAAAAAACTCCTTTAAAGTACTTCATTTTCATAAAGATGAAAATGAACAAAAATAATGAAAATCATGCAAGAAAGATAAAAATACCTTTGCATTTTCTCATGTTAAGATAAGTTTAATAAGTCAATTATACACTAAATCAATGACTGAGAGGATGGGAAATATGAGTGGATTTCCACAAAATTTTTTATGGGGTGGCGCAACTGCAGCAAATCAATTTGAAGGGGCGTTTTTAGAAGACGGTAAAGGCTGGTCAACAGCGGATACAGCACGTTTTATCAAGGGAAATGGAATCAGCATGGCAGAGCTATTAAAACCAACAACAAAAGCAGATGTTGAATTTGCGATGAAGGACAAAGAAGGGGTTTATCCTAAACGTCACGGCATCGATTTTTATCACAGATACAAAGAAGATATCGCATTATTTGCAGGAATGGGTTTTAAAACGTTCCGTCTGTCGATTTCTTGGCCGCGTATCTTTCCAAACGGTGATGAGTTGGAGCCAAATGAAGCAGGTTTAGCCTTTTATGATGCGGTATTCGATGAATGTTTGAAATACAATATTGAACCTTTAGTGACGATTTCTCATTATGAGTTTCCTTTAGGGTTAGCCCTTAAACAAAATGGCTGGGAGAGTCGTGAGACGATTGCGGCATTTGAACGTTATGCTCGTGTTCTGTTTAATCGCTATAAAGATAAAGTGAAATACTGGTTAACCTTTAACGAAATCAATATCATCGGGATGACCGGATATCTAAGCGGTGGTATTTTAGCGGATGGGGAAAAAAATATGCTTCAAGCGCAATACCAAGCAGCGCACCATCAATTTATTGCGAGTGCCTTAGCAGTCAAAGCCTGTCATGAGATTATTCCAGATGCTCAAATCGGCTGTATGTTAGCTCGCATGGAAGCTTATCCAGAAACCTGTAATCCGCTAGATGTCATGGAAAGTATCAATAGTGATCACAATAACTTGTTTTATTCAGATGTTCAAATTCGTGGAGACTATCCACGTTATATGAACAAGTTTTTCCGTGATCATTCTATTACGATCCAAAAAGAAGCGGGAGATGATCAAGTTTTACGTGAAGGTACCGTTGACTTTATGTCCTTTAGCTATTATATGAGTAGTATCGCATCACATGAAAAAGAGGGAGACACAACAAGTGGAAACTTACTTTCTTCCAAGAAAAATCCTTATCTAAACGCAAGTGATTGGGGCTGGCAGATTGATCCAGTGGGACTTCGAGTGACATTGCATAAATTATATGATCGTTACCAAATACCGTTGTTTATTGTAGAAAATGGATTAGGCGCAAAAGATGTTGTTGAAGCAGATGGAAGTATCCATGATAGTTATCGAATCGACTATTTAAGAAGTCATATTGAACAGATGGAACAAGCAATTGACGAAGGAGTAGAGTTGATGGGGTATACACCATGGGGCTGTATCGATTTAGTCAGTGCAAGCACCAGTGAAATGTCCAAACGTTATGGCTTTATCTATGTTGATTTAGACGATGAAGGAAAAGGAACATTGGCTCGTTCGAAAAAAGATTCTTACTATTGGTATAAAAAAGTGATTGAAACAAATGGCGCGAACTTAGATTAAGTAAATAATCCCGAAATATAGTCATGTAAGCGTTGCTTATTTCAATTGAATGGCTTATACTGAAAGCAAGAAAAAAAACGTTAATGACGAAGCAGTCATTTTATAGAGTATGTTACTGAATTTATGCAGGCAGAACTCAGATTACCTAGGAATGTCCTTTCCTGGGTAGTTTGAGTTTTTTTTCTGGAAAGGAGTAAAACAAGTGAAAGTAAGTCAAATTTTAAACAACAACGTAGCAATCGTAAGTCGAGGAGATAATGAGGTCATTGTCTATGCTAAAGGGTTGGCCTTTAGAAAAAAAGTTGGACAGGTCATTTACGAAAATGAAATCGAAAAGACCTATGTTCTAGATTCTAATGATATGCTGGAGCATTTTAGTTATTTGTTGTCCCATTCTGACGCCAATCATATTACTTTAGTCAATCAAATCATTGCTTACGGAGAAGAAATGTTGGGTGAAAAATCAAATGATTACCTCAGTTTGACCTTACTGGATCATATTGAATTTGCATTGAAACGTGCAGCCAAAGGACAATTTATCCGCAGCCCATTAACTTGGGAAGTAAAGAAATTTTATCCGCAACATTTTGACATTGGCATGTATGCATTGAACTTGATCAATGAACAATTTCAACTAACGTTTCCAGAAGACGAAGCCATTTCAATTGCCTTACACTTTGTCAATCTGCAAGAGGATAAGAACAATTTGGACGAAACGATCCGCTCAATGGAAAGTCTAAGAGATATCTTATCGATCATTCAGTACCATTTTCAACTCAAATTAGACGAAGGTTCTATGAATTATATGAGACTGATGACCCATCTGCAATACTTTATTCAACGAATCATGACTAAAAATAGTTATGAAGAAAGCGACACGATTTTAAATGAACAAATAAAATCAATGTATGCAGGTTCGTTTGAATGTGTGCAGAAAATCAGAGTCTACATTAAGCAAAAGTACGCCTGTGATCTAACGATCGATGAAGAAACCTATCTTATGCTCCATATCCATCGAGTGACGAATCGGAGTCAAAAAGAGAGGACATAAGAAAAATGAAATATCAATCATTTAATGAAGAAATCATCCGTCTAGTGGGCGGAAAAGAAAATATCCAAGCAGTGGTACATTGTATGACTCGCTTACGCTTTACCTTGAAGGACCGCGAAAAAGCGAACACAGAAGAATTGAAAGCACTTGATGGTGTGATCGATGTTGTTTCCAATAATGTGGCCTATCAAGTGATTATTGGGACACATGTCAATGAAGTGCACGCTGAATTAATCAGTATGCTCGGATTAGCATCTAGTACAGATGAGGAAACGGAAGTAAAAGAGAAGAAAAATCCTTTGAAAGCAGCAATGGATTTACTTTCTGAAACCATGACACCGGTAATCGAACCGATTATTGCTTCTGGATTACTTGCTGGATTTTTATCGTTATTTTCAATTACAGGGCTAATTTCTGCAGATAGTCCAACGTATCAATTGTTAGATTCGATTCGTTCAGCCGTCTTCTTCTTTTTACCAATATTTATTGCGATGTCTTGTGCAAAGCGTTTAAAAGCTAGTCCTTATCTAGCAGTGGCACTAGCTGCAACGCTTGTATCAACGTCAATCAATGATGTAGCTGGTTTAAGTATTTTTGGTATTCAGCTACCACAAATGGTTTATGCGAACTCATTTATTCCAATTATTTTAGCGGTATGGTTTATGGGGCAATTAACTGTATTGCTAAATAAATATGTACCTAAGTTTTTACAGTATTTTTTAAACCCATTATTGATCATGGTGATTTGTTTACCCGTGACATTGTTGATTTTTGGTCCAATCGGTATTTGGATCGGTGACGGTATTGGGTGGTTCTTTGAAGTCCTGCATAATACTTTTGGTAGTTGGATCGTAGTGATGCTCTATGCAGCATTCCAACCATTCTTGATCATGTTGGGAGCTGGGAACTTTATGATGCCGTTAGCATTGAACTTTGTGAATAAAATGGGGTATGATCCAATTTTCTTAGCAGCAGCTACAATTTCTGATTTAGCTGTATCTGGCGCAATGCTAGGATACTTTTTAAGAGCGAAAGATTCTAAACAAAAACAATTATTTGGGACAGTCAGCTTCAGTGCGTTGATGGGTGTGACAGAACCTGCTATTTATGGTGCATTTATTAAATTTAGAAGACCGTTCATCGCTGTTATGATCGGTGGTGGTCTTGGTGGTTTGTTTGCAGGGTTAATGAACGTTAAAACATATTCCATTGTTTGGGGATTGATGGGCTTGCCATCGTATGCCGACAACCAAGATTTTTCTAACTTAATTTTTATGGTCATTAGTGTTGTAATCGGTTTTGTTACAGCGGCAGTTGCAGCTTATATTTTAGGGATTCCTCAAGATGAAAAAGCAGCTCAGCCAAAAGAAACATCAAAAGAAGCAACGAGTGAAAAGAAGAGTGAATTAAAAAAAGTTCCTTTAAACTCTGTCGTTGAAGGAAAAGCAGTGCCGTTAGCTGAAATCAACGATCAAGCATTTTCAACCGGGGCATTAGGTAAAGGACTAGGAATCATTCCAACAGACAATAAAATTGTTGCACCTGTTTCTGGTGAAGTCTCAGCTGTTTTCCCAACAAAACATGCAATTGGGATTAAAACAGAAGAAGGCGTTGAAGTGTTGATCCATATTGGGATTGATACCGTAGAATTGGACGGCAAACACTTTGATACGATCGTAGAGCAAGGCGCGATTATCGAAAAAGGACAATTGTTATCTACTGTTGATTTTGAAGGAATTCAAAAAGACGGTTATGATCCAACTGTTATTGTGGTCGTTACGAATACAATGGATTATCTAGATGTGATTCCAGCAGTACAAGAAGATGTAACTGTTGGAGATGAATGTTTAACGGTTATTTTATAGAAGAATTACTAGAAAGGGGATTGGGATTTACTCAGCCTCTTTCTGGTCTAATGTTACTAAGGAATCAAGGAGGGTTTAGAATGAATAAAAACGAATTTTTATGGGGAGGCAGTATTGCTGCTCACCAATGTGAAGGGGCTTTTGACCAAGATGGAAAAGGTGTAGCAATCATGGATCTTGTTACACAAGGCTCTCATGAAGTTCCACGAGAAATTTGCAAAACGATCGAATCAGAGAAATATTATCCTTCTCATGACGGCATCGATTTCTATCATAAATACAAAGAAGATATTGCATTGTTTGCTGAAATGGGGTTTAAAGCGTTACGTATTTCAATTGATTGGTCAAGAATTTATCCTAAGGGCGATGAAGAAACGCCAAATCAATTGGGGATTCAGTTTTATCAAAAGGTTGTTGATGAGTTATTACAAAATGACATTGAGCCGATTGTGACGTTATATCATTTCGAGATGCCAGTTCACCTGGTTAGAGAATATGGTTCATGGACGAATCCAAAAGTGATCGAGTTTTACTTAAATTATTGTCAAACGATGTTTGAAGCCTTAAAAGGTAAGGTCCGTTACTGGGTTACTTTCAATGAAATGAATCATATTGATCCACAGACAGAAGCTTCAGACATTTTTACTTACATTATTGCAGGACTAAAGTATACGGAAATGGACAATAAAAAACAAACACTTGCAACAATCAGCTATAATATGACATTAGCCAGTGTTAAGGCTGTTAAATTAGCACGCACGATCGATCCTACTAATCAGGTTGGTTGTGTATTTGGTTTGACACCTGCTTATCCTTTAAATTGTGATCCGCAAAATGTCATGAATTCATTGAAAGAGACAGACCGCGAATTCTATCAGATCGATGCTATGTGTATGGGGAAATTCCCTGAGTATAAACTGAAAGAATATCAAGCGCAAGGAATCGATTTAACTGTTTCAAAAGAAGACCAATTAGCTTTTAAAGAAGGAAAATTAGATTTCATTGGGTTGAATTATTACTCCTCTAGTGTGGCTCATTATGAGGGGGATGATGACAATGAAGAAACCTTATTCGGTGGTGTCCAAAATCCTTATTTAGAGCAAAGCAAATGGGGCTGGGCAATTGATCCGACTGGATTGAGATATCTATTGAACTATATTTTTAGACGATATGGCTTGCCGATCATTATCACTGAAAATGGATTAGGAGCAGTTGATCAGTTGGAGGCAGATGGCACTATTCAAGACGATTATCGCATCGAATATGTACAAAAACATTTAGAGCAAATGGAAAAAGCAATCGTCGAAGATTATGTTGAGTGCTTTGGGTATTTAATGTGGGGACCCATTGATTTAGTTAGTGCAACAACTGGTGAAATGAAAAAACGTTATGGCTTTATCTATGTAGATAAAAATGATGATCAGACAGGAACCTTAGAACGGAAAAGGAAAAAATCATTTACCTGGTATCAAGAAGTCATACAAAATAATCCAACATTTAAAGTATAGAAAATTGTAGTGAAAAGCAAGAGAATGGACCAAAACGAGAGACGTTTTGGTCCATTTTTTGTGTTGAAAACTAAATTGAATATGTAAAAGAATAGACAGTTTTTTTACTTTTTTAGTAAAAAAGTAAAAAATAGTTGGTATATTTGGTGTGAATACGATAACATTGTGATTAATAACATTCATAATCATAATTTTATATATCATGTTAGATAGTTTAATTTAAGGATCATAAAGGGATCCTCAAAAGAAATCATAAAAAAGGTGAGTGATAAATAAATAATTAGGTGGAATTTGTGTTGGTTAAAAAGTTTTGAATAAGAATTATTTTGTGTGGTACAGGGGGAGTAGCTATTCAGCTATGAGAAGTGACAAATGAACAATAGATGTATGTGGTTTGATCACGTCTAGTTTAGAGATAACACTCATTGGAGATTTTCTTGTTCTTTGAAGGAACAAGAAATGAGAAAATGAAATTTTGATGAATAAAAATGTTGGTTGTAGAAACAGCTTTACTCATTCAACACCTAGTATTGTACTATTTAAGTATGTTCAATGTCAATAGGTATTGGTGTAATTGGTTTTATAAAAAAAGTCTTTATCTCTTATTGTTATTAAAAAAACGTTCATAATGCTATTTTATCAAAGGTAAAAAAATAGTTTATCAAAGAACAGGCTCAGTTCCTTTGATCGTTTATGAACAAAAAATTCTCCCTTACAAAGTGTGAAAGCGTCTATTTAGTTGGAAAAATACTGGAAAATCAACGTTTCAGTTCTTCAGTTTCAACGCCGTCAAATGCGCCGTCACAAATAAAAAATGAGAGAGGGACTGCCATGGCAAAAAGAGGGGAAAATATCTATAAGAGAAAAGATGGCCGATGGGAAGGCCGGTATATAAAAGAACGAAAAACAGATGGGAAAATTCGTTATGGTTACATTTACTCCAGAAAATATTTAGAAGTGAAGCATAAGCTAATGTTGTTAAAAGCGGACTCCTTAAGAGATACAGCGTTCCAATCCTACTATGCTGGAACGCTGACTGAGTGGCTAGAAGTATGGCTTGATACAATTGCTAAACCCAAAGTTAAACTAAGTACGTACAATAGTTATAAAAGTAAAGTTCAACTGCATATTACCCCAACCATCGGGAATATTCGCCTGCATGAATTAGTGCCCGCAGACATCAATCAATGGATTTTACAATTGAGCTTAACGCTATCACCAAGCTCTGTACATGCCGTTCATCGCGTGTTAAAAACTGCGTTAACTCAAGCGGAGCGACAGGATTTGCTAAAAAAGAATCCCACTTTAAATATTGATTTACCTAAATTAGAAAAGCAAAGAGTCCGTGCTTTTTCTATTGAACAACAAAAAAAGATCAAAGAAGCCGCTAGAAAAGACGAAAGATATTTACCTATTATACTGGCCTTGGAAACCGGTATGCGAATAGGAGAAATCAGTGCATTACGCTGGACAGATATAGACTTTTCAGAAAAAACAATCCACATTAAGCGAACGCTGCAACGTTTGCAGGTGGATAAAGGCAAAACGGCTATTATCGAAGGAACGCCGAAGACATTCCAATCAGAGAGAATCTTACCCTTGTCAAAGCAACTAGAAGCTTATTTAAGTAAAATCAAACAAACATCAGAAAGTTTGTATGTTGTAGGGTTAGCAGAATCTTGTACAGAACCACGAACGATCACGTATCGGTTTAAAAAACTGTTGGACCAACTTCAAATAGCACAATTGCCTTTCCATGCTTTGCGACATACATTTGCAACTCGTTGTTTAGAGTTAAGTGTGAACATTGCGACAATCAGTTCAATGCTAGGACATACATCAACAAAAATGACGTTAGATGTATACACCAATTCATTTATGAACGATGAGCGACAAGCAATAGAAAAAATATCTACCCTTTAACTTAGTTGCTCATGCTCAAAAATTGATTAGAAGCCACTTGATGCCCTCAAGTGGTTTTTATATTGCCCTAGAATATCGATCTATAACCGTCAACTGAGCCGTCAAACAAATTATAAAGCGCATGGAACCCATAATAAAAAGCCAATTCTTGTTCCTTCAAAAAAGAAGAAATGGAAAACAACTTGGATACGGCTTAATCTAATAGCCTATGTACTTTATTATATGGATTTTTTTGGCTGTGTCCATTATTTTACTTTGAGTGAGAATTAATTCAAAGTGGTATTTAAAAAAAATTATTATGGGGGTAAGGATTCATGAAGAGTAACAAAAATGTCAGAAAAGATGATTTAAGTCTTGAAAGTAACACAAAAAAAATTTACAAGATGTATAAGAGAAAGAAACAATGGGTAGTAGCTCCTGTCGTATTTGGATTATTGATTAATGCACTTAGTCCTGTAGCTGCATTAGCGGTAACAGATACTGATACAACTCTTAAAGCAGAGCAAGCAAGAGCGGTATCTACTAATAATTTAGAGGCACTAAAAGCAGAGGCTGAAACCAATATTTTAGTATTAGTTTCACTAACAAAAGAGGCGAAAGACCAATTTATCAAAGCGGTTAAGGATGCTACGAACGATAGCGGAATTAAAATCGCACTCAAAGAGGCACGCCAAGCTGATGTAGTTCAGTCGGTTGCGAATGAAAAAGAGGAATATGCGAGTAAAATCAATGCATTGAGTTTCTTATCTGATGGGACGAAAACAACATATATCAACAAGATTACAGCACTTGGGTTCGATGCGTTAATAAAAACATATGAAAAAGTAGTAGTGGATAAAAATTATGCGACAGCGAAAGCAAGTTTTGACACACAATTAGAAGAAATCAAAGTAGCTGCAAATGAAATTATGGAACAAGCAATTGCAGAAGACACTGCACTTGCGAACATTCCACAATACAAAATAGAACAAAAAGCAGTTATAAACAATCTAACGTACCTTTCAGAACTACAAAAGTATAACTATAATAAAGGAATTGATGCGGTAGAAACAAAAGTGGAGATTGACGCTATTGTAGCAAAGGCAACAGCTGAAAACACTACTCTTTTAAGTGAGGAAATAACAGGGAAAATTGCTGAGTTAGAAACGAAAGTAGCAGAAATTAAAGAAGTTGATTCAACAAAACATGATGAATTAACAGCGATGATCAACGGCGTAGGAAAAGAAACCAACGCTGAAACACTAAGTAAATTAATCTCGCTAGAATCGGTTATTGCCAAAGAAGTGAAGGACGTTCTAGAAGGTGCTCTTGCAACACAACTAAAAACGGAAAAAACAGCTTTAAAAACAACTATTTTGAATGATAAGAAAGCAAATGAGTTGATTACAGATGCAGAAGTGAGAAAATTCACTACTCGTGTAGAAGCTAGTAAGACGCTAGAAGAACTGAGTGTAGTACAATCAGAGTGGAAGGCGCTTGTTGCCGTTAAAGACATTGAAAAAGAGCAAGATACTGGAAAAGCACAACAAGTAGCGAAGGATTTAGTCGATAAGCTAGAATTAGATGAGGTTCAAAAAAATCATTATTTAGAATCTATTCGATTAACGAATGATACAACAGAAATAGCAAAAATAGTGGTCGAAGCACAAAACGCTGCACGTGAATGGAAAGAAAAAAATGAAGCAGAGCTAAAAGCTGCTAAAGAGCAAGCAATCAAAGAGATTAACGCATTGAAACATTTATCAAAAGACGCCAAAATAACACTGATAGAGAATGTGGACAAAGCAATCAACATAGCTGAGGTAGCAGAGCAATTAGTTAGTGCTAAAACAGAAGATGCGATCGTTCAATTAAACAACGAAAAAGAAACGGCAAAATCAAAAATCAAAAAGTTTAACTATTTGTCAGAGGAAGAGCAAAAACCTTTTATTGATAGTATTGATAAAGCAGAAAGTTCAGCTACAATCACAGCAATTTTGAATGATGCAATCTATGCTGATTACAAAGCTGGAGTTGGTGCGATCGATGATGCTGATCTAGCAGATGCCAAAGTTTTAGCTAAGGAAGTTATAAATAAATTGGAAAATCTAACTGCAGCTGAAAAAACAGTGGCATTTAAAGATATTGATAAGGCAACTACAGTACAACAAATTACTGATGCATTAGATCAAGCCAAAGAATTAGATAAAGGCAATGCATCAGCAAATGAATTAGCCAAAGAGTTAGAAAAATATAAAGAGGATAAAAAAGCCGAAATCGATACACTAGAATTTTTATCCAAAGAAGAAAAAAATGGCTATAAAGCAGAAATCAATTTAGCTACAGATAGAGACGAAGTGGATGACGTATTTAACAAAGCCAGTGCGGCGAATAAGCAAATTGAACAAGAGAAATTTGAAGTAGATAAAGAAAAAAATACGCTCATTAGCAAGATTAAAAATTACAAAGAATTAACGGACGCAGAGAAAAAACAATTTATCTCACAAACGTTTGATTGCAAATCTGTAGATGAGGTTACTACATTAAGTGAAAAAATTGCTCAGCTATGCCTAGACCGTGAGATATCAAATGCAGCAGATAATTATAAAGCTGTAATTAAAAAGGCGATTGATGGTCTTTCAAGTTTATCTCAAAGACAAAAAGAGGCCTATCAAAAAGAAGTTGAAGCTACTAAAGATAAAGCTGCGGCAGTAAAAATTTATGAATCCGCAAAAGCAGAAGATATCCGTATCTTTGATAAAGAAAAGACAAATGACGTTGACTCATTGATTGCTTCTGGCTCTTATGTAGAGGCTCAAAAAGTAATCAACCAATTAAAATCAGATGCTACTCGTAAACAATACCAAAAGAAACTTAATGATAGTATTGCATTGACGGATGCGAAAGCTGATGCGAATAAACAAATCGATGCTTTAGAAAACTTATCTGTTGAAGAAAAAGCAGCAGCGAAAGAAAAAATCTCTAAATTAACAACAAAAGCTGCAGTTGAGAAGGAAGTTAAGGCACTCGTAAAAGCAGATAACCTTGTTCACGATAAGCTACTGATTGAGTTGGCAGAAGCACAAATCAAAGGAAAAGACTTTGCCAAAGCAGCGAAAACCATTGAACAAATCCGTGACGCGGATACTAAAGCTGCATTGCAAAAACAATTAGAAAACGCTCAAAAAGTAGTACCAACATTCAGAGGATCAGCTCATGTTAGTAATAAAGGCTGGATGAAACCTGTTGGAGCCAATAAAGTGATTGGGACAACTGGAAAATCTTTACAAATGGAAGCTGTAAAATTAACATTATCAGACGTTGAAATGCCTAAATCGGCTAAGTCAGTTGCAGGTGGTATCAAATACCGTGCACACGTTAGAAACATTGGCTGGCAAAAATTCGTTTCAAATGGCGCCGTAGCAGGAACTGTTGGGCAAGTTCGTCAAATGGAAGCTATCCAAATCAAATTGACGGGTGAATTAGCTAAACGATACGATGTTCAGTATCGTGTTCATGGACGTAACTATGGCTGGCAAAAATATGTTTCAAACGGCGCAACTGCTGGTACTGTTGGCAAATCATTGCGTATGGAAGCTCTTCAAGTTCGATTAGTAGAAAAAAAATAATTGGGAAGAGATTCGCTAATTAGGTTGAGATCCTCACCTGAAAATTAAATCTCTTATAAGAAGAAACCACTCTAATGATCAGAATCTTCAGATCATTGGAGCGGTTTTTTATTTTACTTAGCTCTATGAATTCTAAAGTTCTCAGAGTTCTTGTGTACTAAAATCTGTCGTAAACGGAAATTTCTGTTATATAAAATATCTATTTTCCTCATAATATAGAGCTTTTTTGAGCAAATATGTGTAATATTATAATTAGGAATGATAGACTGAATCTGTTGTTGGAATAATCAGAAAGTTTTTATTTCTTCTATTGAAAGCACTTTTATAAAAAAGCGAAAAAATAAGAAAAGAGGAATAGAATGTATTATGTAATGATGCCCTCTCACGATATTCGCCGAAACTTGGCGACAGAACAATATCTACTGAACCAATCAACGTTTGACGAGCCACTTGTTTTGTTTTATATTCAAAAACCTTGTGTCATTGTTGGACGCAATCAGAATGTGCGAGCGGAAGTTGATTTGGCTTATGCAAAAGAACATCAAATCACAATTACCAGAAGGTTATCTGGCGGTGGTGCGGTGTATGATGATTTGGGGAATCTGAGTTTTAGCTTTGTTGTGAATGCAGATCATGAATCTTTTGGGAACTTTAAAGTAGTCACACAACCAATCATTGAGGCCTTACATGAAATGGGCGCAACGGGGGCCGAAGTCAGTGGTAGAAATGATTTGTTGATTGATGGGAAAAAATTCTCTGGAAATGCTATGTATACGAAAAATAAAAAAATGTATTCTCACGGTACATTGATGTTGGATGTTGACTTAGACGAAGTTAGCCGGGTATTGACTGTTTCCGAAAAAAAGCTAGCATCAAAAGGGACAAAATCTGTCAGAAGCCGAGTAACTAATCTCAAACCATATCTGGCGAAAGAATATCAAGGGATTTCTACAGAAGCGTTTCGAGATCGATTATTGCTGCATTTATTTAACGCGAAAACGATGGAATCAATCAAGTCACAAGAGTATCAACTTACACAAGAAGATGAGCAAGCTATCGACCAATTGGTGTTAGACATTTATGGAAATGATGATTGGGTATTTGGTGAGGAACCGAAGTATACAATAAAAAGAGAAGAGAAGTTCACAGGTGGACTAATGGAAGCCAATATTTCTGTGGAAAAAGGACGTATTTCAGCAATTGCGATTTATGGTGATTATTTTAGCCAAAAAGATACGAAAGAAATAGCCGATTTATTGATTGGCTGTAGGTATGATCGAGAAGCACTGGAACATGTCTTAGCTGAAATCACTGTAGACGATTATTTTAGTAATATTTCGAAAGCAGAATTTATTCAGTTATTGGTCGATTAAGTTGGAGGGAATAACATGATTCGTTTTGAACAAGTATCAAAGAGCTATAGCCACAAGAAAGTGACTGTCAAAGCATTAGATAATGTTGATTTGCAAATAAACGACCATGAATTATTTGGTGTGATCGGTGAAAGTGGTTCTGGGAAATCAACGCTATTGCGTATGATCAATACCCTAGAACGGCCAAGTCAAGGCACAGTCAAAGTTGCGGGAGTAGATTTGATGCAGTTGAGCGAAGCAGAACAGCGTCAAAATCGAAAACAAATCGGCATGATTTTCCAGCAATTCAATTTACTTTACAATCAAACGGTGAATGAAAATATAGGACTTCCTTTACGTTTAAATAAAACCTATGATCAAAAGCGGGTGCAGGAAGTGCTGGATTTTGTACGTCTGTCAGAGAAGGGAGAACAGTATCCCAGACAGCTTAGCGGTGGTGAGAAGCAACGTGTGGGGATTGCGCGAGCGTTGATTACACAACCTAAAATCTTACTCTGTGATGAACCAACTTCCGCGTTAGACGGCCAAAATGCCTATGACATCATGGAATTATTACGAAAAATCAATCAAACGTTTGGGACAACGATGGTCATTGTTAGCCATGAGTTAACATTGATCAAGCAATTATGTAATCGAACGGCGATTTTGGAAAAAGGCAAAGTGCTAGAAACTCTAGCGATTCAAAAAGAGCAACAACAGCTGCAATTTGGCACATATTATGAAAGAGTTCGGGAGAGTTTGGGATGATGACAGCATATATAGATAAAATTAGTTACTACCTTCCAGAACTTACAAAAGCTCTTTCTGAAAGTGGCATCATGATTTTAATTTCAATCGTCGCTGCGGTAGCTCTGGGATTACCACTTGGAACCTTTGTGTATTTAACGAAAATATTACCGAGTAAGTCCAGTCAGTGGATAGGGATTTTATTGAATGGCTATATTAATATTGTTCGCTCATTCCCTTTTTTATTGTTTGTAGTGGCACTGATTCCCTTTACTCGCTTTGTACTAGGAACGGCATTTGGGACGTATGCAGCAGCGTTACCATTAAGTTTTGTAGCAGTTGCAATATATGCCAGACTTGTGGAACAAGTGCTTTTAGAAATGCCAAACGATAGTTTAGAACTAGCACGTTCTTTAGGCAGTACCAAGGTTCAATTGATTTTTCGTTTTTTATATGTGGAGGCACGCTCTGGATTAGTTCTAGCGTTGACATCAGTAATTATTAGTATGGTTTCTTATTCGACTGTAATGGGTGTGATCGGTGGTGGCGGAATTGGCGATTTTGCCTTGCGTTATGGCTATCAACGTTATGAATATGCCGTCATGTATACGGCAATTGTCTTGATGATCGTTTTTGTCAGTGTGATTCAAATCAGCGGTAGCTGGTTAGCTAAAAAAATAAACAAAAAATAATAGATTGGAGCAAAATCATGAAAAAGAAAGTATGGATCAGTATGTTAGTGTTGGCTGGAGTGGTAATTGTCGGGTGCGGAGGTCAGAAAAAAGAAGCAAATACAGAGAAAAAAGAAGATAAAGTGATCAAAGTTGCTTCACATATTCCCTCAACCGTTGAAGTAGTTGAGTTAGCCGCAAAAGAAATTGAACCTGGCTATAAAGTAGAATTAGTGCAAGTAAATGATAATATTCAATACAACGAATTATTGAATGCCAAAGAAATCGATGCGAACTTTGCACAACATGAACCGTTTATGCAAAAATTCAATGAGGAAAAAGACGGTAATTTAGTTGTCGTACAAAAAATATACAATGCTAAAGTTGGGTTTTATTCTAAGGAGTATAAAGACATCAAAGAGCTTCCAGAAGGAGCAAAAATCGCCTTGCCAAGTGATGTTTCAAATGAAGGTCGGGCTTTGGCAATCCTAGATGATGCTGGTCTGATCACATTAAAAGATGGCGTGGGCTTTAATGGAACAATCAAAGATATTGTTGAAAACCCGAAAAAATTGGAATGGGTTTCTGTTGATTTATTAAATCTAGCTGAAGCGTATAACGAAAATAATATTGCGATGGTCTACAATTATCCAACCTATATTGCGAAAATTGGGTTGACACCAAAAGATGCTATTCTATTGGAGAAGAAAGTAGATGATCGTTTTGCAATCAGCTTGGTTGCCAGAGAAGACAACAAAGATTCAGATAAAATCAAAGCGCTGAAAAAAGCGATGACGAGCGATAAAGTTCGAGAATTACTGGAAACAAAATACAGTGAAACATTAACACCTGCATTTTAAAAAATCAGCGTCGCCAACAGGTTAACCCTGATAAGCGACGCTGATTATTATTTTTTGTGATAATGCAACAAAGCTAAGTAGTAGAGTCAATGAGCGTTTGATCTTCGCTGATTTTAACCCATGATGTTATTATTTTCTGTAGCCATTTGAATCGCTTGTGCGTAATGATCCATAGCTAGTTGGTGCATAGTGATCGATGTAATATCTTTTTCGATATGACCTATCCGAGTATTCAATTCATCAATTTTTACTAAAGTTTGCTGTAACACTTCTAGCATACGTTCATCTGTATTCATACTATCGCTCCTTTTATTGTTCGTTTCATTTACTTTCGTAAGTGGGTGCTTTTGACTGGTAAAATAAAGCATAGAGAACCGTACAAACCACAGGGATCAACCCTGCAACGAAGTACAACCCTTGGAAGGAAAGTAGACTCCGTAATTCGCCTAAAACGTACGGTCCAACACCTAAACCAAGGTCTAAACCAATGAAGTAAGTAGACAATGCAATGCCGATTCGATGACTATTAGGACTGGCTTTTAAACAAATCGCTTGGCCATTTGACATAAACGTACCATATCCCAAACCAATCAATCCACCTGAAACAAGCAACATCCAACCACTTGTGGTCACGCTCAATAAGAGTAATCCTGCCGTTAGAAAAATAAAACTAGGGTACATGACCGCATTTTCACCACGCGCATCAAAGATTCTGCCAGACATTGGACGAGTCGCTGTGATCACCAACGCATAGACCACAAAGAAAAAAGAACTAGCACTGACTAAATCGATCACTTTGGCATAAGAGGAAAGAAATGAAAGGACGCTGGAATAAGAAAGTCCCATCAAAAAGGCAATAAACGAAATAAATAGCACTTTTTTTTCAATAAAACTATCAACTGTCCAACGAGATAAACTAGCTTTGTGAGCAGCACTTAATTGAATATTTTTTACAGGGAAGATAAAACAAGCAATCGTTGTCAAGAAAATCAGCACGATCGAAAACAGAATAATAAAATAAAAACTCGTTGTATTTAATAAAATCATCCCAATAAATGGACCGATCGCAGCGGCTAAACTAGTGCTTAGTCCATAGTAATTGATTCCTTCCCCATGTTTGGATTTAGGAATATACGCCGTCACAATCGCATTTGTCGCAGTCGACACCGTTCCATAACCAAAGCCATTAAGTAAACGAACAAAATAAAGAATCCCGATACTTGGAATATAGAGATAAGCAATCGTTGTAATGAGATAAAACAAAGCGCCATATCGCAAGACCGCTTTTCTACCAAGCAGTTCCAACATTTTTCCCATAAATAGCCGTGCAAATAAGGTACCGATAATATAGATCCCTGAGGCAAGACCTGCTTGACCTAGTGAAGCATGAAGCGTATCTTGCGCAATTACTGCGATGATTACCATCAATAAGTAATAAACGAGATAGACCACAAAATTGATCAACGTGATGCTGATAAACCCTTTATTGAATAACTTTTCTTCTGAATGTTCCGTCATTGTTGCACGTTCCTTCTTTCTTGTTAGGATAAGCTTAAATTGCAAATTACAATTCTTTTCTGAAAGCTAGTTGTATAGATACTATACGAAAAAAACGAGTAATAAAAATGCGGATTTGTTTTTAAAAAAAGTTATTAACAAAAAAGCACAACAAAAGTCATATACATTTGTTGTTGCTTTTCGATGTGTTATCATCTTAAATAAGAATAGCTTTTACAGGAAATTTCATATAAATGGTGAGGAGTTACTAAATGGATAGCCACGTGTTGCAAGAATACTTAGATGATCATTCGTTTCCAATCGTAGTGAAGAAAAAGAGAACGTATCTTACTTATGAAGGGTTACAAGACCGTTATGCTTATATTTTAAAAAGCGGCATTATCAAAACTAGCGTTATTTCGCCAGATGGACGAGAATTCAATCTTAGATATATCAATAGCTTGGAAATCGTTTCGCTTTTACGGGATGAATATTCTCAGTTTATTGATGCGCCGTTTAACATTCGAATTGAGTCAGAGCAGGCAGAGTTGTATCAGATTGATCGTGTTCAGTTTTGGAAGGATATCAATCAGAGTAAAGACCTGCAGATGTATGTGAAAGATTATTATCGTGTGCGTTTGATGTACTCGATGAAAAAGATGCAGCAGATGTTGATGAATGGGAAATTTGGTGCGGTTTGCACTCAGATTTATGAGTTATATGATACGTTTGGTGTGCAAATAGATGACGGATTATTGATTGATTTTGTGGTGACAAATGAAGAGATTGCTCATTTTTGTGGCATTACTTCTGCTAGTAGCGTCAATCGAATGATGCAGCAGTTGAAGGACTTAGGCGCAATCAAGATTCTGGAACGGAAGATTGTGATTACGGATCTGGAGATTTTGAAGGATAATATTATTTTATAGAGCCACGTAGATAAATTCTGATTTTGGACTGTTTGTTTACTGGATTAAATTGTGTGATAATCTGTTACGAAGTATAATGATAATAGAAAAATCAAGAAAGAAGGAATCGATGAGCATTTAGCAAATGGATTCCTTTTTTATCTGTATAGATACAGTGAAAAGGAGAAATTATGAAAATAGATCGCTTGCTCAGCTTGGTAAATTTATTGGCGGAAAATGACCGAATGACCGCCAAAGGGTTGGCAGAACGGCTGGAAGTATCTAAACGAACCATTTATCGTGATATCGAAACCCTGAATTTAGCGGGGATTCCGATTATTTCTTATTCAGGGATTCATGGTGGTTACGGAATTGTCGATGGTTACAAAGTAAGTAAACATGTTTTCTCAACTGAGGATATTTCGACGATTATGACAGGTCTTTCAGCGATTCAAAGTATTTCAACATCCTCTGAAATTAGTCCTTTGCTGGCAAAAATTGCCCCGAATACGAAGGTACAACAGCCGCAAAGTGATTTGTTGATCGATCTATCTTCTTGGTATAAACCAAATGACGGAAAAAATAAATTAGATGATTTACGACAAGCGATAGCAACACAGCAAATCATTGTGATTCAATACCATTCCAAGAAAGGCTATTCTGAAAGGGAAATAGAGCCTTATAAGCTTATTTTTAAAGCTTCACATTGGTATCTGTATGGTTTTTGTTTAAAAAGAAAGGCGTTTCGCTTATTTAAACTGACAAGGATTCAAACATACGCGCTGTTAGGCGAGAGATTTGAATCTAGACCACTAGACCCTGTAGAGCTAACCAGAGAGTCTGAAATTGATTATTTAGAAGCGATGGTATCGCCAGACGTTCAGCAAATCGTCTTAACTTATGAGCAAAAAGATAAATTATATTTGATTGATAAACTAGGGGCAGAATTTTTTCAGGAGCATGAAAAGAAATCAACTACTGGAACGATTGTATTTCCACTGATAAATCATAAAAAATCGGTCGATTTCATTTTACGTTTACAAGATAAGGTACGAGTTGTTGAACCGCGGAGCATAGTAGAGGCAGTCAAAGCGAAAATCGAAGAAATGTATTTTCTTTACAAAAGCTGACAACCAGTTGTCACACTTCTGTTGTATGATGAACTCCAACAGGTATCTAGCTTATCCTTTTTCCATCAAATCGGGAAGTTGTTACCGTTATCTAGCTATGCGGGCTAGCTCCTCAGGAAAAAGATAAAAATAGTTCGTGGTAAAGAGCACCACAATCGATTTTTCCTATTTTCCAGTCGGAGCTGAACGAGCTCGCTTCGCTTTTAATGTTATCTAGCTATGCGGGCTAGCTCCTTAGGAAAAAGACAAAAATAGTTTGTGGTAAAGAGCACCACAATTGATTTTTCCTATTTTCCAGTCGGAGCTGAACGAGCTCGCTTCGCTTTTGCTTTGAAACATGCCAAGAAATACAACGAAGTTATGAGTTGATATTGATTGGTACAAGGTGACTGAAAGGAACGTTGCTTCCTCATGTTATTAAGATGTTGAAAAGTACAAGGTGTAGCATAGCGGAACGTTGTTACCGTATGTTATCTAGCTACGCGGGCTAACTCTTCGGGAAAAAGATAAAATCTAAATGAGGCAAAAAGCACCTCAGTTAGATTTTCCTATTTTCCTGTCAGAGTTAAACGAGCCCGCTTCGCTTTTAAATTAAGGAGGAATAAATCATGACAGAAGTGTTTTTTGTATTATTAGAAGATTATGCAGATTGGGAAGCAGCATCGATCGCAGCAGTCTTGAATCAGCAAGAGGGGTTCACGGTTAAAACTGTTTCAAATGAAAAACAAGCGATTCATTCAATGGGCGGTTTTTCGACATTACCAGATTATACGCTTGCCGAAGCGTGTCAAAAAGAGTTTGCTGCGTTGATTTTAATTGGTGGAAAATCTTGGCGAACGGATAAAGCCAAAGAAGTCGATGCTTTAGTAGCCAAAGCGGAGCAACAAGGTGCTGTGATTGCAGCGATTTGTGATGCGACTGTCTATCTGGGAAGTCTAGGGTTACTAAATGATCACAAGCATACAAGTAACCAATTACAAGACTTACAAGATTACGCTGGCGCGCGTTATACTGGTGGGAATCACTATTTAGAAGTTCAAGCAATAAGAGCAAACAACCTGATTACAGCTAATGGAACTGGGCATTTAGAGTTTGCAAGAGAAATTTTGTTGGCACTTCAAGTAATGCCTGAAAAAGAAGTGGAACAATGGTATAACTTTTACAAGTTAGGTTACTATGAAGCAATCAAACAAGAATTAAGAAATGCAGGTGAGGATCATGTTGGCTAAAAGTACCTTTGAGCTTGTTTCATGGGAGGAAGAATTATTGGCAGATATCCCGACTGAACAACCAGTGGCGAAAGCTTCTGCTTGGTATAAAGCCTTACAAGAAATTACAGGCAGTTTCAAAGCAGATTATTTGTTGCATTACTCGCAGTACAATCAAGAAAACCCTCATCTATCAGAAGCAACCTATTTAGGGTATCTGTTCTTTGAAGGGGTGCTAAAAGGCCGCAAAGGCACGTTTGTCTTAGAAGAACGAGGGACTTTTGAAAAGGGACTTCCGCACAATGAATTAGTGATAAAAGAGAACACTGGAACGGAAGAACTTTCAGGAATTCAAGGTACGGGCAAGTATTTTTTAGATGGAGACAACTTGGTTATTGAGATTGATTATGGGATTGAGAAGTAAGGTGTTTGTTAGTAGCGGAACAATCCAAAATGTATGTAAATATATTACGATAATCAGTAAAATGATAAGTGGACAGGTTGTTTATCGTGATAGGACAAGATAATAACAATTTTTATCACAGTGATTTTGCATAGGAAAACTGTTTATCAGTAATAGTAGCGAAAGGCTTAGAAAATAGTATTCATTTCTAGGTCTTCCGCTTTTATACGAAAACTACTTGAAAGCAAGCGCCTATTAAAACTTTTAATGAATTGTTTTGCGAGAAAGACGTTCTATTTTGGAATAAATGAAATAATTCCTTCTTTATTTTTATAGTAGTAGAATTCTTGATTTTCTTTTATAGCTAATTTTTTTGGAAAGATAATAACAATTCTCTCTCCTTGTTTTGTTGCTTTTAGTAAATTCAACATAATCCCTCCTATTTTTAATGTGACTTAAAATAGTCCAATCATATTTTTGTTCCTGACACTATCTAAATACGCAAAAGATCATTCCTTTCATTTTTTTAATCAACTATTTTGATTTTGTGTAATAATAGCCAATTGTTTTTGCGACTCTGCTATCAATAACTCAAATTCTTTATTAAATATTTCAAATAATTTGGCACTAGCGTAATACTGTTTAACGACCTGTTTTTTATTGATTGGTGTTGTTGGATTGGTAAAATATTTTTCAAGAACTTCCAATGGTTCTTTCCAAGATTCTAAACGTTCGAGTGAATCTCGAAGATTTAGAATCTCTTGATACGGGACAGTTTTAATGCAGATGGCGGAATTTTTCAAGGTAATGCTCCTTTTCTCTTTGTTTGATTTTTGTATGTAGAGCGAAAGAAAAAGTGGAAAGCTGTCCGTCTCTATTGTTGAATTATGCCAGTATGTAGGGAACTTCTTTGTGTAAACAGAGAAAAATTCAAAAAGTGTCTAGAAATTCTTACAAGAATTAGGTACAATAAAGAAGCTAGTGCTACGGTACTGGTAAATGGGCAACTTGGATAGAGAGGGATTGCTTTCTATTCAGGGCTTCATTGAACGGTTGGCGCCGAACAATGAAGTGCCTATTTTTCTTTTTCTCAAAATTTATAGGATAGAAACAAAAAAAGACGATCCACAGGTGACCTGTAATCGTCTACAAATAGGCAAGATAAAGAAACTATAAAATGTGTCGTCACTATAACAGTGTTCAACAAAAATAGATGGATTCTTACGCTATTGGCAAAATTGTTTTACAGGGATTGCTGTTTAAACAAGGCTTCTGGTTTGGTTGGCGCCAGACCACGAAGAGCCAATTTATTTATTTTTAATGTTAGTTATTTCTATCCTATGCGTTTTATTATACAGAAAGAGTGGCTTGTTCACAATGAATTTTTTTGAGGGAAGGGATTAAATAACAGGGAAATTAGGTTCCTTATATATAAGGAAAAATAACAAAACTTTTTTTAGAGTGGTCGATTATTTTTTGTTTATTAAGCTAAAATGCTCGCTTTTTCTTTTGTGATGTAGATATGTATCGCATAAAAGAGATGAGCTCAATGGCTTATTGTTTTTTATTTAGAAGAGACATAAAATATCTGAGTCATTTTTTCATACTGTTATTTAACAAAAATAAATCAAAAAAAGCCTGGATAGTAGTTATCCTAGGCTATTCCTTGTAGTTACGTACAAAGACATAATACTTAAAAATTTCAATCCACGCATTCTAAAATTTACTATAGATTACGACATTAATTAATCAGTGTTTACAGAATATTATAGCATAAAATTTTGTGTAAAAAATTCTTTTAGTCGGTATATATTAATTTATTATTTACTATTTCTTTCTTAAAGGATAAAATGATATAGAACAGTGGATTTTTCTTACAAAGAACAAAATACATAAAAGAAGAATTAAAAGGAGTTGCCACAATGTATATAGAAGGATATGTCCTAGTGATTTTAATTATTGGCATTTTTGTTTGGCAGATTATCGCTAGAAAAACCAAGGAGTGATATTGAAAAAAATATCGCTATTTTTTTCTGGAATGATATAATACATTTAAGACATTTAGACGACAATTAAGGAGTTTTGGTATGTTTATAGCACATATTAGGGAATTGGATGGAGAAGAGCAATTATTAAAAAATCATTTAAAAAATAGCGCAAAACTAAGTGGTCACTGGGGGAAAAAATTCAATTTAGAAAAGACTTGCTATTTAGCTGGTCTTCTTCATGATTTCGGCAAGTACTCTGACGAATTTCAATATTATTTAAGACAAGCTGTAAAAGACCCAAACAGTGTTAATCGAGGTAGTGTGGATCATTCAACAGCTGGCGGTAAGTTACTGTTTGAGTATTTACATCAAGAAGAAGTGAATCCATTTCAATTATTCCTCGCTGAAATTATTGGCGATGCGATTATCTCCCATCATAGTAGTAATGGGCTACAAGATTTTTATAAACCAGACGATATGCGCTCTGTTTATTTAGAACGAGTAGTAGAAAAAACAATTCCAGAGTATGATTTAATGAAAGAACGATTTTTTAAAGAGGTAAAATCAGAAGCTGAATTTCAGCGCGATTTACGAGTAGCGAGTAAAGAAATCGAACAATTTCATCAAAACATAAAAACGGAACACGCTTACTTTTTTCTACTAAAATTTGTCTATAGCTGTTTACTTGATGCAGATCGAACCAACACCATGTTGTTTGAAGCACATCGAGAAGAAGAAAGTGTAGAAGTAGATACGCACACTTTACTGAAAAACTATCAGCAACATTTAGAAGAGCATATTGAAGAATTGGAGAAATCCGCATCGAAAACAGCTATCAATCAGTTACGAACAGAAATGTCTGAAACATGTAAGCATTTCGCTGAACAACCAACGGGAATCTATAGTCTGTCGATCCCGACTGGAGGAGGTAAAACGTTAGCAAGTTTACGTTTTGCTTTAAAACATGCTCTTCAACATAGCAAAGATCGAATTATTTTTGTTGTCCCGTTCACTACAATTATTGAACAGAATGCTCAAGTCGTGCGGAATATCCTAGAGGATGATCAGCATATCCTAGAACATCATTCCAATGTATTTACAGAAGAAAGAGTAGATCAAGAAGATGAATCAGAGTTATTAGAACAAACGCAGGAATTAATGAAAGACAATTGGGATTCACCAATCATTTTTACAACAATGGTACAGTTTCTTAACGTTATTTATAGTCGTGGGACTAGAAATCCAAGACGATTTCATAATTTACAAAATGCAGTGATTATTTTTGATGAAGCACAAGGCGTTCCAATCAAATGTACTCATATGTTTACGGAATCTTTGAACTATTTAAAAAATCACGGACAAACAACCAGTGTTTTGTGTACCGCAACACAACCTTCATTAGATAAATTACCCAAAGAACTTGAAAAAGATGGTGAGATGATTCAGAACTTATCGGAGATAGAAAAGTCATTTAAGCGTGTAGATCTTGTAGGAAAACTGAAAAATGGCGCGTGGTCATTAAACGAGTTAGCTGATTTTAGTCAGGAAATTTTGGAAGAAAAAAATAGTTTGTTAATGATATTAAATACAAAATCAGCTGTTCTGAAAATGTATCAAGAATTAAAAGAACGCTCACTTAGTAATGTAAAAATCTTTCATTTAAGTACAGCGATGTGTCCAGTTCATCGAAAAGATATTCTAAAAGAATTAAGAAAGCAACTTAAAAATACTAAAAAAGATCAAAAAATAGTATGCATCACAACACAACTGATTGAAGCAGGGGTAGATATCAGTTTTGAGTCAGTGATTCGTTCTACAGCAGGATTAGATTCAATGGCGCAAGCGGCAGGTCGTTGTAATCGAAATGGAGAAGCTGGAAAACAAGCAGTTTATCTCGTCAATGTTTCATCAGAACTTGAAAAACTCTCCCGTTTAAAAGAAATTTCGGTGGGAAAAGAAGTGACAGAACGAATGATAAAAGATAATAATGAGCAACCAAGATTATATGACGGAGAATTACTTTCCGCTAAAGCACAAACTAGCTATTTTGAACGTTATTATAATCATGAAAAGATTGAAAATGAGCTTGTGTATCCCGTCAAAAAAAGTTCGTTAACGCTATTTCCCTTGCTTGGGAACCAAAAAAATGCTTCTCAACAATATCTTGACAAGCATCGGAAAAAATTGGGATTAGTATTAGGTAGTAGTCCTCAAACAATAGGTCATCATTTTGAAGTAATCGAAGATTTTACGACATCCGTTCTTGTCCCTTATAAAAAAGACAATGCCCAAGGAGCAAGAATCATCGAAGATTTGAATGGCGAATTATCCCCGAATGAGGTTGTACCGTTAATAAAAGAAGCACAACAATACATGGTGAATTTATTTGACTATGAAATAACAGAATTGAACAAAAACGGTGCTATTTTTCCTCTGTATAATGGGAATATTTTTGCTTTGACCGAAAATTCATATTCAAATGAATTTGGAACTGATCCAACAGCTTTAGCAGCAAGTGACGAACTTATTTTTTAATGAATGGAGGAAAAGCAGTGAGAAATCAGGTAAGTTTCAAAGTTTATGGTGAGTATGCGTTATTCACTGATCCTGTCACAAAAATGGGTGGGGAAAAAATGACCTATCAAGTACCCACATATCAGGCATTAAAAGGAATCACAGAGTCGATTTATTGGAAGCCGAGTATTACGTATTATGTTGACGAAGTTCGGATTGTTAATCCTATTCAAATGGAATCAAAAGGCATTCGTCCTATGAAATACAATGATAGTAGCGCCAGTGATTTAGCCTATTACACGTATTTAAAACAGCCGTGTTATGAAGTGAAGGTGCATTTTGAATTTAATCAATATCGACCAGATTTAAAACAAGATTGGAATGAACATAAGCATTTTCAAATTTTAAAACGAGCAATCAAAGCGGGAGGCCGAAGAGATATTTTCCTAGGTACTAGAGAATGCCAAGGCTACGTAGAACCTGTAGATTTCGGTGAGTCAGAAGGCTTTTACGATCATTATGGGGAACTTCATTTTGGAACGATGGTTCATGGATTATCCTATCCAGATGAAACTGGAAAAGATGAATTAGCAGTTCGGTTATGGCAACCGATTATGGAGAATGGTGTGATTCATTTTCTACGTCCTGAAACATGTGAACTGATTAGACCATTAAAAAGCATGCAGATGAAACCTTTCACTTTTAATGAAATCGAATCTGTCGATCAATTAACTGAAGTATTGGAGGGGGAGGAATGAGTTGGCTGTATGACCTATATCAAACTTACGAAGCAAATCAAGACTTAGTTGGAAAACCGATTAGAACATCATGGGGAAAAGAAATCGTTCTTTTACCAGTTGCTCATGCTTATCAAAATGCCCAAATTGAAGTTCGAGTAACACCTCAAGGAGAATTTTATGAAGCGAAAGTAATTCCTAAAGAAGATGCGCCAACTGTGATTCCGGTAACGATTGAATCCGCAGGACGAACAAGTAAACCGACACCGCACGGGATACATGATGGCTTGCAGTATGTAGCTGGTGATTTTGAATCTTATGGTGGTATTTACAAAAAAGGGAATAATTCGTATGAAACATACATGGGAAACCTTAGGGAGTGGTGTCAGTCTCCAGAAGCCCATCCAAAAGTACAAGCGATTTTCACCTATTTAGAAAAAGGAACATTAATCAGCGATCTGGTTGAAGAACGAGTATTACTTGCTAAAGATCACCAACTCATTCCAAAATGGAAAAAAGAATTGGAAGCTGAATTTGGAGAAAAACCAGAGATTTTTTCAGTTCTTGCTGGCGATCAATTTTCAACATTTGTTCGTTTTTCTGTGTATGATGCAGAAATAATAACCGATGAAGTGTGGCAAGATTTATCTGTGATTGAATCTTATGTTCAGTACTATAGTCAGAATCTTCCAGAAGCGGGGTTAGATTATGTGACGGGGCAACAATTGCCAATTACTGAAAATCATCCATCAAAAGTTCGCTACGGCGGAGACATGGCCAAAATTATTTCAGGAAATGATCTACAAAATTTTACATTTAGAGGTAGATTTTCAGATAAAAACCAAGTAGCAATGATTAGTTATGAGGCTTCACAAAAAGCACATAATGCGCTGAAATGGTTGATTGGTAAGCAAGGATTTATTTTAGACGGGCGTGTATTTTTGGTTTGGGGTAAAACGCAATTGGCTGTTCCATCACCAGAAGAATCGAGTATGGATGTATTTGCAAATTTATTTCCAGAAGAAACCGAGGTTGTTACTGCAGAAACAACAGCACAACAGTTTGCAGAATTATTTCAGCAAGCAATGAGAGGGTATCAAAAGGATTTAACTCGTGATGCACCTATTTATATCATGATTTTAGATGCAGCAACACCTGGGCGAATGGGGATTTTATATTATCGTTCAATTCAACATGTGGACTATTTTAAACGCTTTGAGCAGTGGCATCAAACGTGTTTTTGGCGGCATACTTATGGTAGTAAGAATAAGCAGCGGTATACGTTTTGGGGCGCACCTGCGCTAAGAGATATTGCAGAAGCAGTTTATGGTGCAAGAGGGAATGAAACCTTAGTTAAAAACACTGTGGAACAATTATTTCCTTGCGTTATAGATGGTCGAATGATTCCTAAAAATATTGTTCAAAGTTTATTAAAACGGGCATCCAATCCAGTTGGTATAGAAAATTGGGAATGGCAAAAAACGTTGAGCATTGCGTGTGCGGTAATGAATAAACACTTTAATTTCAAAAAGGAGGAAAGAAATGTGGCGTTAGATAAAAATGAGACAGAGAGAAGTTATTTATTTGGCAGAATGTTAGCTGTAGCAGATAAATTAGAGGAAGATGCCTTAGCAGCAAATGGGAAGTTGGGAAGTAGACAAACAAATGCAATTCGCTATATGAACGCTTTTAGTATGCATCCAGAAACTACTTGGAAAATTATTCAACAAAATTTAATCCCTTATCAATCTAGATTGTGGGGAAATGGTAAAAAATTTCAAGATATATTGAA
Source organism: Enterococcus sp. AZ177 (assembly GCF_050544585.1). Classification (NCBI taxonomy): domain Bacteria; kingdom Bacillati; phylum Bacillota; class Bacilli; order Lactobacillales; family Enterococcaceae; genus Enterococcus; species Enterococcus sp. AZ177. The sequence continues at coordinate 478,925 of NZ_CP172944.1, forward strand.
AGAAATAGGAAATAAATTTGAGATAAGTCAGTATAATGATGAACATCTAAATGGTAAGTATCTATTAGGGTACTATAGTCAAAAATACGAACTAGAAAATAAAAAAGATAAAACGGAGGAATAAACAATGAGTACACTAGAAAATAAAATTGATTTTAAAGTAATTGTTTCAGTAACAAATGCCAACCCAAACGGTGATCCATTAAACGGGAATCGCCCACGACAAAATTTTGATGGTTTTGGTGAAATATCAGATGTCGCAATCAAACGTAAAATTCGTAATCGACTGCAAGACTTAGGTGAACATATTTTTGTTCAGTCTGATGACCGTGCAGATGATGGATTTAAAAGTTTGAAAGACCGAGCAGATGCAGTCGAAGAACTAGAAGCAATCATTAAAGACAAGAAAAAAGATGCAGATCGTTACGCAGAAGTCGCTTGTAAAACATTTATGGATACTAGAAGTTTTGGACAAGTATTTGCTTTTAAAGGCTCTGATTTGTCTGTTGGTGTTCGTGGACCGGTTTCGATACAAACAGCTGTCAGTATAGATCCAATTGACATCAACACGATGCAAATTACAAAAAGTGTGAATTCTGTTACTGGTGATAAAAAAGGCTCAGACACCATGGGAACCAAACATTTCGTAGATTTTGGCGTCTATGTCTTCAACGGCAGCATCAACGTCCAACTAGCAGAAAAAACAGGTTTTACCGAGGCAGATGCAGAAAAAATCAAAGAAGCCCTAACCACTCTTTTCGAAAACGATGCATCATCCGCTCGTCCAGATGGCAGTATGGCAGTCGAAAAGGTTTACTGGTGGGAACACCCAAGCAAAATGGGCAAAGCATCATCCGCGAAAGTCCATCGCTCAGTAAAAATCGAAAAAATTCCTGAAGTTGATCGTGCAAAATCATTTGACGATTATACAGTCACCGTGGAACCACTAGAAGGAATCGAGTTAACGGTTATCGAAGGTTTGTGACATGTACGATGAACAAGATTATTTGATGATCTCAGGGATTCAACATTTCCTCTTTTGCCGTCGTCAGTGGGCATTGATTCATATTGAACAGCAATGGCAAGAAAATGTGCTGACGTTGGAAGGTCAGTATTTACATGAAAAAGCCGATCAACCAACAATTCGTGAAAAGCGCAAAGATCGTTTGATTGTTCGCGCATTGCCGATCCATTCACCAACTTTAGGAATTACTGGAATCTGTGATGTGGTGGAATTTGTGCAAGATCCAAACGGTGTAACATTAAACGGAGAAACGGGAACTTATTTACCTGTACCAGTTGAATACAAGCATGGTAAACCCAAACAAGAGCTTAGTGATATATTACAATTAACAGCTCAAGCCGTTTGCTTAGAAGAAATGTTAGTCTGTGAAGTACCTAAAGGATATTTATATTATCATGAAACGAAACGCCGAGAAGAAATCGAAATTACACCTGCTTTACGAGAAGAATTACAAAAAAATGTAGCAGAAATGCATCAGTACTGGACCAGACGCTATACACCAAAGGTAAAAACTGGAAACTTTTGCAAAAAATGTTCCCTACAAAATATCTGTTTACCTAAATTAATGAATGTTCAAACCGTTAAAGGTTACTTAGATCGGAGGTTATGCGAGTGAAAAAACTGTTGAATACCTTATTTGTAACAACCCGAGATGCCTATTTAGCTTTAGACGGTGAGAATATTGTGGTCAAAATTGATGAACAGAAAAATAGAGTTCCACTTCATAATATAGAAGCGATTGTCACTTCTGGTTATTTAGGTGCTAGTCCAGCGTTGATGCGTAAATGCGCTGAAAAAAATATAGGCATAACCTTTTTAACGACTTCTGGTAAGTTTGGCAGTCGAGTGACTGGCGGCACAACTGGTAATGTCACATTGCGGAAAAAGCAATATCGTCTATCGGATAGTGAAACAGAAAGTTTGGCAATTGCTCGTCATTTTATTATTGGTAAATTGTACAATCAACGTTGGATGTTGGAACGGATGACGAGAGAAAATCCGATGAGAATTGATGTCGAACGGTTTAAACAAATTTCCGGAGAATTAAAAAAATACATTGAAGCTATCCGCCAAGTTGGCGATTTAGAATCGTTAAGAGGAATCGAAGGACAAGCAGCAAATCGTTATTTTCTATTGTTTGATCAAATGATTTTACAGCAAAAAAGTGATTTCGGTTTTTATGGTAGAAACCGCCGACCACCTTTGGATAATGTAAATGCCATGCTTTCCTTAGCTTATACTTTGTTAGCGCAAGAATGTGCTGCTGCATTAGAAACGGTTGGACTGGATCCTTATGTTGGCTTTATGCATCAAGATCGACCGGGGAGAGCTTCTTTAGCACTAGATTTGATGGAAGAGTTGCGAGGCATTTATGCGGATCGTTTTGTTTTAACGTTGATTAATAAGAAAATGGTGACCGAAAAGCATTTTGTCAAAAAAGAAAGTGGTGCAGTCATTTTGACGGATGATGGTAGGCGTATCTTTTTTCAAAAATGGCAAGAGAAGAAACAAGAACAAATTCAGCATCCATTTTTAGGTGAGAAAATCAATTGGGGATTAGTTCCTTACGCTCAGGCATTGTTATTAAGTCGCTTTTTAAGAGATGATTTAGATGGTTATCCACCGTTCTTATGGAAGTAGGTGAAAAGTATGTTAGTGTTGATCACTTATGATGTCGCGACAAGCTCGAAGAATGGAACTCGCCGTTTGAGAAAGGTAGCAAAAAAGTGCCAAGATTATGGACAGCGTGTTCAGAATTCTGTTTTTGAGTGTGTTGTTGATGCAACGGAGTTAACTCGCTTAAAAAAAGAGTTGATTGATTTAATTGATGAAGAATTAGATAGTTTACGTATTTATAGATTAGGGAATAATTATCAAAATAAAATAGAGCATATTGGTGCAAAAGAAAGCTTTGATGTAGAAGCTCCTTTGATATTTTAAGTAAAATTGGTGCGAACCCCAAGTGCTCATGAAATCACTGGGGGATCCGCACCATAATTTCGTCATTTTTGATCAATAAAAAGCTTTTTTCTCATGTGAATTTAATTTTCAAAGTATTTTTTTGTGAGAAAGTAAGAATATGTCATATATTTTTGCTGTTTTCACGGTCTAGCTCTGTATAGAGCTAGTGGATTGAAATATAGTGACGGTTCGTGTCTCTGATACATTAATACGTCTAGCTCTGTATAGAGCTAGTGGATTGAAATAATGTAAACAATGGGTTTTAACACAAAATTTATAGTCTAGCTCTGTATAGAGCTAGTGGATTGAAATATCTCCTGGAGTACCGACAAAATCAGAGTACGGTGTCTAGCTCTGTATAGAGCTAGTGGATTGAAATACCACGAGTTAAAGTTTTGTTTATCATGATTGTCGTCTAGCTCTGTATAGAGCTAGTGGATTGAAATATATTATGAAAGGTATTACACCAGAGATAACTGAACGTCTAGCTCTGTATAGAGCTAGTGGATTGAAATAGATGAGTAAAGCACCAATTTATTTACCAATATCATGTCTAGCTCTGTATAGAGCTAGTGGATTGAAATTTGGTCGTACTAGTGCAAATACATTAGTGCTTGAACGTCTAGCTCTGTATAGAGCTAGTGGATTGAAATAAAGACTTATCAATTGCTGCAGAGTTCATCCATGTCTAGCTCTGTATAGAGCTAGTGGATTGAAATTTTGTGAAAAACAAAGAGGTTTAGTCTAAAACGAGTCTAGCTCTGTATAGAGCTAGTGGATTGAAATTAAACTCCTTATCTATAATGTCCGGCTCCCAACATGTCTAGCTCTGTATAGAGCTAGTGGATTGAAATATTTCCGTTAACAACATTTTGTTTTGATTGGCTTGTCTAGCTCTGTATAGAGCTAGTGGATTGAAATACCTCAACCTCTTGCCGTCTCTGCTTTTTCGTAGTCTAGCTCTGTATAGAGCTAGTGGATTGAAATTCCGTTTAAAGGGTAAAATCTTATTTTTAAAGCAGTCTAGCTCTGTATAGAGCTAGTGGATTGAAATTGGTGAACCATCCACATATAAATCCACATTTTTAGGTCTAGCTCTGTATAGAGCTAGTGGATTGAAATACGTGAAACATAAGGAGGTGAAAATAATATGGCTGTCTAGCTCTGTATAGAGCTAGTGGATTGAAATACGTGAAACATAAGGAGGTGAAAATAATATGGCTGTCTAGCTCTGTATAGAGCTAGTGGATTGAAATAACTAACCAACTAAACGATAAAAGATTAACACATTGTCTAGCTCTGTATAGAGCTAGTGGATTGAAATGTCCAATTATCTGGAAGAGCATTATTATATATATCGTCTAGCTCTGTATAGAGCTAGTGGATTGAAATACCACCTGTTTTAGGAATCCACGGTTTACCTAAATGTCTAGCTCTGTATAGAGCTAGTGGATTGAAATATGGCTTTAAGTTAGAAGATAAAGAAGCAGATAAAGTCTAGCTCTGTATAGAGCTAGTGGATTGAAATCTCGGTTTAGAAGTGGAAAGTTGTATGGCTTGCTGTCTAGCTCTGTATAGAGCTAGTGGATTGAAATGTGACCGAGACATAGTGAAGTATGAAGGAGAGCTAGTCTAGCTCTGTATAGAGCTAGTGGATTGAAATCTCCAAAATATCCCCGAATTGATACCGCATTGCAGTCTAGCTCTGTATAGAGCTAGTGGATTGAAATGGTGGTGGCTGGTTTAGCTTCTTTTAGAAAATCTGTCTAGCTCTGTATAGAGCTAGTGGATTGAAATCTTGAGAACGTCAAGGGACTGCTCAACCACGAAGGTCTAGCTCTGTATAGAGCTAGTGGATTGAAATTGCAATCGTTACAGAGGTTCAAAAGAAACCTGAGTCTAGCTCTGTATAGAGCTAGTGGATTGAAATAGCAGATGTATACGACGCTATCCATGCAGTGCAGGTCTAGCTCTGTATAGAGCTAGTGGATTGAAATTATGTCGTTATATCCTAGCTATTAATCAATTGCCATGTCTAGCTCTGTATAGAGCTAGTGGATTGAAATTGCTGAAACTAATCTTTCTGCTTTGTCAACAGCATGTCTAGCTCTGTATAGAGCTAGTGGATTGAAATAACTTTGACGGTTTCTTCTGACAATTATTTTGAGTCTAGCTCTGTATAGAGCTAGTGGATTGAAATGGTATTACGTTAAAAATATCAGCACCAGATAAACGTCTAGCTCTGTATAGAGCTAGTGGATTGAAATAAGTGCTGTTTATAATGCCTTGATTGCTGGTGGATGTCTAGCTCTGTATAGAGCTAGTGTATTGAAATTAAAACTGCAACTTTACCCGCTAACTCGTCAAAACGTCTAGCTCTGTATAGAGCTAGTGGATTGAAATTGGCATAAAACTAAATATGTGAGCTATCACATCAAGTCTAGCTCTGTATAGAGCTAGTGGATTGAAATAGCCCAACGTGATCGATTACTATCGTTTTTATCTGGGTCTAGCTCTGTATAGAGCTAGTGGATTGAAATAAAAGCAACCCACTTTTAAATCTCAAAATACCGTGTCTAGCTCTGTATAGAGCTAGTGGATTGAAATAATATTTGGAAAGCAATTTAGTGTTTAATCATGAGTCTAGCTCTGTATAGAGCTAGTGGATTGAAATCCAATATTATTATTTGATCCATGAAACCCCTCCTCGTCTAGCTCTGTATAGAGCTAGTGGATTGAAATTCAGCAAAGAGGATGGCTTGATTAACGTGAACAGCGTCTAGCTCTGTATAGAGCTAGTGGATTGAAATAACAAGCCTGACATCGATGATAGCGAGCTGTCAGATGGTCTAGCTCTGTATAGAGCTAGTGGATTGAAATCTGTTGAGAATGTCCCGATTCAGCCAAAACAAGATGTCTAGCTCTGTATAGAGCTAGTGGATTGAAATACTTGTTGTCATTTGATAGAGAAATCTGATATCTAAGTCTAGCTCTGTATAGAGCTAGTGGATTGAAATAGCAGAGCGAGGCTTGGCTCACTTCGAATCCGTAGGTCTAGCTCTGTATAGAGCTAGTGGATTGAAATAGACGTTAGCACGATCCCACGTGAAGCAATCATATGTCTAGCTCTGTATAGAGCTAGTGGATTGAAATGCTCTTAACAAGTGGGTCAGCGGATGGCAAAGACTGTCTAGCTCTGTATAGAGCTAGTGGATTGAAATAATTAGTGGTGATTTATAGTCTATTTGTTGTATAGTCTAGCTCTGTATAGAGCTAGTGGATTGAAATTGTTGGTAAGTTGACTTTTGCGGATTCCAAAACAAGTCTAGCTCTGTATAGAGCTAGTGGATTGAAATCTGCCATCGATCAATGTAGCTTTGCAGATTGCGGTCTAGCTCTGTATAGAGCTAGTGGATTGAAATGCTCGTACAGTCTACGCTATCGATTTCCTTGTACTCGTCTAGCTCTGTATAGAGCTAGACACTACCTAAGATTCCAAAATAACAATTACTGATTCATATTGCTCGTCTTATTTAAAAAAATTCTATACAATATAAATGGAGACAAGTAAAACGGTAGTGGAGGGAAATGAATGAATAACGTGATGGAACAATTAAGGAAATATGCATTATTACGAGGAATTGTTTATATGATTTTTGGATTGTTGATTGTGATCAATCCTAGGAGTGTGTTCCAAGTCGCTGTTTACTTTATATCAGCTTATATTGCAATCAGCGGTGTATTAAATCTTTACGATGGTGTTAAAGTCAAAAAAGCAACCGGTACCTATGGAATGAGTTTTCTAGGTGGAATCGTCTTATTAGTGATTGCAGGAATCGTGCTTGTTTTTGCGAAGGGAATCGTAAGTATTTTACCGATTTTCCTAGGTCTTATGATCGTGATTATTGGCGTGACTCGTGCGATTCAATCCGTAAACTTACGAACATATGTCAATGTTAGTTGGATGCCGATGTTGATTTATAGTGTAGTTTTGATTATTGCTGGATTAGTATTAACGTTTAATCCATTTAGTAGTTTACTGGTACTTTTCCAATTATTTGGTGGTATTTTGATTTTTATGGGAATTGGCGAAATTGTTGCATATTTCCAATTACGTAAAATTAATTAGCAAAAAAGAGGCTGAATTTTTGGCTTCTTTTTTTTTACATAGTAGAACTTTTAGCGGAATCTAATAAATGAAAAAATTTTCATCATGATTTGATTGACCTCGCTTTAAATACTGGGTACTCTATACAAAAAGGCGGGTGGAAAAATGAAGGACATAGTCATTTTATTAGTGGAAGATGAAGCGAGTCTAGCTAATTTTATTTCGGAAGAACTTCGATTTGAAGGATATGAAGTACTACACGCAGCGGATGGTGAACAAGCATTAGAGCTATATGAACAAAATCAAGAAAAAATCACGATGCTGTTATTAGATTGGATGTTGCCAAAATATGATGGAATCACAGTTGCTAGAAGGATTCGTCGAGCGAGCCAAGTCCCGATTATTATGATGACCGCCAGAGACCAAGTAACAGATAAAATTACTGGATTGGATGCTGGGACAGATGATTATATTACAAAACCATTCGATATCGAAGAATTATTGGCTAGAATCAGAGTGATTATTCGTCGCCAAGAACAATTCCAGAAACTTCAGCAACAACCTGTACTATTTCAGTATGGTGATTTAACCTTAGATATAACGAAACGAGTAGTCAAACGATATAATGAAGACATTCAATTGACTCAAAAAGAGTTTGAGTTACTGGCAGAATTAATCAAACATCCAGAAGAAGTACGTTCACGGGATGAACTATTGAATGCAGTATGGGGATATGATTATTTTGGGCAAACGAACACTGTAGATGTCTATATACGTTCACTAAGAAATAAGATGGACCATGATTCATCTTGCCGATTGATACAAACGGTTCGAGGAGTAGGTTATGTATTGAGGATGAATAATGAAAAAAATTAAAACGACACTCAAACAACGAAAAAATACAACACAATTTCAATTGACCATTCGTTTTATTGGATTACTTATTTCTGCTGTACTAATTTTAAGTCTAGCGATTATGGGCATTACAGTAGCAGAACTATACGAATCAACGGAAAAACAGGCAGAATTGTTGGAAGATTCTTTAAAAAATAGTGATGCAAAAGAGGCTAAAGAATGGCAAGAAGTTCTAGTGAAAAATACTTCAAAGGACAGTTCTCTTTATCTCATTTACGTTCAGTTGAACTCTGGGGAAGTCATTTATTCTTCCGACGATGCCGAAGAGGTATTTCAGGAATTTCCCCAGTTGAAACAATTCATTTTAGTTGACCGTATTTTATGGACAAGTGAAATCGAGCCTTACTACTATGAAAGTTTTAAAAAGGAAGGGGCAAAAGTAACGATTTTAATAGATATGGAAGACCAATTTGAATTGATTGGGCGTATTTTTTCGTTAACGATTTTTATCACGTTGGCTGTAATTGTCTTTGGATCGCTGGTAACACATCGTTTTTCTAAAAAATTAAGTGGTTCATTGGTGATCATGGATGAGGAAATCAATCAACTGAATATCTCGGATTCTAAACAACAGCTAACGATACCAAAAACACCGCAGGAAGTTCAAAATATCTCAAAGTCGTTCAATCAGTTACTAGTGAAGCAAAGAATATATTTGAAAAGAGAGCAACAATTCGTCACAGATGCCTCTCACGAACTAAGAACACCGATCGCTGCAATTCGCGGACATGTTAATTTGATCAAACGCCGTGGCGTGTCACATCCAGAAGTGATCCCAATCTCGCTTGATTATGTGGATAAAGAATCAAAACGACTAGAATTACTTGTAGAGAAATTACTTTTGTTAGGCCGTTTAGATACACAAGTTGATACAGAATCGGTGGATTTATCTTTGATGATTCAACAAACAGTCGATGAACTGAAAGTCATGATGTCACAAGAGGTCATCCTTAACATTGAATCAGGAATTTTTGTTGAAGGGCAAGCAGAACATTTTTATCAGATTGCACGGAACTTACTGGAAAACGCTATGAAATATACAGATGCTGCTGGGACAATCACTGTTGAACTATTTTCTGATGAGGCTACGATTCGCTTCATTGTTGAAGATTCCGGTATGGGAATTCCTGATGAGGAGAAAGCAAAAATATTTGAACGTTTTTACCGAGTGGATCAATCCCGCTCCAGTGAGATTTTTGGTACAGGAATTGGCTTATCGATTGTGAAGGAGCTTGTTGAAAAATATCAAGGGGCCATCGCTGTGACAGATGTATTGCCTAAAGGAACTCGTTTTGTCGTGACGCTTGTAAAATGAAGATTTCTTCATTTAACTTTCATGTTGATTTATTTTTTAATAGGATTTACCTGCTAAAATAATAATGTAAAGCAAATCAGAAATGGAAAATTGAAAGGGATGGATAAAATGAATAAAAAGATGATAGTAGTAGGTACACTATGTTTAAGTTTTGCTCTAGCGGGCTGTACAAAGACAGATAAGTCGTTAGAGACAAACCAACAAAGTAAAGTGAGTACAGAAGTGAGCCAATCAACAACGCAAAATTCTAGTAGCACGTCAAACAGCGCTACGAAAAAACAAATACAGATAAATGTAAGTGTAGAGGATGCAATCAAAGCTTATAATGAGGCATACCCAAATACATCAATCACCTCTTTGGAGTTAGATCCTTCATTTGGTGTCTATTATTATGAAATCAAAGGTGTAGATGATTTTAAGGAATATGAAGTTAAAATCAATGCAGAAACGGGCGATCTTAAAAAAGATCGTGAAGAAACATTAGATGAAGATGAACAAAATGGTGTCGAAAAGACGAATGAATCCTTAGATTTGAAGAACATCAAATCTTTAGAAGATGTCTCAAAAATTGCGCAAGACAGTGTCGGAGAAGGAACAGCAATCGAGTGGTCGTTAGAACGAGACCTATCCGTTACTTATTGGGAAGTAAAAGTACAAACTGGAAATAAAGAGATGACTGTAAAAATCAACGCTCAAACAGGAGATGTTTTGGAGAAAAAATTAGACGACTAAAAAGGGAACAGATTCTATTTTTATGGACTGTAAAAGGATGCAACAAAAGTTAAGGTTGGGACAGAAGGGATTATTTCCGAAGCAAAGTGAAGTAATTACTTCTGCTCCAAGCGTTTATTCGGATTCCTTGAGGCTTAGATATGACTCGTAGAGTTGTGTTTAAGCCTCATTTTTTTAATCTAAAAATAGAAAAGAGACTTGCAAATAAAATAATGAAATGGTACTCTTAATTCCTAATTGAGAATGATTTTCATTGTCAGTTATTACGATGGTTTATTCTAAAATGATACTACAGATAAAGGATAAAAGAATAGGAGAAAAATGATGGACATTGATTCAATTGAGCAAGCCATTAGAGAGCGCCGGACGATTCGGACATTATCCAATCAAGCAATCTCTATGGAAGTTATAGATGAACTATTAACAAGTTCAAGTTATGCCCCTTATCATTCGAAAGAAGAACCGTGGGAAGTCATTATCGTCAATGTTGCGCAAGATCGTCAGCTATTTGTTGAAAAAATCATGGAAAGCTATGATCGATTGAATACATGGGCACACTATGATCAGCAAAATCTAGCAACAGCCAAAAAAAGAACACGTGATTATTTTCTAGCGGTTCCTTTGACCTTGATTGTCACAGCGCCTACACATGAAAGTGAAAAAATGAACTTGGAAGCAGTAGGGGCTGTTTCAGCGTTTATTCAAAATTTTCAATTGGCTGCTTGGTCAAAACAAATCGGCGTGACTTGGCGGACGATTCCAGTTATTTTTGATGAGAAGTTCAAACAGGCTGTTGGCGTGACAGCAGAGCGACAAATTATCGGGTTGCTTGATATCAGTGCAATAGATGAAACGATGAAAATCCCGACAAGCCGGAGAAAATCGGTAGATCAATGGACAGCTCAACTGTCTGATAAAATAGCGGAAATGAGTGAAGGCAATGAGTAGTTCTGATACACAGGAGGCGTATTTTTTTGCAAGTAATCAAGGCAAGTGATAGAAGAAACAAGACGAAAAATCAGCAATTTTTTTCGTTGATGTTGTTAGTATTGATCGCACTTATTTTCTTTTCAATTGTTTACTCGTTGATCAATGGGCAAGCGAATATTTCTATGGAAGATGTATTTCAAATTCTGTTAACCAAAATATCAGGTGGTAGATTTGGATCGCTTGATGGAATCGCGAGTAATTCAGCGGTCAATATTATTTGGTTTGTTCGGACACCAAGAGTGATTTTAGCCGTTTTTGTGGGCATGGGGTTGGCTATTACTGGAGCTGTGATGCAGGCTGTTGTTCAAAATCCGTTAGCGGATCCTTATATCTTAGGCATTTCCTCGGGCGCTTCACTGGGTGCAACTTTTGCGATTTTGGTCGGATTTGGTACTGGAAGTATTTTTTCTCAATTTGGGTTAGCTTTTGGAGCATTTGTTGGTGCGATGGCTGCGGCATTTGGTGTGCTTATTTTGTCGGGAATCGGTGGTCGCATGACTTCGGTTAAATTGGTTCTATCCGGTTCGGTGATTGGTGCTCTTTGTAGTTCAATAGCAAGCTTCATTGTTTATCTTGCGAATAATGCGGAAGGCATGAAGACTGTAACATTTTGGGCAATGGGGAGTTTAGCTTCTGCAAGCTGGAATAAGTTGAGCGTTTTGTCGATCATGGTTGTTGTGATCACGGGTTTCTTTTTATTTCAACATCGTATCTTGAATGTGATGTTGTTAGGTGATGAAGCGGCGGTTACTTTGGGGGTTCCTTTGAGCAAATATCGTCAATTGTATTTACTATTGTCTGCTCTTTTGACAGGAGTGATTGTGGCGTATTCTGGCATGATTGGTTTTGTAGGATTGATCATTCCGCATATCGTCCGTGGGTTTATCGGGTCAGATCATAAACGGTTGCTACCGATTGTCGCTTTGTCAGGTTCTCTCTTTATGATTTGGGCTGATTTGCTTTCAAGAGTCATTATTCCAAGTGTAGAACTGCCAATCGGTATTATTACATCCGTGATCGGTGCACCGTTATTTATCTACATTATTGTCAAAAAAGGCTACAATTTCGGAGGCTAACAATGGAATTAACTGTAAACGACTTAGAAATCTTGATCGGACAAGAATCGATCGTTAAAAGTATCTCTTTTCAAACACAAAAAAAACAATTTGTGGGGATTATCGGAGCGAATGGTTGTGGCAAATCAACGATGTTAAAAGGGATATATAAAGGAATCAAACCGCAAGCTGGCCGTGTATTTTTAGATGAGTTGGATCTTTTAGCGGTTTCTGAAAAGAAAGTGGCTCAAAAATTAGGTGTAGTGAATCAGTTTAATGAATTAAATTTTGATTTAAGTGTTTTTCAAATGGTTTTATTGGGGCGAACGCCGCACAAGAAGTTATTAGAATCAGATACACAAGAAGATAATGAGATTGTGATGGATGCGTTAGCTAAGACCAATTTAACTAGCTATTCTGAGCGAAGCTTCTTGTCACTATCTGGTGGTGAAAAACAAAGGGTGATTTTAGCTCGGACGATTGCACAACAGCCTAGTTATATGATTTTAGATGAACCGACGAATCATTTGGACATTCGCTATCAGCTTGAAATATTGAGTTGTGTAAAAAATCTTGGAATCGGAGTTTTAGCCGCACTCCATGATTTAGAACTCGCAGCTCATTATTGTGATTATATTTATGCAATGAAGGCAGGGAAAATCATTGCGGAAGGCAAACCTGCGGACTTATTTACCGCGAATTTGATTGAAGAGATTTACGGTGTTAAATGCACGATTTATCAAAATCCAGTGACCCGGGGTTTAGGATTTTCTTATTCATTAGACTAGTCCCAAGGTTTAAATTTATATGTAGAGGAAGCGAAAAAAATGAAAAAAGCACTTATTGTTAGTTTAATAGGGGTAACGATTTTAACAGGTTGCGGTCAAAAAGAGCAAAAGTCTGCTGAAACAAAACAAAGTGAAGGGTATCCTGTAACGGTTCAAAATTTTACGAAAGCAGAAGGTGCGGAAAGTTGGAAAAAGAAAGAACAAACTTTTGATAAAGCACCAGAAAAAGTTCTAGCGAATACACAACCTGCAGCAGAGTTATTACTGCATTTAGGCTTAAAAGATAAAATTGTTGGTGTCGGTGCAGTATTTGGCGAACCTGATAAAGCAGTCGAAAAAGAGTTTAATGAATTGAATCATTTATCTACCGATTATATTGGCAAAGAAATGGCGCTAAGTGTTGATCCAGATTTGATCTATGGACGCGGGGGGCTGTTTGATAACCAAGACTGGGGTGTCGGTACCGTTGATACGCTAAATGAAATGGGAATCAAAACCTTCGTATTGAATTCTTCTGTAACGGGTGGCACGTTTAATTCTGTTTATGATGATATCGATAATTTAGGCAAAGTATTCAATGTAACGGATAAAGCAGACACATTCAAGGCAGAGTTGAAAGAGCGTCAAGCCAATGTCGAGAAAAAACTTACGAAAATCAAAGAAGACCAAACGTTTGCTTATCTTCATACAACAGATCCAGCTGAATTATATGTTTATCCTGCAAATAATGAAACGTTTTTCAATGACATTTTCAAAATGGTGAAACTAGACAATGTTTTCAGAGATGAAAAAGGTGAAGTCAGTATAGAAAAATTGATTGAAACAGATCCTGATGTTTTGATTGTAGCAGATTGGAGCACGTTGAAAGAAGGGATTTCTGGCGATAAAATGATCAATGAAGTCTTGAAAAATCCAAAACTTTCAAGTATGAAAGCCATAAAAAACAAAAAAGTTTATGCGATGGATTATAATTATATGTTTGGTTATGGCTACCAATCATTAGATGGAATTGAAAAATTAGCGGATCAAATGTATCCGGAAAAATAAGCAATCGTCTATTCTGTATCAAAGGAGGTTGGGTCAAGACTCTATGAGTAATAGCCCCCCTTTTTTTGACTACATTCAAAGAATGAAAGGATAACAAGAGTTTAGTGTTATTGAAGAACAACAAATAGTACGAAACACTCAAAAACCTTTGTAATAAAGGTTTTTTCTACTTTAAAATAAAAATAGATCAGACCATAAAATAAGAGAGAAATGAAAACTAGTCTAGAAAAAAAGGAGATTTATGCTATACTAAATTTAGTTTGTTACGTTCATTTTTAAGGATAAAAACAGTAGAATTTACTGAATAGTAACAGGCAATTGCACGATTGATTTACATAAATAATAATGAAGCGGATTTCAGAAAATTTACACAACATTTACGCCATTATTATGATAAATTTACACCACTAAAATACAATGGATATAGCTAAAGTAGGAGAGTAATTTCAACTTTAGGAATATCGACATGCGAAGGGATGGAAAGAGTGAAAAAGAGAACGAAATTGTTAGGGTTGCTATCTGTTATTGGTTTGAGTGTGGGGTTACTTACAGGATGTGGGTCAGGTGGCGATAAAAAAGCTGCGGATGATACGAAGCCATTAGAATTACAATTTGTACCAACCAACAACGATGGCTCAATGGAAGCAAAAGCGAAACCTTTCGCAAACTATTTGTCAGAAAAATTAGGACGTGACGTCAATGTTACGTTAGCAACAGATTATTCAACAATCGTTGAGGCTATGGCATCAGGCAAAGTAGATATCGGGATCATGCCGCCATCAGCATACGTTCAAGCACGTAATCAAAAAGCTGCCACAGCGATTCTATCTTCTGAACTAGGCGCGTTCAACCGTGAAACTGGGAAACCAGAAGCGGATAAATTATCTAGCACCTTCAAAGGTGAAGTGCTTGTACGAGCAGATAGCGGAATCGATTCTTTGAAAGACTTAAAAGGCAAAAAAATCGCGAGCTTAAGTCCCAATTCAGCCAGCGGCTATATTTATCCAGTTGTTGAAATGAAAGAATTAGGGATCGATCCAACGAAGGATGTCACACTGACAACGGTTAATGATATTCCAAGTGAAATTACCGCTGTTTTGAATGGCCAGCAAGACGCTTGTTTTGTTTTTGAAGGAGCACGTAATGTGTTTGCCTCAAAATTTGAAAAAGATGACTTGTTTAAAGAGTTAAAAGTCTTATATCTAACAGATGGTGATATTCCAAATGATGCAATCGCCGTTCAACCTAAGATGGATAAAGACCTACAAGCAAAAGTCAAAGAGGTTTTCTTGGCAATGCCCAAAGATTCAGAAGGCGCAGAAGCGATGGCAATGTGGGGACACAAAGGCTATGTAGAAGCGGACGATAAAAATTACGATACAGTCGAAGAATATACAGAAAAAGCAGCAGAATAAAGCGTTGCGACATGAATGAGTGACCTAACGAGGACGAGACAAAAGCCTTTAGCTTTGATAATTAAAAAGGAGCTGCTTTTTTCTCGCCGTTTATTCGGATTTAGAGCCTGAAACAAAACTAGGAATTAGTTTTGTCTCAGCCTTTTCTATTTTTTTATTAAAAAGGAGAAATCATGATTCAGTTTGAAAATGTAACAAAAACCTACAATAATGGGGTCAAAGGACTTAAAAATATTAATTTAACCATCAACGACGGTGAGTTTGTGTCAGTGATTGGATTAAGTGGCGCGGGTAAAAGTACATTGTTACGCTCGATCAATCGGTTAAATGAAATCACTGAAGGCAATATTAACATCGATGGTGCTTCGATCACGAAAGCCAATAAAAGAGATTTACGCAGAATTCGTAGAAATATCGGCATGATTTTTCAACATTTTAATTTAGTAAAAAAAAGTTCTGTTCAAAAAAATATTATTTCAGGTCGACTAGGCTATTATTCCACGCTGAAAAGTATCTTTGGGATTTTCTCAAAAGAGGACTATGCATTAGTCAATGACGCGTTAGGTCGTGTTGGCCTAGCAGATAAGCTTCATTCAAGAAGTGATGAGTTAAGTGGTGGGCAACAACAGCGTGTGTCGATCGCAAGAACGTTGGTTCAACAAGCATCGATTATTTTAGCAGATGAACCGGTAGCGTCATTAGATCCAATCACGACACAAAAAATCATGAAAGACTTAAAGAAAATCAATCAGGAGTTGAATCACACAGTAGTGATCAATCTTCACTCTGTCGATTTAGCCCGTGAATTTTCTAGTCGAATCATTGGTTTACGTGATGGAGAAGTTGTTTTTGATGGGACTGTAGCAGAAGCGACTGATGAAGTCTTGACGAGTATTTATGGTGCGGATATTTTGAAACAAACTGAAGGTGTTGCGTAATGAAGGTAAAAGATACGATTCACCGTGATTTATATAAGCATTTATTTATCGTAGTATTGCTCCTTTTATGTGTGTATTCAAGTGCACGTGTGACTGGCGCCGAAATGGCAGATGTTTTTAATAACTTAGATCAGATGGGCATTTTTTTACAACGTTTTCTTAGTCCTGATTGGGGGTATATTCCTAAAATCATTGAGCCGATGTTGAAAACAATCAAAATGTCTGTAGTTGGAACCACGCTTGGCGTAATATGTGCTGTGCCGTTTGCATTTCTAGCGACAACAGTTGTAACCAGAAACTTTTTTATAACAACAATCATTCGTTTTTTTATGAGTATCGTTCGGACAATTCCTAACCTATTGCTGGCGGCACTGTTTGTAGCAATGTTTGGGATCGGTGAATTCACGGGGGTCTTAACGATTGCTGTTTTCACATTTGGGATGGTTTCACAATTAGTTTACGAAGCTATCGAAACAATCGATCATGGACCAATCGAAGCAGCTGAATCAGTTGGTGCAACAAAGACTCAGATTGCTTTTTGGTCAATTGCACCGCAAATATCGCACCAAATTGCCAGCTATTCTTTGTATGCATTTGAAGTCAACATTCGTGCATCAACGATTCTAGGTTATGTTGGTGCTGGTGGAATCGGTGTGATTTTAAATTCGTCATTGAGCTTGATGCGCTATGACCGAGTGTCGATCATTATTTTATCTATTTTAGTTGTGGTGATCACAATCGATTGGATCAGTGAAATGATCAGAAAGAGGTTGGTATGATGCGCATGAATCGAAAGTTAAAAAGCTATTTGCCGATCATTATTGTTTTAGCAATCATTTTTTATTCGGCAGCGGGGATTGATTATTCTGAAGCTGGAAATATGTCTTTTGATATGGTTAAATCCGTATTTTCAGGATTATTCCAACCTGATTGGGGATACATTTATGATGGAAGCGGTGAAGATTTACTAAGTTTGTTATTGTTAACGATCGGGATCGCTTTTTTAGGAACCGTTATTGCGACAGTATTAGCATTACCTCTAACGTTTATCAGTGCCCACAACCTATGGAAATCAAATACGATCGTTTCAAAAATCGGTAAGTTCATTTGTAATGTCTTAAGAGCTTTTCCAGAACTTGTTTATGCTATTATTTTTGTGAAGATGGTTGGTCCTGGCCCGTTTGCTGGGGTCTTGGCAATCGGCGTTCATCAGATCGGAATGTTAGGTAAATTATATACCGAAGAAATCGAAGCGATGGATGAGGCGCCAGTAGAATCAATGACTGCTGTGGGGGCTAATTTTTGGCAGACAATGTTTTATGCGCGCTTGCCTCAATTGATTCCAACCTTTTTGTCATTAGCGTTGAACCACTTTGAAATAGCCGTTCGCAGTGCTGCAACACTTGGGTTAGTTGGAGCCGGTGGAATTGGTGCGCCAATGATTTTTGCGATTCAGGCAAGAGCCTGGGATAAAGTCGGGATTATCTTGTTTGGAATCATTATTACAGTATTTTTAATCGATGCTGTAACTGGTTATTTACGTAAAAAACTACAGTAATTCGTGAGGATAGAAAAATGGATAAAGTAACGATATTAAGTACAACAGATGTCCATGGTTTTTTAACAGCCGCAGCAAATGGAGAGAACGGTCTTTGTTCTCTTCCTGCGATTGCTGAAAAGTATCATGAACCGATTCTGATCGACAATGGTGATTTTTTAGTGGGTAGTCCTGAGACTACTTTTTTTAATACCACTATGGCTATTTCGCCTTTGATTGAATTAGCCAATACTATTGGATTTGATGTAATGGTTCCAGGAAATCATGATTTCGATTATGGAATTGATTTTTTGAAGCGTCAAGTTGCTGCGTTTAACGGTCAGTACCTTTGCGCCAACGTCTTAGATTTAGCAGATGAATTGATTTTTGAGCCGTATACGATTATTGGACGTGGTGAGTTGAAAGTTGGTGTAATTGGTGTGATCACTGGTGCAATGCCCCAAATCACTGATTATGATCAAATTAAGGATTTGAAATTCATCAATGTGCTTGAGAGTTTGAACCGCTGGGTACCGCTTGTGCGTGAACAGGTCGATGTGTTGATTGTCAGCTACCATGGCGGGATTGAACGGGATATGGACACAGGGCAGCCTACGCAATACGATACAGGAGAAGATCAGACTTATCGAATCATTAGTGAAATAGTTGGGATCGACGGTGTGGTATGTGGGCATCAGCATCGAATCAATGCAGGAATAGTAAACAATACAGCATTTGTCCAACCTGGCTATCGAGGCAATTACATTGGAGAATTAACTTTTTCGATTCAAGAAAATCAAGTGACAGATAAAAAAGCTCAATTGATCAGTACCGAAAAAGTTGCACCAGCTAGTTACTCTTTGTACGATCAGTCAGATTACAAAAAATGGTTGGAAAAAAAACTTGATCTAAGCTGTTTTCCACAATATTTAGCGAAGAAAGTTCCAGGAACGTTTTATGCTGTTAACGTAAAAGGAACAACAATTGGCTCTTTTTTAAGCAGCTTTAGGCCACCGTATACGCTATCAACCTACCATGTCTCTCAAAGCGAACTGAAAGAGCTACTGTTAAGACAACCTATTGAAGGTCTAACCATAGTAAATGGCCAACTCATACCTGACCAATCGAGTTATCGAGTAACGACTAATGAACCAATCTTTCCAAGTTATCGTTTGGAAACAAATTATATTTATAATCTGTTTGACGAATATATAGCTTGGATTAATATGAATCAATACAGGAATGAGGTGAAACAAGATGAAGCAACAACTTAAAATTTACTATACATCAGATGTTCACGGCTATTTATTTCCAACCAATTATGCGGATACACAAGAAAAAGATATGGGGCTATTAAAATGTATGCCAAACTTTCAAAAAGATGAGAATACATTGATTATTGATGGTGGAGATATGCTGCAAGGCTCAGCTTTAGCAACCTACTGTCAAGCTCATCCGGAGGAAGGGTTTCCTCAAGCAACGGTCTTGAATCAAGCTGGCTATGATTTTGTCACATTAGGGAACCATGATGTTAATTATGGCACAAGTTACTTGTATCAGTATTTAGATGCCCTTCAAGCAACCTGTGTGTGCGAGAATATCTTAGATAAAAGCACTAATACCAAAAAATTTCCGTGGACGATCAAAACCTTAGCGAATGGCTTAAGAGTAGGCATTGTCGGCGTGGTGACAGAGTATATCACTGTTTGGGAAAAAGCTGACAATATCAAAGATATCACGATAGCTGATCCATTTATAGCGGCAAAAAAGGCGCTAGAGGAAATGAAACCACAAGTTGATCTTACGATTTGTATTTATCATGGCGGGTTTGAAAGAGACGTGAAATCAGGGAAGCTCTTGTCTAAAACACGTGAAAATATTGGCTATAAAATCTGTGAGGAACTTGATTTTGATTTATTGTTGACAGGACATCAGCATTTATTGATCGAGGGACAATTGCTGCATGGTACTTATGTTGTACAACCGTCATCGAATGCGCTAAATTATTTTGAAATCGATATTGAAAAAACGAATAATATCATAGATATAACAGCGAGTGTAGGCAAACCTAGTGCTGTTCCAGATTCTGATTTGGTAAATGAATTAAAGCCTTTGGAAGCAAAAGTACAAAGCTTTTTGGACCAAGCAATTGGCAAACTGGACAGCGATGCATTAGCGAGCGACAAGTTAGAGATGGCACTGCATGGAAGTCCAGTGATAGAATTAATTGGAGCGATTCAATTACAAGCTAGTAATGCTCAAATCACAGTAGTTTCTTTAGCAAATACATCACCTGGATTTCATAAAGAGGTAACGATGCGAGATGTGATTGCGACGTATCCATACACGAATCAGCTGATTACGCTAAACATCACTGGGGCTCAATTAAAAGAAGTTGTGGACAAAAATATGGATTATTTTAGTTTGGACAAACAAAATAAAGTGAACATTTCAACCCATTACTTGTATCCTAAAATTGAACACTATCATTTTGACTTTTTCGTTGGAATTGATTATACGATCGATCTCTGCCAAAAGGCTGGAAAGCGTGTAACCGAGTTGCGTTATAATAACCAGCCGATCAAAGATACAGATGAATTTACGATTGCTTTAAGTGATTATCGAGCAAGTGGTGGTGGCGGGTTTAAAACCTATCTGGAATGTCCTGTTCTTAATGAAGGGGCAGAAGAAATTGTTGGATTGATTGTTGCGTACATTCAGGCAAAAGAAGAGATAGTAGTGCCTAAAAATATGAATTACAAGATCAATCATTCGTGCGCTCAAGAGGGATGAATGTTGGTTGTTTCAAGAAAAAATGCGTTACAAAACTTTTTTTAGTTTTGTAACGCATTTTTTATGAATAACGAAGCTTATCAATTGGATAAACCGTATGTAGGGGAAAATCATTGCCTATTGTAATGATAAAACTTGTCCGATATAAACGGTTGAATCACTTAAATTATTTTTCAACATTAAATCTTGAAGTGATAATTTGTTCTTTTCAGCAATTACAGAGAGTGTATCTCCAGGCTGAACAGTGTAAGTAGTTGCTGGAGGTGTGGCGTTTTGTTCAGTTGAGCTTTCAGTTTGCTCGTCAGCAACCTCTGATGAAGGGGTTGTTGTTTGATCTGGTTGACTTGACATTTCAGTGGTCGAACTAGATTCTTCCAGTCTGCTCACGGTTGTTGAACTTTCTCTTACAGGAACATTGCGCTCTGTGTTATCAGCTACCGATGACTGAGTTGTTGTTCCATGCGCTTGTTCAAGCTGATTGACTTGTTTTTCTATACTGTTTAATTGTTCTTCTTGCTTCGCGCTTGCTTGAACATTTAAGAATAGTAAAAAGCCTAGTGCAAGTGTATTTATAAATAACAATAAAATAACAGTTATAATCGTCGATTTCGAGTTGGATACTGGACGCTGTTGCTTCCGTCTTGAATATTCTTCTTCCAAAATACTTTCACTCCTTTCCTAACAAGTTCACAAGAGAAACACTGTGAAATAAAGCAACTATAGTATATCACAATAGTATAGCACACTCCAATAGGAAAATAATTGGAGTGTATATCAATGATTATTTATTTAAATGAAAAAACAAAATAAAAGAACGTATGAAAATAAAAAAAAGTTTATTATGTAATTATCTGTTGATTTCTAGAGCTAAATTGTTTTATTTCAAGGAGAAATTTCTTTCTTTGTTTTTTTGTTTAGAAAAATATATTTTTTTACTAGTCCATATTTTTTTTCATCATAATCAGTTTATCGTCAAAATGATAGACTCCCAACTAATGTTATACAGCAGTTCGTTTTTACTAGTTATCAGAAAATCCCCTTGAACAAATAAACATAAATAGTAGTGGAAATCCTCTTACTAAGATTATAATAGAGAAGGATACTAAAAACGTGGTGATCCGTACAGAAGGGTTAGTCGGAGAAAATTACGTTTACATCCACGAAAATGAGCGTGTAATTAAGTGTCCGTTGGCGCAATCAGTGCTGACGATTTCACTAGAAGCACGATAAAACTGGAGGCATTACGATGGAGCATAAACAACTGGATCAATTTCCAAAGGATTTTCTATGGGGATCAGCATCTGCTGCTTATCAAGTAGAAGGTGCATGGCAAGAGGATGGCAAAGGTGTTTCTGTGTGGGACGAATTTGTTCGAATTCCTGGAAAAACATTCAAAGGGACCAATGGGGATGTAGCAGTCGATCATTATCACCGGTATAAGGAAGATGTTGCGTTAATGAAAGAGCAAGGCCTAAAAGCCTACCGCTTTTCTGTTGCTTGGACACGGATTTTTCCAAACGGTCGGGGTGAAATCAATCAAGCTGGGTTGCAGTTTTATATTGATTTAGTGGATGAATTGATCGCAAATCAAATTGAACCCGTTTTAACGCTGTACCATTGGGATTTACCACAAGCGCTACAAGATGAATACCAAGGGTGGGAATCAAGAAAAATCGTTGCAGACTTTACAAATTATGCACAGGTTTTATTCGAAGCGTTACGTGGAAAAGTAAAGTATTGGGTCAGTTTAAATGAGCAAAATATCTTTATCAGTCACGGTTATTTAATGGCTTCTCATCCACCGGCAGTGAGTGACCCCAAACGAATGTATCAGGCGAATCATTATGCTAATTTAGCCAACGCAGCAGTAATCAAGAAATTCCATGACATGGATATGCCAGGGAAAATTGGACCAAGTTTTGCTTATAGTCCAAATTATCCGTTAGATAGTGATCCACAAAATGTGTTAGCATCTGAGGACTCAGAAGATTTAAATGCGCATTTTTGGATGGATGTTTATTTATTTGGGAAATATCCAATTGCAGCTTTAAAATTGTTGAAAGAACAAGGGGTAGCGCCTATAATCGAACCTGAGGATGACGAACTTTTAGCTGCTGGCAAACCGGACTTTTTAGGAATCAACTATTATCAAACCAATACGGTTGTCTTCAATCCGCTTGATGGTGTTGGCTTAGGGAGAATGAATACGACAGGTGAGAAAGGGTCTTCAGAAGAATCAGGTCTACCAGGTGTCTTCAAACGTGTGGAAAATCCATTCGTAGAACGTACTAATTGGGATTGGGAAATCGATCCAGAAGGGTTGCGTATTGGGCTTCGAAGAATCACAAGTCGTTATCGAATTCCTGTGTTGATCACTGAAAACGGACTTGGAGAATATGATAAACTAACGGAGGCTAAAGAAATCCATGATGATTATCGGATTGATTATCTAAAAGGACATATACATGCAATCAGAGAAGCAATCACAGATGGTGTGGATGTTTTAGGCTATTGCACATGGTCCTATACAGATTTACTAAGCTGGTTGAATGGCTATCAAAAACGATATGGTTTTGTTTATGTTGCGCAAGATGAAAACCAAGATGGCTCTTTGAATCGATACAAAAAAGATAGCTTCTATTGGTACCAAAAAGTGATTCAAAACAATGGTAACACGATTTAAAAGGTCAGTTGAATAGTGAATAAGCTGGAGCAAATCTCTCTGATTTTTATTCAGCTTATTTGCCGTTTCGAATTAATGAATTTTTCAGTGGAAATGAAAGGAGCGAAGGTCTATCATATGAACTTTCCCCAATCACTTGTTATAATGAATCCATATTGTATCAATCGGTCGAAGTACGAATCAAGTGATAAGAACGTTTAAAATAAGGGAGGAAGTTCTCATGGAAAGATTTGACGTCATCATTATTGGAAGTGGACCTGGCGGGATGGCAGCGGCCTATGATTTAGCAGATAAAGGGAAAAACGTGGCAGTCGTTGAAGCTGATTTATGGGGTGGTACGTGTCCAAATCGAGGCTGTGATCCTAAAAAAGTGCTGTATGGAGCAGTTGAAGCTAGAGATAATTTACTGCAGTTAGAAAAACGAGGATTCAACACGATACCGGAAATCAACTGGACAGATTTGATGGCGTTTAAAGAGACTTTTACGAAATCGGTACCGACTGAGCAAAAAGAAGGGTTAACAAGTGCAGGGATTCACACAATCACAGGGAAAGCTTTTTTTAAAGATACCCAAACTATCGAAGTTTGTGGGGAACTGTATCAAGCGGACAAAATTATTTTAGCGACAGGACAACGTTCGGCGATTTTGGATATTCCTGGTAAAGAATATTTTAGTACGAGTACTGATTTTCTGAGTATGCAGGACTTACCGAAAAAATTGGCTTTTGTTGGAGGGGGTTATATCTCACTTGAATTGGCCAATATTGCAAGCAGTTGTGGCAGTGAGGTACATTTACTTCATCATAATGAACGACCGCTAAAAGGCTTTGATGAACTGTTGACTGAAGAGCTGATCGAGCATTTAAAAAGCCGTGGAATTACGTTTCACTTTAATGAATCGGCTGAGGAAATCAGCAAATCTGGGGCTCAGTTTGAAGTGTCTTTGACAAGTAAGGAGACGCTATTGGTGGATCGAATTTTCTGTGCAACTGGGCGCATCCCGAATGTGGAAGGCATGGGACTAACTGAAATTGGGGTTGAGTATACGCATAAAGGACTTGTGGTAAATGATTATTTGCAAACGACAGTTGAAACTATTTATGCTCTAGGTGATTGCTTGGAAAAACAACAGCCAAAATTAACTCCTGTCGCTAGTTTTGAAGGAAGTTATCTGGCTAATCGGTTTACTGGTAAAAATGAGAAAATCCATTATCCTTTGATTCCAACAATCATATTCAGTTCTCCTAAATTAGCTCAAATAGGTTTAACTGATTTGTCCGCTTTAAAAAGTACAGAGTATGAAGTGAGTGACTTAGATTTAAGTCAATGGTTTACGTATAAACGGATCAACGAACCGCTTGTCAAAGCAAAAATAGTTACGGAAAAGCGTACGGGTTTATTGGTTGGCGCAACAGTCCTAGGAAATGAAGCGGATCAATTGATCAA
Source organism: Enterococcus sp. AZ177 (assembly GCF_050544585.1). Lineage (NCBI taxonomy): Bacteria > Bacillati > Bacillota > Bacilli > Lactobacillales > Enterococcaceae > Enterococcus > Enterococcus sp. AZ177. The sequence goes on from NZ_CP172944.1 coordinate 503,673, forward strand.
TCTGTTTACTTTGATGATCAATCAAAAATTACCAGCTGAAAAAATCAATGAAATGATCTTGCTTTATCCAACGGTCGCTAGCGATTTAAGTTATCTTTATTAAAAACAAACGACAAACGAAATCTAAAACCTTTCGTTTGTCGTTTGTTTTTAATTATTTTTATAGCCTAAAAATTAACTGTTGACTTGCTTTAAGCTGTAAGCAATAATAGGATAATTACGTCAACGGTATTGAAAAGTGTTTATAAACGGATGATCCATAAATATAATTTATTGATTACATGAAAATAAAACATTAGATATTATAGACGATTCTTTTTAAAATAAAGATAGTGAAAAAGTGAACAAAGTCAATTTTAAACAGCTAGGAGAATGGCGATGGAAGCAACGAAAAAAAATTACACCCCTTTGATTGGTTCTTTATATACGAATTTTATTTTTCAAGGTATGGCAGCGATTATTCTATCTCAAAACCTGAATGCATTGATGGATAGCTGGCAAGCAACGGTACAGCAAGTAACATTGGTCATTAGCGGTATTGGTTTAGGCCGCGTGTTGATTTTGTATTTTGCCGGTTATTTTTCAGATAAATTTGGACGTAAGAAAACGGTCCAACTGGGAATTATTAGTTATTTGATCTTTTTCTTAGGAATTTTGGTCAGTCAAAATTATGTACAAGGACTCTTTTTTGCCTTGTTTGCTGGGTTTAGTAATGCATTTTTAGATACAAGTACATACCCGACGTTGATGGAGGCTTATCCGAATGAAAAGGACAATAGTTCTCTTAGTGTGTTGAACAAAGCGTTCATTTCTTTAGGTCAGTTTATTTTACCGCTGTTGACACGATTTATGTTGAATCATGAGATTTATTACGGACTTGTTTTTATTGGATGTGCGTTGGGTTTGTTTCTTAATTTACTCTATATTTCAAAACTGGGATTTCCAGAAAGAGCAGAGATAGAGGCGAATATACCACAAATCATCAAAGAAGAAGTGAATACGAAAGGGAAACAACCACTGTTTAAAGTTGAAGGCTTAGCGTTATTAGTTTTTAGTTTTACTTGCGTGTCTACTTTCAATATTTTTATTTTGTGGGTACCATCTTTTGCAGAATCATTGAATCTTATGAACCATTCCAATAGCTTGGTTTTAGTCAGTGCCTATAGTATTGGTTCGTTTGCATCAGTATTTTTAACGTCATTGATCGTAAAAAGAGGCGTTGCCCCAACCTTATTACTTGTTTGGTGTACTACAATTTCCTTATTCTTACTGCTGGGCATGACCTTATTTCCAAGTACGCCGATGTTTTTGATCGGTTCAATCGGTATTGGTGTTTTTGCTGCGGGTGGAATTTGGCAGTTAGGGTTGGCAGTTTTGTTGGAGTTATTTTCAAAAGGTAAAGGACGAATCACTAGTTACTACTCGATTGCAACATCTGTTTCCGTAATGGTCATTCCATATATTACAGGACAACTGGAAAAAATAAATGTTTCGCTAATTTTTTGGTTAAACATTGCATTGACTGCAGTGGGTGTTGTTGCTGCGATAATCATTCGATACCGTTATAAGAAAGTAATGAAAGAATCGCAAGATGCCATCGCATTAAAAGAAATCACTCAATAATCAAAAAAACATATATAAGTAGGTATAAAAGAGGGCGAAGTGATACTCAGGTGTTTTGAGTATGGCTTCGCCCTTTCAATCTTGTTTAGTTTAAAAATGCTTTTGCAATGTTTTCGTTGATTGTAATCATTTGGTAAAAGTCATTGATCGTCACGAATTCATTCGGCTGATGTGCATATTTTGTTTCGCCAGGACCTAGAATTAAAATAGGGAACGCTTTGTTGACACGACCAAATTGAGAACCATCGGTATAGCCTGTCATACCAAATGTATTTGCCGTTTGGCCAGTAACATCTGCAACAACTTTTTGAGTTAATACAGTGAATGGATCGTCAAGTTCTGTTTTCATCGAAGGTAAGTCATTGATGAACTCGATTTCCGCCTTAAAATCTGGAACGGTTGTGGCTAAGGTATCCAGCATTTCTTTAAATTGTTGTTTTAATTCAGTATGATCTTGTGCTTTGATGGTACGGATATCGATTTCTACTGTACACTTATCGGGTACGACATTGGTTCCATTGCCGCCGTTGATAATATCCACACTAGAAGTTGAAGCACCGACTAATTCATCTACAGATTGAGAAAAATCAAAGGTTTCTTTAAAGGCATTCAAAACTAAAAGCATATGTTCAATTGCATTTACTCCTTGATCTGGCATTGAGCCATGCGCTGTTTTCCCGTACGTTGTGATACGAGGCCATAAAGCACCTTTGTGCGCCACGCCGATCTCAACATTTGTAGGTTCACCAATCACTAATGCATCTAGATTATCTGTATAGCCTTTATCAACTAATTGACCAGAACCGATAGCGCTCGTTTCTTCTCCAACCGTAGCTAAAAGTTTGATGGTTCCTTTAAAGTTTGAACCTGCTTCTTTTAAACGAATCATTGCAACAACTGCCGCAATCAAGCCAGATTTCATATCGCATGTTCCACGACCATAAAGTAAACCGTCTTTTTCAATTGCTGCAAAAGGATCTTCATCCCAAGGAATTTCACCCACAGGAACGACATCCATATGCCCAGAAAAACCTAGGACAGGACCTTCTTTAGTGCCTTTTAAAGTCGCAACTAATTGATTTCGACCGGCGCTATATTCCACTTGTTCACAAGGAATATCATGTGTTTCAAAAAGAGCTTGTAATGTATCGGCAACCACCTTTTCATTGCCTAGAATACTTTTGATTTGAACGACTTCTTTCAATAATTGTAACGCTTCTTGATTATTCATAGCGTCTCTCTCCCTACACTTGTTTTTCTTTTGGAATAATAAATACGATTGAACCTAAGGCTAAAACGCAGAACAGAATATTTGTCAATAAACCAAACGTTGCTCCTTGTGTATAATTGCCACTAACGCTAAAACCATTGTACACTGCCGCTGAAATTGCCACACCTAATGCTCCGCCAAGAGAACTGGCCATTTTATAAATACCTGAAGCGACTCCTGCTTTTTCATTTGGAACACTGGAAATCGCGGTATCCGTAGAAGGTGTTGCATACATCCCAAGACCCATCCCAAACAAACTATACCCAATAAAAACTAACACAAAATAAGCAGTACCAGTCACCATCGTTAAGGCCATCAAACCAACGCCTGTTCCAGAAAGGATCGTTCCCCATAACATTGGTTTTTTCGCCCCAACGGTTTGTAATAATTTTTCTCCGATTCGAATAGTGATTAACACCAAACAGAGGTAACCAATCGATAACATCCCTGTTTTAGCGGAAGAAAGTCCACGACCTTGTTGAACGTAGGTATTGATCACGATCAAAGTACCTGCAACGGCATTCAATAAGAAATTAGAAATCGTTGCCCCAAGATAACCGCGGTTTTCAAATAAAGAAAACTCAACAAAACTATTATCAATGGTTTGCTCCACCCTATAAAATGCAACTAAGCCAATGATCACGACTGCTACTAAAATGAGTACAATCGGGCTAGTCCAACCCAATTCAGAACCTTTAGAAACAACTACATTTAAGGCAACCATTGAAACAATAAATAAAAGTAAGCCAATCGAATCAAATTTACTTTTACTATCGCTTGTAACTTTACTTTCAGGTGTGCCGAAAATCAACAGAGCACTACAAATTGAAACAATGATCGAAAAAATAAAGACATAACGCCATCCCAAAGAACTTGCAATAGCGCCACCGAAGAATGAACATAAACCAGAACCACCCCAAGAGCCGATCGACCAATAACTTAGCGCTCGTTGGCGATCTTTTCCTTCATAATACGTTTTGACTAAGGCCATTGTCGCTGGCATGATACAAGCAGCTGATAAGCCTTGGAAGATTCGACCACCTACAAATAATACAGGGCCATGTGCAGCTATCAAAGCTGCCGAACCGATAACACTTAAAATAAGACCAATATACGTTAATTTCATTCTACCTAATTTATCCGCTAAACCGCCAGCTACGACGATAAAAATTCCGGAAAATAAACCAGTCATGGAAATTCCTATGCTTAAAACACCAGAGGAAATACCTAAGTCACTTTGAACCGTGGGTGCCATATTTAATAAAGATTGAGCAAATAACCAATAGGTCAAAACGCTTAATACGATCCCTATCAGTAATTTATTTGTCCCTTTATAGGGAGTCGCCTCTGCTGTGGGTGTGGTTGCTTTCATAGTGAAACTCCTTCAAATAAATAATATAAAACAGCTGCCCCCATTGATTTTGCAGCAATCAATAAACAATCTTCGTCAATATAAAATTTTGGATGATGATGAGGATACATTGGCGTTCCTTCTTTGTGAGCCCCAACAAAAAAGAAACAACTTGGTCGTTCTTTGGCATAATAAGCAAAGTCTTCAGAAGGAGTTTGTGGTCCGCATTTAACTAATTGTTTCACTTCTGGAATTTTCGCTTCATTTAGAGCTTTAGCAACCATTTCAGTAGTTTTGGCATCATTAACACAAACTGGATAATCATTAGCGTAATCAAGTTCATAGCTGATACCGAAACTTTGGCAAATGCCACTAAGGATTTGTTTAAATTCTTTTTCCACGATAGCGCGTGTTTCTTCTTTCATGATTCGTACATCGCCTTCCAATGTAACAGAATCTTTGATAACATTGGCTGACCCTTTGCCGTCAAATGAACCGATTGTAACGGTTGCCGTATCGAAAGGATCGATTCTGCGGCTGACGATGGTTTGAACAGCTGTTACAAATTGAGAAGCAGCTACGATCGTATCATTGGCATCTTGCGGTGTTGAGCCATGACCGCCTTTTCCATGCATGACCACTTTAAACGTTGCCCGACCTGTGTGAACAGATCCAGCATGATAGAGAACATCACCAAGCGGCATCATGCTCATCACATGAATCCCTAAAACATGAGCTACACCATCTAAACAACCCGCTTCAATCATTCCTTTTGCACCACCGGGTGGCACTTCTTCGGCAGGTTGGTGGATGATACGAATCGTTCCTGCTAATTGATCTTTTAACTCAATCAGCGACGCTGCCAAAATCATCATATAGGCTGTATGTCCGTCATGTCCGCAAGCATGCATGACATTTGGTGTGCGGGAAGCAAAGGGCAAACCCGTATCTTCTTGAATCGGCAACGCATCGAAATCTGCTCGAATCGCTAAGAAAGGCCCTTTTTTACCTCCGTGGATATCGACTAAAATACCATTACCGCCGCCCACTTTTGTTTGAACATCACAGTCTTTGTCAGCGTAAAAATCAGCTATATATTTTGCTGTTTCTGTTTCTTGAAAAGATAACTCAGGGTGTTCGTGAAAATGTCGGCGAATCCTGATTAATTCAGCCTCTTTTTGTTGAAGCAATGTAAATAATTGTGCGCGTAAATCGTCCATTGGATATTCTCCTTTCAAATACACTATATATTCTAAGCTTAATTAAAAACTTCACAATGATAGGAATTTCTAAATTTCAGGAATTCCTTTTAAATTCTAAAGATCGGAAATTATAAGGCTAGCAAACGAACGATATTTTCTTTGTTGCATGCTATAATTAAGAAAGAAACAAACAAAAGAGGGATGCAAATGATTGTAAATGAAAATTATCAGATTAATTATCAACAATTACGGACGAAACAAGATATACTTTGCAAAGAAACGACCCTTTTAGTCATTTTAAAAGGAAGTTTGTTTATTACTATAGAAGAAGTAACGGATCAAGTAAGTGCAGGAGAACTGTTTGTCATGAATACAGGAGAACGTGTTCTTTTGAATGTTGGTTTAGAACAAAGTAGTATTTATTTAGAGCTGAGGATCAACAGTGTCTTTTTTGCGACTCAATTTCCTGCTTTTTTCTACACTCGTTTTGACTGCAGACCAATTCAAAACGAACATGGCAAGATGCCTGAGATTGCTGCGTTGAGAAGACAAATTGCGGAATTATGTTTAGTTGAATTTAGTGATGATCCATCAAAAAAATTAAAGATCACGTTGTTTTTAACTCAAATCATTTTGTCTCTCGTACATCATTTCCAAAAAGAAGATGTTATAGATTACCATCCTTCAGATAATCAAAAATTAAGAGAGATTTTGGAATATATTGATGCACATTACCATGAAGGAATCTTATTATCTGATGCGGCCGACTATTTTTTTATGTCGGAATCCTCGTTATCGAAGTTTTTCAAGAAGGAAACTGGCGAATATTTTTCTCATTACGTACGGACAATTTGTGTAAAACATAGTTTATCAGAATTGCTGTATACAAAAAAAAGTATCGAGCAAATTGCCTTAGATAACGGTTTTAGCAATAGCAAAACCTATCGGCAACACTTTAAAAAAATCTTTAGCGATTCGCCCACACAGTATCGATCCACTCATTTAGTCCAGACGAAGGCACCGGAGAAAATCAAACAAGTAACGGAAACATCAGCGCTTCAAATCAAAGAAATTTTGGTCCCTCTGTACAGCTTTATTCAAACGGGATTGGAAGAATCACGCCCTTCAGAATTATCACTAAAGACCAAAAAACTTCATATTACCGCAGAACAATCTGAAGCAGACCATTTAAAAAAAGACGTCATCATTCATGTTGGTTCGTGGGAAGCATTAGCCTCTAGAAAAATTCAAAATGAAATTCTAGACATAAAAAAACAAATGGGCATCAAATACATCAGTATTCAATCACTATTTACCCAAATTCCCTTAACAGTTCAGATCCATCAAGAAGCTGCGATGAATTCATTTCCCGCATTTGAAGAGTGGGACTACATCTTAGCGTTTTTAGAATCCGCTCAGTTAGCGCTTTTTTTCCAGGTGTCACTTGTAGAATTTAAGCAACTAGATGAACGTGTCAAAGATATCTGCCGCAAATTTTTTCGACATGTTCAAAATAAGTTTGGAACCAAAATGACGGAACAATGGAAGATCAATTGTCTATTTAAAGAACAAAATCTTGCGGAGTATTACCCAGAGTTTCTAGAAGTGAAAAAAAGATTCTTAGCGCTCTCACCGAAAATAGCTGTAGGCGCAGAATTTCCCATAGCGGACCCATTTTTTGAGCAACAACAACCAGAACAAACACAATTTTTCTGTGAGATGATTGCAACAAAGTGTGACTTTCTATCTTTTTCTGCGGAGCCTAATTATGTGTTTCAAAATTTAGATAATCCCTTTCCTGATTTAAAAAACTATCATCAATATGTGTTGAATAAAACTCTTCGTATCAAGCATATTCTAAAAGAGTACGAAATCAAGCTACCACTTTACCTTACTGAATGGAATACACTGACTGGAATGACCAGAAACAGTAATGGAACTTTTTTTAGGGGGGCCATTATTTTAAAAGATCTGTTATTGTTGGATACATTAGTAGCAGGTTTCGGTTTTTGGTTGAATATCGAATTGTATGAAAAACAAACACAAGAACGACCACTAAAAAATGATGGGCTTGAACTGTTTCATTTTTACAGTGGAAAAAGACCTACTTATTTTTGTTTATGGTTGGCTAGAAGGATGACAGGGAAGATTCTCGCTCAAGGAGAAGACTATCTTTTGACCTCAGTTGATGGGAAATATCAGTTGTTGTTGTTTAATGCGAATTATTTTGATCCCCATCTTTCATCTGAAGAGGCATTTCTTGAAAGTCAGGCAGTGACCTTTGAAATTTAACTAGCAGCGATTAAACCAGCACACTATCAAATCAAGCAAATTGATTTTAACCGTCATAATGGTGCCTTATTTTATACCTATGAAGAGTTTCGGAATGCCGAAGCTCTGGATTTGGAGACACAAAAATATGTTGTTGAGAGTACGAGACCGAAAATCAAAGTCTTCGATACTCAAATCGAACATCTATTTAACTATTATGTAACACTTGATACAAACGGTATTATGCTATTGGAATTGACACCAACGGTATGAGCAATCAAAGCGTGTTTCCTTGACGAAAAGTGCTCTACTAGCTAGTATTTAGTTAAGATAGATTATTGGAGAGGAAGAAGTAAAATGAGTATTTATGAGTATCAAGTAAAAACGACAACAGATGAAATGGTTTCGTTAGAAGAGTATCGTGGAAAAGTTCTCCTGATTGTAAATACTGCGACAGGTTGCGGGTTTACACCTCAGTACGAGGGATTAGAAGAGTTATATAAAAAATATCGTGAACAAGGATTAGAAATACTAGATTTCCCATGTAATCAATTTGGGCATCAAGCTCCTGGCACCAATCAGGAAATCAGTGAGTTTTGTCAATTGACGTATCAAACGACATTTCAAACGTTTGGAAAAGTCGATGTAAATGGAGAAAACGCTGATCCGTTGTACACTTTTTTAAAAGGTGAAAAAGGTGGGCTTTTAGGTGGTGCGATCAAGTGGAACTTTACGAAATTTTTAGTAGATCGTGATGGTCATGTGGTAAAACGCTTTGCACCAACTGTTGAGCCAGAAAAAATTGCTGGAGATATAGAAAATTTATTGTAAGAAATACTTTTTTATTCTTGATATTAATTATCATCTCATGTTATAATAATTTTGCTAAGTAATATAGAACGTAAAGAGTAAGCCCTTGGAGAGTCTGATTCTCCAGGGGCTTTTTTGTGGCGAATGTCGCCCTATCTACTGTTACTTCTTGTGTTTTTTATTCAGCCAATACTCAAATAATGAGACGAGTATTCCAACAAGAAGCGGACAGACTAATGCTACGAACATAAAGAGGACATCTCCATCCAGTCGCAAGACTGTAAGATAGGCGACAAAATAAAATACGCAAATTTAAGTCTGAATACTTTTTTAGAAATACTTTGGTATTGAATGGATTGAAAGCCCTTACCGATGTAAAGATGGTATAAAGAAGCCCACTTAACTTTAACACTATCTTTATAGGAAAGTTGATATGCTATTTTTATCAAATGAAGGAGAGGGATTTTGATGACGATTATATCTGGAATAATTGCAGGATTACTGCTTATTTACTTATTTTACCAACTATTTTGGGGGGATCAACGGTGAGTACAATTTTTATCCAACAAACAATCTTTTTTATTGTCTTGATCGGTTTAGCAATTCCACTAGGTATTTATATCCACAAAGTAATGACAAACCAAAAGACAATTTTGACAAAAATGATCCATCCAATCGAAACGAAAATCTATCAATTTTTAGGAACACCAGCGCAAAAAGAAATGACAGCGAAGCAATATAGCTTGAGTGTTCTCTTTTTTAGTTTCTTTTCGTTTATTCTTTTGATGGCTATGCTTTTGGGACAAGGCTTTTTGCCGTTGAATCCTGAAAAATTGCCAGGGACAAGTGTTTCATTGGCGTTTAACACTGCAGCAAGTTTCATCACCAATACCAACTGGCAAGCCTACGCTGGTGAAGAGACATTATCGATCTTTACACAAGCCTTTGGATTAACTGTTCAAAACTTTGTATCCGCTGCTGTAGGGATTGCGGTATTATTTGTTTTACTTCGTGGTTTTACAAAACGGACAACAAAGCAAATTGGCAATTTCTGGCAAGATTTAACAAAAATTATTTTATATATATTATTACCATTATCTTTTATCATTTCCTTACTATTGATTTCCCAAGGTGTTGTTCAAACATTTGCTGGTTCTGTTGAAACGACCAGTCTAGAACTCGGCCAAAAGATCTTTTTACCTTTGGGAACTGTTGCTAGTCAAGTTGCCATCAAACAATTAGGAACAAATGGCGGTGGCTACTTTGGTGACAACTCAGCTCATCCATTTGAAAATCCTAACTTGATTAGTAATTTCATTGAAAATAGTTCGATTCTATTGATTCCTGCAGCTCTGATCGTTGCTTTTGGACTGTTTGTGAAAGATTGGAAACAAGGTCGAACAATCATGATCGTTTCTCTTGGCTTTTTGATTGCAGCTTTGATTGGTGTGACGTTAAGTGAATATTACGGACCACAATTTAGTCACGTGATCGGTCAAATGAACATGGAAGGTAAAGAAACACGTTTTGGTATTGGTTGGTCAAGTCTTTGGGCAGTTAGTACGACAGCTGCTTCCAATGGTTCTATCAATGCTATGCTGGATAGCTTCACACCACTTGGCGGATTGATTCCAATGTTCTTGATGCAACTAGGAGAGATTATCTTTGGTGGTGCGGGTAGTGGACTCTATGGAATGATTGTTTTTATCTTGCTTGCTATTTTTATTGCTGGCTTATTAGTCGGAAGAACACCTGAATATCTTGGAAAGAAAATCGAACCTTTCGATATGAAAATGGCTTGTCTAGTGATCTTAACGCCGTTGTTATTGACTTTGATGGGAACGATGTTGTTTGTCTTGAATCCACAAGCAATGTCTTGGTTAACAAATCAAGGCCCCCACGGTTTTTCAGAAATTCTCTATGGTTTTTCTTCACTAGCGAATAATAATGGAAGTGCCTTTGCAGGCTTAACCACCGATACGCCATTCATGAATATCCTTGGTGGAATCATTATGATCCTTTCCCGTTTTATCCCGATGTTAGCCGTGATTTATTTAGCCTCTAATTTAGGGAAAAAGAAAATAGTAGCAACAGGTTCAGGCACACTTTCAACGACCAATGCAACGTTTGTAACGATGTTGATCATTGTGATTTTAGTGATTGGCGCGCTAAGTTTCTTGCCCTCAATGGCATTAGGACCAATCGCAGAACACTTTATGACAAAATAAAGCAAAGAAGGGGAAACAAGTGAAAAATACACAAAGTAAACACAATGTTTATATAGAAGCTTTCAACTCGTCTTTTAAAAAATTAGCACCAACGATTCAATTAAAAAATCCAGTGATGTTAGTTGTTTATCTGGGTGCTATTTTAACGACGGTTTTGTACGTTTTAACGTTTGCTGGCTATACAGATACAGAGCCATTCTTCATTTTAGCGATTGCCATTATTTTATGGCTAACGATTTTATTTGCTAACTTTGCTGAAGCAATCGCAGAAGGTCGGGGAAAAGCCCAAGCGGAAAGTTTAAAACAAGCGAAGAAAGAAGTCACCGCACATAAAGTTGCTTCAATCGAAGACGCTGTAGCAAAAAAATTCACTCAAATCAAGTCCTCTGAACTGAAAAAAGGAGATCTGGTTTATGTAGCATCAAACGAACAAATCCCAATGGATGGCGATGTGATCGATGGTGCGGCTTCGGTGGATGAAAGTGCAATAACAGGTGAATCGGCTCCTGTTATTCGTGAGTCTGGTGGTGACCGTAGTGCTGTCACTGGCGGAACAACCGTTGTTTCAGATTATTTAGTGATTAAAGTGACTGCTGAAAATGGCGAATCCTTTTTAGATAAAATGATCTCTATGGTGGAAGGAACCGAACGGAAAAAAACACCGAATGAAATTGGGCTCCAAATTATTTTGATTATGTTGACGATTATTTTTCTAGTCGTTTCAGCGACATTAATTCCTTTTACCAAATTTTCAAGTGAACTGGTGGGAACCGGTTCTGCTTTAGCGTTAACTACAATTATCGCTTTACTTGTTTGCTTAGCGCCAACGACTATTGGTGCATTGGTTTCTTCTATCGGAATTGCCGGAATGAGCCGCTTAAACAAGGAAAACGTAATTGCGATGAGTGGACGGGCAATCGAAGCAGCTGGGGATGTAGATATTTTATTACTAGACAAAACAGGTACCATCACGCTAGGCAATCGCCGAGCAAGTGAATTTATTCCAGTGACAGGTGTCAGCGAATATGACTTAGCAGATGCTGCTCAACTATCCTCTTTAGCAGATGAAACGGCAGAAGGGCGCAGTATCGTTATTTTAGCCAAAGAACAATTTGATATCCGTGGTCGAGAACTAAATCAAGTAGAGCTTGAATTTATCGAGTTTACAGCAAAAACGCGGATGAGCGGCATCAATTACCAAGGGGACGAAATTCGCAAAGGTGCTGCAGACACGATGAAACAATATGTAGAAGAAAAAGGCAATCGCTATCCAGAAGAATGTAATATTATCGTTCAGCGTGTTGCAAACGAAGGCGGGACGCCCTTAGTTGTCGTCAAAAATAATCAAGTATTCGGTGTGATTTATTTAAAAGATATCGTCAAAAATGGTGTGAAGGAAAAATTTGAAGATCTACGCAAAATGGGAATCAAAACAATCATGATTACAGGCGACAATCCAATGACCGCAGCCGCAATTGCCGCTGAAGCAGGCGTGGATGATTTCTTGGCAGAAGCAACACCAGAAAATAAAATGAGTTTGATTCGTGACTACCAAGAAAAAGGACATCTTGTTGCAATGACAGGTGACGGTACAAACGATGCACCTGCGTTAGCTCAAGCAGATGTTGCAGTTGCTATGAATACAGGTACCCAAGCAGCCAAAGAAGCCGGAAATATGATTGATTTAGATTCCAGCCCAACAAAATTGATCAGTATCGTCAAAATTGGGAAACAATTATTGATGACGCGAGGTGCTTTAACAACATTCAGTATTGCCAATGATATTGCAAAATATTTTGCGATCATCCCAGTTTTATTTTTCAGTATCTATCCAGCTTTGGATGCCTTGAACATCATGAAATTAACGAGTCCAACAACGGCGATTTTATCAGCGATCATCTACAATGCTGTAATCATCGTAGCGTTGATCCCATTGGCGTTGAAAGGTGTTTCTTATAAAGAAAAACCAGCCAGTAAAATTTTAAGCCACAATTTACTTGTTTATGGAGTAGGTGGCGTGGTAGCACCGTTTATTGCGATTAAATTAATCGATGTTCTATTGACACTCGTTTTGTATTAAACGTTACTTACCTTAGGTTCATAGGCTAGTCTTTCGGAAAAAAGATAAAAATAGAGTCTGGCAAAGAGCACCATTCTCTATTTTTCCTATTTTTCTGTCAAGACTAAATGAGCCTATTCACCTTTAAAATTAAGGAGGAAATCCCATGAAAAAAATAATGATTGCTTCACTAAAGAGTATTTTATTGTTTACGATAATCTGCGGTGCCATCTACACCGTAGCTGTAACAGCCGTTGGGCAAGTATTATTTCCAGCGCAAGCAAACGGCAGTTTGATCAAAGAAGAAACGGGTATCATAGGGTCAAAATTGATTGGACAATCCTTCTCAGAAGAAAACTATCTCCATGGACGTCCTGAAAAAGTAAGTCAACTATCACCTGTATCTAAAGAACAAAAAACTCGTATTGAGAAACGTGTACAAGAACTTGACGTAGAAGAAGTTCCTATCGATTTCGTTACTGCCTCAGCGAGCGGTATCGATCCTGAAATTTCAATTGAAGCGGCAATGGCACAAGTGGAGCGAATCGCGACGAGTAGAAATATGAAAAATACCCAAGTCCATGCTATAATCAAACAAAATATCACAGGACTTAAAATCGGACCAGTTGATTCACGACGTGTGAATGTTTTAGGTGTAAATCAATCATTGGATAAGTCTAAATAACCGATTGGACTGTCTCAACCTCGAAATAAAGGATGGCATAAATAGTGGAAGATGAACGTTTAGATCCGGAACAGATACTAGAAAAATGGAAGAAAAACGAACAAAGCCTGAGGTCTGGTCGACTGAAGGTTTTCTTCGGTTATGCGGCAGGTGTTGGGAAAACCTATGCGATGTTAAAAGAAGCCCATGAACAACTTGAAGAAGGCAAAACTGTTTTAGTTGGGTATGTAGAACCCCATGCACGTCCTGAAACGGAAAACTTGGTAGCAGGATTACCCACATTACCAACCAAAAAGTATGAATATAAAGGGATTACGATCAACGAGTTTGATGTAGATGCCGCATTACAAGCAAAACCAGAGATTATTTTGGTGGATGAACTTGCCCACACCAATGCAGTAGGGGCTAGAAATAGAAAAAGATACCAAGACATCGAAGAACTATTAAAAGCAGGTATCGATGTTTATACAACCGTTAATGTCCAACACATCGAAAGTTTAAATGATGTAGTGGAGCAAGTGACAGGGATTCATATTTCCGAAACCGTACCTGATACATTTTTTGAAACCAGTTCATTAAAAGTAGTAGATATTGAAACAGAGGAATTACTAGAACGATTGAAACAAGGCAAAATCTATCATTCCGAAAACGCCAAAAAAGCCATGGCCAATTTTTTTAAAACAGATAACTTAATCGTTTTAAGAGGCTTAGCCATTCGCAAAGCATCCGACCACATCAATACAACGAATCAGCAAGAAACACAAAAAAGTACGGGAATCCATTCTAAATTACTCACGATTATCGATGAAAAGAATCCAGACATGACAAAAAAATGCCTCCGCTGGACGGCTCGTTTAGCTCAAGCATTAGGGACGGAATGGATTGCACTGGAGATTTTAGAAGACATGTCTGAACATTCAGAGTCTGACAATTCAAAACTTGCAGCGAAACTTGGTGGTGAAGTGGTCACTTTAGAAAGTGACAACCAGCGAGAGACAATCGTTCAATACGTAAAAATGCGTGGAGTGACGGATGTTGTAATGGGGAAAATCATTAAGCGCTCTCGCTTTATCCGTTTGTATCGACCTGACTTAGAGGATGAGTTGGTTGCCTTTATACCAGATGTGGATATTCATTTAGTACCTTATCAATCAAACAAGTATTTGCTGAATAAATACGCCACCAAGAAAAAGAACTTACAAAGTATTTTTACTTGGAAAGACCTGTATATGACGATTGGCTTACTCGCTTTAGCGACATTGTTTTCCGAATTGGGATCTTATTTTCATATTGGCGATCAGAATTTAATTTTGATCTATATTCTTTTTGTTTTGTTAGTAGCCAGAATAACAACTGGTTATCTATGGGCGGCGCTCTCTTCGATGGCTAGTGTTTTGATGTTTAACTGGTTTTTCGTCGAACCGCTGTACTCTTTAACCGTTTACAAACAAGGGTATCCAGTAACATTGGTTTTCATGCTACTGGTTGCTTTGTTAGTCAGTAATTTAATGATGCAAATCAAAAAACAAGCATTCTATGCCATGAAACGAGAGCACCAATTAGAGATTTTGTATGAATTGAATAAAAAATATTTAATTGCTCAGGACCAAAACGAAATCTTCACAACAACAGCTGAATACTTGTCTAATATGCTAGATAGAGAAGTCGTTTTATACGGTGAACAAGAACTGAAAAATCCAGAAGGTGCGCCAATCAAAGGACCGTTAAGAAGTTTGGAAGAATTAGCGGTCGCTAACTGGGTCTTCATCAACCAAAAACAAGCGGGCTACGGGACGGATACGTTAATGGGAGCCAAAGCACTCTATTTACCGGTTTTATCAAACGGCGTTACGCTAGCGGTCATCGGTATCGAAAAAAGAAATGAAAATCCGATAACAGATGAAATCATTAGCTTTTTAGAATTGATTTCCACGCAGCTTTCGCTCGCAATCGAACAAAATAAACTAACATCAGAGCGCCAGCAAATCTTAGTTGAAAATGAAAAAGAACGAATGCGAGGCAATTTACTGCGGGCAATCTCACATGATTTACGAACGCCGCTTACTGGAATATCAGGATCAGTCGAAACGATTTTAAATGATGATGAGACAGCCAAACTTCCGCAAGAAACGAAACGCAGATTACTTGTTAGGATCAAAGAAGATGCAGATTGGTTGATCCGTATGGTGGAAAATTTATTATCGATCACTCGGATCAATGAAGAAACGATGAAAGTTGCTAAAAGCAAAGAAGCCGCTGAAGAAGTTGTTTCAACCGCGATTCAGAGGATTAGAAAAAGCTATCCTCATAGTGAAATCAAGGTCACATTACCTGAAGAGTTTGTACTTGTGCCGATGGATTCGATTTTGATTGAACAGGTCCTATTTAACTTGATGGAAAATGCAATCAGACATTCGGAGAGCGATTCTCCGATTTTCCTTACGGTTACGTTAACTGAAAAAGAAGTGACTTTTGAAATAACCGATCAAGGTAAAGGTTTGACCCCAGAACAACTCAAATTATTGTTTAGTGGCATGACCAAACAAAATACACCCGTCGATTCTAAAAGTGGGATGGGAATTGGTTTATCAATTGTTAAAACCATTATCATGGCCCATGACGGAACACTTAAAGCTGGAAATAGACCCCAAGGTGGTGCGATATTCACTTTCGCTTTACCATTAGAAAGAAAGGAGCAATTAGAATGGCAACGATTTTAATTATTGAAGATGACGATTTGATTGCTGAATTCATGGGTGCTGTCTTAGAAAAAGAAAAGCATACAGTTCATCTAGCACATTCGGCATTGGAAGGATTATCGACCTTTCGGATGTGGCCGATGGATTTGATATTACTTGATCTCGGTTTACCCGATCAAGATGGAATCGAAGTATTGAAAAAAATCCGAGAAACCGCTGCTGTACCCATCATTATTATCTCAGCACGGGATCATGAAAATAATAAGGTCGAAGCGCTAGATTTAGGAGCAGATGACTACATTACCAAACCATTTGGAACGCCAGAATTACTGGCCAGAATCAGAACAGCACTAAGACATGCTGCGAGGAATGCGGGTGTTCAAAACGAAGTAAAACAGCTTAACAATGGTGATTTGTGTATCGATATTGAACACCACACGGTTAGTAAAAGAGGGCAAGTGATCCATTTGACCCCAAATGAATACAAGATTATTCAAGTTCTTGGTGAAAATGTAGGGAAAGTACTGACCCACACGTATATTTCTCAAAAAGTCTGGGGGCCATACAGCAATGAAAGTCAGACTCTAAGAGTAAACATGTCGAATATTCGTAAAAAAATCGAAGATAATCCCGTCGAACCAGAATACATTTTGACTGAAATCGGGATAGGCTATCGAATGTTAGAAAAATAATGTAAAAAGCTAAGGCAATGATTGTCTTAGTTTTTTTGTGACAAGATTACGAGTAGCCAAAGTCAAAGGATGGTAAAATAAAGACGATAGGCTACACGGAAAGATGGAGGAACGACAATGAATGTTGTAACAGCGATTGATTCTATGAAAGGATCCTTATCTAGTATTGAAGCAAATCAAATTGTTACCAAAGTCTTTTCCGAGCAAGGACATCTAGTCAAAGCCATTGCCGTTGCAGATGGTGGTGAGGGGACAGTTGCAGCGGTGATCAAAAATGGTGATGGTGAGAAAATCCCAGCAGAAGTACACGCTTTAGACGGTCAAATCGTGACTGTTGAATTTGGTTGGTTTAGTACCGAAAAGATAGCTGTGATCGAATCTGCTGCGGCTTCGGGGATTCAATATTTAGATGGTACACTGGCGACCCATCCACTCAATACCTCCACATATGGTACTGGAGAATTGATTTTAGCAGCCTTAAATCAAGGGGCTAAAACAATTATCATCGGCTTAGGCGGAACAGGGACAATAGATGGCGGTATCGGATTACTAAGTGCTTTAGGTGTTGAGTTTTTTGATCAAGACAATCAGTTGTTATCTGCTAAAGGAAGCAATGTAGCGGCCATTGATCATTTTTCTGTAGAACATTTAGATTCACGTCTAGCAAATACCTCATTTTATAGTGCATCAGATGTCACGAGTCCATTACTAGGTGAAAATGGGGCTGTTTATATGTTTGGCCAACAAAAAGGAGTGGCTGAAAATGAATTGGCTCAGTATGAAAATGGAATGAAGCACTATCAAGAAAAAGTTTGCGGAACAAGACCTTCTGTAGCCGGAGATGGTGCAGCTGGGGGACTTGGTTTTGCAATCAGGGTGTTCTTAAAAGGCGTGGTTCAATCAGGTTTTGCCTTTATTTCAGAACAAACAAACTTAGAGGAAGCGATCAGAACAGCTGATTTAGTGATTACGGGTGAAGGGAAAATGGACAACCAAAGTTTACAAGGGAAAGTTCCTATTGGTATTGGACAGATCGCAAAAAAATATAAGGTTCCAGTTGTGGCGTTTGTGGGAAGCTTTACTGGAGATCAACAGCTTTTTCGAGAAGAAGGTATTTCGGTGATTGTGCCAATGGTCGATCGAATAACAACATTGGAGGAAGCGATGAATAATGCAGAAAGTAATTTAGCGAATGCTGCTAGGCGTACAGTGCAACTCTTGACTCTAATGGAGAAATAACTTATCTAAAAAATGTTCCCGTCGTTTATTCGCATTTAGGATGTGAGACAAAAGTGATTTTTCCTTTTGTCCCACATCCGTTTTTTTTTATCTCCGCCTTAAGTTCGTCAAATATAGGTCTTAAGTACCATGACAAGGACGGTGTATTCCTTCAAAATGATAAGAGAAGTAGGAGGATAAATGTTGAAAGGGCGAACAATCAGTCAAACACAATTTTGTAGGTAGCGTAGAATGAGAATCAGTGGAGGGGAAAACATGTCTGTAATCGAAGCAAGAGGTATAAAGAAAAGTTACGGCCGCAATGAATCAAAATTTGATGCATTAAAAGGCGTGGATCTAAAAATTGAAGAAGGTGAATCCGTTGCGATCATTGGTAAAAGTGGATCAGGTAAATCAACATTTATGCATATTTTAGCATTATTAGATAAACCAACTTCTGGAGAAATTTTATTAAATGATCAAAACGTAACAAGTATCAGTAAAAAAGAATTAGACAAAACTAGAAATAAACAATTTGGTTTTGTGTTTCAGCAATTTTTTATGAATCCAAAAGATACTGTGTTAAATAACGTGATGTTACCGCTAAAAATCGGTGGTATTTCAAATGGCAAACGCAAAGAAATGGCGCTTGAAGCATTGAAAGCTGTGGAATTAGACGATAAAATCAACAATAAAGCCAATAATTTATCCGGTGGTCAAAAACAACGAGTCTGTATTGCACGTGCGTTGGTAAACAATCCTAAAATTATTTTTGCAGACGAGCCGACAGGAAATCTAGATTCAACAACAGGGGATAAGATTGAACAGCTGTTATTCGATTTGAACAAAGAAAAAGGGATCACGCTGATTATTGTCACTCATGATCCAGACCTTGCAGCACGCTGTGATCGACAAATTCATGTGCGTGATGGATTAATTGTAGGAGGGGATGAGTAGATGAAATTTAGTGATATTTTAAAATCAGCCAGTTCCAATTTAATGCGTAATAAAGGGCGAACGATTCTAACGATCGTAGCTATTTTTATAGGTGCATTTACCATTTCACTAACAACAGGTGTCAATATTGGGGTTAATGATTACATCGACAAACAAGTCGGAAGTGTTGGCGGCCAAAATCAAATCATGATTCAGCCTAAAATGACTGGAGGAACTAGTGAAGACGGTGAACCACAAAAGTATGATGAAACGAAAAAAACAAGCTCAATGCAACAACAAGAAGCGTTAGATAGCAAAGACCTCGAAAAAATCAGAAAGATTGATGGTATCAAAAGCGCAGAAGCAATGAAATCTGTTTCAACTACTTACATTACAGGAGAAAACAATGAAAAATATGTGTTTTCAGGGATGCCAATGGTAGAAGAAATAAATGTAGACCTTGAAGCAGGGAAAGAACTAGATCAAAAAAGTTCAGAATTACAACTCAATTTAGCACCAGAATACGTGAAATCTTTAGGGTATAAATCAAGTGAAGATGCAATCGGTAAAACGGTGAAAATTGCAGCACCTTCTGCGGCTACTGGAGAAGAAAAAGTAGTCGAAGCGACTATCGTTGGAGTGCGTAATACGAGCTTGATCCAAGGCGGAATGTCTTTAATGAACCGAGCTCTTGTTGATGAAATTTCAAAAATCAACGAAGAAGGCTTACCAGCAGCGATGACCGGTCAATACGGTTTGATCATGGGTGAAATGAGCAAAGATGTAACCAAATCAGAAATCGCAGATGTAAAAGAACGTTTGGACAAAGCAGGCTACATGGGACAAACAGTTGAAGATCAAATTGGTATGATTCGTAATGTGATCAATGCGATTACAGGCGTCTTAACGATGTTTGGGGCGATTGCATTACTAGCAGCTAGCTTTGGGATCATCAATACATTGTACATGTCCGTGCAAGAACGGACTAGAGAAATCGGTTTAATGAAAGCGATGGGACTTAGCAGTGGGAAAGTCTTCACGATCTTCAGTGTAGAAGCGGCTTTGATTGGATTTTTAGGTTCACTTCTAGGTATTTTAGGAGCTGTTGGTGCAGGTGCATTGATAAATCAAGTCGCAGCGGATTCATTCTTAGAATCCTTGTCAGGCTTTACGCTGATTCAATTCTCGGCTTCTTCATCTGCTGTTATTATTCTAGTAATCATGGGTATCGCATTCCTTGCAGGAACTTTGCCAGCTAGAAGAGCAGCTAAATTAGACCCAATTGAATCATTGCGTTATGAATAAGAGTTACATTACTGAGGCTGGGGCAGAAGGGATTGCTTCTGCTCCTAGCGTTTATTCCCATTTAGGGTGTGAAACAAAAGTGATTTTTACTTTTGTCTCACACCCATTTTTTGTAAGCATATTTTTTACCTAAATGAAAAAGAAGGAGTATACTAAGTTCACATTTTAATTTAAAGACGGAGGGATTATAAATATGAAAGCAGTAGTGATTAATCAATACGGCAGCAAAGATGAATTAATTGAACAAGAGGTGACCTTACCTGAATTAACAGAAAACCAAGTACTTGTTAAAGAGTATGCAACCTCTATCAATCCAATCGACTGGAAATTGAGAGAAGGCTATTTAAAACAAATGTTTGACTGGCCATTTCCAATCATTTTAGGCTGGGATGTTGCAGGTGTTATCACAGAAGTCGGTAGTGGCGTGACGGATTGGAAAGTCGGCGATAAAGTTTTCGCTCGTCCAGAAACAACCCGATTTGGTACGTATGCAGAAGAAACAATTGTTGATGACCATTTATTAGCGAAAATTCCTGAAAATATCTCGTTTGAAGAAGCGGCAGCTGTTCCTTTAGCGGGTTTAACGGCATTACAAGCACTATTTGACCATGGAAAACTTCAAAAAGACGAAAAGGTGTTGATTCACGCAGGTGCTGGGGGTGTAGGAACGTACGCGATCCAATTAGCGAAACAAGCGGGGGCGTACGTTATTACAACAGCGAGTGAAAAAAATCATGAACTACTCAAAAAATTAGGTGCAGATGAAGTGATTGATTATCATACGACCAATTTCGCAGAAGTCTTAAGCGATATCGATGTAGTCTTTGATACAATGGGCGGAGAGATTCAAAAAGCTAGTTTTTCGGTACTAAAACCAAACACAGGACGCTTGATTTCAATTGTTGGGATCGCAGATGAAGAAGTGGCGAAAGAAAAAAATATCAAAGCAGAAAGCATCTGGCTTCAAACGAATGGAAAACAATTACAAGAAATTGCAGAATTAATGGCTTCAGGCAAACTAGTGTCAGTGATCGGAGAAGTATTTCCTTTTTCTAGACAAGGTGTTTACGATGCACATGCATTAAGCGAAACCCACCATGCAGTGGGAAAAATTGTCATTAAAATGGCGGACTAACCACACAACAAACCGTCCTCAGCAAAGAAAAATGTTGAGGACGGTTTATTTGGTGGTAGTTCCTGCTCTAAAGCGAATCAATTCAAGTAAGCCAGGTAATTCTTGCTGGATGTATTCTTGATTTAACACATATGTTTTGGTTGTTCCTAGCTTGATTTCTTGAATCAGCTGAGCATCCTTAAGCAATTTTATATGGTGAGATAAAGTGGATTTTACAATATTGTATTTTTCTGAGGTAATCCGTTTTTCACCATCAAGTAACAAGCAAGTAAGGATATTTAAACGGATTGGGTCACTGACTGCTTGTAGCGCTTGAAGAACAGGATCCTGGTTGTCGGTCGATTTATTTTTCATAAACAGATTATAACACAAACATTCTACTTTACATATTGCTGAGAGCGTGCTATATTTTTAATGTTCGAAAAAAATCGAACAAAAGGAAGAAATGAGGGATATTATGGAAAACACATATAAAGAAAATAATTTCGATACGATCATGAAAGGGAGAAGATCAATTCGTCATTATGATCCGACAGTTAAAATCAAGCGCGAAGAGATGGAGCAAATCATTAATGATACGGTTAAAGCACCTTCTTCTGTCAATATGCAACCTTGGCGTTTTACTGTGGTTGAAAGTGATGAAGGAAAAGAAGCCTTAGCACCACTTGTTCGTTTTAATAAATTGCAAAATGAAACATCCGCTGCAATGATCGTGATTTTTGGCGATCTAAACAGTTTTGAACACGCAGAAAAAATTTATGGCACTGCTGTTGAACAAAACCTAATGCCACAAGAAGTCAAAGACCGCCAACTAGAAGTATTGAGTCCTTTATTTGAGCAAATGTCGACAGAAGATAAAAAAGAAATGGCGATTATCGACGGTGCTTTAGCAGGAATGAACCTAATGCTTGTTGCGCGTGCTTATGGATATGATACAAATCCAATCGGTGGGTTCGAACGTGAAAAAATTGCAGAAGCCTTGGGAATGGATAAAGAACGTTATTATCCAGTCATGATCGTTTCAATTGGTAAAGCAAATGAAGAAGGTTACCCTTCGTATCGACTGCCAGCAACTGATATCACAACCTGGAAATAGGAGGAGCAAGTATGCAAATCATTCCCTTCGTGTTAGCCGTTATTATTGCAATTGAACATTATTATATAGTGTACCTAGAAATGTTTCAGACAACTTCACCTGCAGCACAACGTTCATTTGGATTAGAACAAGAATTTTTAGAAGATCCCCGAGTACAAATTCTTTTTAAAAATCAAGGATTGTATAATGGATTTTTAGCAACAGGAATTTTATGGGGCGCCTTTTTTGCTTCAAATAGTTGGAGTGTTGTTACATTTTTTATTGTGTGTGTGATTGTGGCCGCAGTTTACGGGGGAATGACCTCTTCGAAATCAATTCTATTGAAACAAGGTGTACCAGCAATTATCACGTTACTAGCATTAATGATTTTTAAATAATCAAAGAAAAGTTTGAGACAAAATCCATTGTCTTAGGCTTTTTATTTTTCATTTTAAAAAAACTTATAAAAAGTAAGTCAAAACCCTTTACTTACTTTTAGTAAGAGGTTATACTATGAAAGTAATCAAAAAAGAATTCGAATCGAAAAGGAGCAATACACATGACAGAATTTACTCAAGCATTAAAAAAACGTCGTTCAATCTACTCTCTAGGAAATAAACTTCCTCAATCACAAGAAGAAATCAAAGCGTTAGTCAAAGAAGTAGTGAGAGAAAGCCCAACAGCATTTAACTCACAAACACAACGTGTGGTTTTCTTATTCGGTGATGCACATAAAAAATTATGGTCAATCACAGAAGAAGCGTTGAAACCTTTAACACCAGCAGAAGCTTTCCCAAATACACAAGCTAAATTACAAAGTTTTGCAGCTGGAACAGGTACATTGCTTTTCTTTGAAGATATGGATATTGTAAAAAATCTACAAGAACAATTTGCATTATATGCAGACAACTTTCCAGTATGGTCAGAACAAGCAAGTGGTTTAACACAAGCAAATGTTTGGACTGCATTGGCGCAAGAAAATATTGGTGCAAACTTACAACATTACAATCCAGTCATCGATGAAGCAGTAGCAAACGAATGGTCAATTCCAAGCAGCTGGAAATTAAGAGCGCAACTTGTTTTCGGTTCAATCGAAGCCGAAGCTGGCGAAAAAGAATACATGGAAGATAGCGCACGTTTCCTAGAATTTAACTAATTAACGCAAATGGAGGAGAGAAGCATGGCGGTCACATTACCTAAAGAAACGATTGTAAAACAAGTGAAATTGAACGTACAAAATCTGGAGAAAATGACAGAATTTTATACACAGATGATTGGACTTGTTTTACTTAAAAAAGAACTAAAGACAGCTTTCTTAGGTGCACAAGATTCTTCGGAGGCAATCGTTGTGTTGGAAGAACTTGTTGATCCTGTGGTAAAAGATAAAACGACGGGATTGTACCATACGGCTTTTCTCTTACCTTCGCGTAAAGATCTAGGCAATAGCTTAGTGTGGCTACTACAAAACAATAGTGAAATCGGCGCGGCTGATCATGGTTACAGTGAAGCGATATATTTAGCTGACCCAGAAGGGAACGGCATTGAAATCTATCGTGATAAGCCGATGACTGAATGGGACATTCGTAAAGATGGAGAAATCATCGGTGTGACGGAAGAGCTAGATGGTGACGCTGTTGTTGCAGCAGCGGATGGAAAATGGTTAGGTATGGCACCTGGATCAAGAATCGGGCATGTTCATCTACAGGTTGCAGATTTAGAGGAGACGGAGACGTTTTACGAAAAACTTGGTTTTTCGTTGAAATCTAATTTTGGCAGACGTGCGAAATTCTTCGCAGCAGGCGAGTACCATCATCATATTGGGACGAACACTTGGAATGGTGAACATGTGGCTCTAATTGGTGAAAATCAGTTGGGCTTGGCGTGGTATAAATTTCAGTTGCCATCTAAAGAAGCGTTTCAGCTTTTTAACAAACAACTTGATGAAACATCTGTTGAATATGTGACGGTAAATGAGCAAGTAATGATACAAGATCCAAATGGGATGCAGATTAAGTTTGGGTATTAGTAAAAAGTCAACTTCGTAATCGAAGTTGACTTTTTGTTTGTAAATTAGTTGAGTGTTTGATTTGAAACAGTATCGTTTTAAGAGATTTGAAGTGTTTTTGCTGCTTTACATAAAAAGGATGCTGATAATTTATCACCAACATACAGAAAGTATAGACCTCTTATCTATTAAATTTTTTTATTTTTTCTACATTAAAACTTAGTGTTTCGAATAATAGAATACACGGATTCTCATAGCTCAGGTTAGAATCATATCTTTTGTAATCTTCCGATATAATTTTGGCTTCATCTAACTCAACAAGTGTAAATGTTCCATTTAAGTTAAGGGTTGTGACGTATTCATTTTCTAGTTCAGCATAACAAGCAATTGTAGCCTTTGGATTTACTTGTATATTTTTAACGACATCATAATTTTTATCTAAATAAAAATACAACGTTACAAAACCGAACCGACTCATAACGGATGGTAAAATCAAGGTTTTTGGAAATCCATTTTCGTTGACTGTTGAAATGCCATATGCGTGTGTACGTTCTAAAATTGTTTCTGCAGTTATCATAGTTCCGCCTCCATATTATTCAACATTCTATCATGGAGCACGAATGAAAAAATAGTCAATTTTTGAAAAAAAAAGATATTTTTAATTTATTTTCTATTTCAGGTTAATTAAGTATAATTCTAAAGATCTAGGATATTGGAATAATTCAACGCTTCTTGGGGTTCCATTTGATATAAACACACGAATTAGAAATCAATCAACGAAACTGAGGGCGATCGTGAGGGAATTATTATAGAATCATCTAGTGTAAATAGTGTATTTAGAGGATGACAAGAAGTTAGGCATAGCCCCAGGATCAAGAATCGGTCATGTATATTTACAGGTCGCTGACTTGGATGAGACAGAGAAATTTTATGAACAGCTCATTTTTTCTTTGAAAACTAATTTTGGAAGGCGCGCGAAATTCTTCGCAGCAGGTGAGTATCATTTGGATAGTAAATATAGCGGTTATCGAGATAGAAAGTGGGAACCATTAAATGATGGAGATAGTGTATTGATTGAATTTTTCGAGAAAGGGTACTGGACAAAATACAATACAGTAAAAATAGTCGTTACAGAAAATGATGTTCTAGTTACAGACTATACAGATTATGGGTTTTCTCCTGCACCAGCTTCCATAACAATTTTTATGAGAGATTGAAGGTTTAGATTCACCCAAAGCAAGCATTTCTGTTATAAAAAAATGTTTAATTTTCTGCGAATGAACATGAATAACAGCTTAAAATAATCATGCCACATTTTTTATTATGATATACTATCTACTGAGGTGAAGGTGAATGGTCAATATGAATGATGTTGCAAAAAAAGCAAACGTCTCTAGAGGAACTGTATCCAATTATGTCAATCACGTAAAAATCAAGCCAGAATTAGCTGCTAGAGTAGAAAAAGCAATTGAAGAGTTGAATTATATACCAAATCAAGCGGCTAGATCATTAAAAAAACAAGAAAGTGACATCATTGTATTTATATTACCAACGATATGGACGCCATTTTTTTCTGAATTGGCCTATTATATCCAGTTAGAATTGCAAATTCAAAATTTTAAAATGTTATTATGTAATTCTCAAAATGATTATAATTTAGAGTTAGACTATATAAAAATGGCGCAAGAACAGAAAGTCAAAGGAATTTTGACTATTTCCTACAGTGATATAGAACCCTATCTTATTTCAAACATACCGATTGTTTCAATTGAGCGTTACTTTAATAGCGCTATTCCATTTATAACAAGTGACAATTTTGGTGGCGCTAGACAAGCAGCAGAAGAATTGCATAAACGAGGGTCAAAACGACTGCTGTTAATTTTAAGAGAGTTACCCAATAATTTAGGTATTTTTGAACGAATGAATGGTTTTATTGATTATTGTACTCATAATGAATTGGAATATGAAGTTTATTTAGATAAAGGAAACTCAATTGATTTTCCCAAAAGACTGGATCTATTTCTAACTGAAAAATTTTCAGAGAATTGTCCTTTTGATGGGATTTTTACTGTAACAGATCGATATGCAGAATTTGTTTTTAATACATTTGCACATTTACCGTGGTCGATTCCAGAAGATGTACAATTAGTTGGTTTCGATGGTGCTAGAAGCTTTTCTAATCAGTCATTGACTATTTCAACAATGTCTCAGGATGTGCGTGAGATTGCTCGTTTAAGTGTGAAAGAGTTAGTGGAATTTGATGATAGCTTAGCTATACAAAAGAAACATATATTACCAGTGAAGTTTACAGCATTTAAAACGACTAGAAAATTGGATGAAAAATAAATCCAATTTTTTTGTTTGAAAGCCCTTGCTTTTTTGGAACGTTCCAAGTATTATAATAATTATATATGGAACGTTCCAAAAACGGTTTTTTCTAAAACAATCAAGGAGATGAATAGTTTGGATTATAAAAAAATTGCTGAAGAAGTATTAGAAGGTGTCGGGGGAAAAGAAAATATAGCGAATGCTGCTCATTGCGTTACGCGTTTACGCTTAGTATTGAATGATAGTAATAATTATAATAAAGAAACATTAGAAAATATCGAAGGCGTTAAAGGAGTATTTTTTAATAGTGGACAATTACAAATTATTTTTGGTACAGGAACAGTAGAAAAGGTTTTTGCTGCATTTCAAGAAGTTTCAGGGATAAAGGAAGCTTCATTGCAAGATGTAAAAGCCTCTGGAACGAAGCAACAGAATAAATTACAACAAGCATTTAAAGTATTCTCTGATATATTCATTCCAATCATTCCAGCTTTTGTTGGGGCGGCGATGATTTTAGGATTGAAGTCACTATTAACGACACAATTTGGCTTTTTAGGCGGCTCAATGGCGGAGGAATGGCTTTGGGCGCAAGATTTAGCTAGTTTTCTAGGCGTTATTGCGACAACATTTGCTTATCTTCCTGTCTTAGTCATGTATTCAGCAACCAAACGATTTGGTGGAAATCCAATCTTAGGTTTAGTGTTAGGTTTTGTGATGATTACACCAGATTTGATGAATCGTAATGACTTTGTCTTGGGCAATTATGATACCTTATCCTCTTGGCATGTATTTGGGTTATCCATCCCACAAGTTGGGTTCCAAGGTGGCGTGTTTCCAGCAATTTTAACAGCATGGTTCTTATCAAAAACAGAAGCATTTGCGAAGAAAAAAACACCACAAGCGTTGAGTTTTATTTTGGTACCGACAGTTACTATTTTATTCTCTGCTCTTGCTTTATTCTTAGTATTTGGTCCGATCGGTAATGCAATCGGCACGGGATTAGGATGGATCATTGATATTCTATACAACAAAACAGGATTTGTGGGTGCCTTTGTTTTTGCAGCATTGCTTCAGCCACTTGTTGTAACGGGCACACAACACGCGATCCAGGCCATTGAAGCGCAATTAGTGGTAGCCACAGGATTCAACTACATTCAACCATTATGGTCCGTTTCAATCATCGCACAAGGTGGAGCAGCATTGGGTATGTTTTTCCTTGCGAAGAAAAATTCTAAGCGTCGTGAAACAGCAATGTCTAGTTTTGTTCCAACATTATTTGGCATTTCAGAACCAGCAATTTTTGCAGTCAATTTACGTGACTCGATCATTCCATTTCTTGCTGCTTCATTTTCAGCAGGGATCGGTGGTGCTTTTATGAAAATATTTGATGTCAAAGCAACAAGTTTTGCTTTAACAGGTCTACCAGGTTTGACGATCGTATACCCACCTAGATTGATCTTTTATATCATCGGAAATTTAATGGCATTTATTTTACCGATTATTATTTTGATTGTTTGGAATCGCGTTAAAGGGGTAAAAGGAGCAGAAATAGGGAAAGGTAGTACCTTATAAAAAGAAGGGACGTCTGAGAGCAATTGATGAGTAAAAAAATTGAAAAATATACATTTTATACGACGGAATGGCAAGAATATTTAAGTCAATTAGAAGAAAAAATAAACGAGAGCGCCTATCTCCCAAAGTATCATTTATATCCCAAGACAGGCTTGATGAATGATCCAAATGGTTTGAGCTATTTTAATGGCAAGTATCAAGTATTTTATCAATGGTTTCCATTTGACTCTTTTCATGGAATGAAACATTGGGGACATGCTACTTCCGAAGACTTGGTTAAATTCAAAGATGAAGGTTTTGCTCTTATTCCCGATGAAGAATATGAAAAAAATGGTGCCTATTCTGGTAATGCTTTCGAATATAATGACGAACTCTATTTGTTTTATACAGCGAACTATAAAACAGATACAGGGAAGTTAGCGAAACAAGCTTTGGCGATCATGGATAAAAAAGGGACTATTACGAAATATCCGAAGAATCCAATCCTTGATGGTGCACCGAAAGGATTTAGTCAAGAATTAAGAGATCCTTTTGTTTTTGAGCGTAACGGTTCTTTTTATATGTTACTTGGCGGAGGTCGTTTTGTGAAGGGAGAACAAACGGGTTTTGGCGACATTGGTGAATTGCTTTTGTATAAGAGTACTAATTTAGTGGATTGGACGTATCAAGGAACGATTGATTTACCCATCGATAAAGGTTATATGTTAGAATGTCCGAGCCTTGTAACGATTGATGGAAAAGATGTTTTATTTCTATCACCGATGGGCTATGAGAAAGAAACGTATCGTTACCAAAATCGTTTTTCTTCCATTTATTTAGTAGGACAATTGGATGTTGAAAAAAGAACGTTTGAATTAGAGCATGTGGATGAGTTGGATGCTGGCTTTGATTATTATGCCCCTCAATCATTTTATGGAAAGAATCAGTTGCCATTAACGTTTGGTTGGTTTGGCTGTGGTGAGCAAGTATATCCAATTGACACTGAAGGTTGGAAACATGGATTAACGACTGCACAAGAAATGAGAGTAGTGGATGGAAAATTAAGACGTTTTCCAACAGAAGAAGTACAAAAACAGTTTGCCGATAAACAAACAATAAGAACTGACCAACTTCTTTTAGAATACCCCTATTATCATCTTCAATTTGAATTGAACAAAAAACAAGATTCGACTATTTGCTTTGGTACAAAAGATGATTTTTGGCAATTGAATTTAGATGGAAAAAAAGAGACAATAACGATTGATCGTGGCCATTTAGCTAAAAAAATTGATACCGAATATGGCATGAAACGAACATGTGAAATAGCTGAATTAGCAGATAATATCACAGTTGATGTGTTTGTTGATAATAGTTTTATAGAACTGTATTTGAATGAAGGCGAACGTGTTTTTAGTTTTAGGGTCTTCTTAGAATCAGAACAAACCACTATTTCGTTTTCGAAAGAAACTGAAGCCACGTGGGCATATTTTGAATAATAGAAAACGCTATACGCATCTTGATAGATTTCATCAAGATGCGTATAGCGTTTTTTTTGCAACTTTTTATATGCGTAACATTTTTTATTCTGTCCTTGTGTTCAGCAGAAATTAAATCTGTCTGAGAGGAGTATAAGGCTGGGCTTACCAGATGAATGGTTTCAGCTCTAAATACTTGCGCCACCTCCACCAGAAGATCCACCACCTGGTTTAAATGGCCACCACCAAGCAAATAATTCTATCATGTAAAAACACCTCCTTTATTGTCCGCATTTGGCTAAACATTTTTATATCAACGAATAGATAGTGCCCTCTAATTTTTGGCAATATCTTATGAAACTTATTTTTGGGAAGTGCTAGTCGAATTATCAAAATTTACAGAAGGTACAGTACTTGCTGTTGGATCAGCTTTAAAGTAATCCTTCTTACCTAGACCTATCATATTTGCAAAGATATTTTTAGGGAAAGAAACCACTTGCTCGTTGTATTCTTTTACAACGTCATTATATCGTTTTCGCTCAACAGAGATACGATTTTCAGTCCCTTCTAATTGGGTCATTAATGTTTGTACATTATTATTTGATTTTAGTTCAGGATAATTTTCATTGATGACATTGATCAACGTTCCTACAGATTGGTCTAACTCTTGGCTAGCTTTTATTTTATCTGAATCATTGTTCGCAGAACCGTATGCTTCACGTGCTTTAGCAATATCACCAAAGACTTGTTGTTCTTGTTGCATACTGCCTTTTACACTGTTGACTAAGTTTGGAACGAGATCGGCTCTACGCTGCATCACGTTTTCAACTTGACTCCATTGAGACTCTACTGACTGTTCTTTCTTGGCTAATCCGTTGTATTGACTGACCCCGAAAACGCCTAATAAAACAATGACGATTACAGCAATCAAGCCAAATCTTGTTTTGTTGTTTTTCATGTCTTTTCCTCCTAAAATTTAAATTGTAACAGGATAGCTCGTGACGCTAGATAGTGATAAATACTTAAAGCAACGAGCATTTTTAATTCAATGTAATGTTATTGTAATGTTTTTGCAATCTTTTGGCATCCAACTTAAGACCTATTTTTTATAAATAAATGGTTGTATACAGTTAATTATAGGAGGTTTTAACGTATCAGCCAAAGAAATCCACTTTTATGAACGTTTCTTAAAGTATAAAACATATGATTTGTCAGCACTTATATTTTGTATTAGTGTTAAAGAGTAAGCTGGTAGTTACTTTTATTGGCAACAAATTTAGAGGAGGAATCAAGATGACAGAAAAAATTGAAAATCCGTTAACAAGATTCTACGATGGGAAATTTGAAAAACAATCACAAGAGGCACCTGCATTACAACAAAAAATGACTCCTGTACCTGATTGCGGAGAAACATCTTATAAAGGATCAGGCAAATTAGAAGGACGTAAAGCGTTAATCACAGGGGGAGACTCTGGAATCGGGCGTGCTGCAGCCATTGCGTATGCAAGAGAAGGCGCGGATGTAGCAATCAATTACTTACCTTTTGAAGAAGCAGATGCGAAGGAAGTCAAAGCCTTGATTGAAGCAGAAGGACGCAAAGCGGTTTTATTACCAGGTGATTTAAAAGAAGAAACATTTACACGGAAACTCGTTCATGATGCAGCAAAAGAGCTAGGTGGGTTGGATGTTTTAGTCTTGAATGCAGGAATGCAGCAGGCTGTAGAGCATATCAAAGACCTATCAACACAACAAATCATGGATACGTATACGACAAATATTATCTCAATGTATTGGGCAGTGCAAGAAGCTTTGGATTACTTGCCAAAAGGCGGGAGCATTATCACAACAACTTCGATTCAAAGTGCTGAACCAAGTGCAAATTTATTAGATTATGCTGCGACAAAAGGTGCCATCACTTCATTTAGTAAAGGCTTATCGGCACAATTAGCTTCTTCAGGAATTCGTGTCAATACTGTTGCACCAGGTCCAATTTGGACAGCGTTACAAATTTGTGGTGGACAACCACCAGAAAATATCCCTGAATTTGGACAGCAAGAATCGATTGGACGAGCTGGGCAACCTGTTGAATTGGCATCTGTTTATGTATTTTTAGCTTCTAATGAAGCAAGTTATGTCACAGGACAAGTCTATTCAATTACAGGCGGAAGTTTCTTTGCTTAATTGATTCCGTTATTTAAGGAGATGAGTCACCATGCCTTGGGATTTAAAGGATTATCCGAGTTCGTTTAAAAATATGGCCCCTCTGTTAAAAAAGAAAGCCATTGAGATTGCCAATGCATTAGTCAGTGAAGATTATCCAGAGGACAAGGCGATTCCGATTGCCATCTCTCAAGCTAATAGGTGGTTAGGTGAAGCAACGGATACTGAAAAAGCTGCTTTTAAGAAAGAGGCTGATCCTGAAAAAACGGACAAACATAGCGGTAAAAAAATCAACACAGATTTGTTGGATAATGATGTGTTGGTTTATTATCAGGAAAATCGATGGCATGTTCAGACAAAACAAGCTGAAAAAGCAGCCGACTCGTTTGATACGAAAGAACAAGCAATGAAAAGAGCAAAAGAAATTGCTGGAAATAAAGAGTCTAAAGTTATTGCTTACAAGAAAGATGAAAAGCCTACTAGTTGAGCATGTAAGAGCAGAGATTTGAAGAGGACAAATAAAATCAGGCAGAAACAAAAGCGTTTAGCTCCGAGAAATAAGAGGGAGCTGCTTTTTTCTCGCCATTTATTCGGATGTAGAACGCAAAACAAAACTGACTTTTGGTTTTGTTTTGCGTTCTTTTTTAGGTGGAATTTGACGAATTCGTATCGATAGTTTCTTTTGTGCTATGATAAAAGAAATAATTGAGTGTAGGAGATAAAGATGAAAAAGAATCAATCGTCAAAATTTGATTGGTACCATAATCAATGGGGCACCCCCACACAAGATGACCGTTTACTTTTTATTTTGCTTACTGTAGGAACCTTTCAAGCAGGATTAAGTTGGAAGGCAGCCGCTGGTAAATTAGACGTATTTTTACAAAACTTCCATAATATGGAGATTCAAAAAGTTGCTGGGATGATGCCGGATGATGTGGAAAAAATCATGCAAGACCCTGAAATGATTCGCAACCCAAGAAAAATAAACGCGACAATTCAGAATGCTCAAGCGATTTTAGCAGTGCAACACGAATATGGTAGTTTCGCAGAGTATATGTGGGATTTTGTTGGGGGTGTTCCTCGGTTGAATGTGTATGAAGAAGCATATGAAGTCTTAAATGTCACACCGTTATCTAAACATGTCGCTAAGGATATGAAAAAACATGGGTTCACCTTTGTCGGACCGGTTGTGACGTATATGTTTATGAAAGCCAGTGGGATGATTCAAGATGAAGTGTTGAATCGGGAATTAAAATAGCAAGGCAGAACGTTTTAAGTCTATAAAATCGAAACTTAGGTTTTTTAAGAATAAAAACAACTTGTGTAAAACATTTAACCTACACAATTTGTTTTTCATTTTTCAGGAACTATTCAGTTATAGTTCCTAAATTATCTTATTCAATCGTTCCCCAGTCTCAACCAATAATGCGCCAAAATTTTGATAAACCACAAAAATCCAACTAGATAGGCAAACAAAAAACAATCAGACCGGCACCTCATCGTTTTCAATAGACACACTCACACCAGAAGATGAAGTGGAAATTGATCAAGCAGTTGATTATTATTTAGCAATGGAAGGCTTCAATCCTATGATGCAAGCACGTGGGTTTGGTAAATATTGGTGGAAATCTCATTTATTCTAAATTTAATAAGGCTATAGATTCTATAGACGAATAAAAGAGGCAGAGGAACAACTTGGGAGATTAACAATTGTATTACAAATCAAAGTTGTTAAAAAACATTTAGAGGGGAAAAGCGTTGTTTAATAAAAAAGTATTCAAATATGTATATATCACTATTTTTATTCTATGGCTTATAGGTATTATATTAACCTTGAATTTAATGCCTATACAAGATTTTGGAACGCTAACTTATGCTCAACAAGTAGAAGCTCAAAAAGAGTATTCTATTCATTATGATCTGGGGATACTTCTAATTAAAATCAGTGAAGTTTGTTTTATCTTAGTAAGTCTTTATCTTGTATTTAAATGGATAATAAAAAGGCGTAACTAGCTAAAAGTGAGTGGATAAAACAAACGAAAATTGTTTGTTTTATCCACTCACTTTTTTTATCAAAAAATCTTACAACGCTTCACCATTACTCTTGATCACTTGCTGATACCAGTCAAATGATTTTTTCTTAGAACGCTTCAACGTCCCTTGTCCTTCATTATCCTTATCCACATAGATAAAACCATATCGTTTCTTCATCTCACCAGTTCCTGCAGAAACCAAATCAATAAAGCCCCAAGGTGTATAACCAATCAATGGAATACCGTCAAATTCAACCGCTTCTTTCATCATCTCAATATGCGCTTTCAAATAATCAATGCGATATTGATCATTGATCGTGCCATCTGCTTCAATTTCATCAATGGCACCAAAGCCATTTTCCACAATAAACAACGGCAATTCATAGCGCTCATTAAACCAGTTCATGGCATAACGCAAGCCTAACGGATCAATTTGCCAACCCCAGTCAGAGGCTTCTACATAAGGGTTCTTCACTAAATCTTTCGACTCATCATAATCAAAAGCAGGTCCTTTTTCATGATCTTTAATTGCAAATGACATATAGTAACTAAAGCCGATATAATCCACACACCCCTGGGTTAAATCAGTCAAATCTTGTTCTGTAATATCCAGATCAAAGCCTTTACGCGCCAAATAGTTTTCCATAAAGCTAGGATAATGACCACGAACATGAACGTCTGTAAACCAGTATCGTTTTTGCATCGCACTGACTGACATCATCATATCTTTTGGATCACAAGAATACGAATAAATGGGACACATGGCAATCATACAACCAATTTGAAAATCAGGATTGATCTCATGACCGATCTTGACTGCCTGAGCACTCGCTACTAATTCATAGTGAGCCGCTTGATACATGATTTTTTCACGATCTTCACCTTCTTGGTACTTAATACCAGAGTTGGTAAAAGGCGCAAAGTCTTCAGCGTAATTCGCTTGATTATTGATTTCATTGAAGGTCATCCAATACCTAACTTTATCTTTATAACGTTCAAAACAAACACGTGCAAACTTCGCAAAGAAATCGATCATTTTACGATTACGCCAGCCGCCATATTCGGTAACTAAATGATAAGGCATTTCAAAATGAGATAAAGTGATTACAGGCTCGATCCCATATTTTAAACATTCATCAAACAAATCATCGTAAAACTGCAATCCTTCTTCATTTGGTTCCGCTTCATCTCCATTCGGAAAAATCCGTGTCCAGGCAATGGATGTCCGGAAACAATTTAACCCAAGGTCGGCAAATAATTTTACATCTTCTTTGTAATGATGGTAAAAATCGATGGCTTCATGATTCGGGTAATTTTCCCCTTGTAAAACGCCATCTGTGATTCTTCTAGGTACGCCATGGGCACCGACGGTCATCACGTCAGCAACGCTTACACCTTTACCACCTTGATCCCAACCACCTTCTAATTGATGAGCAGCAACCGCGCCGCCCCAAAGGAAATTCTCTCTTAAAATTGACATATTCTCTTCTCCTTTAAAATTGTATGTCCGATCTTCAACAACTAGTGCCTTAGCACATGAAATGCGTAAAGATCGAAACATTTGAGTATAAAAACACTGCATAGTTGGGAGGAATTAGTTGAACGGAGTCAGCTATGCAGTGTTTTTTGAATCATGTTAGAACAAAATAGCTAAGCTTCTATCCCTTCCAAGACTTCTTCTGTAATCGGTTGATTTGTTTCTTGTGCATAGTTGATGGCATCCATTTTTCTAGCAAAAGGAAGATAAATAAAGAATCCTAATGTTAAGACAAATAATTGAAGTAAAGCTGCTTGCCAACCACCAACTAATAAACCAGAGATGATTGGAGGTGTTGTCCAAGGTACTTGAACCGCTGTAAACAATGGCACTAAACCGGTATACAAGGCAAAGTAAGTAATGACTGAAGACACGACTGGCGTAATAATAAACGGCAATGCCATGATTGGATTCATTACAATTGGCGTAGCGAAAACGATTGGTTCATTGATATTAAAAATAGCAGGCCCAATTGATAGACGACCTAGTTGTTTGAATTGAGCTGATTTTGCAAAAAAAACCATAAATACGACTAATCCCATTGTCATACCAGCTCCTGTAACAGTTAAAAATTGATCTAAGAATTGTTGTGTCACGATATGTCCACCATTTGCCACTGTTAATTCTTTTCCTGAATTTAGGATATCTGTATTTTCCAAAGAGTTTGCTTGTAAGATGGGTCCCATGATTCCGCCGACAATTGTTGAACCGTGTACTCCGAAAAACCAAAATAAAGGAACTAGGAATCCTAGAACTAAAGCCCCACCCAAGGAATCGGTCACCCCTTGAAGTGGCGATTGTAAAACATCATAAATGAAATCAAAGAACGTTGTTTTAAAGACTTTGTCAAAGAAAATATACACAAACATCGCACCGGTAATCAAAGCACCAGCAGGAATCAATGCTGTAAATGAGTTTGCTACGTTTTCAGGAACAGCTTCTGGTAATTTGATACGAATATCATGACGCAAGAACCAACTGTAAACCCAACCAACAATCAATCCAACAATAATTGCTGTGATCATACCCTTACCAGCAGTCCAATCTTTGTTAATAATGTTTCCGATCGTCACACCGCTATCTGCATCTGTCATTTCAGAAGACATAAATAAAATAAAGACAACAAGTGAAATCATTCCAGCAGGTAAGCCTTCGAAACCTTCAGTTTTTACATACGAGTAGGCGATCCCGATCACTGCAAAAACGGACATGATAGCAAAAGAGGCACCATACGCCTGATTAAAATAAACAACTAAACCACTATCAGTGATCCATTTTGCCACAGATTCGATCGGTAAATTAGCTAATAATAGAAAAATCGAACCGACGATCGTAAAAGGCATGGTATACAACATACCATTTCTTAATGCTGTAATCGCTTTAGTATTGACGAATTTTAAAACGGGTGGTAGAACTTTTTCATTGATCCATTCATTCATTCTAAACCTCTCCTTTGGTTATCTAACGTAACGAAAAATAAGTGCGTGTAGTAGTAGTTCAATTGAACGGCCGCTCTAATTTGAATCTACTGAATACGTTTACATTCATACTATAAAAGAAATCCTTCCTATTTAAAATAGGTAAAGCATGTTCAGAAACATGTACCATGTAAAAAAACAAAATCATCAAAAAGATGCAGTGGTGACCGAAGGCATTTAGGTTCAAATAATTGGCCTAAAAAACCCCACAATGCGGTTTATGCATTGTGGGGTTTTTAGGGAATTATTGAGGAACCTAACTTTTTTACACGTTTATTCAGATTGACATCCTGGACATTTATTTACGAATCGCTGGTAATTTTAAGATGATTTTTTTAG
The DNA here is from genome assembly GCF_050544585.1 of Enterococcus sp. AZ177. NCBI lineage: Bacteria > Bacillati > Bacillota > Bacilli > Lactobacillales > Enterococcaceae > Enterococcus > Enterococcus sp. AZ177. The sequence continues at coordinate 541,138 of NZ_CP172944.1, forward strand.
GGTCAAAATCAAGTAATTGAATAGTATGTGTGCCACCGATCTCATATTCGGGGGATTGATACAGTTCGGCATAACTAGCACCAATAAAGTTATCGATATCTGCTAAAGTGTCCCAAGTTCCTGTGAAGACAGCATAATCACCAGATTCAAGCGTAAAGGTACGATTTCCTTCATTCGCTTCGATAAAATAGTTGTATGTGCCATTGCGTTCATCAGGATCATTGATAATGATTGCTCTGACATTTTTTTTATCAGTTGGGAGAATCTCTAATTTCTGGTTATTCACTTCAATAAAGTCTTCTGGTGTTTTAGGAATAGCAAATTTGTACTGTTTTCCAGTGATCACTTCTGTATTCAAATAGTCGATGGTAATTGACATGAATAGTCACACTCCTCTTTTTTAATAGGCCAGATATCCTAGCATTGCTTGACTTTGTTTGGTGTTTGATAGGTGAAATCTCATCTCAAAAACCATAGCAACACTTCAGCATTTTGTCAAAATTTTGGTATCACGATCAGCATTAAATAGGATAGTCTGGTCGGTTCTACTTTTGACTCGCTTTTTCTGCAAATTCTTTACCTGCTTGATGGGCCAGGAGTTCAATCAAGGCAATAACAGGAATTTGCGTCGTGATGTTGATATATGGATCAGTATAAATCGATCGTTCATCAGGCATGTAATAAGAAATGTTGTAATCAGCTAAACGAGCAATCGTTGAATGCTCATCATTAGTAATGCTTAGAATTTTAGCCCCAGAACGTTTAAAATCAGTTGATTGTTTGATGATTTCGGTGGTTTCTCCTGAAACAGAGAGAATGATTGCTACTGTATTTTCAAAGCCTCTTTGTGGAATCGGTGTAAAAGGATCATCAATACTATAAGCATTAATACCCATGTTAGCAAAATAGCGGCTACCATAATTTCCTAAAATACCGCTTGTCCCGATACCAGAAAAAACGGTATGGCGAGCAGAGGCGATCATCGTGATTGCGGGTTTTAATGTTTCGTAAAAGGTTTGTTGATTCAGGCGTTTTAAAAAAGAATCAACATGAACCGTAGCATCATAGTATTGTTCAAAGGAATGTTCCTGTTGTTTTTCTTTTTTGATAGCATATTTTAATTCTGAAAACCCATCAAATCCCATTTTCGAACAAAACCGTAAAATCGTTGAGGTAGACACGTGACAATTTGTAGAAAGTTGACGAATCGTTAACATCGGAACATTGTCCATATGTTCTAATATATATTGATAAACAAGCATTTCAAGCTCATTTAACGACTGCACTTTTTCTAAATCAAACAAAAAGATCCCTCCTGCGCAAAGATTATTATCTCTTCATTGTATAAAGAAGAAATAAACATGTATTCAAGTTATATTGTACAGGAAACCTTTTTATTTCGCTTGTGATGACTATTTTTAAATCAATAAAAATAAAACAGTGAGGGGAAACTAATTCTCCCAACTGTTTCGAGTCAATTCTTTTCGCTTATGAAAGCGTTGATACAATAAATAAGCAATCAATGCAAATAGTAAAGGTCCAATCAATAACGTGAAACTTTGCAGTAGATTCCCTTCGGAAAGAGGGTGGTAAAGTTGAAAGCCGATCGCTAAGGCAATGCTAAAAATAACACTACTGCTAATAAGCGTTGCTACGAGAGGGGATTGAACCAAAATGGATGTTGGATCATCTATTAATTGTTTTCTCTTAAACGCTGGATAGGCAAGTGCTACTAATAAATAAGGAATGGCTCGTGAAATGTTGGTCATCAAAGTCAATTGATTATACAAAAAGACAACATATTGACTACCCAAGCTAATGCCTAAGATAAATAAACTGATTAGAATACCTTGAATTAGTAAAGCATAAATCGGCATATCGTATTTATTCGTTTGTCTTAAACGAGGATGCCAGTAATGGTTTGGCGTTCCCTCTACAAGAGTTCGAATCGGCAAATAAAAAATAGTCGATAGTAAACTGATATAAGAGAGTAATAAGGTTAAAGCTGTAAATCGAGTAAATAGTTGAGCTAGAAGTTGAGACTGAGCAGAAGACAATGAAAGAGCTTGACCACAAGCATACCCCAAATTCTCCATTAATTCATACATTAAATTTCCTAAATGAATCGTATGATTGGCTTTTAAACTAGTTAGATCCGTTCCACCGCTCCATAAAAGGATACCTAAAAAATAACAAGCAACAACGAACAAACTACTATAGATCAATAATTTAGGAAACTGTTTCTTTTGTTTTCCTGTTTTATCAACTAAACTTGCAATCGTATCTAAACCGCCAAAAGCGGTAATGGCAAAAATCAGAAAAGATAACTGTCTGACCAATGTTTGTTCAGAGGAAGAATCTATTTCAACTCCTTTAAAAATAGCAGTAAGATTTGGTAAAATATCCGACCGATTGGTGAGCCATAACAACAAATTACCGCCAAGGCTGGTAACAATCAAAATAGTCATCAAGATCCCGCTGAAATATAACGTAGAAGCAATGCCTTTAAATCCTCTGCTGACAAAAAACAACATCACAGCAACAGCAAAGATAGCGAAAAGACCAATGAGAATAGACGTCGATATATTTGGTATAGAGGTGCTTTTTTTTGTTAAATCTTCACCAAAAAGTAAAATGGATAAGGGAATCCAAACTTTCATAAACAGACTGATCATCCAAATAAAATAACTGCAATACCATAAAAAAGCAGCAATAAAAGCAATTTTTTCAGAGAGATGACCCGCGAGCCATTGGTATAATCCGCCAATATGATTTTTATAAACCCCTGTAAATTCTGCTATAATAATAGCGTAGGGAATAAAGTAGAATAAAGCCGCGCCAATAAAATAAGGAAAAGCTTTGATACCCATTAAGAAAAAGGCAGTCGTCATACTTGAAAATGAAAAAACAGTCATAGTAATGATCATGACCAAACGTTTGGGACTAAAAGTAGTTGTCGTTTTCATAAAAAATCCTTCTAAAAATAAGATGATGTTGGCTTAAGAATAAGAGAATCATTCGTAAAAAACAAGCTTTTTATCAAAAATTAGGGAATAGGAGTAGTCAAATGACGGATCAAATTCAACAAAGAATCGATCAACTAAAAGAGGAACTCCAAGTTGATTTTATCGCTTTAGCGCTATCTACACTCAATGAAATGACAAAAGTACGTATGATCCGCTGGAAGTATGTATCTGGCAACACCAATCAACAGTATCAACGAATTCGGCTACAAGTTGGGAAGGGAATTGGTGGCATCGTTTGGCGAACGGGCAGAGCATACCAAGCGACAAATCTACAAAAACAACCAGGGAAATTAGTTGAACTACCCATTACTCGGATGGAAAAATTAAAGACAATTGCAGCTTTTCCAGCGCTAAAACGTGGTGAGGTAAAAGGTGTTTTGCTAATAGGGTATCGAAAAACAACAATTATTAATGATGATTTTTTGGCAGTTGCACAAGGCAAAACAGATGAAATCGCTGTTTATTTATAGGTGAAAAAATGAAAATGAGCATAATGAAAAAAGTATTTGAAGAAGCAAAAGATGCATTGTTTTTGATTGAAGTCACGAAATGCATCAAAAAAAATAAAGCGGCATCTGAATTAGCCGAAACCTACCCGTTTACGTTAGAAAAAGTTTTGGATATAGCCAAAGGGGAAGGCTGTATGCTGCATTCAACGATGGAAAAATGTTTAGACTGTGAAGTAAAAGCTGATTGGGATCAAGCTGCATTTCCTTTGATTTTGGAGGATTTAAAAGGGCGACAGGAACAATTCAGTGGCAGTTATACGGTCATTGATCTGCATACTTCATTGTTAAGTATTCGTCGTCTGGCAGTCCAAGATCGTCTGCAGCAAGTGATCCAAAACAAACGATTGATCGAATACGTCAATCAAGCCCACGAAAATGAGCGCCGCGCCCTTTCTCAAGAACTACATGATGGCTTAGCTCAAAGTATTTATAGCCTGATGCTAGAAACGAGACAATTAAAATGGCAGGATCAATCAGAAGTCTTGTCCACAAAATTACAAAAAATCGATGAAGATTTTGTTGCGTTACTCGGGGAAGTAAAACAACTCGCTATTGATTTAAGACCGACAGCTTTAGATGATTTAGGCTTGATTCCAGCAGTTGAAACGTTATTACATCGTTTGACAGAAACAACTGGATTGGCGCTTCATTTTATTCCGATGATTGAAAATAAACGATTTCCTGACAGTGTAGAAACAATCACTTATCGTGTAGTACAAGAAAGTGTGATGAATAGTGTAAAGCACGCTGCAGTGGAGGAGTTATGGGTAACCTTGAGTGAGCAAAACGGTCATGTGGTACTCACCGTTCGGGATCATGGCAAAGGCTTTGATTTTCAAAAAGTAAAAGAGAACAGCCAAGGGTTAGGTCTTTTAAATATGCAGGAAAGAGCAGAATCAATCGGCGGACGCCTAAGCGTTCATTCCGAAAAAGCAGAAGGAACTACAGTGACATTATGGTTGCCTATCCAAGGGGAGGTCGTACAATGAACATTATAATAGCAGATGATCATGCAGTCGTTAGAAGTGGTCTGCGTTTGTTGCTAGAAAGTCAAAAAGAGATCACCGTCGTAGGAGATGCAGCGGATGGCACCGAAGCATTTTTACTTCTTGAAAAATATCCAGTGGATGTGGTTTTAATGGACATGAGGATGCCTCCAGGTGAAAATGGCTTACAAACAACACGACGAATCAAAGAACATTTTCCAAAGGTGAAGACGATTATTTTGAGTATGCATGATGAAGAAGAATACGTTCGCACAGCTTTAGAATACGGCGCAAAAGGCTATATTCTCAAAAGTTCGCAAGATATTGTTTTATTAGAGGCAATCAAACAAGTGGCGGAAGGAAACATTTCAATCGACCCACTATTTGGTTCTTATACTAAAGACCATTGGCTAAAAAAAGCGGATAATGAGGAACAGGATGAAAAATACCAACGTCTATCCAAAAGAGAACGGGAAGTTTTACCGCTCGTTTCTTTAGGCTACAGCAACAAAGAAATTGCGGAACGATTATTTATTTCCGTGAAAACAGTCGAAGTTCACAAATCCCATGTGATGAAAAAATTAGAAGTTGAAACATTCAGTGAATTATTGCAATATAGTATGAAACATCAATTAATCGACTTATGAGGTGAGAAAAATGATTGGTATTCTTTATGTATTTCATGGCAGTCAAAAAAACGAAAAAAATCAGGCTGCAAGGACATTTATTCAACAACTGGAAAATAGACTTGATCCACGTTTGTATCAAGCAACGGCATTTTTAGAAAACCACCCGGATACGATTGCCAGTATTGCTGAAAACATGATCAAAAACGGCGTAACCAAAGTGATCGTTGTGCCAGTACTATTATTTGCTGCTAAACATGCTTTAGTGGATATTCCAGCTGAACTTGAACCAGTAAAAAACAAGTATCCAACTATTCAATTTAGTCAAACAGAAACATTTGGTAGTAAGGTAGGCAGTCGTCAAGTTTTACTGGAACGATTCCAAGAAGTAGCGGCTTCTTATCCAGATGAAGAGTTAGTGGGAATAGTAGTGGCCCATGGCACCAAACAAACTACTGAACCACAAAACGTTTTAACTGAAATCGCAAAAGACATTCAGCAACAAGTTGGATTTTCGATTATCCCGACAAGTCTAAAAGGGCAAGAAGATTTTCTAGCAGATATCAAAAAACAATTATCGAAGCAACTAAAAATAGTGATTGTGCCCTTCTTTTTATTCGATGGGCATTTGATAACAAATATGAAAAATAAATTAAGCGAAGCGTTCCCAACAACTGAATTTACGATCACGCGAACGCTAGAGTTCGATCCACGAATTTTAAGTGACTTGGAACAAATCGTTACAGAGGCAGTCTCATGTATCCAATAATGCTCGAACTAACAGGGAAGAAAATCGTTATTATTGGTGGTGGGCAAATCGCTTTACGAAAAACAAAAAGGATTTTAAACGCTAATGGAAAAGTAACCTTGGTTGCACCTGAATTTCTGGATGCATTTTATGAATTAGAAAATGTCATGATAATCACAGCAACATACACTGCTGAACAGATCAAAGAAGCCCATCTAATTTTTGCGTGCACAGATTCTAAAGCAGTCAATCATCAAATCGTCAACGATGCCTCTGAACATCAATGGGTCAATGACTGTAGCCAAAAAGAAAATAGTGATTTTTATAATATGAGTACGATTGAACAAGAAGAGCATATGATTGCCTTATCTTCTTATGGAAAAGATCCTGAGTCCACAAAGAATTTGAGAAAAGCGTTGATGCATATTCTTGAAAAAAAATAAGTATCTATTTGATACCAAGCTACTTCGCTTCTTTTGGCGAAGTATTTTTTTAGTACATGCTCGTGAGTTATTAGGTAATTCCCTAATAGTCAAGGTTTGTCATTCTTGCTATTCTAAAAAAGACAACGCATCGATTATATTGCTCAAAAAATCACAAAAGGAGAGTTTACATAAAATGAAAGAAAAGCTTGTCTTAATTGGAAATGGAATGGCTGGTGTCCGTACGATTGAAGAAATCTTAGACCGTGATCCTGATCGCTATGAAATCACGATCGTCGGGGAAGAACAATACCCGAATTACAACCGAATCATGCTAAGCAATGTCTTACAAAAGAAAATGACGGTTTCAGAAATTATCACCAATCCACTCGAATGGTATGAAGAAAATCAGATTGAATTAATCAATCATGATCCTGCTGTTCAAATGGATACAAACAATAAAAAAATCACCACACAATCTGGTAAAGAAATACCCTATGATAAATGTATCTTGGCAACAGGTTCTAGAGCCTTTATTTTACCTATTGAAGGGGCTAAATTGCCAGGAGTTGTTGGGTTTAGAACAATCGATGACACAGAAAATATGCTTGAAGCGGCTCAAAAATACCAAAAAGCAGTTGTTATCGGCGGTGGGTTACTGGGCTTGGAAGCGGCAAAAGGATTGCTAGATCAAGGGATGGAAGTCACAGTCGTTCATTTAGAAAAATGGCTGATGGAAACGCAATTAGATGAAAAAGCAGGAAAAATGCTACAAGCTGATTTAGAAAAACAAGGATTAAAATTCTTAATGGAAAAAGCAACTCAAAAAATTCTTGGGGACACTCGTGTTACAGGATTAGCATTTAGTGACGGAACAACGATCGAAACCGACATCGTCGTAATGTCGATCGGAATTCGTTCAGAAACAACGCTAGCAAGGACAACAACGATCGAAGTAAATCGTGGAATCGTTGTGGATGATTTTATGAAAACCAATAGTCCAGATGTGTTTGCAGTAGGTGAATGTGCGGAACATAATGGCAATGTTTACGGCTTGGTTGCACCGTTATTCGAACAAGGAAAAGTGCTGGCTGATGTGTTGACAGACAAAGAAACCAAACCATACCAAGGTAGTACTACATTTACTTCGCTAAAAGTTTCTGGTTGTGATTTATATTCTGCCGGAACTATTCGAGAAGCAGAAGGCATCAACAGTATTGAAGCATTTGACGGAATCAATTACACGTATAAAAAGATTTTTGTGAGAGACAATCAAATTGTCGGTGTTGTTCTTTATGGAGATACAAGTGAAGGCAATCGCTATTATAATATTCTAAAGAAAAACGAAAGCATTGAAGACTATACACCGGTTTCTCTCTTGCATATGGTAGGTGAAGAAGCGAGTGCGGATGTGAGTGAATGGCCAGATGATGAAGTGATCTGTGGCTGTAACGGCATCGATAAACAGACAATCATGACCGCAATCAATGAAAAAGACTTGACCTCTGTGGCAGATGTGACCAAACACACCAAAGCAGGCGGTTCTTGTGGAAAATGTAAATCAGTGATTGGCGATGTTTTAGGGTATGCATTAGGTGGCGAAGTCATTTCAGCGCCAACTGGAATTTGCGGATGTACAGATTTAACGAGAGATCAAATCGTGACACAAATCTACGCAAAAGAACTAACTTCTTCTGAAGAAGTTTATCGTGAACTGAATTTTATTAATCCAGAAGGTTGTCCAAAGTGCCGACCTGCAATCAATTTTTATTTAAATGTTGCATGGCCTAAAGAACACGAGGATGAAAAAGAATCTCGTTATGTCAACGAACGGCTATATGCTAACATCCAAAATGATGGTACTTTTTCGGTGATTCCAAGAATGCGTGGTGGAAAAACCAACCCTCAGCAATTACTGTTGATTGCCAAAGTTGCAGAAAAATACGATGTACCGATGGTCAAAGTAACCGGTAGCCAACGAATTGGCTTGTACGGTGTGAAAAAAGAAGACTTGCCAAAAATCTGGGAAGAATTAGATATGAAAGCAGCAGGTGCTTATGCAAAAGCGGTTCGTTCAGTGAAAACCTGTGTGGGTGCGAATTTCTGTCGTTTTGGTACGCAAGATTCAATGGGACTTGGAATCAAGCTAGAACAACGGTATGAGTTTATTGATACACCACATAAATTCAAAATGGGTGTTTCTGCTTGTCCGAGAAGTTGTGTGGAAAGCGGCGTGAAAGATTTTGGCATCATCGGCGTGGAAAATGGCTTCCAAATTTATGTTGGCGGAAATGGCGGAACAGAAGTCAAAGAAGCGGTATTACTAACGACTGTGGAGACAGAGCAAGAAGTAATCGATATTTGTGGAGCTATGCTGCAATATTACCGAGAAACGGGTATCTATGCAGAACGAACTGCTCCGTGGCTAGAACGTATGGGCTTTGAGGTTGTAAAAGAAGTATTGTTAGATGCTGAAAAACGTCAAGAATTGCTAGAAGCACTTGAGGAAGCAGTTGCAGGACGTCGTGGAAATCCTTGGGACGAAGTGGTTGAAGATCATAAAACACAGCAAGAGTTATACACAGTGGGGAGAGTATAAAATGGAAAAAATTTATGTTGGGCAATTAGAAGAGTTAGCACCTAGAATGGGCAAAGAAGTGATCGTTGGACAGCAGAAAATTGCTGTATTTCGTTTAAGCGATGATCGTGTTAAAGCAATTGAAAATGTTTGTCCCCATAAACAAGGACCGTTAGCTGAAGGAACCGTTTCTGGTGACTATGTATTTTGTCCATTACATGACTATAAAATCAATTTGGATGATGGGCAAGTCCAAGAGCCAGATGAAGGGTGTGTTCGCGCCTATGAAACGATTGTCGAAGATACCCTTGTTTATGTCATGGTGTAGCGATGGGAAAAGTTTATTTTGTTGGAGCAGGTTCTGGCGATCCTGAATTACTAACACTAAAAGGGAAAAGAGTACTGGAATCAGCAGATATAATCATTTACGATCGGCTGGTTCATCCAGTTTTATTATACCTTGCCAAAGATTCGGCGCGTTTTATTTATAGTGGAAAATATCCCAAACATCATGTATTAAAGCAAAGAAATATCAATCAATTATTGCTAGAAGAAGGACAACGAGATCAGATCGTGGTGAGGTTAAAAGGCGGTGATCCAGGTATTTTTGGTCGTGTAGGAGAAGAAATCAACACACTTCAAAATGCAAGAATCAGCTATGAAATCGTTCCAGGGGTTACCGCTGCTTCTGCTGCTAGTAGTTACAGTGGCATCCCTTTAACGCATCGTGAGCACAGTAGTAAAGTAACGCTTGCAACGGCTCATCGTCAAGTAGGTGAAACAATTGATTTTAAAGGACTGACGGAAAACGGGACGATGTGCTTATATATGGGTGTCGAAAAAGTGAAGAGCACACAACAAAAGCTTTTAGAGCAACATGTTGCGCCACAATTACCAGTGGCAATCGTTGAGTGGGGAACTTTAGGTCGTCAACGTACAGTCACAGCAACCGTTCAAACGATGACTAAAGTAATCGAAGCAAATAAAATCCAAAACCCTTCCCTAATTATTTTGGGTGATGTCGTTTCTTGTCGGAATGGCGCGGATTGGTATGAGCAATTGCCGTTGTTTGGGCATAAGATTTTGTTGCTTGATACTGAGAAAATCACTTTTGAAACGATTCTTACTTATACGCAAAAAGGAGCAGATGTGTATGGGATTCAAGTGGGTGACAATCGTGACCTACGGTTTGATGAGGTGCATAAACAGTATTTGAATGATCATTATTTTGATGAAATGGTGTATTTGGATCAAGATTTAATGACAATGTACAAAGATCAATGGTCTGTTTTAAATGAACAAATTAAGTAAGCTTCGCGGGCTAGATTCTCGAGAAAAAGATAAAAATGGAATGTGACAAAAGCGCCACAGTCAATTTTTCCTATTTTCTAGTCGAATCTAAACGAGCCTGCTACGCTTTTAAATCTATCTAGCTTCGCGGGCTAGATTCTCGAGAAAAAGATAAAAATGGAATGTGACAAAAAGCGCCACAGTCAATTTTCCCTATTTTCTAGTCGAATCTAAACGGGCCCGCTACGCTTTTAAAGTAAAGGAGATAAATATTATGGGTTCACTTCAACCACCAGAAATAGTTGATGTTACAATTGAAAAAGGTGTTCAAAAAGCGCGGGCTAGTTTTTTGACTTTAGCAGTGTTAGGTTTTTTAGCAGGTGTTTTTATCGCTGTTGCAGGAATTGCGATGATCCGGGCAATGGGAACGATGCCCAAAGAATGGGGGTCGTTAGTAAATGTGATTGGTGCAGCTGTTTTTCCATTTGGATTGATTTGTTTATTATTAGCCGGAGGAGAGTTGGTTACTGGCAATATGATGGTCGTATCAATGGCGCTGTTTGCCAGAAAAATCAGTGGGAAAGAATGGTTGAGAAATATTGTGATCGTGACGATTTTCAATCTGATTGGTTCTTTATTTGTAGCCTACTTTTTTGGTTATTTAAGCGGTGCTTTACAAGGGGATTTTGCTGAACGTGCGATTCAAGTTTCGCTAGGCAGAACCAAAGATACGTTTTTACAAGGGTTTCTTTCAGGGATCGCTTGTAACTTTTTAGTGAGTACAGCGGTGTATTTAAATTTTGCAGCCAAAGATTTTATTGGCAAAATCGTGGGGATTTTCTTACCAATTATGGGGTTTGTTATCTGTGGATTTCAGCACGTTGTAGCGAATATGTTTTTGATTCCAATGGGGATTTTATTAGGTGGCAATACGTGGGCAGCTTTTGGACAAAATATGGTTAGTGTCTATCTGGGAAATATCCTTGGTGGCGGCTTTTTTGTAGCAGGTCTGTATTTTTTTGCATATAAGGTTGGCACAGGCCAGTTGTCAAAAAAATAAAATTTAGTATGATGAAAAGATGAGAAAAGAAAAAGGAAGTAAATGAAATGAAAACCGTCCGTGTCGGCACCAGAAATAGTCCATTAGCGATGAAACAAACAACGATTGTTCTAAATTTATTAAAAAAAGTACATGGAGATTTTCCGGTTGAGATTGTACCGATGACCACTAAAGGAGATCAAATGCTTTCAGTCAGCTTATCTAAGATTGGTGGAAAGGGATTATTTATCAATGAAGTTGAGCAGGCTTTATTGAAAGGGTCGATCGATTTTGCGGTCCATAGTTTAAAAGATATGCCAGCAAAAGTCGCAGATGGATTGACATTAGCCGCAATTCCAGAAAGAAGTGATCCAGCTGACTGTCTGATTTTTAGAGAAAAAACCTCTTTAGACGAGTTGCCAAAGGGCGCTAGAATTGGGACGAGTAGTCTACGACGAGAATTTCAAATGAAAAATCTACGGGAAGACCTTCAAGTAGAATCGATTCGAGGAAATGTGGGAACTCGTTTAAAACGGATGGAAGAGCAAGGTTTAGATGGTATTGTGTTGGCTGTAGCTGGTTTAAAACGATTGGATTGGTTTGCGGAACCAACACATCCCTATCTTTTTTTAACCTGTGAACAATGTATTCCAGCCGTCGGACAAGGAGCTTTAGCTGTGGAATGTCGCGGTCAAGACCACGAGATGAAGGACTTTTTAAGCCCAATCGATGATTCGTTAACTAGAAGCTTGGTCATGGAAGAACGTAATTTTTTGGCGGTGTTAAACGGAAACTGCGATATTCCTATCGGAGCTTTTGCGGTCCAAGAACAAAATGGCTATCGTTTTTCGGGATTTTTAGGAGATAAAGAGTTAGAACAATCGTTTACTAAAAGTATCGTTGTGCAAGATTTAGCAGGTGTTGGAAAGCAAATAGCCGAAGAATTATTAAATGAAATGGATCGGGAATCAATATGAATAATATCCTTTTAACCCGTTTGATAGAAGATAATAAAGAAGATCGTTTCTATTTTCAGCAAAAAGGATTTGAGACAGTTGAAATCCCATTGATTCGATTGGAAAAACGAGAAGTAGGACCGTCATTCGAATCAATGGTAAAACAAAGCGAATGGATTTTTTTAACAAGCCAACATGCAGCTGTCTTTTTTTTGCAACAAATAAGCAAAAGTACTCTTCAAATGAAAAAATTCGCTGTAATTGGTGAAAAGACTGCACAAGTTCTTTTAGCCAGTGATATAAAGCCAGTATTTCAGGCCACCTCTCCGACGAAAAAGAATTTAGTTGAAGCTTGGACAGCCAATTATGTAGTTCCAACTAGAATTTTTTATCCCAAAAGCAATTTAGCAGATAACAGTGGAGAGAAAAAATTAATAGCTAGTGGGCATCAATTGTTTACACCAATTCTTTACGATAATTATTTTCCAAAAGAAAATCAACGATTGCTACAGGAGTGTTTACTGATGACAAAACTAAAGGCAGTTTATCTAGCAAGTCCGTCGTTGTGGCAGCGATTTTTATCTGTTTTTAGAACGACTGAATTAAAAGAAATGCCTAAACTCTATTGTTTAGGTGAGACAACAAGGCAAGTTATTATAGAGGACGGTTATGAAGCAACTTTAAGGTGTGACATATAGTTGAAAGGATGATGGAGTTGCCTTTCAGCTCTATTTTTTGTCAGCCAAACGAGTTGACGAATGTTCTAAATCAGGTACAATGAATAGTTCAAAGGCTAAACCTATTTTGAGCTAGATGGAGGTTCTTTTATGAGTAGAGAAATTATTCTATATATTGCAGCGAGCGTTGATGGCTATATTGCAGAAGCAGATGGTAGTATTGACTTTTTAGGCGGTGGAATTGAATTAGTTGAAGAAGACACTAGTTACCAAGAATTGATGGAAAAAATCGATACAGTCGTGATGGGTCGAACAACCTACGATCAAGTCGTCAATGACTTATCTCCGGAGCAATATCCTTATGAAGAGCAAATATCCTATATCATTACAAGTCATCCAGAGGAAAATGCTGAAAAACTAATTTTTACGAACCAAGATCCTGTAGCCTTGGTCCAAGAGTTAAAAAAACAAGAGGGGAAGGCGGTTTGGATCGTGGGCGGTGCTAGTATCATTGCACCATTAGTAGAAGCAAAATTGATCGACACGTATATTCTTACAACTATTCCAAAGATCTTAGGGAAAGGAATTCCGTTATTTAATGAATTCAATGGATCTGTAGAGTTAAAAGTAGAGCAAGTGTATGTGAAAAACGATATGGTCTATACAACGTACTCAAATCAGAATCATTAATTTCCAATGAAAGGAGTAAGAAGCGTAAAACACCGACCGCTGTTTTACGTTTTTTTATATTGTTTTACGTTACTGAATGGTATTCGAAAAGGACTGAAAAAATCTTCCTTTTGACAATGGAAGAAAAAAGAATTATTATTAATATATGAGGTGACTACATATGTAGTTCCTTCGTGAAGAATTCGGTAATAAGGAGACTTTTTATGTCAGATAAGAGAAAATCATTGACTATCACTGACGCAGAATGGGAAGTCATGCGTGTTGCTTGGGCGACACAAGAAACAACAAGTAAAGAAGTAACAGATATTCTCAATAAAAAAACGGACTGGAAAAGTACTACGGTCAAGACTTTACTGAGTCGTTTAGTGGAGAAAGGGATGCTGGGAACTACTCGTAACGGCAATAAGTTTACCTATTTTCCTTTGGTAGAAGAACGCAAAAGTATTGAGGCGCTTTCTGAAGAATTATTGACCAAGGTGTGTAGTAAAAAGGTCGGAAGTGTTCTTGCCTCAATAATCGATGAGACTATTTTAAGTTTCGATGATATCGAACAATTGGAAAGACTATTGAAAGAAAAACGAAAATCCGCCGTAAAAGAAGTGCCCTGCAACTGTATACAAGGTCAATGTCAGTGTCACTTAGTAAAGTAGATAAGATCAAAATTAGAAGGAGTGTTTCTCAATGGAAAAAACTGTAACGATCAACGGCATGAAATGTGAGGGGTGTGCTACTATCGTCAAAGAAAACGTTGAAAAAATTGAAGGTGTTCAATCTGTCAGTGTTGATTTGGCGAAAAAATCAGCCGTAATAACAAGTGATAGAGAAGTTTCAAAGGATACTTTACAAGAGTCATTATCCGAAACAAAATTTACTGTTGCGTAGGAGCGTAGCAAAAAAACATCTACTGAGAGTTTACTCTTGGTAGATGTTTTTTAATAACATACATTACTGAAATTGAGGTCTCACTGCACTTAATCTAGAAAAACTCTAGTTTCAAATCGATAAAACAATCACTTACTGTTTATCTTTACGATAAACCATCAAATAATTCATCAGCATTACGCCATTACGATAGTTTACTTTTTGCTCCACTAATTCAAATCCAAGTGATTCAAAAAAAGGTTTCGCTGTGATGGATGAGTAGACAGTCAGTTCTTTTACGCCACTTTTCAATGCATGAGCCATCAAATCTTGGGCTAGCATCTTACCGATTCCGTACCCAATCCATTTTTTGTCGACATACAATAAATCAAGTTCACCTGTGTCGGTAATATTGCCAAAGCCAATCACTTCCATGCGATTCAGCGCAACAATACTATAGGTCGATGAGAGTCTGGCATCCCATTTTTCATAATCAGGATCCAGCTGAACCCATTGTTCGATTTGTTGTTGTGTATAATCTTTTTTATTAATTGCTTGAACAGTTCCGTTAAATATAGCAAGTATGTTTTCTAAATCAGATTTTTGGTATTTTCTTAAACTGAATACAGTCATTATTCCTTCACTCCTATTCATTATGACTAGTTTAATCACATAAGAGAAATATGTCAAAGTAAAAATGAAAGAATACTGGATTTTTTGGCAAAATAATGACTGTTTTGACTAACGCCACTCTGTATTAGGGCTTCAAGCAATCTAAAGAGCGAAGTTTCAGTCCCAATCTATTGCTTTTTTTCTCGAATCGCTTGGATATTCTGATAGTATTTTTTAGTTAATGTACTGTCTTTATTTGTATAATAATAGAACTTTTCTTTGGTTTTGATTTCTAGAATCGGTTTTTTATTTGTTAAAACAAGCAAATAAGCAGGTTGACCATTCACTTGAAATTCTCCCGTTAAATAATTTTCGGTTGCCGTTCCGTAAATACGGAGTTTGTCGCTAGGAAGGCTATCGACTAGTTTCACTGATTCAATGTCACTCCAAGCAATCTGTTTACGCTGATTTAATGGCGCTGATAAGGAGATACCAGTGTGGGTTGTCGTTAAGTCAAATGGATTACTTGAAAAATCGCTGATCAGCATTGGTACACTTGATGCAATTAACGCAATCAAAACCAAAATACCTGTGATGCCTAACGCCAATTTTCCAGCAGGTCTACCTAAATTGACGGAGATATTCATGCCAATACGATCGGGTACCATGATTCTTTTGTCATTTGGATTCATATAAATGCCATACTTCCAATATTGATCTTCATCGCTGTAGCGGTATTCCGTAGCTTGCGCAATCAAGTAATCTTGTTTTTTTCTAGAAGAAAATAAATAATAAAAAGTGAAAATGACAAATCCGAGTATAAGCACAGCATAGCCAATTGAAAATACCATCATTCGTTCATAAGGAATCGTAACTGAACTTGTTGGCAAAAAAGCGAAAGGACTCAAAACAAATGCTGAAACAGCCATTAGAACAGACCAATGATGGCGCATTTGATCGTTGACCTTTTGATTGATCATTTCATCACTCGTGACAGGTTTGACTGGAAAGCGAGCAATAAAGTAATAGAAAAGCAAAAACATTCCTGTCATAAGAATGGAAATCAGACAAATGAGCCAAGTACCATTAGACAAACCAAGTGTTTGAACAGAATAAATACAACCAGTTAGAGTCATCAAAACACTTGGTAAAAACCACCAAATAGAAATCAATTTGCGATTTTTATTCACCACTAGTCGTGTATCGACTAATATCGGTTTCGTGGGTAAAATCCAATCATTTTTGACTTTAACAGCCGTCATTTTACGAATATAAACAACCTCCAAGTAAAAAAAAGCCCCGATCAATCCGATAGTCATCAGCATAAAATAGAACAAAGTCAAAGAATCATAAGGAATCAATAGAATTGGTAGAGCGATAATACTGAAAATAAATGCCAATTGCACTAATCTTTTCTTATACGTTTTACTAACGAGTAAAACCTGTTCATCTTGAAGTTTATCTTTTGGTAACGTTGTTTCTAAAATAACATTTTTATGCGGATTTGCAGGGATTCTACCGGTAAATGCCATTAAAAAGTTGACCCCAACAAGCAATAAATAGAGAAAGAAATTCATTTTCAACACACCTTTTACTGTTCAAATTTTTGATACATCTGTTTCACTTCTTCTTGTACGGTACTTTCTGAAAGTTTATGAATAGAAGCTACAGCTAGTAATAATTCCAAATCTTTTATAAATCGTTCCTGAAAGGAAGAATCGAGTACTTGCTTTTCAGCAACCTTGGTACCATTTCTACGATCTGTTAAAATGTAGCCATCATGTTTCAATAGAGAGTAGGCTTTTGAAACAGTCATCATATTTACGCCGATTTCATCCGCCATTTGCCGAACGGAGGGAAGGAGCTCGCCTGGCTGCAGTTTATGCGTTGCAATCCCAAGGATAAGTTGATTACAAATCTGTTGATAAATCGGCGTTTGGCTTTGAGTATCTATTTCTAATAACATATAGTCACCTCTTTTACTTCTTTGTATTGCATATGATAATACAAGTGATGCAAAAAAGCAATTTTATTTTATTAAAAACTTGTGAGTTTGAAAATTGAGGCATATAATGAAAAAGAAATACGATGAGTGAAAGGATGAATCAAAATGTCAGTAATCGACCCTACAGTAACACAAAAATTTCACGATACATTTGTGGAAAATAATAAGCAAAATGCCCTACAGCGTGGAGTAGTTAAAAATGGTATTTCGGCTTCCGCACAAAATCAGATCGCTGAAGTCAATAATGTGCCCGTCTTTTCAGTAGATCTTGCAACTGGAAAAGTAGCCAATCAAAAACAAAGCGGACGTTGTTGGATGTTTGCAGCGTTGAATACATTTAGACATAAAATGATCAACAGCTTTAATTTAAAAGATTTTGAACTTTCTCAAAACTATACATTTTTCTGGGATAAATATGAAAAGTCCAATTACTTCTATGAAAATATTATTGCAACAGCAGATCAAGCATTAGATAGCCGTAAAGTTGCTTTCCTATTAGCAACACCTCAACAAGATGGTGGACAATGGGATATGATCGTTTCTCTTTTCCAAAAATATGGGGTTGTGCCAAAAACAGCCATGCCTGAAAGTAGTAATAGCTCAAATTCACGTGACTTAAACAATTACTTAAATAAAAAATTAAGAAAAGATGCAACGATTTTGCGTGCGTTAATCGCTAGTGGGAAAACAGTGGAAGACGTTCAAACAGCCAAAGAGGAAATGCTGGCAGAAGTGTATAACTTTTTAGCGATTTCATTAGGTACACCGCCAGATACATTTGATTTTGAGTACCGTGACGAAGAGAAAAAATATCATTTGGATCAACAGTTAACACCGCAATCGTTCTATGAAAAATATGTGGGTGTGAATCTTGATGACTATGTAAGTGTGATCAATGCCCCAACAGCTGATAAACCATACAACCAAACATATACTGTCGAAATGTTAGGAAATGTTGTAGGTGGCAAAGAAGTGAAATACATCAATGTGGATATGACGACATTCAAGAAATTAGCAGTTGCGCAGTTAGAACAAGGCGAATCTGTTTGGTTTGGTTGTGATGTGGGTCAGTCTTCCACAAGAGATAGTGGAATTATGTCGTTAGATGCTTATGATATGAATGATTTATTCGATATTGATTTCACGATGACGAAAGCTGAACGTTTAGACTTTGGTGAAAGTTTGATGACTCATGCGATGGTTTTAACAGGTGTAGATTTGATCGAAGGCACTTCTACTAAATGGAAAGTAGAGAATAGCTGGGGTGAAAAAGTCGGAGACAAAGGGTTCTTTGTAATGAGTGACGCTTGGATGGACGAATACACCTATCAAATCGTTGTTCGTAAAGAATTCTTATCACCGGAGTTACAGGAAATATGGAAACAAGAGCCAACTGTCTTAGCCCCATGGGATCCAATGGGAGCTTTAGCATAAAAAGAGAGTGATAGAGCCTACTTTTAATGAAAAATCTCACCTTAAATAGGGTGAGATTTTTTTTATTACGCTAAGTACGCTGATATTTTCAAAAAGATTTTAGTGTGTTATAATTTGTATAGGCAAAGAAAAACGCTGACATTACTACCGCCTAAAGTAAGTAATATCAACGTTGACTGATTCACTAGGAATCTTTTTTTGATAAGATAAGTGTATCATATGTTGATTAGATTTACAAAATCATCAGATAAAAATTTTCTGAATTATCTGATCGAATGAGACTTCCTATCTAAGAAGGTAAAGGTATGAGGACATCAATTAGAATATATATCGGTAAAAATGATAGCTTTGTTAGACAATTTATATGCTTAATAAAGTAAAATAGCGTGTTATACAGTTTTTCTAACTTATTAAATTTTATTTAACAAATAACAAAGAACGGGGCTATTGCCAATTCGTTTATTATGGCGTAAAATGAGAAACAGTTTTAAGAGAATGAATACAACTAAATCAACTAACTTTTGATAATTAGCGCCGGCTGATTATCAGTCAAAGTGTGGATCAACAATTCTTAGGCCGTAGATGGAATTGTTGGTTGACACCTTTTTTATTTTCTCTTTTGAACTATTTAAGAAATAGCCAGTGTTGTATGACACAAGGCGAACTAAAGCGGGACGTTGTTCCAGATAAAATAAGGAGGTTTTTATATGAACAAAGATTGGTTAAAATTAATGATTGGTGCTTTTTTTGAAGTATTATGGGTCATTGGAATGAAACATAGTCATACATGGTGGGAAATAGTATTGACGGTGGTCTTTATTTTTATTAGTTTTTACGCGTTGATAAAAGCAGGAGAAACGTTGCCTGTTGGAACGGCATATGCGGTATTTGTGGGGTTAGGCACAGCAGGTACAGTACTCACAGGAATCCTCTTTTTTGGTGAAGAATTTAAGCTATCTAAAATCTTGCTGATTGTAGTACTGCTTATTGGTGTAATGGGCTTGAAAGTTGTAACAGGAGAGAAAGGAGTGGATCAAAAATGAGTTGGGTGTTTTTAATGATGGCAGGAATTTTTGAAATGCTTGGCGTTGGATCGATCAACCGCTTCAATCTAAACAAAAATAAAACATCTTTATTCCTTTTATTCTTTACTTTTGGCTGTAGTTTTATCTTTCTTTACTTAGCTATGAAGCGTTTGCCAATGGGGGTTTCATATGCTATTTGGACGGGGATCGGTGCAGCGGGAGGCGCTATTTTAGGAATGCTTTTTTACGGGGAATCAAAAGATTGGCGTAGAATTGTCTTCATTGGGATCATTTTAGCATCTGTTGTTGGCTTGAAATTGATCGGCTGATTAAAATAGGGTCGAGGCAAGAATAATTAATATCCCTCTATGCCTCGATCCTTATATCCAATATGTATTATTATAAGAGCTTTCGTATATAAAATTATTATATTATTAAAGTGTTCTTAGTTTTCCCTTTGTGTTTTATGATAGAGCATGTGTGTGTATTAATTGTTTCTTTTTAATAATTTTTGTTTTCGAATGTGATTATAGACTGTAGGGACAGATAGATTACATCTTTTAGCGATTTCTGGAACAGTTAAATCAGAATTTGCGTACAATTTTAATGCTTCATTCACTTCTTTTGTTCGTGGTGGCCGTCCCAACTGCTGACCACTTTCCCTAGCGGCATCAAGGCCTGCCATCACCCTTTCTCGAATCAATTCAGCTTCCATTTCTGCGAAGGCACCCATTACTGTGAAAAAAAATCGTCCCATTGCAGTTGTAGTGTCTATATTATTTTGAATACTGACAAAATGAATATTCCTTTGTTCAAACTCTTCTAATAAACTCAGCAATTGCTTTGTTCCTCTGGATAATCTATCAAGTTTAAAAATAACAAGAGTATCACCAGATTTTAAACAAGCTAAGACTTTGTTAAGTTCACTTCTAGATGTTTTTCTGCCACTTTCGCGTTCTTTGTAGATTAAATCTACACCATATCGTTCAAGTGCTTTTTGTTGAGAATCAAATTTTTGCTGATGCGTACTAACGCGCATGTAACCGATCACTGCCATAGATATACACCTCTAAATTATTGATAGTTGTTAGTAAAAATAATGAGAATTTATTTGATCATTCAATTCTTAAACAATTGAATAAAGTCTGTCAATCCACCGTAATCACCGCCTTTATCTTGATTCTACAAAGAGTAAAAAATATTTTAAAAACTATTGACTTTTAGTTTCTTCTATAATAAACTATTGTTTTTTATACAGCTAAAACACATACTTTTTTTTTTAGAGGAAACGGTCTAGAAATACGTAGTGAAGGGATTTATCCATTCATGCGTATTTCTTTTTTTGCGTTTTAGTTGATTTTCTTAATATCAATAGTTTTTTGGACTATCAAAATGATTACAACGCTCAAAGTATAAATCTTTTATTAATAAGAACTGATAGATAAAATGAGCTGAAATCATACCGAATTAGTTGCTTTTCTTAATTTTCAACTTAGTGAATGACTGTTTTTTTGTAAGTCTAAGGCAAAGTGAGGGTTTAAGAATGTGATGGAAGAACGGAGCAAGAAACCACAGTCGAACAAAAAAAAAAGAGCGAAAAGAGCAACGACAAAACAAACTTTGAAAAAGAAAAAGATATCATCTGGTTCAAAAAAAACTGCTAAAAAAGCAATGACGAAAAATAGAAAAAAAGAAAAGCATTCAGGTTCAAAGAAAAAAATTAAAACATCTAAATCCAAAAATTCTATTTATAGGTTAGTATTTAACATTATTTTTTATGGTTTCATTTTATTTATGATTTTTGGTTCCGTTATTTTTGCAACGACTAAAAATTCGGATAAAAGTATTTTAGGTTATCGATTCTTTGGTGTATTAACTGATTCTATGGTGCCAAGAGATCCTAAAACACAAAAGGGTGGTTTTTATTCTGGAGACATAATTTTAGTAAAAAACATCGCAGGTAATGAAGCTGAGGTAGGAGATATAATCACATTTAGACCTAGTATCAAAAGCCAAACTTTTTTGACCCACAGAGTGAAAGAAAAGTTAGATCACTTAGGCGAAACTAAAGGAACTTATTATATTACGCAAGGAGATGCCAACTTAGCAGAAGATGTTCCGGTCAATGAAAAACAAGTAGTCGGAAAAAAAATCGCAGTGATGCCAAAAGTGGGAGCATTTTTAAAATTTGTTCGTGAAAATACACTTATTTCGATTGTTTTTTTACTTTCAGTTTTCGGTTTTATCACGATCATCCGTTATTACATTTTAAACAAATAAAAGAAGGTATTTACTTTTTAATATAGTGCGAAAAATAGTTTAAGCATTATTGTTAAAAGGTTGATAATAAAAAACATTGGGAGGAACTTAAGAATGAATAAAAACAGAAAGAAAAAAGTCTTTGCTTTAGCAAGCGTCTTTGCGCTTGCTGCAATTGCAGCGGGAACATTCGCTTGGTTTACGAGTGAAGACCAAAAAAACAACCATTTTGAAGGACAAATTGCAACTGGAAAAGATATTGAAGTAGTGGAAACCTTTGATCCGCCGACCGACTGGGATCCAGGATCAGAAGTAAATAAAGATGTAGCAATCCAGAATATCGGTGAGTACAAAACGTTAGTTCGTGTTTCGTTAAAGGAATCATTGCAACTGCTAAAAGATTATCAAGTTAAATTAACAACGGGTGCTGAACTTGAAGGTAAAACAAGCAAGGAAGTTTATGTATTACCAGGAACAGAATCTTCAGCTGGATTTACAGATTCTACTTTTGAAGGCAGTGCACCGACTTTAAAAGTAGATGCTGGAGAATTTGCCGGAACGTATACATTGAAAGTTAAGGAAAAAGCAGAAACGGTTGGAACTAAAACGACTTACACATACCGCTACACATTTGAAAAAAATGGGGTTCTATATTACGCGAGTGGGATTGATGGATTTACTCGTAATACATCAAATCAAATCAAAGTAAAATCAGGGACACCATCACTAAGCTATGTATCATTAGAATACAAAGCGGCTGACGAAAAAGAATGGACGATAGCACCAGTTTATGCGCCAACATTTACACAAGATGGCACGTTGATTTGGAATGCACCAGCAGCAACAGGTTCAGGAAATATCCAAATTTCATTCAATAATATTACAAAAGATCCTAAGACTGCTGATAAATGGTATTTTAATGCAGCAGATGGCTATTTCTATTATACAAGTGTTTTAGCACCAGGTGCGAATACAGCACAATTGATGGACGCTGTTAAATTATTAGGGACAGCCGGTAATGAGTATAGTAAATTGATTTACGACTTAACTGTAAAAGGACAAGGGCTTGCAGCATACAAAGATGCAGTAGATCAATGGTTACCAGCAGGTGTCAATGATTCACTGGCAACAGCATTGAAAAATTTAGTACCTGCTAAATAAAGAAAAGAAGCTATCTATTTTAAGGGGGAAAAAGGATGAAACGAAGATACAGGAATAAAAATTGGGTAATGACAGTCCTGTTTGTATTAATCGGTCTGCTCTTTATATTAAAACCTGTTGAAGCGAATTCAGAGTCCAATCTTCCCTCTGGGATAGTGGCTGGCGACGATCAAGGAATAAAAATTAAAAATGATGGTCAATATTTAATTGATTTTCGAGATGTTGAGCCAGGAAAAAAATGGGTCACAAAAATCACAATCATCAACATAGAAGAAGATATACCTTACCATTTAACAATGAGCATAAGTAAGCCAACACTTATTGAAGGCTCATTAGATTTGTCTCAAGCTATTAAAATGACTTTGATTTACGATGGCCAAGAACGATATAAAGGACCATTGTCAGGTGTTACTAAAACAGTAAATTTGCAAGATAAATCAACTCCGTTAAATTTAGGAACATTCAAAGGTGGAGATACAAAAATGTTAGAAGCTCACTTTGAATTAGATGGAAAAATGTACACAAATCGTGATTTTTTTAAAAAGAACATCGTGGAGAATATTTGGTATTTTAAAGCTGTAAAAAATAAATTGCCAGATACTAAAGATCCAGATGAACAAGACAAACCTTTAGCAGAAAAGTTGATGAGCAAAATAAAATTTCCAAGAACAGGTGAAGAATGGCGCAACGCAATGATTTTCTCGTGCATTGGATTATTCCTAATTCTAGTTTTCTTATTGATACTTAAACATAAAAAACAAGAGGAAATTCAACCTAAAAAGATAAAGAGACATAGATAAATAAGATTTTTTAATTTGAATTTTTTAGAACGATTAAATAATTAGGAGGAAGTATGGTGTGAAAAAGCAAAAGCGAAACTCAGGACAAATAAATCAAAATAGAAAAAAAAAACGAGCTAAAATAAACACAAAACTACTCATCGCTATTTGCACATTTCTCTTTTCTGGTTTGATGGTTCTAGGAAGTACATATGCCTGGTTTGTCTCGGAAGACAGCGAGGTGAACCACTTCGTTGGTGCAAGATTATCTGCAAAAATTATAGAAGAATTTGAACCCGAACTTGAATGGCAACCAGGTTTAACAACGAAAAAAGTGATTCAAGTCAAAAATACTGGTACGATTCCAGCTTTTGTTCGGATGAGTTTATATGAATACCTGTTGTTATTCGAAATAGATATCTTAGACCAAAGTGGTAACGGAAATTTAGCAAAGGCAACACAAGAAATACAACCGAAAGTGGACGAAAAGAAAACAGAAACTTGGGAAGCCGCAGCAAATGCTGGAGGAACTTATTTCTATGGAGGGCAACAATTAATTGCTAAAAAAGCGATTGTACCAAATGTATTGACAGGTTCAGAGATGTACAAATTTAATGATACTAACAGAGAAAAAACAGATTTAAGGTGGTTTCGTTTAGCGTTCCCGGATAATATATACACTGTTGCTCCTACAAAAGAAACAAAAGAATACTGGTTATATAAAGAAGGCTATTTTTATTACTCAGAGTTACTCCAACCGAACGAACTAAGTACACCAGTACTGAAAAGTGTTCAATTAGCTCCAGATGCACCTAACAAATTAAAAGGAGCACTATATCAATTAAATCCGATGATGGATGCACATGACGGAACAAAAGAGCTTTTAAGTTCATGGAATATTGGCAATGTAGGAGATTTATATGACATGTATTACGGTCATCTGAGAGATTAAAGGCTAAAATAGTTAAACAAAACCAAGTCTAAAAAAAGGAATAACAGATATCCCAGAATGTAAATATTGTCAAAAAGACTCGCTCAAAGGCTATCGTTTGAAACGCTCAGAAGAATCTATTAAGTAATAAGTAACTTTTACAAAGCCATTTTACTATCTGGATTTAATGTTTCTAAATTGAAGTGTCGATATGACTCGGACATTCGTGAAGGATGAGGAATTAGGGATAATAAGTGAGTAAAAGGAGGGTATGGAAAATGAAAAAAAAGCGGAATACTAAAAAGTATATAAGTGTAAAACAATTTTACTTATTTACAGGCTTTTTGATAATGATTCTCTGTCTTTCCTTCGGTTTATATCAAACTTACGCAGCCTTGACCGATAGTGACCAAAAGCGTAATGAGTTTAGAATAGGCAACCTTGAATCATCAATAGAAGAAGAATTTTATCCACCAGAGGTATTCGAACCAGAGAAAGACTATCTAAAAAAAGTAGCTATAAGGAATACTGGAGAGCAATCAATCTTCCTAAGAGTTTTGGCATTACCTATGCTTATCAAAAAACAATCGAATGATGTACTTACATTATTACCTGTAACAATTGACGGATCAGCACCCGTTTTGAGCATTGATTATAACTTGATTGATTGGATCGATGGTAAAGATGGTTACTTTTATTATAAAAAGAAGTTGCTAAAAGACGAGCGTACAACAAATTTATTTACTAAAGTAAGAATGAATAAAGCAAATATCACGGAAGAATATGAAGAAGTCTTGCTATCATTTGAAATAAAATCAGAAGGAATCAGTACAACAAAATTTGCTTATAGAGACGCTTGGTGGAATGGACAAATCCCAGCAACTGAACCTCTCATAGAATTAGACAATCTATTAAAAAATCAAACTATTAATGATTAAAAAAAATCCATAAATAAAATGAGGTGAATACCCTGGTGAGAGAAAAGAGACGATTTAAATTTTTAAGGTGGCTCATGATTGTTTTTTGTTTGATCGGATCTATCTACGCTACTCAATCAGCTATGCTTGATACGAATGGACCAGTTAAAGCTGCTAAAAAAACTGAATTACTACCTGGAGAAATTAATTTAAGTAAAAAAGCAGAACCGGTGGCTGGAATGGTCAATCAATGGGATATCACTTTGCGTGTTGAGGGACGTAATCAGTTTCCACCGGCACCTACAGATATTGTGTTGATCATGGATACCTCATGGAGTATGAATGAAAACGATCGAATGAACAAAGCAAAATTAGCAGCTGAAAAGTTTGTCAATATGGTATTGCGGGAAGACTATATTAATCGTATTGCTTTGATTACGTACAATACAGATATAACCAATTATACTTTTAATGAGAGTGGTTGGAGTGGTCGTTTTGTAGATGCTGAACATAAAGGATTGTTAATCGATAAGATAAAAGAATTAAAACCCGTTGAAAATGGAGGAACTTTTACACAATCTGCGATTAAAACTGCAACAGAAGTAATGAGACAAGCCACTGGGGAAAAAAGGAATGTGGTACTTGTGTCCGATGGTGTACCAACCTATAGCTATCCACCCACAGCTCCTTACAATCAATTAGCAGGTATGGAAAAATTTGATTATCTGCAAAATGGTTATGATTATTATGAAACAGTTAAAACTATTCCAAAAGATAACTTTAATTATGATTATCGCAATAAAGAGGGGAATAACTATTTTGGAAATGGTGCGAAATATCGAATCGGTGGTTTTGCTCCTGAGTTTGAGGCAATGCCGTCCGGTTCTAAAAATCGCTTGATGGTAAACCATGCACATAGTGCTATAGCAGAAGCTACAATCGCAAAAAATGAAAAAAGAGCGGTTGGCGACGATTTACTCACTGATTTTTATACGATTGGGGTAGATATGGATTCCACCTCTCAAGATGATGAAGTTGTCACAGGAAATCAAACAATGAAAGAGATTGCCTCTTCTGACGATAAGAGTTTTGCAGCAACGGCAGATAATTTAGATGATATTTTAAGTGGTATCGCTGGGGAAATTGTTGGTGCTATCAAATCTGGATTTGTTGTCGATCCAATGGGTCAAGGATTTGAAATACAGGGGAATGTCGATGCTACCCAAGGAACAACTGAAATTAAAGAAGTGAACGGACGACAAACAATCAATTGGACTGTAGGACCACTTAAGACACCAGTTTCAAGTGAGCCTGATGAAAATGTGATGTTCGCTGAAATCACCTATCGTGTGAATGCAAATAATAGTGTATTAGAGCCCTTGATTATTGATGCAAATGGATTAGCAAAAACAAATGGAAAAGCAACGATTGTTTATAAAGATTATAACGATAAAGTACAGCAAAAAGAATTTCCGAGACCAGAAGTTAGACCAATCATTGTCAGTTTACAAAAAAAATTAAGCAATGAAAAAAACGAGGAAATAGAAGATCCCACGAAGGCATTTGATTTTCATTATGGAGATGATCAATATACGACTAATGATTACTTTTCACTCTATCCAAATGATGTGAAAAAAATAGTTCATCCTTGGAAAGCCGATCAAGATTATTTTGTTGAAGAAATTTTAAAAAATGAGCAAGAGTATGAAACTACGGTCGATATTAATGGCTTGAAAACAGAAAATACTAAAGCTAATTTTAAATTTGCTGCCGACGTCAGTTCGTATGCCCATCAACAAATAGTTGTCACGAACAAAAAAATATCTGAGACTAAAACAATTATTTTGAATATACGTCAAAGTGTACTCAAACCAAATTCAGAATTAGTGATTCCTTCAAAAGCGTTTTACCGTTCTTTAATTATTGGCGAAACCCAACAACAAATGAATTTAATTTCTGGAAGTAGTACGAAAGATACTAAGACCGAAGTGTCTGAAGCACTATTTACTAAATATAACATCGTACTAGCTAGAGAACAAAAGCAACTTAAGATAATAGATTTAGTTCCTGAATATTATAATTTTTTTGGCTACATTGCAACGACAACGAATTTGAACTTAAATACGACCCATTTATCAAGTAATACATCAACTCTTATAAAAAATAATGAAGCTGATCTGGATGTTCAAACAAATAGTGAGTATTGGGTAACCATGTTTATTACACCAGAACTTGGTAGCGATAGTTCTGGTGAGCATTCAATTTCACCTAGGCCTTATAGTTGGGATTATAAAGTAAATCAATTTGGTTATTAAAGCGATATTATTAAGAAAATAAGCGAGTACTAAATGCTGGTGAGGTGCGTTGCCAATATATTCTTATATTCTTTTACCGTTACTTGATAATCTAACGTTTCCAATAGGACAAGATAATTAGTGATTTTAGAATTTTCCTTATGTTTTTTAATCACTGTTTGGGCAATTTCATAATTCAAATTTGCAATGATCATTTCAAATAATCGGTAATCGGTATTGGCATTTTCTTTGGCCAAAGCTGAAAAAAATAAAGTATTTTCATAGTCTCGGCAAGTTAAACATAAGCTAGAAAGGTTTAAGTAGATTCTTAACTTTATGTCTTGATACTGTTCTAAATGACTGAGAGAGTCGATTTTTCTTCCAACCAAAGTACCTAATGCGATTGCCTCAGATAATTCAAAGCAATAGAGAGAATTATTTAGCAACTTTAGTTCATAAAGATACCATTTGTCAATACCAGTCAAATAATCTTTGATAGGAGACATCATTTGCTTCAAAAATTTCATAGTATCAGGATCGTTGGGCGCTTTAGTTAAACGACTCATTGCTTGAGTGACTAAGTTTAGGTGGAAAAATTTTTGATTCTTTGTTGTTTCAAAAACCTGTCGAGAGTTTTCGATAAGTGAATCAAACATCTGTTGGTCGTGTTTAAAAACAGCTTGGCTTAATTGATGATACAAATGATGATCGGTTGGGAACGTTTCATGATTGAGTAAATAGAGGAATTCATCAACAGAAACAAAAAGTTTTTCTAAAATTAGTAGAAACTTATCAAAAGAAGGCATACTGACATTGGTTTCAATCAAGTAGTAAGTTTGCCTTGTCATGATTCCATCATAAATGTCTTTTTGGCTGAGTCCTTTTTCTTGTCGTATTTTTTTTAGCATTGTTCCATAATTCTTCAAAATAATTCTCCTTTCCAACGGTATAAAATACTTTACCAAGCGGAAAAATTTGTGTTGATTATGTTATTATAGCAAAAACATTAAATAACTAGTAGGTAATGAAATAATTTTTAAATTAATTATCCTTTTTTTAAAAATAATTTCATTATGAGAGGGGTTGAAGAAGATGGTCAATTTATTTATTTGGTTTATCACGTATTAAATCTATTATTAAAGAATTCAAAAACCAAAATCATCGGGGGAGTTTTAATTAAATGAGACAGAAATTTAGCTATTTATTTTTTTCATTCGTTTTAATTTTGTTAACAATCGTTGTATTAGGAGCAAAGCAAGCTGAAGCCGTTCAAAATAACTCAACTTGGTCAACAGCCAGTTTTATAAACGAACAGTCAGAAAACAATTTATCAAATAACAATATCTCTGAGATACAAAGAAATCTTTTAGCTCCTACAAGTGTAACACCGCGTTTTTTTTCTCCAGTTTCATGTGGTGGTATTCAAGTAATCAAGTATGATGCAAGAACAAATGCAAGATTAGCTGGAGCTCAATTTACAATTTATGATCGTTGGAATCGGGCTATTCAAGTTATTCAAACGAATTACAATGGTATCGCTGAAACACGTTCACTTCCATTAGGAAATTATTCTATTCGGGAGTCTAAAGCACCAGCAGGCTATCAATTAGAAACAAGTAGCATGCGCTTTAGTCTAATACGAGCAGGTCAAATTATTTGCTTAAAGAAAAGCAATACACAATTACCTATTCAAAAAGGCAGTATAAAAGTTATTAAAACTAATGAAAACAATCAAGTTTTAGCAGGCGCTATATTTAATGTTTACAATGCAAGCAACCAAATTGTAGGAAGAATAACCACAAATGCTAATGGCATTGCATCATTAGGTAATCTTCCATATGGTACTTATAAATTGATTGAACTCCAAGCACCAGTCGGTTATGAATTAGATACAACACCAAAATACGTTACTCTATCGGCTTTATCGCCAGGTGGAGTTGCTAGCATTAGCATTTTAAACAAAAAAGTTGTGAAAACAGGTGCGATAGAAGTAATCAAAAAAGATGAAGCCGGTAAAGTCTTAGCAGGAGCAAAATTCTTTGTAATAAATAGCAGTAACAAAGTAGTTGGACAAATCACAACGAATGCGAATGGTGTTGCAACAATTACAAACTTACCTTATGGCACTTATATGTTGAGTGAATATGAAGCTCCAGCAGGCTATGAGTTAGATCAAACGTTAAGACCGGTCATTTTATCTGAAAAAAGTCCAAATGGTAAAGCAAGTATTACTGTTGTGAATAAGAAAAAAATCACAACGGGTACGATAGAAGTAATTAAAAAAAATGAAGCTGGTAAAGTCTTAGCCGGTGCAAAATTCTTTGTGGTAAATAGCAATAATAAGGTAGTTGAGATGATCACAACAAATGCGAATGGTATTGCAACAAGTACAAACCTACCTTATGGCACTTATACGTTAATTGAATTTGAAGCCCCAGCAGGCTATGAGTTAGATCAAACGTTAAGACCGGTCATTTTATCTGAAAAAAGTCCAAATGGTAAAGCAAGTATTACTGTTGTGAATAAGAAAAAAATCACAACAGGTGCTCTTGAAGTTATCAAAACAGATGAAAATGGTAAGAGATTAGCAGGAGCAGAGTTTGAAGTGCGTGATGCCACAAATAAAGTAGTTGGTAAGATTACGACTGATGCAAACGGGACAGCTATCTTAAGTGATTTATCATTCGGTACGTATCAATTAGTTGAAACTAAAGCCCCTTCTGGCTACGAATTAGATATGACACCAAAAACGATTGTAGTCTCAAAAGACGATCCAAACGGAGTTATTGGTATTACAGTTAAAAATAAACAAGAAAAAACAACAGGCTCACTTGAGATTGTTAAAAAAGATGAGGCTGGAACTGTATTAGAAGGAGCAGAATTTGAGGTTTATAATTCAGCGAATGAGCTAGTTGGTAAAATCTCAACTGATGCAAATGGGATTGGTCAATTAACTGATTTACCATATGGGACCTACAAATTAATCGAAACTAAAGCCCCAGAAGGGTACGAGCTAGATACCACAGAGAAATTCATTACATTAGCG
Source organism: Enterococcus sp. AZ177 (assembly GCF_050544585.1). Classification (NCBI taxonomy): domain Bacteria; kingdom Bacillati; phylum Bacillota; class Bacilli; order Lactobacillales; family Enterococcaceae; genus Enterococcus; species Enterococcus sp. AZ177. The sequence goes on from NZ_CP172944.1 coordinate 572,009, forward strand.
AAAACAGATCCAAATGGTAAAGCGTCAATCGACGTAATCAATAAAAAAATAGAATTGCCTAAACTGGGTGCTTTAAAGATCACAAAGTATGTGAAGGATTCAAATCCAACAATTTATTTATCAGGAGCTGTTTTTGAAGTCTACGACAATGATACTCAATTGATCGGTACTTACACGACAGATACCAACGGTGAGATTCTTTTAAATGATTTAGAACCAGGCAAATATTATGTTGTCGAGGTCGAAGCACCGCCAGGCTATGAAGAAGATTCAACTTTTTACGAAGTGACAGTGGAGTCAGGAACGGTAGTCGAAATTAGACATGCCAATAGTAAAAAAGAGAACTTAGGCGGACTGAAAATCACTAAATTTGCCAAAGATGAAGATGGATTTGAAACAGATACAGTTTTGCCAAATGCTGAATTTGAAGTAACTGATTCTGCTGGGAACGTTCACAGAGGTGTAACTGATACACAAGGCGAACTGTTTTTCCCAGATTTACCGGTCGGGAAGGTTACTATAACTGAAACAAAAGCACCAGACGGCTACGAAATTGATGGTGCCGTTCAAAATAAAGAAATCGTTGTGCAAGAAATTGCAGAAGCAACTTTTTATAATAAACCGAAACAACAACAAGGGCGAGCTTTGGTCTATCTTTCAAGTAATGATGCCAAACAATCTCTAAAAGGATTGGAATATAGCATTACTTGTATAAAAGGAGCAGCATTTGAAACATCTGTTATTTCTAATGCATTTGGTCAAATGAGTATATACTTACCGCCTGGTGAGTATGAGATTATGCCCGTTATCAAAAACTTTTCAACTAAACCAGAAACAACAAGATTCAAAATCGAAGCAAATAAGTTCACAATGATCAAATTGCTGATTTAAGTTGGATCAGTCAAAAAAATGTTTTAAGATAGATTTAATTATCTATTTTAAATATATGATAATAAAAAGTGCAGGTTTTATTATCTAAAAAAAGACACAGGAGGAAAATGTTATGAACAAACAAGCAGAAAAAAAAGTAGGAAAATCTTTCGAAGAGTTAACACCAGAAGAAATGAATAAAGTACAAGGAAGCTTTTTTGGATGGAGTTGGTCTTCATCATCTTCATCATCTTCATCAAGTAGCTGTTACTCTACAAGATGTAGCTATAGCTGCTGCTCTTCAAGATGCTGCGGATGGTAATTTAAAATAGACGAGTTGCTAGGTGAAACATCTTGTAGATGTTTTATCTAGCACTTGTTTTTAACTAAAGTAATTATACATAAATAAACAGATAGAAGGAGTTTGGCATGAGTCTTAAAAATTTAGCAAAAGCGACGTCAATACGACAACGATATGATAGTTTAAAAAATTATTATTTAAACAATCATCTGACTTATTCTAACAATGAACTTGAAAATTATAAAAAGTGGCGTAGTCGTCCGACAACTGTAACTGACGAACGATTTAAAGAAATATTAGCCTCGATGCGTTTGACTGAAGAGGAGTTTGATTTAGCAATAAAAGAATTAACATCCGTTGAAAAAGAATATATAACAATGAGTATATCAGAGGATTCATGGGTAAAGACAACGAAGCAAATCTTAGCACAAGAAGATCGATTAGTAACTGATATTTTTGATGATGAAAAGGCAAACTTTACGTATGCATTACGACTGCATATTGATTATTTAGAAACGAAATTAGATCAAATCATAGCAGAATTCCCTACGATTCAAGTTGAAAAAACTGCATTAGATGATTATATAGGTGAAGTGATCAATCGATTTATGGACATAGGCTTGCGAACTTTTGTATACGATTTGCATGTGGAAAAAGATAAATTGACTTTTACTGAGATGATAAACGAAAAAGAAGGATTTAGACAATATTTAAGAGAGCGGTTTGATAATCAAAAAAAATTAGTGGCTTTTTTTGATTATTATCCAGTATTGACTAGACTTTATGCAGAGACAATAGAGTTTCAGTTAGTTAATTTCCGAGAATTATTACAGGCACTAACTGATAGTGAAACAGACCTGACTGATGTATTTCAAGTAGAAAGCCCGATTTGTTTGACTAGATTAAAGATGGGTGCAGGAGATTCGCATGATCGCGGTAAATCAGTAGCTATCTTGACCTTTAGTAATCATATTAACGTTGTATTTAAACCAAAAAATCTAATGATTGGCGAACGTTTCGATTCTTTTGTTCAAGAAATTAAAAAGATGGAACCCGCTTTTGATTTTTATTTAACAACAAAAATAGTCAAAGAAGAGTACACATTTGAAGAATGTCTGGTTTATTCTGAATGTCTATCCGAAGAGGAAGTGAGGCACTACTACCGTCAATTTGGTCAGACGGTTGCTTTAGTTTACTTATTGAATGGAAATGATTTTCACTTAGAAAATGTTCTTGCGTATGGAAAACATCCTGTTTTGATTGATCTTGAAACAATTATTCAAAATCATTTTCCCATGCCAGATAGTGAAAATGCAATTGTTAAAGTGATGCAAGAGAATGGCGAATCTGTTGTGATGAGCGGTCTTGTTCCAATCTATTTATTTGAGGAACGAGCTGAAGCAGATGTTGAAGGTGCAACTAAAGGAATCCAACTAAGTGCTCTTAGTGGCGGTGAACAGAAATTACCATACAAAGTATTGAAGTTAATTAATTTCGATTCAGTTAATATGCAATTTAAGTACCAGGAACATACAACAGATGCTGCTGAAAATATTCCTTTATTTCAGGGAGAAAAAGTCGATTTTGTTCCCTATATCGAAACAATCATCGAAGGGTTTAAAGAATTTTCTACATTTGCGATGAACAATAGAGAGACGTTGGCTTTTATGGCAAAGAAAATTTTTTCAGATTGTCTTGTTCGGAATGTGATAAAAACAACGCAAAGTTACGGAGACTTATTAGATTATTCGACACATCCTAGTTGTATGGTCGACTATATTGAGCGTGAAAAATTATTTGAAAACTTATGGATGCACGGCTATTCTAATTCTAACCCAGTTCCTTACGAAGTAAGAGATATGTTGCAGCATGACGTTCCAATTTTTTTCAATTCCACAAGTACAAAAGATTTAATGGCAAGCCAAGGGGAGATCATCAAGGATATGTACCAAAAACGAGCAATCGATCTTGAGGTACAGTGTTTGAAGAACTTTTCAAAAGAAGAAGAACAGAAGCAATTGGATTATTTAAAGACTTCATTTGGAAGATATCATTCGACAGATCTACAAGAAAAAGCTGTACCGTTAAAACAACAGATTCAGCAAGCAAACTTTTTGGATGGTGCAGTTGCAGTAGGAGAAGCTGTACTTGATGCAGCTTTTCTTGGTAAAGAATCAATTGCATGGAAAGATATTGAAGAAACCTCTTCAGATAATTATGTAGTGAATGTGATGAATGAAAACTTTTATGATGGTATTACTGGAATGTACTTATATTTTAGCGAGCTATACCATGTTACTCGAGATACAAGATTCCGACAGCCATATGAATTAGCTGAAGCACTAGTTTTAAAACTTGAAGACGATTATGTGGATAGTATATCAGCATTCTACGGTTCCTTTGCATCTGTTTATCCGTTGCTTTATTCGTATTGTTATAATGATAATTTGACATTATTAAAAACAGCCGAAGCAATTGCTAAAAAATATATAGAAAGATACCAAAAAGAAGCAATAGAGGGGTATGATTGGAACGGTGGCACAGCTTCGATCATAAAAGTGTTTATTCACCTGTATCAATTAACAGACAATGAAAATTATTTTATCTTTGCGAAGCAGTTACTATTAGACTTGGATCTTGACAAAATCACGCAAGGTGGTTTTGCTCATGGCTACTCAGGTGTGATTCATGCGGCCAATAGTTTGCTGAAAATCGAGAATGATCCTGAAATCAGATACTTGATCAAAAAATGTTTAGTCAAAGAAAGAACGACATTTGACCCTATTCAAAAAGGGTGGTTAGATATTCGACCAATCCCACCAATGGTCAATGATTTATGGTGTTATGGCTCTACAGGAATAGGCTTAGCTTACTTAGACTTATTTAATAGTGGGTTCGAGGATTCTCGCTTAGCCGAAGAAATTCAAATTGCTGCGAAACGATTAATCAAACGGGATAAAAGAAATGACTGTTTATGTCACGGAAATTTTGGGGATATAGAATTTTTAATCGAATACAGTAAAACAAAACTGGCAACAAAAAAGCAAAAAGAACAGATACAAGAAAAAATCAAAAAAGCGCATCATAAAATTATCGAAGAGCAGTATACTTTTGAAGGGCTACCAACAATCCCTAAATATGGTTTATTCACAGGATTAGCAGGTATCGGGCATCAACTTTTACGAATTCATGATGCAAATCAGGTGGCTGATCTATTAACGTTGGAATTGCCAAAGAAATAAGGAGAGATTATAGTGACAAAAAAAGTACCATTTACTGAACAAAGTGAACATAGTGAATGCGGACTAGCATGTACGGCGATGGTTTTAAATTACTATGATGACAACGTCACACTGAGCCATCTCCGTGATCTTTACGGTGTGCCGAAAGGTGGGAATACGCTGACGAATCTAAATCAGATTTTATTGGATCGCGGAATCGAAACAAAAGCGATTCGAGTACTGGATTTAGAAATTTTAGAGGAGCAAACAACGCCGACTATTTGTTTCTGGGAAGAACGCCATTATGTTGTATTAGAAAAATTGACAGCGCAAGATGCAACAATCTTGGATCCGGCAAGCGGACGAAAAAAAATTAAGCGCTCTGAATTTCAAGCTAGTTTCTCTAATATTGCCTTGATTCTAACTGATGTTGATGTCACAAGCACACAACGGAAGACGCAAAATAATGCAACTTGGACAATCTTAAAAGATATTTTAAATGATCAAAAAGCGAAAGTCGCACTGTTTATCACGTTAACACTTCTGATACAAATGGTGACAATTGCAATTCCAAGATTAACACAAACAATCATCGACAATTCTACTATTGCAGTCTCTAATATCTTTCAAATCGGTACAACAATCACAATTCTCTTTATTGCGTATTATCTACTGCAGGTAGCTAGAGGTCTAGTTCTGATCGTGCTAGAAAATCTGTTTGATTTAACTCTGATGAAAGCCTTTATGAAAAAAATCATTCATTTACCACTGAGATTTTTTGTTAATCGATCAACTGGAGATTTGATTTTTCGTGCTAATCTTAGTGTAATTATTCAGCAAATCATGAGTCAACGGATGCTGACGATTTCAGTTGATTTTCTATTTGTTTTCGTCTATCTGATTTTAATGATTAATTTATCTTTAAATTTAACGTTGATCGCTATTTTTGGTGCTTTTATGATGGGCGCAATTTCAGTTGTTAACTCTAAACGAGTCCAAAGCATTACCAATAAAGAATTGATTGCTCAATCTAAAGTACAGCGGATTTTAGTAGAATTATTTGAAGGTATGGAAACTGTTAAATCATCTGGTTCCGAAAATCAATTTTATACAAAATGGCGGAGTGAATTCAAAAACCAAATCATGTTGCGGGCGGAGAAAAATCGCTTTTCTACGTGGGTCAGAACGATTCAAACCTCAATTCAATTTATTTTACCGATCGTATTGATTTACGTTGGATTATTCCAAGTGACAAAAGGCCAATTGACATTGGGAGAACTGATTAGTTTTAATGCATTATCAGGAGCTTTTATTGCACCAATTGTTACAGTTTTTGATTCTTACACAGAGTTTTTACTTTTGCGTTCTTACTTTGGTAAGTTAAATGAAATCTTAGAAGCAAAAGACGACCCTCGCCTAGCGATTGAAGGAAAAAAAATAACAGCCATCGATTCAGTGGTCGTTGAAGATGTTTCGTTTAAATATAGTTATTTTGAAGAAGACATCCTACATTCTGTTTCCTTCCAAATTAAACAAGGAGATAAAGTTGCCATCGTTGGTAAAAGTGGTTCAGGGAAAAGCACATTATTAAAACTATTGGCTGGCTTATATGATACCTCTTCAGGACAAATCAAATTCAATGATATCGATCTAAAACAGGTTGACGATGTGTCCTTAAAAAACTGTATTAGTATTGTGAATCAAAAACCGACGATTTTTAATGCTTCTCTATATGAGAATATCGTGTTGAATCAGGAAGAAGCAAAGAGAGAACGAGTAGAACAAGCCATTTTTGATTCAAGAGTTGATGAAATTATCATGAATTTACCGTTGGGACTGGAAACACAAATTTCAGAAGGCGGGATGAATTTATCCGGTGGTCAAATGCAGCGCATTTCTATAGCGCGTGCATTAGTAAAAGAAACTAGTTTATTGCTGATGGATGAACCAACTAGTTCATTAGACAATATTTCAGAAAACTTTATTATGAACCGTTTGAAGACCTATGATTTTACGTGTATTGTCGTGGCCCATCGTTTGAATACAATCAAACATTTCGACAGGATTTTGGTAATGGATCAAGGGAGAATCGTAGAAGAAGGAACGCATCAAGAGTTATTGGCTTTGGGAGGTCATTATCACTCGATCTATTTTGAACCAACAAGTACTATCTAAAAAAGTAACGGTTGGAAGATAAGGTGAATAAGGGGGAGAATAAATGGCAGTTATTGGCTATATGCGTGTAAGTACACATTATCAAAAATTTGATTCGCAACAACAGGCACTGAAAGAGTATGGTGTCGATAGAATTTTCAAAGAATATGAAAGTGGACGGAAAAGTTTTCGTAATGAGTTGAATAAAGCATTGATGATTTTGAAGCCAGGCGATACGTTTGTGATTTTTAAACTCGATCGTTTAGCTAGAGGAACCAAGCAACTTTTAGGGTTATTAGAAGAATTCGATCGAAGAAACATTCATTTTGTCAGTATTGAAAATAACATCGATACCTCAACCCCAATGGGACGGTTCTTTTTTACAATCATGGGGGCATTCGCTGAAATGGAAGCTGAATTGATTCGTGAACGTGTCTTAGCAGGCTTAAGTGCCGCTAAGAAAAATGGCGTAATTTTAGGCCGACCACCACTTGTTAATCAAGTTAAAGAAGCACTCAAGTTATATCATAATACAGACCTGTCAACAGAAGAAATAGCGAAACGCTGTGGTATTTCTACTTCGACGATTTACCACCATCTAAGAAAAGAAGGGATTTATCGAACGAAGAAGATAACGGATCTATCAGTAAGTGATAAAGTATTAGTTAGTAGTGGAGAAAAATAAATAGTAGAAAGAAGAGACTGAAAATAACTCGTTGAGTTTTAGCCAGTCTCTTCTATTATTACTTATTGTAAAATTCGAGCATATCGTGTCGCAAATTCATTATTATAAGATCCACCATTTACGTTTGTGCCAACATCCCAATTGGCAGACCAGGTCATTAACCCCTTGATCGGATTGCCATCTTTCGCTAATTGATCGAGTGCTTTATAGACAGCTGTTGGATCGATCACATAGCCACTGCCGGCACCGTCAACATTTGCAGGAAGTCCTAAAACAAGTTTGTCATTTGGAATTTTCAAGAAGGTTCGCGTGCCGTGGATCATAGAGTCAGACATATAATAAAGGAACTCATATTTCAAAGCATCATTGCTTTGTGGAATCCATTTATTGATTTCATCTACCCAAACACCGTCTCCGCCTTGATTGTATAACTGAGGTGCAATATAGTCATAATAACCATCTAAAGAAGTAATGTATTTTTCATAAGCAGCACCTGGTTTTAGGTAAGGAAATTCTGGTGCCATTGTGATGATGAAATTTTTTCCTTGCGCTCTATAGTGATCTTTGACTTTTTTTAGCGCTGTCGGGATAACAGTTTGATTGTCCCCAGCTGTAATTGCTGATTGTTCTAAATCGATATCTAGGCCATCAAAACCATATGTTTCAACTTGACGAATAATCTCATTAGCAAAGGCCTGTTCATCTCCTGTTTTTAATTGAATATGAGCATCTGCACCGCCAAGGGCAAGTAAAACGGCACGACCTTGACTGTTGAGTGTTCCAATTTCTTGTCTAAATGCAGCATCTGTTTTATTGTATGGAGCGAAGGTTGGAATGCGGCTGACGCCATCACTCTTCATAAATGAGACGGGTACTACATTATAGGCTTTATTCACTTCGGCTAACGAAATCGTTGCGTAGGTTCCTTGTTTGTAGCCATCACTACCTTTAGAAGCCCAGTTATGCCAATAGCCGACAAGGACTTTTTTATTTGTTATACTGACCATTTCACTAGCAGAATCTGCAGCCATAGTAGGTGTTGCAGTAGACAAACTAGCAATACCAATACCTGAAACTACTAGAAAGGCTGGAATAAGTTGTTTGATTTTCATGTGCATGGCTCCTTTGGTTTCCTTGATTGATTATTTAACGTTAACATCAATGGCTTGATAAAAAGCATTTGTAGTATCAAAAACATTCCAAACCGCATAAATGACGTGATACCCTTTGCGGTCACTTGGCACGGTAACCGTATGTTTCACAGATGCTTCAGGAATAGTCCCTTTGTCATCGACTTGGCCAATTAAATCAAAGTTTTTGATATCTAATGGTTGATTTGGGTTCCAACCTTGTTTCGTCATGTAATAATCCCATGTAGACGTTCTGTGACGAGCAGTTAAAGTCCAATTGATTGCAAGAGGACCAGTTGAAATATCAGATTTATACCAGCGGTCCATTGTCTGAACATCTAGTGGTTCAAACCCGCTAACGCCTGCACTAGCCAATTTTCCAGGAGTGAACGTATTTTTAGTTGCTTCAATGCTTTGAGGTTCCCATTCAGCACGACCAACATTTTTATTGATTTTTCCACCTTGAGTACTACCGAAGTATGCACGACTCCCTGGGGATGAAACATATCCATGAGCATGTGTGACAGTGGTTGAAAGAGATAAACCTCCTGCCAATAATCCAAGTGTTAAAACAGCTTTGAGCATTGTTTTTTTCATTGTGATTCCTCCTAAAAGTATTTTTTATAGCGCTTACAATAGATAATGTAACATGACGTTTTATATTATTCAAATAATAAGATTATATTTTTTCGGTTATAAAATAATGATGTTTTGCAAAAAATAGCATTAGTAGAACGTAATTATCTTTTTTTAAACAAAAAATTGAAACCCGCAAGTTTAGAGTGCAGATAGAACCTGTACTCTAAACTTGCGGGTTGTAATTGTGATCAATTTAACGAGTTAATATTTTTTCATCATTCTCTATCACATCGAGTAAATTTTGATTATCATTAAAAGTAGCAAAAACTTTAGCGTGGCTAAAATCGGGTTCTTTTAAATCAGGGGATTTCATGAAATCATTAAAAGCAGCTTCGTACGTTAAAAGATCTAACATATATAATGATTGATAGGATCTGTTCAAGGCCATTCCTTCAGTAGCCAACGTAAAAGCTGTCTCATAATTCTTGATTAATGAATAGAATTTAGCTGTATTGAAGAAAATTTTAGTTGCTTCAATGGGCATTTTAACCGTCATTTTGTTCAGCATATCGATTGATTTCTCATAATAAACTTGTGCTTTATCCAATTCATTGACCATCTCATATACAATTCCTAAACTATTGACAGATAGGATTGCATATATCGAATTTGAGTCACCAAGTTCATCAGCTCTGTAAAAATAAAACAAGCTATCCGTTGTATTGTTATAGCCCAACAAGTTTGTGATACCCATAAAGTAAAACCAACGAACTTCTAATTCTCTATTTTGAAAATCAGAAACATCGATTGAGGTAGATTTTAAAAGTAAATGAGCTTCTTTATGTTTAAAAGTATTACACAAGTCTTCTACGCGATTCAATAAGGAAGTGAGCTTTTTTTCATCATTATCATCTAATACGCTTTCGAGACTGAGGTTTAATCTTTTGCAGATTGCATCAAGGATTTCCAAGCTATCGCAAACATTTTTATTTTCAATGTTACTAACCGTTCCTTGTGTACAAATTCCAGCGGCCAAAGTTACTTGCGATAATTTCTTCTGTTTTCTGACTGTGCGAATGATATCTCCTTTGATTCTCATATTTTTCCCCTCTATGTTTATGCATTATAATACTAGTTTATATAATAGTATGGTATTATTCTTTTGGAATCAACTAATTTTTTTGGAGGGATAAAGATGGAAGTGCTTTCTGAAGTCTTAGGAGAAGTATTTGGCTATGGTAATACAGGTCACGTATAGAGTGGAAAAATTAGTTATTAAAGGTTGTTCTTTTACAAATAGGTAGGACTGAAAAACTTTTTAAAATAGGAGGAATTTTACTTCTGTGTTGAAAAGTTTTTTTAATGTATTTAAATAGTGCATGTGATAGCTTTTTTGTGCGGGTTTGAGCTATATATTAAGCAAGAGTAACCGTTTGCAGATTTTTATTTTATCACTGGTTTGGTAGATTATGGTATAATTTAACGAGTCATATCAGTATAGAAAAGGAGGAGATCCAGTGGCAAAAAAATTTACGACCCCGTATGAAGTAGCTTATTATGATGGCGATATTACAAGGAAAATGACGATCCCGTCAATGCTGGCTGTTGTAATCAAAACATCTGAAGAACAAAGTGATGCCTTAGATAGAGGAAGCGACTTTGTGGCTTCGTTTGGTCTTGGCTGGGTCATTACCAATTACGAAATCCATATCACACGATTACCCAAAGTTGGAGAAAAACTTGCTGTAACGACACAAGCTATAGCGTATAATAAATACTTTTGTTATCGAAACTTTTGGATTCATGATGAACAAGGAAACGAATGCGTTTTAATCAAGTCAACGTTTGTATTGATGGATAAAGAAAATCGTAAAATGAGTAGTGTATTACCTGAAATCATCGAGCCGTATGAAAGTGAAAAAATCAAGAAAATTTACCGCGGTGAAAAAATCGAAAAAGTGGAAGCTGGTGAATTTTTACCCTACCGTGTCCGATATTTCGATATTGATGGCAATCAGCATGTTAATAATGCCATTTATTTTAATTGGTTGCTAGACGTATTAGGCTATGATTTCTTAAGTACACATGAGCCGACCTTTATCAATGTCAAATTTGATAAGGAAGTTGAATATGGTCAGGTAGTAGAAAGTCATTATGACATGCTCAATACAGATGAAGGACAAACGACGCGTCATGAAATCCGCATCGAGGGTCAAGTTTATTGTGAAGCCAACATGAAATGGAAAAAAAGCGAAGAAAAAGATTCGCGCAATTAATTTTTTTTGACTGAGACAACTTTTTGTTTTGTCTTAGTCTTTTTTAGTATAAAATAAGTGAAGAATAATCATTTTAACGATATGTCTATAATAGTAGTTTTGTGAAGAGAAAGGATAAAATGACGATGATTCGCTTAGGTTTGACTTCTTTTAATGAACATGACAAATTAACCGGAAAAAAACGTTCTACTTTATATGAGTATGCAGGTTATCTGCCGCTAGTTGAGATGGATACGGCATACTATGGTATTCCCAAACAAGACTCTGTTAGAGAGTGGGCTAAATCAGTGCCAGAGAATTTCCGCTTTGTAATGAAAGTCTATAGTGGCATCAGTTGCCAAGGTGAATGGCAACAGTACTATCAAAGTGAAGAAGAAATGATTGAAGCTTTTTTAACAAGTATGGCACCCATAATCGAAACAGGGAAGTTGTTTGTTTTTTTGATTCAATTTTCGGGAACGTTTAGCTGTATGAAGGAAAATGTTCAGTATTTAGAAAAGATTCGACAATGGTTTGCTGGATTTCCGATTGCGATAGAGTTGCGAAATGGTTCATGGTATACAGCTAAATATATTAAACAAACACTATCGTTTATGAAAACCAATGCATTTTCATTAGTAGTTGTTGATGAGCCGCAGATTCCGACAAATCCCGTTCCATTTTTCCCTTATGTTACCAATGATCAATTTACGTTATTCCGTTTTCATGGGCGTAATGCTGCAGGTTGGATGGCAAATGACAAAGATTGGCGTAAAAAAAGAACGTTGTATCGATACAATGCAGAAGAAATTGCAGACTTGAGTGAAGCTGTGGAAAAAGTGGCGCGTGAGACGCAAGAAGTGGGTGTGATTTTCAATAATAATTCTGGCGGAGATGCGGCCGGGAATCTATTAGAAATGAAGGCTGCACTTGGGTTGGAATATACAGATTTAAATCCAAAACAAATGGGCTTGTTTTAGTCAATTGTAAAACGGATGAGTCAAACAAAGAAAGGGAATTTATGATAAAAGCTATTTTCTTTGATATCGACGGTACATTAGTAAATAAGAATGATAAGGTCTTAGAATCAACTAAACGAGGGATCGCATTAGCACAGTCGCAAGGAATCCTTTGCGGTATAGCAACGGGACGCGGTCCTGTTCATTTAAGCCAGCAAATAGTTGGGCTAAATTTTGATATTTTTGTAACGTACAATGGTCAATTGGTTTATACAAATGAGACCACCATTTGGGCTGATCCTTTTTCAGATGAAGCCTTGAGTCGAATTATTTCTTTTTCCGACCATCATCATCGGCAGATTATATTTGCTTCAAGACGTAGTATAGAAGGAAGTTCGTTGATGCGTTTTGGTCAAAATAAATGGGCAAAAAAAGTTGTACGCTTTTTGCCAAAGCGTTTTCCAGTGGCACTTTTCAAAAATCTGACCAGCCGTTTTTCAATTCATAAGAAGACAAAGCGTTATCATGATCTTGATTTATTGAAAGAACCAATTTATCAGTGTGTGCTTTTAAGCCCGAAATCAGAGGAGACAATGTTAAAAGAACAGCTGTTGGATAGTCACATCACACGCTCTAACTCATTTACGGTAGACATTATTCCAGCAGGTGGTTCAAAGTTAGCTGGGATTCAACAATGTGTTAAACAGTTTGATATTGAATTAGAGGAAGTAATGGCATTTGGTGATAGTTGGAATGATTTAGAGATGTTGGAAGGTGTGGGACTTGGTATTGCAATGGGCAATGCCGAAGTGGAAGTTAAAAGAGTGGCACAATACGTGACCGGTACAAATGAAGAGGACGGAATTTATCAAGCCTTATTACATTATGGGGTGATTGTTTAGCTACATGAATGAGCTAAAATTTAAAGAGACAAGAAACGACACAGGTAAGTTTTCTTGTTTTCTATTTAAGCCGAAATGGATCCGCTAGCTCCGGCTGAAAAAAAGGAAAAAATTGAGCGAGGCAAAAAGCATTTCAGTCAGTTCTTTCTATTTTTCAGGCGGATCTACAAGAATCCATTCCGCTTTTAAGTTTAGGAGGAACCCAATGAAAATCGATAATCCATTTGAAAAAACTGAACTGTTTCACGAAAGATTTGATAATAGAAAACCTAAAATTCCAACACACTTTTCTGCCAAACAAGCATCAGATAGAGCTGGCTTTAAAGCCGAAGAATTAGTTGAATTTCTATACGGGGCAGCGAATAATGATCCAGCAGTCTTTAAAGAATTAGTAAGTCAGCTGAAAGTAGCTGTCGATCAGGCTGAAAAAAAGGTGCTCAGTAAGGAAAAAGAAGTGACCGATCCTTTAGTTGAGCAAGTAGATGCATTGATTGATTTGTTGTATTTTACTTATGGATCATTCTCTTTGCTAGGGGTAGATCCTACTGAACTATTTTCTATTGTTCATGAAGCAAATATGGGGAAGCTGTTTCCAGATGGCACTCCGCGTTATCATCCAGTGACCCATAAGGTATTGAAGCCTGACAATTGGGAAGCTGATTTTGCGCCAGAACCCAAAATTAAAGCAGAATTGGAACGTCAATGTAAAGCTTCGGAGGACTAAATGAAACAGAGGTGGGGCATGACTCTACGAGTCACACCCCACCCTATAAGGAAGCCAGATGAATGGTGGGAGCAGAAGCAAAGTGGCAATTCACAAAAATTTAAAGCGCATCAAGTAGTTCCCAATTGTCCCCCTTTTACAGGATTACTGTAATGCTTGGCAATGTTCGTAAATTCCTTCTTATTGCGGTAAAACACAACGAGGACGAGTTGATGTACACAGTACCTACTTGGTTCTCGGAATGAAATTCTTCTGTCCCAATCTCATTATTAGTTATGATTTAAAAAATGTTTGATATAAAGCCTGAATCGCTTTTTGCTCTTGATCCTCACGAATACCAAACATAATGCTGACCTCGGAGGAACCTTGGTTGATCATTTCTAAGTTGATTTTATTAAAAGCTAAAGCGGCTGTGCTGTCAGCCATGACCCCGATTCGTTGGCGCATTCCTTCTCCAACAACCATCAACATCGACAAACCATGCGTGATCCGCAACTCATCAGGCTCAAGTTCTTGTTCTAAGCGTGTCATTAATTCTTTTTCTATTTCAATTGTCAATTGACCTTCTCTTAAAATGATGGAAATATCATCGATTCCAGAAGGCATATGTTCATAGCTCAGCCCTAATTCTTCAAGAATCTGAAGCAAGCGGCGACCGAAACCTAATTCTCTATTCATTAAATACTTGCTGATGTAGATACTAGCAAAACCTTGGTCGCTGGCAATTCCCACAACTGGATCGTGTTTGACCGTTCTAGAAGTCGTGATCAATGTGCCAGGGTGTTCAGGATTATTCGTATTTTTGATGACTACCGGAATATTGGCCCGATAAGCCGGCATCAACGCTTCATCATGTAAGACGGCAAATCCAGCATACGCTAATTCGCGCATTTCTCTATAAGTCAGTTCTTTGATTGTTTTTGGCTCGTGAATAATCCCCGGATGTGCAACAAAAATACCGTCGACATCCGTAAAGTTTTCGTAAATATCAGCTTTTACACCTGCTGCAACAATCGATCCTGATATATCTGATCCTCCCCTAGAAAATGTACAAATGTCACCAGTTTCTGTAAAACCAAAAAAGCCAGGAATCACTAAAATTTCTTCAGTCGTAGCGAATTGGTAGATCTTGTTTAGAGAAGATGGCAAAATTCGAGCATTTCCAGGTTCATCTGAAACGATGATTCCAAGATCTAAAGGATTTGTGTAACGAGCATTCAAGCCTCGTTGTTGGAAAAATGCAGCCACTAATTTGGCATTATTGTCCTCTCCACTGGCTAAAAAAGCATCTAAAAGATGAGGATTATGTTCTTTTTCCAAAGTCGCTAAATGTTGGATTGCATGTTGAATATCAGTTAAAACATCTTTAGTAAGGGTTAGTTCATCTAAAATTGCCTCATAACGGGCAACGATTTTAGCGACGATTTCAGTAGTATTTTCATTATTGATGTACGCTTGATAATAAGAAATAAGCATATCTGTTACTTTGATGTCTTCAGAAGAACGCTTACCAGGAGCTGAAACAACGATGAACTTTCGTGAAACGTCTTCTTTTACGATGTGTAAAACTTTCTCTAATTGTGTTGCAGAAGCAAGCGAGCTTCCCCCAAATTTTGTGACTTTCACTTTTTTCACTCCTAATTTTAATAGATTTTTCATTATAATAGTAAAAGAATACCGAAATATCCCTCGAAAAGCAACCGTAAAATAGACAATTAATTAATCTTTTCCGTTGTTTTTCAACAAATTTCTTCATTTTTTTTCAAACTTTTGTTAGACTGATAGAGCTGAATAAGAATAGCAAAAAAGGAGCACCAATAATGATACAAAGATATGAAGGAATTATTTTCGATATGGACGGCGTATTGGTCGATAGTGAAGAATTCTACTACCAACGTAGAAAAGCCTTCCTCAAAGAATACGATCTATCCATTGAGCAAATACCAATTCCTGAATTTGTTGGAGCAGATATGCGAAGTCTATGGGATACGATTCTAAAAGTAAATGATACAACGTATGACAAAAATTTCCTGAATGAAAAATATTTACACTATAAAATCGAACACCCCATTGATTACGGGTATATGATCGACCCAGATGCAAAACGAGTATTACAATTTCTTAAAAGAAAAGGCTACAAAATCGGTTTGGCTTCGTCCTCAATGATGGATGCGATTCAAGATGTTTTGAAAGCTGGACAATTGGCTAGTTACTTTGACGTGATCGTCAGTGGAACCCAATTTAAAAAAAGTAAGCCCGACCCTGAAATTTATCTATATACTGCTACCGAATTAGGGATTGATCCTGAAAGTTGTCTTGCTCTTGAAGATTCTGAAAAAGGAATACGGTCGGCACATGATGCAGGAATGACAGTCTGGGCCATTCAAGATAACCGTTTTGGCATGAATCAGCAGTTAGCTGATGCACAATTAGATACCTTAAGTGAGTTGTGTAAAAAGTTGCAAGATGTGGAATATATCGGTTAAACTTATTAAGAATGAGGATAGAAAGGGTACAATAGTACAAACTCAAAACAATTATTAAGAAATTACAATTAACTAGTGCTTGATAGAGTGGATTGTGGTATAATTTTCTGTAGGTGTTTTTAAGAATTTTATGTAGATAAGAGACTGATACAATTGCAGATAGAAGTGATTTTGTTATTTATTAGCAGTTGTATAATCATATATGGATAAATAAACGGAGGAACCATGAATGAAGAATAATCTGATCATTATCGTAGTTTTAGCTATAATAATCATCGCAGCAGTTTTGTATTTAGTTGGTTATTTTATGAGAAAGAAAAATCAAATGAAACTCGATGATCTGGAAAAGAGGAAAGAAGAGCTGTTCGACTTGCCAGTGATTGAAGAGGTCGATGATGTCAAAAAGATGCACATGGTCGGTCAAAGTCAGAACACGTTTAGAGAATGGAATCAACGTTGGACTGAGATTTCTACTCGTTCTTTTGCAGAGCTAGAAAGTCAGATTTTTGAAGTCGAAAATTTAAATGAAACCTTCCGTTTTATGAAAGCGAAAAAAGCAGTCGCTGAAGCAGAGCAGACGATGACAGAGATGGAATCAGAAGTTGAGATCATCCGTAATGGTTTGAAAGAACTGCGCGAGAGTGAAGAACGTAATTCACTTGAAGTGCAAAAAGCTTTAGACGTTTACGAAGAAATCAGCAAATTACTTCATGACGAAAAAGCAGAATTTGGTTCTGCTTATCCTGAATTACAAAAACAAATCAAAAATATCGAAATCGAATTTACTCAGTTTGTCACATTAAATACTTCTGGTGACCCAATTGAAGCGCGTGAAGTATTGGAAAACGCTGAACGTCATACTTATGAATTAGATGATGTAATGAAACGCATTCCGCCACTTTATGATGAATTGAATCGGACCTTCCCAGATCAACTAAAAGAAATCGAAGAAGGATACAAACGTCTGCTTGCAGATCACTATGTATTCCCTGAAAAGAATTTCGAAGACGAATTAAGACGTGTTCAAAAACGCGTTAAAAATTCAACCGTTGATTTAGAGAAGACGGAAGTTGATGCAGTAGAAGTAGCCAATCGTGATACAGCGAATGCAATCGATGCATTATATGAAATCATGGAACGTGAGATCAATGCTAAGAAATATGTGATGACGAACCATAAAGTAGTGGGTGACTATATTGCCCATGCACTGAAAAATAACCGTCAGTTGATGATTGAATTAGATCACACCTCCCAAAGTTACACATTGAATCATAATGAGTTAGGACGTTCAAGAGGCTTCCAAACAGAGATCGAAGAATTGATTCGTCGTTATGAAGATTTTGAACCAAAAATGAACGAACACACGATTCCTTATTCTGAAGTTCAAGCATTCTTTAAAGATTGCTACAAGATATTAGATGACATTGAAAATCAACAAGTTGAAATCGATGATTCCTTAAAAGAATTACGCAAAGGCGAAAAAGTTGCCCAAGAAAAAGTTGATCAGTATGATTTCCGACTACGCAATATCAAACGCCATGTTGAGAAACAACGTTTACCGGGATTACCGGCTGATTACTTAGAGTTTTTCTTTGTAGCTACAGATCGCATCGAAGAATTGAGCAAAGCCTTGAATCGAATCCGTATCAATATGGAAGAAATCAAAAAACTTTCTGATTTGTGTAATGAAGATTTAGAATTACTGGATAAGAAAACTAATGATTTAATCAACTCCGCTGCATTGACAGAACAAATGATGCAATATGCGAATCGTTATCGTCATACACATGAAGCAATTCGTGTAGCAATGGAAAATAGTTTAGAACTATTCTCAAAAGAATACAGATATCAAGATGCGCTAGATGAGATTGGTACTGCACTTGAACGAGTGGAGCCAGGTGCATTTAGAAGAATCGAAGATTTCTACTTCAAAAATCTTGGTGTAATGTAATAGTGATTGATTGTTAAAAGGCGAGACCGTGGTCTCGTCTTTTTGTTTGTTTCGAATGATTATGCAATGAATTCTGATTGTTAGGTTGAACTAGTAAAATAGAAAGTATATAATAGGAAAGAATTTCAAAAGAAGAAGGTTTTTTTAAATGATATATTTTGACAACAGCGCAACAACACCGATTTACCCTCAAGCTTTAGATACATATATAAAAGTCAGTCAACGAATTATTGGAAATCCGTCTAGTTTGCATGACATAGGTAATCAAGCAAATCGTTTAATGAAACAAGCCCGTAAGCAAATAGCAGATTTGATCGAAGTGAAGCCAGATGAGATTTTTTTTACAAGCGGTGGAACTGAAGGGGATAATTGGGTGCTGAAAGGAACAGCTGTAGAGAAAAAAACGTTTGGTCGCCATATTATTATTTCAGCTATTGAACATCCTGCTGTTGCTGAAACAGCAAGGCAGCTTGCAGAGAATGGGTTTGAAGTTTCCATCGCACCTGTTGATGAACGTGGATTTGTGATAGTGGATGAATTAGCCAAGTTGATTCGAAAAGATACGATCCTTGTTTCCATTATGGCGGTCAATAACGAGATAGGCTCGATCCAGCCAATTCAAGCAATTAGTAATTGCCTAGCAGACTATCCATCAATTCATTTTCATGTTGATGCTGTTCAAGCTATTGGCAAAGTTGCTCAAGAACAATGGTTGACGCCTCGAGTTGATTTCGCTACATTTTCTGCTCATAAATTTCACGGTCCCCGAGGAATAGGGTTTATTTATTGGAAACACGGTCGTAAACTTGCACCGCTTTTAACTGGTGGCGGGCAAGAAAATGATCAAAGAAGTGGAACTGAAAATGTGGCTGGAATTGTTTCTATGGCGAAAGCTTTACGTTTATATAAAGATAAAAACGCAGAAAAACCAGAGCATACTGGAACTATTCGGCGATATTTGCTTGAGGCATTACAAGAATATCCGAATGTCAGAGTATTTTCAAAAGAAACTGTGGACTTCGCCCCTCATATTTTATGTTTTGCGTTAAAAGGAATTCGAGGAGAAGTACTTGTACATGCATTAGAGGAAAAACTGATCTACACTTCAACAACTAGTGCATGCTCCAGTCGAAAGAAAATGACCAGTAGCACATTACATGCTATGAAAGTACCTGATTCGTTCGCAACGTCGGCCATACGGGTTAGCTTGGACGAATCGAATACAATTGCAGAAGCGGAACAGTTTATGATTATTTTTAATCAACTATATAAAAAGTTCCTAGTGTTAAATAGCTAAGAAAGCAAAAAAATCAAGCGTTATAGAAAAGGATTGAAAAATTGTGAACTATACTGAAATTATGATTCGCTACGGTGAACTTTCAACTAAAGGAAAAAATAGGAAAATATTTATTTCCCAACTAGCACAAAACGTCAAAAGAGTACTTGGTGATTTTCCAGCTGTCAAAATCCATGCTGATCGTGATCGGATGCACCTATTATTAAATGGTGAAGACAGCGCTAAAATCTTACCCAAATTAGAAAAAGTCTTTGGTATCCAAACCTTTTCGCCAAGCGTACGTGTCGAAAAAACAATGCCAGCAATTCGTGAAATGGTTCAAACCATGATCCAATCTGCTTACCAACCAGGTCAAACATTCAAAATTACTTCTAAAAGGTCTGACCATAGTTTTGAATTAGATACAAATGAATTGAATCGAGAACTTGGCGGTGCCGTTTTTGAAATTTTCCCAGAGATAACTGTCCAAATGAAAAAGCCAAACATTGAAATTTGTGTAGAAATCCGCAAAGAAGGAGCATACTTATCTTATGAAACGATTCGTGGTGCTGGTGGATTACCTGTTGGAACGAGTGGACGTGGTATGTTAATGCTCTCTGGTGGAATTGATTCGCCTGTTGCGGGGTATTTATCAATGAAACGCGGTGTAGAAGTGGAAGCTGTTCATTTCGCTAGCCCACCATACACAAGTGAGCAGGCGTTACAAAAAGCGAAGGACTTAGCTGCTAAAATCGCCCCTTATGCTGGTAGTATCCAATTTATTGAAGTTCCATTCACTGAAATCCAGGAAGAAATCAAACGAGTAGTTCCAGAAGGTTATCTAATGACGGTGACACGCCGAATGATGCTACGTTTGACTGATGCGATACGTGCTGCAAGAAAGGGCTTAGTAATCATCAATGGAGAATCATTGGGGCAAGTAGCATCACAAACCTTACAAAGTATGGTTGCAATCAACGAAGTGACGACAACTCCGATTATTCGCCCAGTCGTATCGATGGACAAGGGGGAAATCATCGAAATCGCTGAAAAAATCGATACCTTTGAGTTAGCAATCCAACCATTTGAAGATTGCTGTACGATTTTTGCACCGCCACAACCTAAAACAAGACCTAAATTAGACAAAGCTCAAGCCTATGAAGCTAGACTTGATATAGAAGGGTTGATGGCCCGATCAATGGCTGGTTTAAAAGTTAGTGAAATAACTGAACAAAGTGAACAAAACAAAGAATTTTCTGATTTGCTATAAAAGCTAGAAGAACAGGCTTGATAACGTTATCGATTCTGTTCTTTTTTATTAGTTTTTTTCTAATACCTCCTATTTTTTTCACAAACAAGTTGCCCACGACTTGTAAGCATGATAAACTATAAATATATATATGTGAAATGAGTAACAAGGAGGCTAGGAAATGAAGGAATTACTTAAAGAAAAAACAATGCCTAAAGCGACAGCCAAGCGGTTGCCGTTGTACTTGCGATATTTGAAAATGCTAGGAGATTCTGGTGTAACGCGAATCAAATCAAAAGAATTTAGTGACGTGATTCAAGTCCCACCCGCAACCATTCGTCGTGATTTTTCTCACTTAGGAGAACTTGGGCGCAGTGGTTATGGCTATGATGTTCCTTACTTAATCGAGGTTTTTAGTCATATTTTGAATACACAACAAGAAAAACGGATTGCGCTAATCGGGTGTGGCAATTTAGGAAAAGCGCTAGTCAAAAATAACTTTCGAAGAAATGAAAACTTGAATATTGTTTGTGCATTTGATACTGAAAAAGAACTTGTGGGGTTTTCTGTAGATGATATCGTCATACAACCAATGGAAAATCTAACTGAAGAAGTCAAAAAAACAGGTGTCACGGTGGCTATCTCTACGGTACCGAGCCAGTTTGCACAAGATGCGATCGATAAAATCGTCGATGCTGGTATTACAGCTATTTTGAATTTTGCTCCAGATAGAGTAACTGTGCCTCACAATGTGAATGTCCAATACATCGATTTGACAACAGAATTGCAGACGTTGATTTATTTTGATGAAACGTTTGCGAGTCAAAAAAACTAGAAAGCAAGAACTTTGTCATCTGTTCCTACTTCCTCTATACTAAATAAAGAGAGAGAATGTCAAATTGTTGAGTATTCGTAGCTTGAAACGCTTGCTCAGCTTTTAAATTAGAGGAGGAAAAATACAATGAACGTTACAAGAAAAGGCGAAAAAGTGGAAATAATTGGAGCCCAACCCGAAGTCGGTGCTAAAGCGCCAGATTTTTCATTAGGAAATTTAAATGATGAAGTAGTAAACCTATCAGATTTCACTGGTACGCCTGTGTTGATCAGTGTTGTACCTGATATTGATACTAGAATCTGTTCACTACAAACAAAACGCTTCAATCAAGAAGCTGCGAATGTTGAAGGTGTAAAATTTATCACGATTTCTAATAACACAAAAGAAGAGCAAGCGAATTGGTGCGCAGCTGAGGGCGTGGATATGGAAATTTTACATGATACTGAAGGTGAATTTGGTGAAGCCTATGGATTGTTTATTCCTACAATGGGGCACTTAGCTCGTAGCATTTTCGTGATCGATAAAGATGGTAACATAGTTTACGAAGCAATTTCAGCAGAAATTTCAGAAGAGCCTGATTATGCTACTGCGTTGGAACAAGCTAAAGCCGCACGTTAATTATTTTTCAAATTGACTTCTATTCAACTTCAATGTTAAAATGATTCAAAGACTATGAACAAGAGGAGTATTACTGGCATCGTTCTAGAGAGAGAATCAATCGGTGGAAGATTTTCACATAACCAGTAAGAAGGTAGCTTGGGAGTCAATGATTTGAATGGAGTAGAATGATTCGAGTAGTGATCGTTACCTCACAAATGAAGCGGTGTCTGAATCGTCAGACACAATTTAGGTGGTACCGCGTACAGAAGTTTACGCCCTAAAATACGAAAGTATTTTAGGGCTTTTTACATGTTCATCATAGATTGTGAAGCAATCTGATGTTGAACAGTACAAGGCGACTTATAAGGAGCGTTGTTACCTTAGTTTATCGTTTCACCATTCATTTAAATTAGAATCAGAAAGAAGGAACGCGTATGTCAGAAGAAAAAAATCTACCGACAAAATACCAACCTACAGAAGTAGAACAAGGCCGTTATCAAAAATGGCTAGACCAAGATTTATTCAAACCAAACGGCAATAAAGATGCAAAACCCTATTCAATCGTGATTCCACCGCCAAATGTTACAGGGAAACTACATTTAGGTCATGCATGGGACACCACTTTACAAGATATGATCATCCGTCAAAAAAGAATGCAAGGTTTTGATACATTATGGCTGCCGGGAATGGATCACGCAGGTATCGCAACCCAAGCAAAAGTTGAAGAAAAATTAGCTGAACAAGATATTTCTCGTTACGATTTAGGTCGTGAAAAATTTGTTGAGCAAGTTTGGGATTGGAAAGAAGAATATGCTTCTCATATACGTGAACAATGGGCAAAAATGGGGTTATCACTAGATTATAGCCGTGAACGTTTTACTTTAGATGACGGATTATCTCAAGCTGTCCGTAAAGTCTTCGTTTCTTTATACGAAAAAGACCTGATTTACCGTGGGGAATACATCATCAACTGGGACCCAAAAGCCAAAACAGCCTTATCTGATATCGAAGTAATCCACAAAGATATCGAAGGGGCCTTTTATCATATGAGTTATCCACTGACGGACGGAACAGGCGTTGTGGAAATCGCAACAACACGTCCTGAAACAATGTTAGGCGATACGGCGATTGCTGTTCATCCAGATGATGAGCGTTATCAAGCCTTGATCGGAAAAACAGTCACATTGCCATTAGTAGACAAAGAAATCCCGATTATTGCAGATGAGTATGTAGATATGGAATTTGGAACAGGTGTCGTAAAAATCACACCAGCCCATGATCCAAATGACTTTGAAGTGGGTAATCGTCATGATTTACCTCGTGTGAATGTCATGAATGAAGATGGTTCTATGAATGATTTAGCAGGTAAATATGCAGGGATGGACCGTTTCGCAGCACGTAAATTGATCGTTTCTGATCTAAAAGAAATGGGTCGTCTGATTAAAATTGAAACAATGAATCACAGTGTTGGTCATTCAGAGCGTACAGGTGTCGTTGTTGAACCTCGTTTATCCACACAATGGTTTGTTAAAATGGCGCCACTGGCTGAAAAAGCCATCAAAAATCAAGATACAGAGGATGCAGTAGAATTTTATCCACCACGCTTTAATCAAACATTCTTGCGTTGGATGGAAAATGTCCACGACTGGGTAATCTCACGTCAATTATGGTGGGGTCATCAAATTCCTGCTTGGTATCATAAAGAAACAGGCGAAATGTATGTTGGCATGGAAGCACCAGCCGATTCAGAGAATTGGACCCAAGATTCTGATGTGTTAGATACATGGTTTAGTTCAGCATTATGGCCATTTTCAACAATGGGTTGGCCTGATGAAGAAGCAGCTGATTATCAGCGTTATTTCCCAACAAGTACTTTGGTAACAGGCTACGATATTATTTTCTTCTGGGTTAGCCGCATGATGTTCCAAAGTTTAGAATTTACAGGACAAGCACCATTTAAAAATGTCTTGATGCATGGCTTGATCCGAGCAGAAGATGGACGTAAAATGAGTAAATCTCTAGGAAACGGAATCGATCCAATGGAAGTCATCGATAAATACGGGGCAGATGCGTTGCGTTGGTTTATGTCCAATGGCTCTACACCTGGTCAAGATATGCGTTTTAGTTATGAAAAAATGGATGCATCTTGGAACTTTATCAATAAAATTTGGAATGCCAGCCGTTTTGTGATCATGAATGTTGAAGGTATGTCTTATGAAGATATCGACTTCAGTGGGGAGAAAACCGTAGCAGATCGCTGGATCTTAACGCGTCTAAACGAAACAGTTGCTCGTGTGACTGATTTATTTGACCGCTTTGAATTTGGTGAAGCAGGTCGTCAGTTATACAATTTCATCTGGGATGATTTCTGTGATTGGTATATTGAAATGAGTAAAGAAATTCTGTACGGTGAAAATGAAGGGGCAAAACAAACAACACGTAGCATTTTAGTCTATACACTAGATCAAATTTTACGTTTACTACACCCAATCATGCCATTTGTGACGGAAGAAATTTGGGAAAACATTCCCCATCAAGGTGTATCGCTAGTTGTTGCTGAGTATCCTGTCGTGCACGAAGAATTTTCAGATGAAACAGCCGCTCGTGGAATGGAAGTCTTAAAAGAAGTGATTCGCGCAGTACGTAATATTCGTGCGGAAGTGAATACACCACTGTCTAAACCAATCACATTATTGATCAAAACAAGTGATGAGGCAGTGGATAAATTCTTGATCGACAATACCAATTATATCGAGCGTTTCTGTAATCCAGAAGAGTTGACGATTGCAAGTGATATCATTGCACCAGAACTAGCGATGTCAGCGGTTCTAACTGGAGCAGAGTTATATTTACCATTAGCAGGTTTGATCAACGTAGAAGAAGAAATTGCCCGTTTAGAGAAAGAATTAGACAAATGGACGCAAGAAGTCAAACGCGTACAAGGGAAATTAGCGAATGAACGCTTTGTTTCTAACGCACCAGATGATGTTGTAGAAGCTGAGAAAGCAAAAGAAAAAGATTATCTAGAAAAACAAGTGGTTGTGAAGGAACGAATTGCGCAACTGCGTACAGTGAATTAATTATAAAGAAGTGGATCGTTAGTCAGAAAAAAATCTGATTAACGATCCACTTTTCTTTACACTCAATTACTAGCTCGTCACCTTAACAGTAAATCGTTGAATCTCAATACCAGCATCATTCAATACAGCTAGCTCAACTTTATCTGTAGGTGAGGTAATAGCAACACCTAATAAGCTAAATGTGCCATCTTCGGCTATTTTCACTGTTTGTTGTCGTCTTCTATTTACATAGAGACGAACAGTTGTAGCGGACTTGCCTGTTACTTTACCCGTTACAAAAGTATCATCTATTTTGTATGGGCTTAGTGTCATCTCTACCGTAGGTTCTTGAATCCCTAAGTCATTTCGAGTGATTTCATCTTCATAACGATAACCAACGATTTTTACTTCGTCATCTGTGTAGTCAATCAAACCTTCAACATCAAAAGTAAATTGTCTGGTTGAAGATAGTAACTTACGTTCGATTTCTTCGCCATTGATCATCAAAGCGACATGCGTATGAAAATAATCAGTTCCACCTGTGATTGTTGTATCTTCATATAAGGTGTAAGGATTCACAGTCAAAGAATAAGCTTTTTCTTCAATAGTCACAGTTGCTCGCTCTAATTCCTTATTTTTCCGGTCTAATGCGATTACTTCGACTTTATCCGTTACATTTTTGATTAGTCCATTGACTCTCCATTCTTTCTTCATATTTTCACCTCCTTATTTATACATTTGTGTAAACTATAACATATTTATAGTTTAAAAAATATATCTTTTGGAATCGATTTATTTCGGAGTGTTTAGATAATAGTTAAAAAAGATAGGAAAAGCACATAAAAAAACAGCAAGCATCATCTCTAACTTGCTGTTTTACGTATTTTATACAATTGTTTGTACCTCTATTGGATCAAAAAACGATTAAACAAGAACAAAATAGCATAGCCATAAGTCGCCACTGACCAAAGTTTAAAGACAAGTAAAATTTTCATATACTCTTTAAAAGGAAGGTCTGCAAGTCCTGCGACTAAACAGACTAAGTCGTCTGGTGCAAAAGGAACGAGCAATGTGACGATCATTAATTTCTTAATGCCTTTTTCAGGACGATCCAACATTTTCTCGAACGTCAAGTAACGTTTTTTAGTTAAAATCAATCGCGCAAAGGACTTGCCATAATAACGAGCTAGCCAGTAAACAATGATTTCGCCGATGATCAGGCCAATATAACTATAAACTAATCCTTGAATATTGCCGAACATCAACATACCGACAACTGTTGAAATTCCTCCAGGAAGAATCGGAACGATTACTTGAACCATTTGCAAAAAGATAAAGATAAACACCGCATTTTCACCGAATTGTTTTATAAAAGCTTGCAAAGACTGAACGGAATGGAAAATTCCTTTAGAATAACCGTAAATCACTAGAACAACAAAACAGATAACACCTATAATAGGCAGTACATAGATGACCCGATTCAGAATTTTTCTACCCATGGCTTCAGTTTCCTCTCAATATTACTTGGATTTTCGACCTATAAAATGCTTTAATAGTTGATAAAATAATACGCCTAAAAACACAGAAATGCTAATAAAAACGCCCACGATAAAGTTTCGTTGTTGATAATGCATGGTGATTTGATGTTTGCCAGATGTTAAGTCAATTCCAGTAAAATTCCCTAAAACAGATGTTGCTTTCACTTTTTTTCCATCTACTGTGATTTGCCAATTTTTATCATATGGAATGGCTAAGTAAAGCAAGGAGCCCTCAGAATTATTTACAGTAATTTCACCGGTCAATGTACCAGAAACTTCTTCTTTCATTTGGATTGCTTGAGATTTTTGCTTAGTAATAAGCGAATCAAAAGACTCCTGTTGTAAGGTCTTCAGTTCGATCGTTTTGTCCTCAAGTTCTTTATTAGACTCAAGTTGTAATTTAACGATATCATCTTTTTCAAAATAACCAAGGTTAAACAATTGATTGGTTGCTATATAAACAGCAGGTTTGATTTTTTCACCATTTACTGTAAACGAAGTGATTTTTTCCCAATCGATTTCAGGTGCATAAAGGTACAGTTCACCATTAGCGGTTGTTTTTGTTGTAAGCGTGTAGTGTGTATCATCTTGTTCACTCCATGCGATTTTTTGTGTATCCTTAAAATAGGCATCATCGTTTTGTTGAATCTGCTGTAAAATCATTTCTTGATTTTTTAACGGTTGATTCTTCACTAACTTAAACGAATGAAAGTCTTGCGGGACTAAAAAGCCCATACCGATTGCTTCATCGTTTTTGTAAACATTTGTTGAAGGATCACCTGAACTATTTTTTTGATGAGGTTTAACTTCAGGTGTTAATTGATAGTTCACGTTTAATAGTAAATTGATCACTTTGGAGTCATCTACATAAGCAATTCTACGGTCATTTTTTTGATACAATCCTAGCGCTTGAAGCGTGTCTTGCGTTTTTGCATCTAATGTAGAAGTGTAACTTGAAACACCTGCATAGCCGTATAAAATTGGATTGTTGTAGCCATTGTTTTTTTCATGATAGCCGGCTGCATCTGAATCAACTGTTTGTTTTATCCGAAAGAGATTCGGGTTTGTCTCTTCCAAATCTGAAATGATCTTATTCTGAATCTGATAAGTTTGCGCAAATTTTTCTTGGTTACCAAATGGAATATCCTTAAAGCTGATCCAAAAATTAAAGACTAACTCAGAGCAGACGACTAAAAATAAGAGTCCATATAAGCAACCTTTTTTTGTACCAGTCATTTTTTGAATCCAAACAACTAAAGCAAACGTTAGCCAAACACTAAGCAGACTGATGATAAAATAATGATCAGACAAAAGAAATACTTTTTCTTTTGAAAGCTTTAAAGAGACATACCCAATTGTGAGTAACATAGAAAAAATAGTAGGAACCCGTAGACTTAGGTTTACACCTTGTTTTAATTTAAGGAAGGCCTCATAAGCAAATTTTATGACCAAGAAACTAAAGATAAACGTATTTCGATAAGGAAATCCAGCTGGACTTTGGAACATATGCCAAATCGTATTAATTAATTCTAGCCAGAAACTTAAGAAAATAAACCCGATCAAAAAAGCCGCTCCTCGTTTTTCCCTTTTAGAAATAGTTGAGAGCTGAAAATAAGCGATAAAGAGTAAAACCATCAAGATGCCAGAAAAAATCGTCGGCAAATGCTCCAAGCGCCACTCGAAATTAACACTACCAAGACCGAATTGTGAAAGAAAATTAAAACCAAAGTTAGGTCTTGGTAAAAATGTCTGCCAATCAAAATTTGTCTTTTTCGTTGCTAACATGCCTTCTACGGCAGGAATTAAAATAAAACTAGTGCTGATGCCAGTGAGAAAAGACGTGACAAAAAACAAGCGGCCTTCTTTAATAAACTGCCAAATACTTTTCTCTTTTGCCGAGTCTGTTTTTTGATAATACCAATACACACTATAGAAGACTGCAAAAATACATAGCATGTAGCCCATATAATAGTTTGTTACGATACTCAGAAATAATGTGACGGAGTATAAGGCGTACTTTTGATGGTCCCATAATTTCTGAATCCCCAAAATAAGTAAAGGAAATAAAATCAACGCATCCAACCACATAAAGTTCAAACAATAAACCGTTACAAAGCCACATAAACTATAGGATGTTGAAAAGAGTAACGTAGAAATCGTGGATTGCGCATATGTTTTTTGAAGATAGTAGAACATCGAACTACCCATAAACGAAATTTTGAGCGTAATAATCAGCAAAATCGCAATTGGTAATTGTTCATAAGAGAATAGTAAGACTAAAATATTGAATGGGCTTAGTAAATAATAGGCACTCAGCGGTAAAATCGTTCCACCTAGGGCATCAGAGAAAGAATAGAGCGAATAGGTATCTCCTTGGAAAAATTGCTTAAATAAGCTTAAAAATGGCATGTACTGTGTCCCTAAATCACTGACCAATAGATTATTATTCCCAATTGGTGCTAAACCTAAAATCGACCAAAGAATGATCAACAATAAGAAGGGCAGGAGGAAACTCCCACAAATCAATAAATTATTTCTGTTTTTTAACATAGTTAATACTGCTCCTCTATTCTAATAATGTGTCACTGTTTTAGGATAAAGGTTCAATTAATCTTGATAAATCAAGCGAACTACCTGCAACAATACTACTTTTTTTTAACGAACGTTGTGGAAATATCACACTAACAACCTAGTTTATCATGGGTCTAGGAGTTGTTGCAAAAGAATCCGTTTCCAGTTCATACATATAGGTCTAATTATTTTATCACATCTGTATTTATTTAAAAGCAATCAGTTATTTTATTTACGATTTTTTATACAATCGCATTTTTTTATCCTTCAATCGCTCATTTACGGAATTAAAAGCGTTAATTAGTGAAAAGCACTACAGCTTTCGATATAATAGAGACTGAGGAGTTGATAAGATGTCATTAACGATAGAAGAAGCAATCGATTGGATTCATAGTAGACTGCCGTTTGGAACGAGACCCGGTCTTGATCGGGTGGAAGCCTTATTGAAACGAGTCGGTAATCCAGAAGAAAAAGTACCAACGATACATATTGCAGGCACGAATGGAAAAGGCTCTACTGTAACTTATTTACGGTGTATGCTAGAAGAATTAGGACTCACCGTAGGAACCTTTACTTCACCTTATATCGAACAGTTCAATGAACGAATTGCCATTAACGGAAAAGGGATTTCAGACAATCATATCATCCAGTATGTAGAGAAATATCAATCCTTAATCAGTGAGATGGATCGCCAACCAGAAAGCGCGGGAATTACTGAATTTGAAACGTTGACTGTGATGGCACTTGACTATTTTCTAGATGAAAAAGTTGATATCGCCATTGTAGAAGTAGGACTTGGCGGATTGTTAGATAGTACGAATGTTGTGAAACCAATGTTAACCGCAATCACTACAATTGGAAAAGACCATACAGAAATTTTAGGTGATACACTTCAGAAAATAGCCTTTCAAAAAGCTGGGATCATTAAAGATACGATTCCTGTAGTAACAGGTAATATTGAAGAAGAGGCTTTTGTCGTGATCGATGAAGTCGCATCTGAAAAACAAAGCAAAGTCTATCGCTATGACAAAGACTATAAAGCGGAATACCAACGTCCAGATAAAAATTGGGGTGAAATCTTTGATTTTTATGGGGAAGCGGGCAAATTACCGAAAGTCAAAGTTCCGTTATTAGGCCGTCATCAAGTAGAAAATGCGGCAGTAGCGATTCAATTGTTTTATCTTTATTGTAGGACTCAGCAAATCAACTTTACCGACAGAACGGTGTATCAAGGTCTGGCTCAAGCCCAGTGGCCTGCTAGAATGGAAAAAATCAGTGATGAACCTTTAATTGTTTTAGATGGTGCGCACAATGATCATGCGATGCGACGACTAGCAGAAAATCTAAAAAAAGAATTTCCAAATCGAGAGATCCATATTTTATTTTCAGCGTTATCGTCAAAAAATATCGATCAAATGATTGCATTATTAAGAAAAGTACCGAATGTTCATTTGTATTTAACGACATTTGATTATCCACGCGCAATCGAATTAACAAAAATGGAACATTTTGAAGACGATAAAACAGAAATTGTTTCATTATGGCAATTTGGCTTAGGGGAAATTTTAGAAAAAATGTCTGCAGATGACTTGATGCTAGTGACAGGTTCTCTTTATTTTGTTTCCCAAGTACGTGAACTATTATTGAATATAGGATCTGGCAATACGGAGTAGATTATCGATAAAAAGGGCTTGCGTGGTTCAGCACTTTGAAAAAATGGTAATCAATAATTATAAATGGAGGACAAGATGAAAAAAATTGATGGCGTGATTTTTGATATGGATGGTTTATTATTTGATACGGAACTGATTTATTATCAGTCAACTCAAAAAATAGCAGATGCGATGAATTTTCCCTATAGTAAAGAAGTTTACTTACAGTTTTTAGGTGTGTCAGATGAAGAAGTACAAGAGAACTATCATCGAATCTATAAGGAGTTTGGTAAGGAAAAAGTGGATGAGTTTATCCAACGATCATATGACGATACGTATCAAGTATTTGAAGCGGGGAAAGTTCCCTTAAAAGAAGGGGTTTTAGAATTACTTGATTTTCTTGATCAACAAGACATTCCAAGAATCGTTGCGTCAAGTAATGTTCGCCCGGCAATTGAATTATTATTAGATGGAGCTGGAATTAAAGATCGTTTTTCTGGCATTGTTTCAGCAGAAGATGTGACTCGAGCAAAACCAGACCCACAAATATTCCGAAAAGCCTTAGCTAGTCTGGGTACAAAGGCTGACAATACCTTGATTTTTGAAGACTCGTTTCACGGTGTAACAGCGGCTGATGCTGCGGGTATTCCAGTAATCATGGTACCAGATTTATTAGCACCCACCGACGAAATTAGAGAAAAAACATTGGAAATTTTTGAGAGTTTGACTCAAGTTCCAGCTTATTTAAAAAAATAAACTCTTCACTCCTTTGCGTATCTTATAGTAGAAGCGTATTAAGGAGTGATTTTTTTGATCAAAGACGAAAAGCTATTTATCAGAGAGATGCCAGAAGATTGTTTGCCTCGAGAAAGGCTCGAAGTTGTGGGAGAAAAAGCATTATCGAATCAGGAATTACTGGCAATCTTATTACGAACAGGTTCCAAGAATATGAATGTGATGAAAGTAGCGTCAAATTTTTTAAATTATTTTAATCATTTATTTGAACTTAAAAATGCGACACTCACCGAAATGATGGAAATCAAAGGTATTGGCCGAGTCAAAGCGATTGAGCTAAGAGCAGCCATCGAGTTTGGTTATCGTATCCAGCAAAGTACCCAGATGAAATTTGGCAAGGTTTCTTCCAGTTATCAAATCGCGCAAAATTTAATTTATGAACTACAAGATTTTCAGCAGGAACATTTAGTCTGTTTGTATTTAAATACTAAAAATGAAGTAATCAAACAAGAAACAGTTTTTAAAGGATCCTTGAACCAAAGTGTTGCACACCCAAGAGAAGTCTTCCGTAGCGCTGTTAAATGTTCTGCGGCACGCTTGATCCTTGCCCATAATCATCCATCTGGCAATCCAACGCCGTCAGAAAGTGACATTCATTTTACGCAAAGAATGCAAGAGTGTGGAAAGATGATGGGAATCGAAGTTTTAGATCACATTATCATCGGAGAACAAGTTTACATCAGCATGAGAGAAGAAAATTTTTTTGCGGTAGACTAGCTAGATTTCTTGCAAAAATAAAGGTTCGCATGTACAATATATGTGTAATCTTGTTTGGGACAATATAGAAGTTTTAATTTTAAAACCCTCTATCGTACACGAGCAATGTTACAATATTTAGTGCTTAAGCACGAGGAGGAACAACAGAATGGAACAAGGAACAGTAAAATGGTTTAACGCAGAAAAAGGATTTGGATTTATCTCTCGCGAAGACGGTAGCGATGTATTCGTACATTTCTCAGCAATTCAAGGTGAAGGCTTCAAAACAATCGAAGAAGGACAATCAGTAAGCTTCGACGTTGAAGATTCAGATCGTGGACCTCAAGCAGTTAACGTTGTAAAAAACTAATCAATCCATTCCAAAACACTTAGCAAATTTGCTAAGTGTTTTTTTATTGTGTGTTCTGAAAACCACCTGCTATGCGGGTGGTTCCATAGAGCTTCCAGCGAGGTAATAAAAAAGCCCCCTAAAATGTTAAACTGATATAGGTTTCCCGACCGTATCATCAACATTAAAGGAGGTTCCTTTATGAAAAAGGACAATCAAAGTTTATCACACACCGTATGGAAATGTAAGTATCACATCGTCTTTGCGCCAAAATACCGTCGCCAAATCATTTATGGCAAATACAAGAAAAGTATCGGAGAAATCATTCGACTTTTATGTGAAAGAAAAGGCGTCGACATCATCGAGGCAAATGCATGTTGAGATCACATTCATTTGTTGGTCAGTATTCCACCGAAATTAAGTGTCTCGGGTTTTATCGGTTACCTAAAAGGAAAAAGTAGTTTAATGATTTTCGATAGACATGCGAATTTAAAGTATCGATACGGCAATCGTAAGTTTTGGTGTCGTGGCTATTATGTCGATACCGTTGGCCGAAACAAAAAACAAATAGAAGAATATATACGCAATCAAGTTCAGGAAGATCATATAGCAGATCAGCTGACGTTGTTTGAGGAGTATGATCCGTTCACAGGTAATAAAAATAGCAAAAAATAAAAAATGAAATTCTTTAAGAATCAGCGAGAAGAAGTGGTGCGCAAGGGAGATCCGCTCAGAAGGCCTTTCAGGCCGTGTCCGGTAAAAGAGGCTTTCAGCCGAAGAGCAAACCTCCAGTTCTCACTGGAGGTTTTGATTTGTCAAACACAGTGACTGATTGCAGAGCTGAAGATGCACAATACTTAGTGAACGGAAGAAGAGAAGTGTCATTCGCTTGATGGGGGAGCCTATTCCGTTTGAACTTAGTGAGTTCTTACATTTTTGTTACTATCTTTTTCTACTAGAAGTTGTAGACTATTTAGTAAGAGGTGGTAAACATGTTAAATATTTCTTTAATAATCTTTTTTGTATCCTGGGCATTTCTTGGATTAGCAAGTATTCTTTATCGTTGGCGAGCCTTTACTAATAAAAAAGCATGGAACGGTATGGTGATTCCACTAGGCGCATTTGGCTTTGTATTGCTAGTAGTCAGCTTGATAATGATTTATCTCAATTACCCAAAATGACTATTCTACTAAAAGAAGATTGGAATAGTCAGTAAAGAATTAAGAAAACAAAAAAGGCATCCGTGATTTACCATTCACTGGATGCCTTTAAATCGTATTAGAACTTGAATCGTTCATTTAGGTTGATAACTCCTTAAATAGATTTTTTCAATTCTTTTACTGCTTGTGTAATCGTGATACCATAAGCAATATTTGCTTGGTTATTTGCATCGATAGCCATAAACAAATTTTTCTCTGTATCAAGCGCTACACGGTATTTTAATACTTTATTACCAAATGTCATAATAATTCTCCTTTCTTGATTCTTATGAAAGGCAACGATATCTGATAACGAAATTCCATGATTACTATAACACGGCTTTTTATCAGTGTAAAGAAGAAAGTTTTTGATTTGGCAGTATTTTTGTTGAAAGCCTTTTTACGTAGTATAATGAAGGTACCAAGAAGGAGGTTTTTATCATGGAAGAGACCTACAAGAATATTTTAGTTGCGGTAGATGGTTCTGAGCAGTCTGAAAATGCGTTCCAAGAAGCGATAAAAATAGCCAAACGAAATGGTGCTACCTTAAATATTTTGTCTGTTATAGAAGAGACGGGAAATTACTTTGGCGAACTGACCTTATCGATGGGAAACTTGATGGAAGATATTCGTACAAAAGAAGAAGCCAAAATGAAAATAAGAGAGTCAAAAGCTCTTGAACTAGGAGTATCTGACGTTTTTACCTATGTAATGTACGGTTATCCGAAAACTTTGATTGCTGAGTTTACAGAATCAAAAGAACCGATCGACCTAATTGTAATAGGCAGAACAGGTTTAAATGGGTTTGAACGACTGATGGTTGGATCAACGACATCTTATGTTGTGAATCACACAAAAGCCAATGTTTTAGTGGTAAATATTACAGTATAATGATAAAAAAGCAACGGACGGATAAAAATCCATCTGTTGCTTTTTTGGTAGTCAAACTCATGAAGTCATGATCATTGGTAAAATCATGGGATGACGTTCTGTCTTTTCAAACAAGAATGGCTGTAACGCAGCCGAAATCGCATCACACAATTTCGCTTCTGTACACTGTTCATCTCTTAATGCTTCGCGGATTGCATTGAACAATAAACGTTGTCCTTCATGAATCATTTCGCCTGATTCTCGCATATAGACAAATCCGCGAGATAAAATATCTGGCCCCGCTAGAATTTCTTTATTTTTAATATCTACGGTCGCTACTGCTAAGACTAATCCTTCTTCAGATAGAATTCGACGATCGCGTAAGACCACATTACCGATATCACCGACGCCATTACCATCCACGTAAACATCGTTGGCATTGAAGTGCCCAGCAATACGCGCATCATCCGCTGTTAAAGCTAGCACATCGCCATTTTCCATGATGAAACAATTTTCAGCAGGAACGCCAACATCTTGAGCTAAGGAAGCATGAATTTTTAACATTCTAAATTCACCATGAACGGGGACAAAATATTTAGGTTTCATTAAACTTAACATTAGTTTTTGTTCTTCTTGACCACCATGGCCAGAAGTATGGATATTATTGATCTTTCCGTGAATAACTTCAGCACCTGCTTCAGAAAGCAAGTTGATCAGACGGTTGACGCTTGTTGTATTTCCAGGGATCGGTGAGCTTGAAAAGATCACTGTATCTCCAGGTTGTACTGAAATCTGACGGTGCGTTCCGTTAGCAATTCGGCTTAGGGCAGCCATCGGTTCACCTTGGGATCCTGTACATAAAATCATCGTTTCGCCAGCAGGTAGTTGGTTTAACTCACTTGCATCCACAAACGTTCCTTTAGGTACATTGATATAGCCTAAGTGTTCACCGTTAACAATCGCATTTTCCATACTGCGACCAAACACAGCTATCTTACGTCCAGTTGCCACAGCAGCATCAGCAGCTTGTTGAAGACGGAAAATGTTGGAAGCAAAACTGGCAAAGATAATTCTTCCTTCGATTTTTTCAAAAATCTTTAGAATAGAAGAACCAATCGTTTTTTCTGATTTCGTAAACGTTGGGATCTCTGCATTTGTACTATCAGAAAGCAGACATAGAACGCCTTCTTCTCCTAATTTTGCCATGCGGTGTAAGTTCGCAGGTTCACCAACTGGGGTAAAGTCAAACTTAAAGTCACCTGTTGCTACGATATTACCTGAAGGTGTCTTCACAACGACACCTAAAGCGTCTGGGATACTATGGGTTGTTCTAAAAAAACTAATCGCTGTTTTACGGAAACGAATTACAGTATCTTCATTGATTTCATGAAGTTCAGCATCTCGTAATAAACCATGTTCATCTAATTTGTTGGTGATCAAAGCTAATGCCAATGGTCCAGCGTAAATCGGTATATTTGCTTGACGTAGTAAATAAGGTACACCACCGATATGATCTTCGTGTCCATGAGTGATAACTAACGCCTTGACTTTATGCAGATTTTGAACGATGTAGCTGTAATCTGGAATAACATAGTCTATCCCAAGCAAATCATCTTCTGGAAATTTGATTCCCGCATCAATAATGATGATTTCATCTTGAAATTGAACCCCATAAGTGTTCTTTCCGATCTCGCCCAAACCGCCTATTGCAAAAACGCCGGTTTCATTATTTTTAATATTTACTTTCATATTAAAACTCCGTTAAAGAGAATTCCGCGTGCTCTTGTTCATAAGCTAAGTGATTTTCATCAAGCGCTTGAATGTATTCAATATTGTATGGGGTATTTTCTTCAACTTGTTGACGCACGATAACATCGCTCTCTGCCTCAACATAAATAGATTTTGTATCTTCTCTTTTTGGGTTTCTTACTTTTGTTTCTTGGTAATAAACTTTATATATCATATGTTTTTTCTCCTTTATCTGCTAATGCAGTTAATGATTTATTTTTATTATTTCTTACTGTAATTTTTGAACACAACAAAATGAGGTGGTTGTCCACCTTAAAAACAATTGGCATCAAAAACAGTCGTTAATGATGAAATGAAGCCTCGACTTTGCTTCACTTTACTTGTTTTATGGAAACTGCACTTTCTTTCAACCGTCCATTGTGTTGTGTTGTACAACAATTAATCGTATTTTATCACAAAAGAGTAAATAAGTATAGAAACAGAACTATTAGTTTAAAGAAAAGATGATTATTCAATCGGTTCTTTTGTTGGTATAGCGTTCTTTTTATTGAAATACAAATTTAGACCAATTAGATGCAACAAAAAGACAATGGCTAAGGTAATCGTCATGAATGGATTACGGACGATGACACAAGGAATTGCAAAAACCACAAACAACGTTGTGAATAACTTTACTCGACCTAAAGGCGTAATCTTTTTTTCTACAATAGATTCTTGGATATATTTTTGATAATAGCTCGATTTAATAAATTTTGTATATAAATAGTCAGAGCTACGCATCCAGAAAAAAGCGGTCAAAATATAAAAAATCGCTGTAGGCAAAATCGGCAGAAAAATCCCTATTGTACCCAATCCAAATGTGAGACAGCCTAAAGAAATATAAAGCATTTTTTTCATTGATTTATTTCCATCACTTTCACCTGATTTTAGTACTGAAATTAAAGTAATTACTATTATACCATAGCAAAAATAGTCCTGTTTATTATTCTACTAAAAAGTGTTCAAATTTCACTTAAATATAATTTACCTAGCTGTTAGTTTTATGCTATAGTGAAAGCACTGGATCAAAAATTGAAATGGGAGATGATTGATTGAAATTGATGTGGCGTTACACGATGAGATATAAGAAATTATTGTTTTTAGATTTCATTTGTGTTTTTGGATTTATATTGATAGAACTAGGCTTACCAACGATTTTGGCACGAATGATCGACGTTGGGATCAAAAATAATGACTTTGACTATGTAAAACAGCAAGGGTTATTGATGATTGGAATCACAGTTGTCGGTGTAGTTATGAATATCATGTTGGGGTATTTTGGCGCACGAATGACAACGAATATTGTTCGTGATATTCGGGATGATTTATTTGAAAAAGTACAGACTTTTTCCCATCGTGAATATGAAACGATTGGTGTATCATCATTGATTACCAGAACAACGAATGATGCGTACCAAATCATGTTGTTTATGGGAAATATTTTACGGATTGGGTTCATGACTCCGATGATGTTTATTGTCAGCTTATATATGGTTATGCGGACAAGCCCATCTTTAGGATGGTTCGTTTTAGGAGCCTTGCCATTTCTTTTGGCAGCAGTGGTATTGATTGCTAAAATATCTGAACCGTTATCAAACAAACAACAAAAAAACTTAGACGGAATCAATAGTATTTTAAGAGAAAATCTTTCTGGGTTACGAGTGATTCGTGCGTTTGTCAATGAGAAGTTCGAAGAAAGTCGTTTTAGTAAAGTCAATGAAGACTATACTAAAAGCTCAAAAAGCCTATTCCGTTTGATGGCAGCAGCACAACCAGGATTTTTCTTCCTGTTCAATATTGTGATGGTGTTGATTATTTGGAATGGTGCACTTCAAATCGACCAAGGCAGTTTGTTAGTTGGGGATTTGATTGCGTTTATCGAATATATTTTTCATGCTCTTTTCTCATTTATGTTATTTGCTAGCGTGTTTATGATGTATCCTCGTGCGGCTGTTTCAGCTCGCCGAATTCAAGAAGCATTCGATATGGAACCTGTGATTCGTGAAAATGAAGCAGGCGTTACAGAAACAAAAACAAAAGGCTATTTAGAATTTAAAAACGTTACATTTGCATACCCTGGACACTCAGAAAGTCCAGTGATTCGTAACGTTAGCTTTACAGCTTCCCCTGGTGAAACTGTTGCATTTATCGGGAGTACTGGGAGTGGGAAATCTACTTTGATCCAACTGATTCCACGCTTTTATGATGTTTCAGAAGGAGAAGTACTTCTCGATGGAGTAGATGTACGTGATTATAAATTGAGTGCATTACGTAATAAAATCGGTTATATTCCACAAAAAGCGTTGCTATTTACAGGAACGATCGCGGAAAATATGCGATATGGGAAAGAAGATGCGACGATCGAAGAAATGGAATTAGCAGCAGATATCGCACAAGCGACAGAATTTATTTCACAAAAGCCTGACGGATATGATGAACTTCTTTCAGAAGGTGGAACTAATTTCTCTGGTGGTCAAAAACAACGTTTGGCAATCGCTAGAGCTGTGATTCGTCGCCCAGAAGTTTATATATTTGATGATAGTTTTTCAGCGCTAGATTATCAAACTGATGCGAAGTTAAGAGCTCGTTTGAAAAAAGAAACGACCGAATCAACTGTTTTGATTGTCGCACAACGAGTTGGAACGATTATGCATGCAGATAAAATTATCGTTTTAAACGAAGGGGATGTCGTTGGCATGGGTACCCATCGTGAATTACTTGAGAATTGCCCTATCTATTATGATATTGCTGCTTCTCAATTGTCAGAGGAGGAATTAGCATGAAAAACGCACTCTCTTCTATTAGACGTTTAGGCAGATACATCAATCCTTACAAAGGAACTTTTATTTTAGTGATTATCTTTACTGTTTTAACTGTGGCCTTTAATGCTGCAATGCCATATGTTTCAGGGTTGCCCATAACAGAAATCAGTAAAAATGTTGCTGCTGGAAATGGGTTGAATTACGCCTATATCATCAAATGCCTAATTTGGATACTGATTGTAGGGCTTGGGTATTGTGGGGCACAATTTTTGTCAGGATTTTTGATGGCAACAGTTGTTCAACATTCAATGCGAGATTTGCGTCGAGATATCGATGAAAAAATCAACCGATTACCTGTTTCTTATTTTGACAAAAATCAACAAGGAAACATTTTGTCTCGCGTGACTAATGATGTAGATGCTGTGAGTAATGCGATGCAGCAAAGTTTCATCAATATCGTTTCAGCTATTTTAGGTATTGTGATGGCTGTTGTGATGATGTTTTATATCAATTGGCTGATGGCATTGATTTCGATCATCATGATTCCATTATCATTATTTATTTCAAAAACGATTGTCGGTATTTCACAAAAATACTTCCAAGGTATGCAAAATGCACTTGGAAATCTAAATGGATATGTTCAGGAAAATATGACTGGTTTTAGCGTTTTAAAACTGTATGGACGTGAAAAAGAAACGTTACAAGGGTTTAAAAACGTCAATCACAATCTGAATAGCTTTGGCTTTAAAGCAACGTTTATTTCAGGATTGATGTTGCCGCTGGTTCAGATGACAGCATATGGTACGTATATCGGTATGGCTGTGTTAGGTAGTTACTATGTGATTACAGGTGCTATCGTAGTTGGACAATTACAAGCGTTCATCCAATACATTTGGCAGATTAGTCAGCCAATGGGGAATATCACACAATTGTCAGCGGCGTTACAAAGTGCTTCAGCGGCGACTACCCGTGTCTTTGAAATTTTAGATGAGCCGGAAGAAGAATTAAATGAACAAGATATCCCATTACCGGAAAATGTGCAAGGATCGGTTCAATTTGATAATGTCAGCTTTAGCTATGATCCAGCGAAACCATTGATTAGGAACTTGAACTTTGAAGTCCAAGCAGGACAGACTGTTGCAATCGTAGGACCAACTGGAGCGGGTAAAACAACCTTGATTAATTTACTGATGCGTTTTTATGATGTCAATGAAGGAGCTATCAAAATTGACGGTATCGATACGAAAAAAATGGATCGCAGTGATGTTCGTTCAGTTTTTGGTATGGTCTTACAAGATGCTTGGTTATACGAAGGTACGATTGCTGATAATATTCGTTTTGGTAAATTAGATGCGACGGATTATGAAATAGTTGATGCAGCGAAGACGGCCAATGTTGATCATTTTATCCGGACAATGCCAGATGGGTATGAGATGGAAATCAATTCTGAAGGAGATAATGTTTCTCTAGGACAAAAACAATTACTGACGATTGCCAGAGCAGTGATTTCCGATCCAAGAATCCTTATTTTAGATGAAGCGACAAGTTCTGTAGATACTCGTTTAGAAGCCTTGATTCAAAAAGCGATGGAGCGAGTGATGGAAGGGCGCACAAGCTTTGTAATTGCTCACCGTCTATCAACGATTCGTGAAGCTGATTTGATTTTGGTGATGAACCAAGGTGAAATCATTGAAAAAGGAACTCACAATGAGCTATTAGAGCAAGGCGGTTTCTATGAGAAACTATATAATAGCCAATTTGCAGAAGATGGCGATTACGATTAATCAAAAGAGGGTGAGATGTGACTCGTAGAGTCATATCTTATCCTCTTTTTTTATTGATACAAAGAAGACTTTTCAACTACGTAATTGAGTTAAATTTGTTATACTGAAGTTAGTAGAAGAGGTGAATAGGATGACAACAGAATATTTTATTGCGGCAAGTGCCGATGTTTACGGGAATGTGGTGCTGGCTAAAGATACTAGTATTTGGTTTCAATCTGTCCTTAGAGGCGATAACAATTCGATTACGATCAATGCAGGAAGTAATGTGCAGGACGGGACAGTGATCCATGTCGATCAAGATGCTGCAGTTGTTATTGGTGAAAACGTAACGATTGGTCATCACTGTATGCTACATGGTTGTACAATAGAAGAGGGTGCCTTGATTGGTATGAGTTCAACGGTGCTGAACCATGCGGTGATTGGAAAGAATAGTTTAATAGGTGCAGGTTCCTTAGTCACAGAAGGAACAGAGATTCCGCCAAACGTTTTAGCATTTGGGCGACCAGCGAAAGTTATTCGTCCGTTAACCAGAGAAGAAATTCGGAAAAATAAAGAAAATGCCCAGCATTACGTGACATTGTCGAAAGAATTTGCTGCTGGAAATTATGCGCGATTAGAATAGAAAGCAATTCTAGTCCAAACCATTTACTGGCACTTATCAATCACAGACGTATTCTTTAAGAAAGAGGCGAAGCAAAGATGTATTTAAAAATCAGTAATGAAGCGCAGGTAAAATTGACACCTTACATCGAAAGTAAAGCAGTGATTATTTTGGATTTAGATGATGGTGTGGGTAACTATTCTAAAATGGGTGTTTGTTCTCTTGATACAAGTTTTCGTTTATTGGTATTGGATCAAGTACAGGATAAATCTGATTTTGGTTTAACTGTAGATTCAGATATGGGAGCTATTTATATCAAGGATTATTCCAAACGATATTTAGATGAAGAGATGATCTTAGAAGTAGATCCTCGATTACAAGTATTTAAGTTAAAAAGTCCTAGTGGTGTTTTGGACGGAAATGTCCCAATCGTAGATTTACGACCAGAAAAAGGCATATCATAATAGAGGTTGGGGCAGAAGTGTTTAACTCCGAGAAATAAGAAGGGATTTACGAAAATTGCTCTTCAAATCTTTGTGACCAAGTAGGTACTGTGCAACATCAACTTGTTCCTTGTTGTGTTTTACAGCAATTTCGGCTTATTTCCGAAGGAGTTGCTTCTGCGCCCACCGTTTATTCGGTTACTAAGAGCCTGAAACATAACGTTTTTAGTTATGTCCCAGGCTCCTTAATTTGGTCTTTTTAAATCAAATAAGTTGCTAATATGAGCATACGTATTACCAGCCAAACGAGCAATCGGATTAAAGGTTTCTGGTAGGATATACTCGCTTTCTTGATCAAATACAGCTTCATCAAAATAAAAATCGGTTATTTCAATGATAAACAAATCAGTGATAATCTGGTCATCATGATTTTTCACTGGAACATATTGATGTAATCTCGCTTCCATACGAATAGGTGCAGCCGTAATTCCAGGAACCTTAACCGTTTTACTTGTTGTTGTGTCTAATTTGTTGACGATGATTTCACTTTGGTCTGACTTCAAAGAAGCGGCTGTTTGATTCATGGATTCAACTACTTGGTCATTAACCAAGTGAATCACCAATTCATTTGTTTCTATAATATTTCTGGCAGTATCTTTTATTTCGCCATTTCGCCTAAGAATCGATAAGGTGACTAATGGAATGTCAGAAGCTGCAGCGTTAAAAAAACTAAATGGTGCGGCATTTACCGTATCATGAACCTTATTCAATGTGGTTACCCATGCGATTGGGCGTGGAATGATGCTGCCTGATAGAAATTTATACGATTGCTTTGCTGATAAATGCTTAGTTGAATAATGCAACATATGGCTTCTCCATTTCCTAATTATTGACGAATTTTATTCGCATCAGAAGTATCAAAGGGTCTGACAAATTCTTCGATTTCTTTTCTTTTTCCTTCTAAAAACGGTGGTAAAGATAATTTTTCTCCGGCGGCTTCATAGGTTTCATCTTCTAAGAAACCAGGTCCATCGGTTGCTAATTCAAATAAAATATGTGGAGCGGCTCTAAAATAATCAGATTTAAAATAAAAACGTTCAACAAAGCCAGAGTTAGGAAATTGAAGTTGATTGATTTTATTGATCCAAAAACGTAAAGCATCTTGATCCGCGACGCGAAGAGCTAAATGATGAACATTCCCAAAGCCTTCTTGTGCTTCTGGAAGATCGTCTCGATGTTCAACAATGATACTGCCACCATTGCCCCCTTCACCTACCTCAAATAAATGGAAACTTCCTTCCGCGTCAACTAGCTTAAATCCCAATACCTCGACTAAAACTCGTTGCATATGTTCAAAATCTGCTACAGTGACAAAAACAGGCCCCAATCCAATCAGCGCATGTTCAGCTACAACATCTGTTTTTTCCCAAGGCGTCCCGCTAGCTACGCCATAATTATTCTCATCAGAAATCAATTGATATTGTTGTTTATCGAAATCTTCAAATTCTAGGTATTTTTTTCCAAAACGTTGTTTTATTTCGCCGTGGTCGATTCGATGCTCATTAAAACGATCGACCCAAAAATCTAAAGAAGCATCGCTTTTAACACGGAAAGATGTGCGAGAAATAGAATTGGTTCCTTTGGTTCCTTGTGGAATACCTGGGAAATCAAAAAAGGTCATGTCAGTACCGGCTGATCCAAGATCATCAGCAAAAAAGAGATGGTAGGTTTGGATATCGTCTTGATTAACTGTTTTTTTGATCAAGCGCAACCCTAAAGTGTCTGTAAAAAAGCGATAGATTTTTTCTGCGCTAGATGTCATTGCTGTAACATGATGAATTCCACGAATTTGTGTATGCATAATATAAAACCTCCAATTGTTTGTTATGAAATTTACTTACTAAAAGTAAGTTTACATCTAAACTAATAATTAAGCAACTGTTTTATCCTTTTTAACTATTGATGGAAGGAACAAAGAAGAGTAGTATAAGAATAATAACTGGAAAAAGAAAGTGAGGGGAAATCATGAAAGAGAAAAAAACATTTCATGTGAATGGCTATGCTGCATTAGTCGTGTTGGTTAGCTTAATTATAATTGGCGGGTACTGTACTTATACTGGAGTGACAATCGAAAGTTTTGGTATGATTGCAATTGGTTTGGTGTTGTGGGTGATTTCAGCTTTATTTCTGAGTTCTTTAACAATA
Source organism: Enterococcus sp. AZ177 (assembly GCF_050544585.1). Taxonomy (NCBI): domain Bacteria; kingdom Bacillati; phylum Bacillota; class Bacilli; order Lactobacillales; family Enterococcaceae; genus Enterococcus; species Enterococcus sp. AZ177. The sequence continues at coordinate 616,498 of NZ_CP172944.1, forward strand.
GTTAGTCCGAATCAAGCAAAAGCAATCTTGTTTTTTGGTCAATACTTAGGCACCATTAAAGAGAATGGCTTATTTGTGACAACACCTTTAACGCAAAAAATTAATGTTTCCTTGAAAGTCCGAAATTTTAATAGCTCACTATTAAAAGTAAATGATTCAGACGGAAATCCTGTCGAAATTTCTGCAGTTGTTGTATTTAAAGTAGTTGATACCGCGAAAGCCCTATTTGATGTGGACCGCTATCAAGATTTTATAGAAATCCAAAGTGAAACGGCGATTCGTCACATTGCAACACAATATCCCTACGATACGTTTAATGAGGATGATTTGACTCTACGAGGAAATACAACCGAAGTTTCAGAAGAAATGGCGAAAGAATTGCAAGAACGTTTAGCTGTTGCTGGAGTAGAAGTCATTGAAACCCGTTTAAACCATTTAGCCTATGCGACTGAAATTGCTAGTGCTATGCTGCAAAGGCAACAAGCAAAAGCGATTCTTTCAGCAAGACAAATCATTGTTGAAGGAGCAGTTTCGATGACTCAAATGGCTTTGGAACAAATAGAAGATGGACAAGAAATCAACTTTACTGACGATCGGAAAGTTCAATTAATCAACAATCTACTCGTTTCGATCATTACAGATAAAGGCACCCAACCAGTGATTAATACTGGAGATGTTCATGAAAAGTAAAATGGATCCATATTTCTGTTTCTAATTTAAAAAAACAAGATAAAACAATAGAAAGTGAGACATCTATGCAGTATAAAACAATTTTGTTTGACTTAGATGGAACCATCACAGATTCCGGAGAAGGGATCATCAACTCGGTTCTTTATGCTTTAAAAAAAATGAATGTAAATGTACCGGAACAGCGAGAGTTATATTCTTTTATCGGACCGCCTTTAATTGACTCATTTAAAACGGTTTGTCATTTTGATCGTCATACTTCAGAGCAGGCAGTAAGTTATTACCGTGACTATTATCAATCCAAAGGAATGTATGAAAATCACCTATATGAGGGGATTGTCGAAGTACTAGCTGATTTAAAACAAGCTGGCTGCGCTCTTTATATTGCAACATCTAAACCAGAAATCTACGCCAAGCAAATCTTGACTCACTTTGATTTAGATCATTATTTTGTTGGGATTTATGGAGCAAGTTTAGATAGTGGGCGTTCAAAAAAAGGGGATGTCATACGATATGCCCTCCAATCAGCAGGTATCACGAATTTAAATGAAACATTGATGATTGGTGATCGCAGCCATGATATGATAGGCGCAAAAGAAAATGAATTAGCGTGCATGGGTGTGTTGTATGGATTTGGAGATCAAGTAGAATTGGAATCAACGGGTGCTGATTATTTAGCTATAACGCCAAAAGATGTAGAGAAGATTATCATGAGAAACTAAAAAGAAAGCCTTCTTATTTGGCGTAATTAAGTTCAATATAGCACGAATAGGAACGCTTTATGAGCAAAATAAAAACAGTTATTGTGGGTGCTAATCATGCAGGAAACGCTGCGGGAAAAGCAGTATAGGGAGGGCGTCAAATCGAATCGTATACGAAGAGGACTCGCGCCGTATCATTGGTACGCAGATGGTGTCATTTGAAGATATCTCAATGGGACTCCATGGGTTCTCACTGGCAATTTTAGAAAAAGTGACAATCACTAAACTAAATTACTCGATATTTTCTTCTTACGCCACTTTAATCAACCTTATAATTATAGTAGAATGGTTAAGTTTAGTGCTTAATAATTGTTTTTTTTCAAGGCTGAGGACACAAGTTCTCAGTCTATTTAGTTGATTTTAGAAAGAAATCAAATCTTACAAGTTAGTGACGTTTCTCTAAAAAAGTTTAAATTTAAAAAGCTTTCATGTATAATGGTAAAAGTTAAACAAGATACATAGAAAGTAAGGAGGATTTGTTTTGGCAGAAGATAACCAAAATAATCAAGATCATTCCAACGCTTCATTCAAAGATCAGGTCTTGCGTTCTTTGCGGGGAGAAGAAATAGAGAATGATGATTCAGCTTCTTCTGAACACAATGCTCAGAACGTATCACAGCATAACGAAGCAGAATATAATAGAACGTACCGTTCTCAACCAGATACTCAAGAAGACCCGATAAAACGGGATGAGATGGAATCAGTTGGCTCGCGCAGTGCAGAACATCAGACAAGACGATCAGATTCGTCGGAAGAACAGTCGCAGCTTGGGAGTACACGGAGCCCTAAAGAAGATAATTCCGATAAACGAATTAGAAAAAAAGAAGACCGCATTGTCAGCCGCATTGTCTTGATTGTTGCCTCTGTGTTGTTATTAGTGATAGCCATTTTTGGGTTTACTTTCTATAAGTATGTCAATGCTGGCTTACAACCACTTGACCAAAAGGATAGTAAATTAGTTCAAGTACACATTCCAGAGGATTCGTCGAATAAGAAAATCGCCAACATTTTAGAAGACAGTAAAGTCATCAAAAGCGGGATGGTATTCAATTACTATGCGAAATTTAAAAATCTAACGGATTTTCAAGCAGGTTATTACCAAATGTCACCAGACATGACGTTAGATGAGATCGGTGCACTTTTAAGAGAAGGTGGAACCGCGGAACCAACTCAGCTTGCAGATGGAAAAGTAACGATTCCAGAAGGCTTTGATATTGACAAAATCGGTGATGCCATCGAAAAAAACACTAATTTTAAGAAGGATCAATTTATTGAGCTGATGAAAGATCAAGCATTCTTCGACACGATGAAGGAAAAATATCCGGAGTTACTAACAAGTGCTGCTGAAGCAAAAGATGTTCGTTATCGCTTTGAAGGGTATTTATTCCCAGCAACATATGACTATTACAAAGAAGCAAAACTAGAAGATTTTGTGGATCAGATGATTGCGAAGTCTAACAGCGTGATTGAACCGTTTATCCCAATGGTTCATGCAAAAGGAATGACGATTCAACAAGTATTAACACTTGCGTCATTGGTAGAAAAAGAAGGCGTGAAAGAAGAAGACCGCAAAAAAATTGCTCAAGTGTTCTTTAATCGAATTGCGGCTAATATGCCATTGCAATCAGATATTTCTATTTTATACGCATTAGGTGAACATAAAGAATTGGTCACATATAAAGATTTAGAAGTAGACTCACCGTACAATCTGTACAAAAATACCGGATACGGTCCAGGACCATTCGATAGTCCTAGTGAGCAAGCAATCAACGCTGTGTTAAATCCAGTACCAAATAACTACCTGTACTTTGTTGCGGATATCTCAACTGGGAATGTTTACTTTGCAGAGACCTATGAACAACATCAAGAGTACGTAGAACAATATGTAAATAAAACAGAAACTGAAAAAAGTGAATAACTTTTAAGTTTGCGTAATATATTACGAGCCAACCTAGAATTTAGGCGGCTCGTTTCGCTTTCCTTGGGATTCACAATTTGAGCGTAAGAGAGATACCGTAAGCGTTGATGATTAGAAGAAAATCTAGCAGATTTATAAAAATTAAGTGAATATTATTTACAATTTGCTTAAAGCGTGGTACTCTTTTCTGGATTGAAAGCGGAATTTTTCAATGAAAATAAAAATAAAACATTGTAGTAAGTTAAGAAGGAGAAATTAACATGGTAGAAAAAGTATTTCCTATGACACTTGAAGGCAAAGAAAAGTTAGAACAAGAATTAGAAGAACTAAAAACAGTTAAACGAAAAGAAATCGTTGAACGTATAAAAATTGCAAGAAGCTTTGGCGACTTATCTGAGAATTCTGAGTATGAGTCAGCGAAAGATGAACAAGCTTTCGTGGAAGGACGCATCACAACATTAGAAAATATGATTCGCTTTGCTCAAATCATTGATAATGATGGTGTTGATTCAGACGAAGTTTCAATTGGAAAAACAGTAACATTTATTGAACTACCTGATGGTGATGAAGAAGAATATACGATTGTAGGTAGTGCAGAAGCTGATCCTTTTTCTGGTAAAATTTCAAATGATTCACCTATTGCACAAGCATTGATCGGCAAAAAATTAAACGATCAAGTTGCAATTGCTACTCCTGGTGGAGACATGCAAGTAAGAATCATAAAGGTTGGTTAACAAACAGTCAGTAAGAACGAAGGGCGAGTCGAAGCTATCATTAGTTTTGACTTGCCCTTTAAACCTGACTAAATAGCTCACGAGTTTCGGTTCGTTAAAAAAAATTAGGGCTAAAGTCCTATAGTAAAATGGGGCTTTAGCAACTAACATTAATAGGAGAATCGAGGTATACTAATTTCATCGGAAGGGGGATTATAAATGAATAACCCATGGCGTTTTTTCATCGTAGTAGAAGCATTACTTTTTTTATTAGCTTTATGGCAAATTATACATAACCCAGGCTTGGCAATCGTATTAGTACTGGGTATTTTAAGTACACTCTATGCGCTGAAAAAAGTTCATCGTAGCAATTTTAATAATTTTCAATTAGTATTGGGTGTTATCTTGATTTTGATTGGGGTAATGAATAGTCCTGCATTTTGGTTGATGTTAGTTTTTGGTGTTTTATTTATTGGTTTAAAAGGGGTTGAAATCGCGGGTGTCGATATCACGCAGCGAGCACCTTGGAGAAAGAAACAAATGATCATGGTGGAAACAACGAATGTTGAATCTAAAAGCGGGCGTCGGTTCAAACGTCCATGGTTTGCCAATGAACGGATCGGCAGTAATGTTTATGAATGGGATGATATCAATATAGACGTTCTTTCAGGTGATACAATCGTTGATTTAGGGAACACATTATTGCCTAAAGATGACAGCATCATTATTATTCGTAAAGGCTTTGGCCGTACGAGAATATTAGTGCCACTAGGTGTTGCCGTAACACTCGAACATTCCACTTTTTACGGAAATGTTAACTTTGAAGAAGAAAAATATCATCTGAAAAATGAATCATTGAAAGTATACAGTAATGACTTTGATACAAATAATCGCCGCTTGAAAATCATCACAAACACATTGGTTGGTGATCTTGAGGTGATTCGCGTATGATGGGTAAAATTTCTCGACAGATGCTTTCTTTGTACGCTGCTTGTAGTACGTTTATTGTTGTGTTACTTACACTGTTTTCATATTTTTATTCAATTAAACAAAAAAATTGGATGTTGGAATTACTTCAAAGGAAAGTGTTTTACATTCCTTTGATTTTCCATATGCTCTTGATCTCGCTGTTGGTGGGATTGTCGACATTTTTACTTGTATCTATTGTACAAAAGTCACAATATGGTAGAATTGAAGAAAAACTTCGGTTACTAGCAAGAGGCAGTTATGAAAGTCCAGCTCTTGCGAAAAGTGTCCCTCATGCGAGTAACGATCAGTGCATTGGCGAAGTTGACCAAGATATTTTAAAAATCCAAACAAAATTATTAGAAATGTCAAAAGAATTGCAATTATTAAATAGCCGTCCGCAGCTAATGGACGGGGAAACCAAAGAAGAAATATTAGAAGAAGAGCGTCATAGGCTTGCCAGAGAGCTTCACGATTCGGTCAGTCAACAGTTGTTTGCTGCAATGATGATGTTATCAGCGCTTAATGAACAAGCGCAACGAAGTGAGACGCCAGAATTGTTTCGTAAACAATTAGTGACGGTAACCGATATCATCAATGCTTCTCAATCTGAGATGCGTGCTTTATTGCTTCACTTACGGCCAGTGAGTTTAGAAGGAAAGAGTTTACGTAAAGGGATCGAGCAATTATTAAAAGAATTACAGACGAAGATCAAAATCGAATTGACGTGGGATGTTGAAGATGTTCATTTAAATAATAGTATTGAGGATCATTTATTTCGAATCGTTCAAGAATTATTGTCAAATACACTTCGTCATGCTAAAGCAAAAGAACTTGAAGTCTATCTCCATCAAGTAGACAAAAACGTGTTATTACGTTTAGTAGATGACGGTGTGGGCTTTGATATGAGTGAAAACGATAATAAAGCTGGTAGTTACGGTTTAAAAAATATTCGAGAACGGGTAGCTGGAATGGGCGGTATTGTTAAAATCATTAGCTTTAAAGGACAAGGAACGAGCGTAGAAATCAAGGTGCCTGTAATAAAGGAGGAAATAGCAAGTGATCAAAGTAATGTTAGTGGATGACCATGAGATGGTACGATTAGGTGTATCTTCCTATTTATCGATCCAAGAGGATATTGAAGTAGTTGGAGAAGCTGAAAATGGCCAGATCGGTTATGAAAAAGCGTTAGAATTACGGCCGGATGTGATTTTGATGGATCTAGTCATGGATGTGATGGATGGAATCGACTCAACAAAGGCGATTTTAAAAGATTGGCCGCAAGCACGAATCATTATTGTCACTAGTTTTATTGATGACGAAAAAGTTTATCCAGCAATCGAAGCTGGAGCTGCAGGCTACCTCTTGAAAACTTCAACGGCCCATGAGATTGCAGATGCTATCCGAGCGATTTCTAGAGGAGAACGTGTTCTAGAACCAGAAGTAACGACTAAAATGATGGAACGTTTGACTAAAAAGCAAGAACCTGTTTTACATGAAGATTTGACAAATCGTGAGCATGAAATTTTAATGTTGATTGCCAAAGGACGTAGTAATCAAGAAATTGCTGATGAACTATTTATTACACTGAAAACAGTCAAAACCCATGTTTCGAATATTTTAGCAAAGTTAGACGTTGAAGATCGTACACAAGCGGCTATCTATGCGTTTCAACACGGATTAGCAAAATAACAAAATGTCGATTTATGGTGAATAAGATAAACTGTATTAGTTTGTCTTATTCACTTTTTTTATAATACTGAGGTAAGGGGATGGAGCCTCCTGATTCTGTTCAATTACCACTCTGTTTGTTATACTTAAATTAAATTTAACGCTAGGAGACATAAACATGAAGCAAAATTTTGCAATTATTGGTTTAGGAAGATTTGGCGGTAGTATCTGTCAGACTTTGATTGAATCGGGGCAAGAAGTTTTAGCTATTGATAGTAATGAAGATCGAGTGAATGAATATATGAATATCGCAACACATGCTGTTGTAGCGAATGCTCAAGACGAAGCAACCCTTCGCTCTCTAGGGATTCGTAATTTTGATCATGTTGTTGTTGCGATTGGTGAGGATATACAGGCAAGTATTCTGGTTACATTAATGGTCAAAGAAATGGGCGTGCCAAATGTTTTAGCTAAAGCTGTGAATGAATACCATGCAAGAGTATTAGACAAAATCGGTGCTGATTTAGTTGTCCATCCAGAACGTGACATGGGCATCAGAGTAGCACATAAATTAGTATCTAGAAATATTTTAGATTATATTGAATTATCAAATGAAGTATCGTTAGCAGAAGTCCGCGTTTCTAATCCAAAATTTTACGGCAAAACGTTAGGTGATTTAAACTTTCGCCAGCGTTTTGGGTTGACGGTAGTTGCGATACGTCGCTCAAAATCAGACGTGATTGCATCTCCAGCGGCAGAAGAAATTGTCAGAGAAAATGATAATTTACTAGTAGTTGGTGAAACAGACGATGTTGATTTATTAGATGAAAAGATGAATGGTTAAATTCAAGCAAGTTATTCTTCGTAAATCAGACTCTATGCTAAAATGATAGGTGTGATAAGTGGGCTAGTCTCTAAGAAACGGATGGAGTATGAATGAGATAAAAAACGCCTTGATCATATTTTCCTTTTTTTCAGTCAGAGCTGAACGAGCCCGCTACGTTTTTAAATTAGGAGGAACTTTAAGATGAAATTAACAATTACGCCGCGTGCGCAACAATGGTTCAAAGATGAAGTAGGGGTTACTTCAGATAGTGGTATTCGATTTTACGGTAAGATTTATGGGAAGACAGATGTTCACGAAGGTTTTTCTATTGCGATGTCTGTAGAAGCGCCAGATCAACCATTAGTCAAAGAAGAGATTGATGAGATTACGTACTTTATCGAAGAAACAGACGATTGGTTTTTTAAAGGATATGATTTATTAGTTGATTACGACGAAGAAAAAGACGAGCCGAATTATAAATTTGCTGAAAATAAAGAAGACTTGAAACAATAGCCAGATCATCTTTTGACGCATTAAAAAGACAAAAAGAAGTGAGGTTGGGACAGAAGTGTTTAACTCCGAGCAATAATGGGGAGTTACTTCTGCTGCCACCCCCACTTTTTTAGTACGGATAGATAGCGATACTAAAGAAAGAAACAGACCTATCAAACGACTAAAGAAGAAGATTTTGCTGTATATCTTTTATGTAATGTATCGATAAGCGCCACTTGATAATCTAATGTGGGAGATAAGGGTATTATCTGGAAATTGCCCTTTTGTTTAATTTTATTTGGTAATAAAAGTTTTGATGCTGCTATGTAAAAATCATAGTCATCCTCAGACGTTGAAGTAACGAACGAGACGGAAATAAATGAAATTTGTTCTAAAAAATCGTGTAGAGATTGTAGGAAAATCGCGTTGGGTGACAAGATAATGCCGACATTTAATTGATATTTTGTATTGCTTCGTTCATAAAAAGGAAGTAATAAAAATGAACAAATATAAACTAAATCTTCTAAACAATTTTTAATCCAAGCAAATTCTGGATTTGAAATAATCTCTTCTAAAAACTTTCTAACTTTGCTAGAAAGAGGTCCATACAAAGGATTTTGTTCTTTCACACAAGATTCCATAAAATTGATAGTGAGGGGTAAGGAATCTTTTATTGCAAAATGATTTAGACAAGTAGTGAAAATATTTATATTCAACACATCTTTTTCATCTTCGGATAATGCTTTTTCTGTAAATAGAGGCTGATAAAATGCTTCAAAATGCTCAATTAAAGAACCTAATGGCTGCTGATCACTTTCCATATATTCTTTTACATAGCGAATTCTAGGATCGTCTGCATAAAAATAAATATTCCAGTAAAACATCATAAATGAAAGAAAAGTCGCTTCCCATTCGATGAAATGCTGAGGAACTTTTGCTTTTTCTAGTTCTTTTACAAAGGACATATTTGTTTTTGGGAAAGTTAGTTGTTTAAATGGAGGTTCGATAATGAAGTGCTTTTTTTTGATTCTCAATTGAGAGATTGTCGTTAATAAATACCATTCTCTAGGCTCTATATAAGTCATCCACTGATGATCTTCCGGATCAAATAAATCAAAGCCTCTTTTTGTTTCATCTAAAGCTAGAAATAGGTCTTCTCCGTAAGAGGCAATCCAAAAGAAATTTAAATAAACAATGCGGATCAAGTTTTCTTTTCCAGTCAGCTGAAGTTTGGTACAATTTAGTTGAATGTCAAAATCTTTTAAATAATTGATCAGTGGTTGGAGTCTGCGAATAATGGATGCCCGACTAATAAAGTGGTCCTTACAAAAGTTTTCTATCGTGTAATTTCTTTCTAAAATTGTTGCAAGTAAAAACTTATAAGGTAGACTTTTGCGAAATAAAAATTGAGAATATGGAATATCACGCAACGTTGAAGAGTCGATATGTACTTTTCCTTGAACCGTTAATAACTCAAGACCTTGCTTTTCCATAAGGTCTGCATGTATTTCAGAAAATAATGAATTCAAGCGGGCGTATGAAAAATCTGTAAATTGCTCAAAATAATGTATGCTATATGTACCGTCAGCCGTACTCAATAAGTGATTGAAGACGTTGATTTTACGTTGAGCAACATCATCTAATAAAATATCTGCTAGCATATTTAGTCTCCCTTTAATAATGAATGATGATTTTTTAATAATAAAAGTGATTAACTTTACAAAAATAATGGATTGTATATGAAAATCATTTACTGTATCTATGATAACCATTTACCTGCGGGAATTCAATTAGAAATTAAACAAAAATAAAAAACGTAATAATTATTTAAAAATAGTTAAATAATTCTTTTTTTGCTTAGAAAAGCTATGTCCTTAATATCGGTGATGATTTTTCTCTGATTGGGATAAAACAATGTTTGTTATTTATATTACGCTGATTTTTTTCGAGATTTGTTTTTGGATGTAAATACAAATTAGAATACGCAATACTATTTATAGTTTTTATATTATTCTGTCGTAGATGTATGCTATAATCAACAAAGAATACTTTTTTTGGAGGAAATTTCATGCTATCTATTATTGTTCCTTGTTACAACGAAGAGGAATCAATTCCGTTGTTTTTTGAAGAAGTGGAGAAAGTAAGCTCACACATTCAACATAACATAGAATACATATTTATTAATGATGGATCAAAAGATCAAACACTAAGCGCACTGAGAAAGTTATATAAAGAGCACCCTGAAAAAGTTCGCTATCTTTCTTTTTCTAGAAATTTTGGAAAAGAAGCGGGACTCTATGCAGGACTTAAAGAAGCCAAAGGGGACTTGATTACAGTGATGGATGTGGATTTGCAAGATCCACCTGAGCTGTTACCAAAAATGATTCAAATGTTAGAGACAAATAAAGAGTTGGATTGCATTGGGACAAGACGAGGAGATCGAGAAGGTGAACCTGCTATTCGTAGTTTCTTTGCTAGAATGTTTTATCGATTAGTGAACAAAATCGGCGAAACAGAGATGGTAGATGGAGCGAGAGATTTTCGTCTGATGACACGTCAAATGGTGGATGCTATTTTAGAATTGACTGAGTACAATCGTTTTTCAAAAGGTATTTTTAGTTGGGTTGGGTTTAACACAGAGTATCTTTCTTATGAAAATCGCGAACGTATAGCTGGTTCCACTTCGTGGTCCTTTTGGAGTCTACTAAGTTATTCGATTGATGGGATCGTCAACTTTTCAGAAGCACCACTGAATTTAGCATCTTATATTGGCGCTTTTTCATGTGTGGGATCAGTCATTGCGATGCTGATTATCTTCTTTAGAACGATTATCGAAGGAGATCCTACTAGTGGTTGGCCATCAATGGTTTGCATTATTTTATTTGTTGGCGGACTTCAGTTGCTTTGTCTAGGAATCATCGGAAAATATATTGGGAAAATTTTCTTGGAGACAAAAAAACGCCCAATTTATCTCGTGAAGGAAACGGAAAAAGATCAATAATAATAAAAAATACTGTTTCGAATCACTATAAAATGATTCGAAACAGTATTTTTTATCGTTTAATACCCTTGATGTAAGGTTATTTCATTTTTAGCTAGTGTCCCATCTTTTAGAAATTGAGTAAGATTTTGACTAAAAATCTTTAATAGTTTTGTTTTGAATTCAGGTGTTAAACCAGAGATATGTGGCGTAATCAAAACATTGTCCATGTCCCATAACGGACTATCAGAAGGCAACGGTTCCTCTTCAAAAACGTCTAGAGCAGCAAATCGTAACTGTTCTGTGTTTAGTGCATGAATCAAATCATTGGTATTAACAGAAGGTCCCCGTCCAACATTTACAAAGACGGTTCCGCGTTTCATTGCCAAAAACATTCGCTCATTGTACATTTGATAAGTATCTTCGGTCAGAGGAAGAATGTTCACGACGATATCCATTTCATTCACGATGCGGCTCATATTTGTATGAGAATAGCATTCGATAAAACCATTCGTTACATGACCAGAAGTGTTCACACCGTAAGTTTGAATACCTAAGCCTTTTGCAAAGCTAGCAAGCTGTTGACCGATATGGCCAGTGCCGACAATTAGCATTTTTTGCATGGACAATTGTTTATAGGAAATAGTCTCTCTTGTCCATTCTTTATTTGCTTGATTGTTGATACTAGTACGAATACCTCTAAACTCAGCTAGTAGAACACCTAAAACATGTTCTGTAATTGAAATGCTATGAATTCCGCTAGCGTTAGACAGTAAGATACCTTTTTCAGAAAAGCGATCTAAATCATATGTATCCACACCAGCAGAAATAGATTGAACCCACTTTAAGTGGCTTGTTTCAGAATCCAATAAACGCTGACCTAAATTTTTGTCCCAACCTAACATGATCTCGATATCATCTTCAATCACTTGTGGTGATTCTCTTGTAGCATCAATAACAATATAATCAGGAGCACTTTGTCTGATTGTTTCAACTTGTCCTGTTTTCATCTGTTCATTTAGATAGATGACTGGTTGTCCCATGTTGATTCCCCCTCGCTCATTCATTGTAACAAAAAAGCCCTTCAAACAAAAAAAGATTGAACTATTGCAAGTAACAATCTTTTTTCCACCTACATAAATTATCTTTTTTCGCCACGAGCATATGCTGCTGCAAGACTATCAACTTCTTTTTTCAACTTATCAACCATGATTTCTTCCGGAACTGTTCGAATGATCTTTCCTTTTTTGAAAAGCATCTCTTTCTCGTTTCCACCAGCTATTCCAATATTAGCTTCTCGTGCTTCACCAGGTCCGTTAACGGCACAACCTAAAACCGCAACGTTAATTGGTGCCTTGATTTTTTCGATATATTCTTCGATTTCATTCGCAATTGGAATCAAATCAATTGCGATGCGTCCGCAAGTAGGACAAGAAATCAACGTAGCCGCGTTACTTGCTAAGCCAAATGCTTTCAAGACTTCTTTAGCCACTTTGATTTCTTCTACAGGATCAGCAGATAATGATACACGACAAGTATTTCCAATACATAAAGACAGTAGAGCACCAAGTCCAGCTGCAGATTTTATTCCACCAGAAAATTTGGTCCCCTGCTTCAGTGATTCCTAAGTGTAGAGGATAATCAAATGTTTGCCCAGCCAGAGTATAAGCTTCAATGGCTAACTGAACATCACTTGCTTTTAATGAAACAATAATATCGTAAAAATCCAAATCTTCAAGTATTTTTATATGCTCAACAGCACTAGCGACCATCGCTTCAGCAGTAGGATAACCATATTGTTGCAAGAAATTTTTTTTAAGAGAACCCGCGTTAACACCGATCCTGATTGGGACACCTTTAGATTTACATGCAGTGACAACTTTTTCCACACGATCTTTGCGTCCGATATTTCCAGGATTGATTCTAATTTTATCAACACCTTGTTCAATCGCTTTTAAGGCTAAACGATAGTCAAAATGAATGTCAGCAACTAAAGGAATCGATATCTGACTTTTGATAGCACCGATTGCTTCTGCCGCGGCTTCATCTGGTACTGCCACCTGAACAACTTGACAGCCAGCTTCTTCTAAACGCTTGATCTGGGCTACAGTACCATCAATGTCATGTGTTTTAGTTGTACACATACTTTGAATAAATAATTCGTCAGTTCCACCAATGGTTATGTCTCCAACCTTAACGTGACGTGTGTTTTTACGATGAGTCAAGTCTCCCATAATGATTCTCTCCTTACTACTGCTCTATTATATTGCGGATTAACCAGTATTATTCATCATTTATTTTATCATGTATCCACACACCAGTGAAAGTAAGAAGATGTATCTGATTTAACATTAAGCTAAGGGTGGTTCTTGACGTGTTTCATTACGCGTAGCAAAGAAAAAGACTACCAAAGAAACGAAGACAATCAAAAAGCTATCGTCGAAAGAACGGTTAATAAAATGTAGAATACTACTGGCAATCACAGGAAGTGTAGCGCAATAGGTTGAAATCTTTAGACAATCTAAAAAACGTAGTTTGTACAAGCGAATCTTACTATAAAGATTTGCACCGATTGTGATCATAAGCAAATTAAAAATCAAGTTAAGAAATGTAGGATATAAAGTAAAGACAAACACAATTAGTTTAATCCAAAAAGGAAAACTAGCTCCATCTAAAGATTCTTTCAAATCTTTACTGTTTAAACCATCTAAGGTCCCTTTGGAATAAGGAATTTCAAATTGATTAGCACCCAGTAACGAATCTGCAGCGCCTGATTTAGGGAAAGCCACAACAAATTCATCCTGCAACAATCCTAAACCAACAGCAGTGCCGACGGAATCAGCAGTGACATCGTTAAGTGATCGTTTCCCTTCAGGATCAAAGGTAAAAATGATGGAGTTTGTTTGATAAATGAATCCTTCAGTTTTGCTAGCTGTTTTTAGTTTTCCATCAGTGATAGTGAAATCTGGTAACTTTGAAGCAATTTTTTGACCATCACTTTTGATATCTTGCATTATAGAAAAAAGTTGTTTGGTTATTGGAAGAGCAAGGATAGCGCTTAAAAAAACAACATATAAAATGACTTTCCAAAAGGGCATTTTTTTAGCCTGATGGAGATGCGTTAACTGAAATAATGACTGTTTAAAAAGGATAAATGAGCTCATAAATTCTCTCCTGACTTGAAATTGAGTATACTCGTCATTTTAAAGGAGATAACTGTTAAATACAAGTTTTGCCCAAAATTTGTAAGCAATTACTTTGAAGGTTACCATAAAATCTGTTATGCTATAATTGTATGAAACATTATACCTAATTAATGGAGGGAATTTTTTATGACTTACACGTTACCAGATTTACCTTATGCTTATGATGCATTAGAACCTTATATTGATGTAGAAACAATGCATCTACACCATGACAAACACCATAACACTTATGTGACGAATTTAAATGCGGCAATCGAAAAGCACTCTGAACTTGGGACTAAATCTGTAGAAGAGTTGATTTCTGATATGGATAGTATTCCTGAAGATATTCGTACAGCTGTACGTAATAATGGCGGTGGACATGCGAACCACTCATTCTTCTGGGAAATCATGGCCCCTAACGCAGGCGGCGCACCAACTGGCGATATCAAAGAGGCTATTGATGCAGCATTCGGCAGCTTTGATAAATTAAAAGAAGAATTTAAAACAGCTGCAACTGGACGTTTTGGTTCTGGTTGGGCATGGTTAGTTCTAAATAACGGCAAATTAGAAATTACGTCAACACCTAATCAAGATTCACCATTGATGGATGGCAAAACACCTGTCTTAGGTTTAGACGTTTGGGAACATGCTTACTACCTAAATTATAAAAATGTACGTCCAGATTATATCGAAGCATTCTGGAACTTAGTAAACTGGGATGAAGTAAATAAACGCTTCGTTGCAGCTAAATAATCTGAAAAAAATAGAATTTTTAGAAAATTTTTGAGGAAAACAGTAAATTACACTGTTTTCCTCTTTTTGTTTATGGCATACTAATACTTAGGAATAAAAATACAGAAAGCACTGTGTAAAGGAGTTTATAATGAATATAACGATGCAAAAAGTTCATGGGTCAGAAAATGATTTCTTTTTATTAGATGAAACGCAATTGAAACGTTCCTTTACAGATGAAGAAATCGAGGATTTACGCACTTATTTGTGTGATAGAGAGACTGGTTTACTCAATGGAGCAGACGGCTTATTACTTGTAGAAAGAGTAGTTAAAGGTGAATCATTAGCGAAGATGCGTGTAATCAATAGTGACGGTAGCGAAGCCAGTATGTGTGGTAACGGACTGCGCACAGTTGCAAGATATTTAGCCGAAAAATACAACAAAACATCGTTCACTGTAGAAACGATGTTTGCAGATCTTAAAGTAAGACAAGCGCCTAATTTAGCTGCTCAAGTGGCAACATATCAAGTGGAGATTTCTCCTGTTCGCTTTGAAGCAGAAGCAATTCCGATGCATACTAAAAATAATACGATCATTGATGAAGTGATCCCAGAATTATCTAGTGAGCTGAGATTTTCAGTCGTAGCAGTTCCCAATCCTCATTTGATAGCGTTTGTAGATCACAAAACGCTTATGGGAACAGAATTTGAACGAATTGCAACCTATGTAAATGGCGAAAATCCAATTTTTCCAGATGGTGTTAATGTAAGTTTTGTAGAAATAGTAGGAAAAAACGAGCTATTTGTTCGGACCTTCGAACGTGGCGTTGGCTTTACCAGTGCGTGTGGAACTGCCATGTGTGCCAGTAGTTTAATGTATGTATTGTTAAATAATGGTGAATTTAATGAAACAATCACTGTCAAAAATACGGGTGGCATGGTAAAAACAGTGGTACATGAAGATGATTCAGATGGATATTGGATGGAATTAATTGGCAATGCAACAATTACTCATTTGATATCTGGCACTTTAACAGACTTTACCAAAGGTCACTTTGAAAAAGCAATGATTAAAGAAACCACTGAACAAGCAGATTATATAGAATTTTTAGCATCAATAAAGTAGATGAACTGCAGATATTTGGGATTGGTATGCCTAAAATATCCTAACAAAAGAAATGGAACATCTAAAGAAAGGTATCGTTAAAAGGGGTGTAAAGGTGATAAAAAGTAATAGGGTTGGGAAAGGTATTTACATAATTGTCATTCTTATTTCAATTAGTATTTGTCTTTTAGGAATTAGATCGAATGGTAAAAAGGAACAGCAACGAAAAATCGAGCATATAAAATCAACGTTAAAAGATGAAACGGTAAAAATCAACCAGCTAACTAAACAAATTAGTCAATTTTATCAAAACGATCAGGAAGAATTTTTAGCAGATCGAATCAAAGAAGATGAACTAAAGGATATTCAACTAAATATTAATACCTTGAAGACTGAAGCGGACGATTTTGGTGTAGAAAAGAAAGATTTTACTGCAGATACTTCCGAAGTAAGGCAAGCAAAAGAAGAATTAGTAGCTAAAATAGAAGATATCAAAAATAAAAAAAACATTCAAAACCAAGTGACTGCTTTATTAATGCAAACGCCGACTAACTGGGCAGCAAATAATGAAGAAGCGATCATAAAGGAAAGTACAACGGCAGAAAAGATTTTAAAGATACGGCATAGTGTTTCTAAAGCTGAAACGCAATGGAACCAAGCGATCATATCTTTGTTAGATGAAATGGATGCACAAGTCAAACAATATAAGGATATAGAACAATCCATTGATATGATGGAGCAAGATGGTGTGTTGACGAGTAACGCAACGATCGAAAATGTTATTCTTATTTTTAATCAATTGCCTCAGATAAAAAATGAAACATTAAAAAAAGACTTGTCAGACAAATTAGATGTAATCGATACTCTGCTAGAAAAAGAAGAAACTACAGAATCCCTAGAGGAACAAGAAGAAGTTCTAGGAAGTGAATAACCGTGATATTAAAGTAATTTTATAATTTAAAAATATAATCTATCAATTATTTTAACAAATGCTGAAATAATTGATAATGATTCTTCGTGAATAACCTTGTACTTGATTCAGCTAGAATTTATAATTATTTGTATGTAGTTAATTGGAGGAAAAAATGGAAGAGACAATCAGTTTACAGGAATTAATTGGAGTATTAAAAAAACGTATTGGCTTAATCATTATCAGTATGTTTTTGGGATTAGGTGTTGCTGGAATATTGACTTACTTTGTCATCACGCCAAAGTATAGTTCTCAAGCGCAATTAATCGTTCGATTACCGCAAAATGAAACAACGAATGTCAATGATATAAATGGAAACCTACAAATGATCAACACGTATAAAGATTTGATCAAAAGTGATACCGTAATGACCGAAGTACAACAAAGGATGAAAACAGAGCATCAAAATGATTTATCTGTCGAAGAATTAAAAGCAAGTATTTCAGTAAATCAATCACAAAATTCACAGATGTTTTCGATTGTTTCTAAAGTAACGGATCCAATCGTGGCCCAAAATATAGCGAATCAGACTGCTTTAGTTTTCCAAGAGCAGGCTAAAGATATGCTAAATGTTGATAAAATTACGATTATATCAGCAGCAATAGCGAATGTAAAGCCTGTCTCGCCAAACGATAAAATCAACTTGATCATCGGGTTAGCTCTGGGTATTATGTTCGGAATAGCGTTAGCCTTCATTTTAGAATTATTTGATAAAACAATCAAAGATGACAGTTTTGTGGAAGATGAACTTGGTTTTACAATACTAGGTGTAGTCCCAAATATGACGGTGAAAGAATTAAATGCGAAAGCAATTCGTACACCATCAAATTTAGGGATACCTTCAGCAGAGCCGCGAAATCTTAATAGAGAGATACCAAAAGAGAACGCTAAACCAGATACTTCTGCCCAAGCACGCAGAAGTCGTCCGCGAGTTTAAAGGAGTATAGAATGACAAATAAAATAAGACCTCAAAAAAAACAGAAAACCAAAGCAGTAAGTTTGATTACTTTAGCCGATAAATCCTCACCGATTTCAGAGCAATATCGAACGGTTCGGACGAATATTCAATACGCTATGGTAGATAGAGATCTAAAAACATTAGTGATTACTTCATCAGGACCAAGCGAAGGGAAATCAACTACTTCAGCAAATTTAGCTATCGTATTTGCCAATTCAGGCAAGCGCGTATTGTTAGTGGATGCTGATATGCGTAAGCCTACAGTTGCGAAAACTTTTTCATTAGATAATATCCGCGGATTGAGTACGTTGTTGGGAAGTCGTGAGACCGTATTACATCAGGTTGTTCAATCTTCAGGTGTAGATAATTTATTTTTGATGACAAGTGGACCTAAACCGCCGAATCCTTCAGAATTGTTGGATTCTAGACGAATGAAAGAATTGATGATGGAACTAAAACAACAATACGATTTAGTAATCTTTGATATGCCACCAGTCGTGGCTGTGACCGATGCCCAAATTGTAGCGTCAAAATCAGACGGCACCATTTTAGTTGTCCGTGAGAATGTCTCAAAAAGAGATTCTTTATTAAAGGCTAAAAGTTTATTAGAGATGGTAGACGCAAATATTCTGGGAGTTGTGTACAACGGATCTAAGAACGTAGCAGATCAAGGATATTATTATGGTTCGTAAATAGTAAGCAGGAAGGACATAAACCGATGATTGATTTACATTGTCACATATTGCCAGGGATCGATGATGGGGCGAAAACGACTGAAGATGCAATGGATATGGCTAGAATGGCTGTTAAGCAAGGCATTACCCATATACTTTGTACGCCTCATCATAACAATGGGAAATATGATAATCCTGCCGCTCAGGTCATTACTCATGTGGCTAATTTGCAAAGAGAATTAGATCTTAGAGATATCCCGCTCACCTTATTTGAAGGTCAAGAAGTGAGGATTGGCGGGGACTTGTTAGATCAAATTAAGGCTAACGAAATCTTGTTTACAGACCTTGCTAATCGTTATATTTTGATTGAATTTCCTACTAATGATATTCCAGCCTATGCGGAACATTTATTTTTTGAATTGTTAAAAGCTGGTCATACACCGGTCATCGTTCACCCAGAAAGAAACAGTAAATTTATTCAAGATCCCAACAGACTGTTGCCGTTTTTGGAGATGGGCGTATTGACCCAACTGACGGCACCAAGTTATGTTGGTGTTTTTGGAAAAAAAATCGAACGAACGGCGAAACAAATGGTTGCACATAACCTAGTCTATATGATGGCCTCTGATGCACATAATATTAAAAAACGTGGCTTTTTTATGCAAAAAGCGTATGAGGCAATCGCTAAGGACATGGGGGTCGAACATGTGGCAGCAATGCAGCAAATGGCTAGAGATATCTTGAATGGGGATAGTGTGCAAAGACCAGAATTTAGGGAAATCAACTCTAAAAGGTTTGGGTTATTTTAGGTAAGGTAAGTAAACAATTGTTGGTACATAGGATTACATAATAGTTCTACAACATGAAAAAGTTATTGGTAGGTAGTATTTGCGTTAAAAGGAGTGGTCAATTTGGAGGGAAAGTTTGTGGATGTTGGTAGACGTGTACAGAAAAAAAATGATTTTAAACATCAATCTTTATTTTTCAGACTGTTTAAAAGAATCGTGGATATTTTAGGTAGCGCGTGTGGCTTAATTTTATTAAGCCCAGTGTTTCTAGTTGTAGCGTTTCTAATAAGACTAGAAGATCCAAGCGGTCCAGTTGTCTTTTCACAAAAAAGAGTCGGCAAACAGGGGCGTTTATTCACCATGTACAAATTTCGTTCTATGTGTGTTGATGCAGAAGAACAGTTGCATGATTTAATTGAATTAAATGAAATCGAAGGCGCAATGTTCAAAATAAAAGAAGATCCCAGAGTGACCAAAATAGGAAAAAAAATTCGCAAGACAAGCATTGATGAACTACCTCAACTTTTGAATGTTTTAAAAGGCGAAATGTCTTTAGTTGGGCCCAGACCACCATTGCAAAGAGAAGTTGATGAATATAGTCAACGAGATATGCAACGCTTGAGTGTCAAACCTGGTTGTACAGGATTATGGCAAATTAGAGGTAGGAATGATGTTCATTTTGATGATATGGTTGACTTCGATTTAGAGTACATTGAACAACAATCGATTTATAATGATTTTAAAATTATTTTACTAACGTTTAAAGTAATGTTTTTATCTAGAGGAGCCTATTGATGAGTAATTCTAAGCAACATATTTATATTATCGGTTCTAAAGGAATTCCAGCCAAATATGGTGGATTTGAAACATTTGTTGAAAAATTAACCCAGTATAAAAAAAGTGACGACATTCAATACCATGTTGCGTGTATGAACAATGGGGATAATTTATATGGTAACGGGCAAAAGCATTTTAATTATAACCAAGCGGATTGTTTTAATATTACCGTTCCCAATATCGGTCCGGCCAAAGCAATTTATTATGATATGAAAGCATTAGATTACGCTATTAAATTAGCGGAAAAGGACAATAATGTTGCGCCTATTTTTTATATCTTAGCTTGTCGGATCGGTCCAGTTATAAACTATTATAAGAAAAAAATTCAAAAAATAGGCGGAAAACTATACGTTAATCCAGATGGCCATGAATGGCTTAGAGCTAAATGGCCTTATCCTGTTCGGAAATATTGGAAGTTTTCTGAAAGGCTGATGGTCAAATATTCAGACTTATTAATATGCGATAGTTTGAATATAGAAAAATATATAAAAAATGACTATCATAAATATCAACCGAAAACGACTTACATTGCGTACGGGACAGACTTAAAAAAATCATCTTTAACTTCTGATGATGTGATTGTGCGTGAATGGTTTTCGGAAAAAAGGGTACTAGAAAATAATTATTATCTGGTAGTTGGTAGGTTTGTTCCAGAAAATAATTATGAAATTATGATTCGGGAATTTATGAAGTCCTCTACGAAAAAAAACTTTGTGTTGATTACTAATATAGAGGATAACGATTTTTATAAAAAATTGAACAAAGAGACTGATTTTCAAAATGATGAGAGAATTAAGTTTGTTGGAACTGTTTATAATCAAGAACTTCTAAAATATATTAGAGAGAATGCTTTTGCCTATCTTCATGGTCATGAAGTTGGAGGCACAAATCCCTCACTCTTAGAAGCATTAGCTTCAACGAAATTAAATCTTCTGTTGGATGTCTGTTTTAATAGGGAAGTTGGTAGGAATAGTGCTTTATATTGGAAGAAAGACACTCGCTTAAGTCAACTGATAAGTCAATTAGACGATAGTACTTTTTTGAAAGCTTGTCACTCTAATATAGAAACTAATGACTTTTTAGAACAAGATTACTCATGGAATACTATTGCGGATTCATACGAAAGTCTTTGGGAGCGTAACTGATAAAAGAGGAGAATACATGTTGGAACTTAAAGATTTACAACAAAAAGAATTAGAGTTATTGATTTTATTTAGAGATATATGTGATAAAAATCAATTAACTTATTACATTAGTGGTGGAACTTATTTGGGAGCCATTAGACATAAAGGGTTTATTCCATGGGATGACGATATAGATGTTGCTATGCCAAGAACGGATTATGACAAATTTGTCGAAATAGCCTCAAAAGAGTTTATAGGGAGTAAGCAATTTTGGCATTATAGTAGTATTTCGGAATCTAAACGACCAAATTCTAGATTAGTCGATCTTTCAGTTAAAATAGTAAACAATAGTTGGAAAGTTCCTAGGCAAGAACCAGTTTGGATTGATATATTTCCGTTAGATGGTTTACCAAAGTCTTCAGTCAAAGCAAATTTTCATAAAATGAAATTGTTGTTTTTAAAAGTTATGGTTGGTTTTGCTAACTATGAAAATGTACAAGATAACAAAAAAGATAGGCCATTACATGAAAAAATGTTATTAAAGGTTAATAGCATTTTTTCTATTGGAAAATATTTAAATTTAAATCACCAATACGATATTCTTGAGGATGCATTGAGAAAATATTCAGACGAATCTTCTGAAGTGTATTTCAATTTTCATGGTGCGTATAGGTTTAATAGTATATTTAATAAAAAAAATATCTATGCAGAGGGAATAATTCTTGAATTTGAAGGGAATTATTTTAATGCTCCTAAGAATTATGATGATTATTTGAAACAAATATATGGAGATTATATGCAATTACCACCTGAGCATATGAGAAATAAACATAATACGGAAATTATTAAAGAGTAGGAGTTTTATTTATGTACAAGGTTGGATTTACTGCTGGAACATTTGATATGTTTCATGTGGGGCATTTAAATTTACTCAATGCAGCTAAGGCAAAATGTGACTACTTGATAGTAGGGGTGAATAGTGATGAACTAGTGACATTATATAAAAGCAAACTTCCTATAATTGATGTTCATGACAGAATGAAAGTTGTCGATGCTCTTGAAGTTGTTGATCAAGTTGAATTAATGGAAAATTTAGACAAAGTTGATGCTTGGCGACGTTTCAAATTTGATTGTGTTTTTATTGGAGATGATTGGAAAGGAACTAGTCGATGGACTGAGACTGAAATCCAGTTGAAAAAACATGGAGTTGATGTATGTTTTTTACCCTATACTAAGGGAATTTCTTCAAGTGAGCTAGTCGAAAAGATATCTAACAATAATAAGGACGAACATATATGTTAATTAGTATAGTGATGCCAATTTATAATTCGGAGCTTTATTTAGAAACAGCCATAGAATCTGTTCTGAATCAAACCTATGAGAATTTTGAGCTACTATTGATAGATGATGGTTCCGCTGATTTTTCACCAAGTATTGCTAGAAAATTTGCAAAAAAAGACTCTAGAATCAAATTTTTTCAGAATGATTACAACATTGGGATTTGTGCTACTCGAAACAAAGGAATTGATGTTTCAACAGGAAAATATATTACATTTTTAGATAATGATGATGAGTTAGATAGAAATTTTTTGAATGATAACATAAGATTATTAATCGATGAAACAGCTGACGCAGTAAGGTTTGGCAGAGTTCTAATAGATGTAAACAAAGAGGGTGATATATTAAGGACGTCTGAATCGTTTTTTTTTAATAAGGAAGTAAAAGTTTTTACAGCAAAGAGTAAGTATGATTACTATCATTATTTTAAAAAGAATAATCTTCTTTTGAATGTATGGAATGGGTTATATAGAAGGGAAATAATAGTTGAAAATAATTTGTCTTTTGATGAATCAATGAAGTTTGGAAGTGAGGATGCTAAATTTTCTTATGACTTTTTTCATGCTTGTAAGAGTATAATTATTAACCCTAAATCGTATTATATTCATTACAGAAGGGATTTATCTTCTACATCTAGAAAGTATAGCAAAAATAAAATAGACTCCATACTTAAAACTGCATTGACTGAATCAAAAATTTGGGAATGTATTAGTAATCAGAACGAGCATCGATATATTAAAGAGTATAAAATTCAATATATAAAAATTATTATTTCAAGTCAACTGCTACATAATGATTGTGATTTAACTAATAAAGAAAAAAAACAGGTAATAAGGGAAGTTATCAAGGATGAATCATTAAAAATTAAAGAAAAATCATTTGCAAAAAAGTTTACTTTGAATTCGTTGTTTGAATTCTTAGTATTACATGAGAAGATCAATACGATATTTTATATGTATTATATATATAAAATTTTTAGTGGAGAGAAATGGAATTGAGTAATTTGGAAGAAGTGAGGTGAACTATGACATTAATACTACTTTTTATCACTATATTATTTATCTTTTTTATCTCCATATTTTTATTTAAAGGAGACATTATTCATCCAGGAATGATAATTTCTGAAGTTTTTCTCTTTAGTATCTTATGTGCTTTGTATAACTTGAATTTATGGAAGATTGAACTTGGATGGGAAACATACTTAGTGATTGTTTTTGGTATAGTGATTTTTATTGTTACTGCTTATGTAACCACTTCGAATTTACAATTATTTCAATGGGATTACTCAAGGAGTGAAATCAAACAAGTAATAAAGGTTCCCAAGTTACAGCAGATACTCTCAATTCTTTTTTCGTTAGTCAGTGGTCTTTATTATGTAAAAGAAGTACTTAGAATTTCAAGGAGCGTAGGTGGTGGTAAAGATTGGTCTTCAATCATGTACTATTATCGTCAAGCAACTTCTTATGGAGTTTTAGGTGATGGAGAAGGGATGTCTGGAATAGCCGGTCACCTATATGATTTTACGGTAGCGTTGTCCTATGTTTACCTATTCATTATAGTTAATAATATTTTAATAGAAGGAATTAAGGTGAAAAAAACGCTATTTATTCCAGTGATCATTTGTTGCCTTACTACGTTTATGTCGGCTGCCAGAATACAAGTACTATACTTTGCGATGGCTGCTATTGTATATTATTTTGTTTTGACCTATAAAAAATATGGCAGAAATATGATTAATATGAAACAATTAATGAAGATTGCTTTCTTTTTAATAGCAATATTTGTTTGCTTTGTTTCGTTAAGAAGTGTTATTGGTAGAGGATTGAGTGAAAAATCTGCAAATGATCCACTTTACTATTTTACTGTATATGCAGGAGGACCGATCCCTTTATTGGACGCTTTTTTGAAAGCCCCCCCACCAACATCTGATGTATTTGGGAAAGAATTATTTTTTAGGATTAATAGATTTATAGGCGGGACGTTTCATATTCCGGAATTAGTATATATATCTCATAAAGAGTTTAGATATGCCCAAACCGGATATAGTTTAGGAAATGTATATACTGCATTTAGGTCATATATTTATGATTTTGGTATGTCTGGTTTGATTTTATTTTCGGTTTTGACTTCTTGGTTTTATTCTGTATTCTATAGTTTTGTAAAATTGAGACCCTCTTCACAGAAAGTTGATGTACCACTTATTATATATGGGTATATGGTATCAGGAGTGTTTTTAATGTCAATAAGTGAACGGTTATTCTCAATCTTTTTTTCAGTAAATAGCCTCAAAATGGTACTATTTATTTATTTAGCAAGTGCATTTCTGACAAGACTGAAATTAGAAAAGTAGTTAATCTTAAAGTTGATAAGTATTGTTGAAAGATTTCGACATCAAGGAAGCATTAATCTATTATTATTTTACATTTACATTAAGATATCATGCCAATTTCTTAAAAAAGTTGCGACAGCGTTCAAATTGTGAGAAAATAGATTTCATGAATTATTTTTGCAAAAATGAGGAAGTGTCTTATGAACCTATGGAAAAAAGTAATATTAACTGCTTTGGGATTAGTTCTTGTTTCAGTTGCAGGTTTCTGCGCATATGGAATTAAAATGTATTCAGATGCAACTGGTACAGTAAAAGGTGTGTATGAATCGATCGACCGGACTTCTAAAAGAAGAGATACGGCTGTAAATATTGATGCGCAAGAACCTTTTTCAGTTTTACTGATGGGAATTGATACTGGTGACTTGGGACGGACAGAGCAAGGTCGTTCTGATACAACAATGGTAGTTACAATTAATCCTAAAGAAAAAAAATCTACAATGATTAGTTTAGATAGAGATATCCTAACTGAGATTGTTGGATATGGTACAGAAGATAAATTGAATCATGCTTATGCTTTTGGTGGAGCTAAAGGTGGAGCTAAGATGGCGATTGATACAGTAGAGAATTTATTGGATATTCCAATCGATAACTATGTATCGATTAATATGAAAGGTTTAAAAGATTTAATTGACGCTGTAGGCGGCATTGAAGTTGATAATCCTTTTGAATTTACACTAGATGGTATTACAGTTCCAAAGGGTCATATCAAGCTTGATAGTGAGACTGGATTGGCATATGCAAGGATGCGTGAAGAAGATCCAGAAGGCGATATAGGACGTCAAAGAAGACAGCGAGAAGTTGTCGAAAAAATTGTGAATAAGATCATCAGTTTAGATGGTATTTCAAAATACAGAAAAATTTTGGACGCAGTAAAAGATAATGTAAGAACGGATTTAACTTGGGATAATATGGTAGATATTCAGAAGAAGTATATGCCAGCCTTTAAAAATATTGACTCTCTACAGCTAGAGGGTGAAGGTACAATGATTGGTGGTATCTATTACCAAATCTTAGATCCAACTAAACTCTACGAAGTGCAAACAAAATTACGGTCTCAATTAGGGTTACCAGAAAATAAAGACATGCAGGCAAAAGATAGCAGTAATTACAGTAATCAGATTAGTGGGAATGAGACGGCTTCTTATGATGGAGCGTCTGATGCAGCTACTAATTATGATTATAGTCAAGATGGTACGAATGTTGATCCCAATTCCTATACAGATCAAAATGTAGTGGATGAAGGCCAATATTAGGATGGATATTAATTGATAAACTTCAATTCTCGAAAGAGGATTGAAGTTTTTTTTATTTTATCTCTACTTTAGACTAGAAATCTGTTTTATAGGGTGTTATAATTGGACTATACCAAATATGGATATAAGGGAGCAATTTTCGATGAAAATTATCAAAGTAGCAAACGCAGAAGAAGGCGGAAAAAAAGCATTTGAACTAATCAAAGAAGGTATGGATAAGGGTGCAAAAGTTTTGGGGCTTGCGACAGGAAGTACACCTGAAACATTGTATAAAGAAATGACTGCAAGTGATTTAGATTTTACAGACATGACTTCTGTAAATTTAGATGAATATGTTGGCTTAGGTGGAGACGATGATCAAAGTTATCGTTATTTCATGAATGATCAATTATTCAATAAAAAACCATTTAAAAACACATACGTACCAAACGGAAAAGCGGACGATTTAGCGACTGAATGCAAACATTATGAGAGCATTATCGACAGTAACCCAATCGATATTCAAATCCTAGGTATTGGTCAAAATGGACATATTGGTTTTAATGAACCAGGAACTCCGTTAGATAGTTTAACGCATGTCGTTGAATTGACAGAATCTACAATCAATGCGAATAAACGTAATTTTGAAAAAGTAGAAGATGTACCAACAAGAGCTGTTTCAATGGGAATCGGTTCAATCATGAAAGGTAAAAAAATGATTTTAATGGCTTATGGTGAAGCGAAAGCCGATGCGATCAAAGGAATGATCGATGGACCTGTTTCTGTTGATTTACCTGCAAGTGCTTTACAAAATCATTCAGATGTTGTTGTTATCATTGATGAAGCTGCAGCAAGTAAGCTATAAAAAGTAGTTGTGTTTGTACTATGACTTTTACGGTATAGTACAAACACTTTTTTTGTTCATAAACGAACGCCGTTTTCTTAATCCAAATTAGTGCTATAATGAAATAGAAGAGGACTAGGAGGGATGAGTATGACGAATAATATGATTTTAACAGTTCCAGAAATTATAATACGATTATGCTTGGCAATGCTAATTGGTGGCGTCATTGGATTTGAGCGGCAATATAAAAATCGACCAGCTGGCATGCGGACGCATATTTTGGTTTGTATGGGGGCGACGATTATTGCACTCATTCAAGTTGAAATTGCAGAAAACGCATTGAAAGATGCGATAAATCATCCAGAATTATCAGGAGTCATTCGTTCAGATCAGGCTCGTTTGATTGCTCAAGTAGTTAGTGGGATTGGTTTTTTAGGTGCAGGAACGATCATTGTAACGAAACAATCAGTAACAGGATTGACCACGGCTGCTTCATTATGGGCTATCGCTGGCTTAGGAATTGCGATTGGTATGGGTTACTATGCAATTGCCATCACTAGTTTTATTGGCGTATTTATAGCATTAACATTAGTGAAAAAAGTAATCCACGTACCAACGACAAAAAAATTAGAGATTCGTTATATACACAAGCAGGAAACAAAAGAGTTTATCAATCAGTATTTTGAAGATCATAAAATCGAAATCGAAGATGTAAACTTCAATGTAGTATTGATAGAAGACACGCAGATTTACACGAATATCTATACAATTGATTTGCCAAAAGGAATGACGTATGCTGAAGTAATAGAAGATTTATCGATTTATAAAAATATAACAAAACTACGGTTAGTGAGTATTTAATCTATTTTCATTACCACAATAAGTATGAGGTTGGGACAGAATTGTTTAACTCCGAGAAATAAGAAGGAATTTAAGAAAATTGCTCTTCAAATTTTGTGACCAAGTAGGTACTGTGCAACATCAACTTGTTCCTTGTTGTGTTTTACAGCAATTTCGGCTTATTTCCGAAGGAGTTGCTTCTGCGCCCACCGTTTATTCGGTTACTAATAGCCTGAAACATAACCTTTTTAGTTATGTCCCAGGCTCTTTCCTACGATTAGTCAAGAGGAAAATAAGAAGCCAACTTAATAGGACGGTCAAACAGCCGCTAAAAAAATTAACCCAATCATTTGTCATCCAGGATAGTCCGTTTATTTGGTTTGTTTCTTGTTGATGATGTTGCTTTTGTTCTGTAAGTTGTCCACAAATAGTACAGCGATATTTTGCTTGCAATGTTGCCCCTAACAAACTATCCACAAGCGATCCGAAAATACCACAAAGAAGTGGAACGATAAAGAATAGCGTAGTTAGATGCTCGGAAACAGGAAGCCAGCGATAACACAACCAGGTAGTAAATGAAATCAATAGACTGCCAAAAAAAGAAGCCAAACTTCCAAGCATAGAAATACCACCAGATAGTCCTGTTTCAATCTGTTTAAAGGAGATAATTGAGAGAGGATGACGTTTACTTAAAATCCCGATTTCAGACCCCCATGTATCCGCAGTAGCACCAGCGATCCCGCTAACATAGCCAAATAAGAATAATTGGTTTTCTGTATAATAGAAAAGCACTAAAGAACTGATGGCTGGAAGACTATTAGCAAGTACTTGCCAGCCATCTCTTGTGTGCCCTTTTTCAACAATTGATGTCGCTTTAGTGGCATTCATTCTTTTTTTTAGAAAATAAATACATCCAGAACTTGCAAAAAATAAAATAAGTAAGCCCCAAGTTGGCCATGAGCCAAAGCCGCAAACAACGGTAGCCATAAGAATTACAGCCAATACTCCAGACTTTGTAAGCAAATGGGTAATATAAGAGAACAGACCAATTATATTTCCTGTGATGAAACCGAGCAGGAATTTATATACTAAAATATTCATGATACACCTCTTAAAAATAATTCGTTTAGCAAAAGTTTTTTAATAGGACAAGTATATCACGGAAAGGGGGTGAATATTAGAGAGAGAGCTTCTAATAGATCAATAAAAAAGGCTAGGATAACAACTTAAGTCGTTTTATCCTAGACCTTTTTTAGGAAGAATTATTCCATACCAATCAAATAATCGTCATCTTTCATTGCTTCAACAGTTCCTAATAAGTAACCATTCCCAACTTGAGAGAAGAAATCGTGATTGCTTGTACCGGTAGATATACCGTTCATAACGATTGGATTAACATCATTGGCTGTATCGGCAAACAATGGATCCATTCCAAGGTTCATCAACGCTTTGTTAGCATTGTAACGTAGGAAGGTTTTTACCTCCTCAGTCCAGCCTAATCCATCATATAATTCTTCAGTATATCGTTCTTCATTTTCGTATAATTCATAAAGAAGATTGTACATCCAATCTTTCATTTCAGTTTGTTCTGCTTCAGACAACTCATTGAATCCTAATTGGAATTTGTAGCCAATATAAGTTCCATGAACAGATTCATCACGAATAATCAATTTGATGATTTCCGCAACGTTTGCTAGTTTATTATTGCCTAAATAGTAAAGAGGCGTATAAAAACCAGAGTAGAATAGGAATGTTTCTAAAAATACGCTAGCAACTTTCTTTTCTAATGGTGTACCAGTTTTGTAAATTTCATTGATTTTTTCTGCTTTTTTTTGTAGATAAACATTTGTATTTGTCCATTCGAAGATATCATCGATTTCTTTTTTAGTATTTAATGTACTGAAGATAGATGAATAACTTTTAGCATGAACTGATTCCATAAATTGGATATTATTTAAAACAGCCTCTTCATGTGGTGTGCGAACATCATTTCTTAGCTGTTCCATCCCACTTTCAGACTGAACAGTATCTAATAATGTCAAACCGCCAAAAACATATCCTACAGTCGTTTTTTCGAGATCTGAAAGAGTTCTCCAGTCATCGAGGTCGTTAGACAAAGGAATACGAGTATCTAACCAAAATTGCTCCGTTAGTTTTTCCCAAGTAGACTTGTCGATCACATCTTCGATAGCGTTCCAGTTAATTGCTTCATAATAGGTTGCCATGTCTTTTCCTCCTTATTACCCTTACAATAAAATACATCATATCATGGAACAAGGCGACCAGAGGGCGCCTTGTTTGTATTTTTACGAGCTCTTTTTGCTTTTCTAAATGACACAACTTTCACATTGGTTACTGCCGATTTCTTCCGCATCATCTGTAAATGTTCTTACGTAATAAATTGATTTAACCCCTTTATGGAAAGCATAGTGACGTAAAATATTCAAATCACGAGTGGTTTGTTTCGGTGAATCTTTCCACTCATATAAACCTTCTGGAATCTCAGAACGCATAAACAAGGTTAAACTCATTCCTTGATCTACGTGTTGTTGTGCTGTTGCATAAACATCGATCACTTTACGCATATCCATGTCATATGCAGACGTGTAATAAGGAATTGTATCATTTGCTAGATAAGGAGCAGGGTAATAAATTTTACCGATTTTCTTTTCTTGGCGCTCTTCGATCATACGAGTGATAGGATGGATACTAGCACTTGTATCATTGATATAGGAGATAGAACCATTAGGTGCTACAGCTAAACGATTTTGGTGGTATAAACCATCTTGCTTCACTGCATCACGTAATTTTGCCCAGTCTTCAGATGTTGGAACAAAAATATCTTTGAAAATTTCTTTGACTTTATCCGATTGAGGAGTGAAATCTCCTTCAATATATTTATCGAAATAAGAACCATTAGCATAATCAGATTTTTCAAAGTTATGGAATGTTTCGTTGTATTGTTTAGCAATGTTATTGCTTTCTACTAGAGTCCAATAATTTAATAAAGTAAAGTAAACATTGGTGAAATCTAATGAGTCTTTTGAACCATATTCCATATGGTTTTTAGCAAAGAATGTATGGAGACCCATCGCACCAAGTCCAATTGTATGGCTTAATCTATTTCCGTTTTGAATAGAAGGAACTACATCGATATCTGAAGCATCTGTAACAAATGTTAAGGCACGTGTCATAGCACGAACTGATTTACCAAAGTCAGGACTATCCATTAAGTTGACGATGTTCGTTGAACCTAGGTTACAGCTGATATCTGTCCCAAGTGTTTCATACTCTTGTTTGCCATTCAAAACAGATGGTGTTTGAACTTGTAAAATTTCTGAACATAAGTTACTCATGATGATTTTGCCATAAGCTGGATTGCTTCTATTGGCTGTATCAATATTGATGATATATGGGTAGCCAGATTCTTGTTGTAATTTAGAAATTTCATTTTCTAAGTCACGTGCTTTGATTTTACGTTTACGAATTTTTGGATTGGCAACTAGGTTGTCATATTCTTTTGTAATATCAACATAAGAGAACGGTACGCCATATTCACGTTCTACACTATATGGGCTGAATAAATACATATCTTCATTATTGCGAGCTAATTCATAAAATTTATCAGGAACCACAACACCTAAAGATAATGTCTTCACACGAACTTTTTCATCCGCATTTTCTTTTTTTGTAGATAGAAACATTTCGATATCTGGATGAAAAACGTTTAGATACACAACTCCAGCACCTTGACGTTGACCTAATTGATTAGAATAGCTAAAACTATCTTCGAACAATTTCATAACAGGAACCACGCCGCTGGCAGCTCCTTCGTATCCTTTGATCGGAGCACCTGCTTCACGTAAGTTTGCTAATGTGATACCCACACCGCCACCAATACGTGATAATTGTAAAGCGGAGTTGATTGAACGGCCGATACTGTTCATGTCATCTGTTACTTGGATCAAGAAACAAGAAACAAGCTCACCGCGACGTTTACGCCCAGCATTCAAGAAAGAAGGCGTTGCAGGTTGGTAACGTTGATGAATCATTTCATCAGCTAAAATTAAAGCTAATTCTTCATTGCCATCAGCGAAATATAATGCATTAAAAGCGACACGATCTTCATAACTTTCTAAGTATTCAGTTCCTTCGTTGTTTTTAAGCGCATATTGTGAATAAAACTTGTAAGCGGCCATGAATGATTTGAATTCAAACTGCTGTTCATCAAGAAATGTGTATAATTGTTCAATAAAAGCCATAGAATATTTTTCGATAAAGGCGGTTTCTAAATAATCATTGTCGATCAAGTAATTGATTTTTTCTTCTATAGTATTGAAGGTTCTTGTGTTAGGAAGAACATTTTCTTTGAAGAAAGCTTCCAAAGCTTCTTTATCCTTATGTAAAGGAATTTGTCCATCAACGGGACGGTTGATCTCGTTATTCAGCTTAAAATAGCTAACATCTTTAATTTCTTTTAGACTCAAGTTCATTCACTACTTTCTTAAAGGATTCCACGTCTTCGTTCGTACCGCTAAATTCAAATGCAAAAAGCATCGGAACGTTGTAATCACGTGCTATGTCTTTGGCTGTATATACAAATAATTCTGCGAAATTAAGGTTGCCGCCTCCTGCAACGCCTTGTAAGTTTTCTCGATTACTTTTGTAATCAAGAAAATCGTTCACTACTTCAGTGATCTCTTGGTCATAAGTAGGAACGACTAGAACAAAAGGCTCATTTATCTCAAAAAAAGGATTCGCAGGCTCAATTTCGTAAGCTGCTAAATCCAATTTTTTAATGAAGCGTCTGGTTTGTCCAGTGACTGAAAAATAAACAATTTTCATTTTAGCTAGCCAATTGTTTTAATTGATCAGGACGAAATCCTACAACTGTTGTAGCGTCAGAAGTGATAACCGGAACACTTTGAAATCCTTGTTCTTTTAACCATTCGATCGCGTCTGGTTGGATATCGATATTTACTTCTTCAAATGCTATATTATTCTCGCTCAAAAAGCGTTTTGCCATTTTACATTGGATACAATTATTTTTAGAAAAGATTTTTACGTTCATTTTTAATTCCCCCTCAATTAGTTTACTTCACTAGTATAAATCTCTCACGAAAAAAGTCAACAGTTAGGCACTACATATTGTGGTTGTTTTTTGTCTGAATACCATGTTTTGTGTTTTTGAAAGAAATATGAAAGCTCGTAATCTCTAGATTTAGGCGACTTTTCAAGCTGTTTTTGTGCTAAAAAAAGAAATTTATTAAATTTTGAATTAGAAAATATGGGAGCTAAAGCACAAGATATAGTGGTGAATGAAAGTAAGACACACTACAAAAATTGAGGCAAATCAGCGTGGAGAGTATTTTCTTACTATAGGTAGAAAGAACATTGATTTAAGTCTCACAAAAAGGTATACTTGATGAGAACGATTATCAGTATCAATGGGAGAATGATTGAAACTTTTTCACAATAGTTCGCTTTAAACAGGGAAAAGATTGGGATGAATTATGTTACAAGATACTGGCTTTTAAAATAGGAGGATCACTAAATGTTGACATTGGCACAAGCAAAGTTGAATAAGGTTTATACAATTGAAGGAATTCAAGCGGAAGGTTTTGCCAAGAAACATCTAAATAACCTTGGTTTTGTCTCAGGAGGAAAAGTGGTATTGGTGAATTATTCTAGGGAGAATGGGATCGTTTTGCTACATAATAGTCGAATTGCGATTAATGTATCTGTATTGCAGCAGATTACAATAGTAGAAAAAAGTATCAATGAGGAAAATTGGCTATCGCTCGATCAATTAACAGTGGGGGAGAAAGCTCGCGTCATTGGGATTCATGGACAAGGTGCTGTTAAAAGACGATTAATGGATATGGGACTAACAAAAGGGGTGGATTTACTAGTCAGAAAAATGGCGCCTTTAGGGGACCCGATTGAAATCAATCTTCGTGGATACGAATTAACGTTAAGAAAAAATGAAGCAGAACTAGTCTTGGTGCAGAAAGAAGGATAAGGAATGGAAGAACGGCATATTGCGTTGACAGGAAATCCCAATAGTGGGAAAACAACGACATTCAATGCGTTAACAGGCGCAAATCAATATGTAGGAAATTGGCCGGGTGTTACTGTTGAACGAAAAGAAGGAAAGCTTAAAAAAAATAAACAGATAACGATTCAGGATCTACCAGGTATTTATTCTCTATCTCCTTACACACCAGAAGAGGTGGTTGCCAGAGACTATTTACTAAGTGGTGACCCTGACGTGATTATTAATATCGTTGATGCTACAAATTTAGAACGAAACTTGTATCTGACAACTCAATTGATGGAAACTGGGATTCCCGTTGTTGTTGGGTTAAATATGATGGATATTTTAGATAAATCTGGGAAAAAAATCAATAGTGAAAAACTCGCTTATGGTTTAGGTGTGGATGTACTAGGAGTTAGCGCCCTAAAAAATCGAGGACTGGAGGCGTTGATAACAAAAGCAGTAAAAGAAACAGAAACCTTCCCAAAAGAATTTAACTATCCAACTTATGATAATCGTTTAGAAGCAGCCCTAAATGAAATTATAGCTGTTTTAGGGAACCGTGTACTGGAAAGACAAGCTCGGTGGTACAGTATCAAATTGTTTGAAAGAGATACTAGAGTCATAAAAGAGCTAGTATTGAGTTCAGCGCAGCAAGATGAAATAGAAGAAATTATTAAAATCACAGAACAAGTTTTCGGGGATGATAGTGAATCGATTGTCATTAATGAACGTTACGAATTCATTACTCGCTTAACGGCTCTGTGTTCTATCGAGAGAAATGAAATCACATTCAATACTAGTGATAAAATCGATCGAATCGTGACAAATCGTTGGTTGGCTTTACCCATTTTCGCTGTGATTATGTGGTTTGTTTATTATTTAGCAATTCAAACTGTAGGCACGATGGGGACTGACTGGATCAATGATGAATTGTTTGGAAATCTTGTTCCCAATACCGTTGAAGGTTTATTAGCTAATTGGCAAGTAGCACCTTGGATGCAACGTTTGATTTTAGATGGAATCATAGCTGGGGTGGGTGCTGTACTGGGATTTTTACCACAGTTAGCAGTGCTGTTTCTATGTTTAGGCTTCTTAGAAGATTGTGGCTATATGTCAAGAATTGCCTTTGTGATGGATCGCTTATTTAGAAAATTTGGGTTATCAGGAAAATCGTTTATCCCGATGCTGATTGCAACAGGTTGTGGCGTACCAGGTGTCATGGCTAGTCGTACGATCGAAAATGAAAAAGACCGTAAGATGACGATCATGGTTACTACGTTTATGCCCTGTTCAGCAAAACTACCAATCATTGCCTTGATTGCAGGTGCCTTTTTTCCAAAAAGTAGTTGGGTTTCTCCATCCGCTTATTTTATTGGGATCACAGCAATCGTATTATCGGGGATTGCATTGAAGAAAACACATTCGTTTTCAGGTGATCCAGCTCCATTTATCATGGAATTACCAGCGTATCATATGCCGCAATTACGTGGTGTTCTTCGTCACGCATACGATCGCAGTAAATCATTTGTGAAGAAAGCAGGAACAATTATTTTCGTGATGAGTATCATTATTTGGTTTACGTCTACCTATACGTTTACTTTGCAAGAAGCAGAAGCGGATCAAAGTATCTTAGCCAATTTAGGGAAAGTCATTGCACCAATATTCGCACCACTTGGCTGGGGCACTTGGCAGGGTGCAGTTGCTACGATAACAGGTTTAGTTGCAAAAGAAAACGTGATCGGTACATTTGGTATTTTATTCGGACATGTAGGGGAAGTCTCGGAGGATGGCGTGGAAGTTTGGTCTGCGTTACAAGGAGCCTTCACTCCAGTTGCGGCCTATTCATTTTTAGTCTTTAATCTATTGTGTGCCCCGTGTTTTGCAGCAATTGGTGCAATCAGAAGAGAGATGGGCAATTTGAAATGGACTTGGGGAGCGATTGGATATCAATGTGGTTTAGCGTATGTGGTTAGTTTTATTATTTATCAATTTGGGCATGTGATCTTTGAGAATGGTCATATTGGAGTGGGGATACTGATTGCAACACTACTATTGATTATCATGGGGTATTATTTAGTGAGAAAACCAAAGATAAAAGAAGAACCAGTTATTACAATGGCAACGTTAGAAAGAGGGTAAAAACATGGCCACGTTTATTTTAGCAGTAATGATTTTTGGCGCAGCTGGATATGTTATCTATTCTCGAATCAAAAAAGGAGAGAGCTGTGATGATTGTCACACCACATGTCCTGTAAAAAAAGAACAAGGAGAGTAAAAAAGTTAGGTATAATGAGATAAACCAGTCGTAACTTATTTCGTTGTATCTGACGTTTTTTCTTGAATAAACAACTTTCAAGTGCTACACTATTTAAGTACTAATTATTTGGGTCGTTAGCTCAGTTGGTAGAGCAGCTGACTCTTAATCAGCGGGTCATGGGTTCGAGCCCCTTACGACCCATTGGGTGCCAAACCCTTGGAAGGATAAACGTCGGTGCGAAAGCATTTCGAAGACGTTTATGCCTTCCGTTTTTTTATTTGAATACGGTTTTGAATACAATTAGATAACACTCATATAGTTTGCAAACTTTTGTGCAGTCTCATCTTTAGTCTTCTTAGTTACATGGGTGTAAGTATTTATCGTTGTTTTTATATCGCTGTGTCCCAAACGTTCTTTTACCTCTGGAATAGAGGCACCTGCTTCAAAAAGTAAGCTACAATGAGTAAAAGAACACCTAAAGGATGTTCCTATTAAAGGATATCTTTTAGGTGTTTTATTTTTGGTATCACAACAAATTAATGCGTTGATTAATATAAAGCAATCAAAATGAATTTAGAAGCTATTTAATACAAGCAAATGTGAGTTTAGGAGATTAATAAAAAACTGTAGTATAAACAATTAAACTGATAATTCTAATATAATCTACAAACAGAGTAAAATTATCAACTATCTTAAGAAAAATGAATGAAATAAGTAAAAAAAATTTTCTAACGAATGTCAGATATCTTGATTATATGGTAAAATTAATTTGAACTACGCTCAAGATTAAGGAGGGAACGAATGGTGAATATTGCTTCAGATGTTGGAGCTGCTACTAGAGCAACCACAGGAATTAACGCTGTATCTGTAAATAAAGGAACTCACGTTTCTCTGGGTAAAAGCAACATCAGTAGTATGAAAAAAGGAACAGAAGTGACGAATCAATTACTATCGGATTTATCGCAACTAGTTGATTGTGTGAAAGAACAGAGTCAGAAATTTCCAAAGATAGCTGAAATCATGGCAATTGAAGATAGTAAGATCAAGTTTTAAGGGGTTGTAGCATGGATAAGAATGAACAAGAACGAGCAACATATAATCGTTTAATCATCGAGAAGGAAAACAGCGTTGATAACTTAAAAAATGACCAACGAAAAATAGAAGATAGTTTGCAACAGTTGCAAGATGATTTACAGAGAGGGTATCGCACACTTAGCATGCTAAATGATGAAGAGTTTCGTGAAAACCCAGAAAACCTTCGATTACAAAGAAAAACCGAAGAACAAGAACACTTTTTTAAACGTCAATTAAGCGAAGCTGTGGAAGAACTCTCTGAAAGTTATACGAAACAAAGAAAAGTTCTCGATGATGAAACCGAAGAGCTCTATAGAAAAAGAGGTGAAATTCCTTGGGATTAATTTATTCTAGCTCGGACTCAGCACAATTAATCAGTGCATTAAAAAAGAATCTCCAAAGTGGGAAAGAGGCTTCTCAACAACTAAAAGCAGGTAGTCAAAAAGTGATTGCTGCAGTAGATGGCAAAACGCTCTCTGGTGCTGCTTATACCGCAGGAAAAGGTCTCTTTAGTGACTTAGTTTTACCGACTATTAGTAAAGTAACATCAGCGATGGATCGTATTGAGCAAGAGCTACAAACATATACTAACGCTGATCAGAACATATCAAGTGAAGGAACGCTAGATGAAGATAAGCTGAATCAACAAATTGCGACAAAAAAAGCAATGAAAGCGTCCGTTGACGCTTCTGCAGCAGTTGCTAGAGCGTTGTCGAGAAATAATCCTGTTGCGAAAGTCTTAGATGCCTTGTTGGATGTTCAAAACAAGCTGAATCGTATATCGAATACGTTTGAAGAGGATATCCGAGAATTACAAAAGAAGGTAGAAAAGCTGCATCAGTTTTCTTCACAAACGAATAGTCTTTTTGCCACTAGCTTAAACGATATGAAGATTGCCATGCAAGGTGTCATGATACTGAATAATACAGTTGTTAATCGTGACGGGACATATCAACTGCCAAAAGGAACAGATAAGAGTTGGTTTAATCAACTGAAAGAAAAGGATCTCAATGAGGATAGACAACCAGATGTAGGTGATCGAGAATACAGATTAATTGATTTAGGGTATGGTAAAATGTGGATGTGGGTGAAAAAAGGAAAGACGTCCGCCACTGCCGCAGATATTGATGTAACTCTTGCCTATAATAAATGGCTTAGCCGAATGATTGATAAATATGGCTTAAGTTTCATTCAAGGCAATCGCCAAAAAGGTGTGGATGAATTATTCTATGAGCAAAATGCGACCCTGATAAAAGAATTAGCTACGGGGATTGATAGTGTGACAGGGAAGAAACTAACTCAAGCGGAAATGCTTGGAAAAGCTTCCTTGTTAGCGAATAGCATGATTACAATCGGTGTGATGGCCAAAGGCGTAATTAATGTAGGAAAAACGCAAAATGTTAAACTTAGAAATACTAATAAGAAAGCCAGTGGAGCTAAAGTTCCTAAAGTTGAAATTCCAGAACAAAGTTTGAAACATGCCGATGTCGGAGATTTTACTGTCAATCCTTCTACAGGAAAAGTGTCTAAAATGAAAGGTGGCGGACATGGTCAATCTAACATTGATTTCCTAAAAGAAAATGGTTTTGAAGTAAATATTGAAAAAACTTATCCTAATGGTGTTAGAACTGGAAATGTACCACACCATAAAACACCATCTAAACGTACTGGAACAGGACAATCATGGTTTCCAGAAAATTGGACAAGTAAAGATATAGAGACTGCAGGACAACAGATTGCTAGCCAACCAAACTTTGCAAGTGCTAAAAATGGTGAAGTTATTTTTGGAGATTATAATGGTGTACGAGTTGGTGTAATAAAAACTGATGGAAAAATTGGAACTATTTTTCCAGATGGTACAAAACAACCATAAATAATTATTTAATTGGGAGAAAAATTATGAATATATCTAATCAAATTAAAGAAAATTTAGAGAAACGAAGAAGTATAAATGAAGAAGATGATTTTGGACTTGAAAAAAGTTGGGCAAACTTGACCAATATTTTATCCATAAGTGAAGGTGAAACTATCAATTATTTGAAAAACTGTTCTAAAGAAGATGTGTTATTAATTAGTTCGGTTTTTGATGATGTTTCCGAAAAATTACAAAGCAGGAAATTTATTTCTTGTTTAAGAGAACTTGATAAAAAGTATCCTGATTTGAAATTAACATTTTTTATTGATGATGCTGAAAGTTACATTGAAAATTAAATGAAAAAGGCACTTTACTATCCGATTGGTGTCGAATAGTAAAGCCTTGGCTAGTAAGCTGTAACTCACTAATCAAGTTGCCAAC
The DNA here is from genome assembly GCF_050544585.1 of Enterococcus sp. AZ177. NCBI lineage: Bacteria > Bacillati > Bacillota > Bacilli > Lactobacillales > Enterococcaceae > Enterococcus > Enterococcus sp. AZ177. The sequence continues at coordinate 656,198 of NZ_CP172944.1, forward strand.
GTCTAACAAAAGCTAGCTGTATTTATTGTACAAAAATTTAAAGGACTTTTCTAGTCTTTTTGAATGTTTATTTGAAGTATAGTAAGTTCAGTTATTAAAACGTTATTAGTGAGCGAAAAACACTAATAACGTTTTTTCGTGTATCAAAAATAAGGAGTGAAGAAAGAAGATTTTATAAAAAAAGAATTGAATGCTAAAGTAAACGTTGAACATGTTATTAATTTTCTAACGGAGTAAATAGTGCAGGCGTAGAAGCGACAAAAATGAAAGTCACGTTAGAAGATCTTTTAGGCAATAATTCACCTTAACGGACTATCTTCATGTAGAATATAACCAGATGAAGCCACAAATTGGCGAGGTCAGCTTTGAAGAGTACAAGAATATGGCTTTTTTGGACACGTCGTTTGACTACTACTCCAGAAATGAACAAGTAGAAGGCTTGGCAATGCTGATAGTGGTAAATGGCGCAAAGATAGCAGTAGGAGTGATGTTGCCATGGCCGATCATGGTTGTTGCTTGGGGACTGGCTTCAGGCGGAAAAGATATCAGTGACGCTGTGCGAGGGAAAGATCTGCTCACAGGTGAAGAGTTATCTACGAGAGAGCATATTTCACGAGGATTATCAGGAATTGTGGATGTAGCATTAGCAGCGTATGGCACGTACAAAGGGGTTCAAGTATTTAAAGGAACGAAAGGGGCTGTTGTTGGTAAGAAAGCCAGTAGGGCTAAAGCAACCTTAACACATGAGATAGTTAGAGGGACAACGTAAAGGAACTTCAAATCGAATTAACGGAGGACACTCACCAAATAACAATGATGCTAATCCAAATTTTGCCACGGAAACTATAAAAGTAAATCCAGATGGAACTAAAGTTATAAAATATACGAAGCAATTTCCAGATGGAAATATTTCAAAAATAAAAACAAGCACAATGTTTCCTAATGGCTAGTCAGATAAAAATATTATTTACTCTATTCATGAAGTTAGTAATTCCAATGCTATTGGATAACGGAGCAGCGATGGATTAATACTTCACAGAGGGAAAATTAACGGAGTAGAAATTGATGTAATGAATAAAGGGAACGAAATAATTTCTGACTATCCTGTTGGGGGAAAACCCACTCCACGATTTGACCCGATAAAATAGATTTAGAAAGGATAGTGCAAATGATGTTTGAAAAATTGGATAGCTATTTGCTAGATTTTATTAACGAAGATTCATCAGAAGACTTTTGATATGACTATGCTTTTATGCAAGCACAAGAATTATTGAATAATTTTACTCAAAGTGATTGGGAGGAAATGTATAAAAATATTGATGCTAATAGTGACTTATGGAAAATACGAGTAGCTTACTGTATTGATGAAGATGCAGGAATGAATGGTTTTATATTCCTTTTAAGTTTAAGGAATGATAGTGATGCTGTCATTTAGTATTCACTAGATTCACTGAGGTCATTTGATTCAGAAGAATATAAGAGCCTAATAAGTTCAAATGATATCTTAAAAATGAAAGCACAAAACCTACTAGAAAGTGCTAGTTCCCCAGTAAAAAAATGTTAGAAAATTTTTTGAAAATAAGCTGAATAAAACTAAATAAAAAGACACTGCACTCTCTAAATTAGAATCGAGCATTACAAGGATGAATAGTATGAATAAGTTGGAAGTGTCACCATTTGGTTTATGCATGCTTAAGAGTTAATCTTTCCATTAAAAAATAAAGTAGTTTTTACAAAGAATAATATAAAAAATGTTCTGATGGAGTTGGCAAATATTTAAGAGTTTTTAAAATAGTTACTTTATGGAGGGTTTGTATTTTCAATAAACCAACCTTTAAAACAAAATGAATGACTAAGTTGACTATTTTTATATTTGATGTTATGATAATTCTTTGGATTTTATTGGAATTCAATAATTTTAGTGGGATGAAAAATGAAAAAAAGGTACTAGGGTTAATGTCTTGTCTGTTAGTGATAATTTCAATGGGATTTACAGCAAAAGCTTATGCTGCTTACCAGACAAACTATATTGATTTTTCTTTTACAATTAAACCAAAGCAAAAAAATTCATACACAGAAACACGTTATCGACAAACGACTGATCGGGATAGAGCTTGGTTTACTCAATTAACTTCTTCTGGTGAGGGATGGATGACTTATACCCGTTTTTGGTTGGAGAAATCAAATGGTGAAAATGTCTCTAAGGCATACAATGTGCAAGCTGGAGGGGCTAAATCTTTCAATTCGGCTTATTCATCAGCGAGTAAACAGAGAGTAAGGTTAACAGCAGAAAATAATAATTACAACAATGCAAGTTACCCTTGTTACGGTAAATGGGATGAAGAGACTGCTTATATTATCTCTGGCAGACAACTATTACATCGTCCATAAAATAGTTAAGATTATTCTATAGTAGAGCATAAGCTCTACTATATTTTTGTAAAGGAGCTAAAAAATGAGTTATTTTTATAAACGTCTACTTAGCGATAAACGAAGTTGCTTTATCTTCCTATTTTTTTTTTCGTTAGTGTTACTCGATCCATTTTTATTGTATCAATCATTTGGTGGATATGACCCGAATTACTCCACGTTTTTGGCTGGGAATTCGGAAGGTCACTATGCTCAAATGTTAGTATTGTGGTTATTGCCTATATACCTAATATTCGGTACCAGTGCTTGGGTGCTTGCGGATGTTAATTCTGGAAATGTATTATCTGTAATAGGAAGAACTAATCGTAAATATTATTGGAAAGTATATAATCAAGTCAATTTTCTTTATGGATTTAGTTTGATATTTATACCAATGGTACTTAATTACGTATTTGTAACAATCATTTTTAGAAAAGAAACAACCGTTCCTTTTATGATTGAACAATCCGTAAAGCTAGTGGACTTTCAACGATTTTTTTATGATTCCATTCTTTGGGAGCTTAGCCACCCAGAACTGTCGAACATTCTACATATAACTATGGTTGCTTTGACGGCTGGATGTATGAGTGTCATGATTGCCACAATTAATATTTTTACTAAGTCGTTTTACTATACAGTTTTTATTGTTATTAGTCTTTGGTATCTGCTAATTAGTATTACCCCGTCTATCATGATTCTTTTTCAACCATTTACAGAATATTCTATTGCATCAAAAATGTTGTACTTTATCTCAAGTGTATTATTACTGACGGTCTGCCTGGTTATTCAAAAAAAATGGTGGTTACAATATGATTTTGTATAAAAAAAGTTTAACGGGAACGGGGATTCAAGTTATTATTCTACTTATGTTGTACAGTACTCAATTTTTGACCAAAATAAGTGATAAAAATAATGTTTTGGAACAGATGACAAACTACTTTTCTTATTACGATCTCTCACTTTTCATTCTTTTTTTGATACCGTTGTTGCTTTTTTCTTTGGCTGTTTTTGTACCAGATAATATTGTTTATAAAGATGTAAGGATGACAAAAAAGCGTCTATATTTCTGTAAGTGCCTTAGAATACTTCTTGAAATCAGCAAATTCTTAATAGTCTATTTTTTAATAGGTCTACCAGTATTTTTTATATTTCCTGACCGAATTGTGTTATCTGAATATACAAAGCAAACGCTGATTTTTTTTCTTATGTCTATTATTTCGGTTCAATTTTATATGTTGATTGAACTCATAAACGGAAGCAACAGGAAGTTCATGAATAGCTTTTTATCAGTATCTTTAATAATGGGCAGCTATTTTCTTTTTAAAGATTACTTTTCATTCTTTAATTTGAGTTATATTTATTATGTATTAAATGTTGAGACCAATAGTGTTATATATCTGCCGATATTAATAACCATTCCATTAGCTCAATGTATTCTGAATTATGAGCTATTTACCAGAAAGGATTTTTTATGAAGTATGTTGAAAGAATTGTTTTATTGCTATTATTTCTTTTTTTTGATGGCGATTTTAATTATCAGAAAGCAAATGATTTTTCATTAATTGTTGGTTTGTCTGAGAACTATTCATTAAAAGAACTTTTGTCATGGTTTTTGCTCTATAGTTATATGTATACAGGGTTGATACTTTCGTGTTTTCGTATAATAAATCAAACGTTTACTAGCTATTCTTTAGTTAGATATAAGCATCGTAAACAAGTGATGAACGATTATTTACAAAGAGTTTTTATTCATTTAATTCTTAATATAAGTACTATAGTTCTGGTTATTGCTATTAGAAAAACAGTAACGCCCAATTTGATCATTACAGGCGAATATTTAAGTCAATTCATAGTAATAGTTACGATAGGGTTATTTTCTACATTGATTCTTTTTGTTAGTAGAAATCTTTACTTTACCTTATTACTAGTGAATGCATACATTCTGGGAGCAGTCGTTTTTTCCAACGTATTTTCAACTATACCTATAGTGGGAGGGGTACTAAAATTTCCTTTTTACCTAACTAGAGTTGGGAGAGAAAGCTTTTCCTTTTTTTATTGGGCTATTTTATTAATAAGTATATTCATAGTAGCTCATTATGTCGCAGCAAAAAAAATAAATTATTTGTGAGGAATAGAAATGTTAGTTGTGGATCGTATTTCAAAAAAAATAAAGAAGTATTCTGTATTAAAAAACGTAAGTCTTACTTTCGAGGAAGGCCATGTTTACGGTTTGATTGGACAAAATGGTTCTGGAAAAACAATGTTATTACGTGCAATTTCAGGATTGATTCGCGTTCAAGAAGGCACGATTACTTATAATGATCAGATCTTAGGGAAAGATTTCGATTTTTTGCCAAGCTTAGGTTTGATTATTGAACATGAAGGTCTGGAACCATCTATCAGTGGAGTCAATAATTTAAAACTTCTTTCCGAAATTAACAAAATTGCCAATAAAAAAGATATAGATCTGGCTTTAACTAAGGTGGGACTGGATCCCAATGATCGAAGACCTGTAAAAAAATATTCATTAGGTATGAGACAAAAATTGATCATTGCTCAGGCTATATTTGAAAACCCAAAAGTATTATTGTTAGATGAACCAACGAATGGTCTGGATGATGACGCAATTGACAAATTTTATCAACTTATAGACGAACTGAAAACGAGTGGCAGAATCATTGTTATCGCGAGTCATAATAAAAAAGATATAGAAGAATTATGCGATACTATTGTTGTGATTAAAGATGGGAGTATTGTTTCATGAGAAAAATGTTTTTATTTATTGTATGTGCATGTTTGATTATTTTGGTTGGGAGAAGACTATACAATAATAACAGTTCATCCGATATTTTCACATATGAAAAAAATCCAGCAAAAAGAGTGGTTCTACAGAGGAATAGAACGTATACAGTTTTGTCGGATTCTGAGAAGTTATCTTCAGGATTTTATGATGTATCTGAGATTAGCAGCAAAGAGTTCTTTTTAGGGAATGAACATTTAAATCGAAAGGATGTTATAAATAATCAAGCATTCTATAATACGAACAAAGTTCAAACACCCAAAAACAGTTCAGTTCATTTAACGCCTTCAAAAGAAAAATATTTACCTATAGAAGAAGATAGAAGTATTCGTCTAAAAAATACTTATGGTCATTTTTTTATTCCAGATTCAATAAATGGCGAATACAAATTGGAAATTGTAGGAGAAGGTAAAGTTTTTTGTCAAATACAGGATATTAATGAAACAACAGGATTTATTAATAACGTTTTAGATGGTTTTGTATTTGATGATGCAACGGACGTTGTAAAGACGTTGGAAGCAGACACAATCATCTCATTCTTTAAAAAATCAGGTAAAGAGGATGTAGTTATAGCGATTAGTCCAATAACTTAATAGATATAATTGGCTATACATTTTAGACTGATTTTATTAAAGAGGATAAAACTCGTTTTAAACTATTGTGCATATAGTTTAAAATTAGTAGGTTATAGGTTCAAATCCCACGAGAATGGTATTCCTTCAGCGGCTTCGGGCGTTTAGAAGATGGAATATGCATTCTTTTTTTTGCTATTGTATCGTCCGAATATCCATCTTACTCATAATAATCTTTATGAAGTGAGTATTCTACTATTTAATGATAAACTAAAGAAAAGGAACATTTAGGAGGGGAAAAAAATGAGAAAGAAATTCATCTATTCATTTATATTACTAGCAGGTGTATCTCTAGCTGCTTGTGGAGGAAAAGGGCAAACAACCGAACGTTCAACGACAGCTAAAAGTACTGAAAAAACAAGTCAAACAACTACAGCGACGAGTAAAAACACCGAAAAATCTAGTACAACCCAAAAGTCATCTTCTTCTGCGAAAACTTCTGAAGCGAAAGAAAGTAAAGCGCCTGCAAAATCAGAAAATAACACACCGGAAAAACAAGCAGAGGCGGTTTTAGGGCAACTTAATCAAGAGTTTCCAAACAATTCATTGCCGCAAGCTATATTAACAAGTCAAACAGCAGAGTATTTAACTGCCGCAACGACAAGTACCGCTGATCAAGGAAACTTTAGAGTATTGTATTATGCTGAAGCTAATGCAATTGCAGTGAATGATCTCGCGGTCAATGAGTTGCAACCAATTGCATCATTCGAGAAAAAATCTTATGGATCAGATGCAGAAGCCGCCGCCGCTGTTAATCAAATTATTGATAATGGGGGAAATCCAATTGATCTTGGTTATGGAATCAAAGGCTATCAACAAGGTGCGGCAGGCTCTACTTTTCTATCGTGGCAAGAAGGCAATTGGAGTATGGTTGTCAGAGCTTCCAATATTGGAGGAGAAGTTGGTGAACCTTTAGCGAAAGAAGCCGTTGCATATTTAGAAACAGCGATGCTTCCAGCACCTCGAAATGTTGGACAGATTTCTTTAACAGCTAGCGTTAGCGATAGCTATCAGAACAATTCAGTTGTTTGGCAAAAAGGGACAATCGTCTATACGATCCAACACTTTGATGCTGTGCAAGCACTAAAAATGGCTGTATCGACAAATCAATAATTAGGATAACTAAGTTCAAATGAATATAAGTGAAGTATTAATCGGTTAATAAGAATTTCTACTAATCAAAAAATAATGAGGAAAGCCTTGGCCCTATTATTTTTTTAAGAACGATTGTTTTTCAAGGGAAAAATAAGCAGAATCATCATTGACGAAACATTCACTCATCTTGTACAATGAGTACATGATAGAAGTGAAATAATAAAATAAAAAAGGCACTTCACAGTTTGGTGGCCGCCAAACTACGAAGCCCTGAAAAGTCAGCAGACACTGACCGATCAAGTTGCCCTCGTCAATGCAAAAGCACTGACATGATTCATTGTACTCAATTTTTAGGAAAATATCTACCCCTAAAAATACACGAGATGATGAACATGCCAGCGTTTACTTATTGAACGATACAACGGTATTGGAAGGAATTCTGATACCGTTTTTTTATTTTTTTACTTCTATCTATTGTTTTTAATATCCTTGTTGATCGTACAACTATAATTTAAATAAGTACGATTTAAACTCTAGGGGATGTTGAATAAAGTTTACCACTATAGGCTTTTGATTTATCTATTGGGGAAGAAAATCAACGACTGAAAAAATGTGCTCATTTAAAATCAGAAGAAACTCTTTTAGCCTATAGTGGTATCTTTAAACATAAGTATATAATATGTTGCATACTTTAAACTTATTATAATGGACATCTTACTAACGAAGCAATTGAAAAGCTGTAAAAAATATAAAAAAGAGCAGAAAATTTTATTTATGTACCTAAAACTTAGATATCAATAATTTTCTACCCTTACTCTATTTACGAATGATTATTGTGTGATTCTACTTTTATCTGGCTGAGAGTGAGCTAATCGACTAGCTGCGGCTGCCGCAATTGCGCCAACAATATCATCTAAAAAAGTATTGACTTGCGGTCCTTCATGAGAATTTAACTTAGCTAAAATACCAGGCTTTACTTTGTCGATATAGCCATAATTTGTAAAACCGATCGAACCATAAACATTAACGATTGAAAGTGCTAAAATTTCATCAATACCGTATAAACCTTCATCTTCTTCTAAAATTTCTTGTAAAGGATGAAGTAATTTCTTTTCTTCAGCTAAAATATCTAATTGAATACCAGTGATGATCGTGTTGTGCACTTCGCGTTTTGATAACACACTATCAATATGTTCAATACAAGTTGCTACATCAAGATCTTCTATATAAGGTTTTTGTAAAAATAAAACCAATTCCGCCAAATCTTCCATCTCGACACCGCGTTCTTTCAATAATTGACGCGCCTTTTGTTCTAATGTTTCACCTTTTATGACCAAAATAAAAACCTCCGATGCATCATTTTTAAACTTATAATACATCAATGGTATACTATCTACAGAGAAAATTGCAAGGAGAAAATCAATGAACCCTCTAATAGAATGTTGTGAACAAAATTTAGCTAAAGGTGCAGAGCTGTTAATGAATGATCTATTTATTGAAGAAAATGGTGATGTAATTTCTTATTCTTGCATGAATGAATGTGTTCTTTGTGCTCAAACATTCTTTGTTTTATTTGAAGGAGAACGAATTACGGGTGCAACACCAGAAGAACTGGTTGAAAATATAAAAAAAGCGATTGTGCAATGGCAAGAAGAAATGGGATAAAAAATAAAACGCGCCTTTTAAAGGAGCGTTTTATTTTTTATTAAAGCATTTTTGCTTCTTTTCCTTCAAATAAACTAGTACTATGCATTGGCTGAGTTCTTGTGTTGGGTTTAATAAAGTGCAATGCATTATTGACAGCAGTGGGAGCTTCACCGAAACCTGTTGCTATCAGTTTTACTTTGCCATCATAGTTACAAATATCACCAACAGCGTAAACACCAGGAATATTTGTCGACATATCTGAGTTGACTTCAATAGCGTTTCGGCTAACATCTAAACCCCAGTCTTTTAAATGCCCCAATGATGACGTAAAACCGTAGTTGATGATCAAAGAATCTAAGTCTAGCTTTTCAAAATTATCTGCTTTTGTTTCTTTCAATTGAATACCTTTGAATGCGTTATTCTCTACTAAAAGTTGATCAATAACATAAGGCGTATAAATAGATACTTTAGAATTTTTCAAATTCTCTACACTGTGTTCATGACCACGAAATTCAGGACGACGATGGATGATCGATACTTCTTTTGCAACCGGCTCTAACATCAAAGCCCAATCAATAGCAGAATCACCACCACCAGCTATAGCAACTTTTTTACCAGAGAATTTATTCATATCTGTCACATAATAATGAACATGATTTCCTTCAAGTTCTGCTGCACCATCGATCATGAGACGTCGAGGTTGGAAGGACCCATTTCCGATAGCGAAAATAACAGCTTTAGAATAGTGAACGCCTTTTGTTGTTTCAATGCGTAAGTAGCCATCTTCTTGAACCAAATTTCGCACTTCTTCTTCCAAACAAGTCTCATGGGCAAATGGAGCGATTTGTTTTTCTAAATTTCCAATCAGTTCGCTGGCTTTGATTGCGGGAAAACCGGGAACATCATAAATATATTTTTCGGGGTAAAGCGTAGAAAGTTGTCCACCAAGTTGAGGCAAACTATCAATTATTTTAGTTTTTGCTTTGCGGATACCAGCATAAAAAGCGGCAAAAAGACCGACAGGACCAGCGCCAACAATCGTTAGATCATATATATTTTTTGAATCAGACATCAAAATTTCCTCCAGTTTCTATAATAAAAAAGTTTTCATCTATATAAATGAAAGCAACAATGTAGTATATCGTTTTTCACAAAATATCACTTGTAACAGAAAAAAGCAAGTAAGAGTTTGTGAAAAAAAGCTTCTCTTAAAAGAATAGCAAAGATAATGGAATTTTCAAGTGAAGTTGTTTATGATATTATAAGTAAGTAAAAAATAACGAGGAGGAAATAACGATGTCAGAATTTCCACAATTAGATTTAGCAAATGCAAAAGGCCCTAAAGCCGTGATAAAAACCAACCGCGGAGACATTACTGTTCAGCTTTTCCCAGAACAAGCACCAAAAACAGTTGAAAACTTTGTTCAACTAGCGAAAAAGGGCTATTATGATGGGGTGATTTTTCACCGTGTTATTCCTGATTTCATGATCCAAGGTGGCGATCCTACCGGAACAGGTATGGGCGGCGAAAGTATTTATGGCGAAAAATTCGAAGATGAATTTTCTAAAGATGTGTTCAATTTACGTGGTGCACTATCAATGGCAAATGCTGGTCCAAATACTAACGGTAGCCAATTTTTTATCGTAAACAATCAAAATGTTCCAGCAAATATGATGGGGCAACTAGAAGGTGCCGGATTCCCAACAGAAGTAATTGAAGCCTACAAAAAAGGTGGAACACCATGGTTAGATTTCCGTCACACAGTCTTTGGTCATGTTGTAGAAGGTATGGATGTAGTCGATGAAATCGGCGGAGTACAAAGGGACTCTCAAGATCGTCCAACATTTGATGTAGTCATCGATAAAGTAGAAATTAGTGAATAAACAGCAACGAAGTAAAAAAAGTGAAACTAGAACCCATTAAGGTTCTGGTTTCACTTTTTTATTATTCAAAAGAGTGTTTGATTCTCCGTAAGCCTTCTGACAGTGTTTCTTTTGGACAGGCCACATTTAAGCGCATGTGTTGCGTCCCTTTAGGACCAAAGGTAATTCCAGGATTCAAAACAACTTTTCCTTTATGGACGAGTTGATTTTGCAGTTGTGCATCGGTCAAACCCAAAGCGGAAAAATCTAACCAAATCAAGTAAGTACCTTCTGGATGCATCATTTTGACGCTAGGAAGTTCAGCTTTTAAGAAATTGGTAACCATATCAATGTTTTCTTTTAGATAACCAAGTAATTCATCTAACCAATCATCACCGTGTTCATAAGCAGCCTCTGTTCCTACGTAACCGAAAATGTTGATTTCGTTCTGAAAATTACGTTCCTGTGCTTCAACGAATTGTTTTCGCAAATCAGGATTTTCGATGAAGATCATGGAGTTTTTAATACCAGCTAAGTTGAAGGTTTTTGTTGCTGCAGTCAAAGTAATCGAAAAATCTTTGAATGTCGAGTGAACATTTGTGAATGTTGTAAATACATGCGGAGCAAAAATCAAATCTTGATGAATCTCATCGCTAACAACGAGCACATCATATTTTGCGCATAATTTACCAAAAGCTTCAAGCTCACCTTTTGTCCAAACACGTCCGCCTGGATTGTGAGGGTTGCAGAGGATGAATAGTCGAACGTTTTCAGCAACGAAGTATTTTTCCATCTCTTCTAGATCCATAATAAAGTGTTCTTGATCTATTGATAATTGACTACGGACTAGCTTTCGATCATTTTGTTCAACAACTTTGGCAAACGGAGGATAAACTGGATCGTGAATCATAATAGCATCGCCAGGTTCAGTGTAAGCTTGAATAGCCAAAGAGAGACTTGGCACGACACCGCTGTTAAATAGGATCGCTTCTTTGCTAACGGAATAATTGTGATGTCGCTTCTGCCAACGTTGAATTGCTTCGTACAATGAATCAGGAGCTAGAGAGTAGCCCAAAATTCCTTGTTCTGCTGTTCGATTTATAGCGTCTAGAACAGGCTGATTGGCTTTGAAATCCATATCAGCTATCCATAATGGTAACAAGCCATCTTCTCCATAAGTATCTTTAATGGAATCCCACTTAGAACAATTTGTGTTACGGCGTTCATAGACTGTATCAAATTCTACCATTCAATTCTTCCTTTCTAGATCAAAATATTTTTCGTTAAACGAGACTTAACTATAGTATAATGGAGTTTCAACGAAATATGAACAAAAAGAATTAATAATGGTAGAAATAAATCCATGCACTATTTAATGGAACATGATATCATTTGAAATGAGAAAATTATTTTTGTGGCAATAACGAAATGAGGATAATAATATGGAATACAAAATAGGAATGATTCTTGACGGGACAATAACCGGTCTACAACCATATGGTGCGTTTGTTTCATTAAATGATACGGTCCAAGGGTTGATACATGTATCAGAAGTGCAGGCAGGTTTTACCAAAAATATTCATAGTTTATTGACTGTCGGACAAAAGGTCAAAGTTCAAGTGATTGATATAGACGAATACTCAAAAAAAATCAGCTTATCTTTAAGAACGTTAGAGACTCAAATACAGCAACCAAATCATCGACGTAAAAAATATTTCACGAATAAAAATAAGAAAATCGGCTTTGAAACCTTAGAACATGAGCTTCCTATCTGGAGGAACGAGGCGATGAATGCACTACTTGAGAAATAAATCTGTTTTTTTTCAGAAAATATGGTACAATTTTCCTAGTTTCTGAAAACAAAAATTAATTGAGGTGGATGTTTTGTCTAACAAAAAAGTCGCTGGTACTATTATGCTGAATCTAAATGATGGTTCGAAAAAATTTCTTGTTCATCCAGTGGGTGAGTCAATGGCGTTTGTTACAACAAAAGTTTCTGAGGATATGACGGGTTTAGCGAGTATGTTACAAGTTTTCAAGGAAGAAATTCAACTAGATGTTACTTCAATTAATTTAGTCGAGTTAACAAATGCTCATACAGATGCTGAAAATATGCCTTTGTTTGTATTTGAAATGAATGAAGATCATGTAGTCCCAACTATTGATAATAGATATGCATGGGAAAAACCATCTAAATTAAAAACTTTATTAGCTTCTTATGAAATTGAAGGAGTCCCGATGTTTTAAAACTAAATAGGTACATAAAGAATAAGAGAAGGATACTACTGTACAACTCTTATCACAGAAACATAAGACGGGACAAAGCTATAATCTAGTTTTGTTCCGTTTTCTTTTAATACATTTTTTTTCGGAGGAAATCGCCATGAAATTAAAACAAGTAACAATAGGAGAAACGCAAATTGCTATGTCTGTATTAAAAGAGAGTGCCGAATGGTTGAAAGAACAAGGGAGTAATCAATGGTCAGAGGTTTTACAAGGCGAAGATAAACACGGATTAGAAGAAGCTGTTACTAAAGGTGAAGTTTATTTCTTCTATAATAGTAAGAATCAACTAATAGGAATGGCAGCTGCATGGAAAACTCCGACTGAATGGGATAAATTACTTTGGAAAGATTTCGGCTTTCACCAATCCGCATGCTACATACATCGCGTCATCATTCGTCCTACATACAGAGGAAAAGCATATGGAGAAGAATTGTTAAGTGCTTTAAAACGAAAGTTTCTTGATGAAGTATCTGAGTTACGTTTAGATTGTTTAGGTAGCAATCAGAAGTTAATTCAGTTCTATCAAGAAAACGGATTTGTTAACATTGGTAGCTCAAAAGATTCTAATGAAAATGAATTCGAACTATTTTCATATAAATTATAAAGAACGATCGGGATTCGTTGCTATTTTTTTAAAAAAACTAATATTGAAACTATTTTGAGTCAGAAAAGCGAAAATACAAGAGATGGTGAGAAGTTAAGATAAAAAACTTTTAAAATTTTTTCAAAAAATGGTTGACCAATAAAGAAAAACTTGTTATATTATATCTTGTCGCAAGGCACTGACGAATTATGCTGAACGGCAATAATAGAATAACATTTCAAGTTTTAAAAAAACTTGAAAAATCAGGAAGAAAGTTGTTGACAAATAACAAACAACCTGGTAAACTAATGAAGTTGTCACGAAACATCCGATAACATCAAGCAGAAAAAACTTTGAAACTTTTTTAAAAAAAGTGTTGACATCGAATCGAAGATTTGGTATGATATAAAAGTTGCTGCGAGGTAACACAGTAGACCTTTGAAAACTGAACAAAGTAAGACGAACCAAATGTGTAGGTTGTTTTTACAACGGTAAAAGCAAACAACAATTTTAACAAAGCGAAGCAATATGCTAGCAAACAAATGAGCTTAACAATCTTCGGATTGTGTTCAACTTTTATTATGAGAGTTTGATCCTGGCTCAGGACGAACGCTGGCGGCGTGCCTAATACATGCAAGTCGAACGCTTCTTTTCTACCGAGTGCTTGCACTCATTTGAAAAGAGGAGTGGCGGACGGGTGAGTAACACGTGGGTAACCTACCCATCAGAGGGGGATAACACTTGGAAACAGGTGCTAATACCGCATAATAATCGACACCGCATGGTGTTGATTTGAAAGACGCTTTCGGGTGTCACTGATGGATGGACCCGCGGTGCATTAGCTAGTTGGTGAGGTAACGGCTCACCAAGGCCATGATGCATAGCCGACCTGAGAGGGTGATCGGCCACACTGGGACTGAGACACGGCCCAGACTCCTACGGGAGGCAGCAGTAGGGAATCTTCGGCAATGGACGAAAGTCTGACCGAGCAACGCCGCGTGAGTGAAGAAGGTTTTCGGATCGTAAAACTCTGTTGTTAGAGAAGAACAAGTAGGAGAGTAACTGCTCTTACCTTGACGGTATCTAACCAGAAAGCCACGGCTAACTACGTGCCAGCAGCCGCGGTAATACGTAGGTGGCAAGCGTTGTCCGGATTTATTGGGCGTAAAGCGAGCGCAGGCGGTTTCTTAAGTCTGATGTGAAAGCCCCCGGCTCAACCGGGGAGGGTCATTGGAAACTGGGAGACTTGAGTGCAGAAGAGGAGAGTGGAATTCCATGTGTAGCGGTGAAATGCGTAGATATATGGAGGAACACCAGTGGCGAAGGCGACTCTCTGGTCTGTAACTGACGCTGAGGCTCGAAAGCGTGGGGAGCAAACAGGATTAGATACCCTGGTAGTCCACGCCGTAAACGATGAGTGCTAAGTGTTGGAGGGTTTCCGCCCTTCAGTGCTGCAGCTAACGCATTAAGCACTCCGCCTGGGGAGTACGACCGCAAGGTTGAAACTCAAAGGAATTGACGGGGGCCCGCACAAGCGGTGGAGCATGTGGTTTAATTCGAAGCAACGCGAAGAACCTTACCAGGTCTTGACATCCTTTGACCACTCTAGAGATAGAGCTTTCCCTTCGGGGACAAAGTGACAGGTGGTGCATGGTTGTCGTCAGCTCGTGTCGTGAGATGTTGGGTTAAGTCCCGCAACGAGCGCAACCCTTATTGTTAGTTGCCATCATTCAGTTGGGCACTCTAGCGAGACTGCCGGTGACAAACCGGAGGAAGGTGGGGATGACGTCAAATCATCATGCCCCTTATGACCTGGGCTACACACGTGCTACAATGGGAAGTACAACGAGTCGCTAGGCCGCGAGGTCATGCAAATCTCTTAAAGCTTCTCTCAGTTCGGATTGTAGGCTGCAACTCGCCTACATGAAGCCGGAATCGCTAGTAATCGCGGATCAGCACGCCGCGGTGAATACGTTCCCGGGCCTTGTACACACCGCCCGTCACACCACGAAAGTTTGTAACACCCGAAGTCGGTGAGGTAACCCTTGTGGAGCCAGCCGCCTAAGGTGGGATAGATGATTGGGGTGAAGTCGTAACAAGGTAGCCGTATCGGAAGGTGCGGCTGGATCACCTCCTTTCTAAGGAATATTACGGAAACTTACACATTCGTCGATACTTTGTTCAGTTTTGAGAGGTTTACTCTCAAGTTAATAGCGCCATGGGGCCTTAGCTCAGATGGGAGAGCGCCTGCTTTGCACGCAGGAGGTCAGCGGTTCGATCCCGCTAGGCTCCATTAGTAACCACTAGGTTACTAATATTGTTCATTGAAAACTGGATATTGAAGTAAAAAAGTAATCAAAACAAACCGAGAACACCGCGTTGAATGAGTTTTTTAAGTAAAATAGTTCGAAGCTTATTTTATTGGTGACGCCTCTATCGCTAGAGAAACGAACCAAACAATTGACCGAAAGGTCATCAGGTTAAGTGAATAAGGGCGCACGGTGGATGCCTTGGCATTAGGAGCCGATGAAGGACGGGACTAACACCGATATGCTTTGGGGAGCTGTAAGTGAGCTATGATCCAGAGATTTCCGAATGGGGAAACCCAGCATCTTTTATAGGATGTTACTTTCCAGTGAATACATAGCTGGTTAGAGGTAGACGCAGAGAACTGAAACATCTAAGTACCTGCAGGAAGAGAAAGAAAATTCGATTCCCTGAGTAGCGGCGAGCGAAACGGGAAGAGCCCAAACCAACAAGCTTGCTTGTTGGGGTTGTAGGACTCCGATATGGTAGTCTGTCAAGATAGTCGAAGAACCTGGAAAGGTTCGCCAAAGTGGGTAATAGCCCCGTAGACGAAATGTTGGCAACACCTAGGAGTATCCTGAGTACGGCGGAACACGAGAAATTCCGTCGGAATCCGCGGGGACCATCCCGCAAGGCTAAATACTCCCTAATGACCGATAGTGAACCAGTACCGTGAGGGAAAGGTGAAAAGCACCCCGGAAGGGGAGTGAAATAGATCCTGAAACCGTGTGCCTACAACAAGTCAAAGCCCGTTAATGGGTGATGGCGTGCCTTTTGTAGAATGAACCGGCGAGTTACGATTGCATGCGAGGTTAAGGTGAAGAACCGGAGCCGCAGCGAAAGCGAGTCTGAATAGGGCGAATGAGTATGTAGTCGTAGACCCGAAACCATGTGATCTACCCATGGCCAGGTTGAAGGTGTGGTAAAACGCACTGGAGGACCGAACCCACGTACGTTGAAAAGTGCGGGGATGAGCTGTGGGTAGCGGAGAAATTCCAAACGAACTTGGAGATAGCTGGTTCTCTCCGAAATAGCTTTAGGGCTAGCCTCGGAATTAAGAATGATGGAGGTAGAGCACTGTTTGGACTAGGGGCCCATCTCGGGTTACCGAATTCAGATAAACTCCGAATGCCATTCATTTATATCCGGGAGTCAGACTGCGAGTGATAAGATCCGTAGTCGAAAGGGAAACAGCCCAGACCACCAGCTAAGGTCCCAAAATATATGTTAAGTGGAAAAGGATGTGGGGTTGCACAGACAACTAGGATGTTGGCTCAGAAGCAGCCACCATTTAAAGAGTGCGTAATAGCTCACTAGTCGAGTGACCCTGCGCCGAAAATGTACCGGGGCTAAACATATTACCGAAGCTGTGGATTACACCTCTGGTGTAATGGTAGGAGAGCGTTCTAAGGGCGTTGAAGGTCGATCGTGAGGACGGCTGGAGCGCTTAGAAGTGAGAATGCCGGTATGAGTAGCGAAAGACGGGTGAGAATCCCGTCCACCGTATGACTAAGGTTTCCTGGGGAAGGCTCGTCCGCCCAGGGTTAGTCGGGACCTAAGCCGAGGCCGATAGGCGTAGGCGATGGACAACAGGTTGATATTCCTGTACCAGTTGTTTTTGTTTGAGCAATGGAGGGACGCAGGAGGCTAAGGAATGCATGCGACTGGAAGTGCATGTCCAAGCAGTAAGTCTTGAGTAGAGTCAAATGCTTTACTCTATACGGACAAGCTGTGATGGGGAGGGAAATAATAGTACCGAAGTTCCTGATGTCACACTGTCAAGAAAAGCTTCTAGTGAGAAAACAACTGCCCGTACCGTAAACCGACACAGGTAGTCGAGGAGAGTATCCTAAGGTGAGCGAGCGAACTCTCGTTAAGGAACTCGGCAAAATGACCCCGTAACTTCGGGAGAAGGGGTGCTGACTTCGGTCAGCCGCAGTGAATAGGCCCAAGCGACTGTTTATCAAAAACACAGGTCTCTGCAAAATCGAAAGATGAAGTATAGGGGCTGACGCCTGCCCGGTGCTGGAAGGTTAAGAGGATGGGTTAGCTTCGGCGAAGCTCAGAATTGAAGCCCCAGTAAACGGCGGCCGTAACTATAACGGTCCTAAGGTAGCGAAATTCCTTGTCGGGTAAGTTCCGACCCGCACGAAAGGCGTAACGATTTGGGCACTGTCTCAACGAGAGACTCGGTGAAATTTTAGTACCTGTGAAGATGCAGGTTACCCGCGACAGGACGGAAAGACCCCATGGAGCTTTACTGTAGCTTGATATTGAGTGTTTGTACCACATGTACAGGATAGGTAGGAGCCGATGAACCCGGAACGCTAGTTTCGGTGGAGGCGCTGGTGGGATACTACCCTTGTGTTATGAACCCTCTAACCCGCACCACTTATCGTGGTGGGAGACAGTGTCAGGTGGGCAGTTTGACTGGGGCGGTCGCCTCCTAAAGAGTAACGGAGGCGCCCAAAGGTTCCCTCAGAATGGTTGGAAATCATTCGCAGAGTGTAAAGGCAGAAGGGAGCTTGACTGCGAGACTTACAAGTCGAGCAGGGACGAAAGTCGGGCTTAGTGATCCGGTGGTTCCGCATGGAAGGGCCATCGCTCAACGGATAAAAGCTACCCTGGGGATAACAGGCTTATCTCCCCCAAGAGTCCACATCGACGGGGAGGTTTGGCACCTCGATGTCGGCTCGTCGCATCCTGGGGCTGTAGTCGGTCCCAAGGGTTGGGCTGTTCGCCCATTAAAGCGGCACGCGAGCTGGGTTCAGAACGTCGTGAGACAGTTCGGTCCCTATCCGTCGCGGGCGTTGGAAATTTGAGAGGAGCTGTCCTTAGTACGAGAGGACCGGGATGGACTTACCGCTGGTGTACCAGTTGTTCTGCCAAGGGCATTGCTGGGTAGCTATGTAGGGAAGGGATAAACGCTGAAAGCATCTAAGTGTGAAGCCCACCTCAAGATGAGATTTCCCATTTCTTTAAGAAAGTAAGACCCCTGAGAGATGATCAGGTAGATAGGTTGGAAGTGGAAGTGCAGTGATGTACGGAGCGGACCAATACTAATCGGTCGAGGACTTAACCAAAGAAACGAAATAAAAAAGAGTTTCGGAATGTTTGATTACTACTTCAATCCAGTTTTGAGTGAATAATCACTCAACTAAATAGCAACAACACCCAGTGTGGTGGCGATAGCGAGAAGGATACACCTGTTCCCATGCCGAACACAGAAGTTAAGCTTCTTAGCGCCGATTGTAGTGAAGGGTTTCCCTTTGTGAGAGTAGGACGTCGCCACGCTAATTATTCCGGCATAGCTCAGTTGGTAGTAGCGCATGACTGTTAATCATGATGTCGTAGGTTCGAGTCCTACTGCCGGAGTTAAAGAACGAAGACTTAATAAGTTTTCGTTCTTTTTTTAGTTTATAGTAAAATAAATTTTATTATTTGATAGAATAAACAAAAGGTGAAATAATGATAGAAACGGGTAAAATTGATTATCACTATCTAACAATTTTGTCATGTAAAGGATCTATTTAGCGGAAAAATGGCTTTCTTATGCTATT
Organism: Enterococcus sp. AZ177; assembly: GCF_050544585.1. Classification (NCBI taxonomy): domain Bacteria; kingdom Bacillati; phylum Bacillota; class Bacilli; order Lactobacillales; family Enterococcaceae; genus Enterococcus; species Enterococcus sp. AZ177. The sequence continues at coordinate 675,380 of NZ_CP172944.1, forward strand.
TTTTGATATAATATTTGTAAGATAATGAAACTAGGACTTTAGGTTGAGTGAGGATTTTTTAACCTATGTTATAATGCTTTAAAGAAGCTAGGAGGGGCAACGTGAAGGTTTTATTATATTTTGAAGGTGAAAAAATATTAGCGAAGTCTGGAATTGGACGAGCGTTAGACCATCAGAAGCGAGCGCTCTCTGAAGTTGGGATTGAATATACATTAGATGCTAATTGCACAGATTATGACATCTTACACATTAATACGTATGGAATCAATAGCCATAGTATGGTAAATAAAGCAAAAAAGATGGGAAAAAAAGTTATCTACCATGCACACTCAACACAGGAAGATTTTAGAAATTCATTTATTGGATCTAATCAAATTTCACCTCTAGTTAAAAAATACTTAGTTAGCTTATACTCTAAAGCTGATTATTTAATTACACCGACGCCTTATTCTAAGGCTTTATTAGAAGGTTATGGTATAACAGTTCCAATATCTTCCATTTCAAATGGAATTGATTTAAATAGATTTGAACGTTCTAAAGAAAAAGAAGAAAAATTTAAAGAGTATTTTAAAATCAACGAAAATCAAAAAGTGATTATTTGCGTAGGATTGTATTTTGAAAGAAAAGGAATTACTGACTTTGTTGAACTGGCTAGAAAATTTCCAGAATATCGTTTTATCTGGTTTGGTCATACACCTATGTATTCAATTCCTAGAGCAATTAGAACAATTGTAAAAGAAGACCATCCGGCAAATGTGGAGTTTCCAGGTTATATAAAAGGGGATATAATCGAAGGGGCATATTCAGCTGCTGATCTTTTTTTCTTCCCTTCTTATGAAGAAACAGAGGGAATTGTCATATTAGAGGCTTTAGCCAGCAAACAACAAGTTTTGGTAAGAGATATTCCTGTCTATAAAGGTTGGCTTGAGAATGAAGTGAATTGTTACATGGGAAAGAGCAACGAAGACTTCACTTATTTAATCGACGGACTTATTACAGATAAGATACAAAATACATGTCAAGCAGGTTTTGAAGTTGCTAAGGAGAAAAGTATTGAACGAATCGGATATGAGCTAAAAAAAGTTTATGAAAAAGTGATAAGCAATGATCCGGTAAAAAATAAAGAATGTGTACAGCATGAAAATCAAAATTAATGGAGGGGAACAAAGTGAAATTTGGTTTCTTTACAGACACATATTTCCCCCAAGTTAGTGGGGTTGCAACATCTATTAAGACGCTTAAAGATGAATTGGAACAAAAAGGACATCAAGTTTATATTTTTACAACTACTGACCCGAATGCAAAAGAATTTGAAGAAGATGTTATTCGGATGCCAAGTGTGCCTTTTGTCTCATTCAAGGATCGCAGAATTGTAGTACGCGGTATGTGGTATGCTTATCTAATTGCAAAAGAGTTAGATTTAGATTTGATTCACACGCATACAGAATTCGGTGCGGGATTATTAGGTAAAATGGTGGGCAAAAAACTTAAAGTTCCTGTTATTCACACGTATCATACTATGTATGAGGATTATTTGCATTATATTGCCAAAGGAAAAGTTGTACGTCCAACACATGTGAAATATTTTTCTCGTTTCTTTGCGAATCACACAACAGGTGTAGTGTGTCCAAGTGAGAGAGTCATTGACAAATTAAAAGAATATGGCGTAACATCACCAATGAGAATCATTCCAACAGGAATCGACATTCAAAAATTTGAAAGACCTGATATTACCCTTGAAATGCAAAAAGCTCTTCGAGATGAATTAGGATTAAATGATGACAATATCATGTTACTCTCTTTGAGTCGTATTTCCTATGAAAAAAATATTCAAGCAATCGTTAATGGTTTACCAACTGTTTTTGAACATTTCCCAAGTGCTCGTTTCGTTATTGTGGGAGATGGCCCTTACGTTGATAAGTTACGTTGTTTGGGGGAAGAATTAGGAATAAGTGATAAAATCCAATTCGTCGGAGAAGTGCCGAATGATCAGGTAGCTATTTACTATAAAGCTGCTGATTATTTTGTCAGTGCTTCAACTTCAGAAACACAAGGGCTGACATACACTGAAGCGATGGCTTCTGGAGTTCCTTGTGTGGTTGAGGGCAATGCTTATTTGAATAATTTATTTGATCATGAATCTCTGGGACGGACGTTTAAAGCTGATGTCGATTTTGCCCCGACATTTATTGAATATGTAGAATCAGGTATTACACCAGATAAAGCTATTTTAAAGGAAAAACTTTATGAAATATCAGCAACTCGATTTGGAAATGTAATGCTTGAATTTTATGAAGATATGATTAAATACTATGATCAACTTACTATAGAAAAAGAAGCTGCAGCTTCTATTGAACGAATCAAAGTCAAGTTTACATCTTTGAGAAAATAAATGTTAAAAAGAGGCTGGAACTGAAGCGTTTATTCGCATCTCGGGTGTGAAACAAAAGTAATTTTTACTTTTGTCTTACACCTGTTTTTTTATTAAAATTATTAGGGGGATTAAGACTATGTCACAAATTGGATTCATTGGAACAGGGGTTATGGGAGCTTCGATCGTTAGAAACATGATAAAACAAGGATTGAATGTAAATGTCTATAATCGGACCAAAAGTAAAACAGATGAATTAATAAAAGAAGGTGCTGTTTGGCAGGAAACGCCTGCCGCTATTACAGAGGCTAGTGATATTATATTCACTATGGTCGGATTTCCAAAAGACGTCGAGACAATCTATTTTAATGAAAATGGTATTTTTTCAAAAGATATTACAGATAAGATAATTGTTGATTTAACTACAAGTACACCGACATTGGCTGAAAAGATAGCGGTAAAGGCAAATGAATTAGGCGGAATAGCATTAGATGCTCCTGTATCTGGGGGCGATTTAGGAGCTAAAAATGGGACACTGACAATCATGGTAGGTGGGGATCAGGCCGCATATGAGAAAGTGTTACCGATTTTTAAAACCTTCGGGAAAACTTTTACATTACAAGGTGAGTCAGGAAAAGGTCAACATACTAAAATGGCAAACCAAATCATGATTGCTGGAACAATGACTGGGATGACTGAAATGATGGTTTATGCAAATAAAGCAGGATTAGACTTGGATAAGGTCATTGAGACCCTATCTGGTGGAAGTGCGGCAAATTGGTCATTAAGTAACTATAGTCCGAGAATATTAAAAGAGAACTATTCTCCAGGATTTTTTGTCAAACATTTTATAAAAGATTTAAAGATTGCCTTAGATGAAGCTGAGAAAATGAATCTTGACTTACCAGCAACTAAATTAGCTACAGATTTGTACGAAAAGCTTGCTAATAAAGGATTTGAAAACGATGGAACACAAGCACTTATCAAGTTATGGTGGACAGATGGAAAGCAACCGATGACTAAAGATTAAAGAACAGCAAAAAAATTAAAAAAAATGACGAAAAATCATGCAAGAAAGACAATGTTTTGATACAATGGTACAGAACTAGTTTTTAAAGGGAGGCCCATTATGAAACATTCACAACTTGTGGCGATTATCAAGCGACTTGAAGCGATGACTGAAGCAACAGACAACGAAATTCAAGTTCGCCGTTTTGAACGCGAAGGTGCAGAAAAATGCATCGTAACTTACGATAAATCAACTGAAACATTTGAATTAACAGAAACTGATTCTCAACAAAGCTATCAATTTGATAATATTGATATTGTTGCGATGGAAATTTATGATTTAATTCAATAATTAGTGAATTTCAGTAAGTATTCAACAAAATTAATAACAATTATCAAAAATCCTGTGGCGTACATATAGTGTACGCCACAGGATTTTTTTATAATTGTAAAATTTTTCGTTAATCATTTGTTTGTACTACTATTAAAATAGAAAAAATTTGATAATCCAACTAATTTGATGAGTATACGATAAGGATCAACAACCCAATTTTTTTAACTAAAAAAAATAATAATTCGAATTCTCCTTATTTATCAAGGTAAAATAGCGTATTTTGTTCCTTTCTTGATTAAGAAAAATAAAATATTGATTTTTTTACTTGCAATCTTTTTTCTTTTGCGATATAGTTTGAACATCAAATGATTTGATAATCAAAGTATATGGATGGTGCGCACACATGGAACCTAATTTAGAAACAGTCAATGATTATCTTGTCAGTGTCTTTAACGATATTTTGACGATTGAAGAATCTGAATTAAAAAAATCACAATTCAATGATTTATCCATTACTGAAATGCACACAATTGAAGCAATTGGAATGTATAGAAAAAAAACTTCTTCGGAAGTTGCTAAAGAATTGTCGATTACCGTTGGGACGTTGACCGTAGCAATCAATAATCTTGTAAAAAAAGGATATGTTGAACGCATACGAAGTGAAGATGATCGTCGAGTAGTAAAGTTAGGTTTGACAAAAAAAGGAAAACTACTTTTCCGTGTTCATCAGCACTTCCATAGAGAAATGGTCAAGAGAATTCTAAACGGAATGGGTAAAGCCGAAGAACAAGCTTTATTAAAAGCGTTGAAGAATCTTCATGATTTCTTAAAGGAATATAAATAAAAGTGAGGACCAAGATGAATCAACATGCAAAAATAACTTGTACGAGCCGTTATGTTCCTGAAAATGCAGTATCCAACGATCGCCTTGCTACAATGATGGATACTTCAGACGATTGGATTTCCAGTCGAACAGGCATACGTTCAAGAAACATTGTTACGAATGAAAATACTTCGGACTTATGTATCAAAGTAGCTGAAAAGTTATTAACAAAATCTGGAAAGAATGCTGAAGAGTTGGATTTTATCCTTGTGGCAACGATGACACCAGATTATGGTACACCTTCAGTTGCTTGTCTAGTTCAAGGAAGTATTTCAGCTAATCAAGCTTTTGCTTTTGATATCAGCGCTGCTTGTAGTGGTTTTGTCTATGCTTTGAGCATGGGTGAAAAATTGATTCGTACTGGAAAAAAACTTGGTATGGTCATCGGTGGGGAAACATTATCTAAGGTTCTAGATTGGGATGACCGAAGTACGGCTGTATTGTTTGGTGATGGAGCAGCTGGCGTACTATTGGAAGCAAGTGATGAAGAACATTTTTTAAATGAAAAACTCCAAGCTGATGGACAAAGAGCAACGTCATTGACTTCTGGCTATATGGAAAACAAGAGTCCGTTTTATTCGGGCACATCTGAAAGCTCTAGTTATCTACAAATGACTGGAAGAGATATTTATGATTTTTCATTGAATGATGTGACAAACAATATTCGGGAAATCGTAGCTGAAGATGTAGATTATTTGTTGCTACACCAAGCAAACAAACGAATCATCGAAAAGATATCAAAAAAACTTAAAGTACCAAGAGATAAATTTCTCACAAATATGGAACATAATGGTAACACCTCTGCTGCGAGCATTCCGCTATTATTGGATGAATCAGTAGAAAAAGGAGTACTTGAATTAGGCTCCAATCAAAAAATTGTGTTAACAGGCTACGGCGGCGGTTTAACGTGGGGATCGATTCTCTTAACGCTGTAAAACTGTAACTATATAAACTAAAAAAGAAAATTATTGGAGGAATATACACATGGTATTCGAAAAAATTCAAGCAATTATTGTAGAAGAATTAGGTAAAGAGCCTGAGGAAGTAAAATTAACAACTAACATTCAAGAAGAATTAGATGCGGATAGCTTAGATTTATTCCAAATCATCAATGAAATCGAAGATGCTTTCGACATAAAAATCGAATCTGAAGACGGCATCACGACTGTTCAAGATTTAGTAACTTATGTAGAAAAACAAAAAGCATAATAATCAAAGCGATTAGGTAAAATAAAAAAGTTGGAAGAGCCTGGCTCTGTGCGATTCTCAACAATTGCTGAAGAGCCTGGTTTTTTTCATGCCGCTCGTTGGAATTAGAAAGGCTGGTACTAAACTTACAGAGTTTTGTTCCAGTCCTTTTTTGACTAATTATTCTATAGTTTGAAGGATGTAATATATGCAATCAAAGATAGGTGAACTGATCGGAATTGAATACCCCATTTTTCAAGGTGGCATGGCTTGGATTGCAGATGCTTCATTAGCTGGAGCAGTTTCTGAAGCTGGTGGACTGGGGATTATCGCAGGTGGTAATGCACCTAAAGAAGTCGTTCAAACTGAAATCAAAAAAATCAAAGAAATCACAGATAAACCTTTTGGTGTCAACATTATGCTGCTTTCACCATTTGCACAGGATATCGTAGATTTAGTTTGTGAAGAGAATGTTCCGGTCGTGACGACAGGAGCGGGAAATCCTAGCAAATATATGGCTCGTTTTAAAGAACATAACATTAAAGTAATTCCAGTGGTTCCTTCTGTTGCACTAGGTGCTAGAATGGAAAAAATAGGAGCAGATGCGGTCATTGTTGAAGGCATGGAAGCTGGAGGACATATCGGTAAATTGACAACAATGAGTATTGTACCGCAAGTTGTAGATGCATTAACAATTCCTGTGATTGCTGCGGGTGGCATCGGTGATGGTCGTGGTATGGCAGCTGTATTGATGTTAGGAGCAGATGCGGTCCAAGTTGGCACACGATTTTTAGTTGCAAAAGAATGTACTGTACATGAAAATTATAAAGCCAGAATTATTAAAGCGAGAGACATTGATACGACAGTTACTTGTCAACATTTTGGACATCCAGTAAGGGCAATCAAAAATAAGTTGACCAATGAATATGATCGATTAGAGAAAATCGAATTAAAAAAGGCTAATCCAGATCTTGTGCAATTTGATGAATTAGGGCAAGGGGCTTTGCGAAAAGCAGTTGTAGAGGGCGATGTAGATCATGGCTCGATCATGGCAGGACAAATCGCAGGTCTTGTAACAAAAGAAGAAACAGCAAAAGAAATTATTGAATCTTATATTAGTGAGACAAAAGAAGTCATGGCTGCTGAATGTAGTCGATGGTTGTAACACAGAATCTTTTGTCAATAAACGATAAATATATCTAAGTTTGTGGAACACAACGTTTCTACATCGATCTTATCAATTACTAAGAGCTAAAGCTTTAAGAATTGAAGATCTTTCAGAAAAAGACAAAACTTAAGTGTGATAAAGTGCATCACATTTAAGTTTTCCTATTTTTCATTGATGCTAAGTGAACCCACTCAGCTTTTAATTTATCTAGTTTTATGAGCCAGTCTCTCGGAAAAAAGATGAAATATGCATGTGACAAAAAACGTCACAAACATATTTCCCTATTTTTCAGTCGAGATTGAACGGCTCACTCAGCTTTTAATTCATCTAGCTTTATGAGCCAGTCTCTCGGAAAAAAGATGAAATATGCATGTGACAAAGAACGTCACAAACACATTTCCCTATTTTTCAGTCGAGACTAAACGGCTCGTTCAGCTTTTAATCTATCTAGCTTCACGAGCTAGCTCTTCGGGAAAAAGATAAAAATCGAATGTGATAAAGAACATCACAGTCAATTTTTCCTATTTTCCAGTCAGAACTAAATGAGCTCGTTCAGCTTTTAATCTATCTAGCTTCACGAGCTAGTTCTTAGGGAAAAAGATAAAAATCGAATGTGATAAAGAACATCACAGTCAATTTTTCCTATTTTCCAGTCAGAACTAAATGAGCTCGTTCAGCTTTTAATCTATCTAGCTTCACGAGCTAGCTCTTCGGAAAAATGATAAAAATCGAATGTGATAAAGAACATCACAGTCAATTTATCCTATTTTCCAGTCAGAACTAAACGGCTCGTTCAGCTTTTAAAGTAAGGGAGTAACGTAATGAAAACAGCTTTTGTATTTAGTGGACAAGGCGCTCAGTATATTGGGATGGGCAAAGAATTATTTGATCAAGAAAATATTATTCAAGAAACATTTCAAGAAGCTAGTGATGCTCTAGGTTACGATATGGCAGAGCTTTGCTTTACTGAAAATGATCGATTAAACGAGACGATGTACACACAACCAGCGATTTTAACAGTTAGTATTGCCTTTTATCGTTTGTTGCAAGCTAAAGGGTATCAGCCTGATGTTGTGGCAGGTCTTAGCTTAGGTGAATACAGTGCGCTAGTTGCAAGTGGAGCGATTACCTTTAAAGAAGCTGTTCAACTTGTTGAAAAAAGAGGAAAGCTTATGACGGAGGCTGCCCCTTCTGGTACTGGGAAAATGGTTGCGGTGATGAACGCTGAACGATCCTTAATCGAAGCGTGTTGTCAAAAGGCAAGTGACCTTGGAATCGTTTCGCCCGCAAATTATAATACACCTCAACAAATTGTAATTGGGGGTGAGACACCTGCAGTTGATAAGGCGATAGACTTGTTAACAGAAGCTGGTGTTAAACGGATGATTCCGCTAAAAGTTAGTGGTCCTTTTCATACAGCCCTCTTAAAGCCGGCAGCTGAAAAATTAGCGATTGAACTAGAAAATATAAATTTTGCAGAAATGACGATTCCTGTGATTAGCAACACTACAGCACAAGTAATGGCGCAAGCAGAAATAAAAGTATTATTAGAAAAGCAAGTAATGTCTGCTGTTCGTTTTGCTGATAGTATCGAAACGATAAAAAAAATGAATGTTGATGCAATTATAGAAGTTGGACCAGGTAAAACACTGACTGGTTTTATTAAGAAGATTGACAAAGAAATAAAAACGGCTCGTGTCGAAGATGAAAAAACATTATCTGAAACTGAAGCTCTTTTAAATGGGAGGTAGCGAATGGAACTCAAAGGAAAAAATGTGTTTGTTACAGGAAGTACTCGAGGAATAGGGAAAGCTGTAGCTTTAGCATTTGCTAAAGAAGGGGCCAATATTGTACTGAATGGGCGTGGAGAAATCAGCGCTGAACTAATTACTGAAATAGAATCGTTTGGTGTTAAATGTATCGGTATTTCTGGAGATATCGCAAGTTTCGAATCTGCGGGTAAAATGATCCAAGATACAATCGAAGGCTTAGGTTCAATCGATATTTTAGTTAATAATGCCGGGATTACGAACGATAAATTATTGTTGAGAATGTCAGAAGAAGATTTTACACGTTGTATCCAAATCAATTTAACTGGAACATTCAACATGACACAACATGCAATTAAAAAAATGATGAAACAACGTAGTGGCAGTATCATTAATATGTCTAGTGTTGTTGGTTTGATGGGAAATATTGGTCAAGCGAATTATGCGGCAAGTAAAGCTGGAGTCATCGGATTAACAAAATCTGTAGCGAGAGAAGTTGCTGCACGAGGAATTACATGTAATGCGATTGCACCTGGTTTTATTGAAACTGAAATGACAGAAATTTTATCTGATAAAGTAAAAGAACAAATGAGCCAGCAAATTCCACTTCAATCGTTTGGTCAAGTGGAGGATGTGGCTAAAACGGCTATCTTTTTAGCAAGAAGTCCATATATTACAGGGCAGGTTTTAAATGTAGATGGTGGTTTAGTCATGAATGGCTAATGAATAATCTTGAAAGGAGCGGTTGAATGAATCGCGTAGTGATTACAGGTTATGGTGTAGCATCCCCAATAGGGAATGACGCAGAAACCTTTTTAGAAAGTTTACAAGTAGGAAAAAACGGAATTGGTCCGATTACTAAATTTGATGCGGGTGAAACAGGCATTACATTAGCGGCAGAGGTAAAAGATTTTCCTTTTGATAAGTATTTTGCAAAAAAAGATGCTAAACGAATGGACATGTTTTCTCTATTTGGTATTTATGCAGCATTAGAAGCGATGGAAATGAGTAAATTAGATACGGATCAAATTGATGTAGACCGTTTTGGTGTCATGGTAGGTTCAGGTATTGGTGGACTTCAAACGATTCAAGATCAAGTAACTCGAATGCGTGAAAAAGGACCTAAGCGAGTAGCGCCTTTATTTATCCCGATGGCAATTGGAAATATGGCGGCTGGTAATATCGCTCTACGTGTGGGAGCAAGAGGTACCTGTACGGCAACGGTAACAGCTTGTGCTACGGCGAATAATTCGATCGGTGAAGCGTTTAGAAATATTAAACATGGTTATTCAGATGTACTATTAGCAGGTGGAACCGAAGCTTCTATCACTGAAATCGGGATTGCAGGTTTTGCTTCATTAACAGCAGTTACTTCTGAGGAAGACCCGAAGAGAGGATCGATTCCTTTTGACAAAGACCGTAGTGGTTTTGTGATGGGGGAAGGTGCTGGAATTTTAGTGCTGGAATCTTTAGAACACGCTCAAAAAAGAGGGGCTAAAATTTTAGGAGAAATCGTTGGATATGGTTCGAACTGTGACGCTTATCATATGACGTCACCAAGACCTGATGGGAGTGGCGCTGCTAAAGCGATGAAATTAGCGATTGAAGAAGCCGCTATTGACACTGATAAAATTGGTTATATTAATGCCCATGGCACAAGTACACCATCCAATGATGTTGCAGAAACGAAAGCCATTCAAACTGCTCTAGGCGAAACTGCTCAAAAGGTCCGTGTCAGTAGTACAAAGAGTATGACGGGGCACGCTTTGGGCGCGACTGGGGGTATTGAAGCAATTGCAACATTAAATGCATTACAACATCAATTTATTCCACCAACAATCAATGTTGATCAACTTGATGAAGCAATTGAAATAAATATTGTTACAAATGAAAGTCAAAAACATGAATTTGATTATGCTTTAACAAATTCTTTCGGCTTTGGTGGTCACAATGCAGTACTTTGTTTAAAACGTTGGGAGGATTAAAATGAATATCAATGAAGTGAAAGAATTATTAACGCAGTTTGACCAATCAACACTAACGGAATTTGATCTTAAAGAAGGTTCCTTTGGTCTTTATATGAATAAAAATAAAGTGACGCAAAAATCATCTTCTGATGAAACAAAACAAGCAACTAACAATAATGCAACGAATCAAGAGACAACAGAAGTTGCGAGCCAAACAATTGAAGTAAAAGAAACGGTTAATGAAACAGTAATGGCAGAAGTAAAACCAGAAAATTCAGAAGAAATCATATCTCCAATCGTGGGCGTTGTGTATTTAAAACCAGCTCCGGATAAAGAAAACTTCAAACAAGTTGGTGATTCTGTGAAAAAAGGGGACGTCGTTTGTATTGTAGAAGCGATGAAACTGATGAATGAAATCACTGCAACGGTAGACGGTGTCATCACGGAAGTTTTGATAAAAAATGAAGATGTTGTGGAATTTAATCAACCATTATTCCGTGTCGCTATTTCTTAAATTCAAATTTGATGTAGAAAGACAACCAAAACAAATAAGGAGTGTCGCTATGAATATTGAAGAGATCAAAGCCATTATTCCTCATCGTTATCCTTTCTTATTATTGGATACTGTGGAAGAAATCGTAGTTGGGGAAAAAGTTATTGCAAAGAAAAATGTTACGATCAATGAACCATTTTTTCAAGGACATTTTCCAGGTGAGCCTGTTATGCCAGGTGTTCTGATTCTTGAAGCATTGGCGCAAGCGGGCGCTGTGGCGTTATTGTCTATGCCTGATTTTAAAGGCAAGACAGCCTATTTTGGTGGGATCGATAAAGCCAAGTTTAGACAAAAAGTTGTTCCAGGTGATACGTTGCTGTTAGAAGTAGAAATTATGAAAGTAAAATCAATAGCCGGCATCGGCAAAGGAACTGCGACTGTGAATGGGAAAAAAGTAGCGGAAGCAGAATTGACCTTTATGATTGGATAGGTGAGCTATGTTTTCAAAAGTTTTAATTGCAAATAGAGGAGAAATAGCAGTTCGAATCATTCGAGCATGTCGTGAATTAGGGGTACAAACTGTTGCGGTATACTCAGAAGCAGATAAAGAAGCGTTACACACACAGCTTGCAGATGAAGCGATTTGTATCGGACCAGCGAAAGCGGCTGATTCATATTTAAATGTACAGAGTGTGCTAAGTGCAGCAATCGTTACTAATGCTGAAGCAATCCATCCCGGTTTTGGTTTCTTATCAGAAAATAGCCAGTTTGCAGCAATGTGTGAAGAGTGTAATATTACTTTTATTGGTCCAAAGGCAGCAACAATTGATGCAATGGGGAATAAAATCAACGCACGTGAATTGATGCAAGAAGCGAATGTTCCGGTTATCCCTGGAAGTACTGGTGTGATTAGTTCTGTTGAAGAAGCGTTGACGATTGCTGATAATATTGGATATCCAGTTATGTTAAAGGCTGCTGCTGGTGGCGGTGGTAAAGGAATTCGCAAAGTGATGAGTAAAGAAGAATTACCTCAACATTTCACTTCAGCACAGCAAGAAGCAAAAGCGGCATTTGGTAATGATGATATGTATTTAGAAAAGATTATCTATCCAGCACGTCATATCGAAGTGCAAATTTTAGGTGACCAATATGGTCATGTGATTCATTTAGGAGAACGTGATTGTTCGTTACAACGGAATAATCAAAAAGTTTTAGAGGAATCACCTTCGATTGCAATCTCACCTGAAAAACGTCAGTTACTTGGTGAAACAGCAGTACGTGCAGCGAAAGCAGTCCACTATGAGAACGCAGGAACCATTGAATTTTTAATGGATCAATCGGGTGAATTTTACTTTATGGAAATGAATACTCGAATTCAGGTGGAACATCCTGTTACAGAAATGGTTACGGGGATTGATCTTGTTAAAGCACAGTTAAAAGTTGCATCTGGTGAAGAATTACCTTATACACAAGAAGATATTAAAATCACAGGGCATGCAATTGAATGTCGAATCAATGCTGAAAATCCTGCGTTTAATTTTGCTCCTTCTCCTGGAAAAATCAACAATTTGTTGCTTCCAAGCGGCGGAATGGGATTAAGAGTGGATAGTGCTATGTATTCTGGTTATACGATTCCACCCTTTTATGATTCGATGATCGCTAAAGTAATCGTTCATGGAAATGATCGAATGGATGCGTTGATGAAAATGCAGCGGGCGCTTAATGAAATCGTAACGGATGGTATCATCACAAATTCGGAATTTCAACTAGATTTAATTACACATAAAAGTGTATTGGCTGGCGATTATGATACGAGCTTTTTACAAGAAACGTTTTTACCAAATTGGGAACCAGAAAGCGATAATTAAAAAGGAGCAGGTGTATGGCTTTATTTAAAAAGAAAAACTACATTCGAATCAATCCGAATCGCGCGGGCGACCAACCTTCTGTAAAAAAACCTGCAGTTCCAGATAATATGTGGGCGAAGTGTCCTTGTTGTAAACGCACCTTATATACAAAAGACATGGGGGCAGAAAAAGTCTGTCCTTATTGCGGTTATAGCTTTAGAATTGGTGCTTGGGAGCGTCTAGCATTGACGGTAGATGAGAAAAGTTTTGAAGAATGGGATACAGATTTGATTACGAAAGATCCATTAGACTTTCCTGATTATTTAGATAAAATTACTAAGATGCAGGAAAAAACAGAATTACATGAAGCTGTTTTAACTGGAAAAGCCAAAATCGACGGGCAAGAAATTGGTATTGGTGTAATGGATGCTAATTTTATTATGGGTAGTATGGGCACTGTTGTAGGTGAAAAAATTACTCGATTGTTTGAACGAGCAACAGAACAACAGTTACCAGTGATTATTTTTACCGCCTCAGGTGGAGCTAGAATGCAAGAAGGTATTTTTTCTTTAATGCAAATGGCGAAAATTTCTGGTGCGTTGAAACGTCACAGCAACGCTGGATTACTTTATGTTACTGTGTTGACTGATCCAACAACAGGTGGTGTTACTGCTAGTTTCGCTATGGATGGCGATGTTATAATAGCCGAACCGCAAAGTTTGATTGGTTTTGCTGGGCGTCGCGTGATCGAGCAAACGATCCGTCAAGAGCTGCCAGACGATTTTCAAAAAGCAGAGTTCTTATTAGATCATGGTTTTGTTGATAAAATTGTTCCTAGAAATCAGTTGCAAGAAGCGCTTAGTAAATTAATAAAGATTCACACGATGAAAGGGTGGAAATAGCGATGGAAAAAACAGCCAATGATATTGTCACCTTAGCTCGAGCACAGGATCGGTATACTACTTTAGAATATATTGCAGCAATTTTTGATGATTTTATGGAATTTCATGGTGATCGATACTTTGGTGATGACCTGGCAATTGTTGGTGGCATTGCAACATTGGAAGAAAAACCAGTAACGGTTGTAGGCATTCAAAAAGGGCGTAATTTACCAGAGAATATCGAACGAAATTTTGGTGCTCCTCATCCAGAAGGGTATCGTAAAGCTTTAAGGTTAATGAAACAAGCAGAAAAATTTGGACGTCCAGTGGTAACATTTATCAATACAGCAGGAGCGTATTGCGGTATTGAGGCAGAAGAACGTGGTGAAGGTGAGGCAATTGCAAGAAATTTAATCGAGATGTCTGATTTGAGCGTTCCAATTATTGCAATTATTATTGGTGAAGGCGGAAGCGGCGGTGCATTAGCACTTGCAGTAGGTGACGAAGTTTGGATGCTAGAGCACACGATTTATGCTGTCCTTTCTCCTGAAGGATTTGCATCGATTTTATGGAAAGACGGCAGTCGCGCTAAAGAAGCAGCAGAACTAATGAAAATTACAGCGACAGAATTAAAAGAATTAACGATTATTGATCGAGTGATTCCAGAAGAAATGAATGGCGAAGTCTTAGAACAATCGAAAATCAATCGGATGATCCAAAAAGCACTTATTAGTAAGTTCTCTGAGCTATCTAAATTAGAAACAAATGTGCTGTTAGAAAATCGTTACCAACGTTTCCGTAAATATTAATCAAGGATAAAAAAGAGAGTGGAATGAAGTACGGTAGGTACTGTATAATAACAACTCGTACCCCGTGGACTTCTAATGTAATAAGAGGGAATTCAGGAAAATGGTGGGATTGTTTCTTTGCTTTTGAGGGATTCCAGTCAATTTCAGTTTGTTTTTGAAGCCATCAAATTTTTAGTACTTAGAATGCGATGTGATCGAAGTGTAACAAAGCTGTCGCTTCTCTTTTCACTTTATATAAGATAGGGACATGACTCTAAGAGCTATGTTCCTATCTTTTTTATTGTGAATAAACTTTATATACTATGATGTCACCCCTAAATTAAAGGTGATTTTCCACCATTTTCAGGTTTTTTCATAGGTTAATGCAAATAGACCTTTTCAAATACTAAAACATGCGGATTTTTATTTGGTCTGTGTGTGTTAATTTTATTCACGTTGTATCAAAGATTTTTTATAAAGCGGTATCGTTGTTTTTTTTCGAGAACAAAAAGATTGACGAATGATTGTTCTATTTTGACAGGCATTCAATTTTCTCTTTTATTTGTATGGAAAAGTTTACCATGAAAAACAGTGGAAAGACAAAACCATGTAATCTCGATTATTTAATCATTATTGAGTCTTATGAAAACTTATGATAAGCATTTATAGAAATTTTTAAGGAAATGCAGTATAATACAAATTGGAGGAGTGCTAGCTTAGTACTCCTTTCACTATGAAAAAGTTCATCGTGGAGATGAGAGGAGTTACTATGTTTTCAAAATTTAAACCAACTTGGATGGTTGATGCGATTTATAAAATCACGCCAAACCAATTAAAAAAATTAGGGATCAAAGCTGTATTGACCGATTTGGACAATACATTGATTGCGTGGGATAACCCAGATGGAACCGAAGAATTGCTGACATGGATTCTGGAAATGAAAAATGCCGGGATTCCTGTTGTGGTCGTTTCAAATAATAAATCTAGCCGCATAAAACGTGCAGTAGAGAAATTTGATCTTGAGTATGTTTCTAGAGCGTTGAAACCTTCGACAAGAGGATTTAGAGAAGCTGAAAAAAAACTGAATATGAAGCCAGAAGAATTAGTAATGGTCGGTGATCAGATCATGACGGATATTCGGGGGGCAAATGCTGCAGGAATCAGAAATATTTTAGTGCGTCCAATTGTTGATACGGATGGTTGGAATACAAGAATCAATCGATTCTTTGAGCGAAAAATCATGAAGCATTTAGCGAAGAAACATCCAGATATGGTATGGAAAGGCGGACTAGAATGAGTGAGCAAGAAGCAATTCATTGTATCGGTTGCGGTGCAATCATTCAAACAGATCAGCCCGATGAACTAGGCTACACGCCAAAGGCTGCTTTTGAAAAAGGGATGGAGACAGGGGAAGTGTATTGCCAACGCTGTTTTCGTTTAAGACACTATAATGACATTCAAGATGTTCAATTGACAGATGATGATTTTTTACGTCTGTTAAATGAATTGGGCAAAGAAGATGCCCTGATCGTAAATGTGGTTGATATTTTTGATTTTAACGGTTCATTGATTCCTGGTTTACATCGTTTTATCGGAGATAATCCAGTATTGATGGTGGGAAACAAAGTTGATATTCTACCAAAATCATTGAAGAAACCAAAAATGGTCCAATGGATGAGAGAGCGTGCTCATGAAGAAGGGTTACGTCCAGTCGATGTTTTGTTAACTAGTGCCAAGAAACCACAAGAAATGGAAAATTTACTTGAAACGATTGAAAAATATCGTGATGGTAAAGATGTTTATGTGGTCGGTGTAACAAATGTTGGTAAATCAACATTAATCAATCAAATCATTAAACAAACAGCTGGTGTTCAAGATGTTATCACAACATCACAATTTCCAGGTACAACATTGGATAAAATCGAAATTCCTTTAGAGGACGGACATTTCTTGATTGACACACCAGGAATCATTCATCGTCATCAAATGGCACATTATCTTGGGAAAAAGGATTTAAAAATCATTGCACCACAAAAAGAGATCAAACCAAAAGTGTATCAGCTGAATCCAGAGCAAACACTATTTTTAGGTGGTTTAGCTCGATTTGACTTTATTCAAGGGGAACGTAGTTCGTTTATTGCCTATGTGTCAAATGACTTATCGATCCACCGTACGAAATTGGTTACAGCAGACGACTTCTATGAGAAACATGTTGGTGGGTTATTACAACCGCCGCGTCCAGATGAAGTAGCAGAATTTCCAGAGTTAGTCCGTTTTGAATTTTCGATCAAAGAAAAAACAGATATCGTATTCGCGGGACTGGGCTGGATCACGGTAACCGAACCCGGTGTCGTTGCTGGCTGGGCACCAAAAGGCGTAGATGTTTTAAGAAGAAAAGCGTTGATTTAACCATAAGTGAGAACAGAGAGAAGGAAAATTAGTGGATTTAAGAGGAAAACAAAAGCGTTTTTTACGCAGTCAAGCGCACCATTTACAACCAATTTTTCAAATTGGTAAAGGCGGCTTAAATTCTGCGATGGTGGTACAAATCAATGAAGCATTGGAAAAACGCGAATTGATCAAAGTAACATTATTACAAAATACCGACGAGATAGCTGAAGATGTAGCAGAAGCATTAAAAGCAGATATTCATTGCGATATCGTTCAAATTATCGGCCGCGTATTAGTGTTATTTAAACCATCATCTAACGAAAAATACCAAAAGATCTCTAAAGAAGTTAAAGCAATTTAAAAACTTGGAGGTAAGAAAAATGGGGACAAATACGAATGCAGCATTAAAAGCAGAAGTAATTGTGGAAGAAGCAGAGCTTTTTCAAAAGCGTAAACAGGTAGGAATATTAGGTGGAAATTTTAATCCAGTTCATGTGGCTCATTTAGTAATGGCCGACCAAGTGCAACAGCAACTTGGGTTGGACAAAGTCTATTTGATGCCTACTTATTTACCGCCTCATATAGATGAAAAAAAGACGATCGATAGCAAACATCGATTAGCAATGTTGGAATTAGCCATTTCTGATAATCATAACTTAGCGATTGAGCCCATCGAGTTGTTTCGCAAGGGGAAAAGCTATACCTATGATACGATGAAAGCTTTAACACAAAACAATCCAGATACGGATTACTATTTTATCATTGGCGGAGACATGGTAGAATATTTACCAAAGTGGTATAAAATCGATGAATTGATGACGTTAACTAATTTTGTGGGGATTCGGCGTCCTCATTATGGAACGGGCACACCTTATCCAATTATTTGGGTAGACGTTCCCCAAATGGATATCAGCTCAACAGTGATTCGGGAAAAAATTAAAAATGGTTGTTCTACGCGCTACCTATTGCCTGATAGTGTGATACACTATATAGAAGAGAAGGAGCTGTATGTAGATGGATTTTAGCGGAAAGTATACATCGTTTAAACGCGAAGAATTGATGCAAGAAGTTCAGATGCATATGAGTGAGCGCCGGTTTCAACATGTTTTAGGCGTAGAAGAAACGGCCATTGCTCTGGCAGCTAAATACGGTGCGTCTGAGGAGAAGGCTAGTATTGCGGCATTGACTCACGATTATGCGAAAGAACGTCCGGATGAAGAGTTTGAAATGATTATCCTACGTGATGGCTATAATCAGGATTTACTGAATTATGGGAATGCAATTTGGCACGGACTTGTTGGTGCAAGCATGGTTCAACGAGAACTAGGCATAGAGGACGAAGAGATTTTAGAAGCGATTCGTCTGCATACGACAGGTGCAGCTAAAATGAGCTTGCTGGATAAAATCATTTATGTTGCAGATTACATCGAACCAGGTCGTAATTTTCCTGGTGTAAATGAAGCACGTGAATTGGCTTTAGTCGATTTAGATGAAACCGTTGCATATGAAACAAAACATACATTGTTACATCTTATTGAAAAAGAACAAAAAATTTATCCCAAAACAATTGAGACATATAATTACTGGGTAGCTAGAAAAGCTACTTTGAGAAACTAGCTCAAAGAAAAGCTGATTGAGCTCGTTCATCACTGTTAGAACTCTTTCAGCATCAAAAACAAAAATTAAATTTAATAATAGGAGGAAACCATCATAGATAGTCAACAGATTTTAGAAATCGCTGTAAAAGCAGCTGATTCAAAACGAGCAGAGGAAATTGTGGCTTTAGATGTGCATGAAATATCACTTTTAGCAGATTACTTTATGATTTGCCAAGCAACAAGTGAACGTCAAATCAATGCCATCGTGGAAGAAATTATTGAAAAAGAAGAAGAAGCAGATGTAGAAGTAAAACGAATTGAAGGAAAAGATGGCGGTAAGTGGGTATTGATCGACTTAGGTGATATCATTGTTCATGTCTTCCAATCAGCGGAACGTGGATTTTACAATTTAGAAAAACTTTGGTCAGATGCTCCAATGGTCGATCTACACGCTTGGGTCGAGTAATATGACATATGAAACATTTGCTTTTGTTTACGACGAAGTAATGGATGATAGTCTCTATGATCAATGGCTAGCATTTTCAAAACGTCATTTGCCAGAAGGAAAAATGGATGTTTTAGAAATGGCTTGTGGGACTGGTGCGTTAGCTGTGAATTTCGCCAAAGCAGGGTTTACCGTAACCGCATTGGATTTATCTGAAGAAATGTTGATGATGGCCAGCAAACGAGCTGCTGAAGAGGAAGTTTATGTTCAGTTTGTTCAAGGTAACATGATGGATTTATCAGAAATGGGTCAATATCATGCGATTACTTGTTTTTCAGATTCGCTATGCTACATGTCAAACCGTCAAGAAGTTCAACAAGTATTTGACGATGTCTATCAAGCGCTAGAAGAAGATGGGGTCTTTATTTTTGATGTCCATTCGGTTTACCAAGTAGACAAAGTATTTCCAGAATACAGTTATCATTACCAAACAGAAGAATTTGCCTTTTTATGGGATAGTTATCCTGGTGAGAAAGAACATAGTATTGAACATTTTCTAACGTTCTTTGTAAAAGAACAAGAAAATGATGAAGTATTTATCCGTCAAGATGAACTACATCAAGAACGGACATATACAATGGAAAACTATTTAATGATGCTAGAGAGTGCAGGGTTCATGAATGTTGAAGTCTACGCTGATTTCGCAGACACTGCACCTACAGAAGAAAGTAAGCGTTGGTTTTTCGTTTGTAAAAAATAGGTTAAAAGATAAGTAAGCAGAACTTTTAAAAGTGTTGCTTGCTTATTTTTCTTTGGTTTCAGTAATAAATTAAACATGGTATGATGGAGTTCTAATAGAAATGATCTGAATGAAGGAGAATCAAAATGAAAAGTTGCGGTATTATTGTGGAATACAATCCTTTTCATAACGGACATCACTACCATGCGAAAATGGCGCGAGAAATGAGTGGAGCAGAGGTAGTGATTGCTGTGATGAGTGGGAACTTTTTACAACGAGGTGAACCTGCTATTATTGACAAATGGACACGGGCCGAAGAAGCATTAAATCATGGTGTTGATTTAGTTATTGAATTGCCCTTTGCATATGCTGTACAATCAGCAGATTATTTTGCTGCAGGCGGAGTCAAGCTACTTCAAGCTTTACAGTGTGATGCACTATGTTTTGGTACAGACAACCACGCAGAGATGGATTATAAGTTGTTTGGGGAGTTTGTGAACAAGAATCAGACAAAAATCGACGAAGCTTATCAACAAATTAAAAACAATGGATTGAGTTATCCACAACAAATGACAGAAGTTTTTCGTAAGCTGTATCCAAAAAATGGGTTAGATTTTTCTTCTCCTAATCACATTTTAGGCTTAAGTTATGCCAAAGAAAATGCAACGTATGAAAAGCCGATGATGTTGTATCCGTTAAAAAGAGAACAAGCAGGATATCATGATACTACTATATATCAGAATTTTGCTAGCGCTACTGCAATCCGAAAGGCGGTTTTCTCTGATGAATTAGATCAAATCCGGCAAGTGCTACCAACACAAGTGGCAATAGATTTAGTGAATTCAGCGACTGTCTCTTGGGAAACGTATTGGCCGCTATTAAAATACAAGTTGATTAGTAGTTCGATTATAGAATTAAAAGCGATTTATCAAATGAAAGAGGGCATCGAGTATCGGCTACAAGAAGCTGCTAAAACTTCTGATTCTTTTCAAGCTTTTATGGAAAAAGCAAAAACAAAGCGCTATACTTGGACACGATTACAACGATTAGCGACGTACAGTTTAAATAATGTAACACAGCAGGAAATAGAAAATTCTTGGAACCATAGTTTTATACAAGTCCTTGGTTTCACTGAAAAAGGTCAGCGTTATTTGCGAGAAAAAAAGAAGGATCTTGCTTTACCACTAATTACAAAAGTGTCCAAGAATTTAAATTCTGAATTAGCGGTAGATATTCGCAGCAACCAGGTTTATCAGTTAGGCGATCATCGCATTTTAGAACAAAGTTTTGGTCGTTTTCCAATTCGTATCTCTTAAAAGCAAAAAACACTTAACAAAAGTTCGTTTGCCAAGTATAATAAGAAAGGCAATACAATCAAAAAAATACTAATGAATGAAAGCGAAGTGAGAATATGGGTCGTAAGTGGGCAAATATTAAAGAGAAAAAAGCTGCCAAAGACGCAAATAACAGTCGAGTTTATGCAAAATTCGGTATTGAAATTTACGTAGCAGCGAAATCGGGTGATCCTGACCCTCAAGCAAATCAGAAATTACGGTTTGTTATCGAGCGCGCAAAAACATATAATGTTCCAAAACATATCATTGATCGAGCAATCGAAAAAGCCAAAGGTTCTGGTGATGAGCAATATTCTGAGTTGCGTTATGAAGGATTTGGGCCAAACGGTTCAATGGTCATCGTAGATGCTTTGACAAATAATGTAAATCGTACTGCTTCAGATGTCCGTGCTGCATTTGGTAAAAACGGCGGTAATATGGGTGTCAGCGGTGCTGTAGCCTATATGTTCGATCATACAGGTGTGATTGGATTTGCAGGCGATGATGCAGATGAAATCCTTGAATATTTGATGGAAAAAGAGATCGATGTTCGTGATGTAACCGAAGAAGAAGGTCAGATCATCGTTTATACAGAGCCGGAAGATTTACATGCAGTGCAAGAAGTGCTAAAAGAAAAAGGGATCGAAGAATTCTCCGTAGCAGAATTAGAGATGATTGCACAAAATGACGTGGAATTAACGGGAGAAGATTTAGAGCAATTTGAACGAATGATCGATGTTTTAGAAGAGCTAGATGATGTTCAAAAAGTGTATCATAACGTTGATCTAGATTAGTTCTAGAATCTTGAGTTATAACTTTGTAGAAATCTAATTTTGAGATTACTACAAAGTTATAGCTTATTTTGCATAAGAAAATAATTATAGGATTTTTGCTTCTATTTTTTGGAATCGTTTCCCTATTTTTGACATAATATGTTACAATTTTAATCAGTATTAAGAAAGCAGGGATAGGATGAAAGCAACGATGAAAGATGTTGCCGCATTAGCTGGAGTGGGAGTTGGAACTGTTTCTAGAGTCATTAATGGTGTAAAAGTAAAAGAAATTACTAGAAAAAAAGTTGAAGCTGCTATCAATGAATTATCTTACGAACCTGATGAATATGCTCGAGCTTTAAAAACAAATCGAAGTAATACGTTAGCATTAATTCTTCCAACAATCTGGCATCCTTTTTTCTCAGAACTTGCCTATTACATTGAAGAAGAATTAAGTAAAAAAGGCTATAAGCTTTATTTGTGCAATGCTGATGGTGATCCAGAAAAAGAGTATGAATATATTCAAATGGTCAAGCAAAATAAAGTTGATGGAATCATCGGGATTACTTATTCTGATGTAGATAAATATGTATCGTCTAATTTACCGTTTGTTAGTATAGATCGACATTTTTCAGAAGACGTGACGTATGTGACCTCAGACAATTTTGCTGGGGGCATGTTAGCTGCTAAAGAATTAGTCATGCGAGGATGTAAAAGCGTAGCATACATAGGCGGTTTCTCACCATTTCCAAATGAAACGGTGAATCGGCGAGAAGGGTTCTTAGCATATTGTAGAGACAAAAAGATACCGTTCAAAATACTGGATATGCCAGAACCAATCACAGATTTACGAGACCAAATTTTACGATTTATCAAGGAAAACGATACGATTGACGGTATTTTTACAGTCAATGATTTCATGGGATTAACCGTTTTGGAAACATTAGAAACAATTGCTAAAACAGCACCTAAGGATTTTCAGTTAATAGGATTTGATGGTGTAAGAATGGCTCAAGAAAGAAAATATACACTGTCAACAATTGCTCAATCTGTTCCATTGATGGCAACTACAGCAGTTGATGCTATCTTGAATAAAATAAAAGGAGTAGAAGTTCCTAAGAGAATTATTTTGCCTGTGACGTTTGTTTCGAATGGTACAACGATTCAAAAGGAATAGAGTAGCGATAATCAGTTTTTTGTGTTTAGGATGGTACTTCTTACTTCATTCTAGACACTATTGTTTTTATCTGAAATTTAGAAGTGGATACTAGTTAAAATGCAGTTGACAGAAAACGTTTTCAATGGTATCCTTTTTTTATCAATTAATGAAACGTTTCCATTGTTGATTTTAGGATAAAATGGAAACGTTTCAGATTTGGGGGATTCGATAAATGAAAAAGTATTTTTACCAGCTCATAGCAGTAGTCGTTGCCGTTTTATTTATTTTTTCTGGATGTGGAAACGTTTCAAAAGAATCTGAGAATCAAATGAAAAATGAAGGGGACATAAAAATTTGGGTTCAGTTTTCGGATGAAACGCCTGAAGGGAAAGCTTGGCAGAAAATTGTGGATAATTTTAATCAAGAATACCAGGGTAAATATAATGCCATTACTGAATATATTCCAAGAAGCGGTAGTGGTGGTGGCTATGAAGACAAGGTGAATGCTGCAATCACAACGAGTAGTTTGCCAGATGTCCTCACTCTGGATGGCCCAAATACGGCAGCATATGCTAACGCTGGTGTAATTGAACCTTTAGATGATTATCTAGATGATGCAAATATGGATGATGTACTTGATAGTATCATTCAACAAGGAACTTATAATAAGAAATTTTATGCATTTGGTTTTTCTGAGTCTAGTGTTGGTATTTATTACAACAAGCAATTATTTAGAAAGGCTGGCATCAAAGAGGAGTCCCTCCCAACTTTAGATAAACCTTGGACTTGGAATGAATTTCAGGAGGTTTGCCAAAAATTAGTGAATAAATATGAGTCACCAGCAATAAATATTCAATTAGCATCCAAAGATGAAATGCTTACCTATGCATACACGCCATTTATTTGGTCAAACGGAGGAGAAGTTGTAAATCAAGCGGGTACGGAAGCATTAGGGTATTTTAATGATCCCAAAAGTGCAGAGGCAATTCAATTTATTCAGGATTTAGTGAAAAAAGGATATACAACCAATACCCCAATTGAAAAGGGGTTTGAAACTGGAAAATATCCAATGCTTCTAAGTGGATCATGGACGATAGCTGATTTAAATGAAAATTACAAAGGCCTTGAATATGGTATTTTACCGTATCCTGTATCTGATAAAACGAAAAAATTAGTTTCTCCAACAGGTAGTTGGCAAGTAGCAATGTCTTCTAAAACAGAAGAAAAAGAAGCATCGGCTACATTTATAAAGTATGTCACCAATACAGAATCAAGTAAAATCATGAGTTTGGGGAATAGTGTTTTACCTATTAGAAAATCAACAATCGAATTGATCAAAAATGATGTGTCCAAGGAAATGCGCTTTCTAATGGAACAAAACCAAAAATCAGGTCATGCGCGTCCTGTTGTAGTAGCGTATCCACAAGTTTCCCGTGCATTTCAGCAATCAATTCAAGATGCTAGTTATTATAAAGAAAATCCAGATGTGCAAAAAATAGTGGATGTTCACGCAGAAGAAATGCAGCAAGTTATTGATAGAATGTTGAAGCGATAAAGGAGGAAACGGAATGAATCGTAAACCGACACTCAAGGAAAATTTAGTAGGATATAGTTTTTTAGCACCAGCACTTATTTTATTGACGATTTTTCTTTTGATTCCAGTGGGAATGGTTGCCTACTACGCTTTTACAGACTATTATCTGTTGACACCAGGCAATCGTCAATTCATTGGGTTAGACAACTTTAAACAATTATTTAACGATCCAATTTTTATCAAGAGTATGGTTAATACAGCTAAGTTTGTTATTTGGATCATCCCAGTTCAATTGGGAGCAGCATTAGGGATGGCTCTGATTATCAACAAAAAAAGAAAAGGAAATTTATTATTTAAAGTAGCATTTTTCGCGCCAGTAGTTATGTCTTTGGTTGTTATTTCTATTTTGTGGCTGTATTTATTAAATCCAAATGAAGGGCTTATCAATTCATTATTAATGAAAGTAGGTATTTCAGCTCAACCATTTTTAACGAGTCCTAAACAGGCAATGTACACGATTGTTTTTGTTTCTGCTTGGCAAGGGGCAGGTTATCAAATGCTTCTGTTTTTAGGCGGTATGCAGAATATCCCGCAAGATGTCTATGAAGCCGCTGAAATGGATGGTTTCACAAAATTTCAACAATTTCGTTATATAACACTGCCTTTATTAAAGCCAACAGCCATCTTTGTCTTATTAACAACGCTTATCTCAGCGTTTAAGTTGATTGTTCAGCCAATGGTTATGACCCAAGGTGGACCAATGAATTCTACAATGACCATGGTTTATTATATTTACCAGACAGGCTTCACCGATCGAATGGTAGGTTACTCTAGTTCAATAGCGTTGATTTTTACAACCATGATTGGTTTGATTACGATCGGTCAAAGAAAATTAATTAAGGAGGACAAAGACGAATGAAAAAAAAGGTTGGGCCACTGATGATTTTTGAATATATTTTATTGTTTATTTTAGCGGCACTTTTTATTTTTCCAATGCTTTGGATGATTGTTTCTGCTATGAAATCAAATGCAGAAGTCTACACAAACCTTTCTTCTTTTAAAGCTTTTTTACCTAGTCTAAATCCTGCAAACTGGTTTAAAACCTATCAAGAAGTTATTGAACGATTCAGCATTTGGACATACTTACTAAATAGTATTTTTTATGGCATCACTTTTGCTGGAGGATCGATTATTGTCAATTCATTAGCAGGTTTTGCTTTTGCAAAAATCAATTTTACAGGAAAAAAAGTGATTTTCGGATTCTTGTTAGCACTTTTAATTATCCCAATGGAAACAGTACTGATTCCTCAGTTTACAATTGTAAATACATTAGGGTTAGTTAATAGTCGTATTGCGGTGATTTTACCAGCTATGGCTAGTGCATTTAATATCTATTTATTTAGAAATTTCTTTATTGCAATACCGGAAGAAATCATTGAATCTGCTAAAATCGATGGTGCAAGTATCGTTAAAATCTTTTTCTCAATTATGTTGCCAATGTCAAAACCAGCGGTAGCTACCGTTGGGGTTTTATCCTTTATTGGAAGTTGGAATGACTATATTTGGCCATTAATGGTATTAACAGATAAGAGTAAATTTTCTATGCAAGTGGCTATTACGACGATTAACACGACACAACCTGTGTATATTAATCAAGTTATGGCAGTTTTAACAATTTCGACGATTCCTCTAATCATCATCTATGTTGTCGCCCAAAAATATATCCTACAAGGGTTGGGCGGTTCTGGTACAGGAATTAAATAGGAGAGATAGAATGAAAGAAAAACTCGAACAAGCAAATCAATTTATTGAAGAAAATAAAGGGACAATCAATGATATTTATCGCCAATGCTATCATTTGATGGCCCCAGTCGGTTGGATGAATGATCCAAATGGATTTGTCTATTACAAAGGTGAGTATCATTTGTTTTATCAATATTATCCATACGATAGTGTTTGGGGGCCAATGCACTGGGGACATGCTAAATCAAAAGACTTGATACATTGGCAAGAGCTACCCGTAGCACTAGCGCCTAGTGAAGAATATGATTTAGATGGGTGTTTTTCAGGAAGTGCCATTGAAAAAGATGGAAAACTCTTTTTAATGTACACTGGTCATTACGAACGTGAAGGAATCAAACGAGAAGTTCAGTGTATTGCAGTATCAGATGACGGTATCCATTTTGAAAAATTTTCTGGAAATCCTGTGATTTCGGATCAACATATTAAGGGGATCGCGCCAATTGAAGATTTTCGTGATCCTAAAATAGAGAAACGCAATGGAATCTATTACAGTGTCATTGCTTCAAAAACAACGGATCAACGAGGACAAATTTTATTATTTCAATCGGAAGATCTATTCCTTTGGAAATTTACTTCTGTATTGCTAATAGGAAAACGAGATCAAGGGATCATGTGGGAATGTCCAGACTTATTTCATTTGGATGGAAAAGATGTCTTGTTGATTTCTCCGATTGAAATGAAGAAAAAAGATAATTTATATGAAAATATCAACTCGACAGTAGCTTTTATAGGTGAAGTAGATTGGTTAACGGGCCGTTTTATTGTAGAAAATCACCATGAGATTGATTTTGGCCTAGATTTTTACGCCCCTCAAACTTGTGTAGATGACCAAGGCCGGCGGATCATGATTGCTTGGATGCAGATGTGGGGACGTAACATGCCGACAAATGATTTAGGACATTTCTGGGCAGGGGCTATGACGTTGCCACGTGAACTTCATGTGGTCAATAAAAAATTGATTCAACAACCAATTAATACAATATATGAATTGATTATGGATAAAAAAACTATTATAAAAGAAAAACTAGAGGATTCATCCGTTGAACTAGATGATAATGACGCGAAGCAATTCTATATTGAGTTTAGTGGGATTTTGAGACAAACTAAAACATTAACAATAAAGGTTCTTAGAACGAAGGAGTCTTCTGTTGAACTGATTTACGATCCTAATACTGACTATTTATCTATTAGTCGTGATAGCTTTGGTTTAACAATCACAGGAAATGAAACAGAGCAATTAACAAAGCGTACGGCAAGTGTTCCTTTACTAAATGATAGACTTGTGTTAGAAATATTTAGAGATACATCTTCAATAGAAGTATTTGCAAATGAAATAGCCGTAATGTCTATGAACTTTTATGAAACAGAACAAAGTGAACCTCCGATAGTATCAGTGATGGGGAAAGTTGAACAATTGAGACTAAATTATGGAACAATCAAAATATAATGTAAAAGAAGCCCTTACCGTTGTTGAGCGAAGAAAACATCGATAAGGGCTTCTTTTTACAGCTACTTCGTACTTCTTGCACTCTTTTAGCAAGCGTCAAAGAAGTATAATGAAAAGATCAGGTTGCTTTGATGGTTTTATGAATAGAACTTAGGTTCAAACCAACAATATTTAACGAGTTGTTTGAACCTATGAATGTATAATATACGCGTTCAGTTAAACTAAAAATAAACCCTTCATACACACACTATATGAAGGGAAACACAATATGAAAAAACTAAGAACAAATGGATAATACCATTTTTGTTTTAAATTCTCAAATATTTCGAATTATACATAAAAAATTGAGAATATTGTTATGAATAATATATTTTAGGTAAAAAAAGTGTTCAAGTGATTACTGGTTTTATCTTATATTATTTTTAAACTAGTATATTCTCATATAATTATTTTTGAAACGACTAAATAGTCACTAGTTAGAAAGAGTTGTCACTGTGCAACGAAAAACGGATATAAAAATTGGATTTAGGAAAAAAATTTGAAATAAAGGAAAAAGAAGCAAAAAAAATACAATGCGACTGCCATCAATTTAGATAATGATCCTAAAAATCAATTTTTATGGAGATTCATTGTTGTAATTAGAGTAATAATTCTAGCAATAATCTCAGGGATTATTTATTATTTTAATCAAAAAATGAAGTACGGACAGGGGAAATCAGAGGAATGAAAAAACTCCTAAATCAACCAGAATGATGAAGATTGATCTAGGAACTTATAAGTCAAATTTTTTCAGCCATCTCAGAAGAAGAGAACAATTTGAATTTTTTTAAATATATGACGGGTACAAAAAGACAACGAGAGCAAAAAAATGTCTTGAAACTTAATGATCAAAAAGTAAACCATATCCTAAAGCAACGATTTCTCTAACATATGTTTTAAATCGAGCAGAAGATTTAGAAACTGCTGGTAGTCCGCTGATTTCAGAAATACCCAAACGCTTTGCTAATAGTTTTGAGCGATACATATGAAAGTCGCTTGTAACAATAACGGTATTCCCTAGCGCTTGTTTCTTTTGAGCATTTTGGATGTTTTCTTTAGTACGTGTAGAGGTATCTTCAGTTAAAATTTGTTTTTGTGAAATTCCGTTCGCTCTTAAATATTCCGCCATTACGTTGGCCTCGCTGTCAGGCTCGTCAGATCCCTTACCTCCGCAAACAATAGCAGTTGCCGCTGGATGCTCTTTTAAATAAGGGATTGCTGCGTCTAATCGTTCTTTTAAAACCGTACTTGGATAAGCATGATCTTTTGATGTACCTCTTACTTGTGCACCTAAAATAAGCACAGTATCTGGCGTTGCTGTTGGTTGCTCTTTTGTTCCACTCAAAATAAGGAAAAGAACAAGAGCAGTATATGTAATTCCTAAGCCTATAATAATCAACATCATTCGTTTCACCCATTTCATAACACCACACCCTTTCTTGTCCAGTGTATTAGATAATCAGTGAAAATAGTGAATTCGAACATTGATTTAAAGTTTTTTTAACGATTTCAAGAGAAAGTATAACAGAGTGAGTAAAAATAGCTTATACTCTTTGTAAACCATAATAATGGAGGCAACTATGCGAACTGAAGAAGAAATGTTTACCTTGATTTTAGATACTGCAAAAGATGATTCTAGAGTGCTAGCTGTTGGAATGAACGGTTCTCGAACCAACAAAAATGTGCCAAAAGATCTATTTCAAGATTATGATATTGTTTATATTGTAGAATCAGTGGATAGCTTTCTTAAAGACCAGTCGTGGATCAATCGATTTGGTACACGTTTAATTATGCAGACACCAGAAGATATGGTGTTGTTTTCGCCAACTAAAAATGGAAGATATACTTATTTGATGCTATTTGAAGATGGGAATCGAATCGACCTTACTTTGTGTCCAAAAGAGCAAGCAGAAACTTGGAACGAAGGAGATTGTTTAGCTGAAATTTTGTTGGATAAACATCAATTGTTGCCAAATTTATCAGAAGCGACGGATCAAGAGTACTGGGTCAAACCTCCAAGTCAGGCAGAATTTTTTGATTGTTGTAATGAGTTCTGGTGGGTCAGTACTTATGTGGTCAAAGGGTTGTGTCGGAATGAATTGTTTTATGCGGCGGACCATTTAAATGAAAACTGTCGAAAAGAACTTTTACGGTTGCTTTCTTGGCAAGTTGGGGCAGAAAAAGGGTATCAGTTTAGTGTTGGGAAAAATGATAAATATTTGCCTGATTATTTGACGGAGGAACAATACGATGCTGTTCTAAAAACAATGGATGTTTCTAGTATTCATGCGGCTTGGTCCGCTTTGGTCTCATTACAAAAACAATTTGATTATAACGCCCAGCTATTTTCACAAAAATATGGCTTGGAATATGATCAAAGAACAGCAGAGAAAGTCTTGGAGTATACAGCAAATTTTAATGTAAGTTCTTAAATTAAAGGGATTTTTCGACAAAATAGACAAGGTTTGAGTTCGTTTTTAAAGTTTATTGTAATTAAATTAGAATTTCCCTAAAGATAATGCCAAATAGTCTTTTTTCCTCTACCTAATGTGTGGTAGAATGATAAGTGCACTGTATCGAACTTTGATGGTTGTGGTTTCCTGTTTAGTAGAAATAGTTGAAATTTAAACGTTTATACATAAAAATATGAATTTTTTCTCATATGTAAGCAAATTAATTGAAGAATGAGAGGAATTTAACTAAACTAGCTTTAAAATAAAAGCACTAATAAAAATTTTAGACAATTTAAGGAAGAGTTACTTCCTTTTATTTTATTTCAAAAACAGGGAAAAGCATAAAATCAAAGGAAGCATATAAATCATAAAAAAGGAAGATAGCTCAATGGAAAACGAAGAAACAGTTAGCCGCTCAGAAAAAAATACAAGGGCACCTCAAAACAATAATCACTCACATAATAAAACGAAGAAATGGTTAGTCCCAGTAGTCGGTTTGCTGATTTTTTTGGCATTGATATTTACTGGCGGGTTAGTCTACTTTCAATCACATTTCTTTATCAGTGCGAAGGCAAATGGTGTTGATATCAGTTTGCTAAACACAAAAGATGCGAAAAAGAAGCTTGAAGAACTGAATAAAGCTGAATCTGTTGTCATCAAAGTAAATGATAAAGAAGAAAAAATTACACTACCTGAAAAATATGAAATTACAGAAGAGTATTTAAAACAAAATATTGGGGATCGTTCAATTAAATTACCAATCAATGAAAATTACAAATCAGAACTAAAAAATAAATTAAACGAACTTACCTTCGAAGAAGGAACTCCAAGTCAAGATGCTCGGATCGAAAAAGTGGATGGTAACTATCAAATCATACCAGAACAAGTTGGAACGGTTGTGGATAAAGAAGCATTGATGAACCAAGTGTTAACAGATGTTGATGCGAACAAGGGTAGTTACGTTTATGATGTGAAAGAGTTTTATCAAAAACCAACATTGACAAAAGAGGACAAAGGTCTACAGGAGAGATTAGCTGTATTGTCGAAAAAAGAAAACAAAGCGATCACGCTTGATATTAATGGCGAAAAGTTGGCTCTCACAAAAGAAGAGTTACAGTCATTTATGGATACAAAAGGTGAGGTTGATCAAAATAAGGTTTATGCTTGGGTAGAGCAAACAAACCAAAAATATGGCTCGATTTTCCAACCAATTATTTTTAAAAATGTTCATGGTGTTACCACCAAATATAAAAACAATGGCAGTTACGGCTGGGATATCAATATGCCGCAAACAAGAGATTTGATTGTGCAAGCAATCAATAGTGACAAAGATACTGAGACAATCACTGTACCAATTGATGGCGATGTCAATCAGTCGTCAACAGTTGATAAAGATTATGTTGAGATTGATTTAAATGATCAAAAAATGTATTTCTTCAAAGGCGGCGTAAAAGTTGTCGAAACAGACGTAATCACTGGTCGTTATAATAAAGGAACTGCGACTGTTCCTGGATTCCACACGATTTTATACAAAGATACGGATACAAAATTAGAAGGCGAAATGCTGGATGGATCAAAATACAGTGTACCAGTAAAATATTGGATGCCATTGAAGAGTTTCGGTGGTGTGGTGACTCAAATCGGAATTCATGATGCAGATTACAAAGCAGAATATTTCGGAAACAAAGAAGCCTACAAAACAAACTTCGGGAGTAATGGTTGTATCAATACACCTGGAGACGCAGTGGCGCAAATCTTCAACGGTGCGTATGCTGGAATGCCGGTAATCGTTTATGGACATATATATGACGATGCACCAGGTGAATTTGATAAACCAGTCGATTATGGTGAACCCGTTTAAGAACTATTAAAAGAAGTCCAATTTGGGCTTCTTTTTACTAGCAAAAAAAAAGAAAAGAGAACGGGCGTATGATTCACTGAAACAATTAGAGCTAGCCAAGATTATCACAAGAGAAGTCAAAGTAGCATCAGGAGCGACCACAGATAAAATCGTACTAAATTATGGTTGTTGTAGTGGATTAATTGGTTTAGAAATCGCAGATAGATTAAAAAGAACATATTTGTTTATCCACCAAAAGGACACTTTTCGATTAGTGATTTTGATAAAAATGAAAAAATTAGTCATGAGAAAGTCCATAACAGATTTTCACAAACTGTGTTAAAAGAACAGCTGGAAGAGATAAGTTTTACGTTAGTTTCTAGAGGGATGCTTTATCATGTTGAGAACTGTTATGAAACAATCTGCCTCGAGGTTTTGTTTGAATGCTGAAAAATAATCATAAATTTATAGTAGAACATGTTATTATTGTAGTATCTAGAAAAACTGAACGGAGGAAACGTTATGCCATTTATTCATGTCGAACTGGTTGAAGGTCGCAGTGAAGAACAACTGACAAACATGGTCAAAGAAATCACAGAAGTTGTATCAAAAAATACAGGTGCTCCTCAAGAGAATATCCATGTTATTGTCAATGAGATGAAAAAAGATCGCTACGCACAAGGCGGAAAATGGAAAAAGTAATCATTTTTAATAAATGCTTGCTTTTTAGTTAAAGAAGTGGTTAAATTAACACATAAATGATTGATGAGAAAGACAACTGAACTTGCAAGCAGTCTTTTAGAGAGGAAAATCTCGGCTGAAAATTTTCCAGACCCGCACAAGGAATGACCACTTTTTCCAACCTTTGTCGAAACAAAGGCGGTCGTACCGTTAACACGCTTGAGGAACATGGCTGTTTGCTGTGTTTAAAAATAGGTGGAACCACGAATTTTTCGTCCTAGTAGCTGATAATTTTATCAGCTACTAGGACTTATTTTTTTGCTCAAGTGAATTGATATTGTTGGAAAGTCTAAGGTTCTCATAATCAATGATAAAAAAATTGGAGGAAACAAAAATGTCAATCAACATTACTTTTCCAGATGGCGCAGTCAAAGAATTTGAGACTGGTTCATCAACATTGGACATTGCTAAAAGCATCAGTAACAGTTTAGCTAAAAAAGCATTAGCAGGTAAATTCAATGGTACATTAATAGATTTAGTTCGCCCGATTGAAGAAGACGGGTCAATCGAAATTGTAACGCCAGATCACGAGGATGCCCTTGGAATTTTACGTCATTCTTCAGCCCACTTAATGGCCAATGCACTACGTCGTTTATTCCCGAAAATCAAATTTGGTGTCGGTCCAGCGATTGATTCTGGTTTCTATTATGATACAGATAATGGTGAAAATCCTATTACAGCAGAAGATTTGCCAGCAATTGAAGCTGAAATGATGAAAATCGTCAAAGAGAATAATCCAATTGTCCGCAAAGTTGTTTCTAAAAGCGAAGCGTTAGAATTGTTTGCGGATGATCCATATAAAGTTGAATTGATTTCAGAGCTTCCAGAAGAGGAAGTCATCACTGTTTATGATCAAGGCGACTTTGTTGATTTATGTCGTGGTGTCCATGTGCCTTCAACTGGACGTATTCAAGTATTCCAATTATTATCAGTTGCTGGTGCGTATTGGAGAGGAAATTCCAATAACCAAATGATGCAACGTATTTACGGAACAGCCTTCTTCGATAAAAAAGATTTAAAAGAATTTATCAAGATGCGTGAAGAAGCCAAAGAACGTGATCATCGTAAATTAGGAAAAGAGCTTGATTTATTCATGCTTAATCCAGATGTTGGTTCGGGTTTGCCATTCTGGTTGCCAAAAGGCGCAACCATCCGCCGCACTATTGAACGTTATATTACAGATAAAGAAATTAGCTTAGGTTATCAACATGTGTATACACCTATCATGGCGAATGTTGAGTTTTATAAGCGATCTGGTCACTGGGATCACTATCATGAAGATATGTTTCCACCGATGGATATGGGAGATGGCGAAATGTTAGTTCTTCGTCCAATGAACTGTCCACATCACATGATGGTTTATAAAAATGATATCCACAGCTACCGTGAACTGCCGATTAGAATTGCAGAACTTGGTATGATGCACCGTTATGAAAAATCTGGGGCGTTATCTGGGTTACAACGTGTACGTGAAATGACGTTGAATGATGGGCATACATTTGTTCGTCCAGATCAGATCAAAGAAGAGTTCTTACGCACTTTGAAGTTAATGGTAGAAGTTTACGCTGACTTTGATGTGACAGATTATCGTTTCCGTTTAAGTTTAAGAGACCCGAATAACAAAGAAAAATACTTTGATGATGATGCAATGTGGGAAAGATCTCAAACAATGATCAAAGAAGCGGCAGATGAAGCGGGGATCGATTATTTTGAAGCAGAAGGCGAAGCAGCCTTTTACGGTCCTAAACTGGATGTTCAAGTAAAAACGGCTTTAGGGATGGAAGAAACACTGTCTACAATTCAAATCGATGCATTATTACCAGAACGTTTTGATTTGACTTATGTAGGAGAAGATGGCGAAAATACACATCGTCCGTTAGTTATCCACAGAGGGATTGTTTCGACGATGGAACGTTTCGTAGCATACCTAACTGAAGTATACAAAGGCGCTTTCCCAACTTGGTTAGCACCGATTCAAGCAACTATTATTCCAGTATCTGTTGAAGCACATTCTGATTATGCGTATGAAGTGAAAAAACGTTTACAAGAACAAGGATTACGTATCGAAGTAGATGACCGTAATGAAAAAATGGGTTATAAGATTCGAGCATCTCAAACACAAAAAATTCCATATCAAATCGTTGTTGGCGATAAAGAAATGGATGATGCAACAGTTAATATCCGCCGTTACGGCAGTAAAGAAACAGAAGTTATCGATTTAAATATCTTTGTAGATAGTATGGTCGCTGATGTAGCGAATTATAGTAGAAAATAATTAGAAAAAGAGGTTGG
The DNA here is from genome assembly GCF_050544585.1 of Enterococcus sp. AZ177. Taxonomy (NCBI): domain Bacteria; kingdom Bacillati; phylum Bacillota; class Bacilli; order Lactobacillales; family Enterococcaceae; genus Enterococcus; species Enterococcus sp. AZ177. The sequence continues at coordinate 710,665 of NZ_CP172944.1, forward strand.
GGCAGAAGTGTTTAACTCCGAGAAATAAGAAGGAATTTACGAAAATTGCTCTTCAAATTTTTGTGACCAAGTAGGTACTGTGCAACATCAACTTGTTCCTTGTTGTGTTTTTACAGCAATTTCGGCTTATTTCCGAAGGAGTTGCTTCTGCGCCCACCGTTTATTCGGTTACTAAGAGCCTGAAACATAACCTTTTTAGTTATGTACCAGGCTCTTTTTATTCAGTAAAAGTTAAATATTTTCTTAGTAAGAGGATTCCCTCTATTTTTTTTCACGTTTTTTCGTTACAATAGAGAAGCGAGACTTTTCTCATATGGAGGATTAAGGATAAATGAAAAAAATGAGCTTTTTAGATAAATTAAAAAAAGAAAATGAAGAACCTATGACACAAAAAAGTAAAAAATCACATATTCCGTTCCGATTGAACTTACTATTTTTCGTGATTTTCGGTTTGTTTGTTGCATTGATTGTTCGCTTGGGATACCTGCAGATTGCAGAAGGGCAGGAGTATGCACAAAAAGCTGAAGAAAATTCGACTTTAAAAATCAAAAGCAATGCGCCAAGAGGACAGATTTATGATGCAAAAGGCAATTTATTAGCTGGGAATAAGGCTAATTTGGCTATTACGTATACGCGTGGTAAAAAGGTTCAGACAAAAGACCTAGTACCAATTGCAAACAAAGTCAATGATTTGATTAATGTACCAGCAGATGAATTGACAGAACGAGACAAAAAAGATTTTTGGTTGGCAAATCCTGAAAATCTAAAAGCCGCACAAAAACGCTTGACTGATGCTGACAAAGTAGATGAAAAAGGCAATAAAATCACTGACGAAGGAACATTATATGTTAAAACGGTGGAAAAAGTAACGCCAGAAGAAATCAACTTTGATGAGCATACATTACAGGCTGCCACCATTTTTAAACGAATGAATTCTGTAGGTGAGTTGAATACGGCCTTTATTAAAAATGAAGGAGTTACGCAAGACGAGATTGCAATAATTGGTGAACATACTTCAGAAATCGCTGGCGTTTCAACCGGAATGGATTGGGATAGAGATTATCCAAGTGATACAGATCTTAGAAGTCTTTTAGGAAAAGTATCGTCACAAAAGGCTGGATTACCTGCTGAAGAAGCAGATGAGTATATCGCAAAAGGGTATGAATTAAATGACCGAGTAGGTACTAGCTATTTAGAAAAACAATATGAAGATATTCTTCAAGGTCAAAAAGCAATTTCAGAAGTAACGTTAGACAGCAACGGCAAGATCGTGACACAAAAACCTGTGTCAGAAGGTAAAAAAGGTGAAAATTTAAAACTAACGATTGATACGGCTTTTCAAGCGAAAGTTGAGCAAGTTGTAAGAGAACAATATCAACAATTATTAGCCACTGGAAATGCGGCCTATTCAGATGGTGCCTATGTCGTTGTGATGAATCCTAAGACGGGGGCTGTGATGGCGATGGTTGCACTGGATCGTGATCCAGCAACAAATGAATTGACCTCTAATCCATTAGCTACAATCAATAAAGCATTTGAACCTGGTTCAGTAGTAAAAGGAGCCACGATATCAGCAGGTTATGAACAAGGCGTGATCACTGGTAATGATGTGTTGATTGATGAGCCTTTACAAATTTATGGAAGCGAGCAAAAATCGTCTGTCTTTAATAAAGTTCCAGGAAATCAAATTCCGCTCACCGCAGAACAAGCGTTAGAGTACTCATCGAATGCTTACATGATGAAGCTAGTATTAAAAATGATGAATACAGATTATCAATACAATATGAAGCTACCTTATCAAACGGGAGATCCGACTTTATTTAATGTTTTACGTAAAACATTTGGTGAATATGGTATGGGTGTTTCGACAGGAATCGATTTACCAGGAGAATCAACAGGGATATCAAATAAGGATTTTGATTCTGATGCAGCGCCAATGCCAGGGCATTTACTCGATTTATCTTTCGGTCAGTATGACACGTACACAGCAATGCAATTAGCACAATATGCCTCAACAGTAGCAAATGGTGGTACTCGTTATGCGCCACATGTAGTTGAAGGAATTTATGATAACAAGTCTGATGGCTCTCTAGGTGAATTGAAAGAGCAAACAAAACCAAAAGAATTAAATAAAGTCGACATCAGTTCTGAACAAATGCAACTCATTCAAAATGGTTTTTATGATGTTGTGCACGGGAATGGTGTATTCACCACTGGGAAGTATATGCAAGGAGCAGCACTTGATATTGCGGCTAAAACAGGTACAGCCGAAACAAATGTTGGAGAACACATTACCGTGAATAGTAACGTAGTAGCTTATGCACCCTATGATGACCCAGAAATCGCGATTAGTGTTGTTTTACCACACTTAACCAGTGAAAGTACAAGACCTAATCAATCAATGGTTACGGCGATTGTTAATGCCTATGCTGAATACAAAGCACAATAAGATTTGTAAAGTAGTTTTCCTTTACAAATTTCACTAAAAGGGTAGAAATTCTTGAACAAACATGATATGATATTTTAGGCTAAGAAATATCTTAGAAATATGACATTAGATATAGGAGGGAAAACACATGCGCGTAAATATTACTTTAGAATGTACTTCTTGTAAAGAACGTAACTACCTAACAAGCAAAAATAAACGTAACAATCCTGATCGTTTGGAAAAACAAAAATATTGCCCACGTGAAAGAAAAGTTACTTTACACCGTGAAACAAAATAAGGTTATAACTCGAAACTCTGAGTCCTTGTCGTACATGGATTTGGAGTTTTTTGTTACTTTTATAATAAAAATGACATAAAGGAAGAAATTAATCTTTCCTTTCGAGTAAACTTTCATTATACTTTAGAAAAGATGATTTTAGTTATTTAATAGCTGGTCAAAAAAATCTAAACAATATTGGTTTAATGTCATTTACAACACTAATGTATTACTTGGTTGTTAAAGGAGTTTTTTCATGAAAAAAATGATGGTGATAGTTGGTTTATTGTTGATATGTTTACCTTCTATTTGTTACGGAGAAGATACTGGGGAATCTTCTACGAATGAGTCAAGTTTTGATGCTTCACACGAATTGTCGCATCAATATGCTCGTAAGCAAACGTTAAATGGCAAAACAACAAAGATTAAAAAGAAAAAAGAAGAGATTTATTTGGAGTTTCCTTTTAAAAATAGTCCATATGTAAGCTTTTCAGAGTTTGTCTTATATGGTCCAACGAATGGATATGCTGGGTTTATTGAAACAATTTTTTATCGTGACAAGATCAAGATCAGAGATATGTATTATGAAAATGATCCAGTTAAAACAGATAAAATCGGTATGTATTCAACGGATTTGTGTTTTACTTCTGAAGAAGGTGTTATTTATCATTACAAAAATGTGCCCTATTTAGTGAGTAGTGATAAGCCGACAGCCTTTTTTTCGGAGATTAATTTCGATAAAGAAAATAAAAAGATTTCTGGTGAACTTAAGATGCCAGCTTCTAAAAATACGTATCAAATCGAACTGTTTTACACAGATAATAATGAGTACCATTATCAAGAAACTTCGGTGGATAAAAAAGGCCAATTTAGTATTGATTTAAATCGAGAAGGTATCGAAGGTGAAATGTACCTTAGAGCGAGTGATGGATTAGGGAATTATGCGGATGCAAGTGATATTCTAAAAGAAGGAAGTTCACGTTATCATGTTCAACCAAATGAGTTGAAGACAATTGAAGACAGTTATAAGGTAATCAAAAATAAAAACACTCTTCTAGATTTAGTTGCTAGGATTTTGGCTCGAGTGTTAAGTGCTATCATTGTCCTCCTTACATTACTGCGTTTAAGGGTTCTTTTAAAGAGGAGAAAGAGACGAAAGAGAAGAAGACGGTTGAGAAAAAATAGAGAGTAATCAACAGTATGGCAGTGAACATTGCTATCAGTAAGACTAAAATTGTAGTGGATTTTAGTTTAAGGTGTATACTTAAAAAAGAATAACCTTTTTTAAGGAGAGAATAAGATGAAGATCATTATTAGACATCGGTATATCAAAAAAATTCCAGTCTTGGAAGTTGTTTCAGAAGAAAACAAAAATAGTATGTTACCGTTAGTTATTTATTATCATGGTTGGCAGTCAGCTAAAGAGCTATCATTGACTCAGGCTAGGAAATTAGCGAAAAAAGGGATTCGTGTGATTTTGCCTGATGCGATGAACCACGGTGAACGAAAAACGGGACCGATATCACCGATTCCCTCAGTGACTTTTTGGTCAAGTATTCAATACAATGTCATTGAGTTTGCGCAATTGGTACGTCATTTTGAGAAACAAGAGTTGATTGAAGATGGAAAGATTGGTGTTGGTGGTGTTTCAATGGGCGGTATAACGACATGTGCTTTATTGACCCAGCATCCAGAAATTAAAACAGCAGCTTGCATGATGGGGACGCCAGCCCCACAAAAGTATATTGAACGTGTAATGGAACGAGCGTCTGAAATGGAATTTTTCGTTCCTAAAGATTTGCCTTTGTTACTTAGTTGGGTAGCAAATTATGATCTTTCAATGGCTCCTGAAACATTGGCAGAGCGTCCAGTTTTATTTTGGCATGGCACGAAAGATCCTAAAATCCCATATGAAGACGTGGCTGATTTTTATCAAATGATTGAAGATAAACCTTATGCTAAAGAGAGCAAGTTTATGACAGGTGAAGGTGAGGGACATTTAGTCAAAGGTGAGATGATGGATGTTGTTGCTGATTTTTTCGAAAAGGAACTAACTTGATGAAAGGTATAGACCTTAGCAGCAAGTCAATCGCTTGTGTTTAGGAATGATGATTGTTTCATTTAGGCATGGTTAATAGGTTGCTGAATCAGCTCCATAAAATAATTTCTAATTTTTTATGGAGCTGATTCAAATAAATTTCAATAAACTAATTTTTACTAAACTATATTAAAAGAGAACGGTTGAGATAGGAATGGCTCCTATTCCAACCGTTTATTTACTATTTTGTGAATAATTGAAGAGTCAGAGCTGTTCTTAAAATGAAGGTCCTTGATCTTTAAAAAAAGCACAGTTGTCGATTGTTTACCTAGAATCTTTGTACGATGAGGATAACGTTCAAAACGAACCACAATATTTAGGTTTACATTCCTTAACTCAGAATGTAAGTATTTTCTCATACTCCACAATGTAGTAAGGTATCTTAATTCAATTTTAATATAGAAAAAATAAGCTAACAAGACGGTGCTTTTTGTGAGAAATTTAAAATAATGAAAGAAATTTCCCAGGAAAATGAATGTTATTTTATTTACTTAAAAAATCAGTTTGTAGTCTATAAATAAGGCTGTATTTGATGCTTCTGGTTTATCTATTTAAAAAAATCGAGGATATTCAAAGGAAATCAGCTGAATAGTTTTTGATTCTTCCTAATAAAAAACAAGCACTTTACACGATATTTCAAGAAAATAATAACGTTGTGTAATTTTAACGATTTAAATATATTTTTAGACAAAAAATAAATTAAAATAGTTGAAATATTATTATATAGATAGTATTATTCAATTTAATCATGTATTACTTATTTGTCCATAAGAGTTAATCTAGAAAAAGGAGGCAATTATGAAAAAGCGTTATAGTTTTGTTATTACGTTAGTGGGTACTACAGTTTTATTTTTAGCTGCAGTTATCCCAAGTTCACTGGCAACTTTTGGGGATAATGGTCAGTATGAAGTGAAAGCTACTGAGTCAGTAAATGCGACAGATTTAGTGGATGTCAGTATCTTAAAAGGAACACGATTATCTTCCAATAATGGAACCGTTATCAATAATGGTGTTAAGTTGGAGAAAAATGCAGATTCTACATATGACTTAGATCTTTCGTTTCAAGGAACCGCAATTGCGGATGTCGGTTTAGTATCACCGAAGGTTATTGTTTTTGCGATTCCAGAGGAGTTACATGGGAAAATGGATGGACCGATTTTGATTAATACTAATGCCAAGTTGCTTCCAATCGTGCCTGGAGATGTTCCAGTAGTCAAAGATTTAGTTTTAAAAGTAGGTGGACTTGTAACGAGACTGCTTGGGTTGGCGAAACCTTTAGGCTTACAACTTGATTCATTAGAAAAGGCGTTTGAAGGGCTTAACTCTCTTCAAGATTTGGGTAGCTACGAAGCGACAATTGAAGGGAAATTGTCACCAGATGGTAACTATGTGATGGTCGATTTCACTGATGGATTAGGCCAATATGTTCGTACAACGTATGCAAAGTTATTTGAGCCGCTGAAAGAAGCAGTTGCTGGATTAAAATTTACTGGTCTTTTGGCTATATTGAATCCAGTTCTGGAGTTACTAAAACCTGCCGTTAATGGTTTGCTTGATCTTGTAGGGCAAATTGCTAATGGAACATCGGATGTGTTGACTCAAGCATTGCAGGCTAATGTACTTGGTGATGTTACGTTTAATTTTTCTACGAAAGTTTCTGATGTAGTTGCTGAAAAAGCAAAGGTGACTGCTATGGCAGTTAATAAACCAGTGATTGATGTAGCGTTATTGAATACGATCCATGCAAATGGAGATGAGATCAATTTATATTTCGATAAAGTAGAGGAAGATTCTTTAACAAATTATTCCGTTGCAAAACCTAATGTCGAGGATATTTTAGAAGGTGTAGACAGTCTTAAAGGAAGCGTAGCAATAGCGCAACCTGTACCGGAGGGTGTGACATTTAAGGTAAACGTTGAATTGCCCAATGGCTCAAGGTTGATGGGTCCTATTGATGAAAAAGGTACTTTCACGATTCCATTTGGCTCCTATCAACCACAACGTAATGATCAAATAAAAGTGGTGATTGAAGCAAGTAATGAAAAACAGACCAAAGTCAGTGAACAAGAGATCAAACAAGTGATAGAAGATTCGTTTATACATTATGTAGTTCCAAAACCAGTACTTGATGATGTGCTAGAAGGTGTAACTAGCCTTAGTGGTAGGGTCGATCTGGCTTCACCTGTACCAAATGGGGTGACTTTTAAAGCTAGAGTGACATTACCTGATGGGACTACCGTGAGTAGTTCAATCAATGAGGAGGGGAACTTTACAATCCCGTTTGACAAGTATCAGGCTCAAGGGAATGATCTACTGAACGTAGTGGTTGAAATGAGTGATGGGAAACGCATAAATGTTAGTGAACCAGAAATCCTACAAGTAATCATTGATCCTTTGAAGAACTATCAAGTTCCAAAACCACAGGTCAAAAGTGTAAATGAAGGAAGTAAGGAGCTTAAAGGTTCTGTCACATTAACGAATGTTCCAATTGGGACTGAACTATTTATGCAAGCTCAATTCGCTGATGGTTCTATAAAAAGGGTAGCTCTTGAAAATGATGGAACTTTTTCAATCCCAGTAGCTGATAAAAAACTGAAAGAAGGCGATCCGATAAGAGTAGTAACCATTGCAGAACATGCTCAATCGTTAAAAGGGAAAGAAAGTGACAGCATTGTTTTTGCAGTAGGGAAGAGTCCATCTTTAGAAGGTTATGTTGTTCCGACACCAGTTGTAGCGCCTATTTTCGTTGGTGATGCAATAATCAAAGGAAGCGTTAAGATCATGAATCCTCCTGAAGGAACTCAATTTAGAGTTAGAGTGAGGTTCCCAGGAAATAGTTATGAAGAAGTACCAGTTAATGCTGACGGTCTATTTTCACTAGATATTTCTGGTCGCCAGTTAACAGTCGGTACAGCAATCACCTTTAGCACGGTAGCAACACTTGGGACTGAGACAGCATCAAGTGGTAGAATCATTGTTTCTGTCGGTGCCAAATAACTATAAGTTTACTAATAAAGAGAGGGTGTACAAAATGAAGAGTTCAACCGTTTTATTGTCATCAGTCGTTTTTGGTACATTATTTTTAGGTCAATCTGCTTCAGCTGCTGATATTAATAAGGCTACTGATGTGGATGTTACGTTCACACCAGGCGCTTTAACATTGGAGGCTGTTTCTACAATCAGCTATGCGTCACAAACGATTTCAGTCGATGATGCTTCATATATTCCCACAAATCCTGAAGCAATCACTGTTGTTGTTTCAGATGCTAGAGGAACAAATGCCGGATGGAAACTAAGCGGGAAATTAAATGGATTTAAAGACAGCTCCGCTGCAGCTTCTTTACCGAATGCCAGTTTGAATTTTAAAAATACACAAGTAGGAACCAATAGTGAGGCGGACGCACCAACACCTGTTAATACAGTCAAGTTAGCGAGTGGAGCTACTACGGCAACACCATTCGCAACAGCCGCAACAGGAGCAGGTGCTGGAACTTGGACCTTTACATGGCCAGATGCTGAAAGTAAAGGTGTGACACTTGATGTGCCTGCCGCAATGGCAACGCTTGGGAAACATACATCTACGATCGATTGGACATTGGCCGATGCGCCATAGAATCAAAGGATGATTTTGAGAGAGTGGGATGAGCATCCGTTTATTCCACTCTTTTTTTCTGATGAACATGGAAGGAGTGGCTTAAATGTGTGATTTTTCTGGGGCGAAAGGGAGTACTATCTTATTTTCTATTGGATTTATTTTTTTATTTAGTGTTTTGAATGTAAAAACAGTTTTAGCACAAACTGATAGCAGAGAGACAAATAGCTTTTATGTGCAAGCGGTCATTCCGCAAAATCAAGTCGATATCAATAAATCTTATTTTGATTTGAAAATGCTTCCGGAAGAAGAGCAAGAATTACACGTTAAATTAGTGAATCCAGAAGATTCACCTATTTCTATTTCTATCAATGCCATAAATGCAACGACAACGGAAGAAGGAATGATCGATTATACAGTAAAAGGGATCCAGGATGAAACATTGGCATATCCTTTTGAATCTCTGATCAAGGTTTTAGAAACGACGATGTCCTTACAACCTTATGAAACAAAGATTGCTCATTTTCATTTGAAGATGCCAAAAGAAAGATATGATGGTGTGATTGCAGGAGGACTGCGTTTTACCAAAAATTCAGTTGAAAGTGAAACTAAAAGTAAAGAGGTGGCAGTTCAACAGCGATTCCATTATGTATTAGGTGTTGTCTTAAAAGAGACAGATACTTCGGTTTTACCTGATTTTGAAATAGATACAGTAGAAGTTGCCAAATCCAAACAAGGGAAGAAAATAGCCGTGATCCATTCGATTCGTAATGTAAATGCAGCGATTTCAAAGAAAATGGCTCTAAAATTTATTATTCGAAAAAAAGGGGATGAGACAGCGCTAATCAAGTATGAAAAAGAGGCGCTAGAAATGGCGCCGAATTCCATGATGGATTTTCCAGTACCTATCAAAAGACAGTTGCGGCCTGGGACATATATCAGTCAAACACAAATCAATCAAGATGGGAAAAAATGGGCATTTGAGAATGAATTTCAGATTACAAGAGGACAAGCGAAGAGAATCAAAGAAGAAAATGAAGAAACGAAAATTGTGAGCAAGATTCCGATTTGGTTGATTTTAGTGATTATTCTGTTGGTTTTATTGGTAGTGATTCAGACGTATAGTTTGTGGCGAAGGAAAAAATGAGTGAACTAGATAGAATCCCTATTTTCTGCAAGGATAATGAGTAAGGATTTTTATTTGAACTTCTATATTGATTTCCATCTATCCTCGATAGAATGAGTTACTATAACGCTTAAAATCAATTAGTTACTTTATTGTTCCTTTGTTTTTGCTATAATAAGTAAAAAAGATAGAGGTGCAAGAAAGGATCTATAAAAAATGAAAAAAGCGATAATTAGTAAAACCGTGAATTTATTAGATGGAGGTTGTAATGCCTGCGGAATTATTGAAGATGAAATATATACTCTGACGATAGACGATCAAGCAATTTCTTTAGAAGCATTGACGGTCAATTATTTAGTATCAGCGATTGCACTAAAAAATGGATTCAAACGGGAATATCAGATGGATGTAATCGATGATTATACGTTATATAAAAAAGAAGAGTATCAAGTTACGCTTAAAGAAGAATATGATTTTTTGACGTATTCAACTGATTCTGTAAAAATTGAAACAAAAGATCAAATCATCGTTGAAACAAAATTAGTGAAGAAAGTGAATGATATTTTAGGAACCATTTTTAAAGTAGAAGAATTAGAATTTTGTTTTAAAAAGATTTGAGAAGCAACTGGGATTTAGGTTAAATAAAAAAACAGAGTCCAGATGTGATGCCCTAAAAGTTTAGCTTTTGAAGGTAGTACATCAAGACTCTGTTTCTTATGCTATTTAATGATTGTAATCAAAGAGCTTATTTTTGTAAAAATATCTGAGCATTCGTATATTCATTGGTATCTCCTGGAAACCATTTTTTCAAATTAGTTGCAATTTCAGTTGCTCGTGCATGATTTTCGATATTTATAATCTGGAGATAGAAGTTTCCATCCCCTTGTTTTACGTAAGAAATCCGTGTAGAAAGAAAAGACTGACAGAATCTTTCACGTAAATTTCTTCTTAAACGATTGCTGATTGCTTCCCAATTTTTGGGTAAATTATCAATTTCAATCCAGTTGTATTTTTTATCTGTCTGTAAAACAACTTGCATATCTCTTCCATTGTAGTTAGATATTTGCCCTTTAGTTAGTCTTAAACATTCCGATTTAAAGGTATTAGTCCACTCTGGTTTAACACCTACAACTTTGACCATCAAGTGTGTTGGGTATTCAATTAAAAAGACATTCCCATTTGTCAACATAGGCCAAGTTTTTAGTCTCGTAAATTCAGCCATTTTTTTGGCTCTGGATTCAAGTCCAATATTATTGATAATGATTTTATAAAATGAGCCATTTTTCATTTCGGCATTTTGGTTACGTGTTTGATCCATAAAAGGTTCCTTTGTAATATAGCGAATGGTCCGATCTGCTAAGTCTTGTTCTAAGACCCATAAGTTACCTAGAGACTTATTGTTAATTAAATATTGATAGGGGCTGTGTGATTCAGCTGTTGCATTTACGTCACGAATTACATATTCTTGCCCAAGGTATTTTTTTTCCAAAATACGTCTACTCCAGTAGCGACTTGCATTTGTTGCTCCTGTACTTAAACGAGCTTTCATTCCAATTTTGAATTTAGGTGCTGGAGCAAGGGATAGATCATGTTCATAGATCCATTTTCGGTAAGTACTTGCATTGGAGTTAATCAGTACTTGATATTCTGAGTTGCCCACTTTTGTGTTAAGTTTGTGTATCTGTTCTACTTTATAGTATTGATTAACTACGTTAGCTGGAATTTTTTCATTCGATGACCATGGTGATGCATTTGTTGCGCTACCTAATAGTCGAACAATATTTCCAACTTTAACCTTACAGGCTCTACTTGGAAATGGTGGTGTAACTGTAAAAGGCGGACGTACGACCCCTGCAAAGCTATTGTAATTAAATGTACGTTGCGTGCAGGGATCGTTATTTCCTCGGCCATTTTGATCTACGCCTATAAATCCATTACTTGTTACTGATCCTACAACAATTCCAGTATGACCTGCAAAACCATTATTATAAACAAAAATATCTCCTGGTAATGGCAAAAATCCTGCCGTATTTGGAATGACTCGAAAGCCTCCAACATTACCTGTTCGCATCAAATCTTTTGCATATGCTCCAGAAAAAGAAACGCCAAATAAATCGTGCCCATATTGATTGATTAAATCAAAACATTGAACCCCAGCAGCTTTATCATAGTCATATGCTTTCCCAATTGAATTTTTTGCCCATTGTACACCTTGTGCTTGTGTGATACCCATTTTTATTCCTTCTCTCTTTTTTTTTAAGTTTATAACACGTCTGTTATAGTGGAATTCCTATTTGTAGTATATAATGTTAACGTCTCCCAAACCTTTCAATTCACTGTCTTGATCCTGTTTAAATCCCACTTGATTAGTTATAGCCAATAATATAGAACATAATTTTAGTAGCTAAGAAAAAGGAAAAGGAATCAGAGCAAACAGATTTCTGTTTTACTGATTCCTTTTTCGCTATTCTATTTGAAAAAAATCTGACATGCCTATTTTTTCAAATCGTTCTTGTGAGTCGGCTGGCGTTTCATCATGATCATAAACGAGCAGTTTGAAGTCTTCTGTTTTTGGGATTCGTTTAAATGTTTCGTTATCGGTCAAAAGAATGAGTTGCTGGCAAAGCCATTCAAGAACTACCTCAATATCTTGTTCATCTTCTACCCAATCATCAAATAAATGAAGAGAGGCAAATCGCTGATTTTCATCCCAATCACCGGAATTGTACTTCATTTCTTCCAATTGTGTTTTAGTGTAGCCTTTAGTTGCGTAATAACTGGTTGTTTCTCGCCAAAGGTCTACTGTATTAAAGCATAAGTTGATTTCACCTTCCTCATAAATATTGCAGTCCAAAGCAAATGCATAAAATCGTTCATCGGAATGATCTAGTAAAAAATTGTCAATGCTGTCTGTTAAAAAGTTAAAAAAATACTCTTGCTGTTTTTCTAAAAAATGGTCCATTTATAGCCTCCAAAAGTTGGGTCTTTTAAACATTGAAACAGATAAAAGAAAGAATGTCTATCTAAAGTTTTTTTTTTAGTTGGATAGTCATTTTTTAAGAAAATATAAAGATTTTTTAGTGAAACGATTTATTAGCCAGCGTGGATTTTACCGTGGGAACAAGCACAGAGTCGGTTTAGTTTAGGAACATAACTACACAAGTTGGATAACGTCTATCAAATTTAATTTGACTTTGTGATTCGATACGATTATAGTTTAAAATGAATTAAATACTTGTTAGGTGAGGCTCCTATATAAACACAGGCTACTGCTCAGTAATGTCGAAAGACAGGTATGGGTAGGACAAAATTCGTCGAATTAAGGCGTTTTTCAAAGTAGCTAAAAGCAATGCTTTTTACGTTATATAGTGCTAAAACTCAACGAAGAGAAGAGTAAGGTACGTTCTAAATAAATGGCAAATGTCATCAATTTAAACGCCTATAGTCTAATCCCTTCGCTGAGTGCTCTTGGTGAAGTTTTTTGTTTTTATCCAATGAATTAGCGGAGCTATAGAAAGGAATAACCAATGAAGAAATCTGTAAAAATAGTGATTATCACGGTATTATCTATTCTTCTTGTCGTTGTCAGTGTAGGATGTTATGCAGCCATTTCATTCCAAACAGCCAAGGAAGAAAGTGAATCAACATTGTCCAATAAGAACCAGAATTTCACTGGTGATGAACAAGCAAGTGATAAAGAGTTGACTGTGATGATCGTCGGAAATGATTCAAGAGATGACGATGAAGACCAAGGGCGTTCAGATACGCTTATGGTAGCGCACTATGATGGGAAAACGAAGCAGCCTAAATTGATTTCGATTATGAGAGACAGCTATGTAACTTTTCCAGATGGCGGACAAGATAAAATAAACGCCGCATATGCATATGGTGGTGCACAAATGACAAAAGACGTGCTGAAAACGAATTTTGATTTACCAATCAATTATTATGTAGTCATGGATTTTAAAGAATTTAGTGATATTATTGACGAGCTTTATCCAAAAGGGGTAACGATTGACGCTGAAAAAGATATTAATTTAGACGGTGTGGATATCTTTAAAGGGAAACAAACATTACATGGTAATAGTTTACTGCAGTATGCTCGTTTTAGAATGGATGAAGAAGGCGATTTCGGTCGGATCAGACGTCAACAACAGGTGATGGATGCTTTAGTAGAGCAATCTAAAGATTTGATTCCAATTTGGGAATTACCACAAGTAGCAGGGAAAATGGTCGGAAAAATCGATACAAATGTACCCACAAGTCTTCTAATCGATTTAGCAAAAGATTTTCTAACTGGAAAAGTGAAACCATTAAAATCACTATCTGTTCCCGTAGAAGGGTCATGGAACTTCAATGATTATACTGAATCTGGAAGCGTGATTGAATTAGATGAACAAACGAATGCTGAAGCGATTCAGAATTTTATGAAAGACAAAGAATAACATAATGGATCCGTTTGCTCTCCTTGATGTGGGTAAACGGATTTTTTTATAAAAACGGAAAGTAAATCAGTTTAATTCTATGCGATTAGACCAAGCGTATGCTATTCTTTAAGAAAGCGTTTTTTTTATTTAGAAGGAAGGGTTTACTATGAAAGTTGTGATCATTGGTGCATCTTTTGCTGGCGTGTCGGCTGCTTTGGCTATTAGAAAAAAACACCCCGTTGCAGAAATTCATTTAATCGAGAAACAGGAAACGATTGGTTATTTGCCGGGAGGAATCAACCGGTATTTTAATAAAACAAGCGAATCTATTCAAACTGCAGAGTTTATTTCAGAACAACAATTAATAGAAAAGGGTATTTCTTTGTTGTTAAATGCCAAAGTGGTCAGTATGGATTCGAAACAGTATATCGTTAAGTATGAAAAACAAGCAGCAACGTTTTTTATGTCTTTCGATAAATTGATTTTAGCGACAGGTTCTAGTCAATGGTCGCAGAAAATTCTGGGTAGTGATTCAGAAAAGGTATTAAAATATAAATTTTTACCTGGCGTTTTACAAGCTATTGAACGATTGGAAAGGAGTGATAAAGTAGCCTTGATCGGTGGTGGACAAATCGGTGGGGAAGCAGCAGATATGCTGTTGAAAAAAGGAAAAGAAGTGCATCTTTTTGAGCGGATGGATTATTTATTATTCAAGTATTTCGATGAGGAGATGATACGACCAGTACAAGCCGAAATGGAGTCTCGAGGTGTTGTATTTCATTTTGATGAAATGGTTGAAAAAGCGATCGACACAGATGAAGGTCTACTGATTGAAACAAAGAAATCTAAACTGTTATGTGATAGTGCGATTTTTGCGATGAATGTCCGTCCGGATCTAGGCTATTTGGATGAATCTATTCAAACGCATACAGATCAGACTGTTTTTGTAAATGAGTACTTGCAAACCTCTCAAACAGATATTTTTGCAATCGGTGACTGTATTCAGGTCCAGTATGGCGTGTCAAAGGACTCTTTTTACATTCCTTTAGTGAATAATGCGGTTAGAGCTGGCTTAGTTGTAGCTCAAAATCTTGTTGAACCAACAACACCATTTGTCGGCTCGCTTCGAACGATTGGAACAAAACTTGTTGATTATTATATCGCAAGTACTGGGTTGACGGAAGCAGAGGGGCTCTTTCACGGGCAGTCAATTGCTGTTGCCCATGTTCAGCAAAAAAGTGCTCAATTTTCAGGATGTGAAAAAATTTGTGGAAAAATTATTTTTGAAAAAGAGAGCCACAAAATTTTGGGAGCACAATTAATTTCCAAAGCAAATATTTTAGAGAAAATCAACACACTAGCACTTGGTATTCAAATGGGTCAAAAACTTGAAGCGCTTTATCAAAAAGATTTCTTGTATCATCCATATTATTCCAACGTGATTGACATCACGAATCAGTTAGGATTTGAAGGATTGTGGAGTGATACGGATGAAAATTGAAGAATTATTAGATAAGAAAGAAGCAAGAGAAATCGGGATTTTAAAGAAAGTAATTTTGGCTGGCGGTCGAATTGCAGATCATGAGTTGCTAGATTATTTAGGGGTTTCAAAGGCTTCTTTAGAAAGTGATTTGAAGGAATTAAGTTATTACTTGAAACCTTACGAAAAGGACTGTTCCCTTTTTTATGATGGACAATGGGTGGCTATTCACTTGTCTGATCATTTTTCAGTTAGTAAGGTTTTGGATGATTATGTCCGCGCATCAGTCAAATTTCAATTGATCGATTATTTATTTCATTATCGAGAATTTACGATCGTTCAGCTCACTACAAAATTTATGATCAGTGAATCTTCGTTATTTCGAAAGATCAAAGAGTTAAATTTAATAGTAAAAGAATTTGATCTTAAAATTCGTAATGGTCAGCTAAAAGGGGAAGAGTTGCAAATCCGCTATTTTTATTTTCAAATTTATTGGTTTTTGACGCCTTATGATGTACATCAAGAAAAAACATTGACCATTCAAAATGCAAGAATCATTGAAGCACTCGAAAAAGCTTTATCGCTTTCTTTTGAAGAACAAGGCAAATTGAAGATTAGTTTGTGGCTGACGATCAGTAAAAAAAGAATTGCGGTACAGCCGAAAGAGTACAAAGGATTATCTAGTAAGAGTCAGGGATACGAACAGGATCCTTTTTTTAAAACATTGCGCTCTTTTGTTTTGCGTTTCTTTAGCCGCTATCCACTTGAAATCGATGAAGAAGAAAGCCTATTGCATTATATTTTTTTAATGAGTATGTCCGTTTTGGCTGAATCGGATTTCGCTGAGTATAGTTTGATTCGAGGTAGACGTACACCGACTTCATTAGCGGATACATTCGTGTTGGAGCATGTGATTTTATATTATCGGCCAAAAAAATTTTTCCCGGATCTGGAGAAAAAAATCTTCTATTATTTTTCTCAAATTCATAGTCGGCTCTATTTTTTTAAAGGAGAGTTGGAGTTATTTGATCGCGAGAATATTTGGCAGAAAGAACAAAGTCTTTCCAGTCATCAGTTGGCGGACTTCTCCCGTGTGCTTTTAGATAAAAGTTTGGAATGTTTTGATCGTCATTATGAAAAAGGCAATAGCTTACATGAATGGTCGTTAGTGAAATATCTTAGTGTGCTGGCAATTATTGATTTTGACATTGTTGGTGAAACTCGAATTGGAATCGATTTAAAGATGGACCACTTATATAAAGAAGTTATGACGCAAGTATTGGTTTTGAGTTTGAAGAATTTAAATGGCTTAACGATTGAAACTTACAATGCCCAAAAAAGCTATGATTTGATGATCACAAATGTTATGAAGCCGAATGTATATCGTTCAGTAAAGGAAGTATACGTGTTATCCGAGTTAGGCTCAACTTACGATATCAATCAAATTAGGAAGAAAATCAGAGCATTACACAATAAAAGATGAATTGAGTGAAAAAGCCCAAAAACCAAAAGAGTGCGTTGTTTTGGTTTGGGCTTTTCGTCGATAGGACAAAGAAAGAAGCAAAAACCTTCAATTATTTTTGAAATAAAAAAAAATATGACATTTTTAGGAAACGATTTGCGATTATTATTAATATATAAAATAGAGCGTTTTCATTACGGGGTTTATTTATCAGCCGAAGCTAAACAAGCCCACTACGCTTTTAAAATAGGGAGGAAATCATTATGACAGAGCAAAAGTATATCATGGCAATCGACCAAGGGACGACTAGTTCAAGAGCGATTATTTTTGATAAAAAAGGCAACAATATCGGGAGTTCTCAAAAGGAATTTACTCAAATTTTTCCTAAAGCAGGATGGGTCGAACACAATGCTAATGAAATTTGGAACTCGGTTCAATCAGTCATTGCAGGTGCCTTGATTGAATCAGGAGTTAAGCCTTCTGATATCGCAGGCATCGGTATTACCAATCAGCGGGAAACAACGGTCGTTTGGGATAAACAAACAGGATTACCAATCTATAATGCAATCGTGTGGCAATCTCGTCAATCTTCATCTATCGCCAATCAGTTAAAAGAAGAGGGTCATGGTGAGTTAATTCATGAAAAAACTGGATTGATCGTAGATGCTTATTTTTCCGCAACGAAAATTCGTTGGATTTTAGATCATGTTGAAGGAGCTCAAGAACGAGCTGAAAAAGGAAATCTGTTGTTTGGAACGATTGATTCATGGCTCGTTTGGAAATTGACAGGTGGGGAAACGCATGTAACGGATTATTCCAACGCAAGTCGTACCATGTTATTCAATATTCATGATTTAGATTGGGATCAAGATATTTTAGATATTTTAAACATTCCACGTGTGATGTTACCGAAAGCTACATCGAATTCTGAAGTATATGGGTTGACGAAAAACTATCATTTCTACGGTAGTGAAATTCCGATCTCAGGTATGGCAGGTGACCAACAAGCTGCGTTGTTTGGACAAATGGCTTTTGAACCGGGAATGGTAAAAAATACGTATGGTACAGGTTCATTTATTGTCATGAACACAGGTGAAAAGCCACAGCTTTCTGATAATAATCTATTAACAACGATTGGTTATGGGATCAATGGCAAAGTCTATTATGCCTTAGAAGGAAGTATTTTCGTAGCAGGTTCAGCCGTTCAATGGTTGCGTGATGGTTTGAAGATGATTCAAACAGCTGCTGAGTCAGAAGCTGTAGCAAATGAATCTCATAATAAAAATGAAGTTTACGTTGTTCCTGCTTTTACAGGTCTAGGAGCACCGTATTGGGACTCGGATGCAAGAGGCGCTGTATTTGGGTTGACAAGAGGCACAACAAGAGAGGATTTTGTAAAAGCTACATTGCAATCGGTGGCTTATCAAGTGAGAGATATCATCGATACCATGCAAAAAGATACTGGTATTGCGATTCCAATCTTAAAAGTAGATGGAGGAGCCGCGAATAATGATTTATTGATGCAATTTCAAGCAGATATCTTAAACACTTCTGTTCAAAAAGCACAAAATTTAGAAACAACTGCTTTAGGTGCTGCGTTTTTAGCTGGTTTAGCGGTTGGCTTTTGGAAAGATTTAGATGAATTAAAAGAATTTTATGAAGATGGACAAGTGTTTGAAGCGAAAATGTCCGATGAAGAACGGGATGATTTATACGAAGGCTGGCAACAAGCTGTCGCTGCTACACAAATGTTTAAACATAAATCAAAATAAGGGAAGAAGTGAGTGGTATGTCATTTTCAATCAAAACAAGACAAACATCTATTGAAAAGATGAAGTCTGAAGAATTAGATTTATTGATCATTGGCGGTGGTATTACAGGTGCGGGCGTCGCCCTACAAGCAAGCGCTTCTGGTATGAAAACAGGGTTGATCGAAATGCAAGATTTTGCCGAAGGAACGTCTTCTCGCTCAACGAAATTAGTCCATGGCGGGATTCGTTATTTGAAAAATTTTGATGTAGAAGTTGTGGCGGACACGGTACAAGAACGTGCTGTCGTTCAAGCGATAGCGCCTCACATTCCAAAGCCAGACCCAATGCTTTTACCGATTTATGATGAGCCCAAAGCAACGTTTAATATGTTTTCTGTCAAAGTTGCAATGGATTTATATGACCGCTTGGCGAATGTGATCGGTACAAAATATGAAAATTATACGTTAACAAAAGAGGAAGTGTTAAAACGGGAACCGCAATTAAAAAGTGAGGGGCTACAAGGTGGCGGTGTTTACCTCGATTTTAGAAATAACGATGCTCGTCTTGTTATCGAAAATATCAAACGGGCGGCTTCTGATGATGGTTTGATGGTCAGCAAAGTCAAAGCGGTAGGCTTTATTCAAAATGAGCATGGTAAAATCGTTGGCGTAAAAGCAGAAGACTTGCTGACGGGTGAACAGTTTGACATCAAAGCAAAAATTGTTATCAATACGACGGGGCCTTGGTCTGATAAAGTGCGAGGTTTAGATACAAAAGAAAATGTAGTGCCGCAAATGCGTCCGACAAAAGGGGTCCATCTTGTTGTAGACAATAGCAAATTACACGTACCACAACCAACTTATTTTGATACAGGTAAACATGATGGTCGGATGGTCTTCGTTGTTCCTAGAGAAAAGAAAACGTATTTTGGCACGACGGATACAGATTATACTGGGGATTATGAACATCCTACTGTTACACAAGAAGATGTCGATTACTTGTTGGAAATCGTCAATAGCCATTATCCTAAAGCCAATGTGACCATAGACGATATTGAAGCAAGCTGGGCAGGCCTTAGACCACTGATTTCAGAAAATGGTGGATCAGATTACAACGGTGGCAATAATGGCAAAGTTTCTGATGAAAGCTTCGATCAAGTAATCGAGATTGTTGATAAGTATAAACATCAACAAGCAACGCGTTTTGATGTTGAAAATGTATTGAATCACTTAGAAGAATCACTAGCTGAAAGCAAAGAAAACCCTTCAGCAGTTTCTCGTGGCAGTTTATTGGAACGCTCAGAGGATGGTTTACTGACATTATCAGGAGGGAAAATCACAGATTATCGTAAAATGGCGGAAGGGGCATTGAAAGAGATTCAACGAATTTTGAAAGAAGAATTTAATCGTGACGTTCAGTTGATTGATTCTAAAACATACCCTGTTTCTGGCGGAAATCTTAATGTGGCAAATGTTGAAGAAGAACTAACTAATCTTGCGAAAATCGGTGTAGAAAAAGGGTTGGATCAAGAAGAATCTGAGTATCTAGCTCACTTATACGGTTCAAATGTAACCGAACTATTTGAAAAAATTGCTACGACTGAACCAGTAACAGGGTTAAGTTTAGCTGAAACATTGGCGCTCCATTATGCGTTGGATAATGAGATGATACTGACACCAGCAGATTATCTTGTCCGTAGAACGAACCACTTATTATTCATGAGAGATACACTGGATGAAGTCAAACGAGGGGTTATTTCTGAAATGAGTCATTATTATAATTGGACCGAAAAACAACTAGAAGACTACACAACTGAATTAAATCAATTGATTGCCGAATCTGATTTGAGTGCATTGAAAGAAGGGAAGAAGTAAAATGGATACTTCAAATATGACACAGATTTTCAGTGAGTTTTTAGGGACGATGATATTGATTCTTTTAGGAGACGGTGTTTGTGCCGGAGTTAATTTAAAGAAAAGTAAAGCCGCAGGATCTGGATGGATCGTGATTGCGTTTGGTTGGGCAATGGCAGTAACAATTGCAGTATACGTTGCAGGCTATATGGGACCTGCTCACTTGAATCCAGCAGTGACGGTTGCGATGGCAATGGCGGGAAGTTTTGAATGGAGCTTAGTTGTACCGTTTATTTTAGCGCAAGTACTAGGAGCAGTTCTAGGAGCTGTTTTAGTTTGGTTAGCCTACTTACCACACTGGCAAGTAACAAAAGATCAAGGAGCGATTTTAGGGACGTTCGCTACAAGTCCTGCGATTCGTAATTATCCAGCGAATATGGTAACGGAAGTGATTGGAACATTTGTTTTAGTGTTAGGTTTACTGTCATTTTCACAACACAATTTTACAGACGGGTTAAATCCATTAGTTGTAGGAGCGTTGATTTTGTCGATTGGTTTATCTCTAGGTGGACCTACAGGATATGCGATCAATCCTGCGCGTGATTTTGGTCCTCGTTTGGCACATCAAATTTTGCCGATTTCAACTAAAGGAGAATCGGATTGGCGTTATTCATGGGTTCCAATCCTTGGACCTTTAGTCGGTGCGGTAGTGGCTTCTGGTGTTTATATGTTGATGGTTTGATTTTTATTGTAAGTTTACGAGAGGTTGGGACAGAAGCTTATTTCCGAAGAGATTGCTTCTGCTCCCACCGTTTATTCAAATTCCTTGAGGGGGAAGATGGCTTGTAGAGGTATCTCCTACCCTCTTTTTTTGTTGGGTTGATTAGGACAACATTAATTTTAGTGTGAAAAAACAAATATTTTATTTACAAGAGGGCTGTTTTTTTGTACCCTTAAATAGGATTGAGGTGACAAAGAGTATTACAATCGATTTTTCTATTTTTTAGTCAAGATTGAACGAGCGTAATCAGCTTCTAAAATAAAGGAGGAACAGGTGTGTCCTATCAAGAAATGTTATTTCCTTTTCTCGGAGGATTAGGGATTTTTCTATTTGGTATGAAGTATATGGGGGATGGTCTGCAGAAGTCTGCAGGTGATTCGTTACGGGAAATTTTGAACACTTTTACATCGACACCGCTCAGGTCTGTATTGGCAGGCATGATTGTTACAGCAATTATTCAAAGTAGTTCGGGGACTACAGTTTTAACAGTGGGATTGGTCAGTGTAGGGTTCATGTCGTTGCGCCAAGCTATCGGGGTGATCATGGGAGCAAATGTGGGAACGACAGTGACGGCTTTTATCATTGGGTTCAATTTGAGTTCGTATTCGTTGCCGATCATTGGTGTAGGTTCTATTTTACTGTTCTTCTCAAAAAGAGAACGAATCAATAATGTGGGGCAAATTTTGTTTGGTTTTGGTTGTCTATTTTATGGACTAAAGCTAATGGGTGAAGGAATGGCGCCATTGAGTACGTTACCTCAGTTTGCGGATTTAATGGTGGATGTTTCACATCATCCTATTTTAGGCGTAGGGATCGGAACTATACTTACGATGGTTTTGCAAAGTTCAAGTGCAACGATCGGAATTTTACAACAATTATACAGTCAAGGGAGTCTAGCAATTGAAGCAGTTTTACCAATTTTGTTTGGAGATAATATCGGTACAACTATCACTGCCGTCATTGCAGCATTAGGTGTCAGTCTTGCTGCTAAGCGTACAGCAGCATCACATGTGATATTTAATTTAGTGGGTGCCGTTATTTTTACAACATTGCTGACACCATTTACAGCGGTGGTTGTGCGTCTATCCAGTTGGCTCGAGTTAAAACCTGCAATGCAAATTGCTTTTGCCCACGGGTTATTTAATATTTCTAATTTATTGATCCAATTTTGGTTTATTGATAAAATCGAGTGGCTTGTGCGGAAAATGATTCCTGGCAAGGATAAAAGTATTGATTTTAAACCATCTAATCTGAATGAATCGATTATTCAAAATTCAGCTACATTAGCATTGAATCAAGCGAAAATCGAACTACTTCAAATGGGCGAGTATGTTTTAGGGGCCTTTGAAGCAACAAAATCTTATTATGCAAAACAAGACAGTATCGATAAGGAAAATGCGAGCCAGTATGAGACTGCGATCAATGATACGGACAATCGCTTAACAGAATACTTGGTGCAACTGTCGGCAACGGAGCTAACGATTTCTGAGAGTCATGAACAAACAATGATGTTAGAGTTAACAAAGGATTTAGAACGAATTGGCGATCATTGTCGTAATATTATTCAAAATCTCAATGAAGCGATTCATCTTGAAAAGAGGCAAAAAGCCAAAGAGAAAAAAGCAGGTAAAGTTTCCGAGCGTGAGACACTGATTTTATATGATGAAGATGTGGTAGATTTATTTGAAAAAGTTCTTAAAAATATTCGAGATTCTTTAATCGTCTTTGAAAACGATGATAAAGAAATGGCAGCTCACATGTTAAGTCGAGAAAAACAAATTGATCAGATGGTCAAAATGCTGCGCAAAAAATATATTTCTATTATGAATAGTGGAAAAGGTCGTGCGGCTGATGGTGTTTTGTTTATTGATATTGCATCTAATCTAGAGAGAATGAGCGATCGAACGATTCATATGGCTAAATATGTTTTAGGCGAACGGTATGGAACAGAGGAAATTGTTGTCGATCAGTCGATTAATCCAGTGATTACACTTCAAACATAAGAATAAAAAAGCCTTTATGATCCTATTTTGATGATCGTAAAGGTTTTTTTCAGTTTTAATCGATTGAATGTTCATCAGTTGCACCTTTCAACATCTATAACATAATAAAAAAAGAAAATGCACATTTGACTACTTCATTTAATCAGAATACTTTATAATAAATAGTATCAATTGAGAAGAGGTAAGAGTATGAAACACAACACTTTTTTGTCATCCGATCAAAAAACAATGAGTCATTTTATCTGTTGGGAGCCTACATGCGAGGCAATCGGAACTGTACAAATCATTCATGGAATGGCAGAATATATCGAACGTTATCATGATTTTGCGAAGTATTTAAATGATGTGGGTTTTGTTGTAGTCGGTCATGATCATTTAGGTCACGGGGAGTCTGTTCTACATGATCAGCCAAAACATGGCTACTTCGGAAAAGGAGAGCCTGTAACGTTTGTTTTAGATGATATTCATCAGGTCGAAGAATGGATTGGAGAAAACTTTCCGAATTTACCACATTTTATGCTAGGCCACAGTATGGGTTCATTTGCGTTACGTAATTATTTACAATTGTATAGATCTGAAATCAGCGGAGCTATTTTTATGGGAACAGGTAAAAATGCTGCCATGTTGTCTTTAGCTTTGTCTTTAACAAAAGGGTTAAATCTAACGGCGCCAGAAAAACAAAATAAATGGCTGGATCATATGGCTTTTGGTTCTTTTAGTAAGCAATTTCCAGAAGAGAGTCGTTTCAATTGGTTAAGCCGAAATCAAGAAAATGTAAAAGAATATGAAAATGATCCATTAACTGGTTTTACGTTCACAAATAATGGTTTTTATACCTTATTCCGTTTAGTTGATGGAGCGAATCGTGAAGGTTGGGCACAGAATATCGATCAGGATTTACCCATTTTAGTGATTAGTGGTGAGCAAGATCCAGTAGGAGATTTTGGCAAAGGAGCTAGAAAAGTGGCAAAAGAATTAGACGAAGCAGGAATCAAAGATGTTTCGCTCGTGTTATTTGCAGAATTGCGTCATGAAATTTTACTAGAAAATGAAAAAACTGAGGTCTATAAAGCAATCGGCGCTTGGCTGCAAAAAAGACTTGATGCAGATATAAAAGACTAGAAATCTGTTTGCTATTTAGTGGGTTTTTCTATAAACTACAAGGGAAGGTTAAAAAGATATAGGCGTTATAAATCAAAGCGATTTACTGTGTGGAGGGATGAACGTGGAAAAAGAACGATTGAGGAAACTAGGTTTAGCAAACTTAAAATGGCTTCACGAGCACCCAATACTAAAAGAGCAAAAAGAACAAGAGATCAGCCAAGCATTATTCAATGATCCTTATTGGCAGAGTGCAGAAACCATCGCGATTACTAAACCACTAGACTTTGAATTTAATACACATCTTTTACTTGAAAAAGGCTGGTTGGAAGGGAAAAATATGTTAATGCCGATTGCTGGTAGTAAGCGACAGTTGACGTTTCATTCTGTAACGACTGATACGAAATTCAAAAAGTCAGCATTTGGTGTGGCTGAACCTATTTCGGCACCTGTTGTATCTGCTGAAAAAATCGATTTAGTCGTTGTACCTGGAATTGTATTTACACATGAGGGGTTTCGAATTGGTTTTGGCGGTGGGTTTTACGATCGTTTCCTGCAACAGTATAAAGGGGAATCATGTAGTTTGGTATTTAGTGAGCAGATGCAAGAACATTGGCAGGTAGAAACGTTTGATTTACCTGTAAAACGATTATTTATCAGCTAGGAGGAACTCATGGATTATCAAACACAAATGAAATTAAAAAGACTATTAAAACAACCACTCGTGACGTATCTGTTACTTGGCATCACTACAATCGTATTTTTAGGAATGGAACTGTCAGGTGGCTCAGAGAACAGTCAGGTTCTGATTCGTTGGGGTGCGATGTCTAGGGTAGAGATTCTTTATTTAGATCAATATTGGCGTTTATTCACACCGATGTTTTTGCATATCGGTTGGTTGCATTTTGTGGTAAATATGGTGACACTCTATTATGTAGGTTCACAAGTTGAGAGTATTTACGGTCACTGGCGTTATCTGCTCATTTATCTATTAAGTGGTGTGTCTGGAAATATTATTAGTTTTACGTTTGGTTCGCCAAACAGTATATCAGCAGGCGCTAGTACTGCTTTGTTTGGACTATTTGGAGCGTTTGTTATCTTAGGACGTCATTTTAAAAATAATCCAGCAGTCTCATTTATGGTTCAACGTTATGCAACATTTATTGGAATCAACTTGGTTTTTAACTTATTTAGCAGTTCGGTTGATATCATGGGTCATATCGGTGGCTTGATCGGTGGGCTTTTGGTAGCATCTGCTTTAGCGGTACCCGATCGTTCAGAAGAGTTCAATATTCATGAACGGATCATATCTGGCATCATTTTTGTATTTTTGTTGGGCGTTTGTCTAGTCTTGGGTTTTAAAAAATTCGGTTTACTTGTATAATAAGGAAGTGCATTTAATGGAAACGCTATATGATGTACAGCAATTATTTAAACAATTCGGTATTTACATTTATGTAGGTGCAAGAATTTATGATATTGAGTTGATGATGATTGAATTGAAAAATATTTACGAAGGTCACTTAATTGATAGAGACACGTATCTTCATGCGAGGAGTGTTTTGCAACGAGAACATCGAATTGAAGAAAGCAGAGCAACTGAGAAAGGAACCGAGTAAATGGACAAGAAATTGATTGGGATTGATTTAGGCGGAACAACGATTAAGTTTGCGATTTTAACAACGGATGGAGATGTTCAGCAAAAGTGGAGTATTGAAACCAATATTCTGGATGAAGGACGTCATATCGTGCCGGATATCATCGAATCAATCAATCACCGAATCTCTCTTTATGAAATGAAACAGAAAGATTTTATCGGAATCGGCATGGGCACTCCAGGTAGTGTAGACATAAAAAAAGGAACAGTAATCGGAGCATACAATCTTAATTGGACAAAAAAACAAAATGTAAAAGCACAAATTGAAGAAGCAACGGGTATTCCTTTTGTTTTAGATAATGATGCCAATGTGGCGGCTTTAGGTGAACGCTGGAAAGGTGCTGGGGAGAACAATCCTGATGTTGTTTTCATTACACTTGGAACGGGCGTTGGCGGCGGGATTATTGCAGAAGGTAACTTACTGCATGGTGTAAACGGCTGTGCTGGCGAAATTGGGCATGTAACGGTTGACCCTGGTGGTTTTGAATGTACATGTGGCAAACGTGGTTGTTTAGAAACTGTTTCTAGTGCAACGGGCGTTGTTCGAGTTGCTCGTCATATGTCAGAAGAATATGCAGGTGATTCTCAGTTGAAACAAGCAATCGATGATGGGCAAGATGTGTCAAGTAAAGATGTATTTGATTATGCCCTAGCAGATGATCCGTTTGCGTTGATGGTAGTGGATCGAGTATGTTATTTCTTAGGTCTTGCCATCGGAAACGTAGGAAATACCTTAAATCCGTCTAGTGTCGTAATTGGCGGTGGCGTTTCTGCAGCGGGTGAATTTTTACGCAGCCGTGTTCAAACTTATTTTGAAGAATTTACTTTCCCAGAAGTTCGAACTAGCACGCAAGTCAAACTTGCTGAGTTAGGCAATGAAGCCGGGGTTATCGGTGCTGCCTCACTTGCATTACAATTCTCGGAGAAAGAGTAAGAAAGGGATTTTAGAATGAACGTTTTATGGATTATCAATGGAATTTTAGTAACAATTTTATTAGCAATGGGGATCAATGAGTTATACCTTAGAATTATGGCAAAACGCTCTGCCAAAACAATCACAGAAGAAGAATTTAAAGAAGGGATGAGAAAAGCGCAAATCATTGATGTTCGTGAAAAAGACTCATTCGATGCAGGCCATATACTTGGTGCGCGCAGTATGCCGTATACAACGATCAAAACAACGTTGAATTCCATTCGTAAAGATCAACCTGTCTATATTTATGATCAAAAAAAATCATTAAGTATTCGTACAGCAAATCAATTACGTAAAAATGGTTACAAAGATCTTTATATTTTAAAAGGCGGCTATGAAGGCTGGACTGGTAAAACGAAAAAGAAAAATGCTTAACTAATTAAGCACAGAGAGAAACGACGGTTCGAATCTGGACAACGTTTACTTCTCTGTGCTTTTTCTTATGATTCAAATGATAAATCGTTTCTTTTTTTCTTAATTAGGCTAAAATAAAGAAGAGGTGACTAAAATGATTCAAATCAAAAGAGCTTACGAAAAAGCAAGACCTGATGATGGTTATCGAATATTAGTCGATCGCCTATGGCCTAGAGGGATGTCAAAGGAAAAAGAGCAGTTAGATTTGTGGTTGAAAGAAATTGCTCCTTCAAATGACCTTCGAAAATGGTTTAATCATGAACCAGATAAATTTCCTCTTTTCAAAGAAAAATACTTAATTGAATTACAATCAGGTGAAGCACACATTGCTTGTCAAAAACTTTTAGACATTACAAAAGAGTATCCTGCTATCACGCTGATTTATGGTGCAAAGGATGAAGTGTATAATAATGCTGCAGTACTAAAAGAAATGGTAGAAAAAATGAGTCAAATAAATCGTAGAAAATAAGTTGAAAAGGGGAATTTCATGAAAATCGCGATTGTTGGAGGTGGTCCTCGCGGGCTTTCTGTTTTAGAGAGAATTGTTGAGTGGTCAAGAGATGAACAGGTGATTCAAATTACAATGTTCGATCCTTATGGACCAGGAGGCAAAGTCTGGCGAGAAAATCAGTCATTGTCTTTGCTGATGAATTCAGTTGCCTCCCACGTGACGTTATTTACTGACGAAACATTAAGTACTAAAGGACCTGTTGCGAAAGGTCCAAACCTATATGAGTGGGCGCAAGGAGAAGCTGCTGAATTTATCAAGAAAAACAATGTTGAAAATCGAACGGTATTACTGGCAGAGTGTCAAAATTTAGGCCCAAATGATCACTGTTCACGTGTTTTCTATGGATTATATCAAAGATGGTTTTATGAATATGTCCAAACACGAATGACAGAACAGACTTCAGTAAAATTCTTTAAAGATACGGTTAGGGCTGTCAAAACCCAAGATGATACGTTTTTAGTCTATACTAAAGCAGTTGAGACAACAGTGGATACAGTTATTTTGGCCTTAGGACATCAAGAAAATGAACTTGTTGGAAACGAAAAAGCGTTAGCTGAATATGCGAGCGAACATCGTTTATTTTATTCCTCACCAAAAAATGCTGCAGATGCTTATCTTGAAGCAATCACAGAAAACACGCCAGTTTTGATCAGAGGACTTGGGTTGGTTTTTTTCGATTATCTTACGTTACTGACAAGCGAGCGAGGCGGAGTATTTAAACAGCAAAATGAAGAACTCGTTTACCTTCCTTCTGGAAAAGAACCTAAGATTATTGCAGGCTCTGGTCGAGGGATTCCGTATCATGCCAGAGGGGCTAATCAAAAAGGCTATGGTGAAGAGTATCAACCACGCTTTTTAAAAGAAAAGAGTCTAAATAAGTTTAAAAGAAAGGGCAAATTTTCTGCGGAACAATTTTTTGAGCTGTTAAAAAAAGAAGTAGAATTTGTCTATTATTCGGCGTTGGTGAAGACAAATTATCCTCAAATAAATCAGAACCGATTTAATGAAGAGTTTATCCGTACAAAGGGTGCTGACTCGATTTTGGAAAAATATGGCATCCATCAAAAAGATCGTTGGGATTGGTCAGCTATTGAACATCCAGACCAAGTGGTAGGACCAGCCGATTCTTTTCAAGAATTTGCTAAGACATATTTACATTGGGATCTCAAGCAGGCAAGAAAAGGGACGATTTCAGGGCCTTTTGCAGCAGCATTAGATAGTTTGAAAGATTTGCGGGATGAAGTTCGTTTTATGCTTGATCATGAATTATTTACAAATGATGACTACAAAAAATGGTTGTGGGATTGGTTTACTCCGTTGAATTCCTTTTTATCAATCGGTCCCCCTTTAGAAAGAATTGCTGAACTAAACGCGTTGATGAAAGCAGAAATCGTAACACTTCTGAGTCCAGAAATGGAGATAGCGACAGAGGCAGGTTGGTTTATTGGCTCTTCTAAAAAAGACTCGAATCAAAAATATAAAAGCCACTTTTTAATTGAAGCGAGATTGTCCAAAACAGCGAATCAGATTAGTTTAAACCCGTTGGTACAACAGCTTTTAAGAGATGAAATGGCAGACTTACATCAATTGGAATTAGCATCAGGAGAAGTTTATCAAACAGGTGCACTTTTAGTAGAGCGAGAAACCAATCAAATACGGTCGAAATCAGGAAAAGTGCTGAGTGGGTTGTTTTGTTACGGGATTCCAACAGAAGGAATTCATTGGTTGACAGCTGCAACAGCCAGACCTGGAACAGATCCATGGAATCTTAGGGAAGCAGATTTGATAGCTGGAACGATCTTTGAAGGAAAACAAAATATGAAAGGAGGATGGAACAGAAGTGTTTAACCTCAAGAACCAAGTAGGTAGTATGTAACATCAACTTGGTTCTCTTTGTGTTGGGCTTTTGCTCCAATCTTTTAGTCTCCTTTGTTATTCAAAAAAATCCTGTTTATGATAAAAAGCATCACAAACAGGATTTTCTATTTACTGCTAAAGTCAAACGGTATAATACCGCTATTTGTATTATCTAGAAATACGTTTACGCATTGCTTTTTTACGGTTTTCCTCAATCATATCTTCTTTTTCTTCGATTGGATCAAGAACTGTTTTTTTGATGGTCGCCGCAAAACCGACAACAGCAGCACAAGTTACAGCTGTTCCGACAAGCATTCCTGAAATAAATTTTTTCATATACATTCTCCTCTCAATTGTTTATACATTTCTATTATGAACCAAAATAAGAAAAAAATCCAATAGAGTGTAACAAATGCTTATATAGTTATCTAATTCTTATTGTTTAAAAAGGATGTAATCGCAATATGAATTTGTTTCAAAAATGTGTTGCACAATTTAATAAATAGGTTAGGATTATAGGAATAATGATTAAGTGAGTAAAACACACTATGCAAAAAAATCTGCTACTGATCAAATCACCTATTTTATACATAATCTTAGTGAGACAAGAAGCTAAACTAGATTATTCAATCAAGCAAATAGACGAAAAATCAATACCTAGCAGATTTATCTAGTGCAAATGTTGATGATAGAGTAAGAAAGCTGTAGAATAAAGAATATATATCATGATATTAATAAATGTTTTATTCAAATAAGGAGGCAGTTACATGTCAATTTTAGTTTTAGGAGGGGCAGGCTACATCGGTTCCCATGCGGTTGATCAACTGATTGATAAAGGGTATGAAGTCGTAGTAGTTGATAACCTTCAAACGGGACATAAACAGTCGATTCATAAAAATGCCGTATTTTATCAAGGAGATATTAGAGATAAAGGCTTTATGCAAAATGTCTTCAAACAAGAAACGATTGATGGTGTGATTCATTTTGCTGCAAGTTCATTAGTCGGTGAATCCGTTGAAAAGCCATTAGTTTACTTTAATAATAATGTTCATGGGACACAAATCGTTTTGGAAGTAATGGAGGAATTTGGGGTTAAACAAATCGTATTTTCTTCTACAGCAGCTACATACGGAGAGCCTAAGGAGATGCCGATTGTAGAAACTACGCCGACTAATCCAGAAAATCCTTACGGTGAAAGTAAACTGATGATGGAAAAAATGATGAAATGGTGCGACAACGCTTATGACCTACGTTATGTTGCACTGCGGTATTTTAATGTTGCTGGAGCAAAAGCAGATGCGTCCATCGGGGAAGACCATGATCCAGAAACGCATTTGATTCCAATCATCTTGCAAACCGCTTTAGGGCAACGAGACTATCTAGGAATTTATGGAGATGACTATGATACACCAGATGGTACTTGTATCCGTGATTATGTTTATATTGAAGACTTGATTGCAGCTCATATTGCAGCGTTGGACTATTTACAAAAAGGGAATGAGAGTACCGTTTTTAATTTAGGTAGTAATACTGGTTATTCAGTCAAAGAAATGGTAGAAGCAGCTCGACAAGTAACTGGTAAAGAAATTCCGGCTAAAGTATTGCCACGCCGTTTAGGTGATCCAAGCAAACTGGTTGCCTCAAGCGAAAAAGCAAAAATGATTTTGGACTGGCAACCTCAAGTTACAGATATCAAGCAGATCATCAAAACAGCGTGGGATTGGCATGTCAGCCATCCGAAAGGGTACAAATAATTCTATAGAACAGTGCAGTTAGCTTTTTAAATTTAGGGGGAAACATTGTGTCAATTAGTCAAACTATTACTGACTTTGTAACAGTAGCGATTCAAGCAGGTGGTTGGATGGAGCTGGATCGTCTCTACTTGCAAAATCGTGTACTTGCAATGATTGGTGAAGAATCGTTAGAATCTATTTCTCCAACTATAGTGACAAAAACATCCTTGGAATTGTTAGATGAATTAGTGGTTCAAGCGATAAAAAATGGTAAAGTCAAAGCAGAACCAGAAGAGTTAGCCATTTTCAAGGCGCAAATAATGGATTTTCTGACGCCACCGCCTTCAGTTGTGAATGCTCTTTTTGCGCAACATTATGAGAAAGACCCAGCGGATGCGACGGATTATTTCCATAAATTGACTCAAGAGAATGATTCGATTAAAACAAGAACTAGTGCAAAAAAAAGTGTTTTCCCAGTAGAAACGGAATACGGGCAGCTTGAGATTACGATCAATTTATCAAGATCCGATAAATCTCCCCACCAACTTGCTTCTGCTGATCAAGATTCCCATGTAGGTTATCCTAAATGTGTTTTTTGTATGGAGAATGAAGGCTACAAAGGTCGAACGAATTATCCTGCTAAAACCAATCATCGTATTATTCGAATGAACTTAAATGGAGAAAGCTGGGGATTTCAGTATTCCTCCCATCCTGATTATAATGAACAGTCGATTATTTTCTCTGAGGAGCATCGCCCGATGGTTATTTCTAAAGAGACTTTTCGTCGGTTGATGAAGATTGTTGAAGTATTGCCACATTATTTTGTTGGATTTAATGAGGATGTACCAATTGTCGGGGAGACTACCTTAACTCATGATCATTATCAAGCTGGACGGCATGCGTTCCCATTGGAGAAAGCTGAGATAGAACAATATTTTGAGTTAAGTGATTTTCCTCTAATGAATGCCGGCACCGTTAAATGGCCAATGTCTGTGATTCGATTGAAAAGTCCAAATTCAGAAGATTTAGTTGAGGCGGCTACATTGATTTTTGAAAAATGGCGTAATTATTTTGATAAGACGGGTTCGATTCAGGCTTTTTCAAAAGAGGAAGCGTCTCAGCATAGCATCGCGGCGATTGCTCGTCGTAAAGGGCAGTTATTTGAATTGGATTTAGTTTTACGTGATAACAAAGTTTCTGACGACTATCAAGAGGGCATTTTCCCTCTATACAAAGAAATTCAACAAAATCTAAGTTTAGCAGAAGTGATGGGCTTAGTTTCATTACCCTCATATTTAAATGATGAGCTACAAGAAGTGGAAAAATATGTCTTAGAACAAGAAAACCAAATGACAGATTGTCATAAGTCATGGGCAGATCAGTTGAAAGAAATGTATTCTTTTGATGAAAAAAATATTAAAAAAATAATCCAAAAAGCAGTTGGAGAAAACGTAGTACATGCTTTAACTGATGCCAGTGTTTATAAGCGAACACCAGAAGGGCAAGCGGCCTTTAAACGATTTATTGATAGTTTGTAAAATTGGCGCAGCCAAACAATTACAAAATGAGCAATTACAAATACTTAGAATTCAGTACTTGTAATGAGGAAAATGATAATCGCAGCGAAAGCCATAAAAAGGGTGTGAGACAAAAGTAAAAATTACTTTTGTTTCACACCCTAAATGGGAATAAACGGTGGGAGCAGAAGCAATCACTACGCTTCGCTTCGATCACATCAAATTCTAAGTGCTAAAGAACTAAGATTTGAAGGCTGCGGAATTGAACGCTTCTGTCTTAGCCTTTTCACTATTTATATGCAATGGCAAATAAATTGATATCATCATTAATACAACTTTGTAGAGTAATGCGTTCTCCGCCACCTGCACCAATGGTAAGATCCCAATAATCAGTTCCTGTACCAACTTCTGTTCCATAGTCATCCAATTGAAGGATTGTACGAACTGTATAAGTAGTAGGGGTGCCATTTCCATCTGTTACAACGATTTGACTACCTGACCCTAAAGAGAATACAGCAGAGAATACGCCAGGGTTATGCCCAATAAAATGAGTGTTTTGGCCGTCATCACCTGATTGAACTGCAGCTCCTCCCCAAGTAGAAGCAACACCGCCAGGGTTTGAATCGATAATACTTTGGCCACTACCTTGTCCGCCATTTTGATAAGGAATCGATTGTCCATTCATGGTGATCGTCATTGCGCTAGATAAAGACTCAGCTTGTGCTTCTGGTGCACTGGCAGGTGGAGCTAAAGCAGGTTCAGTAGATACCTGTTCTACGGCAGATGTTTCCGTAGGAGGCGTTATTACTGGTTCGCTTTTTGGAACAATATGGAAAATTCTATCGGAAGTGCCAGTATTTCCGTTCGTATCTGTTACAGTAAAATGAATAATTTGTGTGCCAACAACTGATGTGTCAAGTGTTGAATCAGTTGTTACACTTGCCGAAACATCTCCGTCTTTATTATCAGATGCATTGACTCCATCATAAATATTGATTTGAGTATTTTGTTCAATTGTTTCTTCGGGTGCATTGATTGTTGGAGCTGTAGTATCTTTGGTCGTATTTAAGGTGATCATTTTTTCTTTGCTCTGTTTTTTCATAGGCGCTGTCGCCATTTTAGCCAGCTCATTGCCTGTTGGAACATTTTTTATTAAGGTTGACTTTGCTTTTTTGGGTTCACTAGCCAAACTATTTGCTCTACTAGCAGTATCGCTAAAAATATACCCGCCAATAATTAGGAAAATACCCAAAATACTGATGAAACCAACGATGATAGTGTGTTTAATTGTGTTTTTTTTCATGTAGAATCCCTCCAAAAAATGTGGTGAGATTTTCCATTTATCGATAAATTTTAAATCCGCGTTTTTATATTTTCATAATAGTACCTGTTTTTAAATAAACCAATTGAGTTGCGCTTTAGATTAATTCAAAAAAGGGGTAGAAGATGCTATAATTATTGTTAAATAGGGATTTCTTCAAAAAAAACTCAACTATTGGAAAATTTTGAAGAAAAATTTATTAAAGGTGAAATGAGGAGAGAAAATGGAGAGATTATTATCGCCATCTATGCATCGAAGAGTGTTGTTGTTGAACTTATTAAATGGGCCAAATAGCTGGGTCACCTCTGAGTATCTCGCTGAGAGTATTGAGTGTTCAAAGAAAACAATTATGTTGGATTGTCAGTACATAGAAGATCGCTGGTCAGACTATCTGACGATAGAGACATCCAGAAAAAATGGGATTCGGCTGATTGCCTCCCCACACCGATCGATCCACGATATTTATAATGAGATCATTCAAGAATCAAATGCCTTTTCTTTATTAGAATCGATTTTCTTTGAACCGATGCAACCAGCAGTTTTTTGGGAGAAAAAATTATTTTTAAGTAACTCTAGTTTATACCGGTTGTCTAATTTGATCAGTTCGGCATTAAAAGATCGAAATATTCAAATGAGTCGTTCGCCATATTTTGTGCATGGAAAAGATGAACGACAAGTTCGCTATTTTTTTATTTGCTACTTTATGGAAGTCTATGGGATTCGAGCATGGCCGTTTCATTTAGACCGAGAAAAGATTTTTCGCTTGTCAAATAAGATCAATAAGAAATTTAATTTGGAATTGAATGATAGCCAAATCGTTCATTTAGCCTATTCAATCGCGGTAACTATTATTAGAGAACGACAAGGTTTTTTGATTCATAACCGAAAAGATCCAATCAATTGTTTTGTCAAAACTACAATCGACATTAGAAAATATCAATCCGATGTGGAGGAGATTGCGGAACCCTTAAATGTTATTCTTCCTGATAATTGGTATGAGGATTTTTGTTATTCCATCTTTTGGTGGGATTTTGGTTGGGACAACGAACAAGAAAAAGTGAATGTTATCAATCAGGCGGAAAATTTAGTCAATACGATCAAAAATGCCCTTTCTATTTCTATTTCAGAACAGAGTAAGGCAAGCATTATTCGCCTGATTGAATATATATATGCGAAGCACAAAATGTTTCCTTATAAGAAATTTATGGTCTATGATCGTTACTTGTATTCTAGCCTAGCCATCAAACAAAATTTCATAGTGTTTACAGCGGTTGTTAATAAAGCGTTGAGTGTGTTGGAAGCGAAAATGAAGTTTCCGTGGAAAACAATGTATTTAGATGAGATCCTTCATGAAATGGCGATTCGTTGGGAAAATCTAAGCACACTTACCGACGAAATGAGGCATCAGCTATCTGTTTTAGTTTTGAGTGATTTAGGCAAGGAACATGCACAACTACTTCGTTCTGTATTAAAAGAAAATTTCCGAAACAAAGTCGATCTCTTTGTTCAAGAAAGTCATTATTATGACCAAACAATAAGTAGCTCTGATCGAAATTACGATTTATACGTTTCAAACTATGCTGTTGAAACGGTAGATGAGGAAATCAACATGATCGTAGAAGATATTCCATCATTTAAAAATCTCACTGATTTACGAAAATACATTGATAGAAGACGCTTAGTGTTACCGAAGGATATTGCGTATTTAAATGCCTAGATAGTTATATTAAATGATCGGTAAGGTCAATAAATGGTTAGAAAATTAAAAATTTAAGTGTTCTTTAATAAATAATAATGATATACTGAAAGAGTACTATTATTTATTAAAGGAGAGAATTATGAAAAAGAAAGCTTACAGAAACACACCTGCATTTGTCTTTCTAAGTTGGGGATCATTTGCCTTTTTTGTGGCACTGATGTTGATTGGTTTGTACACACTAAAAGAACCATTAATGGTTAAAGGATACTATTTGATGGGATCAGTAGGATTGAT
This sequence comes from Enterococcus sp. AZ177, assembly GCF_050544585.1. Taxonomy (NCBI): domain Bacteria; kingdom Bacillati; phylum Bacillota; class Bacilli; order Lactobacillales; family Enterococcaceae; genus Enterococcus; species Enterococcus sp. AZ177. The sequence continues at coordinate 747,020 of NZ_CP172944.1, forward strand.
TTCTTCCTCATTTACACTTTCAAAAGTGATCAGAGACAATCAAGAAGATGAAGAACGTTATAATCAAATGTTCCGAGCAAATGACGTATTAGCGAAAAAAGAAGAAACAGATACACACATTTAATAAAGAATAATAAGGCTGGGATGTGACTCATAGAGTGATGTTACAGCTTCTTTTTTTGAAAAAATTTTTAATGTGTTCGCTTTTTTTAATGCCTTATCCATAAAAATCACGTATAATAGAACATAGTGAAATTCCGAGGGAGGGGTAAATTATGGCTTATCAAGCTTTGTATCGTGTCTGGCGTTCGCAGCGTTTTGATGATGTTGTTGGTCAAAAAGCAATTACGCAGACCTTAAAAAATGCGATCATACAAAAGAAAACCTCGCATGCCTATTTGTTTACCGGCCCTAGAGGAACAGGGAAGACAAGTGCGGCGAAAATTTTTGCTAAAGCAATCAACTGTAAACATAGCATAGACGGAGAACCGTGTAACGAATGTGAAACTTGTGTTGCGATCACAGAAGGGCGTTTGAATGATGTCATAGAGATCGATGCGGCTAGTAATAATGGGGTAGAAGAGATTCGTGATATCCGAGATAAAGCAAAATATGCCCCAACACAAGCAGATTATAAAGTATACATCATCGATGAAGTGCATATGTTGTCTACAGGTGCGTTTAATGCCTTACTAAAAACGTTAGAAGAACCACCGCAAAATGTCATTTTTATTTTAGCGACAACCGAACCTCATAAGATTCCGTTAACGATTATTTCAAGAACACAACGTTTTGATTTTAAAAGAATCAGTACGCAAGACATCGTAGATCATTTAGGCTATATTTTAAAGCAAATCAATGTCGAGTTTGACGAACAAGCATTGTATGTTATTGGTCGAGCAGCAGAAGGTGGCATGCGGGATGCTTTGAGTATTTTGGATCAAACGATTTCATTTAGTGATGAAAAAGTCACACTGACTGATGCGATGCAGGTTACGGGTAGCTTGACTTATGAAATGATGGACCAATATATTTCCAACTGTGTGTCAGGTGATGTTGAACAAGCATTAGAAGTGTTGGAAAGTATTCTCAGTTCTGGAAAAGAAGCAAGAAGATTTTTAGAAGATTTGTTATTATATTGTCGAGACGTACTTATGTTCCAGCAAGCGCCTAATTTGTTAGCTGAAAAAGTCGGAAATCTAACAGAAAATTTCAAAGAGTTAGCAAAACATACTGCTGCTGAAAAGATTTATCAAATGATTCAAATTCTAAGCGATACTCAAAATGACATTCGTTTCACCAATAATGCTAATATTTATCTTGAAGTAGCGACCGTTAAATTAGCAAAATCTGTTAAAAAACCAGTAGAAGTTTCGAATGAAACCCAATCGACTCCACCAGAAGAGATTGCAACGCTGCAGCAACAAATCGAACATCTACGAAAAGAATTAACTGAGTTGAAGAAAAATGGTGTGACAGCTAAAGAAGCTGAACCTGTTAAAGTAACACGAGCGACAAGCAGCAAAAATACGCTACGGATCCCAACAGAACTAGTGTATAAAGTGTTGAATCAAGCAACTAAAGATCATTTATTGAACGTCAAAAATGTCTGGGATGATTTATTACAGATGATGTCTGTGACACAAAGAGCGATGCTTAAAGCCAGCGAGCCAGTTGCAGCTAGTCCCAATGGTTTAGTGATTGCATTTGAGTATGAAATTGTATGCGGTCGAGCTATGGAAGATGAGGAAATGCAGTTAGCGGTTCATAATAACTTGAGCCGTTTGGTCAATAATTATGCTCCTGATATGGTGTGTATCACCAAAGAAAGCTGGCCAAAGCTACGTCAGTCATTTATCAGCCAAAATAAAGAAACATCAGGTACGGGAGATCCAACAAATGAAGATCGATCTGTTAACAATGAAGAAAATCATTTATTAACAGAGGAAGAACCTGTAAAAGAAGTGAACAATCAAGTAGTAGACGAAGCGATTGCTATGTTTGGCGAGTCGCTAGTTGAAGTAATAAACGATTAAGAGGAGACGATAGTTATGATGCGAGGCATGGGAAATATGCAAGGGATGATGAAACAAGTCCAAAAAATGCAAAAAGACATGGAAAAAGCACAAGCAGAATTAAACTTAAGAGAGTTTGTAGGTGCTTCAAGCAATGATCTGGTTACAGCTACATTTACTGGTGATCGTAAAATGAAAGATATTTCAATCAAAGAAGATGTTGTGGATCCAGATGATGTAGAAATGCTTCAAGACTTGGTGATTATGGCGGTCAATGATGCCTTAACTAAAGTGGAAAAAGAAACAGAAGCAACTATGGGCAAATATGCCAAAGGAATGCCTGGATTTTAATCAAGAGCAACCTTAAAGAAAAAGAGCCAAAGGATTAAATGAATAAACATTTATTCTTTGGCTCTTTTCTTCGTTCTATATTCAGCAAACAGAGGGAAATTCTCTGTTTGCTGAATGATTTATTTACCAGTGACAATTATGCGATAGGGCAAGAGTTAATGGAATATCAACACAGTTATCAGGCAAATAAATCAAAAAAAGTTAGCTGGTTATTTATCTAATTGTTTTTTTCTAAAGATGTAAGCTCCTGCAATCAAGATTACGCCAGCTGAAACAATCGTCATACCATTGTTTACTTCACCTGTTACAGGTAATTGTTTTGCTTTTGTTTGAGCTGAGGTAATCGATTTTTGATTTTTAGTAGATACAGGATTCGCTACTGGTGAAAAAATATTGTTAGCTGGTGCTTTAGGATTTTTGTCTTTTTCAATTGGTGTAACCTGATTTAATGGGTTTTCACTTTCTGAAAGAATCGTTAAAGTAATTGTTTTTTCAGCAACAACATTTGTAGCCATACGTGTTAATTGACTGATATAATATCTAATTTTGTATGTTCCAACTTCAAGTAGCGTGTTGCCGATAGCTGTAACTTTAATAGGCGATTCAAGGATTTCAAACCCTACTTCATAGCCATCTGCATTGTGAAACGTTGCCCAACTTAAAATCATTTCTTCTGTTAATGTTTGACCTACGTACATTGTTTGGTCGGTAATTTCAATCGTTGGTTTAGCTTCATCCGTTGAACTAGGTGCAGTAGAACTAAGGTCAGTAGAGGTTGGCACAGTAGCATCAGAATCAGTTGAACTAGGAATGGTCGAACTAGAGTCAGTCGAGCTCGGTATAGTAGAACTAGAATCCGTTGAACTAGGTGCCGTAGAACTAGAATCGGTCGAGCTAGGTATTGTGGAACTAGAATCAGTAGATTCAGGCATAGTAGAACTAGAATCAGTCGTGCTAGGCTCTGGTTCAGAAGAACTAGATTCAGTAATCTCTATTAAATTATCTAAGGCATTTTTTAGACTTAAAACGATTTCTTCATAGTTTCCTGCTAAGTTATTCTCCAAATCTTCCAAAGCCTTTTCTGCACTAGGTAATAAAGCTTTTACACTTTCTAAAGAAGCTTCAGTGTAGGATTCAGATGAAATGACTGATTTTGCTTCAGCTATTAAAGTCAATAATCGTCCACGAATTTCATCATTATCTACTCTTTCATCAACTGTTGTTTCCCCTATTTCTTCAGCATGAACAACAGCATTGACTGCTGGTGTTGAAAAGATAGCAGAACTGAACAGTAATGATACTGTTAATATTTTTAAACCCTTTTTCATAAAAACTCCCCTTTTGTATTTCCATCTTTTTATTTTCTCACCCGTTATTTAATATATAACACTTGTAATAAATGTCAAGATTTATTTAGTAAAAAAAATAAAATGTTAGAGTAAATTATAGATTCAATAACCCTTTTGAATTAGACGTTTTTGACAAAATACGTATCTTTTTATTCATCAATTGAAGCATTTTTTCTAATTTTTAATATAACAAAGGGAAAGAAGAATCGACGTAAAGCTTTTATTCTGTAAAAACATGTATAAAAAATGGTATAATATATGTTAGCTCTACAATGAATACATAATTTACAACCAATCGTCCATCGTTTGTGTTTGAAAGGATTTGTTGAAATGCATTACCCAGAACCAATCGCTAAATTAGTTGAAAGCTATATGAAATTACCTGGTATCGGTCAAAAAACCGCTGTTCGTCTCGCTTTTCATACACTAGATATGAAAGAAGAAGATGTTAATGCGTTTGCCAAAGCATTGATCAGTGTGAAACGTGATCTGCATTTTTGTAGTATTTGCGGCAATATTACCGAAGAAGATCCTTGCGAAATTTGTCAGGATACGACGAGAGACCGCAGTATCATTTTAGTTGTAGAGGAACCAAAAGATGTGATGGCTATGGAGAAGATGCGTGAATACCATGGGATGTATCATGTGTTGCATGGCGTGTTATCTCCAATGGAAGGAACAGGTCCAGAAGATATCAATATTGCTTCATTGATTCAACGCCTTCATGATGATGAGGTCAAAGAGGTTATTATTGCCACGAATGCTACAACAGAAGGTGAAGCAACAGCAATGTATCTTTCTCGTTTGATCAAACCGGCGGGAATCTCAGTGACGAGATTAGCCCATGGCTTATCTGTTGGTAGCGATATTGAATATGCAGATGAAGTGACTTTGTTAAAGGCTGTAGAGGGTCGGAGGGAACTTTAAAATATAAAAAATCAGTAGTCAGTTTGAATGGCAGCTGGTTTGTTTCTATTATGTTTAAATAAATAGCGTATGATCTAAAGAGAGTAGCAGTAAAAAGCCGAGTAGAAGAATAACTCAAAGCAACTTAAAGATAAAATGTTATCCAAAAATTGAGAAAATACTAAGTATTTTTAGTAGAAGTAAAAAAGGTTCAGTCATTTTAGAGAATTAAAACAGTGAAACTGGGGCAAAGTCTGTTAGGCTTTTCATCCCAGTTTTATTTATTCATCAAGAAAATTTTAATAATAAGGAATTCAATTAGACTGATTGTAGCAGATAAAGTATAATGGGTAAAAGGAATCAAAGTAAGTAAGGGGATTAGTAAAGTGCAAGGTATTTTTATAACGATCGAAGGACCAGATGGCGCAGGAAAGACAAGTGTATTGAATGAGTTATATCCAAGGCTAGATCTGGCGGCGGAAAGAAGTATTATTAAGACAAGAGAACCTGGCGGTATTCCCATTGCTGAGAAAATTCGTCAAATCATCTTAGATCCAAAAAATCAGGAGATGGATGAGCGGACCGAAGCGTTGCTTTATGCAGCGGCCAGACGTCAGCACTTGATGGAAAAAGTTTTACCTGCATTAGAAGAAGGCAAAATCGTTTTATGTGATCGTTTCGTAGACAGTTCATTAGCTTATCAAGGAGCAGGTCGACGTATTGGTGTGGAAGCTATAGCTGCAATCAATGAATTTGCAATTGAAGGGACGATACCTGACTTTACAATTTATTTAGACGTAGATTCAGATACTGGGCTTAACCGTATCAAACATCATCGTCAACAACAAATCGATCGATTGGATTCAGAAGGTCTTGAATTTCATCAACGAGTTCGTCACGAATATTTAAAATTAGTGGAGGAAAATCCAGAAAGAATCACGAAAATTGATGCCAGAATGAGTTTGGAAGATGTTGTGGAAGCAACCTTTCAAGCGATTGTGAACCGTTATCCAGAATATTTTAGAAACTAGGAAGGTGACCGAATATGAAAATTATTTTAGCAATTGTCCAAGATAAAGATAGTAACCGTTTAGCCAATGAACTTATTGATGCCAATATTCGTGCGACAAAACTTTCATCAACAGGCGGCTTTTTAAAGGCTGGAAACAGTACGTTTATCGTCGGAATCGATGATGACCGCGTAGAAGAAGCATTGGAATTGATCAAAAAAACATGTCAATCTCGTAAACAATATGTGTCAACTCCTGTAACACTAGATATTACGATGGATGGACAAGTTCCTTATCCCGTTGAGGTTGAGGTGGGAGGCGCAACTGTCTTTGTTCTTCCAGTAGAAGGATTCCATCAATATTAAGATGAAAGAAGCACAAGTATTAAAGGAGCAACAACCGTTGCTTTACCAGCAACTTCAAAAAAGTTTTGAGCATGGTCGTCTTGCCCATGCTTATCTTTTTGAAGGCGATACAGGAACTGGTAAAAAAGAATTTGGCTTATGGATGGCAAAACATATTTTCTGTACAAATCTGACTGAGAATAACCCTTGCAATCAGTGCAATAATTGTCTGCGAATCAATGAAAATAAACACCCAGATGTTTTGCAGATCGCACCAGATGGTCAAACAATCAAAGTTGATCAAATTAGAGCATTGAAAGCAGAATTTAGCAAAAGCGGGGTAGAGACTGCTCAAAAAGTCTTCTTGATTGAGCAAGCTGATAAGATGAGTATTGGTGCAGCAAACAGTTTATTAAAATTTTTAGAAGAGCCAGAAGGAAAAGTTTTAGCTATATTAGAAACAATGTCTTTAGCAAAAATCTTACCGACGATTCAATCAAGGTGCCAGGTTCTTCATTTTCAACCTTTAGTCAAGGAAAAACTAGTTCATGCTTTGGCAGCATCTGGAATCAATAAAAATACAGCAAGTCTTTTGGCTGAACTGACAAATAGTTTCGACAAAGCAGTTGAAATCTCTCAAGATGAATGGTTTAATGAAGCTAGGGAAATTACTCAACAATGGTTTGATTACTTGATAAAAGATGATTTACAAGCGTTTGTCTATGTTCAAAAAAAGATGATCAAAGTCTTTAAAGAAAAAGACCAACAAGCGTTGAGTTTTGATTTATTACTTGCTTATTATCGCAAACAGCTCACTGACAGTGTGGCCAAAGAACAGCTTAAACGTGTGATCGAACAACAGGCACAACGAGTTGAACTGATTTTGAAGGCTCGCCAAAAGTGGGAAGCCAATGTTAGTTTCCAAAGTGTTTGTGAACAATTAGTGGTACGAATGATCCACCCTAAAACATAAATAGGAGGATGAAAATGGTAGAAGTAGTAGGAGTTCGCTTCCGTGAAGCTGGTCATATCTATTATTTTGCTCCTGGAAAATCAGAGTATTTTTATAATGATAAAGTGCTTGTGGAATCACAGCAATCTAAACAGCTAGCCACAGTTGCGATACCGAAAAAAACTATTGATCCGGAAGATTTACCTGAGGATTTAAAACCCATTTTAAATAGAGCATCAGAAACCGATTTAGAGAAAGAACAAAAGAACGTAGATGATGCAAAAGCTGCATTAAGTGTGGCCAAAGAGAAAATTCGAGCACATGAATTAGAAATGAAATTGATTCGTGTTGAATATACATTTGACCGCAGCAAGATGGTTTTTTATTTTACAGCAGATGGTCGAATCGATTTTCGTGAACTAGTCAAAGATTTAGCAGCGATTTTCCGTACGAGAATCGAATTACGCCAAATCGGTGTCAGAGACGAAGCAAAAATTTTAGGTGGGATCGGGCCATGCGGTAGACAACTATGCTGTTCGACTTTTTTAGGTGACTTTATGCCAGTGTCGATCAAAATGGCAAAAGACCAAGGCTTATCGTTAAATCCAGTGAAAATTTCTGGTTTGTGTGGGCGCTTAATGTGCTGTTTAAAATATGAAAATGATGAATACGAAGCAGCAAAAAAAGAATTACCTGATTATGGTAAAGATGTGATCACGCCAGACGGAAAGGGCCGAGTAGTCGGTTTGAATTTATTAAGCCGCATCATCAAAGTCCGTTTAGTTGGACGTGAAACAGCTGTAGAATATGATTACGAAGAAATCAAAGAAGCAACGCAAAAAGCTCAAGCCGAAAAAGGTGATCACAATGGATAAACGTTCTTTATATGATGGTCTAAGTTCTTTAGAGACGGATCTACAAGGAACTTTGGGTCAATTATCAGAGATTAAAGAAGCACTTCACGAGTTAGTTGAAAAAAATACAACACTTGAAATCGAAAATCAACGCTTACGTGAACATTTGCAGGAGCTGACAAAACTAGCCAGTGATCCGAATGATCCAGCAAAACAAGAGCTATCTAAATCTCGTATGAATTTGGAAAAGCTTTATGAAGAAGGCTTTCATGTTTGTAATATTTTATATGGCTCACGTCGTGAAAATGATGAAGAATGTGCGTTTTGTTTGGATGTCATTTATGGTGAAAGATACAAATAAATAGTAATCAATTCAAATTTAGAGAGGCTGAGACAGAAGCTCATTTCCGCAGCCTTCAAATCTTAGTGCTTTAGCACTTAGAATTTGATGTGATCGAAGCGAAGCGCAGTGATTGCTTCTGCTTTTACCGTTTATTCGCATTTAGGGTGTGAAACAAAAGTGATTTTTACTTTTGTCCCACACCCTTTTTACATTAACTTATCTGTTGAAAAGGAGAAACGATGCAAAAACAAAAAAGTTTCGATTCATCTAGTATTGGGCAGTTATATTTGGTGCCGACACCAATCGGAAACTTAGAAGACATGAGCTTTCGCTGTATCAATATCTTAAAAGAAGCAACGATCATAGCTAGTGAAGATACTAGAAATACGCAAAAATTATTGAATCATTTTGAGATAACAACATCGCAAATCAGTTTCCATGAGCATAATTATAAAGAACGGATTCCACAATTTATCGAACGTTTAGAGGCTGGGGAACGGATTGCTCAAGTTAGTGATGCTGGAATGCCTTCCATTAGTGATCCAGGTCATGAATTAGTTGAAGCGTGTATAAAAAAGGGAATCAATGTTATCGCTTTACCTGGTCCGACAGCTGGAATCACAGCTTTGATCGCTTCAGGATTACCGCCTCAGCCATTTACATTTTATGGCTTTTTACCTAGGAAGAAAAAAGAACAAAAAGAAATTTTAGAGCAATTGAAAACAGCATTACCAACGCAAATTTTTTACGAATCACCCCATCGAATCGCCACAACGATCAAACATTTTTCAGAAGTATTTGGAGAAGAGCGCAACGCTGTGATTTGTCGTGAATTGACGAAACTTCATGAAGAATATCTTCGTGGGACTTTAGCTGAATTAAGAGATTATTTAGCTGAAAATACGTTAAAAGGTGAATGTTGTCTTTTAGTTGAAGGGGCAGATGGGCCAGAAGTAGTAGAAAATCCAGATCTAGAGCTTTCAATCAAAGAACATATCGAGGTATTTATAACAAAGGGTAGTTCGTCTAAAGAAGCAATCAAAGAGGTTGCAAAGCTTCGCGGATTAAAAAAACAAGAGGCTTATAAAGCGTTCCATGTAGATTAAAGAATGAAAGAGGCTGATTTAAGAAATCAGTTTCTTTTTTAATTGGTATACCTAGCTGAACATATCATAAAAATAAAACCGTTCTATTGGTATAGATGTTATTTTTTATCACGTGAATTGTCAGAAAAATGAAATTATTTTCCTTGTTTAAGAGAGTTTTGCTAGGATAATTCAAAAAACGATGCTAAAATAACCGACAAAGCTAAAATGAAGGTTGGCTTATTTTTTTGAATTGGAGGAGTTTTTTATGGAAACAGGGAATATTGCATTTATTATGATTTGTTCTGCGATGGTTTTTTTAATGACACCTGCCTTAGCATTTTTTTACGGCGGACTGGAACGAAGAAAAAATATTCTTAACACAATGATGATGGTGATTTGTGTGATGGGATTAGCTTCAGTTTTATGGATTATTTTAGGGTATTCAATGTCTTTTAGTGGAGAAGGATCATTCGTTGGAAATGTTGACAAGATGTTTTTTAATCATGTTTCAATGACAAAAGGAGAGACAATTCCAGAAGGATTGTTCGCGAGCTTTCAAATGATGTTTGCTTTGATTACGACAGCAATTATTACAGGTGCTGTCGTTGGGCGAATGCGATTTTCTGCAATCTTTTTATTTATTGGGATTTGGTCGATCATCGTGTATTATCCGATGGTGCATATGGTTTGGGGCGGTGGTTTTTTAGAAGAGATCGGATCGATTGATTTTGCAGGTGGAAATGTTGTTCATATTAGCTCAGGGATTTCAGGGCTTGTATTGGCAATGGTTTTAGGACAACGTCGAGAATATCGACAAACAGAATATCGTCCACATAATATTCCATTCGTCGTTTTAGGGGCGGGACTACTTTGGTTTGGTTGGTTTGGCTTTAATGCTGGCTCTGCATTAGCTGCTGACGGGGTGGCGATCCACGCGATGTTGACAACGAATACGGCTGCAGCGAGTGGGATGCTGTCGTGGATGCTGATTGAAAAATTAGCAATCGGAAAACCTACAGTTGTCGGAGCTTGTACAGGTGCTGTTGTGGGCTTAGTTGCCATTACGCCAGGTGCTGGTTTTGTTTCTCTTTGGAGTTCATTTGTCTTAGGAGCCTTAGTAAGTCCGTTTTGTTATTATTTTATTTCATTTGTTAAACATAAATTTGGGTACGATGATGCACTAGATGCGTTCGGTTGTCATGGCGTTGGTGGGATTTTTGGTGGAATCATGACAGGAATATTTGCAGATCCTACTATAGGAGGAAAAACAGGATTAATCTATGGTGGAACGGATCTGTTTGTAGCCCAAATCACTAGTATAGCTTTTACGATCATATTTGCTGGAGTTGCAAGTTTTCTCATTATTAAAGGGATTCAGTTAGTTATGCCGATCCGAGTTTCAGCGAAAGAAGAAGCGTTAGGACTAGATCGAATCGAACACGATGAGACAGCTTATCCGACATTTATGGGACTAGATTCTTAGGGGGAAAACAGATGAAAAAAGTAGAAGCAATCATCCAGCAGGAAAAACTAGAAGAGCTAAAAGTCAAAATGGCTGATAGTTTTGAAGCGTTAGGAATGACCGTAAGCCAAGTATTAGGATTTGGGAACCAGAAAGGGTTAAAAGAATATGTCCGTGGTCAAGAAATTATCACAACACTGTTGCCTAAAGTGAAAGTCAGTTTTGTCGTTTTAGACGAGGAAGTAGAAGAGATTATTTCTTTGATTTTGGCTATTTGTCAGACAGGAGAAGTAGGAGACGGTAAGATCTTCGTTTACAATGTAGAAGAGGCGATTCGGATTAGAACGGGTGAAAGTGGCCCGCAAGCGATATAAATTATTTTTAATTAAGGAGTAGAGCTGAAAGAGCACTATTCCTTTTTTATTCAGACAAAATAAGTTGTAAATGAACAAACGTTCGTATATAATGTGTATAATATATAGTTGTTTTTGAAGGGAGAAAAAATGATTGTTGAGGATCTTCTAGGTGGTTCGTATGAATCGGTGTGATGTTATTGATCAAAAGACTTGGCGGAACTATAGAAGAACAAATTGCAGGTTTGCTACATGATGTGTCACATACTGCATTTTCTTTTGACTTTAGCTAATCAATCAGGTAATTACCATGAGTAAATCAAAGTACAATTACTTGAACATTAGTCTATTCCAGCTGCATTAAAGCGGTGTGGAACTGAGTACCAATAGATTTTATGAGATGATGAACAATGGAGATTTTTGGAGTGAGAAGCGCCATTACTATGTTGTGATTGACTTTTTTTATGATCCTCAAAATAGTTGTAGCGATGAATGGATATCAAAGGCTATCCAGCTAAGACTGGAAAAGTAAGACATTACTTTGAGCAATTTGACGATGACAGATTCAGTATTTCTCAAGAAGCTGAAATCGACCGGCCCAACTGATATCATACAATTGTTAGCTAAACTAAACCACCCATAGAAATATAGTAGTTGTTCCGACAAGGATAGTTATGATAGCCATAAAAAAAGAACACAAGGTTCATTGCCCCTTTGGTAAGAGTAGCTAATGAAATTATTTCTGTCTAAACTGTCTCAAAAATGGCTCAAATACGGATTGAAATAGTACTGGCAGATAGTGAAAAAGGCACTTTTATGAAACTTGATGAAAGAATACAGGCAGACTGGACCTGATTGAAAGGAGAAGAGCGACTATGATCAATGAACTGCGTTTTCCCCTAAAAAAAGATACTTCTCGCAAGATTATTCATATCGATATGGATGCCTTTTTTGCCTCCGTAGAAGAGCGAGATCATCCAGAACTAATCGGACATCCGTTAGTAATTGCACGTCATCCTAGTGATACAGGTGGGAAAGGTGTTGTGACCACAGCAAATTACGAAGCACGTAAATTTGGTATCCATTCTGCAATGAGCGCTCAAAAAGCCTATGAATTATGTCCGGATGCAATTTTTAAACCAGGTAATTATGAAAAATATTCTGACATTTCTAAGCAAATTCGAGAAATTTTTCACCGCTATACAGATATTATAGAGCCTGTTTCAATAGACGAAGCATATTTAGATGTGACGACGAATAAAATAAATAGTACGTCAGCGATCAAGATTGCAAAATTGATTCAGTATGATATATGGAACGAACTACATTTAACTTGTTCAGCAGGTGTTAGTTATAATAAATTTTTAGCAAAATTAGCTTCTGATTTTCAAAAACCCAAAGGCTTGACCGTTGTAATGCCTGATGAAGCTGAAACATTTCTGAAGGCGTTACCGATTGAAGCGTTTCATGGAGTTGGAAAAAAAACAGTTCCTAAAATGCATGATTTAGGCATATTTACAGGAGAGGATTTATACAAGCAAGATGAGATGGAGCTGATTCGTAATTTTGGTAAAATGGGTTATTCTCTTTACCGTAAGGTTCGCGGAATCCATGATTCTCCAGTTAATATAACAAGAGATCGTAAATCAGTGGGTAAAGAACATACATATGGGACACCACTTACAACTGAAGCGCAGGTGACGGCTCAGTTACGACAGTTAGCTGAACGAGTAGAAGAATCATCGAAACGTGTCCAAAAGCATGGGAAAACCGTTGTTTTAAAAGTGCGTTATTCAGACTATACAACAGTGACGAAACGTCAGACACTTCCAGAATATATTTCTAAAAAAGAAGAATTGTATTATCAAGCAAATTTAATTTGGGAAGAGATTCTTGGCTTGGAGCAAGGGATTCGATTATTAGGAATAACGCTGACGAATCTTGATCCTATGTCTTATGAGAACATGGTTTTACCCTTATGGGAAAAGAAAAAAGCAGAAAGAAACGAAGAGTAAACGATCATTTAAGCAATTGGTTTTCAATTGAATCAAGCAGAAGTGGTAAAATTTTAGAGATAAATGACAATCTATGGTACTATCAACTTACTATTCATAAATACGAAAGGAAAGAGTCGATGAGCAAAACAATTATGTGGTTCCGCAAAGACCTTCGTTTAGATGATAATACAGCACTTAGTAAAATGATAGAGGACAGTGAAGCGACAGACGAACTTATCTGTCTTTTTCAACTAAATCCACTCCAATTTATAGAGAACAGTTACAATCACGATGCTTTTTTTCAAAGTTTAGGTACTTTTTATGAACATGCTAAAACAAATAATATAGGGCTTCATTTTGTGTATGGAGATGTAGAAGAAAATTTTACAGCATTAAAAAAGACTTATCCAGATTGGAATAAGATATATTTTAATAAAGATGAGCGTGGATTCGGGCGAGAACGTGATCAAAAAATGATTACGTTTTTTGAGAATCATCAAATTCAAGTTCATTCGTTTCAAGATAGTCATTTACATGGCGTACAGGAAATAAAAAAACAAAATGGTGAAAGTTATAAAGTATTTACCCCTTATTTTAGAAAGTGGCTGACAATGCCTAAGCGACCTTATGAAAGAACAAAGAATAAGAATCGCTCTTTTGCCAAACTTACACACCCCTTGTTTAAAGAAGGAGAAAAACAGTTCAGGCAGATAATAGAAAATATAAAACTACCTTTTGATTATGAAAGTGGCGAGGCGGCAGCGGAGGAATGTTTAAAAGAATTCATAAAAAATCATTTACATGAGTATCAAAAAATGCGAGATTTTCCTTCCTCAGATCAAACAAGTAAGCTTTCAAAATTTTTAAGGACAGGTGAATTGTCGATTCGAAAAGTTTGGCATGCTCTGAATGCTGAGCCAGATTCTGATGGTCGTCAAACATTTATTTCGGAACTATGTTGGCGAGATTTTTATAATATGATTTATTATGAGAATCCAAAACAGAAGACACAAGAAATCAAAGAGCAATATAGACAACTAAGCTGGAGCTATAATCAAGAGTTTTTTGAGCGATGGAAGAATGGTCAGACGGGGTTTCCGATCGTAGATGCTGGGATGAGACAGCTGAACCAGACGGGTTGGATGCATAACCGATTACGAATGATTGTAGCGTCATTTTTGACGAAAGATTTGATGATCGATTGGCAGATGGGGGAAAGATATTTTCAAGAAAAACTGATTGATTATGATGCTGCAAGCAATATTGGTGGCTGGCAATGGGCAGCGTCTACGGGAACAGATGCGGTTCCTTATTTTCGAATATTCAATCCCACGACACAAGGTGAAAAGTTTGATCCGCAAGGGGAGTTTATTCGTCAGTTTGTTCCAGAATTGAAAGATGTCCCAAATAAATATATCCATGAACCTAGCAAAATGCCAGCAGATATTCAACAATCCATTGATGTTTCGATTGGGAAAGAATACCCCACTCAAATTGTTGATCATAGTAAAATACGTGCTGAGATTTTGACATTTTTTAAAGAATCATCTTCTTAGAATTTAGTATAAGAGTTTTTGGTTTTAGCGTTTTTTTAATCCCCACCTAATGCGTCTGTTGCATTAGGTGGGGATTAGTTTTATTACGTAAGTCTAAATCATTTTTTTTCTAATTTACTTAAATGTTAAAGTAAAGATTCTGCCCCGTCTACATAAAGTTCTGTTCCAGAGATATTTGCGGAGGCATCCGTTGCTAAAAATAAAACAGATTGAGCGACTTGCTCACTTGTCCCCGTTTCATTTTTTAAAGGTCGATCTCCCTCTGGAAATTCTACTTTGATTTCAACTTCTTTTAATTCATCAGAGTAAGTTGTCTTTTCATTGATTGCCGTATCGATAGCCCCAGGACAGATTGCATTTACACGAATGTTGTAACGAGCAAGTTCTAATGCAGCCATCTTTGTAAATGCAACTTGGCCAGCTTTTGATGCGCTATAAGCAGAGGCACCAAAATTGTTGAAAATTCTAGTACCATTAATGGAACTTGTTATAATAATCGAGCCACCTTTTTCTTTCATATGGGGAATTGCAAATTTTGTACATAAAAACGTACTCCGTAGATTCGTGTTTAACGTACGGTCCCATTCGTCGATTGTCAATGTTTCAATGGGAGCCCAAGTTCCATTGATGCCTGCATTACTGAAAAGGATATCTAGCCCTTCTAGACTATCGGCTAATGCGTCAATCGCTTTTTTTAAACTAGTTTCATCCGACACATCCACGCTTCGATAATAGCAGTCATGACCATCGCGTTTGAAATCTTTAGAAATTGTTTCTAAACGAGATTGATCCGCATCGATCAAACCAACTGCAAATCCTTGTTCAATAAATAGTTGTGCTGTAGCATAGCCAATTCCTGAAGCAGCTCCGGTGATGATCGCTTTTTTAGTAGACGAAAGTTGAGTTGTTGTCATAATGTTTAATCCTCCTATTTTTTGATAATGAATTAGTTCATTTTTATTGTAATATACTTATAAAATATGAGCCAATAAGTCGATAGGTTGATTAGACTGAAATACAAAAAACGATGGGTGGGACACGGGACAAAAAGTCACTCCCCATCCTTAAGAAATTCAGATAAACGGTAACGACTACGCTTTGCTTCGATCGTATCAAATAATAGTACGTTGCTCTATGAGACAAGCATTTTAAATCAATTTCCCTTTTTTAATTTGTTCATAAGCTTGTTCGGCATCATGACATTTGTCCCAAATGACAGCTCGTCCACTATCTAACGATTTTTTAACATCGATGATTCGTTGATTGCTACTGCCTCTGAATTGTAAATTCAAATTTCGTTTCGATAGCTCAAAACGTCCGTCCACTAAAATATTTATTTTACCTAATAATTCTAGTTTATCGTCAGACTCTAATAACAGTTCCTCAAAGGTATAACCAGACCATGACCAAATATCTTTTTTTAGGTCAAATTCTTGATGAACACGATCTACAACGGTCAAACAAACCTCTGTATTTAGAAAGGGTTCTCCACCTAGTAAAGTTAGTCCCTGCACATAATCATGGGATAAATCCTCAATGATCTTATCTTCTAATTCTTTGGTAAATGGTTTACCATAGCGGAAATTCTGGACTGCTTGATTGAAGCAACCCTCACAAGCAAATAGACAACCACTGAAATATAGGCTATTTCGCACACCTTCACCATCTACAAAGTTAAATGCTTTATAATCAGCAATATAGTTTTGACTATGCTCTTCTGCTAGCCATTCTTGTGGTTTAGGATTTCTCATGTTTAGTCCTCCTTTCAAATAAAAACGATGTATGCAAAACACTGCAAGAAACATCGTCTTTTTTACGATTGTTTTGCTTTTTATTGAATCTAGCGATACAAGCCAGATCTCTCAACAAATAGATAAAATGCTGTAAAGATAAAGACCATCTTTTCATCCTTTTCCTAATTTGTTCGAGATCTAAGTGGACTTGTTTTGCTTTTTATTTCATATGTTTTACTCGTGATGAGATTTCTTTATGTCTTCCATGAACCATTGGTCTAGCTTGTGGGTTACCTAAATAGCCGCAAGTTCGTTTTACTACATCGCAAGATTTTGGATCGTGGTTGCCACATTGCGGACATTCAAAGCCGCGTTCCGTTGGGGTGAAATCACCTTCAAAATCGCATTCGTAACAGTGATCGATTGGTGTATTTGTTCCTAGGTAGCCAACGCGGTCGTATGCATAATCCCAAACAGATTCTAAAGCTTTAGGGTTTTGCTGTAATACAGGATATTCACAATAATGAATAAAACCACCAGAGCAATAGTGTGGATAATCTTTTTCGAAGTCCAACTTTTCAAAAGGTGTTGGATTTTTACGAACATCAAAGTGGAAACTATTTGTGTAATATTCTTTATCTGTGATATTTTCTACCACACCAAATTTTTCAGTATCCAAACGACAGAAGCGGTCGGTCAAGCTTTCACTAGGCGTTGAATAGACACTAAAGTGATAGCCATAGTCATTACCCCATTCATCAGCATGAGCTTTTAGATCCTTTAAAATATCAAGGGTAAAGTCTTTCGCTTCAGGATTGGATTCCCAGTTGCCACCATAGAATGATGATGCAACTTCGTACAAACCAATATAACCTAACGAAACCGTAGCACGTTTATCTTTGAATAATTCATTCACAGATTCTTTTCGTGATAAACGTTTTCCGAAGGCACCATACATATAAAGAATTGGAGCATTTGCAGGTGTCGCTTCTTTACAACGTTCAACACGGTAGACTAAAGCATCTTTCATTGTTTCAAGGCGCTCATCTAAAAGGGTCCAGAACTTATCCTTATCACCATGAGCTTCCATTGCGATTCTAGGAAGGTTCAGGGTCACAACACCTAAATTCATACGGCCCACATTTATCTCTTCTCCATGTTCGTCTTTCCAACCTTGTAAGAATGAGCGACATCCCATCGGTACTTTAAAACTACCAGTTAACTCAACTAACTTGTCATAACTTAGGATATCAGGATACATACGCTTTGTGGCACATTCTAACGCCAATTGTTTTACATCATAGTTTGGATCTGTTTCATTTAAATTTACACCACGTTTTAGTGTGAAAATTAATTTAGGGAAAATTGCAGTTCTGTGTTCACTACCTAGACCGTTGATCCGAATTTGTAAAATTGCTCGTTGGATTTCACGTTCAAACCAACTTAGTCCTAGACCAAATCCTAAAGAAGTAAAAGGCGTTTGACCATTGGAAGTGAATAATGTATTGATTTCATATTCTAAACTTTGCATGGCATCATAAATATCTTTTTTTGTTTTACTTTTAGCATAGGCTTCTTGTCGGTCAGTTCCTTCGATCCATTCTTTTGCGTCAACTAAATGTTTTTGATAATTTAATTCAGCAAAAGGTGCTAGCAATTCATCCACACGGTCTGCCGAGCAACCACCATATTGGCTAGATGCCACATTTGCGATGATTTGTGAAATTTGGGCAGTAGCTGTTTGGATCGATTTTGGTGCTTCGACTTCGGCATTACCGATCTTAAATCCATTATTTAGCATGCCTTTAAAATCAATCAAGCAGCAGTTTGTCATTGGGGTATATGGATGATAATCTAAGTCATGGTAATGTATATCTCCTTTTTGATGCGCATTTGCAACATGAGGAGGTAGGAGCTTCAGGCCAATCGATTTACCGACGATTCCCGCAGTTAAATCTCGTTGTGTGTTGAAGACATCACTATCTTTATTGGCGTTTTCATTCACCACAGATTGATCCTTGTTGATCAATTTGCTGATTGTAAAGTTGATATCTGTTGCTTTACTACGCTCAAAATCACGACGAGTACGGTAATTGATATATTCTTCTGCTAGTTCATATTCATTTCTTGCTAGTAAAATATGTTCGACAATATTTTGGATTTCATATATTTTTACATCTTCAGAGAAACGTGCTGAAATTTCCTGATCGATTCGTTCAACAATTTCTTGAATTCGTTCATGGGCAAGCGGGTCTAAAGAACCTCGAATTTTTTGTTCAGCTTTGATCAAGGCGTCGTAAATTTTTTGATCATCAAAATCAACCAATCGTCCATCTCTTTTAACGATTTTTATCGTGTGTAGGGCTGAATCAGTTGAACTCACTTCATTATTAGCTTGTTTAATCTCCATCATGTACTACCCATCTCCTCATAGTTTTATTCCTACCTATCATAAAACAATTCAATAAAACTTTCAACTATATATAGTGTTGAATTCAAAATTAAACCTACATTTACAACTACATGTAGTGTTTATAAGAAATGAAAAAATAGTGAAAACGACTGCCTAAAAGGTTTGTGGAAATCGTCACAACATTTTACCTGAAAAATAAATAATTGTTAAAAAAATTTATTATTACTGAATTGTAAGAGGAAACGATGTTCATCAACACGAAATATTGATATTATAAGGACAATGAATAAAACTGGAGCGAAAAACATGAAAAAAATTTTAGAAGTGAATCATTTAAGTAAATCATACGGCTATCGAAATAATAAAGTACAGGTATTGAATAATATTTCATTTTCTGTTGATCAAGGTGAATTTGTCGGAATCATGGGGCCAAGTGGTGCAGGAAAATCCACTTTATTGAGCACGATCTCAACAATTGCGTTACCGACAATTGGAACAGTTCAAATCGATGGTCAAGATATTTTAAAAATGAGAGACAATCAAATCAGTGATTTTCGCCGCAAAAAACTAGGCTTTATCTTTCAAAATTTTAATTTAATGGATACCTTGACTGTAAAAGATAATATTTTGCTCCCTTTGACTGTTGATCGAATGTCCTTGGTTGAAATGGAAAAACGCTTAGCACATGTTGCGAGTGTTTTGGGGATTGAACAATTGATGAACGCCTATCCAAATGCTATTTCGATCGGACAAAAACAACGAGTAGCTGCAGCACGTGCGTTGATTACCAAACCTAAAATAATTTTTGCTGATGAACCAACAGGATCTTTAGACTCTAAATCAGCAGCTGAATTGCTACAATACATGACAAATATGAACATACAAGATGATACAACGATTATGATGGTCACACATGATCCTTATACTGCAAGTTACTGTAATCGCATTTTGTTCATCAAAGATGGTGTGATTTTTTCAGAAGTTGTTCGGCAAGGCTCTAGAAAAGAATTTTTTAATCGGGTGATCGACATGCAAGCAACGATTGGCGGAGGTGGTCGAGCGAATGATTTTTAATTTGTCTTGGAAAAATTTTAAAGGCCAATTTCTCAATTATTTAGTTTACTTTGTCAGCATGACATTTGCAGTAGTTGTTTACTATTGTTTTAGTGCAATCACTTATAATAGAACGTTGGCAAATAGAGTTGGACAAGAGGTTCATATCAGTGGGGCGATGAATCTTGGTGGTGTTCTCGTTGTGATCATGATTTTAGGGTTTATGTTTGCAGCGAACCACTTCTTTTTATTGAAAAGAGGAAAAGAAATCGGCTTGTATCATTTGATCGGGATGCGAAAAGGACGGATCTCATATTTGTTTTTTGTAGAGACTTTGATTTTAGGAGCCATTTCTTTAGTTACGGGGATTCTATTAGGTATTGTCTTGTCTAAGCTATTTTCCATGATTTTGGCAAAGGCTATGTTTTTACAAGTAGAAAGTCTGTTTTTCGTGTCAATTCCTTCGATGATTCAAACGAGTATCGTATTTGGTTTTATGTTGTTGGCTGTCTCACTTCGAAGTACGTGGCTGATTTATCGTTATCAAGTTACAAATTTACTTAAGCCAATTGAAAAAAATACAACGAATCCAAATAAGCTGTCCTTGCTAAAAGGATGTTTAGGGATTCTTGGGCTAGTCCTTATTATTACAGGGTATTTTTTTTCGTATAATGTGATTCGGTTTGGTACAGTTTTAACGCATACATCTCTCGGCTTTGCTGGTTTTTTCATTGCACCTTTACTCATTATGATTATCTGCATGGTGGGAACGTATCTATTTTTTAAATATACGATGTATTTGATAGCATTTTTGTTTGGAAAGAATAAAGTCAATTATTATCGAAATTTGAATATGCTTGCTTTGGGAAATTCAAAACTTCATATTAAAAGAAGTGGAAACACCTTATCTATAGTGACTATTTTTATTGCAATAGCATTAGGAATGATCGGCGGTGCGGCCTCTATTTATACTATTGGTATGAATTCGGTCAATATAACAGCACCTACTGATTTTATTGTTGCAGAGGATAGTTTTAAAAAAATCGAGCAAACAATTGAAAAGGAACCGGATACAACCATTGATACATTAGTAAAATTGAATTATAAGTTGACGGGTAGCCAATTTCATCTTAAAATTGGACAGGATGAGAAAGAAAATAGAATTAGTCCGATGAACCTATTAGCACTTTCAAATTATCGTGAATTTCAAAAAATAAATCCTTATTTAAAGAATATTCATTTAAAAAACAAAGACGATATTGTTATTTTAGATAGTTTACAAAATATTCTAAGTGGGTATATTCGTTATGATTCGACTATTCATTTATCTGAAGGAATAGAACTTCATGTTTCGGACGTTCGTCCTGATTACTTAGGGCAGTATCTATTAAGGTACACGCTTCCTACCATTGTAGTATCAGATGAACAGTTTAAGGAGATAAACTCTGGTATTACCTATGCGCTCAGAGCGTTTAATGTCCAAGCAAAAGATGAAGAAGCTTTAGCCAATAAGTTGTCAGAGGTTGTTAGACCCAATTGGGTATCACCTGTTTATTATAAGTATGATTTGGTAGATGGTCAGTTGGAAGGTTATACATCAAAAACCAGTTTAGAACCTAAAAATAAGAGTCAACAAAATTTTTCAGAAGAAAATGAGCAGGAATACTCTCAACTAAATTATACGAATCGTTTTACAGAATTAAGGTATGAGAGAAGAGTAATGGGATTGTTTATTTATGTGGCAATGTTTTTAGGTGTCTTGGCCTTTATCATTACGGGTAGTATTTTGATGTTGCAGCAATTTTCTGAGGCGGAGCGAGAAAAAGAAAGCTATATTTTGTTAAAAAAAATGGGGATTCCCCAAAAAGAAATTACTAAGCTAGTCTACCAGCAAAATAGTATTATTTTCTTTCCACCAATGATCATTGGTGTCTTGCATGCAACTTTTGCGATTTATGTGTTTAGTCGCTATATCACAAGTTCTGGTTATTGGTTGGCCTATCTTTCTTGCGGGATGTTGATTTTGATTTATTTAGCCTATTATTTCTTAACATCAGCAATCTATTCAAGAATTATTCATGGGAAAGATCGATAATAATTTAAATTTTTTTTAAGTATTTTATATCTGGAAATTCATATAAAAAAAAGAATTTTCTTGTATTTTCCTTATTATAAGAGGGTGGAACAATACGTTTTATTTTTGTCCCGCCTTCTTTTTATGCAGAAGTGACAAAACTGTTAGTGTAAAAAAAACGTTCATCTGCGAATTAAGTTTCTTTTCTTGATTGTTTTGATTACAATAGCAGTACAAAACGTGAATATGTGTAATTTTGGAGGCATAAAATGAAACAATTTTTTGATAAACCCAATGTTCAATATTGGGGTAAATTCATTGGAAAAACCCTTTTTTATTTTGGCATACTGCTAATGTTGATTTATTTATATCATTACAAAAATATTGATGGTGGCTCATTTATTTATAATGAGTTTTAGGGAGGAAGACTTCATGACGATTTTAAATATTATTGACGCAATCGATCGTTGGGGGATGAAGGAGCCAAACCGCCCCGTTTATATTGAAACCAATCGAACGTATACTTATGGAGAGTTGAAAAGAGACTCTGATGCAGTGGCTGCATATTTGCAGAAAAACATAGGACATAGTCGTCCAGTAGTAGTGTATGGTGAATTAGAATTTGAAATGTTGGCGTGTTTTTTAGGCGCCTCAAAAGCTGGGCATGCGTATATACCAATCGAAGCACATACACCAAAAGACAGAGTTGAAATGATTTTAGAAGTAGCCGATCCAGCTGTGATTTTTTCTGTCAAGGAATGGCCAGATCTAGAAACTGCGGCTGAAATTGTTCCACTTGAAAAAATTCAGGAGATTTGTACTCAATCGTGGACTTTAAACGTTCCGTTTGAACCAGTTGTTGATTCAGAAACCTACTATATTATTTTTACCTCTGGAACGACAGGTGTTCCGAAAGGAGTTCAAATCAGTCATGCCAATCTTTTAAGTTTTGTTAATTGGGAACTTTCGGATTTTGGTATTACTGAAGGGATGCGTTTTTTGGCACAAGCACCTTATTCATTTGATTTATCCGTGATGGATTTGTATCCTGCACTAACTTCTGGTGGTTCCTTAACGCCAATGCGAAAAGAAATTATCAATGACTTCAAGCAATTATTTACAGTGTTGCCAACGTTAGAAATTGAAGTTTGGGTTTCAACTCCTTCATTTATGGATATCTGTTTAATGGAACCAACGTTTGATGGAGAGCATGTGGATCGTTTAAAAGTATTTCTTTTTTGTGGAGAAGAGTTGCCTAAAGCCACAGCACAAAAGTTATTGGAACGTTTTCCGAAAGCACATATCTTTAATACGTATGGACCAACAGAAGCAACAGTTGCTATTTCTGGTGTAGAAATCACACATGAACTTCTAGAGGAATACAGTCGTGTACCGATCGGCTATGTAAAAAATGATACAAATGTTTACATCATGAATGATGAGTCTGAGGTTTCAGCTGAAGAAGTAGGCGAAATCGTGATTGCAGGACCAAGCGTTTCGAAAGGCTATCTAAACAATCAAGAAAAAACAGATGCTGCTTTCTTTGAATACAAAGGTCAACCAGCATATCGCACAGGCGATGCTGGAAAATTAAAAGAGGGTATGTTGATTTATGATGGACGTATCGATTTTCAGGTAAAACTTCATGGTTATCGAATTGAGCTTGAAGATATTGATCACCATCTGGCGGAAGTTTCCTATGTGAAACAAGCAGCCGTTGTACCTAAATACCAAAATCATAAGGTTCAACAGCTCGTCGCTTTTGTCGTCGCTAATCCTCATTCGTTTGAAAAAGAATTTAAATTATCAAAAGCTATCAAAGCAGAATTAGGCTTGTCAGTAATGGAGTATATGATTCCACAGAAATTTATCTATGTGGAGCAACTACCACTGACAGCCAATGGAAAGATCGACCGCAAAGGGCTGATGAAAGAGGTGAATGCAACATGATCGACTTTCCTCACATGATTCCTTATGCGAATCCGATTTATTTTATTTACTTACTGATTGCACTATTACCGATGATTCTGACATTATTGATCAAAGGCAAACGGTGGGCATGGTATCAGGTTTTAGTAACGTTATTATTCTTGTATATGAGTTTTGGCGGTGAAGATTGGAAACAAGGTGTTGCGTTGATCGGTTATGTCATTTGGCAGACGATCTTGGTCTGGTTTTATTTTCATTATCGCCAAAAGAAAAATGCAAGTAAGATTTTTTACTTAGCTGTATTTTTAGCGATTTTGCCATTGGTATTAGTAAAGGTAATGCCTTTTGTTTCTGGACATGCATCATTGGTAGGATTTCTAGGGATTTCCTATTTAACCTTTAAGTCTGTTCAGATCATTATGGAAATGCGTGATGGTTCGATCAAAGAATACAACATCTTCCGCTACATTGAATTTCTGTTATTCTTTCCAACGATTTCATCTGGACCGATCGACCGTTATCGTCGTTTTGAAAAAGATGTTGAAAATCCACCAACACCTGAAAAATATGTCGACTTTTTAGGCAAAGGAATTCATAATTTTTTCTTAGGATTCTTGTATAAATTTATTATTGGGTATTATTTTGGTCAAGTGTTGATGCCCGTTGTGGCGAAAATAGCCTTAAAAACGGGTGGTTTTTCTTGGGAATTAGTTGCGTATATGTATATTTATAGTATGTACTTATTCTTTGATTTTGCCGGTTACAGTTTGTTTGCCGTTGGAACGAGCTACTTGATGGGCTATGATACGCCGATTAACTTCAATAAGCCGTTCTTGAGTTGGAATATCAAAGAATTTTGGAATCGTTGGCATATGACGTTATCATTTTGGTTCCGCGATTACGTTTATATGCGTTTGATGTTTACGTTGATCAAGAAAAAAGTCTTTAAAAGTAGAATCGTCGCTTCAAATGTAGGGTACTTTGCTTTATTCTTATTGATGGGTGTTTGGCATGGACTAACCTGGTATTATCTAGCCTATGGTCTTTATCACGCTGCGTTGATTTGTTTGACGGATGCTTGGCTACGTTTTAAGAAAAAACACAAAGAACATATTCCATCGAATAAATTCACCCATGTATTTGCGATTTTCTTAACTTTTAATGCAGTATGCTTCAGTTTCTTGATTTTCTCAGGATTTTTAGATACATTATTCTTTAAATAAAAACAAATAACATACAGCTAAAAACTGTACGACAGAGGAGAAATACACATGAACATAGAAGAAACAGTCTTAGATATTTTAGAAGAAATTGCCGGAACAGACGAAGTGAAAGAAAATAGAGAAGTTGATTTATTTGAAGAAGGCTTGATGGATTCACTTGCAACGGTTCAGCTATTAGTTGAAATCGATGGACAATTAGGTGTACAAGTACCAGTTTCAGAATTTGACCGCGATTTATGGAACACACCAAATAAAGTTATCGAACAAGTGAAAGCATTACAATAATGAGCATGAAGAAAAAACTCTTTGGAATCTTTGGGCCAATCCTGATTTCTGCGGTACTATTAGTTGTCTTCTTCTTTGCACCTTTCAAAATAGATTTGGAGAGCAAACATGTTCTTGCAGATGCCTCCACTTCTATGGCGACAAATGTGCTTAGAGGAAATGCAATTAAAAATAAAGCAATTGGTTCAAAAGAATATGTTCCATTTTTTGGCTCTTCAGAACTGAGTCGAATTAGCGCATTTCACCCTTCTGTTTTGGCGGATAAATATAATCGAAGTTATCGTCCGTTTTTATTAGGTGCACCGGGAACACAATCTTTAACACAAGCATTGATGATGCAATCGATGGGGGAAGATCTTTCTCATAAAAAGGTTGTTTTCATTATTTCACCACAGTGGTTTGTGAAAAATGGGGTAAGCAATGATTATTTTAATGCTTATTATTCTGAGTTACAAACGTATCAATGGGTCAGTGATTTAAAAAAAGTTACACCGGATGATGTGTATCTAGCAAAGCGCCTAATGGATTTTCCGAAAGTAAAAGAAGACAAACGCTTAGCTAGTGCTTTGAACGCTATTATTTCTGGAAAATTACCCAATTCATCTGACAAGCAGTACATCGAGTTAATGATCAATCTGTTTTCTCGTGAGGATGAATTATTTGGCAAAATTGGTATGATAAGCAAAAATAAAGAAATCAAAAAAGCTGAAAAAGCTTTGCCAGAAACGTATAATGCGAATGAGTTAGATCAACTAGCTGCTGAAATAGGTCAGAAGGCAACTAGCAATAATTCGTTTGAAATCTCAAATTCTTTTTATACAAAACGCTTAAAAAAGAATTTGAACCATTTAGAAAATTCGCAAACAGATTTGGATTATCGTTTTTCACCAGAATTTTCCGATTTGCAACTAGTGTTAAGTCAATTAGCACAGGATAATGCTGAAGTATTATTCATTATCCCGCCAGTGAATAAGCATTGGTCGGACTTTACAGGACTTTCTCAAGATATGTTGCAAGAATTTGCAAAAAAGGTTAAGTATCAATTAACCTCACAAGGATTTACAAATATTGCGGACTTGACGAAAGAGTGTAACACGCAATATTTTATGGCCGACACGATTCACTTAGGGTGGCGAGGTTGGTTGGATGCGGATCAACGCATTCAACCATTTCTTGAAAAGAAATCACCAAATACGCCGAACTATAGACTTGATGAGACTTTTTACTCAAAAGAATGGCAGCAAAAAGAACCAGATGATATAAAAAATTAGTTAGTTAGTTTTGGCAAGAATGGACATACGAGTGTTCCCTTCTTGCTTTTTTGATTATTTGACCAGCTCTATTTTATTTTCTGAATCTTATTTAGATAACTTTTATATGTTAATGACAGATGAATGGTATAATAAAATAGAAATTTTTATGACTAGAAGGGAGTTTTTAATGTGGATCACAAAGAAGAAAAAATGTTAATAGCGTTAACAAGTGCCAAAGGAGTACCCGGCAATGAAGGGGAAGTTAGAGACTTATTCAAAAAATACGCAGAACCTTTTGCGGATAAAATCATGTATGATGGTTTAGGGAGTATTATTGCTAAACGTGTCGGTGATAAAGAAGGACCAAAAATTTTCTTCTCAGGACATTTAGACGAAGTTGGTTTCATGGTGACACAAATTACTGAAAAAGGGTTTATCAAATTCCAAACACTTGGTGGCTGGTGGGGACAAGTCATGTTAGCTCAACAAGTGCAGATCAAAACAGGTAAAGGTGAGTTGTTTCATGGTGTAATTGGTTCGAAACCACCTCATGTATTAACTGTTGAGGCGAGAAAACAACCATATGACGTTGCAGATATGTTTATTGATATTGGTGCTTCGAGTGATAAACAAGTAGCGGAGTGGGGGATTAAACCAGGTGATATGATCACACCGTACATTGAATATCGCCGAATGAACGATACTAAGTTTATGTTAGCAAAAGCTTGGGATAATCGCATTGGCACAGCGGTGTCTTTAAAAGTGTTAGAAAACTTAGCGACAGAGGGACATCCTAATATTCTATTTGCTGGTAGCGATGTACAAGAAGAAGTTGGCTTGCGTGGTGCTCAAACCAGTACCCATCTAGTTGATCCAGATATTGCTTTTGCTCTGGATACGGGAACAGCAGGAGATACTCCTGGTATGACACCAAAAGAAGCAGATTCTGAACTAGGAAAAGGCCCGCAAATCTTAATTTTCGATGCGTCAATGATTCCACATAAAAAATTACGTGATTTTGTGATTCAAGTTGCAGAGGAAAATAATATTCCTTTTCAGTATACAGTGATCACGGGTGGAGGGACTGATGCAGGTAGAATGCATTTAACTCGAAACGGAGTGCCGTCACTGGCAATCACAGTTCCAGTTCGTTATTTACATTCGCATACCTCTATGATCCATGAAGATGATTATTTAAATACTGTGAAGCTGGTTACAGAAGTAGTGAAGCGTTTAGACAAAGAAACAGTCGCTAAACTTCGTAGTTATTAAAAAGGAGATACTTTAAATGAAAAATCAAATAACAAATGGCATGCACCGAGAACAAGCTCGAACAGCATTAAAAGACCATTGGGGAACGATGGCTTGGATCACGTTTCTAGCTGGATTTATTCGTCTTATTATAGGCTCGGTAATAGGCGGTATTGCTAATTTACCAGAAGATAGTGCAGGAAGTAATTTTATCTCATTTTTACTGAATAACTTTCTCTTTTTTGCTATTTCTTATGGTACGTATTATTGCGCTTTGCGGGTATTACGTGGTAAAAGAGTTGAATCAGGAATGCTAACGACAATTTTTCAAGGTAAGTTTTATTTTCCTATGTTGTTGATCAATTTTATCCAGTACCTCATTGAATTAGTATTGAATCTAATTGTGTTGCTGCCAGTTCTCTTGTCTTCTGGCGTAACCATGTACTTTGGATTGATGTTCAATAGTATTTCAGTTGAACGACTTCAATCTGAAATGAGTGGCGATCTCTTTTTTGTTTTATTATTACTTATTTTTGGATTTTTAATGATTTTAGTCGGTGTTTTTGTCAGTGGCGTCTTTCAATTTGCTGTTTGGGTAAAACTTGATGATCCAGAATTATCAGTAGTAGATGCCCTTAAATATGCATTGTTCTTGATGCAAGGCCGCTTTGGACAATATTTACTTCTACAATTATCTTTTATTGGTTGGTTTATCATCGGAGCGTTAGTCTTCGTAATCGGTTTATTATGGGTGATTCCGTATCACGATGTTGCAATTGCAAGTTTCTATGACACAGCTCGTGAAGAAAAAGGTGCGCCAGCAATAGTCGAATAACTGAAACAAAGCGAGGCTGGAACAGAAGCGTTTAATCCTGAGAAATAAGAAGGGATTGCTTCTGCTCCCATCGTTTATTCGCATCTGGGGTGTGAAACAAAAGTGATTTTACTTTTGTCCCACACCCGTTTTTTTGTAAAACATTGAATGATTTATTAGGGGAACTTTAGAGAAAAAGTAGCAAAAGTGGGTATTCAAGTATAAATAATTGTCTTCATTTTCCTTTTTTATGTTACGATTGAGTGAAGACGAATCAAGGAGGTCGATGAAGTTGAAAATAACCGTATTAGGCTGTTTAGGCGCTTATCCTTACAAAGGAGAGGGGACCAGTTCCTATTTGTTAGAATCAGATGGGTTTAAGCTATTGCTAGATGCTGGTAGCACCACTTTAGTCAATTTAGAAGAACATCTTGATCCATTAATGTTAGATGCAGTCATATTATCACATTATCATTATGATCATATTGCTGATCTTGGTGTGTTGCAGTATTATCGCCAATTGTACCCAGTGATGGAGCCGACACCTGTTTTGCCGATTTATGGACA
The DNA here is from genome assembly GCF_050544585.1 of Enterococcus sp. AZ177. Lineage (NCBI taxonomy): Bacteria > Bacillati > Bacillota > Bacilli > Lactobacillales > Enterococcaceae > Enterococcus > Enterococcus sp. AZ177. The sequence continues at coordinate 776,195 of NZ_CP172944.1, forward strand.
TACAGATGATCCTGTTCACTTTGACGCGTTAAATATGTCAGGTGTATCAAAAGCGGTCCCATATTTTGAAGCAGAAGAATTAAAAGTAGGCCCATTTCTTGTGACATTTATGAAAACAATCCACCCTGTCCCTTGTTACGCGATGCGTTTTGTCGAAGAAAAAACAGGCAAAGTGTTTGTTTTCACTGGTGATTCGGGTTACTTGGAAAGTTTTGTGGATTTTGCGAAAGATGCAGATGTTTTTTTAGCAGATACGTATCTATTTGAAGGCAACGAACATCATCATGCTCATTTTACTTCTAAAGAATCAGGTGAAATCGCAAAAGCAGCTCAGGTTAAACAGCTGATTTTGACCCATTTACCGCAACATGGCTCGCTAGAAGAGCTAAGACAGCAAGCTGAAAAAGCTGCGGGCAGTCAAGTAACTGTTCGTTTAGCAGAAAAAAATTTAGTTATCAAAATTTAAGGAGTGGTGAACTGTGATTTTTGTACCAAACGAAAATAACGATCCAAGAGTCAACTTAGCGATTGAGACCTATTTATTAAAAGAAAAACCTTTAGATGAACCGATTCTATTATTTTATATCAATGATCCATCAATTATTATTGGACGTAACCAAAATACGATCGAAGAAATCAATAAAGAATATGTAGATGAACATGGAATTCATGTCGTTCGTCGTCTAAGTGGCGGTGGTGCAGTGTATCATGATCATGGAAATTTGAATTTTAGTTTTATCATGCCAGATGATGGGAACTCTTTCCGTGATTTTGCTAAAGTAACACAACCAATCATTCAAGCTTTACATGAATTAGGGGTTTCTGGTGCAGAATTAAAAGGCCGGAATGATTTAGTTATTGATGGTATGAAGTTTTCCGGAAATGCGATGTACGCTACAGCAGGAAGAATGTTTGCTCATGGGACATTGATGTTTGACAGCAATATTGATGAAGTTGTGAATACATTAAAAGTTCGCAAAGATAAAATCGAGTCAAAAGGCATTAAATCCGTTCGTTCACGAGTAACTAATATCAAGCCATTCTTACCAGCAGACAAACAAGATATGACGACAGAACAATTTCGTGAAGATATTTTATTGAAAATTTTCGGAGTTGACTCTGTTGATCAAGTAAAAACGTATGAATTAACGGATGAAGACTGGGAAAAAATCAACAAAATTTCAGACGAGTATTATCGGAATTGGGATTGGAATTATGGCAAATCACCAGCCTTCAATCTAGAGCGTCATCAGCGTTTTCCAATTGGTTCTATTGATGCACAAATGAACGTAGAAGAGGGAGAAATCAAAGAAATCAAAATCTTTGGCGATTTCTTTGGACTCGGTGAAATCAAAGATGTAGAAGATATTTTAACTGGTACAAAATATGAAAAATCAGCAATCGAAGCAGCAGTTGATCAGATTGATATCAAAAACTATTTTGGGAACATTGAAAAAGAAGATTTAGTCGGTTTATTGTATTAAACGAAAGAATAATGAAAAGTGTGTGTTGCTTGTTTTTAGATAAAAACAAGTAATGTACACTTTTGTTTTTATCTCATTTACTCGGATTTTAAGTAGCTAGGAGAAGACGTTTTGTTTTATTTTGTTTATTTCTATTTTTTCCTAAAAAATCTAAATAATTTACATTATCAATTGATAAGGATATACTTAAAAAAACGAGTTGGTGGTGTATAATAGTGAAAAAAGTTATAGTAATTGGTGCAGGAGCTGCAGGATTAGCAGCAGCTATTCGTCTGCAACACGAAGGGTATAATGTTCATTTGTACGAGAAAAATGAACAAGTCGGTGGTAAAATGTACCAAATAAAAGAACAAGGATTTACCTTTGACGTAGGTCCGACCATCGTAATGATGCCTGAAATTTATCGTGAAGTTTTTGAACAATGTGGGAAAGACCCAGATCAATATATACCGATGAAAAAAGTTGATCCCATGTTATCCTTGAACTTTCCAAATGAAGAAACGTTGAACATGTCTTCCGATCTAGTGTCTTTAACGTCACTTTTAGAAGGTATTTCAGAAGAGGATATGCAAGGATATCTAGAATATTTAGCAAGTATTTATAAACGGTATCAAATAGCGAAAAAGGCTTTCATTATGAAATCATTTCGTTCTTTTTGGGATTTTTATAATCCGAGATCATTGATTGATGGGTTTAGATTACACACATTTAATGATGCCTATAGTTCTATTTCAAAATTTGTAAAAGACGAAAGATTACGGAAAGCATTAGCCTTCCAAACTCTTTACATAGGGGTTTCTCCTTATAATGGTCCTTCTCTTTATACAATTATTCCTATGATTGAACTAATTTATGGCATCTGGTTTATTGAAGGTGGGATGTATACCTTGGCTACAGGAATGGCCAAAGCTTTTGAAGAGCTTGGTGGTACGATTCACCTTAATACACCTGTGAAAGAAATCATCATAGAAAATAAACAAGCAACAGGAATCAGGACAGAAGAGGGCATTATCCCGAGTGATTACGTCGTGTGTAATGCTGATTTTCCTTATGCAATGAAGTCATTGTTACCAGATGAAAAGACTAGAGGAAAATATACCGATAAAAAAATTGATAAGTTGGATTATTCCTGTTCATGTTTCATTCTTTATCTTGGTCTGGATAAAAAATATCCAGTGGATTCACTTCATACGATTCGATTTGCTGAAGATTTTGAAAAAAATATTAATGATATTTTTGAAGATGGAAAATTACCAGATGACCCTTCATTTTATATTTATGTTCCGTCTTCAATCGATGAAAGTTTAGCGCCAGAAGGGCATGAAGGAGTTTATATTTTGGTGCCTGTTCCTGAACTCTCACAAGGAGTGGATTGGAACGAATCAACAACGCAGGCATTTCGACAAAACGTTCTCGATTTAGTCAAAAAAGAAACTATTTTCTCTGATATAGAAGAACATATCGTTTATGAATCTCTCTATACACCTAAAGAGTTCAAGCAAAATTTTAATGCTTATAATGGTGCAACATTCGGACTGAAACCGACCTTAAAACAAAGTAACTATTATCGTCCTCATAATAAATTCGATTATGCAGATAACCTTTATTTTTGCGGTAGTAGTACACATCCAGGGGCGGGAGTTCCGATTGTTTTAACAAGCGCTAAGTTAGCTGCGGAGGAGTTGTTGAAAGATGATAAAAAGAAAAGATGACGTAACAAAACTATTTTCAATGTATGAATCAGATTTCGCTTTGTGTGAGGAAACGATTCGCAATCATTCAAAAAGTTTTTATAAAGCCTTTTCTAAACTTCCAAAGCAAAAAGCACTAAGTATTTTTGCTATTTATTCTTTTTGTCGTGAAGCAGATGATAGCATTGATGTATACCGTGATGTGGATCGTTTAAACAAATTAAAACGTGAATTAGATGACTTTTTAGCAGGGAAAATTCCAGATCGTTATTTTTGGAGAGCCTTAGTGCCAGTATTCGAAACCTATGAAATGAATCAACAGTCTTTTTATGATATGTTATTGGGGCAAGAGATGGATTGGACGTTTCAACAACCTGAAACACAGACTGAATTAGAAGAATATTCTTACTATGTTGCAGGATCAGTCGGATTGATGTTGTTGCCAATTCTTTCTGATCGTCCTGATGAAATAAGAAGCCAAGCAATCCAATTAGGTGAAGCCATGCAAATCACGAATATTTTAAGAGATATCGGAGAAGACTACAATAATCAGCGAATCTATCTTCCAAAGGAAATCATGGAAAGATTTGATGTTTCACTTGATTCGTTGGAAAAAGGCATCATCAATGATTCTTTTATAGAATTATGGGAATACGAGGCAACAAGAGCTGAGCAACTATACTCAAAAGCCCAAACAATGCTAGCTTCTATCCACAAAGATTGTCAAGAAGCACTGTTACTATCTATCTATTTTTACAAAGGTATTTTAAATTCAGTTAGGCAAAGCAACTATCAATGTTTTAATAAGAGAAACTTCGTGAAGAAAAGTCAGCAACTTGAATTGTACCAAAAAGCAAAAAACTATTTGAAAACATTATAGGATAATGGATACCCTTTAAATGTTTCATGATTGTTTTTAGTTTAAGTCTAGTAAAATCGTAGTAGATTAAAAAGAATGCATCGTTGTTAAAAGACATGAACGAAACTATTTTCTCAAAACAGCTAAAAAAGGCTATTAACCGAAAATGATTTCTGCTATATTACTAGTAGTGAAAACTAGAAATGATTGACTTTTGGAAGGATGAATAACGTGCGCAACGAAATGATGCATCGACCAGTTGTGAAACCAGAACTTGTTGAATTTATGCGAAATAAACAAAAAAAAATCCAAGGTGAACTTGGTGTAATAGAAGAAGAAGCACACGAAGCGGGAGTACCAATCATTCCCCATGAAACAGTAGTGTTCTTACAATTTTTCTTAGATCAAATCAAACCCAAGAACATTTTAGAAATAGGGACAGCAATCGGCTTTTCTTCTAGCCTTATGGCGCAATGTGTCGGGGAAGACGGACATGTTACGACGATCGATCGATTTGATGTAATGATCAGAAAAGCGAAAGTAACCTATGAACGTTTAGGTCTAACGGACAAAGTAACTTTATTAGAAGGACAAGCGGCGGAAATTTTGCCGACACTAAGTGGTCCTTATGACTTTATTTTTATGGACAGTGCAAAATCTAAATATATCGAATTTTTACCAGAATGCTTACGCTTATTACGCGTTGGCGGTGTGTTGATGGTGGATGATGTTTTCCAAGCAGGCACGATTTTAGACCCAATCGAAGAAATTCCACGTAGCCAAAGAACGATTCATAGAAAATTGAATCAATTTTTAGAGACAGTTATGACCCATCCAGATTTGACCTCAACATTATTGCCGTTAGGTGATGGCGTGATCATGATCACAAAAGAAAGAGAACTAACTGAATAACGAATAGACAACTTGGGTCAGGATTTAATTATTTTGATCTGAGTTTTTTTATGTGACGATAAAGGAGTAGATAAAGTTGAAATCAGATAAAGAAAAGCTTCAAGTGTTAAATAATTTGGTCGCACATTACGGTTTTCAATATTGGTGGGAAGATGAAAATCGGATTTCTGATTGGGTTTCGATGATCTTGATCCAGCAGACGACTGAAAAAAATGCGCATAAAGCATTGGCTAATTTGGAACCTTATCTAACAGTAGAAAGTCTTCATGAAATGGAATTAGAAACACTTCAAGAACTGATCCGTCCAGCAGGATTTTTCACTCAAAAAAGTAACTATATCAAAGCATTGATCAGTTGGTTTATTTCCCATGATAGAGATTTTGATAAATTTCGTGCTTACTCTACTGAAGCGTTAAGAAAAGAGCTGTTAACGATCAAAGGTGTTGGATCAGAAACAGCAGATGCGATGCTCCTTTATATTTTTGAACGAAATGTTTTTATCGCGGATCAATATGCCATTCGTTTGTTTAATCGTTTGGGTTTTGGTCCCTATAAGACGTACGAAGAAATGCGGAAAGACTTCAATCATTTGACGGATGGAATTCCTCATGATTTATGTAAAGAATGGCATGCAGCAATTGATGTTCATGGTAAGCATTTTGGCAAAGACAAGAATATGGATGAATCATTTTTAATCTCCTAAGCTTAGTTTCCTTCTTTCGATTGTGTTTAATGTTCGTTTAAGTTTCAAGGCGTACACTTTCTCTATGAGAGGAGGGAAACGTCATGAATACTACTAAAAACATAAAAAGAAAGATTCCTAAAATACTTTTGATTGTAGGTGTTATTCTAATGCTCTTTCTTTTATTTCAAAAAAGCCTAACGGCATTCGCCGAAAAATTTACATCAACAAGTGACCCCGTGGCAATTCAAACGCCGACGATTTTTGTACCAGGCACAAATGGGACAGTGAATCGATTCAATGGCTTGATCAAAGCCTTAGATTCAAAAGCTGACGTGTTAAAAGTGACCGTAGCAACAGACGGAACGGTTTCCTCTAAAGGAAAATTACCAAGTACCGCAGAACATCCTATCATCGTGATTGCGTTTGAAGACAGTAGTGATGAGACACTACCCGTTCAAGGAAAATGGTATCAATTAGCATTACATTATATCCAAGAAAAATACTCATTTGAAACATACAATTACTTAGGGCACTCCAATGGCGGATTAGTCATTACCTCTTATCTGGAAGAATTTCAACAAACTGGTGACCCTGAATTAGCCAAACTAATCACACTAGGAACGCCTTATAATGATACGTCAAAAAAATATAATGAAGCGGTGACTTCATTTACCCAACTAAAAGAAACTAGCGACCTGCTTAAAGGCTATTTAACGAATCTAGAAAATATCCCTGATACAATTGAGATGTTGAATATTGCTGGAGAGGTTGATGATACGGCATCTGATAATACCGTTCCTGTGCAAAGCGTCTTTTCTGGAAGGTACATTTATCAGGATCAAGTAGCGGAGTATCAGGAAGTGTTGATCGAAGGAGAAAATACAAGTCACAGCGAGTTAGTTGAAAATCAGAAAGTCGTTCAATTATTGAAAGATTTTTTTTGGTAGAATAGAATGAAAATGAAATAGGATAAAGACTCTTGTCTTTGTTCTGTTTTCATTTTATGATGTAAGTATAATCAGACAAGTAAAAAACGATTGTTTTTTTGCTTAATGAGAATGAAAGAGCTATTTTCTCAAAGAAAAGCCGAAAATAGCAAAAATAAAATAACTAAACTATAATAATTCTATTGACATAATAATTTTAAATTGATACGCTAAGAGTGTAGAAAAATGTCTAGCTACACAGGCTAGCTTTTAAAAATTAGGAGGAATATGTAGATGAACTTAATTAACACAAAACTATTAGATTTCGAATGTGACGCCTATCAAGATGGAGATTTTATCAAAGTATCAACAGCAGATGTATTAGGTAAATGGAGTATTTTCTTCTTCTATCCAGCTGACTTTTCATTTGTTTGTCCAACAGAACTTGGCGACATGCAAGATCATTATGATCACCTAAAAGAGTTGAACTGTGAAGTATACTCAGTATCAGAAGATAGCCATTTTGTTCATAAAGCTTGGGCAGATGCGACAGATACAATCGGTAAAATCAAATACCCAATGTTAGCTGATCCAAATGGAAAAATTGCTCGTTTCTTCGGCGTTTTAAATGAAGAATTAGGTCAAGCATACCGTGGAACATTTATCGTTAGCCCAGAAGGCGAAATCAAATCATACGAAATCAATGATATGGGAATCGGCCGTAATGCAGATGAGCTAGTTCGTAAATTAGAAGCATCTCAATTCGTAGCAAAACATGGCGATAAAGTTTGTCCAGCAAACTGGAAACCAGGCGAAGAAACAATTGCACCAAGTTTAGACTTAGTTGGTAAAATCTAAACGTTTGAATAGACAACCTTGAGACTTCCTTTATGGGAAGTCTTTCTTAAAATTTACAGAGCAAAATAATGAGATAGACAAAAAGGAGAACATACATGAGCCAAGAAATATATGATTTGATCGTAATTGGTGGCGGATCAGCGGCATTATCAGCAGGAATTTATGCAGGTCGTGCGATGTTAGATACATTGATCATCGAAAAAGATAAGATTGGCGGACAAGTAACCACAACTTCTGAAATCGTGAATTACCCAGCGATTCGAGCAACTACCGGTCCTGAATTAATGGAAGATATGCGTTTACAAGCGCTAGATTTTGGGGTTGAATTTACAACTGATGAAATCATTGATGTCGATTTAAGCCAAACGGTCAAAACAGTCAAATCCGCGACTAAAACCTATCAAGCGTATGCGGTGATCATCGCAACAGGTGCATCAGCACGTAAAATCGGCTTTCCAGGGGAAGTTGAATTTATAGGACGTGGCATTGCATACTGTTCAACTTGTGACGGTGAATTCTTCCAAGGCTTAGATATTTTTGTACTTGGTGGTGGCTATGCGGCGGCAGAAGAAGCGGTTTATTTAACTCGTTACGGTAAATCAGTCACAATGATCATTCGTGAACCAGATTTTACTTGTGCCAAACTAACAGCAGAAGCAGCCAAACAACATCCAGATATCAAGATCGTCTACAATACAGAAGTCAAAGAAATTACAGGTGATGATTTTGTTCGTAAAGCGGTCTTTGTCAATAATGAAACAGGCGAAGAAACGACTTACGAAGCACCAACTGACAGCACATTTGGGATGTTTGTGTTTGCTGGAAATAAACCAAGCACAGAAATTTTTGAAGGAAAAGTCGAATTAGATCGTGGCTATGTCCCAACCAATGAAAACATGGAAACCAATGTTCCTGGTGTTTATGCTGCCGGAGACCTACGTATCAAAGAATTACGTCAAATCGTTACAGCAGTTGCAGATGGTGCGATCGCTGCAACTAATGCACAAAAATACATCACCGAAGAAAAAACAAAAGCAGGCCTATCAATCGTCAATGAACGGATGGAAAAACGTTTAGCGAAGCAACATGCTGACAATAAAGAAACACAACCAAAAGCAGAAAAGAAACCTGCTAAAGCAACTAGCGGAAATAACACATGGTTCCCAGATGCAATGAGAGAACAATTGGGTGGTATTTTTGGTAAATTAACGAAAAATGTAACCTTATTACAAGTGATGGATAGCAGCGAAGAGAAATCCCTTGAATTGAATTCTTTCCTAACGGAATTTGCCTCATTAAGTGATAAAATTTTGTTGGAAACTGTTCAAAAAGGTGCGGACTCTGATGTAGAAGCGAAATATGGCATTGATAAATTACCAAGTGTTGTTGTCTTAAATGATCAAGGCGAGTACACAGGAATCAAATTTAGCGGTATTCCAAGTGGGCATGAAGTCAATTCAATCGTTTTAGCTGTATATAATGTAGGAAGTGCTGGACAGCCAATTGAAGAGCCAGTAGTGAATAAAATAAAAGAATTACCGAAAAAGAAAGTTCAGATTTTCGTTTCATTAACCTGTCATTACTGTCCAGATGTCGTGGCAGCGTGTCAACGAATTGCTTCTATTAATCATAATGTTGAAGCAGAAATGATCGATATTGGTGTTTTCCCAGAATTGAAAACAGAGAAGAAAATCATGAGTGTTCCTGCGATGATCATTGATGATAAAGACATTGTTTTTGGTTCTAAAAATATGGATGAGATCATTGAGATTTTAGAAAAATAAAGAAAAAGCCGAATCAAAAGAACGAACTGTTCTTGATTCGGCTTTTTTTATTTGATTGTAACAAGTTTTTTCAACGGTTCAACACCAAAATGTTTTTCCTGATACAGTAAAATTTCAGCGCAAGCGCGGCTGTCTTCTAGTGCATCATGATGATTGTTCAACTGGATATCTAGATTATCACAAATCGTGTTTAATTTATGATTCGGCAACTCTGGAAATAACTTGCGACTCGTTTTAACTGTACACAATGAAAGATAATTCGGTTGTTCGATCCCATAATAATCCAAGGACCCAGCTAAAACACCACAGTCAAAAGGGGCATTATGAGCAACCACTAAACTATTGGGTTTAAAACAGGCTTGGATCTGCTTCCAAACATCAGGAAATTTAGGGGCATCCGCCACATCTTCTGGTTTGATTCCATGAATTTGGATATTTTTCCAGAAAAAGTCGGTTTCTGGTTTAATTAGTGAGTAATATTCATCAACGATGCGGCTATTCTCTACTTTTACTAAAGCAACAGAACAAGCGCTATGTTTAGCGTAACTGGCTGTTTCAAAGTCTATGGAATAAAAATTCATAGTCATTATCCCTTTCGGTTCAAAATTAATTCATACATGCAGTATAACAAAATAATAGATACATGGTAAGTCCAATTTAGTAATATTAACAGAAATTAAATAAAAAGAGGATGGGACAGAAGTGTTAAACCCCGAGAAATAAGCTGAAATTCACGAAAATTGTTCTTCAAATTTTTGTGAATTTCAGCTTATTTCCGAAGGGGTTGCTTCTGCTCCCACCGTTTATCTGGATTCCACGTGAGCGGGATATGACTCGAAGAGTTATGTCCCACTCACTAAGCAATCGTTAAATCAACCTCTACTGGACAATGATCACTACCAGCAATTTCCGTATGAATTTTCGCACTTGTTAAAGCCTCTTTCAATCCATCAGAAACAACAAAGTAATCGATTCTCCACCCAGCATTATTTTTCCGTGCATTAAAACGATAACTCCACCAAGAATAAACGCCTTCTTGGTCAGGATAGAAATAGCGATAAGTATCAATAAAGCCACTATCCAATAATTCTGTAAATTTTCCACGTTCTTCCGGTGTAAAGCCAGCATTTTTTTGATTGGTTTTCCAATTTTTCAAATCGATATTTTGATGAGCAACATTCAAATCACCACATAAAATCACTGGTTTTTCTTTGCTTAATTCATTTAAATAAGCACGAAAAGCATCTTCCCATGTCATACGATAATCTAATCGTTTCAGCTCATTTTGCGAATTAGGTGTATAACAAGTAATCATAAAGAAGTTTGGATATTCCAATGTGATCAAACGACCTTCTTGATCATGTTCTTCAATTCCCATGCCGTATCGTACGCTGAGTGCTTCTTCTTTGGCAAAAATGGCAGTCCCTGAATACCCTTTTTTCTCAGCATAATTCCAGTATTGATGGTAACCTGGCAACTCTAAGTCAATTTGACCTTCTTGTAATTTAGTTTCTTGCAGACAGAAAAAATCTGCATCTAATTCGTTGAAAACTTCCATAAAGTTCTTTTTAACAACAGCACGTAAGCCGTTAACATTCCACGAAATACATTTCATCTTGAGGACCTCCTTCAAAATTGACGTGATTTATTGATTTTTGTAAGTAAGACTTTAGATTAGTTTAACATACATAATCCAGATTTTGGTATTCTGTGTCGACTTTCTGATTGAAATCAATAAGTATCATTTTTGTATTCAGGTATTTAGATTTATGATAAAGTGAGAGGGAAGTCATGGAAACTATAAATATTTTGAACTGAAAGGAACTGTCAAATTGAATACAAAAGAAATTGGGTTATTGGTTTATGGCGTGGTACTAAGCAGTATGATTGGGGTTATATCGTTTATTTTTTTAAGAGTGGAAGGAATAGGTTCTGAACTGCTTTGGAATTTAGTTTCGCCGGATACTCCTTTACGTGTGTTCTATATTTTAGGGCTTACGTTAACAGGTGGCGTTTTACTAGGGTTTTTACGAGCAAGATGGGGGAATTTGCCTCATACAGTTCATGATTCTGTAACAGAATTAAAACAAACAAAAACACTCGATCATAGTAGTGTTTTCCGTAGTTTGTTGATAGCTCTTGTCGTATTGATTTTTGGTGCAGGCGTAGGACCAGAAGCGGGGTTACTAAGTGCGGTTATTTATTTATCTGTATGGCAGGCGGATAAACTGCGCTATTATTACTTTCACTTTAACGAATTGGAAGAGTTGTCTCTAAAAGAGCAGATTGCACGTCTGTTTCATCCTAAAAACTATTTGTTGACGTATGATGAAAAAAGAGCTGCTGATGCAGGCCAGAAGTGGAAGAAAAAGTTTTTTTATCTACTATTTATTATTAATGGCTTGATCACTTTTTTCCTTTTAATGAAACTGACAGGACAACCTTCTTTTGTTTCTAAAATGGGCGAATCAAATTGGATAGGGAAAGAGCTGTGGATATGCTTGCCGTTGATGCTTTTTGGGGTAATAGTTGGAAAATGTTATCTTTTGTTTAAAACCTTTTTAAAGAAACGGTTAGATTTTTGGCAAGAGTTTCCGATTCGCAAAGCATTGATTGGATCTATCGCAATTTTTCTAATAGGTGTTTTTCTACCTAATTTACTTTTTTCAGGGCAACTATCGCTTTCACTGGCACCATTTGTTGGAAGTCAAGCTTCATTTTTAGTGTTAACGATGATTGCATTAATCAAATTACTGTTCTTGCAACTATGCCTTAATACAGGTTGGATTGGTGGCGATATTTTTCCTATCGTATTTGCGGCAATCATTCAAGGATTTGCTGTATCACAGTTATTTACCCAAACAGATCGTTTGTTGATTGTTGCAATCGTGAGTACCAGTATTGCAATTGCAATCATAAATTCGCCGTTTCCAGTAGGTGTGTTTATGATGCTGTTTTTCCCACTAAATCTAAGCCCAATCATTTTAGCGGTAGCAACTATTTTATTTTTCGTCAAAAAAGGGTCAAATCGATTCATCCAAAAGAAAACAGTGAATCAAAAAATAGAATAAAATATCATGTATCGTACTAAGAATATTATTATGTAAATAGGCGTTGTTGTCTTAGAAGTATCGAGTAAAAAAGTATTTTTACTTGATACTAAGCGACCAAAGCATCCTTCATACTTTCTATTCATAATGAACCAAAAAATACAGTTCACTTTCTTAACGCCCATCTGAAAATAAGCTACTGATTATGTTACTCTATCTTAGTTCAACCTAAGGTGTATCATTAATGGCTTTCTAAAACTTTTTTGTAGTCATAACCTATTTCTTTTTGTAGATTAGAATTAGTATTGTGTTGATATCGTGTTATTTGATTTTTAATTAATGATTTGAAAAAAGGACCATTTGGTGAATAACTTGTGTTGTATAATGGCACTGTTATTGTTGACTCAATCTTTTTAGTTGCTTTTGTATATTTTGAATTACTAGTAGAGTATTTAACAGAATAAATAATTTTACTGCTTTGATTTGGCACTATAAATAAATTAATCTGTTCAGTAGAATTAGCAGCAATTTTTTTATTTACAGGTACGGAATATTTATTAGAAGTATTGCTGACATCTAGTAAAAGGACAGCAGTTTTATCTCGACCGCCTGCACCCATACCGCTAAATGTAAAACTTTTATTTGTTCGATCATAGTAGATAGAATGTATTTTAAATTTTTTATTAGATGCTAATTCAGTTAATTCAAATTTAATAGCACGATATTTTTCGTTCTTTTCAAATAATCTATGTAGTTCATCTGAAAGGTTCAACTCAAAAGATTTTAAAATATCACCAGAATATAGTGAATCCTTTCTTTTTGTTTTAGTCAAGAATAAGTTTTCGACATCTTTAGATGATAATTTATTTTCCACTTGGTCAATATCTTCTAATATAACTGACAACTTGAACTCTGAATCTTTCGAATTGCCTAAACCATTATTGATAATAAAAATTATTAACTGATTGTCCTCTAAACCATAACTAATTTCTAAGTCAGCTTCTTTTATCGGCTGAATGTCGTCTATTTCAATAGTTGCATCAGAAACTATTAAATTTTTTGATGTATTATTTTGTAGAGTAGATACATTCGTAAGAAAGAAATAAGAATCATTTGATTCTTGAATATCTGTTGGTTTTGCTATGACATATGAGTTATTTAACGATTCAGGATTATAGACTGGTTCAGTCTTATTCTGAGTGACTTCTATAGTACCTAGAAATGGAATAATTACTTTTTCTGTGATGGTAATTATAGAAAGGATAGCCGGAATAATAGATATAAATAGCATAATTCGGCCTTTCCTTTGTTTTTGAGTAGTTTTCAATCTTTTTTCTTTTCTGGGAATAATAAACACCTCCACTAACAATTATATCATTAAACTATATAAGAAGAAATAAGTTACTTTTTGATAATAAGGTCATTTTAATTATAGTGAAAGTTATTTATAGCATTAGGCGAAAAGGGAGATGCCACTAAAAGGACACCTCCTCATTTTTACTTCTTAACAAAATGAGTAGTTACTTTTCTTTCACGATCTAACTTCTTAATTTTGATTTGTTCAGCTTCCACCAAACGGATAAATTCTGTGAAAAAAGCGTGGAACAAATGACCACAAGCATAATATTCTTTGATAACTTTTTTCTTGTTGATTGGACCCGTTCGGAATTGGAAGAAATGATCCAATACGGCAAGAGGTTCTTGCCATGAGTCAAAATGATCTAGTAAATCTTGTAAATCAGTAATATCTTGATAGGGGATTGCTTTTAGGATATGTAGCTCGTTTTTCATAATGGTTCTCTCCTTTTTTGAAGCACTGAATTTCGTACTTCAGCGCTTCTTAATGTACGCATTGACTTAGGCAACTTATTAAATTAGCGGTAGAAATGACTTGTGGATGATCATTGTCAGTCTGGTAGAATTTCTATCGCCTTTTTTGGGATAAAACAAAAAACGCTATTGGAGCAGTCAGTGAGAAAAAGCTATTTTTTCAACAACGTTCTAAAAATACCTCAATCCGAAAAGTGCATGGATTCCTTTTTAGTCCAGTTGTTCAAAACTTAATGACTTTTTATCATCTTAAAACTACCAATACCGCCATCAATTATCTAGAAAAAGTATGCAGACTTTATTAAGTACATGATTTTAACAAAAAGTTTCCAGACAGACTAGAAAATTCCAGTAAAATTAGGTACAATAAAGAATGCTAGGACTTTGTGCTAGCAATTGGCAACTTGTATAGATAGTGTTCGCTGTCTATGCAAGGCTTCATCAGTTGGTTGTCGCCAAGTGATGAAGTGCCTTTTTGCTTTGCACCACTACGTTCCACTTCGATCTCATCAATTTCTAAGAACTAAAGCTCTAAGAATTGAAGGACTACGACTGACCAAAGGGCAGAGTGGATGATGCAAAGTACAAGGTGAACGAAGTGAACGTTGTCTCCTTGTCTTATATCTATAATTGATCATTTGTTTTAATTTGAAGTGAACCTCCTTTACTTGAATTTGTAGAATAGAAAAAACGATATCAGGAAATTTCCCAATATCGTCAACAATAGTCTCTAAAAATCATCTACCACTTCTTCTAAAATAGCCCAAAAGTTAACAAACCTATGGCAAAATAGGTAAACTTTAGGTACAAGAAAGAAGCTAGTACATGTTGCTAGCACTATTGGCAACTTGTTTGGGCAGTGTTCGCTGTCGTTACAAGGCTTCGATTATTTGGTTGTCGCCAAATATTGAAGTGCCAATTTATTTTATAGTCTTATTTGAACAGCTCGTTTACAAATGGGCTGTTTTCTTTGTTCTATTCTACCTCCTAAGTATATACGAAAAGAAGGCGAACACGCAACCTAATTTTCCTCTTAAACGCCATTAAATAACACGAAAAATCATTCCCTTATATATAAGATAAATAACAAAAAAATATTTTTATTATGTAAGTGCTAGAGAATGGTAAGCTATCAGTTTATATAGTTACGTTTTATCGTGAAATTCATGTAGAAAGTATCTAAAAATACAATTGTGTCTATGTGTTTGGTTTGTTATACTTATCTTGTATAAATTTAACAGGGAGTGAAAATATGGGGATAAAAAGCAGTCTATCTATAGCAGGAAATGTATCCGCTTCTTTTAGCCAATCAGCCAATACCTTAAACAACATAAAAGGACCAACCAATATCGCGACGAGAACGAACGTGATGGGCAATGCGAAGGCGAAAGAAACAGCGACAATTTTTGGAAACGATATCAAAAAACTCTCAGCTAGTATTGTAGCTACTGGGAAAAATATACACTCTGTTGCAAAAGACTTTTCAGAAATAGATCTAAAAGCATCACATCAATTTCAAGCGAACACATCGCCAATGAGTAGGTGGTTCTAATGACAGAGATGAGTGACCAAGCAACACTTAAAACGATTCAAGCAGAACAAGAGTTAGTCACAAGAGAACTCCGGACAATAGGTAAACAACTGGAGGACCTTCACTCTATCCACCAAGAAGAACAGCGCTTATATTCTGAAGTGGTCGCAACTTCTTCGCCGGAAGAACGACACTATTTTCAAGATAGAGGTCTGGATAGTCGAGATCAATCAACTAAAGCGCAACAGCGTCTAGCAGATAAAGAAAGAGAATTAAACAAAACGAAAAAGCAGTTGTTGGAAGCGGAAGAAGAAACCTATCGGAAACAACGGAATGCGCTATTGGAGGAAGAAATGGAGAAGCAGTAAATGGGGTTGAAATTTTATGTTGGTGAAATGCAGGCGCAAGCAAGTGACGCTTCACGAATGAACCAAGAAGCAAATCAAGCGATCGCTTCGCTTCAAAAAAGTATCGCGCAATTTTTATTCGCACCGTTATCAGGAAAAGCCTATGACTCGGCGAAGCGTTATTTCAATGTGGTCTATACACCAATCTGTCGTTCTGTTACTATGACAGGAGAAGCAATGGCAAGTGCCCACAAACGACTGATCAACGAGTATCAAAGTTCTGTTTCAAGTATCGATACAGACGAAGACCAAATCATGAGTCAAATCAACCGATTCGAACAGTTGAAACAACAGTTAGAGCATCAGATGATCGTGTCAAAAGAGGTCCAGCCAAGTTTAGAACGTCGCTATATCAACGCTTGTGAGAGTATTGCTAAAAAAAGAGAACAATTAGAGCAGTTTCATGCTTTTAACGCCCGCTCGGCCAGTTTCTTTTCAGAATACGAAGCTTGCCAACAAGAGCTGTCTCGAGGCATAGCACAAGTCAGTGGATGTAAAGCTTGGAATGGGGCTTCGGGGACATTTGACCTTGGGAAATTAGATATGACCTGGGCCACTTCGATCAATGAACGGTGGAAAAATCGCGCTGAAGCAATCGAAAACAAACGAGCAAAAGAATTTGCGGAAGGGATGAAAGGTCGTTACCATTGTCGTGTCCAACTTGCCACAGGCGCTTACGTATGGATGTGGGTGACTGATCCAAGTAAAGTCACACAAGCAGACGTTCAATTCAATGAAAAATATAAAGAATACCTAGATATTTTGACGAAGCCAGAAAAGGGTTTGGTTGACGAGTATTTTCAAACAATTACAGAAGAATTGAAAACAGGGATCAATCAAAAAACTGGGAAACCATTAACGGATTTAGAAAAAGCGCAACGATGGTCGACCATCGCAAGTGCGATCGCAGCCGTAGCAATTGGTGCTTATTATGGAGGAAAAGGGTTTACTGGCAAAGGGACAAACGCACCCAAAACGCCTACTTTAAAGGGAAATAAAGGCGGTAAGAACTATACACTGGATCGAGGGAAGAATAAAGGGAAAACTGGGTATAAGAAACCTAGTGGGTCTGAAAAGGTATATAATGCCAATGGAAATCCAGATTTAAGAGTATTACGAAGACCTCAATTCGATGAAGCATTAAAAAATGGATTTCCTGATGGAACAAAACTAAATCAACATGCGTATAATTCTCTTTTCAAATCTGGTAGAAAAGATATTATGATTGATGATATTATTGATGCTTTAAATAGTAAGCCAATCCTAGCTAAACCAGGAAGCGTTGAGTATATTAATCCAAAAACGAATACTTCAATTTTTGTTAATCCAACGACAAAAGAAATAGTTGGTATTTGGCCAGCAAGCTTTAAGAAATAGAGGAGGGTATATTGTTGAAAATAAAGAATGAATTATGTGAAGTTTTAGCTAGTGATAACATTTATGAGGAGTCCGTTGAAAATTTTGATATTTTAACTGAGAAAATGAATGATGACTTCATTCCATATCGTATTGAGCAAAATGTAATGATGTGGTTGAACGAAAAAGGTATTATTGGTGAAATAGAGTGTATCTTTCCAATGCAAATAGATGAAAAAATTTCTTTGGTAGAGAGTAAAAATTCTGAGACTAAAGATGGTTTTCCTTTGATAGATATAGAAAGACCTATAGAAGTACCAATAGTAAAAGTTTTTAAAAACAAAGAATATTTTATTTTGTATCTTTCAGAATTGGAAATGTATGATAAAAAAATTAAATCTAAAAATCTTTCTTTTTATGCGAAGGGTGATGAACTGATAGCTATAAAAGCTGAAATTTCATAGTAAAGTGATAGAAGTGCGCATTGTAGTCAAACATTAACTAGTTTACGACTAGAGAATAAGGGTTTTACCCACTATTTTGCTGGATTCTGAGAGTGGAGTAGAAAAGGGGTGAAAAACAAATTTAAATGCTAAAGCAAACGGTGAGTATGTTATGTTGAAAAGGCTCGAGGGACAAGTCAAGGTGCTAGCAATTTCGTAAGTTCCTCGGGTACTAACAAAAAGAAAAACCAAATAAATAAAGTCGATAGCAACGTTAGTAGAGCCTGGCGGTCTATTGGCTTTATTTATTGGGTTTTACAGATTATAAGAGTCATTCTTCTCTCTATTTTCCAACTTCAATGGATGTGGGTGACTGATCCAAGTAAAGTCACACAAGCAGACGTTCAATTCAATGAAAAATATAAAGAATACCTAGATATTTTGACGAAGCCAGAAAAGGGTTTGGTTGACGAGTATTTTCAAACAATTACAGAAGAATTGAAAACAGGGATCAACCAAAAAACAGGGAAGCCATTAACGGATTTAGAAAAAGCGCAACGATGGTCGACCATCGCAAGTGCGATCGCAGCCTTATCAATTGGTGCTTATTATGGAGGAAAAGGGTTTGCTGGTAAAGGGGCAAACGCACCCAAAACGCCTACTTTAAAGGGAAATAAAGGCGGTAAGAATTATACACTGGATTGAGGGAAGAATAAAGGGAAAACCGGGTATAAGAAACCTAGTAGGTCTAAACTGACAGTAGAGACAACTACGAATAGTAAAATACCTACAATACACAAGCCAAATACTGTGATAAAACGAGTCGATAAAAATGGTAATTTAATTAGTGAAAGAATTTTTGATGATAAAGGACGAGTAATTAAAGATATTCATCATACTGATCATGGCAATTCTAAAATGCATCCCAAAGTTCCACATGAACATATTTGGGATTGGTCAGATTCCAAAAAACCAAAACCATCAAAATAATGGATAGGAGATTGTTTGTGAAAGGATTAATAATTAGTGAATTAAAAACAGGTTATGTAGCAAATATGGCAGAAATATTTAATGTACTTCCGCAAAAAGAATTAGAAAAAATGTGGCTTATTAGTAACTACGAATGTAATATTTATCCATTTGAACAGATACCAATAAACAAAGACTATGTTTGGAGAAAGGGAACTGAACTAAAAGAGCTTTTTAATAAAGAAGAAATAATGTTTATTTGGGGAGTATTTACAAGTTTTCCAAGTAATACTGAACTAAATGATGTTTTACAGGTTCCACTACCAATAG
Organism: Enterococcus sp. AZ177; assembly: GCF_050544585.1. NCBI lineage: Bacteria > Bacillati > Bacillota > Bacilli > Lactobacillales > Enterococcaceae > Enterococcus > Enterococcus sp. AZ177. Next base: position 795,310 of record NZ_CP172944.1, read on the forward strand.
CAGATGGAAATGAAACTTTGTGGAAGTCAAAAATAGAAATAATTCATCCTTTAGGAGATACAGAATTTATTTCATGGGATGGTACAGTTTTATTAGTTAAGTCAAAGGATCTAACTATTATTAATGAATTTATAAAAGAATATTCTTCTGTATCTAAAGATTTAGAAGAATATAATTCAAATTAAATAAAAAGGCACTTTATCACAAGACTGGTAATCAAATGATAAAGCCTTGACTAGTAAGCCATAACTCACTACTAAAGTTGCCAACAGCTAGCTGTATTTATTGTACAAAAATTCAAAGGACTTTTTTAATCTTTTTGACTTTTTTTGATGTAGAAATTAGTTAAGTTGTCGACTATGAAAACGGAATGAAACTAAGACAGTATAGAAACTGATGACTATCTTGATTTAGTTGTGTTGCAAAGCTCTAATTTTAAACCATTCCTAAAAAAATATAGTATGATGGATATATCAACTATTGATCGTGAGGAATTCATATGAAAATCGGAATCATCGGCTTAGGAAATATCGCGCAAAAAGCATATCTACCTGTGTACTCTCAACTAAGAGACCAAGCAACGTTTATATTATCCACCCGAAATGAACAAACCCGAAAAGAAATCAGTGAAAAATACGGCTTCAACGAAATGGTTGCTTCAACAGAAGAATTGATTCAGACTGGAATAGCAGCTTGTTTTGTTCATGCGGCAACCAAAGTGCACGGTCAACTAGTAAAACAACTACTAGAAGCGGGCCTCCATGTTTTCGTCGATAAACCGTTAAGTGAAAACCTAGCAGAAGTCAAAGAAATCCAAGCTCTAGCAGCAGAAAAAAAGCTGATTTTGATGGTAGGCTTCAATCGCCGTTTTGCACCGTTTGTAGACGAATTAAAAGCAGTTGACAATAAAAATATGTTGCTGATCCAAAAAAATCGAATAGCATCGGAATCTACAGCTAATTTTGTAATCTACGATTTATTCTTACATGTAGCTGATACACTTGTCTATTTACTTGATGATGATATTCGCCAGGTTCAAACAAAAATCATTGAGGAAGATGGCTTACTAAAAAGAGCGATTCTTCACGTAGAAACAGAAACTACGACAGCCATTGCTTCAATGAATCTCTACGCAGGAGCAAATACAGAAACTTACCAAGTAACAAGTCCAGAAGGAACGTTAGTATTGGAAAATCTAACAGATTTAACTAGCCAAAACCCGTTAGTGACACAACAAAAAAAATTTGGTGATTGGACAACAACAGTAGAAAAACGTGGCTTTCAACAAATGGTGGAGGAATTTATCAAAGCAGTTCAAACAAATGATGACACGTATTTAAAACAAGAAAAAGTCTTTACAAGTCATGAACTATGTGCGCAAATGTTGCGTAAGCATCAAGAACATATTTTATAGAGTCAGACTAGAAAGTTTCTCTTTGACATGCTAGAATAAAAAGGATGTTTGAAAGAAAGGAACGACTTTCGATGAATAAAATTGAAATGATGAATGAATTAACAGATATAACCTTACTATTTGATGAACCTTTGATGAATTTTACGTTTACTAAAACAGGTGGACCTGTGGATGTTCTAGCTTTTCCAAAATCAAAAGCGGAAGTGGCGACATTAGTCGAATACTGCAAAAGTCATGAAATCCCTTGGCTTGTCCTAGGAAATGCCAGCAACTTGATTGTCCGAGATGGCGGTATTCGCGGAATGGTAATTATGTTGGAAAACATGAAAAAAATCTCTGTTTCTAAAAACCAGATCATTGTAGAAGCAGGAGCAAAATTGATCGATACAACCTATGTTGCTTTGGAGCATGATTTGACTGGTTTCGAATTTGCTTGTGGGATTCCTGGAAGTATCGGTGGCGCTGTCTATATGAATGCAGGAGCTTACGGTGGAGAGATTAAAGACGTTTTCACAAGTGTTGATGTGCTGTTGGAAGACGGGACGATCCAAACCTTTACAAATGAAGAGATGGCATTTTCTTATCGTCATAGTGCGATTCAAGATATGCACTGTATTGTATTAGAGGCGACTTTTTCGTTAAGCGAAGGGGAAAATAGCGTAATCAAAGATCAGATGGTTGAGTTGACTGCATTAAGAGAATCGAAGCAACCATTGGAGTACCCATCTTGCGGGAGTGTCTTTAAACGACCAGAAGGACATTTTACTGGGAAATTGATTCAAGATGCTGGCTTACAAGGATTACAATGGGGCGGCGCTCAAATCTCAGAAAAGCATGCAGGGTTTATTGTGAATATCGATCATGCTACGGCTACTGATTATGTTGAATTGATTGCGCATATTCAACAAGTGATCAAAGAAAAATTTGATGTTGTATTGGAGACAGAAGTACGTATTATTGGTGAAGAGCGTTAAGAAAGAAACATTCGCTTCTGTTCTCACCGATTATCTAGATGTCTTAGGGAGGGAGTGTGACTCGCGGAGTCATATCCCCCCCCTTTTTTTATAGTCTACTTTTACTCATGATCTTCTACAGTTAAACACTTTGTTTCACAATAATACCCTTTGCCACCAACAAACACTTTTTCTATATCCTTCTCGCTATTGGTGGATAATTTAACTAATATTTCAGAAGACGAGTCTAGAGAGTAACCTTGCTCAAATACATAGACATCTTTTTGCAGTGAGTGCTGTTCATAAAGGTAGCAAGCTAACGCACCGTTTGAAGTTCCAGTGGCTGCTTCTTCATTAATGTCATATAGTGGAGCAAAATTTCTACAGATTATTCGATCATCATTAACCGTATATAGATGCATTCCAACAACCTTATAATGCTTGCTGATTTCTTTAATTTTATCAAAATTAGGTTTCAGAGCATGTAATTGTGTTTCAGTTTTTATAGGAATTAAAATATCTTTTAGGCCTGTTGAGACAATTTGAATTGGATAGTTGGTGTCAATATCTTTAATGTCAAAACAATTGATGAACGCTGTTGGGGATAGAACATCATAGAATCTAGGTTTGTTTTGCTCCATGAATACAGTGTCATCTTTTATGGTAATCGTAAGAACACCGCTATTCGTTTCAATCGTATAACGATTTCTGAAGAGTTTATTTAAGTGCATCAGTATCGTAAAGGAGGCAATTGTAGCATGACCACATAAATCGACCGCTTCTTTTGGTGTAAAATATTCAAGTTTATAATCAGCAATGTTAGATTCTGAGATAAATGCAGTTTCCGCATAGCCAAGTTGTTTAGCTATTGCCATTTTTTGAGCAATAGTCAATGGATACTCTATAAATACGACTCCGGCTGTATTACCGCCTTTATGATCTTTACTAAATGCACTTGCAACATATACAGTTTGTTTCATACGGTACCAACCTTTCTCACGATAGTAAATTGTATTATAGAAAGTATTATGTATAAATGAACTTTCGACAGTGAAGATAAAAAAAGAGGTTGGGTCAGAAGTGTTTAACTCCGAGAAATAAGAAGGAATTTACGAAAATTGCTCTTCAAATTTTTGTGAATTTCGGCTTATTTCCGAAGGAGTTGCTTCTGCGCCCACCGTTTAATCGGTTATTAAGAGCCTGAAACATAACCTTTTTAGTTATGTCCCAGGCTCTCCTTTTTTTTACTATTTTATTCAGCATTTGCTTGTAAATCTTCAATTTCAACGACTTTAAGATTCTTACGCTCTAAATTCTCAACAATCACGGCACAAGTCTCTTCAGTTGTTTCTGCTGGCAATGTAATCAAGGTACGACGGATAAATTCATCTTCACCGATATCAAGCGTAATACAGCTGGCAATACTGCTGTGTTTCGCAATGATTTTCGTCATCGCAGCCAAATCGCCTTGCTTACCTGTTGTCGCAATTGTCAATACATAACTACCACGCTGAATATTCCAGGATTGAGCCAAGATATTCAATAACGTGCTATGGGTTAAAATCCCATAAAAATAATTATTCTCATCCAGTACAGCAATATATGGTAATTCTTTGATCGTAAAAAAGACTTTAAAGAATGATGTGTTTACAAAAATAAATTTAGTCGCGTTTTTTAATAAATAAGTTACTGGCAAACTCATGTCTCCACCGTTTGCTTTATGGCGGTAGATGTGCATTTTATAGATATTTCCTCTAAAAATCTTTTCCGATTCATCTAAAATCGGAACACAACGATACCCTGAGTCTTCAAGGATCGTCAACGCTTCTTCCAAAGTGCAGGATTCATTGACAGTTGTAAGATTTTTCTTTTTGATAACAACGGATTTTAATAACATATTTTGACCCCCCGTAGGTTAAATTCGTCTGACAACGTAATGATAACATAATTTGAAAGAAAACAATAGTTTATTGAGTATCCATTGACATTCTGGTGAAAGAATGATAATGTTATTGAGTAAATTTGTGAATAGAGGAGGTTGAACAATGGCAACAAAAAAATCAGCACTTGCTTGTTCAGATTGTGGCTCCAGAAACTATTCTAAAGCCGTCAGTGAAGGAAAACGTGGAGAACGGTTAGAAATCAAAAAATTCTGTAAATACTGTCAAAAATACACGTTACATAAAGAGACGAAATAGATATTGGAGGAGCTTAAATGAAATTTTTACGTAGTGTTAAAGATGAGATGAAACAAGTTTCTTGGCCATCTAAAAAACAATTACGCAAAGACACATTGGTTGTTATCGAAACATCCATTATTTTTGCGGCATTATTCTTCGTAATGGATACAGTGATCCAAACAGCTTTTGGTTGGATTCTTAAGTAATTCAAACTAGTATTTCATTGCAAACAGTGCTATAATAGCACATGAGAAAAAACTTCGGGGGACTGAGGTTTTTTTATTTTCACATGAGAAAAAGAAAATGAGTGCAAGGCAGTACTTGTGATTCTTAATGTATTGTTCCATCAACCAATAAACCCTAAAGGAGCCGAATCAGAAATGGAATCATTTGAAAAAAATTGGTATGTATTACATACATACTCAGGTTACGAAAACAAAGTAAAAGCGAATATTGAATCACGTGCACAAAGCATGGGCATGGGAGATTTCATTTTTCGTGTAGTCGTTCCAGAAGAAACAGAAACAGAAGTAAAAAATGGCAAGTCTAAGGAGATCGTTCATAAAACGTTCCCTGGTTATGTACTAGTGGAAATGACGATGACAGATGATTCTTGGTATGTAGTACGTAATACACCAGGTGTTACTGGGTTTGTCGGCTCACATGGTGCCGGAAGTAAGCCAGCGCCGTTATTGCAAGAAGAAATCAATCACATCTTGCGATCAATCGGCATGAGCACACGTCAATCTGATTTGGATGTTGCTTTAGGTGACACAGTCCGTATTATTGAAGGGGCGTTTTCTGGTCTTGAAGGTGAAGTAACAGAAGTTGATGAAGAACGTCAAAAATTAAAAGTGAACATCGATATGTTTGGTCGTGAAACAAGTACAGAGTTAGACTTTGAACAAGTAGACTCAATCTAAAAAAATAAAAAGCTGAAGCAGACCTGCTTTGGCATTAAGAGAGTGGAGCAAAACGAACGATTGTTTTGCCCTACTCTCTTCTTACTATAGTGACGATTGAAAAGGTGATAAAATGAAAAAAACGAACTATTACTTATTAACAATACTCTTTTTCTTCTTATTTTTTGCTGGATGTACGAATAAAAAAGTCTCCGAAAATGGAAACCAACAAGCTGTAAAGAATTCAACGACAAGTGAAACAATGAAAAAGACAGCTATCCCTACACTATTTATTCACGGATACAGTGGTGGTGAAAATTCTTTTGGTCGCATGATTAAAAGGATGGATAGGCATGCTCTTACAAAAAAAGAGCTAGTCTTGATTGTTAGTCCTACTGGTAAGGTCCAGGCGCAAGGGAACTTGACTGGCACAGAAAATAATCCTAGTGTCCAAATTTTGTTTGAAGATAATAAAAACAATGAGTGGAATCAAGCAGAGTGGATCAAAAATTGTTTGGCGTATATCCACGATAAGTATGGCATAACAGATGTTAATTTGGTTGGACATTCAATGGGTGGAGCAAGCTCTTTGCGTTATCTAACGAAATATGGTGATGATGCAAGTCTTCCAAAAATCAATAAATTTGTCGGTATCGCAGCACCATTTAATAACTTTGTAGACTTATCTAAAGGAGAGTCGATCGAAGATGTTCTTAATAATGGTCCTAAAGTTCAGAGTGAACGCTATACTGACTATCTAAGCGGAATCAAGAAAGTATCGAAAGATATGAAAGTCATGATTATTGCAGGGGATATCGAAGACGGCAGCCTAAGCGATGGAACTGTTCCTGTAGCAGATGCATTAAGTGTGGTTTCATTACTTAAAGCACACGGAAATGACGTACAAGAAAAAATTTTTTATGGAAAATCAGCGCAACATAGCCAACTGCACGAAAATACAGAAGTCGATAAATGTATTATAGATTTTTTATGGAAATAAACCACGAAAACAAGCTTACTGGTAAAGGAGAAAGTCATGAAAATTAGAATGAAAGACATTGCAAAAATGGCCAACGTATCGGAAGCTGCGGTTTCTTTAGTTTTAAATGACAAACCTTCTAGAATCTCTGAAAAAAAGAAACAAGAAATTAAAGCAATTGCTAAAGAATTGAATTACGTTCCGAATATCGCAGCTCAAAGCCTTGCCAAAAAAGCGTCACAGACCATTGGTGTTGTTATTCCAGATATTGAGAATCCTTTTTTTTCGAAGCTTTGCAAACAATTAGAAGAAGGGTTTAGAACATTGGGCTATTTAACCATTATCGTCAATTCTAATGATGATTTTACTGTTGAAAAAAATCTGATTCAAATGCTGTTGAATCGTGGTGTTGATGGCTTGATCATTGCTTTGTCGAATGCGTCTTTTTCATTTAAAGCAGAACAAGAACAGTTTTTAAAAGAAATCGATGCACCGTTTGTTTTAGTTGATAGGCACGTTTCATTCACTGGGGTCAATCAAGTCTATTTTGATAGCGAAGCTGGTGGAAAACTTTCTGCAGAATATCTTCTAAAAAATGGTCATCGGAATATTGCCTTCATGACGGGAGATTTTAAAGTCCCGAGTACACTGGATCGACTTAATGGCTATAAACAAGCATTGGAAAGTTATGGTGTAAAAGTAAAAGAAGAATACATCATTGAAACGGGGTATCGTTTTAATTGCGGTATGGAAAAAGCAAAGGAACTTTTTGCGTTAACGGATGTAACAGCTGTTCTCACCTCCAATGATATGGTTGCTTTTGGTGTATTGAAACAGGCATTGAGCAACGGGAAAACGATCCCAGATGATCTTTCAATCATTGGGTATGACCGTTTGGAGTTAGCAGATATTCTTGGAATTTCATTAGCCACAGTAGAGCAAAATAGTTTGGCATTAACAGAACAAGCTGTTGGATTACTGAAGAATATACTAACTAGTCGAAAAGTAAAAACAGAAACAATCATTTTGAAACCAACGTTATTTAAAGGGGAAAGTGTCAAAAATTTAAAATAAGTATTGACGAAATTTAAATAAAGCGCTATCATAATGAACAGATAGATTAAGCGGTTAATCTAAAAATACTTTTTTATTTCTGAAAAAGTATTTTTTTATACTAATTAGGTAATGCGCTTAACCTAAGAAGGAGGAAGGATTTATGATAAGAGAAAAAAGACCGATCATCATCGACACAGACCCAGGAATTGACGACGCAGTAGCTTTATCGATTGCCCTTAATCATTCAGAATTAGACGTTAAGTTGCTAACAACTGTTGCAGGAAATGTAAACGCAAACAAAACGACAGAGAATACCTTGAAGCTAGTGTCCTTTTTTGATAAACAAGTACCTGTTGCAAAAGGCTGTGACAAACCTTTATTGATCCAACTTGAAGATTCAGCAGAAATTCATGGAGAAAGTGGGATGGACGGATACGATTTCCCGCAAGCTACAACAAAAGCTCTTGCTGTACATGCTGTTGAAGCAATGAAAGAGTGTATCCTTGGAAGTAAGGAGCCCATTACTCTAGTTCCAATCGCTGCATTAACGAATATTGCCTTACTTTTTAATATGTATCCAGAAGTAAAGCAGAATATTAGAGAAATCGTTATGATGGGCGGTTCATTATCAAGAGGAAACACGAATACAAGCGCAGAATTTAATACGTATGTTGATCCACACGCAGCTCAAATTGTTTTCCAAGCAGGCGTTCCGATCGTAATGGTTGGCTTAGACGTAACCAGTACTGCAGTACTGACAAGAAATGAAACAGAAAAAATCAAAGAATTTGGAAAAGTTGGCAACATGTTCTACTCATTATTCCAGCATTATCGCGGTGGTAGTTTGCAGACTGGGTTGAAAATGCACGATGTTTGCGCTATTGCTTATTTAACAGATCCAGATTTATTTACAGTTCAAGAAACATTTATTGAAATCGCTTTAGAAGGTCCAGCAGCAGGTACCACCGTAGCAGATTTGAAAATGAAATACCATGATACAACAAATGCAACAGCGTGTTTAGCTATCGATATCCCCGCTTTTCAGAATTGGGTCGTAACGAATTTAGAAAAAATAAATTAAAAAAGGGGTCATACTATGATCGAGTCATTATTAGTATTAATTGTTTTAGCTCTTGTTGCTTATTTGATTATTAAAAATTATCATCCGGCCTTAAGTTTGATCAGCGGTGCATTGATTTTGTTACTGTTTGCGGTGTTATTAGGGCACCCATTATACCCAGCAGGTGAAGGAACTGGCTTAGCATTTTTTGATATTTTCTTGAAATTTAAAGATACGATCATTGCCCAAGTTAGTTCGGCAGGAATTGTGATCATGATTTTGTTTGGTTACTCTGGCTATATGAATGTTATTGGCGCAAATCAAGTTGCTGTAAATAGTTTGGTTAAACCGTTACAAAAAATAAAATCAAAAGCATTATTTGTACCACTTGTTTTCTTAGTCGGTAACTTAATGTCTTTAGTTGTACCAAGTGCTTCTAGCTTAGCGATTATTTTGATGGCGATTTTATACCCAATGTTAGCAAGTATGGGAATTTCTTCTTTAACTGCGGCGGGTGTAATTGCCATGACAGCAACAATCATGCCTACACCTCTTGGAGCAGACAATGTTATTGCAGCTCAAACGTTAGATTATGATTTATTGACCTATGTTGCATGGAACGCTAAAATTTCGATACCTACTCTATTGATCATGGCTGTAGCTCATTATTTCTGGCAAAAATACTGTGATAAAAAAGAAGGTGAGTCTGCTTTTATTGCAATCAAAAATGATGAACTAGCTCAAAAAGAAGAAGTAGATACACCGAAAATTTATGCTCTTTTACCTTTGTTACCGTTGATTTTAATTTTGGTCGTCGGGATTACAAGCATGTTTGTGAAAGGGATTCAAATGGATATTTTTGTTTTGACATTCATTTCGTTTTTCATTGCTGTAGCATTTGAAACAATTAGGCATAGATCGTATAAAAAAATTCAAGACTCTGCTGCTGAGATGTTTAAAGGGATGGGACAAGGTTTTAGTCAAGTTGTGATGCTCGTTGTCGGTGGTTCTTTATTCACAACAGCAGTTCAGTCTTTAGGGATTATTGATAGTTTGATGGCCTCTGTTGAATCATCTGCATCAGCTGGATTAGTCACCACATTGATTTTTAGCGGTGCAACTACTTTATTTGGTATTTTAAGTGGTGGCGGATTGGCTATGTTTTATGCTGTGATCGAGTTGATTCCAGATATAGCATCTAAGGCTGGAATTGATGGGATTTTAATTTCATTACCAATGCAAATGATCGCAAACTTAGCAAGAACGATTTCTCCAGTAGCGGCAGTTGTGATGATTGTTGCATCGACTGTGGATGTCAGCCCCGTTCGTATTTTGAAACGGACAAGTGTTCCGACAATCATAGGAATTATTTGTGTTGTTGTATTATCGATTCTGTTACTTCCTTATTAAGTTGGTGAACTGAACCCTCTCGGAGATGAACAGAAATGAAAATAATGTTAGCCGAAATAAAAGATAGTAGAGAAATCAATGAGTTGTTTGAATGTGCAAAAAAATATATGAAACAAATGGATGTGCATCAATGGACAAAGCTTTATCCTAATGAAGACATCGTTCAGCAGGATATTTATAATGGATCGTTATATAAGTTAGTTGAGGGGCATAAGCTGACTGCTGTAGCTACTTTAGATAAGTTGGATCAAAAAGCTTATCGTTTAAGACGGATTGCAACAAATCCAAATGATTTATCTAAAGGTTATGCATCAAGTTTACTAAATGATATAATAAATAGAATAAAAGAAAAAAATGGAAAGCATATTTATTCAAGTACAAATCATTCTAATCGTAACATGCATTATTTTTTTAAGAAGCATGGTTTTGAAAAAATTTCAGAGTATACTGAAGCTGAAAGAGAGTATCTGGGTTCTTTCTATGAGTATTTGAAGAAAATATAAGTAAGGAGAGTCCGCGATGAACAAAGTAATAGTTTTAGGAAGTATCAATATGGATATGGTTATGGAAACAGACCGACTACCCAAAGTAGGAGAAACTCTTTTGGGGCAAAGCATCGACTATTATGTCGGCGGAAAAGGAGCGAATCAAGCAGTTGCAGCTGCTCGTGTAGGAGCAAAGGTGTCATTGATTGGGAAAATCGGTGATGATACATTTGGTTCCAAGGTTTATAAACATTTGGAACAAGAAAAAATTGATGTCAGTGGAGTGACATCCGAAAAAAATATTTTTACAGGAGTTGCCTCGATTTTTAAACTAAAGGAAGACAATGCGATTGTTGTATTGCCAGGGGCAAATATGTTGTTGCAAGATATTGAGACGAACTTGACTGAAAACGTTAAGTCTGATGATATACTATTGACACAATTGGAAATTCCAATCGAAACAGTACAAAAAGGGTTGTCCTTAGCGAAAGCGAAGGGGGCAGTAACGATTTTAAACCCCGCTCCTTATGATGAAAAAGTTATCGATATGCTACCAGTTGTAGATATCATCACACCAAATGAAACAGAATTTGAAGGCTTACTAGGGTACTCAATTACGGATGAGGGACAATTTGAAAAGGAAATGTTGAACTGGTCAAGAACCCATAAGACGCAACTGATTGTAACTCGTGGGAGAGATGGGATCTCTTACACAACGGAGAATGAAGTTATTACGATTCCAGCTAAAGAAGTAACAGTTGTTGATACGACAGGTGCCGGAGATACATTTAATGGGATTTTAGCAGCATGCTTAGCAAAAGAAATGACGGTTTCAGAGGCCATTCAGCTTGCTGGAAAAGGTGCTACACTTTCTGTGACTAAACTAGGGGCGCAAACAGGGATGCCGACCTTGGAGGATATTGATCTATTTTAAATAAAAAAGTTTGTAGCAACCATCATTTCTTTTGATCATTGCTACAAACTTTTTTTGATTATTTAGTGGGTGCTGCCGATTGATTGTCGAATAGTTCTTTTGTTAATCGTTGCGCAGTGGGAGTCACAGCTAAGCCACCTTCTGCTGTTTCTTTAAAAATTTGGGGCATTTGACGACCAACCTGGTACATCGCAGCTACGACTTCATCTGGTGGTATCACACTACGGATGCCTGCTAAAGCCATATCAGCTGAAATAAAGGCTTGTGAAGAGCCTAAAGCATTCCGTTTTACGCAAGGGACCTCGACCAAACCGGCCACAGGATCACAAATCAAGCCCATCATATTTTTTAAAGTAATTGCAATTGCTTGTGCGGCTTGATCAGCTGAACCGCCAGCGGCACACACTAAAGCGGCACTTGCCATAGCACTAGCAGAACCAACCTCCGCCTGACAACCGCCTTCGGCACCGCTGATCGATGAATTATTTGCGATCACGAGTCCAAAAGCTCCGGCAGTAAAAAGAAAGTCTAATTGTTGTTCATGTGTAAGGTGTAATTTTTCTATTGCCGCCATCAAAACACCCGGGACGACACCGGCGCTTCCAGCAGTCGGTGTTGCACAGATCAACCCCATATTTGCATTGACTTCATTGACTGCAACGGCATTTCGAACCGCTGTTAAAATTGTTTCTCCGCTTAAAAAGTTTCCTGTTTGAATATAATCATCAAGTCGAGTTGCATCACCACCAGTAAGGCCTGTTACCGAAGTCACACCGTCGACACCTTCTTGGATCGATTGCTTCATGACAGCAAGATTACGCTCCATCGTTTCAATGATTCGTTCGCGGCTATGTCCGTGATTTTCAATCTCTGTTGCAATCATCAATTCAGCAACGGATGGAAAATCTGTTGCTTGTTGTACTAATTCTTCTATAGATAGAAACATAACGAGTTTGCTCCTTTAATTTAAGTTAATCAAAATAATTTACACTGTAAATGTGAGGGATTTGAACTAATTTCATTGTAATATCACCAATATCAGCATGGTCGATTTCAATGATCATAATGGCTTTTTCACCTTTGGATTCTCGTGTTACAGTCATCGTGCCAATATTGATATCTGTATCAGAGAGTAGATTGGTAACTTTAGCAATCATTCCCGGCACATCTTGATGGACAATAATAAATGTAGGAGTCCCCATTGTTAAAGAAATTTTGAACCCATTCAATTCAGAGATTTGAATGTTACCTCCACCTATTGAGATTCCAGTAACAGAAAGCTTTCGATCACCTTTAGAAACAAGTAATTTAACTAGATTTGGGTGCTCAGCTTTTTCTTTTAGTGGGACAAATAAAACTTCCATATCTTGTTCATGCGCAATTTTTAAAGAATCAGCAAGACGTTCATCATCTGGTTCCATATCCAATAAGCCACCAACTAAAGCAATATCAGTCCCATGCCCGCGATACGTTTTCGCAAAAGACTCATATAAATATATATCAACAGTATCTGGCTGTTCACCGAAAATACTTCGGACGATTTTACCGATACGGGCAGCACCAGCAGTATGAGAACTACTTGGACCAATCATAACGGGGCCGATGATATCAAAAACACTTTTATAACGTAGATTTTCCATTGTCTGTTCACCTATCCTTTAATTTAAATGTGAATCAGGATTTTTCTAACGAAAGTCTATCATAATTACAAAGAATAAACTAGAACAGCAATAAAAATGCGAGAAAAATTTATCTTTCTCTCATTTCTAAACGAAAATCTATGAGGAAAAAGAATGAAAAGGTATTGAAATTTAATAAGAAGCAGAGTATACTATTTAAGTGTGCATTTTTTGCATGCAGAATTTCTTTGATTTGTCAAAGAATGACGTGGGAGGAGAAATCTTCATCTCCAATTAACCACATCACGGACCCAAGGAGGTATGTCTCGTGGCAAAAAAAGTAGAAAAATTAGTTAAATTGCAAATTCCTGCAGGTAAAGCAACACCAGCTCCACCAGTAGGTCCAGCATTAGGTCAAGCGGGTATCAACATTATGGGATTCACTAAAGAATTCAACGCTCGTACAGCTGATCAAGCTGGTTTGATCATTCCAGTTGTAATCTCTGTATATGAAGATCGTTCATTTACATTTATTACAAAAACACCACCAGCTGCAGTATTATTGAAAAAAGCTGCAAAAATCGAAAAAGGTTCTGGTGAGCCAAACAAAACTAAAGTAGCGAATGTTACGAAAGATCAAGTGAAAGAAATCGCTGAACTTAAAATGGCAGACCTAAACGCAGCAGACGTTGAAGCGGCTATGCGCATGGTTGAAGGAACTGCAAGAAGCATGGGAATCACTGTAGGATAATTTTTATTCTAATAGAACCCAAAGAAGTAGCTTCTCAGTTTATTTCATATTCAAAGATATGAATTACGTGGGAGGTTCGACCGTTATAACCACAATCAAGGAGGAAACAAAATGGCTAAAAAAAGCAAAAAAATGCAAGATGCATTAAAAAAAGTTGAAGCAACAAAAGTTTACCCAGTAGCAGAAGCAATCGCTTTGGCTAAAGAAACAAATATTGCAAAATTCGACGCAACTGTTGAAGTTGCTTATCGTTTAAATGTAGATCCTAAAAAAGCAGACCAACAAATCCGTGGTGCAGTAGTACTACCAAACGGAACTGGTAAAACACAAAGCGTTTTAGTTTTCGCTAAAGGCGATAAAGCCAAAGAAGCTGAAGCAGCTGGTGCTGATTACGTAGGTGACGCTGATATGGTTCAAAAAATCCAAGGTGGATGGTTTGGATTTGACGTAGTTGTAGCAACTCCAGACATGATGGCTGAAGTTGGTAAATTAGGTCGTGTCTTAGGTCCTAAAGGCCTTATGCCTAACCCTAAAACTGGTACTGTAACAATGGACGTAACAAAAGCTGTTAACGAAGTAAAAGCTGGTAAAGTAACATACCGTGTTGATAAAGCTGGAAACATCCATGTACCAATTGGTAAAGTTTCATTTGATAATGAAAAATTATTAGAAAACTTCAATACAATCAACGATGTATTGTTGAAAGCTAAACCATCAGCTGCAAAAGGTCAATATATCAAAAACATTTCAGTAACAACTACATTTGGACCTGGAATCCATGTTGACCAAGCTTCATTTTAATTAGAAAAGTAGCTCAAATTGCTCATACTAATAGAAAATAAGTAAAAAAATTATTGACTCAACTACCTTTCCCATGGTAAGGTAGTTGAGGTTAATAATTAACTGTACCGAAGACAGTAGGTGACGCAAGTCTTAATTTCCTACCGAGGACAATTGTTGATACATACAATTACGTCCCTCTATGTCAACGGTGGCATGGAGTTTTGTTGTTTTACACGACTTTTGAAAAAAAGACGATGTAAAACAATACTTGGCGAACAAAGTGAGCGAAGTTTCTTTAGAAGCTTTTAACTAACATATGGTAAACCAAACTCCACCATCAATTATCAGGAGGTGAAAATAAATGAGTGAAGCAGCAATCGCTAAAAAAGAAACCCTAGTCGAAGAAGCAACAGCTAAGTTTCAAGAAGCAGCTTCTGTAGTCATCGTTGATTACCGTGGTTTGACTGTAGAAGAAGTGACGAACTTACGTAAACAATTGCGTGATGCAAATGTCGAAATGAAAGTTATCAAAAATTCTATCCTTTCACGTGCAGCTAAAAAAGCTGGACTAGAAGGTTTGGACGAAGTATTTACAGGACCTACAGCAGTCGCTTTCAGTAACGACGATGTAGTAGCACCTGCTAAAATCATCGACGAATTTGCAAGTACTGCCAAAGCATTGGAAATCAAAGGTGGCGTTATTGAAGGTAAAGTATCTTCAGTAGAAGAAATGACATCTTTAGCAAAACTTCCAAGTCGCGATGGACTACTTTCTATGCTATTATCTGTATTACAAGCGCCAGTCAGACAAGTGGCTTACGCTGTCAAAGCAGTGGCAGAAAAAGAAGAAGAAGTTGCATAATTGCAGCCTAGTGACACACTAAATAAAAAATAATGAATTATTAAAACGGAGGAAACCATAATGGCATTGAACATTGAAAACATTGTTGCAGAATTAGAAGGCGCAACTATTTTAGAATTAAACGACTTAGTAAAAGCTATTGAAGAAAAATTTGACGTATCTGCAGCAGCTCCTGTAGCAGCAGCAGCAGGACCAGCAGCAGCTGGCGAAGAACAAACTGAATTCACTGTAGAATTAACTTCTGCAGGCGATCAAAAAGTTAAAGTTATCAAAGCAGTTCGTGAAGCAACTGGTCTTGGCTTGAAAGAAGCTAAAGCAGTAGTTGATGGCGCTCCTGCACCAATCAAAGAAGGCGTTTCTAAAGATGAAGCAGAAGCTTTAAAAGCTGCTTTAGAAGAAGTTGGCGCTTCAATCACAGTAAAATAATCTTTTCAAGATTAGATTTCAAGCTAGAATCCATTTGGATTTTAGCTTTTTTGTTTACCCAAATTGAATTTTTTGATACGATTCAAATAACGAATGATATGAGATGAAAGTGATAAAAAGATGATATAAACCCAATTTAAAATGCATTTCTTTCGCATGAAATTAAATAATCTGTTAGCATTATTAAGTAATAATTATTACATTTATTCTATTTATTTTAAGGAGGTCATATTATGCATTGGTTATGGGTTTTAATCGTAGGTGGCGTTATCGGAGCAATTGCTGGAGCAATCACTAGCAAAGGAAAATCAATGGGCTGGATCTTTAATATTATTGCAGGTCTTGTAGGCTCATCGATCGGTCAATCACTTCTAGGAAGTTGGGGACCTCAAGTTGCCGGTATGGCACTATTTCCTTCAGTTATTGGTGCTGTGATTTTAGTTGCAGTTGTATCGTTCTTTGTAGGTAAAAATTAAATGTAGACCATAAGAAAAACTACTATAGAGAAATTTATAGTGGTTTTTCTTATGGTCTAAAATTTTTGACTTCACATACTATTTTATGTAAAAGAATTAAATCAAAAAATGATATGGCCAATCCAATATTTCTGACATAAAATAAGTATTTTTCCTTATCTAATTGTATCAGCATGTATTTTTTGCTAAGATTAGAAAGTTCATCAGCAATCGAAAAGTATAGAATGAAAGAATGATTACATGGTATGAGGAGTTACTTATTCCTTCTAATATTGAAAAAATTTGGCATTTATTTGATTTAGATCAGATGCATTTGATTATGCCACAATAGTAGAAACAACGATTTTAGAAAAAAAGGAAGAAATTATTGGAAGCACCTATCGACAAGTGTAACGTGAAGGCAAACGTACCGAAACGTATATCGTAACGGACTTAGAACATGAAGACACGCCATCTAAAAAGCACAATAAAACTGGTTTTACTTTAGTAAAAATGATTGCAGTAGAATCGGCAATTACGTTGATCAAGATTTCAGAGAATGAAACGAAGTTGATTTATAGTGGACAAAATAAAGGGATTAATTTTTAGGGAAATTGTTTATGAAATTTAATAGCACTAAAAAGAATCAGCAAGTGGTAGATGATTTTATGCAAAGAGTAAAGGTGGAAGCCTTGAAGGAAAAGGATAAATAATCACTATTTTTATCAGTATTTTATCCATTTAAATGAAAGAAGAGCCTGGTACATAACTAAAAAGGTTATGTTTCAGGCTCTTAGTAACCGAATAAACGGTGGGCGCAGAAGCAACTCCTTCGGAAATAAGCCGAAATTGCTGTAAAACACAACAAGGAACAAGTTGATGTTGCACAGTACCTACTTGGTCACAAAAATTTGAAGAACAATTTTCGTAAATTCCTTCTTATTTCTCGGAGTTAAACACTTCTGCCCCAACCTCTTCTCTATTTGCCTATCTTTTAGTCAATTTCACGACAACTTCACATCGCGCCGTTTGTGGAAACATATCTACAGATTGTAGATACTTCACATCAAAGACTTTAGCCAGATCAACTAAATCTTTTGCGAGCGTTGACACATTACAAGAAATATAGACCATCTTTTTAGGAGGTTGCTTTAAAATGGCTCTCAGCAGTTTTTGATCCAAACCGGTTCTAGGTGGGTCAACGATGATTGCATCGGGTTTAAAACCACTCTGAAGCCATTTGGGAAGTAATTCTTCAGCAGTACCTACTTCGTAATGGGTATTTGTAACCCCTAGACGTTTAGCATTCATTTTAGCATCTTCGATCGCGGCAGGAATAATATCCATTCCTCGAACTTCTTTCGCTTGTTTAGCAATACTTAAACCAATAGTTCCGACACCGCAATAAGCATCCACAACGGTTTCATTCGCCTGTAAGTCGAGTGCTTTCAAGGCTTCACTATATAAAACTTCCGTTTGTTCCGGATTTAGTTGAAAGAAAGCTCGAGGTGATAGATCAAATGTTACTTCATTGATTTGTTCCTCAATACTTTCTTTCCCCCAGACATGGATCGTTTCATCACCCATAACAATCGAAGTCCGTTTATTTTGCACATTTTGCATAATGGAAACAACCTCTGGAAGATGTTGCGTGATTTCTTCAATCAAGGCTTTTTTCTGTGGAAATTTTACGGATTGCGTAATAAAAACAACTTGGACTTCATTTGTTTTGACCCCGACACGAACCATTAAAGTTCGGAAGATACCACTATTTTTACGTTCGTTGTAGATTGGTAATTGATATTTGTTCAGTAACTCTACTAAAGCATTCATTACCTTCGTTGTGGCTGGTTGTTGAACGAGACAATCGGTGATAGGAACTAAGCGATGAGAATCCGCTTGATAAAGGCCAGCTTCAATTTCTCCATCGATTTTCCTTAATTGAAATTGCGCTTTATTACGATAATTCCAAGGATTTTTCATACCGATTGTTTTGGATAGCTGATAATTCTCATAGTTTCTGGGTCTAAACTTATTTAGGGACTGTTTTAATAAATCTTTTTTAAAAAGTAATTGTGCTGGATAAGCTAAATGTTGCAATTGGCAGCCACCGCAGGCTTCATAAACAGGACAAGGCGGTACGACACGTTCAGGTGCTGGTTTTACGATTTTTTTTAATTGTCCTTCAACAAAACGAGGAGCTATTTTTGTAACTTCGACAGAAACATCTTCTTTCGGTAATGCACCTGGAACGAAAACAATTGTTTTTTTGTAGTAGCCAATGCCTTCACCGTTGATACCTAAACGTTTTATTTTTAAAGGAATCGTTTGTCCTTCTTTTAATAGTTGTGTGGTCATAGTTCCATCCTTTTGATCCGTAGATCTCTTAATCAAATATAGCGATAATTATTATTTTAGCACATTTTACCTAGTTTAGCTTCTGTCAAATATATGTTATAGTAGAATATATGTTCTCACTAGAAAGGCGGAGAAAGATGGAAACAATCACAAAAATTACAAAAGACAAAGGTCAATTTTATCTTATCTGGCTATCTTCAGGAGAAAAATTACGTGTATCTGAGGATACGTTAGTCCGACAACGGTTGTTAAAAGGACAAGAATTGTCTGAAGAAATGCTCGAGAAAATAAAAAAAGCAGGATCTTATGATGTAGGCTTACAACTGTCCTTAAATTATTTAAGTTATCAGTTGCGCTCAAAAAAAGAAATTTTAGATTATTTGAAAGACAAAGAAATTTTGCCAGAAGATCGAAAAAAAATCGTCATTCGATTAGAAGAAATGAACCTTCTAGATGATAAAATATTTAGTGAAAGTTACGTCCGTACGCTGATGCGCACGAGTGATAAAGGACCCAAAATGATTGAACAACAACTAAAAAGAAAAGGCTTGAATGACGAAGACATTCAACATGGGTTAACTTTTTATACTATGGATGAACAAGTAGAAGTAGCAAAAGCAACAGCTGAAAAGGCAATGAGACGTTATCGGACAAAGAGTTTCAAAGATGCCTTGCAAAAAGTTCAAATGCATTTGATGCAGAAGGGATTTAATCGAGAAGTGATCGATTTGGCTTTGGAAGAACTCTCATTCGAAAAGGATGAAGATCAAGAATTAGATGTAATCAGAAAAGAAGGCGATAAATTATGGGAGAAACACCGTAAATTAGATTCCTATAAACGCCTAATGAAAGTCAAACAAGGGCTTTTCCAAAAACGTTTTGACTCAGATTTAATTCAGCAATATTTTGATGAAAAGGAATTAGAGAATGAAGAATGAAAAAAATTGGGAAACATGGAGTGATGAAGAACTTTATTCATTCCAGGAGGAATTTATTGCTTGGTATGAAAAAGAAAAACGAAATTTACCTTGGCGAGTCAATTTAGATCCATATCGTATTTGGATTTCCGAAATTATGCTGCAACAAACTCGTGTGGATACAGTGATCGAGTATTATTATCGTTTTATGGAGTGGTTTCCCACAATCAAAGATTTAGCCGAAGCACCAGATGATCGTTTATTGAAAGCATGGGAAGGGTTAGGGTATTATTCCAGAGCCAGAAACCTAAAAGTAGCCGCTCAGCAGATCATGACAGACTTTGACGGTCAGATGCCCGAGACGATTGATGAAATCCGTCAGCTAAAAGGAATAGGGCCATACACTGCAGGTGCAATTGGCAGTATTGCCTTTCAAATCCCAGAACCTGCAATCGACGGTAATGTAATGCGAGTGGTCAGTCGTTTGTTTGAAATCAGTGATGACATTGCCAAGCCTAGTAGTCGTAAGGTTTTTGAAGCAGCAATGTACAAAATCATCGATCAACATCGTCCTGGAGACTTTAATCAAGCGATGATGGATCTTGGTTCTTCGATTTGTACACCAACATCTCCAAAATGTGAAGAGTGTCCGATTCAATCATATTGTTTAAGTTATAAGAACAATACAATGACGAATTATCCAGTCAAAACTAAAAAGTTAAAACCTAAAGATATTTACTATATCGGTGGCATCATTGAAAATAAACAGCAGGAATTTTTATTACAGCAACGTAATACCAAAGGGCTGTTAGCAAATATGTGGCTATTTCCGATAGAAGAAGTCAGCAAAGAACGTTTTGAATTTCTGAAAAAAACTGGTGTGAAAGAAGAAAAGCAATTATCACTTGATTTTGAGGAATCACTGTTAGTTGCGGAAGAAAATCCAGAAATTTTTGACCAATACACTCATGTAGTTTGGCAAAAACGAATATTAGGAGAAGTAACACATATTTTCAGCCATTTAAAATGGCATATTTTAGTTTTCTATGGACGAAAAATAGGAGAAACTATTACTGATGAAAATCAAGCTTGGGCAACAAAAGACGAATTTTCTAATTATGTTTTTCCAAAACCACAACAAAAAATGGTAGAACTATATAAAGAAGAATTTGGAACTACAGAATAATTTTTGGTGCGAACCCCAAGTGGACATAAAATCTCTAGGGGATCCTCACCAAAATTTTACTGGTTTTAGCTAGGAAATAGACTTTTTCTCATTTTAATTTAATGTTATACTGTGTTTAGTGATGGAATAGTGGAAATATGTCATGTATTTCAACTATTTTCACGGTCTAGCTCTGTTTAGAGCTAGTGGATTGAAATTGTTATACTGAATACGAAAAGAGGACGTACTCGAGTCTAGCTCTGTTTAGAGCTAGTGGATTGAAATCCTTTAGTTGCACTATCTATACCAGCGAATATATAGGTCTAGCTCTGTTTAGAGCTAGTGGATTGAAATGAAGTAATCATCGATGTTGATATCGAAAACATAAAGTCTAGCTCTGTTTAGAGCTAGTGGATTGAAATGCACAACCATTTGACACAAAAGTTAAATCTGGTGATGTCTAGCTCTGTTTAGAGCTAGTGGATTGAAATGGGTCATAGCCTCGTTGGAATGTCCAGCGCCCCCAGGTCTAGCTCTGTTTAGAGCTAGTGGATTGAAATAAGTGAAAGAGTTAAGCGTTGGGGTACTGATGTCGGGTCTAGCTCTGTTTAGAGCTAGTGGATTGAAATATCAAAACGGACAATACCATTTTTACGTTCTTCATGTCTAGCTCTGTTTAGAGCTAGTGGATTGAAATTCCGCTTACTTCCCCGAGCGTCGGATTATGAATCAGTCTAGCTCTGTTTAGAGCTAGTGGATTGAAATCAGGGCAGTTACTCTGCTTGCTAATTCGTCAAAGTCTAGCTCTGTTTAGAGCTAGTGGATTGAAATTAATATGGTAGGCTATACTATCATTTCTAGGTAAAGTCTAGCTCTTTTTAGAGCTAGTGGATTGAAATTTTAATTACCTACGAAGTCGTAGGTGTTGATGATGTCTAGCTCTGTTTAGAGCTAGTGGATTGAAATTGAAAGAGAAAAAAATTTACAATTACTTAAAGTTGTCTAGCTCTGTTTAGAGCTAGTGGATTGAAATTTTTACGGTGCCTATTTATGAAGTTCATAGGTTCGGTCTAGCTCTGTTTAGAGCTAGTGGATTGAAATGATTTGTTCAAATGAAGGTAATGACATCATAGATACGTCTAGCTCTTTTTAGAGCTAGTGGATTGAAATCTCGTCGCCGACCATATAAATCTTAGTCTTGGTCCAGTCTAGCTCTGTTTAGAGCTAGTGGATTGAAATAAGAGTAGCCCGCATAGTAGCTAAACATGGTAAAGGTCTAGCTCTGTTTAGAGCTAGACCTTCTTAAAATCTATTCCAATGTCAGCCTCCAAAAACTAAAATCGAAGGGTTTATTTTAAAAGATATTTCTCATTACTGTAAGAAACCAAACTACTTAGTATGCAAAGTTGAAAATTATGATATAATTATGTTGATATCGGTGTAATGAACACCCAAACGAGAAATTAGTAGCTTTTAGAAGCGATTTTTCGTACTAGGGAAAGTTGGGGGACTATGGCAATTCCAAAAGAAGGTGAATTTGTAACGATCCAAAGTTACAAACACGATGGGCATTTGCATCGAACATGGCGAGATACTATGGTATTAAAAACGAGCGAGTATTCTTTAATCGGTGTCAACGATCATACATTGGTAACAGAGTCTGACGGGCGTCGTTGGGTTACTCGTGAACCAGCTATAGTTTATTTCCATAAAAAATACTGGTTCAACATAATAGCGATGATTAGAGAAAAGGGGGTTTCTTATTACTGCAATCTGGCGTCACCGTATCTTTTAGATGATGAAGCATTGAAGTACATTGATTATGATCTGGATATCAAAGTTTTTCCTGATGGTGAAAAACGGTTATTGGATGTGGACGAATACGAATTTCACAGTAAAATTATGGATTATCCAGAAGATATCGATTTTATTCTAAAAGAAAATGTTAAGACGTTAGTCGATTGGATTAATAATGGAAAAGGTCCATTCTCTGAAGCTTATGTAGATATCTGGTATCAACGTTACCAAGAGTTAACAAAAAAATAGCCATTGTAAGATGTGAAGTCAAAAAAGAGCTTGGGACGTAAGTCCTAAATAAAACCAGATGTTAGTCAAATTGATTATCATCTGGTTTTTTCTTGTACATAAATAGAATCCCTAGTTAAAATAAAAGGAATTACAAAAATAAACAAGCATGTTTTTTTAGTTAAAATTATATGATGAACCACGTTTTTTTTCTTTAAAACGTTAGCTATCAGTTCGAAAAAAGTTGTGCGATCGTTCTAAATGAGCTTATTCAGATTTTTCCAGAATAGTGTTCTTTTACTTTTCACTATCAAGATATCCTTTTTTTCAAAAAAATGATAATAAAGACGATTTTATCTGTGTATATGCAACCTAATGTTTCAATTAAAGAGCACTTCTTGGTAAATTCAAGTAAAAATGAATTTAGCAGGTTTTTTTTTGAAATCAATTAAAAATTCAGGATGGGAAATCAGTTTAATAAGCTGTAGTGATCATTTGATAAACTGTTTTAAAAAGGATACTTAGTTCTGAAAAATCAACTTGAAGAGATATGTTATAAGGTCATTCTCAGTCGTTTTCTTAATTTGTTCGCAAAATATCTATTTTCAATTAAATAAGTCTTATAATTTCTTCTTAACCTAACAGACAAATCTTTTATAAAATACGGTTCCATTTTGTAATCTTTGGAATGAAAAAAATTAAAGGAATATATCATATTAATATTATAAATATATTTAGTTAATTTAAAAAAACATTAAGTTTGGTTGGTATAAAGTGTTGAGAATTTTAATAACAATTGTTGTCAAGTATCATTTTAGACTGTTGTTATAAAAAATTAAATGAGTAAATTAACTTTTTCTACAATTATTCTAGCGAAAAACTTTAGTAGGAAAGAGGAGGATTCACAAAATGAGTAAAAAAAAATATGTACTTTCTACAATAAGCTTACTATCAATCTTATTATCCGTTACGTGTTATTTCTTTAATACATCAGCAATTTTTGCTAAGAGTGAATACAATGGAGACAAGTATGTGATAAATACGCAAATCACCGATAGTTCAAGTACCATTATCGGAAACAATGGTACTATGGAAATAAATGAAATTTATAACTTAGATTATGAGTGGCGTATTCCGGATAATACGTATAAAAATGGAGATATTTTAGAATTTTCTATTCCAAAAGAATTTAAAATTGTACAAAATTTTAAATTTAATTTGTATAAGGATGGAAATGAAGTGGCTCGCGTCACTATTTTAGGGAACGAAGATGCTGGATATTATATCAAGATGCAGTTTACTACGAATTATGTTGAAACGCATTCAGAAGTTTCTGGAACATTTAATTTGAGTTATGTATTAAATGAGAAATACATCCAAACAGATGGAGATAATACAATTGTTTTACCGGATAAAGAAATAGTGGTCCATGTACCTAAACCTGATGAAGGAACTCCTGGTGGGGGCTCTGGTGTAGGAGCGGGAGATACAAACTGGAATAAAAAAGAAGGGGATGCTATTTTAGCGAATTTGCCAGAAAGTCCGAATGAGACAAGTACAGTGTTCAATTGGAATATTGGTTTGGGGAGAAATACGCTATTAGGCAAAGCAAGCTCTTTTGATGAAATTAAACATATTTATATTGAAGATACACCCTACGATCAAAAAATGGTTTCTTTCGGAGACATTTCACCAGGGTGGGCTGGTTCGTATGCTTTTGAAGGAGGATTTTTCACCTCACTACCGTGGGAATATGGTGGTGTAAGTCAAGAAAAAATGGGATTGATGCGTGATCCACTGAATACATATTATTCTGGATTTAAAACAGATATTTTACCAACTGTTCAAAAATATGAAAAACTTGCACAAGACAACAATTCTGAATTTAAACAATATAAATTAGAATATTATACGACACCATTGAATGAAGTATTGGAAGACACAGAATTTACAAATGATGCGACTATTACCATTGTATATAATGATAATTCTGAAAAAGTTTGGAAATTATCTGAGTCTCAAATGTACAACGTGGCTGAGGGGACCATTACCGGGAAAACAGCAGGAGTTGAATTTCAAAAAGTCGATGGGACCACTAATCAGGGATTAGGCTCAGCAGTTTTTGATTTGTATAAAAAAAATATCACTGGGAATTATACTAAGGTAAAAAGTAACATTACTTCTGGTACAGATGGTAAAGTCAAAGTAGACAATTTAACAACTGGTGATTATTATTTTAGTGAAATACAGGCTCCATCAGGATATGAACAATCAAAAGATAACTTATATTTTACCATTGAATCAAAGGATTTAATGGAACCAAACCAATCCATTACTTACAAAAATGTTGGAACATTTAAAAACGAACCAGAAATGACAAAAACAGCTATTTCGGTAAACAAAGTCTGGGACGACCAAAATAATCAGGATGGTAAAAGACCACAAAGTATCACTGTTCAATTGTATGGTAATAATATAGCTGTTGGTGATCCTGTTATATTAAATGACTCTAATCAGTGGAAGTATGAATGGGTTGACTTGGATGAAAAAGCTAATGGACAATTAGTTTCTTATACGGTTAAAGAAATATCTAATGTTTCAGGATACCAAACAACTACAAAGGTAGATAAAGAGGGTACAATCGTTATAACGAATACACATACACCTGAGACGACAAAGGTTTCAGGCACAAAAACGTGGGATGACAAAAATAATCAAGATGGCAAACGACCGGAAAAAATAATCGTAAATCTATTAGCGGATGGCATAGAAATTGATCAAAAAACAGTAACTGCAGATAATAAATGGAACTATGAATTTACAAACTTACCAAAATATAAAGAGGGACAATTGATTCACTATACGGTGACAGAAGATCATGTGCCAGATTATTCTACAGAGATCAATGGGACTTCGATAAAAAATAGTTATACTCCAGGACAAACTAGTGTAACAGTAACAAAAGCATGGGATGATGCAAATAACCAAGATGGCAAACGGCCGAATGGTATCATGGTTCAACTTTATGCTGATGGAAAAGCACTCGGAGCTCCTGTTCAATTGAATACTGCAAATCAATGGCAACATACTTGGGCAGAGCTAGATGAAAAAGCAAATGGAAAAGAAATCATTTATTCTGTGAAAGAATTAGATGTGATTGATGGCTATGATATGGCGGTGGATACAAGCGACATAGGAAATATCATCATAAAAAA
The DNA here is from genome assembly GCF_050544585.1 of Enterococcus sp. AZ177. NCBI lineage: Bacteria > Bacillati > Bacillota > Bacilli > Lactobacillales > Enterococcaceae > Enterococcus > Enterococcus sp. AZ177. The sequence goes on from NZ_CP172944.1 coordinate 821,259, forward strand.
TACGCACGTACCAGAAAAAATAGTGATCACCGGAACAAAGACCTGGGAGGATAAAAATAATCAAGATGGCATTCGTCCTAAGGAAGTAACGGTAAATTTACTGGCTGATGGAGAAAAGGTAGCCGAAAAAGTGGTGACAGAAGCGGACAATTGGGAATATGCTTTTTCAGACCTCCCTAAATATAAAGAGGGGAAAGAAATACAGTATACTGTGACAGAGAATCATGTACCAGAATATTCTGTAGAAATCGACGGAACCAATTTGATCAATCATTATACACCGGGCCAAACTAGTGTAACTGTGACGAAAGCGTGGAATGATGCTGACAATCAAGATGGCAAACGACCAGAAAATATTATGGTTCAATTGTATGCCAATGAGAAGAAACAGGGAGAGCCTGTTAGCTTGAGCGACAAAAATTTATGGCATCACACATGGACAGAATTAGATGAAAAAGCCAATGGACAAGATATTATTTATTCTGTAAAAGAAACTTCAATAGATGAAGAATATGGAATAACAATCAACAGTGAAGATCTTGGCAATGTCATCATTACAAACTCTCACGTACCCGAAACAATTGAGCTGACAGGTACAAAAACATGGGAAGATAAGGACAACCAAGACGGTAAACGTCCAGAGTCCATTACAGTTCTCTTATTGGCAAATGGGGTGCCAGTAAATGAGCAAGACGTAACCGCGGCAAACAATTGGCAATACACGTTTACGAACTTACCTAAGTATAATAATGGAAAAGAAATTATTTATACGGTAATGGAAAATCAAGTGCCTGAGTATTCAACTGAAATTGTCGGCATCGATTTAATAAACCGTTATACTCCTGGGAAAACAAGTGTAACAGTAAATAAAGCTTGGGACGATGCTGATGATCAAGCGAAAAAAAGACCAGAAAAAATTAGCGTTCAGCTATATGCGAATGGAGAAAAACACGGAGAAATTGTAACACTTTCTTCCGCAAATAACTGGCAGTATTCTTGGACGGAATTAGATGAAAAAGTAGCAGGAAAAGAAATTGACTACACAATCAAAGAAGTGGATATTCCTGAAGGGTATACTGCGACAATGAATGATGCGACCAAGCATGGAATCCTTTTGACTAATACGTATCAATCAGATCCTCCTACCCCAGATTCGCCAGAGAAAGAAATACCAACTAAACCGACGAAGAAGATTGGCACAATAATACCTTCATTAGGAGAAGTCACGACGATAGGGTCAATACTTTTTGGAATTGTAGTGCTGATGTTGGCTAGTGGGTTATATTTACGGAACAAACGCCGCTAAAATGAGATAGTCTAGTTACTCAATTGACGTGGGGTATACGTTCTAAAAGAAAATCCAGATACCAGTCAATTTGATTGGCATCTGGATTTTCTTATATTTAAAAGGTATACAAAAATCTAAGTTATTTCCTATATAGGTATTAATTTCAGTTAGAAAAATATTGAGTTTACCCTTTATCGATGAATTGAAAATATACCTGAAGGATGTATCAATCCCAAGATTTTTCATAATTACAAAGATTTAGTCATTTGATAATGCTCGATATTCGCATCTAGGAACATGTCCCCTTCTTTGATATAACCCATACGTTCGTAAAAACCAAGCGCAGTTATTTGAGCGCCTAAAGTCATAGTATTATATCCTTGTTCTTTAGAGAACTGCTCAGCATTTTTTACGATCAACCGCCCGTAATCTTTTCCTCTGTAGCCTTTTTTGACAGCCATTCGTTGTAATTTTATAAGATTCTGTTCAAGGGGTAATAAACGGCAAGTTGCAATTGCTTCATTATCATCATCATATAAAACAAAATGAATACAAGCTGCTTCATATTTATCGAGTTCAATCTCACCAGGAACGCCTTGCTCCAACATAAAAACGTGACGGCGAATTTTCACCGCATCTAAATAGATAGTACTCATAGTATCTCTAGTGTGGACGATTTTCATATAGCACCTCAATTATAATTATTTTATTTATTATACATCAAATAAGCAGACAGTAGAACATTACTAAAAATGAAAGGTTATTTTTTTAATGGCGTAAGCAGTTTGCAGTATAAATAAAAAATTTGAAAGGTCATGTTTACAAGGATTACAGATGAAATCGTATAAAAAATCAAAGACGTAATCGGTAAAGGGAACTTAGAAAAAGGCAAATATTATTTTGAAGAGCATAAAAATAATCTTCTGTAAATTTGATTCAATACTTTAAATAAAAATAGATACAAAGAAGTATTGCTATGTTATTTAGGAGAGGTTATGCTAAAATCTATTAAGGAGCAATTATTATTTCATGAATAAAATAAAATGGCACAATTTTTAATGTTAAGGGAGGATCTTCTTTGTTTGAAAAATTAAGACAGTCAAAATTATTTTTTTGGTCAGCAGAATTACTAGTAATTGCAACGTTGATTTTTGTCTCAAGTAAAATCAATTTTGTATTTGCACCAATCGGAACATTTTTCTCAACCTTATTTGCACCAGTATTAGTAGCAGGATTTTTGTATTATATCTTAAATCCAATTGTCAATTTACTAATGAAAACGAAAATGAAAAGAATTTTTGCAGTTCTTCTTGTTTTATTGATATTAGTAGTAGCTATTGTGTTGATACTAGTCAGTGTGATTCCTAAGTTAGCATCTCAGCTTGCTAGTTTAGCTTCAAGTATGCCGACTGTTTTCAGTAATGTAGAAGCTTGGGTCTACCGAATGGCTGAGCTACCATTATTTAAAGAGGTTGATTTAACAAGTTATATAGAGAAATTGGATATATCATATGGAACGATTATTCAACAGTTTTTAAGTGGCTTATCAAATAGCTTAGGTTCAGTTGTGTCCACAGTGGCTTCGACGACGATCGTTATTTTCACAGCACCGTTTATTTTATTTTATATGTTAAAAGATGGGGACCGATTAGTACCATCGATCGAGCGTTTTTTACCTGAAAAACGCCAAGAAAGCATCGCTGATTTGTTAAACAAAATCAACAAAACATTGGCAAATTATATTAGCGGGCAAGCGATTGAATGTTTATTCGTCGGTACTTTTACTGCAATTGGTTATTCTTTGATTGGCGTTCGTTATGCCTTTTTATTCGGTGTAATTGCAGGGTTCACCAATCTGATCCCGTATCTTGGTCCTTATCTAGGACTGGCACCAGCTGTTTTTGTAACTGTTTTTGATGAACCAATCAAAGCCGTATTTTGTTGTGTTGTTGTTTTAATTGTCCAACAAATCGATGGCAATATCATTTATCCGAATGTAATTGGAAAATCTTTACAAATCCATCCATTAACGATCATCATTGTTTTACTAGTTGCCGGAAACATCGCGGGACTATTGGGCATTTTCTTAGGCGTTCCATTTTATGCGATTGTAAAAACCGTAGTGATTCATGTAATGGGAATGATTCGAGAAAGCAAAAGTGAAAAAATTGTATTGTCTGGTGAAGGAAATGAGATAACAATGAAAGAAAAATGACATCGATTATTGAAATTAATCGGTGTTTGTGATACGATTTTAGCGTGACTACTTATAGTGGTCACGTTTTTTATCAAATAGATTAGTAAACAGTTTATTACTAAATGAAATTGGAAAACGAAATACAACGTTTTTCGAATAATTTTAAGAGGAGAGAGTGCACATTATGAATGCTGACCCCGAGAGTCAGTCGCTTATCGCGCAAATTTTATTATTGATCGTTTTAACATTGATCAATGCGTTTCTTGCTGCAGCGGAGATAGCAGTAGTTTCAGTCAACAAGAATCGTATCGAACAAAAAGCAGAAGAAGGAGACGCGAAAGCGAAGAAGTTATTAAAGATTCTACAAGATCCTACGAGCTTTTTATCAACGATTCAAGTCGGTATCACGTTAGTTAATATCTTGTCTGGAGCATCCTTAGCGGATACTTTATCAGCAAGATTGGCACCTGTTCTTGGTGGCGGAGCTGCTGCAAAAAGTATAGCAAATATTATTATTTTAGCTATGTTGACCTATGTTTCCATTGTTTTTGGTGAATTATATCCAAAACGAATCGCCATGAACAAGTCAGAAGAAGTAGCGCAAGCAACTTCTGGATTCGTGCGAGTATTAGGCGTAATTGCTCGACCATTTGTGTGGTTGTTATCTGCTTCAACAGACTTACTTTCAAAAATTACACCAATGACATTTGATGATGCTGATTCAAAAATGACACGTGACGAAATGCGTTATATGTTGGAATCAGAAGGTGTTTTAGATAATGATGAATTAGAAATGCTTCAAGGTGTCTTTTCTTTAGATACGAAAGTTGCTCGTGAAGTTATGGTTCCACGAACCGATGCTTTTATGATCAATATTGAAGACGATATTCAAGAGAATATTAATGCTATTTTATCCGAAAACTATTCAAGAATCCCAGTTTATAACGAAGACAAAGATAAAATTATCGGTGTTCTTCATACTAAAAACTTATTAAAAGCAGCCCATAAATTAGGCTTTGACAAAATTGAATTAAAAAATATTATCCAAGAACCATTATTTGTCCCAGAAACGATTTTTATTGATGATTTATTATATGAACTAAAACGAACTCAAAATCAGATGGCGATCCTATTGGATGAATATGGTGGTGTCGTTGGTTTGGCTACATTAGAAGATTTATTAGAAGAAATTGTTGGAGAAATCGATGATGAGACGGATGAAGTAGAGAACTTGTATGATAAGCTCAGTGAGCATGAGTATTTAGTTCAAGGTAGAATGCTGATTGATGAATTCAACGAAGCATTTGGCACAGATTTGCATATGAGTGATGTCGATACAATGGCAGGTTATCTGATAACCGCTTTAGGTACGATTCCTGATGAAGGGGAAAAATTGTCATTTGATGTTGGCAACATTACACTGACTTCTGAAGAAATGGAAGGAACGAGAGTTTTAGCATTAAAAGTTGTTTTCCATGACGAAGAAATCGTTGATGAAGAACCTGAAGAATACCGTCGTTTTTTCCGTAAAGAAATGGAAGATGACGAGCCAAGGAGATAAACCAAAAGAAGGAACAGAAGTAGTGAAAGCTGCTCATGTTCCTTCTTTTATTTAACTACTGTAAACTGTTATATAGGAAAAATCAACGTAAGAGAACGTTTCAATGATTTTATGAACGGATAAATAATCAAAAGCGAATATTAAGGCTTTATTACATCTAGTTAGGAGTGAGACTTAAATTCGTTGCGTGTTTATTTAGTCTCTAAGATTTTTTAGAAACTTAGTTAAAGACTTTGAAAACTAGGGTAATTCCATGATATACTACATTAGTTGAAGAATAAAGAGCAGGGAGAATTTTCCAATGTAAATAGCCTTTAAATAAACCAAGATAAATAAATGAAGTCTTTTCAAGAAAAAATGATAGATTGGAGCAACGAATGAATAATCCGCATTTAAAAGAACAAGTAGATAGCCGCCGCACGTTTGCCATTATTTCCCATCCGGATGCTGGTAAAACAACGATTACAGAACAGCTTTTACTATTTGGAGGCGCAATCCGCCAAGCTGGAACTGTAAAAGGAAAGAAAACAGGAAATTTTGCAAAATCTGACTGGATGGAAATCGAAAAACAAAGAGGAATTTCTGTAACCAGTTCAGTGATGCAATTTGACTATGATGGGAAACGCGTAAATATCTTGGACACACCTGGACACGAGGATTTTTCAGAAGACACGTACCGTACTTTGATGGCTGTGGATAGCGCTGTTATGGTAATCGATAGTGCCAAAGGGATCGAAGCCCAAACCAAGAAATTATTTCAAGTTGTAAAAAAACGTGGGATTCCAATTTTTACGTTTATCAATAAATTAGATAGAGATGGTCGAGAACCGTTAGAGTTACTTGAAGAATTAGAAGAGTTGCTAGATATTGAATCATATCCAATGAATTGGCCGATTGGTATGGGAAAAGGGTTGGAAGGATTATATGACATCTACAATAAGCGTGTAGAAGTTTACCGTCCCGAAACCAATAATGGCGAACGTTTCATTCCATTAGTGGATGGTGACATTCCAAGTGATTTGCCTTTGCATAAGGATAGTGTTTACCAACAAGTATTAGAAGAAGTTGAATTGTTAGTTGAAGCAGGTGACGAGTTTGATACGGAGAAAATTGCTCGCGGTGACCAAACACCAGTCTTCTTTGGTTCAGCGTTAACCAACTTTGGGGTCCAAACAATGTTGGAAACTTTCTTGCAATTTGCACCATCACCATATGGACATAAGACAGAAGACGGACAAGAAGTCAGCCCTTATGAAGAAGAATTTTCAGGCTTTGTGTTTAAAATCCAAGCAAATATGAATCCAGCTCATCGAGATCGTATTGCTTTTGTTCGTATCTGTTCAGGAACCTTTGAACGTGGAATGGACGTTACACTTGGTAGAACCGGTAAAAAAATCAAGTTAAGTAATGTGACACAATTTATGGCTGATGCTAGAGAAAATGTCGAAGAAGCCGTAGCTGGGGATATTATTGGGATCTATGATACAGGGAATTATCAAATCGGAGACACGTTATTTGAAGGGAAATTAAAAGTTCAGTACGAAGAATTACCCTCATTTACACCAGAGTTGTTTATGAAAGTCAGTGCCAAAAATGTGATGAAACAAAAATCATTCCATAAAGGCATTTATCAGTTGGTTCAAGAAGGTGCGATCCAGTTATATAAAACGTATTTAACGGAAGAGTATATCATTGGGGCCGTTGGGCAATTGCAATTTGAAGTATTCCAACACCGTATGCTGAATGAATACAATGCAGAAGTTATTATGACACCAATGGGTTCAAAAATCGCACGTTGGATCGATCCAGCTGATTTGGATGAACGTATGAGTTCAAGTCGTAATATTTTGGCAAGAGATCGCTTTGATCAGCCATTATTCTTATTTGAAAATCAATTTGCGATGCGTTGGTTTGCAGATAAATACCCGGATGTTGAATTAAAGAGTTTGATGTAAGATATTAACTGATAGTTGAATCAACAACTAAATAAAAGGTTCTGAGAGATATAACTTTAGTTGTTATATCTCTCAAAACCTAAAATAGAGCATATGTTGAGTCGAAACAGACAATATTTCGATCTCTTTGATACTAGATACTATGCTTTTTTTTTGAGAAGGAATAAACTATCCCACTTAACAAAACACCTAGTATTATTCCAATTGCTAGATTATGTGTATACACAATAACTGAAATCGTTACAATCATAATAAAACTTTCAGTGATTTCAAAGGTCCGTATTAACTGGAGACTTTCCCATTCAAATGTATCCAGAGCAACGGTTATCATAATTCCAATCAAAGCTGCTGTGGGAATTTGGATCATAATATCTTTAAAGACAAAAATAAATAGTAATAACGATATAGAAGCAATAAGTGTAGAAAGTTTTTTTCTTCCACCAGATTTTACATTAATTACAGCTTGTCCAATCATTGCACAGCCTGCTTGTCCACCAAAAAAACCTGTAATAATATTTCCTAGTCCTTGTGCTTTAACTTCTCGCTGACTATCACTTTGACTATCTGTCATTTTATCAATAATAGGAACAGTCAATAACGATTCAATTAATCCAATCATTGCTAAAGCAAGGGATGTAGGTAAGATGATTAAAAGAGTTTGAAGTGTTAAGGGAACTGCAGGTAAAGAAATAGTTGGAGAAATAGCACTCATATCCCCTAGATTGCCCACAGTCTGCAAGTTGTCTTTAGATATAAAGGAAATAATCGTCATAAATAAAATAATGAGTAGAGCAGGTGGAACGACTTTCGTTATTTTAGGAATAATGTACATAAGAATAATTGTTGTAACGATCATAATGTAAGACCAAATTGATTGATTAGGAAGTTGTTGGATTTGGGCTAAGAAAATTAAAATCGCTAAAGCATTTACAAAACCAAACATAACTGTTTGAGGAATAAACCTCATCAATTTATGAATCCCCATATACCCAAGAAATAATTGAATAAAACCTGTTAAAATAGTCGCGGCGATCATGTAATGTAGTCCATGTGATTCTATAAGAGAAGCAATGACAAGCGCCATTGAGCCCGCAGCTGCTGATACCATCGCAGGACGACCACCTGTAAATGTTATGACCAATAGCGTTATAGCAGAAGCAAAAAGTGCAGAGATAGGATTAACACCGGCAATAATAGCAAATCCAATAACTTCAGGAAGAATAGCGATTGAGGATACAAGTCCCGCAAACAAATCATTTTTTTCATTACCTAACCATTCATTTTTATGAAAACTAAATAACACGTGTTATAGACACTCCTTTTTTTTTATTTTTTTGAATAACTAACTATATAATAGTATCATAGTTAAATGAGGAAATGAATCTATAAGTGTATTTTTTTTGAAAAAAAGTTATCTATAACTTAATTTGATAGGGGGGAATAAATTGGATATAGGAAAAAGAATTCAAGAGTTGAGAAAAGTAAATAATATGACTGCAAAACAATTAGCCGAAATAATCGACATTTCGCCCTCCTTTATTTCTGCAATTGAAAATAATACGTCAAAACTATCTTTACTAACGTTGACTCATATTTGTGAAGCATTGGGCGTGAGTTTATCCGAATTTTTTAACAATAATTTATCTTCAATAGACCAAAAGTTATTATCTGTTATTATGAAGTTACCGGAGAATAAAAAATATGAACTTTTAGATTTTTTAACAGGATTATCTTTCACACAAAAAATGAGTGACGCATCTGAAAAATAGCATCTAAGGTTAGAATTAAAGAAAAGTCCAATTCAAAAAAAGGTGTGGGAAAAAAGTAAAAATCACTTTTGTCTCACACCCTAAATGCGAATAAACGGTGGGAGCAGAAGCAATCACTTCGGAAATAAGCTGAAATTGCTGTAAAACACAACAAGGAACGAGATGATGTCGCACAGTACCTACTTGGTCACAAAAATTTGAAAAACAATTTTCGTGAATTCCTTCTTATTTCTCGGGATTAAACGCTTCTGTCCCAGCCTATTTTTAGCGGACAGATAAATTAGATATCATCGGAATCGAAATTTCTATAACATCTTTCAATTCAATGATTGAAATTTGATTACGGTCATAGTTTTCTTTTGGAATACGTTTCAAGAAATAAGTAAGAATTTCATTGATTTCTGTTTTACGAACAGCTCGTTTTTTATTTACAACCAAGATTTCAGCATGTTGAGCAGCTTCTGTATAAACGACGGTCGTATTGCCCGCTGAATAAACTTTGACAAAGTATGCATCGGTATTTTCTAGTTGTTTATTGACTAACTGTTTGTAGCTGTTGGTTACATTGACTAATTTCATTTTTTTCACCTCAATATAATTCTTTAGTTGTCCGTTACTAATAAGAAACAGAGTATTCACAGATTCAAAAAGCTGGAATAGTCGTTGCTATACGTTCTATGCATCTTAATTATAAATTTTTTTAGCGTAAATAAAAAGAAATTTGTCTTAAAAAACACAGAAAAGTCAATCAGTTTGCCTGATTGACTTCACTTTCTATTCTTCTTCTATATTGGTTTCGCTGGTGTCACTAGAATCTATTGTGGTTTTTCCAGTTACAATAATTTTTCCGTCATCGTCTAGTTCAGCAATTAATTGATGTTCCTCTGGATGATCTAGGAAGTATTCAGCGATGCCGTCTTCGATTTGTTCTTGAACCGTCCGACGTAATGGACGAGCACCCATAGCTGGATCGTAACCTAAATCGACTAATTTTTCTTTAACGTCTGTTGTTACATCAATATGAATTTTTTGATGAGCGAGTAAACTATTGACATCATCTAACATTAAGCTAACGATGTTCATTAAGTTTTCTTTACTCAACGCTTTGAATTCAATGATGCCATCAAAACGGTTTAAAAATTCAGGTGTAAAGAAATTGTTTAATTGTCCTAAAACAGATTTTGTAAGTCCCGCACGTGCAGCACCAAAACCGACATTAGCTTCTACATTACCAGTTCCTGCATTACTTGTCATGATAATGATCGTATCTTTGAAGCTGACTGTTCTGCCTTGTGCATCGGTTAAACGGCCATCATCAAGGATTTGTAAGAACATATGCAATACATCTGGATGTGCTTTTTCGATTTCATCTAATAAAATCAAGCTGTATGGATTACGACGAACTTTTTCAGTTAATTGCCCCGCTTCATCGTAACCGACATAACCAGGAGGTGAACCGATCAATTTAGAGACACTATGTTTTTCCATGTATTCACTCATATCAAAACGAATCATTGAATCTTCTGAACCAAATAATTCGTAAGCTAATTGTTTCGCCAATTCTGTTTTACCGACACCAGTTGGTCCAACGAATAAGAAAGAACCGATAGGGCGATTTTGCTTGCCTAGACCAACACGATTACGGCGAATAGCTTTAGAAACTTTATAGACTGCATCATCTTGACCAACAACGCTAGCTTTTAAATCGACCGCCAAGTTTTTCAATTGTGTTTGTTCTTTTTCTTTTAAATCACCGACAGGAATACCTGTTTTTTGTTCTACGATCGCTTCAATATTTTTTTCATCGATCACAGGTGTTTCTTCATCACTGATTTGCTTTTCTTTCATTGTCTGTAATTTATTGATTTGATCGCGATAGTACGCAGCTTTCTCAAAATCTTCTTCAGCAGAGGCTTGTTGTTTTTGTTGTTCTGCATCTGCGAGTTTCTTCTCAATCGTTTTAGGATCGACGATTTGGATCGTTAAGTTCATTTTAGAACCAGATTCATCTAATAAATCAATGGCTTTATCAGGTAGGAAACGGTCTTGAATGTAACGATTTGATAAAGTTGCAGCAGCTTTAATGGCTTCATCCGTGTATTTCACATGGTGATAATCTTCATAACGTTTTTGTAATCCTTGCAAAATAGCAATCGTCTCGTCTACCGTTGGTTCATCGACACGGACAGGTTGCATTCGGCGTTCTAACGCAGCATCTTTTTCAATAATGCGGTACTCATTCAAAGTAGTTGCACCAACCATTTGTAATTCACCACGAGCGAGCGCTGGTTTTAGAATATTGCCGGCGTCCATGTTGCCATCACCAGCAGCACCTGCGCCAACGATTTCATGAACTTCATCTATAAATAAGATGACATTTTCAGCTTGTTTGATTTCATCGATCAACTTTTGCATGCGTTCTTCAAATTGACCTCGAATCCCTGTACCTTGGACTAAAGAAACGACATCTAAACGGATAACTTCTTTGTCCAATAATTTTTGTGGCACATCGCCATCGACGATTTTTTGTGCCAAACCTTCAACAACGGCTGTTTTACCAACACCAGGTTCTCCAATCAGAACAGGATTATTTTTTGTTCGACGATTTAAGATTTCAATCACACGTTTGATTTCTTCATCACGTCCGACAACAGGATCAACGTCTCCGTTTCTAGCAGCTTGCGTGATGTTGATACCATATTCACCTAATAAACCATCGGACTGTCCAACACCTCCACGAGGTGGCTGACCGCCGTTAAAACCATTCCCATCACCAAACTGAGTTGGGGGAGTTTGCCCATTAGGATTCCCTTGTTGTTCTTGCATTTGACGAGAGAGTGAGCGGTATAAATCATCTAAACTTCCAAAACCAAATGGATCTTGTTGAGACATTGTTGGTTGATTATCGTTTGCTTTTGTTTTTAATTTTTGATAGCAACTTTGGCAGTAGTCTAATTGTTTTCTTTGACCATTAACATTTGCATATAAGTGGATCGTTGCTGGATTTTGTTGACAATTTTGACAAATCATAGGATAAAACACGTCCTTTCAAGATAAGACTAATTTTAATTCAAAGTCCTTATAAGTAAGGTCAAAAAACAGTTGACCATTTTTGACCTTTGAGATTATTATAGCATCTTTTTGGCAGGAATCAAGCAATTGAACTCTGGTTTAAGCCAATAAATAGAGAGAAAAACTCATATTACTTTGAATGTTCATTACCTACATTGTAAATTATTAAGTCTTAGTAAAACTATATACGTTTATTTATACAGAAAATGAGAATAATTTAGACAATTATCTATTTTTATCATACAATAACTTCAGTCGAAAAATAAAAGTGAAAGCTGTGATCAATCCATGTATGAAAATCCATTTGAAGAACAAATCAACGCATTAAAGGAAGGAACTATTTCTGAACTGGTTATAGAACCAAAAGACTTTACAACCTTTAGGGAAGTTTGGAAAAATTTGCCGGATCGAATGTCAATTGTTGGAGAAGCCGGATTAAATGGACGAATTATATATCATTATATGAAAGAAGAAGATTAATCGATCCTTTCATTTGATAAAAAATAGGTTAAAAGTGTTGTAACTACTCACAAAAAATGGTAATCTTAAAAATTGAAAGGGTATTATCCAGATTCAAGTTTCAATTGAAACGTACCAAGAAAGGAAAACCCTAACATAAAAAATTAATTTATTTACGAAGGAGACCGATTCATATGGAAAAGAAAGAATTTCACATCGTAGCAGAAACAGGGATTCACGCTCGTCCAGCTACATTATTAGTACAAACTGCAAGTAAATTTAACTCAGATATCAACTTAGAATACAAAGGTAAATCTGTTAACCTTAAATCAATCATGGGCGTTATGTCTCTAGGCGTTGGTCAAGGTTCAGACGTGACTATCTCAGTTGACGGTGTTGACGAAGCTGATGCATTAGCAGCAATCGTAGACACAATGCAAAAAGAAGGATTGTCAGAATAATGTCTGAAATGCTAAAGGGAATTGCCGCAAGTGATGGAGTTGCTATCGCTAAAGCTTACCTGTTAGTTCAACCTGATTTATCTTTCGACAAAAAATCTGTAGAAGATACATCTGCTGAAGAAAGCCGTTTAGATGGCGCTTTAGCAAAATCTACGACTGAGTTGCAAGCAATCAGAGAAAAAGCAGCGCAAAGCCTTGGTGAAGAAGAAGCGCAAGTATTTGATGCTCATTTAATGGTTTTATCTGACCCTGAAATGATTGGTCAAATCAAACAAAATATTCAAGATAATAAAGTAAATGCTGAAGCTGCATTAAAAGAAGTAACAGATATGTATATCGGTATGTTCGAAGCGATGGATGATAATGCCTACATGCAAGAACGTGCTGCTGATATTCGTGACGTTGCGAAACGTATTTTAGCTCATTTATTAGGTGTTACTCTTCCTAACCCTTCAATGATCAACGAAGAGGTTGTTGTGGTTGCCCATGACTTAACACCAAGTGATACTGCTCAATTAGATCGTACGTATGTAAAAGCATTCGTAACGGATATTGGCGGACGTACATCACATTCAGCAATTATGGCTCGCTCTCTTGAAATTCCTGCGATTGTAGGGACAAAAGAAATCACTGCTAAAGTGAAAGAAGGCGACATTTTAGCTGTTAACGGAATTGATGGCGATGTCATCATCCACCCAACTGACGCTGAAAAATCTGATTTTGAAGCGAAAGGCAAAGAATATGCTGACCTTAAAGTTGAATGGGAAAAATTAAAACATGCTGAAACAGTCACTGCTGATGGTAAACATATCGAGTTAGCTGCAAACATTGGTACTCCTAAAGATTTAGAAGGCGTACACAACAATGGTGCTGAAGCTGTTGGTTTATATCGTACAGAATTCCTTTACATGGATTCTCCCGATTTCCCAACAGAAGATGAACAATATACAGCTTACACTGCAGTACTTGAAGGCATGAACGGTAAACCTGTCGTGGTTCGTACAATGGATATCGGTGGAGATAAAGAATTACCTTATCTTCAATTACCGCACGAAATGAACCCATTCTTAGGCTACCGTGCATTACGTATCAGTTTATCCGAACGTGGCGACGAAATGTTCCGTACACAAATGCGTGCGTTACTTCGTGCTTCTGTTCATGGTAACTTACGTATCATGTTCCCAATGGTTGCAACGTTAAAAGAATTCAGAGCAGCGAAGAAAATCTTTGAAGAAGAAAAAGCAAAATTAGTTTCTGAAGGAACAAAAGTTTCTGATACGATTCAAGTTGGTATCATGATCGAAATTCCTGCAGCAGCTGTAATTGCGGACAAATTCGCCAAAGAAGTTGATTTCTTCAGTATTGGAACAAATGATTTGATTCAATACACAATGGCAGCAGACCGTATGAACGAACGTGTTTCTTACTTATACCAACCGTATAACCCATCAATCCTACGTTTGATTAAAAACGTGATTGACGCATCTCATGCTGAAGGTAAATGGACTGGTATGTGTGGAGAAATGGGCGGCGATCAAATGGCTGTACCGTTATTAGTAGGAATGGGCTTAGATGAGTTCTCAATGAGTGCGACATCTATTCTTCAAACTCGTAGCTTAATGAAACGTCTAGATACTAAGAAAATGGCTGAACTTGCAGATCGTGCGTTGAATGACTGCGATACAATGGAAGAAGTTATTGACTTAGTTAAGGATTATACGAAATAAATAAGTACTAAAGTCTTCACCATTCAGAGTCTGTTCTGAATGGTGAAGGCTTTTTTTTATTAGTGAATGTTTGGTAATTAAGTCTAGAATGAATACTAATTTCGAAATAGAATCAACTATTTTCACACTTTTTTAAACTTCTTATGTCGGATTTCCTTCTTAAACTATCGTGATAATCGTTGGTTAATTATGGTGGCCTTTACAATAAAATGGTTCAAGTATATTTTGCTACTCCTTTATTTTTATTCGTTTATTATGTCGTTTTTCATATAAAGTTTGTAATAAATAGTTATTTTAAACAAAAAATATAAATAAAATGTTAAAAAGTTCAATGAAAAGGACATGGATACCGCTTACAATATGATTTGTGATAGTTCAAAAAGATTAAAAAGTAGTGAAACTCAAGAAACTACGTTGATTACATGCAAGCAAGATTTGCAATCATTGATTCTGAGTCTACAAACAATAATCACACGAATCAAGTAGAACATTCTCGTGATAAAAGGTCATAGGAGACCATATAGCATATATTGTTATCAAAACCTAAATATAATCAAAAAGGAGATTTTCTAAATTGACTACATTTACAATTGCTGCAACAGGATTATCAATGAACTACATGCCACAATACATCGCAGAAGAACAAGGTTTTTTTGATGAACAAAAGCTAAAATTATGTTCGTATTTACCTGATCCTTGGACAAAAGGACTTGATGATTTAGAAAATGGTCAAGCAGATGTTGTGTTAGGTGGAATGTGGTTGCCTATGATTTATTGTCAGAATATTCAAAAATACACGTCAGTTGCAAAAATAGCGTCTAAATGCCCATTAGTTATTCTTTCAAGAGAAAAAATATCAGGATCATTTGATTGGAAAAAGTTAGAAGGAAAAAGAGTACTTGTATCAGGAGGCGATGGGGCAGGTCATTATTTAATGACGGTTGGCAGCGCGCGAGAAGGTGGTGCTGATCCAAATAAAATTCGGTTTATCCATGATTTTTCAACAGCTATGATTTGCGATCTATTTGAAAAAGGGTTTGGTGACTTTATAGTAGTCCAACCAGATACAGCTCATTCCATGATTGATCGACAAGTAGGTTTTAACTTCTGTGATTTAACCAGAAAGGGCAGCAATATACCTTGGAGTGTTTACTATAGTTTGCCTGAAATAATAGAAGATAAATTAGTTGAATTTGAAAAATTCGCTGTAGGTCTTCAAAAAGGGACGTCATATTTATTAGAACATGGAGGAAAAGCCTGCAGCACGATTATTAAAAATAATTGGCCTACAATTTCCGTAGAAGACGGTATTAAGACAATTGATCTGTTTATAAAAGAGGGAATGTGGACTCCGACTATAAATATTGAGTCCCAAGAGGTTGATCGTTGGCAAGATTATTTAATACTAGGAGATGTATTAGACAGAAAAATAGCGTACGACAAATTAGTCGATAATCGGCCATATCTATATTCTAAAAATAAATAAATTTATGAAAAAGGAGATTCAAATGAAAATTATTGTTGCTAATCCAAATAGTAATACAGAATTAACAAAAGTTTTAATGAAATCAGCAGAAAAAGGGTTTAATGATTCATCTACAGAATTGATCCCATATACCAATCCTAAAGGCTCTAAACATATAGATTGTACTTTTGGCGATTATCAATCTGTTTGGTCGTTTGTGCGAGGGTTACTTGATTTTACAGAAGAAGTGAAACCAGATGCAATTGTATTAGCTGGATTCGGGAATTTTGGTTTTTTTGCTTTAAAAGAAGCATTAGATATTCCAGTCATATCAATAGCAGAAGGATCTCAAGTTATTGCGACCATGTTAGGACATAAGTATTCAATTCTAACTGTTTTCAAACAAAATATACCTTATCAAGAAGATCTTACACATTTACTACGTTTAGAAGGAAAACTTGCCTCAGTACGAGGGATTGAAATGGATACGGAGAATGTGAGCCAAAACAGTTCCGTAAAAGAATCGCTAAAAAACACAATCATCAAGATGATTGAAGAAGACGGTGCTGAGGCAATTGTATTAGGTGGTGCTAGATTTGCGATGTATGCGGATTCATTAAGCGAAGAAATAGGTGTTCCAGTTATAGACCCTGTTTCAGTATCCGTAAAATTAGCTAAATTATTTGTAGAGTGTCATCTATCACAGAGTAAGATTGGGAAATTTAATTATCCACCACAAAAAATAAGCGACTATTTTGTTGACTGAAAAGGAGTACGAGCAGAATGATTTTAAATAAAGTGAAGAACTCTAGTTTATCTATGAGGATTGTCGTAGGATCTATTATAGGGTTGATCATAGGTTTTGTGCTAGGAGAAAATGCTGAAAGTTTAAAGTTTTTAGGTGATATCTTTTTAAGATCAGTAAAGATGTGTGTTCCCTTATTAATTTTTTGTTCTATTGTTGAAGCAACGGCCTCTTTACCGTTAAAAGAATTAAAAACTGTTGGACTGAAAACATTGGGGGTATTTTTTGTTAGTACGTCTTTGGCGGCAGTTTTGTCAATTATTGCAGTAAAAATCATCCCAATCAATTTAACGTTGACTGCTCCTGGTTCAGATGCATATAAAGGAACGGTTGCAGGTGGTAATATTCAAGAAACTATTGTAAATTTTATTCCAGATAACGCAGTTGGGGCACTTGCAGAAGGTGTTATTGTCCAAATCATTGTTTTTGCAGCATTGTTTGGTATTTCTGTAAATATTATGAAGGATAGTTTTGAAAGTGTAAACGCACTCTATGAGTTAATATTAGGTTTAAGAAAAGTAATAATGAAAATCGTCTCTATTGTGATGGTCTATGCACCAATTGGGATTTCAGCGATGCTTGCTGGTGTTATTGGCACAAGTGGAGTAGATGCGTTGAAATCACTTGTTCAGGTCATTGTAATCGTAAGTATACTTGATATTATTTTCTTTACGCTCTATACACTTTATGTAGCTATCAGATATCGATTAAACATTGTTACGCTTCTTAAAAATAGTCTAAATATTATGGTTATAGCTGTAACAACTACTTCCTCAGCGATAACTTTACCAGTATCTTTAGAGGATGTGCCTAAAAAGATGGGCGTTAAAGAACGAATATCTGATTTTGTTTTACCTTTAGGAAATGCATTAAATACAAATGGCTCGCCAATTTCAAATATTGTTTCGGCTGTGGCTTGTGCATCTGTATTTGACATCCAATTTACATTACAAAATCTTATTTTATTAGGCGTATTCTCAGTTGTTGCATCTTTTGGGAATCCAGGTGTTCCAGGTGGCGGAATTGTATCTATGGCAATTGTTTTTCAAATGATTGGTATTCCAGTTGAAGGAGTAGCTATTTTTGCAGGTTTGGATTATTTTTATTCTTTAACACGAGCACCATTGAACGTAATGGGGAATGTTTACTCATCAATTATTGTTGGAATTAAAACAGGTGAATTTGATAGAAACGTATTCGAATCCAGTACTAACTAAAATGAGTCATTACGAGTATATAGTTTGTAGAAAATTAGGACAAAAGCATTCAACCGCGAAAAGTGGTTGCTTTTGTTCTTTTTTATTGGAAAAACTGAGTATAGAGTTGATTCGCTTAGGAAAGGAAACGTATTCTTTAAAAGGTCAAGATACTAAAATTTTCTTAAAACGGAGCATACTTAGGGACTAACTAAAAGTATTGTTGTATAGTAATGAACAAGTAAATCTTTAGGAGGTTACTATGAAACAGACAAAAACAACACTCGCTGTAGCAATGACAGTTCTTTTGGTTTCTACAGGTTTATCAAATGGAAAAACAGCATTTGCTACACAAAGTAGCACGGTTGAAAGTACTTCAGTAAGTGCTAGTAATACAGAAACCACTCAAAGCTCCGAGCAAGTACTGCAGATTAATGCAGTTGCTTTAGGAAATGCACTGACGCAAGAGCAAAAAGAGTATACGTTGAAAGAACTAGGTATCAAAGGTGAGACACCACAATATACAACGACAGGACAAGATTTGATGAGTTTTATCCCTGATGGCGGCTTTACGCCAGAATGGGCGGTCTATAGCTCTGTTCGCATGGAGACACAGAAGAAAGGATCAGGAATTTCGGTTGATATTGCAACACCCAAAAATATCACGAAAATTACTGAAGCTCAATATCAAAACGCAGCCCTGACAGCTGGTATAACAGATGCTAAGCTAACCGTTGCTTCAGCGGTACCAATCGATGGATCTGGTGCGTTAGCTGGAGTCTACAAAATTGTCGAAGAATCTGGTGGCATTATCAATAGAGATCGTGTTGGCGTAGCACAAGATGAAATGGATGTATTATCTAAGATCACAGAAGAAAATAAAGACAAAGCTGGTTATTCCGATGAAGCTTTAAATGCAGCGCAAGAACAAGCGAAAAAAGAACTAGCTACAAAAACTGCAGATGGCAAAACATTGACCCAAGCAGACATTCAAAAAACCGTTGAAAGTGCGTTGCAAAGTCAAGGAATCAAAGATGTCATGTCATCAGATCAGGTCAAAGAATTAACGACTCTGATGAGTGATATGAAAGATAAAAATATTTTTGAAGATTTTGTAAATCAACTAGATTTGTCCAAAACGAAAGAGCAGATTCAAGAAAAATCTAAAGGACTTTGGGAAAATATTAAAGGATTTTTCAGTGGCCTTTGGGATTCGGTTACTGGGAAATAAAAGAAATGAAGTTGGATGAGATTGGCACAGAAGTTTTTATTTTCATAGGCATTGCTTCTGATCCACCGATCCAGATTTTTTAAGGGTGCGGGATGTGACTTGTAGAGTCATGGCCCACACCTATTTTTTTAATGTGAATAAGTGAAGAAATAAACGACACTTTTGAATGTTTGGAAAAAGGATAAAGTCAATAAAGAGAAGATAAGAAGTAGATCAAAAATCAAAATGCGGCCATCAAGATGATGTATTGCATAGTACAATGATTCTGATTGGTTGTTCGGGTGTAACGATGCTGTTTCACAACGGTGATTTAAAAGTATGTATCTACTATTAGTTTGAAATTAATCTTTTATTTTCTAATACATATTTTCCATCGCAAACTTCGGCTACAGCATTACTATGCGTAACCATAATCAGTTTAGTTCCCAAGTTCTGGATATTTTTAAATAATTCTAAGATTTCAAGTTCAGTTTTTTCATCTAAAGCCCCAGTAGGTTCGTCCGCTAACAAAATAGCCGGTTTTTTGATGAGGGCTCTAGCTATAGCGACCCTTTGTGCTTCTCCACCGGAAATTTCTGATATCTTTTTAGTGCTGTATCCTGGTAGTCCTACGAGACTTAGCATCTTTTCAATATCTTTATTTTGATTCTTGGACTGTTCATTTAGCCCAAGCTGAATATTAGCTTGAACATTTCTGTCACCTAATAAATTGTAATTTTGTGTGATAATGCCAATAGTATCTTTTCTAAATTTTATATTTTTTTTGGGATTTTTACTGATTGTTACACCTTTGAATTCGTAAAGACCATTGTATCGGGTGTCAAAGCCAGCTACTATTTTTAATAAGGTTGTTTTCCCAGAACCACTTCGTCCTTGAATGGCCACAGACTGATGACCATTCAAGGCAAAGTTCAAATTGTCGAAAAGCAATGTATCTGTTTGCGGTAGTTTCTTTTGGATATCGTGTAAATGAATCAAGTAAATCAACTCCTATCAATAGAAATCATTAAAACTAGAACGTATATCTTTATTTAGAAACTGTTTCATTAACCCTATATCCATTATTGAAAACAGAGCCATACCTAGAACTACAATAAGGAAAAATGTGCTAACTTGAATGGGAGACAGGAAATAAGTGATAATGAAGACTACTAATAATAGAACATTTCCAACAGTTACATCTAAAACAAGTAAAGTAGTTAAGTGCTTCAACGAATCACCGTTAGCAAAGGATAAGTAATATCTGGTTCGTCTGTGCACATACATCCTACACGTTAGAAAATGAACGATTGCTAAAAGACAAATCGTGATACACAATAACAGTGAGATCAATAATGTTCTATTATAATGGATCAGCTCATACATTCTATTGTATTGCAAAGTGAAGGTTGGGACTCCGAGTAAAGTGTAGTCATAAAATCCAGTTTCGTTTGCTATGGTTGAGAGCTGTTTTGTTAAGTAGTCTAGGCCTTTGTTTTGATCTATACTAATATCTCCATTTAACATGGCAAAATAGAGCATACCAACAAATTCCTTATTCTCCTTGGATACAGTACTTAATTTTTCAGGATACGGAAGAATAATATAGTCGTCCAAGTATTTGTTTAGGTCATTTTTGTAAAACACAGAGGTATTTTCTTTTAAAAAACCAATTATTTTAAAATCGAATGGCTTTAAATACAAACTTCCTTTCATCGTTTCGCCTACACTATAACTCTTTTTATAATTTGAACCTAATAATATCGGTAATGTATGATTCTCTATATCTAGGTCATCCCAATGGAATAAAGCTTTATTTTCTGTTTCAAGTTTATAGTAATCAAAGAAATTTTTGTTAACTTGAAAGCATTTGGCGTCAAAAACCTCTTTTTTGTTCATTGGGTCAATATAATTGCCAATAATCTCCATATCTGTACCATATGCTTCATTGAATTCTATGTCTCCTTTAAAATCTTCTATTTGTAGAGGTTGATCAAAGGAGGAGATAAAATGTAGATTCTCCTTTGTATTTAACTGTTCATAGAATGATTTCACAGTAGTTAACAATGTTTTTGATTGTCTGAAGTGATAAAAAGCATCAGGTTCCGTCAGTGTGTCGGTTAATGTAAATAATTTTTTATTGGACGATTCCTCAAGGTTGCTGGTTAGCTCTACATTGATGTTTACAGCAAACAATAAAAATAGATAGAGGAGAAAGAAAAAGACAGCAAGAATAGTGGTTTTTAATAAAATAAGTAAACCATTTTTTTTAAGATTATAAATTAACTCCATGTAAATTGCTCCTTTCTTCTTTAATAAAGAAGCATGTGAAGCTAAAACACATTAATAAAAGTTGCGTCAAAAAAAGTTTGTACATAAAGAAGTAATGAATGGAAATGAGTTGAAACAAAGGTAAAATCAATAAACAAAAAAACATAGGGATGATGCAAGTAGAGAGTAAATAAAATAGACTCGATTTATATTTTTTTAATGTAGATGTACCTAGTATATACTTGATGAAATTTTCCTTTTTTAAATCCGTAAAAATAAGATACGCGATCAAAACGGTACAGACAATTGCTATAAATAATGTCAGTGAATAAATAAGAGGAGAAAAATAATCACTATTTACTTTTCTATCTAATCCCATATTCTTTTGATAGGAATTGTTTTTACCGAATCGATCATAATAAATAGTATTGATTTTTTTTCCATCAATCGTTAAGTACGTTGTTGGCATGTTGAAAAGAGAGGAATCGTTAATCAGCACAGATTCATCTAAAAAACTGGGCTTCGTAATTCCTAAATAACCGATAACTTTATATTTTTTGTTGTTGTACTCATAATAAGTGCAGTCATTTTCTGAAACCGTAGCAACCTCTTTTCCAACCAAAGCTTCTTTAGTATTGGATGTTGAAAAAAAAGAGCCATTGCTAAGTGGAAAATGGGTATCAGAATAATCCTTTGAAAAGTATCCTCGTACGTTGTCGCTGTTTTTACTTTCTAAAGAAATAAATACGCTAAGATCAGATGAGGTTTTAAATGTCTCTTTAATTAAGGTTTGGAACGTCTCTTTTACGAATAGATGACCTGTTGAATATAAATCATTGCTTTCAAAAAATAATGTATCCTGTTGTCTCTGATATTCGCTAACAAATATGAGCAATAAATAAGTGCAGAGAATCAATATAGTTGAGACGAAGAATCTTTTCTTTTTCATTTGCCACCTCACTTGTGCTAATGGAAATAACTATCCTAACAGCAATAGCTCTTTTGAGAATCGTTAAATTGTTGTGAGGAGAAGCTTATCTTCCATAGTAAGTTCTTGCAGCAGCTGTATCTTCACCGTGTGACATTCTGTACCAAGGTGAAACAGCTTCCGTTCCATTCCAACCGTATTTTCGATTTGAAGTGGTTAAAACAATCCCACCACGGTGTTTTTCCATTCGAGCAGTAGTATAGTGATAAACGCCTTTCCAAGTTGTCCAACCATGAGCTCTGTACGCAGTATTTTTTGAGATAACTTTAGATTCTCTTTTACCTCTATGATTAACCGCCGCACGAGGTAAGAGTACATTGGGATTTAAGTAATTACCGTCTTCCTCTGACCAACCACCAACTTCTTCAGCATTCGCTAATGTAGGTATAAACGTCAGGACAATAGTCGCAACAACAACGAACGACAAACTAAATTTTTTCACGAGTAAAACATCCTTTTCTGTTTAATGTAAGAATAATATCACAAAAAGAATTTTAATGTCAATCGATTTTTAGATATTCTGCCTTTTTACCTCAAATAGGGAATGAACCAATCTGTTATGCCAAGATTGATTTTAGCTAGATTTCAGACAAATTTTTTTATACTATGTAAGAAGGAGGAGAATTTTAAATGGGCAAACGAAAAAGACTCCTGTTAGAAGCTCTGATTTTTAATTGTATTAAGTACAGTGCTGTGAAAAGAACGGTTTTTGTTCTTTTCGTCGTTAGTTCTTTGTTTGAAACGCTGTATAAAAAAATTTTTTTTAAGAAAGCTAGAATTTTTTCTGGTCAAGGTTTCACAAAGCTTTGGATAAATAAAGAGGAAATAATCATTAAAAAAGGACAAATTACCGATATAAAAGCACAGGTTAGCTTGTATAGAACACGATACGGTGGATGGTCAACTAGTACAAAGTTAATTATTTATACAACGTTGGGGAAGTTTCATTTTACGAATAATCAAGTAATTTATAAGATGGATAAGGTTTTAAAAATGAGGTTCATAAAAAAAGAAATGGTTATTCAATAAAATGTATTTATTTTTAAAAAGAGTGTTTTAAAAAAAAACACTCTTTTTGTGTTATAATGAATAAAATCAAGGAGGGGCTAAAAATGACTAAAACAATAAAAAAATCAAGAAAAACAAGAAAACAAGGGAGTTCATATATTGCATCGTTACCAAAAGAGGTCATTCAAGCATTATCTCTAAATGAAGGTGATACACTAGATTTTATTATTCGTGATGGACAAGTCTCGCTTGAAAAACCTTTGGCAATCAAATCAGATAATGTTCCCAATGAATTTTATGATGATATCGATTTTTTTATGAATAAACACGATCAAGCGTTTAAAAATTTGGTTGAGAAATAATGAGGTACTTGACGATAGAAGAAGTTATTGCAATGAATTATGCGTTGATTAAGTGTTACAGTCCACGTGAAGTTATCGGGGTTAAGGAAATGGGAGCTTTAGAAATGGTTATTGCTCAACCAAAACAGGGAGTATTTGGGAAAGAATTGTATCCAACTGTTTTTGATAAAGCCTATATTTTATATGAAAAGTTAATAAAGAAACATTGTTTTCATAATGGGAATAAGAGAACGGCAGTTTTAGCCTTATTGGTTTTTTTGAAGCGAAATGGATTGATTTTAGAGGTTAAGGATAGTGAGTTAGAAGATATGAGTGTGGGGATCGCTATAAATGAATTTTCGCAAGAAGAAGTAGTTTCATGGCTAGAAAAAAATTGTTGTGGAGTTTAAGTTTAGTATTAAGATAGACAAATAAAGCTGATTCATACAGTTAGCATCATGCATGGATTTTTAACTTTTGCTATACTGTAAACGAAGAGAATTTTAGAAAGTAGGAGAATAATGAATAGAGCGAATCAAAAGAATAAACTTTATGATGAAAAAATAAATAACTTGAAAAATATTATTCCAGAGGCTTTCCAAGATGGAAAACTGAATGTCAAAGAATTAGAATCTTTACTTTCAGGTTATATTGCAGAGGATGATTTTAATTATTCATTCACTTGGCATGGGAAACAACAAGCTAAACGCGGGGCTTACCTGCCGACTACATTAACATTGAAGCCGAATAAAGAAAAAAGTAAACAATTTGATGAAACTAAAAATATTTATATCGAAGGAGATAATTTGAATGTTTTAAAAGTATTACGGGATACGTATGCTAATAAGGTTAAGATGATTTATATTGATCCTCCGTATAATACTGGAAATGATTTTATTTATCCAGATAATTTCGAACAACCATTTGAAGAATATAAAAGAATGATTGGTTTGATTGATGATGAAGGAAATAGAATTTCTACTGAATCAGAAACCTTTGGAAGAAAACACACTAATTGGTTAAATATGATGTATTCTAGATTGCTTCTGGCTAGAGATTTTTTAACTGATGATGGTGTGATTTTTATTAGTATTGACGATAATGAACAAGCGAATTTGAAGAAAATATGTGATGAAATATTCGGAAATTTCATTGGTCAAATAACATTTATGAATAATCCAAAAGGTAGATCACAAGATAAATACTTAGCAACATCTAGTGAGTATATACTAATATATACGAAAAATGAACTACCTAGCGGTGAGATATCGGTCTATAAAACAGATGAGGAAGTTAAAAAAGATTATACAGAAAAAGATCAAAAAGGTTTCTTCAGAACATTAGAACTTAGGAATACACATCGAGAATTCGGCAAATTCAACCGACCAAATTTATTTTATCCAATTTTTGTCAGTGATGAAGGCGAAGTTTCCTTGGATAAGCAAGAAGACTGGCAAGAAATATATCCTATTTGGAACGATGGGTTCGAGGGTTGTTGGACATGGGGAAAAGATAAATTTAAAAAAGAGCAAGAGTTAGTTGTTGCTAAGAAGGTTAGTAATAACTGGAAAATATATAGAAAGTCATACTCTGATGTTGAAGGAGATAGAACGAAAAAGCAAGTCAAATCTCTTCTGACAGAGAAAAAATTTTTTACAGAAAAAGGGCAGTTAGTATTTAATGAGTTATTTAAAACTAAAGAAAAATTCTTTCAATCTCCAAAAGCTTTAGAATTAATAAAGCTTCTATTGAATATGGGGGGAAGAAAAGATTCTATAATTATGGATTTCTTCTCTGGTTCTGCTACTACTGCTCATGCAGTGCTACAACAAAATTTTGAAGATGGTGGTAATAGAAAGTTTATCATGGTTCAGTTGCCAGAACAAATTAATGAGAAACAAGAAGCATATAAAGGAGGTTATAGAACGATTACTGAAATAGGTCAAGAACGAATTCGTCGAGCTGGGGAGAAAATTATTTCTGAAAATCCATTGCTAACTAATGAACTAGATGTTGGTTTTAAAGTCTTCGAACTAACAGATACAAATTTTCCTCAATGGAATGAGGAGGTAGATGAAGAAAGTATCTCCTCTCAGATGGAATTACTTGCTTCTTCAATTCGTGATGAAGAATCGGCTGTGTACGAAGTATTGTTGCTACTAAAAGAATATTTATTAGATGAATCGGTTAAAATGGTCATTCCTCATGTTTATGTGATAGGGAATAACAAAAAGACACTTGTTTATCTACATGATCAGTTGTCTGATGAAACATATCAATGGTTAATAAAGAATTATCAAGAGTATTCAAAAGTTATTATATACGACAATGCACTAGATCAAAGTCAAAAGATTAATTTGCAAGGTACGTTAAAAGAAAAAATGGAAACAGTGTAGGTGGGAGAGATGGAATTTAAGTATACAACAAGAAGTTACCAAGAAAGAGCCATTCAAAGTGCTGTTAAACTTTTTGAAGGACAGCCCACAAATAATCAAAAGTTAGATATTTCATACTATAGTACGGCAATAAATAACTATGGAAATCAATTGTTTGTTGATGATAATCAACTATTAAAAAATTTGAATGACGTCCAAAAGTGGAATGATAGAAGCGATGCACCTATCAAAGTATCAGAGGAACTTAAAGAATTAGATTATTCAATTGAAATGGAGACAGGAACTGGTAAAACATTTGTTTACTTGAAAACAATTGTGGAATTAGCCAAAATATATGGCTGGAAAAAATACATTATCGTTGTTCCTTCAGTTGCAATCAAAGAAGGTGTTAAAAGCGAGTTCGATCGATTACAGCAAACTCTTGAGGATGAGTGTAAGCAAACTGTCATCATGTCTAATTACGATAGTAAGAATATTAATAATTTGGAGACATATTACCGTTCTAATATGATCGAGATTCTTCTGATGACAATGCAGAGTTTTAATAGTGATAATAATGTTTTAAATAAAGTGAATTACGATCTGGAAGTTGAAAAACCAATTCACTTGATTCAAGAATTAAACCCAATTGTTATTTTAGATGAACCACAGAAAATGGGTGGAGAAGCAACGCAAGCAAAATTAAAGGAGTTTCATCCATTATTTACGTTGAGATATTCGGCAACTCATA
Organism: Enterococcus sp. AZ177; assembly: GCF_050544585.1. NCBI lineage: Bacteria > Bacillati > Bacillota > Bacilli > Lactobacillales > Enterococcaceae > Enterococcus > Enterococcus sp. AZ177. The sequence goes on from NZ_CP172944.1 coordinate 848,158, forward strand.
AAGAGCTAGTTCATCCAATTTATCGATACACACCAATAGATGCTTATAGAGATAAGTATGTAAAAAAAATTGAAGTTCTTTCTGTATATGGAAATGATATCAAAGATATTCAATCTTATGTCGAAGTAATGGAGATTGGGAATGACAATCGTGGTGATATTTTTGCCAAATTAAAATTTTATCAGAACAATAAAAAAGGAACGAAACTTGTTACGAAAAAAGTTAAAAATAATTTTGATTTATTTGAACAAAGCAACGAAATGCCGGAATATCAAGGATACAAAGTAAAAGCTATTCATTTGAATGAACGAACAGTAACTTTTGATAATGATATAGTTGTAGAAGAGCATGCTGTAACTCAAAATAAAGACGATATAATGAAAATTCAAATATACGAGACTATTAAAACACATTTAATAAAAGAAAAAGCTTTGAATCAAGAAGGTATTAAAGTACTCTCGTTGTTCTTTATTGATAAAGTAGTTAATTTCAGGAATCCAGAAGATAATGATGGCAAAGGGAAAATTAGAAAGTGGTTTGAAGAAGCATATACAGAGCTTACTTCAAAACAAGGCTATAAAGAATTTTCAATTGATTATCTAGACAATACAACTGATGTTTCAGATATATTAAGTGCCTACTTCTCCCAAGATAAAAAAGGATTTAAAGATACTAAAGGAACAACAAAAGTAGATGAAGAAACATATGATTTGATCATGAAAAATAAAGAAAAATTACTATCTTTTGATAATCCAGTTCGTTTTATTTTTTCTCATTCAGCATTAAGAGAAGGTTGGGATAACCCTAACATTTTTCAAATTTGTACTTTAAATGAGACTATAAGTGAAACAAGAAAAAGACAAGAAATTGGTCGCGGACTACGATTACCTGTTAATCAACAAGGAGAACGGATTCAACAAGAGGACATCAACGTTCTTACTATAGCGGCAAATACATCCTATGAACTTTTTGCCAAAGAATTGCAAGAAGAAATACTAGATGATACTGGTTTGAAAACAACCTCTGTCCCTATTGGAAATGCACGGGACAAAAAAATCGTTAATCTTCGAAAAGAAGCGTTGGAGCATCCAGAGTTTAAAAAATTGTGGGGAAAAATTAATAAAAAAACAAAATATTCTATTGAAATCGAAGATAAACAAATTGTTCAATGTGTTGTATCAAGGATTAATCAAGATGGATTTAAGATTAACCCGCTGGAATATGTCATTAGACGTACAATGATGACTAGCTATGAGGATGCAGATAGAAACCGAAAAGTCATAGATAGTCAAATTGGTGAAGAAATTAAAGTTCAAAGAATTCCTAATATTATTAAACGTATTGCGGATAATACTGGAGCAACAAAAAGAAATATTGTAGATATAATCAAAGAAGCAAATATCATAGATCAAATTTTTCAACAGCCAGATTCATTTGTTGAAAAGCTATCTCAAATAATTATAGAGGAATTACCTAAACTTTTAAAAGATGGCATTCAATACGAAGCAACTGGAGAAGAATATCAGCTTTCCTTGTTTAAAGATAAAATAGAGGTTTATAAAAATAACAAATATCTTTCATCAAAGCTTAACGATCATACACTATATGAATATGTCCAATTAGATTCTAATACAGAGTTAAAATTAATTGATGAATTTTCATCAAATGAAAAAAATTTTAAATTTTTTGTCAAACTGCCTTCGTGGTTTAAAGTACCGACACCCGCTGGAAACTATAACCCAGACTGGGCTATTGTGTATGAAGAAGCTGAAGGAGATAAGTTGTATCTGGTTCGTGAATCGAAGCAAACAAATGCAAACTATTTTTCTGTAGATCATCTGCGTCTAAATGAAGTTCAAAAAATAGAGTATGGAAAAAAAGCTTTTGATAGTATCGACGTTGATTTTCAAGTTATTGAGAACGCATCAGATATAAAAAATGGCGTGTTTCCTTTTGAAAAAATAGGTCATCCTATTAAAAATAAGGAAAAAGAACTATTTTTAAGTCAACGTTTATATCCGATGATTAAAGCAAATATGAAATATGAGGATGCAAAAACTGTCTTACCATATGAATTCGAGAAATTTTCAATTGTTGCGGAAGAGTATGATAATTACCTATCAGAGAATAAATACAAATAGGCATTGATATAGCAACATGACTAAGGTATAAGTGATTATAGTGTACCAATTTCTTGAATTTTCGATAATTGTTTTTCGGCAGTCAAATTGAGCTTTTCAAATTCTGCGTTAAATGTTTGAAATAGTTTTGAACATGCATAATAATCTTTCACAACCTGTTTCTTATTAATCGGCGTATTTGGATTCGTAAAATATTTCTCCAAAACCGCCAACGGTTCTTGCCATGATTGTAATCGTTCAACTGTATCTCTAAGGTCAATAATTTCCTGATAAGGAACAGCTTTAATACAACGTGCGGAATTTTTCATAAGTAAATTCTCCTTTTAGAGTTTATTTAAGCATCAATCAGTAGATGAGAAAAAGAAAAAATCGATAGAGATTGCTGCCTCTATCGTTGGGATGACTAACAAACTATAGCGCGTTTCTTAGCCCAATTTGAAGAAATTTCAAAAACTGTCTAGAAATTCTTACAAAAATTAGGTACAATAAAGAAGCTAGTGCTACGGTACTAGTAATCAGGCAACTTGGATAGACAGGTCGTAATGTCTATTTAGGGCTTCATTTACAGGGTGGTACCAGTAAATGAAGTGCCTATTTTGCTTTGAATCACTGCGATTGGCAATAAGACAGAGCAGATGATAAAAAGTACAAGGTGAATAAAATGAACGTTGTCACCATATTGTCAATTCTTTTTCTCAAAGTCTATAGGATAGCAACAAAAAAACGACTACAGTTACACCTGCAATCGTTGACAATAGGCACTTCAAATAACGGTTATTTTTACACGTTTGTACTTGGAAGGAGAAGATTTGAGGTCTTCTGGTAGACAAAAGTATGTAAAAATAAGGATTTGACGTACACTATTGGCGATTTGCTTAAGCAGGTCGTACTGTTCAATCAAAACTTCTCTAGTTTGGTTGGTAGCCAGATCAGGAAGTGCCAATTATTTAGTTTTATCGTTAGGAGCAACAGCCTTACTGTACACTTATTTCTGGCTAAGTATATAATCGCTGTTCTCACTGTTAATTATTTCTATCCTATGGCTATTAGTATACCGAAAAAAACAGCTGTTCGCAATAAAAAATCTTACATTCCTCAATTAAATAACACCTAAAACCCTCTCCCTTATATATAAGAAAAAATAACAAAAAAATTTTTTCTATGCTCTATTTTCAATCTAACGAAAGGGAGTTAAAAACTAAACAAAAGCTATTTTATATACAAAAAGAAAGCCCCCATATTGAGGACTTTTCCATTAAATCATGATGTTAGTGATTCGATTATTTTCAAGCGTCAACTCGACACCAAAAAGTTGAGTTTCCCATAACCAAGTAGCTTTAATGATGCCTTCTTTATTTTTTCTCATGTTATTTGGAATACCAAAGATATTGATTGCCTTTTTTAAGGAATCCCCTTCTTTAATTTTCCAAATTGTTTCATCATTCACAGTCGAAAGATGTTCTGGATCAGTAATAGAAAAAGTCAGGATTTCCCAATCTTCTTCTGAACTATCAAAATTTAATTGAGTAAATGTTGAAAGATCATTTTCTTTTTCCAAATTAGTCAATGTAATCGTTCCTTCTTGCTTATTTGGGATAATACTGGAATAATTATTTTTTTCGCCAAACCGTTGCAATGCCTGGATGTTCTTATTACTATTGTTATCAGCAAGATCGATTTTTTAGAAATAGATCCTCGACAGAGTGATAAGTACTGTAATAATGTGTAAAAAGGCTAGTGGCTATTATTACAAGCAAACCAATAATGATGGAAACCTTTTTCCTTTTTAGTTTATCGTTCATTTTCATCCTCCTGATACAAAGTATAAATGATTACTATGCTATGTGCTTTATTTTTTTAATGATCCATTTGACACCCACCACTTCATCTGCTATTATAATTAAAAATAAATAAAAAAACACGTAGAAAAAGAAAGTAAAATTCTGTGGAATTTCTAAAAGAGAGCCTTGGTAGCTGAAAAGAGGTGAAAGAAAACGAATTTGAAAATGGCTTTTGAGTGGGCATTTCGAGATATTAATTTAGAGATGCACGGTTATTCCCGTTAGCAAGAATCCTAATATAAAGCGTTTGCGGCGTATTAGAGTAGAGGCAAAAATCGTAGGATTTTTGTGAATTAAGGTGGTACCATGTATGTTTAATACATCCTTAGAAGAGTCTTTGACTGTTCTAGGGATTTTTTTGTTTTCTATTTAAATAAAGAGGGGGAATTTAGTTATGTGTAAAAATTCAGTACATCATTATGAAATCGTAGGAAGTTTTTTACGTCCGGAATCGTTGAAAAAGGCAAGGGAAGATGTTGCTTCTGGTGTGATTTCAGGAGATGAATTAAAAACAATCGAGGATCAAGCGATTCGTGAGCTAGTTGCAAAGCAAAAAGAAATTGGATTAAAAGTGATCAGTGATGGTGAGTTCCGTCGTAGTTATTGGCATCTTGATTTTTTTTGGGGCTTTAAAGGTGTCGAACATAATGTGATGGATCAAGGCTATTTATTTCATGGAGAAGAGACACGCGCAGATTCAGCTCGCCTAACAGGAAAAATCGAGTTTAATCCAGATCATCCAGTTTTAGAAGAATATAAATTTTTAACAGAAATTGCTGATGGGACACCAATTCGCCAGAGTATTCCAGCACCTGCCCAGTTAGTAGCGGAATTAGTTCGTGGTTCTAACGAAGAGAAAGTCGATGAATTTTATCCAGACCGAGAAGCGTTTTATCAAGATATTGCAAAAGCATATCGCGAAACGATTTTGGCTTTGTATGATTTAGGGTGCCGAGATGTAAAATTGGATGATTGTACTTGGGGCATGTTAGTAGATAAAAATTTTTGGACAACGATGACCAATGGCGAATATGATACGCAAGCATTACAAGAGTTATATTTGCGTTTGAATAACGATGCTATTGTTGATTTACCGGAAGATTTACATGTAACAACTCATGTATGTCGTGGAAATTACCATTCAACTTGGGCCACTTCTGGTGGATATGAACCTGTTGCAGACACATTATTAGGGAATCAAAATGTTGAAGCATTTTTCTTAGAATTTGACGATGAACGTTCTGGAGATTTTGAGCCGTTACGTTTTGTACCAGAAGAAAAACATGTGGTCCTTGGATTAGTAACAAGTAAAGATGGGCAATTAGAAGAGAAAGAAACAGTAGTAAAAAGAATCAAAGAAGCAAGTAAATATGTGCCTTTGGAACGCTTGAGTTTAAGTCCACAATGCGGATTCGCTTCAACAGAAGAGGGAAATATTTTAACGGAGGAGGATCAGTGGAAGAAACTGAAATTAGTAATTGATGTGGCTGATGAAGTTTGGGGTTGATGAAATGATTTCTTGGAAGCAATCAGTCTCTTTGGATGTCAACGAAGAATAGTCTAGATGAAAGCATAGGAGGCTAGTATGAAAAAGTGGATTGGTTTTGGTATTATTTTGGCATTATTTTTAGTAACGGGTTGTAGCAATCAGAATAAAAATGATGCAGATGAGAAAAAGAATAAGACCACTAAAGTTGTTTTAGGCTCAGTCGACAGTGATGCGGATATTTGGCGATTTATTGCAAAATCAGACTTAGCGAAAAAGGCAGGTTTAAGAATAGAAGTCAAAGAGATCAGTGGTGGACCTCAGTTAAATAATGCGACGGTTGAAGAACAAGTTGATGTGAATGCTTTTCAATCGTTGGGGTATTTAAGCAGTTTTAATCAAGACAGCGACCAAAAATTAGTACCGATTGCGACAACCTATATGGAACCGATGGGTATCTATTCGGATAGATATCAATCTGTTGGGGACATCAAAGATGGCGCATTAGTTGCAATCGCTAATAATCCGGCAAATACTGCACGTGGATTAAGATTGTTGGAAACAGCTGGTTTGATCAAACTAGCCAAGGATTTTGACAACGGAACAGGAACGCCATCTGATATCATCGAAAATCCCCAAAATTTAGAGTTTAAAATGATCGATGATACGACTGGACCGAGAGTGTTACAAGATGTTGATTTAGCTTTGATTAGTAATACAATTGCGTTTGAAGGTGGTTTAAATGTTTTGAAAGATGCTTTGTTTAAAGAAGAAATTGATAAAAATACGCAGCAAAGTATCAATGTTTTAGTCACAACAGAAAATCGCCAACAGGATCAAGCGTTAAAAAAATTAGCAGAGCTCTATCATAGTCAAGCAGTCAAAGACTACATCCAAGAACAGTTTGGTGGGACAAAAGTCGATGTCCAAGAAGAGATTGGGAAGCTGTGGGAGGCAGATAAATGATTATTGTCATAGCAGCAGCAATGCAAGAAGAATTAGTGCCGTTTCGTGATACTTATCGAATACAATCCATTTTGAAGCGGGGTAAAACTGTGATTGAGGAAGTTTTAGATCAGCCTGACTATTCTTTATTTTTGGCGGAAACAGGGATTGGAAAAGCCAACGCAGCAGCTTCGGCAAGTCTGCTTTGCGAGATGATTCAACCTGATGTGATTATTAATACTGGCTCGGCGGGCGGTTTTTTGGGTGAGGTTGAAATTGGTGATGTTGTATATGGAACAAAGCTCGCTTATAGTGATGTGGATGCAACTGGGTTTGACTATACGTTTGGACAAGTACCTCAAATGCCAAGAGACTACCGTTTAAGTCAAAGATGGTTGGAAATTTTTAACTCTTTGGAGAAGCCAAGCAATTATGATTTGTATAATGGATTGATCGTAACGTCTGATTCTTTTATGAGTGAGTCGGCATTCGTGACAAAGGTAAAAGAACATTTTCCAGAAGTGAAAGCCTCTGATATGGAAAGTACGGCAATCGCACAAGTTGCGAGTTTCTATGATATTCCTGTCCTAAATATTCGTGGCATTTCCGACATTGTAGGGAGTGAAGCAGCTGAGTCTTTTGAGATACATTTAAGGAAAGCTGCGCTACATGCATTTCAAGAAACGAAGCGCTTAATTCGTGTATTGGTAGAAGATAAGTAGTTGATTCTAAAGATGTTTGAGCTTCAAATAGCTGAACATCTTTTTTTGTTGCTGCGTTAAAGAAATTGTCGTAATGATTTGTATCAGTCAAAAAAAGTCCCCTAAAGAATCCGCACTCTTCAGATGTTTGGTGTATATCGTACGCTAAAGTCATTTGTAGTGCAATTGTGTTGTTTTTTGATGCAACCATACTAGTGCTCTCGATAAAAACAAATAATTCACTTTTTGTCAATATAGACAACGTATCGTCAGAATAAGAAAATAAGTTTTATTTTTAATGGAAAAAGAGATATATTTTTACAAAAACTTTCGCTATGATAAAGACAGGAGGGATCATATGTTAAAAGAAAAACTATTAAACTATCTAAAAAACCAAACATCTTTTTTCAATCCTGAAAATGTAAGCGATATTTTTTCGGCATCTGATATTGCTGAAAAATTTTCAATCAAGCGAAATACTGCGAGCCATTATTTGAATCAGCTTGTAGACGAAGGGATCTTAGTCAAGGTCAATACACGCCCTGTCTACTTTTTTCATAAAAAAACATTTGAATTGCAAAACTATCCATTAACAAATTCGTTTTATCCAAACGTATCAGAGATTGAAAAAGAGAAACCGATTTTTGATAAAAAGATTGATTTTTTCCAGAATGTAATCGGTAATCGTGGTAGTTTAGCACAAACGATTCAACAATTGAAAATGGCGGCATTTTATCCTAATGGCGGGTTGCCGCTATTGTTAACAGGAGAAAGTGGTACGGGTAAAAGTTATCTCGTTCAATTACTCTATCAATTTTGTTTAGCGAATGACCTATTAGCGAATGATGCACCTTTTATCACAGTAAATTGTGCGCAATATGCAGATAATCCTGAATTATTGACCAGCTATTTATTTGGTCATGTAAAAGGAGCATTTACTGGTGCAGATACTGAGAAAATGGGTGCTTTTGAAGCAGCCGCAGATGGTTTTTTATTTTTGGATGAAGTTCATCGTTTAAGCGCTGAAGGACAAGAAAAATTATTCACATTTTTGGATCAAGGAGTTATTTATAAAATGGGTGAAAGCAATCATCCAATTGCTGTTAACTGTCGTTTAGCGTTTGCCACAACGGAAGAGGTGAATAGCACCTTTTTAACGACTTTTTTAAGACGAATTCCAGTACAAATCAAAATTCCAGCGCTTAATGAACGGACTCAGGCAGAACGAAAGCAGTTGATTATTCAATCTTTCTTTGAAGAACAGCAAACCATTTTAAAACCGCTACTCGTCTCACCACAAGTCATTAAAATGTTAGAAAATCGTTCATACAAAGGAAATGTAGGCGAATTGAAAAACCTGATCAAGATTATTACAGCTAAAAGTTTTACTGTAAATCACGAAAAAGAGCAAATTCCGATTACCTTACATTCATTGCCTACTTATTTACTAACAGAAAATTATGAATCCACTTTTTCAGAAGCCGAATCACTTTTGAGAATCGATGGTCAAAGTAGTTTGGAGTATTTACTTGAAGAAAGTGAACCAGAACAAAAAAGAATTATTCAAAGTTATGAAAAAATCTTGCTAACCTATCTAAATAATCAATCAGATATCAACACCTCAGTGGGCTTGATTTCAAAGGAAATCGATTATCTCTTTGATTATTTATTATTTGAAACAAAAAGAGACCAACAGCATGAAATGTTGCTATTTATTACACAGCACGTCCGACAGATGCTAGAAAAAATTGAATCTGCTTATCAAATTAGTTTTAATGGTAGTTTGGTTTATGCAATCAGTCATTATCTGTTTCAACGACGTTACGTGGAATGGCTACCAGAAAGCGAGATGATTCAGTTGATTGAGACCTTTTTAATGGATATCAAAGCCAAGTTACCAAATAGTTATCGATATGCAGAACAGATTTTAAACTTAGTTAAGATGTCATTGGACATTGAAGTTTCTAGTATGGATCGGATTATTCTATCTGTTTATATTGATAATCTAGGTTATACCAAAGAAACGTCTTATCCTAAAGCGGTGATTGTGGCACATGGTTACGCCACTGCTAGCAGTATTGCTAATGTGGCTAATCGGATGTTGAATGAATTGTTATTTCAGTCTTTTGATATGCCACTAGATGTTACGCCGAAGAAGATTGCTGAGAAACTGATACAATACATCGAGCGGAATGATACGTCAAATGGGTTGGTTATTTTATTTGATATGGGCTCTTTAAAAGAAATCCATCGTTATTTTTCAAAAGAAAGCGCGGCACCTATCTTATTGATGAACAATGTAACAACTAGTTTAGCGATTGCGGTGGGTGAAGCAATTCAAAAGAAACAACAACTTGGTGAAATTCCAGCTAATGCGATATGCAGCCATCCGTTTCAATGGGAGATGATTAAGCCAGAAACAACAAAAGAAAAAATCATCCTCACGACCTGTGCCACGGGTATTGGAACGGCTGTACAAATTAGTAATCTACTTGAAAAGAGTTTACCAAGTACGACTTCTGTCAAACTTATCCCATGTGAATTCCGTCAGTTACGTGATCCTGTGGAATTTGAAAAAGCTTTTTCGTTTTATGATGTGCTTGGTATTGTTGGTACAGCCAATCCAGTCGTAGAGAATGTTCCTTTTATTTCATTAGAGGACTTAATTGCAGGAATTGGGATCGAAGAGTTGCTAGAGTGGTTGAAAAAAGAGTTAATATTGGATTCGAAGGAAGAATTTAGTAATCAATTGATTCGTAATTTTTCATTGGATCGTGTAATTCAATCTGTAACGATTTTAGATACAGAAAAAATCATTGAACAAATCGAAGGCTTTATGAAACAGTTAGAAGAACGACTAGGTCAGCGGATTAGCAATGATCGAAAGTTAGCTTTGTATGTTCATGTTAGCTGTTTGGTAGAACGATTGATCCGAAATGTGCCAATCGAAGTCTATAGTGGTTTTGACAGGTTGCAGGAGTGTCATGAAAAAGAGCTACGGGATATCAAAGAAGCATTTATTGTCATAGAGAAAGTCTATAGTGTCAATATCCCAGATTCAGAACTTTCTTATGTTTATGATGTGTTAGTTGAAAACACCGAGTATATCAGTGATGAAAGTGATTTTTAATAAGCAAATGAAGGGTGCCAATAAAGTTGGCATCCTTTTTGCTATTAATAAAGTGTAAGTGAGGTGAACAGGATGGCAAGAAAAATTATTTTAGCGACACATGGAAATTTTGCGCAAGGAATTAGAACATCTTTAGAACTGATTTGTGGGAAATCAACAAATGTAGAAGTTATTTGTGCCTATATAGAAGAAGAGTTTGATTTAGGTGAAACAGTTGAAACGACTATTTTTGAAAATCAAAAAAATGAATTACTGGTTATCACAGATATTTTTGGTGGTAGCGTGAATAATGAATTTTTTAAGTATGTTGAACGACCGAATGTACATGTAGTTTCGGGATTAAATTTGTCTTTATTGATTGAGCTTTATACCCAATTGGAAATCACAGACTCCTTGGAGAAGTTGATTATACAAGCAATAAAAACGTCTCAAGAAACGATTCAGTATTGTAACGTGTTGAAAGCAAAAGACGAAGAAGAAGAATTTTAAAAGAGAAAGGAAATCAATCATGATTAAATTAGTAAGAGTAGATCATCGTTTATTACACGGACAAGTTGCATTTTCATGGACCCAAAGTTTAGGGGTAGATTGTATTTTGATTGCGAATGATGATGTGCCGCAAAATGATATCCGCAAAACGACAATCAAGTTAGCCAAACCGGCAGGAGTTAAGCTGGTGATTAAAACTATTGAAGAGTCAATCAGTGCTTTACAAAGTGGCGTAACGGATAAATATAAGTTGTTTATCGTCGTTGAAAGTGTAGCGGATGCGTATAAATTAGCGAAAGTATGTCCAGAAATCAAACATATCAATCTTGGTGGAATGAAAGTGAGAGAAGGAACTAGAAATATCTCTAAGGCGATAAATATTACACCTGATGAAGAACAGTTGGTCAAGGAATTAGTAAATGAAGGAGTCAATGTAGAAATCAAACAAGTACCCAATGATAAAAAAGTTGCTGCTTTAGATGCATTTTAGAAAGGAAGATCGAAATGATTGTACAAGCAATTTTGTTAGGTGTTATCGCATTTATTGCTCAGTCTGAGTATGCCTTAGGTACGTCACTTTTATCCCGACCGATTGTGACAGGATTGTTTACAGGGATTGTTTTAGGAGATATTAAAACGGGTATTATTATGGGGGCAACATTGGAATTAGCATTTATTGGTTCTTTTTCAGTAGGAGCATCGATTCCGCCAGACGTAGTAACAGGTGGGATTTTAGGAACGGCTTTTGCAATTACTGCGGGTGCTGGAACGGAAACGGCACTAGTTTTGGGATTGCCGATTGCAACCTTAACGCTGATTTTGAAGAATGTCTATCTAGGCTTGGTGATTCCAACAATGAGCCAAAAAGCAGATAATTATGCAGATGATGGGAATTATAAAGGGGTAGAACGAATGCATTTGGCGGCAGGTTTTGGGTTGTCTCTGATGTTAGCACTCATAGTTTCGATTTCATTTGCTGTAGGGAGTAACACGATCAAGGGATTATTAGATATGATTCCTGAGTTTGTTCAACACGGTTTATCCGTTGCAACGGGTATTATTCCAGCTCTTGGTTTTGCAATGTTGGCGCGTTTATTGATCAATAAACAAGTAGCACCATACTTCTTTTTAGGTTTTGCTTTAATGGCTTATTTAGAAATTCCAGTTACAGGAATTGCAATTTTAGGGGCGATCACAGCTGTAATCGTGGTCAATATCATGAATCACAATAAAGGCAAAGAAATGATCCAAACATCAAATGGGGAGGTTATTGACGATGACGAAGACTTCTAAAGAACAACCTGAAAAGTTGATTACCAAAAAAGAATTGAATAGTGTTTTCTGGCGGTCTTTCCAAATGGAATTTTCTTGGAACTATGAGCGTCAGATGAATATGGCGTATGTATTTGCGATGATTCCGATTTTGAAGAAATTGTATCCTAAAAAAACGGATATGGCGCATGCGTTGAAACGTCATTTGGCTTTTTTCAATACAACTCCTCATATTGTGACCTTGATATTAGGGATCAATACGGCGATGGAAGAAGAAAATGTACTAGATGAACAATTTGATGTGAGTACGATCGATAGTATCAAAACATCATTGATGGGACCTTTAGCAGGATTAGGAGATTCATTTTTCTGGGGAACATTACGGTTGATCGCAACTGGAGTTGGCACCTCACTGGCTCTGCAAGGGAATGCTTTAGGTCCGATTTTATTCTTACTAATCTTTAACGTGCCACATATTATTTTACGTTATCTCTTTACTGGTTGGGGCTATAAATTGGGAACTGGATTTCTGAAAAAGATTCAAGCAAACGGGATGATGGAGAGTTTGACTTTAGGCGCTTCGATTATTGGATTAATGGTGGTTGGGGCAATGACGGCCTCAATGATTGATATTTCGATTCCAGTTACAATCAGTGGTAGTGGTGAAACGGCTGTGACCGTGCAAAGTATTTTTGATGATGTTATGCCTAAATTGTTGCCATTAGTAACTTTTGGAGCAGTTTTCTATCTTTTGAAAAAAGAAGTCAAACCTTTAGCAATTCTTGGAGGAATGGCTGTTGTTGGGATTTTGGGTTCTTTAGTGGGGATTTTTTAAGCAAATCCATAGTGAGGTGAGATTCAGTGGAAACAATGTTGGATTATATTAATCAAGAACAAGAAACATTGGAAAACATTATTGAATCATTTGATGTTGCGCAAACCGATGTGAAGCATGTTAAACACTGCTTGATTTTAGCGACGGGGTCTTCTTATAATGCCTGCTTATCTGCAAAAAACTATATAGAAGAGACGGCGCCAGTCTACATTCAAATAGAAGAACCGTTTAATTTTCTACATTATGGAAAAATCGATCCGAACATTGATTTGATCATTGCGGTTTCACAAAGCGGTAAAAGTACGTCTACCATTCAAGCAGTAGAAAAACTAACACAGACGAGATCAATCAAAACAATTGCATTAACCAGTGACGCGACAAGTCCAATCACGGAAGTGGTGGATGAAGTAGTAGAGTTAAATATGGGCATTGAGACGGTCGGATTTGTCACAAAAGGATATCTAGCAACTGTGTTGAATTTAATGTTGTTAGGGTTACGTATAGCGTATCAAAATGAATCAGTTGATCAAGTGAAATTAAAAAGTGAATTATCAGAATTAAAGAACGCTATTTGTCAAATCAATCTAGTTATTGAAAAAACGACCGAATTTTGGTTAAAGAATCAAGCAGATTTACTTGCTGGCTCACGTTTTATTACGATTGGCTATGGACCAAATTTAGGGACGGCTAAAGAATTTGAAACCAAATTTACGGAAACGGTTCGTTTACCCTCTCAAGGGTTTGAACTGGAAGCGTATATGCATGGCCCCTATCTAGAAGCAAACGGTAACCATTCGCTATTTTTTATTGAAAATGACAATGGACTGCATGAAAGAAGCCACGCATTAAAGACTTATTTAAGTGAATATGTTGCTGTCTGTTACACGATTACAACGAGTGCAACATCAGAGCCTAAAACACTAAGTCTATCTATTGAAACACCTGAAAAAATCAGTCCACTTTTATTAGTGATTCCCTTCCAATACCTCGCATATCAAATTGCTACAGGTAAAGGAATCGATTTAAATAAACGAATTTTTGATGATTTTGACCAAGTATTAAAAAGTAAAATTTAAGGAGCGTAAACCATGTTAAAATTTAACGAAACAAAGCAAATAGAAGATATCAAAGGGGCTTTAGCACTACGTCCACAAGTTGAAAAAATGGTGGATGAAGTTTGGGAAAAAGGGTTTGATTCTATTTATTATCTCGGCATTGGCGGAACCTATGCCTCAGCGATGCAAGTAGTGACGTACATTAATGGAAAAAGTAATCTACCTGTTTATGTACAACATGCTGCTGAATACTATACAACTGGTAATCGCCGCTTAACCAAAGACTCGATCGTTATTTTGTCTTCTGTAACCGGCACAACTCAAGAAGTTGTCAAAGCGGTGGAAGAAATTAAAACAGTTGGCGCAACATTGATCGGTTTTATTGATGCAAAAGGAAGTATTCTAGCAGAAAAATGTGATTATGTTGTGACGTATCCAGCACCAGGAACGGAACAAATCAAGTTCTTTATGCTAGCAGATCGATTGATGAAAAATAATGGCGAATTTGATGAGTATGAAGAATATTATCAAGAACTAGAAGAACATCTTCCAGTTGGTTTAGTTGAAGCTGAGAAAAAAGCGGATGACTTTGGGTTAAAATTTGCCCAAGCTCATCGTCACGATGATATGCATTATTTTATCGGAGCTGGTAATCAATGGGGCGCAGTTTATTCTTATGCAATGTGTTACTGGGAAGAACAAAGTTGGCTCCGTTCAAAATCGATCCATGCTGCTGAGTTTTTACACGGAACGTTAGAAATTGTGGAGGAAACAACGGCAGTCACTTTATTTATTGGTGAGGATGAACAACGTCCTTTGTCTGAAAGAGTAGCGAATTTGTTACCGCGTATTTGCGCTAATTATACGATTATTGATTCAAAGGATTATCCAGTTGCGGGGATCAGTGAAAAATATCGTGGACGAGTTTTGTCATTCTTGTTGATGCATTGTGTAACACAACGTATTGATGCTCATGTTGAACAATTGAATTGCCATCCGTTAGATATTAGACGTTATTATCGTCAGTTTGATTATTAAAATGAAGGAAACGACCTGCAGCTAGAAAGTTGCAGGTTTTAGTGTATTTTGGATTATAAAAAGCTCTTACTTTTGTTTACTATTAAAAAAATCTATGAGACAATATCTGAAAGATTTTTAGGAGGTAAAGTGGTGGCTGATGGTTTACTAGTCCCGAATAAATGCAAGGCATGTGGTGGTCAATTGAACGATTTAGATGCCAAATATTGTCCGCATTGTGGGAGATTATTAGATGAGATCCAAGAAGCAATGAATAGAAAAAATAAATCTGGTGAAACTTGTCTAAACTGTGGATCTTCGATTGTGTTTAATATTGAAAAGCAGCAATTTGAGTGTAACCATTGTAAGTCGACTTTTTCAACGAAGAAAGAGTTGGATGCTAGTTCTCGGTTTTATCAAGCAGATAAAGTTATCCCTTTTCAAGTGGAAAAAGAGCGGGCAAAGATGCATTTTTATGAGTGGATTGGCACTGACCAGGAGAGTCCAATAGATATAACGAATATCACGTTAAAACAAATTTATATGCCATTTTCAGTTGTTACAATAAGCTATGAATGTAATTGGGGAGCTGAAATCTGTTATAGTAACAATCAAGACAATACTATGGAAAACTGGTCATACAGTGATGGAAGTATAACAGGAGAATGTTTTTCGTTTTTTTCTGTCTCAGAAGAAATGAATGCACAAGCAGATAAACTGTTTTCAATTTCATCGTTCAAACCTTTGATTTCAAAAATGGTTCCGTATGATGACCATTATTTAAGTGGGACAAACCAATTTAAAATTTCCACTAATGAAGTAATGAAAACGCAAAGCTTGTTTCACAGTGTCGTTCAATATGCAGCTGAAAGTGAGATGCAGAAAGTATTACCTGGGGATAGGAACAGAAATGCAACGGTAACAAATCTAAAATATGAAGTTTTTTCGGAATTTGTTTACGTTCCTATTTGGAATCTTGAGTACCAATCAAATGAGGTTATGCACGAAGTTTTAATTACTGCTACAGATAAAGAAAATGTAAAAGTTGTTGGCGATAAACCGTCTATACATAATTTTCCAGATGACGAATTTTCTAAAATAAACAGGCACTACAAGAAAAAATACCGTTCAGGTATAGTAGCTTTTTTAATGTCACTGATTCTATTGATGATGTCTGATCAAAATGATGAACCTGTTTTTTTTGTTTCAATTATTACGCTGTCACTATTGATCGGTGGAGTAGCTTCTTGGCTATACTTTGGTGTAAAAAGCAAACTTGTCAAAAGAGGCTATCTTAAGTTAAAAAAGAAAAGTTCAAATAATTTAGAGATCCATAATGAGTATTTAAAATTAGCCGAAAAATATAAAAAATAGGCAAGTTAGTCTAGTTCGTTTATGAAGTAATTCATTTTACAATTCAAAAAATCAGTTTATTTCCCTTCTTCTCACCTAAAATGTTTACATTTAACCAGTGATAGTGTACTATTTAAAGGTATGCATAGCATAAATTCATGTATAAAATTAAGTTATTCGGAGGGAAACAAATGTCTGCGAAATTTGAAAAAAAAGGCACCAATGATGGTGTGTTAACTTTTTCAGTTGATCAAACTCTAATTGAAAAAGGCTTGAAACAAGCATTCGATAAAGTCAAAAAAAATCTTAACGTCCCAGGATTCCGTAAAGGAAAAGTGTCACGTCAAGTATTCAACCGTATGTATGGCGAAGAAGCATTGTATGAAGATGCTTTGAACGCAGTATTACCAGAAGTATATGAAGCAGCTGTGAAAGAAGCTGGAATCGATCCTGTCTCTCAACCAAAAATTGATGTTGAAAGCATGAATAAAGGGGAAGATTGGGTTGTAACTGCTGAAGTGACTGTAAAACCTGAAGTTAAATTAGGCGAATACAAAAACTTAACAGTTGAAAAACAAGACCGTGAAGTAACAGACGAAGACTTAGATGCACGCATCCAACGTGAATTAGATGCACAAGCTGAATTAGTAATCAAAGAAGATGAAGCAGCTGTTGAAGGCGACACTGTCGTAATCGATTTTGAAGGATTTAAAGATGGCGAAGCTTTTGAAGGTGGAAAAGGCGAAAACTATTCTCTTGAATTAGGTTCTAACTCTTTCATCCCAGGCTTTGAAGAACAATTAGTTGGTAAAAAAGCAGGCGAAGAAGTTGAAGTAAAAGTAACATTCCCAGAAGATTACCAAGCTGAAGATTTAGCAGGTAAAGAAGCTGTTTTCCAAGTGAAAGTTCACGAAGTGAAGGCATTAGAATTACCAACATTAGATGATGAATTTGCAAAAGACGTTGACGATTCAGTTGAATCATTAGACGAATTAAAAGAAAAATACCGTAAAGAATTAACAGAATCTAAAGAAGCTGCTGCAATAGAAGCAAAAGACGAAGCAGCTATCCGTCAAGCTGTTGATAATGCTGAAATCGTTGACCTTCCACATGTAATGGTACATGACGAAGTTCACCGTTCAATGGATGAATTCTTAAACAACATGCAACGTCAAGGAATCGCTCCAGATATGTATTATCAATTAACTGGAACAACTGAAGCTGACTTGCACAAACAATTTGAAGCAGAAGCAGAAGTTCGTACGAAAACAAACCTTGTGATCGAAGCAATTGCTAAAGCTGAAGATATTGAAGTATCTCAAGAAGATATTGACAATGAAATCAAAGAATTATCTGAACAATACAATATGCCAATCGATCAAGTGAAAAAAGTTTTAACTGAAGATATGTTGAAACATGATATCCGCATGAAACGTGCAGTAGAAGTTATTACTGAAACTGCAACTGAAAAATAAAGATACTACAAAAGACATTCCTGAATAATCGGGAATGTCTTTTTCTAGATTAATAGAAGGAAATAATTATGTTAAAATCAAGCAGTAGATACTAGGCTATCTAACCATTTAATTAGAGCATTATAAGTTTGAAGTCCTTCATTTTTAGTAATGTCACCATCGAAATCATGGGGGAGATGCTCAACTTCTTCGTACGTTACATTGGAAAGTTTTTCACTGGCAATACGAGAAACTTCAACGGGCACATCTTGATCGGCTGCACTATGGGCTAAAAATGCAGGAGGAAGTTTAGCAAGTTCCACGTCCGTTAGACTAAAGGTTTCTTTTTCACTAGGAGTTTTGACAAGATAACTTAACCAATTGCCAAACTGTCGACCAGATAAATAAAGTGAGAACCGTTCATTAATAGAAACTTCTGTAATGGGGTTAGGATAAATCAACTCTTGGGCCGTCAGAGGGGCTATTTTTGGAAATTGATTATAATAGCTGCTAGGCTGATTAAATGCCGAATTTGTTAAATCATAATAGCCGTAAAAACTAATTAAGCCTTTTTGTTCTGGACAAGGATAGCGAGCAGATAGTAAATAAGAAAGAAAACCACCCGCGGAACGTCCAAATAAGAAATAATCAGAATTTTCTAGACCTAATGCTGTTTGATAATGTTCCAAGAACCAATTAATTGCTTCTTTTATGCAAGTAATAATAGTTGGCAGTTTTACTTCAGGAGCTAATGGATAATCGACAGCCAATAAGTTATAACCATTTTCTACCAAAAGTTTACAATAAATTTCTGGCAAATCATCCTTGGTTCCGTAAAGAAGTCCACCACCATGGAAGTAGAGAAGAGTCGCTTTTGCAGAAGACCCGTTTGGATTTGAGTAAAAAGTCATGGATAAATCTAACTCATCTAGTTTACTGTAAAGAAATGTTTGTTTTATCATTAAAAGTCCTCCTTGAATTTTATGTAACAACGCACCGCTCTACTAGACCGTGTACCAAGTCCTTTGGTGCAAGAACAATCTCAGGCGCAATCAATAGCAATTTCTAATTACATTGTGTTTTTTACACGTTGCAAAGCAAATGAGTAGCATGGTAACATTTTCTCAAAAATGACTGAGAAGCTTTTTGACTTATCTGCATTCTACCATTTTTTGAAGAATTAGTTTACAAATCTAAATAAATTTCACTAACTTATTTCTATTTTAACCCAAATAGCCCCAGTCTTTATGTTTAATGCGCACAAAGATGGCGGTTAATTTGTGAAATATGGATAGTGTATGAAAACGGGCAACCGCTTACAATGAATAGGATAATAAAAGAGGGAGATGTATCAAATGGATTTAAAAAACGTTTTACAAGAAAATATTGATCACTTATCAAGTATTGGCAACGATCCAACGGGTGGAATGACACGATTATTGTATTCAGATTCTTGGTTGGAAGCGCAAAAATCTGTAAAAGAAAAATTAGAAGCTATCGGTATGACAGCTTCATTTGATGAGATCGGCAACCTCTTTGGTAGAGTAGAAGGTACAGAACATCCGGAAGAAACGATTTTATCTGGTTCGCATATCGATACCGTTGTGAATGGTGGGAATTTAGATGGTCAATTTGGTGTAATCGCAGCGTATGTTGCAATCCAATATTTATTAGAAACTCACGGTAAACCAAAACGTTCATTAGAAGTTATTTCAATGGCGGAAGAAGAAGGGAGCCGTTTCCCAACAGTATTCTGGGGAAGTAAAAATTTCGTTGGCGAAGCGAAAAAAGAAGATGTCATTGATATCGCTGACTTTGAAGGATTGAAGTTTGTTGAAGAAATGAGACGTCATGGTTTTGATTTTAGAGATGAGACTAAAGCATCTAGAGAGGATATCAAAGCATTCGTAGAAATTCATATTGAGCAAGGAACGGTTCTTGAAAAAGAACAATTGCAAATTGGTGTCGTGAATAATATTGCAGGTCAAAGACGTTATACGATTGTCTTGAAAGGTGAAGCCAATCATGCTGGAACAACACCAATGGGATACCGTAAAGATGCTGTTTACGCTTTCTCTAAGATTTGTTCACAAGCGATCGATCGTGCATTAGAAGTTGGCGATCCTCTTGTATTGACATTCGGTAAAGTTGAACCGAAACCGAATACAGTTAATGTAGTACCAGGTGAAGTTCTGTTTACAATGGATTGTCGTCATACAGACAGTGGAGAACTTCATTCATTTACGGCAGAAATTGAACAACTAATGAAAGATATTGCGGCGAAACATGGCTTAGAAATCGATATCGACCTATGGATGGACGAAGCACCAGTTCCAATGAACGAAGAAATTGTAACAGCAATCGAGACGGCAGCTATTGCTGAAAATATGAAATACAAAGTAATGCATAGCGGAGCTGGACATGATTCTCAAATTATTGCGCCAAATTTCCCAACAGCAATGATTTTTGTACCAAGTATCAATGGGATCAGTCATAATCCTGCAGAAGCGACAGATATTGATGATTTAGTGAACGGTGTTAAAGTTTTGGCGAGCACATTATATGAATTAGCTTATAAATAAAAGAAAGTAGGAGAAATAAAAATGGGTTATAAAAATAATCAAACAGGTTATTTAGATGGTTTATTATCCTCTAGAGCTGTTATCAAAAAAAATAATTATGCATTGATTCCTCATGATGGTTTAGTAAATAACGTGATTCCTGGATTTGAAAATTGTGACTGCTCGATTTTAGGTTCTAAACAATTAGGAGCAAACTTTGTTGATTATATCATTACAATGCATAAAGATGGAAAAAACCAACGTGGTTTCGGCGGAGAAGGTGTTGAAACAATCGTCTATGTAATCGATGGTATTTTAAAAGTCAATGATGGTTCTGAGACACATGAACTAACAAAAGGTGGTTATGCATATCTTCCTGCAAGTACGTTGATGTACCTAGAAAATGGGCAAGATGCAGATACTGAAATTTTCTTATACAAAAAACGTTATCAACCATTGGAAGGCTACGAAGCGCATAAAGTAGTCGGTAATGTGAATGATATGGAACCAATCGAGTACGAAGGCATGAAAGACGTACTTTTATGGGACTTCTTACCTAAAGATTTAGGCTTTGATATGAACTTCCACATTCTTTCATTTGAACCAGGAGCAAGTCATGGTTATATTGAAACACATTATCAAGAACATGGTGCGTATTTACTTTCTGGACAAGGAATGTACAACTTAGACAATGAATGGATGCTAGTCGAAAAAGGGGACTACATTTTCATGAGTTCATATGTTCAACAAGCAGCGTATGCTGTAGGTCGTGACGAGCCTTTAATGTACGTTTATTCAAAAGATTGCAATCGTGATCCAGAAATTTAATTTGAAGAGGAAGTTTAAGAATGAATGAAACTGTTTTAGTGAAACCAGAAGAATTGCATGATTTAATTGAAAAAAAATTGACAACAGCTGGTTTAAAACAAGAACATGCAGACGAAGTGGCAAGACATTTAGTATTTGCAGATGCATGCGGCATCCACTCACATGGAGCTGTTAGAGTAGAATATTATGCAGAACAAATCGATAAAGGCGGCGTAACGCTTGAACCAGAAATAGAATTCGAAGAAACTGGACCAAGTTCAGGAATCGTCCACGGTAAAAATGGAGCTGGACAATTCGTTGCGGATGTCGGATTGGGTTATGCTATTGACATGGCAAAAAAATCAGGAGTTGCAGCAGTCGGGATTTCTAAAATCAGCCACAGTGGCGCGTTATCTTATTACGTGAAAAAAGCAGCGCAACAAGATTTGATTGCCATAGCAATGTGTCAATCCGATCCGATGGTTGTACCATTTGGTGGCAAAGAAAATTATTTTGGAACCAATCCAATTGCTTTTGCAGCACCTAGAAAAGGTCATGAGCCAGTGGTTTTTGATATGGCAACAACGGTCCAAGCATGGGGTAAAGTTTTAGATGCTCGTTCTAAAAATAAAGATATACCCGATACATGGGCAGTTGATAAAGAAGGGAAACCAACAACTGATCCTCACAAAGTCAATGGATTATTACCGATTGCAGGACCAAAAGGCTATGGCTTGATGATGATGGTAGATATTTTATCAGGTATGCTTTTAGGCTTACCATTTGGAAAACACGTTTCTTCAATGTATGACGATATTAGTAAAGGACGTAATGTTGGCCAAATGTATATTTTGATTGATCCAAAACGCTTCACTGATTTAGAGATGTTTAAAGAATCAGTGGACGGTATGGTAGAAGAGTTACATGAAATTCCAGCAGCTGATGGATTTAAGCAAGTGTATTATCCAGGTGAGATCAATCAAATCAATTATGAAAAATCAATGTCAGAGGGTATCGAAATCGTTAAGAATATCTATGACTACTTAAAGAGTGAGACACTTCATTTTGATCGATATGAAAATACGAATGCTTTTGGTGAGAAAAAATAAAATTTTTTGAACTATGATGCTTCACAAAAGTGTTGTTTGGTTTTATAAGTATTAGCGGAGCGGAGAATTGTTGTCGTATGGTATCTAGCTACGCGGGCTAGCTTCTCGGAAAAAAGATAAAAATTGAATGAGGCGAAAAGCACCTCAGTCAATTTTTCCTATTTTTCTGTCGAAGCTGAACGAGCCCGCTTCGCTTTAAAATAAGGAGGCGTTTTAAAATGAGAGTAAAAAAAGCGGATTTACATCAACTAATCAAAGAGA
Source organism: Enterococcus sp. AZ177 (assembly GCF_050544585.1). Lineage (NCBI taxonomy): Bacteria > Bacillati > Bacillota > Bacilli > Lactobacillales > Enterococcaceae > Enterococcus > Enterococcus sp. AZ177. The sequence goes on from NZ_CP172944.1 coordinate 870,615, forward strand.
AAATACAAAAAGCTGGTTTGTCAGAAGAACATGCAAGAATCGTAAGTGGTGTTTTAACCTTTGCAGATGCAAGAGGAATTCATTCTCACGGTGCGATGCGCGTGGAATATTATTCGGAAAGAATTGCAAAAGGCGGTATCACCAACGATCCTACTTTTTCGTTTAACCAAACAGCTCCTAGTTGTGGTATGTTTGAAGGTGACAATGGTTCTGGGTTTGTTGCAGCAGAAAAAGCAATGGATCTAGCAATCGAAATGGCAAAGAAAAATGGGGTAGCTGTTGTTGGAATCCGTAATATCTCTCATAGTGGAGCGCTTGCCTATTATGTTGAACGAGCAGCAAAACAAAACATGGTAGCTCTTTCTGTTTGTCAATCTGATCCAATGGTTGTACCATTTGGAGGAAGTGAACCTTATTTTGGAACCAATCCAATTGCTTTTGCTGCCCCAAGTAATGATGACCGTGTAATTACGTTTGATATGGCGACAACTGTTCAGGCTTGGGGAAAAATCCTTCACGCTCGTTCAAAAAAAGAAGCAATCCCAGATACATGGGCAGTTGACGCCAAAGGAAATCCGACAACTGATTCAACAGCAGTCAATGCATTACTTCCAATCGCTGGACCAAAAGGCTATGGGTTGATGATGATGGTAGATATTCTATCTGGGATTTTACTAGGAGTGCCATTTGGTAAACATGTTTCGTCTATGTATCATGACCTATCAAAAGGGCGTGAATTAGGTCAGCTCCATATTGTAATCAACCCAGATTTCTTTATTGGAATAGATGTTTTCAAAAAGAATATTTCGACAATGTTAGACGAATTAAAAGAAATTAGCCCAAGTCCTGGTTTTACAGAAGTCAATTATCCTGGAGAACGCGGACGCGCACGAGAAAAAAATTATGAAGAAAATGGCATTGAAATCGTAGATGATATCTACGAATATTTGATCAGTGATGCTATTCATTATGATCGTTATGATCACAAAAATAAATTTGCGGAATGATATTTTGCTAAAAAAATTATCTAGCTTCACACTCGAGTCACTACGCTCCGCTTCAGTCTCGTCAATTCCTATTTTTAGTTGAGACATGGCGAGCTCACTACACGTTTACTTTGAACCATAATGAATGAAATGAACGAATGGTGAAAAGTACAAAGCGGAACATTGTTTCATATAATTTAAGGAGGAATTTCAATGCTGCACACAATTATAAAAGCAAATAGCTATCAAGATTCAATCGTATTGATGCTATTGACGAACAAATTAAATACAATCGATGGCGTTCATAATGTTTCCGTTATGATGGGGACACCTGCAAATAAAGATATCTTTAAAACGGGTGGTTTATACACAGACGAGTTAGAAAAAGCTTCATCAAATGATATGGTAATCGTATTAGACATTGAAGATGATTCGCTGATCGAACAAGTCTTAACAGAAATCGATGTATTTTTAGAAGAACAAACAAAAGGTGGCGGCGACGCTTCAGGCGAAGAAGTCGTAAAAACTTGGGATAAAGCATTTGAGCTTGGTAAAGATGCTGGTGTAGTTGTCTTCTCGATTCCTGGTACGCATGCAGCACTTGAAATTGAGAAAGCGTTAGATGAAGGCAAACATGTTTTTTGTTTCAGCGACAATGTTGCGATAGAAGATGAAAAACGCCTCAAAGAAAAAGCACATGATGCAGGTCTATTATTGATGGGCCCTGACTGTGGTACTGGTATCATCAATGGTATTCCTGTGGCCTTTACAAATGCTGTTCGTAAAGGGAAAATTGGTGTTGTAGGTGCTTCTGGAACTGGTATTCAAGAAGTAACGACAATTATCCACAAATTAGGGGGCGGAGTAACGAATGCAATCGGTACTGGCGGACGTGACTTAAAAGCTGAAATTGGCGGAATCACTTTAAAAGACAGCATTATGACATTAGAGAAAGACCCTAATACTGAAGTGGTTGTGGTGATTTCTAAACCACCTGCACCAGAAGTTCGTGATGAAGTTTTAAATCTTTTAAGAAGTATCTCGAAACCTGCTGTAACGATTTTCCTAGGCGAAAAACCAACGTCTCACGAAGAAAACCTTTATCGTGCTTATACATTAGAAGAAGCGGCTCAAACAGCAGTTCAATTATTGAATAAAGAAGCTGTTACAGCAGTGAAAGAAACACTATCTGTACCAACACATTCTTTCAAACCAGAACAAAAATATGTTAAAGGTTTATACTCTGGTGGAACGCTTGCTTATGAAGCGGCAATGTTGATCAAAGAAGGTTTAGCATTAACAGGTGACGAACATGCGCCTGAAGGTTTTATCTTACAAAATCAAGGTCATGAAATCATTGACTTAGGGGACGATGTTTATACTCAAGGAAAACCTCACCCAATGATCGATCCAACAAAACGCAAAGAAATGTTAGAAGAAGCTGGAAAAGATCCTGAAACAGCAATCATTCTTCTAGATGTTGTATTAGGCTACGGTTCTCATGCTAACATGGCGCAAGAACTAGCACCAACCATCAAAGAGATCAAAGCTAAAGCGGCTTCTGATGGCAGAGAATTATTTGTGATCGGTACGATTGTTGGAACGGATGAAGATCCTCAGAATATTCATGAACAAGAAACAATTATGAAAGAGGCTGGTGTGATCCTTTGCGATAGTAACGCGCAAGCAGTACGTTTAGCATTAGCTATTTTAGATCATCCATTGACTCAAACAGATAAAGCAATCGAAGCAGCACCAGCAGTGAATCCGATCGCGATTGAACCAACAGAAGCGATGTTAGCATTATTGACGAATCAAGGATTTATTAATGTTGGTTTACGTAGTTTCTCTGAAGCAATCATCAATCATGGTGGTAAGGTTGTTCAATACGACTGGCAGCCAGTTGCTGGAGGAAACATTACACTGCAAAAAGCATTACAGTTCTTAAATAAAGTAGCATTAGCTAAATAAATTATCCAGCTTACTGAGCTAGTTCCTCAGAAAAAAGATAAAAATAGATTGTGGTAAAAAGCACCACCTTCTATTTTTCCTATTTTTCAGTCGGAGCTGATCAAGCTCATTCAGCTTTTAACGGAGGAAAATCAAAATGGCATATAAAACAATCGATGAAGCAAACCAAGCGGTAGCAGCAAAAATCGTTGCTGGTTCTCCTTTCTTATTAGATGTAGTACCAGCAAAATCAGTAATTCCAGAATTAAACGAAGGAAAAGTATTACTTCATGCAGGACCTCCAATCACTTATGATAAAATGGTTGACCCGATTCAAGGCGCTTGTGTTGGAGCAGCATTATTTGAAGAATGGTGTGAAACCGAAGAAGAAGCCAGAAAAATGCTGGAATCTGGTGAAGTTAAATTAATTCCATGTCATCATGTAAATGCGGTTGGACCAATGGGTGGGATCACATCAGCGAATATGGCAGTTTTAGTTGTTGAAAACAAAACAGACGGGAATCGTGCGTTCTGCACAATGAACGAAGGGATTGGCGCAGTATTACGATTTGGTGCCTATTCTGATGAAGTAATTACTCGTTTAAGATGGATGAGAGATACTTTAGCTCCTGTTTTAAGTGCGGCATTGAAAACAAAAGAAGATGGCTTAAACATCAATGTATTAGTTGCAAAAGCAATTGCAATGGGGGATGAATTCCACCAACGTAACATTGCTGCATCTCTCGCTTTCTTGAAAGAAATGGCACCAATCATTGTTGGGTTGACAGAAATCGACCAAACGAAGCGTGAAGAAGTTGTTCAGTTCTTAGCAGATACCGATCAATTTTTCTTAAACATCATGATGGCATCAGCGAAAGCTGTCATGGATGGCGCAAGACAAATTCAAGAAGGAACAATTGTAACGGCAATGTGTAGAAATGGCCATGAATTTGGTATTCGTATTGCTGGTATGGGGGATGAATGGTTTACTGGACCAGTTAACACGCCTCAAGGCTTATACTTCTCAGGGTTTAGCGAAGCTGATGCTGCACCTGATATGGGGGATAGTGCGATCACTGAAACGTTTGGTGTCGGTGGTATGGCGATGATCGCAGCCCCAGCTGTTACTCGTTTTGTTGGTTCAGGCGGCTTTTATGATGCGTTGAATACAAGTAATGAAATGACTGAAATCTGTATTGATACTAACCCTAATTTCCCAGTTCCAACTTGGGACTTCAAAGGAATTTGTTTAGGAATCGATGCGAGAAAAGTGGTAGAAACAGGAATTCTTCCCGTAATCAATACAGGGATTGCAAATAAAAAAGCAGGTTTAGGCCAAATCGGAGCAGGTACAGTAACGCCACCGATCGACTGTTTTGAAAAAGCAGTCTTAGCTTATGCGAAAAAATTAGGTTTTACAGAATAAAAGGTGAAGATATTGTTCGTTAATGCTTGTTTTATTGATCAGTTTCTTTTAACCGATAACTTTGAAGAAAAAAAATGGCATGTTCACAGTAAGTATAAGAATAGTTTCAATATTCAAGATGAGAGGAAACAACAGTTAGTGGTTATCACGACCACTAACTATCCTTTTATGCCAAACGGTATTTACTTACAAGCCGATTCTTTTTCACAAATGTTATCCACAATTGAAATTGGAGAACAAATTACATGGAACCATAACTGCGTGCATTTTTCTAAAAACCATTTATTACTGATACACGCAAAAACATATTCATCTTTAGTAGATACAGGACCGAGTAGCCTGATAGAAACTAGTAAAGAAAACTTGTTATCCTATTCAGACTCACTCGTAAAAGAAACTGGGAGTCAGCAATCAATCGCTCAGTTTTTAGAAGATGCAAATCCATTTAAAGAATCAATTGTTGCGCTGTGTTCTGAAAATCAGTCACAACAAAAATCAGGGCTGGATTTTCTGATGGGTAGAGGGATGGGTTTAACCCCGTCTGGAGATGACATGATCGTTGGACACCTTGCTGCAAGGTTTTTATTGAATGAAAAGAGTTCTCTATTAATGAATTTACTACTTACTAATCTGTTAGCAGAACAGTCTGTGACAACAGATATCAGTAAGCATTATTTGTTATGCGCACTATCAGGGCGATTTAGTGAACCTGTTCTTAAATTAATTGAAGGATTATCAACAACTAGCAGTGAAGAAAAAATTGAACAAATAGTTAAAGAAGTCATCTCGGTAGGGCACACATCAGGTGTTGATTTATTGGCAGGCTTCATAACGACCACTAAAATACTAAGCAGTAAATGAAGGAGGATTTTTATGGCAAATCGTGTCGTAATCGCATTGGGAGGCAATGCAATTTTAAAACCAAACCAGGAAGCTACACTTGAGGTACAGCTAGACAATGTCAAACTAAGTGCAGAGTTGGTTGCAAAGATAGAAGAAATTGATTATGAAATCGTTTTAACTCACGGGAATGGTCCGCAAGTTGGGAATATTCTAAGACAAAATGAAGAAGCAAAAGATGTAGTTCCACCATTTCCTTTGGATGTATGTAATGCTGAATCACAAGGTTTTATTGGATATATGTTAGAGCAAAGCTTAAAAAATTCGTTAGAAACGAAAGGGTTAACGAGTAATGTTATTACACTATTAACGCAAACGGAAGTTTCAGCTGAAGACGAAGCGTTTAATAATCCAAACAAACCAATCGGGATTTTTTATACAGAAGAAGAAGCGAAACAAATGGAACAAGAGAAAAATTGGGTAATGATGGAAGATGCTGGTCGTGGTTACCGTCGTGTTGTACCTTCTCCACAACCAAAAGCGATCCATGGTGTAGATGCAATTGTTAATTTATTAAATCGGAATACAATCGTTATTGCTGGTGGCGGTGGTGGAATTCCAGTCGTTCGTGATCAAAATGGATTATTAAAAGGAATCGAAGCTGTTATTGATAAAGACCGCACCGGTAAAAAATTAGCGGAGCAAATCGATGCAAATGTCTTCATGATGTTGACGGATGTCAGCAATGTGTACATTAACTACGGAAAAGAAAATCAAGAAAAATTAGAAACTATTTCTGTAAAACAAGCACAACAATACATGGACGAGGGTCATTTTGCTGACGGTAGTATGGGACCAAAAATGGAAGCTGCTATCGGATTTGCATCACAAGGAAAAACAGCAATCATTTGTTCTTTAGAAGATGCTGACCAGGCTTTATTAGGAAGAGCAGGAACAAGAATCGTAGGTTAAATCACTAAAAGAGAAGTTGAAAGAAACGCTACCTGTTTCTTCCAACTTCTCTTTTTATTTATTGATGTTGATTCGATCGTTCTGATAACTCTAATGCTAAACGCAGATTTAAACTATTTGTCGGATCTTGAATGCTTTTCCCAAGTATCTTCGCACAATGATCAATTCTATATTTGATCGTATTACGATGTAGATACATTTCTTTGGCTGTTTTTGAGATTTCGCATTGAAAACTTAAATAACATTGAAGTGTTTTGCGAAGCTCGATAAATGAATCTTCAACAGGATAGGCAAGTTCTTTAAGCGTCGTTTCGCAGAAGTAATGAATATCTTCAAGGCTCATTTTTTCAAATAAACTTTTCATTCCTTTAGGATGATAGCCATGGGTAAGCACAACGTCAGTCATTGTTAGCATCTCTTCATAAGCAGTTTTGGCTTCGATGAAAGAACTTGCGATTTGTTCAACCGTTTCATATGAATTTCCCAACGCAAAAGTCAAAGTGATCGGCAGCTTTTCAGTTAATTCTAATGACAACTCAGTTAAAATTTTTTCTAAATCATCCACTTTACTTTGAATCAAAATGGCTAAGTGGTTCGTGTTCTTCACTTTAAAAATACTAATATTTTTGATTCTAGGAGGTAGTGCTTCAGATAGCCATTGAAAAGCAATATCACTTTCTTCTTGTTGATACTTGATCTTTGTTGCAGTGGTTTTTGTTTGACTACAAACGGCGTAGACGACTTGATATTGAGTACTTTTCTTTAACCCATAATTTGTACCTAGATCAAGCCAATCTCGTTTTGACTGGTGAGGCGCTTGTTGGTATTCTACTAGTTGACCTAGAAAATCACTTTTAAGAAAATCAAGCGATTCTTGCACTTTTTGATTTTTATACAACATAAATGACAAGACCAAACAAGCTTGTTCTACTGCGAATTCTGACATTGGATATGGAACTTGTTGCGGATTTAAAATCAATAAGTAGTGTGGGAAATAACTATTCACAGTCACAGGGAAACCAGCAATCTGCATCGGCTCTCGATTTAAATCATCGATCATAAATGAAGTGTTGCTATCTTCATTCCAATTAGCATATTTAGTAATAAGTTGCTCAACATAATATTCAGCTGGTTTTGACGTCTGAGTAAAGTGTTTAGAGTGGGCAATGACCTTACGATAAGGGCTTAATAAAATCACTGGAGTATTGATCATTTTACCGAAATCAGCGACAAAGCGTGCAATGCTCACATCATGAATCAACAAATTAGAAAATCGTTTTTGAATGTCTAAAGCGTAGCTTAATTGCTCTGTTTTAGTATCCCATAAATAATTTAATAATTGATGCAAGACAGCACCTAAAGGTTGAGTACTAGACACTTGAACAACAGGAAAGTTGATTTTATTTGCATAAGCCACGACCTCAGGATCAATGGTTTCAATAAATCGGCCAACTTTAATACCGATTCCAGCAGCTTCTTGTTCTTTTAACGAATCAATTAAAGTAATCAATTCTTGTTGATTATCTTTATAAACCATTGCAGTTGTCAAAAGGAAGATCTTTTTTGGAATAAAATTTGCTACGTCAGGTGTTTCAGAAATTTCGATACTCTCAACAATAGTATTCGCTTTTGTAGGATTTGTTAATAATTTTAGATCAGAAAATCTTGGTATTTTTAATAAATCTTCTAAAGTTGTCATTGGATTCCCTCCTAATAGTAAAAGTGGAACAAATCGATTAATTTCCTAGCTCTCCCAAGGAATGATTTGTGCAACTAGTTAAAGTTAAAAGTCAAACAGGCTTGTTCAGTCTGAACAGAGAAATTAAAAACTAACAGTATGCTACTTTTGGCTACAAGCAAATTTTAATTTTTTCTGTTAAGCTAGGTAGTGTAAGGTAAAATAGTTTTTTATGATAAATCTTTAATGATGTTGTATTTATTTACGTATCTCTATTCTAAATGATAGTGTATTTACATTCAAGAAAGGTTTGTACATAATGACTGGAAATTCTATTTTTTTATTCAAAAGTGACAATGACTTTTTCGAATATAAGGGTAGGATAAAATTAAAACGGAAAAGAGGAAATAATTATGTTTTCAGAAATATCAGTGCCAAGCAGAACAATCATGACGCCAGGGCCAGTTGAGGCACATCCAGTGGCTTTGAGAGCAATGTCTGCTTCTATTTTGGGTCAATTTGATCCAGCTTTCTTACAAATTATGAACGAAGTCAAAGAAATGATCAAAATTCCTTTCGGTACAAAAAATGAGCAAGCATTTGCGGTAGATGGAACATCTCGTTCTGGCCTCGAAGCGGCATTGATTGGATTGATCGAACCAGGAGACAAAGTTTTGATTCCAGTATACGGTCGGTTTGCTTATCTTTTAGGAGAAATCTGTGAACGTGCGAAAGCAGAGATTCATTACCTTGAAAAAGAATGGGATGCACCATTTGAGCAAGAAACAATAATTGAAGAAATCAAAAAGGTTCAACCAAAAATAGTGGCTATGGTTCATGGTGAAACAGCTAACGGACAAATGCAGTCAATGGAAAAAATCGGACAACACTGCCAAACAAATGATATTTTCTTTGTTGTAGATATGGTTGCAACATACGGTGGGGTTCCTATAGAAGTAGATGCGTGGGGAGTCGATATTGCAATTGCAGGAACACAAAAATGTGTGAGTGTCCCTTCAGGTTTATCTTTGATTACTTACAATGATCGAGTAGAAAAAGTACTTACTAGTCGTTATCAAAAAGAATTAGGGTTAAGTAAGGATGTTCGTAATGAAAACCATATCAGTAGCAATTATCTTGATTTAAGCCAGTTGCAGCGTTATTGGAGTGAAGAGCGAATCAACCATCACACAGAAGCGACAAGCATGGTCTATGGACTTCATGAAGGCCTTAGAATGATGATCAAAGAAGGAATGGATAATGTTTATGCACGACATGCTCAAAATGATCAAGCAATTGTTGCGGGGATAAAAGCGATGGGCTTAGAGTTTTACGGTGATTTGACGACTAAGATGCCAACTGTTACACCAATCATGATTCCTAAAGGAATTGATGGTGAAGAAGTTCGTGCTCTTATGTTAGACGAGTTTGGTGTGGAAATTGCGTCATCATTTGGTGCACTTCAAGGGAAAGTGTGGCGTATCGGGAATATGGGCTACAGCAGTAGAAAATCTAATGTTCTCCATGTATTATCTGCCTTAGAAGGCGCCCTTAATTATTATGGTGCAGATATCAATAAAGGCGAGGCTGTAAAAGCAGCATTAGCGATTTATAAAAAATAAAAAAAATTAAAATTGTTTGTGTGAAAGAACAAGTGATTGTTCGTTTTGCACAAACTTTTTAACAAGTTTGTGAAAAATAATGATGCGTGAAAGTTTGCTACCGCTTACAATTAAAACGAATAAGAAGTTATTTTTTTGATGTTTAATTCCGAAATTGCACAAACTTTTTTGGCGTCAAGCATACAAAAAAATAACATATGGAGGAAATGACATGGATGTAAAAAGTAAGGGTTCAGGAATGGATTATTGGAAAAAAATCGTTATTTTGTTATGTGCTGGCTGGGTAACAATCTGGGTATATCGTTCAGCTTTATCACCGGCGTATCCACAGATTAATGAATCACTTGGCGGCAATATTACGGATACAGCATTAGGTTTTATTTCTACATGTTACTTTTTTGGATATGTAGCAATGCAAATCCCAGCAGGTTTCTTAGTAGATAAAATTGGGAAGAAAAAAGTACTGATTCCAGGCTTTATTGTTTTTGGATTAGCAGCTCTATTGATTTCTCAAGCAACGAATATTCAAATGATATACGTTGGTAGTGTTTTTGCAGGTTTAGGGTGTGGCTCTTTCTATGGATCAGCTTATTCATTAACTTCTCAAAATATTCCACGTGAAAAAAGAAGTTTTTCTACTGCAATTGTAAACAGCGGATCAGCTGTTGGTTCTGGTTTAGGTTTGATTTTATCTAGTTTTTTAGTTGTTCAATTAAAATTCCCATGGCAAACAATGATGTATATTTCTGTAGCATTGATTGCTGTGATGTTAGTGGCATTTGTTGCAATTATTCGTAATAATAAAGAAGATGCTGAATTTTTAGCACAATCTGAAGCGGCAGAGGCAGCTGAAGCAGCGGCTGCTGCACCAGAAGCTCCTGTTGTTGAAAAAGAACATGTTTCAATCAAAAAATTATTTTCACCAAAAATGCTATTTGCCTACATTTTATACTTTGCTACTTGTTATGCGTATTATATGACGGTTACTTGGTTACCAAACTTCTTAGGAACAGAACGTGGGTTTGAAGGAGCAGCAATTGGATTTTCTGCTTCTCTTGTAGCCTTCGCATCAATTCCAGGTGCGCTTTTCTTTAGTCGTTTAGCAGATAAATTTATGCACAAAAAAGTACAATTTATTGTTATACTAGAATTTTTAGCAGCAGCTATGTTATTATTAACTGTACAAGCAACAAGCTCAACGCTGTTATTAATTGGTTTGATTTTATACGGATTCCTAGGGAAACTTGCTGTAGAACCAATCATTATTTCATGGCTTGGGGAAAATGCACCTAAAGTTGGTATTGGTACAACCCTTGGTGTATTTAACTTTTTCGGAATGATGTCTTCAGTTATTGCACCAACATTGACTGGTTCTATATCTGATGCGACTGGTTCGAAAGAGATGGGCTTTTACATTTCAGTTATTTTATTAGTAGTTGGAACGGCATTATTCTTATTAGCAAACTTGAACAAAAAGAAAGCAACTGCTGAGTAAGCATTTTTAATCTTAAGAAATAAATAATGGATGTGTTTAGCTTCTGAAACTAAATATAGTGGATAGAAACTAAGCGCATCTTATTTTTTTAAAGGGATATTGGTAAAGAGTGTGCTGTTTTAACTATAGTGTATGGAAGCGCTTAGAAGGAGGCGAAACGATGGAAAACCAGGATTATCAAATTACCGAAGAAGAACTTCAACGTTTTCAAGAACGGGGCTATAATGAAGATCTGCTTCCAAAACCGTTATCAAAAAGAATGATGGGAAAGTTGAACTATTTCACGCTATGGATGGGTTCAGTTCATAATATCCCCAACTACACAGCGGTCGGAGGATTTTTATTTCTAGGACTTTCACCAATCAATATTATGTTGGCTTTGGTGATAAGTGCTTTGGCTGTTGCTTTTTTTATGACCTTTAACGGTCGTGCTGGATCAAAATATGGCATTCCTTTTGCCATTCATTTACGCTCAACTTACGGAGATATTGGAGCAAAGTTACCAGGATTTCTTAGAGGGTGCGTAGCTGCGATCGCTTGGTTTGGGTTACAGAATTATACGGGTTCGTTAGCGTTGCTGATTTTGATTGGTAAGGTTTGGCCAGGATTTTTAACGCTTGGCGGAAATACGATGATCTTGGGAATTTCTATTCCAGGGTTAATTTCTTTCACGATCTTTTGGGCAGTGAATATGTTGATTGGTTTCGGTGGAGGAAAGATTCTGAATAAGTTTACAGCAATTTTAAGTCCTCTAATTTATATTGTGTTCGGTGGTATGGCAATTTGGGCAATTGGAGCAGCAGGTGGTTTGGGACCGATTTTATCTTATGATGTTGCGGGAGCATCACATAGTATTTCGCCTGTTTTTGTTTATTTTATGATTATAAATTCAGTTTTAGCAGTCTGGGCAGCGCCTGGTGCGAGTGTGTCAGATTTTACCCAAAATGCAAAATCTACCAAAGATCAAACGATTGGCCAAACAGCTAGTTTCCTAGTCGGTTATGGCATATTTGCTTTTTCAAGTGTTGTGATTTTGATTGGGGGTTCTATTCGTTATGGAATTCAAGAATGGAATATTTTGAATATCGTTGATCGATGGGATAATTCATTTGCAATTATTGTTGCAATGCTTGTCTTCTTATTAACAACGGTTTCTACTAATGCAACAGGGAATATCATTCCTGCTGCTTATCAGTTATGTGCATTATTTCCTAAGAAAATCGATTATAAAAAAGGTGTCTTAATTGCCAGTGTAATAAGTTTTCTGATCATGCCTTGGAAACTAATGGAAAATGCAGATAGTATTTTTATTTTCTTGAATACGATTGGTGCCGTATTAGGTCCAGTAGCTGGAACGATGATTGCTAATTACTATTTTGTTCAGAAACAAAAAATTGACTTGAATCAATTGTATATGGATCCAAAAGCTGATAATAGTCATAATATTTACAAAGGTCTGAATAAGCCAGCTTATATTGCTACGATTGTGGCACTAGTTATTTGTTTAAGTGGTAATTTTATTCCTGCTCTAAAAGTGATTTCTGATATTTCGTGGATTTCTGGTTTTGTATCTGCTTTTGGTTTATATTTAGGATTAAGAAAAGTATTTGATAAAAACTAAAGTAGAACAAGTTTTTGTAAAATAGAAGGTCGTTACTTTATATTACGTAGCTTAAAGAGCTTGCCTTTGGGAAAGCGAAAAATAAAATGAGAAAAGCAACTCCTTAGATATTTTTCTGTTTTCTTGTAAAGGATAGTTAGGTTCTTTTGGCTTTAAAATTTAGGAGGAAAGCAAATGGGATATGATTTATTGATCAAAAATGGTTTAGTTATTCTGGAGTCGGGAGAAGTTAAGACAGATGTTGCCGTAAAAGATGGATTGATTGCAGCTATCGGGAATGATCTTGGTGAGGCGGATAAAGTCATTGATGCAACAGGTCTAGTTGTTAGTCCAGGTATGGTGGATGCGCATGTGCATATTACAGATCCTGGCGGTGGTTATCGCGATCAATGGGAAGGGTATATCACGGGAACAGCCTCATGTGCTAAAGGCGGAGTGACATCATTTATGGAGATGCCTTTGAACCAAGTTCCAGCAACAGTGGATGGTGAATCATTAGAAATAAAATATACTGCTGGAAAAGGCAAATTGAAATCAGACGTGGGCTCATTTGGTGGTCTAGTACCATTTAATCTTAAAGGTGGTATTCAAGAATTAAATGATGGCGGAGTTGCGGCGTATAAATGTTTTATGGCGACTTGTGGAGATCGTAGCATTGATGGTGATTTCATGAATGTCGATGACTATTCTCTATATGAGGGGATGAAACAAGTTGCTAAAACAGGTAAGGTTCTAGCAATTCATGCGGAAAATGCTGCAATTACAGATAAATTAGGTGAACTTGCTTATAAAAATGGAGAAACAACTTTAAAAGCTTATGTTGCAAGTCGTCCAGTTTTCACTGAAGTGGAACCTATTCGCAGAGCAATAGTATTAGCTAAAGAGACTGGCTGTCGCATCCATATTTGCCATATTGCTTGTCCGGAAGGTGTGGAAGAAGTAACGAAGGCAAGAGCAGCTGGTGTTGATGTGACGTGTGAAACGTGTACTCATTATCTTTACTTTGATACAGATGAATTAGATGCAATTGGCCCTGTGGTAAAATGTTCACCGCCAATTCGTGATAAGGAAAATCAAAATGGCATGTGGAAAAAAGTACTATCAGGGGAAATCGATTTTGTGACTTCTGACCATTCTCCATGTACACCTGATTTAAAAGACAAAGAAAATGCTTTTGAAGCATGGGGTGGAATCTCTGGAGTTCAAAATAATGTTGATGTTCTTTTTGATGAAGGGGTTCAAAAAAGAGGTATGTCGTTAACACAATTTGCAGATATTATTGCTACAAATCCTGCTGATCGTTATAATTTGGATCAAAAAGGACGAATCAGTATTGGCAAAGATGCTGACTTTGTCTTGATCAAACCAAAAGCTCCTTATACATTAAAAGCAGAAGATTTGGAGTACCGCAATAAAATCAGTCCTTATATCGGGCGTGAAATTGGAGCGCAAGTTGTACAAACGGTTTTAAGAGGTCATGTTATCTATTCGAAAGATACTGGCGTTTCGAATGAGTTTGTTGGGGACTTTATCAAGAAATAAACAAGTGAATAGAATGAAAGTGAGATCAGACATGAAAATAGTTGTTTTTAATGTCTGATCTTTCTTATTTGTGATGAGGACTCGTATAGTGGCTTAGTTTAATCAAGGAGAGTGAACTATGGAGGGACAAAAAAAACTGAACAGACAAATGCCATATTGGAAACAGATTATTTATATATTAACGATTGGTTGGATCGTTATTTGGATTTATCGAACAGTTTTGACGCCTATTTATCCGATTATTAGTGAATATTTTGGTGGTGCGACGGATGCTCAGCTTGGTCATATTTCAAGTTTCTATTTTTTAGGCTATGTTTGTATGCAAATACCTTCAGGAATATTAGTAGATAGAGTAGGAAAAAAACAAATTCTGATTCCTGGTTTTTTATTATTTGGTCTAGGTGCATTGGTTGTTGGGGTAGCACAAAATATTGGTCTGGTCTTTATTGGAAGTGTTTTTGCTGGATTAGGTTGTGGTACCTATTATGGTGTAGCGTATTCATTAACTTCTGAATATGTACCGGTATCGAAAAGAAGCTTATCGACAGCAATCGTCAATAGTGGAACAGCGATAGGGAGCGGTCTAGGTCTGGTTTCATCTAGTTATCTAGTTGGAACGGGTGTCTTGCCTTGGCAAGCGTTGATTTTTGTAACCGTTATGTTGATTCTGTTAGCTACGGTTATGTTTTTCTATTTTATTCGAATAGAAAAACCAAAAACTATAAACAATACAAAAGCAGACGTGAAAAAACAAACATCACTCAAAGAGCTTTTTAAACCGCGTATGATTTCAGCGTATATATTGTATTTTTCAACGTTGTATACTTACTATTTGATTGATACGTGGCTACCCAACTTTTTAGAAACGGAAAAAGGGTTTTCTGGTACTTCTGTCGGTCTAGCTTCTTCATTAGTATTTTTTACAGCAATCCCTGGTGCGCTTATTTTTAGCCGGATCGCAGATGGTATACCTAAAAAGAAAGTCCAATTGATTATCTTGCTTGAGATAGTAGCGGCTAGTGTGCTGTTGATCACTGTGACGACAACAAATCAAACGATTTTAGTAGTTGGTATTATGGCATACGGATTTTTTGGAAAGTTAGCAGTTGAGCCAATCATTATTTCTTGGTTAGGAGAATCAGCACCAAAAGGGAGCATTGCAACAATGTACGGCGTGTTTAATTTTTTTGGTATGTCAGCTTCAGTCATTGTTCCATCTTTAACAGGAAAAATTTCTGATCTCACTGGATCAAAGATTTATGCATTTTACTTAGCGATTCTCATTATAGGAATTGGCACTAGTTTATTTTATTTGATTAATCGTTTTATGGGAGAGAAGAAAAAAATCCTCGATTGATCACACATAAAAAAAGACATCTTCTTTCTATCGTTTCCCCAGACGAAAGAAAAAGATGTTTTTTTGCTATTTAGAGGCAACTTTTCGATTCTTCAAGTATATTAGATGAAGTCTGACTTTATTTTCGTTATACTTAATGAAAGGAATGAGGTGGAGCAAATGGAGAAAACAGAGAAAATATATATGGTATTCGCTCGGGCTGATTTTTCTTTAGAAGAATTGAAACAAGATATTTTTGATTGGTTAAGTTTTTTGCGTATCGTGACAAATCCTGAAAGTTATCGCTTTGGTGAGGAAGAATCGCAAAAATTTGATCTACAAGCCTTGATTTATCAAATTCAGCAACTTACAGAAGAAGAAAATTTATGGCTCAAAGTGAACAGCCGAGGGGGAGAATTCCAACTCCATATTTCTAAGTTGGCGCTTCATGAACGGACGATTTTAGATGGCACAATTTTTATCGAGAATCAAAAAATGATTGAAGATTATTGTGAAACTCGTATGGTTAAAAATGGCCTCTATGGGTATATTAGGTCATTGGATGACTATTTATATAATAATGTTGAAAATATCGAAAAAAGGACATTCGAAACAGATAGTGAAATTGCTAAACTACCGAAACGATACGATAGTAAAAAATCTATCATTGTTGATTGTAATCAACTTGCTGGTTATGATATTTATTTCAAAGGTTTGTGTTTAACTTCATGTTGGAAAATGTATTATTCAAGTTTGTACTATCAAATTATTCCTAAACCGATTTTTTTGGAAGTGCAACAAGTTCATTCCGTTGAGGAAATAGCGAATCAAGTCATCAAAGTTACTTTATTCAAAAATCCATTTAACTGGAATATGCCCGTTAATTTAAAGTATCAACGTTTATTCAGAGATCAGCTAGGGTATGACCAATTGGCTTGGAATAATGGAACGGGTGTTTTACGTGCTCCATACATTGAATATGCTTTTGTTAAAGAGGTTACACAGACGGTTCAATACCAAAATAATTACTATCAACCAGTTGAAAAGAAAAATGCAACGTATTTTGTAACGAGAAGTTACGATCTGCTTCATCAAAAATATAGAGTAAACCGTACAAAAGGGATATTAAATGCGCAAGCCTATTTCCCTTGGATCGACGAGAAAAGTCGCAAGATGATGAATTATCGTGTGTTGAATCCTGAAATGGCAATTGATGATGGACTTTCCGCGTATGAATTTTATATACGACAATTTTTAGAAATCGATGTTTTGGATAAAAAATATGATGAGTTTGTTTCGGTCTTGCGTTTTTATCTGCCAAAAGAAGCGATTCAGCAAGTTCCACTCGAAGAGCTGTGGGAGAAATTATGTGATGTGAATATAAGTAATTTAAAGAAAAAAGAAGCATCGACACGTTTTGATTTGCAAAAGGCTAAGAACCATTTGCGTGTTGTATTTTTGGATTCGAGTTATTTAGAAACACTTAATCAGACAATTGATATCAGTGAGTAGTTTTTTTAATAGGGGCTGTCATATAACGAAAAAAAGTTATATGACAGCCCCTTAAAATTTGAATAAATAATGTGAAAAGTCTAAAGACGTATTGGTTCAGTTTTGTTAATTTACAAAATAGAGGTGTGATTTACATTGTAATACGGTCTCCGTCTATCACCAATTCAGCACCAGTTACAAAACTAGCTTCATCACAGGCTAAGTAAATAACACCATTTGCGAAATCTTCAGGTTTTCCTATATAAGGAAATGGAACGGACTTTTTATAATTTGGACTGATGGCTGGAAAAGTAGTTTCAATCATAGGCGTATAAATAACTCCAGGACAAATTGAATTTACCCGAATCTTATCTTTAGCATATGCAAATGCTGCATCAAGTGAAAGTGAGCGAATAACATCTTTGGCTGCTGCGTAAGGATTGTTATCCGATAAATTAACTAATCCTTCCAGAGAAGAAATCGTGATGATCGAGCCACCACCATTTTTTATCATTGGTGGAATTACTTCTTGTAAACCAAAAACAAGACTATTTATATCAACAGCCTGAATTTTTTCCCAGTCTTCCTTCGTTAAATCTAACAACATTTTCGGGGAGGAAACCCCAGCGTTGTTGACTAAAATATCGATTTTTCCGTAGTTGTTTATTGTATTAGAAATGACTTTTTGCCAGCTGCCACTAGAGCTAACATCGTGTTTGAAAGCAGTTGCGATGCCACCCAATTGCGTTATTTCTGAAATGACGGTTGAGATCTTGTCTAAACGTCTAGCTGTACAAACTACAATTGCTCCTTCTTTTGCAGCGGATTTAGCAGTTGCAATACCAATACTACTTTGGGCGTCTGTAAGCAACATTACTTTACCTAATAATCTATTCATAATAAAAACCGCTATAATGTAAAATCATCATAGTTATCCTCTCTTGATTATTTTAAAAATAGTGTCCTTGTTAAAAATGAACTGGTTAACTTGTAAAGAATGTGCACTTCTTATTTATAAGTTTAATATAGAATTTTTTTTAAAGCTAATGATATAGACCAAAAATGATAAGTTTTTCATCAAGAAAAAGCCTCAAATGAATGCGACCGAAATCTACATTATTTGAGGCTTGAGTAGTTATAAGAAATTTATTGAGCGACTGGTTTTTTTACAATACCTAAAATCACTGCAGAAACGACTGCTCCAATGGCAATAAACAATAGATATAAGAGTGGGTGACTTAACAATAGGGCTACGAAGATACCGCCATGAGGAGCCAACAAGCGAATACCAAACCCACCAACTAACCCACCAGCTAATGCAGATCCCACGACGAAACTTGGAATAACACGTAATGGATCAGCTGCAGCAAAAGGAATCGCACCTTCAGTTACAAAAGATAAGCCCATCACTAAGTTGGTCAAACCAGCGTCTTTTTGGTCTTGTGTAAATTTATTTTTAAAGATCAAGGTTGAAATAAAAATAGCTAATGGAGGAACCATACCACCGGCCATAACGGATGCCATGATAATACTTCCACCTTCAGTAACTGTGGCAGCAATCGATGCTGTACCAAATACATAAGCTGCTTTATTGATCGGACCACCAAGGTCAATGGCCATCATACCACCAAGTAAGGCTCCTAAAAGTGCAGCATTAGTTCCATCTAAACTTAATAAGAAATTATTTAATCCATCATTGATAACTTTCATTGGAACATTGACTAAAAGCATTAATCCACCAGTAATCAGTAAACCAAATACCGGATAAAATAAAATGGTTTTGATTCCATCAAGAGATTTAGGCAATCCTTTGAACAGTTTTTTCAAGAAAATAATGACATAACCGGCTAAGAAACCACCAACCAAAGCACCTAAGAAACCAGCACCACCTGTATTCGCTAACGCACCAGCAGCAAAACCGACGATCAATCCTGGACGATCAGCAATACTTGAAGCGATGAATCCTGCTAAAACGGGCAACATGAAACCAAATGCAGCGGCACCGATTTGATTGAACCAAGAGGCTGCTTGATTATAATTACCAAGCATACTTAATTGGTCTTGTGGAACACCAATAAATTGGTCGATCATGAATGAAAGGGCAATGGCAATTCCACCACCGATAACGAATGGCAGCATATGTGAAACACCATTCATTAAATCTTTGTAAATTCTTGAACCTACTGAACCGTCAGCTGATCCATCCTCTTCACTTGTATCTGATTCAGAACTATGGAAAGTCGGTGCTGTCCCACTAGTTGCTAACGTAATTAATTCTTCTGTTTTACGAATCCCATCACTAACGGGACGATTGACTAATTCTTTACCATCAAAACGATTCATTTCAACTTTTTTATCGGCTGCAACGATAACACCATCAGCACGAGCAATATCTTCAGCGGTTAGTCGATTTTTGATCCCTTCAGATCCGTTCGTTTCAACTTTGATGTCAACGCCCATTTCTTTCGCTTTTTTCTTTAGCGCATCTTCTGCCATATAAGTATGAGCGATTCCAGTTGGACAAGCAGTAACAGCCACAACGAATTTACGATCTGTATTGTGATTAGTATTGGAAGCTTCTTCTAATTGTTCTTGTTTTTCTTCAGCTTCTTTTGCTTCTTCAGCGGATTGAAATAAGTTTTGAACATCTTCTGGCGTTTTTGTTTCTTTTAGTTTCGCAACAAAATCAGGATCAATCAATAGGCGAGATAGGGCAGCTAAAGCTTGCAAATGAGTATCATTTGCGCCTTCTGGAGCCGCAATCATAAAGAATAAATAGGTTGGCTGTCCATCTAATGCCTCGTAATCAACGCCTTTGTTACTTTTGGCAAATAAAACAGTAGCTTCTTTGACAGCACTATTTTTGGCATGGGGCATCGCGATACCGTCTCCAAGACCAGTTGATGTTTGTGCTTCGCGAGCTAGAATTCCTTCTTTATAGATGTCAATATCAGAAATTCTACCGCCATCATACATTTTTTGAACCATTTCATCAATGGCTGCTTTTTTATCAGTAGCTTGCAGATCCATGATCATAACGTCTTTGACTAGTAAGTCTTTGATGTTCATTGTTTTTCCTCCTAAATATATAAGTAACAGTGTTCCGTTTCACTTCAGCTTGTACTTTTCACTATCATGTTTCAAAGCAAAAGCTGAATGAGCTATTTCTATAGTGTAGCCAATGTAGCGAAATAAGAGTAATCCTATTTGATTTTTTCTATTTCTACTTCTGAGATTAATTCATTGATTAAATCGATAGATGCTAAGTCATCTGAAAAAGCAGTAGCACTTCCGCAGGCAACCCCCCATTTAAATGCCTCAATCGGATCTTCTTTTTTAGCAAATGTTCCTACAAAACCAGCAATCATTGAATCTCCTGCACCAACAGAGTTTTTTAAGGGACGTTTTAGCACGTTTGAACGATAGATACCGTTTTTAGTGAATAACAAAGCACCATCACCAGCCATTGAAATGATCGCATGCTGTGCCCCGTCTTCTAATAAACGTTCACCAAAGGGTAAGATATCTTCCATAGTTTTAAATTTTACATCAAACAGTTCAGCTAATTCGTGGTTATTTGGCTTGATCAGCAAAGGATTTTGCGGTAGAGCATTTAATAAGTCTTTACCAGTGGTATCAATGACAAAATCAGCCCCTTTGTCTTTGATAATTTGAATTAGCTCTTCGTAAAAACCTTCTCGAAGTGTAGCCGGTGTACTTCCTGATAAAACGACAATGTCTCCAGCTGAAATCATACTTAAAGTTTGTTTTAAGTCTTGCATTTCTTCGTTGCTGATAGCTGGCCCCAAGCCGTTGATTTCAGTTTCGGATTCTGATTTTAATTTGATATTGATTCGAGTGTCTTCTTGAACTGTGGTAAATTTTGTCTGGATTTTTTCTTTTTTCAGCCAGTCGGAAATGAAATTACCTGTAAAGCCACCTAAGAATCCGAGTGCCGTTGATTCAGCTTGAATTCTTTTTAAGATTCTGGATACGTTGATGCCTTTGCCGCCAGGTAGTTTAAAATCATTGTTCATACGGTTTAGGTCACCTAGTTTAAGTCCGTTCACATGAACGATATAGTCGATGGAAGGATTTAAAGTTACTGTGTAAATCATTGTATTGCCTCCTTGATCGTTGTTTTTTTCTGGAATTGTTCAAATAATTCTGGTGAACAATGATTCGTGAGAATGATTACATCCTCAAGTTCGGTTACTTTTGTGAATGTTACTTTATTTAATTTTGTTTGATCGATCAGGACATATGCTTCTTCAGCTTGAGCAATAGCCAAACGTTTTAGAGCGGCTTCTTCAGGATCTGGTGTTGTTAAACCAAATTCAAGATGAGCACCATTCATGCCCATGAAAACTTTGTTGAAACGGAAATGACTAAGCTGCTCCATGCCAGTTGCGCCTGTGATTGCTTTTGTTGAAAGTTTTAGCGATCCACCAAGAATAACGGTATTGATATTTAAATCACCAAGTTTTGCAGCATGATGGACTGAATTTGTAACAACTGTGATTGTTTTGCCCGATAAAAATGGCAACATCTCCAAAGTGGTCGATCCTGCATCCAGATAAATAACGTCACCATCATGAACAAATTGAGCGGCTAATGAAGCAATAATCTGTTTTTCTTGCGTGTTTTTGACTGTTTTTTCAGTCATATCTTGTTCAAAGCCTAAATTTAAAATTCGTTTTGCGCCACCATGAACGCGTTCTAATAATTCTGCATTTTCTAATTCCTGTAAATCACGACGTATAGTCGATTCAGAGGCATTTAATATAGTAGATAATTCTTGAGATTTGACGACATATTGTTGATCTAATAAACGTAAAATGGCTTGATGTCTTTCCTCTGTAAGCATTTTCACACCTCTTTTCATTGATTATAATAGCACACTTAATTTGTAGATGCAATCTAAAACGGTCAAAAACATTCATTTTCAAATAAAAACAATCAATCTAGGTGTTTCAAACTTAGAGTTCTATCATTTGACTAAGATGATTATTCTTTTGCCTAACGAGTGGAGGTAAGATTATAGAGATAAGTATGAATATTTGCAGAATAGTGCAAGAATTTGAATGGTATTTTCCAACTGATGGCAAGCATTGGTAATATTTGACTGGAATAGTAAAAAATTGCATAAAATAAAAGGAAAGAAACGGATTTATTGATGGTCGGTGACTATTGGAATGGTGAGCTTGGAAAATGGATGCATTACATCGATAGCTTGGGGACATTGATTTCATTATTTTATGATTCTTTGAATAGACAATTATAGAGAAAAGAAGATAATTTTTTGAAATTAACCGTGACTTCTGTTACTAGAATACTTATAATTAGAGAGAGAGTTTATATATAGTTCAAGTGCGAATAATAAGTGCACATGAAATCGCTAGGGGATCCGCACCAATTTCTTGGTAATAATGGAATGGAAAAGCGATTATTTCTCATTGAATTCACATTTTTTACTATGATTATGGTTGGAAAGTGACAGATATGTATATATTTCGTCCCTTTTCACGGTCTCACTCTTTATTGAGTGAGTGGATTGAAATTTTTGGTGTCATTGTCAAAATCCACCTTTCCGTGGTCTCACTCTTTATTGAGTGAGTGGATTGAAATTACAAAATAATTATGAAGGACTATATGTGGTTGAGTCTCACTCTTTATTGAGTGAGTGGATTGAAATCAAGGTGTAGAAATGTATAACTATCTTAAAGCCGTCTCACTCTTTATTGAGTGAGTGGATTGAAATACTTTATACGTATAATTTTGATGATGAAGACTTACGTCTCACTCTTTATTGAGTGAGTGGATTGAAATTAGCTTATCGGATAAGGAACTACTTAGAACCGCTAAGTCTCACTCTTTATTGAGTGAGTGGATTGAAATAATTCAGTGTTCGTACGAGGGTTTTTTAACTTAGTCTCACTCTTTATTGAGTGAGTGGATTGAAATAACAATTGGCAACAACAAAACTTCGCTTTTTTGAGTCTCACTCTTTATCGAGTGAGATTTTTTCTTCAATCATCTATTTACCAATCGTTAAAACAGAACGATTTATCTTTCCCGTTTATCAAAAGATACTCGTCAAATCAAAAAGAAATATTGTTCTACAAAATTCCATCATTATTAAAGAATTTTCTTCCTATTTTTGGTATAATGTATAAGATTGAAAAAAGAGAGAGGACGTTGATGATGGCACAAGAAAACGCCTTGATCCAAGGTATGAACCCGAGACAAAAAGAAGCCGTTCTACATACAGAAGGGCCTTTATTGGTTATGGCGGGAGCAGGCAGCGGAAAGACGAGAGTTCTAACACACCGTATTGCCTATTTAATTGAAGAAAAAGATGTGAATCCATGGAATATTTTAGCAATCACATTTACTAATAAAGCCGCAAAAGAAATGAGAGAACGGGTTGGGAAATTATTAGAAGTCGGTGGAAACGATGTTTGGGTTTCGACGTTTCACTCAATGTGTGTACGAATTTTACGTCGCGATGTTGACCATATAGGTTATAATCGTAATTTTACGATCATCGATACGTCTGAACAAAGAACGTTGATGAAACGTATTTTAAACGAACTAAATATCGACATAAAGAAATACGATCCTCGCTCCATTCTGGGCACGATCAGTAATGCTAAAAATGAGTTGCAGACACCTGAAAAGGTTGAAGAATTGCAAGGCACACCGTATGAAGAAGTTGTTGCAAAATGCTATAAAATGTATCAAAAAGAATTAAGAAACAATCAGTGTATGGACTTTGATGATTTGATTATGAATACAATACGTTTGTTTAACGAACATCCAGATTCATTGAATTATTATCAAAATAAGTTTCATTATATCCATGTAGATGAGTATCAAGATACCAATCATGCTCAATACACCTTAGTCAATATGCTAGCGGAGCGCTTTAAAAATCTATGTGTTGTGGGAGATGCCGATCAAAGTATTTATGGCTGGCGTGGAGCAGATATGCAGAATATTTTGGATTTTGAAAAAGATTATCCAAATGCGTCTGTCATCCTGTTGGAACAAAATTATCGCTCAACTAAGAAAATTTTAGATGCAGCGAATAATGTGATCAAAAACAACCGTAATCGTCGTGATAAACAATTATGGACAGAAAATAATGACGGCGAAAAGATTGTTTATTATCGAGGCGACAATGAACGAGATGAAACACAATTTATCGTAGGCCAAATCCAAAAAGAAATGCGTAAAAACGAACGCATTTATGGAGATTTTGCTGTTTTATATCGTACGAATGCCCAATCACGGGTAATGGAAGAAATGTTACTAAAATCAAATATTCCATATACGATGGTCGGCGGGCATAAATTCTACGATCGCAAAGAAATCAAAGACATTTTAGGCTACTTAAATATTATTTCTAACCCTATGGATTCACTTAGTTTTGAGCGTGTAGTGAATGAACCAAAACGTGGTATTGGCAAAAGCTCTGTTGAAAAATTAAGAAGCTTTTCTCAGATGCACGGCTGGTCGTTACTCGAAGCTTCTCAAAATGTGGATTTAGCAAATATTTCAGGAAAAGCAGGAAAAGAGTTAGGCAGCTTTGGCATGATGATTCAAGATTTGACACAAATGATTCCGTATTTAACTATCACTGAACTAGTGAAAGAAGTGCTCGATCGTAGTGGGTATCGTGAAGAATTAGTGAGACAAAATAATTTAGAATCTCAAGCACGTTTAGAAAACTTGGATGAATTTTTAACGGTTACCCAAGAATTTGATAAACGATATGAACGTCAAGGTGAAGAAGAAGCAGATGCTCCAGAAGAAAAACTAGCAGTATTTTTAAACGATTTGGCGTTAGTGTCTGATTTAGATAATTTAGAAGAGAGTACGTCTCAAGTGACCTTAATGACATTGCATGCAGCAAAAGGACTCGAGTTTCCAGTTGTTTTCTTGATTGGACTAGAAGAAGGTGTCTTCCCATTATCACGTGCGATGTTAGAAGAAAGCGAATTAGAAGAAGAACGCCGACTTGCATATGTGGGTATTACTCGAGCAGAAGAAACATTGTTTATCACCAATGCGTTTTCAAGAACCTTATATGGAAAAACACAATATAATCGTCCAAGTCGTTTCTTAGATGAAATCGATGAAGAACTATTAGATTTACAAGGATCGATTGCAGCACCAAAAACACCATCAAGAACGTTTGAACCCAAAGTATTTAAACCGGCCTATGCCCAGCCTACGAAACAACCTGTAACAGATAAAGTTGCCAGTGGTGGAGAATCAATGGCGTGGCAGGCAGGGGATAAAGTCAGACATAAAGCGTGGGGAACAGGCACAGTTGTTCGAGTTGGCGGTAGCGCGAAAGACTTAGAACTAGACGTCGCTTTTCCAGAAAAAGGTATTAAGCGCTTATTAGCAGCATTTGCTCCGATTGAAAAAATATAAAATGTGAAAGAGGCAAAAAGAAACTCAGTCTTATTTTCTTCTTTTTAAACGAGACTGAATAAGCCCACTACGCTTTTAATGTTATCTTGCTTCACAGGCTAGCCGTTCGGAAAAAAGGCTATATGAGCCTGTTATGCTTTTAAATTAGGAGGAGTTATTATGGCAGAAATACCGTTAACATTAGCCGAAGCGACAGAGAAAGCAAAAGAACTACGGACACAGTTAAATCAATACGCTCATGAGTATTATGTAGCAGATAAACCGACCGTAGAAGATTATGTTTATGACCGGCTTTATAAAGAATTATCAGACATAGAAACCGAATATCCAGATTTAATCACTTCTGATTCACCAACGCAACGTGTTGGCGGGAAGATTTTACAAGGATTTGAAAAAGTGACACATGAAGTGCAGATGTATAGCTTGAATGACGGTTTTAGTAAAGAAGATATTTACGATTTCGATGAACGTGTCCAAAAATTAGCTGGAAAGCCTGTCAGTTATTGTTGTGAGTTGAAAATTGATGGACTAGCTATTTCATTAAAATATGAGAATGGCAGATTCGTTCAAGGGGCAACCCGAGGTGATGGAACAGTTGGTGAAAATATCACTGAAAATCTAAAAACAGTGAAGTCGATTCCTTTAGAGTTAAAAAAACCAATATCAGTTGAAGTTCGCGGTGAATGTTACATGCCAAAACAATCATTCGTCAATTTGAATAAAGAGCGCGAAGAAGCTGGACAAGATGTCTTTGCAAATCCAAGAAATGCTGCAGCAGGTAGTTTGCGCCAACTAGATACAAGTATGGTTGCGAAAAGAAATCTAAGCACATTCTTATATACAGTGGCAGATTTTGGACCAATGACGGCACAAACTCAGTTTGATGCGTTAAATGAATTATCGGAAATTGGTTTTAGAACCAATCCTGAAAAGAAACTATGCCAAACGATTGATGAAGTTTGGGCGTATATAGAAGAATATCATGAAAAACGATCAGAATTACCATACGAAATTGATGGGATTGTAATCAAGACAAATGAATTCACGATTCAAGATGAATTAGGCTTTACTGTTAAGGCTCCGCGGTGGGCCATTGCGTATAAATTTCCACCTGAAGAAGCTCAAACAATCGTGGAAGAAATCGAATGGACGATTGGACGTACAGGCGTTGTAACGCCAACTGCTGTGATGCAGCCAGTTCGTGTAGCAGGTACAACAGTTAGTCGAGCAAGTTTGCATAATGCTGATTTCATTGCAATGAAAGATATTCGGTTGAATGATTCAGTAATTATTTATAAAGCTGGCGATATTATTCCAGAAGTCGCACATGTCTTGACCGAAAAGCGGGATGAAAACAGCCAGCCGTATTTGATTCCAACCCATTGCCCAGTCTGTAATAGTGAATTAGTGCATCTGGATGAGGAAGTTGCTTTGCGTTGTATCAATCCAAAATGCCCAGCTCAAATCAAAGAAGGACTTAATCATTTTGTATCTAGAAATGCGATGAATATCGATGGTTTAGGCCCTCGTGTACTGGAACAAATGTATGATAAAGAGTTAGTCGCTGATGTAGCTGACCTTTACTTTTTAACACAAGAGCAATTGATGACATTGGAAAAAATCAAAGAAAAATCTGCGAATAATATTTACAAAGCAATTGATGCAAGCCGGGATAACTCTGTTGAACGGTTGATTTTTGGATTAGGTATTCGCCATGTTGGTTCTAAAGCTGCAAAGGTTTTAGCCGAACATTTTGGAGATCTACGGTCGATCAGTAAAGCAACTAAAGATGAAGTCGTAGCACTAGATTCGATGGGTGAGACGATTGCGGATAGTTTAGTCACGTACTTTGAAAATGAAGAAGTCCATGAATTAATGGATGAACTGACAAAAGCTGGCGTGAATTTTGATTATAAAGGGATTCGCACCTCTCAGTTAGACGCTGTAGAATCACCATTCAAAGATAAAACAGTCGTTTTAACAGGAAAACTTACCCATTATAATAGAGAAGAAGCAAAAGAGAAAATCGAAAATCTAGGTGGAAAAGTGACGGGCAGTGTTTCGAAGAAAACGGACATTGTTGTTGCAGGTGAAGATGCGGGTAGCAAATTGACTAAAGCACATGACCTTGGTATCGAGGTATGGGACGAACAACAAATGGTGACTGCATTGGATAATAGTTATACAAAAGAAACAAACGAATAGCCTAAAAAGCATAATAAAATGGGTTTCAGCGCTATTTTTACATTTTCAGCCTATTTTCTTCAATCTCTTTCAAAAATTCTTAGAAATTTATGATAGAATAAGAAAAAAGCTGTTTTTAACGTGAACTATCGTGTAACAGTCATAAAAAATGAACTAGTGAACTCTTGATTGAGTTTTTCTAAAGGAAAGAAGGGTATCCATGGCAATCAGTGAAGAAAAAGCAAAACATGTAGCCAAATTGTCTAAACTGTCTTTTTCAAATGAGGAGTTAAAAGACTTTACTGATCAATTAGGCAAAATCATCGATATGGTGGAATTATTAGAAGAAGTAGATACAGAGGGGGTTCCATTTACCTCTAATGTGGCACAATCAATCAATGTAATGAGAGAAGATGTAGCAACACCAGGTATGGATCGCAGTGAATTGATGAAAAACGTACCAGAATCAGAAAATGGCTATATCAAAGTGCCAGCGATTATCGACAACGGGGAGGCTGGTGCATAATGGAAAAATTATATGATAAGTCACTAACAGAACTGCATGATTTACTTGTTTCAAAAGAAATCACTGCAACTGATTTGACTCAAGCGACATTGAGCCGTATCAACGAAACGGAAAAAGATGTGGATTCATTTATTACAATCAATGATGAAAAAGCACTTGAATTAGCAAAAGCAATCGATCTTAAAGGGATTACTGAATCAAATCCTTTAGCAGGTATTCCAATCGGGATCAAAGACAATATTGTAACGAAAGACATTTTAACAACTGCAGCATCAAAAATGCTTCACAACTTTAAGCCAATTTACGATGCAACTGCTATGGATAAAGTTTATCAAGCAGATATGATTCCAGTAGGAAAATTGAATATGGATGAATTCGCGATGGGTGGAAGTACTGAAACATCCTACTTTAAGAAAACAAAAAATGCGTGGGATCATACGAAAGTTCCTGGCGGATCATCTGGTGGATCAGCTGCGGCGGTTGCTGCTGGTCAAGTTCCCGTTTCTTTAGGAACAGATACAGGTGGTAGTATTCGCCAACCTGCATCATTTAACGGAATCGTTGGAATGAAGCCAACCTATGGACGTGTGTCTCGTTTTGGGTTGATCGCATTTTCATCTAGTTTGGATCAAATTGGTCCTTTGACAAGAAATGTTAAAGATAATGCATTAGCCTTAAGCGCAATCAGCGGCTATGATGAAAAAGATGGGACTTCTGCTGGCGTTTCAGTTCCTGATTTCACTGCTGAATTAACAGGAGATATCAAAGGGATGAAAGTTGCTTTGCCAAAAGAATATCTTGGTGAGGGTGTCGATGCTGGCGTTCGTGAAGCAGTTCTTAAAGCAGCAGAAACATTTAAAGCTCTTGGTGCAACTGTAGAAGAAGTGAGCTTACCACATTCTAAATATGGGGTAGCTGTGTATTATATCATCGCTTCATCAGAAGCAAGCTCCAACTTACAACGTTTTGATGGGATTCGTTATGGCTATCGTTCTGAAAACGTAAAAAATCTTGAAGATGTTTATGTAAATTCACGTTCTGAAGGGTTTGGTATAGAAGTAAAACGCCGTATCATGCTTGGGACATTCTCATTAAGTGCTGGACATTATGATGCACACTTTAAAAAAGCTGGACAAGTTCGAACATTGATCAAACAAGACTTTGACAATGTCTTTGAAAAATATGATATCATCATTGGCCCAGCTTCACCGACAGTAGCCTTTGGATTAGGTGAAAATATCAATGATCCAATCACAATGTATATGAATGATTTACTAACGATTCCAGTTAACTTAGCTGGATTACCTGGTATGTCAATACCAGCAGGATTTTCAGAAGGCTTACCAGTTGGTTTACAAATCATTGGGAAAGCATTTGATGAAAGCACGATGTATAAAGCAGCGTATGCGTTTGAACAAGCAACTGATTTCCATACGAAAAAACCTGTGATCTTAGGGGGGAATGACTAATGAACTTTGAAACTGTCATCGGACTTGAGGTCCATGTAGAATTAAAAACAAACTCTAAAATCTTTTCGCCTGCACCAGCACACTTTGGAGCAGAACCAAACAGCAATACAAACGTGATCGACTGGGGTTACCCAGGCGTATTACCAGTTATGAATAAACAAGCGCTTGAATTTGGGATGAAAGCAGCACTTGCCTTAAATTGTGAAATCTCTAAAGATACACATTTTGACCGTAAAAACTATTTTTACCCAGATAATCCGAAAGCGTACCAAATTTCTCAATTCGATCAACCAATTGGTCATGATGGCTGGATCGATATTGAAGTGGAAGGCAAAACAAAACGCATTCGTATCGAACGTGTGCATTTAGAAGAAGATGCTGGGAAAAATATTCACGGTGATGGAGGTTACTCATACGTTGATTTAAACCGTCAAGGAACACCTCTGATCGAAATCGTTTCAGAAGCGGATATGCGTTCACCAGAAGAAGCCTATGCTTATCTAGAGGCCATTCGTTCAATCATCCTATTTACTGGCGTTTCAGATGTAAAAATGGAAGAAGGTTCGATGCGTTGTGATGCCAACATTTCTTTACGTCCGTATGGTCAAGAAGAATTTGGAACAAAGGCAGAACTTAAAAATTTGAACTCAATGAGTTTTGTTAAAAAAGGTCTTGCCTTTGAAGAAAAACGTCAAGCGAAAGTGTTATTATCTGGTGGCGAAATCCAACAAGAAACACGCCGTTTCGATGAAACAACGAATAAAACATTATTGATGCGTGTTAAAGAAGGATCAAGTGACTACCGTTACTTCCCAGAGCCAGATGTTCCACGTTTTGCAATCGATGATGAGTGGATTGAGCGTGTTCGCCACAGCCTACCAGAAATGCCAGCTTCACGTCGTGCCCGCTATATCAAAGAATTAGGATTGCCGGAATACGATGCAATGGTTCTAACGTTAACAAAAGAAATGTCAGATTTCTTTGAAGCAGCATTAACTGAAGGTGCAGATGCAAAACAAGTGTCTAACTGGTTGATGGGTGAAGTTTCAGCTTATTTGAACAGTGAAAAAATCGAATTACCGGATACAAAATTAACACCTGCAAACTTAGCAGGCATGATTACGTTGATCGAAGATGGTACGATTAGCTCTAAAATCGCTAAAAAAGTGTTCAAAGAATTGATTGAAAATGGTGGCGATGCGAAAGAGGTTGTCGAAGCAAAAGGCTTAGTTCAATTATCTGATCCATCACAATTGTTACCAATCATCAATGAGGTTTTAGATAATAACCAACAATCTGTCGATGATTTCAAAAACGGAAAAGATCGTGCAGTGGGCTTTTTAGTCGGTCAAATCATGAAAGCAACGAAAGGCCAAGCTAATCCAGGTGTTGTGAACAAATTGTTACAAGAAGAATTGGCAAAACGCTAGAAAGCAGCAGATGATTATGAAAAAAGCAAGAGTCATTTATAATCCCACTTCAGGTAAAGAGCTAGTCAAAAAAAATCTAGCTGATATTCTTTCTATTGTGGAAGAATGCGGATATGAAGCAAGTGCTTTTGCCACAACTCCAGAAGAAAATTCCGCTAAGAACGAAGCTCGCCGAGTTGCAGAATTAGGTTTCGACCTAATTGTTGCGGCTGGCGGTGACGGAACGATCAATGAAGTCGTTAATGGTATTGCTCCTTTAGAAAAACGGCCGTCTATGGCAATCATTCCTGCTGGAACAACCAATGATTATGCAAGAGCTTTAAAAATTCCAAGAGATAATATTGTCAAAGCAGCAGAAGTTATCAAAAAAAATCAAACGGTCAAAATGGATATCGGCAAAGCAAAAGACAGTTATTTCATCAACATAGCGGCTGGTGGTCATTTAACTGAATTGACTTATGAAGTCCCGTCAGAACTTAAAAGTATTTTTGGTTATCTTGCTTATTTAGCGAAAGGTGCAGAAATGCTACCTCGAGTGAAACCAGTTAAAATGCGAATGGAGTATGACGAAGGTGTTTATGAAGGAAATGCTTCTATGTTTTTCTTGGGCTTGACTAACTCTGTTGGTGGCTTTGAAAAGATTGCACCAGACGCAAAACTTGATGATGGAAAATTTTCATTGATTATAGTGAAAACAGCCAATGTTTTTGAGATTTTGCATTTAGCTGCACTAATGTTAAACGGTGGTAAACATATCGAAGATAACCGACTGATATACACGAAAACGAGTCATTTATGCGCAGAGACGCTTGAACAGAACAGTAGAATGATGATCAACTTAGATGGCGAATATGGTGGTGATGCACCAATGGAATTCACAAATTTACATCAGCACATTGAAATGTTTGCGAATGCAGATGCGATTCCATCGAATGCAATCATGGGCTCCATCTTGGATGATTATGATGAAGAAGATGAGTATCTAGAAACGAGTAAAGAGTTCGTTAAAGAAGTCGAGCGTTTGACCGATGAAGATATCGATCATAATGGAAAAATTGGCTGATCATTAAAAGCACCAAAAAAGTATCTAAGACAAGATTGTCTCGGATGCTTTTTTGGTGCAGCAGCTAGATAGAATAACAGTATAAAAATCAGCTTTGGCTGAGTAGACTTAAAATACAAAAATTGAAAGCATCATTGCAATTTCTTTATACTATATATAGATGTAAACTATTAGGAAACACAATATATTGTATAAAAATGTCTCATAATCAATAATTGGATAGAATTCAGATTGACTTGATCTTGAAACAGAGGTAAATTTAATAAGTCGTCATCTCATTAGAAAATGATAAATACTGGCAAATGAAAGGTTTGTTTGATTTGGGTTTAAATGTTATTATAAATGATTTTAAAGGCTGGCAAAGAAAAAACTATCTTTTTTTGTTCGCGATGATTGTTGTACAATTAGTAGCGTTCATTTTCAATCCTTCTAGTTGGATTACATTAGTAGCTGGGATATCAGGTATTGTTTGCGTCAATTTAATTGCTCAAGGCAAGGCTAGCAATTACCTATTTGGGTTTATAAGTGCATTGATCATAGGTTATTTTGGGTTTAAAACACGAGTCTATGCTGAGGTTTTACTTCAAAGCTTTTATGTAATTATGGATATTGCAGGCTTGTATACATGGTTAAAAGTCAGCGAAGATGGGTCAGGTAATGTCACAGAGGTAAAAACGTTGAAAGGAATTCAATGGTTATATGCGTGTGTCGTGTGGTTAGGAATTGGAATGGTTGCTTATTCAGTTTTAGGGTTTGTCAATGATGCACAACAAATGCTTGATGCTATCACTTTCAGCGTTTCCGCCACAGCGATGTTATTGATGATCAAAAGGTACCAGTCACAATTTATTTTTTGGTTGTTAGGTAATCTTTTTTCCATAGTATTATGGTTTAGAGCAGGAACCCATGCAGGGGGAGATTATGCCTTATTTGTCATGTACTGCATGTATACTGTCAATTCTATTTTTGGCATGGTTCATTGGTTGAAAATCAAAAAAACAATAATTAATTAGGTAGGGAGTTCGATGGCAGTGATCGTTTTAGCAGGTACAATTGGTGCAGGGAAATCAAGTTTAACAGAAATTATTTCAGAACATTTAGGATCAGAAGCTTTTTATGAATCCGTTGACGATAACGAAGTCTTACCGTTATTTTATGCTGATCCTAAAAAATATGCATTTTTATTACAAATTTATTTCCTAAATAAGCGGTTTGATAGTATTAAACAAGCGCTCTCTCATGAAAATAATGTATTGGATCGTTCGATATATGAAGATTCTTTATTATTTCATTTAAACGCTGACTTAGGAAGAGCGAATGAGACTGAAGTAAAAGTGTATGATTCTTTATTAGAAAATATGCTGCAAGAATTACCTTATGCGGCTCATAAAAAACGTCCAGATTTATTGGTTCATATTAAAATATCTTTTCCGAAAATGTTGGAACGCATTCAACGCCGAGGACGTGCTTATGAGCAAGTAGAACAAGATCCTTCATTATATGACTATTACAAAGAATTGAATAGTCGTTACGAAAAATGGTTTGAAGAATACAACGAGAGCCCTAAAATCCAAATTGATGGAGATAAGTATGATTTTATCGAAAGTGAAGAAGCAAAAAAACAAGTGATTCAGCTTATTGAGAATAAACTAGCTGAAATCGATTAGATTCTAAGATTAAATTTTGCTACTTTTAGCTGTCGAAACAAACTCTCTATTGCTTTTCTAGCATTTTTTCATTAGAATGAGTGAAGCGCATAAAAGAAGGAGCGACTTATGAATAATTTTCCAGTGAACAAAAATGAAACAATCGAAGTTGATATTATTGATCTGACACATGAAGGAATGGGTGTTGCTAAAGTTGATGGCTACCCACTTTTTATAGAAAATGCCTTACCAGGTGAAAAAATCGAAATCAAAGTCTTGAAAGTCGGTAAAAGTTTTGGTTACGGTAAAGTCTTGACTATCTTAAAATCAAGCGAAGACCGTGTACCAGTCAAAGATGCTAACTTTACCAAAGTCGGTATCAGCCCATTACAACATTTAGCGTATGGTGCACAGTTGACATTCAAAACAGACCAAGTGAAAAACGTGATGCAACGTGTAGCAAAATTACCAGACGTTCCAGTTTTAGACGCTTTAGGCATGAACAATCCTTGGGGATATCGCAATAAAGCTCAAATTCCAGTGAGAAAAATCGAGGGTAAACTGCAAACAGGATTTTTCAGAAAAAATAGCCATGATCTTATTCCCTTAGAACATTTCTATATTCAAGATCCTAAAATTGACGAAGCTGTCATTAAAATCCGTGATATCATGAGACGTTACAGCATCAAACCTTACAACGAATCAGATAATACGGGTAACTTACGCCATATCGTTGTTCGTCGTGGCTATCACACTGGGGAAATGATGATTGTTTTAATTACTAGAACACCAAAATTATTCCCAACTAGTAAAATTATTCCGGATATTCTAGAAGCGTTGCCTGAAGTTGTTAGCATTGTGCAAAATGTCAATGCTAAAAAGACAAACGTGATTTTTGGGGATGAGACGATTCTATTACACGGTGAAGATAAAATGATCGATACGATTTTTGATTTGAAATTTGAAATTTCTTCTCGTTCATTCTATCAAGTAAATCCACAACAAACAGAAGTAATGTATAACAAAGTTAAAGAATACGCGGCGTTGACAGGTGAAGAAATTGTTGTAGATGCATATTGTGGGATCGGTACAATCGGTTTAACATTAGCAAAAGATGCAAAACACGTTTATGGTGTGGAAGTAATCGAAGAAGCGGCTAAAAATGCTGAAAGTAATGCAAAACTAAACAACATCACAAATGCAACATTTACAGCAGGATTAGCTGAAGAAGCTTTACCGCGAATGATCGAAAATGATATCAAACCAGATGTTGTCATCGTTGATCCACCACGTAAAGGCTTAGAAGCAAGTTTGGTAGAAACCTTGATCGAAACAAAACCTAAACGTATCGTGTATGTAAGCTGTAATCCTGCAACATTAGCACGTGATCTTGCCCTACTTGTTGAAGGCGGCTTTGAAGTCAAAGAAGTGCAACCAGTGGATAACTTCCCGCAAACGACTCATATCGAGTCTGTTACTCTCTTGACAAGGGCGGTGCAATAATGGATACAAAGAAAAAAATGCTAGAATTGATTAAGAAGAAACAAAGTGGCGGTCGCTCGAAACAAATGGAGACGCCTAAAAATGATCGTAAAAACATGCGTAAAGGTCCGAAGATTTATAATAAATAAACAACACCCCATTGCTTTAAATTTAGGTTAAAGAGCATAGTCGAACGGATTGAAGTGAGCCCCCCTAAGTTAGAGTTTCTGATCTAACTATTGGGGCTTACTTCAGATTATTTCGTTTGGCTATGGTCTTTTTTGCTAGTGCAATTTTCTCAATTGTTTTATACTATCCAACGAACGACATAGAGGACACTAAGAAATTCTACAAAAGCTCAATTATATCTACCTATCAGAAAACGGGTCGCTATTATTTTCTAATCTGTTTTAGTGAACGCCTTAATTTGGTTTGGACTAAAGAAAGAGTATTCGGGAGAAGAGTTTGCTTCAGAAGCGAGTCTAGCAGTGATTCATTTTTAGTGCGCAAGGATGGATACATATACAGCGACACATGATATGTACAATAGTAGTGGTGGAAAAGTTATGTAAAAAATTAAATGGACTATCAATATTCTTACAAAGAACATTGGTAGCCCAAAGAGGTTAACGTAACCTTTAAAATGTAGCAACTAAATATTGAGGAGAATAAAGATAAAATTTATAGAGAATATTGAAATAAATACTCTGAAATTACTATAGAAGAAGTGATATAAATAAATCGTATAAAAAACAAACAACTGCTTATCCTATTGTTGATAAAATGGTTGGGATGGTAATCTACAGAAAAGGAATAGCATTTTGGATAAACAGTTATTTGAAATAGCAGACTCTGCAAACCTGCTATTTTTTAGAGAATTAGAATGTATCTTCCGCCAGATAGATTCTAATAAGTACTAGTGCACTAGAAATCATTCGTTGCTTTTCATTATTCAATCTTGTAGATCTAGGAAATTATTTGTTTGCATGTTTATTTTTAATTATTTTATACACATTTATACGGCAACCTTTAGAGTGAATAGAAAAGCATGGTGAACGATTGATTCTAGTAACACGAATTTGTAAACACTAAGGTAGTTCTTTGGAAAGAGTTAAGAAAAAAGGAGAACTTAGTGTTTACAATTTATAAAAAGAGCGAAAAAAACGGTATTGGCCACCAACCAATACCGCGCAAGAGTGCAATGAATAACCATCAACTATTCAAATTACTAAATTTTTGTAAAAAAACACTAGTATTTCTTACAAAAGTTAGGTAAAATGAATAAGTCAATGCGCATTGACTCAGGCAACTTGTATTGTCAGTTCTGGCTGACGATACAGGGCTCTTGTAAGAGGATTGCTGTCTTCTTACTAGAGTGCCTGTTTATTTTGTTTTTCGCTCTAATTATCTACTCAAAAAATACAAAACAAAAAAATGGTATTAGTCAGGAACCAATACCATGAAGCGTTCGCTAAATAACCATCGACTAAATACATTGAATGTGTAAAAAAGACTGGTAATCTTTTCTTACTTTTAGTACAATGATAATAGTCAATAAACTATTGACGGAGGCAACTTGTATTATTAGTTCTGGCTGATAATACAGGGCTCTGCGGGATGATTTGCTGTCCTCCTGCAGAGCGCCTTTTTTTATTTAATTTTGTAATATTATCTTAACTTAAAGGTAGGAGTTTAGTCAATGGGATTTTTAGAAATAGTAAAAAATAAATTGAGAGAGTAAAAAAAAGCCTTGAATCATAAGAATGAGTATTTTGTTACTAAAGAAATTCTTAATCTTTTGTTCGGTTAAAAAAATCCCATCTCTATTGAGGTGGGATCAATTCTTATTTTATCTTTGGGGAAGATAATTAAGTAACTCTCTATGTCTAAATCATAATAGATTTTACCTTATTTTACTACTTCAATAATTTCTTATCGATGAAACTTTTTTGAATAAGGTTCCATTAATTAAAAATTATTCTCTCCAAAATTTGGTATAATGTAGTTTTTCTTGCACATTGAAATCGATTAACTTTTGTAATAATGCATAGTCGATCGTTTGATCCCAAGTGATTTTGATAATATTGTCCGTGTGTTGATAGCCAGAATTTGCAATGTCCTCTTTGAATGCTGTAATAGTAGCTGTTTCAGGTGCAATTGAAAGGTGCTTTTTAGAAGCGCTATAGGAAATAATAAAAGTATCGTGGTCGGTAAACATAGGTTGGTTCCACTTTATTACGACTTTAAGTTGCGGAAATGTTTTTTCCGTCCAGCCAAATAACTCTTTTACTCGATCACGATGTGCTGGTTCACTAATGTTTGATAAAAATTCATTTATATCTTTCATTTTTATTTCCCTCTTTTCTTTTTAGTTATTCTTTTCTTTATTATAATATAGGTATGCCGTTGAAGAAAATGATTTATTAGATTGGAAGCTTTTATAAAGGTAAGGTACATTGCTTTATTACCAGGAGTCAATCTCGGCGGGAAAAAGCGAGTAGTCATGGCAACCTTGACAGAACACTTTGAGATCATGGATTTAAAGAATGAACGGTTACATGTATAGTGTTAGAGCAATTATGGTTAAACTAAAGTAAAAAATAGCTCGTTCGTTGTAGAGTAAAAAACCTAGAGTACTATTTGTAGATGGAAGAAAGTACACAATAGAAAGTTGAGAAAATAATGAAGTTAAAAAAAAGTATTAAAATCTTTTTAGGCATTTTAGGCATAATTATCGCAATCATTTTAGCTTATATTGGCTATGTTTATTTCAGTTATTCTAGAATCGCTGATGATGTACCTGTCGAAATTAATCAAAGGACAAAAGGAAAAAAAGTAGCAATTGATAAAGAATATAAAATCACAACCTTTAATATTGGCTATGGATCTTATACGCCTGATTACACGTTTTTTATGGATGGTGGCAAACAATCAAAAGCAGTGAGTAAAGAGAGTGTTATTGAAAATATCTCGGGCGTGATTGACACGACCAAAAAGAGACAGCCAGATTTTGCTTTGTTCCAAGAAGTTGATAAAAACGCTACTCGTAGTCGTGGTGTGGATGAAGTAGCGCAAATCAAGCAGCAATTTAACGATTATTCTAGTGTATTTGCCACGAATTATGATTCAGCATTTTTAATGTACCCGATTCTAGATCCAATTGGAAAATCGACATCTGGTATCCTAACCTTGAGTAATAATGATATTGAAACAAGCACCCGCTATAGTTTACCGATCGAAACGAATCTCAATAAATTTTTTGATTTAGATCGAGCCTTCACCGTATCAAAAATCCCAGCAAAGAACGGCAAATATCTAATGCTGTATAATGTTCATTTATCAGCGTATATCAAAGACCAAAAAATCCAAAAAGAACAAGTGCATAAATTATTCGATCATATGGAAAATGAATACAAAAAAGGGAATTACGTTGTTGGTGGTGGAGACTTTAATCATGATCTACTCGATTCTTCAACTGAAACATTTAAAAATGACACAACAGAAGAATACACATGGTTACAACCTTTTCCAAAGCAAGAGCTACCGAAAGATTTACAAGTTGCAACGTTGAGTGAAATGAAAATTCCAATACCTTCAGTCCGCAATTTAGATAAACCTTATAAGAAAGGCGAGTCATTTGTAGCGTTAATCGATGGATTCATCGTTTCAGATAATGTTGAGAATGCTAGTGGAACAGTGATTGATGCTGAGTTTAACAATTCAGATCATAATCCAGTTGAAATGACGTTTAAGCTGAAACCATAGAAGTGGATGAGAAGGAATAATAAAAAAGATTCAGGTCGCAATCGAAAATGATTGGTATCTGAATCTTTTTTGTAGAACTAGGATATATTTATTAGAGTAAAAAGACTAGATAAAATAGAAAGAGGATGAAATTATGTGTTTAAAAGTAGTATTGATTACAATAAATGGTTACCTATTATAGTTTATTGCCAGAAAAAGCTTTGCATTAAAAGGAATATTTAGTATTGTAAAGTCGTCTAATTCGTAATGAGAAAATAAACTAAAAGTTGGTATATAATCCTGAAACTAAAAAAATGTTAATTAGTTTGTCAGTCGTCATTTACTTAGTTCTTTTTTGTTCCAAGTTTAGCTTTGGCTGATTCAATTATTGTGATAGATGCTCTCATTGAGTTATTACCTGCTACTCAAGAATCCGATTACTTTTGAAAACCTCAAAGTCATAATATTGCAACAAAAATTGTTACTGGGACAATAATAGTATTGTTAAGATTCAGAATTTAGCAACGAATGTAGTGAGATCAAGTGCCATCAATTTTTTCAAAAAATTATGCAAAGATATGTGCAAGTCTAAATCCTTTATTAAAATGAGCTAATATTGTATTCGATGCTGTAGATAGAGCTCTAGTATAGCCAGAGGGACAGCTTCTCAAATAGCACTAGCAATGAAAGTATTTATTGCATTCATCAAAGCATTCTCTATAAACTGGATTCCTGAGTTATACCTCATTTTCAAAAACACTATAAGGAAATGAACTGTGGACTTTCAAAATATAAAGAAGCAGGGCTGTGGGACAAACGTAAAAATCACTTCTGTTTCACACCCTAGATGCGATTAAACGCTTCTGTCCCAGACTTCTGCTTTTTATAGATTCAAACTTACGTTATAAGCTCTTGCTTAATTTATTATCCTTCCGTTTTTATAACGGTTTCTTTCCCATCATTCATGATCAAAGCAGTCTGTCGGGCAATTTTTAGCCCATCCGCTTCATAATCTTGATCTGAGAAATTAGCAATGACAGACAAGTTTTCGCCAAACTCCGTTTTTTGAATCAAGCGATCCTCTGTCAGTACCTTGAAATCAGTCATTTCGTGTTGTAGAGCAGCTTTTTGGAAAGGACTCCAAATTTTAGCGTTTTCTGAAATATCTTGTTTCTGTTCATCCCAAGTAGCTTTATCGATATGCATCATTGGTGGTGTATTATATAGATATTCTTTCATACGACGCTCGCCAACTTGATCTTTGATTTTATAGCTGTCCCATTCCCATTGATGAGAAGTGATTACAGAACGGTTGTAAACAAGCTTATAAAGTGGCAGAGAGAAAGCTGGATCTGTATAGATTGCTTTGTATTCTTCTTTGATGGGGACAACTTTTTTGTATTTTGTTGGAATACCGCCATCTAATGAAGCATAGCTTCCTACGTAGTATTCACTTTCTTTGTTTTCACGCATATCAGGATCAGACCACATAATGACAGGTGTTTCGATTCCGTGAGCGAAAACCATATCTTTTGAAGCAAAGTCATTTCCACCCTCAGAACCGACAACAAGACCCTTTTGATTAAAGTAATTCAGTCGTTTCAAACGTCCAGCGACATCTTCACTTTGTGTTGTTAAGTGATCAGGGGTATAGTCGTTATAAATTTCTCCAGCGGCATCCGTATCTAAAAACCAAGAATTAAATGGAATGTTCTCTTTCATAATGCCAGTAAATCGTTCTTCAACATCAGGTAAAATCAGCGTTGGATTTAATTTACGGCCTTTGCCTAAGAAACCAGCAACTTTTTCACCATTTTTCTTCGTAACTGTTGCGTTTTCATATAGTGTGTTGTTAGGGAAAGAAGCCGTGTTCCAATCGATGCTAGCATTCTCTTGAATCGATTGATAAGAATCATAAGGCCCAATCAGGTAGTCTTGTTTAACAGCTGTTTTGACCATCTCAGGATTCATTAAGCCGTTTGCCCAATTTGGCAGACCAACCCAAGCATTTTCGATGCCAGATGCTTTCATTTCTTTAAACACATCAGATGACGTTGCTTGTCCCCAGTGTTCAAGTGGTGGAGTTACATTATCAAGTACACCAGCTAATAGATGTTTATTTAAGTCGTAACGTTCTTGTTCGCTTAGTTTATCAATCCCTTTGTTAAGTAGTTTTTGCGCTTGTGCATCGGGGTTTTTGAAAATGTCTTTATTGTAAAATTGTGGATAAAGTAGGACATAATTGATCGATGTTAAGAAGGTGTTTTTTTCATATTTATAGCCTTCATCATTTTTAAATGCCGCTAGTGCTTTTAGATACTCCTCAGAACCATCTTCGCCATATTGGGCTAATAATTCACCGATCCATTGGAAAATAGGTTCATCAACTACTTGAGGTAATTTGCTCCAGGTAATATCTTCTGTGTTTAAAATCCGACTGTTCCAGTAATAAACTTGGATAGCACCACGCATTTTTTTTATTTCAGGAATATCTTTTTCTTTTTCATCTAAGGTTCTAAATTCACCTAAATCAATTCTATCCATTTGGTAGGTTTTGGCGATAGCGACAGGATCGTTATCGGTAACATAAAGTCGGTAATTCATAGTTTTATTTTTGTCGAAGCCAATAAAATTATGACTGGCTTCCAACGTAAGATGAGGCTCGGTTTTCGTTAAAAGATCACTATTAAAAGTATTGTCCATGACAAATGTTGTAGCGAATGTTTCTTGGTTGGTTGTGAAAAAACTCATTGAAAAAGCTTCACTCATCGATAATTCTTCATTTTGTTTAAAGTAAGCAAGCCACTCGTTTTGATTGTTAGGAATCGTTTTTCCTTCAGCAATTGGCAATACATAATTTTTTGCATCTAGTTTAGGCCATGTAAAAGAGATATCTTCATCAGACAAGCTAGTAAGAGCAACAGCAAGATGGTTTTTCTCTTTTTTTATTTTGACCTTTATTTGTTCATTCGGATATGTCCAGCTGATTTCTTCTTTGCTCTTTTTTAAATCCATGACTTTTTTTGCTTTTTGGGGTTTGGAGACTTCTGCTTTTTCACCGTTCTCGGTAATTGAGACAGTAAATGTTTTTGGATCGACCTCAAAAGAGAAATCAGTTTTGGCATAGGTTTTGTTTTGTTCGATTTCTGCGTTGGTGAACAATTCCTCTGATTTGCTAGTCGCATTAGTCTTGTTAAAATGACAAGCTGATAGAGATAGAGTGATTGCCGCTAGGCTTAGATAGATAGTAATTTTTTTCATAGTTTCCTCCTCCAATAGAGTAAAATGGTTTGCTTCACTGCATTTGGTACTTTTTGATATCATTTTTAGTTATTTGCTGTGTTTTGAAAGTGGTTCAAATAGTCTCAAAAAAAAGAAGAAAAATAATTTTTATTCCAAATTTTTTAAAGAAATACCCTTACGAAACGTAATAACATACAGTAAGTTTAACAACGCAATGTTACAGAAAAATGCCAATTTCAAACATAAAAAAACAAGCGCAAAATGTTACGCCTGTTCTCCAACTTTATAAAAATGTAAAACAAAGATCAGTGTCTTATGAACCAATCTTGCTTCGACTGTAAAGCCATGCTCATTCATGATTGACTGAACAATCGACAAACCAAGTCCTGTTCCAGAAAGGTTTTTATTTCGTGATTTTTCATGGACATAAAAAGCTTCCCATAGCTTAGATACATCGAAATCAGAAGGTAAGGAGGTTTGATTACTGATTGTAAATTCGATAGAGTCTTCTGTTTCGCGCCAACTGACTTGAATTTCTTTGTCGGTGGTGTACTTAATACTGTTGGTCAATACATTATCAAAAACTCTTTTGAGCAAAATGGGGTCTGCGTCAATCAAAGAAAGTGGAAGGTCTGTGTCTGCTTCCAGTAACAACAGATCTTCATTTTCCATTGTCGGTCGAAGCTCGGTTACAGTTTGGTGCCAAGTGTCTGATAATTGTAGCGGCACCTTATGGATAGGCTGTTGTTGTTCTAACTTTGCATAGTCTAACATCTGATCTACGATATCATTCAATCGTTGCGTTTGCTGTAAAATAACAGTTAAGTAAGTTCCGTCATCTAAATCATCTTCAATGCCTGAACCATAAGCTTTGATCAGGGCAATCGGTGTTTTTAATTCGTGGGTCAAATCTGCTGTAAATTGTTTTAACTGCTCATTTTTAGCCAGTAAGTTCTTTTGATACGTTGCCAAAGCATAGCTCATTTTATTGATACTAAGGGCAAGCTCGCCAATCTCATTTGCGGGAATATCATCGGTCGTCACAAATGTCAGAGTCGTGATTTCTTCTGCTACTTTTTTTAAATTTACCAAAGGATCAGTTATCTTTCGAATAGAGAGGTAAATCAATACAATGATCAACAACAATGTGATGCTCAAAGAAACAAAATTAAACGAATTAATCAAGCTGGCTGTTTCAGAAAAATTTACTGTAGAGACACCAACCAAGTAAAAAGTATCGTTAATCACTCGAATTTCAACTAAGAAACTAGATTTTTGTTTGCCTTGGTCAAAATTTCGCTGCACAGAATGAGACGTTTTTTGCAATTGGTCTAACGTTTCTTGTGTGATCCAAAAACGGTTTAATGCGACTTTCTTTCGATTTAACGCCAAATTCAAGGCTTCATTAAAGTCATCAAGGGACGTACCTTCTAAGGGCTGTGTGATGATCGTGACTTGATTATTTTCTTCTAATTCAGCTAGTTGTTGTTCTGATTTAACGTTTTGCTGGATATCAGTCATAACAGAAGCAATTTTATGTTCCATTTTTGAAAAATAGTAATGAGGAACGATCAAACTATTTAAAACAAACATCACAATAAAACTACCAATGATGATCAATGAAAATGTCAGAGTAAGTGTGGTACTGATTTTTCTAGTTTTCTTTTTCAATGAGATAGCCCACTCCTCTTTTAGTGGTGATGATCTCATCGCCGATTTTTTCTCGTAGTCTTCTAATATGAGTATCAACGGTACGAGCGACGCCATCGTAATCCATTCCCCAAACACCAACTAGAAGTTGTTCCCTTGTCAAAATACGTCCACGATTTTTAGCGAGCATCATTAACAAATCAAACTCTTTTTTGGTTAAATCTAATATGTGCTCATTTTTCCAGACGGTTAAATTAGCTGGATTGATCAGTAACTCTTTTATATAAAAAGAATGTGTCAGACCAAGCAATTTTTTTACGCGTAATAATAGGACTTTAGGATGAAACGGTTTAGTGATGTAGTCATCGGCGCCATTGGATAATGAAAGAAATTCATCTTCGCCAGTTGATTTAGCGGTTAGCATCAAAACTTTTAGTGTACTTTCTGTTTTGATGGTTTTAATGACCTCGAGTCCGTCAAGTTTAGGCATCATCCAATCAATAATAGCCAAATCTAATTTTTCTTGATAAAAAATCTTTAAAGCGGCTTCACCATCCAATGCCGTATGAA
The DNA here is from genome assembly GCF_050544585.1 of Enterococcus sp. AZ177. Lineage (NCBI taxonomy): Bacteria > Bacillati > Bacillota > Bacilli > Lactobacillales > Enterococcaceae > Enterococcus > Enterococcus sp. AZ177. The sequence continues at coordinate 915,026 of NZ_CP172944.1, forward strand.
CTGTGAATCCGTCTTTTTTTAAATAGGCACTGACGATTTGTACCATTTCCGGACTATCATCCGCAACTAAAATTTGCATACATAAAGACTCCTTTTAACAATCTATTCGTTTGATTTAGGACGATAAGTACAAGTGGAACAGCTGACCAATGTAAAACATATCCAGGTTTAAATAAAATCGCTTTTAACCTGTATTGCTTACTTATCATATTTATAGAGTTTAAATTCATCGATTAATTGAATCAATTTTTCAGCATAATCTGGGTCGGTTGCGTATCCACCATTTTGCAAAGCAACGGCTGCTTCTCGATAATTGTTGCTTGTTTTAATACCGTCATAGGTACCACCTTTTAAAAATTCCATATGATCGACCATGGATTCTTGGACTGTTGTATATTTTTTAAAGGAATCATCGATTGTGATTCTTTCTCCATCAATAAACTCATCTGTAGGCATAATACTAGATTGATCGTTAAAAGAGCCTTTGATTCCAAACAGATTATTGGCTTCAACTGCTAATGCACTGCGGCCCCAATCAGATTCTAAAATTGCTTGGGCGATAGTGATACTGGCAAATAAATGTGTTTTCTTTTGTAAAATTTTCGCTTCAGATGCTATTTCATCAATAAAAATCTGCTGATAAGCAGTCGCTTCATCTTGTATTGGTTGTTCTTCTTTATTAAAAATAAGGAAAAGACTAGCAAATGAAAGAAGTAGAATCAATGTTAAGGGTAAAATAGTTTGTTTTTTTCGAATTCCTTGATTCATGTAATAACCTCTTTTCTTGTTTCTTTAAGTAACTGTATACAGTATAGAGGTTCAATGTTACAAAAATATGCCAAATAAGTTAATATTTGTTTGGCTTTCTTAAGAAATAATTCATATTGATTAAGAAATAAGGCATAGAATCGTTCTTTAATTATAAAAAATAATAAAAAAAGGTCTTTACAACTCTCAAAGATTCATTTATAATAATCATTAAATATACCCTTATGGGTATTTAAGGGGGAGCGTATGTTTCATTTTTTAATAAGAATTCAATTAACACAAGAGAATTTCAACAAAAATTAACAAAAGGAACTGAATTGATTGATGTCCGATAAAAGGCAGAATTTACATTAGGACATATACCTGGCGCAAAAAATATACCCCTAAGTAAACTGAGCTCTTATACAAAAAGAGCTCATGGCCCAGTCCATGTGATTTGCCAGTCGGGTATGAGAAGTCGGCAAGCAGTAAAGCGATTAAAAAATAACGGAATCGGTGCACTCAATGTTAGAGGCGGAATGAATTCTTGGCGTGGAGAAACTCGAGGAGGGAAATTATAATAAGGATCGTAATTGTTGTTGGAATGTATGCTGCAACACGATTAAGAAGAGTGTCTGAAGCGTATGAAATCATAGTATAATTTACCCTCAGGAGGTTATTCAATAATGTATAAAACAATGATGATCGATGAATTTGAACAACTAGAAAAAAGAAATGAATTAGCAATCATAGATGTACGTGAAGACGATGAATATGTTTCTGGACATATCAAAGGAGCAAAAAGTCTGCCTTTAAGTAGGCTACAGGAAACAGCCGAATCACTGGATAAAAATCAATCATATTATATTATCTGTCATGCAGGAGGTCGTTCACAAATGGCGAGTGAATATTTCGCTTCATTAGGATATGATGTTACGAATGTGATGGGTGGTATGTCTGTATGGAGAGGAGAAATTGTTGATGGCTTGTGACCCTAAACTAGCGAATCGCTTAAAACGTTCGGAAGGGCAAATTCGTGGAATTTTAAAAATGATGGATGAAGGAAAAGACTGCCGAGAAGTTGTAACACAGCTGATGGCTGTTCGCTCCAGTATTGATAAAGTGATTGGCTTGGTTGTAACTGAAAATCTCAAACACTGTTTGGAAGATGAACGTATCGATCTAACTAGTGAAGATATGGCAAAAGCATTGGAAATGATCGTCAAAACAAGATGAAAGAAAAAGCCGGAAATCAGAATCACACTGATTTTCGCCTTTTTTAGTTTAGAGTGATAGGCACTTTCTTTTTTAATAGCCAACCCGTTTTTTCCAGCTCACTTAAAGAAACAGAAACTCTGGATTGCGATGTACGACAGAACTTTGATAATACTTCTTGCGTGATAAATTTTGGTAATTCTAAATGTTCAGCTTCAGTGATAAGACCAATGTGGTCACTTAAATACCTCAACGCGTTTTTTATTCGCTCTGTAGTTGGCAAATAGAGAAAATGAAAGTAGCCGTAATGGCGTTGAAAAATATCAGCAAAGTTAGTTAAAAGTAACGCATAATACTCTGGTTGTTCATTTAATACATTTAAAAGCTTTTCTTTAGATAAACAGAAAATCGTAGCTTGCTCACTCATAACACGAATACTATGGTCCTTTTGTTTAAAGGTAGAAAAGCTATCTAAGCCAAAAAAATCATTTTGAAAAACAAACGAAGAAATGTAGCATTTACCATCGTTAAGAATTTCGACACTGAGAACGCCATCTAGAACATAATAGATCGTTTCAGTTTTTTCATATTCGTCAATGACTAGGCTATCTTTTTCATATGTTTTCTCAGTCCAGATATTATGAGACGTTGTTTTTAAATAAGCAATCAAAGCTAAATTATTTTTATATAATTCGATTGTTCCGTCCTCCTTTCAGATAAAATGGGGTTAAAAATTCCAAGTATAAAAAGTATAGCATAGCCAGGTAGAGTTTTTGAGCTCAAATCTAGAATAATCAAGAGTAGGCGATTTATATCAGTGATATAAATTGTTTTTTTTGTTTCCTTTAAAATAAGATTTATCAGCCAAGTGTGTGACTGGAATAGTACAGTATGCAACCGAGTAAAAGTCAAGGTTGCGTGTGAATATGCTAAACAGATGAACCTTTTGCCTATTTAAATTATTCCTCTCGTATACAAGTCAAAAAAATGATACGGAAAACCAGTGGTGAAAACATATTAATGGTAGTTTCGACTAATTTTATTGAAAACATGGATACGTTATTTAAAGATGTGCTATTTATGAATCCAAATAGATACTGTGAAGTGATCAATTCAGAAGAGTTACGGGAGAAAAAACAGTTGTCTCTGAAAGAAATATATGAGGAGGAAGCCAATGATACGTTTAGTTAATTTTTATCATGAAAAAAACAAGAAGTTCTTTTTGAATAGTTTAACATTGATTTTAATCAGTTATTTGGCTAAATATGTATTTCAATTAACGATACCCGAATTTCGCTGGGAACGATTGCCGATTCTACTATCTGTGTTGATAGCAGTTATTTTGACTTGGCGAATCAATCAACTAAACATTCAATCCAGTCACAGAACGCTAGCAAGTACAGCCAATCAATCGACCTTTGAGCAAATCGTCGCAAAATATTTGCTTTCGTATATGCAAGTTATCGTGATTGGTGCAATCAATTTAGTGTTTAACTTTACAATGATTTCTATCAGTTTAAAAGAAATCTTTTTACTATCGCTCGAGTTAGCTATTTATCTGGTTGGGATGATTAGTTACCTGATTTTGTTTCGAGGGGTAATTGCTAAATTATGGTTGCCGAATGTTTCAAAAACAGTTGTCGTTGCAATTGGATGGATCATGATCGTCGTATTAAATGACATAGCACGTTACTGCTTTCCGCAACGTGTAAATAGTAACATTGGAACTATTTATCCAAGTACCTTTATTTTAAATGCTGTACTGTCAATAGTCATTATAGTGGTATATCTGTGGCTAGAAAAAAATCAATCTAAGAATAAGAGTTAGATTGAGAAAAATAAAAAAGAAACCATCTTACCCTAAAAATAATGAAAGTAGGAAAGAGAAATGAAAAAAATATGGAAAAACAAACTATTGAAATATGGATTACTAGGAATTTTATTGATCGCTTTAGGAGCAGCTGGCTTTTTAGGTTATTATCGATTAGCTAGAATTCAAGGTGTTATTTCAAGTTATGAAATCAATGAAGAGCTAAAGGAAAAATCTAATTCCTATAAAGCGGTTATTTACACGCAAAACCGTGCTTTTAAAAATGAAGTGATCAATGAACTTAAAAATAATCTAGTAGATGAAAACATTTATATACAAGTAGAACCAATTGAGGAAATAGCTGAAAATAAGATTGAAGACTGGGACAAAGTGGTTGTTTTATCGACAGTTCAATCGAGTGATCCTCCGAAAGCTGTTTTAGAGTATATAAACAACCATAAAGAAGAGGAGAAAGTAAGTATTTATCTAACTGCAGATTCAGGTACCTGGTCAAAAAAAACTGGTAATCTAGAGGTTACAACGGCAGCATCTAAATCAGAAAATGTCAAAGTATTTAGTAAAAAAATCAAAAAATTTTTATTGAATTAAGAAATCAAGTCAGTTGATTAAAGCTAAATTTTATTGCGCTGTTCGCTTGTAAAAAGAACGTATGTTTGCTATCCTGTAATTTATAAGGAGGGAGAAGTATGAGTGTGCTATTCAGCGTAACAAAGTGGAACGAAGAACCAATAGACGAACAAAAAACAGCCTTTCCAATAAATCGTGTTCGTGCGGAATACGAGATTGAAGGTGATTTACTCGGCAAAGCATGGGTGGAATATTTACTTTACTATTTAGAAAGCAATAAAGAAGATGAACATCTTGCAACCGCTAGGATCACAGGATTCCTCCATTTCGAAGGCCAATATAAAGGAAAAACAGGAACCTTTACAGCGGCTGAAAAAGGAATTTTTGACAAAGGATCACTCGACTCTCCTGGAATGATCATTAAAAGTACTGGAGGATTACAAGCTTTGACTGGTTCTTATCAATATGATTTTATTGGTGAAACGAACAAGCTGATTTTGAATTTTAAAGACGATGAATAATTTATTCAGATTGTGCTTATCTTGCACAATTTTGCGGAAAATACGTTTAAATTGCTTTTCCTATAGTCAGTAAGCTATCTCACTTATTCAAAAAAAGAAGTCGAATAATGGACCGATTTTTTTCAGGATACCTCTTGAAACAGTCACTATTGATTGAGATAATAGGAAAGAAAAGAGGGATCATATGGGACAAATTTGGCTAGAACGATTACTTCGTTGGAATGCAAAGATTCAAAAACTATTAGTAGGAAGATATGCTCGAATGGATGAATTAAACAACACTTTAATGAAGGCGAGTTTGTTCCTATTATTGCTTAATCTATTTTTACCGACCTCAATTGCGTTTTGGATAGCAGTGGCTCTTTTACTATGGAATAACTACCGGTTTTTCTCTAAAAGAATATATCCACGCTCAAATGAAAATACGCGCTACGTTTTAAGAATACAGCAATTAAAAAAGAAATTCGAGACAATAAAAATTAAGCTCAAAGAACGTAAGATTTATACTTATTTTAAGTGTCCAACATGTAAACAACAATTGCGAGCACCGAAAGGGAAAGGGAAGATCAAAGTCACTTGTTCGACCTGCAAAGAACAATTCAACAAAATAGTTTAACTGCAAATCTTCTGAGATGATCAAGTACGATCTCAGAAGGTTTTTTGTACCAATAATTACCGAACAATCACTAAATTTCCTATGTTTTTTGTTCTGATTTTTTATTAATAACTGAACAAATTATGATATAATAGGAAAAACTTATGTGGCTGGGTGAACTTCTCAGGAAAAAGAAAAAATGAGACACTGAACAGATTTACTTTTTTTTTATTTTCTTGTCAAGTCTATTAGAACTCTTTCAGCTTTTAAATTTAGGAGGAAACGATATGCGCGCAGTATTAACTGTAATTGGGAAAGACAAAGTAGGAATCATCGCAGGGGTCAGTCAAACGTTAGCAGAGCTGAATATGAATATTATTGACGTTTCACAAACCATCATGGATAGTTATTTTACAATGATGATGGTATTGGAGATTTCGAAAGAAAAGAATGATTTCGAAGCGATTCGGTCTGAACTGAATACTTTAGGTGAAAAACTAGGTGTGACAATCAGCATTCAAAACGAAGAAATATTCAATGTGATGCATAAACTATAAGGATAAAAGCTGTATTATTTGTTATAAATACTTAGTACCTTATAAAGATATAAAATAGGCTTATGGCAAAAAAACGTAAAGGCTAAATTTTTCGTTCAGAGAAGTTTAGCTCTTTCAGCTTTTAAATTTAGGAGGAAATTTTTTGGAAACCAATCAGATTCTAGAAACAATTCGCATGATCGAAGAAGAAAATTTAGATATTCGAACCATCACAATGGGGATTTCGTTGTTAGATTGCATTGATAGTGACAGTGATAAAGCTTGTCAAAAAATCTACGATAAAATCACTCGGTTGGCTAAAAATTTAGTTAAAGTTGGAGAAGAGATCGAATCGGAGTATGGTATTCCGATTATCAATAAGCGGATTTCTGTCACACCAATTGGAATCATTGCAGCCGCAAGTTCAGACAAGAACTATGTAAAATATGCGAAAGCTTTGGATAAAGCAGCTCAAGCAGTTGGAGTCAATTTTATCGGTGGCTTCAGTGCACTAGTCGAAAAAGGCTACCAACATGGTGATGAGATTTTGATTAATTCGATTCCTCAAGCGTTAGCAGAAACACAATTTGTTTGTTCTTCAGTAAATATTGGATCAACTAAAGCTGGAATTAATATGGATGCAGTTCGCCATATGGGCTATATAATCAAAGAAACAGCAGCAAAATCTGATATGGGTTGTGCTAAATTGGTCGTATTTGCTAATGCGGTGGAAGATAATCCATTTATGGCAGGTGCTTTTCATGGAGTCGGAGAAGCAGATTGTGTGATCAATGTAGGTGTCAGCGGACCTGGTGTGGTCAAGCGAGCACTTGAAAAAGTCAAAGGAGAACCCTTTGATATTGTGGCAGAAGTCGTAAAACAAACAGCATTTAAAATTACGAGAATGGGACAATTGGTTGGGAAAATAGCGTCAGATCGGTTAAATGTTCCGTTTGGTATCGTCGATTTATCGTTAGCTCCAACTCCTGCTGTCGGTGATAGTGTAGCCTATATTTTAGAGGAAATGGGCTTGGAAAGCGTTGGGACTCATGGGACAACAGCAGCTTTGGCTTTGTTGAATGATGCAGTGAAAAAAGGCGGCGTAATGGCTTGTAACCACGTTGGTGGATTATCTGGCGCCTTTATCCCAGTTTCAGAAGATGCTGGAATGATCGATGCGGTCAATAATGGTGCACTAAATCTGGAAAAATTAGAAGCGATGACAGCCATCTGCTCCGTTGGTTTAGATATGGTTGCGATACCTGGTGAAACATCAGCTGAAACAATAGCTGCAATGATCGCAGATGAAGCGGCAATCGGTGTCATTAATCACAAAACAACAGCTGTTAGACTTATACCGGCTGAAGGAACAAAAGTAGGTGATATGGTTGAATTCGGCGGATTATTAGGCAGAGCGCCAGTCATGAAAGTTAATGATTATGCCTCAACCGACTTTATCCTACGCGGTGGTCGAATTCCTGCACCGATCCATTCATTTAAAAATTAGATTAAAAAAAGTATCCGAGCATTTGTGACAAAAAGATGTGTGGTATAATAAAAATATAGATAGACTATGCTTTATTCTATTGTAATTGGATAGAGAAAATAGTTATTGAGCTAAAAAAAGGAGATTTTAATTCATGGAAATAAAACGTCAACAAGAAGTCGTAGAGGCTTTTCATTACGATATGCGTACTGAAGATATGGGAGAAGTAGAGACCGATCTTAGAGTTGGGTTCTCGCCAATCGAATCAACAGATGAAAACTACCCAAAGGAAAATTCAATCATCGCCGCTCGTTTAGAATTTCGTCTAGTATTTGAAGAGTATGTTTTGTCAGGTTCAGTTAGCCAAATCAATCATATCATCAATCATAAAATCAAAAGCCAAGAGGATATTTCCCAAGAAGAAGTGGATGAGTTAGTTAGTCCGCTATTCAGTATCGTACAGCGTATGGCGTATGAAATTACTGAAATCGCCTTAGACAAACCAGGTATCCAATTAAACTTCCAGTCTGCGGTTGAAGAATAATCAGGATAAGATGATCCATTTAAATAATTAAATTATACATTTAAGAGTTTGCGATAGTTTTTGACTATCACAAACTCTTTTTTCTATCATTATAGAAACAAAATAGTATCCATTCCCTTTTTAAATCAGTTACAATAGGTTTATCACTGAAAATGAAGGTATTTATTTTCAGGGCGGATTGTTGAAGAATGATCCCCGGGAACCTTTACTTCCTTTGATGTACTTGTCATTTGTAATATTTAGCTTCAAGAGTTAGCACTACTCCTTGCTTCGATCGTATCAAGTTCTAAGCGCACAAGCTCTAAGAAAGAAGGTTTCGGGGAAAAGATAAAAACAAGCGAGAGAAAGAATGTCTCATGTGTTTTTTGATTTTCTTGTCAAGGCTTGACGAGCTCTTTCGGCTATCAAATTTAGGAGGGAAAAAAATGACAACACTCATCACTGTTTTAGTGGTCCTTGCATTTCTTGCTGTGTTATACGTCTTTTATCGTATGCAAACTAAACACTATAAATTTTCTACTCGTGTTTTTGCCGCATTAGGTGTTGGTATTGTATTAGGTGCAATTATTCAATTCGCATTCGGTACTCAAGACAAAGTCACAACGCAAGCAATGGAATGGATCGGTATTGTAGGTAATGGATATGTAGCATTTTTACAAATGCTCGTAATCCCCTTGGTATTTGTTTCTATTGTCGGAGCATTTACTAAGATGAAAGAATCCAAACAACTAGGTAAAATCAGTTTCAATGTACTAGCTACATTGCTAGGCACAACAGCTGTTGCTGCCTTGATAGGAATTGGTACAACATTATTATTTGGGCTACAAGGTGCAAAATTTACGCAAGGAACGGCAGAAACGGCACGAATTGCAGAACTTGCAACGAGACAGGAAACCGTTGAAAACCTATCGATTCCCCAACAAATTTTATCCTTTATTCCTAGAAATGTTTTTGCAGACTTTGCAGGAACTCGTGCAACAAGTACGATTGGTGTAGTAATCTTTGCAGCATTTGTCGGCATTGCATACTTAGGTATTAAAAGAAAAGCACCGAAAGAAGCAGAATTTTTCGCTAATTTGATCGATAGCCTATATAAAATCACAATGCGCATCGTGACATTGGTTTTACGTTTGACACCTTATGGAGTTTTAGCATTGATGACCAACGTTGTTGCGACAAGTGATTTTGATGCGATCCTTAACTTAGGTAAATTTGTTTTAGCGTCATATACTGCGTTGATTTTTGTGATGCTCGTCCACTTATTGATCTTAGTTTCTGTTAAAGTAAACCCAGTGACATATTTGAAAAAATCTTTTCCTGTATTGAGTTTTGCTTTTACGTCAAGATCAAGTGCTGGCGCATTGCCTTTAAATATTGAAACACAAACAAAAGCATTAGGTGTTGATGATGCAACAGCAAACTTCGCAGCAAGCTTTGGCTTATCAATCGGTCAAAATGGCTGTGCTGGGGTTTATCCTGCAATGTTGGCGACAATCGTTGCACCGACTGTGGGCATCGATGTCTTCAGTTTAGAATTTATTTTAATGTTAGTTGCGATCGTCACAATCAGCTCATTTGGTGTTGCTGGTGTCGGTGGTGGTGCAACGTTTGCTTCATTGATTGTTTTAGGTTCAATGAACTTACCAGTTGCAATCGTGGGCTTAGTAATTTCTGTGGAACCATTGATCGATATGGCTAGAACAGCCATTAATGTAAGTGATAGTATGGTGGCTGGTGTCGTAACTAGTTCACGAATCAACGAGTTAGATCGTGATGTGTTAAACGATAGTAAATTAGTTATTGAAGAAAATGCATAAAATAGGATCTCTTCTCTTCCCCAAGAAAATTAATGAATAAAAGTAAGAGGCTGAGACAGAAACGTTTATTCCCGAGAAATAAGAAGGGCTTGCTTCTATTGCCATCGTTTATTCGCATTTAGGGTGTGATACAAAAGTGATGTTTACTTTTGTGTCACACCCTTACTTTCTTTCTTAATATGGTTTTATTCAAGCGCATTTATTTTCATAAATCCCTACCATAAGCTATGATAAAAAGTATATAATGATAAGGCGATTGTGTTAATATAAAAAAGATAAGGAGTTAAAGACATGTTTACGAACCAAATAAAAATAATGTTATATGTAACAAATGTAGAGGAATCAAGTCAATTTTGGCAAAAAATCGGCTTTGTGGAAAAGGAAAGAGAGGCTGTTGACGGCACTCTTGTCGTTGAGATTGCCCCAAGCGAAACGGCAGAAACAATGATTGTTTTATATGACTTAGCATTTATTCAACAACATTCACCAGAAGTTGCTGGAAATACGCCATCATTGATGTTTTTTGCTGATGATGTCATCAATTTATATAAAAAAATGAAAGATGCTGGTGTGCGTGTTGGTGAATTAGTTCAGCTGCCAACTGGACTAGTCTTTAATTTTGCGGATAATGATGAGAATTATTTTGCAGTGTCTGGACAAGAATAAGTCAATTTAGACCGAAAGCTTACGCTTTTCAAAAGAAAAACGTAGGCTTTTTTTATGTATTTTTTGCAGCACCACCTGTGCATTTCTACACAAGCAAATAGTTCGCTTTTACTGATTCTTTTTTTATATACTGAATACGTATGATTAGAAAATAAGAACTGTACTGTTATTTTGGAGATAGCTAGGCAGTTTCGAGGAAAAAGGAGCAAGATAAAATGGATTACCGCGTATTACTTTATTATAAATATACGACGATTGAAAACCCAGAAGAATTTGCAAAGGAGCACCTTGCTTTTTGTAAGTCTTTAGACTTAAAAGGTAGAATTTTAGTCGCAACAGAAGGAATCAACGGTACACTTTCAGGTACGATTTCTGATACAGATGCTTATATGGAAGCGATGTTAGCAGATGAACGTTTTAAAGATACTTACTTTAAAATTGATGAAGTACCAGAAAACGCCTTTCATAAAATGTTTGTCCGTCCTAGAAAAGAACTGGTTTCTTTGAGCTTGGAAGAGGATGTGAATCCGTTAGAGCTAACTGGGAAATATTTAGAACCAGCTGAATTTAAAGAAGCATTGCTTGATGAAGATACAGTTGTAATTGATGCTAGAAATGATTATGAATATGACTTAGGGCACTTTAGAGGCGCTGTTCGTCCTGATATTCGTAACTTTAGGGAATTACCACAATGGATTAGAGACAATAAAGAACAATTTATGGATAAAAAAGTGGTTACTTACTGTACTGGTGGTATCCGTTGTGAGAAATTTTCTGGCTGGTTGATCAAGGAAGGATTTCAAGATGTAGCCCAACTTCATGGTGGTATCGCGGTTTACGGAAAAGATCCAGAGACACGAGGCGAGCTATGGGACGGGAAAATGTATGTCTTTGATGAACGAATCAGTGTTGAAATCAATCATGTTGATAAAAAAATTATTGGGAAAGATTGGTTTGATGGAACACCTTGCGAACGTTACATCAATTGTGCAAATCCTTTCTGTAATAAACAAATTTTGGCATCGGAAGAAAACGAAGCGAAGTACCTTGGCAGCTGTTCAGATGAATGTCGTCATCACCCAGCGAATCGTTATGTGCTAAGAAATGAACTTTCAGAACAAGATGTGAAAGCTAGACTTGAAGCCATTGCAAATTAATGAATGCAAACAAAAACACGAAACAACGCGATTTATCGTTTTGTCTCGTGTTTTTTATAGTATAAAGGCAAAAAATAGGATAAAACCAAGTAAAAACACAACGTTTACAGCAGTGAATTGCAAAAGAAATGATGTTGATTGATCCGGATAATATTCTTTATATAATTTAAATCCAATCAAATTAGCTAAAGAAGCAATAATAGTTCCCAAGCCTCCGACATTGACACCCCAAAAAAGTGCCTGAGATTGCTCTGTAAAAGGAGCAATTAAAATAGCGGCAGGAACATTACTGATAACTTGGCTGACAAGAATACTGCTGAAAAAAGACCGTGAACTTGTCGTAAATTGATCCTTTATGAAAGAGGAAAGTACCTCGACTTGAGCAAAATTGCTAACAGCAATAAAGAAAAAAATAAATGTCCACAATAATTTATAATCAATTTCTGAAACCGTTTTTCTATCATAAATAGTGAGAAGAATGATGGCAATCGGAATGACGAAATAATAAGGGAAAATAGCAAAGACACCTAAAAGAATGACCCCCCCAATCATACTTAAGAATAGTGCTTTAGGCCTGTTGATCCTTGGAACTAAATTATGCTGTGTGGGAATCGGACTCTTTTTTATGAATAAAAAGGAAATTAGTAAAAATAGTACTGAAGAAAAGAGTAATACAATAGACCATTTGAAAAAAGATAAGGTGGAAAGAGAATAATAAGAAAATAAAAACAGATTTTGTGGATTACCAAAAGGGAAAAAACTACTGCCTAAATTTGCAGCAACAATCAGTAAGACAGCTCCTAAAATCTTATTCTCCATTTTGGGGAATTTCTTGATGATCGTTAAGTAAATCGGCATCAACGTAAGGATCGCAACATCATTGGTCAAAACCATAGAACTAAGGAATGACAAGATGACAATATTTCGAATAAGACTACGAGTGGTGGAAGAAAAATCGATCATTTTCTCAGCAAAATAGGTTAGGATACCTAATTTCTCAAGGTTCTTCACAAAAAGCATCAAACCCAACAAACAAAAAATGACTTTAAAATCAATTGAGTTGAAGGAAAATTTGCCGAATGCACAGCTGATAATAGCAATTAGAAAAGAAAGTGAAAATAATAAATCTTCAGTAAAAAATGTATAAAGTCTCTTCATTTAACAACACTCCTTATATAGTCTGTTCAAATTTACTTTAAAAAAACGAAATTATCAAGTGTAATGCTAAATAAATAAAAAAGATAGATTGCTCTGCAATAGAAGCAATCTATCCCTTTTTGGATCAAATATTAAGTACTTTATCCAAGAAATCTTTTGTTCGTTCATTTTGTGGATTTTCAAAGATTTGTTGTGGTGAACCATCTTCTAAGAAATTACCACCATCGATAAACATTACACGATTTGCTACTTCTTTCGCAAAGCCCATTTCATGTGTAACGATAACCATCGTCATCCCTTGTTTTGCTAATTTTTTCATAACATTCAATACATCACCAACCATCTCAGGATCGAGTGCAGAAGTTGGTTCGTCGAACAGCATGATGTCTGGATTCATTGCTAAGGCGCGAGCGATTGCCACACGTTGTTTTTGTCCACCAGATAAAGATTCTGGGTAGCTGTCTTTTTTATCAGCTAAACCGACTGTGTCTAAAAGCTTAATTGCTTTTTCTTCAGCTTCTTTCTTAGAAAGAAGACCTAAATCAGTTGGGGCTAAAGTAATATTTTCCAGGATCGACAAGTGAGGGAACAAATTAAAATGTTGGAAAACCATTCCAATATGCTGGCGCACTTTGTTGATATTGGTATTCTTATCGGTTAAATTAGCACCATCGATAATAATATCGCCGCTAGTCGCTTCTTCAAGCTGATTTAAACAACGAAGGAACGTACTTTTACCAGAACCAGAAGGACCAATAACACATACAACATCACCTTCTTGGATCGATACATTGATATCATTAAGAACAGTATTATCGCCATATTTTTTTACTAAGTGTTCTACTAAAATTTTTTCTGCCATATTATTTCACCTTCTTTTCCCAAACTTTAGCCAATTTCGTCAAGGCTGTGATCAAGATTAAATACATCATTGCAATTACGAAGTAAACCATCGTACTTTGTAAGTTTCGAGCAACAATGATTTTACCAGTTTGCAATAATTCAATCAAGCCGATTGCAGATAGAATAGTTGTATCTTTTAAAGAAATAACAAACTGATTGACGAAAGAGGGGATCATGATTTTGATTGCTTGTGGCAAAATGATTTTTTGCATCGTTCGGTTGTATGAAAGACCTAAACTACGAGAAGCTTCCATTTGGCCGACGGGTACAGCATTAATACCGCCACGTACGATTTCAGAAATATAAGCACTTGCATTTAGGGTTAAAGTAATGATTCCAGCAAGGAAAACGGGAATATTAAAGCCTAAAATTCCAGGTAAACCAAAATAGATAAAGAAAGCCAGTACCATTAACGGAATACCTCGGATGATATCAACATAAATAGTAGAAATAACACGTAACGTTTTAGACGGAGAAGCACTAAATAATCCGAATAGAACGCCGACAATCAACGCTAAAATAAATGAAATCAGAGTTAATTGAATAGTCATCCATAAACCACTTAAAAGACGTTTCCAGTTATTTTGGATCATACCAACAAATGTTGATTCATCTACTTTGTTTTCAGTAGAGCCATCTTTTACATATTTTCCGATAATCTCATCATATTCGCCAGTTCGTTTTAATTCAGCTAATCCTTCATTGAACATTTGGATCAACTCTGGATTTTTTCCTTTCTTAACTGCAAAACCATATTTTCCTCCTTCTTCACGAGGAATAGGTGTTGCTAACGGTTGTTTTTGTGCAACGCCATACCCGATAACGGGGTAATCATCCATCATTGCATCGATTTCGCCGATTTCAAGAGCGCTATATAAAGCATCAGTTGTATCTAAGTATTTGACTGTATAGCCGTATTTATCTTTGTTGGCTTCTAGAAAATCAGCACTTTCAGTTCCGATTTTAGCACCAACTTTTTCTCCTTTTAAATCTTCGTAAGAGTGAATCTTGTCATTGCCCTTTTTGACCGCAATTTGAATCCCGCTGTTAAAGTAAGGTGTAGAGAAGTCAAAAGATTTTTCACGCTCATCTGTAATCGTCATTCCTGCGATCATTGCATCAGCTTGACCAGACTCAACTGCTTGAACGGCAGAACTAAATCCGATGAATTTAAATTCAATATCAAAATCTTGAAGTTCAGCAATACGTTGAACGAGATCAACATCGATTCCTTCATATTTACCATCTGAGTTTTGAAATTCAAATGGGGCAAACGTAGAATCACTAGCAATTACATAGGAATCTTTTTTAGGTTGAATCTTTTTCATTTTAGAATCAGTATCAGTTGTTTCAGTTCCAGTGGAAATATACTTACCGACAATCTCATCATATTTACCTGAACTTTTTAATTCTTTCAATCCAGCATTGAATTTTTCGATCAATTCTTTGTTTTGCCCTTTTTTCACAGCAAACCCATAAGAACTACCCGTTTCTTTTTTACCAACTAATTGAAGTTTTTGTCCATTTGTTATGGCATAGCCCAATACAGGATAATCATCGAAGATTGCATCAGCTTCGCCATTTTCTAGTGCTTGATAAAGACCTGTTGCATCATCAAAGTTTTTGATGGTATAGCCATATTTTTCTTGATTTTTCTCTAAGAAAGTAGCACTTTCAGTTCCAACTTTCGCTGCGACAGTTTTGCCTTTTAAATCTTCGTAACCTTTGATTTTATCATTGCCTTTTTTGACCGCCATTTGTAAGCCACTATCGAAATAAGGATCTGAAAAGTCAAAAGATTTTTTTCGCTCATCCGTAATGCCCATTCCGGCGATCATACCGTCTACTTGTTTTGATTGAACTGCTTGAATAGCACTGTCAAACCCAAGTGGCTTTAAGTTTACTTTGAAATCTTGATCATCAGCGATTGCGTGAAGCAAATCAACATCGATTCCAACATACTCACCATTTGAATCTTGGAATTCAAATGGAGCAAACGTTAAATCTGTTCCTATATTATATGTTTTTTCCTCAGCTTGAGCATTCTGTCCAAGAGTAAATGTTAGTAGACTTGCCATCATTACAATAAATGACAGTAAAAAGTGTTTCCTTTTCATAAAATACCTCCTATATTTGCATATTGGATAATTATATAGTAAGAAAAGGCAAAAGCACAAGTCATTCACAATGAGAAAATCAAAAAAAACTCATTTTCTAACATTCTATGTAATAAGATGTTACATATAGGGGTAGAAAAATACAAAATAAGATTAGCTCAAACAGTATTCCGTTAAATTTATAAATACAAACAAAAAATTAAATAAAATGTAAATTATCAAAAATTACGTATACGCAACCTGTTCTAAAACTAGCGAAAATATGTTCGGTATGTTAAAATAATGACAGGAGTTTCTATTTAAATTTAACGCTGAAAATTCCTATATGAAGAATAGATCTACAAGTTGAAAACAGAATGACTGTAGAGTTATATTGCTGTATGCCTGAGAGTACTTGGTAGATAGCGCTGTGTATTTTTAATCAAAGTGACGCAACAATTAAATAAAGTAAGAGGAGGATGTTGGATGATAGAAAGAGAGACCTCCAATACATTTGACTTAGTATCAAAATATAAGCCGGATGGGGATCAACCAGAAGCAATCAAACGATTAGTTGAAGGAATCGAAGGTGGAGAAAAAGCACAAATATTGTTGGGTGCTACTGGAACTGGGAAGACCTTCACGATTTCAAACGTAATAAAAGAAGTAAATAAGCCAACGTTAGTTATTGCCCATAATAAAACATTAGCTGGACAGCTTTATGGAGAATTTAAAGAATTCTTCCCTAATAACGCAGTCGAGTATTTTGTTAGTTATTATGATTATTATCAACCAGAGGCTTATGTTCCTTCTAGCGATACATATATAGAAAAAGATGCGAGTATCAATGACGAGATCGATAAATTACGACATTCAGCAACTAGTTCTTTATTAGAAAGGAACGATGTTATTGTAATCGCCTCGGTTTCTTGTATTTTTGGGTTGGGAGATCCTAAGGAGTACAGTGAACAAGTCGTTTCTATTCGCGTAGGCATGGAGATGGAGCGTAGTAAGTTATTGACTGATTTGGTCAACATTCAATTCGAACGAAACGACATTGATTTTCAGCGTGGACGTTTTCGTGTACGAGGAGATGTAGTAGAGATTTTTCCAGCATCCCGAGACGATCATGCACTAAGAGTCGAGTTTTTTGGCGATGAAATTGAGCGCATCAGAGAAGTTGATGCGTTAACCGGCGAAGTGATAGGTGAGACAGAACATGTCGCAATTTTCCCAGCAACTCACTTTGTGACCAATGAAGATCATATGGAACATGCAATTTCACAAATACAAGAAGAATTAGAAGCACGATTAACGGTTTTGCGTAATGAAAACAAATTATTAGAAGCGCAAAGACTGGAACAAAGAACGAATTATGATATCGAAATGATGAGAGAAATGGGCTATACATCTGGTATTGAAAATTATTCACGCCATATGGATGGTCGTTCAGAAGGGGAACCGCCTTATACGCTGATTGATTTCTTCCCAGATGATTTTTTACTTGTGATCGACGAGTCTCATGTCTCGATGCCACAAATTCGTGGTATGTATAATGGCGACCGTGCTAGAAAACAAATGCTGGTAGATTATGGTTTCCGATTGCCAAGTGCTTTAGATAATCGCCCCTTACGCCTTGAAGAATTTGAAGAACATGTGCATCAAGTCGTCTATGTTTCTGCAACACCCGGACCTTACGAGCATGAGCAAACAGATACTGTGATTCCACAGATTATTCGGCCAACAGGATTGCTAGATCCATTGATTGAAGTTCGTCCAATTATGGGACAAATTGATGATTTAGTGGGTGAGATCCATGATCGTGTAGAGAAGGATCAACGTGTATTTATCACCACGTTAACGAAGAAAATGTCTGAAGATTTAACGGATTACCTTAAAGAACTAGGAATCAAAGTGAAATATCTTCATAGTGATATCAAAACATTAGAACGAACGGAAATCATTCGAGATCTACGTTTAGGTGAATTTGATGTGTTGATTGGGATCAACTTGCTTCGTGAAGGATTGGATGTTCCAGAAGTATCCTTGATTGCAATTTTAGACGCAGATAAAGAAGGATTCTTGAGAAGTGAACGTTCATTGATCCAAACCATCGGACGTGCGGCTCGGAATTCGGACGGACGAGTGATCATGTACGCAGATAAAATCACTGATTCCATGCAAAAAGCTATGGACGAAACGGCTCGACGTCGTTCAATCCAAGAAAAATACAATGAAGAACATGGCATTACACCAAAAACCATCATTAAAGAAATTCGTGAGTTGATTTCAATTTCTAAAACCAATGAAAAAGGTGAAACAATAAAAATCGATAAATCTTACCATGAACTAAGTCGCCAAGAAAAAGCAGATTTATTGATGAAATTAGAAAAAGAAATGCGGGATGCAGCGAAAGCATTAGACTTTGAAACAGCAGCGACTTTAAGAGATACGATTTTGGAGTTGAAAGCAGCAGAATAAAAAAGTGGCTGTGTTTCACAGCAAAGGAGATAAATAATGGCAAATGATAAAATCGTTATTCATGGCGCGCGTGCACATAATTTAAAAGATATAGATGTTACGATTCCTCGTGACAAGATGGTTGTCGTTACTGGATTATCTGGTTCTGGGAAAAGTTCACTCGCCTTTGATACACTATATGCTGAAGGCCAGCGCCGTTATGTTGAAAGTCTTTCAGCTTATGCTAGACAATTTTTAGGTCAAATGGATAAACCAGATGTTGATAGTATCGATGGATTGAGTCCAGCGATTTCTATCGACCAAAAAACAACGAGTAAAAATCCACGTTCAACAGTAGGGACAGTTACAGAAATTAATGACTATTTGAGACTGTTATTTGCTCGTGTTGGGCATCCGATTTGTCCTAATGATGGTACTGAAATCACGAGTCAATCTGTTGAACAAATGGTAGATAAAGTGTTGGAATTACCAGAAAAGACTAAACTTCAGGTCTTAGCGCCTGTCATTGTTAAGAAAAAAGGTCAGCATAAAAAAGTCTTTGAAATGATTCAACGCGAAGGATATGTTCGAATGCGTGTTGATGGAGAAACCTATGATGTAACGGAAGCGCCTGAACTTGAAAAAAATAAAAAACATGATATTGCGATTGTTATTGACCGAATCGTGGTAAAAGAGGGGATCCGTTCTCGTTTGTTTGATTCATTTGAAGCGGCCTTACGTTTAGCGGATGGCTATGCATTAGTTGATGTGATCGATGGGGAAGAAATGCTTTTTAGTGAACATTACGCTTGTCCATATTGCGGCTTTACAGTGGGGGAATTAGAACCAAGATTATTCTCTTTCAATGCACCTTTTGGAGCGTGTCCTGATTGTGATGGATTAGGAATAAAATTAGAAGTCGATCGTGATCTTGTTATTCCGGACTCAACAAAGACACTGCGTGAGGGCGCAATCGCACCTTGGAATCCAATAAGCTCACAATATTATCCGCAAATGTTGGAGCAAGCAGCTGACAGTTTCAATATTGACATGGATACACCATTTGAAGAACTACCAGAAGAACATCAAGATATTATTTTAAACGGATCCAATGGGGAAGTCTTCCATTTCCATTATGAAAATGATTTTGGCGGAGTTCGTGATGTAGAAGTTCCTTTTGAAGGTGTTTTAACTAATATCAAACGTCGTTATCATGAAACTAATAGCGATTTTACCCGTGATCAAATGCGTTTATACATGACCGAATTAACTTGTCAAACGTGTAAAGGATATCGTTTGAATCCTCAAGCTTTATCAGTCAAAATCGATAATACAAATATCGGTCAAGTTACCGAATTAGCGATTAAAAATGCAGTTGAATTTTTCGAAACAGTGACGTTATCTGAGCAAGAACAAATGATTGCGAAACCCATCTTAAAAGAAGTGGAAGATCGTTTGAACTTTTTAAAAAATGTTGGTTTGGATTATTTAACTCTTAGCAGAGCAGCTGGAACGCTGTCAGGTGGAGAAGCACAACGTATTCGCTTAGCGACACAGATTGGTTCAAACTTATCTGGTGTATTGTACATTTTAGATGAACCGTCTATTGGACTGCATCAACGAGACAATGACCGTTTGATCGAATCACTCAAGAAAATGCGTGATTTAGGCAATACATTGATCGTTGTTGAGCACGATGAGGATACGATGCGAGCATCTGACTATTTGATCGATGTGGGGCCAGGCGCTGGACATTTAGGTGGGGAAATCGTTGCTTCAGGAACACCTGATGAAGTAGCTAAAAATCCTAATTCTTTAACCGGACAATACCTATCAGGCAAAAAAGTGATCCCAGTCCCTAAAGAGCGTCGTAAAGGCAATGGTAAGAAAATCAAAGTAACAGGTGCGGCAGAGAACAATCTGAAAAATGTTACTGTTGAATTTCCATTAGGAGAGTTTGTTGCAGTAACTGGAGTTTCTGGATCAGGAAAAAGTACATTAGTAAATCAAATATTGAAAAAGGCTTTAGCACAAAAGCTTAATCGAAATTCAAATAAACCAGGTAAACACAAAAATATTACTGGTTATAAAAATATAGAAAAAATTATTGATATTGATCAAAGTCCGATTGGCCGCACACCGAGAAGTAATCCTGCAACTTACACAAGTGTTTTTGATGATATTCGTGATCTGTTTGCGAAAACCAATGAAGCAAAAGTCCGTGGCTACAAAAAAGGACGCTTCAGCTTCAATGTTAAAGGTGGCCGCTGTGAAGCGTGTCGTGGGGATGGGATCATTAAGATCGAGATGCATTTTTTACCAGATGTCTATGTTCCTTGTGAAGTTTGTCATGGCAAACGCTACAATTCTGAAACACTGGAAGTTCACTATAAAGGAAAGAATATTTCTGATATTTTAGATTTAACTGTAGAAGATGCAGTGGAGTTCTTTAAACACATTCCTAAAATTCATCGTAAATTAAAAACCATTGTTGATGTGGGATTAGGCTATGTCACTTTAGGACAGCCTGCTACTACATTATCTGGTGGGGAAGCACAGCGCATGAAATTAGCGAGTGAACTGC
Organism: Enterococcus sp. AZ177; assembly: GCF_050544585.1. NCBI lineage: Bacteria > Bacillati > Bacillota > Bacilli > Lactobacillales > Enterococcaceae > Enterococcus > Enterococcus sp. AZ177. The sequence continues at coordinate 935,909 of NZ_CP172944.1, forward strand.
ATAAAAATTCGAATGGTAAAAATTTCTATATTCTAGATGAGCCTACAACTGGGTTGCATACGGACGATATTGCTCGTTTACTTGTCGTGCTAGAAAGACTTGTTGAATCCGGTAATACTGTGCTTGTTATTGAACATAATTTAGATGTAATCAAGTCAGCAGATCATGTTATTGACTTGGGGCCAGAAGGTGGAGACGGTGGCGGAACAATTGTTGCAACAGGAACACCTGAAGATATTGCTAAAGTCAAAGCAAGCTATACAGGTAAGTATTTAAAGCGAGTTTTATAAATTGGTATACTCCATTATTTGGAAATAGTATTAATATTTTTAAAGAAAACATGAAAGTTGAATAAAAAATACCTATTGCTATTGATTTCTATAGATTTTTAAAGTAAAATCGCACTTAGATAGGTATATTGTTCAACCTAATTGGTATATATCTGTCCTTCTATAAATAATCCGTTCAAAAAAGAAAAGTACAGCCTTCGTTGTTGAAAGGCTGTACTTTTTTTGCTTTAAGACTCTATAGTTTCATTTGAAAAAATAAAAGTGAACTATTTAATAAATTATAATTAGAGGAAAATAATAAATAAAATGAAAATTGGTGTTTTTTAATCACTTAAATTTAAAAATAGTCAAAAAAAGAAAGTATCTTTACGTAAGTTGAATGATATTTTTTTTGAAAACATGATATTCTATATTTATCAAAAGAGTATGAAAGGATGATTTTTTCTTGGAAAAGAAAGAAATAAGAATCGGCGCTCATTATGTTTGTCATGGATCGAATTTTTCTTGGTTTTTTGTAGGAGAAGCTATTTCTAAAAAAGAAGAAGATGTGCAGGTCAGAGTTGTTAAGTGCCATCCTACAGATCGTCCCGTCATCAATTGTGATGATCCTATTTTGAATTTAGATTATTTTAATGTGATTGAAGATGCTTAATTTTACTAAGGCATAAATTTGGGATAGTAAACGGAAGTTGATCAGTCCTGTCCAGATAAAGATATACATAATGAATAAAAATGGTAGACAATAACAAGAAGCTAGAATGAACGATAAAAGTTTATTCTGCTTTTTTTTTTTTTTTTTGAAGAACTATTTTAAAGATAGTAATAAAATATATTTGAAAAATAGTTTGTATTTCAATTGATTCGATGTAAAGAAAGAAAACATTTAGCTAGGATAGAGAAAATTTGAGAGTAAAAAAATATTCTTATTCACAATTCTAAATTGATAAGAAGAGTTGAATAGGTATGAAAATTGGTTGAAAAGCTTTCTTTGATACGCCCGGGATGCTATAATTAATAAAATGTTTCAAAAGGGGCGCTAAGAAATGGTTGATAATTTACAATTAGTTATAATCACTGGAATGAGCGGAGCTGGAAAGACTGTAGCCATTCAAAGCTTTGAAGATATGGGGTATTTTTGTATTGATAATATGCCGCCAAGCTTGATTCCTAAGTTTTGGGAATTAATCAAAGAATCTGGAAAAGTAACAAAAATCGCATTAGTGATCGATTTACGTTCTCGTAATTTTTTTAGAGAAATTCAAGATATGTTAGTTGAACTTGAAAATACGAATCTGATTGATACAACAATCATGTTCTTAGATGCAACAGATGAAGAACTTGTTTCTCGATATAAAGAAACTCGTCGTGCGCATCCACTAGCGATGGATGGTCTGATTACAGAAGGAATTAGAAAAGAACGAGCGATCCTTGAAGAAATTAGAGGAGATGCCCAAGTTGTGATCGATACAACTGAATTATCTCCAAGACAATTACGAGAAAGAATCAATGAGGAGTTTAAATCTAGAGATACACATGAGTTTCGCGTAGAACTTGTTTCATTTGGGTTTAAATATGGCTTGCCTATTGATGCGGATATTGTGATGGATGTTCGTTTTTTACCAAATCCACACTATATACCAGAATTAAGACCCTTGACAGGTCAAGATTCATCTGTATATGAGTATGTTATGAGTTTTCCAGAGACTGAGAGTTTCTATACTCGATTTATTGATTTGTTGAAAAATGTAATGCCAGGGTATGAAAAAGAGGGGAAATCAAGCGTTACAATTGCGATTGGTTGTACAGGCGGACAGCATCGTTCGGTGGCATTAACAGAACGTGTTGGCAAAGAACTTGAAAAGGACTATCATGTTAACATTACCCATCGTGATAAAGGAAAGCGTAAAGAGACGGTGAATCGCTCATGAAAATGAAAACGTACCGGATTAGAAAACCTAAAATCGTTGTGGTTGGGGGAGGAACTGGGTTACCAGTTATCCTAAAAAGTTTACGGAATCAAAGTGCGGATATTACAGCTGTTGTGACCGTTGCCGATGACGGAGGCAGTAGCGGTGAAATTCGGGAGTCAATGAATATGACACCGCCTGGGGATTTACGTAATGTACTAGTAGCTTTATCCGACATGCCTCAATTATATGAAGATATTTTTCAGTATCGTTTTAATAAATCGGATAAATATTTTGCCAACCACGCAATTGGAAATTTGATTATTGCGGCTGTTTCAGAGATGCGCGGCAGTACATATGAAGCAATTCAGCTGCTTTCAAAAATGATGCATGTGGATGGACATATTTATCCTTCATCAGAAAGACCGCTGACGTTACATGCTGTTTTTAAAGATGGTTCTATTGCAGTCGGTGAATCCAATATTGCAGTTGACCGAAAAACAATCGACCATGTTTTTGTCACAAATACACATGATGATGAACAGCCAAAAGCTGCGAGAAAAGTAGTCAAAGCAATTGAAGAGGCGGATATGATTGTTTTAGGACCAGGAAGTATGTTTACCAGTATCCTACCGAATTTAGTAATCAAAGAGATTGGGGAAGCAATCATCAATGCGGAGGCTGAAGTGGTTTATATTTGTAATATCATGACTCAAAAAGGTGAAACGGAACATTTTACTGATGCTGATCATGTTTGTGTATTGCATGAACATCTTAAAAGTAAATTTGTGGATACTGTTTTAGTTAATACTGAAAATGTACCTGATGGATATATGGATCCAGAGGTTTATGATGAATATTTAGTTCAAGTGGAACATGATTTCAAAAAATTGAGAGATGAAGGGTGTCGTGTGATTTCTACGGACTTTTTAAAATTGCGTGACGGTGGTGTTTTTCATGATGGAGACAAAGTAGTGGATGAACTATTTCGTATTGTATTCGGCGCAAGATATTAAAAAGTAAGAACAAGAGAGGAGGAGTGGAGATTGTCTTTTGCAGCAGATGTTAAAAAAGAGCTAACAACTTTAGAGGTACATCGTGAACATGCGCGAGCAGAATTAGCAGCATTGATCCGGATGAACGGTTCATTAAGCATTGTGAATCAGCAATTTGTATTGAATGTTCAAACTGAAAATGCAGCAATCGCCAGACGAATCTATTCTCTTTTAAAAGATCATTATGATGTTCGTTCAGAATTGTTAGTTCGGAAAAAAATGAAATTAAAAAAGAATAATGTGTACATCGTAAGACTAAAACAAGATACGAAAAGTGTGCTTGCTGATTTAGATATTTTAGATGGAATGATGTTCAATACTCATGTATCAGAAGATATTATGGGGAACTCACAAAAAATGAAATCCTATTTAAGAGGTGCATTTATGGCTTCAGGCTCAGTCAATAATCCCGAGACAAGCCGTTATCATTTGGAAATATTCTCGATTTACGAGGAACACAATGATGATATTTGCAAAATGTTAAATTATTATGATTTAAATGCACGGACATTGGAACGTCGAAATGGATATATTTCCTATCTAAAAGGAGCTGAACAAATCGCTGATTTTCTGACACTGATCGGTGCGACAAATTCTATGCTGAAATTTGAAGATGTCCGGATCGTTCGTGACATGCGTAATTCGGTGAATCGATTGGTCAACTGTGAAACGGCGAATCTCAATAAAACAATCGATGCAGCATCAAAGCAAATCGAAAATATTCAGTATATCGAAAGTGTAGTTGGATTAACTGCCTTACCAGGAAAATTACAAGAAATTGCTGAATTACGTTTGGAGTATCCAGAAGTGAGTTTAAAAGAATTAGGTGAGATGATCCCATCAGGTGCGATTTCAAAATCAGGAATCAATCATAGAATTCGTAAAATCAATGAATTTGCAGACAAACTAAGAGAAAAAAGTGCGTAACTTCTTATGGATTGCTATAAGACAATAGCAGAAAGCTGGGTGATAATGATGGGCGTAGAAGATAAAGATTTTATCATGAGGCAAATCAAACAACTCGGAGAAGGTCTAGGGAATTTTCTCGGAAAAGAAGATATTGACAAGATTTTAAGTTTTGGCGAAGAGGCTGAAAAAGAAATTAAAGACTCTGCAATGGAAAAAAAAGCGGGTATTGATAGTAGTTCTAAAAAAAAAGAGACCAAGCCTAGCTAACTTGGTCTCTTTTTTTTATTTGCCTTCTATATAACGTATCAATTCTTCTTTCGTAATTGATTCATCAAAAATATGTTCACCAATAACTATTGTTGGCACAAATTTGATAGTTGCAGCTGCCGCTTCTTCAATCACAGCTTGGACGATTGAAGTCTCTTCTTTTTTAGGTAATTGTAAATTATCTTCAGCAAAAATAGCCACATCTTCTAAAGAAAGGTTTCCCCATGTATCTTGTGTATCATACATTTGTTTCAAATCAGTCAAAGCTTTTTCAGGCAAATCATAATTAATATGGTGATGCATTACGTTACCACGTTGCAGACTTTCTTTTTCTTTATCTAATAGTTTGATGATTCGTTGAACTTTGCCTTCTTTAACATATTCATTCAATAAATCAAAAGATTCCTCAAACCATTTTTTACAATACGGGCAGCGAACATTCATAAATTCGACCATCTTTACTGGAGCCGAGTCTTTTCCAACTGCCAAACCATTTTTTGTTGTAACTTTTGTTGCATCGATAATTGAAATATCCATTTTAGTAACATCCTTTCATTTCTGCTATCTTTAGTGTAGCGCTTTTTGCAATTAGTTTAAATAAAAATGCCCAAAATTTTCAAAAGAAATTTTGGGCATTTTTATTATTTGCCTAAAGAACTGCTATTTTCCATTACTTCATCAATCAAACCATATTCTTTTGCTTGTTGCGCAGTCATAAAATTATCACGATCTGTATCGCGTTCAATGACTTCAAGTGGTTGACCTGTACGTTCTGCTAAGATTTTATTCAAACGATCACGCGTGTCAAGAATATGTTTAGCAGCAATTTCGATTTCAGTTGCTTGACCTTGTGCACCACCTAATGGTTGATGAATCATGATTTCAGCATTTGGCAATGCAAAACGTTTGCCTTTTGTACCAGCAGTTAATAAGAAACTTCCCATAGAAGCTGCCATACCAAGAACAATTGTTTGTACATCAGCTTTAACAAAATTCATCGTATCGAAGATTGCTAATCCAGCAGAAACACTTCCTCCAGGTGAGTTGATATAAATATAGATGTCTTTTTCGGAGTCTTGTGCGTCTAAAAATAGTAATTGAGCAATAACTGAGTTTGCTACATTATCATCGATTGGACCACTTAACATGATGATTCTATCTTTTAATAATCGTGAATAAATATCATATGCTCTTTCTCCACGAGATGATTGTTCAATGACTGTTGGTATTAAATTCATAGTATATTCCTCCTATATAAAAACTCTTCAAACCATTTTATCACAAAGCTTATCGTAATGCTTAAAAAAAGTATACTTTATTGGTCAATAAAGGTCAACTTTAACGCTTTGAATTTTAAGAAAGAAGAAGCTTTGACTTATTTCAAAAATAGTGTGAAAAATTACTTTTATCGAGTAGATTAGAATAAAAGAGCCTGGTACATAACTAAAAAGGTTATGTTTCAGGCTCTTAGTAACCGAATAAACGGTGGGCGCAGAAGCAACTCCTTCGGAAATAAGCCGAAATTCACAAAAATTTGAAGAGCAATTTTCGTAAATTCCATCTTATTTCTCGGAGTAAAACACTTCTGTCCCAACCTCCTTAAATAATCTCAAAGAGTCTTACATTTTCATATGAGATTGATGGAGCTTACATATCTATTAAGAAGTTACTACAATATTTCCATTTTGGTCTGCAGTTTTAAGTAATGTCGCGATTGAAGTGAAAAATGCAATAATTCCAGGAATCATTGTCCAAGAGAATAATAAATACATAATTCCTTTTCCAGAAAAACCAGAATAGAACTTATGAGCACCTATTCCTCCCAATAAAAAGGCTAATAAGAAATAAACCCATTTGTTAACAACTTTACCATATTGTACATAGCCACCCACTGACTGTGTATTGTTATTTTCATTAACGATATTGATATTGATTTTATCTTGTAGATTATCTGTTGCTGGTACAGCTTTGTGGATGATCAATTCGTCTCCATCTGGAAACACATCTACGAGATCACCAATTTCTGGCTTGAAATTAAACCATTCGTATAATGCTCTGGTTGTGCTCCCATCTTCATTAGCAATAACAACATCTTCAAAATCTAATTTAATAACTTTCTTCCCCATAACGACTTCCCCACTTTTATCATAATATTATTACTGTTATATTATAGCATCAAAAGAATGAGTTATCTAGACTAATAAAGCATATTCTAGTCTTTTGGAAAAATAATAATATAGTAAGGACAGATTTGTTTTAGGAATTGAAAAAGAGACATAGTCTTTTAACATATTTTTTTGCGCTTGTGGAAGAGTATGTTATACTAAAAAAGTAAGAATTAGAAGAGTGAGGGAATCCAAATGGTTGTTTTTATTGCAGGTATAACGGGTGTCTTGATTGGTGCAGTTATCGTATCGATTGGTGTTGCGCTACGTGTAACCTATGAAGAACGCAAAGCGGTACGTTATCGTGAATTAGAAAATTTTGTCAAAGAAATAGAAACCCTGAATCTTTTGAACAAGAAAATCAATGAGATTTTACAAAAAAGAGATATTTATGTAGACAAGTCTGTGAATTTCATGTCAATGGATGATTGTTATATCAGTATCGATGATTTTATCTATTTAGAATCATTTTCGGCACAAAACAATTTCTATTTGCCTACATATTTGATTGAAGAATTTTTCAAAAAAATTTCCCATAGAAAAGTAATCTTAACACCGGATGAAGTGATTTCAATGGGCGGCAGTACATATAAAGGTGGCCGTGTGATAATAGAAAATTTTTCAGAAGAATTACTTTCAATTATTGAAGATAAAAAAAGACAAATGAAACGTTTGACACACAAACCATTGTATTATTTCCAAAGAGGATAAGATTACATAAGTAGCTGATACCCAAATGAATCGGGTATCGGCTTTTTTGTTTTGAAGATTAAAAATAGGTGCGCAGTAATGAGTGTTTTGAAAGAAAAAAAAGAGTATTCATGTCACTTATTACGTCCAAAAAAAGAGGTTTTACAGCGATTTGCGACAATAAGTAAGAAAGTCAGTACCGACATTGTTGGAATTTTCTGAATCTTTTTATCAAATTTTATTGACATTCTCATTTATTAGGTTTATAGTTAACAAAAGCTTTTATTTATCACATGCTATTTTAATCTTTGTAGATTTTTTAAAAGAGGAGACCATTATCATGAAAAAGACAAACAACAGCCACGTATTAGTCATTATTTTATCGTGTAGGACTTAGAACACTGAGAAATTTCGCAGATGTTAGAGTCCTGTTTGTCTTTGGTAAATGGGGGTCTTACTAAAGCATCCCATTCAATTGATGGGATGCTTTTTTTGTAGAAAGTTATATAAAGAGGCATGAGGAAAAATAAAAAACGAATCCGAAGAATCATAATTGAACTCTTCTGGAGATAACTGAATTGGAGTGGATGAAAATGCGTAGTGATCAAATCAAAAAAGGAATTGAAGCAGCACCTGCCAGAAGCTTACTTTATGCAACTGGACAAGTAAAAAATGCCAAAGATATAGACAAGCCGTTTATCGCAATTTGTAACTCATATATTGATATTGTGCCTGGGCATGTGCATTTAAGAGAATTGGCGGATGTTGCCAAAGAAGCAATCCGGGAAGCTGGAGGAATTCCTTTTGAGTTTAATACGATCGGTGTTGATGATGGTATTGCTATGGGACATATCGGTATGCGTTACTCATTACCAAGTAGAGAGATTATTGCTGATGCTGCTGAGACCGTAATCAACGCTCACTGGTTTGATGGTGTCTTCTATATTCCAAACTGCGACAAAATTACTCCTGGTATGCTGATGGCTAGTGTTAGAACAAACGTTCCAGCAATTTTCTGTTCTGGTGGCCCAATGAAAGCAGGTATCGATCCAAGAGGTCACACGACTACTCTTTCTAATATGTTTGAAGCGGTAGGAACATTTAAAGAAGGGAAAATGACGGAAGAAGAATTTAATTTTATGGAACAAAATGCCTGTCCAACTTGTGGTTCATGTGCAGGAATGTTTACAGCGAATTCTATGAATTGCTTGATGGAAGTTTTAGGAATGGCATTACCTGGTAACGGAACTATTTTAGCCGTTTCAGACGAACGAAGAGAGCTTGTTAGGCAATCAGCATTTCATTTGATGGATTTAGTCAAAAATCAGGTGAAGCCAAGAGATATCATTACAAAAGAAGCCATTGATGATGCTTTTGCATTGGATATGGCGATGGGTGGCTCAACAAACACTGTGTTGCATACCTTGGCGATTGCGAATGAAGCAGAAATCGACTACAACTTAGAAGAAGTCAATGCGATTGCTGAACGTGTGCCTTACTTGTCTAAAATTGCACCATCGTCAGCGTATTCAATGCATGACGTTCATGAAGCTGGAGGTGTTCCGGCAATCATGAAAGAGTTAGTAGACTTAGGAAACGCTATCCATCCAGATCGTATCACCGTTACAGGAAAAACAATTCGTGAAAACGTTCAGGATGCTGTAATCAAAAATGAAGAAGTTATCCATCCAAAAGAAAATCCATATAGCCCAGTTGGAGGTTTGTCAATTTTGTATGGAAATATCGCACCCAAAGGAAGTGTAATCAAGGTTGGTGGAGTAGATCCTTCAATCAAAAAATTCGTAGGAAAAGCTATTTGCTTTAGTTCTCATGATGAAGCTGTTGCAGCAATCGATGATCATACAGTGAAAAAAGGACATGTGGTGGTTATTCGTTATGAAGGACCAAAAGGCGGCCCTGGTATGCCAGAAATGTTGGCTCCAACATCAAGTATCGTTGGACGAGGGTTAGGGAAAGATGTGGCTTTGATTACGGATGGTCGTTTTTCAGGGGCAACTCGCGGAATAGCAGTAGGACATATTTCTCCAGAAGCGGCAGCAGGCGGTCCCATTGCGTTAGTCAAAGATGGCGATGAAATTGAAATTGATTTGATTAATCGAACACTAGAATTACATGTTTCTGATGAAGAATTGGCGAAAAGAAATGACCAATTGCCGAAATTTAAAGCGAAAGTAAAAACAGGATACTTAGCTCGTTACACGGCGTTGGTAACATCAGCGCATACAGGAGGAATCATGCAGATTCCAGAAGATTTGCTAGACTAGAGGAGGGAAGCTCATGGCGGAAGAACAAAGAAAAATGAAAAATGGTTCAAGAATCTTAATTGATGCATTGCAAAAACAAGAAGTAGAAATGATATTTGGATATCCTGGTGGGGCGGTCCTCCCTCTATATGATGCATTATATGACAGAGATATTCCTCATATTTTGACAAGACATGAACAAGGAGCGGTCCATGCTGCAGAAGGATATGCTAAAGCTACTGGAAAACCTGGGGTCGTAATCGTAACTAGTGGTCCTGGTGCAACAAATGCAATTACCGGTATTGCGGATGCGATGAGTGATTCGATTCCGATGGTTGTTTTCACAGGTCAGGTAGTTACAGATGGCATTGGCAAAGATGCCTTTCAAGAAGCTGATGTCATCGGACTGACAATGCCTATTACAAAAAATAATTACCAAGTTCGTGAGACCAAAGAATTACCGAGAATCATCGAAGAAGCTTTTCACATTGCGACAACAGGTAGAAAAGGACCAGTTGTAATCGATTTGCCTAAAGATATGACAATCATGGAAGCTGATGCTGAGATTGAGGTCAATTTAAATTTACCTAGCTATCAGCCGACAGTAAAACCAAATAAACTTCAAGTAAAAAAACTGATGGAAGCTTTAGCAGTTGCTAAAAAACCCTTAATATTGGTTGGTGCAGGCGTTTTACATGCTGATGCTGGGAAAGAATTAGTAGAATTTATCAATAAATACCAAGTTCCAGCGCTATGTACCCTTTTAGGTTTAGGGGCAGTCCCGACAGAAAATGAATTATTTTTAGGGATGGGTGGCATGCATGGGTCTTTTGCGGCTAATATGGCTTTGACCGACTGCGATCTGTTGATCAATCTAGGTTCCCGTTTTGACGATCGTTTGGCTAGTGCGCCAAAAGAATTTGCTTCGAATGCAGTAATTGCACATGTTGATATTGATCCAGCAGAAATTGGCAAAATTATTGAAACGCAAATACCGATTGTAGCAGATGCCAAAGAAACATTAAAAGAGATGTTAAAGATTGAAGTTGAAAGTGCCGATTGTACGGAATGGAGAAAACTAAATCTTTCAAGAAAAAAATTGCATCCCTTTAAATACGATAGAGAACAAAAGGCAGAAATCAAACCTCAAAAAGTCATTGAATTTATTGGGGAACTGACAAATGGTGAAGCGATTGTGGCAACCGATGTAGGTCAGCACCAAATGTGGGCAGCTCAGTTTTATCCATTCAAAAATGAGAAACAGCTTATAACAAGTGGTGGTCTAGGAACGATGGGGTACGGTGTGCCAGCTGCAATTGGCGCAAAATTAGGTTGTCCAGACAAAGAAGTTGTACTTTTTGTTGGTGATGGTGGGTTCCAAATGACGAATCAAGAATTAGCAATTTTAACTATATACAATATTCCAATCAAAATTGTGATTTTGAATAATCAATCATTAGGAATGGTGCGTCAATGGCAGGAAAGTTTCTTCAACGAACGTCGTTCAGAATCAGTTTTCACCTCTCAACCGGATTTTGTGAAGATGGCAGAAGCCTATCATATCAAAGGACTCCGAATAGAGGATCCCGAAACTCTAGAAGCTGAATTAACAGAAGCCTTTAAAGAAACAGGTCCTTTGTTGATTGAAGTCATGGTGTCACCAACGGAACATGTATTACCAATGGTTCCAGCGGGTAAAGCAAACTATCAAATGCTGGGGGTGGACTGAAATGAGACGAATCATTACAGCGACAGTCAATAATAATTCAGGTGTCTTAAATCGTTTTAGTGGTGTACTGACGCGTAGGCAAGTTAATATCGATAGTATTTCAGTTGGACCGACAGAATTAGACAATGTTTCACGAATTACGATTGTGATTCAAGTAACCGACTTAAATGAAAGTGAACAGGTCACTAAACAATTGAACAAACAAATCGATGTGATCAAGGTTTCTGATATAACAGATGAACCACATTTAGAAAGAGAATTAGCGTTGGTAAAACTTAATGCACCAGCTGCTGTTCGAGCTGAATTATTCTCTGTGATCGATCCATTTAGAGCAAACGTGATTGATGTAGGTACTCGCTCAGTGGTGATTCAAGTCACAGGAACGAGCGAAAAAATCAGTGCATTCGTTGATGTAGTTACACCTTATGGAATCAAACAACTTGCACGAACAGGTGTTACAGGATTTACTCGAGGCAACAACTAAAAAAAGGTCTTAAAGCATACGCTTATAAGCATAAAAAATTTGGAGGGTTCAACAATGGCAAAAGTATATTATGATAACTCAGTAGAAAACAATCAATTAGAAGGGAAAACGATCGCCATCATTGGCTACGGTTCACAAGGTCACGCCCATGCGCAAAACTTAAGAGACAATGGGAATCAAGTCATCATCGGAATCCGTGAAGGAAAATCAGCGGAAGCTGCTCGTAATGATGGATTTGATGTGTTAACAGTTGAAGAAGCATCTAAAAAAGCAGATGTAGTCATGATTTTAGCTCCAGATGAAATCCAAGGAGATCTTTATGACAATGAAATTGCACCAAACTTAGAAGCTGGTAATGCTTTAGCATTCGGTCATGGTTTCAATATTCATTTTGATGTAATCAACCCACCAAAAGATGTGGATGTTTTCTTAGTTGCTCCAAAAGGACCAGGACATCTTGTTCGTCGTACTTTTACAGAAGGCTTTGCTGTTCCAGCATTATTTGCGGTTTATCAAGATGCAACAGGCAAAGCAAGTGACGTGGCTTTATCTTATGCAAAAGGAATCGGTGCCACTCGTGTGGGAGTATTAGAAACAACCTTTAAAGAAGAAACTGAAACGGATTTATTTGGTGAACAAGCAGTATTGTGCGGTGGTTTAACAAGTTTGATTGAAGCAGGTTTTGAAACATTAACAGAAGCGGGCTACCAGCCAGAATTAGCGTACTTTGAAGTATGCCATGAATTGAAATTGATTGTTGACCTTATTTATGAGGGAGGATTTGAGAAAATGCGTAATTCAATCTCAAATACTGCTGAATATGGTGATTATGTTTCAGGGCCTCGTGTTGTGACTGCTGAAGCAAAAGCCAATATGAAAGAAGTCCTTACAGATATCCAAAATGGCAAATTTGCTAAAGGGTTCATTGATGATAATAAAAATGGCTTTAAAGAGTTCAATCAAATGCGTAAAGATAACGCTGGACACCCGATTGAAAAAGTTGGAGCAGAACTACGTAAAATGATGCCATTTGTCTCAAAAGAAGACTAAAATAGTAAATAGAGGTTGAGAAAAATAATTTTCTCAACCTTTTACATAATAAAGGGTGAGGAAAAATTGGTGAAATTAACTAAAGAAAATATCGAAGAAGCCTATGATACGTTAAAAGAGGTCGTAACGAAAACCCCATTACAGTACGATATGTACCTATCACAAAAGTATCAATGTAATGTTTACTTAAAAAGAGAAGATTTACAAAAAGTACGTTCGTTTAAATTAAGAGGAGCCTATTATGCAATCAAACAAACGCCTCATGACATGCTAAAAAATGGCGTTGTGTGTGCTAGCGCTGGAAATCACGCGCAAGGAGTAGCGTTTACTTGCCATGAAATGAAGGTTTCAGCAATAATTTTTATGCCGACAACTACACCACAACAAAAAATCTCTCAAGTAAAATTTTTCGGTGGAGAGGAAGTAACCGTCAAATTAATCGGTGATACCTTTGATGCCTCTGCTAAAGCCGCTAAAGAATATGCCCAGGCTAATAATCAAGCATTTATTGATCCTTTTAATGATTTAAATATTATGGCTGGTCAAGGAACGGTAGCGGTTGAAGTCTTTCAAGAAGCAAAAGAATCTGAATTTCAAGTGGACTACTTGTTAGCAGCAATAGGTGGAGGAGGCTTAGTTAGCGGTATTTCAACCTATACTAAAAGTGTGAGCCCGACTACAGTAGTTGTAGGAGTAGAGCCACTTGGCGCTCAATCGATGCGGGCTGCTTTTAATGAAGGAAAGCCGGTAATGCTGGATAGTGTCGAAAAATTTGTGGATGGTGCTGCGGTCAAACAAGTTGGTAATTTAACATATGAACATGCACTTGAATATGTAGATGAGCTGTTGGCTGTCGATGAAGGACAAGTGTGCTCAACGATTTTAGAGTTGTATACAAAACAAGCAATCGTTGTAGAGCCAGCTGGCGCATTAAGTGTTTCAGCTTTAGAACTCGTTAAGGATGATATAAAAGGGAAAAATGTAGTTTGTATTATTAGTGGTGGTAACAATGATATTAACCGTATGGAAGAAATTGAAGAACGTTCATTGATTTTTGAAGGATTGAAACATTATTTTGTCATCAATTTTCCGCAGCGACCGGGTGCATTAAGAGAATTTGTAACAGATATATTAGGTCCAAATGATGATATCACTCGTTTCGAATACACGAAAAAAGTCAATCGTGGAACAGGACCAGTTGTTTTGGGGATTTTGCTGAAAGATAAAGAAGAATTGCCAAACTTATTAGCAAAAATGGCAGAGTTCGATCCGAAGTATATCGATCTTAGTGATAATCCATCATTATATGCTCTACTTGTATAATAATGACACAAACGAAAGGATCCATTTTTTATCGCATTCAACAATAATTTAAACAACAATATATTGACGTAAAAGAGTGCCGAGGCAATGAAAAATACACGATAAATAACAAGTAATTATGTTCAATGAGATTGGATAGTATGTAAGATTAAATTCTTTCATATTGTCCACTCTTTTTTTTGAAAAAAAATTTCTAAAATTTGCTTAAAAAGTCAAAAAATGGAGTAAGAGCTCTTGCCATTTGTCAGGAAAGAACGTATATTTAACTTACTACATTAAATCGGTTAGAAAAACTACGACCGTCAAAGAGCATGAGCCAGATAGAAATTTTTTTACACTTCAACAGACTACCTTTTTTGGTCAAACACGACTTATTTTTTCTATCATCTGTCATTTTTAAAATCATGTTTCCTTTGTTAAAAAATTACTCGAATTATAAAAAAGAATATTAGTAAAGTTGGAAAATATAAATGAATAATAATAAAAGGTTAGAAAACCGCCGTTATATTACTGGGTTCGATGGGATTCGAACAATCGCGGTCGTCGGTGTGATTCTGTATCACTTGTTCCCCAATATAATGCATGGGGGCTATTTAGGCGTCCCTATTTTTTTTGCAGTTTCTGGATATTTAATTACTGATTTACTAAGGCAAGAGTGGCTTCAAACCGAAACAATCGATGTGAAAGGTTTCTATATACGCCGTATGAAACGGCTATACCCCGGCCTGATTACTATGCTGATTGGAGCATCAGCCTATATCGTTCTCTTTCAAAGAGACTTGTTAAACAACTTACGCAGCGTGGTCGCCAGCAGTGTGCTTTATTATAATAATTGGTGGCAGATTTTTAGAGGATTTTCTTATTTTGATCGATTTACAACGCAGTCGCCTTTTACACATATATGGTCTCTTGCCGTTGAAGCACAAAATTATTTGATTTGGCCATTGTTATTTATTGTCCTTAAAAGGTATGTTAAACACAGCGGTAAAATTTTTGGATTGATCATGGGGCTGGCTGTCGGTTCTGGTATTTTGATGGCTATTCTCTATACTCCAGGGGCAGATCCTACGAGAGTATATTATGGGACGGATACACGACTATTTTCGATTTTGATGGGAAGTGCTTTGGCTTTTGTTTGGCCAAGTTTCCGTTTGAAAGAAGAAATTCCGATAAAAGCTAAGACTTTACTAAACGGTGTTGGTATTGCGTCATTGGTTGCTTTATTGCTCGCATTTTTATTCTTAGCAGACCATTTTGCTTTTGTGTATTATGGCGGTATGTTTATTGTCAGCATTTTTGCAACACTTCTGGTTGCTGTTACGGCCCATCCAGGTGCAGACCTCAATCGTTGGCTGACGAACCCAGTATTTACTTGGTTTGGAAAAAGAAGTTATGGTATTTATTTGTATCAATTCCCAGTTATGATTTTTTATGAAGCAAAAATTCAAAATCTAAGCGATCATGTATTTCTACACTCCCTCATTGAAATAGCATTAATTTTAGGGATCAGTGAGCTTTCTTATCGTTTTATTGAAAAGCCTTTAGGTAAATTTTATTATAAATATACTTGGTTTGCTATTAAAGATTTTTTCCGCAAGCCATGGGCCACAATTCCTAAATTCACTGCCTTGACCAGTGTTGTTATATCCTGTTTTGCTCTTTTCGCGTTGGCTATTGCACCTTCAAATGAAGTAACCGCTGAACAACAACAGTTACAAAAAAATATTGAAGCAAATAAAAAGAAAGCAGAGCAACGAAAAGCAGAGGAGAAAGCCAAAAACGATGGGGAAACTAAAGACTCGACTGAACAATCAACTTCCCCAATAGAAACGAACTTTGATTTAACGGCCGAAGAGATGAAGAAGGCGAAAGGGATGGAAATCACGGCATTTGGCGATTCAGTTATTTTAGATGCTGCTTCAGGTCTTCAAGAAATTTTTCCTAAGATGATTGTTGATGGCGAAGTTGGCAGACAATTGTATACTAGTGCGCCAGTCATTGAAAAATTAGATGATGAAAAATTATTGAAAAATAATGTGCTAGTTGGTCTTGGAACGAACGGTTCCTTTACTGAAGCGCAGTTTGACGAATTTATGACAGCAATTGGTTCTAAACGTAAAGTTTATTGGATCAATGTCCGCGTTCCGACAAGGAGATGGCAAAATGACGTCAATACGATGCTTGAAACAATGAAAAAGAAATACAAAAATTTAGTTGTGATCGACTGGTATGGCTATAGTAATGATCATGAGGAATGGTTTTATGAGGATCGTGTTCATCCGAATGTGGACGGTCAAGTGAAGTATTCAAGTTTTATTGCAAAACAAATTGTAAAATAGTTTTTAAAGAGGCAGAGATATAACTCTATGAGTTATATCTCTGCCTCTTTTATAGTGATCTAACAGTATAATTTACCGTTTAAAGGTTAGAAACGTAAGCAATAAATAAAAACCAAAAAACAAAACGATATGATTGTCAGCATTTAGGCGTTTATTAAGACAATACCAATTGATAAGCAAATCGCTCACCATCAACAACAGGCAAAAGAATATCCCCTTAGTAGGTAAAACCAGCTTTTCTGATCAGCTGTTGCATCGCTTTATTTTTTGGATGCGTATCAATACGAATATCCAGAATAGTATTAAGTCTAGCAGTAGTGATCAGATAGTTCATTAACAGTAGGGCGAGACCTTTCCCCTGATAAAGTGGGGAAAGAGCGACTCGGTGGATTGTCCCGTATTTTTCATGTGTATTGTTCCATTGGCCGTTCATTATATGGTTATAGGGTGGTTCAATTTCTGTTGAAATGATTCCTAAACCAGCAATATCATCGTCAACAATCAATACATAACATCGTTGTAAAGTAATATCATGCTTTAATAGCTTTTCGTTAGGTCCTTCACCATTTTGCCACTGGGGGATATTCTTTTCACGCAGAAGGCGACGAGCACTTTGAATGATTTTCATAATGTTGTTTAAGTCATCAGGGATTGCTTTTCGAAAATAAACAACCATAGGATCACCCTTTCTCTTTAGGCATTGTCAGCTTTTAGTTGATAAATTTTTGAAGGACGGCCAATACCAACGGGACGTTCTCCAATTTCTTCAAAATGATGGAGCATAGCTTTCTTAAAATTTGAATGGTCAATCGATTTATAATCAATTCCGGAGAACTTAGCAAATACTTTGCGTGCTTCTGTGATTGTAAAATCCTTTCCCAATACTTGAAGTACTTGAGGGTCATGCTCCATTTTATTTGCTACTCGATTGAAAGCTTTCAAAATGATTTCACTATGGTCAAAAGCTAATGTATCTTTACCAGTGGAGGCACCTGTATTTACATCTAACACAATTTCGACATCCCCGTTTGTAAGAGAAAGGATGCTGTCTTTGCGTTCCATCGTAAACCACCGAACTTCTTTTGCATCATCGCCAGCTATCAAGGGTTCTTCCCCAATAAAAGCTAAGTAACTAATCGTTACGACCCAACCTCTAGGATCACGATCTGGTCTGCTGAAACTATGCAACTGTTCAATATTCTCTTTAGAAATGACTACACCTGTTTCTTCCTTAGTTTCTCGCAAGACACTTTCACCTGTTGATTCATTTCTATTAACAAAACCGCCAGGTAGAGCCCAAGAATTTCGGTAAGGATGTCCTTTTCTTTTGATCAGCAAAATTTTTAATTGATCTTCTTCTTTGTTATAGCACATTAAAACAATATCTACAGTTAGAGAAGGTTTTTCATACTCAGGAAGTTCTTGTTGATGATACCAGTTTAAAAAGTCAGTTTCGCTTGCTTCTTGTTCGTAATATTGTTTTTCTGCTTCCTTTGAACTAAAGTCTGCCAAATTGTTCATCCTCCCTATATCAGATAAAAGTACTTTTTACTTTATTGTATCATTATCAACAGGAAAAACAACTAAAGACTTAGTGTTTTTTTAGTTAACTTATTTTTTTTACAGGTTGACAAAAGAAAATCGAACGTGTATTTTTAATATAGATTATAGATTGGAGAAATTGAATGAAAACAAAAGATATCACTAAAATCGCTATTATGATCAGTATTATTATCGTTTTAGGCTTTTTCCCACCGATTCCGATTAGTCTTTTACCAGTACCAATTGTTATTCAAAATGCTGGTTTTATGCTGAGTGGTTTACTTCTTGGGAAAAAAAATGGCACGATCGCGACTGTCCTTTTCCTATTACTTGTGGCTATTGGTTTTCCTGTTTTAGCGGGAGGACGCGGGGGAATGATGGTCTTTTTTGGAGTGACAGCAGGTTATCTCTTTGCCTATCCATTTGCTACTTATTTCATTGGTTGGATGAGCGAAAAATTTAATTCGAATAATCAAAATAGTTGGTATGCTTTTGCTATTACTCTTCTTTTTGGGGCATTATTTATTGATTTTTGTGGAGCTGTCGGCGTAAGTATTTTGTCTGACGTGACGTTGTCAAAAAGTTTGATAGCAAGTCTTGCTTTTATTCCAGGAGATGTAATAAAAGCATTTTTAGCGGCAATTATCGCAAAAAGAATTTCAAACTCTCTCGGACAAAGGAAGGATTAGCATGATCAAAATATTTGGTGCAACGATCGATAACGAAGGACGATGTCTTCACTATCACTCACCAGTCGATATAGTGGGGAATAAATGCTATTTTTGTAAAAAGTATTATGCTTGTTTTCATTGTCATGATGAACAAGAGGATCATCTTTTTTTAGCTTGGCCGATTTCAAAACAACCAAATGAAAAAGTTGTTGTTTGCGGGGTATGTCAAACTGAAATGACAGCAAGTGAATATAAAAAACAAACGGAATGTTTTCAATGCGGTCATTTGTTTAACAGAAATTGCTTAGACCATCGTCAGATATATTTTAATTAAATAGGTAGACAAGGTTGGGACAGAAGTGTTTATATACGAAGCCTTCAACTTTTAGTGCTTTAGCACTTAGGACTTGATGTAACCGAAGCAAAGGAAAGTAGTTGCTTCTACTCCCAACGTTTAGCCGGATTCCATAGGGGTGGGGCGTGACTCGTAGAGTCATGTCCCACCTCTGTTTTTTTCTAAAAAAGATAGTTTACTCTTAGTAGAGTGAATAAGGTAATTTCTTCTTCATTTTTTGTCCAAAGGATTTGGACAAAACTGATTTTTCATCTTCTTGTATCCTTTTAAGCGAGCGTTTACAATGTAGAAGACAAGCAAGGTTTGTCTGAAAGTGATCTGCGCAGATCAACTTTTCAATATTTTTCTTGTTTAGAAGAAGGAGGAAAACAATGGAACAAACACAAGGAAATTTAAAAGTGAAAGTTCAGCAATTTGGAAGTTTTCTAAGTGGAATGATCATGCCGAATATCGGGGCATTTATCGCATGGGGAATCTTGACGGCTTTATTTATTCCAACCGGCTGGTTTCCAAATCAACAATTAAATGAAATAACGGGACCGACAATTACGTATTTATTGCCAATATTGATTGGGTTTACTGGTGGTCGATTAGTTTATGATATTCGTGGTGGAGTAGTCGGTGCAATGGTTACGATGGGGGTGATCACTGGTGCTGAGATCCCTATGTTTCTTGGCGCAATGATCGTAGGACCTGCTGGAGCTTATGGCATAAAAAAATTCGATGCGCTAGTTGATGGCAAAATCAAACCGGGTTTTGAAATGTTGGTCAACAATTTTTCATCTGGAATCTTTGCTTCGATTTTAGCAATTATTGCTTTTTTAATTGTAGGACCAGCTGTTGAAACATTGAATAATGTGTTGGCGACTGGGGTTGGTTTCCTAGTTGAAAATGGCTTGCTTCCTTTAGCAAGTATCTTTGTTGAGCCTGCTAAAGTATTGTTCCTAAATAATGCTATCAATCATGGTGTAATAAGTCCGATTGCGATTGAGCAGGCTGCGGAGACAGGCCGTTCTGTTTTATTCTTATTAGAATCCAATCCTGGACCAGGATTGGGGATTTTATTAGCATATACTATTTTTGGTCGTGGCAGTGCTAAACAGACCGCTCCAGGTGCGATTATTATCCATTTTTTAGGTGGTATTCACGAAATTTATTTTCCATATATTTTAATGAAACCTGTACTGATTCTTTCCGCGATTGGTGGA
This sequence comes from Enterococcus sp. AZ177, assembly GCF_050544585.1. Taxonomy (NCBI): domain Bacteria; kingdom Bacillati; phylum Bacillota; class Bacilli; order Lactobacillales; family Enterococcaceae; genus Enterococcus; species Enterococcus sp. AZ177. The sequence goes on from NZ_CP172944.1 coordinate 956,157, forward strand.
GGAATGGCTGGAGTAATGACATTTTCTTTGTTTAATGCTGGATTAGTGGCACCTGCTTCACCAGGGAGTATTTTTGCTATTTTAGCAATGACACCTCGTGATGGGTATGTGGGCGTATTTGCTGGAATTATTGTAGCAACGGCCGTTTCCTTTGTCATTTCTGCTGTTGTTTTAAAAACGTCAAAAGAAACGAATACAACGATTGAATCGGCTTCAGAGCAAGCTAGCGCACTAAAAGGACGCAAAGCAATGACGCCAGAAGTAGGAACAGGTATTTTGGCAACTGAAAAATGGAGTAATCCGGTGGAAACGTTAGCGAATACTAAAAAAATTATTTTTGCTTGTGATGCCGGAATGGGATCGAGTGCGATGGGGGCCTCGGTTTTACGAAACAAAGTTAAAAAAGCTGGTTTACCGATAGAAGTCGCGAATTCGGCGATAGCACAGCTTCCGGATGATGCTGATATTGTTGTGACGCATAAGGATTTAACCAATCGAGCAAAAGAAAAATTGCCTAAAGCTTATCATGTATCGGTCGATAATTTTTTGAGTAGTGAGAAGTACGATGAATTAGTTGAAAAACTATTAGCAATGAAAATACCTGTGTAACTAATGATTTTTAGAGAGGAGAATTCTATGTATCTTTCAGCACGAGCTCGATTAATCTTAGAGCAGCTGCTAAACAATAACCGCCCAGTTTATATCAACGAATTAGCCGAAGATCTAAGTGTTAGTGCTCGCACTATTCGGCGTGATTTAAAAGAAGTTGAGGAGATATTATCTTCCTATCAGATTTGCTTGGTGAAAGAACATAGAATTTTGACTTTAAAAGGACATGATTCGGATAAACAGCGGTTTCGTTGGCAACTAATGGATCTTTCATATAACGAGTACAGCCCAGAAGAGCGTCAACAAAAGATTCTCAAAAGCTTATTGAAAGAAGAAGGGCTAAAACTAGTTGGTTTGGCGAATGATCTAAATGTCACGATTTCTACAATCAGCAATGATTTAACGAAAATTGAAGAGCGGCTACCAAAAACCGTTAAAATCGAAAGAAGAAGAGGATTTGGTGTCTCTTTACAAGCAGACGAAGCACAAAAAAGAGCATTGATGAGTGAGCTCTTTGGCCAGCAGTTTCCAGATTACCGTTTGCTAAAATTCTTTCAAGAAACGTCTAGGGATTTGGCCACTAGCGATTGGGTAGAAGACCGTTTGTTAGATTTCGTTAGTGAATCATTATTAAAAAAAGTAGAACGAAGCGTTAAGAGATGGCGCAGTGTTAATCCAGAGACAATTAGTGATGAAGCGTATGCTAATTTGATTGTGCATATTTCAATTTCAGTAGAACGAATGATTGCAGGAAAATTTATTCAAACGTATGAAAATAACATCGAATTGATTCATTATCCAGAATTTACTGCAGCGCAGCAAATGCTTGCTGAAATTTTAGAGCTGGAACCAGAAGTTGTTCCTAATGGTGAGGCAAGTTATGTAACAACACATCTTAGAGGGGTAAAAACAGCCAAAAGTACATTTCGATTCATGGAAAATGAAGAAATAGAAGTTATGATTTTAGTAAAAAAACTAATTGAACAAGTTGAATATGCGTTAGGCCAAAAACTACCTAAAAAGCATTTGACTAAGGGATTGATTGCGCACTTAAGACCGACATTGAGACGCTTACAACAAGGAATGAGAATTTACAATCCGCTGATTCATTCGATCAAACAAGATTATGAAGATCTGTTCAAAGTTGTTAGAAGAGCATTTGATCAAGTGTATCAAGAAAAACCAACGCCAGATGAAGAAATTGGCTATTTAGTTTTGCACTTTGGCGCAGTGCTATTGCAAGTGGAAAGTACCAATCGTTTTTCTGGACTAGTTGTATGTGCGAGTGGCATCGGAACCTCAAGAATGTTGGTAACTCGATTGAGGCAACGAATACCGCAATTAAAGAAATTAGAAACAGTCTCTTTGTTTGAATTAGGAAGAAAAAAAGCAGAGGGGTATTACAATATTATTATTTCAACGATTGATTTAGGTCAAGTAGATTTTGATTATTTTTTAGTTTCACCTATTTTAACAGAAAGAGAACTTTCTCAGATCAGTGTTTTTTTGAAAAGTTTACACAGTGGCTATCATAAAAAAATGGCACATGAAGAACAAGAAGCACAGTTGACTTTGTTTGAAGCAACTCACTTTTTAGAACAACAACAGATTTTCACGTCAATCGTTCTAGCGCTATTAAAAAATTTCAACTACTCCAAATTGAATGAAAACTTAGGGACGATGGAAGATGCGGTTCGGGTCATTTGTACACAACTTTTAGAGAAAGCACCAGAGATTGATGTTGAAGCGTTAGTTAGTACTTTTTTATATGATGGCAATTGGAAAGCTTTCGGTCTACCAGGGACAAAAATAGGGTTGTTTCATGCGCGTAATGAGTCGATCAAAGAACCGGTTTTTCAGCTATTTTCATTGGAACAGTCACTTTCTATTGAAACGATGAATCACACAAAAATGCCGATTGATCGAATTGTTCTATTAGTGGTTCCAGAGAAATTTTCACAAGAAGGGTTAGAAGTTATCAGTTATATCAGTACACTTTTTGTCGACGATCAAGATATGATCCAACAGGTGGAGGATGGAGTAAAGGAAGAGGTCACCACATATATTGCACAAAAATTGTTAACATATTTAGAATCGAGGGGAAAATAATATGATTGCGTTAAAAAAAGAAGACATTGTGTTGAAGAAACATTTTTCCGATAAAAAAAAAGCAATTGAAGCGGCAGGAAAACAGTTAGTAGATCAAGGATATGTTGAGCTGGACTATATTGAGAAAATGATTGAACGAGACCAATTGACCACAACGTACATTGGAAATATGGTGGCAATTCCACATGGAACAGATGACTCAAAACAACTAATCAATCAATCAGGAATTGTTATCTTACAAGTGCCAGAAGGTGTAGATTTTGATGGCAATGAAGTGAAATTGATTATTGGCATTGCAGGTGTTGGAGATGAACATTTGGAACTGTTATCTCAAATTGCTTTAGTTTGTTCCGAAACGGATAATGTCCAACAATTGATTGTTGCAGAATCAGAAGCGAAAATCATTGAATTATTTAAAAAGGAGGTGACAGTATGACAAAATTAGCTGTTCATTTTGGTGCTGGGAATATAGGTCGAGGCTTTATCGGTTGGTTATTGGTCCAAGCGGGATATGAAGTGATTTTTGCTGATGTGAATGAAAAAATTGTAGCTGAAATTAATGATCAAGGTCACTATGAAGTGATTTTAGCAAATGCAGAACAAGATCGCTCAACAGTTAAAGGGATCAAAGCTATCAATAGCGCTACTGAAACTGAAAAATTAGCTTCCTATATTAGCGAAGCTGAAATTGTCACAACAGCAGTAGGTCCGACCATTTTACCACATTTAGCAGAAGTCCTTGCAAAAGGGATTGAATTAAGAGCTGCCTCTAATCGATACTTAACAGTGATTGCTTGTGAGAATATGATTGGCGGGTCTGAAATGCTAAAATCGATGATTGTTCCTTTGTTATCCACTGCTGCAAGGAGCTATGTTAGTGGGTTTGTTGTCTTTCCTAATTCAGCCGTTGATCGTATCGTGCCAAATCAGGATCATGATAATCCACTGACTGTGACAGTAGAACCGTTTTATGAATGGGTGGTAGAGGAACCCTTAGACGAAAAAAACGCACCGAAAATCATTGGATTACGTTATGTTCCAGACTTAACACCTTATATTGAGCGTAAGCTATTTACAGTGAATACAGGACATGCAGTGACTGCTTATTTTGGCCATATGAGAAATATAGAATCGATCGAAGATGCGATTCATAACGAAAAGGTTCTTTTTATTGTCCGTAGTGCATTAGAAGAAACAGGTGCCTTACTAGAAAAAAAATTTCACTTTTCCCATCAAGAACATCAAGCTTATATTGATAAAATTATTGAGCGTTTTAAAAATCCATATGTTTCTGATTTTGTGACGCGTGTCGGTCGATCTCCAATTAGAAAAATAGGGAAGAATGATCGATTCATTCAGCCAGCTAGACAATTTGTTGAAGCGTTTAACGAAACACCAAAAGCCTTAGCAATTGCAATTGCGGCTGCAATGAAATTTGAGGAACCGACGGATGCAGAAGCTTGTGCACTACAAGAAGCTATTAAAGAACAAGGATTGGATCAAGCGATTGAACAATATACGGGCTTAAAACCTTATACAAAACTCTTTGAGAAAATAAAAACGTCTTATCATGAATTAGTGTAAAAAGAGGAAGCTAGGACAGAAGCGTTTATTTCCGAAGGGATTGCTTCTGCTCCCACCGTTTATGCGCATTTAGGGTGTGATACAAAAGTGATTTTTACTTTTGTCCCACACCCCTCTTTTTGATGTTATTGTGTTAATTCCAATAACTTGCTCTTTAAATCTTCTTCCATATGCCCCAACTCGATTTCAGCAGCACGACGTTTTTCTTTTCCTTCTTGCTGAATCCGTAAAGTCTCTTGGATCGTTTCAACTAAATCATTTTGCGTTTTTTGTAATGTATCGATATCAACGATTCCGCGTTCATTTTCTTTCGCTGTCTCGATTGCAGAAATTTTAAGCATCTCAGAATTTTTCTTCAAGAGATCATTTGTAGTCTCAGAAACTTGACGTTGTGCTGTGACTGCTTCTTTTTGACGTAAAAGTGTCAACGCGATCACCACTTGGTTTTTCCAAAGCGGGATGGCAGTGTTGATAGAAGCTTGAATTTTTTCTGCTAAAGCCTGATTCGTATTTTGAATCAAACGTATTTGAGGTGCTTGTTGAATCGTGATTTGACGAGCCAAACGTAAATCGTGGGTTCGCTTATCTAAACGATCCAAAAATTGTGTATAATCGTTAGCGATTTGAACATCCATTTGATCACCGGATTCTTCTGCTTTTTTCATCGCTTCCGGAATGATCGTAGTTTGTAACTCTTCCATCTTCAACTCACCAGCTGCGATGTAAATGTTCAATGCGTCAAAATAATCTTTATTTTTATTGTACAATTGATCAAGCATTAAATTATCTTTCAAGAGACCATTTTTTTCGTGCTCTAATTTAATCGAAATTTTATCGATTTGAGCACCGATTTTTTGGTATTTCGCAGTGATTTCAAAAACGGATTTTTTTACTTTACCAAGCATTTTTGAAAAGAAATTCCCTTCACCAGCTCTAAGCTGATCAGGATTGGCTTCACTTAGACGAAACATCAAGTCAGTTAAAGAATCACCGACTGGACCAATATCTTGTGCTTGAACATGATTTAACATTGATTGCGAAAATTCACTTAATTTGGTTTGTGCTGCAGAGCCGTAAGTGATGACAGCTTGAGAGTCTTGAACATCTATTTTTGAAGCCAGTTCTCTCGCTTGTGCTTGTCTGTCTGCAGGCAATTTATCGACTAAACGAGTGGCAACTTGTTGATCGTTCAAAGCAGAAATTTCACTTTGCTGTGTAGTTGTTAACGAATCAACAGGTGTTGAAAATGGGTTATTTAATAGATCATCCAGTGTATCATTAACTGGTGTGATGTCTTTTGGGTTATTTTCCATCATGATTCCTCCTAAATTTAAAAGATGAATGGATTAACTAATATTAAAAGTATAGCGTACCTATTTAGGATTAAGAGCAAAATGATACAACATTCTAGTTTGTTCTATTTTTACTAAAGTTCCTATTATTCACTAGGTTCAAGGTAACTATTTCTGATTATCAGTACGTTCATTATCTCTGTTTAAGCTGTTTTTAGCAAGAGAAATCTCTACATCTAAGTCTTCTAAATCTTCTGCTACAAATTGCTCATAATCTTTTTTAATCAGCTTTGAAACTTGATCAATGATTTGGGCACTTTCTTCCAATTTTTCGTATGTTTGTTTCGTTTTGATTTCATGATTATCAATTTCTAAATACTTTCCAGTTAAATCGACTAAATTAGGTAAGTGCGTATAAAGAAAGTGATTCGCTAAGTGTAATTTCTTTGGATCTTTGACTAATTCTTTAAACAAGGCTTTTGATACTCGTAAGGTATCGTTACGTAAGTCGATTGCTCTTAATTTAGTAGAAGCATTCATATTTTCTTGCAACTGAATGATTTGTTTTTTCGTAGTGTTCATTGTATCTCGGAAGAAGACGATTTCTTGGTTCGTCATGCCGAGTGTTTCATAATGTTCTTCTTTAGACTTGGTAAGAGTAGGCAATTGTTCTTCTTTTTTTCCAGACTTTTTCTTTGATCCAGTAAAAAGTAAGACGATAAGAAGTAAAAAAACGACCGCCACCACTGGTACGTGAATACCTGTAATAAAACGCAGAATGAAACCTGCTAAAATCAAATAAGCAATTATTTGGATAAATTTTCCTTTTCTCATTTAAATTCCCTCCAATCATTTATTTCCTCGAAAGGTACTATCCTTCGCTATATAAGCTATTTTAGCACATTCTAGACCAGAAAGAATATCAGTCCAAAGGTTGATTTTAATTATTTAGAGAAAATGTAATGAATACCTAGGGAAAATCCCTTTTTTTCCTACTTTAGATGTAGGCTGAATAAATCAGTTCACAAAAAAGTCAAAAAGAATTTCAAGAAAAATAGAGTGTCGTGAGGTATAATAGAAGATAATGATTAGGAAAAAGGAGAAATCTTGTGAAAAAATATAAAATCATTACCATATTGTTAGTTGGATTAATAATTTCAGGTTGTTCTGGGCGTAAAGTTGTAGAAGATTTTGACGATGATGACGTTTATATAGAGGAAAGTAGTTCTAGCGTAGAAGAATCAAGTTCATATGGAGATGATGAAGTATTTTATGAACCTAGAGATACCTCTTCGACAAATGATTCAATGGATGAAAATAAAGCAGCTACCGAAGAAACCAAAGAGCCAGCTAAGGGTAAGGTAGAAGTAATTAAAACAAAAAATGGGCATTTCAAAGTAGAGCTTACAGATGGTTGGCAGTCAGTTGAAGCGAAAGAATTAAGTGACAATGCGGATGTTAGTTTAAAGAATGCCTCAAATGAAGAATATTATATGGTTTTAAGTGAAGCTAAAAAAGACTTTGAAAGCTTTGATGCATTCAAGAGCTCTGTTGATTTGTCTGACCTGGGGGAAAGAACAGATGAAAAGAAAGAATCTATCAAGTACAATGGTTTAAAAGGAGAGCGCCGGACGTTTACTGCGAGTAAAGAGGGTGTGGACGTTTATTATACGTATGATTTGATGGAAAGTAAGGATCATTTTTTACAATGCATCAGCTGGACATTAGCAGATCAAAAAGAGAGTAATAAAGCTGATTTGATCAACATTATGAACTCACTAGCTGAATTATAAAAATAGTTGAATAAAGCAACACTAATTAATGGGATCAAAATGATGAGAGGTGAAGTAGGACTAGTTGTTATCTAGTTTAGCTTCACCTTTTTTAGGTTATTATTGGATGAGACTGTACCCATTGTAATTTACTGGTATAATTAGAGGAGACAAAAAGAGGCTTAAAATGTTTAATTAATTGATAATAAATACAGGCAACATCGTAAAAATAGCTGTTTGTAGCGAAGAAAGGATTCACAAAAAGAACGATAAGTGATAAAATTTCAAAATTAAGGTATTATATCCATAGAAAGATTGGTGAACTTGCATGATGAATTTTGAAGACTTTGAAGAAAAGACGATTTCAAGAAAAGAGATATTCAAGGGACATATGATTGATGTTGTTTTGGATGAAGTAAGCTTGCCAAATGGAGAGACAAGTAGACGTGAATTAGTTTTTCATCCAGGAGCAGTTGCAGTCATTCCTATTACAGCAGACAATAAGATGATTATGGTGAAGCAATTTAGAAAACCAATGGAAAAAGTTCTTTTAGAAATTCCAGCTGGGAAAATCGATCCTGGTGAACATGATCATCCAAAAGAGACTGCTGAACGAGAATTAGAAGAGGAAACAGGCTTTCGAGCGAATATGTTTACTTTTGTAACGTCTATGTATGTTTCTCCTGGATTCGCTAACGAGCTCCTTCATATTTATTATGCCGAAGATTTAGAAAAAGTTCCTAATCCTCGTCCTCAAGATGATGACGAAATTTTAGAATTATATACATTAACATTAGAAGAAGCAAAAGCAGAAATAGCTAGCGGACTCATCTGTGATGCAAAAACGATTTTCGCCGTGCAATACTGGGAACTGCAGCAATTAAAAACGCTGCTTAAGGAGGATAAACGATGAGTAAAGGTCCGCTGGTCACTCGGACAGAATTACGGAGACGAAAAGAAGAAGCTGACAAAGAAGCACAAAAATTATTTGAGCAAGAACAAAAAGAAGCTGATAAAGAGTACCGTAAAAAAGAAAAAGAAATTTCTAGTTTTTATCGAAAAGAACACAAGAAGCAAAAAGAAATTACAAAATCACGTTCAAATGAGCAAACAAAAATCCGTGAACGCAGCAATACGTTAACGAAAGCGATTGTTGTTGTAGCAATTTTGTTGGCCATTGTAATATTTATAGTATTGAATTTATAGAAAAGAGGAAGTCACAATGAAAATTGGAATTATCGGTGCAATGGATCAAGAAGTAAAAAGATTAAAAGAAGCTTTGTCTGATACTCGATCTTGGGAACGAGCTGGGGCAGTTTTTGTTTCAGGTTCTTTAGGGCGTCATGAAGTGATTGTGGTCCGTTCAGGAATTGGTAAAGTCTTGTCTGCCGTTACAACTGCTTTGTTGATTCATCAATATGGTGTGAATATGGTAATCAACACTGGATCAGCCGGTGGGATTGGGCAAGGCTTATCAGTAGGAGACTTAGTGATTGCTGATAAATTAGCTTATTTTGATGTAGACGTTACTGGATTTGGGTATCAACCTGGACAATTACCAGGTATGCCGTTGTATTATGAATCAAGCGACTATTTAAAAATCGAAATGAAAAAAGCTGCTGAGAAAACGGGTATGTCTATTCATAATGGGTTGATCGTAACAGGAGATTCTTTTGTCAATGATCAGAAAAAAGTGAAAGAAATCATTGCCGAATTTCCAGAAGCATTGGCTTGTGAAATGGAAGGTGCGGCAATTGCTCAAGCAGCAGCGCAATTCAATATTCCATTTCTAGTTGTCAGAGCAATTAGTGATACAGCTGATAATGAAGCATCTCAAACCTTTGATGAGTTTATCGAAGAAGCAGGAGAAAAATCGGCACAAATGGTAATTAATTTTGTGGAGCAGCTTGTTTAATTTAAGGTGCTTTTAAGTGGAGGACCAAGTATGAAAGCGTTGATCTCGATTGATTATACAAATGATTTTGTTGCAACAGAAGGTGCTTTAACTACAGGGAGTGCAGGTCAAGCAATCGAGCAAGCTGTAGTTGAGGTAACGAAGATATTCACGAAGAATAATGACTTTGTAGTCTATGCAATTGACCGCCATGAACAACAGGATCAATATCATCCGGAGAATACACTGTTTCCACCTCATAATATTGCTGGTACAACTGGGCGAAAGCTTTACGGAGAACTTGCGGATCTTTATGAGAAGACATGTGAACAACCTAATGTTTATTGGATCGATAAGCGCCATTATTCAGCTTTTAGTGGGACAGATTTAGATATTCGTCTTCGTGAAAGAAACATTACAGAGGTTCATTTAATCGGAGTTTGTACGGATATTTGCGTGTTGCATACTGCTGTGGATGCCTATAATTTAGGATATAAAATCGTCATTCAGAAACATGCGGTTGCGAGTTTTGATCCAGTTGGACATGAGTGGGCATTGAACCATTTCCAACAAACGCTAGGAGCAGAAATAATTGAATAAATGTGAAGGAATTTCTATTGCTCCCAGTGTTTGTCAGGCTTTCTTAGGAGTGTGGTGTGACTATTAGAGTCACCACCACACTCCTTTTTGTATAAAATAGCTTAAAAGCGTCACTATTTTTGTGTTAAGTAGACAATCAAGTTATATTAGTAAAAGTATGTTATTTTTTGTAGCATGAGTTAAAAGAATGGACCGGATCGTTTATCACATCCAGCGGCATCTTTCTCTTTTAAATAAGCAATTTTGTGTCTTCTTGTCAGTTTTTTAAACGCATATTCTGCTTTTGTAGCGTCACTACGGCTACTGAATTTTTCAACATGAATCATTTTAGCAGGTAATCTAGAAGGGAGTCGGGTGTATTTTGCACCAGTTCCACTATTATGTTCTTTTAAACGTCGAGCAGGGTCTGTTGTATACCCACCATAAAAAGTATCATCTTTACAGTGAAGTACATAAAAATAGTGATCAGTCTCCATACAACATCGCCTTCATTTCTGGTAGGTAATTATTTTGTTCGTCATACGTGAATAAGGGTGGTAAAACTCGAAAGCCATCTTTTTTCCCTTGTTTGATGCCTTCAATCAATAATGTGTTTGCTTCTTTTCCAACTTTGGGATAAACAAAGCGAACTCGTTTAGGAGCAATATTTGCTGATTCCATGGCATGTAATATATCTAAAAAACGATCGGGGCGATGCACCATTGCTAGACGTCCAGTTGTTTTTAAAAGCTTTGCCGATACATCGATCACTTCTGTTAATGTTGTATGGATCTCATGGCGGGCAATTGCTAGGTGAGGATTCGGATTTTTTTGACTGGTTGGTAGTTCTTTAAAATAGGGCGGATTACATAAAACCAAATCCACTGAGTCGGGTTTAACTACAGATGTCGCGTTTTTTAAATCTAATTCGAACATAGTCATTTGTTCTGCTAATTGATTTAGTTGAATGCTTCTTTTTCCCATATCTGCTAAACGGTGTTGTAATTCGATTTGTATGATTTGAGCTTTTGTTTTACGGCTGGCAAATAAACCAACAGCACCATTTCCAGCACAAAGGTCAACAATCTTACCGTTTTTTGGAAAAGAAGGAAAATTTGCTAGTAAGACAGCATCTATTGAAAAAGAAAACACTTCTTTACTTTGAATGATTTGAATATCATCTGCAAATAACTGATCGATTCTCTCTCCTGGTAATAACATATATAATCCCTTCCTTTATTTTTATTCAGTTTAACATTATTTCCGAAGGGATTGTTTCTCCTCCCGGGAATCAGCCTTCCTAAGCTCTTTGATGGAACGTAAGGTATCCTTATATTATACTACGATTAAGAGAGAGAAGAAACCTGTGAAAAAGACTTGTCAAATGCGTTTGTTTTCGGCATACTTATAGCTAGTGAAAAGAAAGGAAGAAAGACATGTTTTTTACATTTATGCGTGGCGTTGTTCGGGTTGTTTTATTCATTATAAACGGCAATGCACACTATGAAAAGAAAGACCGCATTCCTCAAAATGAAAATTATATTTTAGTTGCCCCTCATAGAACGTGGTGGGAGCCTTTATATTTAGCTGTCGGGGGATCACCCAAAAAGTTTAGTTTTATGGCGAAAAAAGAATTATTCAAAAATCCTTTCCTACGTTTCATTTTGAAACACGCCAATGCTTTTCCTGTTGATCGAGAAAAACCAGGACCAAGTGCTATCAAGACACCTGTAAAAACATTGAAAAGCACAGATTTAAGCTTGGTGATGTTTCCTAGTGGAACACGTCATTCATCTGAGTTAAAAGGTGGCGTAGCACTGATTGCAAAAATGGCTAAAGTGAAGATCGTTCCAGCTGTTTATCAAGGACCGTTATCGTTGAAAGACTTATTTAAACGCCGTCGAGTGACCGTTCGCTTTGGAGAACCAATCGATGTTAGTGACATTGCAAAAATGGATAAAGAAGGAATTGCTGAGGTTGAGCGTAGATTACAAACAAGTTTTGACAGTTTAGATCAAGAAATCGACCCTAATTTTAACTATGAAGTGAAGAAATAGCAGATAGTGTTGCATTTTAAAAATTTTGAGCTTGAGTATGACTTTAAGAGTTGTATTTCAGGCTTTTTTCACTTTCAATAAATTCTATACGTTTGAACAATATATTTTTCCGTAAATTTGGTATAATAGTAAGAAGGACTTTTTTAGGTGGTGGAAACATGCGTTTTTTACATACAGCCGATTGGCATATTGGCAAAAAATTACATGGTTATGATTTATTAGAGGAGCAAGCAGATGCATTCCAACAGATTCTGACAATTGCAAAGAATGAAGAAGTAGAGGTAATTGTCATTGCAGGTGATTTATATGACCGGTCAGTTCCATCTGTTGAGGCAATTGACGTTTTCAATCGCATGATTGTAGAAATGAATTTACAAGAAAAATTCCCAGTGTTGGCAATCTCTGGAAATCATGACAGTAGTACTCGTTTAGAAACGGGAGGGCCATGGTTTGTTCAGTCGGATTTCCATTTAAATACTCGTTTAGATCAGACATTTGAGCCTGTGGAGATGGGGAATACTCAATTTTTCTTATTGCCTTATTTTGAACCTATTTCAGCTCGATTGTATTTTGATAATGAAGAAATTCGGACGATCGAACAGGCGATGAAAGAAGTGATCAGCGCTATGGAAAAACGATTTAAACCAGATAGGGCACATGTTTTAGTTAGTCATTTTTTTGTGGCAGGCAGCGAAAAATCTGACTCAGAAACAAAATTGATGGTCGGTGGTTTGGACACAGTACCGTTATCATTATTAGAGCCTTTCGACTATGTTGCGTTAGGGCATCTACATGGGAAAAATGCGTTGCAAGCTGAAAATGCTCGTTATAGTGGGTCACCATTAAAATTTTCATTATCAGAAATGAATCAGAAGAAAGGTGTTTGGATCGTAGATACTGAGGTGGATAAATCAACAGTTAAATTTAAAGAAATCACACCGTTAAGAGATGTTTTACAAATCGAAGGTAGTTTTAAAGAGCTGATGGCACAAGATTTTTATGAGTCGATCGATCGCGAAAATTATTTACACATTCAATTGACAGATCGTGCTGTCATTCCCAATATGATGAATCAACTACGTCAAATCTATCCTAGAGTCATCGGTGTCGAACGGTTATTTGGAAGAGAAGAACGACAGAAAAAGAACGAAACAAAAAAAGAAATCAAAACATTAGCACCTACTGAATTAGTGAATCAGTTTTTTTCAGAAGTAACTGGAGAAGAAATGACTCAACAACAACAAATGTGGATCAAAGACAATTTAGAAGCGCTTCATCAAGCAGAAAGAGGGAAATAAGTTGAAACCATTAACACTAACCTTAAAAAACTTTGGACCTTATATTGCTGAAACGATTGATTTTAATAAATTTGAGGATTCTTCATTATTTTTAATTAGTGGGAAGACTGGCTCAGGAAAAACGACGATTTTTGATGGGATGAGTTATGCTTTATTCGGTGAAAGTTCTGGGAAATTACGTCAAGGCAAAGAAATGCGGTCAACATTTGCTGATCCATCGGAACCAACAGAAGTTCATTTGGCTTTTTCACATGGGGACCATTTATATGAGATCACGAGAAAACCCGAACAAGAATTGTATAAAAAACGTGGAGATGGAACACGAACGCAAAGTGCTAAGATATCCCTGATCGTCAAAGATTCTTCTGGAAAAGAGCTAAGGGAATATACGAAACGCCGAGAAGTTGATAGCTTTATTCAAGAATTGTTGCATTTGGATGCAACCCAATTTGCTCAAATCGTTCTCTTACCTCAGGGAGAATTTCGAACATTTTTGATTGCAAATAGTAACGATAAGGAAAAAGTGTTACGAAATTTATTTGGTACCCAATTGTATCAGAACTTAAATGAACAGTTAAAGACACAACTGAAAGCTGTCAATAAAGGAATTGAAGCGACGCAACAACTGATTCAAGCAAAATTAGATCAACTTTATTGGCAAGAACCATTACCAGAAGACCTGTCTGTAGAAGAACAATTAGCAGAGTTGAAGCTACAACAAGAAATGATGATCAAAGAACAAGAGAATGGAAAATCAGAGTTAACGATTCTACAAAAACAAAAATCAAGCAAAGAGCAAGAAAAATTCGTTTTAGAGGAACTTGCCAATACGTTTGCAAAACAAAGCCAGCTAAAAAAACAAAAAGAAGAACTTGATCAAGCTACTGAAATGATCGAAAAATTAAGAACGGAAGAACAGCAACTTCAATGGGTAAAAAATCATCAAGGCTTGATTGAGAAAATCGATGAAAAAACCAAATTAATTTTAACTTACGAAAAAGAGCTGAAAGAAAATCGAACAGATCAAGAAATGCAACAACAACGAATCCAGGAATGGGAAAGTGCGCAACAGGAAAATTCAGATCAAATCGCGGACATAAATAGGGCGAAAGAAAGAGTCACAACATTACAATTCCAAATTCCTTTATATGAAGAGCAGGAAAAAGTATCAAGTATACTTAAAAAAGATTCTTTAGAATTAGAAGTCGTAACGTCAAAGCTCACTGAAATACGAGGAACACAACTCAAAACAGAACAAGAGTATCAACTAGAGCGAAGTGTCATAGAAAGACAGAATCAAATTGAAAAAGAACAGCTAGAATTAGAGCGCCATCAAGAACAATGGCAGACTTTTTTAGAAAATTTTGATATACAGCAGCAACTTAAAGCCAAAGAAATCACAATCAATGAACAGTTAAGTACTAAGAATGAAGAGCTCAAGATATCAATCATTGAGAAAGAGAAAATCTATCAGGATGTCGCAAAACAAAAAAGCGAATGGGCAAAAATGCAGATTAGTCGTTTAAGTTTATTTCTAGTAGAGGGTGAACCATGTCCAGTCTGCGGTTCAGTAGAGCATCCAAATCAAAACGAACATCAAGAATTTTCATTAGAGGAAATTCAGGCTATAGAAAATCAGCTGAATGACATCGAGGAAATTGCTCAAAAACAAGAGGCAAAAGTTGCAAAATTACAAGCCGAAGTAAGTCAAACGAAGAATACTGAAGAAGAGTTGAAAAAAGAATTAGAACGACAAAACAAAAAAATTCATTCACTGTTTGAACAATTACAAGCAAAACAAATCATCGCTCTCAAAGAACCATTGACCGCCGAAGGGATAGAGCAAACAACAAGTGATTTTCAAACGTTATCAGTTAAACTTGAAGATGAGTTGGAACGAATTGAAGCGGCAAAAAATAGAATCATTGAATTAGAAAAAATACTCAAAGAGCAACAAGCTAAAGTGTCTGAACAAGAAATAATCGTGAGTGAAAAGCAGCAAGAACAAGCCGCAAATCAGACCAAACTAAAAACAATTACAGAACAATTGATTAATGAGGAACTTACGTTAGTAGAAATAAAGAATAACCAAAAACAATTGGAACAACAAATTAGTCAATGGGAAACTCAAAAAGAAGAAATCGACACACAATTAAGGAAACACAAAGAACATCTATTGTTATTGAAAAATAGTGAAACGCACCTAGCAAAAGAACAGACTGCAAATTTAAGTGAGAAACAAGCATTAGAAAAACAATTTTTAGAGGTCTTAAAAGAATCAAGTTTTGAACTAGACGAAAATATAGTTCGTATTTTATTGAGAGAAGTACCGAAATTAGAAGCTATTAAAGAAGAATTGACAGATTTTGATAAGAAAAAAGATCAATTAATTTTTCAATTAGCCGAACTAGAACAAAAGCTTGAAAATAAAGAAGAGCCAGAAATAACGAGCTTACTTGAGGAAATCGAAACAGTCACAGCTTCCCTTCAAATGAAAGAAGCAAACTATTATCAACAGCAAGAAAAAATCCAAGCAAATGAAACCGTTCAAAAACAAGTCAAAGAGCTGATTTCTTCCGTTGAACAACAGTGGGAAGAGGTAACTGCCTTGCATCAGTTGGCAACGACTGTCAATGGTGATAACCCAAGAAAAACCAGCTTGGAGAGATATGTGCTGCAAACCTATTTAGAAGAAGTGTTAAAAGTAGCGAATCAACGTTTAGGTTTATTGACGAATAATCGTTATCAATTTGAATTGAATCAAGATTCAGGGAGTTATAAAAATCAAACGGGTCTTGAAATCAATGTGTATGATGACAATGCCGGCAGTACCCGCAGTGCACATACATTATCTGGTGGTGAAAGCTTTATTGCGGCACTAGCCTTAGCTTTATCGTTAGCGGAAGTGATTCAAGAACAGGCTGGTGGTGTTTTAATAGAAGCTTTGTTTATTGATGAAGGATTTGGCTCTTTAGATGAAGAATCCTTGGAAATGGCAATGGAGGCGTTAGAAACAATCGAAAATGAAGGAAGAATGATCGGTATTATCAGCCATGTAAGTGAACTAAAAGCAAGAATTCCACAGCAATTACAAATCAAAACAAACGGAAATGGTCAAAGTCAAGTGACCTATCAAACGGCTTAAACAGCCCAGGAGGTGAAAGTATGAAGTGGAGTATTCCAGAACGAATCGTTGAACGTGGTAGAGAGTATATGAAAGAAGGCAGAGTCTTATCTGTCATACAAGATCCAGAGAAAAAAATCTGGCATGCAGAAGTTCTAGGTAATGAATTGTACCGTGTGCAACTAGATGGAACTGCTAAAGAAAATGATATTTGTGAGTGTCCTTATTGGAAAGATCATGGTTATTGCAAGCACACCGTTGCAGTAGAGTTATATCTACGCCAAAAAGGAACTTCACGAATCATCAAAGCAGATCAACCTATTACCTTTGAAAAACGATCTTTGTCTATTTCAGAGATGTTTACCAAAGGGTTCGCTAAGTTGAATCAAGTGGAAGAAAAAAGTAAGATTACACCACTGACAGTTGAATACATCGTGGATGTTATTGAAACCAACAGTTATTATCCAGAATTAGCCGTTTTAGGTGTTTCATTACGCCTTGGCAATCAAGGAGTCAAACCTAAAACTTATATTATCAAAAATATTGGAGAATTTTTCCAGACCTTTCAAAAAGAAGGGAGCTTTTTAATCAATAAGCAGCATCGTTTTGATTTAGTGAAAGATGCCTTTTCTGTTGAAAATCAAGAGCTACTGCAGCAACTTTCGGCAATTTACCAAACCAGTCAATTACTTGGCGCGAATGGAATCCAAGTCAAAGGGAAAATCGATAAACGATACCTTGTACTACCAATCGATCAAGGCCAAAAACTACTTGAAAAAATGTCTCTGATCCCGCACTTTCAATTAAATGATGAGGGAAAAAAATATCGGCATCTTTCATTCGTAAAAGGAGCACTACCGATCTTTTTCGATATCAGTAAGCAACCAGATAATCAGTATAAATTGTTGATCGATGATCAAATCACAACCTTTTTATCTCATTATCAATGGGGGTTCAGCAAAGACCAAGTCTACATTTTTACACAAGAACAAGAAGCAATCTATACGACGTTATTACAATTATTAAAACGAGTCGAAAAACCTGAGATCATCTATGAAAAGCCTGAGTTATCAGATTTATTCGGCGGGGTGATCCCATTACTGAAAAAAATAGGAACAGTCAATGTCACGGAAGAAGTGACAGAAGAAGTTGTCTACCATCCGTTAGAACCAATCTTTATTTTTCGGAAAATCAAGGGAATGATCAAAGTCAGAGTCGATTTTACTTATGGCAAGGTTGTTTTCTCAACGGAAAAAGCGTATTCAGTTGCTTCAGGAGAAAATCAAGAAGTTGTTCGTGACGGTAAAAAAGAACAAGAAATTATAGAACAGTTAATCGCTTTTGGTTATCAAAAAACGACGGATGGTTATGAAAAAACGTTACCAGCAGGTGAACGCTTGTACTATTTCTTTAAAGCAGAAGTTCCAACTTTCCGTCATTTAGGTGAAGTTCGCATGGGCAAGAAGTTGCGGGAACTCTATTTAGATGCTGCCCATCATCAACCACTGATTGAAGTTTCTGATTCAGATTCTTGGTTAGACGTGCGTTTTGACATTACCGGAATAGCCGAACAAGAAATTGACGAAGTGTTAGCGAGTCTGTTACGAAACGATCGTTTTTATACGTTGGAAACAGGAGAAGTTCTATCCTTAGATTCGGAAGAATTTCAGCAGACAAGTGAAGTTCTGACCCTGTTACGGAAAAATATGAAAAACGTTCAAGGGACAATACAAGTTCCGAGAAATCAAGGCTTAATGATCGAAAGTATGCTTGAAAATAATACGCAAGCACATTTTTCAGATTCCTTTAAAGAAATGGTATCAAACTTAACGCATCCAGAAAAATTTGATGCTGTGTTACCTGAAAAAATCAATGCTACGCTTAGAAGTTATCAAATTGACGGATATAAATGGTTAAAAATGCTTAGCTATTATCAATTTGGTGGAATTTTAGCGGATGAAATGGGACTGGGAAAAACACTTCAAACAATCACATATTTATTATCAGAAAAAGAGGAACAAAAACAAACAGGAGCTGCCTTGATCGTGGCACCGGCTAGTTTGATTTATAACTGGGCTGCTGAGCTAAAGAAATTTGCTCCAGACTTACAAGCAGAAGTAGTTGCTGGAAATAAATCTGAACGTGAAAGGTTGGCTAATCAAGCTGATCTGGATGTTTTAATTACTTCGTATGCTAGTCTTAGACAAGATATTGACATGTATCAAGGGTTAAATTTAGGGTATTTGATTTTAGATGAAGCCCAAATGGTGAAAAATAGTGGTACAAAAACAGCTCAAGCTTTAAAAAGTTTGACGGTCCCACAACGATTTGCTTTAAGTGGGACACCGATTGAAAATAATTTAGATGAGCTGTGGTCAATTTTTCAAATGATCATACCAGGATTGTTCCCATCTAAAACATTATTTAGATCGATGAAACCAGAAGAAATTGCTAGAATAATCCAGCCGTTTATTTTGAGACGAGATAAGAAAACGGTATTAGCAGACTTACCAGATAAGATCGAAAGTAATCTGTACAGTGTCCTTACAGAAGAACAAAAAACTGTCTATTTAGCATATTTAAAACAAATGCAGGAAAATGTTAGCCAGATGGACCAAGATGCTTTTAAGAAGAATCGCTTGAGTATTTTAGCTGGTTTGACTCGTTTGCGCCAAATTTGTTGTGATCCTAGCTTATTCATAGATGATTATACAGGCGGCTCTGGAAAATTAGAGCAAGTTAAAGATCTGTTAGTCGCTGCGAAAGAAAATAACCGACGGGTGTTGCTTTTTTCTCAATTTACAAGTATGCTGTCGATCATCGAAAAAGAATTGCACGACTTAGATTTATCAACCTTCTATTTAAGAGGAAGTACGAAACCTAAAGAACGCATGGAGATGGCAGATGCATTTAATGCAGGAGAAAAAGATGTCTTTTTAATTTCATTAAAAGCAGGTGGAACAGGATTAAACCTAACTGGAGCGGATACTGTGATTCTCTATGATTTATGGTGGAATCCAGCAGTGGAAGAACAAGCAGCTGGACGAGCGCATCGAATCGGCCAAAAAAATGTTGTTGAAGTATGGCGAATGATAGCAGAAGGCACCGTTGAAGAAAAAATGAATTCTTTACAACAAGAAAAACGTGAGTTATTCCAAAAAGTGATCCAAGGAAACGAAGAGCAATTAGCGAAGATGACAGAAGAAGATATTCGGATGATCTTGAGTATCGGTGAATAGAAAAATACAGCGTAGGCTTAGAGAAAAATCTAAGCTTACGCTGTATTTTTTTATGAAAATAAAGATTGGATCGTCGGAAACAAATCGTCAAATGAAGTAACTTCTTTAACGTGATAGGCTTCTTCATTAGCAGGCATTTCGCGTAAACGATGATTGAACCATAAAGATTTCCAGCCGCCATTTTTAGCGCCACAGATATCATTTTCAAAACTATCTCCAACATATAATGTGCGTTCGCAATCCATACCAAATTCTTTTGCGGCAAGATCAAAAATTTCTCTTTCTGGTTTTTGAAAGCCAGTACTTTGAGAAATGATAATGTTGTCAGTTGGAACCCAATTTTCTAATTGAAGTTGTTTTACTTTTTTGAATTGATGATCTGTTGGACCATTCGTTATGATTCCCATCGGAATATTTTTCTCTTTCAAAAAATCAAAAATTTTTTTTACTTCTGGATGCATAACGATGTTATCCAGTTCTTCTTCGTACGTTTTTTGGAATGTAAGACCATCTTCTTGTGAGACAGCTTGATATTTTAGATCTTTTAAAGATTCATTAATACGGAAAAAGCGCATATATTCCAGAGTCCATTCATTTGCCATGACCTTTGGAAAAGTTTCATCGCTATGAAGACGAAAGCGGATATATAGCTCATGCATGTCTTCTTCTTTCACGCAAGGAAAGCTCGATTTAATTGCGTTTCTAAATGGTTGTTGCTGGTCATAAATTGTGTCATCAACATCAAAAACAATTGTTCTCATTAAAAAAATTGCACCCCTTAATAATTTTCAGAAAGATTTTCAAAATCCTTTTCCATTGTAGCGAACTTCCATACAAAAGAACAGAAAGAAATTTTTAATTTAGATTAGAATGCAGAAAGGGATAAACAGTTAGAAGGATAGCGAGGAAAAAGTAAGGGGCTAGCAATGAAGATTTTATAAATTAATCAGAGTAAAAAATAACCATAAAAAAACAAATGTTTCTTAATTGAAATATGAATAAAAAAACATATCTTTAGAATCGGTTCTTCAAAAAAGTAATGTTGTTAGTAGAATTTTGAAGTGGAAAAAAATGTATACATTTAGTATAATAAAAAACAGAAACACCGATCAGGCCTATCTTCCCCAAGACATAAGCAACTCATCGGTGTTTATCGTGATGTACATGTATACGTATAATTTAACAAATCCTTTTTATATTTTCAAGTGATTGACATAACACTATGTTGAATGTTTCAAAATGTATAAAAAACCAGATCGAATGTCTTTTTCAAATTTTTAATTTGATTGTGTATCCCTTTTTTCGCTTCCTTAATAGCAAAAGTTGCGCTAAAAAGTTATGAAAAGACAGACTAGCTATATAAATCGCTATAATCGTAGGTTTACAACTTCTGCATCTAATATTTAGGAGGGTTGCTGATTTCGCCAATCAAAATTGAAATTTTCATACAGTAATTAGTTTCGTCTAATTCATTGATTTTTTGTTGAATAGTAAGAATGTTCAAACTTTGCATCCACTACTTTCTTTGCGTATAATAGTTATGGTGTCAGGAGAAAGGGGCGTTTATGTTAAAACGATTTTTTAGTTATTATCGACCGTATAAGCACTTATTCATTTTAGATTTTAGTTGTGCAGTTTTTGCAGGGTTATTGGAATTATCATTTCCAGTTGTGGTGAATCAAGTTATCGATAAAATTATGCCAAAGGGGAATTTCCGATTGATTGCCTTGGCTAGCATCGGTTTGCTTTTATTTTATATACTGAATACTTTTCTACAGTATATCGTGGTATTTTTTGGTCACAAATTAGGGGTAAATATTGAAACAGATATGCGCCGTGAGCTGTATGGGCATTTGCAGACGCAGCCGTTTGAATATTACGATAATCAAAAAACAGGGAAGTTGATGAGTCGTTTAACAACAGATTTATTTGAAATTTCAGAAGTCGCTCATCACGGACCAGAAGATATATTTATTACAGTAATGACCGTAGTTGGTTCGTTTTACTTGATGCTTCGTATCCACGTACAGCTGGCTTTGGCAACGTTTATTGTGTTACCTTTTATTACCATCGCTTTGGTTTTCTTTAATAAGAAAATGACAAAGGTCAACACAAAAATTTACGATAATCTTGGAGAATTTAATGCTGGCGTGGAAGCTTCGGTTAGTGGGATTCGTGTGACACAGTCTTTTGCGAATGAACCATTTGAACGTCAACGTTTTGAAGGATTGAATCAAGCGTATCGCCAATCTAAAATTACATTTTATAAAGTAATGGGGATCAGTTCAGCATACAATTACTTTTTGATCCGTTTGATCAACTTGTTTACACTAATTTTTGGGGCGTATTATACGATTAAAGGCGAAATTACCGATGGGCAGTTTGTTGGGTTTATTCTTTTATCCAATGTCTTTGTTCGTCCGATTGAAAAAGTGAATAATATGATTGAAAGTTACCCAAAAGGAATCGCTGGATTTAGGCGTTTTACTGAAGAAATCGATAAAAAACCTGCAATTCAAGATAAGCCGGATGCACTCAAGGTAAATCAGTTGCACGGTGATATCATTTATGAAGATGTTTCATTTTCTTATGCGGATTCTACGAAAGTGTTGAACCATATCAATTTGCGGATCGTACCTGGTGAAACTGTCGCTTTTGTGGGTCAAAGCGGTTCTGGAAAGACAACATTATGCAACTTGTTGCCGCGCTTTTATGAGGTGACAGAAGGGCAAATTACCATTGACGGAATCAATATTCAAGACATGACACTCGCTTCATTGAGAAGTCAAATAGGTATTGTCCAACAAGACGTTTTCTTGTTTCCTGGAACGATTCGTGAAAATATTGCTTATGGCAAGCTAGATGCAACAGAAGAAGAAATCCAAAAGGCTGTTCAATTAGCTCATTTGGGAAAAGTTGTGGATCAAATGTCAGAAGGATTAGATACGATGATCGGTGAACGTGGGGTTAAACTTTCTGGTGGGCAAAAACAACGAGTGGCAATTGCTCGAATGTTTCTTAAAAATCCGCCGATATTAATTCTTGATGAAGCAACATCTGCTTTAGATACGGAAACAGAACAAGTCATTCAAGAATCATTGAATTCTTTAGCAGAAGGTAGAACGACGTTAATTATTGCTCATCGCTTAGCAACGATCAAACACGCGACACGGATCATTGTTGTCAGTGATAAAGGGATTTTAGAAGAAGGAACACATGAAGAATTACTAGTAAAAGGTGGCCATTATCGTCGCTTGCATGATGCACAATTTAGGGATTAAAAAAGTTGGGGCAGAAGGTTAACCCTGAGAAATAAGAAGGGGGCGCTTCTACTCCAACTATTTAGTCGGATTACTTGAGACTGAGATATGACTCGTAGAGCTATGTCTTAGTCTCTTTTTTTTATTTTCGTTTACGAGGTTTTCTTCCTAAACCGATAGCATTTTTCATTCGCTGTAAGGTTTTATTAGCAACTAGACGAGCTTGTTCAGCACCTTTGTCTAGGATGTCATCTAATTCATCAGAAGCAAGTAATGCATGGTAACGCTCTTGGATCGGACTTAGTAGGTCAACAACAGCTTCAGCTAAGTCGGCTTTAAATTCACCGTATCCTTTACCTGAATAAGCTTCAGCTAATTCTTCAACTGAACGACCAGTTGAAGCAGAGAAAATATTTAGTAAATTAGAAATACCAGGTTTGTTTTCCGGATCGTATTCAATAACTCCAGTTGAATCGGTTACGGCAGACTTAATTTTCTTGCGAATGACAGCGGGTTCGTCCAGCATTGAAATAAAGCCTTTCGCATTTGAATCTGATTTACTCATTTTGCTTGTTGGATTTTGTAAACTCATCACACGTCCGCCTTGTTCAGCGATTTTAACTTCTGGGAGGACTAAAATCTCTTGATTTGCTTGTCCATACCGTTTGTTGAAGCGTTCAACAAAGTCTCGTGTCAATTCTAAATGTTGTTTTTGGTCATCTCCGACAGGAACGAGGTTTGCATTATACAAAACAATATCTCCTACCATTAAAGGCGGATAAGTTAAAAGACCAGCACTTACTCCAGTACGACCATTTTTTTGTGATTTATCTTTAAATTGAGTCATTCGCTCTAATTCGCCAATCGTTGTATTGCATTGAATGATCCATGCAGCTTCAGCATGAGCCGATACTTCTGATTGAATGAAGATTGTTGCTTTTTCTGGGTCCAATCCTACAGCTAAATACAGCGCAGCTAAACCACGTGTCTGTTGACGAAGCTTCAATGGATCTTGAGGAACAGTGATGGCATGTTCATCAACGATACAAAAATAACAGTTATAGCTATTTTGTAATTCAATAAATTGTTTCATTGCACCAATATAATTTCCAATAGTTGGTATTCCGCTAGGCTGAATGCCCGAAAAAATTGTTTCCATATAGTTACCACCTTAATCTATTAATAAAAAGTCATTGATATCATTATACAGCTAAAAATAAAAAAAAACAGGATTACCGAAAAAAAATAAAATGTCAGAATTTTTAAACTAGCACAGATGTATCAGTTTTAGAAAACTGTATTAGTTTAATGGAATATGAAAACGTTCCATTCTTATATAGAAAAAAAACGAATTTTATTTCAATATTTAAAAAAAACACGTAAAATAACGAAAAAAAATATTTTTTCTTGCAAAAAGAGCTAGTATTTTTATTAGAAATTGGGTATACTTAATTTAAATAGGAAAACAGTTATGCTTCCTGTTTCAAAAAAAGTGATAAAAAATCACAAAAAGGAGTGATGCACATGTTGACACTTTATACTTCCCCAAGTTGTACGTCTTGCCGTAAGGCTCGTGCATGGTTGCAAGAACACGAGATTCCATTCAGAGAAAGAAATATTTTTTCAGAACCATTGAATATTTCAGAATTGAAGGCAATTTTGCGAATGACAGAAGACGGTACTGAAGAGATTATCTCTACTCGTTCTAAGGTTTTCCAAAAACTTAATATGGATTTGGATGAACTTCCGTTGCAAGACTTGCTAGAGTTAGTAAAAGAGAATCCTGGATTGTTGCGTCGACCAATAATGATTGATGAAAAAAGATTACAAGTTGGTTTTAATGAGGATGAAATTCGACGTTTCTTGCCAAGAGGAGTAAGGCAGTTGGAATTACGTCAAGCGCAATTGATGGCAGGTTTATAAAATGTAAAAGAAAACCTTTGACTTTGTGACAAGGGTTTTCTTTTTTATTCGATTTTACATAGAAAATGGTTTATTTAAATTTTTTGAAATTATATAAATGTGTATATAAGCATTCAGATCAAATTTTTAGGAATATACTAAGACAGTTGTTTATTTAAAAATATTATTACTTTTCCCTTTACATTTGGCGTGATTCCGCTACAATGTACGTAAGAATAAGTTTCCTGATTAGCAAAAGTGAGGTGTAGCGACATGGAAATGGAACATATCAATGAGAATACCATACGTGTGTTGATCGGTAATGAAGATTTAGCTGATAGAGGAATCACCTTTTTAGATTTACTCGGCAATCACAAAGATGTAGAAAACTTTTTCTACAGTATTTTAGAAGAGGTTGATGTGGAAGATGAATTTCAGGGCAGCGAAGCTGTTACCTTTCAGGTTCTGCCAAAAAGTGATGGATTGGAACTATTTATTAGTAAGAATGCATCGATTGATGAAGTTTCTAATTTTGAAGGATTCAATGATCTTAATTCAGAAGAAGTTAGTAATATAATTCGCAAACAAATCGAAGAAGATTTTGCTGATGAGACACAAGAATTCGCTGATAATACAGTGAAAAATTTAGTGTTTGAGTTGACTGATTTTGACACAATGGTTCAATTGGCAAATGAAGTATTCTTACAGTCTGTGATAGCGAATTTATATACATTCAAAGGAACATATTATCTCCAAGTCATTTTCTTATTGGATGAATTAGGCAAAGCAGATGTAGAAAATGAATTAGCTCAGTTACTAGAATTTGCTGATTTATCTGTGGTGACACCTGAGACATTGAATGAATATGGAACGTGTATTATGGAACGCAATGCGTTAGAATTAACAAGATACTATTTTGAATAAACAGTAAAAAACTGTGACAAAGTGATAATGCTTTGTTTCAGTTTTTTTTTAATGAATCAACATAATTTCTGCGTATCTTACTTGTGAGGTGAGAGGTATGTTGAATGCATATTCAAAAAATAAAGAAGTTGTAACACTGTTAAATTTATCAAGAGAGGAGATCGAGCAATTAAAAGGTAGAAAGTATTTTTGTCCTGTTTGTTGTCAGCCGGTTCGAATCAAGAATGGGAAAGTAAAGTTACCGCACTTTTCTCATTACAATCAGAGTAGTTGTAGTATTTATTCAGAAGGTGAGACAAGAGAACATTTGGCATTAAAAGAAGTCTTTGTGAAGTGGTGTGAGAAAAATAGAATTGGATACGAACTAGAAAAATATCTACCAGCACTGAATCAGCGGCCTGATCTTTTGATAGGAAATATTGCATTAGAGATTCAATGCAGTCCATTAAGTACGCAACGATTAGTTGAACGGACCAAGAGTTATCAGCAACATGGCTATATTCCAATTTGGATATGCGGTAAAAAGTTATTTTCTAACCGCTATAAATTAAACGAAGTAGTTAAAAACTTATGTTATTATTCTGAGGGATTAGGATTTTATTTATGGACAGCAGATTGGGAAACAGAAGAATTGGCGATACATTCTCATATTGAAGAAGATTTTAAAAAGAGGATTTATTCTTCAAAAAAAATCTGGTCTTTTTATAGCGATTTTTTGCTAGAAATTTTGGATTTTCCTCAGAAATCAAAAATTTATACTCAACGAAAATTTAAAATTGGATCGCTGATAGCAGAGTATTATTCTGAATTGAATAGAAAATTATATACAAGAGATGAGAAGATAAGAATGTTACAAGCTGAATTATATAACAATCGGCTTCATTTACTTCAATTGCCAAATTGGTTTTATTATCCAGGTCTTCGTATTTTCTGTTGTAGAGATTCAGATATGTTATTGAAAGTTCGAATCTGGAATTTCGTACAGTTTTTTGATCAGAATGTTTTTGATCACTCAGCGTTAATCTGTTTATTAAAGGTGGAGTTGGTGCAGTCAGCTGAGTTGTTTTATGAGTTGCCAAATATTTCTTTTAAGACAGTTCAAACGTACTGTTTAAATCAAATACTGACTTATTTAATTGCCTGTAATCATTTAGTCAACGTCGAAAAGGGTTGGAAGGTTCAGATAGTGTCGTCAGATCAAACGATATCTGATGTGGGAGACTGGCTAAAAAAAATTGAAAATAACTGTTTAATCACTGCTACTCCCTTAAAAAATGTGATAAGATAAATCTAGGTAGGAATAATTTGAAAAGGAGCCGATGTAATGAGTGAAGCAAAACAGTTACCAGAACGTGAGAGTTTACCAATAGAAAAGACTTGGGATTTGACGAAGATTTTTAAGGATGATCAAGCTTTCGATGAAGCTTTTCAAGCGTTGTCAGAGGAATTAAACGAAGTTGAACAATTTAAGGGAACGTTAGAGAATGGTAGCGAGGTATTTTTAGCCAGTATTGAGATGTTATTAAGTATTTATCGTAAAATCGAAGTCATTTATGTGTATGCTCATTTAAAAAATGATCAAGACACTACCAATACAACCTATCAAGCATTATACGCTAGAGCAAGTTCTTTATTAGCGCAAGCAAGTGAAGCTGTAGCCTGGTTTGAACCAGAAGTGTTATCGTTGAGTGATGACAAGATTTGGGGATATTTTGCTGAAAATTCTAAATTAGAGATGTATCGTCACTTTATTGAGAATATTTTGAGTGATCGACCACATATTTTATCTGCTGACCAAGAAGCTTTATTAGCGGGTGCTGGTGAAATTTTTGAAGCATCCAGTAATACGTTCTCTATTTTGAATAATGCAGATTTAAAGTTTCCAGTAATCGAAAATGAAAACGGTGAAAAAATCCAATTGACTCATGGTGTATATGGTCAGTTAATGGAAAACGTCCATAGAAGTGTTCGGGAAGAAGCATTTAAAGGACTTTATAGCGTTTATGATCAGTTCAAAAATACATTCGCTCAAACATTAAGCTCACATGTTAAGGCGCATAATTATAAAGCGAAAGTTCGTAATTTTTCTTCTGCCAGAGAAGCTGCATTGAGTAACAATCATATCCCAGAAAGCGTTTATGATACATTGATAGATGTAGTCAATCAAAATCTACCGTTATTGCATCGTTATGTATCTTTACGAAAACGTTTATTGAACATAGACGAACTTCATATGTACGATATGTATACCCCTATATTAGGTGAAGCATCAATCAAGTATTCTTATGAAGAAGCAAAAGAAAAAGCAATCACTGCTCTAAATCCGATGGGAGAAGAATATTTAAATGTAGTAAAAACAGCATTTAGTGACCGTTGGATCGATGTTATCGAAAATCAAGGGAAACGTAGCGGTGCTTATTCATCTGGCGCCTATGATACAGCACCATATATTTTGATGAACTGGCATGATAGTTTAGATCAATTGTACACATTGGTTCATGAAATGGGACACAGTGTCCATAGTTATTTTA
Source organism: Enterococcus sp. AZ177 (assembly GCF_050544585.1). Lineage (NCBI taxonomy): Bacteria > Bacillati > Bacillota > Bacilli > Lactobacillales > Enterococcaceae > Enterococcus > Enterococcus sp. AZ177. The sequence continues at coordinate 984,331 of NZ_CP172944.1, forward strand.
CGCGTAACAATCAGCCGTATGTTTATGGAGACTATTCTATTTTCTTAGCGGAAATAGCTTCGACAACGAATGAAAATCTTCTAACAGAGTATTTATTGGAGACGGAAACAGATCCTCGAATTCGTGCCTATGTGTTGAATCATTATTTGGATGGCTTTAAAGGAACAATTTTCCGTCAAACTCAATTTGCTGAATTTGAACACTTTATTCATACAGAGGATGCAAAAGGAATACCATTAACAAGTGAGTATTTGGGAGAGTATTATGGAGAATTAAATCATAAATATTATGGTCCGGAAGTGAAGACAGATCCTGAAATTGCTTTAGAGTGGTCTCGTATTCCTCATTTCTATTACAACTACTATGTTTATCAGTATGCGACAGGATTTTCAGCTGCATCAGCTTTAGCAAATAAAATTTTGGAGAAAGAGCCGCTTGCATTAGAGAATTATTTGACTTATTTGAAATCAGGTAGCAGTGATTATCCAATAGAAGTGATGAAAAAAGCTGGCGTAGATATGACAAAACCACAATACATTAAAGATGCTATGCATGTTTTCGAAACAAGATTAGGTGAACTAGAAGAACTTGTAGCTTCTTTAGAAAAATAAAATAAACTGCTTCTCTCATATGTTGAGGGGAGCAGTTTATTTTATTAAAGCAAATGTAAATGTCCATGTGGAACTCGAGGTTCATTGTAATGATTTAATTCAAATTTTTCATGAAAATACTGTAAGTTATCTTCAGATGTTTCACAAAGTCTTTTAATTTCATCCATAGACTCACACTCTTCTACAAGTACACCGAAGTCCCGATCACAAGTATAATTGTAAACTACTGCTGAAGGGTGTTTTGTAATGCCCATTTCACGAGCAATTTGTTGATCTGTTTGAAAAGATTCTTTTACAAAATCAGATTGACGATCCATTTTAAACATATCCAGATCGCCACCAGCCTCTACTAATAGTTTTTCAGCTAACTCTGTAGAGTAGGGGAGCTTGTCTACTGCTACGGCTTGTTGTAAGCCTAGTAGTAAATGACGTCCTTTTTTCTTTCCTTGTAATTGTGCTGCTTTATAATCCAATGCTGCTGAATAAATATCTTCAAACAATTGATTACGTTGTTCAATGTCATGTGTTGGAATATCGAACAACTGTATAAGATGGTTAATGGTTCTCATATTAACGAGTGGAATGAAACGAAATTGGATTTTTTTATTTTCAGTTTCAACCAGTTTTAAAATATCCTTTTCTACGTTGAGACAAATGCCCCCCAAAGGATTAACGAACAGATAGATTTCAATCATTCATAATTCCTCCAATTTGACTCTTTTGCGACTAGACATCATTTCTCAACTAAGTGTCCCTAATTTATCAGAAAATATGGGAAAAATGAAATGATTTGTTTTAGCTATAATAACTTCTTAATCTTTTACTTTTGAGCTTCGCATCATACGCTGAATTTTGTTTGGTGATGGGGATTCTTTGATATTCAAAGTATCCAATAGGGTAAGAAAATCTTTCTTTCCGTTAGTAGCGTCATCTACTTCTAACTCCAATTCAAAATCATGTTGCTTATTGTACCAACTTTCATCTAGCGCGAGTAAACCTTGGGGAAGTTTTATTTCTGCTCGTTTAGTTGTTAGGCTTCCGATTAAACGTAAATTATCTTTGTCGATTCCTAAAGCAGTCAACTTGTTGTAGACATACCCATCATCTGGAAGTAAGGCCGATTCAACGATCTGCTGAGCTTCTTCAAGAGAAAGCGTATCGTTGATTTCGAGGAGGCCAACTTTTTGAGGTATTTTCAAAGTAATTTCTGCATCATTGGATAGTATACGAACTCTTAAACCGATATGTTTCTTTTTTAATTGAAAATCGGCTGAATCAAAATAATAATTGATTTGTGTAAAGAAATTCTCTTCTTTTAGTTGAAAGTAGTCTACTACTCGCGGGAAATCATCGATAGATACTAATGTTTTAAATTCTATTTCTAAATTCTCACTCACGTTTATTTGACCCACTTTCTTTAATTTAATTCAATTTTTGCATACTTTACCCATTTACGTCAAGAAAAGTGAACTAGAAGTTAAAAAATTCGCTATTGTCGAAAAATTATAGACAATTTCTCAAATTACCCTATTTTTGATAGCTCTATGGTAAAATAAGCTGTGAATCAAATTCAAAGAAATAGAGGGATTAGGATGGAGAAAGAGTGGGAGCTTTTTCTGGCACCGTATGAACAGGCTGTTGGAGAAATGAAAGTTAAGCTGCGCGGTATTCGTAAGCAGTTTCGAGAACAAAATAAACATACACCTATTGAGTTTGTAACAGGTCGAGTGAAACCTGTTGATAGTATTTTAACAAAGGCTGCCTTGCGTAATATTGCTGCTAATCGTCTAGAAGAAGAAATGCAAGATATTGCAGGACTTAGGATTATGTGCCAATTTGTTGAGGATATTCGGCAAGTAGTGGATATCATTCGCAATCGTAAGGACTTGAAAATTATTCAAGAACGTGATTATATTACAAATAAAAAAGAGAGCGGCTATCGTTCGTATCATTTAGTAATTGAATATCCGGTCCAATTGATAACGGGTGAAAAAAAGATTTTGGCTGAAATTCAAATTCGTACGTTAGCCATGAATTTTTGGGCTACGATAGAACATTCATTGAATTATAAGTATCAAGGCGCTTTTCCAGAAGAAATGAAAGAGCGGTTGCAACGTGCAGCCGAAGCAGCTTACCAATTAGACGAAGAAATGTCAACAATTCGTGAAGAAATTCAAGAAGCGCAACATCTATTTTCACACGGACGGGGCAAGTCGAAAGATAATTATTATCAAAAATTTAATGATAATAATGAGAAGAAAGATAAAGACTAGGAGGAGTAGGATGAAAGTTGCAATCGTTCATAACCATGAGCACAAATCTAATGAAGTTACACGCCGTTTACTCCTGCTTTTAAAAAAAAATAAAATCGAAATGGATGACCATCAACCAGATCTTGTGATTTCTGTAGGTGGAGATGGTACATTGTTATCAGCGTTCCACCGTTTCAGCCATCGACTGGATGACGTTAGCTTTTTAGGTGTCCACACAGGACATCTTGGTTTTTATACGGATTGGCGGGATTATGAACTGGAAGAATTAGTTCAAAGTCTATTGGTTCATCAAGAACAGAGCATCAGTTATCCTTTGTTGGATGTGAAAATCAGTTTTCATGGCAATAAACCAGATAAACATTTTCTAGCATTGAATGAATCAACAATCAAACGTGCTAATCGTACTATGGTTGCGGATGTCTTCATCAAAGATGAATTATTTGAACGTTTCCGTGGAGATGGTTTATCCGTCTCTACTCCGACAGGATCGACTGCCTACAATAAAAGTATTGGGGGAGCAGTACTTCATCCGAGTATCAATGCATTTCAACTTGCAGAGATTGCATCATTAAACAATCGTGTTTTTAGAACATTGGGTTCACCAATCGTGATTGCGCACACCGAATGGGTAGAAATCAAGTTGCAAGAAAGTAATGATTATCTGATTACAGTTGATCAATTAGATATCTATCAAGATGATATCAAGTCGATTTACTATCGTATTGCGGATGAGCGTATTCATTTTGCATCGTATCGACATATGCATTTTTGGCATCGTGTTAAAGATGCCTTTATTAGTGAGGATTAGTAAATCAATGGAATTTAATTGGACAGTAGAAAACAAAGAACCGCAGCAAGTAAAAATGTTCTTAAAGGAGCAAGGAATTTCTAAAGGACTTTTAGCCAAGATCAAGTTTCAAGGTGGAAAAATTGAAGTCAATCAGTCTGTTGAAAATGTATTATTTAAGTTATCCTTGGGAGATCAGGTGAAAATTACGATCCCGGACGAGAAAGAGCATGAGACGTTACTGGTTGACGATGTACCGATCGATATTGTTTTTGAAGATGCCCATTATTTAGTGGTCAATAAACCAGCAGGGATTGCATCGATTCCTGCTCAATATCATCCTAATGGTACGATGGCGAATCGGGTTAAGGCCTATTTTAAAGCACAGAAGTATCAAGATCAGGTGATTCATGTAGTGACTCGATTAGATAGAGACACTACGGGCTTGATGTTGTTTGCTAAACACGGTTTTGCTCACGCGATGTTAGATCAGGAGCTACGAAAAAAAGAAGTGATCAAGATTTATCAAGCCTTAGTTAGTGGTGATGTATCGCGACTAAAGAAACATGAAACAATAAAGTTACCAATTGGCCGTGATTTATCTTCTATTTTGAAAAGAACTATTGTTGAAACGGGACAACAAGCTGAGACTGAATATTGGTTGATGAAACGTAAAAAGGATCAAGCATTAGTAAATATTCAACTTCATACAGGTAGAACCCATCAAATCAGAGTCCATTTTGAAGCTATTGGTTGTCCATTATTAGGTGATTCGATGTATGGAGGTAAAATGGATAGCGGAATCGAGCGACAGGCGTTACACTGCTGTCAGTTGAGTTTTATCCATCCCTTTACAAAGCAACGATTAGAATTAACTTCTCCTCTAGAAGAAGATATGAAGAAAATTGTAGATCAACTTTAGATTGAAAGGAGCGGTTTAGGTGAACGAAGGACAAGAAATGGAAGACCATTTTTCATTGCTGTTAGAGAAATTAAAAGACCAGCAGATGGCGGAGTTTCGTGAGTTGTTTTTGGCGCTCCATATTTACGAACAAGGACAATTTTACCAATCGATTGATGAAGCAGATAGAAAGCAAATGTATAATTATTTGTCACCAAAAGAATTAGCTGACATGTTTGATGTTATTGAAGAAGATAACGAAAACATGAAGGATTATCTGGCGGAAATGCGTCCGAGTTATGCGGCTGAAATGTTATCAGAGATGTATACGGATAACGCAGTTGATTTACTGAATATGTTAGAGAAAAGCCAGAAGGCGAAATATCTAAGTTTAATGAGTACCGAAGATGCTGGTGAGATCAAAGAATTACTTCATTATGAAGATGATACAGCCGGATCGATCATGACGACAGAATTTGTTTCTATTGTTGCGAATCAAACGGTTCGTTCTGCAATGTATGTGTTGAAAAATCAAGCTGATATGGCAGAAACGATTTATTATGTCTATGTGGTAGATCAGGAAAACCATTTAGTCGGCGTTATATCTTTGCGTGATTTGATTGTAAATGATGATGATACAATGATTTCAGACGTGTTAAGTGAACGGGTAATTTCTGTTCATGTTGGAGATGATCAAGAGGATGTTGCGCAAACGATTCGAGATTATGACTTCTTAGCGTTGCCAGTTACAGACTATGAGGACCATCTTTTAGGGATCGTAACAGTTGATGATATTATTGACGTTATTGATGATGAAGCGGCAAGTGATTATTCTGGTTTAGCTGGGGTCAATGTGGAAGAGGTTAGTGAAAATCCCATCAAAGCAGCATCAAAACGGCTGCCTTGGTTGATTACATTATTATTTTTAGGAATGTCTACAGCTACTTTAATCAGCCATTATGAAGAGTTAGTTAGTGAAGCAAGTATTTTAGCTGTGTTCATTTCATTGATTACCGGAACTGCTGGAAACGCAGGGACACAATCATTAGCGGTAGCAGTCAGAAGATTAGCGGTGTCAGACGAAAAAGATAATAATTTTGGCCGGTTAATTGTTAGTGAAGTGTTGACTGGTTTAGTAACAGGGGCTGTTACGGGTGTGGCGATTTTTATCGTTGTTGGGATTTGGCAACATAATTTTCCATTAGGGTTTGTAATCGGAATGGCGATGTTATGTGCTATTACCGTTGCAAATTTAGCTGGTAGTTTGATTCCGATGCTCATGGACAAATTAGGATTTGATCCGGCCGTTGCCAGTGGACCTTTTATTACAACACTAAGTGATTTGACCAGTGTCTTGATTTATTTTAATATTGCCAGTCTTTTTATGCAGTATTTTATTTGAAATGATCATAATAAGGAAAGCATTAAACTTTATGTAACGAAGTTTAATGCTTTCCTTTATTCGTTTTATTCTCCTACGATTTTTGTCCCGTGGACTTCATCAACTTGCAAGGCCATTACTACAGATTTAACATTTTTATCAGTAATACCACCGCCAGGTAATATAGTAATTCGATCATTAGCATAGTTGATCAGTTCTTTTAGATGATCAAAATTAGCCTCGATTGCTGTTCCAGAAGGCCCGCCATGTGTTAAAATACGATGTACATCATGTTCTGCTAACCAATCGATTGCTTTAAGTTGGTTTTCTTTATTTAATACATCAAAAGCCATGTGGAAGGTGATTTGCAGCCCTTCTGCAGTTTCGATCAATAATTCTAATGCTTCTTCGTCTAACCAGCCGTCATTTGTTAAACAACCTATAACGACACCATCAGTTCCAATTTTTTTTGCTTCGATTAGATCAGTATGCATAATTTTAAGTTCAATATCATTGTATACAAAATCTCCACCTCGTGGTCTGATGATTGTCATAACGGGAATCGATTTTTCTCCAGCATAAGCAACAACTTCTTCAATAACACCTGTACTAGGTGTTGTACCACCTACAGCTAGATTATCACATAATTCGATTCGTCCTGCCCCGTTGCGGATGGCAGTCGGGATATTTGTGAAATTTTCAGCACAAAATTCTTTGATCATTCGATTCACTCCTTGTTTTTTCTTCACAGGCATTGTACCACAATTATGGCGGTTGCCAAAGTCTTCTTCCCGTTGTAAGATAAATAGCGACGATTAATCAATTAGTGTCAGAATTTATAGTGAATAGGAAGTAACCTTATGTTGAAAAAAATTGATTTTGCTCGTAATTTTTTAGAAACACATCAAGAACAATTTCTTTGCCCAGTATGTAAAAAGTCAATTCAGCTAGAAGGATATAGTTTGATTTGTGCAGAAAACCATCAATTTGATTTATCTAAAAAGGGAACGATTTATTTTCTTTCTCATAGTATTCAAACAGACTACAATAAAAAAATGTTGATCCATAGAAGCAAGATGATTCAAAGTGGTATGTATCAGCCTTTATTGGAAAAAATTATTGGTGATATGGATTTGACTGGAAATACGTTAGATGTTGGATGCGGTGAGGGAAGCTTTTTGTCTGAGCTTTCTAGTTTAGGCTTAGTGGGGCCAAAATTTGGGTTTGATATTTCTAAGGATGGGATTTATTTAGCCAGCAACCAACCAATCGAAGCTTTTTGGTGCGTCGCTGATTTGACAAACTTGCCATTTGCAGACCAATCGATGGATACTGTTTTAAATATTTTTTCGCCATCTCATTATAGTGAATTTCAGCGTGTTTTAAAACAAGAGGGAACACTTATCAAAGTTGTGCCTGAAACAGATTATCTAAAAGAGTTGAGGACAGCCTTTTATCCAGGTGATGAAACGAAGCAAACCTATTCCAATGAAAAAGTTTTGGCAAAATTTTATAAGGAAATGGATATTTTGTCCGACGAACGCGTAACCTATAGCTTCTCCATACCGGAAGAAAATCGCCTAGATTTATTAGAGATGTCTCCACTGGAATGGGGCGTAGCTGAAGAAGTAAAAGAAGCGATTCAAAAAAATCCATTATCTGACATCACAATTGACGTTCGCATGTTAAAAGGAAAATTGAAATAGCGCTTACAATCGGTAAATTTGCTAAAAGGTATTGCAAAGCTCTGGTAATGGTGTTATATTACATACAAGTTGTTTTTTCATTGGTTTTTATCAGGTTCCTGTTCTGATAAAAGTTAGTGAAAAGAGCTTCACTAACGTAGCGACTCGCAGTGATTGACACCGAGGCGATACGTTTTTTTTATGCCGATTTTTGTGAACAAAAAAATAAATGATGAATCATTCAAATGAAAGGAAAGTGAAATCATGACCAATCATATTGTATTATTTGAACCTCAAATCCCAGCAAATACCGGTAATATCGCCCGGACTTGTGCAGCAACAAATTCACCCTTACATCTCATTGAGCCGTTAGGTTTCTCGACCGATGATAAACACTTAAAAAGAGCAGGATTGGATTATTGGAATGACGTTAATATCATGTATCATGCAGATTTGACGGCATTTTTAACCTATTTAGGTGAGCAACCGCTACATTTAATCACAAAATTTGCAAATCAAACGTATAGTGAAATGGATTATGCTGATGGCAAAGATCATTATTTTATGTTTGGGAAAGAAACGACTGGATTACCAGAAGAGTTTATGCGAGAAAATGAAGAAAAATGTTTACGAATTCCGATGAATGATGAACATGTTCGTTCGTTGAATTTGTCAAATACGGTAGCATTAGTGGTTTATGAAGCGTTGCGTCAACAAAATTTTCCAGCATTGGAATTACAGCATCATTATGAAAAGGATAAATTAGATTAAACATAATACTAAAAAACTGTTCTCCTTACGATTGAAGAGAACAGTTTTTTTTCAACAATAAAGAGAAATCAGTACATTATTCATGTAACTCTAAAGGTAAACCGTCTGGATCAAAGAAAAAGGTCATTTTTTCTCCTGTAAATGTATCTGTCCGAATTGGTTCGCATTCAATTTCTTTAGTGTTCAAGAAGGCAATGACTTCCTCTATATTTTCTACTTTAAACGCTAAATGGCGTAAACCCAAAGCTTCAGGATAAGAGGGTCTTTTTGGTGCATTAGGTGAAATGAAAATTTCTAATTCATGATTTCCTAATTTTAAATCTAGTTTAACATCATTTTTCTCTTCTCGATGATTTTCCCTAATGATTTCAAAACCTATTTTTTCTACATAGAATTCTTTCGTTTTTTGGTAATTAGAACAATTGATGGCAATATGATGAATGTGCTCAAAAAACAAATCAGTTTCCTCCTTCAATATCACGATACAAGCTTGAAGCTCTTTTATTATAACGTAGTTTTTTTAGAAACACACACGGAGGAAACTGTTTTTTATAAACCTCGTAGTTAAATGGAATTTTGCCAGTGAAAATGATACACTAGATAAGATAAATAAATGGACATTAAAAAGTAAAAATCAATAAATTCGAATCAAGGGAGCGGACGCATGAAATTATATTTTACTCGCCATGGAAAAACGGAATGGAATCAGGAACTTAGGTTTCAAGGAATGACGGGAGATTCACCGTTGCTTCCAACGAGCTATGAGGAAATAAAACGGTTAGGTCAAACACTTAAAGAAGTGCCCTTTAAAAAAATCTTTTCAAGTACTTCACCGCGTGCAAGAAAAACAGCGGAAGGGATCAATCAAGAGCTAGAGCGACCAGTAGAAATAATTTATACAGATGAGTTAAAAGAATTAGGCCTTGGTAAGTTAGAAGGTCAGTCTATCAACGAAATGAGAAAAACATATGGACAAGAACTAGATCATATGCGCTATCAGCTGGACCGATATAATCCTGAAGTATTTCAAGGTGAGCCAATTGAACACGCAATAACACGCATTTCTTCTGTTGTAAAAGCAGCAGTTGATAATGGGGATGGACCGTATCTTTTTGTAGGCCATGGTGCTTCTTTAACTGCGGCAATCCAATCACTTTCAGGGAAAGAGTTAGGCGAACTGCGTAGTATGGGCGGCCTTAAAAATAATAGTTTATCAATCTTAGAAGTAGCAGAAGATGAAGAAGTATATACTTTAACATTATGGAATGATGATTCTTTTTTACAGTAATATATTTTTTGGGATAAAGCGAGGTGAAATCCATGGATACGTTGTTTGGAGAAGGGGAAAAAGAATACGTAGTTGGGCAGGTTCAAGCGATCTTTTTTCAAAATCCCAGTAATTTTTATAAAGTTTTATTAGTGAAAATCACTGACACAAATACAGACTATTTAGAAAAGGAAATCGTTACGACAGGTAGTTTCGGCCAAATTCAGGAAGAAGAAATCTATCGCTTTTTTGGACATTTTGTTGATCACCCTCGTTATGGCAAGCAGTTCCAAGTCGATAGTTATCAGCAAGAGCGACCAACTTCTGCTAGTGGTGTTGTAAACTATCTATCAAGCGAAAAATTTCCTGGAATTGGAAAACGAACTGCTGAAAAAATCGTCGAAATTTTAGGCGATGATGCTATTGATCGCATTATCGAAACCCCAGATGTTCTCGAAGAAGTGCCTCAATTAAATGAAAAAAAATGCCAGACAATCATTGAAACCATTCGCTTAAATCATGGTATGGAGCAAGTAATTGTGGGCTTAAATCGTTATGGATTTGGTAGTCAGCTTTCATTTACGATTTATCAAACCTATAAAGAAGAGACTTTGGATATTATTCATGAAAATCCTTACCAGTTAGTAGAGGATATTGAAGGGATTGGCTTTAAGCGAGCAGATACTATAGCGGAACAATTAGGGATCGGAGCAGATTCAGATAAACGTGTGCGAGCTGCAATCACTCATGAAATTTTTCAACATTCTGTTCGTTCCGGAAATACGTACGTAGAAGCAGAAATGCTGCTTAGAGAAACGATCAATACTTTGGAGGCAAGCCGTCCAGTTGAGATTTCCATTGATCAAGTGGCGGAACAAATTATTCATTTAGTCGAAGAAGGAAAAATCCAGCAAGAAGGCACTAAACTTTTTGAAAATAGTTTATATTTTTCTGAGTGGGGAATCGGAACATCGATTCAACGTCTACTTTCACGAAAAAAAGAAATCAAGTACGATAAGAAAGAGATTGAAAAAAATATTCGTGGGATCGAAAAACGATTAGGAATTCTTTATGGCGACTCTCAACAAGCGGCTATTGAGGAAGCAATCAAAGCCCCACTTTTCATCTTGACTGGTGGTCCAGGAACAGGGAAAACAACCGTTATCAATGGAATTGTTTCGCTGTTTGCAGAGTTGAATGGACTTTCTTTGGATAGTAAGGACTACACGCAGGAAATGTTTCCAATCTTATTAGCAGCACCAACAGGTCGTGCAGCTAAACGAATGAATGAGACAACTGGGCTCCCAGCAAGTACGATACATCGTTTATTAGGATTAACTGGTAGGGAAAAAAATCCTAGTATGACAGCAAAAGAACTAGAAGGTGGCTTATTGATCGTTGATGAAATGTCGATGGTTGATACATGGTTGGCGAATACCTTATTTAAGGCGATTCCAACTAATATGCAAGTTATTTTTGTTGGAGATAAAGATCAACTTCCTTCCGTTGGACCAGGTCAAGTATTGCATGATTTATTGCAAATCAATGAAATACCACAAATGGAATTAACTGAAATATACCGCCAAGGCGATGGCTCAAGTATTATTCCTTTAGCACATGAAATCAAACAAGGTAGACTGCCGCAAGATTTTACTGTGAATCAAAAAGATCGTTCATTTTTTCCTAGTGATGTTTCTCGTATCGAGTCTTATGTCCGTCAAATTGTGACTAAAGCCAAAGCAAAAGGGTTCTCGCCACAAGACATCCAGTTGCTAGCTCCCATGTATCGAGGCGCAGCTGGTATCGATGCATTGAATAGAATGATGCAAGAAATTTTCAATCCTAATGATGGAACGAAAAAAGAAGTGAAGTGGAATGAATCAGTCTATCGTATTGGGGATAAAGTGCTTCATTTAGTCAATACACCAGAACTGAATGTTTTTAATGGTGACATGGGCGAAATCGTGGGTATTATTTTAGCTAAAGATTCAGAAGACAAAGTCGATGAATTAGTGATCCAATTTGATAATAATGAAGTGAGTTACAAACGAAATGAATGGAACAAAATTACGCTTTCGTATTGTTGCTCGATCCATAAAGCGCAAGGTAGCGAGTTCAAGATGGTCATTTTGCCTATGGTTCATCAATACCATCGTATGCTGCAGCGTAATTTACTCTACACAGCTGTCACTAGAAGCAAAGAAATTTTGATTTTGTTAGGCGAAGTTCAAGCGTTCAATACGTGCGTTGCACATGAAACTGCTAGCCGTTTAACGATGTTGAAAGAACGAATCACTAGTGCGGACGAGATGTCTTTGACGACAAGGATGCAGTTGGAAGAGTATGAAGAAGGATTGAATAAAGAAGCTCCCTTCTCGGATACTGTAGAAAAAGAACCCATTGTGTATGAAGCAGCGAAGGAAAATAAAATAGCTGTGACTGAAGTAGTAGCAGAGCCTATTTCAGTGAAACCCGAATCAGAAGAAATTTCGTTGTTTAGCGAACCTGTTGAAGAAAGTGCGGAACAAGTTGAAGCAGAGTTAGATAGACTGTTGACACCAAGTTTAGTCAGCGCTCAAACGATCGATCCGATGATTGGAATGAATCAAACTACACCCTATGATTTTATGTGATAGTGGACAAACTGGGATGAGCCAAAACGGCTATCTCAGTTTTTTCTTGCTTTAAGAGGATGACGATGTATATAATGAAAAACAACACAGCAACATGGTTTACTAGAAATGAAGGTAGATTATTTTGGTAGAAATGAGGGGAATTAATGGAAAAAGAATCACAATCGGGAAAAGTCCAAACTGATACATTTTTGGCACAAATTGGGAATCATCAAAACTCAGTGACCGGATCGATCAATACGCCTATTTATTTTTCAACAACGTATGAACATCCGACACTAGGTGAGTCGACGGGCTATGATTACACGAGAACTAAAAATCCAACAAGAGAAGTTGTAGAATCTGCATTGGCGGTGTTAGAAAATGGTGCGATTGGTTTAGCAACTAGCTCAGGAATGAGTGCCGTCCAATTAGTCCTTAGCCAATTTCCTGTTGGGAGTCAAATTATCGCATCTAGAGATTTATATGGCGGTAGTTACCGTTATTTTAAAGAGTTAGAAACGCAAGGAATCTATCAATTTATTTATGTTGATGACGAAGCTGGTTTTGAACGAGAAATTTCGGACCAAACGGCAGCAGTTTTTATTGAAACCCCGACCAATCCTTTGATGAGTGAAGTGTCTATTGAAGAAGTGGCTGTTTTCACAAAGCGACATCAAGCGCAACTAATTGTTGATAATACATTTTATACGCCATTGATCCAGCGCCCATTAGATTTAGGTGCAGATATCGTTTTGCATAGTGCTACAAAGTACTTAGGTGGTCATAACGATTTACTGGCAGGTGCTGTAATAGCTCGGTCACAAGAAGTCGGAGAGCGATTGGCATTTAGTCTAAACACTACTGGTGCAGTTTTGTCTCCATTTGATTGTTGGTTATTGATCAGAGGAATGAAAACTCTAGCGTTACGGATGGAAAGACATGAAAAAAATGCGCAGTCTGTGGTGGCGTATTTAAAAACCAGCTCATATGTCAAGGAAGTGATGTATCCAGGTCGTGGTGGAATGCTGAGTTTTAAACTAAAGGATCACGAAAAGATCAAAGACTTTTTACGAAACTTGTCGATTTTTACTTTTGCAGAAAGTTTGGGTGGAGTTGAAAGCTTAATTACGTATCCAACAACGCAAACGCATGCTGATATTCCAAAAGAGCTAAGAGAGTCATACGGATTAACACCTGATTTATTGAGGATCTCGACAGGAATTGAAGCCAGTGAGGATTTGATTGAAGATTTGAAACAAGCATTTGAATCGTTAAATTAAAAATGAGAATAATACGTAATAGAGGCTGGGATGTCCCAGCCTCAGTTTAATGTACCTAGAACCAAAATAATCTCGTTTCAGTTCCAAAAGAAATATCAGTACTTCTCTCCCCTAAAATTTCACCATCGGCATGAACATATTCAGGAAACGTTGAAACGATTCGAAATTTGCTGGATTGAAAGTGATGAAAGTATTTTGAATGCATCTGTTTTTTTCGAAGTAATAATAAAATCAGCCAGAAAATTTTAAACATGTTGATACGTTCGACCAAGACAAAATCCAGAACAGGTTTGCGTGGATCAGCCATTGGCGCAATTGGCACGCCACCGCCAAAATAAGGGTGTTTTGTTACTGTACATAGAAAAGCGCGATCAAATTCAACATTTTTACCGTTGACCTCAACAAGAATCGGGAAGCCTTTTTGAGTGAATAATACCTTTAAAATAGAAAAAATATAAGATAAAGACCCCATATTGAATTTGTTTAAAGCACTTTTTGACGCAGATGTATTGGCTGCATTGACAATTGCTGCGTCCAAGCCAATACCGATATTATTAACAGCAAGTCCATCTTCATCTTGTATCGATTCAGCATAGGTAATAATTTGGATTTCTTGCGGTGTCTCAGCCTTTAGTAATTGGAAAAAAGCTTTTTCAGCTTGTTTAGCAATCCCCGCACCACGGGCAAAATCATTTCCTGAACCACATGGAATATAGCCGATAGGAATTTTGGAATCAAAGGACAATAAAGCATTGGTGACGCTATGCAAAGTACCATCTCCACCTAGAACTACTAGAAGTGGAAAAGTACTAATTTCCAAATCATTGCTCCAAGGAATCAGTGTATTCTGTGCTAAAGTTTGAACGATTTCTCTTTCGTGTCCAGCGTGATCTGTATAGAAAGTTGTATATTCAATGTGGGCAGTATGCATTTGTTTGATAATCTTTTCGGCAACTTTGCCTCCAGTACCGCCACCAGCATTTTCATTGATGACGAGATAATAATGTTTCTTCATTTCTTTCCTCCTTGTACAAAGTCTTATTATAACAGACATGTGAAAAATTAAGAATGATGGATGCTTGAAAAAACAAAATCAAAATAAGAAATAGCTTGTTGAAAGATTAAAAAAAAGCGGACTTATCATTGTGAAACGATCAATTATGAGATATAATGCCTACGTATCATTTTTTGAGGGAAAATCTTCCTCGACAAGGTTCATCAACCGAACCGCAGGCATTAAGAAGAAATGCTGTTATAAAAGGATTGTGAAGGGTTTTAAGAAGGTGTTTGCCACAAATTTGCCACAAAATTATAAAAAGTTCTCATATCTGTCGATAGAATCGGTTTCCATTTTTTGGGAGATATGAAGATAAACGTTGGCTGTCATGTTGATCGTGCTATGACCTAAACGTTCGGAAACAAACTTGATATTTGATCCACTTTCTAATAAATGAACCGCATGTGAATGTCTAAGGGCATGAGGGGATAAGTGATTTAGTTCAGCAACTTTGCATATCTTAGTGAAATACGTCCGATAGTTGCACTGTTTTAAAAAATCACCATTTAAATCATTGAAGATAAACTCCTTGTTAATAACATAAGATTGAGACTTCAAAGAATGTTCATTTTTCTTTATCCTGAAAGACTTTAATAAGGAAAAGGTTTTTTTGTCTATTAAAATTTTTCTATAACTAGACTGCGTTTTAGGTTCAGTGATATAATCTTTGTTATTTTCACGATATAGGGTTTTATCTATAGTTAATTTATTATTGTCTAAGTCGGACCATCTTAAACATAAAGCTTCGCCAAGCCTCAAACCTGTTCTTGCCAAGAGCATTGTCAAAACGTAATATTGATAGTTAACAAATGGTTTTGTGCCTGTGTATTTTTCTGAAACTTCAATAAGCTTTTGTAAGTCAGTTTTTTCAAAAAACTGTATGTCATTTTTTCGTTTTTCTGATCGAGGATATTTTATACCTTTCATCGGATTAACACTTATTAGCTTGTAGTCATTCACGGCATCCTCTAGAGCGTTGGTAAACGTTGCGCAATATGATTTAGCAGAATCTACAGCTAAGTGACTACACATATCGTTCACCCATGCAATACAGTCCATTCGTTTAACTTCATTTAGTCTATAATAGGAAAACTTTGGCAATATATGAAGAGTAATGGATCGTTTTATTTTTGCTAAGGTAGATTTTTTCACATGTTTTTCTTTTAATGCAACCCACATTTCCAGATACTCACTAACAATCATATTTTCATTTTTAACACTAATTCCAGCATTCATTTTACTTTCGATGTCGTTAGCAGCAGATTGAGCATCTCTTTTCGTTCTGAACCCACTCTTTGATATTTCCCTAAATTTTCCATTCTCTTTGTATCTAATTCTGTATCGCCATTTCCCGTTGTCTTGTTGTTTGATACTGGCCATGATAACAGCTCCTTTCCGAATGTATGTTCTTAATTAGTTAAAAAGAAAAGCCCGAAGGCTCTAAAAATCGGACCAATCATTTTTCTTTTCCTTTTTTGATCTCAATTCTTCTTGAACACGTTCAGCTTCAATTCTTCTTCGTTCTAACTCATTTAGTCTTTCTAGTTCTAAAATTTCAGCTTCTTCCTTTGCTTTTCTCTTGTTCTCCTTCATTTTAGGATATCCAAATACAAACCAACAAATGATTGCTATAATAACGACTGGAATTAGATAAGGTAAAGCAGCAGTAAATAAAGAAATTAATAGCGCTCCAACAAATAACGTTCCGCAACCGCAACCAGATTCTTCCGTAACAACATATCTTTTTCCCATTTTATTACCTCACTTTTTATAGAATGACTTTACCAATAATCCGAACTTTTTCATCATGCATTATTCTGTCCTCGTATCGATCATTTACTGACCTCAATATAATCTGTCTATTGTCGTAATCTTTAATTACTCTTTTACAAGTAGCGCCGTCACCGTTTATCTCAACTACAGCTATTTCACCACTTTCGACATCTTCTTGTCTTTTGTAAAAAACAATACTACCATCTTTTATTAATGGTTCCATCGAATCCCCTTGTATGTAAATAGCACAATCAGCTCCTTCAGGTACATGGGAGAACGAATGTTGTTCTATATCTACATCTCCATATTCTATAACGGTTGGGTTCGCAGCAGTTTTACCCACTAATGGAATTATTTTACTATTCAATGATTCTTGTTCGTCAAGTTGCTGTTTGGCATATTTGTAAACTTTAGTTTGCCTTTGTGGTTCTAACTCATTGTAAATTGCTTCTAAGGCGTTGATATAGTTCATTTCTTGTCTTTTGTAATCAGGTATTCTTTCAATGGGAACATTATATCCCATTAACCAAGGCTCGTTTACATCTAACGTTTTTGACAGAAGATATATTCTATCTTGATCTGGAGCTTGTTTTCCTGTTACGTATTGCGATAAAGTGCTTTTCCCCATTTTTACACCTAATTCTTTTTGGTACGGTTCTGACATTTTTAAGATATCAACTTGCCTTAAATTACGACTGGACATTATTTGGTGTAAACGATTTGCCGGGGAGACTTTTTCCATTTCTATCACCTCCTTACAGAACAGTATATAACAGCTTAGGTATAAGTTCAACGAAAAAATTCATAATACATGAACTTTTGTGTTGACAATGATTTAATGTGAAGGTAAACTATAGATATAAAGTTCATGTAACGTGAACAAAGAAAGGAGTGTATCATAATGAGCTATGATTATTCAAAATTGTCAGGAAGAATTGTTGAAAAATTTGGAACTCAGTATAATTTTTCAATCGCAATGGGAGTTTCGGAAAGAACTTTATCTCTAAAGTTAAACGGTAAAGTTTCGTGGAAAGATCGTGACATTGCAAAAGCGTGTGAATTGCTAGGACTTAGTACTAAAAACATTCCCATTTATTTTTTTAGCGAAAAAGTTCATGTTGCGTGAACTTTCAAGTCGAATTAAACAGCATAGGAGGAAATGTAAATGGAACAACAAAATCAAAATGTAGGTAATATAAGTATCAAAGTAAACACAGAAGGTTTAGAACAGGTAATAGAAAAAGCTGAGACATTAAATAAATTATTAGCAGACAATGAACGTCTTAAGGCTGAAACATCACATAAAAACATTTCAGAAATGATTTACGAAGTTTGCGAAAAGGGGTGTCAAATTGTTTCGAAAATGTCTGAAGAATTAATTATTTACGACACAGTATCAAGAGAATCAGAAAATCTCGAAGCAATATCAGGGTTTTTAGAATCTTTAATAGCTGTTAAAAAACATGTTCCTAGAAATCCTAATATTTCTTTGTTCGGCGAATCAAAATAAGATAGGGGTGTTTAGATGAATAATCAACAACTACCTGTACAGGTAAATGTACAGGTAGACAACCAATATATGGAGAAATACGCAAGGGAATATATTGAAAAACTTTACACTAGATTGCTAAAGCCACAGTGGTTAACTATGAAAGACATGATTCAAATTACAAGACATCAACGTAATTGGATTATGGAAAACATTGTTGATGATCCATACGTAAAAAAGAACAAACTAGCAAAAAAAGATGGTACTAGCAAAAACTCTAACTGGCTATTTGATGCTGATGGAATAAGACCATTTTTAGAAAAACTGTTCAATGACTTACCAGATTACCAGGATGTATTGGAATGATTGTTACAGCGAACCTAATCTTACTAACAGTATCGATCATCTGTTTCGCCACAGGCGAGACTATGCAAGGCTATGCGTTATTAGCGGTGATGTATACATGTTGTGTAGTAGATAGAATACAGAAAACAGGAGGAGAAGAATGAAAAGGATTGTCTATAAAATTTTACCAGTATTTGTAATTGATTTGTACATTAAAAAAATAAAACGCCCACCTTGTATCAAGTGCGAAGGAATAGGCGTTTTAAATATCAATGATAAAGAATATATTTGTGAAAATTGCGCTCTGATTATGAGTGAGCTAAGTTGCAAAAGTAATACCTAGACTTGATTCCATATGTTCAAAATGAATTCTGCATCCATTTCTAATTCAAGAATACTCTCTGATCGTAACGGACTAGATTCAATTACTTTTCCATTCTGAAAATTGAATACACAGTATTTTTGATTATCAGGGACAGAGAAATTTTTTTCGGCGAGTTGCATCAAAGTTAATGTTGCGTTGATATTTCGTTTATCAATTTTGTTCGATGTAGATCTTTTCTTATAGTTGTTCTTTACTAGCATTGGTTCACCGTTAATGGACAATCCAAATTCGGGGGAAGCATTAACATATAGATCGTCTCTAAGTTTCCAAAATGACTGACCTGTCTGGAAATATTCAACTTCGTTTGAATTGATAAATCGCTTGTAAGTTTTTACAGCTGCGATATAATTCTTTAGTTTTTTCTCGTCAGTAGTTCGTTCAATTAAATCGTCTAAAGTTTCGATGGGTAATCCATTCTCGTGGATACGTTTAATCTCGTCTCGCAACGGTTTCCAGTAATCTTTAGCAGGATGATAGTCTGAATCGTTTTTGACTTCTTTGATGTAATTTATTTTAGCACTTGTACTGACTTTAGTAGAAAATGTTAAGAATTGTGTTAGCGACATATTTATGGACATATATTTTCACCACCTTTCTATATAAAGTATACCAAGGTGAATGATTTCTAACAATACAGAAAGGAGCAACCGAAATGAAAATTGACAAGGAACGATATGAAGAGTTATTGCAAACAGAAAAATTTTTGAAAATTCTATATGAATTAGGGTTTCAAGATACATTATTACACCGTATCGCTTTTGATATTAGTGTAGGCAAAGAAATTACAAATTGGACAATAGAAGAATTTCAAATTGATAGAAAGGTAGGTAGAAACTAAATGAAACTAATATCAAAAAATCTAAACAAAATTACCTATATTGTTTATGTAATCGGCATGATTCTACTCTTAACGTTAGATGTTAATAGTAAAGTTTGCCTAGGCTATTCTTTGTTATTGATGACCTATAGCTTAGTAGCTGAGTATTTATCATTTAACGTTTGGATTGCAGAGGATGCGCTTAGAACATATAAAAAAGACTAGGAGGAACCGATCATGTTTAAAAAGAAAGAACCAGTATATGTAAGTCACCTTAACGAGATCAGACGTGCTAAAGGATTGTCAGTTGAAACATTAGCCGAAAAAGTCGGTGTGTCCAAACAAACAATTGACAGTATTGAGTTAGGGAAACACAAATTATCACTGGAATTAGCTTATGAGATTTCAGGCGCTTTGGATTGCCGTGTCGAAGAAGTGTTTCCGAGAGTAGGAGGGAAATAGAATGTCAGCGCCAGCGAGATTGAGAGTAGCATCAGCAAACGTGATTACACTTCCTAAGAATCACAAGATGTACAAGGCTAGAAAGAAAATTGCAACAGATTTAGAAATAGGCGATCAAGCATTGATTGATTGCGATGTAGTCGTAAGGATTGTAAATAAGGGTAACTGCTCTGCGGTAGTGGAAGATGCATATCATAACCGTACAAATATTAGTTTTGATCGGTTGAGTAAATTGGAAGGGGAAATATAAATGCAAGAACTAGTAATAATGAAAAATAAAGAAGCTGTAACTACTAGTTTGCAAGTAGCTGATAGCTTCAACAAGAAACATCAACATGTATTAAGAGACATTGATACATTGCAAGAAGATGTGTCCAATTTTGGACAGATGTTTATAGAAGGGACTGAACCTGATTTATATGGGAGACCAAGACGAATCTATTTTATCAGTCGTGATGGCTTCTTCCTTTTAGCGATGGGATTTACTGGAAAAAAAGCAATTGGATTTAAGCAAAAATATATACAAGCGTTTAACGATATGGAAGACACAATTAGAAAAAATACAGTTCCTCAAACAATTGAAGATATGATGATTTATCAATTAGAAGACATGAAAGAAGTAAAGAAAGACGTAACTGTTTTAAAAGACACGATGCGGATCACTGGGCAACAAGAATTCGAAATTAAGCAGCAGTCCAATAAGAAAGTAGTAGAGTGTCTTGGTGGGAAAGATAGTCCAGCTTATAAACGACATGCTAAAAAAGTATTCTCAAACTACTGGAAAGATTTTAAACAGTATTTCCACCTACCAAGATATGGAGAACTACCAAGAATCAAGTTTGATGATGCTTTAGCATACATTGACGAATGGTTACCAGATACAGATTTACGCTTGTTGATCAAAGAAGCGAATAGACAACGTGAATTATTTGAATAAAAAAAGACCGATAGGAGCAAATGGTAATGAATGAAGAGATGTTATATCTAGTTAATTTTTTAGCAAGCATTAAAAATAGCAAAAGTTATGTGGTTAATTTTGAATTCAATAATTATATCTATCTCACATTTAGTTTACAGTTGGAATTTGTTAGAGAAGGATTTAGAGATAACGCAGTGTGCATTGAGCGTGATGCTTGGAAAGGACTTTTTGTAAATGTCGGAAGTAGCTATAAACCGATTAAAACAATAAAGATTGATTCGGATTGGGTCGGAGAGGCATTAGTAGTAGCGCAACACGAATTAGCAAAAATGAATTGGGTTCCAATTGAAATTGAAAAAGACCGATAGGATGGCAGTCCTGTCAGTCGATAACGAAAATATATTAACAAAATTATACCACGGAAAGGTGGATTTTGACAATGACACCAAAAGAAGCAGAAGCATTGGACCATTACTTGACTACTCCGCCAGAAGATTTTTACCAGGAGTATGGAGACGAAATAGATGATACAGCGAATTGGAACATAGATGATTTCGGAAATGTCGTATACGAGAGTGATTGGGTATTCGTTATGTATTTTAAGCATATGGATATCGAAAAGAAACTAGTAGGTAGCCAAGAAGGATTCATGACCGCATTAGACGAATATGATCCATCAAATCTAATTGCTGAAAAATTAGAAATTATCAGTGGGAAAGAGTGGTTGAACAAACAATGAAATTTAGTGAAACGAGACAAGAAATATTCAAAGCATTAGCTCTATTTAGAAAAAACCTAAAACAACCAAAAAAAGATGCTGACAATCCTTTCTTTAAAAGTAAATACGTTCCTTTAGAGAACGTGACAGAAGCTATTGACTTAGCGATAGAAGGTACAGGAATGAGTTACACACAAGAAGTAACAAGTGCTTCCAACAACCAAGTTTCAGTTGCCACATTAGTAACTCACGAAAGCGGAGAGTATATTTTATACGATCCACTAACTGTTAATACATCTAAAATTGATGTCCAAGCTTTTGGGTCTGCCGAAACATACGCACGAAGATATACACTAGGTGCAGTATTCGGCGTTACTAGTGAGCTGGATGATGACGGAAATGAAGCAGTTAAAAATGCGCCTAAGATGATATCAGACTTAGAAATACAAAAGTTAAACAAACAAATCGAAACATTCTCTTTAGAACACGAAACTAGCGAGGAAAAGACTTATAAAGCAGCACAGAAAAAAACGAATATCCACAAAAGTGTTGAACAACTCACAAATGAAGAATACGGCATTATATCAAATTGCCTAATTCAAATTAGCAAAAATCTAAAAAAAGAAGCTAAAGAGAAGTGATTTAAATGATTGGAAAAATCATATCTCACGACAAAAACAAACTGACAATTGAGTTTGACGAAGATATCAATCCTGAGTACCTAAAACTTTTGAGCAGAGGAAAATCAAACTATGTACTAGCTAAACTACTAGACAATGAAAAAATGTCCTCTGCTCAAAATGCAGTGTCTCATACATTGATTAGGGATATAGCGAATCATTATTTTGTAGATGCTCAAGAGATGGAGATCAGTCTGAAATATCAATACAGCTATAGAGAAATCAATGGATTTTCTCATTCAGATGCAACTATGGATGATGCAGCTAAATGGATTGAGTTTTTAATTGAATTCATATTGATGAACGGCGTTGATTTGCCAAAAAGGTATACCTATTTACTAGACTACGACAAGTTTTTTTACTTCGCTTGTAAGCACAGGAAATGCTGTGTATGTGCGAAAGAAAATGGTCAAATACACCATGTCACTGCAGTTGGTAACAGAAAGAGAAAGAACGTTGATCACAGGCTTTTCCCATTCGCTTGTGTCTGCTTAGAGCATCATAACATAGCACATGCGCTAGGAGAAAAAGAATTTCTGGCACGATATGAAGTTACACCAGTTTATCTGGATAAAGAAACATTAATAAAAATTGGTATAACCTCAAATGCTCAGATTATGAAGTTTGATGAAAAGTACAAAGATGAAGAACTATACAAGAAAGCGATAGGAGGGTGATCAAGTGGCAAGACCCACTAAAGATGGTCTTGATTATTTTCCTTTTGATGTAGATATGTTTGAAGACGAAAAAATAGAAGCTATTGCAGGAGAGTTTGGCATCAAAGGAGAGCTTGCGGTAGTCAAGCTGCTATGTGCGGTATACAAAAAAGGATACTTCATTGTGTGGAATGATTTAACCAAAGCAACTCTTTTGAAACGCCTTCCTGGAATGAGTAAGGAATTATTAGATCAAATTGTCATCCGCTTAGTTACATGGGAATTCTTTCATGAAGACCTGTTTAACTCGGCTAAGGTTCTGACAAGCAAAAATATCCAAGCTATCTATTTTGAAGCAACAAAAAGAAGAAAATCACCAAAACCTACTAAGTACGTAATTAGTGAAAACAATAATTACATTCCAAAGGAAGTTAATGTAGACATTAATGCACAAAGTAAAGTAAAGGAAACTAAAGTAAATAAAAGTAAAGTAAACAATAAAAAACAAGAAAAAGATTTTGTCGATGAGTTGTCCTCTAGTTATCAGTTTATCGAGCAACCTTTTGGAAGCGACAAGCTAGGAGAATTAATTGATTATTACTCTAAAAATGTTAGTCCAGCAACACCAGTCAATATTACTGACCTTGAATATGATTTAAACGATTTTAATGGAGACTTAGAACTGATGAAAGATGCAGTAAATATATGTGCCAGGGAAAATAAGAGAACCTACAACTATTTTTCTGGCATCCTCAAACGATGGAGAGCGGCAGGGGTAAAAACTCATGATGATTACCTCGATTCTGAACGCAAATGGCAAGAAGAAAAACAGGCATCGCCTAAACAATCTTATTACCGCCAACCAATTAGAGAAGAGACTATGCCAGAATCGGTAACCAATCCAACACCAGAAGCTAAGTTATCACCAGAGGAACAAGCCAAGTTGGATGCAGAAATACAAGCGTTCTTGAACGGAGGCGGTAACTGATGTTGATCACAATACCAGTAGCACCTAAGCCACAAGCTAGACCGAGATTTAACAGTTTTAACAAACGAGCATACGAAGATAGTGCTATGACAGCATACAAACGAGCGGTTAAATACCATGTGATGGCTAGTAAGCCTAAATTAATTGAGACAGGACCGATTGGCGTGTCCATTACGTTTTTTGTCTATCAGCCTAAGTATTTGTTAACCAAAAAGAAAATGGACCAAGAGCTGGCGAATGAAACACTGTACGTGGACAAGAAGCCTGATATCGACAATTATTTTAAAGCGGTGACAGATGCCTTAGAAGGTGTCTTATACAAGAATGACGGGCAGATCGCTGCAGTGACTACGCAAAAGTTATACAGCTTAAACCCGAGGACAGAAATTGAAGTGGAGGGAATTAAATGATTAATAATGTTGTCGAAGTTAAACCGATTAAAGGTAAATTAGGCTATTTCGCTGACGTAGATGGAAATATTTATTCTTTATGGATAAATAAAGGACGACATGGCTTGGTAATGGGGAATAGATTCAGAAAGCTCAATTTTTCTAAAAGTAAATCAGGTCACTTTGTTGTTTCGTTCGGCAGAGAAGATAAAGAGTTAGTGCATCGGGTTATATACCAGACGTTTGTTGGAGATATTGAGGAAGGTAAATTTATAAGGCATTTGAATGATATTAAATCAGATAATCGAGTATGCAACTTAAAACAAGGGACACAAAAAGAGAATATGTCTGATGCTATGAAAAACGGTGTTTTAAAAACGAAATTAGACAAAGAAGCTGTTAAAACCATCCGATCATTAAAAGGATATAAAAAGCGAAAAGAAGTAGCTCTTATATATCAAGTAAGTGAAAATACTATAAAACAAATTTGGAATTTCAAGACATGGAAAGAGGTAGTTTGATGAACGCAGATAACCTAGTGGTTTTAAATGGTCGATTAACAAAAGAAGTAGACCTAAGATATTCGCAAAATGGAAATGCTGTAGCAAAGTTTACTGTTGCAGTGAGTAGAAGTCGGAAAGAGCAAGACGGAAGCAGAAAAGCTGACTTTCATAATTGTATAGCATTCCTCAAAACGGCTGAGATCATAGCGGATCATTTTATAAAAGGGTCAATGATTGGCATTGTAGGTGAATTGCAAGATAACAATTATGAGAAAGATGGCGTTAAGCATTACAACAAACAAATCGTAGTTGATACGTTCGGGTTTAGAGAAAGTCGTTCAAGTAGCGATAATTCGCCACAGAATCAAAATACAGACGTTTCAAACCAGTTCGAGGGTAATTCTTCATCGAATCAAAGCAACACGTTTAAATCGCAAGATAATAGCCAAGGATCACAAGACCAATTTTTCAATCCGAATAAGCCGATACAAGACAATCCATTTAGTGGCTCGGGAATTGTCAGTGACGATACAGACGGCTTACCATTTTAAGGAGTGGATGACATGTATAAAGCAATTGGTAAAGATACAGGGGCGGTATACGGATACGCAGATACAAAATGTGACTTGTTGAGGAATTTAGATAAAAGTTTCCGCTACGACAAAAATAAGACTGGCATTTATCCAGAAGCGTTGATAATAGGGAGGACTGAACCAAATGAATAAACCGAAGTTTAGAGCGTGGAAGAAAATACGTATCCAAGAAATGTTTGACGAAGTAGTCGCAATTGATTGGTTGAACAATAAAATAAAAATCAAATATCCGAATCCTGGAGGAAATACTTTTAGGATTGATGAGGAAAGCTTAGATAACGTCATCCTCATGCAATACACAGGACTAAAAGATAAGAATGGTGTGGAGATATTTGGTAAAGATTTTGTAGAAGGTTTTTACGGTGGAACTTATGTAAAAGGGGTCATCCAATTCATAGATGGATGTCATTGCCTCCAGAGGATAGGAGATTTTCATGCAATCTGTTTGTTTGAAGTTGATAATAGAAATATTCTAGGATCAATCCACGCCAACCCAGAATTACTAAACGAGGTGGAGTAGATGCATGAAGATTGCTGTATACCAGTATGCCCGAATTGCGATGAAGAATTAGAACGTCTTTACTATTGCGTGGATTGCGATAAAGAGTGGACGCAAAAAGAACTTGATGAACATCAAGAAAGAGAAAACGAATCTTACGTGAAATGGTGTAAAGAACAACATTCAGAATGGTTTGAATAAGGAGGACACAACACATGGGAAAGATTGAGGAATTGATAGAGGAACTAGAAAACGTAAGCAGTAAATCGATAAATAAGGATTTTGAGGATGGGTATAACGGAGGAATAAGGCATGCTTTAGAGTTAGCCAAAGAGTACAAATCATCACTACCAACCCAACAAGACAAGGTTGTGGTGCCAGAGTTTGTGGCGGAATATTTGGAAATGAGAAAAGATCAATTTCAAATTGGTGGTTTAGGAGTTGCTATTATGCATGTGTTCGATGCCAAGGAGTCCCCTAAATTATTTAATTGGATGAACAACAACGTAGAGATATTCGCCCGTGCATGGCTAGACGGCTACACCGTGGAAAAAGAGCAGTTGTATTGGATTTATGATCCGATCGCAGATCAATATTTAGGTTATGACAGAGCGGAAGGGAAAGTCTGGTGGTTATTGAAGCAAAATGACGGCGCCAGAGCTGAATTGACTGATGAAGAAATCACTAAGGTTGGCGAACAATATAGGGCGTTTGCTGTACCAGTAGAGGAGGAAGCAGAATGAGCAAAAGAAAAAAATATATTCCTGCTCGAAACGTCATATTGATTACGGAATTTGACGGAGAAACTGATAAATTTGAACGCTCTTATTTACTAAACAACTTTGAAAAAGGCGGCTTTGTTTTTGGCACAAGAGAGACTGACTTGGCTCTAGCTAGGATCGGGCAAGTTACTACTGGTAAAAAGTATCATGTCGATGTTCATGACCTTAGTGTTACATCAGTTAATTTACAAAATGTGATTTGAGGAGTGTAAAAAAATGAATTACGAAGAAAAATACAAAGAACTAGTCGAAAAGATAAAAGTAACCTATTGGGCAACATAAACTACTATCCAAAATATGGAAAAATCAAAAGCTACAGACACGTCAGCTCTTAAAGCGTACAAAGATCAACAGTTTGCGATGCGGTATCAATTTGGAGATATATTGGAGGGAACACAATGACAGAGAAAACAATAGAATGGTATCAAAAAGAACTCGGAGATAGATTTCAACATTTTTATATGCAACTTGATGGATCATACAATTTTCCGAATAGCTTGGAAGGTGACTTACTGAGAATGACCCATAACATGTTGACATTAATGGAAAAAGAAAAAAGCACCCCATCCTTTGCGGTCGGGGAGTATTACAGTGATGGAAAAGTAATTTATAAAGTTCTTGAAATAGAGGAATATCCTGATACGAAAGAAGTTGGGTTGGCTGTATTAGCTTTATACAGCGGTGATCTATATGAAGACACTTACGAGATTGATTTTCCGTGCGAAGACAAACCAGCCACCGCAGAACAGATAGTAACGTTTCATCGTGCCGAGCAGTTTGCAAAACACGGGCGTAAGTTGGATGAGTTTCGTGATCGAGACATAGTGAAGTATGAGGGAGAGCTATTTTTCGCAAAGACAACTAGCGAATCGAACTTAATTAGTGTGAGTGGATTTGACGGTTATGGCTGGGAGGATATGAACGCCGATGAATTTGAACTCATCCAAACAGCCGAAGAACTGCAGGAGGTAGAGAACAATGATTAAACACTTAGCAAGTTTTACCATGGATAGTGAGTATATGGAGATTTTAGAAAAAAACGGAAATATTTATGTAGTTAATTTTGATAGTTACGATATAGAGTTTTTTGAACTAGAAGAATTATGCAGAGACTTTTATGAAGAGGCTGAGGAAGACTTTGAAATAACTTATCACGACGAAGAGTTTAAAAAAGAATGTGAAAATATGAGGCAACTTTGCCGAGAAAAGTATTAACGAAAGGAATGAATAGGGATGGAAAACTATGATCAAAATATTAGCCGTGGAGTACACACTATAAAAGTGAATTTCCAGTCATTTGAATTTAAAGGTTTTGTGACCTATGAAGTTGGAGGTGATTGTAAAGGTGTAGCACTATTACAAGTTGATCCTGACGACTTTTATGATAAAACATTCAAAGAGAACCCAATTAAACTAAAAGACTTAGGTGATGATTGGTATTCAATGGAATTAACCAATGAAGACGGAGATACCTGTTTAATCGAGGATGAATGGGACTCAATTGGTGAAAATGTAATTGGAATCGAATTAATTGATTTTGTAGAAGAATAACCCAAGAAAGGAGTGGAGGTTTGTCGGCCGACATTAAAAAGCTTTTTACTCCTTTGTGATTAAAGATGGACTACTCAATATACAAAGGTGATAACTTAATCACCACAGGCACAAAACAAGAATGCGCTGAGGCACTAAACGTTAAACAATCAACGATTGAGTTTTGGGCAACGCCTAGCAATGTAAAGCGTGACAAAGGCAAGAGGACGGTTGCTGTTAGATTGGATGGTGATAGCTGTGACTAAAAAAATATTAGATGCCTGTTGTGGCAGTCGTATGTTTTGGTATGACAAACAAAATAAAGATGTCCTGTACATGGATAACCGACAACTAGATGATACTCTCTGCGATGGTCGGTCATTAAAGGTTGAGCCTGATGTGGTAGCAGACTTTAGGTTCATGCCGTTTGATGATAATAGCTTTTATCATGTGGTATTTGATCCACCGCATTTAATCAAGGTGGGCGAAAATAGTTGGTTGGCCAAGAAATATGGAAAGCTTGACGAATCGAATTGGAAAAGCGATATCAAACAAGGTTTTGACGAGTGTATGAGAGTACTTAAGACTAACGGTACACTTGTTTTTAAGTGGAACGAGGACCAGATAAAACTAGCTGAGATTTTAAAGGTGATTGATTACGAACCTCTTTACGGCAACAAAAGAGCGAAAACTCATTGGATTGTATTTATGAAAGCAGGTGATAACCAATGATTAAAAAAGGCGAAAAAGTAAAATATATCGGAACAGGGGTACGTAAATATACTGGTCAACTACTAGAAGTAAAGTCTGTCGGTAAGAATTGTGTGATCCTGTATTTCCCCAAAGCTGACAGGCATCAATTGGAGATTGAAAACGGCGGCGGGATTTGGAAACAAGACTCTTTGCTGTGTGGACATAGTGAGGTGGAGGTGGTAGAGGTATGAAAACTTACAAACTAATTTGCAAATCACACAAGGGTGACTTTGGGACACTGACACTAGAACAGCCAACTAGAAAGGCGGCTATCAAGTGGGCTATGGAGTGTAAAACGGTTCAGAAAGTAGTTAAAGTAGAGGGGGTTTAACAAATTGAGTAGCTGTCACAAAGTGAGGTGTGTGTAGTGACAAACAAAGACAGACAACTAACAGATGAATTAAAAAAGAATGTTATTCTGGCTGACTTGGGTGATCAAGAAGCAAAGGCGAAAATAGCAGATATATGGGGAGTATTCAGCACTACAGATTTTTTAGATAAATGTGATCCAATTATTGTTATTTATCCAGATGGAGAATCAGAAATTTACCGTAGTAAAATTAAAACAATAGAAGCGTGTAAGATTGCTCATAAGACGTTACAAAACTGCATAGAAACTGGAAGTCCTGACCGAATGGGCAGATGCTACGATTACGTAATTAGATAAGTGGAGGGAAAAACAAAAATGAAATTAACATCAAAATTTAAACTAATCGAATTAAACAATGTGGAAAGAGAGCCAAGAGTTTTAGTTTCTCGCCACGCAATAAGATTTAATAAACCATGTTCCGAGATGTTAGGTTATGCGGAATACGTTAAATTATATCTTAATGACAAAGATGGTATGATTGCTTTAGTACCTTGTACGAAACAAACGGCTGGTGCTACGAAATTTTATCGTCCAGCTAACAAGAAATGTAAAAACGCATCTTGGGGAAACAAGCGGTTCATAAATTTACTGGAGAAAATGGGTAAATGGGACTTGGAGAAAAAAAGTATGGGGCTTTATCCTAAGTCATTAGAAGATGGAGGCATTTACTTTGAATTATCTGAAGCAAAAGAGATTAATCGGGGAGATAAAAATTAAAATTTATATTTCAAGGAGGATTACGAATGGATAACAATATCTCTGATTTTCAAGAAACGGCTTTGGCTAGCTTTAAAAATGTTCACGGGTTTAAAATTATTAATGTTGATGGTTATAGCAAAATCGAACCTCCTGAACCCAGTATGCCAGACTATGTCGTCAAAAGAATAAGGTACTTTACTAAAAACGGAATATCCATAAGTAGAGAGGGAATAAACTTTTATAATTGTTTGAACTTCGTTTTAGCTTACGATGAGCAAGCACAAAAGAATAAATTCGAAGTTGAAGGTCATGGAGAATGGATGTTTCTAAACGAAAATTTTATAGAGTGGCGTGATACTCATCATGCGGATAGGGCAGCAGAAATAGCCGTAGCGATACTATACGGCACATGTGATCCAACTAATCATTTAAAACGTTTAATTAATAGAAGAATTTAAAAGTAAAGGAAAAGAGGAGAAATAATGAAAAATAAGCGAAAAAAGAAAATCAATGCTGATAGACTAACGCCAAGGCAAGAAAATTTTGCTTATTTAGTAGGCTATGAAAAATATACCTACAGTAGCGCATATAGAAAAGCATATAGTAGCGACAAGATGAAAGAGCAAAGTATTTGGACTAACGCTAGCTCTACGGCTAAGATTGCTAAGGTTTCAAATAGGATTGACTATTTTAGAGAACAAAGGCTGAAAGAAGAGAGAAGAAAATTTAAATGGACTATTTCAGAAGCGGAGTCAGAACTAAGAACAGTTTTAAAGAAGAATAAACAAGACCTGATTCGTGCGGAAGAAAATGGAGAATCAGCAAAGCATGCTACAAATGATGCTATCATTCGAGCGGTAGATGCTCTTAATGCAATGTCTAAACGTATTGAAGACGATGAGAATGAATTAGCATTACGGAAAGCTAAAGCAGATGCGGAAACGGCAGAGATTAAAAATCGTATTCTCAAAGAGAAAGTCGGAGATGAAGATGACAAGACCATCTATGAGATAAATCTATGACGTTGGTACAATTTGATTCTAACAAAGATGTAATAAGTAAGCACAAACCGTTATTCGATCGGATAGCAGGAAAAATAGACGAGGACACGTTCATCTTATCTGGTGGGCGTTCTTCGTTTAAATCTTATGATATTACACTAGCTATACTAATCGACACAATTGTACATGCATCAAGAGGGATTGTGACAAATTCTGCAGTTTTCATGAATAAGCAAGAGGATTTGAGAGATGGCGCATTTAAGTTGTTCAAAAATGTTATAAGAAATCTTGGAATGGAAAAAGATTTTATTACCAGGGAAAAGCCGATGTTAGTAAGATATAAAAACGGTGCTGAGATAAAATTTTATGGATTGAATATGCAACAAGGGAAAAAAGGAAATGCGGTTTCTAACTTAATTTGGAAATGGTATGAAGAGTGTGACCAATTCGACAGCCCAGAGACGATAAAATCAACTGATGATACATTGCTTAGAAACGGAATCAAGGGTGAGAGGATTAAAACAGCTCTTAGTTACAATCCGCCTAAGAATAAACATCATTGGATATTCGAATTTGTTAAAAATAAAAAAGCATTGAAAATCCATACAACTTACTTAGATGATGATACTAAACTAGGTATACTTAATGAGCAGCAGTTACAAGAGATAGAATCAATGAAAATAACCGATTACGCTTGGTACGTTTGGAATTATTTGGGGATCGTGCCAGAAAATGCGGAAGTAGACTTCCCTAGTCCCGTAGTCGCAACAGAAAAATTAGAATTAACTGAACATGACTATATATTCGCTGGTATAGATAGTGCAACTAAAGGGAAAGATAGTACAATGCTGTGCTTGATGGCCTACAACACCGAGACATACACATTTAAATTAATTGGATTCCAAACTTTTGATGATGAATGGATAGATGGGTATACATCTTACAAGGTTGGGGCAGATGTTACAGCCGTC
This sequence comes from Enterococcus sp. AZ177, assembly GCF_050544585.1. Lineage (NCBI taxonomy): Bacteria > Bacillati > Bacillota > Bacilli > Lactobacillales > Enterococcaceae > Enterococcus > Enterococcus sp. AZ177. Next base: position 1,016,281 of record NZ_CP172944.1, read on the forward strand.
CTGATGCAAGCTAATGTCAACTCCGTCTATATTGATCCAGCACACGGACAGCACATTATCGATTATGTAGCAACTCATAGTGATGGAATAACGGTGGGGAGTATCGATTTTGGAAGCAGTGTATCGGATAAAGCGAAAGGTAAAACAGCTTTAGCATTAAATAAGCGTGCTGAAATGTATCTGAACACGAGCGAACAACTAAGGAACAGAAAAGTAGTCAGTTATTGTGAATCAAATGAATTATCAAAGGAGCTAGATGCAACTGAATTTATAACTGATGCTAGGAAAATCAAGGTAATACCGAAAGATGTCATCAAGTCACGAATCGGAAAGTCACCCGACTATGCTGATAGTTTCGTTTTATGCATCCAAGCAATATATGATTTCATGCTATAAAATACGTCCTCCTTACTTGGTAACAGGTAAAGGGACGTATTTTTTATTCCGTGATACCATAAAAAAATAAGCGAACACACGTGCTAAATTGCATGTTTATGAAGGAATCGAGGTGTTATTGTGAGTGAATCATGGCAATGCCCATATTGCGAAAGCAACAGCTGCTACGGGGAATGCGAAAACTATTTAATTCAAATGATGAAACGTGGCATTGATAGGGAGAAGCTAGAACAAATATTTAAAGAGATACCCATGTTTAATTACGTTTTAAATTCTAAAATTGCATCCATCTTTGGGACTGAAATAGAGGTAGCGAAAGATTCGAATACAAGCGAAGAACACACATTCAAATTTAAGCAATTTCTTTTTAGCAAAAACGGAAATGGGAAAACGAATTTCTCTGAATTAAAAAAAGTGTTACGAGAAAAAGAGATTTTTGGCAAAGCATATCTTTTTTTTGATCCAGGGGAAGAGGGAAGTAAACCATGTTTGTATTATCTCGGATATGATGATGTCAATGTTTTTAGACCGGTTAAGCAAGATGCGATTATCAATGAAGTTAGTTACTACACAGTAGGTGAGCCTGATGTTCCGGATAAAATCGATTGGTCTAAACATCCAAAGGGTTATATCAGAGATGATAACGGATATATCATCAGCAAAGAAAACATGCTTATATTTGATTGTGATTCCTATGTTTTAAACTCTGATCTTATGCGATTGCAAAACTTGCTACAGATAAACAGGAAAGTGAATGAAAGTACAACTTATCGTGATTACGGGAATGTTTTTGTATTTCCGAAAGGTAAAATTTCAGGTGCATTATCTGCCACTGGACACCGAATAAAAGACGAAGTGAACAAAGCTGTCCAGAAGATGAGAAACAAAGTAGCTAGTCTAATAAAGAAAAACAACACCAAAGATTCAAATGTAATCATGCTAGATGAACAGTATGAAAAAATTGAGCAAGTAAAACCTTTGACGGTAATTAAGGATTATGAGTTTTATTGGAAAAAGCAAGATGACATTATTTCATCTGTTGTCAATTTCCCAACTATTCTTTTAAATCTTGGTGAAGCTTCAGGAAATATTAGCAAAGAAGCTTTGATAAAAGATGCAAGAGCTAATTTCTTGTATCCACTTAAAAACGACACAGCAAATGTTTTAAGCATGTTATGCGATAAGCTTTTTAACGAAGAAGGTTACTACATCAGATTTGCTGATTTTGAAGATACAAAAGTATAAAAAGAAAAGAGGGATAATCAAAATGTTAAAAACGGTCACTAAAGAACAGATTGATAATTTAATAAAAAAATCCGAAAAAGAAGTTTTTCATAGAGTGTTCGGTAAACAATGTGTCGTAATTATCAAGCTTGAAAATGGATTTACTGTCGTTGGTGAATCGGCTTGTGTTGATTCTTCGAATTACGATGAAAAAATAGCCTATGACATAGCGGTGAAATCAATAGAAAAACGCTTGTGGGAATTAGAGGGGTATTTATTACAAACAAGATTGAGAGGGAAAGCATAATGCTAGCTTATACACATAAAAACGGCAATATAGCATTGCCAATACAAGAGTATGACAAATTACAACAAGAAAATTTGAAATCTATTAAATACGAAGGGATGGGGATGACTGAATTTAACAAACTTTCCTCATTTAACCCGGATATCAGATTTAAAAATGTTGCTCGTAGGAATCCTGATGGCTCTGTAGACGTTGTTATTAGCGCATCAGTGGTAGATGAGATTCCGACAGGTTTCTTGCCTAAGAGAGCTTACAAAGCACTACACTTTAAGAGAAAAGAAAAACTAAACCCGCTATCAACATCTGCCTATGCAGATTTTAATGTTATTACAGTTTCTTCGGCAGACATAATCTCACAGTTCAAAGAATCCTTACCCGTTGAAGAAGTTAGTAATGTGTTGGTAGAAAGTATAAAGAAAGGAAAGGTGAATTATTTTGGCTAGATATATTTATACTGCGGCAGAAGTTCATTCGAATGGTGAAACCATCAAACTTACAACTCCTGAAGATGCAGAACGTGTTTATATGACATTTCCGCATGTTGGAGAAATGGTGACTGGTGATGGCAAAACACAATACTTATTTGCTCCGGACGGCGGATCCTTTGCTACATTGACTATTGATCCTGCTAAACAAGGATTAGGCGAGAAACCACAATGTAATAACTACAATGATTGTGTGACTAACTCCCCTGAACAAGAAAACCCAGGAACAGGAGGCGTATAGTTTTGAATAAAGATGAAATCAAAGCGAAATTAGATGAATTGGAAGTCGAATACGACCCTAATTCTACCAAGGACGTTTTAAAAGCTTTATTAGACGAACAACAATCAAAAAACGAAACACAGACAAACTTGTTAGATGTAGTCAATAAAGCAGTTGTTAAAGAAGAAGAAAAAGACGAAACCCAACAAGACGATACAATCGAAGTATTGAAATCACGTCCCTACGGAACTCTTACGAGAGGTCAAAGAGAGTTGTTGAGACAAAACTCACCTGAGTATACAAATGTGGATGGCGGAATTGACGTTGTGTTGAATGGTCGATTAGCTACTGAAAAAAGATTAGTGAAAGATGCTGATAACAACTGGGTATCGTTATTCAAAAATAAAACCTACTCATTATCTGAAAAAGATTATAACTCTCTGAAAGATGCACAGGTAAGAGTTAAAACAGAAGCTACCAAAGACAAGTGTTGCGGTAATGCTGAATATGAATCTGTTCCGTTATTGGTAAAGGTAGATGCCTGATTTATTTTTAAGCGGAGTTGTTGGCGATGAGATAACAGCCAAAAAAGTGAGAAATTTTCTTGCATCTGAAAAATCTGAAAATATCACTGTTGTTATTAATTCTGTCGGTGGCGATGCGTTTGAAGGTATTGAAATTTATAACTTGCTATGCGCTTGTGGAAAGAAAGTTACAACTGTTATCTCTGGTATGGCAGCTAGTGCAGCTTCTGTGATATTTTTGGCTGGCGATGAAAGAATAGCTATGGCAGGAACTTCATATATGATTCATAAGCCAAAAGGCCTTTCTTATGGTGAGTCTCATGCTTTAAGAAAAGATGCCGAAATGCTTGATAAGTTGCAGGAGAACGTTGAAAATATCTATCACGAAAAAACTAATATAAATAATATTACTAAAGCTGTTGATGACACTAACTGGTATACAGTATCAGAGATGAAAGAAAAAGGAATTACTAATTCTGAACGTAAAATTATATTAAATATTTCTGCAGAAGACGAAGAGATTGACCCTACTTTTAATGCAAATATAGAAACGGAGGAAAAAACAGAAATGGCTCGTATTGATGATTTAAAAGCAGAACTAGAAGAACAAAAGAAAATCAATGCTGAATTAGAAGAAAAAGCAGAAGAAGCGAAATTGGAAGCTGAACTTGCTGAATTAAAAGCGGCAAATGCTGCAATGCAAACAACGGAACCGCAAACTGTTGCGAAAGGTGAAGATACTATAGAACCTAAAGCAGCAACAAAACCTAACACAATTGAAAATGCAGAAGGATCTACAAAACCTGCGGATACAGTTGTTGAAGAACCTAAAGAACCGAAACAGCCTGAAGTGATCGATACAAAAAATACAGTAGCGGAAACTACTATGAAAAATGAATTGCCTGCTTTTATGCAAGCATCAAGTAAATATTAGAAGGAGTGAATACCTTGAAATTAGTAAAAGATGTAGAAATCAAAGAAGGAACGCCAACATTACGTTCCGATAATCCAATTCTTGCTGTCGATAGTCTTATCGGTGGTGGACTACTAGGCAATAACTTAGCGCAATCAATGTTCACAGCGTTAATTGAGCATGATGAAGGATTCACTTATTTATTAAATACTCAAATGTCACGTCAGTTGAAAGCGATGCGAGATGCATCTAATGCTGGTGATAATGTTCCGATCTTCGGTTATGACAAAGACCAAAACTTAGTATTAGAAAATATTCCAAGAATGTCATTCAGTCCGATGACAGCTGAAGCAGATTCTTGTTGTGTTATCGCAGGAGATTTACAAGTATGTAAAGATGCAACGATTCTGAAGGAATTATGTTTAGAAAAATGCGATAAAGGCATTTCAATTATGGCTAAACAAATTGGAGTAGCGGGGCCTAATAGTGCGGTATATGCTGCTTACAGACAAATGTCGCTAGGATCAGGAATTCCTAAAGAAGCTTTACCAACAATTGAAGCATTTGAGCAGTTAGGTTTAATTGCACAGTTTGTAGTATTAAATATGCTGACATTCTTAAACGGATTGCTTACAACAGAGCAAAACGGTCACATTGTAAGACGTTTCAGCGGATTGGCTCAAGTATATACAAATCCAGATGTTTACACGGTAGATGGTTCTATCGGTATTCTAGAAGTATTTAAAGAAGTTTCAAGTCGTATGCATGCAATTGGTAAACGTTACTTCCGCGATGCATTCTTTTTAGCAGATAAAATTGCTTATTCTGCAATTGTTACAGAGGTTCAAAAGAAAGCTGATGGAAATTATCCTTCTGGATGGTCAGTGCGTTCAGAACAACGAACTAGCCAAGATGGAACAACATATACAGATGATGTTTACTATTACGAAAACATTCGAGTAGTAGAAAGTGGATTGGTTTATGTAGATGAGACTGAACTTACAGGTAACATCTTACTAGTTCCGCAAACTGTTGGTGTTTTCTCTGCTGTTCCTTTAGATGTGAATGCTCGATTCATTTATAACGAATTTTCAAAAAATGATTCAGCCTTTGTTCATTTCGAAAAAGGGAAGACTGCTTATCCAGATTGCTGGAGCGCTTGTACTAGCTTAACTAATATGGGTGCTGTTGTATCAACAGAATCTAACTTACTGTTGGCAATCACAAATATTAAATCTAGCTATACACCTAAAGTATTAAAAGGGATTGAAGGGCTAATCAACGTTAACTCTTATGCTCCTTTTATTAAATAGGCAAGTTTATGATCGACGTATATTTACAACAAGTGAGCGATTGCTGTTCTTGTTTCGAATGCGGAGATGAAGAGCAAAAACGAAATGCAGTTTTAACCGCACTTGAGACCTGGGGAGACTCAACATGCGGTAACTGGATTGACGATCATTTGTTAAAACTTAGAATCCCTTTATCAAAAGAATGCGGCGGATGTTGCCCAAGAACATATATTGTTAACCTTACAGAAACTTGGGTTCAACCAGAAACAATCAAAGTGAAACTTCGTATGTGGACAGGTATTAAACAGGAAACAAAAGAACTAGAGTTCACATATGATGACTTCACGCATGATTTGTTGATTGACCTCACTAAACAAATAGATTGCTGTAACAACTGCTCTAAGTATGAATTATTACTTGAGTACGTAGTAGGCACAGATGAAATTCCTCCAGGATTGTGTAAATGGTTCTGCTCTATTGCAAAAGTTTACATGCAACTGAATGACGTAGAGTGTGCATCTTGCGGATCACAGGATGACGTGGCTATCGTTGAGGTAGACGGTACGAAAGACTTGTCGGCAACATATAAACGCATAGCAATTAGTTACTTTAGTAAGGTTATTGAAAAATATTCACTCTGTGAATTGAAATCAATAAAAGATTGGACTGTTGTTAAATGATTCAAATTGAATATCTAGGAGAAAAAGAGGACGGTACAGTTTGCGGATCATGTAGAGGTTCCAGGAATATCCCAACAATAACAGTAAAGAAAATTTACGGTAGAACTTGGAGAGTCGGAAAACCTCAAGAGGTTTCACTAATTGAATTCAGCAAATTTATGCGTACTGGACTGTTTAAAAAAGTGTAAAGGAGAAAACACATGGCTAAAGAAAAAGAAAGCTATAAAGACCGATTAGAAGCTCGTGCGCAACGTGGCGACATGACACATCAAAAAGAATTTGCTTTAAATGTTCGCCAACAAAAAGAAGAACAAGATAAGCAAGATGATAAGCCGAAAAGTCGCACTACTAAAAAACAGGAGGGGTCAAATCAATGAGTTATTTAGATAAATGTCGTCCAAACTTTAAATCTCGTGCATTTGGTAAAGTATCGACAGATTCTGTTGCTTGGTTTACCAAATTGCGTAATCCTAAACAATGTAATATTTTTGGATTCCGAAATTCAGAAGTTACTGATGGTTCTATTCTATTTTCTAAGTTGTTCAGCGATCGACCAGATGAAGTAATTTGTGGTTTGCAAAAATGCGATATGACAGGAACGCTTTTTGTAACTCCTGAAACTCCAGCAGAAGAAAAAGAAGTTTCAACCTTATTAACTACAGAAGTAGATAAAAACAGTGAACCTTTCCAATATGGATATTTACGTGTACTTGTTAATGGTAAAAAAGGTGAAAAGTATGATATCACCGTTAAAAATAAAGGCAACGAAAATGGTAATAAATTTAATGTTACTCTAAGCGATGAAGGTTGGAACGCTATTGTTCTTGAATTATTTAATCCTGATGAAGTAGTTGGTACGGGTTGGATTGGAGAACCAGTTGGATTTTTAGTTACCGTAGAACCTAAACAAGATACCAAATTTATGCTTTCGACTTTGGAATTATTCGAAAATGCATATGACATGGTGAAAGACCAAACGGTTGGGTTTACATGTGTTACTGATTTCTCTGGGGACCCTGCTTTAACTATTACGGAAGATACTTGTTCAATCCCTTCGTATGATGACACAGCGACAACAATTGAACGTTCGATTACAGCTAGCAAGATGATTGGAGAGCTAGGAGACTTCGGTGGTCTGTATAAACGCATCGACAAATCTCAATTTCCAGTGAAACGTAATGGTAAATTTAAAGCGGCTGCTAAAACATTAAATGGTGTATCCTATGCAGCAATTGAGATTCCTGATTTAGCAGCAATTCAATGCCCTCATTTAGTTGTCCAACCACAAAACTGTGAATATGAGATTTTACAACATATGCAAGTGGATGGAGCCGCTAGCAAAGTAACGATTCCGGAAGATATGTACTTTTTGGATGGGGAAACTGTTTACGTTAAAGCAACTTATGTTGATGAAGAATTTGTTATTTCTTATCCTAAAATGGAAAATGGAACAGCATGGGAGATTACAACAAAAGAACTCAACGAAGCTAGATACTACATGGAAATTACAACTCCTATCGGTAAAGATGAGTATTTATTGCAAGCTGACAATGTATTCGCCACTGGACTTCCATTAACATGGACCAACGCAGCGGGTACAATCACTATTCCTTATTCTATGGTCAAAGATGATGACGGTAAATTCGGAACGTTGGTTAAACTTGACAATAGTAAGTAAGAAAGGGAAGGAGTAAGAACATCTTACTCCTTTTTTTGATAAGACTATGGATAAAAATATTACTAAGCAAGATGTCGTTAATGCATTTACAACCAACTATAGCCTTGCACCACCGTATATTAGAGTTGATACCGATGGTCAATACATCCTTACAGGTCAATCTGATTTGGCAACAGGAGAAATGCAAGAATATGGTGAAATTGGACAAGGGAAGCTAACAGCGCTTAATCATACTATTACATTGAGCGCAACTATGGTCTTAATTAAAATTATCGGTAAGTTATATGACGAAGATATGATGGATTTTGAAGATGAAGAAATAATGTCTTTTCTAGAAGGCAATATTCTTGATGTTCTAAATTGTTTTTTTAGAGATAAGACTAAATTAGATTATTCAGATGAATTGGCATATGCATTCGTAATGGCTAATAAGCAACTTATCAACGAAGCTCTGTACAACGTTACTAATGACAAAGAAAGTAATATTGTTATTTCTCCTCAAGAAATAGATGATTCACTTGAAGGAAGCCAATTTATTGATCCTTATATCAATATTGCCCACGAAATAGCAAAGAATTACAAGATGAGACCGTATGACATTATTTCTAATTGGTCAACTTCAGAGTTGATCGTCACATTTGCGAAGATATCTAACGATAATTCACTAAGTTCGTTTATTAATTACAAGTATAGCCAGCCGAAAGCACCTAAACAAAGAGCACCTAAGAAGCAAATATTTTATTTTAAAGAAATTGCAGGTGATGAAGATGAGTAATCCGTTTGGGGGTAACGTCTTCGGAGCAATGTGGGAAGAAGTAGAAAAAAACACCGAAGAACGTGCTAAAGACTGCAAACGAATAATGAAAGATGTCATTAATAAGAAAACAGGAGCTTTAAGCGATGCTGTTGAAATGGATAAGAAAACTGATGGAAGCTTCCTAGTTGGCATTAATGAAAATAAGTTAATGTCAGATCCAAGAAACGCTGGAGGAGTTAATTATGTACCTTATTATTACTATGGTTCAAAGCCTCATATTATTCGAGCCAAAAATGGGAAGGCATTACATTGGGTAGTCAATGGTAAAGATTATTACGCAAAACTGGTGAGGCATCCAGGCAACAAACCACATAATTTTATACAAGATACATTAGACAGAATGAGATAGGAGAGAATTATCATGACAAAAACTAAAGAAGAATTACAGAGAGAATTACGCTTATTAGAGGAAAAAGAACAAAAAAATATCATTGATGACACACACAGACTTACTGTAATCAATGATAAGTTTGAAATGTTTGAAATTGATGTAACTCCTAATTATGATTTCGATTTAGCAGAAAAAGCTAAAATTACAGGATTAGTTGCAATGATAGAAGAATCATCAAAAAAAATAAAGAAAATAATCAATAAAGGAACAAAAGCAAAAGTTTATGAATGGGTTGAAATCATCACGTTATTGGATTTAGTTTTCGAGGAAATCTTTACAATGATTTATGATTTAAAAGATTATAAAACACCTAGCTTACCTAATTTGGACTTATTTGAAATTTTCTTAAATGAGAACCAAGATTTTATTAAAGTACAAGCTAAAACGCTAACGGAGCAAATGGATAAACTAGCAGAAAAATACAACGAAAAAGATTAACAAAGCGAAAATAAAAAGAGAAAGGAGGTAGTTGTATGGCAGCAAGCGGAGTTGGACAATTTTCTATCAATGTCAAGTCGAATCTTAAAGACTTCTATGGCGAGCTATCACGATCAAAAAAAACAATGGACCAGTTAGTGACAAAAAAATATCAACTGGAAATAGATAGCAAACAACTAAATGAATTGCGGGACAAAGCCCAACGTATAGCAGGGGAAATGCGTGAGCTGAGACAGCAAAAAACAGAGATAAAGTTAGGGATCAAAGAAGTAGAAAATGCTGATGCAGAAATTAAAAATTTGGATAAGCGACTAGCAAGTCTGAATAGGCAAAAACTAGCTGTAGAAGCAGATATACAGCCAATAAGAACTGCAAATGCAGAGTTGTACAAAGTAGAAAATGAAATCGATAGAATAAATGCGAAAAAAGTCAAAATAGATGTCAGTGAATCTATAAAAAATGTTGGAAATTCTGTTAATAAAATGGGTGACGGAATTTTAAAAGCATTTAATCCACTAACATCTAAGTTAAATCAAATGCTCGGCTTTGGATTAGTTAATAATTTAGTTGGAAAAGGGCTAAACATGATTAGCAGTTCTGTCGATGGCGCTATTTCTCGTGTTGATACACTAAATAACTACACAAAAGTAATGAGTAACTTAAACATCTCGCAAGAAGAAGCTGATAAATCAAGACAAAGGCTTGTTAGTGGCTTAGAAGGGCTACCAACAACATTAGACAAAGGTGTAGCTGCAGTTCAACGTTTTACCTCTGGAAATAGCGACATACAAAAATCAACAGAGATGTTTCTAGCCTTAAATAATGCTTTATTGGCTGGGGGAGCTGACCAAAATATTCAAGCAAGTGCTTTAGAACAAATTTCCCAAGCTTATTCTAAAGGAAAACCTGATATGGTTGAATGGCGATCGTTGCTAACTGCCATGCCTGCACAAGTTGCACAAGTTGCACAATCATTTGGTGTTTCTTCTGACGAACTAGGCGAATCATTGCGAAACGGCGACAGATCAATGGATGAATTTATGCAACGTATCATAGAAATGAATACAACGGGTGCTGATGGATTTAAGAGTTTTACAGAGCAAGCTAAGAATGCTGTAGACGGAGTTCAAACCGGGGTATCTCGTATGAATACTGCCGTTACCCGTGGCGTTGCTAAGATTATCACTACAGTAGATGAAATTGGCAAAAGTAGAGGTTTAGGCGGCATCTCAGATATGTTAGGTAAAATAGGCTCTTTCTTTGAAAAAGGGTTAGGAAGTATAGCTGACACAATTGTTAAAAATCAAGATGCCATTTTTGGTTTCATTGATAGTACAGTGAAGTTCCTTTCGTCTTTTGATTATGATTCTTTTTTTAAGGGTCTTGTATCTGGAATGAAAGAAATGGGTGATATTGCTAAAAGTGTTTTCAATTTCACTAAACCGCTGTTCTCTTTATTAGGAAACGGAGATGTAGCAGAAGGTCTTGGTAAGCTAATTCCCAGAATGCTTTTGTTCGGGGGCGCTCTTAAAGTTGCTGGTCTAGGGCTGAAAGTTTTCGGAGTCGGATCAAAAGGTATAGGTGGAGTTTTTAGCATTCTAAGTAAATTTAAAGGATTTAAAATACCTAGTTTTAATTTTGGCGAGGGGAAAGGTAAGTTTACAACACCGTTTCAGAATATTAGTGTTGAGCAACTTAAATCAATAGGCTTAAAGCTTGGTATTATAGCGGGACTATCAGCAAATGTTTATCTGGCGGCTAAAGCGATACAAGAAGTGACTAAAATTGAAAACATGGATGGTATTTACGGAAAACTAGCATCAATTGCAGTTGCAGTTACTGGGATGGGTTTAATAACAATTGCAGTAGATAAAGTAAGCAAGTTAGCTGGTACATCCATGCTGACTGGTTTGTTAGCTATAGCTGCTATCGCAGGTGAAATTTACCTAATGACCTTATCTTTAGAAAAACTATCAAACGTTGATATTGAGTTTGTTGATATCCAAAAGAAAATAGGTACGATAGCCCTAGTGATTGGAGAAATGGCACTCCTAAGCGGAGTTATTGGTGCTGTTATGGGTACGGGTATTGGAGCAGCGGCTATTACCGTAGGTATAGTAACAGTTGTCGCACTAGCAGGAGAATTAATGTTACTTGCCGAAACAATGAAACAAATAGATGAGAAAGTTCCGAGTGATTTTGGCAATGTTGATAGGAAAATATCAAATGTTATCTCTACGCTATCAATGATAGTAAAATCTCAATTGTCATCATTGACTACACTATTCGATTCTATTGTGACGGGTTTTACCACAGGATCAATTATAAAAACTCTAGACAATATAATTGTTATCTCTGATAAGTTGAAAGAATTAAACACCGAAGGTTCAGCGATAAATAGTCAAAAGACAAATAAAATTATCTCTTCCATAAAATCTACTTTAGACAACTTAAGTTTGGAAGGCGGATTTTGGTCATCTGTTGGTCAAGCATTTAAAAGAAAGGCAGATTCAGCGGTATATAATAATGCAATTGATTCTTTAGACAAGATAATACTTCTATCTGGAAGAGTAAAAACACTAGAAGATATATTATTGAATAGTGAAAAAGTACAAAAAAATATCAATGCGATTCAGAAAATTTTACCATTGATAGATGTTAAAAATTTTTCGGATAATACATTTAATCCAGTCAAACCAAAGTTCGTTGATTCAATAGATACAACCATTTACTACATCATTAAGCTATTCGGTCGTATAAAAGACCTTGAAACCATGTCGATCGATATAACTAAAGCACAAAATAATATAGTAAATGTAAAAGGCTTTGCTAGAATGCTCAAAGCTGATAAGTGGGAAGAATTAAATGATGGATTAGTAAATAAAAATCTATTGAAAAACTTAGAAGAAGCAATATATTTGCTTTCAAATGTAAATAAACAAATGAATGTATTTATAGAAAGTATCCCCGAAAACGGAAAGGCTCAAGACGCGCTGATTAACATAAGAGGTTCATTGAGAATGTTAAAATCAGAAAAATGGGATGAATTTAAAGATGGGTATGTAACTAGTAACTTATTAATGGATGTTGTAGAAACATTAAAAACATTGGGGTTAATTAATAAATCACTATTCGATATATCAAACAATAGCGTTGAAACTGGAGTTATTCAAGAAATTATAGTGAATATCAAAGGTGCGCTTAGAATGTTAAAACTCAGTAATTGGGGTGAGTTTTCAGAGGGATTTGTAGACAAGAATTTGATCGAGCCGTCAATAGAATCATTAAAAGTAATATTAGATTTATCTGAAAAGCTTTATGATTTATCTAACATAGGACTTGAAATAGGTAAAGCGCAGAATGTTATAGTAAATCTAAAAGGCGCAATGAGGATGCTAAAAGCAGAAAGCTGGATTGAATACCAAAGTGGCTTTGTTGATCGTAATTTCTTAGAACCGTTAACCCTATCGTTGGATGTAATAGAAGAAATAGGACAAAAACTTAAAGTTTTAGCAGGAATGGAACTTGACCCAGGAAAAGCAAATGATACTTTAGCAGCTTTAAGAGGAGTTCTTAGAATGCTCGTAAATGAGAAGTGGACTGAGTACGATAGTGGTTTTGTTGATAAGAATTTAATTGAACCTGTCACTTTAGCGTTGGATGTATTAAAAGTAGTAGGAGAGAAGCTACAAGCTATCAGTTCGTTAAATATAGAAGGAATTTCAAAGAAAATTAATGATGAAATCGCTGCTATTAAAGGTTGTTTAAGAATGATGCGAGCTGATTCGTGGATTGATTTTCAAAGTGGATTCATTGAAACTAAAACACTTGAACAAGCTTTAGCAGCTTTAATGGTGTTACAAACAATTACAGATAAACTCTCTGAATTACAACCACTAAAAGCACATGAAGTTAACAATAATATAGCAAAAGTTAAAGGCTTGTTGCGTTCTTTAAAAGCTGAAAAGTGGGATGAATTCGTTGATTCTATGGTTAATAAAGAGGATTTGCAAAAATATGCCGAATTAATTGATCCGTTAAAAAATGCAATAAGTAAAATGGCTGAAATTAAAAATGATGAAATTAATATTGCTGGCATTCAAAAAAATATAACTGCTTTTATGGGCCTAATGAGAAGAATTACGCTTGATAATTTCCCCCAAACAGAAAATTTAATATCCAGTGAAACACTTGATAAAGCAACATCTACAATAGATTCATTAGTAATTTTTGGAACAAAGTTACCAACATTAGGCAATATAGAATTTTCTGAAGGTGCTGTAATATCTAGATTATCATCTATGAAACGAATAATTGATACGATGAATGAATTTTCTTATGAAAATGGCATGCAAAATGCTGCTAGTTTAATCCAAGTTTTTATAGATATGGCCAACAAGATGGTAGAAATGTCGTCAACTACTTTCCAACCGATTGGTAAAAGCTGGGGCGAAAGGGTTGTGCAAGGTTTCAAGGAATCTAATGTACCTAAGCAAATCTTAACGATCGTTGATAGTTTAGTTTCTAAATTAAATAAGAAAGTAAATATATTTAAAAATATTGGTACTAGTTGGGGAAATGCTTTAAAAAATAGTTTTAATTCGTCCGTTCAAGGAATTGGAAACGGAATTGACAACCAGATCAATTCTTTGCAGAGCAAGACCGAGATTTTTTCAAGACTAGGTAATGAATATGGTCGTTACTTGAATGATGGATTTAATAATGCGCTGATACTTCTTGATAATTCAATTAGTAGCAGAGTGTCAAAATTGTCACAATTAACAAACAGTTCGCAACCAACAAATAATTCAAGTAATACAAATTCATCACGACCTCGACCAGTAGTTTTAGCTAGCGGTGGAAAAGTATATAGCCCTTCTGGTTATTCTAGGATTGTAGATTCACCAGAACAACCAATCTTGCAGAACGGAGAAGGTGTTGTACCTAAGAAAATTATGGATAAGATAGGTATGCCATTCTTCGAACAATTAAGAAGAGGGCAAGTTTCGCCTACTTTTGCAAATCTAGGCAGAAGCATATCAAATACAACATCGAGCGTTGTCAACAATATTTATAACAACACAACGACAAATCAACAAATGAATATGTATACAACTGCAGCTCCAGATGCAATTAAAATCATCAACAGGAGACTAAGATAATGAAAAAAATTGTACAATTTAATGAATTAGTATTCAATCACACAGTTGATATTCAAACGCAGCCTGAAATAGTAACTGACTTTAGAATTTCTAAGAGTTCTTTTATTAACAATCATGGAGACTATAGTCCTGAAAGGACGAGCGGGCGTAAAATAAATTCAAAAACTTTTAGTATGAACATCATAATTGATAAAAGTAAATTTAACTGTGAAGACAGAGAGCTAGTTGAGCAATTCGTGCAAAGTAATTTGTATAAAATTGGTCGGTTATGGGCGATACAAGGCGATTCGTTGCTTTGGGCTATCGCTAAAGCTGAATCAGTTTCAGAAGGCTTAGAAGAGAAAAGAGGACGTTTAAGTTATACAGTAACATTTTACTTGCCCCAAGGTGTTTGGTATATTGCAGACCCTACAGCAACTTATTTAGAAGAATACCACCAGTGTGACGTTTTGGAGTGCTTTGAAGTGCTCCAACGTCCATTATGTGAATGTTGTTGGTGTAATGTGGCTTTAGCCCCTATAAAAATGTGTTTCAAATGTGCAGGTGAACGATTGTGTGAGATACCGAGAAACGATTTAGTAAACCAAATAGGAAACTGTGGCAACAATAAAAAAATTAATTATTCCTGTGATTGTCAAGAGCCAAACATTTTAACTTATTCAGAATATGGAGCAAAGACAGCCTTGGCAGAATTTCAAGCGATGACATTTTATGAAACGGATGATGTGGTTATTGAGATATGCGGAAGCTTTACTAATTTAACAATAGAATTCAATGGTGAAAAATCTATTATAGAAGGATCATACAGTGGTGAAACAACAATTTCAAAAGGTGTTGTTAAAAACAACTGTGATTATTTGGAAATTTCAAAATTTCATTCTGTTTGTAACCATGAATGCACTCCTAATGATGAATGCGGAACTAAACCATTTTCTTTGAAAAAGAATAACGGAAGTAATGGAATAGTCCATTGGAAGGTGAATCCAGGTAAAAATGTAATCAGATTTTTTAATTTCAATAAAAATGAAACGCAAGAAATAAGAGTATTCGTGAGGGGGATCGCATTATGAGTATTAATATGGATACTGCAATAGCGAATATGCGTGCTTTAAAAAATAACGGGACCACGTACTCGATGAACGGTAGCAGAACAGGAGCTGACGGAACAGCCGATTGTAGTGGTGCTATATACGCGTCATTAAATAAATCAGGTGCTAGTTTGAATGTTGGGAATACGGATAGCATGTTTAATGATTTACCTAGCATCGGATTTTCCAAAATAAATGGACCATATACGTATGGTGATATTTTTATTTTTGGGATACAAGGTCAGTCGAGTGGTGCAGCCGGACATACCGGGATATTTTTAGATGCTAATACAATTATACATTGTAATTATGGAGCTAATGGAGTTTCTATTGATAACTTTAATTCAGTTTTATCAACTGCTGGGAATCCTCCGCATACTGTTTTCAGATCACCCAATGCAAATGGGGATAAACAGCAAGCGACTGGAGATGCGACAACCAAAAAAAATACTGCAGAAAATATGGATAATTCTGGAGAGATTGAAGAGTATAGCTATATTGGCAATAAGTTGTGCATAAAGGGTTGGCACTTCGCAAGTAACAAACCAAATCCACAACAGAACAATACTAGTAGTGGCACCAGCGGAGGGAACAAAGGGGAAACATATCCAGTTAATTGGGGCGATATAAATTCGAGGGCTCAATTTTTTATTTATGTCTGTTTAGATTTAGGTATTGCTAAAAACACTGCTTTAGCATTATGTGCCAACGCCTATGCGGAGGCAACTCTTGATCCGATGGCCAAACAAACATACGATGCCTCAACAGGATCACAGGGACATGGCTATTTTCAGTGGTCTTACCCTTCTAACTGGGGAGATGTGCCAAATCATATGCAGAGAACATACGCAGATGCAAAATACCAAATAAATTTTGCTAAGTCAGTTAAAGGACAGTGGATTAATGCTGGTTG
Source organism: Enterococcus sp. AZ177 (assembly GCF_050544585.1). NCBI lineage: Bacteria > Bacillati > Bacillota > Bacilli > Lactobacillales > Enterococcaceae > Enterococcus > Enterococcus sp. AZ177. The sequence continues at coordinate 1,032,809 of NZ_CP172944.1, forward strand.
GGGAACATGGGAAGAGTTTTGGAACGGATCGCAGTCCCCAGAATATTTAACAAACTCTTGGGCTGCCAGTTGGGAAAGACCAGCAATTATAGGTAATAGATGGGATGCTTTTATCCAATCAGTCAATGTGGGCGGCTTAGATTTTTCGACCAGTAAAAGTAGGATGAATGTTAGTAGAGCATCTACAGTTAATCAGGGACAAGTAGAAAAGATGCAAATATTTGATGCAACAAACAACAAATTTTTGTCGTCCGTACAGCTAGATATAAAGAAGAGAGCTGATATAAAGAAAGCCAATCCGGATGTAGAGAATGTTGAATGGAGCGGGATTGATTTTTGCATGAAATTCGAAAATACAAACCCTTTTTACGTTAAATTTATCAGGGTGCTTTCTGATGGATCAACAAAAACACTAGACTTGCAAGTGATATTTTTCCCACATTCTGCATCAAGAAAAGATATCGGGCATGACTATAGTAAGGAATGTGTATTTAAAATAATTATCACGGATAAAAAAGGCAAAGAGCAGTATGTAGACGATATGATAGAAGGGATGTCTTGGTCAAATGAGCCTATGGAAATACCTAGTTGTACAATAAAACTTCCAATCTATGAAGCGGAAAAATTTGATGGAAACATCGATGTTAAAATTATTGTCTTTGATAAAATGTTTGATGGACTCGTCAAAACTATCACGCTAGATAAAGATGCAGAAACTGCTGAAATACAATTGGACCATAAAATTGTGGAATGGGACGAAAGGCAAATACCAGAAAATTACACAGTTAAAAACAGAAACTTACCTGATGTTTTTAGTCAGTCCCCATTCCTATATTCAACACAATGGTATATAAATTCTGATGAAGCAGCGATGAAAGCTAATATCAATTACGCATTCAGTCGTCAAGGTCATCTAGAAGCCTTAACAAAAGCGTGTGAGCTTACCGATAATATTTGGTGGCGAGTCGGATTTAGATATAATCGATATTTAGAAATTGGCGCATTTGGAAACAAAAAAGATTATTTACTATCCGAGAGTGGTGAAACGGAAAGACACATAAGAATAATGAGTGATATTTCAATCGAAAAACAGTTTGATCATGTCTTCAATTCCGTTACTGTCTACGGAGAAAAATCGGACAGTTCCCAGGCAAGTTTAACATTACGTGATGTTTATCTTGAGCAACAACAAACAGGAAAAGCGCCAATCAAAGGTTTTCCAATTGTTATTTTAAATCCTACCGTAAACAACGAACAAAAAAATTATTATACAAATATTACTAGAATTGCATCTAACAATTCTCTTGAATATTCAATTCTGGATGAATTTTCAATCAACTTAGAGCAAGGAAAAATAATTGAGGAAACAAAAAGTTTTAATGATGTTGCGCCATTTGAACAAAACGGCGAGGCAATAAGTAATGAAGAACGGTCCAGACAATCTAGAATCGCATATAATGCAGCGGTTAAATTGTTGAAGCATCAAGGTAGACGTAGAGAAGTCATAACGCTAAAAGTAGGCTATTTGCCATCAGATATAAATGTATTAGACAAAGTTTATTTTGATTATTCTAACGAATTAATGATGTTTGATGGATGTAGCAGATATTGCAAAAAAATATACGAACAATCAGCAGATTTTTATATTACGAAAATAGAAACTACTTTTGACACTAACATGAATGAAACTAATGTACTAACTATTTGTAAGGAGTTGTTTAAAGATGACACAAATTGATGAAGCTTTCGCCAAGATTATAAAGAGGCAAGATAACCAGAATCAAATAGAAAAGCAAAGGCAATTTCAAAGAAGAAATACTGTGTCAGATTCGAAAGCCGATTTCCAAAGTATGTTACGTGGGATTAATAGATTGTACACAGGATTTACTATCTCTCGTGATGTGCAATTTATTATGAGATACACATTCAGTTTACATGTTAGACCACTTGTCACAACGTTTGCTCAAACTATACTGACAGAACCTAAATCATTATCTATCAAAAACAATACTATAAACCCCAACCCTCATAATCACGAAGTCAAAATAGGAATAGAAGTATCAGAGCAAGAATTCGAAACAAAAAATATACGAATTAAAATCAACGGCATTGATATAACAGATGCATTGATTTTAGAATACGGAAGTTTTATAGATGGTTATGGCTATTTTCCAAAAGCAGACGGAGAAGTATATGACATTCTAAGAATAATTGAGTATTTTCCCACGTGGCAACAATCAGCGATTCTGTCACACGGTAGAAAAGAAATTGAACTAACCCAAGATTCTGCATCTTTATGCGAGTGCGACATTAGTTACCATGTGAAATTCAATCATATAGATAGAGGGGGGTTAGCATGATTAAGAACACATCAAAATTAGAAAAACATTTAAAATCACATCCGACAGATGCCCAAAGCATAATTTCATTATTGAAAATTAGGAGTGCGAATTACCAATATTCTTTTGATTTAGAAGCAAAAAAAAAGCGAGAAATGATGAACTCGATTGGTAACAGGTAACCGTATGTGCCAGTAGTCTGCATGATAAAATATTATTGAGATTATGAAAGGATTGAACAAAATGAAAAAACCTATTAATTATCTGGCGCAAACAGGAGCTTTAGAAGATTTAATTTGGTCCATAATGAATGATGCAGAATCAGAAGCTCATTTGGATCGCTATATTGAATCGTTACAAAGAGACATCAAACAAACGGAAGATGAACAAGAAGCAGATGAGATAAATTCAGAAATTGAAGAATCTTTGGAATACAAAACGAGCATTAGAGCAGTTAGATACGAAAAAACATATATTGCTTTATCGATCGCAAATAAAATAGCTAAAAAAAAGCAAAATGATAAATATTCTTGTCTATTCAAGCACCAACTATTAAGCATGGCAGAGATGCGAGATGCAAAAGATGCAATCACAGACGATAGTATAAGAGAACATGTACAGAACATCTATACTAGAACTGTAAACAACGCATCGATTGCAATATCAAACTTCCTCGGTTTAGAAGTGGAAAGTTGTATGGCTTGCTTATTCGAAAAAAATAAAATTGAAAAGGTGAATGAAAAATGAAATTTAAAGTACCCAAACAATGTAATCTTGATACATGTAACTGTAATTGGTTAATTCCAGTAGCAAGTTTGGATAAAATAGGATATCCAGATTATAATCATGCTTATATTTTACCAGATGATACTATTTGGACATTATCGGCAAATGGAGAAAACTTTATCCAGTTAAACGAATCAACTAATGGTCCAAACAAACCGACTGAAATAAAAAATATCGATGGTAACTTAACAATAGAAAATAACGGGACGTTCGAAGTAATCATCGATGTTGATATCGAAAACATAAAAAAACAAATTGGATTAGATAATCTGAAAAACGATTTAGATAAAAAGCAAGATAAATTAACTGCTGGAGATAATATTACAATTACAAGCGAAGGTGTCATTTCGGCTGAATCTAGCGTTGAATCAGAAGGAGTATATCAAACTGGTGGGCAACAGTGGATTGCGCACAGAGGTAACAACACAGAATACCCGGAAAATTCACTGCCAGCCTTTAAACACTGTAAAAGGCATTGGGGAATTGAAACAGATATACAAGTAACATCTGATGGATATTGGGTAATCATGCATGATGATACTGTCGACAGAACCACAAACGGAACAGGTGCTGTTAAATCAATGACTTTTGATCAATTCAGATCGCTAAGAATTGATACTGGAGCTAATATTGGAAGCCTTACTGATGCAGAAAAAATACCTCCTACATTCGAAGAATACCTAAGAATATGTAAAGCTCAATCTAAAGTGCCAGTAATCGAGATAAAAAGCGGGAACTACTCTAATGAAAATTATACAAAATTGTACAACACTATTAGACAATTTGGTTATAACGAAGGCGATTTTGTAATTGCATCATTCAGTTATGACGTATTGACTAAAATTAGAGAATTTTATTCAAATAATGAACTACACCTTTTTACTAGTTCTGTAAATGAAAAATATATTCAACAATGTAAAGATTTGAAAAAATGGAATTACAGCTTAGTTGCTGCAAGCGTTAAATACAATGATATTAACTTTACATCAGAAGTTATAGATGAATTTAGAAAAAGTGGAATAAAAATCGGAACTTGGACTGTGCCGGATATTGCTTTTGACACTGTTAGCGATAGATCGGTAGATTATATTACGACTAACAGTTTATCAGGGAACTTAAAATACCAAGCTCTGAATTTACAAAACGGTTTTACTAATAACAATGACAACGGCAGAATTAAAGAATCTTTTGTTGAAGAGCTAGATGGTGGTTTAGTCCACGTATCATTTAATGTAAGTGGTGGCGATACTACTCAAAACAAAGCAATTGCATTATTGCCTGACTGGGCCATACCTATGTATAGACAATATAGCGTTTGTTCGGTTCGGACATCTGATGGGGCAGATATTGGGACTTTTGACGTAAACGGTAGATTAGTCCCAGGATCAGCAACCGCTGGAAGTATTGCAGTCGGGTTGAATTGGGCGAAAAAGACAACTTGGGCTGCTGGAGATGCAACTTATAAAATTTAAATAGTCATTTACTGATTATCAGTATTTGTCGATAGGTGGTGTTTATATGTGGAAAACTTACTACAAGAATTGGATGAACGGTATGTAAAGAAAGACGATTTGAAAAAAAAGGTCACAGATATAGTAGATGATAAATTTATGACGAAAGAAGATTGCAACATTATCCTTGGAAAGATGAATGCTATGGAAATCGAACTAGCTAAAAATACCAAACTTTTAATGGGTATATCTGAATCATCTGAAGAAACTAAACATTTACAGATAGTTCAAAAAACTGAAATGAAGGGCTTAGACGAAGAAATAAAAAGTCTTAAAAAAAAGCAATACCGCCGAATATGGGATGCTATACCTTCTTTCTTTAAATTTTTTATTATCACTATAGTAATTCTGACTATATTGTTCACTTACAGTATTATTATCGGAGAAAAAGCAACAGAATTTATGAACAAAAATGGACTTGAGGTAGCTATGGGCTCTTTATTAACAAGTATAGCTACTATGTATTTGACAAAAAAGAAAAATAGTAAGGAGGAATGAGAAATATGTTAAGATTTTGCCCATGGTGGAATCCTTGGTGCCGAGGAAAAGCTCGCCAAGAAGAAATTATAAAGAGAGCTATTGACGAAACGACAACCAGTTTAGCTTCTGATATCGCCAAAAGTGTAACTGATGAGATCAGAAAAGAAAATATTCAACGTAATGTTATTCAATCTATCAGAGGAGGTAAATAATATGACGAGTTTTAATTTACCAACGTTCGACCTAATACCCTTAGTGGTGTTAGGTTGTCTATCAGTTGGTTTTGTTTTAAAGCAAAGTAATTTTTTAAAAGATAAATATAATCAGTATATCCCGCTAATTCTTGCGGTAGTGGGTATTTTCTTGTCTCTTTGGATAGACAATTGGCAAATTACACCCAGCAATGTAATTTATGGTGCTATTAGTGGTTTAGCATCAACCGGCTTGCATCAGGCATTTATCGCTGTTATCACAGGCAACACTGAAGAAGGTGGTAATAACGGTGGATAATATAAGCAAAATTCGAGCTATTGCAAAAGATGCTGTTAAATTAGAAAAAGAGAAAGATGTTCCCAATGAGACAAAAAAAAGAAGTGCTATTGCAGCGGTTAACGCTTTTATAGTGGCAAATCCAGAATACCATCTATCGGATACTGAAATCGATAAATTAGTAGAGGAGGAAGTGCTAAATGACCGTAAGCAATAAACAAGTCGTTAAATGGTTTTATGACAGACAAGGAAAATTAACGTATTCAATGACAGGCTCTAGAAATGGAACAGATGGCACTGCTGATTGTTCTGGTTCGATTACACAAGCTGTAAAAGATGCAGGAGGAGTAGCTTATGAATACTTATATAGTACAGTAACTTTAAGTGGGTACTTAGCTAAGAATGGTTATAAACGTATTTCTGCAAATCGAGAATGGGATGCAAAAATGGGGGACATTGTTTTAATGAGTTGGGGCGATCCTAAATACGGCATGGGTGCTTCTGCTGGAGCAGGTGGTCATGTGGGCGTGATGGAAGATGAAAATAACTTTATTAGCACTGACTATTGGACCGGCGGACAATTTGGTACAGCAGTTTCTCGCCATGACTTCAATAATTATTTCAACAGAAATATCCCGACTTATTTTGAAGTTTGGAGAATCGAAAGTGATGGCAATGTTGAAGAGACCGAAAATCCTATTATTACAAGACCGCAACCAGAAACGCAAAATGATGTGGAATACATGCGAAAATATGGGTTTGTACAATGGAATGGCATAGTTATTAATGTAGATGACCGTTCTAATTATGCTGGTATATGGCAAGTTATTAGCAATGGACTTAGTGGACTTACACCGACACCTACAACATCTGATGTTGAGTGGCATAACAATGGTGTTCCTATGGCTGGAATAAATTGGGCAGATGGTACATCCAATAATTCTATTAGCGGTAATAGCTTTAAATTTGCTACTGATGTGATGGCCATTGTTGATTATGATGTAGAAAGCAATGGGATTGCTATTTTAGTATCTGGATTTAAGGTTTGGGTAGATGCTACATTTGCCAAGAATGCGTAAGAAAGGATGATTAAATATGGCTTGTAATAGCTGTGGCAATAAATCAGGATTTAATGGTAGTTGCAATTCGTGTAGCAAGGTTCCGGATATAGATACAGAATCAGCATTAGATACTATTAAAAATGGAGATGAAAATTTTTGCTTCAACGAGGTAACAGATGAAATCTGTAGCAACCTAAAAGGAGACAAAGGAATTCATCCATATAAAGGTAAGAATCATAACGACTGCGAAGATTTACACGCTTTAAACACATATTTACACGGCAATTCATGGAATAGTTTAAAAACTTTAGATTTTTGCGATATCAATGCTCTAAGATGTTGGCTGTATGAATTAGTAAGCAATTCATGGAACATGACCAAAGGGCTGGTTTGCGCAATCTGTGGACTTTGGGATGCTATCCACAAAATCATTGATTGGATTAACAATTTTGGCGGTTGCGAAGCAAGTATTCAAACTGAAACAACATTATGGTCAGGATCGGAAACTTTCTCAACTGGAACAAAGCATACATTCTCTGGGATCGATATCGGAAAGTATAATTCAGTTGCATTAGAATGGGTTTTGCAAAAACCAGATGCTGGAGAAGATTATATGCGTTCGGAAGTACGAAGAGTAGATAACTTCCCGAACCCGCAAGACACTGGTTGGTTTATCGAAGCAAACGAGACACAATCAGCAAGTGATAAGCTAGACGATCCATCAATGCAGTTTTTACTTGTTGGAGCTCAAGCCCTAACCAAAGACACAATATATGCAGCTAGTATTAAAGTTGTATATTGGTTATCTGATGGTACAAGAGTAAGTAAGCCAACTACAGCAAGATTAGTTAGCATTAAGGGTTATAAAACAATTAATCTATGCCCACCTAAAATATAAAAAGAGCCTGCGCTTAATAGTGCAGGCTTTGTTATTTACATATTTTCAATAAAAAGGCAAACTGTTAACATGGTATGTGCTTGGTTGCAACGACATATGCGGTTGTTAAAAATGTATGTTTATTGTATTAAAGTTGTAAAAATAAAAAAAGCGATTCATAAGTTTGCCACAATTTTGCCACAAAAAAAAGTAAATAAACAACAAAAAAAGTTAAACGTAAATATTATGAACAGACAAAAACTCTAACATATAGGGCTTTGTCAATCGTGGAACATATGCTACAATGAGGTTCAAGGTTCATCAACCATCCCTTGTAAAAAAACTCGGAGAAAGAAGGGGAGACTATGCAACATACTGTTTCAACAAACAGTAAGGTAAAAGCAATTACCATGAATGGTATTGTAATGGCGTTATATCTTGGCTTAACGATTTTAGTAGCACCCGTTTCGTCAGGACCAATCCAATTTAGAATTTCTGAAAGTTTGAATCACTTAGTTGTTTTCAATCGGAAATTGATGTGGGGCGTTTTAGGTGGAGTCGTTGTCTATAATTTTTTCTTTGGCTTTGGTGCTATGGATGCCCTGTATGGCGGCCTACAATCCTTTATTTCGCTAGGGCTAACTGCCTTATTACAAAAAAGAGTTCCTAATGTTATCGCACGTTTAGCACTGAATACCTTGTTTTTCACTGCAACCATGTGCATTATTGCATTTATGCTGGCACCAGCTGGCGGAGCAGCCTTTTGGGGGAACTACGCAACACTAGCACTAAGTGAATTTGCGACTATGGCGGTAGCTGCACCGATTATGTACTGGATCAATAAATCCGTTCACTTTGAAAAACGACTTTAATCAATAAAGAAGTGTTATAAGTATTTATTTTTAAGAGACTGATTCAAGACAACTATCGTTTTGATTCTGTCTCTTAAAGTTTTTTAACCAATTTCATGAAAAACTTTACTGTTCCTGTAGAATAAATTATGATATGGTAATACAGAAGCAAAAATGTAGAGGAGTTTTCTATAATGTTTGAATTTAAAATTGGCATTGATGCCAAAGAACACGATAAATTTGTGGAACATCATCCCTTATGCAATTTATTACAATCGTCTGCATGGGCTAAAGTGAAAGATAACTGGGGATCTGAAATCGTTGGGGTGTACGAAAATGGGACTTTAGTGGCCTCTAGTTTGGTTTTGATTCGACCATTACCAATGAAATTTTCAATGCTCTATACACCTCGTGGTCCAATCATGGATTACACAAATGCAGAACTTGTTGCATTCTTTTTTAAAGAACTAAAGAAATTCGGTAAGAAAAAACGTGCTTTGTTTGTAAAAATGGACCCAACTGTTCACTATAAAGATTTTCATTTAGGCGAAGAGCAAACCATCGATCCAATGGCCCAATCGATCATCGAGAATATGATCGCAAGTGGTGCGAAACATCAAGGATTGACGATGGCAATGGATGCGACGATCCAACCACGTTTTCAAGCCAATATCTATAAAGAAGATTTCAGTGAAGAACAATTGTCAAAAAGCACAAAGAAAATGATGAAACAAGCTCAGAAAAAAGGGGTCACTGTTAAAATGGGGCACACTGAGTTAGTGGATGATTTTGCTAAAGTTATTGAATTAACGACAGAGCGTCAAAATATCTCGCTTAGAAATAGTGATTATTTTAAAAAGCTATTGAAAATTTATCCTGAAAATTCTTTTATAATGTTAGCGCAAGTAAACTTGAAAGAACGTTATGAAGAAACCAAAATCCGTTTTGAAAAAAACAAAGAAGATCTGGCGAATTTGAAAGAAAATCAAGTAAAAAAACGTCATAACTTAGAAGAACTTGATTTTTCTTTAACACGTGAAATGACTGAACTCGAAGAAAATATCGCACATTCAGGTGATGTAGCTATTGTTGCTGGAGCGTTAGCAATCACGTTTGGCTCAACGAGTGAAATTCTTTATGCTGGAATGGACGATCGTTATAAACGCTATATGCCTGCATATCTTACTTGGTTTGATGCAATCAATGAATGTTTTGAAAGAGGCTGTACATCTTGTAATATGGGTGGGTTAGAAGGCAGTTTGAGTGATGGTTTGATTAAATTTAAGTCTAATTTCAATCCAACAGTCAATGAATTTATCGGCGAATTTGATTTACCTGTTAATGGCTTGCTGTTCAAAGCAAGTGAGTATGCGTATAAATTAAAAAAACAGAAGAAATAAAAAAGATTGGAGCAGTTAAAACGGCTCCAATCTTTTTTATAATTTTTGTGTCGCATTATTTTTTACTAATCGTAATAACACAGAGGTCACTCCAACTGTTGCAACAGCCGCAACGATTGCTTCCACAACACCGCTAGTAAAAATAACTGTTAATATAGCTGTATAAATTGCTGTACCGCTAGCACCGATACTTTGTGCATAAGAATCTTTAAAGAGAAAATAAATCAAATTCATTACGAGAATCGTGTTTGTTGCGGAGCCTAGAAAACCTGCTATAAACAAACTAAACGTTTGAGAAGTTGGTTTGTTTTTCGTGAGCTTCTTTAATCCCATAAAGACAAAATAAGGAACAATTCCAATCAAAATTCTTGGCACCATGGCAACGATGATCGCTTTAAAACTACCTTGGTCCGTTCCAATAACAGGGATAAACGGTGAAAAAACAAATGACAGAGGCGACAAAATGATGGTACTTCGGATCATACTGATGATACCAAAAACGCCTCCTAAAAAAGCACCGATTCTTGGGCCTAAAACAATTGAAGCGATGATTACTGGAATGTGCATCGTGGTTGCATTGATCGGTCCAATTGGAATAAAGCCTAAAAAAGGAACCGCAGACAATAAAATCAAGATCGCTAAAAACATAGCGGTTAATGTGAATGTTTTTGTGTTTTTCATAAATGACTCCTCAAAATTATTTCGTTAATACGTCATTGATTGTAGCAACGATCTCTTCAACTGTTGCAAGAGCGCCGCGACCAAAATCACCACAAGCTAATAATGCTTCTCGGGGATTGATTTCCTGATACCCAACTTTTTTTAGAGTTGCTATGTTTCGCTGTGTGATCGGATTTTGATACATATAAGTATTCATTGCTGGTGCAATAAATTTAGGTACGTCCTCTTTTAAAGCTAACGCGACAGTAGAAAGCATATCATCTGCAATACCGTTAGCTAGTTTAGCTAAACTATTAGCTGACGCTGGAGCAACTAAAAAAAGATCAGCTTTTTTTGCCAATTCGATATGATTGATTTTTTCAGGTGCGATTTCTTCCATAACGTCTGTATGAACTGGATTTTTTGACAAAGACTGCAATGTCAATGGCGTGATAAATTTTGTGCTATTGGTGGTCATGATTACATCGACATTGTAACCTAATTTAGTTAATTGGCTAGTGATGTCAGCTGCTTTATAGGCAGAAATGCTACCGGAAATACCTAATAAGATTGTTTTCATCATTGGTTCCTCCATTTTTCTTCAACCTTTTTCACGATTAATTGGGCAATTTCTTTTTTTGTCTGAGCAGTTTCTGTTTGCCCCAAGGCGTCGATCAAAATTCCTTTATGTTGGCTGCCCTGAATCTCTTCAAGGTCATTGGCTAAAACCAAATCGCAGTTGTTTTTAATTAAGATCGATTGTCCCACGCGAATCAATTCTTCGGTAGAAACACCGACTAATAATTTGAAACCAACAAGAACCGCCTGTGGTTGTTGCTTTCGCAGCATTGCAATTATTTTAGGGTTTTTCTTCAAAAAAAGCAAGAGGCGATCAGTTCCAGAAGGAATTTTTTTTTCTTGTTGAATCGTTTTACCGATTTCATCTAAACTGCGATACAGTGTTTCTCTTAAATCTGTTGCATCAGGTAAGTGCCCATCTGCCGTTAATTTAGCTGCAAGTTTTTCAATGAAAAGATCTTCCGAAAGGGTTGTTTCAGTCGTAAAGTCACTAACCGCCATACTGTGAATGATCCCATCAAATTTCTGGTGGTCAAACTGTTCAAGTAAAGTCGTTTCTAGTTCTTTTGTAGAGTCGATTTCAATAATAGTTAAGTTTGATTCTTTCGTAGGTTGGACAGCTTGAGGTGTAGTAATGTAAGTAACACGATGACCTTGTGCTAAGAACAGTTCACCGATTTCTTTTCCTAAACGTCCTGTTGAGTGATTCGTGATGGAACGGACAGTATCAATTTTTTCAGAAGTTCCACCTGCTGTGATTAAAATATTCATTTATGGGTTGCTCCTTTAGCTTATTTTAACAATCGTACGGCCAACGTGAGTGCCAGCTTGTAATTGTTCTAAGGTTTGAGGTAGGGCTTGTAGAGCGATCTCATTGACCAGTTCATGATGACAAACATTTAAATCGGTAGCTAAACGTTGCCAAATAGCTAGACGTTGTTTCATGGGCACATTAACTGAATCAATTCCAAGTAGATTCGCCCCTCTTAAGATAAACGGTAAAACAGTTGTAGTTAATTTGATCCCAGCTGCATTGCCGCACATTGCGATGCAGCCACCATATCGAAGTTGAGGTAATATTGCTGCCAAAATTTCACCACCAACTGTATCGATTGCAAAGTCGATCGTTTGTTTTGCTAACGGTTTTATTTTGTCAGGCATAAATTCATTCATTAAAAGCACCCTAGTTGCACCGATTTTTTTTAACGTATCGATTGCTGATTTTTTCCGACTTAACGCAGTGATATTGTAATAGCCTCTTTTTTTTAGCATCGCGATTGCTAAACTTGCTACACCACCTGAGGCTCCTGTAATTAAAATCTCTGCCTCTTTATTTTGCGCTAATCCATGATTTTCAAGTGCTTGTACAGACAAAGCAGCGGTAAAGCCAGCCGTACCAAAAATCATAGCTTCTTTTAAGCTTAATTCATTAGGCAAAGGAACAATCCAATCACCGGGAACACGAGCGACTTCGGCAAATCCTCCTGTATGGGTTACACCTAGACCGTAACCAGTGACTAAAACAGGTTGACCTGCTTCAAAGCAATCATCTTTGGAAGATAAAACAGTTCCGCTCAAATCGATTCCAGGAATCATCGGGTAATCACGAATAACACCGCCATTTTCTTTGATCGCTAATGAATCTTTATAGTTGACTGAGGAGTAGGCTGTTTTGATGAGCACATCCCCTTTAGATAAGTCATTGAGTGCTAATTTTTCTATCGTTGTCGTAACTTGACCATCTATTTCATTAACACGAAATCCAGAAAATTGGTCCATAAATATCCTCCTTGTATTTAAAAAATTAGGCTAACTTTAGTTTAGAGATAGCATGTCTTTTAAACAATTTAGTATGATTGTTACTATCATAACATATTCTCTTTTTATCTTTAGCAAATTCTTCTTGAAGACCCCTTCTTAATAACCGCAAAATAAGTTAAAATAAAGGAGTCAAGCTTAGTTGTCATAAGCTGAAAATATCTTATAGTATAGTTTTATAACGTTTGAAAGGAATATAGTTTGGTGAAATTAAAAATTGGTATGCGAACATTTAAAACAGGGTTGAGTGTCTTTTTTTGTATTTTAGTGAGTATCTTGTTAAAACGAGAAACATATGTCGTTGCGGCAATTACCACTGTTTTTACGTTAAGAGAAGATATGGAGAATACGCTGAAATATGGTAAGCATCGTATTATTGGCAATGTAATGGGCGCACTGATGTCGGTTGTTGTGATTGGTGTATTTAATTTGTTAGGTAGAACAGAGCTTGTGCAGTTGATTTTTATTCCTGTAATCATCACTCTGATGATCGCTTTGTTAGCTACTTTAGGTTACCAAGAAGGAACCGTTGGGGCATGTGCAACTTTGTTGACGATCGTTTTTATGATTCCTGCTGATCGCTCTTATGGTTATGCATTTGCTAGAGTAGTAGATAGTTTTATTGGAATGGGGATTGCCTTGTTGGTAAATTACTTGATTCCGTTAAAACTTGATAGAAAAAGGGGTAGCCAAACGATAGAAGACAAGGAAGAGGTTGGGGTAAAAGTAGTTAACTCTGAGAAATAAGAGGAAGTTGCTCCTGCTTCCTCCATTTATCCAGATTGCTTAGGGCTGGGGTGTGACGAATAGAGTCATGTCCCACCCCTTTTTTTATTTTGTCAAAATAACTCGATCGATGCTAGTATACTAGTATGAGATTGAATTAAAAAAATACAAAATTATTGTAGAAATTTGTTGCTATTTTTTGAAAAATTCGTATACTAGAAAAAGTAAAATTAAACTTCTAGTTTAGTATTAGCAAACTTTTATAATTTTTTTTAAAAGAAATGAGGTGGTCTGATGGAAATTGGTGAGAAGTTGCGGAATTTACGTGTACAGAAAAATTTAACGCAAGAAGAGTTAGGCGAACGAACAGATCTGACGAAAGGATATATTTCTCAACTGGAGCGTGATTTAAGCTCGCCATCCATGGAAACTTTTTTTAATATTTTAGAAGTTCTGGGTATTAGCCCCGAACAATTTTTTAGTGAACGAACTTTAGAGCAGAAAATTGTTTATAAAGATCAAGATAGTACGCTTTACTATGATGAAGAAAATGGTTATGAATTAAAATGGCTGATTCCTGAATCCAATGAAAAAGAAATGGAACCCATTGTTTTAACTTTTGACAAGGGTGGTCAGTATAAAACATTTGAGCCTTCTTTATCTGAAACGTTCATTTATGTAATCGATGGTTCTGTATCATTGATACTAGGTGAAACAACCTACTCAGCCAAAAAAGGGGAAGCAATGTATTATCAAGCAGCAGAACCTCATCAATTGATCAATCATTCAAAAGGAAAAAGTCGAGTATTGATTGTAGCGACAGAATCTTATTTATAAGTATAGGTAAGGCGAAGTGAAATGAGCAGATGTTAAAAAGTACAAGTTATAGCGAAGCGGAACGTTGTGACTGTGTTAAAAAAATAGTTCAATTTTAATAGAGGAGGCATCAGCGGGTGAAAAAAAATATTATTACATTTGAAAATGTCGTTAAACAGTATGATGATGAAAAAGTGTTAAAAAATGTCAGTTTTGAAATTGAACAAGGGAAATTTTATACGCTATTAGGTCCTTCAGGCTGTGGGAAAACAACGATTTTGCGTATTTTAGCAGGTTTTGCCGATGCCACCGAAGGGGATATTTATTTTGATGGGCAAAGAATCAATGATATTCCAGCGAATAAACGTCAGGTTAATACCGTATTTCAAGATTATGCCTTATTTCCTCACATGAATGTGTTTGATAATGTCGCGTTCGGGTTAAAAATCAAAAAAATACCGAAAAAAGAAATTGAAAAGAAAGTCAAAGATGCACTACGCATGGTGCAATTGCCTGGTTATGAAGTACGTGAAATCAGTGAAATGTCTGGTGGTCAACGTCAGCGGGTGGCAATTGCTCGTGCAATCGTCAATGAACCAAAAGTGTTGTTATTAGACGAACCACTTTCTGCGTTGGATTTAAAATTACGGACCGATATGCAATATGAATTGCGTGAACTACAGCAACGTTTAGGGATTACTTTCATTTTTGTTACGCATGATCAAGAAGAAGCCTTGGCAATGAGTGATGAAATTTTTGTTATGAACAAAGGCCATATCGTACAAAGTGGCACCCCTGTGGATATTTATGATGAACCAATCAATCATTTTGTGGCTGATTTTGTAGGAGAAAGTAACATTGTTAACGGTACAATGATCGAAGATAATTTAGTTGAGTTTGTCGGCAAACGTTTTGAATGTGTGGATGGTGGTATGCGTCAAGCTGAGCCTGTTGAAATAATGCTACGTCCAGAAGATTTAACGATCACCACTGCAGATAAAGGGAAATTAGTCGTTACTGTGGATACACAATTGTTCCGTGGGGTTCACTATGAAATCATCTGTTACGATGAAGACCATAATGAATGGATGGTTCATTCAACTAGAAAAGCCACTGAAGGCGCGAAAGTGGGTCTCTTTTTTGAACCAGAGGACATTCACGTGATGCGCTTTAATGAGTCGGAGGAAGATTTTGATGCTCGTTTAGAAAGCTACGAAGAATAGGAGGAATAATAATGAAAACAATTCGTCGGATTTATTCGATTCCTTATATGATGTGGCTGTTATTGTTTGTGATTGCGCCCGTTTTGATGATTATTTATCAGTCATTTTTTGATATGAATGGGCAGTTTACGTTAGAAAATTATCAAACGTATTTTACTTCAGGAACTTATTTGACTATGACACTTAATTCAGTTTGGTATGCCTTTTTGATAACATTGTTTACATTTTTGATCAGTTATCCAACAGCGTACTTTTTGACGAAATTAAAGCATAAACAATTGTGGTTGATGTTGGTGATTTTACCGACGTGGGTCAATCTTTTACTGAAAGCTTACGCATTTATTGGAATTTTTAGTATTCACGGTAATGTGAATCAGTTTTTAAGTTTTCTTGGTATCGGTTCTCACCAAATTTTATTTACAGATTTTAGTTTTCTATTTGTTGCAACCTATATTGAGATACCATTTATGATTTTACCGATTTTTAATGCGTTAGAAGAGTTAAATCCTTCGTTGATCAGTGCTAGTCGTGATCTGGGTGCCAATAGTATTGAGACATTCCAACGAGTAATCTTTCCTCTTTCATTAAATGGAGTGAAAAGTGGGGTTCAAGCGGTTTTTATACCCTCACTTTCTTTATTCATGTTGACCCGTTTGATTGGTGGAAATCGTGTGATCACACTTGGAACTGCCATAGAAGAGCATTTTATGGTGACACAAAATTGGGGGATGGGTTCAACGATTGGTGTGATTTTGATCGTGGCAATGTTTATTGTGATGTTACTGACCGGTGAGAAGAAGAAAAAGGGGCGGGTGAAATGACAAAGAAAAAATTTAAATGGTCATACTTGTATTTGATCATCGTTTTTGCTTTACTGTATGCGCCAATCTTCTACCTGATTTTCTATTCATTTAATGATACAGACACAATGAATACCTTTACAGGTTTCACACTTGCAAATTATACAGCGGTCTTTGAAGACACTCGTTTGTTGATTATTGTGTTGAATACGTTCTTGTTAGCCTTTTTATCTGCGTTGTTAGCAACGATCATTGGAACATTTGGTGCGATGGGAATCTATTATACAAGACGAAGAAAAACAAGAACAACACTAATGAGTTTCAATAATATTTTATTGGTGTCACCAGATGTTATTATTGGTGCCAGTTTCTTGATCTTTTTCACAGCTGTTGGATTTATTAGTTTAGGCTTTACAAGTGTGCTATTGTCTCATATTGCATTTAGTATTCCGATTGTTGTATTGATGGTATTACCGAAATTACAAGAGATGAATGATTCGATGGTAGATGCTGCTCGTGATCTTGGTGCCAATAACCTACAAGTAATCAAAAATATTATTTTGCCGTTTTTATCACCAGGCATTATCGCTGGTTATTTTATGGCATTTACCTACTCGCTAGATGATTTTGCCGTGACCTTTTTTGTTACAGGAAACGGGTTTTCAACACTGTCCGTTGAAATCTACTCTAGAGCAAGACAAGGGATCAGTTTAGAAATAAATGCCTTAAGTGCACTAGTTTTCATTTTCTCTATGATCTTAGTGATTGGTTATTATTTTATCAGTCAAGATAATACGTCTAAACGTGTCAAAAAAATACGGCGAGAACAAAGTGAGGTGGCGAACCTTAAATGAGAAAACTACAATCTTTGTTTATCGGTATTTTAGCCATCATTCTGATTTTATTTTTTGGAGTTCGTCAATTAGAAAAGGCCAGTGGTATGGCTGGAGCTGATACGTTGACGATTTATAATTGGGGCGATTATATCGATCCAGATTTATTACGTAAATTTGAACAAGAATCAGGATATAAGGTCAATTATGAAACGTTTGACTCGAATGAAGCCATGTTTACGAAAATCCAGCAAGGTGGTACGGCCTATGATATCACGATTCCCTCTGAATATATGATTCAAAAAATGATGAAAGAAAAAATGCTATTACCGATTGATCATAAGAAGCTGAAAGGCTTAGAAAATATTGATGAACGTTTTTTAAATTTAGATTTCGATCCACAAAATAAATACTCGATTCCTTATTTTTGGGGAACATTAGGCATTATCTACAATGACAAATTTATCGGTGAAGATCAAATTAAGCATTGGGACGACTTGTGGAAACCAGAATTGAAAGATAATGTGATGTTGATTGATGGTGCTCGTGAAGTATTAGGATTATCCTTAAATAGTTTAGGGTATTCTTTGAACAGCAAAAATAATCAAGAGTTGCGTAAAGCAACGGATAAATTAAACAAACTAACAACGAATGTGAAAGCAATTGTTGCAGATGAAATCAAAATGTATATGATCAACGAGGAAAGTGCAGCTGCTGTAACCTTTTCGGGTGAAGCCGCTGAAATGCTTGATGGAAATGAACATTTACATTATGTGATTCCATCAGAAGGCTCTAACTTGTGGTTTGATAATATCGTGATTCCTAAAACAGCAAAAAATATTAAAGGCTCCTACGAATTTATCAATTTTATGCTACGACCTGAGAATGCTGCTCAAAATGCAGAGTATATTGGTTATTCTACACCTAATAAAGCAGCGAAAACGTTGTTACCTAAAGAAATTTCAAGCGATGAACAGTTTTATCCCAGTGATGAAGTGATTAAGCATTTGGAAGTTTATGAAGACTTAGGTGGGAAATATTTGGGTATTTATAATGACTTGTTCCTTGAGTTTAAGATGTACCGCCGATGATTGGATAACTCAGTAAAAACGCGTTAAACCAACAAAAATCTAGGAGAGTAAGCTACCGTTTTTACTGCCAGTTTTCCAAAATTCTACCAAAAGCGACGAAATTGTCGCTTTTTTGGTGTTTTCTATCAGAGATTTTTTAGCTAGAAAGCTTGATGTAAGTAGAGTAAAACGTAGATACTCTTTAAGAGAAAAACCATCATTTAAAAAGGGGGTTAAAAACATCTACTGTAAACGCTGAAAATGTTCATATTCTATTAATAGAAAATGTTAGAAATAAATAATTAAGTTTTTCTAGTTAATAATATTGTATCCTCTGAATTCTATCAAATTAGGTAGTTTTGATTTCGCTTTATATTATTTTAACTAAGGGAGTAAGAATATTTTGAGAAGTGTATTAGTGAGATAATGTTATGAGGTAGAGTAACTAGTTGAGTAGTAAGTTTTTATAGCGAACAGAGAAAATTGTACTTTATCTCTGTATCATTGTTTCATCACTTTGAAAATAAGCGTTTTATTCATCCAAATTTTTAATCCAATATTTCTACTTTAAAAAAAAACGGAAATTAATGTTTTTACTTTAAAAATGTTGTATACTAATAGAGTCAAATAGATTGGAGGTTTATGTATGGATGAATTTAAATTAGATAAAACAATTAGTAAAGCAATAGTTGATGGTACTTTGAAAGGGTACTTACAGTATCTTGAAGAACGAAAAAGCAAAAAAGAGTCAATGAGTGTTAGTGGTGCATACGCTTGGACAAAAGGAAATCACATCGATGATCAAGTTTCTAAAATTGGACAAAACCACAATGTACAGTTTAAAATTGAAAAAGCTGGCTATACTTGGGAATATTTACAGTTTACAATTAGCGAAAATGCTGAAAATTATATGGTTATCGTAAAAAACGCTAGACGAGTGAAAAAATCTTTTAATGATCAAAAAAAGAAAGCCAATGAAGATAATTATTTGGTAAATTTAGCTGACATAAATACAAATGTTTTAAAAAATAGCGACCAAAACTTTGTTGCTCAACCAGAACAAATTCAACTTGAATTAAATGACCCAGAAGAAGTAAGGGCTGTTATAGAAGGCAAGCAACTGAACGTTACTCAAAAATACTCACGTTTTTATATTGTGACTTACGAAATTGATGATGAAACTAAATTCGTTGAATCCATTCAATTAACCATGCCTAATCGTCAAACGATGAACTTAGAGCTAATTGAAGATTTAAGTTATCTTATTCAAGATAGTGAGTATGAAATTACTACTGAAGATGTAGAACCAATTATGAATGAAAAAGTGTCTGATCAGACTATTTTCTCAGGTGATTCAAACGCATTTGGTTATTCCATCCCTGAAGAAGAAAAAGAAGCATCTGGAAACTAATTTTCCAACAAATAAGCAAGGATGTGATTACAATGTTTTTCGGAGAGAAATTACAAAGTGTCAGAGAATTAAATGGTCTCTCCAGAAAGGAACTTGCTGACAAATTAAGTTTAAGTGAACAAGCAATCTGGCAGTATGAAAATCAATATACTGTACCAAAATTTGAAGTGGCTAATGAATTAAAAAAAGTTTTTAATGTAAAAGCTCAATTTTTCTATACAGAACCATTTGTAACTAATATTTCCAATGTTGAAAGTATTGCCTACCGTGCTGAGGATCGAGAGGCTCGTAAAAAAACAAAAATGGAAACAACTTTTATTGAT
This sequence comes from Enterococcus sp. AZ177, assembly GCF_050544585.1. Classification (NCBI taxonomy): domain Bacteria; kingdom Bacillati; phylum Bacillota; class Bacilli; order Lactobacillales; family Enterococcaceae; genus Enterococcus; species Enterococcus sp. AZ177. Next base: position 1,052,862 of record NZ_CP172944.1, read on the forward strand.
TTTGCTAGTTATTTTTTAGATAAGTTTGAAAGTAAACTCAATTTGCCAACTAGTCCCCTTCCACTATTAAGAGACGAATCAATTCCACTTTATAATAGGTCAATGGAAACAAATGACAGGCTTTTACAACTAGAGAATATTGCTGAAAATGCTAGAAAAAAATTGGATTTACAATCAAATTCAGAGCTTCTTTACAAGCTTGAACTTTCAGGAATATATATTTTAGAAAAAAATATGGGAACAAGTATTGATGCGTATAGTACTTGGACTAGTCAAGAAAAACCGTTTATTATTCTTGGTAACAAAAAAAAATCAGCAGTTCGAAGAAATTTTGATTTAGCCCATGAATTAGGGCACTTGTTGTTGCATTACAAGATTGATATGGATAGCTTAACAAAAGATGAACATAAAATAATTGAAAAAGAAGCCAATGACTTTGCCTCTTTTTTCCTTCTTCCGAAAGAGCAATTTTTAACGGACTTTGCAACTATTTCAAAGAAATCAAATCCAGAATCATATCTGGATTTGAAAATGAAATATATGGTTTCAATTGGCGCTTTAGAGTATCGTGCTTATAAAATGGGACTACTAACATTTGAAGAAAATCGTTACTTTTACGCGACTCTAAATCGAAAAGACTACAAAAAAAATGAACCTTTGGATGAAGATATCGCGATTATTAGACCCGGAAAAGTTCGTTCTTTGCTAGACTTAATTTTTAAAAATCACTTATTTTCATTAAATGATATTCTAAATGACTATTATATTGACCGTTCATTTTTAGAATCTCTATTCGGGATTGAAAATAAATTTCTAAGCAAGTACTCTGAAGAGTCTAATAGAGAATATTTTAATAACCCAAATGTTGTTTCTTTGTTCACTAAGGAAAACTAATTAACATTGAAGGAGGCTGGGACAAACACTCATGAGGGCTACCGCCCTCACCAAACAGAATGAAAATAAAGTGATCGACCTACAGGCTATTTCCTGTCATACTAGAGATGACAGAAGTGGCTTGTAGGTCGATCGCTTATTGAGGTTCTTCTCCAAGTAACCTTGAGGGACAAACTAGATCATTCTACTTATTTGCACCAATCATTAGGTCGTAGAACCTGCGTATAAAAATAAATTGTTTCTATAAGTAGAATAGCCTCTTCTGTACTTTTTTTCAAGGAGGAATGTTGAAAATGGAAGATGTACTTCGTTCTTGTTGTGCTGGATTAGACATCCATCAAAAAGTAATTGTTGCGTGTATTATTCGTTCTGCTGAAGGAAAAAAACGCCCAGAAAAATTCTTTGGTAGTTTTGATACGACAACTCGTGGTCTTTTTGACTTATCTGATTGGTTGACTTCTTACGAAGTCACACACATAAGCATGGAAAGCACGGGTGTTTATTGGAAATGTGTCTGGCGAATTTTACAAAATCATTTTGATTTACAGTTGGCGAATCCTCGCCACATCAAAAATATTCCAGGAAAAAAAACGGATATGAAAGATGCGGAATGGATTGCTCGTCTCACTCGATTAGGAGTCGTTCCTACAAGTTTTGTTCCACCAGAACCTATTCAGGAATTGAGAGACTTAACACGTTATCGCAAGCACTTAGTAGAAGATCTGAATTGAGAAAAAAATCGGGGGCACATGGTCCTGCAGAATGCTGGAATCAAATTAACCTCAGTGATTAAAGATATCTACGGAAAATCTGGCAGAGCCTTACTCTATGCCTTAATTGAAAATAAACCAATCACAGAGTCACTCATTCTCGAGTGTGTGTACACTACCTTACGCAGAAAAGTGCCTCAATTGCTTGAATCCCTAGAAGGATTTATGACACCTCATTATCGTAAAATGTTAGCTCTTCATCTCACTCAAATTGAGTGCTTAGAAAAACAACTAGTAGAAGTCGAAGAAACAATCAACGACTATCTCGTTCCTTATGAAGAATACGTAGAACGTTTGGAGGAAATCCCAGGAATCAATCGAAGAACAGCGGCAGTTGTACTCGCAGAAGTGGGGGTAGATATGTCTGTTTTCCCGACATCTGGACATTTGGCTTCATGGGCAGGAGCGAGTCCAGGAAACAATCAAAGTGCTGGAAAGAATCGAAGTAAACGGGTAGGAAAAGGAAATTCTTATCTAAAGAAGGTCTTAGCGCAAGGAGCACTAGCGGTTTCCCAAGGGAAACCCAATCGAATCCAAGCATTTTTCTTTCGGGTAAGAAGAAATGCTGGACACAAAAAATCGGTTGTTGCGACCGTTCATTTATTAATACGTATCATTTATCGGATGTTTTCCGATCAGTCCAGCTATAATGAACTTGGAGGAAGTTATTTACAAAATAGAAAGAACACTCTAACAAATAACTGTTGAATCGTTCTAGACCAATTTTAGCTAACTACGGTTTCAGTAGGAGGTAGCTTTTTTTTGTTTTTTTTCAGTATTAGTTTTCGTATAAAGGATTTCTAGTTCTGGAAAACTAAGTTCAAGAGCTGTGTGTAAGTACATTCTTAGTCTCTTGATTTCTGTTTCTACCTCTTGATAAAAGCGAGCTAAATCATGGGATTCTTCATAAATAACAGGTTGGTGTTGTTTGATCTTCCGTTCATATTGACCGTGAGTTTGTGCAAGACGATGAGCGTCTTGCTTATCTGTTTTAAGAACACGCAACCCACTATCAAGCTGTTTTTTTGCCTCTAAGGGATTCAATAGACAATAGGGTAAGTGATTATTTTGACAAAAAGTTTCAATTACTCTTGAGTAAACGCCTGTTGATTCAAAGACGATACTGGGTGTTTCGGGTAACTGTTGAATTTCTTGAAGCAAGTAGTCAAAACCAGATCTGGTATGAGTAATCTCTCCTTGGGAGAGACAAAGCTCCTCTTTATAAAGCACTTTATAACTTTTGCCCATAGAAACATCCAATGCAATTACATAAGCCATGTTTTCATCTTCTTTCTTTTTTTGAAAGGTTCTTCACTGTTTCATTTCGTTCCTAATTTCCTTTACACGAGCTCGAAGCCCAACATACTTAAACCAGATTTTAAAATGACAGTGAAGGAGACCGTTTTTTTGTAGGGACTCGAAGTCCAAGAGACTATGGTCGATCTTCCTTTCACTCCTTACTATAAACCTAAAAATAGGCAAATAGAGGGTAAACTCATCCGTCGATAAGTTTACCCTCTAATCTTAGTATGTTTTTTATTTCGATTAAAATTAGAAGTTAACGTCAAAGTAAATGAATATGAAAAACAATAAGCTGATTACGCTGTTTAGTATACTAACAGTCCTAATCGCTTTTTTAATTTCCCCAATTACTTCATTCGCTGTTACAGTAAATTATGAAAAAGTTGCAAATTATATTTCCTCATGGAGTGTCAAATCGTTAGGCTGTTTGCACTGGACCGATGAAGGCAGCCATATGATTAAAGCGGGCAATCAAGCTCTATTTTACATTGAACATCGAACACTTCTTACTGGTAGTTCTGGGTTTACCCCGTCAGAACCAACTATCGCAGAAAAAGAACGCCTTTCATTAATTTCATACTTTGGTTACAAAATAAACCCTACTATTGATAATTATCGGATTACTCAAAACTTAATTTGGCTTGAATTTGGCGGTGAATTATTAACCACAACTATTCCGAATTTTGTGAATTGAAGAAATAAGATAGTAAATCAAGTTAGAAATCATAATATTAAACCAACATTTAATAATCAAACCATCAATCTAAAAGTTTGCGAATCTATTATTCTAGAAGACAAAAACAATGTCTTGTCCAAGTATGTTCACAGCTTAGTAATTCCGCAAACCTCAAAATTGAGAAAAACGGCAATAAATTAACATTGACAGCTACTAAAGATTCGAAGGAATCTGGGACCATTAAATATAGTATTTCTGATTCTAATTCAACGAGGCAAAGCTTTGTTTATGCTAAACCCAATGAACAGAAATTTGCTAGCTTTAAACTTTCAAATGCGGGTGAATTCAATCTGAATGTCAAAGAGAAAATAACTGGCAATATCAAAGTAAAAAAATCAATAAGGATAGAGGGCAACTATCTTAAAAAGGAAAGTAGCAATAAGATTAAAAAAACAGAATATGGTGATTTATATGTACCGAAAATAAAAAAAATTAATAATTACTGAATATTGAACTTACTTTACTTGAATCATGAATTTTTTTCGAAACTTTCTAATCTTTTGAGTTAAGTAGGAGATTTCCCCTCATACTTATGGTAAAATAAAGTCAACTTATAGAAGGTTAATCTAGATTTTTAGCGTTACAAAGGTAGGTGGAGAGATGGAAGAACATCCTAATAACCCTAATAGCAGTAAGGGATTCTAGTTATTCTCACACATGAAGCTTTAAAACTGACATTGCTAAAAGCAATAATTAGCGCTTTAAGAATTACCACAGAGTCACCTAACTACCTAACAAAAATAGGGATCAGCCAAAAAAATGAGTGATAGATTCCAATAATCAAAAAAAGAATCTTTAATACATGTGAGAGGAACTAATTTGAATGAAAAGAAAATTATTATCACTACAGATGGTATGTGTACTGCTCAGTGTTAATTTAATACCAGTGATCGGTCATGCTGATGAATTAACCCAGTCAGAGTCGAGTACCATCGAAGAAGGAACAATGGAGACGACCGAAAGTAGTTCTTCAACTGAAGAGACAACAACGACAGAATCATCTACTTCTGAAACAGAGACTGGCACAATTGAATCAAGTACTACTAGTACAGAGTCCTCAGAAGAAGCTCAGCCTCCTGCAAGCAGTGAGGAGGAAGTACCTGTAGCTCCGCAACCAACTGCACCTGTCGAAACAGCACCGGAAGAGCAACCTGTACAGCAAATCGTTGATCATGCACCTACGGAAGCCCAATTAGATGAAAATATCAAGGTTGTAAAAAATGAACCGACTGAAACATTTATTCGTCGGATCGGTGAAAAAGCCCGTGCTGTAGGTCAAAAAAATGATTTATATGCTTCAGTGATGATTGCTCAAGCTATTTTAGAAACTGGTTCTGGCAATAGTGATCTAAGTCAACAGCCATATCATAATCTGTTTGGGATCAAAGGGGAATACAAAGGTGAAAAAGTTGTCTTCTCTACACAAGAAGATGATGGATCAGGCAATTGGTATACGATTGAGGCTGCCTTCAAAAAATATCCTGGATACAAAGAATCATTTGAAGATTATGCTAAATTAATGAAAAAAGGTATAGAATCAAATAAAACAATTTATTCAGGTACTTGGAAGTCAAATGCTGTGAGCTACCGCGAAGCAACAAAATCTTTAACAGGTGTTTACGCAACAGATACAAGTTATGACCAAAAATTGAATGCGTTTATTGAAGAATATGACTTGACTGAATATGACAAAGAAAAGCCATCTACATCAACAAGTGGCATCATTGTCTCAGATAGTCATCCAGATAGTGACTTCAAAGATTATGCTGGTGAAACGTATTCTGGTTCAGAAGCATATGCACTAGGAAACTGTACACAATATGTTTACAATCGCATCGTTCAATTAGATGGTTCTGTCGAAACAACGATGGGCAACGGAATGGACTGGGGTACAACAGGTAAAGCGAATGGCTATGAGGTTTCTAGTAAACCTAAAGCAGGAACAGCCGTTAGTTTCCAACCGACAGTAGCGGGTGCTGATGGAACGTATGGACATGTAGCATTTGTCGAACATGTTTATGAAGATGGTTCTATTTTAATCTCCGAAATGAATGTCGCTGGTTTAGGAATCGTTTCATTTAGAGTAATCGATAAAGACACAGCGAATACGTTAGCTTACGTAACGCCTAAGTAAAAAAGATAAGCCAATAATACTATCGAATGTAAATCGTTTGATGCTATTATTGGCTTTTTTAATTAGGAACTAATTTACTATTTCTTAAGCATTCTAAATAAAACCTAAATGTTTTAGGCATAATTTCTTCAAACCTTGCGGTTATTATTAACTCATACCCAATAACAAACCCAAACAAAACACTTTTCATTTTTACTCCTCAAGTAAAAAGAACTCCTTGCCACCGCCTACCCAGCGGTGGTTATTTTTATAAAAACTGTTGATAATATAACTTTTTTGAAATTTAATAATGATAGCATTCTTATTTTATTAAAGCAATTTTTGTATGAATTTTGTTCGAAATTTGCATTTCTATTTGCATGATTTATTCTATCTAACTAAAAATTATGTAGAAAAAAATGGGACTATAGATTTAGCAAAAAAATTTTGCGAAAGTTATTATGATAGACATTATTATCTACTTTTGTATTATTTTTTGTTAGCAAGAATAACGATAGAAGAGTTATTAAAAGATGAGAGTTTTGATAATATTAAGGATGCTTATGAGGATAATGAACCAATAAAGGAACTCTCTGAAATAAAGTTTGATAGTGAATTACAAGGGAAAGAAGCATATTATTATCCCAATGTTGGTTGGGGCACAATATTGTATTATGCATTTATGAATGCTTATCGAGAATATGCAAAGTGGGAAGAAATTCCGAATAATAAAAAATCAACTAAGAAATATCAAGATATCGAATCGATTGAAAAAAGGTTGAACATATATGCTATTGAAACAAAGGATAATGCGGGAATTTGTAAATTAAAAATATTTTTACCCAAACAGAGCAAAGCAACCAGTGAAAAAACTAGAAGAAGGCTTTATAGTACAAGAAAAATTAGTAGGAAAAAAGATTATTCGGAAGAATTTTATCTAATTGATAGGTATTACGATAGGTTGGCGCAAAATAGGAAATATAGCATTAAAGACTATTTGGTTGAAGAAGAAATTACTAAAACTTATTTTTTTAAATTAAAGAAAGAGTACTTTAAACATAAGCCATTGAATAAGTATTAAAAAGCCTATAAATATATCAATTCTGCAGAGTATGGTGGGAATTTTAGCAAAGTAAAACAAGACTACAAAATATCAAAAAGAAAATGGATATATTTGTAAATAGATATTTTCCTAAATTTGATAAACGTTAGTGGTTGCGAATGATCATTCGCAACCACTTTTTTTCCTGAAATATTCATTATAAGTAAGAAAAATTAGAATATTATAAAGTCTATAAAATTATAAATAGTATTTTATGAAACAAATAATTACTATTAAGTAAATTTTAACTATTATAAAAATGATATATGTGATAAGATTTTATTACAATTAGTTTTTTAAGGAGGAGTAACTGATGGCAATAAAAAGTGATTTAGCTGGAGCAAGCCAAAAGGCTACTGCGCTAAAAAGTGCAACTGATAGGTTAATCCAGCAATCTAACATAAATAACGATACTCAAACAACAGTGGTAGGTAACGATAATGCACAAGAAGCCATTACTACAGCTCAAGAAACAGCTACTAAGGTAGCACAGGCAGTATTTGCAGCATCTAATAATCTACAAAGCGTAGCTAAAGATTTTGAAGCTTTAGACCAAACTGTTGGAAACACTCTTTTTAAACCTTTAGGTAGTTTAGGAAAATGAGAAAATTAGAAGAGATTCAAAAAGAAGAAAAGCAATTATATTTAAAAGAAGAAACACTATCGAGTGAAGTAAATCAAGTAAAGAGAGTCAAAGAAAGCTATGACCAACATTTTTACGAAGCAATGCATTTTTTTGATGATGTCTGTTATCAGTTTGATAAAAATGAACAAGGAAATTTTTTTAAATCAATATTTGATGAATTCTCACAAAAATCAAGACAAGTAATGGATTATTTAGAAAATGATGAAGAAGAACTTCGTGTACAAAAAAAGAAAATATTAAACCAATTAGATGATATCGGTTATGAAAAAAGAAAAGCGTTCGCAGAGGAGGATAACAGATAATGAGTGTTGATATGTATGTTTCTACTTCTCAAAGTCAAGCATCAAGTGTATCCACTATGTGTAAATCACAAGTGGAAGGATATAATGAATTACAAAAAGCAATTACAGATTTTGTAGTAGCAAGTCCATTTTTAACGGGTAAAGCTTATGATTCAGCAAAAACCTATTTTCAATCGGTGTTGTATCCTTTAGCTCAAGGAGGAATTCTACTTTCTGAAGCAGTAGATAGTGCAGTTAAGAAATTACCAGAAGAATATATTTCTCAAGTAAATAGTGGGGATTTAAAACAATCCGAATTAGAAGAAAAGATTAGAAGAGCAGATAGATTGCTGAATCAAGCAGAAGATATCCGTAAAGATATTAATTCATCAAAAACCCCTGATATCACAAAATCATTCCAGTTAATGGCAAATTCAATGCTAATTGGGATGTATAGTGCCTCCAAACAAAAGTTGGAAGAGCAATTACGTAAATTATTAGCATTTAATGCAAGTTCACCAAATTTGTTTTCTGAAATTTCCAGTTTGCAGAATGCAGTAAATCAAGGACTAGCACAAACAAAAACAGCGTGGAATGTTACGACAGGAACATTTACTATTCCAAAAGATTTGACATGGAAGAACAATATTTCTACTAAATGGGCTGATTATGAAGCAAGACATGCAGACAATATAGAAGTGAAAAAAGTAACTCTTCAAAACGGAGAAATATTTTATGAAGTGTATAAAAATGGTAAATTAGATAAGGATGCAACTAGTGATTTGGCAGTTGAGATAGCTAAGGATGATATTAAATCATTAAAATCATTTCTTGCAGGAGCAGGTTATCAAGTATTAGAAAATAATGGTGTAAAAGCATTAATGGATGCTATTTTTGGAGAAAGAGATGTAAAAGACTCATTACAACAACACAAAGGATATAATGAAGGTGTATTTGTAGGGAATTTATTAGGTGTGTTTCAATCTGGAGCAGAATATATCGGGGGTGCCTTATGGTTTTTGGGTGGTACAGGAGGAAGTTTAGTAACTGCACCTGCAACAGGTGGAGCTAGTCTAAGTGCTATTCCAGTAGTGGGAGCAGAAGCATTAGGTATTTGGGCTCATGCAACAGCTGTAGGTGGTATGAGTATACAAAATATTATGAGTGGTGATAATTATAGTAACTCAGAAATTCAAAATACTTATAATGGAATAAAAGATGCTCCTCAATATCCAGAAGGGTTTGAAACAAGGCAAAATGGAACTACAACAAACAAAATTAAAAATAAAGGTACTTTATCTGATTTAAGAAAAATTGAGTCTGGGGATTGGAAAAAAGTTTATAAAGATGGCTTTGATAAGAATGGGAAAAAAGTCTCTATACATTATTTTCAAAGTAAGTCTGGCAGAGTATTTAATGTGAAAGTAAAACCAGGATGGAGTAATCCTTAGGAGGAATAGATATGGAATTAAGATTAAGTGTTGATAAAAATAATGAAGCTGAAAGATTAGTATTGGTAAGTGTAATTGGACTACTAGAAGCATTAGAGAATGACTTGCTAACAATTGAAGATTGCGAAAATTACTTGTTTAGTCCTTATTCCGTAAGTATTTTAGAAGAAAAGAATATGAATCCACAAATAATTGAAATTATAGAACTAGGTTGCGAATTAGAGGATGTCCAATCATTAATACCAGATAAATTAAAAGAAGAAATAAGGGATTTGAAAGAACGAGCAAAAGAATACCTGAAAAATACTAATCCCTCTGAAAATCCATATGAAGTAAAGAAATGGGTAGATAGATAATCTAATTAATAATATAAAACCATTTTTTTACAAAAATAAAATAGCTAATAGAGAAGGGTAAATGATTAAAAGTGTAGTTGAGCAAGTGAAAGAAGTAAAAAAAACTTACTGAGGATACCGTAAATATTCCTTTAACGTATCTTATATTTTTGAGTTCATGTTTTTTGTTATGGAAACCTAAATATATCTCGTTAGTTAATGTTTCTAGATGGATTCCTAATAATATTCGAGAGATTATCCTAGGACTTTTTAATGTACTTTATTCAAATATTATTCTAGTGTTTATTGCTTTATTTGGAGCTGTAGTAGTTATTACGTTATTATCTGAATACACATCAATTCTGGATAAACTTCTTCCTGATGAAGTTGAATATATGGATAATACTGAGGTTAGTTGGAATCAATATAGTGCTATAAGAAGATTAGTATCAATAGTATTTACGTTAGCTTTGCCAATTTTTGTATACTACTTTACAATAAATGTACTTCTTAATCAAAATAATTTTGTAGAAACGTTTTTTCAGAAGATACTTTTCAGATAAATGGTGGTTTAATTATTAATTCTTTTTTTGAGAATAATAGGTCTTTAGAAAAGTTTGAAACGATTATCCTAAAAAAAAAACATATGGAAAAAAAGAGGAATATTTATTAGTAAATGCAAAGTTAACCAAAAAGGAATTGGATACTAATCGATACAATGATGAGTCACGATGGAGAATAGATGAAATACCTTATGTAAAAAGAAGATACCGCATTTTAAATAGAGCTGATAATCTTTCAGATATTGTTTACCATTTTGATGTTCTTAAAGGGAAAGTTGATAAAAAATAATATATGATAAAGCTTTATTGAAACTAACTAATGGTTGAAACAGATAATAATAAGTATATCAATCATTAGGAGGTTTCAATACATGATAAAGAAAAAGAATACAGAAAAGAAAATAGTTAGGCTAGGATATTGCAGGGTTAGTACTGATGATAGACAAGAAATGTCACTAGAAAATAAAATAGAAATGATGAGGCAACAGAAATGTAATCACATCTACTCTGAACATGGTAGTGGTAGAAATGACAAACGGGTGGAATTTCAAAAAATGTTAAAACACATAAAGGAATTAGCAGGTGATGAAAACAATATAGTCTACCTTATTGTTTTTAAAAATGATAGGTTATCAAGAAAACTTAGGACTTTAGTAAACACTATTGAAGATTTAATGGAATTAGGAATAATTATATTAGTTTAATCGACCATATAGATACAAGTTCAATTGGGGGGGAAATGTTTTTTCAAATTTTGAGTAGTTTTAATGAATACGAAGTTTCAAATACAATAGAAAGGGTAAAAATCGGTTTAGATAAGGCAAGGGAAAATATTAGGAAGACCTTTTATTACTAAATCTCAAAAAAATAAACTAATAAGACTATACCAAATAAATAATTTATCAGTTCGTGATATTGCAAAAATGTGTAACATGAAAACATCAACAGCGTATAAATACCTAAAAAAAGCGAATATACAACGAAGACGATAGAAAAGACTTGAGTAAATTTGATATCATGGTAAATTAATATTGTTAAGTAACAAATGTGAACCACTCATCTATATTTCAACTGTTAAATAGAGCTAATATATAAAAATAATAACAAAACATAAAGAGTCTGTGGCCATTGGATTTCCAATTTTCACTTATTCTTTTTTTTGCGATTTTTTGTACTTACACAAAACAGTTGAAATATAGAGTTAAAGGATGTTTCACATTAATTTTTTACAGTTAGATGGTAAATAAGGTTATTAAAATTATTTTAGAGGGTAAAAAATGGAATTTAGGGTAAATCAATTTCCCAAAAAAATGGGAGAAGTCGATGTAAATGAAAAATTTGTAAAAATAAAAATACCCGAAGGAGGATTGTTTAGTAGTGGCGAAGATTTGGAAAATATCCCAATAAAAAATATTAGTAATGTCAAAATTAGTAAGGCAAAAACATATTTTCAATTATTTTTTGTCCAAAAATCTATTTTAAAGTTTTTATTAAAGAGCTGATACAGAAGATACAAATGAATATTTCGAGTAAGGGGAATCTAGCGCCGAAGAGTGCTTCGGATCAAATTCAGAACTATGTCTTGGGGGGAATCATTGTCGGAGTTATCTATAATTGTCAAATCATTGTTTTGTGATTTTTAATCGTATTACTTTTTTTTGAGGGACATAGGTCACTGTGTTAAGGATCGCAAAATGAAGAAATCCTGAGAATAAACAAATTGTGGATGGACAACCGATTATTTTAATGGATAAATGGCAGAAGATTCCGGAAAATGTTAAACTGGCAAACCTATCAGCATACGATTTTGGCACTATGCTAGATTACATACTATCAACACAATTGCAGAGGTCAAACGCGTATAAGTAGAGCAAAATGGTGATTTGACGATTGTCCGTAAAGGTGCCTCATTATTTACGGATGGCTTAGAGATAGAAGATGCATTGGAAGATATCAATAAAAATAGAGAGTAGCTGACAGATGAATTAGCGAAACAAACTATACGGATATTTCTAAGATTTGTGTAGCAGAATAGTTTAAGGAAATCTTCGAATCGTACCTTATACATAAAAAAAGAACTGACCACTTTTATTGTGATCAGTTCTTTTTTTATTTTTTCCACTCAGCAACTTCTTTTGAATGACTGTCGATCCAATTTCTAGCAGCTTGAGTTGGATCAGTTCCGTTATTGATTTCTAACATAACTGATTCCATATCTTCTTTTGTCCAATGGAAGTTTTTCAATACATTATAGGCTTCAGGATTTTCTTTTTCTAACCCTTTTCTAGCCATTGTATGGATTGCTTCTTCTGTTCCCATGGTTCCTTTTGGATCTTCTAAATATTTAAGATCGTATTTAGCAAACATCCAGTGAGGAGACCAACCAGTAATAACAATATCTTCTTTATTTTTGATAGCTTGTCCAAGCGCAACGGTCATTGCACCAGAAGAAGAGGTTTCAACAGACCAATCAGATAAGTTGTTATACGCTTTTTGCGTTTTTTCAGCGGCTGCAACGACACCTGCACCAGGTTCGATACCGGTGATTTTTTTACCAGCTTGATCGCTTAACTCTTCGATCGAGTCGACATCCATGTATTGTGGAACGACGATACCAAGTTTAGCACCTTTTAGGTTTTCACCTAAGTCCTCTACTTTGTCTTTGTATTGTTTGTATTGCTCTCCGTGAGTTCCAGGAAGCCATGCAGCAACCATTGCATCTGTTTCACCTTTTGAGATTGATTCCCACATAATAGCATTGTCCAAAGGTGTTAACGACACATTGTAGCCGATATCTTTTAGGACTTCACCGACAACGTGAGTAGAGGCAACTTCTGTATCCCATTCTACATAAGAAAGAGAAATAGTTTTTTCATCGTTTTTAGCAGATGTGAAAAGAGTTGAACCACCAATCAAAGCAATGATAGCAACAACCGCAATCACGATTCCGCCAATTTTTTGATTTTTAGATAGTTTTGATTTTACTGTCGTTGATTTTTTCTTATTTAAATTTTGCGTAAAGCGATCGATGATAATTGCTAGAATTACTAAAGCAACACCGTTAACAAATCCATTTCCGACTTGAGCACGTTGTAGGGCAGATAGAACACCACGACCTAGACCAGGAGCTCCGATCATTGAGGCGATAACCACCATTGAAAGTGCCAACATTGTTGTTTGGTTGACTCCAGCCATGATTGTACTTTTAGCCAATGGTAATTCAAGTTTGAATAGTTTTTGCCATCCTGTGCTACCAAATGAATCAGAAGCTTCAACTAATTCTTTCGGTACTTGGCGAATACCAAGATTGGTAAAACGAACGGTAGGCGGTAAAGCAAAGATTACTGAGGCAAACACCCCAGGTACCATACCGATTCCGAAAAATGCAACTGCAGGAATTAAATAAACAAATCCTGGCATTGTTTGCATGAAATCTAAAATAGGTGTAATAATACTTTGTGCTTTATTGCTTTTTGCCATTAAAATACCAAGTGGCACTCCGATTACAATAGAAACGACACTAGATAGTAAAACTAACGTTACGGTACTCATCAAATCTGTCCATAAATTTTGGTTATAAATGAAAAGTAACCCAATTAATGTAAACAAACTCAACCCAATTTTTCTATTAGATATAAAGTATGCAATTGCTGTTATGATAAGAATAAATAGTAATGGTGGAATCATAACGAGTAGTGATGTAATGCCATCCATTAAACTTTGACCTGTTGATTGGAAGAAACTGAACACACCAGAAAAAGTATTTGTCATCCATTCTGTGATCGTTTCGACCCAATTTGCGACTGGTAATTGATAGTTATTCATTGATATTCACCTCTGTTTCTGCTAATGCTTCAAGAACACTGCCTCGAATGACGACGCCAAGCAATTTATTGTTGTCCGTTACAGCAACTGGTGTAGGTGAATCATAGATGATTGGGAAGATATCATTCACGAGCATATCTTTATCGATTGTAGTGATATCTGCATCCACATAATCAGTTAAAGGTTTACCTGCTTTACGAGCTTCTAGTGCACGCTCAGCCCTAACTACACCTTTTAATTGACGTTTTTTATCAACGGCTAAAAGCATACTGACTTCTTCTTGACGCATACGAGTCAAAGCAACGGTTGGACCATCGATTTCAATATTTGTTGTTAATGCTGGCACCATAATATTTTGAGCGGTTAAAACTTTCGAACGGTCTACATCTTCGACGAACGTACGAACATAGTCATTAGCTGGATTTGTTAAAATTTCTTCACCAGTACCAATTTGCATGATTTGACCATCTTTCATTAAAGCAATTCGGTCACCGATACGTAACGCTTCATTCAAATCATGTGTGATAAAGATGATCGTCTTTTTCACGTTGTCCTGTAAATCGACTAACTCATCTTGCATTTCTCGACGAATCAATGGATCAAGAGCGGAAAAGGCTTCATCCATTAGCAAAATTTCTGGATCGTTAGCTAAGGCTCTAGCTAATCCGACACGCTGTTGCATCCCACCAGATAATTGATTGGGAAACTGGTCTTTAAAAGCTAATAAACTTGAATTTTCCAACGCTTTTTCTGCTTTAGCCGTTCGCTCTTCTTTTGGAACGCCACGTACTTCTAAACCGTATTCCGTATTTTCCAAAATTGTACGGTGAGGGAAGAGACCAAAATTTTGGAAAACCATGCTCATCTTATTTCGACGAACCTCTCTAAGTCCTTCTTTATCCAATTTTGCAATTTCTTGGTTATCGATAAAAATATCTCCTGAAGTTGGTTCGATCAAACGATTCAATAAACGGATCAAGGTAGATTTACCACTACCAGAAAGACCCATGATAACGAAAATCTCTCCTTCTTCTACTTCAAAATTGACATCGTAAACTCCGACTGTAGCACCGGTCTTTTTCAAGATTTCGGTCTTATCTTTGTTTTCTTTGATCATTTCCAGTGCTTGTTTTGATTTTTTACCGAATATTTTTGTTAAATGCGATACTTTTACTTTGGGCAAAACAAAATTCCTCCTTATTTTTAAAAGCTGAGTAGGTTCGTCCAGCTCCGAAGCTAGATAACTCTAAAAGCGTAGTAATATCGTTCAGTCTCTTCAAGAAGATTTGGAAAAAAGATTTCGACATTTTTTATCCATCCTGAAAGACTAACTGATGAAACTAGCTAACGTTAAAACTTTATTTACATGTAAAGAAAATCATTTTCTTTTCTGTAAAAAAAGTGACCATTCTAGATTAACATCGTGTAGTCACTTTGTCAAATTAGGGGCATTTAGATGAGAAACTAAAAAGAACAGTCAAACTTTAAAGAGTTCAACTGTTCTTTTTGTATTATGAATTAGGATAGAAAAAATTCTGAACACGCTGTAATGTTGATTCATGACCAACGAAATAAATTGTATCGCCAGAGGTAAGTTTTGCATACGGACCAGGAGAAACAAGTAATTCATCCCCATGTTTGATTGCGATCAAAGTAGCAGAAGTACTTTGCCACAGGTTTAATTCACTGATTGTCATTTCAAGATGAGATGCTTCGTCGGTCAGTGTAAATGTTACTGGATTTAATGGATTGAGTGAATCAAAACGCTTCGTCTGGTCAACAAGTTTATCCAGTATTTCCGAGAATTGACTTAACTCTTCTTTTTGTTTTTTGACACTCGCAATCAGATCATCTTTTAAATCATGAATCGATTGGACATCTTGGTATTGGTCGACGAAGAGCTTGGCTTTTTCCATTGAGTGAACATAAAACCCACTACCGTGTTTCGCTTGGACAATTTCCAAATCAACTAAGACACTGATTGCCTTTCGGGCTGTCTCAGGAGAAACACTGTATTTATTTGCCAGAGTAGAGCGTGCATGAATTTTGTCTCCAACTGTAAATGTTTGATCAGCAATCTTAGCTGCGACATCTACAGCAATTTGCTGATACTTAGGTTTCGTTACATTCATACGTTTTAAAGTCATATGAAACCTGCCTTTCGTCAATTATTTTCTTCTGCTTCTTCAAGTTCTAAGCTAAGATTTTCCCAGTCTGTCAGCAATTGTTCTTGTTGTGACCGTTGTGATTCTAATTCTTCATTTAATGACATTAGCTGCATATGATCATCCACAAGTGCGGGATCACTCATCGATTGTTCTAATTGTGCTATCGTTGTGTCCAATGCTGCTAAGTTTTCTTCGATTTTTGTTATTTTACGATTTAAATGACGCAAGATTTTTTGTTGTTCTTTATTTTGATAAAAATCATTTTTAGGTTTTGCGATTTCAGTTTGTTTTACAGAGGATTGCTCAGCTAATAGTGTAGCCAATTCTTCTTCTTCTTTTTTCTTCTCTAAATAGTAATCATAATCGCCCAAATAAAGTTTGCTACCAGACTCAGATAGTTCAATGACTTTCGTTGCAATACGATTTATGAAATAACGGTCATGTGAAACAAAAAGAAGGGTTCCTTCGTAATCAATCAAAGCATTTTCCAAAACTTCTTTATTATCGATATCTAAATGGTTTGTCGGTTCATCAAGAATCAAGAAGTTTTCTTTATCCATTGATAATTTTGCTAGGGCAACGCGCGCTTTTTCTCCACCACTTAGAAGAGGGATGGTTTTTTCGACATCATTTCCACTGAATAAAAAACTGCCTAGAATATTACGAATATCTTTTTCGGGTGTAGTAGGATGCTCATCCCAAAGTTCAGCTAAAACTGTTTTTGTCCCATGCAAGTTCGCTTGCTCTTGGTCATAATAACCAATTTGAACATTCGTTCCTAATGTTGCATTTCCCTTAATGAAAGGAATCGTTCCAATGATCGATTTTAATAAAGTCGATTTGCCGATTCCGTTAGGTCCAACTAAAGCAATGGCTTCTTGACGACGTATATCGAGTGAAACAGGTTCTGATAGGATATGGCTGTCATAACCTATCGCAGCGTCTTCTACTTGGAGGACAACATTTCCAGAAACTTTCTCGATGGCAAAAAGAAAATTAGCTGATTTTTCATCGCCTTGAGGTCGGTCTAAACGCTCCATTTTCTCTAGGGTTTTTCTACGACTTTGTGCTCTTTTAGTTGTGGATGCTCTGACTAAATTTCGGGCTACGAAATCTTCCAATTTGTTGATTTCGGTTTGTTGTTTCTCGTAGGCTTTCCATTCACTAGTCAGTTGCTCTGCTTTTAATGCTAAATATTTTGAGTAATTGCCTTTGTAATAACGCATTTTGTGGCGACTGATTTCATAAACTTCAGACACTACTTTATCTAGAAAATATCGGTCATGTGAAACTATCAAGAGGGCTCCAGAGTAGCTAGGCAAATAATTCTCTAACCATGAAAGGGTATCAATGTCTAAGTGGTTAGTCGGTTCATCCAGAATCAGAATATCTGGTTTTTGCAGTAACATCCGCGCTAAAGCTAAACGTGTTTTTTGCCCCCCCGATAATGTACTGATATTTTTTGAATAAAATTCTTCTTTAAATCCAAAACCATGCAAAACTGACCGAATCTCATTTTCATAGCCATAACCATTTTTTTCTGAAAAGTCATGTTGCAAGCGATCATATTCTTTCATAATCGATTCATATTTTGAATCATCAGGCAGCAGTTCACTGATAATCAATTCAAGTTCACGCATTCGTTTTTCCATTGTGATGACTTCTACAAATGCTTCTAGCATTTCATCCCAAACGGTCTTATCTGAATCAAGTCCAGTATCTTGGGCTAAATAACCCAGACTGGCTGTTTTATTTTTAGCAATCGTACCAGCATCGGGTGTGTCGATTCCTGCGATTATTTTTAGCAGAGTAGATTTACCAGCACCGTTACGGCCAACTAAAGCTATTCGGCTATTTGTACTGATTTCCATTTGTATGTTATCAAACAAAGTGTCTGCGCCGAAATAACGGGCGATTTGATTTGCTTGGAGTAAAATCATGTGGTAACCTCATTTCTATTTCAATGCCTTAAGTGTAGCATAAATTGACCGGAAAAAGCATCCATCCAACGACTAGAGAGAAAAATAATCAGAACAATTTTAAGAAAGTTTGAAAAATATTGCTTTTTTTGAGCTGTAAGATTGCTTTTTATCTGGAACAACTGCTATTATGAGAGATGGATATTTGTGTATATTTAGAGTATTGGAGGTACGATTGTGAAAGACCAAATTATTCCAAAAGCAACGGCAAGACGCCTTCCCCTATATTATCGTTATTTGAGAATTCTGCATGATGCAGGCAAAAATAAAGTTTCATCTACTGAACTAAGTGAAGCAGTACAAGTAGACAGCGCAACGATTCGACGAGATTTTTCTTATTTTGGCGAATTAGGCAAGCGTGGTTATGGTTACGATGTGGAAAACTTGATGAATTTCTTTGCAAAAACATTGAATGATGATGAGCTAACCAATGTAGCTTTGATTGGTGTAGGTAACTTAGGAAGTGCCTTATTGAAGTATAAATTTCATCAAAGTAACAGTATTCGTGTCAGCTGCGCATTTGATGTTAACGACGACATCGTTGGCAGAATCGTAGATGGTATTCCGGTTTATCCAATGACGGATATGATGGAACAGATTCGCATACAGCAAATTGAGGTCGCAATTTTGACCCTTCCAGCAAGAAAAGCACAAGAAGTGGTTAGTCAATTAGCAGATGCTGGGGTTAAAGGGATTCTGAACTTTACAGCAGCTCGTTTAGTAGCACCAACAGATGTGTTGATTCAAAATGTTGATTTGACCAACGAATTACAAACGTTGATTTACTTCTTGCATCATGATAATGAATTAGCTGGTACTGAAATCGAAGACGAAAAAGAATAATATAAAACCCCTATGGTTGCACTCTTTAAAAAAGGCAATCATAGGGGAATTTTTTTATTTAGGTAATTCAATATTTGCGTAATGCATAACGAGTTGAGCAATCACAACTAGCGTATTCATGCCACAATGAGCGATGATCGAGGTCCAAATTTTCCCAGTCATTTTATATAATAGAGCAAAGAAGAAGCCCATGAAAAAATAGACAAAGAAATGACCATCTTGATGAATAACAGAGAATAAAGAAGAACTAATGATTGCCGCAATCCAAAAACCAGTGTACGTTTCAGTCAAACCAATCAAAGAACGACGAAAAACAAATTCTTCCATGATAGGACCACCAATCGTAGTTGCTAGGATAAACAAAGGATTCGCTAGAATAACGGCAATAATATTTTGTGTATTTTGTGAACTAGGTTCTGCACCTGTAATCGCTGTTTCGATACCAAAAACGACGGCTTGAATAATCATTGCTAAGAAAATACCACTGACACCTAGTAAGTAGATGAAAACGGGTGAAGTCAATTTGGCTTCCTTTTCTACTGTTGTAACGGCAGTATTTTTATTTATAATGTAGAGCCAAATCATCAAGCCAGCACCTAAGATATAAGTGAAGGTTGTACCACTGATTACGATATCAGATGAAAAAGGGCTAAAAATATAGGGAGAAAAAAATACAAGTCCGTATAGAAGGACCATGGATAAACTTACTTTTTTTATAGACATATTTTTAGGCATATAAACAGAAAACTCCTTTCATTAATTGCAGAATGTAAAAAGTATACCATAGTTGACATTTGTTTCGTATGACTATTATTTTTTATGATTATTGCGATAGCCTAATAGCAGAAAGATAAATACGAAGAAAAAGGCTGCTTCCCATAATGTCGTTGTCCAGTCGAAACGCCTGCTTACTCCAAAAAAGAAATTACCAACATTCGCAATGATGAGGTAAAGTGCTGTTATTGTTAAAGCTCCTGTAATTCTTTGTTTCATTTCAATCGCCTCTCTTTCTGTTCTTATTTTACCATGAAATGAACGGTAGAAAAGAAATATATCAATTTAAGAACAGAAACTTTCGTTTTTTGACCGATTATTGAATAAAATTAGTCAAAAGACTTGCAAAATGAAAAGGAAATGAGTATTATAAATAGTGTGAGTTAGCACTCGATAACTAAGAGTGCTAAAAAGATAAATATTTTTTTATGGAGGGATTTATTGTGTTAAAACCATTAAGCGATCGCGTCGTTATTGAAGTCGCGAAAGAAGAAGAAAAAACAGTAGGGGGAATCGTCTTAGCATCAGCTGCTAAAGAAAAGCCTCAGACAGGAAAAGTTATCGCAGTAGGTGAAGGCCGTGTATTAGAAAACGGTACAAAAGTTCCTGCCGATGTTAAAGAAGGCGACACAGTAATGTTTGAAAAATATTCAGGAACAGAAGTTAAATATGAAGGAAATGATTATTTGATCGTTTCTGGTAAAGACATCATTGCGATTGTTGAGTAATCCATTTTTAATAAAAAAACCATTTTAAATAGAAAAAATAAAATTTTTGAGGTGAAGGAATTATGGCAAAAGAAATCAAATTTGCAGAAGATGCACGTGCAGCAATGCTTCGTGGAGTAGATATTTTAGCAGACACAGTAAAAGTAACATTAGGTCCTAAAGGCCGTAACGTTGTTTTAGAAAAATCATTTGGATCACCACTTATTACAAATGATGGTGTTACGATTGCAAAAGAAATCGAACTAGAAGATCATTTTGAAAATATGGGGGCGAAATTAGTTTCTGAAGTTGCTTCTAAAACAAATGATATCGCTGGAGATGGAACAACTACTGCAACAGTATTGACCCAAGCTATCGTTCGTGAAGGATTGAAAAATGTAACTGCTGGTGCGAATCCTCTAGGAATTCGTCGTGGTATCGAATTGGCTACAAAAACGGCAGTCGAAGAGTTACACAACATTTCAACAGTTGTTGATTCAAAAGAAGCAATTGCACAAGTTGCTGCTGTTTCTTCTGGTTCTGACGGTGTAGGACAATTAATTGCGGATGCAATGGAAAAAGTCGGTAACGATGGTGTCATCACAATCGAAGAATCAAAAGGAATCGAAACTGAACTAGACGTAGTTGAAGGAATGCAATTTGACCGTGGTTACTTATCTCAATACATGGTAACAGACAATGATAAAATGGAAGCTGTCTTAGAAAATCCATATATCTTGATTACAGATAAAAAAATCTCTAATATTCAAGATATCTTGCCTTTGTTAGAACAAATTTTACAACAAAGCCGTCCATTATTAATTATTGCTGATGATGTTGATGGAGAAGCTTTACCAACACTTGTTTTAAATAAAATTCGTGGAACATTCAATGTTGTTGCTGTAAAAGCACCAGGATTTGGTGATCGTCGTAAAGCAATGCTTGAAGATATTGCTATGTTAACAGGAGCCACAGTAATCACTGACGATCTAGGTCTTGAATTAAAAGATACAACAATCGAAAACCTTGGAAATGCAAGCAAAGTTGTTGTAGACAAAGACAATACAACGATTGTTGAAGGCGCTGGTGAAAAAGCTGGTATCGATGCTCGAGTTCAATTGATCAAAAATCAAATTGCAGAAACAACATCTGATTTTGACCGTGAAAAATTACAAGAACGCTTGGCTAAATTAGCTGGTGGTGTTGCGGTAGTTAAAGTTGGTGCTGCAACTGAAACAGAATTAAAAGAATTAAAATTACGTATTGAAGATGCATTGAATGCTACTCGTGCTGCCGTTGAAGAAGGTATGGTTTCTGGTGGTGGTACAGCGCTTGTAAATGTTATCGGAAAAGTAGCTGCTTTAGAGGCAGAAGGCGATGTAGCAACTGGTGTGAAAATCGTTGTTCGTGCTTTAGAAGAACCAATCCGTCAAATTGCTGAAAATGCTGGATATGAAGGCTCAGTAATCGTTGATAAATTAAAAAATATCGAGTTAGGTACTGGGTTTAATGCTGCTAATGGCGAATGGGTAAACATGGTCGAAGCTGGAATCGTTGATCCAACGAAAGTAACGCGTTCAGCATTACAAAACGCTGCATCAGTAGCTGCCTTGTTATTAACAACAGAAGCAGTTGTCGCAGATAAACCAGAACCGGCAGGAGCAAGTGGTATGCCACCAATGGACCCTTCTATGGGAATGGGCGGTATGATGTAATCAAGCAATAGCTAAATCAAAAAGCAGTTTAACATGTAACAATGTTAAACTGCTTTTTGATTTTATACTTAGGTGAAATGAGGAATAATCAAAAACTGTTGAATCCCTATTAATACCAACAAATGAACTGGATAAAACCAATAAAAAAAATATTTCCACTGTTTTCCGCGTTGTCCATTGTAAAAATAAATCAGGATAAAGGCAAATAGCCCAAACCAACTATTTTGTAAAAGGACCAATGCCCCTAAAAGACATTTTAATAGCAGAAAATCTCTTAATAGATATAAAACGACAATCAACAAAATACCAATCCAACCACCATAATCACTTCGCAACCATTCGGCTAAATAAATTCCAGTCCCAACAATAGCAATAGAGAATAGCACATTTTTTATGGAGTAATCTTGTAATTTCTCCAACCCAATGATTACCAATAAACCAATCAACAATGTGAAAAAGACATTTTGACTTTCTAGATCAATGACTTGATGAGAAAAAGCCAAATCATACGGTATCTCAGAAACTAAAGCAAATAGACACAAACGGATCAGATACTTTTTAGTATTTGAAGTATGGATAAATCCCTCTACTAATAAAAAACAGAATAAAGGAAAAGCAAGCCTTCCAATCAGAATAAAAATTGGAAAGATTTCTTGGCTTAGTTGAATCAGAGAACTCGTTTCATTCCCATAAGGAACAGAATGTGTAAAAAAAGGGTGAAAAGAAATAATTTTTGCTGTATGATCCAGCAACATAGCAATGATAGCGATCCATTTTAATTGACTACCTGAGAAAAAGGGTTTTGTTTCCAATAATCGTGCTCCTTATCAATAGGTTATGTAGATATATCATTTTACCATAAAATTTTTCTTGCAGGTTCGAAAAATACTAAAAGATGGTTGCAATTGATTAAATCTCTTTTTCAAAGATTAATAGGAAAGGGAATATTACATTTAAGGGGGTGATCCTTTAAGAATGGGCTTTATCCATGAAGGGAAAGAGTGAATATGTTATTAATAGTAATATATATCTAATAAAAAATATGATTTTGATATAAAATAGTGTAAAATAAAATATTTATTGTTATAATGATGTTGACTATAAATCAAAAATTTTTTTCTTGGATGTAGCAGTTATAAGAAAATAATGAATCTAACAAAGATGTAATCGCTTTCTAATTAGAACTACTAATTTATTCTATATCAAAATGAGAACACAGTCTATAAAGAACAAGTTCGTTTTTTATCACGTTTTTAATAATTTTGATAAAAAATGAGAATACTGGAGGTTTATTTTTAGTAATAAATAAAAATTGGCTGGATCTAACGATAAATTCTTCTATTTTGATTGTATGTTATCCAATAATTATTGACCGATATAGATTTAGAAAAAAGATTTATATTTTTTAGCCATCAAAATTTTTCGGAAAGGCTGTTATAAGTTGAGCAGAAAAGGTGAAAATATATATAAATGTATTGATGCGAAAAAAAATCAAGCGATCAACATATTCAAGTTACCGTTTACGGATGGATAAATACATTATTCCTTTTCTAGTGAAAAAGCAATTGACTCTTGTGAAAAGTCGAGATGTTGAAGAGTTTGTAAACTATTTAACAGGTTTGAATTTATCCCCTGCAACGATTCATTCGATTGTGACTGTCTTAAAAAGCGCAATGAACAAAGCAAGTATGGAAAACAATTCAATTTTGGATATTCCAAAATTAATCAAACAAAAAAGTAAAGAAATTTATGTTGGAAACGGACTTGAAGGTGTTAGTTTATATGAATTAAAAGATGATCGTGATGTTTAATTGATTCCAGCAAAGGATGTCTTCAAAGAGGCAAAAGCTGTTCCAATCGTCGTGTTCAATGAAGCAGAGAAAGTAGAGGACAAATAATGAAACGAAACGCCTATCTTTTATGTGTGGTGATAATCGTAGGTGCGCTAATGATTAGTGGCTGTTCTTCTAAAAAACAGACAGGCCCAGTCGAACATCAGCAGCTTACCTGGCATGAAAAACGAGATAAACCATTTGGAACGTTTGATTATCCTAAAATTAAGGAAAACGAAGCCTTGATTTATTAGAAAACAAGTTTAAAGTAAAAATTCCAAAGTTTATCTCACAAGTCAAAGGGATGCTGCAAAATGATGTTATGACTGAAGGCATGTAAACAGGAGTTTCTGAATATACAATGTACGCTTCAAGTGTCGAACTAAAAGTGTGGGCCTATTATCCCTTGAATGAAGGAAACGAGCTAAGCGTTTTTGCGCTAGTAGATTTAAAATATTCATTTAATAAAGAGAAAAAAGAAGTCTGGTTGACTTCGCAAAGTCTTTCAATGACAACTTACGGTGAGAAAATAGCCTATCCTAAAGACAATTATGATGAATTATTAGCAAAAAGTACAGAAATCATTGACTTGCCTAATGAATTGTCCAATAGATCAATTCAACATTTTAAAGAAGATTACAAAGAAGTCGCGAAACGACCGACGTCAGCAAAGGCTGTAGTATACAGCAATGATAAAGAGGCTGTAGAAAAAAAGAAGGTGTCACAATCATTATTGGGAGGGGTTGACAGTAAGCAGGAGTTAAAAGAGCTTTATGCGACGATCGTTGATTACACGGACTAAGTTTGTATGAATAGAACAAAAAGTCAAAACAGCAATTAAGCGAATCTGTATAAATAACCGATGTAGTTAGCGGCTATTTATACAGATTTTTTAACTTTCTTCGTTTAAACGGACAACTGTAAAAATGAAGAAAGTTAAAAATTTTCAAAGAAATTATGCTATACTCAGATAGTTGAAATAAAAAGGCTTACTCTTATTTTATCTTGTTCCCAAAGGGGTGATGAGCCAATAAAGAAAAGGAGCTTAATGAATGAACATTGTGTTTTGTGATATAGATGGAACATTTCAGGATTTGGCTGGCGAAGTGCCGAAAGTCAATTATGATGCGATTTACGCATTACAAAAACAAGGGGATCATTTTGTGTTTATCAGTGGCCGTGGTTATGCACAATTGACAGAATTGATGGATGAATTAGACAGTGAGTGCGATGTTATTTTTAGTAATGGTGGGGGACATAAATTAGTTGGTGAACCCGTTCAATATAATCATTGTGTATCCATGACTGAATGCGAGAGAGTCATCGCCATTTTAGAAGCACGGAATATTTTTTATCATATTCACACAAATGAAGGAATCATTTTAAAACCAGTTGAAAATTATGAAGCGAATATTTTAGCCTTGAGGAAAAAACTTGAAGTGATGGGGGAAGCAGGCAAACAAATCATGGATTTTAAAGAAGCCTTCTTCAAAGAACAATGTCAACATGTAGAAGATCCCTTTACCTATTTGACTGAACATCCAGACTTAAAAGTGATGAAAATAGAATTGATGGAAGCAAGCGATGAGGAACATGAACGACTACGTGAGGTATTGAGTAGTGAGTCAGCGGAAGTTTTTTCTTCCTTTACACAATGCTTAGAAATCGTCGATCCAAAGAGCAGCAAAGGAAATGCAATCAAAGAATTTATGAAGAATTTCCCAGATGCGCGTAGCTATGGTATTGGTGATGGCGAAAACGATTTAGCGATGTTGGCTGTTGTCGATATTCCTGTTGCAGTTGGGAATGCGAAGGAAATTGTCAAAGAGCAATGTCAGCGGGTCATCGGTGATTGTTTAGAGGGTGGCGTGGGTACATTCATTTTTGAAGAAATCATCAAGTAGCAAGATTCGTTGAGATCATCAACAGATAAAAATGCAGATTGTCAGGAAGTACTTTCTGTGAGAATCTTAAAGCAAGGAACGGTTTATAAAATAGTATGATGCTTTAGGTAGGAAATCGATTTAAAACTTGGGGGAGTAACAATGAAAGAAATAAAAGAGAATGTGGCGCATGATTTACAGTATTATCAATCTGGAATCAGACAGTTGTATATGAAGCATTACCAAAAATATTTATTATTTTTACTAGCCATTATGTTGGTAACAGCTATTGGGATCGGGGCATCTGAATTTTTTATTAGATGGCTTTTAGTATTTTTATTTTTGCTGGAGATAGGCGCAGTCGTCTATTTACTTCGTTACTTACGTGCAGAAGTGTTTGATGCGTATTTTCAACGGATTGAAAAGCAATTACCCGAAGAATTTAAACAAATGGAGTCGATCGAAATTCAAGAAGATGATCAATCTTACTATTTTCTAGGCGATCAAGAATTATATGTAAAGCTAAAAAAGAAGAACAGCAGAAATTTCCCATCAAAAATCAGACAGTATACGTTGTTAGTTGGTTTTACCGATGAATTAGATGAAAATATTCTGGAACAACCACTGTATTTTTTCTATTATGATATTACGCAAATCAAACACTCTGACAGTTATAAGCAAGCGCGTTTAAAAAATGCTAATTTTATTGCTAAACAGAGAAAGCGAAGACTTAAATCGGCAGCAATCACGATTTTTTTATTAATTTTATTCGGTTTGGCTTTTGTAGGAATGTTTTAGGATTAGTGGGAATGATCTAGAAAGAAACTAATGTTTTATAATACGTTCATTAGATTTAAGGAGGTTGGAACAGAAGTGTTTATTTCCGAAGGAGTTGCTTCTGCACCCACCATTTATTCGATTACTAAGAGCCTGAAACATAACGTTTTTAGTTATGTCCCAGGCTCCTTAAAACGATTCATAGGTTTAGTCATTTCTCTATTGTGTAAAATGTTGAATTAGTTGGTTTAGTGTTTGAGCAGTAGAATTTCCTGCTCGGTCATCGTAGTAAGCAGCAAAACGTTCATCACTAATGTATAGTTCTCCTAGGCCTCTATGCATTTCTATTGAATAAACTGGTGAAGTATATTGAAGCCATTCTCTATGTTTCAAGAAGGCTGTTTCTGCTTCTTGTGATCGATAGTCTTTGGTGTCTAGCACGATCTTCAAGGCTACAAACATCTCCTTCTCAGCAAGTTTCATACCTGCAAAATCTTCTTCTGTTAAGTTTAACCATTTTTTATTAGAGGCTTCAACAGTATATTCGCTGTATTTTTCACGTATTTCTTTGCCATATCTTTGTTCATTTTCTAGTCGTTTTTCTTGTTTGAATCCTACAAATTTTTCTTTATCTGTCATAGTCGTTTCTCCTTTTTTATAACTGATTGTTTTTTCTACAGTTAGAATCTGATAATCGAGCTGTTGACGCTTTTCCAATGACTGGTGATAATGTTCCTGTAGTGCATGCTCGGGATCGTAATTTGGATTGTTCAGTAGTTTTTGGATTACTTCTAGTTTTAAATCTAATGAACGATAAAAAAGGATTTGCTGCAGCTTGTCGATTTATTTCGTACCGTAAATACGATAACCAGAAGAATTGAGATACGCAGGTTTTAACAGGTCGATTTCGTCATAATAACGCAATGTTCGGGTACTGATTCCGGATAGTTCAGCAATTTTTTTGATCGTATAGTCCATCTGTTTCACTCCCGTTTGAAATGAGTATAAACCTTTACTTAACGTTAAGGTCAAGTCTTTTTTATAGCATAACATAGTTTTTATTTTTTTATGAAAACTCACTTTTTGATTTACAAAGGGTCAAGGAAAGAGTAAAATTTTTATGTAAAGTTATCAAGACAAACTATTAAACTTAGGAAGGAGCGGAGCAAATGAAATTAATTGAAACACCAATCAATAGAAATCTAGACTTAGAGTATTTTTATCCAAATATCACTAAGTTCGTTTTTGGTACAAAAGCGATTAAATTTTTTAAATTATATGCATTAGACCGGACTCAAATTGTCTACGCTGATGCCTTTGATAAAATCGACATCATCATGATTAACACTAAAAAGAAGATTACCAAAAAAGAAATTGATTATGTGATTAAAAAGTTGTTAAATACAACAAGAGAAGAAGTAACCGTTCATATTGGCGTTAAAAATGACATGCAACAAAAAGGATATTCTTTCAGTGCACCAAGAAAAGATATCATTGTCATTCAAAAAAATGTTGATCCGTCATAAGAAAATTTGAGACCTTGCTAAAAGTTGGACGACGGCTTTTTCAAGGTTTTTTGTTTAGTCAGAATGTGTTAAATGAACGAAAGAATAGCGTCAATCAGTTTGGTGAATGAACTTTTTTCTCTGATTATGTGAAAGTGATTGAATAATGAACGATGATAAACTAGAAAATCAGTAGGATTTCTATCTTATCTTTGATAAAATAAGGAGAAAAACGAAAGGAAGCGTGGACGTTGAAAGAATTATTTCATAAATATAAAGAAGTAATATCATATTTGGTTTTTGGTGTAGCAACAACGATAGTGAATATAGTGATTTTTTTCATCTGTAAAGATATCTTAGGGATCGACTATAAAATAAGCAATGCAATCGGCTGGTTTTTATCTGTGTTGTTCGCATTTTTCACCAATAAATATTTTGTTTTTGCGAGTAATCATGAGGATATTGGTTCTTTTATTCGAGAAATGCTATTGTTTTATTGGTATCGTATTTTGTCATTTGTCGTAGACATGGCATTAATGGTTTTAATGATCGAATGGCTGCATATTTCAGATTTTTGGGCAAAGATGGTGACACAAGTGGTAGTTGTGGTATTGAATTACTTTTTCAGTAAGTTTTTTATCTTCAAGAAAAAACTATCTTAAAAATCAGGTTTTAGTTAAAAAGGTAGCTTTTTGATATAATAAGAATTAAAATTTAGAAAAAATAAAGGGTGGCATAATGAGATGAAGAAAGTTTATAAGGATGATAGTTTAACGTTACATACAGATTTATATCAAATCAACATGATGCAAACGTATTGGAAATTAGGCAGAGCAGATCTACATTCAGTTTTTGAATGTTATTTTCGGGAGATGCCTTTTAATCATGGGTATGCTATTTTCGCTGGCTTGGAACGCTTGGTGGATTATCTAGAAAACTTAACTTTTACAGATACAGATATCGCATATCTAAGAGACGTAGAAGAGTATCCAGAGGACTTTTTGACATACTTAAAAGAGTTTGAATTTAAATGTACTGTTCGTTCTGCATTAGAAGGTGATTTGGTTTTTAATAATGAACCACTGATTCAAGTAGAAGGTCCATTAGCCCAATGTCAATTGATTGAAACAGCTCTTTTAAATATGGTCAATTTCCAAACCTTGATTGCTACTAAAGCAGCACGCATCAAATCTGTGATCGGTGATGATCCTTTGATGGAATTTGGGACTCGTCGCGCCCAAGAATTAGATGCGGCAGTTTGGGGAACTCGTGCCGCATACATTGGCGGAGCGGATGCGACAAGTAATGTTCGCGCTGGTAAAATTTTCGGTATTCCAGTTAGCGGTACGCATGCTCATTCCTTAGTACAATCTTATGGCAATGATTATGATGCATTTAAAGCTTATGCACAAACTCATCAAGATTGTGTCTTTTTAGTCGATACTTATGATACTTTAAAATCAGGAGTTCCAAGTGCAATCCGTGTAGCGAGGGAGATGGGGGATAAAATCAATTTCCTAGGTGTCCGTCTCGATAGTGGGGACATGGCGTATATTTCAAAACGAGTGCGTGAACAATTAGATGAAGCGGGATACACAGAGGCTAAAATCTATGCTTCAAATGACTTAGACGAAAATACGATTTTGAGTTTAAAAATGCAAAAAGCAAAAATTGACGTTTGGGGTGTTGGGACAAAATTGATCACGGCGTATGATCAACCAGCCCTAGGTGCTGTCTTTAAATTAGTGTCAATCGAAGATAAAGATGGTCAAATGAAAGACACCATCAAACTTTCCAGTAATGCTGAAAAAGTTACAACACCTGGGAAAAAACAAGTATGGCGCATTACACGTAAATCAGACAAGAAATCTGAAGGTGATTATGTGACATTATGGGATGAAGATCCTCGTGAGCAAGAGGAAATTTACATGTTCCACCCAGTACACACTTTTATCAATAAAACCGTCAGAGATTTTGAAGCAAGAGCGGTATTGCAAGATATTTTTGTTGAAGGAAAACGTGTCTATGACATGCCAACTTTAAAAGAAATCAAACGGTATGCGAAAGAAAATCTTGATTCACTTTGGGAAGAGTATAAGCGTGATCTTAACCCACAAAAATACCCAGTAGATCTATCAACAGAGTGTTGGAATCATAAAATGCGTTTACTTGAAAAAGTTCGTGTGGATGTAAAAGCATTGACTGAAGGGAAATAAACAGTATTTAACTATACAACTCAATTTTTATGATATTAGAGAAATTGGCAATGAATCAAAGAACGTTTTAGTGGCAATTTCCGTTTTTGTTGTAGGATTAACTCGTTTGTTTCGTGTTTAAATTAGGAGGGATTTTCTATGGAGCCGTTACAGAATGTAATTATTGAAGAATTAGGCGTAAAGCCGCAAATAGATCCGCAAGAAGAAATCCGAAAAAGTATTGATTTTATGAAAAGTTATTTATATAAGTATCCGTTTTTAAAAACCTTTGTTTTAGGAATCAGCGGTGGTCAAGATTCTACGCTAGCTGGCAGACTTGCTCAGTTAACAATGAGAGAGATGCGTAATGAAACTAAGGATGAATCATATCAATTTATCGCTGTTCGTTTGCCTTATGGAGAGCAGGCTGATGAAGCGGATGCTAAAAAAGCATTAGACTTTATTGAGCCGGATGTGTCGTTTCGGGTAAATATCAAACCGGCAATCGACGCAAGTGTGCTTTCCCTTAAAGAATCTGGAGTTTCAATAAATGATTTTAATAAAGGAAATATGAAAGCACGTCAACGAATGATCGTTCAATATGCAATTGCAGGAGAAAAAGCAGGTGCCGTCATTGGAACAGATCACGCGGCAGAAAATGTTACTGGTTTTTATACTAAATATGGGGATGGTGGAGCAGATATTTTACCGTTATTCCGTTTGAACAAACGTCAAGGCAAGGCATTGCTGAAAGAATTAAGCGCACCAGCTGAACTCTATACGAAAATCCCAACTGCTGATTTAGAAGATGATAAACCTTTAGTAGCTGATGAAGTAGCGCTTGGTGTCACTTATGACGATATCGACAACTACCTCGAAGGAAAAGTAGTATCAGAAAAAGCAAAAGAAAAGATTGAAAGTTGGTATAAAAAAACACAACATAAACGTCATATGCCAATTTCAATTTTTGACGATTTTTGGAAGTAAACATTAGGAAAAGAATGACTAATATTTTGGTGCGAACCTCAAGTGCACATAAAATCACTAAGGGACCCGCACCAAACTTTATGGGTGAAAAAGGCTATTTCTGTATTTTTCTCATCTTTTTTTAATAGTTATGTAGATTTATTTGAGAAAATCAAGAATATGGAAAAATTATGGAAGATAATCCTATTTTTTCACAGTCTCACTCTAATATGGAGTGAGTGGATTGAAATTCTCGTTGGATCAAATGGTTGCGTACGCCGAAAACGTCTCACTCTAATATGGAGTGAGTGGATTGAAATGGAGAAAAAATACTAGATAGCGTAAGTAATATTAGGTCTCACTCTAATATGGAGTGAGTGGATTGAAATAACGCAAACTGCAAACGTTAAACCAAAAAAACGGTCTCACTCTAATATGGAGTGAGTGGATTGAAATTTTATCCAATAAAACAAACCATCAATATTGTTTTGTCTCACTCTAATATGGAGTGAGTGGATTGAAATTTCTTTATATCTGACTATCAGCAATTACTTGGTGTCGAGTCTCACTCTAATATGGAGTGAGTGGATTGAAATTAAGATACATAAATTGTTCACCATGTTTTATGTGTCTCACTCTAATATGGAGTGAAAGGAAAGACTAAAATGGAGTCTTTCCTTTTTTTACATCTAAAATCAAATTAACATGCCTTCATTTTGTTCAAATGGTTAAAAAAAGTGTAAAATTAAACTAGTTATCTGAAATAGTGGATAAACTATTCTACAATTGTACTAACTAAAGGAATAAGAAGGTGATTGAAAAGATGAAAAAATTGTTTAGGAAAAAAAGAGAGATAGATAAAGTAGCGTTTTCTTCGTCTGAAGAAAACGCACCAAAAATCGATGATAGTGATATTCGGATACCAGCCGATATTAAAGGGCTGTCCAATCAAGAAGTACAACAACTTTATACTGAAGGTAAGACCAATAAAGAAGTGGAAGATCTATCTAGAACTACAAAACAAATTATTTTAGATAACTCGTTGACATTATTCAATTTTATTAACTTGTTCTTAGCAGTGGCAGTTTTTGCAGTAGGTTATCCTAAAAATGCGCTATTTTTTTGGATCATTATTATCAACACAGCAATTGGTGTTATTCAAGAAATCCATGCAAAGAAAACAATCGATAAATTGTCTATCGTAAATAAAACGGAAGTAATGGCTTTAAGAGAAAACAAGCTGGTTAAAATTTTTCAAGACGAAATTGTTTTGGGGGATGTGCTAGTCTTAACTTTAGGAAATCAAGTTCCTTCTGACGGTATCGTACTTCATGCAAATGGTATGGAGGTCGATGAATCTTTATTGACTGGGGAATCAGATAAAATCACGAAACAAAACGGTGATAAAATCATGAGTGGAAGTTTTATTACCTCAGGGTTAGGTTTTGTAAAGATCAACGCTGTCGGCGAAGATAATTTTGTTTCTAAGTTATCCAAAGAAGCAAAAACAGAGAAACGTTCGACATCTGAATTGATGAATTCACTCAATCTTTTGATCAAAGGATTAACCTTTGCTATTATTCCGATTGGGTTGCTATTATTCTGGTCACAATATCAATCCACTCAATCTTTTCCAAAATCCGTTTTAGGTGTTTCTGGGGCGTTGATCAGTATGATCCCAGA
This sequence comes from Enterococcus sp. AZ177, assembly GCF_050544585.1. Taxonomy (NCBI): domain Bacteria; kingdom Bacillati; phylum Bacillota; class Bacilli; order Lactobacillales; family Enterococcaceae; genus Enterococcus; species Enterococcus sp. AZ177. Next base: position 1,085,907 of record NZ_CP172944.1, read on the forward strand.
AGGGTTGATGCTGTTGACAAGTGTGGCATTTGCTGTCGGCGCAGCCAATTTAGCTAGAAAACAAACATTGATACAACGCTTGTCTTGTATTGAAACACTGGCGCGCGTGGACACGATTTGTTTGGATAAAACAGGAACTATTACAGATGGCACCTTAACATTTAAAGAACTGATTCCTCAAGCTGGATTTCCAGCAAGTGAAATCGAGCGTGCTATGAGCGAAATGATGGCAGGGTTATCAGATCAAAATGCTACAGCTAAAGTACTCAGAACAAGGTTTCCACTTGGAAAATCTGTGTGGAACGTCAAAGAAGTCATTCCATTTTCTTCAGATCGAAAATGGAGCGGTGTGACATTTGAAGAAAAAGGATCATTTGTTATGGGAGCACCAGAATTTATTTACTCGGACGTCCCTGAAGCGTTACGAGAAAAACTAGCGCCCTATAATGAGCAAGGAGATCGTGTCCTAATTTTGGTTCATTTTTCAGAAGAACTCACAAGTCCAACATTACCGGAAGAAAAAGAGACGGTGGCCATTTTTATCATTGCGGATACGATTCGTGAAAATGCTGTGGATACATTCTCTTATTTTGTAAAACAAGATGTAACGCTAAAAGTCATTTCAGGTGATAATCCGGTTACTGTATCACAAATAGCGAAACAAGCAGGAATCACTGGAGCAGAAAAGTTTGTTGATATGAGCACGATTCCTGATTCGGCAAACTTTAATGAATTAGTCGAAAATACGACCGTTTTTGGGCGAGTGACACCTTATCAAAAAAGAGAATTGATTCAAGCTTTGAAACAAAATGGACATACAACATGTATGACCGGTGATGGTGTTAATGATATTCTTTCATTAAGAGAAGCAGATGTCAGTGTAGCAATGGCTAGTGGAAGTGATGCTGCTCGTGCAGTTTCTGATGTGGTATTATTGAATTCTGATTTTAGTTCAATGATTCAAGTGTTGAATGAAGGTCGTAGAGTGATCAATAACATTGAACGAGTTGCTTCAATGTATATGGTAAAAACAATCTATTCTGCGATTCTTGCAGTAACATTTATCTTTTTATTCTTGCCATATCCATTTGCGCCGTTACAATTAACACCAATCAACACCTTAACCGTTGGAATTCCATCGTTTATTTTAGCATTAGAGCCGAATTATCAGCGAATCAAAGGCCATTTTTTAACCAATATACTGCGAATTTCGGTTCCAGGAGCACTGACAGTAGTTTTTAATATTTTAATATTGCAACTTGCTGGAATGTGGTTTAATTTATCGCATCAAGATGTATCTACAATGTGTGTGCTGTTGACAGGATGTATCGGTTTTCAAGTGTTACTTAGAGCTGCTCGGCCATTGGATTTGAAAAAACAAATCATGATTGGGCTTTTATTGGTCGCATTTCTTGCGTGTTTCTTATTCTTTGGTGATTTCTTTATGTTGACATCACTCTTTACAAGAAATGTTCTTTTCTATCTACCACTGATTCTAGGTAGCCGTTCTATCTTTAACTATATCTCCTTATTTATGACAAGAGCGATATATGAAGTTGAGAAAAGGAAAGAAAATAGAAGAATCAAGAAGAAAAAAAGGGTCATTTAAGACAACATTTTTACGAAAGAACGAATTGGTTTCTTTCAGAAAAAAAGGAGGAACTATCATGGATGGTAGCAAAATAAAGGATAAACCAGTAACAGAAGAAATGCTTTTAGCCCAAGGCTATCGTAAATATTTAGGAGAAGAGCTGGATATTTATTATAGTAAAGATATTTGCGCTCATATTGGGAACTGTGTTTTGGGTAATCCAGATGTTTTTGAAGTAGGGCGCAGACCGTGGATCATTGCTGACAATGCTGGTATTGAAGAAAATATTCGTGTAATCAATACCTGTCCAAGTGGCGCCTTAAAGTACATTCGAAAGGATGGAAAATAAAGATGGAAATCAGAGAAGAACAAGATCGTTTTGTATTGTTAAATGACGACAACAAAGAAATCGGTGAAATGACATGGTCAAATGCCGGAGATAAAATGATGATCATTGATCACACGTTTGTAGACCCAGCTTATAGAGGTCAAAAGTTAGCCGAGAAGTTAGTCTTCAACGGAGTAGAGAAAGCGCGTCGTGAAGGAAAGAAAATCATTCCGCTATGTCCATTTGCCAAAAAAGAGTTTGATGAGAAAACTGAGTACCATGATGTTCTAAGAACATAGAAAATGTGATCTGTACTGAAAGAAGAAGTACAGATCGTTTTTTCATACAATTTAGATGAAAAAAATCAAAGGAATTCAAATTGAACTGGTATTTGAATTAAAAATATGCTAAAGTATAGTAGATGTATTTTGTGAATAAGGGAGAATTAAACTATGTATAATTTTATTTTAACACTTGTAATCATTCTATCAGTAGTGATGGTTATTGCCGTTATGATGCAACCAAGTAAACAAAACAGTGCAGCAAGTGCTTTTACAGGTGGCGCAGATAAACTTTTCGGTAAACAAAAAGCACGTGGATTTGAAGCTGTTATGCAACGCGCAACAGCAATTATTGGTGCTGTTTGGATGTTACTATTATTTATTTTAGTATTATTATCATCAAAGTAAGACCTTTGAAGAGGTTGGGACAGAAGTATTTAACTCCGAGAAATAAGAAGGAATTTACGAAAATTGCTCTTCAAATTTTTGTGAATTTCGGCTTATTTCCGAAGGAGTTGCTTCTGCGCCCACCGTTTATTCGGTTACTAAGAGCCTGAAACATAACCTTTTTAGTTATGTCCTAGGCTCTTTTTTCTTTGATTAAAAAAATGGATGCGAGCTCTGAAAAGTTCTTGCAAGAACTTTCTTTTCACAAGGTTTTCAATGAATAATGTGCTAAAATGAGAATGAGGTGAATCAGATAGTGAAAACAATAAGTCTACCTAAACCATTATTTACGCAAAATGGTTCCCGTGCAGTGTTACTGTTGCACGCTTATTCAGGAAGTAGTAACGATGTTCGGATGTTGAGCCGTTTTTTAGAGAAAGAAAATTATACCGTATATTCTCCTAATTTTTCTGGGCACGCAACCATGGCACCAGAGGATATTTTGGAAAAAAATACGAATGATTGGTGGCAAGATACACGAGATGCCGTGCAGTTTTTAAAAGATAAAGGGTACCAGCAAATTGCTGTCTTTGGTCTTTCAATGGGTGGTATTTTTACGATGAGTGCATTGACAAGCCAAGTAGAAGGCATTATCGGTGGAGGCTTTTTCTGCTCACCCATTTTCCCAGTCAAAAATAAGGTGCCAGAAAATTTTGTCCTTTACGCTGATAAGGTGCTAAAAACAGCTGGTGTCTCAGCGGAAGAACGAGCAGAGCGAATGGTTAAAATCAAAGATGCATCATTCGCTCAATTAAAAGACATTCAATCTTTTTCAGAACGAACAGCAAATAATCTGGGACAAGTTAAAGTTCCTGTTTTTATGGCCCAAGCTGGAAGTGATGAAATGATTGACCCACATGGGGTCTATCAGACAGCTCAAGCGTTGACCCAAACACGATTTACATTAAACTGGTATCCAAATAGCGGACATGTGCTGACAATTGGACCAGATCATAAACAATTAGAACAAGACGTGATGGCATTTTTAAATACATTGTCTTGGAATGAGGAGAAAGAATGACAAAACAAACAATCAAGGAAAGAATCCTATCTTTTATGGAAAACCATACAAAAAAAAGCTTTTCCATGGAAGAAATTGCAGAAGGCTTGCAACTGCAAAAGAGCTCAGATTTTAAGCTGTTGGTTCAAACTGTTGCAACAATGGAACGCGAAAAATTAGTAGAATTCAATAAAAAAGGAAAAATTCGTTTACCGCAAAAAAATGGAGATATCGAAGGGACGTTTCGTGCGAATGAACGAGGGTTTGGGTTTGTGACCATCGACCCTGAAGAAGCAGATGTCTATATTCCAAAAGAAGCTGTTAACTTTGCAATGGATGGCGATATTGTTGTCATCGACATCGTCCAGCCAGCAGATGCTTTTTCAGATCGAGGGGCTGAAGGAAAAATAGTAGAAATCAAAACACGTGCAATCACACAAGTCGTTGGCGAATTTGTCGCTTATGATGAAAAAGAAGTAAGCGAATCAGATCTATATGGATATGCTGTGCCCAAAGATAAAAAAATGACAGGTTTAACGTTTAATATTGCAGCACAAGGAATCAAACCTGTTGATGGTAGTATCGTGATTGTAGAAGTGACCCACTATCCTGAAAAAGAATACCCGAAGAGTTTAGAAGGGATCGTTAAAAAAGTAGTCGGTCACAAAAATGATCCAGGCATGGATATTTTGTCGATTGTCGTAGCTCATGGTATTCCAACAAGTTTTCCTGATGAAGTAATCGCTGAAGCAGACCAAGTACCAGACACTATTTCAGAAGCGGATATGGAAGGTCGCAGAGATTTACGTGATCAAATGATCGTCACGATTGATGGGGAAGACGCTAAAGATTTAGATGATGCAGTGACAGTCCGTAAATTAGACAACGGCAATTATTTCTTAGGCGTGCATATTGCAGATGTTTCTTATTATGTCACTGAAGGCAGCGAATTGGATCAAGAAGCATATGAACGAGGAACGAGTGTTTATTTAACTGATCGAGTAGTACCGATGATTCCACAACGTCTGTCTAATGGTATTTGCTCACTGAATCCTAATGTGCCAAGACTTACAATGAGCTGTGAGATGGAGATAACGCCTGAAGGACATGTTGTCAATCATGATATCTTCCAAAGTGTGATCCAAACGACTGAACGAATGACCTATACGGCTGTCAATGAAATGTTAGAAGAACAAAAGCCAGAAACAATGAAACGTTATAAAAAGTTAGTAACGATGTTTAACGAAATGGGCGAACTACATCAAATTCTTGAGCAAATGCGAGAAAAACGTGGAGCAATTTCATTTGAGGATCGTGAAGCTAAAGTCTTAGTGGACCCACAAGGTCATCCCCATGACATTTTACTGCGTACACGTGGCGTTGGAGAACGTTTGATTGAATCTTTTATGTTAGCAGCGAATGAAACAGTTGCTAAGCACTTCAATGAATTGAAATTACCATTTATTTATCGGATCCACGAACAACCAAAAGAAGAAAAAATGCAGCGATTCTTCGATTTTGCAGCGGTATTAGGTATTTTAGTTAAAGGAACCAAGACGGATATTACACCAAAAGACTTACAAAGAGTCTTAGAACAAGTCGCTGACAAACCAGAAGAAGCAGTTATTAATACAATGTTACTTCGGAGCATGCAACAAGCACGATACTCAGAAGATAACTATGGTCACTATGGTTTAGCAGCAGAATACTATACGCACTTTACGTCACCAATCCGTCGTTACCCGGATTTGATCGTTCATCGCTTGATCCGTAGTTATGAGGGGAAAGTCTCTGAAAAACGAAAAGAAAAATGGGCGCAAGACTTACCAGATATTGCCGACCACAGTTCAAGAATGGAACGCCGAGCAGTTGAAACAGAACGTGAAGTTGACTCAATGAAAAAAGCTGAATTTATGGCTGATAAAATTGGTGAAGAATATGACGGTATTATTAGTTCAGTGACGCGTTTTGGTTTGTTTGTAGAATTACCGAATACAATCGAAGGCTTAATCCACGTCAATAATTTAAAGCAGGACTATTTCCATTTTATTGAAAACCACATGGCTCTTGTCGGGGAACGAACAGGAATGACTTTAAAAATCGGTCAAAAAGTCAAAGTCAAAGTAGACAAAGCCGATCCTGAAACCAGAGAAATCGATTTTGAATTTTTAGAAGCCGAAGAAGTCGAAAAAATTGAAGCACCAAAACAAAAGAAACGCCAAGATGGTCGCCGAAAACGCACGTTTGATCGCAAAGAGACAGATAAGAAACCTTTTGCGCAAAAGAAAAACAAGAAAAAAGGCAAAAAACCATTTTATAAAGAAGTAGCGAAAAAGAAAAAGACGAAAAAACAGAAGAAAAAATAGAAAACGGAGGAATGGGTATGCCAAAAGGGGAAGGCAAGCTGATTGCCCAAAATCGTAAAGCAAGGCATGACTATACTGTTGTTGATACAATGGAAGCTGGAATTGTGCTACAAGGAACAGAAATAAAATCAATTCGAAACGGGCGAATCAATTTAAAAGATGGTTTTGCCAGAATTAGAAATGGCGAAGCATATCTGCTCAATGTTCACATCAGTCCTTATGAGCAGGGAAACATTTTCAACCATGATCCTTTACGGACCAGAAAATTATTACTGCACAAAAAGCAAATAGCTAAACTAATTGCTGAAACAAAAAATACCGGAATCACAATCGTTCCATTAAAAGTTTATATCCGCAATGGGTATGCTAAAGTGTTGATCGGTCTAGCTAAAGGGAAAAAACAATACGATAAACGAGAAGATTTGAAACGAAAAGAAATCAATCGTGAAATAAGCAGAACACTAAAAAATAATTTACGTTAATGTATCCATATTGATTTATTTTTTGAATAAAATGACACCATTTTAAACTTGATTTTATTCTTTTTCGCATATTTATTTTCTTTGCTTTATCTTAGGTGTAAAATTTGGTAGAGTGTAATGGAAATGATGAGTTTTCATCGTTTTTTCAGTAACTGACTATTGTACCGCCAAGTACTAACTGGACCTTATTCTTTTACTATTTTGTCATATTAAAAGAAGTGTCCAATTTTCATGAAATTTTTTTGAAATTATTCGTCGTTGGTGGTATGATACGTGTGGTTAAGAAATAGAAGCCTTGTAAGCTTCTCGCAAGTTTGTTGGAAAAGAGGTGAAATAATTTGGAAGAGAAGACACTACTCTTCAAGATTGGGCCAATTTGGTTTGACGGAACGATTTGTTTAATGGTTCTGTTAACATGTGTCATTGTCTTTGGGATAGTATATTTCTGCACAAGGAATATTCAAATGAAACCAAAAGGCAAACAAAATGTAATTGAGTATGCTATTGATTTTGTTCGAGGAATCATTACCGACAATATGCCAAGTAAAGAAGTAACAAATTTTCACCTACTAGCATTCACGATGTTCATGTTCGTTTTGGTTGCGAATATCATTGGTTTAGTGACAAAAGTCGCTATCGGTGATTATACGTATTGGAAGAGTCCAACAGCCGATCCGATGGTTACGTTGACATTAGCATTGATCATGATTGCGTTAACACATTTCTTCAGTGTTAGCCGTTTTGGACTAAAAGGATATTTCAGAAATAGCTTTTTAAGCCCAGTATCTTTTCTAATGCCAATTAAGCTAATGGAAGAATTTACGAACTTGCTTACTTTGGCGCTACGTTTATACGGAAATATTTTTGCCGGTGAAGTATTACTTGGATTGATTGCAGGACTTGTATCTAGTGTAGGACTCTGGACGATTCCGCTCGCAATACCATTAGAAATGATCTGGTTAGCCTTTTCACTTTTTATCGGCGCGATTCAAGCATTTATATTCGTAACACTATCGATGGTTTACATGGCTCACAAAGTTGAAGTCGAAGAATAAACACTAAATAAAAAAACAACTATTTCTTAGGAGGAAAACAAAAATGGACGGATTAAATTATATTGCAGCAGCAATCGCAGTTTTCGGAGCAGCAGTCGGAGCAGCGTATGGTAACGGAAAAGTTATCTCAAAAACAATCGAATCAATGACACGCCAACCAGAAATGGCTGGACAACTTAGAACAACAATGTTTATCGGGGTAGCCCTAATCGAAGCGGTTCCTATTCTAGGTGTAGTTATTGCATTGCTATTAGTGCTTAAATAATCCCTTTAGAAGGCAGGACGCTGAGTTTTTAAAACGCCACGCGTTACTGCTTTCTTTGCTGCGAATTGTTGAGAATCACTGTGACTGCCTTCGGCAGAGCTGATGATGAGCAGTACTTGGCGAACGAAGTGAGAGAAGTAACCTATAAAAAAGAAACACCAAGCTTTTCCAAAAACAAAGAAGATTGCCAAAAACATCAGGCTTACTTCAAAGTTCTAACCAAAAGGCAGAGCTGATGATGAACAGTAACCTATTTTAAAAGAAATACCAATTTTCACTAAAAATAAGGTGGACTAAACTATGCTATACAAAAAATAGTAGCCAACCACCACAGAGAATTGCAGAGAAAGGAAGTTGAAACTTCATGCTAGATCATTTAGTAATCGGTGAAGCAGGACCAAGTACAACAATTGGCACAATGATTGTCGTAAGTGGCGCTTTTCTAATTTTGATGCTTTTAATCAAGAAATTCGCTTGGGAAGCAATCACTGATATGTTAAAGAAACGTGAAGATAAAATTGCCAACGATTTAGATTCTGCAGAACAATCTCGAATCGCAGCTGCTAAACTACAAGAAGAACGTCAACAAAAATTACTTTCTTCTAAATCAGAAGCAGCAGAAATTATCAAACATGCGAAAGAGAATGGAGACCAAAACCGTCAAAAAATCTTAGCAGAAACCAATGATGAAGTTTCACGTTTACGAGAAAAAGCGCGTCTCGACATTTCTCAAGAGCATGAAGAAGCATTGGCATCTGTTAAAGATGAAGTAGCGAGTTTGTCTCTACAAATTGCAGAGAAAATTTTAAACAAAGAATTGACACCAGATGCACATGATTCATTGATCAATTCTTATATTGAAGGTTTAGGTAAGTCAAATGAAGCTAGATAAGTACACAGTGGGTAAACGCTACGGTAAAGCTTTGTTTGAATTGGCAATTGAAAAACAAGAAGCCGACAGCATTTATCAAGACTTATTAAAACTTAGAGAAATTTTTCACGAAGTTCCAGAATTAGGCGATATTTTAAGCGATGTACGTCTTGAACCATACGAAAAAGATGAAATCATGAAACAATTAGTTAGCGGGTTTGAAGGAACAATAGAAAACTTCTTATACGTTGTTTATAACTATAGTCGTATGAATGATTTATTATTGATGATCGATGAGTATGAAAGACGTTATGATGAACATAAGAGCTTGCTTTTAGGCACAGCTTTGACGGCAGTTCCATTAACCAAAGAACAACATCAACTGATGGAAGAAGAAGCAGCAAAACTTTTAGGGTACGAACAAGCTAATTTAATCAATCTGATCGATCCTGAAATCCTTGGCGGAGTCATCATAGAAGCCAATTATAAAGTCATCGACGGTAGTATCCACAAACAATTACAACGAATCCAAGAATTGTTATTAAAATAACGTTCAGCACAATAAAGAGGTGAATTGAATGGCTATCAAAGCAGAAGAAATCAGTGCCTTGATTAAGGAACAAATCAAAAATTATCAACAAGAATTAGCAGTCGAAGAAATTGGGACTGTCACATATGTTGGGGATGGAATCGCTCGTGCCCATGGCTTAGAAAATGCGATGAGTGGAGAATTACTTGAATTTTCTAACGGTTCATATGGAATGGCGCAAAATCTTGAAACCAATGATGTCGGTATTATCATTTTAGGTGATTTTGAGACTATTCGAGAAGGCGATAAAGTAAAACGTACGGGTAAAATCATGGAGGTTCCAGTTGGTGAAGCAATGATTGGACGTGTTGTTAATCCGTTAGGTCAGCCAATCGATGGATTAGGCGAAATCAAGACAACGAAAACTCGTCCAGTAGAAGCAGCAGCACCAGGCGTTATGCAAAGAAAATCGGTCGATCAACCAATGCAGACAGGTCTTAAAGCAATTGATGCATTAGTACCAATTGGCCGTGGACAACGTGAATTAGTCATCGGTGACCGTAAAACAGGTAAAACATCTATTGCCATTGATACAATCATCAACCAAAAAGGGCAAGATGTCATTTGTATCTATGTTGCGATTGGTCAAAAAGAATCAACTGTACGTAACCAAGTTGAAACTTTAAGAGCGTATGGTGCACTTGATTATACAATCATCGTAAATGCAGGAGCCTCTCAACCAGCGCCATTACTATACATTGCCCCTTATGCAGGAGCTGCGATGGGTGAAGAATTCATGTATAACGGCAAACATGTTTTGATTATCTTTGATGATTTATCAAAACAAGCGGTAGCTTATCGTGAACTATCATTACTATTACGCCGTCCTCCAGGTCGTGAAGCCTACCCAGGTGACGTGTTCTATCTACATTCTCGTTTGCTAGAACGTGCGGCAAAATTAAGTGACGAATTAGGTGGCGGTTCAATGACGGCCCTACCATTTGTTGAAACCCAAGCCGGAGATATTTCAGCTTATATTCCAACAAACGTTATTTCAATCACTGATGGACAAATTTTCTTAGAAAGTGATTTGTTTTATGCAGGGACTCGTCCAGCTGTTGATGCCGGTCTTTCAGTATCACGTGTTGGTGGTTCAGCTCAAATCAAAGCAATGAAAAAAGTAGCAGGTACGCTTCGTTTAGATTTAGCAAGCTACCGTGAATTAGAAGCATTTACTCAATTTGGTTCGGATTTAGATGCGGCAACACAAGCCAAATTAAACCGAGGCCGTCGTACAGTTGAAATTTTAAAACAAAAATTACACGCACCACTCGCTGTAGAAAAACAAGTTGTGATTTTATATGCGTTAACTCATGGATTTTTAGATAGTATCAGTGTTGCTAAAATTCTGGATTTTGAATCAGAATTATTCGACTTCTTAGATGGAAAACATCCTGAATTATTTGAAACGATCCGCACAACGAAAGACTTGCCAAAATCAGAAGACCTAGATGCTGCAATCAACGAATTTAAAGAAATTTTTGATGCTGCTAATTTAACAGGATCAACAGCTAAAGATACACTTGAATCAATTCAAAATGCGTAAGAGAGGTGACAAGAATTGGGTGCTTCATTAAATGAAATCAAACAACGCATTGCTTCAACTAAAAAAACAAGTCAAATTACTAATGCCATGCAGATGGTCTCTGGTGCTAAATTGACAAAATCAGAAGCGGCTTCTAGAAGCTTTCAAGAATACGCCTCAAAAATCCGTTCTATCGTTACGCATCTTGTTGCTGCTCAATTAAGTGATCTGGAAGAATTGGATTCATATAATTCTGGGGAAGCATCAGAAAATGGCAACTTTCATATGATGCTGACATCACGTCCAGTTAAAAGAACCGGTTATATCGTCATCACCTCTGATAAAGGATTGGTCGGCGGATATAATAGTTCAATTTTGAAACAAACGATGAAAATGATGGCAGATGATCATGAATCGCAAGATGAGTATGTTTTGGTTGCAATCGGCGGAACTGGCGCAGATTTTTTTAAAGCACGTGGAATAAATGTTGCATATGAACTTCGTGGTTTAAGTGATCAACCAAGTTTTGATGAAGTTAGAAAAATTGTTTCAACAGCAACAAGTATGTATGAAAATGAAGTGTTTGATGAGTTGTATGTTTGTTATAATCACCATATCAATTCACTAACAAGTCAATTTCGTGTAGAGAAAATGCTACCGATTTCTGATTTAGATCCAGACGAAGCAACAACCTATGAGCAGGAATATATTTTAGAACCTTCAGAAGAAGCGATTTTAGATAATTTATTGCCTCAATATGCAGAAAGCTTGATCTATGGCGCAATAATTGATGCGAAAACAGCAGAACATGCTGCTGGGATGACCGCAATGAAAACCGCCACTGATAATGCACAAAATATTATTAGTGACTTGACGATTTCTTATAACCGAGCTCGTCAAGGCGCGATTACACAAGAAATCACCGAAATTGTAGCTGGCGCAGCTGCGTTAGAGTAATAATCAAGACTTGAGCCTATAGGGCAAGAAGTTCTTACGAAGTAATAGAAGGAGACAGGTTTTTATCACGACCTCGTTAGGGCATAAAATGTCGAAAGCCCGACACTTTTATACCTCTTCAAACGAAATGGAGGAAAGACACATGAGTTCAGGAAAGATTGTTGAAGTAATCGGTCCCGTTGTTGACGTGGAATTTTCACTAGATCAATCCTTACCAGATATAAACAATGCATTAGTCGTTTACAAAAATGGCGAAGAAAAACAAAAAGTCGTTTTAGAAGTAGCTTTAGAATTAGGTGACGGTATTATCCGTTCAATCGCAATGGAGTCCACAGATGGTCTTCAACGAGGAATGGAAGTTATCGATACTGGAAAACCGATCTCTGTCCCAGTTGGGAAAGAAACATTGGGTCGTGTATTCAACGTTTTGGGTGATACGATCGACTTAGAAGCTCCATTTCCAGAAGATGCAGTCCGTAGCGGTATCCATAAGAAAGCCCCAGCTTTCGACGAATTAAGCACAAGTAATGAAATTTTAGAAACAGGAATCAAAGTGATCGACTTACTAGCACCTTATTTAAAAGGTGGTAAAGTTGGGCTTTTCGGTGGTGCCGGTGTTGGTAAAACCGTTTTGATTCAAGAATTGATTCATAATATTGCCCAAGAACATGGTGGTATCTCTGTGTTTACCGGTGTTGGTGAAAGAACGCGTGAGGGGAATGACCTTTATTTTGAAATGAAAGACTCTGGTGTTATTGAAAAAACAGCCATGGTTTTTGGACAAATGAATGAACCTCCTGGTGCACGTATGCGTGTAGCTTTAACTGGTTTGACAATTGCAGAATATTTCCGTGATGTTGAAGGTCAAGATGTGTTATTGTTCATTGATAATATTTTCCGTTTCACGCAAGCTGGTTCTGAGGTTTCTGCCTTATTAGGCCGTATGCCTTCAGCGGTTGGGTACCAACCAACACTTGCAACTGAGATGGGGCAATTACAAGAGCGGATCACGTCTACTAAAAAAGGCTCCATCACTTCGATTCAAGCAATCTATGTGCCAGCCGATGACTATACTGACCCTGCTCCTGCAACAGCATTCGCTCATTTAGATGCAACAACTAACTTGGAACGTCGATTGACTGAAATGGGTATTTACCCAGCGGTGGATCCGTTGGCCTCCTCTTCAAGTGCTTTAGCACCAGAAGTTGTGGGAGACGAGCATTATGCTGTAGCGACAGAAGTCCAGCACGTATTGCAACGTTACCGTGAATTACAAGATATCATTGCCATTTTAGGGATGGACGAATTGTCTGACCAAGAAAAAATCTTGGTTGGTCGTGCCCGTCGCATTCAGTTCTTCTTATCACAAAACTTTAACGTAGCTGAACAATTTACAGGACAACCAGGATCGTACGTTCCGGTTGCTGATACAGTCAAAGGATTTAGAGAAATTCTTGATGGAAAATATGATGATTTACCGGAAGAAGCTTTCCGTAGCGTTGGTAGAATTGAAGATGTTATAGAAAAAGCTAAAACGTTGAACTACTAAAAGGAGGAGACACAGAAATGGATTATTTAACTGTCAATGTGGTGACTCCTGATGGATTAGTTTATGATCATCATGCAGCGATTGTTGTTGCAAAAACAACAGATGGCGAAATTGGTATCTTACCTAAACATGCACCGATCATCGTTCCTTTAGCGATTGATGAAGTTCGCGTAAAAAGAACTGATTCTGATACACATGTCGATTGGATTGCTGTTAATGGCGGCATTATGGAAGTTCGTGATAATGTCGTTTCGATCATTGCCGATAGTGCAGAACGTGAAAGAGATATCGATGTAAGCCGTGCAGAACGTGCTAAACAACGAGCTGAACGTATGATTGAAAAAGCGAAGGAAAATGCTAACACAGATGAATTACGCCGTGCAACAGTTGCACTTCACCGAGCAATCAATCGGATCAATGTGTCAAAACATACGTAAATTTATGGTTGGCTGAGACAACGAAAATGAGCTGTCTCAGCCATCTCTTATAGTAAAAAAACAGTATACATATGTTATTTATATAAAAGTTAAGAATCTTTATTTTTTGTTTGAGACAATCTATGATAAACTATCTTTATATTACTTAATGAGGCTTAAGAAATCGTTCAGAAAAATAGCAACTATCCCTGTGACCAAAACGTCACAAGTCTGTTTTTGTTTTTTCAGTCGAAGTTAGATGAGCCCACTACTTTTTTTAATTAAGGAGAAAGTTATGCAATTTTTTGGTGTTGATGCAGTGATTCGAATCATCTGCCATATGATGTTTATTTATGTTAGCTTTTGGGCGATGCAATCTATCAGAATAGAGCAGTTTTTTAAGACACATCAAACCTCTCAAGTACGCTTACTGATCGTATTATTTTCAATAGTTATCGGCTTCACTGTAAGCTCATTTTTCTTAGAGTTTCTAGCGTTATGCCGTAACTTATTTAGTGTATTTTTTCCATGAGGATTGACAAATAAAAAGAAAAGATACAATTTGTTGTTAAATAGTGGTATAATAGAAAAGATTTTGGGTCGAAGCATCCAATTCTAACTTTTTTGGGGGGAACAAAATGGAACAGATCATTGTTCATGGTGGTAACCAATTAAAAGGAACTGTGAAAATCGAAGGGGCTAAAAATGCAGTATTACCAATTTTAGCAGCTACCCTTTTAGCAGAAGAAGGAACAACAACATTAACGAATGTGCCGATTCTTTCTGATGTCTTTACAATGAACCAAGTAATCAAACACTTAAATGTAGATATCGAATTTAATGAAGAAAATAACCAAGTCACTATAGATGCAACGCAACCTTTAGGCATCGAAGCAAATTATGAGTATGTTAGTCAAATGAGAGCATCGATTGTTGTCATGGGTCCTTTATTGGCTCGCAACGGCCATGCTAAAGTTGCTATGCCTGGTGGATGTGCGATTGGTAAGCGACCAATCGATTTACACTTAAAAGGCTTCCAAGCGTTAGGTGCGAAGATCATTCAGAAAAATGGCTACATTGAAGCGATTGCTGATGAATTGATCGGAAATACGATTTATTTAGATTTCCCAAGTGTTGGGGCGACTCAAAATATCATGATGGCGGCTGTTAAAGCCAAAGGTACGACCGTGATTGAGAATGTCGCGAGAGAACCCGAAATCGTAGATTTAGCGAACATCCTAAATAAAATGGGTGCCAAAATCGTCGGTGCGGGTACTGAAATGATGCGTATCGAAGGGGTGAATAAACTTCATGCCGTTGAACATTCAATTGTTCAAGATCGTATTGAAGCCGGTACATTCATGGTTGCAGCTGCGATGACCGAAGGAGATGTTTTGATCGAAGAAGCAATTCCTGAACATAATCGTCCACTTATTTCTAAATTAACCGAAATGGGCGCTGTTATCCGTGAAGAAAGAGGCGGTTTACGCGTTATTGGTCCTAAAGTGATCAAACCAACTGATATTAAAACACTACCGCATCCTGGTTTTCCAACAGATATGCAAGCACAAATGACTGCGATTCAAATGGTTGCAGATGGTTCAAGTGTTGTAACAGAGACTGTTTTTGAGAATCGTTTCCAACACTTAGAAGAAATGCAGCGAATGAATGCTGATGTGAAAATGGACGGCAATATCGCTATTATTAATGGTAGTCAAGCATTACAAGGTGCTGCTGTAGAAGCAACTGACTTACGTGCTGCTGCTGCGTTGATCTTAGTAGGATTACGTGCCCAAGGTATTACACGTGTATCACATCTAGAATATTTAGATCGCGGATACTATAAATTCCACGAAAAGCTTCAAAAATTAGGAGCAAAAGTGGAACGAGTAAACGACGAAAAAGCGACAGAAAAGACACTGTCAACAGTTAGCTAAAAGGGGAAATAGATATGAGTTCGACACGCTATATTATAGTGACTTTGTTGAAAGTTTTAGTAGTGATTTCTTTAGTGATTATTTTATTTGTAGCCGGCACCATGATCGGTTACGGAGTAGTCGGTGGAGGAAATCCAAAAGATGTGTTCAAAGAAGAAATTTGGACTCATATTCTAGATTTTTTTAAGTAGACCATATTAAAAAGCAATCCAAACCGTACATTTGTTTGGGTTGCTTTTTTTGCTCAGTTTAAAATAATGGATGTTCTATAAATTCCTTTCAACATTTTTGTAATATAAAGGCTTTTAAGAACGTTTACATACGTTATTATTGAAAATATAACAAATAAGGCTAAATAAAAATTTCATATCATTTCTAAAAAGAAAATAGAAAGTCCGTCATATCAGGCCTGATTGATACAAAATTTAACTATTTCTCTTAAAACATGTTTTGGAGCGCTTTCCAACAGATTGTAACGTATCCTTAATTGAATAGTAGCCATCAAAGATCAACGACATGGTATCATAGCTCTAGTATGAATTTTAGGGAGGATCTAATGAATGAAGAAACGATGGTTACCAATTTTATTTATCAGTTCCTGTTTTGTTAACGGCTCACTCATTCCTGTCTATGCTGCAGAGAATAAAAATAATGAAATCAAGAGCTTAGATAGTTACACAGTTGTGTCAGAAGAGTCAGCACAAAATTTATCGGGTTCATTGATTTATTCAATAACAGAAAACAAAGCCTTTAAACATGGAAAAAGCAGAAGCTGAAACTGTTAAACCAGAGGGACAAATCATGATGATGGAAGCCGCAGCTTATTCAAGTAATGAAGGATTATAGGGTGAGGCAATTTAACTGCTACAGCTCAAGATTTACGTGTAGATCCAAGGGCAATTGCTGTTGAACCCAGTGTGATTCCACTGGGTACAAAATTATATGTCGAGGGGGATGGAGAGGCTATTGCAAGTGATACTGGTGGTGCAATCAAAGGGAATATCATCGATCTACATTTTTCAGATGTATCTCAATGTATCAACTGGTGGAGAAGACAAGTAGCTGTAACGATTTTTTCTTAAAGATCTAAACACATTTTAACTATAGTTCTCTACAACGATCAAAAGATGGACAGAATGTTTGAATTCTTGTTTGTCTTTTTTCATGGTGCTCAAAGTCCGAATTATAGAATAAGAAAAAAGTTATATGTTATAATAAAGATTGATTAATGAAAGAAGGAGCGATAAATATATGAAAGCTGTAATTACTGAAATTGGTAGTCGAGCATTAGATGAAAAAGAACCGATGATCATACTTTTTGGTGAGAGCGCCACAGAGGCTTTAAAAGAATATTCTGTGATTCAAAAATTTCAAGAAGATCAATCTTTAGAAGTAAAAAAAGGGGATTTACTAAAGATCGATGACCAAGAGTACACGATTGATTATGTTGGATCTTTTGCAAATAATAACTTAAAAAGCATTGCTCATGTAACCTTGGTTTTTGCGGATGTACCAAAAGAGGATGCAATTGTTAATGGGGTATACCTCACGCCTAAAGTCTTTCCAACACTCAAGGTTGGTTCAACAATAGAATATATATCTCGTGGAGTGTAAGTGAATGGAACAAGAGAAAAATAAAGAGAAACGATTATCTTGGTTTTGGCGTTGGTTTTTAAATAATCAAGTTGTAACCACCTTATTGATCGTGCTATTGATTTTGCTAATTTTATTAGTATTTACAAAAGTATCATACTTATTTGAACCAGTTTGGCAGTTTATTGGCGTTGTTGGCTTGCCATTGATCATGGCGGGCATTTTATATTATTTAATGAATCCTGTCGTCGACTATCTTGAACTAAAACGAGTACCCCGTATTTGGAGTATTATCGGACTGTTTATCATCGTCGTAGCGTTGATTATTTGGGGACTTGTAGTGATTGTTCCTAAAATTCAAGAACAGACTGTTAGTTTTGGTAATCATTTTCCTCAATATATTGATACGATCGATCAAAAAATGCAAGAAATTTTAAGTGAACCTTTCTTTGCGCAGTTTCGTAGTCAGTTAGAAGATATGGGCGATAAGCTGGTCAGTTCTTTAGGGGATATTATTCGTAATATTTCTACGTTTACGGTCCAAGGATTAGGAAGCTTTGTCGGAGCTGTTGCGACTATCGTAGTAGCGATTATCACGATGCCATTTATTTTGTTTTACCTTTTAAAAGATGGGAAGCAATTAGCGCCTTATTTGATGAAGTTTTTACCGAATAAAATGCGAAAACCCACATTAAAAGTATTAGGTGAAGTGAACTCACAAGTTTCTTCTTATATACGCGGGCAATTAACAGTAGCATTTGCAGTTGCTGTAATGTTTATTCTAGGTTTTTCATTTATCGGACTCGATTATGCGATTACGCTAGGAATAACAGCTGGATTTTTGAATTTGATTCCATATCTAGGTTCATTTCTAGCGATGGTACCAGCTGTATTTTTAGGAATTGTGGGCGGACCAGTATTATTGGCTAAAGTTTTAGTTGTTTTTATTATTGAACAGACAATCGAAGGCCGTCTAATCTCACCGTTAGTATTAGGTAGCCAGTTAGATATCCATCCAGTGACGATTCTAGTCGTGCTGTTGACGTCTGGGAAATTATTCGGTGTCGTAGGAGTCATTCTGGGAATACCTGTTTATGCCGCAGCTAAGGTCATAATTACGCATATATTCGAATGGTATAAAGATGTATCAAGTTTATATCACGAAGAAGAAGAACTTAATAAATTAGAATGAAAAAAGAGGGCGGGATAGAAGCTTATTTCCGAAAGCATTGCTTCTATCCCACCCTCTTTTTTTCATTTTTAAGGTGTGAAACAAAAGTGATTTTTCCTTTTGCCACACCCTTTTTTGTTATTAGAATGTTTTACCTAAAGTTGTTGCTTGGTCCATTGCTGCACTTAATAATTCTTCAGCTTTTTCTGGATGGTGATCGATTCCTTCGATAAACAATTGATCAACTTCAGCCACACCGATGAAGTTTAAAATTCCTTTTACATATTGGGAAGCAAAATCTTGTCCTTCATAAAAGCCACCATTCGATTGAATGTGTAAAGCTTTTTTACCAGTAGTTAAAGGTTTAGGTCCTTCTTCAGTATATTTAAATGTTTTTCCAGCCACATTGATTGTATCAACCCATGCTTTTAAGCGAGTTGGAACATTTAAATTCCATAGAGCGTTTGCGATAACTACTTTGTCAGCTCCTAAAAATTGATCCGTTAATTCATTGAAGCGAGCAACTTTTGTTTGTTGGCTTTCATTTAAAGCTGTAAATTCAGTACCAGTGCGTAATGCACCCCATCCGGAAAGTAACTCTTCATCTATTTCAGGAACGAAATCAGCATAGACATCAAGTACATCGATTTCATCAGCTGGATTTTGAGCTTGATAACTTTCTAAAAAGGTTTCTAACGCGCGGACAGAACGAGATTCTTCTTTAGTAAGTGGGTGCGCTTTAACAACAAGTAATTTTGACATGTAAAGTCTCCTTTAAATACCTAAGTATCATTATTATTTATAAACAAAAACTATTTTACTAATAAAAAGTAAGAAAATCAATGTTTTTATTTAATTTCTATAAAAAAACTAGTATTCAGTAGTAGAACACCTGTTTTTATGCTACTAATAAGCCCTAGAAAGTTGTTTCATGCCGCCCGCTGTAACGAATGATAGGATATGTTTTTACTTTATTAAGCTGCTTTGACGTAGTAGATTATTTTTAGTGTAAAGCGATTGAGAATCAGGAGTAGAAAGGGATTTAGACATACAACGAATCCTTTAAATTTTTTTTAAAACTACGGGATAGATTGTAATGCTTTTAAAAGTGATTTAGAAAACAGTTCGACAACTCTTGATAAGTTTCATGAAAAATACATTTAAATTTCGTTTTTGAAAAGGG
The DNA here is from genome assembly GCF_050544585.1 of Enterococcus sp. AZ177. NCBI lineage: Bacteria > Bacillati > Bacillota > Bacilli > Lactobacillales > Enterococcaceae > Enterococcus > Enterococcus sp. AZ177. Next base: position 1,105,513 of record NZ_CP172944.1, read on the forward strand.
TTGCAAATAAAGTAGAAAGATGGTATGCTAATCATGTAATAAGGATTGTTACTGTTCGGCAGGCAAAACCTGAATCTTCCATATTATTTTGTTGGGGTGGATTCTAGGTTTTTTTCGTTTGTAATTGTAAAAGTGAGGTTCATCATGCATATTGAAAAAATTTTAAATAACAATGTCGTTATGACAAAAAATGAATCAGGTGAAGAAATAGTCTGCATGGGCCGAGGACTAGCCTTTCAAAAAAAAATTGGCGATGTGATCGATCCGACTTTTATTGAAAAGGAATTTGTTCTGAAAGATTCTATTACTTCAGGTCAGTTCCAACAATTATTTGCGGATATTCCGTTAGAAGAAGTAGAGCTTGTTAAAAAAATCGTGGATATGGCAGAAGAAGAACTGGGTATCGAACTTTCTTCGAATATTTATTTGACATTGACTGATCACGTACATTACGCGATCATGAGGGCAAAAGAAGGAATAGAGATGCCGAATCCATTGATGTTTGAAACAAAAAAGTTTTATCCTAAAGAATATGCTATTGCAAAAAAAGGCGTAGCGCTGATTAAAGAAAAACTGAACATTGATTTCTCTGAAAGCGAAGCAGGTTTTATTGCTTTTCACATCGTGAACAGTGAACAGGCAAATGGAAATATAGAAGTGACAATGTCTGCGACTGAAATGGTAAGAGATATTCTAACGATCATTAGTCGTTATTTTGGGAAACCATTTGATGAAGATTCATTGAACTATCAACGAATCGTTACCCACTTACAATATTTTGCTCAACGGTACTTGCAAAACGAAGCACACGATGAAGAAGATGACTTTCTTTATGAGTTGATTCAAAGCAAATACCCTAAAGCCTTTCAATCAGTACAAAGAATCAATGATTATTTAGTCCAAAAATATCAAAAGCCAGTTGACAAAGCAGAACAAATTTATTTGACGATCCATATCCAACGCGTTGCTGGTGAAAAAAAAGTGTAACATCGATTTATAAAAAATTAGCATTCAATCGAAGCGGATTGTTACTGTTTAGCAGGCAAAACCTAGATTGAAAAAACAAGAGATTCATCTATAGTTACGTCTTTGTAAGTATAGTAGATTATTGTTTTTTCAGTTTAGGTTTTTTTATATAAAAAATCAAAGAAAAGAGGCATATAAAATGAGTAAAAATCAAGAAATCGCCGAGCGCGTCTTAACGCTAGTTGGTGGAGAAGAAAATGTGAATAGTGTTGTCCATTGTGCAACTCGTCTACGTTTTAACTTAAAAGATGAGGATAAAGCAGAAACAGAAAAATTGAATCAAGATCCTGATGTGATTCAAGTTGTTAGAAGTGGCGGACAATATCAAGTCGTTATCGGCAGCCATGTAAGTGATGTGTATAAAGAGTTGATGGCACATAGTGGTTTAGGTGAGGATGATACTGAAAAAAATGAAGGACCTAAAGGAAATGTTTTCAACCAGTTAATTGATATTATTTCTTCTATATTCACACCTTTCTTAGGTGCGATGGCAGGAGCTGGGGTTTTAAAAGGATTCTTGACGTTAGCAGTAACATTGAACTGGCTAACAGCCGAATCGGGTATCTATGTAGTCCTCTTTGCGATTGCAGACGGAATTTTTACCTTCTTACCGATTATTTTAGCGTTTACTGCTGCGAAGAAATTCAAAACAAACCAATTCTTAGCGGTCTGTCTTGCAATGGCACTTGTTCATCCTAGTATTACTGCTTTAGCTGGACAAACCCTAAGTTTTGCTGGAATTCCAGTGATTATCGGCGCAAGTGCGTATACATCATCTGTTATTCCAATTATTTTAGCAGTATATGTTCAAAGTTATGTTGAACGTTTCTTCAAGAAAGTTATTCCATCTTTCTTACAAATCATTTGTGTTCCTTTAGCTGTTTTTCTTGTGATGGCACCTGTTACGTTTATTGCAATTGGCCCAATCGGAACCATTTTAGGTGATTTGCTTGGTAAAGGGTATGATGGAATTTATGGATTTAGCCCAATTATTGCGGGTGCAGTTATGGGTGGTTTATGGCAAGTGTTCGTTATGTTTGGTATGCATTGGGGCTTTGTTCCAATCATGCTATTAAATCTTTCAGCTACAGGTATAGATACAATGGCACCAATGCTTTTACCAGCTGTATTATCACAAGGAGGAGCGGCATTAGCTGTATTCTTTATGACAAAAAATGTAAAACTAAAAGGATTAGCGTTGTCTTCAACAATTACGTCGATCTTTGGGATTACAGAACCAACCGTTTATGGTGTGACATTACCACTTAAAAAACCATTTATTGCTGCATGTATCGGTGGTGCAGTTGGTGGCGCTTTTATCGGTTTCAGTCATGTTCAAAACTATGTCTTTGGGTTGATCAGCTTATTGAGTTTACCAGGATTTATTCCCCAAGATACTAAAGATACTTCTGGTCTAGTTGCAGCAGTTATTGGAACGGTGATCGCTTTTGTAATTGGTTTTGTTTTAACATTTATTTTAAAATTTGACGATAAACCAGAAGCAGGTAGTGAAACTCCAAAAGAAACGAACTCAAAAGCGCAAAATAATAATGATAGAATTGTTTTAACAAGTCCAATTACAGGTACGATTGTTCCTTTAGAGAAAGTCGAAGACCAAGTATTCTCATCAGGAGCTCTAGGTAAAGGAATCGCCATCGAACCAACAGTAGGCGAACTTTACGCTCCCGCTAACGGTGAAATCACAACCTTATTTCCAACAGGACACGCAGTTGGAATCACAACGGAAGATGGTGCAGAAGTTTTGATGCATATCGGGATGGATACCGTTGAAATGGATGGGGATGGATTCGAATTAGTAGTGAAACAAGGTGACAAAGTAAAACAAGGTGATTTGCTAGTGAAATTTGATATTGAAAAAATCAAAGCAGCTGGACATCCTGTGGTAACACCAATCGTTGTTACAAATAGTGGTGATTATTTGGATGTATTAGATATGGATCAAACAGATGTTTTACATGGTGAAGATTTCTTGGCGATTGTACGTTAATTGAATTCACTTAATCGCTTTTACGGTTATCTAGCTTCATGAGTCAGTATCTCGGAAAAAAGATAAAATCAGCTTGTGACTAAAATCGTCACCATCTTATTTTCCTATTTTTCGACGATACTAAGCGACTCATTACGCTTTTACGGTTATTTAGCTTCATGAGTCAGTATCTCGGAAAAAAGATAAAATCAGCCTGTGACTAAAATCGTCACCATCTTATTTTCCTATTTTTCGACGATACTAAGCGACTCAACTTACTATTAGGTTAACTTGCTGAGAGGGCTAGTGTTTTGGGAATAGAGCCCTCAATGCTTTTAGAATAAGGAGGAATTGATATGTCAACTAAAACAACAGTATTTCCAGATGGATTTTTATGGGGTGGTGCAACGGCAGCGAATCAATTAGAGGGTGCGTATCGCTCAGATGGTAAAGGTTTATCAGTTGCGGATGCAATGCCTGGTGGCAAGCAACGTTTCCAAATTTTAGGTAGTGATACATTTAATTGGGAAATCGATTCGGATAAATTCATTTATCCGAATCATCGCGGGATCGATCATTATCATCGCTTTAAAGAAGATATTGCATTATTTGCAAAAATGGGCTTTAAATGTTACCGTTTTTCAATTGCTTGGTCTAGAATCTTTCCTAAAGGAGATGAGACTACACCCAATGAAGCAGGCCTGAAATTTTATGATCAAGTAATCGATGAGTGCTTGAAACATGGTATTGAACCAGTAATTACGATTTCTCACTATGAAATGCCTTTGCATTTAGCTAAAGAGTATGGTGGTTGGAAAAATCGTAAAATGATTGATTTCTTTGAAAATTACGCAACAGTTGTCTTAACACGCTATGGCAAAAAAGTAACCTACTGGATGACATTTAATGAAATCAATTCAGCGTTTCATTTTCCAGCACTAAGTCAAGGAATGGTCAAAGCAACAGGTGCAGGCGATTATCAAAATGTTTTCCAAGCATGGCATAATCAATTTGTGGCTAGTGCTAAAGCTGTGAAAATTGGTCATGGCATCAATCCTGATATGCAAATTGGTTGTATGATCATTTACGCAACAACTTATAGTATCGATGCAAATCCAGTGAATCAAATGGCGACATTGGCTCAAAATCAAGAATTCAATTTCTATTGTACAGATGCTCAAGTTCGCGGTGAATATCCTGCTTACCAACAACGTATGTTTGATAAATATGGTGTTTCAGAATTAGAAATCGGTGCAGATGATTTAGAGTTAATGAAAACATATTCAGTAGATTATATTGGCTTTAGTTACTACATGTCCTCAGCAGTTAATGAAACAGTTGAAGAGGATGATACTGTAGTTGGAAACTTATTAGGTGGCGTACGCAATCCATTCTTAGAAGCGAGTGAATGGGGCTGGCAGATCGACCCTGAAGGCTTAAGAATTGCATTGAATGAATTATATGATCGTTACCAAAAACCTTTATTTATCGTTGAAAACGGCTTAGGTGCAATCGATAAAGTAGATGAAAACTTTTATGTAGAAGATGATTATCGAATTGATTATTTACGTCGTCACATTGAAGCTATGTCAGATGCAATTAAAGATGGCGTTGATTTAATAGGGTACACACCGTGGGGCTGTATTGATTTAGTGAGTGCTTCAACAGGTGAAATGAGCAAACGCTATGGTTTTATCTATGTGGATCTAGATGATAATGGCGAAGGTACCATGAATCGCTATGAGAAAAAATCATTTAATTGGTACAAACAAGTAATCGAAACGAATGGACAAGAGTTGAAATAATGAATAAAACCAGAGGAATAGGTCAGACAACATCTGATTTATGCTCTGGTTTTCTTAATAGTCAAAGATACCAACTAGAAGAACATTTGGCTTTTCTTTTTCATTGAAGGGAAACTTTAGTTATTGTATAGTCAATATATTAGGAGGAGTGATCAGTGAAAAGAACCGAATTAAAGCATCCATTTTTTGTTGTGATAGGTCCTAGTGGTTCAGGAAAAACCAAGGTAGCTGAAGCTGTTTTTCCAGCATCGTACAAGGTGATTTCTCACACAACAAGACCCATCAGAAAAGAGGAAACAGATGAGATAGATTATTACTTTGAATCAGAGGACCGATTTGAGAAGCTACTTACTACAGGCGCGTTAGCAGAACATGATACATATCATGGGTATCAATATGGCGTTGGAAGAGCCGAGTTGATTGAAAAAACATCAGATCATTATGCTTACGACGTTTTAACAATTAAAGGATTTCAAGCAATCGAAAACCAATTCGGCAACATGGTGATTCCAATTTTTTTAGAAGTATCTAAAGAAAATGTTTTAGCTAGGTTACAAACGAGAGATGAGGATACAAAAATCATATTACAACGCGGCGCTCTATATGATCAAGAAATAAAGAATAAAAGTAAAGTGATCGAATACACAAACAGCTACATAATCAATGCGAATCAGCCATTCGAAAACGTGGTGAACGATGTAAAGCAAGTGGTAAATGAGACCCTAAAACCAAGTTAAGATGAGCTGTAAATTAACACAGGCAGGCTAGGCGTTCTGAGTTTCTAGATGATTGAGAACTGACTCCAAGAGTTAGCGTTCAATTATTTTTTATTCACAAAGAACTTTCATTATTTTTAAAGTATGAACGTATAGCTGTTATTTAAACTCTGTTTTTTTAAATTGGTATAGAGTAACTAAATGGTTAAAAAGATGATCGAATCCCTAGATTGGTATAGGAGCAAGCCCCCTATTTATCAAAATGCTCTCCTAGTGACATTTTTTTTGAAAAGAGCATTTACTTGCTGAAATCAGTAGACATGTTTAGAATAAATAGATGGAGACATTCGGAGGGGGAAGACGAATGGGAAAGTTTCAATTAGCTGAAGATGTATATGTGAAAACGGTTGCAATTCGTATCAACGATGTAGAGAGAATGGTTGACTTTTATAAAAATGTATTGGGGTTTATTTTAAAGCTAGAGGAAAATAATTTATCAATATTTGGTTCACAAAAAAGAGATAGTCGATTACTGATATTAGAGGAAACGGCTTCTGAAGAAGGACAAATAGAATCTTTTGAAAAATCTGTCTGCTTTTCTTTGTTGATTCCAACAGTGGGAGAGTTTGGTAGTCTTTTACGAAGAATTACAGCGCATAATTATCCAATCAAGAAATCAGTACAAGATGGAAATCGCCAAAGTGTATTTTTAGAAGATCCAGAAGGAAATGAACTTGAAATTAGTTATCAAGGCGCAACAGGTCAAATGAAAGAAACAGTTGAAACACTGGATATACAATCGTTGATTGATCAAAGTAACGTTTTGTATTCGAGCCTTTCGGCAGGTGTAAGAATTGATCGACTTAAACTGCATGTAAGTGATAAAATAGCACACCATTCGTTTTATCAAGACATTTTAGGAATGGTACCTGAAAATAACACAGACGATAAGTTAACAATGAATAATAGAAACTTTTGGATTTTTTTAGACGATTCAGTCGAACAAAATAGTCAAAAAGCTACCTTAGAAAAATCGCTGGGAGTAGATTTTTTTGTTGTAACCTTAAATGATGAAACAGAAATGGAGCATCTAAAACAACATTTAGAAGAACAGAAACAAGAATTTTTTGTCGATAAAAAATTAACGATTTTAACGATTTACGATCCTAGTCAGATCGAATGGTGGTTTGTTAGAAATTAACGAATAAAAATTGAACACAAACAATGAGGAAAATAAATCATGTATAAAAAAACAAAACAAAAAATAGAAGAGTTGGTAGATGAGAAGGTTTTTCCTGGTGCCAGTTTTTCGTTTATAACAAGAGGAGAATCTGAAGATTACACTATAGGGAACGCTCAAATAATCCCTAAAATCGAACCATTGAAGCCGTCATTACTTTTTGATGTTGCCTCCTTAACGAAGGTCGTTTGTACGACAACGGTCGTGTTACAGTTGATGGAGGCAGGACAGATTGACATTGATGCACCATTTAACACCTATTACTCAGCTTTTGAAGATGGAAATATAACGATTCGCCACCTCTTGACGCATACATCTGATATTCAAAGTTTTATCGAAAATCGAGATGCCTTGTCAAAAGATGAATTAATAGCCGCTTACAATCAGGTTCGGCCAGGTATAGAGATAGGGAACAAGGTAATGTATACAGATACGGGAACAATTTTACTTGGTTTTATGTTGGAAGAATTATTAGGGAAAGATGTTATAGAAATTTTTAAAGAACGAGTGCTGCAACCAATGGAAATGACCGAAAGTAGTTTTTTACCTAAGGATTTTTCTAAAGTCGTGCCAACTGAAAATCATCCTATCAGAGGATTGATTCAGGGACAAACGCATGATCCAAAAGCGTTTGTTTTAGCTGAACATGCTGGAAATGCCGGACTCTTCACTAATTTGAATGATCTAAAAAAATTCACGTCAATGTACATGAATGAAGGGCTGTATCAGACAACCAGAATAGTGGAAAAAGATACAGTTCGCTCGCTATTAAAGGATCAAACACCTAGTGGAAAAGGACATCGCTCATTAGGATGGGATCTGAAAGATGATTTAACAGGACGACCATTGTTGTTTCATACAGGTTATACTGGCACTTTTTTGATGATTGATCTTCTGGAAAAAGAGGGATTTATCTTCCTTTCTAATCGTGTTCATCCAGTAGATAATCGGAAAGAGTATATCCAAAAAAGAGATGAGCTTATTGAAATTTATTTAAAAGAAAAAAGAACACTCAAAGATGAATCGCTTTCTTTTTAGTGGTATAATTGACGAGTGTTAATGGAAGGGAGTCTCTAAACTATGCAGGAACCTTTATTTTTAAAGCCAGTTTTTCAAGAAAAAATTTGGGGTGGGGATCGGCTACAGACTGTATTCGGTTTTGACCTACCAAGCAATAAAATTGGAGAAGATTGGGCAATCAGTGCTCATCCTCATGGGGTAAGTAAGGTAGAAAATGGGGAATTTTCTGGTCAAAAACTAGATGAACTTTGGACGAATCATCGTGAATTATTCGGCAATGCTAAGGGAGCTGTTTTTCCTTTATTGACGAAAATTTTAGATGCTGAAGATGATTTGTCTGTACAAGTACATCCAGATGATACTTATGGAATGGCTCATGAAGGCGAACTTGGGAAAACGGAGTGTTGGTATATTATTGACGCTGAACCAGGATCAACCATCATTTACGGACATAATGCCCAGAGCCGAGAAGAACTTGAAGCGATGATCAAAGAAGAACGCTGGGATGACTTGCTCAAGAAAGTCCCAGTAAAAAAAGGCGACTTTTTCTATGTACCAAGTGGCACGATTCATGCTATTGGTAAAGGAATCATGATTTTAGAAACACAACAAAGCAGTGATACCACTTATCGTGTGTACGACTATGATCGAAAGGATGATCAAGGTCGTACAAGAGAACTGCATATTCAACAATCTGTTGATGTGACGACAGTTCCGGCAAAAAATGCACAATTATCGATTCAACAACAAAACCAAGGACAATCAAGCATTATTACGTATTTGAAAACACCATTTTTCAATGTGTATGAATGGCAAGTCCAAGGGATATTGAATTTAAAGAAAAATGCGCCCTATACATTAGCAACCGTTATTGACGGCATCGGTCACTTAATTATTGAAGACACAGAATCAATGAAGACTGACCGTTATGAATTGGCTAAAGGGACAAGCTTCATTTTACCGACCGATATTGCCAAATGGCGCATTGAAGGCAATCTTACGATTATTGCGTCTGAACCGGGAATTGACGCGTAAAAGTTAAAATAAAAAGAGACTGGATTAGAAGCGTTTAATCCCGAGAAATAAGAAGTAACCCTTTCAGCTTGTTACCGAAAGGGTTACTCCTTCTCCCACTGTTTTTTCGCATTAGGGTGTGATACAAAAGTGATTTTTTACTTTTGTACCACACTCTTTATTTATTCTGTAGTCTGCATTTCTTGTGGTACGGTGAAAGGTTCATTGTATTTTTTCTCTAAAGCAGTTTTAATCAACCGAATCCCTAAATTTTCATTGCGTGCAAGAATGGGACCATGGAAATAAGAGCCAAAAACATTTTTGTAAATAACGCCTTCAGAACCATCTTCACTATTGTTGCCTTTACCTTTAACAACATTGCCTAGCGGGCGTTCACCTTTACCTAAAAAAGTTCGACCGTTATGATTTTCAAACCCATAATAGGTTTCATTAAATTCTTCATTATGAATCACGATATCACCGATGTAACGGTTATTATCTTGGCTTAACGTATAGTGATCAAGCGCACCAATGCCGTGAATTTTTTCACCTTTAGCCCCCATGTAATAATGGCCCAATAATTGATACCCACCACAAATTGCGAGCATAACTCCGTCATTTTCAATATATTCAGTCAAGGATTCTTTTTTTGTCTGGATATCATCTGAAATGATCAACTGTTCGAAATCTTGTCCGCCACCTACAAAGACTAAATCATATTTAGTCGCTTCAAATGGCTCGTGAATACTAACAATTTCAGAGCGAAAGGTTACATTCATTTTTTCAGACAAATATTTTAACATCAGTAAATTACCATTGTCGCCGTAAGTGTTTAACAGATTTCCATATAAATGACACACAACTAATTCTTTAGGCACTGTTTGTTCCTCCTCATATATAGATAACAAGGTTTTGTCTTACGTAACCTCGTATTTGATTGACTATTTAATAGCGAAAGAATATAAGCTATTAAATAGTCTTTTTAGCTGGTAATATAGCCTTGTGCAGCCAACGATTTGCGCAATTGCAATACTGCTGTATACGTAGCTAAAATATATACATGTTCTGTCGGCAATTCTTTGATTGCTGTGATCACGTCGTCTAAGTTTGGAACTTCTTTTAATTTCTCTTCAGAAATACCTGCAACTTTTAGGCGTAAAGCCATATCTTGATGACGGTCACCACCTGCGATGACTTCAGGAATATTCATTTGGGCAAACGCCTCATGATCACCATCCCAGATCCAGCTAACATCGATTCCATCCGCATAATTTGCATTTAGTAAAGAGACAAGTGAGAAAGAGTAAGGTGCAAGAGCCATCATATCAATAACTTGATTTAAGCCCACAGGATTTTTAACTAAAATTAATGTACATAATTTACCTTCTATGTTGATTGTTTCTTGACGGCCAAAAACTTTTTCATCATAGCTTAGTCCAGCTCTGATTTTTTCAGGAGAAACACCGTAGTGTTCAGCAACAGAGGTCGCTGCTAAAGCATTATATACATTATACATACCGCCAACTGCGATGCTGTACTCTGCTCCATCGATTACGAAATCAGCAGAAGTATTATCCATCGCCACCATTTGCGTTAATTGTACGTCTAGCTCAGGGCGATGAAAACTACAATTAGGACAATAATATTTCCCGAGATTAGCGTAAGTAATCATTTTATAATGTAAAATATGGTGACACTTAGGACAAAGTAAGCCGTCCGTATTGTAATGAGCCATCTGTTCTTCATCTGCTTTGTGATTAAAGCCATAATATTTTCGCGGATTGATCGTTTCAACTGAATTGAAAATCGGTGAATCGCCATTACAAAGAATCGGTGCATTAGGAGCTGCAGCAGCACCATCAACGATTAATTTGTAGGTGGTGTAAATTTCACCGTAGCGATCCATTTGGTCTCGAAAAATATTGGTAAATAAAAATAATTTTGGTTCAATATACTTTGTGACGCGGCTTAAACTTGCTTCATCGATTTCGAGTACTGCAAATTTCTTTTTAGCCCCTTTATTTTTAGCAGATAAGAAGGTTGAAACGATTCCTTGCTCCATATTGGCACCAGTCGGATTGGTCAGTACGTGATCAAATTCTTGTCTTAAAATATTTACTGTTAAAGCAGTCGTCAATGTTTTTCCATTTGTACCCGTGACAACCACAATTTCATAATCTTTAGCTAAGGTATCCAAAATTTTTGGATCGATTTTTAATGCTAATTTTCCAGGGTAGCTACTCCCACCTTTGAAGAAAGTTTGTAATACCCATTGAGAAGTTTTACCAGCGGCGATTGCTACATGACTTCTGATTCCCATAAAGTGCCCTCCAATTTATATCAACTATCGTTATGCCATTCAATAATAAACTCAATCTATAATACCACAGTTGAAAAAAAAAATTAATTCCTTTTACTCTTTCTTACTATTATTAATTTTATACCGTTAGATGTACGACTGAGATGAGGAGAAACCATGAATCTTACAAAAAAGGATGTGAGATTAAATCGTTCTTCAAATTATGCTGATTACTGTATATATAAATGAAAAAGTTTTTCAAAAATTTTGAAGAGCGCTTACAATGTGGTATTCTTACATTGTCTTAATTTAAGTAAAAAATAATTTTATTACATAAAAGTTTTTTATTTAGAATTAGCAGAACCTAGGCCGTTTTTTATTAGGAGGATGATTTTCATGTTTTATTGGAAAAAACTTAAAAAAGAAGATATAAAACGAGAAGTCTTAGCAGGAACAACATCATTTTTCGCTATTTCTTATATTATTATGGTGAATACAGTGATTTTAGCGGAGGCTGGATTGCCAAAAGAATTAACGATTTTCGGTACGATATTTATTTCGATTCTCGGCTCTATTTTGATTGGACTTGTGGCAGATGCTCCAATTGTTTTAACTACGGGGATGGGGGTCAATTCATTTTTTACGTATACATTGGTTCTTTCCTTAGGTTTGACTTGGCAGCAGGCATTAGCCGTTAGTTTTTGTGCAGGTATTGTCTATTTACTAGTTGCGTTTACCAAGTTAAGTAAATTGTTTGCAGAAGTTGTGCCTGAATCATTGAAAACGGGTATCACTGTAGGAATTGGATTTTTTCTTGTATTGATTGGACTGGAAAAAGGCCATTTGATAGTAAGAGGAGAACATACCTTTTTACAACTAGCCCCTTTAGATAACGGTTTAACCTTATTGACTTTATTTTCATTGATCTTGACTGTGATTCTTTTTATAAAAGGCGTGCAAGGAAGTTTTTTTATTGGGATAGTTGTAGTGACAATCAGTGCAAATTTCTTCGGAATGGTACAACCTGTAGAACATTTTTCATTGAGTGGGATAGGGAACTATTCTCGCATATTTTTACAATTAGATTTCAGTGCATTTTTTTCTAAAAGCTTTTTATTGGGCGTCTTTGCCTTATCCATGATTTTAATCTTTGAGTCAATGGGCTTACTGAAAGGGTTGATGCCAGATGCGGATGAAAAGAAATATTTACGTGCCTATCGTGTCACAGGGTTTATCACATTATTATCCAGTATTTTGGGAACAAGCCCCACAGTAGCCGCCGCTGAGAGTGCAACAGGTATTGAGGAGGGGGGAGAAACTGGGATCACCTCGATTACGAGTGGTATTTGTTTTCTTCTTGCTTTACTAGCACTGCCTTTACTTTCATATATTCCCGATTCGGCATTAGCACCAGCAATTATCATAACAGGATTCTTGATGATCCAACAAATCAAGACTGTACATTTTAGCGATTTTAGTGACTACTTTCCTGCGATACTTATGATCGTACTGATTCCTTTTACAATGAATATTTCTGATGGAATGGCATTTGGATTTGTAGCATATCCTCTGACGAAATGGGTTGGGGGGAAAAAATCGGAACTCTCTTTACCAATGTGGTTGATTTCAGGCTTATTCTTACTCTATTTGATTGTTAATGTGTTGATTTAAGCGAAAAAAACCTTGCTCAACCCATCAGAAGTGATGTCGAGCAAGGTTTTTTAACCAATAATAATTTTTTCAGAGGGATACTCATAACCAATATCTCGTGTTTCTTTTGGTACAAATAACATCAATGTATACAGCATGCCGATACGCCCGATAAACATCAAAAGTGCAATCATCACCTTACCGACCGTTGTTAAATCTGAAGTAATGCCCAAAGACAATCCAGTCGTACCAAAAGCTGAAGAAACTTCAACAATAATTGCAATCAATGGATGATCCTCAGTAGCAGTTAAAAATAAAACGGCAAAGAAACACATGATCATTGAAAGCATAAAGACAACGATTGATTTCTTAACATCATCGTCATCGATTCGTCGTCCAAACACATTGATTTTATCTTCACTTTTCAAAAAGGCGTACAAGTACAAGCCGATAATAGCAACGGTCGTCGTTCGAATCCCGCCACCAACAGAACTGGGACTACAACCGATAAACATCAGTAAAGAAAAAACAATTAATGTCGTAATCTGAAAATCACCTAAGTCATTGATCTGCAAACCTGCATTTCGTGTGGTCATAGAATAAAACATAGAAGTAATCCAACGCTGAATTTCTCCCATCCCTACAAATAAATGGTCTTTCTCTAATAAATAAATCAAAATCGTTCCACCCACAAACAAAATCACAAACGCCAATAATGCAATCTTGCTAAATAATGAAAAGCGGAAAGGTAAACCACGTTTTTTCTTTTTAAAAAATAACCACTCACGAACTTCCATCAGTACTGGAAAACCAATCCCGCCAACAAAAATCAAAAACATGATCAAAATCAAGAATAAATAATCGTTAGCAAAAGGCATAATCGAATCACCAGTCACATCAAAGCCAGAGTTGGTCACAGCTGAAATCGATTGGTAAAAACCGAAGAAAATAGCTTTTGACCAGGTTGTATAATAGCCAGAAAAATAAAAATAAATAGAGAAAAATGTACCAAAAATTAGTTGGAACCATAAAATGATTGTAAACGTGATGCGAATTAACCGAACAATGCCACTTAACTTAGGCTGATTCATATCAGTCATGATCAATTGCCGCTGTTTTAAAGAAATCCTGCGTTTTGAAAGGATAATAAATGCTGTGGAAATCATCATGATCCCTAGTCCACCAACTTGAAATAACACTTCCAATAGCAATACACCACGGTCATTAAAAACGGAGTCAATATCAAAGGTAGACAACCCCGTAACACTCACTGTACTAATCGCCATAAAGAGCATATCAATGAAACCAACTTGAGAGCCTGGTTCTCTAAAAAATGGTAAACAAAATAATAAGTAAGAAACGACGGTCATAATAATATAATATGAAACAATGATTTGGATAGATGATAAATTATTAGAAATAAAACGCCTTCCTTTGCGCTGTGCCAGCCATAAAAGCCGAAATCGATTCATAATGGACCTCCTGAACATCGTTAAAACAAGTATAGCAGAAAATAAATGATGGGCAAACAAAGAATAAATGCTTAGAAGAAATAAGAAATTGATTAAAAAAAATAAGAATCTAGCACAAATGAACAAGAACATGCTATTTTAATTGTGATAGAAGTAACATTGTTTTGTTTCTTATTTTTTTAAAAGGAGTGAAATAAGTTGCACCAGCTACTTTTTTCTTGAAATGAATGTGAATTAAATCACATTTTAGCGGCTTTTTCTATAATGAAATAATCAGGGTTGATTGGATAAAATTTACCGAGGTGGGGAAAAAATGAAAAAAGTCATCATAAGTTTACTATCGTTGAGTTTGTTTGCTGGAATTGCTGTGGGCTGTACTAGTGATCAAGAAAAAACAGCGAAGAAAAGGAAAGAATCTAAAGAAAGCACAGAAGTTACTTCTGGAGCATCGGCCAATGGTTATACGGATTTAAGCGAATTGAAGGATCAATATGATATCGTGATCATTGGTGCTGGGGGAGCGGGTATGACTGCGGCATTACAAGCCAAAGAAGCGGGAATGAATCCAGCAATTCTAGAAAAAATGCCCGTTGCGGGTGGAAATACAATCAAGTCGTCTTCAGGTATGAATGCATCAGAAACAAAATACCAAAAAGTCGAAGGGATCACAGATAGTAATGATAAATTTTTTGAAGAAACACTAAAAGGCGGAAAAGGGACGAACGACAAAGAATTATTACGCTTTTTTGTAGACCATTCAGCCGATGCAATTGATTGGTTAGATACAAAAGGCATCGAACTTAGCAACCTGACAATCACTGGTGGAATGAGCGAAAAGCGTACACATCGTCCAGCAGATGGTTCTGCAATTGGTGGTTACTTAGTGGATGGACTTGTTCGGAATGTCAAAGAAGAAAAAGTTCCGTTATTCGTCAATGCAAATGTCACTGAAATCACTGAAAAAGATGGTCAAGTGAACGGTGTCAAAGTGAAATTAAATGACAAAGAAACAAAAGAAATCAAATCAAATGCGGTAATCGTCACAACAGGTGGATTTGGTGCAAATAAAGAAATGCTTGAAAAATACGATCCCAAATTAAAAGATTACGTAACGACAAATCAAGAAGGTACAACTGGTGATGGAATCAAGATGATCGAAAAACTTGGTGGTGCCACAGTGGATATGCAAGAAATTCAAATCCATCCAACCGTGCAACAAGACAAATCATTTTTGATTGGTGAAGTAGTTCGCGGTGAAGGAGCTATTCTAGCATCGCAAGAAGGAACGCGTTTTGTTAATGAAATGGATACCCGTGATAAAGTTTCTGCTGCTATTACTGCGTTACCAGAAAAATCAGCTTACTTAGTCTTTGACCAAGGTGTTCGTGATCGAGCGAAAGCAATCGATTTTTATAATGAACAAGGTTTTGTAGTCGAAGGAAAAACAATCGAAGAATTAGCCAAAAAAATCGATATGCCTGAAGCAAAACTAAAAGAAACCGTAGAACAATGGAACAAAGAGGTTCAAACGAAATCGGATACTCAATACAATCGTACAACAGGAATGGATCATGATTTATCAACTGGACCATTTTACGCAATCAAAATCGCACCAGGAATCCATCATACAATGGGTGGTGTGAAAATCAATACGAAGACAGAAGTCTTAAAAGAAGATGGTGCTCCAATCAAAGGCTTGTATGCCGCTGGTGAAGTAACTGGTGGGTTACATGGTGCAAACCGTATCGGCGGAAACGCTGTGGCGGACATCATCATTTTTGGACGTCAATCTGGAACAGAAGCTGCAAATTTTGTTGCTACTCAAAAATAAAATAAACTTAGAAAACCAATAGATCGAACGTTTTCATTTATCTATTGGTTTAGAATAATCAAACGTGAGGTTGGGACAGAAGTGTTTAACTCCGAGAAATAAGAAGGAATTTACGAAAATTGCTCTTCAAATTTTTGCGACCAAGTAGGTACTGTGCAACATCAACTTGTTCCTTGTTGTGTTTTACAGCAATTTCGGCTTATTTCCGAAGGAGTTGCTTCTGCGCCCACCGTTTATTCGGTTACTAAGAGCCTGAAACATACCCTTTTTAGTTATGTCCCAGGCTCATCTTTTTTTTACAAGAGTAAAAAGAGAACCTAGTGCAGTAGTACACAGCGATTCTAAACAAGTTATAATAATTCGTGATAATGACAATAAAAAACGTAAAAACAGTTAAATGATTTTAATTGGATAATAAGTAGTGAAATAAGTCATATTTATAAAACTAGAAAGGAATTAAAGAATGGAAGTTAAAATAGTAAGTCTATTTCTGGGAATGTATCGCGTTCATCAGTAAACTTACAAGCACATTAAATAGCGTCGATATTTCTACGAGTGTTGCGAAAAGAACGAATGTGATTGGAAACAGAATAGAAAAATTTTCTTAGCTAATAAAGTAATAACATTGGGAGAATTAAATTACAGTGTACATTAATAGTCAACGCTAATAGTTAAATTAGATGATGCCAAATACACATGATGATTTTAATGCTAACCAATTAGATATTGATAATGCTACACTAGCATTGCAACAGGCAATTAATAATTTAGTTTAATATAATAATACTAAGTAGAGGGATAGTAAGCTAAAAGCATACTATCTCTTTTTTTTATCAATAAATCAGTAACATTATTTAAAATTAAATAACGAAAATGTAATATATAACTATCTATTTCATCTTACTTTTGGTAAAATAAATATTGATTAAGGTGTAAATAAATTTCATCCTGTTTAGGAGGAGAAAATATTTTGAAAAAATTATATTTATTTATAGGAGGACTAATGATAATGAGTGGATTAACTGGATGTGAAACAAAAAATAAAGCAGAAATTGAACAAAGTTTTGATAAGGTATTAGCAATGTATCCAACACCAAATCTAGAAAGTTTCTACGATATGGAAGGCTATCGAGATAATGAGTTTGATAAGGATGATAAGGGGGTTTGGGTGTTAAATTCTGACTTTTCAATGAGTAAAACAGAAGAAGGAGATTTATTTACAGAAGGTATGTTACTAAGAATCAATAGAAATACAAGAAAAGCAAAAGGATTTTATTATACTAGAAAGACTTCTAATGATTTAAGTAAGCCTATTGAGAAAGAAAAGTATCCAGTTATATATGATGATAGTGGTTTTCATTTATTAGGAGATGTACAAGGAGAAGAAATTAAAAAGAAGGTTGAAAAATTTAAGTTCTTTGTTCAGTATGGAAACTTTGATATATTAGATAAATATAAAAATATAAAAAAAATGTATAATCCAGAAGTTCCAATGTATGAATTAGAATATCAATTAACAAATGAAGATTCCAATGTCCAAGCATTGAGAAGCAAATATGATATTGTTACAGATAAATCACCTATGTTATTGTTGAAAGGGACTGGGGACTTAGAAGGTAACTCGGTTGGTTATAAACAGTTAGAATTTAGATTTGATAAAAAATTAAGCATATTTTTCACAGATTCTATTGATTTTCAACCTCTATCTGAGGAGGATTTAGTAAGTGAGTAAATATGAAGTCAAAGATAAAGGTATAAAAAAAGATAGTGAGGCAACCAGTGCGGTATCAACAATTTCTTATGAAGTAGAAAATGCATTAGTTAATAATATACCTTTAAAAGAGGTTCAAGGGCAAATTGATACATTACAAGAAAAGGGGAAATTCCCTTCTAACCTTCAATTAGTAGATGCATTCTACGACCCTAAAACAAGTTCAAGTGGCGTAGCGTTTTTGGATAACAACACAGGAAAAGTTGTAGTTGGCTTTACTGGTACTAACCTTGACAATGGTATATTAGAAAGCGCAAAAGACATAGGTCAATGGGTGAATATAGCATTTAAAGGAGATGGCCCTTCCTCGGCATATTTTGATGCTAGTAACAAGTTTATGAACGATTTAAAAGCAAATGGTTATGATATTGATACAGTTACAGGGCACTCTTTAGGTGGAAGAAATGGAACTATTATGGGTATGGAACACAATATACCGAATATTATACTTTATAATTCAGCTCCATTGATGAATTTATTAGGAAATTTAAAGAAGTCAAATCAACAAGAATTATCCGATTTATTTTGACGATATAGTGGAAATATTATTTATTTTGTATCTGAAAATGACCCATTAAATAAAGCTGCGAGTGGAGTTCCTGGAAGTATCTATCCAGGAAAAATTATCATCATAAAAAACGGAAAAGAGCATGACATTACTGGTTTTTTAACAAAGGAAGAACAGGATTTTATTCGTCAACATACCCTTGATTTAAATAAAATTTATGTTGCTCAAAAAAAGGTTCAAACTGATACAACAAAAAAACTAATTGGACTGGAATTACTCCGAGCAAAATTTCTAAAAAGTGGTGGAGGATTATCTGCTTCAGAAGAAATTTATTTAGATGCGTCCGAAGCATTGATTTTAACACAAGGAATGAGTAAAACCCTTCAAATAGAAATAGATGATATTAAAAAAATATATCGGGAAGCAAAGAAAGATTCAGATAAGTTATGGACAGACACTGTAAAAACAGCCGACTCCATAGGCTCAACATTACATCAAGGAGAAGTATTAGATTCTTTAAATGGTGGTGGTGCAACAGAGCCAATTGTTCGAATAGAACCAAAAGAAGAATATGAACAAAAAATATCAGAATTATCTTTGATACAACAAGAATACCATGAATTAATTGGTCAAATACAATCATCCATAAATAAACAAGTAGAAACAGACCAAGAGTTAGCGAGACAAATAGGGGGATAACCTCTCATGGAGAGAACATATGTAAATAAATTAACAGAGTTAGAATCAGAGTATGAAAAGAACCAAAGAAAGATTGAAGAAGAGTTAGAAGAAGCCTTTTATGAAAAGCAAAAATTTGGTCGTACGTTAGAAAATCTTTCAGAAAATTATCGCTATCATTATCAGCAAGCTGAATACAGTGAACCAATAAATATGAGCAGAGTTTATCATTTATTAGAACAATGTAAAGATGATGGGGATAGGGTTGTTAATCAAACAATGAAAGAATTAGAAAATAAACAAGAAGAAAATACGATTCATTATAAGAATCAAACTCGATTAATAGAAGATGAACTTACTCTTTTAAAAGAGAAGGAGAGAAAAAAAGAAAATGAGTAGTGAAAAAATGAAACTGGAGTTAAAAAGATTGCGAAAAGAATTGGAAAAAGCTTTGATACGAGGCATGGTTGCTCCGCCATGTGTTCAAACGGCAGAAACGAAAAAGCAACTGGTTAAAAGTATGGGACAAGCTCGAGTAGAACGATTAAAAAGTAGTAGTGCAAACTATATTTCAAACTTTCAGTCTTCCGCAAAAGGTGCATGGGTAACAAAAGCAAAGACAACATTTGAGAATACTTCTAAAAAACTAACAACTATTACAGCAGAGGGAAAATGATGGGCTTCCAAAGTTCATCATTTTTTGTATGTTCTGTTAATCTATGGAGCGTTTTAAAAGTTTGAATAAATTTTGCCAAATTGAATTTTAAAACTCTAAAAACTATTCTGGTAGCGTTAAGGTCTGTTTAAAATAACAGAACAAACAATTTAGGATGATATCAAAAATGGAAATTCCTGACAAAAAACCCCCTTGCTACATAAGCCTTAAATTTACCACTGTAAAAAACTTCGATTTTATAGTAAAATACGAGAGGAACTAAACGAGAGGTGACGACGAAGGAATGGCACAATTATTTTTTAAATATGGCGCAATGAACAGTGGGAAAACCATTGAGATCTTAAAAGTAGCACACAACTATGAAGAACAAGACAAGCCTGTTGTGATCATGACAAGTGGACTTGATACTAGAGATGGCGTAGGTGTCGTTTCAAGCCGTATTGGCCTTAGAAGAGAAGCCATTCCCATTTTTAAAGAAACAAATGTTTATGAATTAATCCAAAAGCTAGAGTATAAACCTTACTGTATATTAGTAGACGAATCTCAATTTCTAGGAAAACAACATGTGATTGAATTTGCTAGAGTGGTAGATGAACTTAATATTCCTGTTATGGCTTTCGGTTTGAAGAATGATTTCCGTAATGAACTATTTGAAGGCTCAAAATATTTGATGCTATATGCTGACAAATTAGAAGAACTCAAAACAATCTGCTGGTTCTGCCACAAAAAAGCCACAATGAATTTACATTACATTGATGGTCGACCCGTTTACGAAGGAACCCAAGTTCAAATTGGAGGCAACGAAGCCTATTATCCAGTGTGTCGAAATCACTATTTTCATCCGCCAATTGACGGTGAACAAGTAGCAAATAAGTAACTCCGTAAAAAAGAGGAAAAATAAAAAACAGTGACTTAACGAAAAAGGAGCAACCAACTATGTACGATCAGTTACAATCAATCGAAGATCGCTATGAAGAGCTAGGCGAATTATTAAGCGACCCAGAAGTGATTAGTGATACGAAACGCTTTATGCAATTATCTAAAGAGGAAGCGAATACTCGCGAAACAGTAGACGTTTATCGCCGCTATAAACAAGTAGTAGAAGGAATCAGCGACACAGAAGAACTGTTAGGCGAAAAATTAGATGCTGAAATGGCAGAAATGGCGAAAGAAGAACTATCAGAATTAAAAAAAGAAAAAGACGTTCTTGAAGAACGAATCAAAATTTTACTATTGCCGACAGATCCAAATGACGATAAGAATATCATTATGGAGATCCGTGGTGCAGCAGGTGGAGATGAAGCAGCTTTATTTGCAGGAGATCTATTCGGGATGTACCAAAAATATGCGGAATCTCAAGGCTGGAAGACAGATGTCTTGGAAGCTAGCATCACTGGGATTGGCGGATATAAAGAAGTAATCATGATGATTTCAGGAGACAATGTCTTCTCTAAATTAAAATACGAAAGCGGCGCACACCGTGTGCAACGTGTTCCTTCAACAGAATCTCAAGGCCGTATTCATACATCTACTGCAACAGTCGTTGTATTACCAGAAGCAGAAGAAGTAGAATTGGATCTTGCGGATAAAGATATCCGTACCGATATCTACCATGCAAGTGGAGCCGGTGGTCAGCACGTCAATAAGACAGCTTCTGCCGTTCGTTTGACCCATATTCCAACAGGAATTGCTGTAGCGATGCAAGATGAACGTTCACAAATCAAAAACCGTGAGAAAGCGATGAAAATTTTACGTGCGAGAGTCTATGACCAAATGCAGCAAGAAGCACAAAGCGAATACGATGCGAATCGTAAATCCGCTGTTGGTACTGGAGATCGTTCTGAACGAATTCGTACTTATAATTTTCCGCAAAACCGTGTGACCGATCACCGTATTGGGTTAACGATTCAAAAACTAGATCAAATTTTAGCTGGAAAATTAGATGAAATCGTCGATGCTTTAGTGTTATACGATCAAACATCAAAATTAGAAGAGATGCAAAATGGGTAACCGTTATTTTGAAGTCCTTGAACGGGCTTCTTCTTTTTTAGAAAAACATGGGAAAGAAGGATACAGTATCCTCTTTGTTTTTCTAGAAAGAAAGGGGTGGACGAAGACGGATTGGCTACTCCATTTAAAAGATGAAATAACATGTGCAGATGAACAACAAATCAATGAGGACTTGAAGCAACTAGCTAATAATTATCCGCCACAGTATCTATTGGGTTACGGTGATTTTTATGAACAACGTTTTCTAGTCAACGAGCATACCTTGATTCCTAGACCTGAAACCGAAGAATTAGTAGACCGTTGTTTAAAAGAAAATCCCAACCAATCTCTAACTGTTGTTGATGTAGGGACTGGGACGGGGGCGATTGCAATCAGTTTAAAATTAGCTCGTCCAAACTGGCAAGTGACAGCCATCGATATTTCCGAAGAAGCATTGAAAGTCGCAAAGAAAAATGCACAACAACTAGAGGCTGAAATTGAGTTTATTCACGGCGATGCGCTAAAACCGATAAAAAACAAAAGGATTGATATCTTGATTTCAAATCCTCCCTATATTAGTAATGCTGAATGGGCATTAATGGATGAAAGCGTTCGGACATACGAACCAAAAACAGCATTATTTGCGGAAAATGATGGATTAGCTATTTATCAGCGATTAGCTGACGAAGCAAAAGATAAACTGAATCCAGAAGGAAAAATTTATTTGGAAATCGGTTTTCAGCAAGGAGAGGCCGTTAAAGAACTTTTCCAGCAAGCATTCCCTCAAAAACAAGTAGAAGTTGCCCAAGACTTATCAGGAAATGATCGAATGGTGATTGTTTCAACTAAAAAAGAGGAGGGATAAAAAGTGGAAACAAAACAATTTACAACAGACGAAATTGGTGAAGCAGCAGAGTTGATCCGTCAAGGAGAACTGATAGCTTTCCCGACTGAAACAGTATATGGACTTGGCGCAAACGCTTTGGATGAACAGGCAGTAAAGCAAGTGTACACTGTAAAAGGACGACCTAGCGACAATCCTTTGATTGTACATGTCAGTGATTTTGAAATGGTCACACACTATGTGACGGATTTTCCTAAACATACAAAGGCACTTGTCGATGCTTTTTGGCCTGGTCCTTTGACCTTGATTTTCGATGTGAAACCTACTACGTTTTCTACTACAGTTACGGGTGGTTTAAATACGGTTGCTTTTCGGATGCCTAATAATCTGAAAACAATTGAATTGATAAAAGAAGCAAATGTTCCTTTGGTTGGGCCAAGTGCAAATACTTCTGGCAAACCTAGCCCAACAACCGCGAAGCATGTCTACCATGATTTACATGGTAAGATCGCTGGTATTTTAGATGATGGACCAACACAAATTGGAGTAGAATCAACCGTTCTAGATTTGACTACAAAAAATGGAGTTCCCGTCGTATTAAGGCCAGGTGCTATTACGAAAGAGCAGTTGGAACAGGTAGTAGGAAAAGTGACGTTGGATCAGCATTTAATCACTGAAAAGGAAGCTCCTAAGGCGCCAGGAATGAAGTATAAGCATTATTCTCCTGATGTTCCAGTCTGGATCATAGACGGCGATAAAGATGTATTTGACAAAGCGATCAATTGGGCCAAAAGTAAAAATCAACGAATCGGGCTATTTGCAAGTGATCGTATCACATCAGCATTTTCAACTGAGGTAACAGCTATTTTTTCTTTTGGGGAAGATACAGTGGAACAAGGGACTAAACTGTTATTTGCTGGTCTCAGAAGTTTAGATGAACAGAATATCGATGTTATTTTTGCCCAAGCTTTCCCAGAATCAGAGTTAGGGATCGCTTATATGAATCGTCTAAAAAAAGCAGCAAATCAAAAAATATTGAAAATTGATTCTATTTTCGAGTAGAGAGCTTTTAAGTATGATACAATCGGTACAAACAAATGAAATGGAGGCTTGTTTAATGGATTATAAAACAGTTGATCCGGATTTATGGGATGCTATTGAAAAAGAGAACGAACGTCAAGAAAACAACTTGGAGCTGATTGCATCGGAGAACGTTGTTTCGAAAGGTGTGATGGCTGCGCAAGGAAGTATTCTTACAAACAAATATGCGGAGGGATATCCTGGCAAACGCTATTATGGTGGCTGTGAATTCATTGATATCGTTGAAGACTTAGCAATTGATCGTGCGAAAGAATTATTTGGAGCTAAATTCGCAAATGTACAACCACATTCTGGGTCACAAGCGAATACAGCCGCTTATCTTTCATTGATCGAACCAGGCGATACTGTTTTAGGGATGGATTTGTCTGCGGGAGGACATTTAACTCATGGATCACCAGTAAACTTTAGTGGCAAAACGTATAACTTTGTAAGTTACGGCGTTGATCCAACAACAGAAGTAATCGATTATAATGTCGTGCGTATTTTGGCACGTGAGCATCAACCAAAATTGATCGTAGCGGGTGCCAGCGCGTATTCTCGTACCATCGACTTCGAAAAATTCCGTGAAATTGCGGATGAAATTGGTGCAAAATTAATGGTAGATATGGCGCATATTGCAGGACTTGTAGCAGCTGGTTTACATCCAAATCCAGTTCCTTTTGCAGATATCACAACATCAACAACACATAAAACATTACGTGGGCCTCGTGGTGGGCTTATTTTAACTAATAATGAAGAGTTAGCGAAAAAAATCAATAGCAATATCTTCCCTGGTATTCAGGGCGGACCATTAGAACACGTGATTGCTGGTAAAGCAGTTGCTTTTAAAGAAGCATTAGATATTACCTTTAAAGAATACAGTGAACAAGTGATCGAAAATGCGAAAGCGATGACGAAAGTTATCAATCAAACACCTGAAGCGCGTTTAGTAAGCGGATCAACTGATAATCATTTGTTATTGATCGATGTTAGTGGTTTTGGTTTAAATGGAAAAGAAGCAGAAGCGATTCTAGACAGTGTGAATATTACAGCGAACAAAAATTCAATTCCATTTGAACAGCTTAGTCCATTTAAAACGAGTGGTATTCGGATTGGTACTCCTGCGATCACAACTCGAGGCTTCAAAGAGGATGATTGTGTTGAAGTCGCAAAATTGATCGTTAAAGTGTTAAAAAATCATGAGAATGAAACGACTCTTTCTGAAGTTCGGGCTGCAGTTAGTGAGCTTACAAAAAAATATCCACTTTATAAGTAAAAGATTCGAGTGATTGACTAGTCAATCGCTCGATTTTGTTTTACAATAGGAAGGAATAAATTATTGAAGGAGAATGAGCATGGGAAAATTCCAAGTTATTGATCATCCACTGATCCAACACAAATTAACAATCATTAGAGATAAAGATTGTGGAACAAAGGTTTTTCGTGAAGTCGTGAATGAAATTGCAATGCTAATGGCATACGAAGTTTCAAGAGATATGCCGTTAGAAGACGTTGTGATCGAGACACCGATCTGTGAAACAACACAAAAAACATTATCTGGTAAAAAGGTTGCAATCGTGCCGATTTTACGTGCAGGTATTGGAATGGTAGATGGTATTTTGGAATTGATTCCAGCAGCGAAGGTTGGACATATCGGGTTATACCGTGATCATGATACATTAGAACCAGTTGAATACTTTGTGAAGATGCCAGAAGATATTGACGCACGTCAATTATTTGTAGTGGATCCAATGCTTGCTACAGGCGGATCAGCAATCATGGCAATTGATGCGTTGAAAGCACGCGGCGGTAGCAATATTAAATTTGTTTGTCTAGTCGCAGCGCCAGAAGGTGTGAAAGCATTACAAGAAGCACATCCTGATATCGATATTTATACTGCAGCATTAGATGAGTATCTAGATAAAGATGGCTACATCGTTCCAGGTCTTGGCGATGCTGGTGACCGTTTGTTTGGAACCAAATAAGTAAACGACAAAATAGCTGAGTAGAGAGATGAACTCTCTCTACTCAGCTATTTTTTTAATTAAAAAATCCATCCACTAATAATGGATGGAAGAGTCTATACTTTTTGTAATTTTTTGTAATTTTTTGTAATTGATGACAATCACACCATTACTTTTGACCATTAAATCAGTGTTATCAGATTTCTCATCAATTTCCACTACAGCAGAATTATTTAATTGTTTCGTGATAATCCCAGTCTGTGGTTGACCATGCATCAAGAAAGTGACCTGAGTATCAACAGTGAATAAATCCCCTTCAGAAGAAGGCTCAACAGGACGATTAAAGTTACCGAAATTAGACATTCAAAAAAACTTCCTTTCTTAACTTCTTTTATTATACCACATTTAAAGAAAAATTTCAGAAAACTAAATTTATTTAAAAAAAGACAGGTTTTTGTCTTTACAAAAAATAAGTTTAGTTCTATAATTTTCATTGTATTGCCAGCTTAGCTCAGTCGGTAGAGCAACGCACTCGTAACGCGTAGGTCGTAGGTTCGATTCCTACAGCTGGCATAAAATAAAGGCTCAACATCTTGTTAATTAAAGATGTTGAGCCTTTTTATAAAGAAGTGTAATAAATTCGTAGATAATCTTTGTATATTTGCAAAAATAAGCCTACACTTAAATAAGAAGTAAGTATATAGGAGGAATGCATCATGTCAGAAAATGTTGATAAAATCACTAAATTAGTCAATGAAGCAAAGAAAAAAGTCGAACGCTTAGAAGACAAACGTCAAGAAAATCTTGGGAACTCTATCAATTACATTGAAAATGAACTGCAGATCCAACGTTTGTATGCGCAAATCGAAGCTTATGAAGAAGTCTTAGATTTTGTAGAATAATTTGATTCTCGTAATAACTTAGTAGACTATATAAAGGGTGAATTTGAATAGGAGTCTGGGACAGAAGCATTTAATCCCACACCCCTATTTTTTTCATTTAAATTCAATAGAAATACTATTTCATTTACGTATATTCTCACTAGTTGCTTTCATCATAAAGAATGAATTTTCTTCGATTAATTAAATCAGTAGCGCCTAAAACTTCATTTGTTTTGTCATATCGGAATGTGATATAAGGAATCTGCTTTTTATCTGGATATAATGTACTGGCCGTTTTATCTTGAATTAGAAAGCCGATTGTATCCATATATTTCTTCTTCATACCATTACGTTCATACTTTACATCTAAAGGTACTGTTACTAGCAAGCTCCGATAACTATGATATTTTTTGTCAATATTGATAATCATACTTTCAGAAGAAGCAATAATTTCTTCTAATAGTGCAGGCATTGTAGCGTTGATTTCTTCTTCTATCAACCTATTTTCTTCCTGTTTAGCTACGAATTTACTATAATCAACGTTAACTTGGTATTGAATCTTTTCTTTTTCTTTATAAGTTGAAAAAGAAACATCTGTTGTAGGTGCCTGTCCATTTATAAAAATATTTTTCCAAATAAATGAACCGTCTTTCTCAATTTTGAGCACACCTCGTGGTTCTTGTAAACTGAGGCCATTCTTATTTTGGATGATACTAGCAGAAAAACTGCTGTATTTGGCTTTTCCAGTAAGTTGAAATTGGCCATTTTCATCTGATTCAATCGTATCTTTGTCGAGCGTGATCCAAGGTTCATCTGAATCTTGAGATTTGTTTTCTTTATCAGTAGGCTTCCCACAGCCACCAAGTGATAATAGAAGCAGACTAATTCCCAACACGTAAATCTTTTTCAACGTTATTCATCTCCTTTAAATGTTATTATATAGTTTTGCTGAGGAACAATGCAATGTATAACTAAATTGATATTTATGCGTTTATTGAACGTCACATTTGTCAAAATAAAAAAATACAATTATAACGACTCAATTTGTACTTTAAAGTTTTTCAAAAATCATCAAGACTATACTTTCTTTTCTTCCTATAGAAAGTTATAATAAAAGGCGTATGATTTAAGGAAAAGGGATGACGAATGAATAAAAATAAACTAATGCGTAATTTAGATAATAGAATCGATTATGGTGTGATCTTACCGGTATTCCTTCTTTCAATCATCGGAATACTGTCACTTTATGTAGCATTGAGCAATGATCCAAATCGACCAGAAATCGGCAATATGCTCATGAAGCAAGGATTATGGTATTTGGTTGGTGGTGTTAGTATTGTGATCGTCATGCATTTCAGTTCTAAGCTCCTCTGGCGATTGACCCCGGTGTTTTATGTGATTGGGTTGATCATGATGGGTTTGCTTCTAAAATTTTATGATCCGTATCTAGAGGCGCAAACAGGCTCTAAAAACTGGATCAGTATTGGCGGAACGACTTTTCAACCTTCGGAATTAATGAAGGTAGCATTCATTTTGATGCTGGCTTATGTAGTGACGATGCACAATGTGAAGAATGTCAATCGGACAGTAAAATCTGATTTTTGGCTGATTGGCAAAATGTTGTTGGTTACGATGCCGGTGATTATCTTGATTTTACTCCAAGATGATTTTGGGACGATGCTAGTCTTTCTAGCCATTTTTGGCGGAGTATTTCTGATGTCGGGAATTTCTTGGAAAATTATCTTGCCGACTTTTTTGGCCGCGTTACTAGTTGGAGCAGGAACGATTTACTTAGTAACGACAACAACTGGACGGGAATTTCTTTATTCTGTTGGATTTAAACCGTATCAGTTTGATCGAATCGATTTATGGATGAATCCTTTCCATCATGATCCAGACCGTTCATTCCAGCCAGCTTTAGCAATCACTGCAATTGGTTCTGGCGGTTTACTTGGCAAAGGATTTAATGTCAGTGATGTTTATGTACCGGTTAGAGAGTCAGATATGATTTTTACTGTTGTAGGTGAGAACTTTGGTTTCATTGGCGGTTGCTTTATTATTTTGCTCTACTTTATCTTGATTTATCGCATGATTCGTGTGTGTTTTGACACAAATAATGAATTTTACGCCTACATTGCAACTGGAATCATCATGATGATTCTATTCCACGTATTTGAAAATATAGGAGCGAATATCGGACTTCTACCATTAACAGGGATTCCGTTACCATTTATTAGCCAAGGTGGTTCCTCGATTTTAGGAAATATGTTAGGTGTAGGATTGATTATGTCAATGAAATATCAAAAAGAAGCAACGATTGAAGACTATTAAATGAAAGAAGGCGTTGAAATGTACACATTTTTCTGGTATCCAAAATGTTCGACTTGTAAGAAAGCAAAAGCTTGGTTAGATCAACAGCAGGTAAAATACGAAACGATTGATATGATCGAACATCCACCTACAGCTAAACAAATAGCAAGTTGGATGGAACAAAGTGATTTACCAGTCCGCCGTTTCTTTAATACAAGCGGTATTCGTTATAGAGAACAAGGACTGAAAGATAAAGTCAATGACTTTTCAATCAAAGAAGCAAGTGAATTACTGGCAACCGATGGTATGTTGATCAAACGCCCGATTTTTGTTAAAGGAGATCAATTTTTAGCAAACGGGTTTAAAGAATCTGACTATGAAGGAGCTATTGACTAATGGCTGAAGAATTGAAAATAATCGATAGTTTATGGGTTTTAAAAACAGATGCTGGCTATAAGATTGGTTTAACGAATGAAGCACAAGAAGACCTAGGAAACATCACTTTTGCAACAATGCCTAAAGTTGGTCAATCGTTGGAAAAAGGGGATTCGCTGATTGAATTGGAAGCTGAAAAAGCTGTCAGTGAATTTAGTAGTCCCATTAGCGGAACGATCGCAGCGATTAATGAAGCAGCTGCGCAAGACCCTAGTGTGTTAGATGATGCAGAACAAAAAAATGCCTGGATTGCTATTCTCACGGACATTGATGAATCAGAATTAACCCAAGTATAATAATTGACAAGCTATTTGTATATTGCTATAATTTCATCAATAAAAGTAAAAGCTTTGAAAAGAAGAGTACATGTCAAACGTGTTTGAAGAGAGCCTTGATTGCTGAAAATAGGCAACATAGTTGAGATGGAAGATGGTCTTTGAGCGGAATAAGTGAGCAGATGTGAACTTATTACGGGAGTGCCCGTTATAGCACGACAGTATACGAGTTCAAGTACTGTATAAGGCTATTATTGTGAAATAATAGTAAATCAAGGTGGTAACACGAAAGACAAGCTTTCGTCCTTATGTCAGATTAATGACAGGGACGGAGGCTTTTTATTGTGAATCACTACGACTGGCTTTGCCAGAGTAGATGATGAACAATACTTGGCGAACGAAGTGAGAGAAGTTTCCTTACTAGTGAATCACCATCAAGTTACTACGTCAAAAAAGGTAGACGAGTGTCACAAGAAGTAAGCGTACCAGAGTAGATGATGAACAATACTTGGCGAACGAAGTGAGAGAAGTTTCCTTACTAGTGAATCACCATCAAGTTACTACGTCAAAAAAGGTAGACGAGTGTCACAAGAAGTAAGCGTACCAGAGTAGATGATGAACAATACTTGGCGAACGAAGTGAGAGAAGTTCCCTTACTAGTGAATCACCATCAAGTTACTACGTCAAAAAAGGTAGACGAGTGGTACAAGAAGTAAGCGTACCAGAGTAGATGATGAACAATACTTGGCGAACGAAGTGAGAGAAGTTTCCTTACTAGTGAATCACCATCAAGTTACTACGTCAAAAAAGGTAGACGAGTGGCACAAGAAGTAAGCGTGCCCAATGAAAAATAAGATAATTAATCTGTCTATTATTTCACAACACAGCGCAAAGCATGTAGTATAATAAAAAAGAAGCAAAACCAAAGAAAGCGGAGGGGAAAAAATGCCTCTAATTGAATTACAACACGTAAAAAAAGAATTTTCTGGTAAAAGTGGACAAGTAACAGCTGTGAGTGATGTTTCATTGACAGTCGATCGAGGAGATATTTATGGCATCGTCGGCTATTCTGGTGCCGGTAAAAGTACATTGGTTCGTTTATTAAACGGTTTAGAATTGCCAACGCAAGGTGAAGTCGTTGTCCAAGGGCAAAATATTGCACAAATGGCGAACCGTGAACTACGTCAATTTCGAAAAAAAATTGGGATGATCTTTCAACATTTTAATTTATTATGGTCAAGAACGATTCTAGAAAACATCATGCTCCCTTTAGAACTTGCCAATGTTCCAAAGAACGTGAGAAAAGAACGGGCCCAGGAACTTTTAAGTTTAGTTGGATTAGAAGGTCGTGGGGATGCTTACCCAAGCCAATTATCTGGTGGGCAAAAGCAGCGTGTAGGGATTGCTAGAGCGTTAGCGAATAATCCTGAAATCTTGCTTTGTGACGAAGCAACGAGTGCACTAGATCCGCAAACGACGGATGAAGTATTGGATCTACTGTTAGAAATCAACAAAACATTGAATTTAACGATTGTATTGATTACCCACGAGATGCATGTGATTCGCAAGATTTGCAATAAAGTTGCCGTGATGGAATTAGGACAAATTGTAGAAGAAGGTGACGTTTTAGAAGTCTTTAGAGATCCTAAACAAGCTGTTACAAAACGCTTTGTCCAACAAGAATTAGAACCTAAAGAAGACACAGAGGAGTTATTACAAGAGCTGATTCAGGAAAATCCAGCGGGACTTGTAGCGACACTTCAATTCAGTGGAGACAATGCAAATGAGCCGGTCATTTCACAAGCAATTCGAAAGTTTGCTGTAGATATCAATGTGGTTCAAGGACAAGTGCAACAGGCTAAAGAAGGTGCATTTGGCACACTTACAGTCATGATCACTGGGTCATCGATTGAAGTAGAAAAAGCAGTAACGTTCTTCAAAGAAAAAGAAGTAGGTTTGGAGGTGATTCACCGTGGCGAATGAAACATTTGTAGAGAAGTATTTAAATTTTAGTCGGGTGAATCCAGAATCAATGAAACAAGCCGCAATTGATACATTATTCATGACGATTGTTGCGATGATTTTTGTTATTATTATTGGATTTTTGTTAGGGCTATTACTGTATAGCTTAAGTCGTAATAAATCACCATATGCAAAGGTATGTTACAGCATTTTGTCAGTTGTTAGTAATATTTTTCGATCGATTCCGTATATTGTTTTGATTATCTTATTGATGGATTTCTCAAGAAAACTAGTTGGGACAGGAATCGGCGCAACAGCAGCAATTCCTTCATTAATCGTATCAGCAGCACCATTTTATGCTCGCTTAGTTGAAATTGCGTTTCGTGAAGTTGACAGTGGGGTGTTGGAAGCGGCAGATGCAATGGGTGCTTCTAGAATCCAAAAAATCTTTAAAGTACTCATTCCCGAAAGTACCCCAGCACTACTATCTGGTGTGACGCTTACAACAATTACGATGATTGGTTTTACTGCAATGGCGGGAATCATTGGCGGTGGTGGACTTGGTGGCTTAGCATATCAAGAAGGGTTCAGCCGTAACAATAATACCGTTACGTTGATAGCTACTGTTTTAATCTTAGTTATTGTGTTTATCATTCAATTTGTCGGTGATCAATTAGTGAAACGTTCTGACAAACGATAAACAATCAAAATAGAAAACAATTGGAGGAAGTAAATATGAAAAAGAAATTATTCGGTTTAGCAACATTAGCAGTTGTGGCGTTTGGCTTAGTCGCTTGTGGTGGATCAAAAGACAAAACAGATGATAGTCAATCAGCTGGATCTGAAAAAGAATCTTCTGTTCTAAAAGTTGGCGCATCTGCTTCCCCCCATGCAGAAATTTTAGAACAAGTAAAACCCATTCTTAAGAAAGAAGGCATTGATTTAGAAATCGTTCAATTCGATGATTATATTTTGCCAAATAAAAACCTAGCTGAAGGCGATATCGATGCAAATTACTTCCAACATATCCCTTACTTTAATTTACAAGTTAAAGAAAACAACTATGATTTCGCAAATGCTGGTGGTATTCATATCGAGCCAATGGGTCTTTATTCAAAACGAATCAAAGATATCAAAGACTTAAAAGAGGGGGCAACAGTCATTACCTCAAATTCAGAATCTGACTGGGGTCGTATCATTACAATTTTACAAGATGCTGATTTAGTAACGGTCAAAGATGGGGTTGATTTAGAAACAGCAACGTTTGAAGATATCGATAAAAATCCTAAAAACTTGAAGTTTATCCATAATATCAATCCAGAAGTTCTAACAACAACATATAATAATGACGAAGCAGATCTTGTCGCAATCAATGCAAACTTTGCATATAGTGCAGGTTTAAACCCTTTGAAAGATTCAGTGTTACTTGAAAAAGATAACTCACCCTATGTAAATATTGTGGCTGTTCGTTCAGAAGACAAAGATAGTGATAAAATCAAAAAATTAGTAGATGCATTGCACAGTAAAGAAGTTCAAGATTGGATTCTTAAAAAATGGGATGGATCAGTAAAACCAGTAAATAAATAAAAATGAAATCTGAAACAAGTGCTTAAACTGCTTGTTTCAGATTTTTTGTTCGAGTTGAAATAATATCGAAATGAAATAGATTTTTTGTTCAATTTTGTGGCTGTTTTCATGTAAAAAGGAAAAAAGTAATTTTTAATGAAAGTATAGATAGCCATTTTAGAAAGATTCTAATTAAGTCTATTTTTTCACAAAGAAAAGCTAGACTAAATAAGAATTATTCTAGTAAAGAGATTGCTTATCATTCTCAATTAGGATAAAATGAATGAGAACGATAAAACAATAATTTTAAGTTGGAGGGAATTGTACATGTCCGTTTTAGAAATTAAAAATTTGCACGTATCAATCGAAGATAAAAAGATTTTAAAAGGGGTTAACCTGACCATGAAAACAGGTGAAATCCACGCAATCATGGGGCCAAACGGAACAGGTAAATCAACCTTATCTGCTGCGATCATGGGAAATCCTAATTATGAAGTCACAGAAGGCGAAATCTTGTTTGATGGCGAAAATGTATTAGATCTTGAAGTGGACGAACGTGCCCGTCTAGGATTATTCCTTGCAATGCAATACCCAAGTGAAATTCCAGGAATCACAAATGCTGAATTTATGCGTGCCGCAATCAATGCTAAACGTGATGAAGACGATAAAATTTCAGTAATGGAATTCATCAAAAAATTAGACAAAAAAATGGACCTTTTAAATATGCCAGAAGAAATGGCTGAACGTTACTTAAACGAAGGCTTCTCTGGTGGAGAAAAGAAACGGAACGAAATCCTACAATTATTGATGTTAGAACCAACATTTGCAATCTTAGATGAAATCGATTCTGGTTTAGATATCGATGCGTTGAAAGTTGTCTCAAAAGGCGTAAACGAAATGCGTGGCGAGAACTTTGGCGCTTTGATCATCACTCACTACCAACGTCTATTGAACTACATCACACCTGATGTGGTGCATATCATGATGGAAGGCCGTGTCGTGAAAACTGGCGGTGCTGAACTTGCGAAACGTTTAGAAGCAGAAGGCTATGCTGGCATCAGCCAAGAATTAGGTATCGAATACAAAGAAGAAGCATAAGGAGGACAAGATAAATGAAAGAAATAACAACAGCGAATTATCTTGACGACATCAACGCTTTTTCAGCCCGTAACGAAGAACCTACTTGGATGACCGACTTACGTGTAGCGGCTTTAGAAAAAGCTGAAAACTTAGAATTACCAAAGATCGAGCGTGTGAAATTTCACCGTTGGCCTTTGTTTAATGTGAATACTGAAGAGTATGCACCTGAAACAATGAACATTCCAAGCTTTGACGCAATGAAAGACAATCCTGTGATCGTGCAACAAGGATCGATCACAGCATTTGAACAGCTTTCAGCGAAATTAGCCGATCAAGGGGTGATTTTCACTGACATGTTTACAGCCTTGCAAGAGCATGGTGATTTAGTCAAAGAATATTATATGAATAAAGCGGTTGAAATGGATGAAGATAAATTAACAGCGTTCCATACAGCCTTTATGAATAGTGGTGTG
This sequence comes from Enterococcus sp. AZ177, assembly GCF_050544585.1. Classification (NCBI taxonomy): domain Bacteria; kingdom Bacillati; phylum Bacillota; class Bacilli; order Lactobacillales; family Enterococcaceae; genus Enterococcus; species Enterococcus sp. AZ177. Next base: position 1,140,065 of record NZ_CP172944.1, read on the forward strand.
TTCTTATACGTACCGAAAAATGTTGTTATCGAAGAACCGATCGAAGCAATCTTTATCCAAGATTCAGCGAGTGAAGAATCATTCTTCAAACATGTCTTGATTGTAGCGGAAGAACATAGTGAGTTCAGCTATTTAGAACGATTCCAAACAATTGGGGAGCAAAAAATTAAAGTATCAGCGAATATTGTCGTTGAAGTGATCGCAAAAGCTGGCGCAAAAGTGAAATATTCAGCTGTCGACCAGTTAGGCGTAAATGTTTCAACGTACATGAACCGTCGTGGGCATATTATGCGCGATGCGTCTATTGATTGGGCGCTTGGCGTGATGAACGATGGTGACGTGGTTGCTGATTTTGATTCAGATTTAGTGGGTGAAGGTTCTCATTCAGAAGTCAAAGTTGTAGCAATCAGTGCTGGCAAGCAAACACAAGGAATTGACACTCGTGTAACCAACAAAGCCTCTCACTCTGTGGGCCATATTTTACAACACGGAGTTATCCGTGAACGTGGTACGCTAACATTCAACGGAATTGGTCATATTCTAAAAGGTGCTAAAGGGGCGGATGCTCAACAAGAAAGTCGTGTCTTAATGCTTTCTGATAAAGCCCGTGGCGATGCCAACCCGATTTTGTTGATCGATGAAAATGAAGTAACCGCAGGACATGCAGCCAGTGTTGGCCGTGTCGATCCAGAAGAAATGTACTACTTAATGAGTCGTGGGTTACGTAAAGATGATGCAGAACGTTTGGTTATCCGTGGTTTCTTAGGTTCAGTGATTACAGCGATTCCTGTAAAAGAAGTACAAAAAGAATTTGTAGACGTAATTGAAGGGAAGTTGAATGCATGATAAACGCAGATAAGATTCGGCAGCAGTTTCCCATCTTGTTTCAAGAAGTCAATGACGAGCCGCTTGTTTATCTGGATAATGCAGCAACAACTCAAAAGCCTAAAGCAGTTTTGGATAAACTGACTTATTATTACGAACACGATAATGCTAATGTCCACCGTGGTGTGCATACCTTAGCAGAACGTGCCACGAAAGAGTATGAAGAAGCTCGTGAAAAAGTTAGAGCCTTTATCAATGCCAAAGAAACAGCCGAAACGCTCTTTACCCGAGGCACAACGACGAGTCTAAATTGGGTCGCAAAAAGCTATGGTGATTTAGCGGTTGAAGCAGGGGATGAAATCGTGATTTCCTACATGGAACATCACTCCAATATTATCCCTTGGCAACAATTAGCTGAACGCAAAGGCGCAACGTTAAAATATATCGAAATCACAGCAGATGGCTTTTTAGATATGGAAAGTGCGAAACATCAAATCACGGATAAAACCAAGATTGTTTCTATCGCTCATGTATCCAATGTTTTAGGCGTGATCAATCCACTAGCAGAGTTGGCAGAGCTTGCTCATAGTCACGGTGCTGTTTTAGTTGTCGATGGTGCCCAAGCTGTACCGCATATGCCGGTGGATGTTCAAGCAATCGATGCTGATTTTTACGCATTCAGTGGGCATAAAATGTGTGGTCCAACTGGAATTGGTGTATTATATGGAAAACGTGAATTACTAGATCGAATGGAACCCGTAGAATTTGGTGGGGAAATGATCGATTTCGTGAATTTGTATGATAGTACCTGGAAAGAATTGCCTTGGAAATTTGAGGCAGGAACCCCAAATATTGCTGGAGCAATTGCTCTAGGTGCGGCAATCGATTTTCTAACGGAGATTGGTTTAGAAGGCATTCATCAACATGAAGCGGAATTAGTGGCGTATGTGTTGCCAAAACTATTGGCGATCGAAGGTCTGACGGTTTACGGACCACAAGATCCAGCTCATCATACAGGGGTTTTGGCATTTAATTTAGATGGCTTACACCCACATGACACGGCGACAGCTTTGGATATGGAAGGTGTGGCAGTTCGTGCAGGACATCATTGTGCGCAGCCATTACTGAAATATTTAGACGTTCCAGCGACAGCTCGTGCAAGCTTCTATCTTTATAATACCAAGGAAGATGCTGATCGATTGATTGAAGCAATTTTAGCGACAAAGGAGTTTTTCCAACATGGCTCTATCTAAATTAGATAATTTATATCGTCAAGTGATTTTAGATCATTCAAGTCATCCTCATCATCATGGGACATTGGCAGAATCAAGCAAGAAAATCGAAATGAATAACCCAACTTGTGGCGATGTGATTGAATTGCAAGTGGCTATCCAAGACAATATCATTAAAGATATTGCTTTCAGCGGAAGTGGTTGTTCGATTAGTACGGCAAGTGCTAGTATGATGACAGATGCGGTGATTGGTAAGACATTAGCCGAAGCAGAACAGTTGGCTGAAGATTTTTCTCAATTGGTACAAGGAAATGATGTGACGGAAGAAGAAAAACTAGGTGATGCAGCGATGCTTAGCGGTGTAGCGAAATTCCCCGCACGGATTAAATGTGCAACATTAGCTTGGAAAGCATTAGAACAAGCAGTTGAAAATGACGGACAAGGAACCGCAGGACAATTACACTGCGAAGAATAGAAAATTAGTGAGAAATCAAATAACTCGAAACTAAACGTTTGATTCTCAACCTAAATTAATCAGTGAGAAGTCAAGCAGGTTCTCGGCTGTTTCCTAAAATAATCAAAATCCAAAAAGCGGATTGTGCTTATTTTAGTCCAACAGCTCGAACCTAAACGCTTGATTCTCAACCTAAGAAAGTGAGCGTGAGATAATTTGAGTACTGTACCTGAGTTAGAAGAATATCAATTTGGTTTTCATGATGATGTGAAACCAATTTTCAGTACGGGAAATGGACTAACAGAGGAAGTTGTTAGAGAAATTTCACGTAAAAAAGAAGAACCAGAATGGATGTTAGAGTTCCGCTTGAAATCATTGGAACAATTCAACAAAATGGCTATGCAAGAATGGGGACCAGATTTATCTGATATCGATTTTGAAAAAATCAAATATTTCCAAAGAGCCAGCGACAAACCTGCTCGTGACTGGGATGATGTACCAGATAAAATCAAAGAAACCTTTGAAAGAATCGGGATTCCAGAAGCCGAACGTGCGTATCTAGCTGGAGCTTCAGCGCAATATGAATCAGAAGTGGTTTACCACAATATGAAAGAAGAATTCCAAAAATTAGGAATCATCTTTACAGATACCGATTCAGCGTTGAAAGAATACCCAGATATATTCAAAAAATACTTCGCAAAATTAGTCCCACCAACAGATAACAAATTAGCCGCACTAAACTCAGCGGTTTGGTCTGGTGGAACGTTTATCTATGTACCAAAAGGAGTTCGTGTGGATGTACCGTTACAAACATACTTCCGAATCAATGCGGAAAACACAGGACAATTTGAACGTACGCTGATTATTGTTGATGAGGGCGCAAGTGTTCATTACGTAGAAGGCTGTACAGCGCCTACGTATACAAGCAATAGCTTACACGCTGCGATCGTTGAGATCTTTACCCATAAAGATGCGTATACACGTTATACAACCATCCAAAACTGGTCTGATAACGTTTATAACTTGGTAACAAAACGTGCCAAAGCTTACGAAGGTGCCACTGTTGAGTGGATCGATGGAAACTTAGGTGCCAAAACAACGATGAAATACCCAAGTGTGTATCTTGATGGAAAAGGCGCTCGTGGTACAATGCTTTCAATTGCATTTGCTGGAGAAAACCAAATCCAAGATACAGGGGCGAAAATGATTCATAATGCGCCAAATACTTCAAGTTCGATCGTTTCTAAATCAATTGCGAAAGATGGCGGTGAAGTGAATTACCGTGGTCAAGTAACCTTTGGGAAAGATAGTGCTGGATCGATTTCACATATTGAGTGTGATACGATCATTATGGATGATAAATCGAAATCGGATACGATTCCTTTTAATGAGATTCATAACAGTCAAGTGGCGTTGGAGCATGAGGCGAAGGTTTCGAAGATTTCGGAAGAACAGCTTTATTACTTGATGAGTCGTGGCTTGACTGAGGTTGAGGCGACTGAGATGATCGTTATGGGATTTGTAGAGCCGTTTACGAAGGAATTGCCGATGGAGTATGCGGTTGAGTTGAATCGATTGATTAGTTATGAGATGGAAGGGTCTGTAGGCTAACCTTTTGATATGTGCTAGGAACACTGTTATTTCAGTATTCCTAGCCTTTTTATTTTGCTAAAATTATTAAAGGTCTGTGCTTTTGTCTGTGCTTTAATCAAAAACCAACAAAATTCGCAAACTTAGAAGCTGTTTTTTCTGCTTCCTTAGGCATTACATGAGAATAAATTTCTAGCGTTATTTTGATGTCTTTGTGTCCTAGACGTTCACTAACTTCTTTTACTGGAACACCAGCTTGTAATAATAAACTAGCGTGAGAGTGTCTGAAATGATGTGGCGTAATTCTAGGTAGTTTATATTTTTTGATTAAGTAGTTCAACCAATCATTCACAACTTGCGGATAATACAATTCATTTCTTGAATTAGTGAAAACATATTGATCCTCACTAGTTGTGTTATAACCAGCTTTGAAATAGTCTTGTCGCTGAAACGATCGCCAGTTAGAAAGTATTTTGAGCGTTTCATCATCAAGGCTTATTTGTCGTGTACTAGTGGACGTTTTAGGACTTTGAACAATCACTTGAGTATTCTCATCAATAGCAAGCGTTTTACCTATAAACACGTTTTTATTGAATAAATCAATGTCTTTCCACTGAAGAGACAAAGCTTCACTTTTTCGAACACCAGTAAAAGCTAAAAGTCTGAAAAATGTTAACTGCATATAGTTGCCGTGTGACTTTAAGCATTCAAAAAAATGCGCCATTTCTTCTTTGGTGTAAAACTGCAGCTTCTTTTCTTCTTCGTGTTTCCTGGGAAGAATAGTCTTACTCATTGGATTGTTTTTCATTAGTTCCATTGCTTCTGCATACCTCATAATTTGAGCCGTTACTTTCCTAAAGTATGAATACTGTTTATAGCCTTGTTCATGCCATTTGTTAACGATTTGCTGACAATAGACCACTGTTATTTCTGAAAGCTCTAAGGTACCAAAATAAGGCAATACATGACTTTCTACAAAGCGCCTATTTGTTGCAATCGTGGACGGCTTTACATTCATTCTATGCTGCTTTAACCACATATCATATAATTCTTTGAACGTCATTTCCTTTGATGCTGGATCAAGTCCGTTTGCTTCAATCTCTTTCAAGAGTTCAGCAAGCGCTATTTGAGCGTGTTTCTTTGTTTTAAAACCTTGTCGCTTACGATAGACGTTTTTGCCTGTCTTTGGGTTTCTGCCCACGTAGGCATTGAAATAGTAGCGTGTGACGTTGTCTTTGTTCTTATACGGTTTAATTTGTGTCATTGTTTTCTCCTATCTACCACCATGCCAATAGTATGTAGAGAGGTTTGGAAATTGATATTTTCTTATTATTTATTGTAACTAGATTTTTCAATACTAGATTTTAAAGCTGAACGGGAGATTATTTTCTATTAAATCTGATACCGTCTAATGTATTTTTTATAAAATCTAAATCAGCTTCTGAAATTGGAATATCGTCAAGAAATAGTTTCAAATTTTTTATTGAATTTTTATCATATAGTAATTTTAAATCTAAAGAATAAGGTATGAAGGTTATCAAACTATTTAAATTTCCTACCTCATGTTCATTAGAAAATGAATCTTTTAGTTGCTTGAAGTATTCACTAGGATATTCTTGTCGCTCTTTTTTTCGGTAATTAGCAGTAGCTTCAAATATTGCATTCTCATTTTCATTTAATTTTTTAGAAGCTACCCAAGTTTTACTATCATCTTGATATCCAAATTCCTCTAAAAATTCATCTAACATGTTTTCAATCCAAATTAGTCGATTTTCATTTGCATCTTCGGCACCAGAAAAAGGTTCAAGTAACAGATTTTCTCCAAACAACGAAAGTGCTTCTATAATTTTAAAAAAAGTTTCCACAGTTGGTTTTTTTTTACCAGTTTCTATCATAGATAGATATGGTTGCGAAAGCCCAGTATATTTTGACAAAGTAGTTAAAGTGACATCGTCATGCATGTTTATTCTTAATCTTTTGAGTAAGTCTCCTACACTAATCATAAAATCTCTCCTTCACCATAAATATAACATAGTAATATAACTGTTGACAACAACAATATAATTTGTTAGTTTATAACTAGGTTATATAAATAACTTGGTTATATTACTTTTTAAATGGGAGATGGAAACATGAAAGCAAATCAAGAAATCAGAAACAAGATTGAATCAAATCGTATTTTATATTGGGAGGTGGCGGAAAAAGTCGGCATTGCACAGAGCAACCTATCTGTATGGCTCCGTACTGAAATGCGTGAAGATCGTAAGAAACGAGTTGAAAATGCTATTGATGAATTGTTAAGCAAAGAAGGTGACTAAATGAACCAGCATGAAACACCAATCAAGGTTGAAGTGTCTCACACGCTCGCCAGAGATCAGTTAGAGGGTATCTATCAAACGGTATACTCAACAACGCTACAAGCGATTAAAGATGCTCGTAGGGATTCTGAAATTGATAACGATATGTTGTATTCAAAAGCAGCGTTATGCAGATTCTTAGATAATATGTCAGCAAATTATTTAGAGGAACTGTTAGCAAAAGGGTTGCCACAAGGTAGGACGTTATCGGAAAGAAAAATATGTTTTAGTAAGATTGCTGTAAAACGATGGTTGCTCGAAAATGAAGAAAATTCCACCATGCCAATGGAGTAACCATTTTAATTAGTAGCACATAGAAAATATTACAGAACAGGAGGAATAAAATGTTAAATCAGTTAGTTTTTATTGAATCAGAAAATATGAATGAGGATCCGTTTACCACTGATGAATTGATTGCGGAGTATTCGGGTAATATTTTGAAATCCGTAAAAAATCTTATTAGACAATATAAAAATGATTTAGAAGAGTTCGGGGTTTTGCGATTTGAAAAGGCTAAACCTAACAAAGGGACAAAAGGCGGAAGACCTCAAAAGATTTACCACCTAAACCGAGAACAAGCTACGTTGCTTATCACGTACCTTGATAACACGGAACAAGTAAGAGTATTTAAAAAAGAGCTTGTCAGACAATTTTATGATATGGAACACGAGTTATTCGCTCGTAGAATGGAACGTGAAAAAGGAAAAGCGAAACGATTATCATTAACGGATGCGATTAAGCAGCATGGTTTTTCTAGCCACTTTTACAAGCATTTCACTAATTTGGTATACAAAAAGGCACTCGGATTCAATGCTAAACAGTTGAGGGATGCACGGGGAGCAAAGAAAAACGCTACGCCACTTGATTATTTAACAAGCGAAGAACAAAAAGCAGTGAATCAGATTGAAGAACTTACAACAGGTTTAATTTTGCTAGGTAAATCCTATGACGATATCAAATTGATTTTGAATGTTGGTGTAGTTCTCTATCAAACCACCTTACAATTACCAGTGAAAGAAGGTACTGCAGTATGAGAAACTTAAAAATCAAAAGAAGCATCTTGATTGCTTTCGTTTCTGGAATGAGCCTATCAAGTTTATCAATCGGTGCAAAATTATGTATCGCTGTACCGTTGGTTCTCGTTTGGCTAATGAGCTACGACGAAAAGAAAATAAATGTTTAGGAGGAAAACAATGAATATCATCTACCCACCATTAGTAGAACAAGCGTATCAGTGGGCAATCGATCAAGGATTGAACGTCACGAAAGATGAAGTGTACCGTATGCAAGTTGAACAAGGGCTTATTACAGAAACAGGAGAACCGACAGAGGAAGCGTTAAACGAAGGTTTAGTATCGAGTTATCAACAGAAACACGACACACTAAAGCAGTTTAAAGAAGAATATCCTATTTTTAAACATTACGGATTTAATGAATTTACCAAACAAGCTGGCATTTGGTACGTATCACAAAAAGTTTTAAGCGAGATTGTCGATAAAGTAAACGCCAACAGATTGGGATGCAAGGAAGAACAACAACTTCAAGCGTATTTTAATTTTAGAAATTATATTGATCCGCACGGAAGTATTGCCGAAATGAAAGGCGTGTTCCATCCGTGGTATACACAGTATGACGATTCGTTATTTCAAGTTGTGGATGGAAATGTATTTATTTCTCTATCTGTTCTAAAGGACTTGGCAAGACGTGCTGACAATGGAGAAATAGACTTAGATGCAGAGGCGTTGTATAGATCAATTGACAGTTTATCAGAAAAAGAATAGGAGCAATCACAATGGACATGAGCGTACAAAAAAAGCCTTTCCTTACTCGCCAAAGTAAAACAGGAAAGACAACCAGAACACTGTAATATCGGTGTTTGTGTACCTCAAGTTTACCATAAATTATATAAAAATGGAAATGAGGAAAAATAAATGGAGAAAACAATTGATATAGACAATGTTTTAGTAGATGCAGGCAATATAAAACACGCTATTTCAGCGTTAGAACGATTCTCTTATGATCTTATAAGTATGAAAGGCATGAAGCTTGATGATATTAACGAACTAAAAGGCTTGATCGCTTCTATTCATTGCATAGCTTCTAAACACGCTGATGAATTGGAACAATATTGTATTGAGTGTGATCGAGAATGACAAAATTAATTGAAACAGCTAAAAACTACGCAAAATTAGGGTATAAAGTATTCCCACTAACACCACTTTCTAAGATACCGATGAAAGGTACACAAGGAAGCAAAGAGGCGACAACTGATTTATCTATTATTCAACAATGGTGGACAACTACACCACAGGCAAATATAGGACTAGTCACAGATAAATTTCTTGTATTAGATATTGATGTTCACGACAAAGCGAATGACGGATTCAAAAGCATGACAACATTAATAGATACGTTCGGAGAACTACCAGAAACGTCCGTAATCGCCACGGCGAACGGTGGCGCACATATTTATCTATTGAAACCTAAAGGCGTTCATTTACCGCAAAAAATAGCTTTTATGAAAGGTATCGATATTAAGGCACATCCGAATAATTATGTTGTGGCACCACCTAGCGAGATTAAGCGAAGTGACGGAACGATAGGCAGCTATCAAGTAAAAGATAAACATCCGATGGCTGAGTGTCCAAAATGGTTAATTGATTACATTTTGCGAAACGAGCCAAAGCAGTCACAAGGTTTCACGATTGATTCTAGCCGTTCTAATCGTTATCGGACTAGAACAACTGACTTATTAGAAAGATTAGTACTAGGAGCAGATACAGGCGCTAGAAACGATACCATCGCACGAACGACAGGGCAATTATTAACCTATGGTGTGAAAATTCCATTAGCGTGGGAACTGATCCAGTTCATGAATGGTAATTCAGCCGAACCACTCGATCAACGAGAATTAGAGACTACATTTTTAAGTATTTGTAAAAGGGAGATAAGGACTACTTGAGTATTGAACAAGAATTAGAGGAACTGGAGCAAGTCAGAGTTGAAGCTAAGGAAAAAGAACCACCTAAGACAATGAAAGAGTTATATTTTCGTCTAAGTGAATTAGGTGAAAAGTGGCGAATGGCGAATGTTACGACTGATAAAAGTACAGGAGAGATAAAAAAAATACCAGACGTACCACCTCGACAGGTTGCAAATTATTTAAAGGCGAATTGTACATTCATTTTAATTGGTGAAGACAATCCAGAATTATCACCGTTGGCAGTATATGACCTGGACAATGGCATCTATCAAAAAGGGACACGTTTCATTTACCGATTATGTATGCAAGTACAATATAATCTCACAGAACACCAGTGTAAAACAATTATTCATTATTTGACCGTTGAGAGCAACGAGCGAGAACGAACCACAGATAAAAATTTAATCGTTGTAAATAATGGTGTCTACAATCGGAAAAAGCACAAACTCATGCCGTTTAGTAGTAAGTATGTATTTGTGAACAAGATTGATACGAACTATATTCAAAACGCAAAAGAACCGTGGTTTAAAGATTGGAATTTTAGTAAATGGATTGCTGAACTGTCAGACGGCAACGCAAGTAAAGAAAAATTATTATGGCAATTGTTCGCTATAGCTGTCAACTCGAATTATATTTCTGAAATAGCTGTTTTCTTCCTAAGTGAACAGGGGCGAACTGGTAAATCAACCTTTCAGCAGTTGCTTATTAATTTAGTTGGGAAACAAAACGCCACTAGTCTTAAAATAAAAGAGTTTGAGAGTGATTTTAAGCTTGCTAGTGCTTATGGTCGATCGCTAATCGTTGGTGATGATAACAACCCTAAAGACTTTAACGAAACCAGTGAAAACTTTAAAAGTGTGATTACTGGTGACACTGTTTTACTCAATCCAAAAGGGAGAGAACCATTTTCAACAGTTTTAACACCTTTCGTTGTCCAGTCAATGAATGGGCTACCACGTTTTAAAGATATATCGGACGGGCTACAAAGACGATTGAGGATCATTTTATTCAATCATAGTTACAAAGGGAACAATAACAATCGTAACATTAAAGAAAGGTACATTCACGATAAACGGCTGCTAGAGTTCATTTTAACGAAGGTCATTGATATGGATTTCTTAGAGGTGGAAGATACTGCAGAAAGTCAAGAAGCGATCCATGAGTTAATTTTAGAAAATAGTGCAGTGCTGGCATTTTTCGATGATCCGTTTCAAGAGTTGGAAAGTGAACGCCTACCAATGAAATTTTTATTCAAAGTATTTCAAGCATGGAGCGATTATGAGAACCAACCTACCAAAATGAAACAAAACACCTTTACAAAAGAGGTCAAAGGAATTGCAGAGAAGCACGGCTGGCTTTATAGTCGGAATAATTTAGCGCCACTTTCTTTTTTCAATAAACGTGATGAGGAATATCTCAACGCTTTGGACATCCATTATAAATATAGAGTGGATATTGATGTGACAAAATACCAGCCGCTTATAGAAAAACAACAAACCGACAAAAAAAGGAAAAGCCAACAATAAGAAAATATAACTTGTTGGTAGCTATAACCATTGATATAACTTGATTTTCTTGATTCAGAACAACAAACCAACAATATTTTAATAAATTATAAGCGAAAATAAAAAAATACATGTTTTTATGTATAAAAATAAATATATAAATAATTTAGCTTTTTATTGTTGGTTTGTTGTTAGAATTTTTGATGCATAGAGCCACAAGGGATGCAACGACCAACAATATAAATATTCATATGTTGGCACCAACAAGTTTTTTGTTGGTTAACTCAAAAATCAAAAGGAATGGTGAAAATGAATAAAATAAAAACATTCTACGGCAAGCTATCGAGTGTAGAAGAAAGAGTAAACGAATTTCTCGAATACCTATCAGACAATGACCATCAGTTAATAGATGTTAAACAATCAATTGATCCAGATGCAGAAGCGGTAAATGTTCATCTGGCTATAACGGTACTTTATAGAACAAAGGAGCGTGAACAAGTATGAGCCAATTAAACACACTAGAAAGTGATGTACTCGACTTATTGCCAACAGGAAACGAGCGCAAGATGCCGTTGAAAGATATTAGTAGGTTGTTAAATGTCAATGAGCGGACAATTTATCAAGTCGTAAGTAATCTTGTTAAGAAAGGCGTTCCAGTAGTGGCTAGTCGTAACGGAAGCGAAAGAGGGTATTATATTGCTACGAACACAGACGAGTTAGCAGAGGGGACACAAGCATATAAAGAACAAGCAAAAGATATGGTTGATCGTATCGGATGTTTGTATGAGATCGACTTAAAAACATGGCGTAAAAATATTGAGCGTTAAACCTTACAAAGCCCCACATTCGATTATTGACAAAAAAGTATAACCTTACAAAACCTAACATTTAATGTTGACAAATGTTGACATGAAAAAGCATTGGAAAACAACGTTAGACGTAGTAATATCAACGAAAAAATGGTATAATAGAGAGGTGAAGACATATGGAAAAAGACGGTATTTACATCATCTTAAATGGCAAAAAAACTTTCATAGATAAAAAGTTATCTAGTTTCTGTAGTGTGACCATAAAAGTTAAAAATGGAACAGTTGTGCATGCAACAGCAGAAGAAAGTCTAAAAATCGAATAAGCTTGACTGGAAGAACCAGAGGGCATGAGTTTACTAATCTAAGTAGGCTTGTGTCCTCTTTTTATTTTGACAAAGGAGGAGAGTGGCGTGTACCTATCTAAAAATAAAAAAGTGGTGGATGTATGAAAAGTTTAGACGAGTTTGTTATTAGTCAGTACATGACGATCGAAAAGCGTATTGAGAATCTAAAACAGAAGAAGGCTTATAAACATTGGGAATTTTACCAGCAATCTTTTTATACCTCAATTGCTTACACTGGTTACGAGATTATAAGCCAATCAATCAAAGCAGATAAGGCAATCGAAAGACTAGACGAAACACTAAGAATGATCGATCACCACATAGAGATATTGAAAATGAAGCAAGGCTTTTGGAATAAGTTTCTTTAGTCACTGACTACAGAGGAACGGAAGTATTTTCACGATAAATATATAAAAGGTCGTGTTTGCATAAACGATAGGCTGGACCAATTGGCCACTGAAGAAATAGAGGAAATAAGCCAAGCTATAGTAATGTGCTTTTGTACGAAAACGGAATATGTAGAACCTGTTGAACTAGTTGAGAATGACTTCATGGGCAATATTGATCGATTACTTAAAGCGGTGGGGGTGTAATCATGGTGAGGTATCAAAGAGAGTTGCAACGAGCTAAATTCAAGCTTAGACATTGGCGCTATTATGAGAGTCATATCCAGGAGCTACAGCATTATGCCAAAGTGTCAGCATTAACCTTTTTCAAAGGACTAAAGCAATTAGAACCAGAGGAAGTAAACTGGTTAGCTGAACGGTATTACAAATCAACACAGGGGTGTAACTTTGACGAGCTGTTAGGCGATTACAGCACGTTTAAGCCCGTTCCGTTTGAAGAGGTAGCGAAAATATTCAATCGACCTGTAGACGTTGTGCAGAACGAATTGAAGCGGATAGAGCGAAAGCTAGGAGCGTTTGTCCTTGACTACCACGACCAAATAGAACAAGAGGAAGCTAAAAGCAACCTTGATAAGCTGAAAAAAATCACGCTTGATAAACTAGATAGCTTTGAAGAACGAGCGATTCTAGGTAAAGCGTTTAGAGAAATAGAGTTGTTACGAATTTCAAAACAAACACGAAACAACACGAAACAAGACACGGATTTTTGTTGATTTATCAATGTTTCAATGGTAACGCTCCTTTTCAATCGTAACGTTGTAACAAAAAAACAGAAAGGATATAACGATATGTCATTAACTGATGAAAATTTTAATCTATTAGAAGAAAACCAAAGCTTAAAGAACAGGCTACAAGAATTAGAGCAAGCCGAGACTGAAAACAATCAGTTGAAAGAAGAACTAGGCTTTTTTACTAATTATGGTACAGAGGACGAACAGGTTACTAAAAAAAGTATTATGAAAATCAAAGATTCAAACAAGCGCCAACAAATGATTAAAGAGAACATGCATCTATTCAAATAATTAACTAAAGGAGAATTGACAATGAAGAAAAGAACATTTTCATTTATGTACCAACCAGAGTATAAAAAAATTATTAAAGAATTAGCAGATGGGCTAGAGCAAGTAAAAATATTGCATAGGTTCGATTCTAAGGAAGAACGGATTCGAGATACTGCAAACCTAATGGCGGAAGCAACGTTCGTTAAATTGCAATCATTTGTCGAAACAGAGAAAAAGCGTCTCAACTCCCAAATGGAAAAAATCAAGAGTTCATATAAAAAGACACGAAATAAATATGAAAACCCACAAGAAGAAATTCTTAGACGACAAGATTTCGACATGTCTCTATCTAATTTAGGCGAATTGCAAGTTAAGGCGATGCTTCAAGAGAAAGATCGTGAGTTCACTGAATACGAATTAAAGAAGATCATGTCGCATAAATGGAACGATAGTTCCATCAAGTCCAGGGCTAAAGCTATCCTAACAACTGTTAAAGAACCGTACACAAACGATGTAGCCTATCAAGAAGCGGTTAGCGAACTGGCACAATTACAATTAATTGATAAGCCTTTACCAGCTAGCACATTGTTATATGTTCCAAGTGATAACAATAGCGGATATACAACGTTGGGTCTTTCCAGAGTTGGCAGAGCTGCAGAACTAAAAGCAGATACCATTGAACTGCAAGCAGACTTAAATGAAGCGGTAAAAGAAATGGACGGCTTAGTCAGAACGCAAACATCAAGTCAAGCTATGGATCAGTTGCAGGACGTTCATAAACAGCAAAAGAATGAAAGCTATACGTATACTGATTTTGATAGCCGAGTTATTCCAAATAGCCCCGATTATGATATCACTCACCGTTTTAAATACTTAAGAGAACGTTATAACGATAATACGAATGATCGCTTTAATGCCACTCGTGGTGATTATGACATCATGCTGCATTTGAAATGGTTAGAAGCACAACACGACAAAAAAATGAAGTCTGATGAAGAATTTTCGGCAAAATATAACCAACAGGTTGATGAATTGGACAAAGCTTTAACTGAAAAGGCTGAAAAATCACAAGAGGAATACGAATAGGAGAGGGGGAAAATAGATGCTAATGACAATGGATTTAAAACGTGAATACACTGCTATTCTAGAAAATGCAACAAAAGTTAGTTATGAGAAAATAGAGAATGAGATCGGGAGTATTGAATTTACAATGCCGATTGATGATCCGAAAAACGAACAAATTCAAGCGTTGCAATGGGTAGAGCTTACGGACAACGAAAATGAATACATTGGTTTGTATAGAATCATGCCTTCTGAAATAAAGAAGGACCGAAGTAACTATACGATCCACTACACTGCTTATCATGTTTTAGGGACACTTCTCGATAGCGTCCTTTTTGGTTACCATGAATTAGTCAATAAAAAGACTGTTGATGTGATCAATTACGTATTAGCACAACAAAAAGTAAAGCATTGGGTATTAAAAAAATGTGAGTTTACTCGCTATTTCTCATACGCTTGGGAAAATGAAAATGGACTAGCCGATGCTCTATTTAGTATTCCAAAAGCCTTTGATGAAGATTATATATGGGAATGGAACACCCAAGTTTACCCCTTTGAGTTATCACTGGTCAGACCAAAAACAGAGCCAATCTGTCGGATACAAGAAGGGTATAATATGGAAGGCTTTGAAATCAAGGTGGATCCTAACAGTCTTGTCAATCGTGTGTATCCATTAGGTTCTGGCGAAGGTGTAAATCAAATTAATATAAAATCAGTTAATAACAACGTGTCTTATGTGGAGGATAAAGCTTCCATTCAAAAATATGGTCTAGTCGAATATGTATGGGTAGATCAACGGTTTACTATTCCTCAGGCTCTAAAAGACAACGCTCAAGCCATGCTGAAAAAATGGGGAGAACCTAAAGTTAGCTGGTCAGTAACCGCTGCGGATTTAATCAAACTGACAGATAAACCCCTCGAAATTGATAAACTACGCCAAGGATCAGTAGTTATGATTAATACAAATGACTATGGTTCCGTTAATTTAAGAATAAAAAAAGAAGCGAAATCTGATGTATTTGGTCAACCTCAAAAACTTGACTTAGAAATCGGTAATTTAAAAGGTGATATCAACACGACCATGTCTGATCTTGGTAGGAAACAAGAAATCAACGAAACCTATTCTCAAGGTGCCACTAATATTCTGAACTACAGCTATCAAGATAATTGTGAGTCAGCATATCCAGCGATTATAGAGTTTTACTTGGATGACGATGTATTTCATGTGAACACGGTTGAATTGACGTTTAAAACGAAAAGATATCGAGGATACACTAAAGCTGTCAAAGGCGGAGGTGCAAGAGTACAGTCTACTTCTGCTGGTGGTGCTGGCACTCAAACGAGTACTGATGGCGGTAATTATTCTACGGGTTCAACTACTTCTGGTGGAGGCGGAAGCACAGCGACAAGTACGGTAGATGGTAAAAGTACGCAAACAAGTAGTGCTGGTGGAAAGCATAGACATCTAATGTTTACACCGTCTAATGCATCTGGACCAATTCAGCCAAATGTTCGATATGAGGCTGGAAGCGGTGCACTTTTACAATTAGATGGTTCGAATCGACCTATTTATACTAAAGAAGAGAGTGGGGAACATTCACACACAGTATCAACACCAGCTCATTCTCATAACGTGAATATACCAAACCATACTCACAACTTTAGTATTAATATTCCAAAACATTCGCATAAGGTAACTATTCCAGCACATACGCATCAAGTCACGTTACCAGACCATACACATCCTCTCGAATGGGGGATATACGAAGCTCCGAATAGTGCAAGCAGTGTTGATATCATTGTAGATGGGAAAGTACTTCCTCAACACGATACAACTCAACAAAGGCTTAATTTAGTAGATCATTTACGCAAGACCAGTAATGGTAAGATTGCCAGAGGAAACCATACAATCCAAATAAAACCGAACAGACTTGCACGGATTGAAGCACAAGTTATCTGTCGTGTATTCATTCAAAGTCAATTGGGCGGTCAGTTTTAAATATTCGAGGGTAGTCGAAAATTCGGCTACCTTTTTTATTGGAGTTAGTGCAATTCGAAGCTATAAAGACAAGAAATCTTCCATATTTATAAAGGGGATAAAGAAAACTCTGACACCTTAAAAAAGAAAAAAACCAGAATTATTCTAGGTTTCCGCTTATTATTTATTCGTTCAAAAGAGGATAGGTTACTGACGTAACTTCACTAGGATCGAAATCATTCAAATTTCCACTAATTTCACAAACAGGGGTCTCGGAATTGTCGCTAGCAAATACTTTTATAGTAAATGGTGAAGTATTTCCTATGCTCATAGTTGCACTTTCTACCATATCATCTGCTACGATTTTTGCGATTTCCTTAATTTTTGGGTCAGTAGAAGATATATTTAAATTTTTAAAATTTGAATAAAAATCAGAAGATTGTAACCCATTGTTTTTATTGCCATCAACATATTCCGCAGGATCAATATTTTCAGAGACTATAACAGTTTTCTCATGAGACGTACCGGAAACCTTTACTTCTTTTTTTGAGCTTTCTTCCACTTCTGCACTAGATGAACTTTCCGAATTCTTTACTCTAGATTCCGATTGTTCTACTTTACTACTAGAAGAAGTTTCTTTTTTATCATTTCCACACGCTGTAAGTCCGAATACAGCAATAAAAATGAACCCGTAAACCACTTTTTTCATGTCGATCCTCCTAAATTAAATTTCTAAATAAGTATATCAAACAAAACGTAAACATTAAACCGAAAGCTCATAATGTGTTAACATTTAAAATTATACTGATTTTTAAAAGTATCAATTACCGAATTTACAAATGAAACATGTTTAAAAAAAATAGAGTAAAACTTAATGAGCCGAAAAGTCGGCTGATTAATCACTTGGCCAAAAATTTGGTTGAGTGGATACTATGATAATAAATTGAGTTTTAAGCCTATTGATTAGGTTAAGGGACTTTTCCCTTGTGCTAGAAAAGATGTGTCCAGAATTGGACAGACCTTATAAACAGAGTATCAAAATGTTACCTTGTTGCTTTGAAACGGCGACCTAACGAAACGCCAGGGCATGAAAAGAGGTCTCGTCAAAAGTCACGATTCGTTACTTTAGGCAAGTTACTATTAGTAACGAGGTTCGGATAACTGCATGACAAATAGTCAGTGAGTTGAGTTTGATTGGCGGAAAAGTCCGTTTATTGATGAATAGAGCTAGGTAGAAAATTTCGACTTAGTTTGTTGAAAAAATCATCTATATGGCATGGTGGTTTTTGTCTGTGCATTTGTCTGTATTTGTAAATAATACTATGTGTATTTATATTAATAAATTTGAGTAGAAACCTTTTAATGGCAAGGCTAACTTATCTTATCATAATCTATATAAAAGTAGTATTTTAAATGGAAGGTTTTGTGGGAATTGATTCCAGTACACCAGAACAGCCGTGGCCTGGTATTGATATGACCGTCTTTGACTTCTTAAAAACAGCAGGCGTCTTTCGAGCATTAATTAAAGTTAATCCAGAGAAGGGGTTAGGCGTGAGTCAAGATAATCCTGACTTTGAACAGATCAAGTTATTGACAATGAAGAACATGAGTAGTCCTGCGATGAAAGATGAGCTTCAAGAATTAAGTAACAGCTTCTCGGATTCTCGTGGCTTAACCTATCCTAAAAATATGCCAGTTTTATTATTTGTGGCAGATAATGATAGGAATCAAAAAAAATGGCTTGAGATGCATCAAGATCAAGTGAATGGTTTAGATAAAGGCGAATTGATTCAACTATCAGGTGCTCATTATTTACACCACACACAAATGGAAACAATCGTAAAAGAAACAAGCAATTTTTTGAAAAACTAACAGATTTGAGGAATGTAGATGAAAAAAATAGTGAAGATTTTCGGTATTTTAGTCGGAAGTTTAGTAGTAATCGTGCTTCTTGTTTTTATCGGAATTTACGCAAACAATAAAATCCAACTAAAAAAAGAATCTAAAAAAATTATTCCTTATGGTCAAGAAGTGAAAGTAGATAACAAATCTTTACGTGTTCAAGTGACTGGAAAAGGTGAAGAAACAATGGTATTACTGCCAGGTTATCTAACAGCTTCTCCTGTACTTGATTTTCAACCACTAGTGAATGAGTTATCAAAAGTATATCAGGTCGTGGTGGTGGAACCCTTCGGCTATGGGTTAAGTGATGATACGGATAAAGTACGTTCAATTGAGAATGTAACGAGTGAGCTTCATCAGGCGTTGAAGCAGTTGAATATCAGCTCGTATCACTTAGTAGGACATTCTATTTCTGGTGTTTATTCACTTGCTTATATCAATGAGTATCCAAATGAAGTGAAAAGCTTTATTGGGATTGATAGTAGTTTTCCCGACCAAGGTGGAGTGGACGATAATTAAGGTTGGGTAGTTAAGTTATTAAGTCAATCAGGTATCTATTATCTATTCGCTGACGTCGTCCAGACATTTTTAAATCGAAAGAAGACACTGAACAGTTTAAATATATTTCCTTCAAAATTTAACATGTGAGTCCATCGAGACGTGCGATTTTTAGACACTCTTACAGCGTTATATGTTTTGAATCTCGGTTCAGAGCTAATTAGTTTTTTAGAACTAGTTTTATTTCAAACATTTGGTGGATTTGTTGTACTTCCAGTTTTTGCTGGCATTAAGTTTGTAGATCATTTTTTTATAACTGAAATGTAGTAGAGTTTTGTCTTTTTATATGCCTCGATAAAGTTGAATGTTGCTGTTTGAGCTGGATCAATTGTTGTGAAATTTTCATGATTGATTAGCTCTTTTTTATATTCATTTACTTTTTAAGATTTAAAAATTCAAAAAAGTAATAAGAAAGTATTTAGACAGATGTTTAGGAGTAAATGGATGGTTTTTAACTCTTTAAGTTCGTTAAAATGTAATCGAGTTAATGGCGCCGTTAACTAATTTGAAACAGGAGGAATTAATAATGTGAAATATTGAAACAATGATTAAATGGATGAAAGATAGAGAAGGAAAGGTTTCTTACAGTATGACCAGTCGTCTAGGACCGAATAGTTATGATTGTAGTTCAGCAGTTTACTTTTCGCTAAGAGCTGGTGGTTTTTTACCTGATGGAAGTATGGGAAATACAGATACCTTGTTTGGTGATTTAGAACGAAATAATTGGAAACAAATTCCAAAGACAAATGGTGTTTTTGAAGTGCAAAGAGGAGATATTTTTATTTGGGGAACTCGGGGAGCATCTGGTGGGGAATACGGACATACTGGGATTTTTGTTGATAGTTCAGCAAATATTCTTCACTGTAACTTTGGATATAACGGTATTACAACAAATCCGCATAATAATATTTGGATTACGAATGGTCAACCACCGATTACAGTATACAGATCAGCAACTGCCACACGCCCACCAAAACCAACACCTTCTAAAAAATTTAAGATAGGGGAAATTGTGACCTTTACTAACATCGCAACGAATTGGGTAGGTGGTACAAAAATTGGTTTTTTCAGTATGGTTCGAAATTTCCGAGTAAATCGCTTAAATGATGATGGTACAATTTATATTCGCATGATGGATAATTCATGGGGGGGAAATGTTTATGAACGAGATATTCAACTTTCTTCAAACAACAGTATTGAACGAAATGATGTTGTAAAACTTCGCCCACAAGCAAGTCATTGGGTCAATGGAAATGCGATCAATATTGATAACAAAACGACACGTACATTCCATGTAAAAGCACGTAAAGGGAACCAATTGCTTTTATACGCTGATTCTGCAGGTGGATGGGAAGTTTGGACATATGATTGGGACTGTATTTTAGTAAGTAAATTTAAAGTAAGTAAAACGGGCTCGTATGGTAATCCAAATAATATTCAAGCAAATGAAAAAGTCACGTTTGGACAATTTGCAACGAAATGGAAAAATTACAAAGGAGTCAGTTCAAACGTGACGATCAAGTTGAATGAATACAATAGCGTATATAATGTTTTACAAAGAAATAGGGACAATACAATTCGCATCCAATCACAAGAAGATGCAACAATTCATGGTTGGATCAAAGTTTCAGAAGCCGAGAAAGCTCCAAATAATCAATTCAAACGAGGCGATTATGTAAAACTTAAAGCATCTGCTACGCATTGGGTAAATGGTGATGCAATCGTTATTGAGAATAAAACAACTCGATCATTTTTAGTCAAAACGAGAAATGGGAATACATTGTTAGTTTATTCGGAAGCTGCAAATGGATGGCAAACCTGGGTTTATGACTGGGATGTTACGAAGTGAAAATAATAACATATATTTATAAGAAAATATTGAATAACTATTTAAAATAACTAAATTATTTTTTAGTGATCAATTTAACGAGGTTTTAGCAGCTTACTTGGCAAGACCTCGTTGAATTAAGATTTGAATTATGTGTTGTACATTTGAATAATCTGAATCAATGTGTTTATAAGTATATAATTAGAGTGTAAATTACTTTATATGGTTACGTTTCCCCAAAAAATAATATCTTTAGAATAATTAATAATAGGCATGTGACTGTTAATGCAGGCAGGACCTAAATAAAGCATTTTTCAACAGATGGAGTTTAATTCTGATGAGTGTTTATTTAGTTTCTGTCTATCTTTTGCTTAGAATTTGGCTAATTATGAAGGAGAAAAAGTGATGACCTATAAAGAAACTGCTATGTCGTTCTTAACACGGATTGGCGGAAAAGGAAATTATCTACTTAGGCGTCCCTATCAATCGATTGATTTTTTTATTAGTAGCACATTACGTATCTAAAAAGAGTGAAAGAAAGGAATAGATATGGGATCGTCAATAGCTATATCTTTTTTACATTAACTAAATAGGCTAGTTTCACAAATTGTATCAGTACAATTAACGATAGTGATGATGAGTTTATAAAAAAGAAAACACCAATAACCTTGAAATTCACTTGACAATTGTGTAGATATTCTCAATAATATAAGTGGTTGCGAGTAATGGAGATGTCTAATGAATACTACTAAACTATCTAAAAAGACTAATCAAATGTACTCTATTGGTGAAGTTGCTAAATTATGTAATGTTTCCCGCAAAACGTTACGTTTTTATGAGCAACTAGGCTTGTTGAAACCGGATCATGTCAGTCTGGATAATGGTTATCGGTACTATACGGAAGAAACAATGAACAGCATACCTGTAATCAAGTATTATAAACAAATGGGGTTTAAATTACAGGAAATGAAAGGGGTTCAACAGTCAGGGGATTATTTTTATCACGAAACGATGTTTTTGACGAAGCTAGAAGAACTAAAACTTGAAGAGCAACGAATTTTTGATAGTTTTACTGCTGTATCAGATTGGTTGGGTTTGATTAGAGAAGGAACGATTGCGAGCGAAAATAGCATGCGAAGTGTCAATGTTAAATACTTCGAGCAAGAAAACTATGTATTTTTAGAGCAAGAATTTAGTCAAAATTATATGGATGCCGTCATCAATATTCCTTGGGTAAACTATTTAGAAGAACAACAATGTGCAATCACAGGACCAGTTATTTTACGGTTTGAAGATTGTGGAGAAGAGGACTTTCACTGTTCAAAAATGATGATCATGCAAAAGCCAATTCATGCGCAAAATATGAATATGCCAAAGAGAATGATTGGTGGACAGATGTTTTTATCTAGCTATCATATCGGTGATTTGGCCAATATCGGTCAACAATATAAAAAAATGAAAGCGTGGGCAAAAGCAAATCATTACCGCTGTAAAAACGAAGTGTTTCAACGGTATGTCATTGATTATTGGTCGACTATGAATGTCGATAAGTTTGTTGTTGAACTATTGATACCAGCCGAAAAAATTAGATGTTAGGCTAGAGGAGGAGTAAGCGATCCATTTGGATTGTGACTCCTTTTTTTTGTAAGGAAATACAAAAGGTTCCCCTAAAGGGGAACCTTTTTAGGCGTTATTAAAAGATTCAATAAAGCTTTCAATAGTGGTTTTTCAATACATGGAATCGTTATTTATTTTTCAGTCTATTCGAAAGAGAGTACGTAATGGCATGATTGGAGAACAGCAAGTGTTTCTTCATGTGAAAAAATGATCATGTAGTGTATTACAAAAAAATGCTTACTAAAAGTACGAATTAGAATAATAATAATTATCAGCTCTTATTAAAGAGCCAATTTAGCGCTGTTTTTCTCAATGATTCTCAATTAGAAAATCCAATTAAGAATCCCTTCTGTACTAGTACAGAGTAAACTGTGTTACATACCAAAAAAAAAATAAAAAATAGATTGACTACGCCCTTAGGGGTATCCAATAGTATAAATTTGTCAAAAAGAAAGCGTTTTTTAAATCAAAAATGAGAGGAAGAACAACATGAAACATGATGCATTAGGAATGGTGGAAACAAAAGGAATGATCGGATCAATCGAAGCGGCAGATGCGATGGTAAAAGCAGCAAATGTTTCACTGATCGGAAAAGAATTTGTGGGTGGCGGCATTGTAACTGTAATGGTTAGAGGCGATGTAGGTGCTGTTAAAGCCGCAACGGATGCCGGGGCGGCAGCTGCAGAACGTGTTGGTGAATTATTATCAGTTCATGTAATCCCGCGTCCACATAGTGAAGTAGAAGGTATTCTACCAAATAGATAATTGAAAATAATGATTAAGGGGAAATAGACATGGAAAGTGGAAAAAATATTTCTTGTGTAAGTGCAGATGTTAAGATGGAGGACGCTAAAAAGGGATTTCGAGTGAAAGGAATCAGTAATGGGATTATTTCAGGGATTACGTATGGCATCTATTCAACACTTGTTGTTGTAGCAAGTGGTTATGACCCACTTATTAGTGCAGCAGGATTTTTAGCGGCACCGTTTGTCTGTTCTGGTTTAAATGATTTTTTTGCAGGAATATTTCTTTTATTTTATAACGCAAAACACGGCAGATTGAAAGAACTAACGAGAACACTTCAGACTAAGCCAGGTAAATTGTTAGTGATTGGTTTTCTTTTGGGAGGACCAATTGCTAATGGTGCCTATCTTGTTGGATTAGCAATGGCTGGAGCGTATGCGATTCCTATTTCAGCGACATGTAGTTTGTTTGGCGCTTTATTTTCTTGGATTTTTCTTAAGCAAAAACCAACGGCACGAATCGTATTAGGAATGGTCGTTGTCGTAGCTGGGGCTATCACTATTAATTTAGTGAAACCAGAAGGAGCACCCAATTTTACATTAGGAATTATCTGTGCACTTATTGCAGCGATTGCTTGGGGGTTAGAAGGTGTCTTTTCAAGTTTTGGGGGAGCGATGATCGATACGGATGTTGCTGTCAATTTACGTCAATTGATCTCAGGGCTCGTTGTTTTGATCATTGTTGTTCCAGCTGTTGGTGCATTTAATTTACTATTTGGCACTCTAGCAGCCGTAACACCTGTCTTGTGGTTAGTTTTATCAGGATTAAGCGCTGCAGTTTCGTTTTTAACATGGTACAAAGCCAATGCGATGGTTGGTACAGCGATTGGCATGTCTTTGAATGTTACGTATGCCTTTTGGGGTGTGCTGTTTAGTGTTATTTTCTTAGGACAGACATTAACACCAACAATGGTGATAGGTTCAGTTATTATTGTGATCGGTGCGATCTTAGTAACGATGAATCCATTGGACTTATTTAAAAAGGGGGAAGAGTAGGATGCTTTTGCCTAGTAGAACGGCTGTTTTAAATCAAATGTATGATCAAAAAGAGAGAGATGTTACTCAAATCATGGAGAAACTAAAAGCACAATATGGGCATGAAAAACAGTTTAATGAGAAATTGTATTTAGAACATATGATGGCTTTGGAGGCCAATGGGTTAGTCGAATTAACGAGCTATGATTTAGATGACAATGACAAATTGGTTATTTATTACAAAATTACAAACGATGGTATGACAACCGTTGATAAATATGTCGATAAAAAATATCGTTCAGTATAAGGAGGAAATACATTGAGATATCGTGGCGAAGAGGCGTTAGGATTAGTTGAAACGATTGGACTTGTTCCAGCATTAAAAGCTGCTGATGAGATGTTAAAAGCTGCAAATGTCGAACTGATTTCTTATGAAAATATTGGCTCTACTTTAGTTACAATCATGATCAAAGGAGATATAGCGGCTGTTGAAGCCTCTGTTGCAGCAGGAGCTAAGGCGGCGGAGGAGATTGGCAATTTAACAGCACATAATGTGATGCCTCGACCAATTTCATATGTTGGTGATATTGTTTCAGTTCATGATATAGATAGCTAGTATAAGGAGGAAGAGAAGTGAAGACGTATGAAGCAATTGGTGCAATTGAAACATTTGGCTTAGTTTTTGTACTAGAGGCTTGTGATGCAATGTGCAAAGCTGCAAATGTTGAGTTGGTTGGGTATGAAAATGTTGCCTCAGGATACATTTCTGTCATTGTGCAAGGAGATGTTTCGGCATGTCAGTCCGCTGTTGAAGCGGGGATTACAGCTGTCGAGAAATTAGGGGCGAAAGTCTACAGCTCAGTTGTGATTGCAAGCCCTCACGGGGATTTAAATAAAATGATCGATCGTTATCAATTAAGTAATCTTTTACCGATTGAGGAGGGAGATGCAGGATAGATGCACTACGTAGATGAAGATTTGCTATCCATCCAAGAAGCACGAATTTTAGCTGAAACAGCTCGTGATGCACAACAGCTAATAAAAGAATATGAGCAAAAAAATCTTGATAAAATCGTCAATCAACTTCTTAAAGAGATTGAACCTGACATTAGTCGATTTTTGGCAAGCGAAATAGAAGAAACCGGTATGGGGAATTACAACGATAAAGAACGATTGATCGTTGAATTTATGAGAGCGTTATCTAAAGAGTTGGATCAGCAGGTTTGTGTTGGAAATAGTGTAGAAGATTCAGCGGGGAATATTCTACAAGTCGGGGTCCCATTAGGGGTGATCCCAGTTCTATTACCAGCCGAAAGCGCGACCTTAAATACGCTCTACAGTTTAACGATTGGAATAAAATCAGGGAATGCAATGATACTTATTCCACATGCGAAGTCTCAAAAAACAACACAGCTCGTTTTTCAAAAGGTCAGAGAGATTTGTGAACAAAATGGGTTACCAAAAGGATGTTTGGCATGCCTCAGTTCTATTACAGAAAATGGAGTAAAGGAATTATTAACGAGTCCGCATAGTTCAATGATTTTAGCTATTGGTAATCAAAACTATATCAACGCAGCCAATTACCAACAGCCGGTCATTTATGGCGGATCGGGTGCTATACCTGTTTTTATCGAACGTTCAGCAAACCTAACACAAGCTGTCAAAGCAATCATAGAGAGTCGTTCCTATGATTGTGGATTATTACCTGCAGCAGAACAGTATTTAATTGCCGAAGGTGTCATCGCATCTGAAGTGAAAGAATTGTTACAGCAGTATGGTGCACATTTTTTATTAAAAGAAGAAGAAGCGCATTTGCTAGCATTGTTACAGCCAAAAAATAATCAAATAAATCCTTTGTGTATTGGCAAAGATGCCCTTTGGCTAGCCAAAGAAGCAAAAATAAATGTAGCACCCACAACAAAACTATTGGTTTCGGAGCAACAGTATATGCACGACGAAGACCCTTTTGCTAATGAAATGAAGTGTCCAGTTTTAGCCTTTTATTTAGAACCGGATTGGATGCATGCTTGTGAAAAATCGATTCGGTTATTGAAGGAAAAAAATAATGGGCATACGTTAGCGATCCATTCTCATAATAAGTCAGTGCTGAAAGAATTTGCCTTAAAGAAACCTGTTGGTCGTATGATAGTGAATGCGGCGGCGACTAGGGCAAGTATGGGATTGGAATCAACTTTACCTGTATCAGTTATTCTGGGTGGTTTTACAACGGGTAAAGGGATCAGTGCAAAAAATATTACGGCTAAAGATTTAACATATATTCGAGAAATCAGCTACCCACTTGATGGAATTATTGAAGATAGAACAAATGAACCAGACGTAAACTTAGAGACAGAAGCGTTAGAAAAAATCTTAAAAAAAATAATGGAAAAATAAATTGTTGTAAAGTGAGGGAATTAAAATGGATATTAAAGAATTTTCGGAAAAATTAGCCGAAGCGACAAAAGAGTTAAGTTCAGAAGAACGTACTGCCTTAATGAAGATGTTTGCAACGGTCGCAGATGATACAACAAGTACTAGCTCAACCAGCGGTGGCTTTGCAGCAGATAATGATTCTACTATTCCAAATGGGATCACAACTCGTTTAGATGCTTTAAAGAAAAATTACCTAACACAAATTCCTACAATCACAACACATCGTGCGAGAGTGATCACTGAACTCGCAAGAGAAAATCCAGGGATGCCCAAAAATGTTTTAAGAGCAAAATCATTTAAACGTTGCTGTGAAACAGCACCACTTGTTATCCAAGATAATGAGTTGATCGTAGGCGCACCAAACGGCGCACCACGTGCCGGCGCCTTTTCACCTGATATTGCTTGGCGTTGGATGGAAGAAGAAATTGAAACAATTTCAAGTCGTCCGCAAGATCCGTTCTTTATTTCAGATGAAGACAAAAAAATTATGCGTGAAGAACTGTTTCCGTTTTGGAAAGGGAAATCAATTGATGAATATTGTGAGGACCAATTCCGTGAAGCAGGTGTTTGGGAATTATCTGGAGAGTCTTTTGTTTCCGACTGTTCTTATCACCAGCTAAATGGCGGTGGCGACTCCAATCCAGGATATGATGTCATTTTAATGAAAAAAGGCATGCTGGATATTCAAAAAGAAGCCAAAGAACATTTAGAAAAACTAAACTACGAAAATCCCGATGATATTCAAAAAATCTATTTCTATAAATCATTGATCGATACGACAGAAGGGGTCATGATTTACGCACGTCGGATGTCTGAATACGCTGCTCAATTGGCTCAAAAAGAAACGAATCCAAAACGAAAAGCAGAATTGCAAAAAATTTCTGAAATCAATGCAAAAGTACCAGCACATAAACCTGAAACATTCTGGGAAGCGATTCAAGCGGTCTGGACGATTGAATCTTTACTAGTAGTGGAAGAAAACCAAACGGGCATGTCAATTGGACGTGTCGATCAATACATGTATCCATTTTTCAAAAATGATTTAGAAAAAGGAAAAATGAATGAATTTGAAGCGTTCGAATTAGCAGGTTGCATGCTGATTAAAATGTCTGAAATGATGTGGATCACAAGTGAAGGAGGTTCTAAATTCTTTGCTGGTTACCAACCGTTCGTAAATATGTGTGTTGGTGGTGTGACACGTGAAGGGCATGACGCAACCAATAAATTAACGTATCTATTAATGGATGCAGTTCGTCATGTAAAAGTTTATCAGCCATCATTAGCTTGTCGGATCCATAACCGCTCATCAAGAGAGTACTTGAAAAAAATTGTAGAGGTGGTACGTGCCGGGATTGGTTTCCCAGCTTGTCACTTTGACGATACTCATATCAAAATGATGTTGGCAAAAGGGGTATCGATCGAAGATGCACGTGATTATTGCTTAATGGGATGTGTTGAGCCACAAAAAGCAGGTCGTTTGTACCAATGGACTTCAACTGCTTACACGCAATGGCCGATTTGTATCGAACTAGTCTTGAACCGCGGTGTTCCTCTATGGTATGGCAAAGAAGTTTGTCCAGACCTGGGTGATATTGCTCAATTTAAAACATATGAGCAATTTGAAGAAGCCGTTAAAGAACAAATCAAATATATTACGAAATGGTCATCAGTTGCAACGGTCATTACACAACGAGTCCATCGTGATTTAGCACCGAAACCATTAATGTCATTGATGTATGAGGGCTGTATGGAAAGTGGTAAAGACGTTTCAAGTGGCGGAGCAATGTATAACTTTGGACCAGGAGTTGTTTGGTCAGGTTTAGCTACGTATGCAGACTCAATGGCAGCAATCAAAAAACTCGTTTTCGATGAAAAAAAATACACATTAGAAGAATTAAATCGCGCATTAAAAGCTGACTTTGTTGGCTATGAGCAAATTCGTACGGATTGTTTAAATGCACCAAAATATGGGAACGACGATGATTATGCCGATTTAATTGCGGCAGAGTTGATCCACTTTACCGAAGCAGAACACCGTCAATATAAAACGTTATATTCAGAGCTATGTCACGGGACATTATCGATTTCAAATAATACGCCACTTGGTCAAATGACAGGTGCTTCGGCAAATGGACGAAAAGCATGGATTCCATTGTCAGATGGTATTAGCCCATCGCAAGGAGCTGATTTTAAAGGCCCAACTGCCATCGTGAAATCTATTTCCAAAATGGCAAACGATACGATGAACATGGGAATGGTGCATAATTTCAAGATTATGAACGGATTATTGGATACACCAGAAGGCGAAGAAAGTTTGATTACGCTGTTAAAAACAGCCAGCATTTTAGGCAATGGTGAAATGCAGTTTAACTATTTAGATAATGAAACATTGTTAGAAGCGCAAAGACACCCTGAACAATATCGTGATTTAATCGTTAGAGTAGCAGGCTATAGTGCCTTCTTTGTTGAATTATGTCAGGATGTTCAAGATGAAATCATCAGCCGAACAATGTTAACGAAGTTTTAAGAGCAGGAGATGAAAAATGATGACCCAAAACGCAACGACAATTGAACGACAAGCGATGATTTTTAATGTACAAAAATATAGTTTATATGATGGACCAGGTATTCGTACGATTGTGTTCTTCAAAGGCTGTCCATTGCGTTGTCAATGGTGTGCCAATCCAGAAGGGCTTGAACGCAAATTTCAAGTAATGTATAAAGAGAGCGTTTGTAGTGATTGTCGTGCGTGTGTAGAAGTTTGTCCGATGGGAATTCATTACATGGATGAGAATGATCATCATCAAGTACGTCGCGATATTGCCTGTAATGGCTGTCGCGCGTGCGTGGATGTTTGTCCAATGGCTGCTCTAAATATTACGGGTGAAATCAAAACCATTTCTGAATTGATGGAAGTCATTCATGAAGACGATGCATTTTATGAACAATCAGGCGGCGGTGTAACACTCAGTGGTGGCGAATGTACAGCACAACCAGAAGCGGCTTTAGCCTTACTAAAGGCATGTCGCGCTGATGGTATCAATACCGCTGTTGAGACATGCGGTCATTCCCGAATGGATCGCTTAATGCAGATGGCTGAATATATCAATTTGTTTTTATTTGATTTGAAACATATGGACCCTGTTCGACACAATGAGTTAACGGGGATCAGCAATGAAAAAATTTTAGAAAACCTACAAGAAGTGTTAAAAGCTGGCTACCAAGTTCAGATTCGGATGCCAATGCTAAAAATGATTAACGATAGCTATGAGGAAATTAAACAAATCATTGATTTTTTACTTCCATACAAAGAGTATCCCAATTTTTTAGGGATTGATTTATTACCCTATCATAAATTGGGTGTGAATAAATATGGACAATTGGGGATGGACTATCCAGTAGAGGGTGATCCTTCTCTTTCAGAGACTGACTTAGATCGTATTGAAGGCTGGATCAAAGAGTATGCATTTCCTGTTCGAGTTGTCCGTCATTAGAAAGGATGTCCTAGTATGGAAGAGAATGCGCCTAAACGAGTGATTGAAGAGTCAGTTCCTGGAAAACAAGTAACACTAGCACATGTTATTGCATCACCAATTCCAGAAATCTATGAATCATTAGGGATTGACGCGCAAGGGGCGATTGGCATTTTAACGATTTCACCAGTGGAAGCAGCAATTATTGCCGCTGATGTTGCTGGGAAAAG
The DNA here is from genome assembly GCF_050544585.1 of Enterococcus sp. AZ177. Lineage (NCBI taxonomy): Bacteria > Bacillati > Bacillota > Bacilli > Lactobacillales > Enterococcaceae > Enterococcus > Enterococcus sp. AZ177. The sequence goes on from NZ_CP172944.1 coordinate 1,170,431, forward strand.
CGCTGGCGTTGAGGTTGGATTTTTGGATCGATTTACGGGATCTGTTTTGCTTAGTGGAGATGTTCAAAGTGTGGAAGTCGCTTTAAAAGCCGTTGTCACAATTTTGAAAGAAAAATTGAATTATGACATTGTTTCAGTGAGTAAAACATGAAAAAACGAATTCTCATTATTGGACCTAATCAAAAACATAATATTCTGATTGCTGAAGCCATTGAACAACCTAATCAGCCGATTCGCAAAGTCGCAAATATCTCTTTTACGGATGAAACGATTATTGTTCCAAGTGCTTATCTGGAAAGCCCGTGGATGCACAAACATATTATTTCGTTACAGCAAAAAGCAAGCAAAGCGCTCTTTTTAGTTCCAATTCCAAGTATAAAAAAGACGTATCCACCTAACTTTGCTTGTGTGCTAAGAGTGCCTGTCATAGGTGTTGCACTCTATGAAACGAACGAAAACAAATTGGAGGAACGAGGAACTGCTGAAAAAATATTGGAAGAAATCGGGTGTACGAATCAGCAGTTTTTCCTCCATTTAAATCAAGAAGAAATAGAGACGTTTGTCGAAGAAATTAGCGGAAAGGAGGACTGAAAATGTTAAAACAGTTTAAAATGGGTACAAAAATCATTACAGGGATTGATGCATTGTCAACAATTCAAACACTATCCCTCAAAAGTGTTTTGATTATTTGTGACCCATTCATGTTAGAAAATGGTTTAGCCCAAAAAATAGAACAGTTGTTAAAAGATAAGAATGTTGGCTGTACCATTTTTTCAGAAATTATACCTGATCCAACAATTGACGTGGTGACCAAAGGCTTATTAGCAGCTATTAATCTAAGTCCTGACGGGATCATTGCGTTAGGTGGTGGTTCAGCGATGGATGCGGCGAAAGTGATTCGTCATATGTATCGAACTGCTGAAAAGGATGCCTCAGTACAACTTATTTGTATCCCGACTACAAGTGGTACCGGTAGTGAAGTAACGTCTTTTGCAGTCATTTCTGATCCAAAAAAAAATAGTAAATATGCGCTAGTAGATGAGCAAATGGTACCCGATTTAGCGATCCTAGATCCAGTATTGACGGTGAGTGTGCCTAAGGATGTTACGACAGACACAGGCTTTGATGTATTTACTCACTGCATGGAAGCGTTAGCGTCAACAGATGCGACTGATTTTACAGATGCGGTTAGTGAAAAAGCCTTGCAAATGATTTGGAAGGACTTAGTTCCTGTCGTCAATGATGGAGAAAACCTAGCTCTTCGAGAACAAGTCCACAATGCATCTTGTTTGGCTGGTATTGCGTTTAGTGAAGCATCACTGGGAATTTGTCATAGTTTAGCACATGCGCTAGGCGGCCAGTTTCATATCCCACATGGTCGAGCAAATGCTCTGTTACTGCCTCACGTCATTCGATACAACGCTGGTTTAGAATTAGAAAATGAAATTCCTAGTTTAGTTACTTATCAAAGAATTGCGAAAAGCTTAGGATTTCAAGCTGGAACTGCTAAAGCTACCGTTCATGCCATGATCAACGGTGTGAATCGACAATTGAAACAATTAGAAATATCACCTTTGATAACGGATCATGGCATTGATTCAGAGGAATTTTTAGCGGCAATCCCAGAAATGGCAGCAAAAGCAATGGATGATAAATGTACGATCACCAATCCAAGAAAACCAAGTCTCCAAGAGTTAGAACAATTATATAAGAGGTTGTTAAGAGGTGGTTACTAATGCACTTTGTGACGGAACATGAACTCAGAACAACATATCAAAAAGAGGCATTTACGCAATTTTGTTTAAAGGATCAAGTACGATTAACACCTGGAGCAAAGCAATTTCTTTTGGATAAAAAAATTCGAATTGTCTCAGAAGCTGAATGGAAAGAGAATACGGAGGCAGCCAAACAATCATTAACGTCATTAAATGGTTATAAAGAAGTATTATCCTCTGAACTCTTAGAAGCGGCTTTAATAGCGATGAAACAGCAATTGAGTGTCAGTCAAAAAATCATCGACTTAGAAAAAATACTGATGCTTTCTTTAGGGAAAGACAGTTCTGATAGCGAACCTATTTTAAAAGAAATAGAAGAATTTCGATTGGAAGCGGTCCATATGTTTAGTGAGCAAGGGTTGTTATTGATCAAATTAAAGAGAGTTTATGGTATTATCCATCTGATTCAAGTTGACTATCCCCAATATAGTCAGTTACTTATAAAAGCGAGTCAAACAATCATTGAACTAAAGAAACAATTAGTAGGAGAAACAGATGAAAAGACAATCAATGAAAGCGTGTAATCAATTTGTTGCGGAGTTTGAAAAAGTCATAAAAAAGCCCAAAAGACATGATTCGAAAACCTATTATACTGGCATTGATTTAGGGACAGCCTGTGTGGTGTTAGCTGTTTTAGATGAAAACTATAAACCAGTAGCAGGTGCTTATCGATATGCGGATGTTGTGCGTGATGGTATGGTCGTGGATTACATTGGGGCAGTTGAACTGGTTAGAGAGCTTAAAGAAGAAGTAGAACGAAAATTAGAGACAGAATTAGTTTATGCCGCAGCCTCATTGCCCCCTGGTACAGATGAATTAGATGGTGGAGCAATCAAAAATGTGATACAAAGCGCAGGGTTTGAATTGACAAACTTGTTGGATGAACCAACAGCTGCAAATCAATTATTGAACATAACAGATGGCGCAGTTGTAGACATCGGTGGTGGAACAACCGGAATTTCAATTGTAGAAAATGGACAAGTGGTCAAAGTAGCGGATGAGGCGACAGGCGGTACACATTTATCTTTAGTGATTGCTGGGGCTTATAAGTTTCCATTCGAAGCGGCTGAAACATACAAGCGAAATGAAAAGAACCACGATGAGCTGTTACCTAGTTTAAAACCAGTCATTGAGAAAATTTCTTCTATTATCATCCAGCAAACACAAGGATACCATGTTGAAGGAATCTATTTAGTCGGTGGCACTGCTTGTCTCAAAAATATTGAAACAATCATTGAAAAAGTGACAGGAATTCCAACGTACAAACCTTCGAATCCAATGTTTGTGACGCCCTTAGGAATTGCCATAAGCTGTACCAATCAAGTTTTAACATAGCTAGCTATACAAATCAATCCTTATAAAATAGACAAATCGTCAGTGAAACAAAGAACGTTTCAATGGCAGTTTCCTAATTTTCTAAAGGATTAAGCGATTTGTTTTGCTTTTGCTTTGAAACACAGCGAACGAAGTAAACTGATGTTGAAAAGTACAAGGTGAAGCGGAACGTTGTTACCATATCTAGCTTCGCGGGCTAGTCTCTCGGAAAAAAGATAAAAATAGAGTGAGACAAAAAGCGTCTCAATCTCTTTTTCCTCTTTTTCTATCGAGACTGGACGAGCCCGCTACGCTTTTATACGAGGAGGAATCAAAATGGATTGTCGTATTATCAAGACACCTGGCGAAGGGACATTGGCCATTTTAAATCGTCGACGAGGATCAAAAGATAATTTAGGTATTCCGGATGCTGTAGGATTAGTTCAAGGTAAATTAATTGAGATGGTTTGTGCCGCAGATATTGCTGAAAAAGCCGTTGGAGTCACAGTAGAGGACATTCGAGGCAGTTGCCCACAAAATATGATTTTATTGGCTATTTTTGGGGATACCGCTTCCGTTATCGCAGCCATGGAAGAAATCAAGAAAAAAGAAAATGATCGCCTATGGTAACCGCAAAACTGATGGATACGATTTGGGCGACCCGAAAATCAGAAAAGTTAAATGGTCTCAAGCTGATGCTTGCAGAAGTTTCTGGAGGTTCTAGAGAGGGTGAACGCATGATTGTCTGTGATGTGATAGGCGCAGGTATAGGCGATCGAGTGATCATCGCGACAGGATCAGCAGCCAGACGTATGTTAGAAGATGATGCTATTCCTGTAGATGCTGCAGTAATTGGGATCATCGATGAAAGTTGTGAATCTGTCTAAAGAAAGTGTGACAAAATGAAGAAACTGATTTGTGCAAAAGATATAGAAATACTTCATAGTGAAGGAACTCAACTTGTTTTGACTGATAAACAAACGATTATCACCCCTTCTGCCAAAGATTTAGCAGAAGAATACCACATGACGTTTAAAGAAACTAAACCAGAAAATGATCATTCAATGTCTGATACTCAAGATATTACGAAAGATCAGTTCGTGTCCTTATTAAAAAAACTGCTGATTGAAACTGGCATGAGTGAGTTCCAGGATCGTCCATTTGACTATCAAGAACACTCGAGTGGATTAAAAATTATTCGGGGCTCTACAATCAAACTTTCACCTCTAAATGATGACGTTGAAAATGTCAGGTATAGAGAAATTGTAACAGCAGGGGCAGGTCATTTTAACCTTGGACTTTTAGAAATTGAGACGGGTCATTTTAACGAAGAAGACACGTTTGAGTCAGTAAACTATGTGGTGGAAGGTGACCTTCACGTGACGATCGAAGGGGCCGTTTTCGCTGCAAACAAAGGGGACGTTATTTATGTTCCACAACACTCGGCTATTCAGTGGTCTACGACAGAAAAAGTAACGATTTTATCTGGAAAATTAAAAAGTGGGGTGTAGAAAATGAATCAAGCAATCGGCATGATTGAAACTAGAGGATTATTGGCTTTGATCGAAGCCACAGATGCCATGTTGAAATCTTCCGAAGTTCATTGTTTAGGTAAAAAACAGGTTGGTGGTGGTCTAAATACGGTGCTGATCACAGGCGATGTCGCAGCAGTCGAAACAGCTATACAAGCGGCAATTGCAAGTGTTCTGTATTTAGGAGAAGGACTTTTAGCTGGTTCTCATGTCATTCCACGTCCAGATATCGATGCATTCTCTTTCGTGGAAGAAGTCACTAAAATAGAAGAGATAAAGGCACCTGAACCGGAAGAAGAGCGAATAGAAATAGTAGAAGTAAAGGAAATGGTTGAACAAGAGCCAAAAGAAAAAGTACTGAATGAATTGCAGCAAATGAAAGTAACTGAACTTAGAAAATTAGCAAAAGAGCAGCCTAATTTTAGCATCCCACAAAAAAATATCCATCGTGCAAACAAAGAAAAACTGATCAAAGCGCTAATGGATAGTTTAATAATTAACGAATAGAGGAATACAAATGGAAATGTTCGATAAAGATTTACGTTCTGTTCAAGAAGCCCGCGATTTGACACGTAAAGGGAAAGAAGCCGCAGATAAAATCGCTACTTTTTCAGAAGAACAAATTGACCAAATTTTACAAAATATGAAGACAGCCGCGAGTAAATATGCCCTTGGTTTAGCTGAACGAGCGGTCGAAGAAACAGGCTTTGGTAAGGTGATAGACAAAACTTACAAAAATCATGCGGCATCCCAGTTACTCTATGATGAAATCAAAAACGAGAAAACCATCGGGATCATATCAGAAAATCCTGAAAAAGGTACCTTTGATGTGGCTGAACCGGTTGGATTAGTTTTAGGAATCATTCCTTCAACGAATCCCACCTCAACAGTTATTTTTAAAGCAATGATTGCTTTGAAATCACGAAATGCGATTGTTTTTCCACCACATCCGACAGCGGTTGGATGTACTAAAAAAGCGGCCGACTTATTAAATCGTGCTGCGGTAGCAGCAGGAGCGCCAGATGGAATCATTAGTTGCTTGTCTATTCCAACAATGGCTGGCACTAACGAATTACTACATGCTAAAGAAGTCAGCTTGATCATTGCAACAGGTGGTCCTGGAATGGTTAAAGCCGCTTATAGTTCAGGAAAACCAGCCCTAGGTGTAGGTGCTGGTAATTCACCAGCCTATATCGAACGAACAGCAGATGTAAAAAGTGCAGTAGCCAAAATCATAGCGTCTAAAACATTTGACAATGGCACAATTTGCGCGTCAGAACAATCGATAATCTGTGAAGAAGTCAACAAAGAAGCTGTTATTCGAGAATTAAAAGCACAAGGTGGCTACTTTATGTCAGAAGAAGAAACGGATAAAGTCTGCAAATTACTTTTCAAAAATGGGTATGCAATGAATGCGAAATTTGTGGGAAGAGCAGCGACCGTTATCGCTGAAGCTGCAGGAATTAGCGTCCCAGCAGAAACGAAAGTCCTGATTGGCGCGCAAGGTGGAGTTGGTCAAGGCTATCCTTTATCATTTGAAAAACTTACAACGGTTTTAGCGTTTTATGTTGTCAATAACTGGGAAGAAGCGTGTGACTTAAGTATTCAATTGTTGCAAAATGGGATTGGTCATACAATGAGTCTCCATACCAATGATCGGGCTATCGTACTAAAATTTGCCGCTAAACCTGCCTCACGAATTTTAGTAAACACAGGAGGTAGCCAAGGTGGAACTGGTATCAGTACAGGATTACCGATTTCGTTTACCTTAGGTTGTGGGACTTTTGGTGGTAGTTCAGTTTCAGAAAACGTTGGCCCAAAACATCTATTAAACATCAAAAAAGTTGCATACGGATTAAAAGAGATTACTACATTAGTGCAAGATGATCCAACCTTTACTTATGGAAAAACAGAAGCCACTGCAACAACATCATTGCCGACAGAGAACAAGACAATCAATGATACGGATGTAGAAAAATTAGCAAATGTTGTTCGTCAAGTCTTAGCGAGTATGAATTAACTGGAAAAGGAATGATGAAGTTGGATAATTATGAAGAGTTACTGGGAACATTGCTAGAGAAATTGGCTGAAACAAACCAAACTCAAACAGCAATAACGTCGGAACCTCGACGGATTCCAGTAGGTATCTCCAATCGCCATATCCACTTATCTCAAAAAGATGTGGAAAAATTATTTGGTTACGATTATCAGTTAACAAAATTGAAGGATCTGTCTCAACCGGGACAATTTGCGTGTAAAGAAACAGTGATGATCTGCGGACCAAAAGGTGCAATAGAAAAAGTACGCATTCTAGGTCCTGTGAGGAAACAAACTCAAGTAGAAATTTTACAAAGTGATTCCTTTAAATTAGGAGTAAAAGCTCCTTTACGTTTATCTGGCGATTTAACTGGGGCGGGGAGCATCACATTAATTGGTCCTAAAGGATCTGCCGAAATTATTGAAGGTGTGATTGTCGCAAAACGTCACATTCACATGTTGCCAAATGAGGCAATTCAATTCGGTGTGCATGACGGTGAGTCTGTAACGATTGAATTACCAGGTGAACGAGGTGGCAGTTTAGCGAATGTTATCATTCGAGCGGTCGAAAATTCCGGCTTAGAATGCCACATTGATACAGAAGAAGCAAATGCACTGGGGTTAACGCCCAATACTGAAATTGTGATCAAAAAAAATAATAGATAGAATCTTAGGAGGAAATTATAATGAAATCAGATGCACTAGGAATGGTCGAAACGAAAGGGTTAATCGGTTCAATTGAGGCAGCAGACGCAATGGTTAAGGCGGCTAACGTATCGCTTGTAGGAAAAGAATTAGTTGGAGGTGGCATCGTGACTGTTATGGTACGCGGAGATGTTGGCGCTGTAAAAGCAGCTACAGATGCAGGCGCAGCAGCAGCGCAACGTGTAGGTGAATTATTATCTGTTCACGTGATTCCACGTCCGCATTCAGAAGTTGAAACTATTTTACCGATTACACAAGCATAATAACTAAAATCTGAAAAGGCGAAGCACTGCTAAAGCTTATGTGTTTCGCTTCTTTATTCAAAAAAATGGAGGTAACAAATGAAAAAAACGATTATTATTGGTTCAAACCATGCCGGAATCGCGGCAGCTAACGCTTTACTAGATCATTATCCAGACCAAGATGTGACAATGATTGATAAAAATTCGAATCTTAGTTATTTAGGGTGTGGAACGGCACTTTGGGTAGGTAGACAAATTGACTCATCGGATCAGCTATTTTATGCGACTAAGGAAGAATTTGAAGCGAAAGGTGCGACCATTTATTTAGAAACAGCAGTTGAAAAAATTGATTTTTACGCTAAAAAGGTCTATTGTAAAGCCAGTGATGGAACAACCTTTTGCAAGGAATATGATAAGTTGATATTAGCGACAGGTTCTGTTCCGATAGCCCCAAAAATACCAGGCAATACCTTACAAAATATTCATTTTTTAAAAAAGTTTCAAGATGGACAAGCAGTCGATGACTTAGTGGGATTGACTTCGGTCAGAAAAGTCGCCGTTATCGGCGCTGGCTATATTGGGGTTGAAATCGCTGAAGCCATCAAGCGCCGTGGGAAGCAGGTATTGCTTTTTGATGGTGCACCACGCTCGTTGTCGAACTATTATGACCCAGAGTTTACAGATGAAATGGATCGTAATTTATCTGGGAACGGTATTGAACTACATTTTGGTGAAATCGCTACTGCCTATAAGGGCTCAAAACAAGTAGAAGCCATCGTAACGAATAAAGGGGAGTATCCGGTTGATCTCGTTATCAATGCTATTGGTTTTTTACCTAATAATGAGTTAGGCAAGGAACAGTTGGAATTATTTGAAAATGGTGCCTATCTTGTTGATGAAAATCAGCAAACTAGTGATCCTTCAGTTTATGCAGTAGGAGATTGTGCTACTCTATACTCCAATGCGTTAAGAAAAACGACCTATATTGCGTTGGCAACGAACGCCGTACGTTCTGGAATCGTCGCAGGTCACAATGTTGGTGGCACAAGTCTTGCATCAATTGGTGTTCAAGGGTCAAATGGTATTTCTATTTTTGGTTTAAATATGGTTTCCACAGGTCTATCCTTAGAAGCAGCAAAAAAACATCAACTAGACGTTTTATTCACTGACTATACAGATTTGCAAAAACCAGCATTTATGACCTCAAACGACTCAGTTTCGATTCGTATTGTGTATGAAAAAGGATCACGACGAATTATCGGTGCGCAAATGTCATCAAGAGCAGATATTTCAATGGCGATCCATCTATTCTCACTTGCTATACAAAAGCAAATGACTATTGATGAATTAAAGTTACTTGATTTATTCTTTTTACCACATTTTAATCAACCTTATAACTATATTACGATGGCTGCGTTGAATGCGGAATAAGACTAGTATTTAGTCTAGTAAAGAAGGGAAATATCAACGATAATTGCTTTTTGATCAATAGGGGTAATTAAAAAGAGATGGAGACGGAAGCAAAGCGTAGTCGTTGCTTCTATTCTCTCCGTTTATCTGGATTCCTTAGAGGTGGGGTGTGACTCGTAGAGTCATATCCCACCTTTTTTATCATTTCACCCAAATAAATCATATGAAATTGAGAACAATTTCTTAATATTTTGGAATAAAACCGTATTCATTTATATTTTTAAACCAATACTATTGACATTAAAACCTATTTGCGTTAATATCAAACAGCATTAGTTACTAACACTGTTAGCTATTAATGGAGGAAGTAATTATTTTGAAAAAAGGAGGAGTCATATGTCATTCGCAGAAGAAGCCGAACAAGAGCTTATGCGTTTAATGGTTCAAAATCGACATAGTGCATTTAGCAGACTAGAAAAAAGTAACCAAGGTGAAAGTATCGTGATCAAATTTTTGGCACGTTACGGTGAACCAACTAGTCCAAAACATCTAGCTGAATCACTGAACCTATCAAGCGCTCGTATTGCGGTCGTTCTTGGAAGTTTAGAAAAAAAGGGTCAAATCGAACGTAAGATGGATCCTGATGATCGCCGTCGTATCAATGTTACATTAACGGAGTGCGGTAAAAAAGCAGCTAAGTTACAAAAGAAAGAGATGCGTGATAAGATCGTTCAGATTTTTAAACTAATGGGAGAACAAGATACGAATCAGTTCATCGAGCTAACGGCGAAATTCGTAGACTACTCCCAACAAATTTCCCAGAAAGAGGAAGGTGACCAATAGTGAAGATTTTCAAACATCTCGGCAAATACTGGTATGCGGTCATCGCAGTTCTTGTGCTTTTAGTTGTACAGGCAAATAGTGATTTAAGCTTACCAAAATTAACATCGGGTATCGTCGATGTCGGTATTCAACAAGGAGGGCTTGAATATTCCACACCTGAAAAAATCAGGAAAACATCCCTTCAAGGAATTGAAATGTTCATGACGGATGACGAGAAAAAAATAATAGAAGATAACTATAAGCTAACAACTGAAAAAATCGATGGCAAAGAGGTTGAAGTCTATAAATTAAACCTTCAAGATGGCATGACTGAAGCTAAATTAGCAGACATCTTTAATTTACCAATGATGATGTTAGCGTCATCTCAATCAAAAGACTCATCAAATGCAAGTGAGGCAAAAGCAATCATTGAAGACTATAAAAAAGTTGGAGAAGATGCTGCTAAAGCAAAACAACTTGGTGAAGAAGCGACCGCTTTAGGCGAACAAGCTAAATCAGCGGGTGCCGAGGCAGCTGCTGCTACAGATGTTGCGACTGCAACTGAAAAAGGTGTTGAAGCACAAGAATTAGCAGCCAAAGCACAAGCAAAAGGTGCTGAAGCAAAAGCCTTAGCTGATTCAATCAAAACGACAACGGATGCTATGCCAGCCAAAGTCGAGTCAGCTCGTAACGAAACGAAGAAGAGCTTAGGTGACCTAGGCGAAGACTCAATGAAAACTGTGGGGATCCAATTGACCCTTAGTGAATATAAAGCATTAGACATGAATACGAAACAGATCCAAACAGATTACATGGTCAAAACAGGAACGAAAATGGTTCTTCTAACCTTGATTTCAGCGGTTGCTGCGATTATTGTTGGGTTGATTGCCTCACTCGTGGCCGCATCTGTTGGGCGAAATTTGCGTGTTGGTCAATATGAACGAACATTGCAATTTTCGAACACTGAAATGGAGAAATTCTCTCCAGCTTCATTGATTACACGGAATACCAATGACATCCAACAAATGCAAATGGGAATCGTGATGATCATGCGAATTGTTTTGTATGCACCGATCTTAGGGATAGGCGGTATCTATAATGTCTACCAAACAGGAACAGGTATGGGATGGATCGTAGGTGTCGCTGTTGCGGCTGTTCTAGTGTTAGTCTTAAGCCTATTATTAACAACCATGCCTAAGTTTAAAGCGTTACAAAATTTAGTCGACAGAGTGAACTTAGTATCACGTGAAATCATTACAGGACTTCCTGTTATCCGAGCTTTTTCTCGTGAGAAATTTGAAGAAAAACGTTTTGATGTTGCGAATACGAATTTAATGAAGACACAATTATTTGTAAACCGCGCAATGTCGATCATGATGCCTGTAATGATGCTTTTGATGAATGGTATTTCTGTGCTGATCGTATGGGTCGGCGGACATAACATGAATAACGGTCAACTTCAAGTTGGGGATATGATGGCGTTCATCACGTATACGATGCAAATCGTTATGGCCTTTATGATGTTGTCAATGGTTTCAATTATTCTACCTCGTGCTAACGTAGCTGCTGGTCGTGTGGAAGAAGTACTTGAAACAGAACCAACAATCAAAGATCCAGAACATCCTAAAGATGATCATGACTTTAAAGGCGAAGTGAAATTCGAAGGTGTAGAATTCCGTTACGGAGATGCCGATGAAGATGTGTTGCACCACATTAACTTTACAGCCAAACCAGGGCAAACAACGGCAATTATCGGTTCAACTGGTTCAGGTAAATCAACAATTGTGAATCTGATTCCGCGTTTGTTTGATGTAACAGGTGGTCGAATCACGATTGATGGAATAGACATTCGTGAATTGAGCTTACACAAATTACATGAAATTATTGGATTTGTGCCGCAAAAAGGAATCTTGTTCTCAGGTGATATTGCATCAAATATCAAGTTTGGCGATGCAAATATCTCAGATGAACAAATGAGAAAAGCTGCTGAAATAGCCCAAGCAGAAGAATTTATCGATTCAAATGAAAAAGGCTATAGCCGAGAAATTTCTCAAGGCGGAAATAATGTTTCTGGTGGACAAAAACAACGTCTATCCATTGCACGTGCCTTAGCGAAAAATCCTAAAATCTTGATTTTCGATGATTCATTCTCAGCACTAGATAATAAAACGGATGTAGCGTTACGAAAAGCGCTATCTGAAAATATAAAAGGGGCAACTCAAATCATTGTTGCACAAAAAATTTCTACGATTCTTCATGCAGATAATATTATCGTATTGAACGAAGGTCGTGTTGTAGGTCATGGAACACACGATGAACTAATGAAATCATCCACTGTCTATCAAGAAATTGCCCAATCACAATTGAGCAATGCTGAATTAGGCATAGAAGAAGCAGAGTAGGGAGGAGCGAATAATAATGGCAGAACAAACACAAAATCGCCCTCGTGGCGGACGCGGACCTGGACAAGGCGCTCCAGTGGAAAAAGCCAAAGATTTTAAAGGAACACTAAAAAAATTAATCTCCTATATTGGTGCTTATAAAATACCCGTTTTCTTTGTAATGATCTTTGCAATTGCTTCAACTGTATTTAACATTTGGGGTCCAAAAATCTTATCACAAGCAATCACAGAATTATTTAATGGCTTGATTAAAAAATATCAAGGAACCGGTGGTATTGATTTCAATAAAATTGGTGGAATCTTACTCTTTATGTTAGGACTTTACTTAGTGGCATCTGTTTTCGGGATTGTTCAAGGCTGGATCATGTCAACGATTTCGCAAAAGATAACGTATCGGATGCGTAAAGAAATTTCAGAAAAAATCAATCGCATGCCAATGAATTATTTTGAAAGTCGTACAACGGGTGAAGTATTATCTCGGATCACCAATGACGTAGATACTTTAGGACAGTCATTAAACCAATCCATCACTCAGTTGATCACATCAGTCTTTACCATCATTGGGGTTATTGTCATGATGCTATCGATTTCTGTTCAAATGACCGGTATTGCTATTTTGATTGTACCGATTTCAATGATCTTGATTTTAATTGTTGTGAAAAATTCGCAAAAATACTTTAAAACACAACAAGAATATCTTGGGGTTATCAATGGTAAAGTCGAAGAAACAATCGGTGGATACAACATCGTACGTCTATTCAATGATGAAGAAAACTCTCTTGAAGAATTCAAAACGCAAAATGACGTTTTATTCAAATCAGCTTGGAAATCACAATTTCTTTCTGGTTTAATGCAACCTATTATGAATTTTGTAGGAAACCTAGGCTATGTTGCTGTAGCGATTTTTGGTGGGATTTTAGCCTATAACGGTACAATCACAGTTGGAGATATCCAAGCCTTTATCCAATACGTTCGTAACTTGACACAACCTATTGCTCAATTGGCGCAAGTTTCAAACTTACTTCAATCAATGGCAGCATCAGCTGAACGTGTCTTTGAATTCTTAGAAGAAGATGAAGAAGCACAAACAGTACCAAACCCAGTTAAACTTGACAAAGCCAAAGGAATGGTCGACTTTGAACATGTTCGTTTTGGCTACACGCCAGACAAAATCATCATCAATGATTTCAGTTCACACGTTGATCCTGGTCAAACAGTGGCAATCGTTGGGCCGACTGGTGCAGGTAAAACAACAATGGTCAAACTATTGATGCGATTTTACGATGTAACATCTGGTGCGATCAAAATCGATGGATACAATATCAAAGACTTTAACCGTGCAGATTTACGCAAAAATATCGGAATGGTTTTACAAGATACATGGCTATTTAAAGGAACTATCATGGAAAATCTACGTTATGGTCGGTTAGATGCAACAGATGAAGAAGTTTATGAAGCGGCAAAAGCTGCCCATGTTCATCATTTTATCCAAACCTTACCAGGTGGTTATAATATGGAATTAAATGAAGAATCTTCTAATATTTCTCAAGGTCAAAAACAATTATTAACCATTGCTCGCGCTATTTTAGCGGACAAACCGATTTTGATTCTTGACGAAGCAACGTCTTCTGTTGATACAAGGACAGAAGGCTTGATTCAAGGCGCCATGAATAACTTGATGGCTGGCCGCACATCGTTCGTTATCGCTCACCGTTTGTCAACAATTAAAGATGCAGATAAAATCCTTTATATGCAAGACGGAGATATCAAAGAACAAGGAACACATGAAGAGTTGCTTGCTGCTGGTGGCTACTATGCATCGCTTTATAATTCTCAATTTGAAGAGCTAGATCAATAAACAATAGTTGAAAGAAGAGGGAGTTGTTTCTGCTCCTACCGGTTTTTCGGATTCTTTGAGACTGAGATATGACTCATAGAGTGATGTCTCAGTCTTTTCTTTTTTCTAAAAAAAACTTCCTTAATATTGATTAAGAAAAAATAAAGTCCCTTAAAATAACTTGAAAAAAAACTTTGTCAACGGTATTCTTAAAAAAATAAATAGATAAATAACCTTGTTAGGTGAGGCTCCTATACAAACATAGGCTATTGCGCAGAAACGTCGAAAGACGCCAATGTGTAAAACAGGAATGGTCGAATTAAGGCTTTTCATAAAATAGCTAAGAATGTTTCTTTACGTTGTATAGTGCTAAAACTCAGACGATGAGATTGATTGAAAGTCAAACGTCTTAGGAAAAAAATGTTTGGCTTTTTTCTTTTGGCGAATAATGAATGTATTGACTGATCGTGCAATGTTATTGGGCCTACTTGTGTTTTTTTAGGAATACTGACAATGTGTAAGTGATGTTATTTAATTTACGAAATGAAGGGATTTTAAACATGAATACGTATAAAGAAAAAAAGTTTACCCCCGCAATTTTAAGTACCATATTATTTGTGGTGCTGACCTTTTTAGTTGTTCAGAATGTCTCGTGGTTTCATCAGATTGATTCAGCGATTTATCAATTTAATTGGAAACCAAACGAGATGATTACGAGCAGTGTGAATCTGTTTGCTAAGACGGCAACCATTGTACCAATTTTTAGTGTAAGCTTAATTAGTTCATTTTTACTTTGGCGGAAAAAACAACCATTATTGGCATTTTGGCTGAGTAGTAACGTTTTGGTTGTTAGTGCTTTGGGGTTTATCTTAAAGCATATTGTTGCAAGGGCAAGACCTGATGTGTCGCAGTTAGCTGAGCGTTCGTCATACAGTTTTCCAAGTGGTCATTCACTTTTAGCTATGTGCTTGGTATGCTCAATTTTGTTAGTGACACAGAAAAGAAAAGACAAACTTTTAAAAACGATGTTGATCCTCTATGTTGTTTTGATTGGAATAAGTCGAATTTATTTGAGAGTCCATTATCCGAGTGATGTTATTGGTGGATTTCTTTTAAGTTTTTCATGGGTAAATCTTTCGTACGTTTGCCTTCAAAGAATGTTCCTTAACAGGACATTTTCAACGTCAGATGATAAAAAACGTTTTGTGCAAAAAACGATTTTAGGCGCTTTAACACTTGTGTTATTGGCTGTTGCAGGTGCATCTGCATATGGCGCGACTGTGTTTAAGAATGTGCAAAAAACAGCAGATAAAATATATCAACCACTGAATCGAAACACCAAGCCAGTAGAACTGAACAATAGTGAACCCGTAAGTTTTTTACTTCTAGGCATTGCAAATGACTCAAAGCGTCAAACAGATTTTCGAGCAAATACGATCATGGTCGTGACAGTTAATGATCAATTAAAGAAAACAACGATTACAAGCATACCTAGAGATGCCTACGTAGAAATTATTGGAAAAGAAGGGGCATACGATAAAATCAATCATGCGCATTCTTTTGGTGGTGAGGAAATGATGATTGATACGATCGAGCATTATTTAGACATCCCAATCAATCATTATTTTGTGATCAATATGGATGGATTAGCTGCATTAAGTGATGCTGTCGGAGGCGTCACTGTTAATAATGATTTTGCCTTTGACGCCGAAGGAATCCATTATCCTAAAGGGGAACAGCATCTAGGTGGTTGGGAAACCTTACAGTACGCAAGGATGCGTTATGAAGATCCGCTAGGGGATTACGGTAGACAAAAAAGACAGCGAGAAGTGACGATTCAGTTGACTAAAGAATTACTGTCGATGAAAAGTGTATTTCGTTATCAAGAGTTGTTAGATGTTATTGGTGAAAATGGCCAGACAGATATGACATTAGATCAAATGATGCTGTTGATGAAAAATTATCAAAAGGCACTAGAGAACATTGAAAGCTATCAAATGCAAGGCGAAGACTTTACTGGTGATGGTTATACGGGTGAGGAAGGTATTTCTTATCAAATTATTCCTGAAACAGAAAAAGAAAAAGTTACATTGGCATTGAAGAAACAATTAAATTTAGAATAGTATGTGTGTAGCATCAAGTGTCCATTAGTCAATTGTTAGTTACAACATTGGATGGATCTTTTAAGACCTTATTGTTTCCAAAGAAAAAAAATAGGGTACGCCCCTAAAGGTAGATTTTTTTGTTCTATCTTTAGGGGCGTACTTTTTAATATGTTCTATACGGTTAAACGAATGACCATACAGTGAGAACATAAATTTTTTAAAGAGTTGTATATCGTATCAACTTACTCTTTGACTGCTTGAAATAAAACTTGGAAGAAATAAGCTAATCCGACGGTGATTATAATATGTCCTAATCCAGCTATTCCAGCTATTGCTGCAGATTCTGGATAATCCAATACTTGTAAACTACCGCGAACGATCATCATCAATAAAGTGATACCGAGCCCCATATTATAAATCATATAGAATTTTTTGTAGTTTTTCTCGTTACTCAATTGGAAGTTTTTTTCCAAAAGTAAAACAATCAGGAAAAAGAACATACCTAAAATCAAAATATGTGTGTGTAGAACACTAAGTTGTGTTTCGCCAGTAAAGTCATTCCATTTTGTAAATTCACGATAAAAAATACCCGCTAACAATCCAACTATCATATAAACCATACTAACTCTAACTAATTTTTTCATTGTCCACCTCTAATTTATATTTTTCAAACATCTTCACTATAGCAAACTACATCGCCATTTTCTAGGTATTTATTGCTAAATAAATGTGAAAAATCCAAAGAAGATGCGATCCTGAACGCTTTGATGAGCGAAATGGAGAGATTTGCATCGTTAATTAATGAAACATTCGTTTCTACCGAAGTCTAATGAAGGCGTTTTCGCTCTTCCGGATTCCAAGTACTTTGTGAAAAAATCGTTTCATTTATATTCGTTGTTGTTAAAAACTTCTCCCGTAATAATAATCTATATCAAACAGAAAAGAGGAGCATAAAATGGTTTGTAAAGTAGAGTTTAAATAGGTCTCTAAAAGCGAATTTGAAACGATCTAAGCTACAGAAAAGATAAAAAAATTGGCATGGATCGAAAAAAAGTTTATGTGAACGAGATATGAAGTTTCCGTATAATCCATTAGAGGTATCTAGTTTTGAAGTAGACGATATCGAGATGGCCTATATTTTCTATAAAGAGGGGGGAACTGTCAATAGGATGTACCCACCAGAAGAAAGCCGCAAACACGTTGTTGGGTTCAAGTGGTCTGATAAGATTGAAATGCCTAATTCCTTTACTTTTAAAGAGGAGCATGGTACGATTCTGATGTTGTCAATCCTATGATAACCACTAAAAATTAAATAGAACCCATCACAAAGGGGAGCCATGGCTGAGAATGAGTAACCACTCTAAACCCTTGAACCTGTTCGTTAGTACGAGCGTAGGAATTGTGATGGAGTAAATAAATACTTTTACTCCTCCTTTGTGAATTGGTCGTTCTAAAGGGAGGATTTTTTTTATGCAAAGAACATCAGAATTACGCGTTTGGATTGAGGGAACGATTGTAGCTGCAATTGCAATGGTTTTATCCCTTATTCCAACAAATATTGGGAGTAGTTTTTCTATCTCACTGGGAATGATTCCTTTGACTCTTTATGCGTTGAGAAGAGGAACAAAGGCTGGATTCTTTTCTGCGTTTATCTGGGGATTGCTGCATTTTCCATTGGCGCAAGTGTATTATTTAATGCCTGCACAAGTGATTATTGAGTATATTTTAGCTTTTGGATTTGCTGGATTTGCTGGAGTTTATAGCGGGAAACTACAACAAGCAATCGGAGAGAAAGACTACACAAAGAGTGGTCGAATCATTCTATATGCGTCTTTTTTTGGCACACTGATGCGTTATTTCTGGCATTTTATTGCAGGCGTTCTATTCTGGGGAAGTTTTGCCCTGTGGGGAATGAATCCTTGGTTGTTTTCTCTCGTGATGAATGGGTTAAGTGGTGTGGCTACAGCAATTGCGACGTCTATTGTTTTACTATTACTTCTCAAAATCAATCCTCATTTGTTTACTCCTACAAATAGTACACGAATGGGACAATAGAATAATAGTGCTGAATAACAGGATTGGATTGTATAAAAGGTAACTATTTTGGTAAGTGGGACACAACTCTTTGAGTCATATCCCACTCACATGGAATCCGTATAAATGGTGGGATCAGGAGCAATCCCTTCGGAAATAAGCTGATGTTGTACAAAACCTACTTGGTCACAAAAATTTGAAGATCAATTGTCGTAAATTCCTTCTTATTTCTCGGGATTAAACATTCCTGGCCCAACATTTTTTTGCAAAGAAGAAATCGAGACATATCGCTACGAGTTACATCTCAACTTCTTAAACAATAAATGAAAATTTACATCTTCATCCAATTAGGTTCCAAAGAATTTCCATCTGGGTCTTGCACTTCAAGTCCAAACATCATATCTTCAGGAATCCCCATATCCACTTTATAATAATCACCACCATTTGCTTTAGCTGTTTCAGCAAATTTCTTCACAGCATCGGCACTGTCCATACTAAATGCAATCAGAGCACCACTCGTCGTTTTCGTATCTGCAATATTTTTATCTTTGATGAATTTACTATAAAAATCGTGATTTAACAGCATAATCCAAAAATGATCATCCCAAACCATTGAACTTGTCTCGTCAGTAGAAAATTCTTCATTTTTCTTGAAACCTAATTTTTCATAAAATGCTGTAGAATGCTTTACATCTGTGACTGGAAAATTTACAAACACCATTGTTGCCATAAAAATCCAACCTTCTTTCTTTTTGTATTGATTACGAGAAGAGCATCTCATGGTAACGTTTTTTTGTCAAAAATATAAGGCGCATGCAGGTGAAAAAAATTGACTGTTTTGATAAAACCTACTTATAATATAAGCACACTGATAAAGATCAGCGAAATGAGCAAGGAGGAACGACAATCAATAATAAAGCGATGATAACGAGTGCAGTTGGTATTTTACTGCTGATTTTTGGGATTAGTTTTAGCATTATGTGGTTAGTGAATAAAAGTAATAATACTGTACAAACAAAACCAATAGAAGAAACGAAACATACAAGTACAGAAGTAGTAGAAGAGAGCCAAACCTCACAACCTAATCAGGACCCTTCTTTAAAGGAGCAGGAAAAGAAAATAAATGATTTAATGAAATCAATGAGCCTGGAAGAAAAAGTGGGTCAACTTTTTTTAGCTCGTGTACCGATTGAAGCCCAACAGGAAAGCCTTCAAGAGTACCATTTAGGGGGCTACCTTTTGTTTGGACGAGATATGGAAAATGAGACACCGAATTCGTTAAAAGAAAAAATTTCCTCTTACCAAGAAGTCAGTAAGATTCCTCTTTTCATAGCATCTGACGAAGAAGGCGGAACGGTTTCACGCTTAAGTGGGGGAAATGGTTTAGTAACAGAACCATTTAAATCACCAATGGAAATATACCAAGAGGCTGGGTTAACAGGGATTCGTTCGGATATTCAACAAAAATCAGCCGTTCTACGATCCTATGGTATTCAAGTTGGGCTATTTCCAGATGCGGATGTTGCAACAGATCCCGAAGCATTTATTTATGATCGAACAATCGGTGTAGATGCTGAAAAAACAAGTGAATATGTTAAGGCAAGTGTGGAGGCATTAAAGAAACAACAGATTGCGTCAACATTGAAACATTTTCCAGGTTATGGGGATAATCGCGATTCACACGTAGAGATTGTGTATGATACGAGAAGTCTTGAGACGTTACGCGGGAATGATTTTTTACCATTTAAAGCTGGAATCGCAGCAGGAACAGATAGTATCATGGTTTCTCATAATATCGTGACGAGTATTGATGATACAATGCCGGCTTCAATTTCTCAACCTGTTCATGATTTATTACGAAATGAATTAGGCTTTCAAGGCGTCATTATGACTGATGATATGGATATGGCAGGATTAGCTGATTTTATAACGCAAGAAGAAGCAGGACTCGCTGCGTTGAAATCTGGGAATGATCTGATTTTATCTTCTTCATTTCAAGTTCAGATTCCCTATGTCATCCAAGCTATTGAACAAGGGAGTTATTCAGAAGAAGCGTTAAATCAATCTGTTTATCGTGTATTGAAGATGAAAAGTGATTTAGGCTTGTTAAATCACTAATACATCAAAAAGACAGTTCAGCGTTAATCGAAGCTGAACTGTCTTTTTGATGAGTGAAAAAATTATATCAATTTAGGATTCATCTTTTGATAATTATCCAGTTTATAAGCCAAATTTCTATCATAGTCTTGGTTGAAGAAACTAAGATATAAACTATCAAAAATATACATTAAAGACATCCGTGTTGAAAAGGAAGAAATTTTGTTGTAATGGTTTTCCAGTGAAGAGAAAAGAAAAACACCATCCACAGTTTCGTTGAGTAAAGGACTATCCTTTGAAGTGACCAACAGAATTTTACTCTTATTTTTCTTTAAAATTTCTAGGATTTTTTTAACACTAGAGCTACGGCCACCATAAGAAACAACGATTGCCAAATGCTTTGGCGTACTGTTTGCTGCAGATAGGTTTTGCATAAAATCATCGATTGGAACGTTTACTTGTTTACCGATTTCCTGCAGTTGAAATTGGAAGTTTTGTGCAAAATAGATATTAGCAGATGTGGCGTACACATCAATAAATTCTGCCTGTTTGAGTAAATTTCCATTGAAAGCTATAGTATCGAGATTGTTTGTATCAATAGTTGACTGAACGGTTTGATTATAAACCGATTTTAACTTTTGGGTGATAGCATAATGATTGTCTTCTGCGGAGATAGGGTAATCAATGTCGATAATTTGTTCGGTTGTATGCTCATTTAAATAATTGACCAAGGCAAATTTAAGATCATTCAATCCCTCAAGGTCTAATTTATTAATCAAACGGTAAATTGTTGAAATCGACACATACGAATGCTCAGCCAGTTCTTTTGGAGAAAAATGAATGACTTTTTCTGGAAAATCCAAAATATAGGTAATGAGTACTTCTTCACTTGTTGTCAGTTTGTCTAGGCTTTTTAATTTCAGCATTAAATTCATCTCAGCAAACACCTTCCAGTTCGTTTTGTATAAATGAATTATAACGGATTATGTGAGAAATAAAAAATAGAGTGGGATTTTGGATCCGCACTCTATTTTCTACAATAACTCGGATAGTGCTTCGGCAATACCATCTTCATTATTAGATGAAGTAATTTTATCGGCAGCACTTTTCAACTCTTCAACAGCATTTCCCATTGCAATGCCCACGCCAGCATAATGAATCAAGGATAGATCATTGTGGCCATCACCGAAAGAAATAATATGTTCTCGGTCAATACCTAGTGGTTTTAATGTCTGTTCTAAGGCATTGGCTTTATCAATTCCTTTATCTGTAAATTCAAAGTACATTGGTGCTGAGAATACGCCGTTGACGGATTGTTCAAAAGGGGCATAAAGTTTCTGCCAATTTTCTTGCAAATAATCTGGTTGAGCTGCAACGAGAATTTTATGCAAAGGGAAATCAACAAAAGTAGCTAAATCATCTTTTTCGCATAATTGGAAGTTTCCACCACGTGATTCGTATTCGATAATGTTGAATGGACCCTCATGGAACGTTAAATCCAGCAGACCATCAAATACATCATTGACATACATATAATTGTCTTTTGCAATCATAGGTTTAACGTCAAACTGTTTGAGATGGTTTAAAATAGTTTTACTCTGTTCAATTGAAAGAGGTTGACTGAATAATTCTTTTTGTGTACTGACATCAAGAACATGTGCACCATTATAGGAAATCACTAATCCATTGTGCTGATCCATTTGAAGTTCATCCGCATATCCTAGCATCCCAGAAGTAGGTCTACCTGAGGCTAGAATTATTTTGATTCCATTCTTTTGAGCCGCTATCAACGCTTCTTTTGTTTGCGCCGTCAATTGTTTTTCATCATTTAAAAGTGTGCCGTCAATATCCAAAACAATCGCTTTTATGTCCATAGTATTTCCTCCTTCGATTCTCAATGTTAAACTGTCAATTCTAAACGATTGCCTTCTGGATCCGCTACAACAGATTCATAATACCCATCTCCAGTTGTACGAGTTGGGCTTAATAATGGATATCCCTCCATAACCAATATAGTTGTGAGAGCATCAACCTGTTCTTTACTTCCTAAAGAAATCGCTAAATGAGCAAAACCAAGCATTTCATTGCCAATATTATGTTCAACAATGTCATTTCGTTGCATGATTTCAAGTCTAGCGCCATCAGAAAAAGTTAAAAAATAAGAATGGAAACTTGTTTTTGTATTGTGGTATAGTTCAGAAGCTGTTGCATCGAAATATGTTTCATAAAAATGACGCATACGTTCTAAATCTCTGACCCATAAACCAATATGTTCTATTTTCATTGTATGATCTCCTTTGCTGTAAACACAGCCTGCATTTGTGTGCAACCAGTAAAGTCACGCCATTATTTTTTGTTTGATTACAGTATAAACGAAAAGGAAAGAGAAAAAAGGAGCACGAACAAGGTTGAAAGTATTTTGTCAAAAAGAATCACAAACAATGCCTAAATCTGAAAATGGTTGTTCAAAAAATGCCTAGTTTCGATTGCTTGATTATTTTATTCTAGCTATAAGAAGTAGTTGTAAGAGGGGTGCTGAAGGCCTCTAGTGAAGATCCATGGTTGTTGACAAAATTTGAATGAGCATGATATAGTGAGTGCAATAAAAAACGAAGTGAGGGATCCATGCGTTGAAAAATTAAGTCAATTTGTTGAAGCTGCATTCAGACTGTAACTTGAGAAGTTTCAAGGGAGCAGTGTGCAGATTTTCAGGATTGGCATTGATTTTTTCAACGAAGGGGTCTTTTTGTGTACGCGTAGACCTATTGCCGATTCTGAAAAGAACAGAAGGAATAAAAGAGAGTCCTTCCGCTTTTCTTAATGAGGTGAAAGAAACTATGTCAAAAATTGAAATTAAAAATGTAACTTTTGGGTATGATACCCAAGGGACGTTACTATTTGATCAAGCAAATTTAAATGTTGACACGCAATGGAAATTAGGCTTGATTGGCAGAAATGGTCGTGGAAAAACGACCTTACTTAAAATTTTGCAGAATCAGTTAGCTTACAGCGGTGAAATTACTCATCAACTGAATTTTCTCTATTTCCCCCAGCCGATTAAAAACAAGCAACAACTGACCTATTATGTCTTGCAAGAAATCAGTGATTTTGACCAATGGGAAATTGAGCGAGAGTTAAACCTGTTGCAGGTTGATCCAGAAATTCTATGGCGTGATTTTGAGACACTTTCTGGTGGGGAACAGACTAAAGTACTTTTAGCGCTGTTGTTTATTGAGGGCGAGCATTTTCCTTTGATTGATGAACCAACCAATCATTTAGATAGTACAGGACGTAAACAAGTCGCTGAGTATTTGAAAAAGAAACGTCAAGGCTTTATCGTAGTTAGTCATGACCGTTCGTTTGTAGACGAAGTGGTCGATCATGTCTTATCAATTGAAAAAAGCCAATTAGAATTGTATCAAGGAAATTTCTCTGTATATGAAGAACAGAAAAAAATCAAAGATGAATTTGAATTTGCTCAAAATGAAAAACTAAAAAAAGAAGTTAGTCGTTTGAAAAGAACAGCAGCTGAAAAAGCAGAATGGTCTCGGTCTAAAGAGCAAGATAAATATGGAAAAGCCTCTAAAAAGGGTAGTGGTGCAATCTACGATACTGGTTTTGTTGGGGCGAGAGCCGCACGTACAATGAAACGTGCTAAGACGATCGAACATCGGATGAACACCCAATTATCTGAAAAAGCCAGTCTTTTAAAAGATATCGAGTATATTGATCCATTGACCATGAACTATCAGCCAGTGCATCATAAACGACTACTAACGGTT
This sequence comes from Enterococcus sp. AZ177, assembly GCF_050544585.1. Lineage (NCBI taxonomy): Bacteria > Bacillati > Bacillota > Bacilli > Lactobacillales > Enterococcaceae > Enterococcus > Enterococcus sp. AZ177. The sequence goes on from NZ_CP172944.1 coordinate 1,194,525, forward strand.
GAAAATCTAGTCTTAGGTTACCAGAATGAAACGTTATTTAGTCCATTGTCTTTTGAATTAAATCAAGGGCAACGGCTGGCTCTAGCAGGACAAAATGGTTCGGGGAAATCCTCGATCATTCGGTATTTACTTGGCTATTTTGAGGGTGAAAGCGACGGAGAAATCTTACGACCAGAGAAGCTAACTATTAGTTATGTTCGTCAAAATTATGAAGATAACCATGGAACTTTACTCACATTTTCAGAAGAACATGGTCTTGATCATCAAGAATTTCTCAATAACTTGCACAAATTAGGGATGGAAAGAGAAGTCTTTCAAAATCGTATTGAACAAATGAGTATGGGGCAACGAAAGAAAGTCGAATTAGCAAAATCGTTAGCCCAGCCAGCTGAGTTGTATATTTGGGATGAGCCGTTGAATTATTTGGATGTATTCAACCAAGAACAATTAGAAATGCTGATTTTATCAGTAAAACCAACAATGCTGATTGTAGAACATGATCGAGCATTCTTAGAAAAAATAGCAACGCAAATGATGACCTTATCAAAAAATACTGGTTCTACGTCAAATTGTGTTGGTGAACAAAAAACTGAATAGAAATCAAAGTCTGGTAAGGATAGAACATTCTTATCAGGCTTTTTTATTGTTGTGAAAAAATAAGACCTTGAATAATATAAATACGTGAACGAAAATGATAAAAGTTTCGATAGCCATAGGCTACCCGTTTGATTACCTTAAGTTTATTGTTTAAGCCTTCAGTAATACCATTAGAATAAGGGAAGCGAAACGAATTCTTAATGCCTTCTTTATATTTGTTAAAGAAGAGTAATTTCTTTTTGAACCAGTGTGGTAGCTGATTATCTAGCTGTTGAAGATACTCAAAAAAGAGCGTATGTTCTCGATGAGAAAAAGCATATTTTAAATATTGAACCGTATCATAGCCTGTTCGTAGGACATCATCATAGTGCAACAGTTCATCGACAATATCTTGTTGACTTAATGGCCGTTTAAATAAGGGCTGATAAGCTCGACAGTTTATATCTAATTTATCGGAATCTTTCAATAGTAGCTTCCAATAGCGTTTTAAACGACGGTATTGTTTTGGTTCAGAACTTTTCAAACGGTTCATCGTTTGAATTCGCAGTTGGTTCAACGTACGATTCATTTGTTGGACGATATGAAAGCGATCCGTCACTAATTGAGCATTCGGAAAAACCGTTCGAAGAAGTTGATGGTAACTAGCGTTCATATCGGTTACGAGATACGCTACATGTAGCCGAGCTTCACGTGTAAAGCGCATGAAATGAGCGGTCAATTTGTATAGTCGTCTATCTTCCAGCACTTCTAACAACTGATTCCGTTCTCCATCCACACAAATAAAGCTCATACTTCCTTGGCAAGATTTCATGGATTTAAATTCATCGATACATAGAATTTTAGGGAGGAAGTTCCAGTTTGTTCGATAATTTTTTGATAGTCTCTCCATCATTCTAAGGACTGTTATGTCTGAAACAAAGTGTTTTTGAGCAATCATTTTTCTTGAAACATTCTTTTTCAAGTCAAGCATAATTTGGTATTGAAGCTGTTTAGATAAGTGATGATGTTCTTCAATCAGCTCTGTATGAGCGTGGAAAGTAGCACCACATTCATGACAAAGAAAACGTGTCCGTTTTAGTTCTAATAGAGTGAAGCGCTCATTAAAAACAGGCAATTGAGCTGTTGTTGTATGACTGCCATTTTTGATGATTTGTCCATGATTGAGGCGCCCACATTTCTCGCAATGAGTAGGTGAATAGGTCAGCTTGGCTTTAATCACTTGAGCTTGCACTCCTTTTACTGGTCTTTGTTCCAACCAATTTTCTTCAAACCGGAGGTTTTTGTCTGTAAGTCCGAGCAATAATCTGGTATTCTTATCCATAGGGAACAACCTTTCTGATGATTTGTGGTTTTTGTCGATTTCATTTTATCAGTTAGTTGTTCCTTTTTTGTATTTAAATGCTCAAAAAAGTGCTGGTAGAAAATCTTTTTTGATTTCCACCAACACAATATATTATAGAGCCAAAATACTTAAAGTTAGCCTGTCACACGATTCATACACTGGAGTCGTTGGCAGGTTTTTTCATCGTTTTTCTTCACTGACAGACTGTATAATAAAGTGTATTCTGTGAAAAAAGGAGAGGTAGCCGAACTTTCAGGGACACATTACCTTCATCAAAATCAATCGCTGAAGACCTAAAAATACTGATAAGTAGGTACGAATTGTTTATTAACTTAAATTCAAGAAAGTTATGGCTGAGAACGTTTAAATTTCAGTTGTAACTTTCTGTGTATCATTTAAAGCAGATGATTTTTTTTAACTCATTTTTATGAAAAAGATGAAAAATAAAACAAAATTTGTGTATAATAAAGAGGTTATTGATTTTTAAATTATAATTTAACTAAAAAGGAAAGAAGTGTGAGAAATGGAGAATATTCTTAGTTTATTAGGCGTTCTAATCGTTATCGTCGGGTTTGCGATGAAATTGGATTCGATTTTGATCGTAATGATTGCCTTAGTTGTGACGGCACTTGTCGGAGGAATTGGGGTTGAAGGAATGTTAGAGATTTTAGGCACGAGTTTTGTAAGCAATCGAGGAATGGCAATTTTTATTATTATTATGCTGGCTACAGGAACATTAGAAAGAAATGGATTAAAGGAATCAGCGGCATCATTGATTCGTCGTTTTAAAAAAGTTTCAGCTGGTTTAATCATTGATATTTACGGTGTTTTCCGGATGATTTTTGCCGCGTTCAATGTCAGCTTCGGTGGTGTTGCTGGATTTGTTCGTCCAATTATTTTACCAATGTCAATCGGAGCTGTGGAATCTCAAAATATAGAATTAAACAAAGAATACGAAGAAGAGCTTAAAGGAATGGCTTCGGCGATGGAGAATATATGTTGGTTCTTTGGACAAGTATTATTTATTGGAGGTTCGGGCGGTTTGTTAGTTCAATCGACATTAAAAGAGTTAGGGTATGAAGTGACACTAGTGCAATTAGCGGCTGTGGAAATTCCTGTTGCATTGGTGGCATTAATTACGGCCAGCATTTATTTCTATTCGAAAGACCGTCGCTTAATGAAAAAATATTACGGTAATATTGCGAAGAAAGGAGACTAGTCATGAGCTATTTTATGAATTCTGAAATACTACTTGGGGAGAAATTATTAGAAATTTTATATATCGTGATGGGCTTGATATTACTTTATACGGGAATCAAGAATTTGTTCGATAAAAGTAACCCTCATCGTTACGGAACAGGTTATTTTTGGTGTGCATTAGGAATCGTAATCGGAGGTGGTCGCTTTATTCCGGCGATAATCAGTGGCATTTTGATTTTTTCTATGACGATACCTGCCATCTTAAAAAAAGTCAGTAAAGGAAATAGTAAGTTACCCTCTAAAGAATATATGCAAAAAATGTCAGATAAGTTAGGGATGAAAATTTTTGTTCCGGCATTAAGTATTGGCGTTTTTGCTATCATCTTTGCTTTATTTACAAATCTTGGTGCCTTGGTTGGTGTTGGGGTAGGTGTTTTAGTAGCAATTATAATCTTGATGCTTTATTCTAAAAACAATAAACCAACTACATTTTTAGATGATGCAGCTGACATGCTTGGCACTGTGGGTCCTTTGAGTATGCTGCCGATGCTCTTGGCATCGCTAGGAGCGGTATTCACAAGTGCCGGTGTTGGGACAGTGATTTCTTCTGCAGTTGGAACTATTGTGCCTGAAGGAAATGTTGCAGTCGGAATTATTATCTACGCGTTTGGTATGATGCTATTTACGATTATTATGGGAAATGCTTTTGCCGCGATTACTGTGATGACGGTAGGAATCGGCGCACCTTTCGTTTTCGCTTATGGTGCAAATCCAGCTTTGATCGGTATGTTGGCATTGACATGTGGGTATTGCGGTACGTTATTGACACCGATGGCTGCGAACTTTAATGTAGTTCCAGTCGCAATGCTAGAGATGAAAGATAAATACGGTGTGATTAAAAATCAATGGTTTATAGCAATTTTTATGTTTGTATTCCAAGTCGTTTATATGATTTTGTTTAAATAAAGTTGACGTAGTTTTATGGAGAAACATGCTACAATTCATGAGTGAACGCTGATTGGTACAATTATAGGTGTTATCAAATAGAGTATGAGTCTAAATTAGGAGGAGAGTTACAATGAAAGTATTAGTCACAGGTTTTGATCCATTTGGTGGAGATTCTGTTAATCCTGCATATGAGGCAGTGAAAATGATTCCCAATGAAGTGGCAGGAGCCAAAGTAATCAAATTAGAGATACCGACAGTTTTTAAAGAAAGCGGTGAAGTATTAGAAGCTGCAATCAATGAACATAAACCAGATATTGTGATATGTGTGGGACAAGCTGGTGGGCGAAGCGCTGTTTCATTTGAACGGGTAGCAATCAATTTGGCAGAAGCAAGAATTCCTGATAACAAAGGTAACCAACCAATCGGTTCAAAATTGGAAGAAGATGGAGCAACTGCTTATTTTACCACGTTACCAATCAAAGCAATGATGAAAAACGTGCAGGAACATGGCTTGCCAGCTTACATTTCTTATACAGCAGGCACATTTGTCTGTAATGATATCATGTATCGCTTGTTATATATGATCGAGAAAGAATTTACAGGTGTGAAGGGTGGTTTTATCCACGTGCCGTTTGAACCAACTCAAGTAATCAATCGTCCAGTCGGAACACCTTCAATGCCAATCCAAACAATTGCGGATTCACTACATTATGCCATTGAAGCAGCAGTGACAACGGATGTCGATATTGAAGAAAACACGGGAACAACACATTAGAATGATTGTTGAGTAGAAGTGGAAGAGTTTGAGCTAAGAGAGATCCTTTTGGCTCAAACTCTTCTATTTTGGTTATTAAATACAATGAAAGAGAAAATAGTTAATTTAATGATAATGATTCTCATTATCATTTTGTTGTGATATACTAAACAACTAGGGGAGGGAGTGTTTCAATGAAAGAAGTACAAGTAAAAGGATTTTCAATTTATTATGATAATGTACAAACAGAGCAGTGTAACGTAATGCTTGATGAACAACTTTATATCAAGGACAAGCCATTGCCACGTTATTTTATTGGTGAAACAACGATGACATTTTTTGATTTCTATCATGCAGATAGCCCTGATTTTCAAGAAAGTGATTATCTATTATCTGAAAAATTTCAGCAAATTATCGGAAGATTTCCTCATACAAATCAAAAAAAAATTGCATTAAACGAGCACGACAGCTATAGTATTAAACAAGTGCCAGTATACATTCATGTGAAAGACTATATTTTAGCTTTGAGTAAGCCCGAAGCATACACAACGTTCAGAGAAAAATTGGCAACAGTTCAGTCATTAATACCTATTAATGAAGATGCGGCAGAATCCGTTAGTAGTTATAAAAGAAAGCGTCTATTTTTAGATGGTACATACGGTTCTAGAGAATTACTTGAAAACGTTCAGGAAACAAATGTTCAAGCTATTCAAGAGAAATTAGAATATGTGAATGAGATGTATTATTTTGCACATTATAATTATGCCGCAATGGTTCAATTTTTACCTGAGTATGACATTACCACCTATGATCAGTTTCATGAAGCGTACGGAAAATTCGTGTATAGTTTTACAGTCACTAAAAATGGCAAAACGATACCACTTCTTTGGCCTGATTACTTATATCACAAGCCAGAGAATCATTTAGAGTTCGGTCTTTTAGCGAATACAGAACAACCGAGGTATCAACTTTTTGATGAATGGAAAGCGAATGACCCCATCACAATTGAACTCTTGGCGGATGGATTTGAAGATGTTCGATTTGAGACGCATCTAAAACAACCTATGGCATTTCCACCAAAATTATCTAAATCAGACTATACGCAAGGTGAGATGATTTGTCTGTCGATTGATACAGGCGTAATTGAAGAGTTAGCCAAACAAGAAGCTACATTTGAATGGTTTAAAACGAAAAAAACTTCAGAAAATGCTTATACATTAGAGTATCAGTTAATGGAAAATCAATTAATGATGCCAAGTGCACAATTTGAAAAAACAGGTCGTTATCAGTTGAAAATTACTAGTGATGTGTACGGGCAGCTATCATTTCTATTTACAATAAAACAAGAAGGGTAATAAAAAGAATGAAAAAGTTAAAAATTCAGGATTTTATTTCTATTGGTATTTATACCGCTATTTATTTTTTAGTCGTAACGATTGCAATGGTTATTTTACGTTTCACGATTCCAGCCTTTAATTCAATTCTTATTCCTAGTGCTACAGCACTTTTTGCAGGAATCGTCTATTTGTTGGTAATAAACCGTATTCCGCGTTTTGGGGCGATTACGATCATGGGAAGTGTGATGGGTCTATTCTTTTTAGTCTCTGGTCATTTTCCGTTGTCATTTTTGCCAAATATCCTCTGTGCGGTAGCAGCTGATTGGATCCAGTATCGTACCAAATTATCCGAAAAACTCAGAACAATGATTAGTTATACTGTGTTTAGTTTTGGTCTAATGGGACCTGTATTACCATTATGGTTTATGAAAAACGCTTATATTGATTCTTTGGTAGCTCGTGGGAAAGATGCCGTATATATCGACAAAGTCTTTGCGCCGATCACAACGACCAGTTTTTATGTTTGTGTTGCAACAGTCATTATCTGCAGTATTTTGGGTATAATCATTGGACAAAAGATTTATGAGAAACACTTTGATAAAGCAAAAGGAAAAAATTATGGAAAAAACATACGTAACGTTTGATCCCAGAAGTAAACTTTGTACGATTTTATTTGCCAGTTTTTTGTTGATGTTTCCTTTACCATTTAAGGCTGAAATTTTGTTTGTAACGCTCTTATTTGTATTGTTTATTCTAAACGGTAGTCTAAAAAAAGGGCTGATTTTTTATAGTCTTTTTTGGTTACTTGTTTTAGGCGATTATTTATTGTTTCCTTATATCGATAATGGCATCGCTGCATTCTTTGATTTTCTATTCGTAGGAAATCGCCGGATGTTGCCAACGATCATGGCGTCGGCATTTGCTATGAATCGGACAAAAATAAGTGAATGGATCGCAGCGTTAAAGAAGTGCCACGTGCCATTTGGGCTAATTATTCCGCTCACTGTGCTGTTTCGATTCTTCCCTACGCTTTTTCAAGATTTTAAAAGTATTCGTAATGCAATGAAATATCGTGGGATCGCTATTTCTACTATCGACTTGTTTCTTCATCCATTTCAAACAATGGAGTACATCATTGTCCCGATTTTAATGTCGGCCGAAAATACTTCCTTAGATTTATCTTCGGCAGCTTTAGTTCGTGGATTAGGGAATCCTAAATCACACACTAGCGTCTATGAGATTCATTTAAAGGTTCAAGATTATTTATTGATTGGTATTCTGATTGTTAGTGGAATATTTGGGAGGATGATTGGATGATTGATTTACATGATGTGACATTTGCTTATGAGGATCAGGAAACGATCATTCAACAAGTAGATTTACAGGTTAACCCTGGTGAATTTATCGTGTTATGCGGGAAGAGTGGTTGCGGCAAATCTACATTACTGAGAATCTTAAATGGATTGATTCCGGAATTGTATCCTGGGGAATTAACTGGAACAGGTTTGATTTTAGATCAAGAGTTGTTGGCGAAAGAATTTAATGCCTATGTTCGCGATATTGGCGTTGTTTTTCAAAATCCTAAGACGCAGTTTTTTACCAGCGATGTTTATTCTGAGTTGGCATTTGCAATGGAAAATTATGGTGTTCCAAGAGATGAAATGATTAATCGAATCGATGAAATAACCCGTTTATTCTCGTTAGAAGCATTTTTAGAACGAAGTATGTTTCATTTATCTGGTGGCCAAAAACAATTGATTGCTTTCGCTTCAGCTACTATGTTGAAACACCATTTATTTTTATTAGATGAACCTTCAAGTAATCTGGATGAGGAAACAATCGAGCATTTAAAAGACTATCTTCAGGTATTAAAAAATCAAGGCATGACCATTATTGTGTCTGAACATCGTTTATATTACTTGACGGATTTGGTAGATCGATATTTGGTGATGGATAAAGGGCGTATTGTTGAATGGTATACAAGTCAAGAAATGAGGGCAAAATCTTCAACAGATATTCAGGAAATGGGATTACGCTCTTTGGATCAGACGTCTTTTACAAAAGGGATCGAGCCGTTTAAAACAGAAGATAACTTAAGTTTAACGTGCCTGGACCTAGATTTTCATTACCGTAAACAACCATCTGTGTTGAAAATTCCCTCACTAACCTTGACTAGCTCCTGTATCACGGGCATTATAGGGCATAACGGGGCGGGAAAATCAACGTTCTCAAAACTTTTATCTGGGTTGATCAAGCCTAAAGCTGGTGTTATTAAGTTAAATCAACGGGTTATGCGCCCGAAAGAGTTGATCAAAGAAAGTTTTGTTGTGATGCAAGATGTCAATTTACAATTGTTTTTTGAAACTGTTGAAAAAGAGATCAGCTTGAATGCTAAAAATACCAACGACTTTGATAAAATTGTCGCTATGCTGAACTTAGAGCCACTTCTATTTCGTCATCCGCAAACACTATCGGGTGGTGAAAAACAGCGTGTTGCGATTGCAAGTGCTCTATTGTCAGGAAAAAAAATCATCATTTTTGACGAACCGACAAGCGGCTTGGATTTGATGCATATGGAAGAAGTCAGCGATACAATCCGCTGGTTGCACCAAGAAAATATTTTAGTTTTAGTGATTACCCACGACAAAGAGTTTCTCAGTCAAACCTGTCAGAGAGTGCTTCATTTCGATCATGGAACAATCATTGAAGATTATTTTATTGAATCAACGAAAAAAGAATAATGGAGGAAACGACATGTACATTGTGACGAATACGATTCAAACAGAAACAGACGACTCTCATAAAATCATTCAGCAATTCACTGCAGGACATACAAAAGAAAGTATGGAAGCGGTGGATGGATTCTTGAATTTCCAATTAATGCATCGGATGTTACCAGACGATCCACAAGTGACCGAATTAGTTGTTTTAAGTCGTTGGACGTCAAAAGAACATCAAAAAAATTGGGTAAACAGCCAAGCATTCAAAAAAATGCATCAGAGAAAAGAACCAAAAGATGAGGCAACAGGTGAAAAAAAACGTCCTGGTATTATTTCAAGTACAATCGCTGAATATGAAGTATTAACCTAACTGAACGAATAAGATTTTTATCCGATTTTCCAGATAAAAGTCTTTTTTTTTGATACAAATTGATACTATTTTCATAAAATGAACAGAAATAAGAAAATAGTTGAAAGTATTACCGAAATCGTTTTCTTTTCATAAAATCCAGAGTATATTAAACAAGAACAAAGATGGAAGGAGAAGATGAAATGAAAAAGATCCATGTCGTCGTACACACCCATTGGGATCGTGAGTGGTACTTTTCTGATAACGAAGCGTTTATCCAATTTTCCTATCATATGGATGAAGTGATTTATGCCTTGGAAAATAACGAATTAGATTACTATTATTTGGATGGGCAATTAAGTATTATTGATGATTACTTAAAAGTTTATCCAGAAAAAGAAGCAAAAATCAAAGCGTTGGTAGAAGCAAATCAATTATTTATCGGTCCGTGGTATACACAAATGGATGAATTTGTAGTGGCTGGTGAATCAGTGGTCAAGAATTTACAAATTGGGATCGATATGTCGAAACGTTTAGGTGGTCACACTGCATTAGGGTATCTACCTGATTCATTTGGTCAAGGCAAGGATATGCCGAAAATTTACAATGGTTTTGGTATCTCAGATGCGGTATTTTGGCGAGGTATGCCGAATGAAGTAACGAATAGTCGGGAGTTTTACTGGACAGCAGAAGATGGCTCAAAAGTATTAACGATCAATATTCGTAATGGGTATTATGCAGGAGTGGCACTAGTCGAAGGAGAGCTTTATCAGAAAAAAGCGATGCTAGATATTGTCTCTGAAGATAGCGCAACAGACATCGTAACATTACCAGTTGGTGGTGATCAGCGTGCAGTTGATCGAGATTTAAAAGCAGTTATTCAAAAAGTGAACAAAGAATTTGGTGCTGAATATCAAATAGAAGAAAGCAATTATCCTCATATTTTTAACTTATTAAGAGAAAAAACAACTGAATTACCAACTGTTCAAGGTGAATTTATAAGTGGCAGTGTCTCAAAGATCCATCGCTCAATTTATTCGTCAAGATATGACTTGAAGAAGTTAAATGATACAATCGAAAATCGTTTGATTTTTCAATTAGAACCATTGATGTTGATGGCAGATGATTTAGGAATTCCGTTTAAACGAGAACTACTAAATTACATTTGGAAGTTATTATTAAAAAATCATGCTCATGATAGTATTGGTGGATGTAATACTGACAAAACAAATGAAATGATTTTAGCGAGATACAAAGAAGCAGATCAATTATCATATTCGACAATAGACTATCTAGTGAGAAAAATTTCTGAATCAATAAAAGAAATCAAAGAAAATGATCTGATTTTATTTAACACACTACCTTATACACGAACAGATCCATATGTGCTAGAAGTAAGTACAAAATACGCGGATATCAAACTTTTTGATCAGGCAAACAATGAAATAGGCAGCCAAATTTTGTCTACAGAAAAAGTATATGCAGGGGAAGTCAGACGCTCAGAACGTGAGTATGATGAAGCAAAATACTATTATATTCACAAAGTAAGTTTTATTAAAAAAACAAGACCACTTGGTTACACGATCATCACGGTGAAAGAAGAAGTGAACTCAAATGATAGCGCTATATCTTTTAACACTGAAGAAAAACTTATAGAAAACGATTACTACGAAATTCTCTTTTCCCAAGGAAAGTTTTCTATTTTAGCAAAAAATCAAGATAAAACATATGAGGATTGTCTTTATGTGGAAGAGTCAGGAGACGAAGGCGATACGTATGATTATTCACCAGCCTATCACGATAAAATCCATCAATTAAACTTTGATACGACCAATGTTATTGTGGAATCGGGTGCATTTCTTTCTACGATGACTTTGAAAGGCTATTGGTTATTACCAAAAGATCTCCAAGCCAGAAAAACTGGTGAATTAAATGCCCAAGTAGACTATACCTTTACAGTCTCATTAAGCAAAAATTCTAAGCGGATCGATATGAACATCAAACTAAACAATCAAGTGATGGACCATCGTATGCGCTTAGTTGTAAAAACACCAGTTGAAAGTCAAGTTAGCTATGCAGATACGTTATTTGGAATTGCGGAACGAAAGAACCAAGATCCTCACATACAGGATTGGCAAAAGCTTGGATGGAAAGAAGAGCCAACTGAAATTTATCCGATGATTCACTATTTAAATCTGCATGATGACGTTTCGAGTTGGACGATCATGAGCAAAGGAATCAAAGAATATCAAGTAATAGATAGCAGTTTGTATATTACCCTCTTCAGAGGCGTAGGATTTTTAGGTAGACCAGAGTTATTAAGAAGGCCTGGAGATGCTTCAGGTAATCAATACCGCTCTATTCCTACTCCAGATAGTCAATTGTTAGGAAAGCTGGAAATGGCGTTATCGTTGATCATAGCGGATGAATTCGACCCAGTAATGATTCAAAAAGAATACCAAAGATACTCTGTTACAAGTCCATATTATCAAATTCAAACATTGAATCGTTTTACTAACCCAATTCAATATTTCCAAAGTAATAAAGTAGACCAATTGAATGATCTAAAGGAATTTACTGATTTAAGTAACGTAAGCTTGGTATTTAGTGCACTAGAATTAAGCCGTAATGGCCAATGGATCAATATCCGTTTGTACAATCCATCTTTGATAAAAACAATTTCTAATGAAAAAATAACTTTAGCAACTGAGACAAATTGTCGTTTTGTTGATTTGAATGGTGACACACTTGAATTATTAGGGCAGTTAAAAGAAGTTTCTTTAGGAACATTTCAACCAGGAGAAATCAAAACCATTTCAATTGAAAGATAACACAAGAAAGGTCGAGTGAAGATGAAAATGAATATCGAGAAAATTCAAGAACCATTATTAAAAATTGCCAATAAAGTAGATAATAACAGTGTGTTACAAGCAATCAAAAATGCTTTTATCAGTAGTATTCCATTTACAGTTGTTGGCTCATTTTCTAATTTGATCAAGATGCAGATCGACGCATTTTTTGGGGAAACAGCAATCGGTCAAAGCGCCTCTGCGATTTTTGGAAATGTCTACCTAGGAACACTTGGGATCGTTGCGTTATTGATTGTTTTTTCGACAGCATATAATTATGCAAAAGAATTGATGAAAAAACATCCTGAGGCCAATATCAATCCATTATTAGCCACATTATTAGCGTTTGCTGCTTATTTTGTAATGGTACCCAATAATGTGAATTTTGCGGATAGTTCTGCTGATATCGTCCAAGGGTATGCCAATAATTTCTTCAGTTATGAAGGAATGTTTACAGCATTGATTGTCGGTTTATTGGCAGTCTTTCTTTATTCGATTTTGGCAAAACGTAAAATTGCCATTAAACTACCAGGAAATGTTCCACCCAATGTGTTTGATTCTTTCTTTGCGTTGATTCCTATTTCGATTGTATTAATAGCTTGTTCTATAATAAAGGTTGTCATAGAAGCCTTTGATTTTAATTCTTTTATGGATTTAGTCAGTCAATTATTTGTACAACCGTTAACTTCTGTTGGAACGGGTTTACCAGCAATTATAGTTGTTATTTTATTAGAACAAATCTTGTGGTTTTTAGGATTACATGGGTTTAACATTGTTTGGGGCGTTGTTTCAGCATTGTGGTTACCTATTTTTTTAGAAAATGTTGCAAAATTTGCCGAAACGAAAAGTTTCACGGATATCTCTGTAGCACCTAATACGATGACCAATGTTTATGCAATGATTGGTGGCTCTGGTGCGACATTCGGCTTGATTTTAGCTATTTTGATTTTTACCCCGAAAACATACAGTGGTCGTGAGGTAGCCAAGCTTTCTTTTATTCCTGGACTATTCGGTATCAACGAACCCATTATATTTGGATTCCCAATCGTGCTTAATCCATTGATGTTTATCCCGTTTGTATTTGTACCCGTTTTCAATGCTATTGTAGCCTATATTGTCACTAAAATTGGCTGGGTCGTGCCACTGGTCGTACTAAATTCAGGAAATGAACCAATTTTTATCAGTACTTGGATTTTAGGCGCCTTCCATTTTAGTCCTGTAATTTTAACAGCGGTTTTGGTGGTGTTAGACATCTTTATTTATGCACCATTTGTCCGTATGAACATGAAATTTGATGAAAGTCAATTACTCAACGCCCAAAATTAGTAGGTATTTCTTGCTAACCAGAGAGAAGGGCATGGGACAAAATTAAAATCACTTTTGTTTCACACCCCAGATACGAATAAACGGTGGGAGCAGAAGCAATCACTACGCTTCGATCACATCAAATTCTAAGTGCTAAAACACTAAGATTTGAAGGCTTCGGAAATAAGCTGAAATTCACAAAAATTTGAGAAACAATTTTCGTGAATTCCTTCTTATTGCTGTAAAACACAGCGAAGTATGAGTTGATGTTGCACAGTACCTACGTGGTTCTCGGGATTAAACGCTTCTGTCCTAGCCTTCTCTTGTTTTATTTATGATAAAGAAAGGAGTAATCAAGCATGGAAAGTTACATTGAACTGATCATACAGGCAAACCAAAAGAAGTTTACGGAAGTGGAACGAGTGATTGCAGAGTATTTTCTTAATGGAAATAAAGAATTAGGAATTCAAGCGTTAGCAAAGAAGCTTAGCGTGTCTAATTCGTCGATTACTCGTTTTTGTAAAAAAATCGGTTTAGCAAACTACAAAGAACTGATTTATTTATATAAATATTCCAATAAAGGAGCAAAAAAACAAAGCGATTCAAGCATCAGTTATGTAAATCTAAATTATTCGTTGTTATTGAATGATATTATCGAGAAACTGGACAAAGAAGAAGTTAAAAAAGCAGCATTAATGATTGATGGGGGACGAATCATTCATTTTTGGGGAACTGGTTACAATGCTTTTTGCGGAGAAGATTTTCAATTTAAATTTTCAAGACTCGGCAAAATTATCAATGTAATCAAAGACGAGCACTCGATTGCGATGATGGCTCATGGCGTACAACAAGGAGATCTTGTAGTAGTATCCTCAATTTCGGGTGACAATCAAACGGTTCAAGAAGCAGTAAAAATTGTATTTGAAAAAAAAGCTAAAGTGATTGTCATTACCGCAAACGAAAAAAGTTCCTATCAAGCATTTTCCGATGCTTTTTGCTTAACTAGTTCTATGGGAAAAAAAGATATGGGGAGTATATCACCTCAAATTCCCGTATTAACAGTGATTGACATTCTGTATACAGAAATTTTGGCAATGTATCATGAAGACACAATAAAATCTTGGATCAAGTCAGAAGTAATCTTAAAAGGAAAGTAAAAAGGGGAATCAGCATGAGTGCAAACTATTCAAAATCAGTAATCGAAAAGATAAAAAAAGAAGTTGCTGAGCGATCAGCTAACCCTAGATGGAGTGAAGTATTTTCAAATTGTTTTGATAATACATTAGAAACAACAGTTAGGAGAACAGTTGACGATATATTTGTGATTACTGGTGATATTCCAGCGATGTGGCTTCGAGATTCATCTGCTCAAATCAAACCCTACTTAGCTGTGGCAAATGAAGATGAAGGAATCAAACAACTTATTCGTAGTTTAGTCGATCGCCAAGTCAAGTGCATATTGATTGATCCTTATGCCAATGCGTTTAATGAAACTGAAAATGGTCATTGCTATCATCAAGATATCACAGAAATGAATGGCTGGATTTGGGAACGAAAATATGAAGTGGATTCTTTATGTTATCCAGTCGAATTAGCTTATTTACTATGGAAAAAAACAGGCGAAACTGGTCATTTCACGAATGACTTTAAGCATGCTCTTGAAACAATCATTGGTGTTTTTAGAACCGAACAACAACATGAAAATTCGGTGTATCGCTTTGAGCGTTTTGGTGAAAGACCGGAAGATACGCTTTCAAATAACGGGTTAGGTGAACCTTGTAACTATACAGGCATGACTTGGTCTGGATTTCGTCCCAGTGATGACAGTTGTACATATAATTATTTAATTCCAGCTAATATGTTTGCGGTTGTCATTTTAGGCTACATGGAAGCAATTTCTAATGAGATTTACAATGACAATCTACTTGCTGAAAAGGCAAATCGGCTGAAAAAAGACATCGATCAAGGCATCTCTCAATGGGGAATCGTTGAACATAATGGACAAAAGGTATATGCCTATGAAGTCGATGGATTAGGCAACTATCTTTTGATGGATGATGCGAATGTACCTAGTTTATTAGCAGCTCCTTATTTAGGCTATTGTGCTTTCGATAACATGATCTATCAAAACACCCGCGCGTTAATTTTGTCTGATGAAAATCCCTATTATTATGAAGGAATCGAGTTGAAAGGTGTGGGAAGTGAGCATACACCAAAAGACTATGTTTGGCCAATTGCCTTATGTATCCAGGGATTAACGACAGATAATCAACTTGAGAAAGCCAAACTGTTGGATACATTAGTCAAAACAGATGCCAATACGAATCATATGCATGAAGGAATTAATGTAAATGATTCAAGTCAGTACACTCGTGAATGGTTTTCATGGGCGAATATGATGTTTTGCGAGTTGCTTTTAGATTACTTAAGAATAAGCAAATAATAAAAAATAATGAAAAGATTTCTATAGTATTTATTATGGTAGTTTTGATCTTTGTTCCTTTCTCAATCAAAATACGTTGAGTTACGTTGAAATTAAATAATGTAAAAAGGAATAGAGCAGTATAAAAAGCGTACAGACTACTTTCAACCAGCTGTCTGTACGCTTTTTTATATCTAAACTAAAACCAAGTACTTATTTAACGACCAACACATTACAAGGAGCATATTGCACAACATAACTCGTTGTAGTACCAAGTTGATGGGACTGAATCATGCCTTTACCCGTAGCCCCGATAATAATCAAATCAATCGCTTGATTAGTGGGAACAACAGATGAAATCATTTCTTTTGGATTGCCGATTTCAACAATCGGTATCACATTATCTAAACCTTGTTCAGTTGCATAATAGATATTTTTTAACAGTTCTTTTTCGATCGCTTCTTTTTCTTCTGCAAGGACTTTTGAATAGGCGTAAGAACTATGACTGATTGCATTTTCGTCAACAACAGATAATAAATATAAGGTAGCATCTTTTTCTTTTGCGATAGCAACACCATGTTGGAGAGCTGACTCGGCATTTTTAGATCCATCAACGGCAACTAAGATGTTTGAGTAGTTATTGATCATTTTAATCAGCACCTTTCTTTATCTATTTTTATTATACCACGTTCGTGAGTAGAGGTTAAACGAATTGATAAGAAGAGAAAATGAATGAGCTGATAATAAAAAGGGTGTGGGACAAAAGAAAAAATCACTTTTGTTTCACACCCTGAATACGAATAAAAGGTAGTAAAAGATGCAATCCCTTCCGAAATAAGCTTCTGCCTCTGCTTCTTTGACTGTCTATTATAAACCAAGGAAGGGTGCGGGATTAACAAATCCGCTCCATAATCCTGTCGAAATACTAAAATGTAGATGAACTCCAGTAGAATTTCCGGTTGTTCCCATTCCGCCTAGATTTTGTCCAGCACTAACACTTTGTCCAGCTGATACAGTTAAACTACTCATGTGTAAATAGTATGAATAATAGCCATTATCGTGTTTGATTACAACATGGTTTCCTGCCATCCCACCATAATTAGCACTGACGACTTCACCTGATCGAGCAGCCATGATCGGCGTACCGCTTGCACCACCAAAATCAATCCCGTCGTGAAAGCTTCCAGAAATTCCAGTAGGATCTTCACGACCTCCAAATCCACTAGTGACCGTTAAATTTGCTACTGGAGCAGACCAACCGCCAGAAGATACTGGTGGAGTAGGAGCTTGTTGACTATTTTCAGGAACGTCGTTATTACTAGTTTCCGTTTCAGGAAGACTGACGACTTTTTCTTGTTCAGCCGTTTGTGTAGGAGCTGCTTGTTTTACTTTCGCTTGTTCTTTCGCTTGTTTTTCAGCAATTGCTTTCGCTTCTGCTTCTTTTTTCTTTTCTTCAGCATTTGCTTTTAATTGAGCTTCTTTTCTTTTGATAGCCTCTTCTTTTTGTTTGACAAACTTATCTTTTTCAGCTTTTTCGCTGGCTAGACTTGCGGCAATTTCGTTGATTTTAACATTCTGTTCAAGTTTGGCTTCTGCCAAGGCTGCTTCTTTTTCTTCAAGTTCTGCGGTCTTTTTCTCAAGAGTTTTTAAGGTTTCTGTTAGTGAAATCTTTAATGTATCAAGTTCTTTTTTGTCCTGTTTTTGAGCAGTTAAAATATCATTATTTGCAGTGACTAATGTATTGACAGCTAACGCTTTTGAAATAGCATCTGAGATCGATTCAGCACTTAATAATACTGTCAACATCGATTCTTGTTCATGATTCGTTTGAGTCGTTCTAGCTTGAGCTTGCAACTGTTGATTTCTTTTTTTGATTTTAGTTTCTAAATTAGCAATATCTTTATTTAGTTTGTTCATTTCTTTTTCATGTTTTTGTTTTTCAGAGAGCACTTTTTGATACTCTGTTTCAATTATTGTGATCTCATTTTCTAGAGAAGACAAGTATTCTTTGGCATCTTTTTCATTTTTTATGATATCTTCAATTTTCTTTGTTTGATTTTCGATTTTTTGATCGATATCATCTGCTAATACGGTCATTGGTGCAGTACTTACCAATAACATCAATGAAAGTGTAACCAGTAATTTTTTCTTCAAGTGGCGTTCCTCGCTTTATATTAATCAGTTTAAATCAATGGCTTTTCTAAAAAAAGTCATCGTCATTGTTTTTCAATAAGACAAAATTAAGTATACCATAATCGCTGAACAATAATACTGTCTTGAGGGGAAGATTAATAGAAATTGGTGAATTTTAAACTCTAGAAATAAAGGGATCATCTAATTGTAATAAAAGATACTTACTATTAATAAGGAAAAATAGTTGTAACAAATAATCCAATGCTATCCTAATCGTCAAGAAAGATTAAGACTCATTATATTCTGAATAAAATGCGTCTAGTAAAAGGATTAACTCTTTTTTTGTTTGTTCGTATTTTTTTTTCAGCGTTTGCTCTGATAGGGAATTATCATCATATCGTACTTTTGGTGACAGAGTATCTCTATAGGCTATGTTATTAGTAAGTATGTCAGAAAGCATAGTAAAAATTTGAGAGACGGTTAAGAAATTTTCACTTTTTTCAGTATGCTTTAACAGATCAAATATCAGAAATATAACGGAGGCGTTGATTTCTCTTTGGCTAGAATCATGTAATAATACTTCGATCATAGGTAAAAAGTCGGATCTATAACGATCATTTCGTTCAATTCTATAGGTCGTAGAATCTTCAGCTATCAGTAGCGTATTTTGTTCAGAAACTTGTGATTGATAACTGGTTTCAAATAAATCTGGAAACAACTCATTTGCCGTGGTTAGAATTTTCAAATCTTGAGAATAAGTGATCTTTTGCTTTTTCAGTACTTGGACTAACTCTCTAAATTGCGTCTCATCAAGGTTTCTCCTTAAATTTGCTTCTTTCAGTAACTTCTGTACATACTCTGTAAATGCTCCATAGCGGATCCAATCAGCGGTTGTATTTCCAAGTATAGCTATTTTTTCTAGCCTATCTGCTTTGGGCAGGTTATTTCCTTTTTCCCAATTGTTCACTGTACTTGCACTAGAATTTCCAATCAGATTAGAAAAAAGAGCCATTGAATAGTTATGGTGTTTCCTAATGGATTTAATTCTATCGCCAGCTTCTTTTAAATTTATTTCCAAAATAATACCTCCTTAAATTAAAAGCTAATTAAACTCATTTAGTGTTTAAACACTTTTTCTTCTACTATATCATTAATTTCAGAATAGGTGTACCGTTTTTTTTTCATTTTGTTCTTGTAATGACTGTTGTATCATGTTATATTATTTGTACCGAAATACATACATTTTGTTTGGTTCTTGGTATTTTGAAGTGTACATTGTTTTTAGTTGACTATAGGGTTACTTTTAAGTGAGTGTTTCTACTTTCAGCGATAGAAAAATAGACTAGATACAATGTACTTATTTCTTTTAGAGAGTCAAATGAAAATTGCCGAAAATTATTCATTATTTTGAGGAGGATAAGAAAAAATGAAAAAAATACCTAGTGTTGAGGAACAAAAAAATGATCTTTTATATCAATTTTTAGAAAGACTGAATAAAGAGATTCCCCATCAAGAGAACAATCAGAAAATAGAAGATAGTTGCGTACATCAGTATAGGTTGTTGGTTAACATGTCTTTTAGCGCAAATATCTTATATAAAGGGGTAGATTATGCCAGTCAGGTCTACAATCATGTTGTTAAAATCGAATATAAACGACTTTGTAAAATGATTATAAAACAAGGGTTTGAAAGAGAAGTAACTGAAGCATTGCTAAGAAAATTAAAGAAGGTTCAAAATGAACTATTCTTGCATTCCCCCCTTAACAAAGCTTCTGAAGGGATCGATATATTTTATGGATTTACTGGCGGAAATCGAAAAAAGTACAAAGCGAACCGAAAAGCAATCAAACGAATGTACAGTGAAATAAAGGAAAAATCAAAGAAAAGTAGTTATCGATACTTCAAGGATTCATATAATAGGAGGCGAAATAAGCTAAAAGAGAAAAAAGCTTACGCACTTTGGTTGCTAAAAAGTTATACGTGGCATTGAATAAGATCGCTTATAGACAATATACGCAAAGAAACAATATTTCCATGTATTAAGTAACTTTATTTTTCCCAAAAGAGTTGTTGTGCTATGCTTTAAATAAAGAGATTACTTTTTTTTCATAAAGAATTGTTCAAAAACCAGATTCCTGTAAAAGCAAATCTTAAATAGAGAAAGAAGGATATTTAATGAATAGCAGTGAAAAAAAACATACAGAGAACCCCACACACAAAATGGATAAAATGGATCATAACTCAATGATGGCTCATGAGCAGATGTCTGGTATGGATCATTCCATGCATATGGGAAATTTCAAACAAAAATTTTGGCTCTCGCTGATTCTTGCCATTCCAATTATTTTTCTATCCCCAATGATGGGTGTTGATTTACCTTTTCAATTTACATTTCCAGGTTCAGAATGGTTGGTCTTAGGACTGGCTTCTATCTTATTCTTTTATGGTGGAGAACCATTTTTAAGTGGCGCTAAAATGGAGCTGAAGCAAAAGAGTCCAGCGATGATGACGCTGATTGCAATGGGGATTTCAGTGTCTTATTTTTATAGTGTTTATGCATTTGTGATGAATAAATTGATGCCGCAGAATCACGTGATGGATTTTTTCTGGGAACTAGCTACTTTAATTGTTATTATGCTTTTAGGACATTGGATCGAGATGAATGCTATTTCCAATGCTAGCGATGCAGTACAGAAAATGGCGGAGCTATTGCCAGATCAAGTGAAACGACTAAATAAAGACGGCAGTGAAGAAGTCGTACCCTTACAGGATGTTAGAGCAAATGATCACTTGGTTGTTCGTTCAGGGGATAAAATACCTGCGGACGGCATAATCATTAAAGGGAGTACTACAGTTGATGAATCAATGGTAACAGGTGAATCCAAAACGGTTGAAAAGACTAAAAAAGACAAAGTAATAGGTGGTTCTGTTAACGGTAGTGGAACGATAGAAATAAGCGTCACAGGAACGGGTGAGACAGGATATCTTTCTAAAGTTATGGATATGGTCAAAAAGGCCCAGACTGAGAAATCAAAATTAGAATCTATCTCCGATCAAGTTGCTAAATGGCTATTTTATATAGCTCTTGGAGCGGGGATATTAGCATTTGTTACCTGGTTTATTGTTGATAAAGATGTCAGTATTGCATTCGAACGAACGGTCACTGTTTTTATTATTGCCTGCCCGCATGCTTTAGGATTAGCGATTCCTCTAGTTATAGCACGGTCTACTTCGATTGCTGCCAAGCATGGCTTGTTATTAAAAAATCGAAATGCATTAGAACAAGCAAACGATATGCAATATATTATGTTAGACAAAACAGGTACTTTGACCGAAGGAAAATTCACTGTTACGGGAATTGAAATGACTACAAATGAGCTTACTCAAAAAGAAGCATTAAAAATGATAGGGGCTCTAGAAAATAATGCGAATCATCCCTTAGCAATTGGTATCATGAATTATCTAAAAGAAAAAGAAATTTCTCCGTATCAAGCAGAAAATCTTCAAAGTATTTCTGGGATTGGGCTCATTGGTAGTGTAAATGGAAAAGTAATTAAAATCGTCAATGAAAAAGAGGTCGAACGCTTGCATCTTTCTTTTGACCGCTCATTGAAACAAAGCTATCAAGAACAGGGAAATACATTAAGCTACTTAATCATCGAAGATCAATTAGTTGCCATGATTGCACTAGGTGATGTCGTAAAACCAGATGCTAAACAATTCATCTCTGATATAAAAGCACAAGGAATTAGTCCCGTGATGTTGACAGGTGATAATAAAATAGCTGCTGAATCAGTTGCTCATTACTTAGGAGTCGAGGAATTTCATAGTGAATTATTGCCTGAAGAGAAAGAAAAGATCATTCAAACGTACGTGAACGAAGATAAAAAAGTCATGATGGTTGGCGATGGCATCAATGATGCACCAAGTTTAGTCAGAGCAACAATCGGTGTTGCTATCGGCGCCGGTACAGATGTCGCAATAGATTCAGCAGACGTAGTTTTGACCGATAGTGATCCAAAAGATATTCTTCGTTTTCTAGATTTAGCGAAACAAACACGACGTAAAATGATTCAAAATCTTTGGTGGGGAGCAGGCTATAACATCATTGCAATCCCACTTGCAGCAGGAGTTCTAGCACCCTGGGGAATCATACTGAATCCTGCTGTCGGAGCGATTTTAATGTCTCTAAGTACTGTGATTGTTGCAGCAAATGCCGTGACATTACGTATTCAAAATTAAAGAAATAAAAAATAAAAAATGAAAATTAATGAATAGTGCGTATACTTTATATGCCTATTCATTATTTTTTTTTTGTTCAATTGATATAATGAGTGTTTATTTTTAATGTGGAGGGTTGAAATGGAATATAAAGAGATACTTGATTTTGAATCAAGCAAGCTGCTTAAGTTGTTTAATTTACTAAAATCAACGAATAATAATCGTTCATTAGAAAAACTTTCAGCTGAATTAGGGATTAATACGAAGACGATTATCAGATCTATGAAAAAAATAAATACGCTTTTTAAACAGTATCAGTTAGAAGAACATTTAGCGATTTGCAATGGATCAAAGAACCAAATTTATTTAAAAAGAGACAACGATATATATGTTGAATATTTTTTAGTACAGTATTTCAGCGATTTACCAGAAGTTACTTTTTTAAAAGCGATTATTGAAGAAGAAGATATTCAAGCAAAACAGCTGGCTGAAAATTTGTTGATCAGTGAATCGAGTATGAGAAGACGAGTAAAAAAAATTAACGAATGGATTAAAAAATTTGATATTTATTTAAAACGTGGCACCTATGAACTTGTTGGAGAGGAGGAACAAATTCGTGCTTTTATCTTGCAGTTTTACTGGTTTACATACCAAGGAACAGAAAGTAAATTTTTACTATTGAAAAAAGAAAGAAACAAACGATTAACAAATCAGTTTATTCAATTTTTTCAGATGCAAATCAATGATATACAGAAAGAAACACTATTTCGAATCATCCAGATTGCTGGGTGGCGTTATCAGAAAGGAAAAAAAATTTGGATAAAAGAGGAGTGGAAACAGTATATAGAGAATAGTTTGATTTTCTCTAAGTTTGTAACCGTTATGAAAGTAGACGAAGTTGCTCTAAACTGGGATTTTGAAGAGCTATCTTATCTCTATTTAATTATTCAAGCCCATTTTTTACCCTATTTTGGGGCCAGCATGCAAGCGTATATCATTGAAGAGCATTATTTGAAGAAAACAAGTTGTTTTTCAAATACGTTGGTTGCAACGAACAAATTAAAAAAAGTTTTTTGGGATACAAAATTCTGTCATTCGATAGCAAGTGTTGTAGCCTTTTTAGGATTCCATTTATATTATGAGTTGGTTTCAGGTTTTAAATTTGAAAAAAATCAATCAGGAAGAACTTTGCAAGAGAATTATCCAGGCTTTATGGAAAAGCTGGAGGTAGGATTATGTGAGTTGATTCAAGAAAATTCAATTTATCAACGAATACCGAAAGATGCGTTAACTTATCGTTACTTCATGATTTTAAGTTCACTTATTTCACCAGTTTATAGTGAGAAAAGAATTTATATTTGTTTGCTAACGGACTTACCACTTGAAAAAGAAATAGAACTTGGTCAACGGATCAGTACCTTTTTTAGAGGCAAGTTTAATCTAGTTGTAGCTTACGCCAGAACATCGAATGCTATTTTATATGCTGATATTATTTTGACTAACGTCATCTATCAATCCTTAAATTCGAAAAACGCCCAGATGGTTTTGCTCGTGGAACCATATTTTTCAGAAAAAGTAATTTTCCAAATTGAAAAAATTATTAAAAAAGTTGTAAAATGAAGCCCTTTCATCATTTTATGTTAAACTATAAACGTGAATACAATTTTAGGAGGTCTTTCAGTGAAAAAAATTCAATTTGGGACAAGCGATTTACAAGTAGCATCCGTTATTCTTGGTTGCATGAGAATGAACGGAAGTGAAAACCCCACGGAAATTATTGAAACAGCCTATGAGCATGGCATTGACTTTTTTGATCATGCAGACATTTATGGCGGCGGCGAATGTGAAACCATTTTTGGTAAAGCATTGAAAGAAACATCGATCAAAAGAGAAGATATCATCATCCAGACGAAATGTGGTATTCGCAAAGGAATGTTTGATTTTTCAAAAGAGCATATTGTTTCATCTGTTGAAGGAAGTTTAAAACGTCTAGGTGTTGATTATGTAGATGCTTTATTACTTCACCGCCCAGATACACTTGTTGAACCTGAAGAGGTAGCGGCAGCTTTTGACCAGCTTGAATCACAAGGAAAAGTAAACCATTTTGGTGTTAGTAATCAAAAGCCCATGCAAATCGAATTGTTGAAAAAAACAGTGAAACAGCCACTCTTAGCAAATCAGCTGCAATTTGGGATCAAACATACTGGTATGGTTGACCAAGGAATTCATGTAAATATGATGGATGATGCAAGTATTGAGCGAGATGGAAGCATTTTAGATTACTCTCGTTTAAATGACATGACTATCCAGGCCTGGTCTCCTTATCAATATGGTTTCTTTGAAGGTGCATTTATTGGAAATGCCAAATTTTCAGAATTAAATACAGCGTTAGATCAAATTGCGGAACGTCACAATTGTACGTCAACTGGTTTGGCTACTGCATGGATTTTAAGACATCCAGCGAAAATGCAAGTGATCGCAGGGAGTATGAATAAAGAACGAATCAAAGAGATTGCAAAAGCATCTACTATTGAATTAAGTAGAGAAGAATGGTATGAAATTTATTGTGCGGCTGGGAATATTCTACCTTAGTCTACACATTATTGGTAAGATGAATTAGTAGGGAAAAAAGTTTATTTGTGTCTACTAAATAATATCAGACGTCCATTCTGAGTGCATAGAATGGACGTCTTTTTACATAGTAAAATAATTATGAAATTATAACACTTTAAGGAATTGAAGCGGTATGCTGAATTAGTAATTTTATTTGTTTTTCAATTTTATCAACAGTTTGATAATCTTCGACTTCTTTCATGTAATCTTTTAATAGAAATAATTTTGAGAGATAATAGTTATTTGTAGTTAATTTATAATTTAGAGTATGTGTATTACAGTGCAAAAATACTAAATAATGATGATTAGGAAAGCAATCTAAAAAGTCTCTCGTTATTCCCAATAGATGTTTGACAAAATTATAATCTTCATTTTCCAATGCAACAGAGGTAATAGTATAAAGCGTTAGATGGAGTTTCTGTTGATAAATAAGTTTGGTATCTGGCCGATTCATTATATTCTTGATCTGTTTAACGATTTTTAGGCTAGCGGTTTTCATTATATCGTACGTTAAATAGCTACACATATCTGAAAATAAAGTTAAATCTAAAATAGAAAAAAAACTTAATTTTGTGATGTATGAGTTTAAAATATTTAAATCGTGAAGGTTAATTTTCTCGCTATTTTCAAAATCTAATTGTTCCATTTTTTGTTTATATAGTAAGTAGTGATGAAAGTTTTGCATATTCTTTTGTTTATTCTGCTCCAAATAAGAATAAAGTTCTACTCCTTCGCTTTCTTGGAAGGTCTCGATAGTTAAATCAAATAACTTCTTTCGAGAAAATATTGGAGGGTTCATCTCTTTTTTGAAAAATAAAAAATCTTCAAAACTAACATTTAGCCGCTCAAGTAGTTCTAAGAGAACATGGAACTGTATGCTGGTTTGATTGCGCTCGATTCTAGAGTATGTATGTCTTGAAATGATACCTTGACAACATTCTTTTTGATTTAATCTTCTTAGCTTTCGTAATTTCTTTAAAGTTTCTCCATCCGTTAATGACTGCATCTTATTATTCTCCTTTATTATAGATTACAAGAAAAGATTGTAAATGACCCATTAAAAAAAATTAATGTTAGTTGTTCATTAATTGCTCTAATTTATAGAATTTTTCAATTTTATTAGTTAATTTATCTAAAAAAAGCTCTTTTCTCGTCAGCTAGTGGTAATCCTGGTCTTGTGAAACTATAATTAAAAGGTAAGAAAACACAAATAGAAAAATAATAAAGAAAGTGGCTAAATAGCTTAATTTGTATTAGTAATTTAATTTAAATTGCCAAATTGATAGACAAAAAATTAAAAAATGGTTGTTTTATTTTTAAAATCATGGTAATTTTAAGTGGTATTGAAGTTTAAGAAGAAGAAGCTAATATAAAAAAATAGAGATGCACTAGTATCACTCTCCGGGTTTCTCAGGCCCAGGTCAGCATAATACTAGTCCACCATAAGACAGCTTTGGACTGTTTTACGTGGAATGCACCCCTGTAGCTTACTGAAGCAAGCCACAATCTAGAGTATAGCAAAGTTTTTACATTATTAACAGAGTAAAATAGAAGTAAATTTTATTTTTTTCTGTGTATAGTAAGAATTAAATTCCGTTTTGTTCATACTTGTTTTTTGTTTGTGTGTTTATTTAGGCTAGGGCGCGTTACACTAAAAATAGTGGCGTGCCCTAGCCTTTTTGGGTTAGCTTCTTCTTTTTAACCTTTACTGTCATTTTAATAAATAGAAAGTGGGGGTTGCATTATGGGAAGAAAAGATACAGTAAAAATAGCAAAGGAAGATATTCTGACCTACGCAAAATATGTCAAGTTGTTTAATCGTTCAGAAGATTGGTATATCAAGAAAAAGGAAAAAAGTATAGAACGACGTATCATGTATTTTGAAGAAGGACAACTAGGGAAACAGTATAAAGGATTTGATTCAGTTGATTTAAAGGATATTTATCAAGAAATTCAGTTGGTATTTGACCATAAGAAGACAATGATTGGCAAAAGACCACATCGAGGCGCGGCATTGAAGTTCACGGGCAGGGGAGAGGCCTATAAAGAAATTTGTCAGCGGTTAGCTTATAATCAAAAATTGAAAATACATGGAAAAACATATCGATTCAACCAATAATAATAACATTAAAATATCCGGTGGGTCCACCGCTTTCGTTATCAGTACAGCTTAGGGCGAAAGATTAGAACCGAAAAAGGTATTGCTGTATCATTGAGAGACTTTTTTAAGTATTCCACTCTCATAGAGTTTGAAGTTACGATTGCTATAAACTTCACGTTTGGACACGAGTTTTATGAAAAAAGTGTATTTGTGCTGCAAAAGTTAAAGAATTATTTTGATGACAAACGAACAATAATGGAATAAAGCTTGAGCAAGACGACTATTAATGTCGTCTTTTTTTGTACCCAAAAAGGAGGAATAGCGATGACTATCCGTTCACCACCTGTTTGAGAGAGTAATCAAAATAACAGAAAATGATTCAGTGAGGGGAAAACGATGAAACTAAAACTAAAAAAAATAATGACCTACTTGGCTCTTTTATTTACCTTAACATCAAATTTTTTGCCTATGTTACAACCAGTTGTTGCATATGCAGAAAATGAGACTTCTGTAAGTGAAAAAATTGAACAGCGACCAAATGTAGAAACAGTAGAATCAAGAGAGAATGAACCGTTAGAAAATAGTTCGGAAGATAGTTCAGCGTCGTTTGATCAATCGACGGATTCTTCTGTAGAATTAGAAACAGACAATATAGAAATTGAGAATGAAAATAAAATGACAAAAGAATCAACAGATCAGCGTTCAGCGAAAGAGTTGGCTTCGAGAATAGACCCATATGATGTACAGGGGTTGAGCGATGAGGAAATAATTTCATTAGCACAGTATATGTACGGTGATTACGTAAATTCAAATCCAACAGCAAAAATATATGTAACAAATGATAAAGGTAACGTAATCGATATTCCGTTTTATCAAACGTATGCAGTCGGCTCAATGGAATTAATGCCAATGAATTATTCTGTTAGTTTAGGTGATACGTGGCTTATCAAAGTTTCAAAAATAGAAAAATTTAGAATTGATGGAAAAATAGCTTATTGTGTACAGCCCGGTGTTCCATTTAATGAAGGAGAGGGCTATGTTCCACATCCATCTGTTGGTTTTATTTCTGAATCTCAAAAAAAACTAGTTAATAGCATTGTTAATTTTGGCTCTAATGGAGCGGATTCTAACGAATTTTATATTGCTACCCAATTTTATGTTTGGGAATCTTTAGGATATACCGTTCAAAGTGATTTAACTAATTATGCAGCATATAAAGCTCAAATTGATGCAAATGCAAACAATCATCGAACAAAACCATCATTTGATGGACAAGAATTTACAATCATTGCTGGTGAAACGCTAGAAATCAATGATAGTAGAGGAGTATTTACGCACTATCGTGAAGTAAATAACGGAACAAATACAAGTATCAGTAAGCAAGGGAATACATTAAGAATCACTCCTTCAGCAGTTTCGAACAATGGAGAGATTAACTTTCAAAGAGATGCTCCCAATTCTGGTGCTCAGTACTTCTGGGTTATGGAAGGAAAACAAACGATGGTAACAGCTGGTGAGTTAGAATCAACTCAAGCCAAAATACGCGTAAATATTATCAAAACTGGTTCTATAGCTGCTCGCAAGATAGACGAAGAAGGACTTCCATTAACAGATGCTACATTCAGGTTTGAGCATTCGGGAATTGTTGAAGAGCGCGTGACTGATCAAGATGG
The DNA here is from genome assembly GCF_050544585.1 of Enterococcus sp. AZ177. Lineage (NCBI taxonomy): Bacteria > Bacillati > Bacillota > Bacilli > Lactobacillales > Enterococcaceae > Enterococcus > Enterococcus sp. AZ177. Next base: position 1,223,089 of record NZ_CP172944.1, read on the forward strand.
AATTGCTCGACTTGATGATATCTTAATGGGAACAGAAGTAACGATAACTGAAATTAAAGCACCAGATGGTAGAGTTATCGATAGTACACCGCAAAAAGCAATAGTAGAGGTTAATCAATTGATCACCAAACAATTCATTAACCGTTGGGCACGTCAGCCAATCAAACTGATCAAACGAGAAAAAGATGCCAATAGACCGTTAAAAGGAGTTCCGTTTGCATTATACAAAGTTACAGGTGTAACTAAAGTTCAAATTGATGAGTTTAAAACTGATGAAAACGGCGAAATTAATATTGAAAGCTTAATCTATAATAAAGATGGATATATCTTTAAAGAACTAGAACCGCTACATGGATTTTTACCAAATGAAAATGATTATGCTTTCAAAGTAACGCCAGAAAATGATGGTCAGCTATTGATTGTAGATGTAGATAACGAGCCGAAACATCCAATTATCAATACCACAGCAACAGGCAAAAACGGTGAAAAATTTGTTGATCCAACAAAAGAACTCGAGTTGGAAGATACGATACAGTACAAATGGCTTTTTACTGGTAGAACCTATCTTTATGCAACAAGAATTATCGATCAAGCAACGGCTGAAGTATTAGAAACGTTCACAGGTTCATTTATTCCGCTTGCATATGAAGGCTCTCATGTAGTCAAGGTAAAGGTTGATGGACATAAATACCGCGGCAGATCACTTGTATTTTATGAGTATATCTATGATACTGTCAGCAAAAAAGAAGTCGCAAAACATGAAGAAATCAATGACTCTGGCCAAACAATCAAAGTCAATGATCCAAAAATTGAAACCAAAGCACAAGGAGAGGATGGTCGCCAATTATTTAATCCACTGAAAAAAGTAACGGTAAACGAAACTGTAACTTTTACTGATTTAGTTGCAGGTCACAAATATACAACAACCGTTCAAGGATATAAATTGAGCGATGAAACAGCCTATGAGAATGCCTCTTTAACAAAAACATTTATCGCGACTAATCCAAATATGGAAATGACTTTTGAATTTGAATTGGATGGAAAAGAACTTCAAGGAAACGGCATCGTCTTTACAGAAAGACTTTTCTACGAAAGCGAAGAGATGGCAATCCATTTAGACTTATCAAATGAAGAACAAACGGTTCAATTCACTGACCCGAAAATCGTGACTAAAGCACAAGGCAAAAATGAGCTACAACTGTTTGATCCTCATGCAAAAGTACCGGTGAAAGAAACAGCTGTATTAACTGATTTAATTATTGGTGACGAATACAAAGTAACGGTTCAAGGCTATCGTCTATCGACAGGCAAGCCTTATGAAAAAGTAAAAGAGGAATTGGTATTTACGGCAACTGAAACGGAAATGGAACAATCCTTTGATTTTATTCTTGACGGGAAAGATTTAGCTGGTGACAGTATTGTCTTTACTGAAACTTTATCATTCAACAAGGAGACAATCGCTGAGCATAAGGATTTATCCAACAAAAAGCAAACGATTACCTTTACTGATCCTAAAATCAAAACGAAAGCTTTTGGTGACGAACAAAATCAAATGCTCGATCCACTACAAAAAGTATCAGTAAAAGAAACAGCTCAAATCAAAGACTTGATTATTGGCAATGAATATACTGTTGTAGTTCAAGGGCATCGTTTATCTACAGGAGAAGTTTATGAAAAAGTTCATGAAGAATATACATTTACTGCAGATAAAAAAGAAAAAACAGTTGAATTCGACTTTATGCTAGAAGGTAGAGAATTACGCGGTGATGGCATTGTCTTTACTGAAACGCTAAGTCATGATACTGAAATTATTGCCACCCATGACGATCTAAATAATAAAGACCAAACCGTTCATTTTAATGATCCTACTATTACTACAATTGCTCAAGGTTTGTATGGTGAAAAAATCTTCGAAGCAGCTTCTGAAGTAATTATCATAGAATCAGCTAAAATCACTGGTCTAGTTATAGGAAATCAATATACAGTGAAAGTAACCGCGCATCGCCTGTCAGATGGTTCGATCATTAATGGTATAGGTGATCAAAAAAACTTTATTGCTGAAAAAACTGAGATGACTATGCAATTCGAATTTAAAGTTGACGGAAAGCAATTTTCCAATGATGGCATCGTATTTACAGAAACACTAGAAACAAAAAATGAGATTATTGGCAAACATTTCGATTTGAAAAATGAACAACAAACAGTTCGTTTCAAACCGGTTACGAGCAGTATTGTGCCTGGACCAAAATCTGCTTTTCCAAGTACAGGAGAAAGAGTATCTCAAATCATTCTTTGGCTAGGTCTGTTTATAATCGTATTTTCAGGTGTAGTTTGGTTGAATTTTAAGCAAAATAAATTCTACTAAATAGTAAAAGTTCGCACTTCCTTAAAAAAAAACAAATGAAGATTGAAACAAAATCAATTTTTTTTCAACTCTTCTAAACGAGTACATTAACTCTTTGCATCTTATCAGGACAAAACAATTGTGAGCCGCTTCATCTGCTCTTACTGTTTCTTCAGATTTGTTGAGGTTAAGAGGTGAACTCTTAGTATTGTGTTCCAGCATCATAATAAAATAGATACAATGCTTCTTAATGATGATCCCCAAATAAATGAATACCTTCTATAAGTCAATACACTAAAAATCAACATTTGTTATTTGGATAGAAAAGTAGAAGTGTACAATAATGTATCTAAGCTTCAAAATGGTCTTAGGAAGGTTTAGATGTTTAGCTAATATAAACTGAAAATCAATTATCATCCTGAAAAAAATTACATTTTGACAATTATTCGTTCACACAATATTCACAATTTCCTTGTACTATAAAAACATAAAAGAAAGACAATTGTTAAAGGCAATCAATTTCATTTGTGTGAACTCCTATTGATCCGCTCTGAGTGTGCAGAGCGGGTCTTATTTGTTTTCAATGAAGCTTTGCGAACTTTAGTTCCTTCCTACTGCAAAGTTGACGGATTTTTGTTAGAATAAGAAGGAAACCAGTTTGCTGAAGATGAGGAGAAAAAAGATGACAAAAAAGAAATTACTATTAGTTGATGGAAACAGTGTAGCCTTTCGAGCGTTTTTTGCTTTACACAATTCCTTAGAACGTTTTAAAAATAAAAATGGGTTACACACAAATGCTGTCTATGCGTTTAACAATATGTTTGAAAACGTTATGACCAAAGAAAATCCAACACATGTATTAGTCGCTTTCGATGCAGGAAAAACAACCTTTAGAACCGAATTTTACCCCGAATACAAAGCAGGCCGTTCGAAAACACCAGGAGAATTTAAAGAACAAATGCCTTACATTCGTGAATTACTGACTGGTTTAGGTGTTAAATATTATGAGTTAGATAATTATGAAGCAGATGATATCATTGGAACGCTTGCTACTAAAGTTCCAAAAGACGAATTTGATGTTGTTGTGTTGTCTGGAGATCGAGATTTAACACAATTAGCGACAGACTCTGTCAAAGTGGATATTACGATCAAAGGTGTTAGTGATCTAGAATCCTATACACCTGAACACGTAGCTGAAAAATACGATGGTTTAACGCCAAATCAAATCATTGACATGAAAGGTCTAGCCGGAGATACTTCAGATAATATCCCTGGGGTAACAAAAATTGGTGAGAAGACCGCAATCAAATTATTGAAAGAATTTGGTTCAGTCGAAGGTGTGTACGAAAATATCGACAGCTTGAAGCAAAGCAAGATGAAAGAAAATTTAATCAACGATAAAGAACAAGCCTTTCTGTCCAAACGCCTAGCAACGATCAATGTAGACTCTCCAGTTGAAATCGAGATTGATGAACTTAAATATGAAGGAAAAGACTTAGAAAAATTGATTCCTTTTTATAAAGAAATGGAATTCAAACAAATGCTAAGCAAATTGAATGTTGAAGAAGAAGTAGTTGAGCTAGAAGATGTTCACTTTGATGTGGTAGATACATTCACAGAAGAAATGTTTACCGATGATATGGCCTTATACGTTGAAATGTTGGAAGATAATTACCATACTTCACCGATCGTAGGTGTTGCGTGGGGAACCAAGAAAAAAGTTTACACAACAAACAGTTTAGAACTGTTTGAAAGCAAACCATTTGTTGAGTGGTTGTTATCAGAAAAACATAAAAAAATAGTGTACGATGCAAAACGCACCTATGTGTCTCTTAACCGATATGTTGGGAAACCTCAAGGCATTACGTTTGATGTCTTATTAGCTGCTTATTTATTAGATACAAATGATAACAACGCAGATATTGAGGGTGTAGCGCAGCACTATGGGTATACAGATATCCATTCTGATGAATCCGTTTATGGAAAAGGAGCGAAAAAAGGCTTGCCAGAAGATGATGAAGCTTTTTTCAGCCATCTTGCACGAAAAGTCAATGCCATTCATTTTCTATCTGAAAAACTAGATGCAGAATTAGTAGAAAAGAATCAAGCAGATCTATTCTACAAAATGGAATTACCACTTTCGAAAATTTTAGGCGATATGGAAATTACAGGTATTCGTGTGGATGCGAATCGATTAAAAGAAATGCGAATTGAATTTTCAGATCGATTACGTGAAATCGAACAAAAAATATATGCGGAAGCTGGCGAAGAGTTCAATTTGAATTCGCCAAAACAATTAGGCGTGATTTTATTTGAAAAAATGGGATTACCTGTTATTAAAAAAACAAAGACGGGCTATTCAACTGCTGTGGACGTATTAGAGCAATTGAAAGAACAAGCTCCGATCGTAGAAGACATTTTAGTTTACCGTCAAATTGCCAAAATTCAATCGACCTATGTTGAAGGATTGCTAAAAGTGATTCAGCCAGACGATAAAATTCATACACGATATGTGCAAACATTGACTCAAACGGGTCGTCTAAGCTCAGTGGATCCTAACTTACAAAATATTCCGATTCGTTTAGAAGAAGGACGGAAAATCCGTCAAGCCTTTGTGCCAAGAGAAAAAGACTGGATGATTTTTTCTTCAGATTACTCTCAAATTGAGTTACGTGTTTTAGCTCATATTTCAGATGATCAACATTTGAAAGAAGCATTTATTGAAGGTCAAGATATCCACTCAAGCACAGCCATGCGTGTATTTGGTATTGAAAAACCTGAAGATGTGACACCGAATATGCGTCGTCAAGCAAAAGCTGTAAATTTTGGGATCGTTTATGGTATCAGTGATTATGGTTTGTCACAAAACTTGGGCATTACTAGAAAACAAGCGCAAGAATATATTGATACTTATTTTGAGAAATATCCTGGGGTTAAAAAATACATGGAAGATATCGTTCGTGATGCAAAAGATAAAGGATTTGTAGAAACACTTTACAACCGCCGCCGTTATTTGCCAGATATCAATTCACGTAATTTTAATCTGCGCTCTTTTGCGGAACGAACTGCAATCAATACACCAATCCAAGGAAGTGCTGCAGATATTTTGAAAATAGCGATGATCAACATGCAAGCACGGCTAAAGGAAGAAAGCATGCAAGCAACAATGTTACTACAAGTACATGATGAACTTGTTTTTGAAGTGCCAGAATCTGAATTAGAAAAACTAAACGCATTAGTTAAAGATGTAATGGAAAATGCTGTTGCTTTACATGTACCATTGCTGACAGACAGCAGTTGGGGCAAAACTTGGTATGAAGCAAAATAATGAACTAAAATAATCAAAGAAAAGACTGGGCAAACGAAAAAGTTTAAAAAACTTTGATGTGTTCGTTTCGGTCTTTTTCTTCTAAGGAGAGAAGGAAATTGCCTGAATTACCTGAAGTTGAAACAGTCAGAAAAGGGTTAGAAAAATTAGTTGTTGGAAAGACGATCGATGAAGTGACGATTTTATGGCCAAGAATCATCGAGTCACCAGAATCAGAAGTTTTTGCGAACCAGTTGATGGGTCAAAAAATAGAAAAAATGGAACGTCGCGGTAAATTCTTGATTTTTAAGTTAACAAACTACGATCTGATTTCTCATCTACGAATGGAAGGGAAATATGAAACACATAAACCAGAAGAAGAGCGGAACAAGCATACACATGTGATTTTCACTTTTACCGATGGGAGTGAATTACGCTATCTGGATGTTCGGAAATTTGGTCGTATGGTCCTATTACCAAAGGATCAAGGGCAAAATTACAAAGGGATTTTAGCATTGGGACCTGAACCGATTCCATCTGAATTTAGTTTGTCAGAATTTCGAACAGGGTTAAAAAAACATCATAAAGCAATTAAACCGTTACTGTTGGATCAGCGTTTGGTAACAGGATTAGGCAATATCTATGTGGATGAAGCGTTATGGGAAGCAAAAATTCATCCCGAACAACTCGCAAACACACTAAAGCCAAAAGAAGTCGAACAATTATATTATGCAATTATTGATGTTCTAGGCCGTGCAGTTGAAGCAGGTGGAACAACGATTCGGACTTATTTAAATGCCTTAGGAGAAGCTGGAACATTTCAAATTTCACTAAACGTTTACGGTCAAACAGAGAAACCTTGTCCAAGATGTACAACATCTATAAAAAAAATCAAAGTGGCGCAACGGGGTACACATTTTTGTCCAAAGTGTCAAACATTGAAAGTGAGGAATTAACCAATGGGCATGGTGTTAGGACTGACAGGTGGTATTGCAACGGGGAAAAGTACGGTTGTATCTGTATTTAGGAGTCTGAATTTTCCGATTGTCGATGCCGATATCATTGCGCGGGAAATCGTTGAAGTTGGGAAGCCAGCACTAAAAAAAGTAGTGGCTGTTTTTGGTTCAGAAATCTTGAATAGAGAAGGGGCATTAAATCGAAAAAAATTAGGTGAGATTATTTTTTCTGATGAAAAAAAAAGAAAAAAGCTTAATGAAGTACTCTCACCATTTTTGAAAGAAGCAATTTTAACTGAGATTAATGACAAAAAAGATCAAGCACCATTAGTTATTGTGGATATCCCGTTATTGTATGAAGGCGGTTATGATGTGTTTGTCGATAAAGTAGCTGTGGTGTATGTACCAGAAGAAATTCAGCTAGTTCGTTTGATGAAACGTGATAATTTATCCGAAGAGCAAGCGCAACTACGAATCGATAGTCAATTACCTATAGAGGAAAAAAAACAAAAAGCAAATATCATATTCGATAATCAAAACAGTATTCTAGAGACAAAAAATAACGTACAAAAATGGGTGACGAAAAATATTTTTGGATAAAATAATGTAATTTATTTTTTGTTTTTTTATGTTATTTTAAAAATAATGAAAAACAAGATGAAAATAACGCGTAATAAACAATGTTTATTACGCGTTATTTTCTTTTAACCCTATTGTTGAACTGTAAAACGGACATTTTTATACATATAATAAAATAACATTTTTGTTGGTAGTAGCATAGACAATTGTGCTGAGTGTGTGTTATCTTTTGTGAGTGAAAAGATTGCAGAAAAGGATTGTGGAAAGTGAAATGAAAAAAGAAGTAGTAGTTATTGGGTTAGGGTATGTTGGATTACCAAGTGTCATCAATCATGTAAAAAAAAGACATAAAGTAATTGGATTTGATGTTGATAAACGAAAAGTGGACATGCTGAATAAGGGAATAAGTCCTCTTGATACAGTATCAAACGAAACGGTTCAAATGCTACAAGAAAAAGGAACGATTTTTACGTATGATGCGCAACAGATCGTCGCGAAAGATGTTTACATTATTGACGTGCCAACACCAATTGATAAAAATAAAATTCCAGATTTAAGTTATATCAAATCGGCAGTTGATTTGATTAAAAATAAAGTAAAAAAAGGGTCATTGATTATTTTAGAAAGTACAACGTATCCTGGAACGACAGAAGACTACCTCGTTGCAGAGTTTTCAAACCTCGATTACCAAATCGGAGTCGATCTTTTCATCGCCTATTCCCCAGAAAGAATTGATCCAGGAAATACCCAATCCCTTAGTGCAAAGATCCCAAGAATCGTTGCGGGCCATACAGATAAGTGCTTAGCTGAAGTGAAAGAGTTTTTTGGAAGCCATGTGTCATCCGTTCCCAACTTAAAAACAGCTGAACTCGCTAAACTATATGAAAATACATTTCGATTAGTGAATATCGCTTTAGCAGATGAACTTCAAAAAATTTCGGATAACTTAGATATCAAAGTAGGAGAAGTGTTGGAAGCAGCAGCAACTAAACCTTTTGGATTTATGAAATTTACGCCTAATTTAGGTATCGGTGGGCATTGTATTCCTGTAGACCCTTATTATCTGACTTGGCTGATGGCAGATCGGGGAGTTGAAACACCACTAATTGATACAGCTGGAAAAATCAATGATTCAATGCTTGATTATTATTTAGAGAAAATTAACCATCTTGCGTCTAAGAGCAAAAAAGAATTTACAGAGATGATTGTTGCTGTTATTGGTGTAACATACAAGAAAAATGTTGCAGATATTCGAATGTCTTCGGTTATTTCCTTGATAAAAAAATTAAAAGAGAAAAATATAACCGTTGTTGCTTATGATGATGTGATGCATCCGTATAGTGTGTCGACCGATGAAACAATTGTCACATTAGAACCGGATTATCAACAACTGACACAATATGATCTAGTAATTTATGCTGTCGATCACGATATCTATGAAGACAAGAAAAATATTATTATAGATAAGAGCCAATTATTTTATGATTTAACAACAGTTTAATGACTCCATTGATCATGGATTGTTCAAGTAGGAGGTAAGAAAAATAATGAATGATAGTTCAAGAAAAATCAGACGTAAAGAAAAACAACACGTTGAAAAGAATCGCTCAACGCAACTATTAAAAATAGTGCTATTACCATTGTTACTTCTACTTGCGATAATTTTCCTAATTTATGGTAAAAATAAATCAGATGATCTGTTTTTAAATGATACGTCAAATGAGCAAGAAGATTTTGTGGTCGTTAAGGAAAAGAAATACGCTGACATTTATACATGGGAAGAGTTAATAGCGGCTATTTCAAATAAAGAATTGACTGAGATCAATATTAAAAAAGATATTAAATTTCCTCAATCTCAAAAGCAACTGACATTAAATAAATTAACAAAAGTCCGTGAAGAGCAGGTTTTTCGCTATGATGATACCTTAAAAAAAGAGCGAAAGCAGACAATATTGATGGTAAGTGTACTCAAGCGTGATCTCAATAGAAAAGTGTTGATAAGTGGTGAAAAACGAAGCATTGAGTTGGGCAATGTAGAATTAGATTTGCCTAAAGGGTTAGACCTTGAATTCAAAGAGATAAAGTTAATAAGGAGTTATCGTTATTAGACGAAACATATTAGAACCATTGTACAATTGTTTTTTGAAAGGATGTTTTGATGAGAAAAGGATTTTTCTTTTTATTAGAATTCTTAGGCATAATTTTTTTGTATTTAATTCCTATTATCTCCATATCATATATTGCAGTATATGAGTTGCTTCATTTTTTTCACCCGTCAATTGAAAGTTTTATTCTATCAGGAAAGCTTCCGTTATTGGTCATGTTGATTGTTTTTATACTAGAACTCATTATTCATTTTAGGTTTAAACCCCAACAGAGAAAATTATTACGTGAATTAGGAATCAAACCGCAAGTTAGACGCTATAAAATAGGCTTTTGGGCAAATACTCGAAGCCAGAAGATCAAGCATACACTATATAATAAAAATGGTCTTTTGTTACTATTTACGCTTACTTCGATTCTTTCTTTAGGAGTTGTATGGTTTCAATTTAGATTGCCGAGTGGCTATCGTCATTCGTTGAGTGGGGTTGCGCCTTTTTTTACAATGAGTGGAGGGATTGCATTAGCTACGCTTATTTTAAGTACTCTATATACGCCATATGCATATGAAAAAGTTAGTCATCGAAAAATATATATATTAATGCCTATGTATAATGAACCAATCGAAAACATTAAAAACTCGTTTGAATCTATCCTAAATCAAAGTCTCCTGCCAACTGAATTAGTAGCTGTTGATGATGGCAGTTCACTTGTTGATTATTCAGAGGTTGCAGAAGAATATCGGAAAATTTTTGCTGAAAAAGGTGTTTCTTTTCAGTTTATTAAACAAAAAAATAGTGGAAAGCGAGCAGCTCAGTTAAATGCGTATAACCATTTAGAAATTTCCGATTTTCACAATGAGATTATTTTAACGATCGATAGTGATACTGTTTTTGATGAACATGCGATAGAACAAGGAATCATTCCGTTTGAAGATGAACGTGTATACTCTGTTGCGGGTGTGATCGTGACTAGAAATGTTACGGATAATCTTTTGACTGTGATCACAGATTTATTGGTGATTGGACACATGGTGCTGATAGAACGCTCAATGAATTCTATGTTCGGCAGCGTAGCCGTTAATAGTGGGCCAATTGCATTTTATAGAGCAGAGGTTTTAAATTTAGCGAAAAAATTAGGATATAAAAATGAAACATTTGGTCGTGTTAGAGTAGAATTTTCAGATGATAGTTTCTTGACTTTATCAGCGATGCTGTTGGGGCGAACTGTTGCTCAAATGACAGCCGTTTCATACACTGATTTACCAAATAAACTGAGCCATCATGTTAGACAACATCTCCGTTGGAGCAGAGGAAGTTTTATTCGAGGTTTTTGGCGTTTAGCTCTGTTTCCTGTTAGTAGTTTTGTCTTTTTTAGACAGTCATTTGGCTGGGCGATGTTTGCAGCGATGAATGTTATTAAATATCAATTGATTTATTGGGTATTTTTCGTAATGAGCGATTTTCCATTAATTTTAATTGCTCCTTTAGCTTTTAGTGCGGTTTATTCCTTGGCATATCTTTCAATTCCAAGGAACGATTTAGCAAAAAGGGACAAATGGATTGTGTTCTTTGCGTTTCCTTTTACTGTGTTATGGGCAATCTTCGTATTATCGCCTGTTCGAATTTGGGGGTACATCACCCATAGGAATACAGGATGGGGAACGCGAGACAAAATAGAACTATAAGATGACAATGAGGCTGGGACAGAAGCTTATTTCCGAAGGGTTTGCTTCTACTCCCACCGTTTATTCGTATTTAGGGTGTGATACAAAAGTGATTTTTACTTTTGTACTACACCTATATTTTTTTTAAAAGCAGAAAATCGTTCTAAAATTAGAACGCAACAATAAGAAAAAAATGGTTAAGAAGTAAACGTTAATGGCTGGTTTCTCAAGCATTTCATGTTATAATATAGGAAGTATATTAAAACGAAACGTTAAACATAGATATTATTAGATAAAATGAGGTGAACACTATGCGTTGTCCAAGATGTCATCATAATAATTCTCGCGTAATTGATAGTCGACAAGCAGACGATGGACGTGCAATCCGTCGTCGAAGAGAATGTGAAAATTGCAATTACCGTTTTACAACATTTGAACGAATTGAAGCAGCGCCATTGTTAGTCATCAAGAAAAATGGTGACCGAGAAGAATTTAACAGAGAGAAGATTTTACGTGGTTTGATCCGATCAGCTGAGAAACGCCCAGTTGCTATGGAACAAATGGAGCAAATCGTTGACAATGTCGAAAATAGAGTACGTAGCTTAGGCGAAAATGAGATTTCAACTACTCTAGTTGGCGAATATGTAATGGAAGATTTAGTGAACTTAGATGAAATCGCCTATATTCGCTTTGCCAGTGTCTACCGTCAATTCAAAGATATGAGTGTGTTCTTAAAAGAATTACAAGGAATCGTAGACAAAGCAAAATCTTCAAATCCAGACACAACCAATGATTAAGGAGGTCTTTCCTTGAAAGAGAATTGGAAAGAAGTCCATCCTAAAAGTATTTTTCAAGTAGCACTATCGTATCCGTTATCCAATCAAGAACAAGCAGTATTGACACTTTTATATCAACCAATTATTGGTGCCGAAGCTTTTAGTTTATACTTGACACTCCTATCCGAAGTGGAAGAGTCTGGTGTCAGTGAGTCACTTTTTCATGCTGATTTGATTACGATGATGGACATGAGTATCAAACAAATTCAAACAGCTAGAAAGAAATTAGAAGGAATCGGGTTACTAGGAACGTTTGTCAAAGACGATTCTGAACTTGGCGCACATTTTTTATACAGGTTGAATCATCCTGAAACAGCTGAACGTTTTTTTAAAGATGAAGTATTATCGTTAACCCTTCTAAACATCGTAGGACAAAGAAAATTGGACAAATTATTTGACCGCTTTAAACCAAAATTTATTAATTTGACTGGTTTTGCAGAAGTTTCAGCAAGCTTTAAAGAGGTGTATCAATTCAAAGAAGAACAAATCATTTCTCAAAGTAAGCTATTAAGCCAAATGAAACGATCTTTTAACGATCCAAGACCAGCACAAAAGCCAAGTGCAGTCAATGAAAGCTTTGATTGGGCATATTTTGTGCAAGGGATAGAAAAACTTGGAATCAAGTTGCCAGATAATAGTGTAGGATTCAAAGAAGAAGTATTTGTTTTCCATAACTTATTTGGCATTACAGAATTAGACATGATCGATTTTTGTTCTAAATCATTTGATTATTATACAAGTAAGATCGATGTAAAGGACTTTGAGCGAGTAGTCTATAGAACCTATGATCCTGATAAAAAGCAAAGACCAAGTGAATTTCAACGAAATGATTCGGTTGAGTTGTCTGCAGAAGATCAGCAGACATATCGGTATAACTCATTGAAAATGAACGGATTCTCTACACAAGACATTCAGATGATCATGGATAGTGAGAAGAATTTTCCGTTAAATTATTTAGAAGCACTAAAAAATGAACGTGGTGGGTATACAACCCCGCAAGAACGTTCACTGGTTAAATATTTAGTAAGTAAATCAGGACTACCGAACAGTGTAATCAATGTATTAATCAATTATGTTTATAATATTCAAAAGCAACCTACGTTGAAAGCTGATTATGTGAATCGAATTGCTAATGAATGGGCTCAAAGCGGTATTTTTTCACCAGAGAAAGCCATCGATCATGTACGCGAGTTAGCTAAAAAAGGCAAAGAACAAAAACAAACTAGGCAGAGATATGGACAAAATAATCGACCGATTCGTCAAGAAACATTACCAGATTGGGTAGATAATCCGGTTGAAGAGCAGAAACTATCTAAAGAAGAACAAGCACGACTAGACAAAGAAATTCAAGATTTCTTGAGTAAAGGAGGCGGCAATTAATGGAAGATGTAGGGAAAGAAATGTCAAAAATCATTCAAAACAGAGATATGAGTGAACGATATAATGAACTGGTTGAAGTTGTCCTTAAAGATACTGATGTACAGCAGTTCATCAAAGAAAATCGTGAACGATTGACGGACGATGATATTCGAAAAAGCTATTCGAAACTTTATGAGTTTGTTCAAGAAAAACGTAAATATCAATTAAATGACCCAACGATGATTGCTCCTGGATATGAGCCTCAACTAACCTTGAATTTCCATTACATCGATGTGACTTATGTACCTACAGAAGCGTTGATCGCGAAGCAAAAAGAAGATGAAATTCGCAAACGCGTCCGAGCAATGGATATGCCTAAAGATGTCCGAGAAGCTAGTTTGAATAGATTTGATACGGCATCTCAAGGTCGTGCTCAAGCAATGGCTGAAACTATGAAATTTTTAAACGAGTATACAACAAATCCAAAAGAATTCCATAAAGGCTTGTATCTTCAAGGTACTTTCGGTGTAGGGAAATCGTTCTTATTAGGTGCAATTGCGAATAGTTTAGCTGAGCGTGGTTTTGTAACAACCATTGTCCATTTTCCGACCTTTACAGTTGAAATGAAACAGGCAATTGGTAAAGATATGGTTGGACCTAAGTTGGACGCTGTCAAGAAATCACCTGTTTTGATGATTGATGATCTAGGGGCAGAATCAATGACTTCTTGGATTCGAGATGATGTATTAAGCGTTATTTTACAATATCGTATGCAAGAACAATTGGTAACGTTCTTTTCATCGAACCTTGATTTAAAAGAGCTAGAGAAACATTTATCCGTGACCCAGCGTGGAGAACAAGAACCCTTAAAAGCTCGTCGTATCATGGAACGAATCCGTTACTTGGCTCAAGAAATTACAATGTCTGGTAATGATCGAAGAAATGGATAGAGCTGACTTTTCCGACTGCTGTATAGGTTGAGTATAGGTGACTGAAGTGTGTGATACTTCAGTTGCTTTTTTAATTTTTCTTAATACTAAATGCTCGTAATGGACTATGCAAGAGTCTAGCGTTTATAATAAAGTATCAACAATGGAGGCGTGTCTATGAAAAAAATTACTATAACATTTGTAACGGTTATTGCATTGATTTCTTTAGCCGCATGCACACAAAATAAAACCGACTCGTCAAAAGTAAGTGAAAAAACGTCAATGAGTAGTGAGAAAGACCAAATGATCGATGAAACCTCAACTATGAAAGATCAAGAAAAATCTCAATCCATTTTTACAGCTATTTTAGTTGAAGATGCTAAAAAAAATGATACAGTAGATCAATCGACTCGTTTGGTTCTAAAAGAAGTCGAAGCAGTGGAAGATCCAGAAAAAATGATTGGTATGATGAAAAATGATGGTGTTATTTTGAATGTCACAACGGAACAATTAGCAGATGGACTCACAGAAAGTAGTTTAAAGACTGGTGATAAAATCCAATTTACATTAGTCGGTTTACCAGCAATGACTATGTCGATTCCACCACAAGTTGTTGGGAATTCAGTAATAAAAGTTGAAAAAATTTAATCATTTTGAAGTCGATAATGTTTGAGGTTGGTACAGAAGTGTTTAACTCCGAGAAATAAGAAGGAATTTACGAAAATTGCTCTTCAAATTTTTGTGACCAAGTAGGTACTGTACAACATCAACTTGTTCCTTGTTGTGTTTTACAGCAATTTCGGCTTATTTCCGAAGGAGTTGCTTCTGCGCCCACCGTTTATTCGGTTACTAAGAGCCTGAAACATAACGTTTTTAGTTATGTCCCAGGCTCGTCATTTTTGTTTTTTATAGAGTAAATAATTATTTTTTCAAAAAAAGCATTGACATTTGTTTTATAACGATGGTATAGTTTCACCTGTAAGATAACTAAATAGATTTGTTAGGTGAGGCTCCTATACAAACACAGGCTACTGCCCAAAAACATCGAGAGATGCCAATGGGTAGAACAGGGATTGTCGATTACAAGGCTTTTCATAAGGTAGCTAAAAGCTCTGCTTTTTACGTTGTATAGTGCCAAAACTCAACGACTAGATCATACAGGCTTTTTTTTGTGCGCTTATTTATGACCTTCCGCTGAGTTTTGGCGGAAGGTTTTTTGCTGTGAATCACTACGATTGGCCAAAGGACAGAGTAGATGATGAACAGTACTTGGCGAACGAAGAGAGAGAAGTAACCGAAATACTGAATCATGGCATATCGATCCCCCATCTCTGGTCCTAAAAACCAAAGTATAAAAAGAAAAGACAGAGTAGATGATGAACAGTACTTGGCGAACGAAGAGAGAAGTAACCGAAATACTGAATCATGGCATATCGATCCCCCATCTCTGGACTTAAAAGCCAAAGTATAAAAAGGAAAGACAGAGTAGATGATGAACAGTACTTGGCGAACGAAGAGAGAGAAGTAACCAAAATACTGAATCACATCATGTCATTTCGAGCATACCAAACACTAACAACAAATCTAAGAAAGGAGCAAGCTTATGAATTTTTAATCAACATTATGTCCAGCATTTTTGCAGGAATGATTATTGGAGCAGAACGGCAATGGCGAAAAAAACTAGCTGGAATGAGAACAATGACCTTGGTAACATTTGGTGCATGTCAATTCGTTTCTTTATCCACTTTGATTCAGGATGATAGCAGTCCTACAAGAATAGCCGCTCAAGTAGTCAGTGGTATCGGATTCCTTGCTGGAGGCGTAATTTTGCGAGAAGGCTTTAGCGTAACAGGTATCAATACTGCCGCGACCTTATGGTGTTCAGCTGCTGTTGGAAGTTTGATCGGAGCGGGGTTTGTGATCGAAGGAATAAGTTGCGCAGTTGCTTTGATGCTCGTTAATATTTTGCTGAGGAATCTATCGTTTAAAATGGACAACTTGGCTGTCCAAAAAGAAGACGAACAAGTAGAGTCGATTCACTATCTTTCGGTTATTGCTAGTAATACAAGTGAAGTCATGCTTAGAACTGAAATTATTCAGTTACTCGATAAATATTGTTTAACCTTTACTAAATTCTCTTGTACCGATTTAGCAGGACAAAAAGTAAGACTATTCTTAGAAATCGAAGCGACAAGAAATGGCGTATTAGCAGTCAATACGATTATTTCAGAATTGTCTCAACTATCAGAAATCATAGAAATCAATCAAATGAGCAATTAAAAGAATGGAGGAATCAAAATGGTAAAACAGTGAAGGTCAACGTAATTAATTGGAATAGTGAAGAATATTGGAGAGGTATTTTTTTAAGAAACAAGCTACTTAAAACCAGTGCTGGAAAGGAATGGATCAAAGAATTGCCTATTCATGAAAAATACGACCTCCATATAGCTGCTATGATTGACGGGGAAGTTGTAGGGACGTTACTTCTTTCAAAAAGAAGCCGCACGATGGCTCAGATCAAGCAAGTTGCGATTGATGAGTTGTACCAAGGATTTGGGATAGGAAAACAATTACTTGAATTTGCAGAAAAAATAGCAGAGCTGATGAACTTTCAATCTGTATTTTTAACTGGTCGTAAACAAGCTTGGGGCTTTTATGATCATTTTGGTTACCAACGTATAAGTAGCGCATACTCAGATGGGGATGTGATCTTAAAAAAATTTAAGAAAAATCTTTGCACAAAAAAGAACACTCGGAATTTCGGTATTATCAAACATATCACGCTAAAGGAGATGGAAACAAATGGATGACAGTAGTCAGATGATTAAGGGCTCATGGATAAAGAAATCTGTTGAAGAAATTATAATTATTATTGTCTATTTGTTTCTAGGGCAAAAAAGCAATTTCCTCCGCTAACAGATTTTCTTTTATCTATCAGTCCGATTCCTAAAATAGAGAGAACACAATGAGATTGTAAAGGATGATCGTTTGTATTAGACTATCCTACATTTCATTAATCAGAGTTTTAGAAAGAAGGAGAAATACATGGATAAAAGAACAGCATTAACTGAAAAAAATAATCAGTCATATGAATATTTTGCACGGAACTCAGCCGAAAATATCATTACCTTTTTCAACTCTTCCAAAATAGGACTATCAAACCAACAAGCGGTTTTATCAAGAGAGGAATTTGGTGAAAATACAATTACTCACGGCAAAAAAACACCGCTATTCGTTGAAATAATCAAAGCTTATTTTACGCCATTTACAATTGTTTTGATCGCACTTGCTATTATTTCCTTTATAACAGATTATGTTATTGCACCACCAGCAGATCGTGATCTTATAGGTGTACTTATCATCATGGCGATGGTGTTGATCAGCGGTACAATGACATTGATTCAATCGGTTAAATCAAATCAAGCAGCAGAAAAATTGAATAACATGGTAAAGATTACGGCAACCGTTGTCCGTAGAAAAAAAGAAGTAGAACTTCCAATAGAAGAAATCGTCTGTGGCGATATCATAAAATTATCTGCAGGTGATATGATTCCAGCTGATATCCGTTTAACCAAAACAAAAGACTTATTTGTGTCTCAATCTGCAATGACGGGCGAAAGTTATCCAGTTGAAAAAAGAGCAGATTACAAGTTAAAAGGAAACAGCGTGGAAACAGAATATGAAAATATTGTTTTTATGGGCAGTAATGTTATTAGCGGTAGTGCAGAAGGAATTGTTGTTTCAGTAGGAGATAACACTCTTTTTGGAAAAGTAGCACAAGATGTTTCAGACAAAAACCCTCAAACAAATTTTGAAGTCGGCATCAGCAAAACTTCATGGTTGTTGATTCGATTTATGTTAGTCATGGCGCCAGCAGTATTTTTAATTAACGGATTAACAAAAGGTGATTGGTTTGAAGCGTTTCTTTTCGGGTTGTCTGTAGCGGTGGGGCTAACACCTGAAATGCTGCCGATGATCGTGACGACGAATCTTGTTAAAGGCGCTTCAAGTATGGCTAAAAAAGGCACAATTATCAAAAATCTAAACGCGATTCAAAATTTTGGTGCAATTGACGTTTTATGTACAGATAAGACAGGTACATTGACTCAAGATAAGATTATTTTAGAGTATCATTTAGATTGTGATGGCAAGGAAGATAGCCGAGTGTTGCGCCATGCATTCTTTAATAGTTATTATCAAACAGGCTTGAAAAATTTAATGGATGTCGCAATTATTGACGCCGCAAAAGAAGAATTATCGATCGATTCTTCTAAATACAAAAAAGTAGATGAAATTCCTTTTGATTTTAAACGACGTCGTATGAGTGTTGTGATCGAAGATACATCTGGCAAAACGCAAATGATTACAAAAGGTGCCGTCGAAGAAATGTTAGAAATTTCAAGTTTTGTAGACTATCAAGGAACCGTGACGCCTTTAACAGAATCACTTAAAAAAGAAATTTTGAAAACCGTTGAAGAATTGAATGAAGACGGGCTACGTGTGTTAGCTGTTTCTCAAAAAACAAACCCAGCGACCATTGATGAGTTTTCTGTCTCAGATGAAAATGAAATGGTTTTAATTGGGTATCTTGCATTCCTTGATCCGCCAAAAGAAACAACAAAAGCTGCATTGGAAGCGTTGAAAAAACATGGGGTTGGGGTCAAAGTATTGACTGGTGATAATGCTCTGGTGACGAAATCAGTTTGTAAACAAGTTGGACTAGCAAATGAAGAACTGATTACAGGGAATGAAATTACTAAAATGAATGATTTTGAACTAAAAACGATTGCTGAAAAGTATAATATTTTTGTGAAATTGACACCTCAACAAAAAACGCGGATCGTTCAAATATTAAGAGAAGCTGGCCATACCGTTGGTTTTATGGGAGATGGGATCAATGATGCCCCAGCAATGAAAGAAGCTGATGTTGGTATTTCTGTCGATACGGCGGTTGATATTGCAAAGGAATCGGCAGATGTTATTTTACTTGAAAAAGACTTGATGGTCTTGGAACGAGGGCTATTAGCAGGAAGAACGACTTTTGGTAATATCATGAAGTATGTCAAAATGACGGCGAGTTCTAATTTTGGTAATATGTTTTCAGTTGTAGTAGCAAGTATCTTTTTACCGTTTCTACCTATGTTACCGTTACAACTACTCTTTTTAAATTTGATTTATGATATTTCATGTATGTCAATTCCTTGGGATCATGTAGACGATGAGTACCTAGAGCAACCTAAAAAATGGAACGCTTCAAAGATTGGTTCATTTATGAAATGGTTGGGCCCTACAAGTTCAGTTTTTGACATTACGACTTATTTGTTAATGTATTTTGTCATTTGTCCTCAACTAGTTGGAGGAAACTACCATGATTTAGATCCAGCACAACAAGCGACTTTTATTGCGATTTTTCACGCTGGTTGGTTTATAGAATCTCTTTGGTCACAAACGTTGGTGATTCATACATTGCGAACACCTAAAATTCCGTTTATCCAAAGCAGAGCGTCGTTTATTTTAACGACTATTACGTCTTTAGGAATTGCGGTTGGAACGATTTTACCGTTTACAAGTTTTGGACAAAGTTTAGGATTAGCTGAGCTGCCGTTAAATTACTTTGCTTGGTTAGGTTTAACAATAGTGTCCTATTTATTCCTAGTCATGATCGTAAAAAAATTCTATGTCAAACGATTTGGGGAATTACTATAAGATTGAGTAAAAGATTGAGTCCAATTGATTTTGGATCTCAATCTTTTTTCTGATTAGCCGCATATCTTTTGCTAAAATAAAACGTTGCGTTATCATAAAGAGAAGGAAAATAAAAAAGAGTGTTTTTTGTTTGACCTTTACTGACTAAATGAGTATAATAACGATATAAGGTCAAAATTAATCAGACCTTATGCTTTTTTATAAGTTAAAAGTACTATTTATATAGTAGAAATTAAAGAGCTTATTCAGCTTTAACAATTATTTAGCTACGCAGGCTAGCTCTTCGGAAAAAAGATAAAATCTAAATGAGGCAACAAGCACCTCAGTCAGATTTTCCTATTTTTCTGTCAGAGCTGTACGAGCCCGCTCCGCTTTAACATTATCTAGCTACGCAGGCTAGTTCTTCGGAAAAAAGATAAAATCTAAATGAGGCAACAAGCACCTCAGTCAGATTTTCCTATTTTTCTGTCAGAGCTGTACGAGCCCGCTTCGCTTTACATTATCTAGCTACGCGGGCTAGCTCTTCGGAAAAAAGATAAAATCTAAATGAGGCAACAAGCACCTCAGTCAGATTTTCCTATTTTTCTGTCAGAGCTGTACGAGCCCGCTTCGCTTTACATTATCTAGCTACGCGGGCTAGCTCTTCGGAAAAAAGATAAAATCTAAATGAGGCAAAAAGCACCTCAGTCAGATTTTCCTATTTTTCTGTCAGAGCTGTACGAGCCCGCTCCGCTTTAACAATTATCTAGCTGCACAAATCAATCCTTATGAAAATAGACAAATTACCAATGAAATAAAGAACGTTTCAATGTTAATTTCCTGATTTTCTACAGGATAAATCGATTTGTTCCGCTTTTAAATTTAGGAGGTAATTCTATGAACATCGAAAAAATGACAACGACATTACAAGAGGCAATTGCAGAGGCGCAACAAGTAGCCGTTACTCGTCATCATCAGGAAATAGATATTGCGCACCTATGGAAGATTTTTTTGCAACCTAATCATTTTGGGCGTAATTTTTATACAGATGCAGGCGTTGATGTAGACGCTTTTGAACGAGAAATCGATAAAGCAATCGATGAATACCCAATTATTCAGGGTAGCAACATTCAATATGGTCAAAGTATGAGCCAAAATTTGTTTAATTTATTAGGTGAAGCAGATAAACTTAGAGAGTCATTCCAAGATGAATTTTTAGCAACTGAAATCGTGATTTTAGCGTTGATGAAATTGAAAAACTACCGTTTAACAAGCTATTTAACAAGTCAGGGAATCACAGAAAAAAAATTACGTAAAAATATAGAAGACATGAGAGGGGGAGATCGTGTGACTTCTCAAAATCAAGAAGAACAATACAAAGCTTTAGAAAAATATGGGGTAGATTTAGTACAACAAGTGAAAAGCGGCAATCAAGATCCCATAATCGGCCGTGATGAAGAGATTCGAGATGTGATTCGTATTCTTTCGCGGAAGACAAAAAATAATCCTGTGCTGATTGGTGAACCAGGCGTTGGGAAAACAGCAATTATCGAAGGGTTAGCCCAACGAATCGTTCGCAAAGATGTACCTGAAAATTTAAAAGACAAAACTATCTTTTCATTAGATATGGGTGCATTGATTGCTGGTGCTAAATTCCGCGGTGAATTTGAAGAACGCTTGAAAGCAGTTTTAAAAGAAGTGAAAAAAAGTGAAGGACGTATCATTCTTTTCATTGATGAAATTCACAATATTGTTGGTGCCGGTAAAACAGAAGGTAGTATGGACGCTGGCAATCTATTAAAACCTATGTTGGCCCGAGGTGAATTGCATTTGATTGGAGCAACAACACTAGATGAATATCGCCAATATATGGAAAAAGACAAAGCCTTAGAACGTCGTTTCCAAAAAGTTTTAGTTAAAGAACCAACTGTTGAAGATACAATCAGTATTTTACGTGGCTTAAAAGAACGATTTGAAATTCATCATAGCGTGAACATCCATGACAATGCTTTAGTTGCTGCAGCAACGTTATCTGACCGCTACATCACGGATCGTTTCTTGCCAGATAAAGCTATCGATTTGGTCGATGAAGCGAGCGCAACGATTCGAGTTGAAATGAATTCAATGCCGACCGAGCTTGACCAAGTAACACGTCGATTGATGCAATTAGAGATCGAAGAAGCTGCCTTGAAAAAAGAATCCGATGATGCTAGTAAAAAACGTCTAAATGCATTGCAAGAAGAACTGGCAGATCTTCGTGAAGAAGCGAATGCCATGAAGATGCAATGGGAAACAGAAAAAGAAGAAGTGAATGCTGTCAGCAATAAACGTGGTGAAATCGACAAGGCAAAACATGAATTAGAAGATGCTGAAAACAATTATGACTTAGAACGAGCAGCTGTTTTACGTCATGGTACGATTCCTAAATTAGAAGAAGAGCTAAAACAACTTGAAGAAAAAAATGCTAAAGACAATGTCCGGATGGTTCAAGAAGCCGTGACTGAAAATGAAATTGCACAAGTTGTGGGTCGTTTAACAGGGATTCCTGTAACAAAACTAGTTGAAGGTGAACGTGAAAAACTAATGAAATTGAATGAAACACTTCATAAACGTGTCATTGGTCAAGATGAAGCCGTAGATGCTGTAAGTGATGCAGTAATACGTTCACGCGCTGGTTTGCAAGACCCAAATCGTCCGTTAGGTTCATTCTTATTCTTAGGGCCAACAGGTGTTGGGAAGACTGAACTTGCTAAAGCATTAGCAGAAGACCTATTCGATTCAGAAGACCACATGGTCCGAATCGATATGAGTGAGTATATGGAGAAACATAGTGTGTCTCGTTTAGTTGGAGCACCTCCAGGCTATATCGGCTATGAAGAAGGTGGTCAATTAACGGAAGCTGTTCGCCGCAATCCATATACGATCGTCTTATTAGATGAAATCGAAAAAGCACATCCAGATGTGTTCAATATTTTACTACAAGTCTTAGATGACGGTCGTTTGACTGACTCGAAAGGACGAGTAGTTGATTTCAAAAATACGGTCTTGATCATGACAAGTAATATCGGTTCTCAACTTTTGCTTGAAGGTGTGACCTCAGAAGGAACGATTCCAGAAGAAGTGGAAGAACAAGTAATGACCATTTTACGCGGCAATTTTAAACCAGAATTCCTAAATAGAATTGATGACACAATCCTGTTTACACCGCTAAGCTTAGAAAATGTCAAAGGCATTATCGGAAAAATGACTGCTCAATTGGCAAGACGTTTAGAACATCAAGAGATCGAATTAGTCATTTCTGATGAAGCTAAAACATGGATCGCAGAAAGTGGCTATGACCCAGCTTATGGTGCACGTCCATTGAAACGTTTTATTACAAAAGAAGTCGAAACACCATTGGCAAAAGAGATTGTGTCGGGCAAAGTCTTACCTAAAACCAAAGTAACAATCAGCTTGTTAGGTGAACAATTAGTTTTCAAAAATGAACCGATAGAAGAATAAAATCAAAAATGAGATAGCCTGTTTAAGCGGCTGTCTCATTTTTTCGCGTAAGTATAAAATATTGATTTTAAAAACGATATTGTGTAGAATCTAACTATTATATTAAGCAATTAAAAGAGGGATCCAGTGGCTAAAAAAAACAGACGACTAGAAGAGCAATTGTGTTTTTCATTACAAACGGCTTCAAAGCAATTTAATAGGATGTATGCGAAAGCATTAAAACCATTTCAGTTAACCTATCCTCAATACTTGGTGTTACTAGTTTTATGGGAATATTCAGATCAGCGGATTTCAGACATTGGAGAAAAACTTGCGCTGGATACAGGAACATTGACACCGATGTTGAAAAGAATGGAAAAAAATGGGTACATTAATCGAAATAGATTACCTGAAGATGAACGCATTGTGATCATTTCACTTTCTGAAAAAGCAATTCAGTTAGAGACTGCAATTTATGATCAAGTAGAGGGATGCCTGACTCAGCTGGATTTTAATGAAAAAGAGTATTTTGCTTTGATCGAACAAGTCAACTCTTTAAGCAAGCAAATTGGCAGTATCGACCAATAACAGATAGATTATCAAGATTTCAAGAAGCAATGAGCGATTAAGCGTACACTTTTTGCAGTCTTTTTATTAAAAAAATCACTACAGTTGAAGCAAACTAATGTACATCTGTATAAATATTGTGTACAATTTAATTGTACGATAGAGCTATGATAATAAGAATTGGAGGAATGAATCATGAAAAAAATCTATTCAACAACAATCATCAATACTGGCGGAAGAGAAGGGGAAGTCTTTTCACCAGATAAATCATTCAGTTATCAAGTAACTTCGCCTGGACCTCATCAAGAAAATAAAACGAATCCAGAACAATTATTTGCAGCAGCGTATAGCTCTTGTTTCAACAGTGCATTAGAACTTGTAATGGCTAATCAAAAAATCACATCAAAAAGCACAGTAAAAGCTACCGTTTCTTTATTCAGTGATGAAGAATCTGGATTCCAAGTTGGCGTGGTTCTGTCAGTGAAAATCGATGATGTCGATCGTGAAACGGCTGAAGCGTTAGTGAAGGCTGCCCATGAAGTATGTCCTTATTCAAAAGCAACAAGAGGGAATATTTCAGTTGAGTTAGAAGTAGAATAATAGCAAGAAAAGCTCAGAATAAAACGAAAAAGTCGTTTAGTTCTGAGCTTATTTTTATTTAGTTACTTTTCTAAATGCATAAGCTTTAAAATAGTCTGGTTTATGTCGTTGAGTAAAACTATAAACCGTTAAAATCAAAGCACCAATCGTATTGGTAAGTAAGTCATCCATGGTATCCATCAAGGCTTCGCGACCGATATATGGCTGTCCAGCTTCTGTCATGTAACGTTGTAAGTTCATATTTCCCAGCGAATCACATAGGAATTCCCAGAACTCCCAGAAAACGCCGCATAATCCAGCGAATGCAAACCCCATGATAATGAATAGCCAAGGACTGATTTTTGAAAAATCTGACTCACGTAAACAATACCCAATGATCGCATACCCCACAGCCACTAACAAAATAGGACTAACGGCATGAAGAATTTTATCCCAAAAGGGCACGATAATGATCAAGCGCAAACCGGTGCCAAGAAAAACGGCGATCCAGATAAAAAACCAATAATACAGGCGGACCATTTTAGGGAAAACCAAACCTGTAAATTTTGTGAAAATAAAAGGGACAAAAATCACAGCAATCCCTGCAATCATTTCAAATGTCAACAGCATATATTGTTCTGTTGGTTGAACGACAAATGTCTTCACGATATTGACGATCAATGTGATAATACCGAACACAAGTAACAAATAAAATGCATTTTTTTCTTGTTTATCCTCAAATTCTAACTTCATAGAAAAGCCTCCGATGTGTTTATTTGTTTAACGTTTGTTTGATTGAATCCAAAAATGATTGCTCATCACTGACGACGGCTCCATTTAATTTTACCAAACCAATTGTATATAGGTTTAGATAATGGAATTGATTTTCAGCAATATCGCCTAAGGCTGCTAATTTCTTTTGATTATTGGCACCTTGTTGGCGTGTATCGGTATAAAGACCGATCATTGGAATATTTTTAGCGTAGGCCACACCAATTTCAGAAGCCACCCCAGCATCGATTGTAATTCCGTCTAAAATAGCAACAAGTAAATCACTTTCAAGTACTTTTTCAGTATCAGCTAGAGCTATCATCTTACTGTCAGCATAGGCTGTCTTATCATTGATCCCTTCATTTTCTTGTGGTAAATAAACCTCGATTGAATCATCTAATTCACGAATTTTTTTTACTAAATATTCATTATAAAGAAGGTCTGCTTTGGCAAACATTGGTCCTGCAAAATATATATTCATTTTTTCACCTCTAAGTTAGTGTATCCTTTTATTTTTTTGAGAAACAGACAAGTTGATTTACTAAATCAACCTTATCCACACGATAGCCATAAGCAGCCCATGCACTTGAAAACGAATGCTCTTTTTTTGTCCACCATGCGCTATACGTTTTAGCTAGTTCAGGCAATCCGTGCTTGTCTATCATTTTTGCCTCTATTTCTGCAAATGATAATGTCATGCTAGTAGTATTGGCTAGCAAAGTTGGAATAACAAGATAGTCCTTCATAAAATCATCCTTTGTTGAGCATTTTTTTAATAGGATCAAAAATAATCGCTAAAATAAGCTTCTTGATCAGGCAAAATTCGCTCTAATGAATGCAATGTTTCTTTATCCGTAGTTAACCGTTCGATTCGATGGAGATAAGTTGGTCGACGGTAATTCATCAATAAACAAGTTAACGTTTGAATATCAATGTGTACAGGCTGCCCCAGAGGTTCATCTGTTACAGATACTTGATCTTCTTCATCCCATAATAAACTAAACACCCCATTATTCCATTCAGCAACTGGATCGCTAACGACAAAATGAAACGGTTTTGCGGTACTGGAATAGGGATATGCTAGCAACATTTCTTTTACATCCACGATTCTAGCCATATAATAAGGCTCAATTGTTTCTTTGATTTGGCTGTCGTCTAACAAAAAGGCTAGGGGCTCGTTTTTATAAATATCGCCTTCAGCCCAATCAATCATTGAGAAATGAGCCGAAATGAAATTCCACAAAGCATTTCGCGCTTCTTGGTTGATGTAAAACATTTCCTTGATATGAAACACATCTTCAGCTACCCAGTAAAATAACACACCTAAAGGTTCTTGATTTGCCCCGTAATAAATTGCAGCTGTACGTTCGTCTTCATTTTCAAATCGCCAGTATTCTTCCCAGTTAAACTCACTACGGATTAAGGCGCCATGATTTTGACGAGCAAATTTTGCATACACAGTAAAGACATCCTCATGATCAACACTCACGCGTTCGATCATTCCAGGAACATTGACTTGTTTAGGCAATTGGGTATCACGAATCTTGAAAGATAATTTATCTGACATGATTTCCCAGCCTTTTCTGCGATAGTAAGGAATACTGTATGGATAAAGATAAGAAATCCATTGTTGATCTTCCCGCATATTTTTAAGAGCAAGATGAATCAGATCCTGCATCAAGCCATGGTTCGCATATTCAGGATAAGTACCGACACCCGTTATACCGCCCATTTTGAAAAGTTTCCCATGAATGTTTACTTCACAGGGGTAAATGGCAATTTGTGAAATCAATTGATCCTCATGAAACCAGCCGAATACTTTTGATTGCTCTAAAATTGGCTGTTTTGATTTTATTAATTCTTTTTTACTTTCATAGCCACTTTCTTCTAAATCAGCTTCCGTAAATTGAAAGACATAGCTTAACAATTCATTAAACTGATCCACATATTTCTCATCTACCGCTTTTAATTCTAAATGTTCTCTGAACTCTTTTTGGTCCATTTTTCCATCTCCAATTGTTTTTCTATTCCCAGTATATCAAAAAAAGGGGAATAAATAGAGTATTAATCACTAAAAAAAGATAAAGAAAGATTTTTTTGTGAAATAAAGGCTTCAAGATGATAGAGCAAATCACGAAGTCTTTTATAAGCTATCAATCGATTTATAAGCATAATAGGGAAACGCGGGAAAGTTCTTTAATTCTGATGGAAATCTTGTTATAATGAAAAGTGCTGATTGAAAATGATCTGAGCGATGAGCCAGTACGATTTGATTGAACAAAATCACAAGCTCATTCAGCTTTTCATAAAAGAAATGAGGACTATGAATGAATATAAATGAAATGAAGCAAAGACAAGAAAAAATTCGTAACTTTTCCATTATTGCTCACATTGACCATGGGAAATCAACGCTTGCTGATCGAATCTTACAAAAGACGGAAACTGTGTCAGATCGCGAAATGCAAGATCAATTGCTAGATGCGATGGATTTAGAGCGTGAACGTGGTATTACAATCAAACTAAATGCAGTTGAATTGACCTATACGGCAAAAGACGGAGAAGACTATATCTTCCACTTGATCGATACGCCTGGACATGTCGATTTTACGTATGAAGTATCAAGAAGCTTAGCAGCCTGTGAAGGGGCTATTTTAGTTGTGGATGCGGCGCAAGGAATCGAAGCACAGACATTGGCGAATGTTTATTTGGCTTTGGATAATGACTTGGAAATTATTCCAGTTATCAATAAAATCGATTTACCAGCGGCAGATCCAGAAAGAGTTCGTACCGAAATCGAAGATGTGATCGGAATCGATGCGAGTGAAGCTGTTTTGGCTAGTGCCAAAGCAGGTATTGGAATCGAAGATATTTTAGAACAAATCGTAGATCTTGTTCCGGCGCCAACAGGGGATCTCGAAGCACCATTAAAAGCACTGATCTTTGATTCAGTTTATGATAGTTATCGTGGTGTTATTTTAAATGTTCGCATTATGGACGGGGTAGTAAAACCTGGCGATAAAATCATGATGATGAATAATAATAAAACCTTCGAAGTGACCGATGTGGGTATTTTTTCACCGAAACCAATCAGTCGTGACTTTTTAATGGTGGGCGATGTTGGTTACATTACAGCAGCAATCAAAACGGTTCAAGATACGCAAGTAGGGGACACTGTAACTTTAGCGGATAATCCTGCAAAAGAACCATTAGCAGGGTATCGTAAAATGAATCCGATGGTCTATTGTGGATTGTATCCAATCGACAATTCACGTTATGTAGAATTACGTGAAGCTTTGGAGAAACTACAATTAAATGATGCTGCTTTGCAATTTGAAGCAGAATCTTCTCAAGCTTTAGGCTTCGGTTATCGCTGTGGATTCTTAGGCTTGCTGCATATGGATGTTATCCAAGAACGTTTAGAACGAGAATTCAATCTTGATTTGATTACAACAGCGCCATCCGTAATCTATCATGTCACTAAAACAGACGGTACAAAAATCGTTGTGGATAATCCAGCTGAATTTCCAGATCAAAGTACAGTAGATTTTGTAGAAGAACCATATGTCAAAGCAACGATTATGGTACCAAATGAATATGTTGGTGCTGTAATGGAAATCTCTCAGCGAAAACGTGGAGAATTTGTGACGATGGATTACTTGGATGAATACCGAGTGAATGTTATTTATGATATGCCTTTATCAGAAATCGTTTATGATTTCTTCGACCGTTTGAAATCAGGAACAAAAGGATACGCTTCATTAGACTATGAAATGATTGGCTACCGTAAGAGTAATTTATCTAAGATGGATATCTTATTAAATTCAGAAAAAGTTGATGCGCTAAGTTTTATTGTGCATAAAGATTTCGCTTTCGAACGTGGGAAAGTCATTGTTGAGAAATTGAAAAAGCTAATCCCTAGACAACAATTTGAAGTACCAGTTCAGGCAGCCATTGGTCAAAAAATCACTGCCCGTTCAACCATCAAAGCACTGCGTAAAAACGTTTTGGCTAAGTGTTATGGTGGGGATATTTCACGTAAACGTAAGTTGTTAGAGAAACAAAAAGATGGTAAAAAACGAATGAAACAAGTTGGTTCTGTTGAAGTACCACAAGAAGCCTTCATGGCAGTTTTGAAAATGGACGAGGATGAACCGAAAAAATAAGAACAAAAAATCCGCTAACTGAACATTCAGAGCGGATTTTTTTGTATAGATTACGTTGGATAAAAAATGTTATTACGAAAAATGCCGACCCAAAGGTTTGCTATTTGTTGTATCTGTTTCAGTGGAACTAGTTTCTGTAGTTTGTTCTTCTAATGTATCCTCGACAGGTGTCGACCTTGTTGTATAGGCACCTAAGCTAAAGGCAAAACCAATCAGTCCAGCAAATGTCAAAAACGTAATTGATTGACGGTTTTTTTTTCTTTTTTGAGCAATTAGCATTGAGTCTAAACGTTTTTTGATTTCGTTAGTATTTTCATAAAGTGTGACCGGACCTACTTTCTCATTGTACCTTCCAGGATGTTTTGCCATTTCAATCAGTGTAGCGCCGTACTGATAAAATTCTTCTTTTGTAAAATGACGTGTAGTCCCCTCATCACAAGCGTACTCACATTCTTGATTCATAACTTTTCCAATAAAATAAACGACTGGATTAAACCAATGAATACATATAATGAATTGCATGAACCATTTGTAATAGATGTCTTTACTTGAATAATGCGTTATTTCATGGGATAAGATATTGTAAAGCTGTTCTTTGCTCAACTTTTCATGAGGCAACACAATATAATTTTTTGTAACACCCAACAGTAAAGGAGAAGAGACTAATGGTGTCGTAAACAGATCGATAGGAGAAGTAATTTTTTTCTCTTCACAAATTTCACTTAGGATATCTAGAATATCTGGATTATCTACGGGTTGCCAATCCGATTTGATGTACTTCGCAAAGCTTTGGTATTTAGTGATTTTATGTATCAGCAGACAAAAAGAAATCGCCAGCCAAAAATATAAGATATACGGTGCGAAAGGTTGTTCTTTACTTCCCAAAATGATATTGTCCTTAAAAATAACATTTTCTCCAATGAAAACAGAAGGTTTTCTTTGAATGGCAGACCCATAGAGCGTTTCATAAAAAGGAGTGGTTTCGAATGACGAAAAGAACCTACCCACAAAACTCTGGTCGGCAGAAAAAGGAAGAATAAAGCGCAAAAGAACAATCAATAATAAATAATAGTGAGAACGTCTTGACATTTTTTTTTGCAAAAATGCGTGAACTATAAGCCAAGCGCCAAATAGAATTGAACCTGAAATACTGAGGGAAATAAGTAAGTTCAATAGTTTTTCAGCAATCATTCTTTATTTTTTTCCCAATAGTCTTTTAAATCTTCTATTTCTTGATTTGAAATTAAGTCATTTTCAACCAACGTAGCGATCAAGCCTTTAACTTCACCCTCATACACTTTTCCAACAAATTCTTTTGTTTCATTTTCGACATAGTCCTTTTCTGTCAACAAGACAATATATTCATTTCTTCTACCTTTTTTTTGAATCTGTAACACCTTTTTTTCAGTTAAACGGGCTAGAAATGTCAAAATAGTATTATTTTTCCATTCAAATTCTTTAGCATGCAATGCATCAACAATTTCAGAAAACATCATGCGCCCGTCATGCGCCCAAATTATTCGTAGTATTTCTAATTCTGAATCAGATATTTTCAGTGCCATAGGGTTCTCCTTTTTTCATAAATAAATGTATCCGTTCGTTCTAACAATCCAATTATAACACGACTATTGACAAAATAGAAAAGTGCATGATAATATAACTACAAGATGTAGGTATAAAGAAAAATCTTATCACTCAATTCCAACGATTAATTTATCAATATCAAAATACTAAAAGCAAAGGAGCGGTAACGTGAAACAAAAAGGGTTGTTATGGATAATTTTTTTAATTGGGATTGGAAGTACAACAGCTTGCTCAATGATGAATAAGACAAAATCAGAAGCTGAGAGGCATTACTCAGATCAAACGATGCCTTCAACTTCGTCTAGCACTTCAGTAAAAGAAAAAGAAGAACTATACAATGAATTGTCCAGGAATGCAAATTTGCCTAAGCTAGTCGAACATTCCACGCAATTTGAGCAAGATATCAGTTTTGTGGCTAAAATGGAAGGCGACCCTAAGCAAGTTGAATCCAAGGATGATACTTTAGATGGACAATGGTATGGATCAATCTTTTTGATGAGAAATCGGAATACGCCGATTTATTTAAATTTGTCTAGTATAAAAAAAGAAAATTGGCCCAAAAGTGGTGATATCCTTCGAATTAAGGGAACGCCGATAGGCTATCTTTATACGAGTTATAAAAATGAACGAGTTGATATGTTGGATATCAAGGCAAAAAAGCTAGAAATAATATCGTATGATAGTAAAGATGTAACTAAAAGTGATACGATTGAAACCGATCAATACAAAGTTGAAATCACGGAGACAGATATTCTGCGAGATGTTTTCGATGAACCAACGCTGGTCATTTACTATAACTTTAAAAATAAAAAAGACATTACGTCGATCCCACCACTTAGAACCTATTTTTTCTTTCGTCAAAATGGCGAATACCTAAAGTCCACGATTTTAGGCGAATTGGACAAACTTAATCCAAAAGCACTTAATAAAGACACTTTAGAGCCAAATGGAGAGATGTTATATTACGAAATCTTTAAACTTCCTAACGAAGAGATACCAGTAAATTTGGAAGTATATGACGATGAATATCACTTACTCAACACATTGGAAATAGCAGTCACTGCAAAGAAATAAAAAGGATGTATAAAAAAAGAGTAAAAAAAGGAGTTTTATGATGAAATATATTATCAAACAAAAATTAGTTGCATTAAAACCAACCTATGAGATTTTAGACGGTTCAGGAAATCCACTATATAAAGTAAAAGGAAGTTTTTTAGGAAGAGAAAAATTTGAAATTACAGATTTAGACGGTCAAACATTGGCGAAATGTGAAACCGATGTCAATTTCTTAAGTATCATTGGGTCATTTTTAAGTTACAATTTCAAAAAATATCATATTTTAGTGGATGATCAAAAAATTGTTTCTATGGCGCGTTCGTTAAATATTTTCAGCTATAAATTTACGATTGACTCACCTATTGGAGAAGTAAAATTAGGCTATGGAATGACAGGCAGCCATCAGTTTACGATGCAGGATAAAATTATTTGTGATATTGATAAAAGAAAACTGACTTTAGGTGGAGATGAATATCATATCGAGATTGATGATGCACATGATCAAAAAGCGTTTTTATTAACAACTATTGCGTTGGATCGCATCTATTATACGAAGCGATAATCTGTTGATAACGAAAGCGATTACGACATAACTAAATAAAGGGATTAGACTAAAATGAAAAATAAGAGTAACGTGTTTGTGGTCTTGTTGGTATTGAATGTGGTCTTTGTTATGACTGGTTGTAATAAGCTTGAAAAGGCAAAAGAAAATTTTGCGAATGACGATTCTTATTCTTCTAAGATAGAAGAAAAAGATAAGTATAATGCCTATGTTGACTTGTTCAATGTTTTGTCAGGTGAATTAGCAAAAATTGAACATTCTTATGCACAGAAACATATGGATGGAGACGGTCAGTTTGTGCCGACAGATGATAAAACTGCACTCGGGTATATAGGAGTAATTGGTTCAGTTCAACGAGCGATAGAAGAAGCGGAAAAAAGACTCTCGACTAAACCCAAAATGGCGATTGATGAGGATGTAAAACCTTTATTGACAGTCCTAAAAAAAGAAGTATTGATTTTAGAAGAAATTGAGAGTTATTATCAGGAAAAAGATTTTTTAAATGATCATGATGAAAAAGGAAAAGAGCTAAATAGTAAATTAGTATCGATCACTAAAGAAATGAACGACCCGATAAAGAATTTCTCCGATAATATGCGAACGTTCATGAGTGAAACAGAGAAGAAAGAGCGAGAAGCTTATAAAAAAGAAGGCAATAAAATTTCATTAGGAATGTTAGAGTTTCTTGATACAGCGAAAGAAGCCAGAGATGTTGTTAGTAACAGCATAGCTGAAGAGGGTAGGATTGATTTAACAACTGAGAACTATGTTGGAGTGAACATTGACGTTTCTAAAGCTTTGGATGAGTTAAAAAAAATACCCACAGATTCAAAAGATATAGAAAAAGAAGGATTTTCTTCAGCCACTTCTAGTATCTATATTGATCGATTTATAGAAAAAGCCTCAGAGTTCAAGAGTCTATCAAACGAACTAGCAGCAAGTTTTGGGGGAGAAGAAGAAGCACTGATTGACGTGATGGAGAAACTATCAAATGGCTATTCAGAGTTAATTGATGTTTATAATAAAATATGATTGCATGAGCGGTCATTATGTAGTAAACTGAACAAGTCTGAAAAATCAATACCTTAACAAATAACTATCCTTATCCCACCTCATTTGAGGTGGGATTTTACTAAGTAAAAGGGATGAAGATGAAGAAGGTAATAAGTTAAATGAGTTTTTTCTCATAAATGAAATCAAATGTATACTTTTACCTAATTTCGTCGTATAATAATAAATGTAGTATAATTGTAATTTAAATTAATAGGTCATTTCATTCGTAAGGGTGTTTTAATTCCTCTTTTTTTTATCACAAAGGTATTGCAAAATTAATCGTGCTAAAAGCACTAGGAGGAACACATTTATGAATACAGGTACAGTGAAATGGTTTAACGCAGATAAAGGTTTTGGCTTTATTACTCAAGATAACGGAACAGATTTATTCGCTCACTTTTCAGCAATCCAAGGTGACGGATTTAAATCTTTAGACGAAGGTCAAAGCGTATCATTTGATATCGAAGAAGGTCAACGTGGACCACAAGCAACAAACATCGTAAAAAACTAATTTAAACCTTTTAGAACGATTCAACGATAGTTGGATCGTTTTTTTGTATTTGAAAAGATGGAAATCGGTCATTAATGTAGAAGTATATTGTTTGCAAAATTATTTATTGCCGAGTATTATACACTTATACCAACAACAACCCTTTTTATTTTTTCATTTTACTCTTTTAGAGTAAAAACTCTTTTTCCCATCTTCTAATGGAGATGGGATGTTTTTTATTACTATCACTTATCAATAGAGCCATATAGGACAGTTTTATCACGAAAGAGAAGCGGAAAATTTTTTTAATATATGAAAAAAGAAACCCTTTTGATCGATTTTTGAAATTTTTTATCGTATACGAGAGTTATTAGTTGATATTAATTTGAAAAAATAGTATTATAAATTCATACCAACAACAACCCTTTTTATTTTTTCATTTTACTCTTTAGAGTAAAACTCCTTTTCCCACCTTCTTTAGAGGGTGGGATTTTTTATTTTAAATAAGCGATGATTAACATAAAAATAATTGAAAAAAGAAACAAAAAAGACACATAAAGAAAAAATTCTTTGTGTGTCTTTTTTATTATCCAATCATTACGCTTTCATCAGGGTATTTAAACTTAGCTTGTTGTTTTTGTCCTCTTGTTAGAAGTGAAAAACCAACCGTATAAATTCCTACTCGGCCAATATACATCAGTAACATAATCATGATTTTTCCAGCAACTGTTAAATCAGGAGTCAAACCCATGGTTAGTCCGACAGTACCAAAGGCAGAAAAGACTTCAAATGCCACATACTCAATACCAGAAGACTCCGGAATCGTTTCAGTGATGGTTAAAATCATGATTGAAATGACGCATAATGTCAATGTGATAAAGAATAAGGTTAAAGCACGAAAGACGGTGCTGTCTCGAATCGTACGCCCATTAAATTCAGCTCGTGTGCGCCCCTTGAAGATTGAAACGATTTGAATGACCAGTACAGCAAATGTTGTCGTTTTTAGGCCACCAGCAGTTGATCCAGACGTTCCGCCCACATACATCAGAAAAATAGTTGTAATTAATCCAGCGTTTGTCATTTGCATATAATCGATGGAATAATAGCCTGCTGTTCTTGGCGTAACCGACATAAAGAATGTATTGGCTAGACGCTCAAAAAAGGTTGTACCAGTTGTTAAATTGCTTGCATTGTGTTCTGTAATAAAAAATAGGATAAAGCCCCCGAGCAGTAAAGCCCCCGTTGTAATCAAAGCAATTTTTGTATGTAAAGAAAACTTTCGTTTCTTTTTAAAGCGCAACAAATCCTGCCATACAATAAAACCAAGACCGCCAGAAATAATCAGAATAGCAATGACGAGCAAAACATATGGCTTTGTTTGATACGGGGTTAAGCTGTCCCCTAATAAATCAAAACCAGCATTACAAAAACTAGAGATAGAATGGAAGAGACCGTAGAAAAGCCCTTTTTTCCAACCAAACTCGGGTACAAATTCAATTGAAAGGAGTGCAGCACCAACTAGTTGAATTACAGCAGCAAATTTAACAACGTATATCATCAAACGAAATGCACCAGACATGTCATCTAAATTCAAAGCTTCCCTTAATAACATTCGTGTACTTAAGGTTATTTTTTTTCGTAAGACAAAATAGAGAAGTACAGGCATCGTCATAAAGCCCAAGCCACCAATTTCAATTAGAACCATAATGATCAATTGTCCATAGGCGTTCCAATGTAAAGCAGTATTAAGTGTTGTTAAACCAGTGACACAAACCGCAGATACGGCTGTAAATAAAGCGTCAATGAATGGCGTGGCATTTCCACTGCGCGAAAATATTGGGAAAGTCAAAAGTATTCCGCCAACAAAAATTAAGACAATAAAACCCAAAGCTAAAACTTGAACAGCTGATAAGCGTTTTTTTAATTTAGTAGCAAGTTTATTTTTTTTCATCTTTCCTCCGGTCATTACTAATGTTATAAACAGTTTTTTTATTTTTATTTGGTAAATCCAAGTGTACCATTTAATGGAATAATTTCCAGTAATTTGAAAAAGTAAAATCATCGCTTTTGTTTTGTGATGTAAGTCTTTGTTCCTATGACGAAAAATAATGCAAAAAAAGTTTTCATTTAAAAAAAGAAAACGCTTGTAAAAAATCAAATAATAAAGTATTATACAAATACAACTTAATTGTATATACAAGTTAAAGAGGGGAGCAAAGGAAATGGGTAAGTTTCAAGAAGACGCAAAAAAACTGTTAGAAGATGTAGGGGGAAAAGAAAATATTGCAGCTGTTTCACATTGTGCAACGCGGATGCGATTTGTTCTAAACGATCCGAATAAAGCAGACACTGCAGCGATTGAGAAGATTCCGTCTGTCAAAGGAACATTTACAAATGCAGGGCAATTTCAGGTCATTATAGGCAATGAGGTACCGCAATTTTATAATGAATTTTCTACTATTTCAGGACTTGAAGGCGTTTCCAAAGAGCAAGGGAAGGCAGCGGCAAAACAAAATCTTAATCCTGTTCAACGAGCAATCTCAGTTTTAGCGGAAATTTTTACACCGTTGATTCCAGCTTTGGTTATTGGGGGATTGATTCTAGGTTTTCGCAATGTATTGGAAGGGATCCCATTTGGTTTTTTAGAGGGTCAGAAAATAGTTGAAGTATCCCAATTTTGGAGTGGCGTCAATTCATTTTTATGGCTGATTGGTGAAGCGATTTTCCAATTCTTACCAGTAGGTATTACGTGGAGTATTACTAAAAAAATGGGCACAACTCAAATTCTGGGGATTGTTTTAGGGATTACGTTAGTATCACCACAATTACTAAATGCATATTCTGTTGCAAGTACAGCCGCCGCAGATATCCCTTTTTGGGATTTTGGTTTTGCTCAAGTAAATATGATTGGGTACCAAGCTCAAGTTATTCCAGCTATGTTAGCAGGATTTTTATTGGCGTATTTAGAAATCTTCTTCAGAAAAGTTATACCACAAGCAGTTTCCATGATTTTTGTACCACTATTTGCACTCGTTCCAACAGTCATTGCCGCTCACGTGATCTTAGGTCCTATTGGTTGGGCAATTGGAAGCTGGATTTCAGATATCGTGAATGCTGGGTTGACCTCATCTCTTAACTGGTTGTTTGGCGCCGTATTTGGTTTTATGTATGCTCCGCTAGTTATTACAGGACTGCATCATATGACGAATGCGATTGATTTACAATTGATTGCTGATTTTCAATCAACCAATTTATGGCCGATGATTGCATTATCAAATATTGCTCAAGGATCTGCTGTATTAGCTGTAGTCTTTATGCACAGAGGAAATAAAGAAGAAGAGCAAGTTTCGATTCCAGCGATGATTTCTTGTTACTTAGGTGTTACAGAACCGGCAATGTTTGGGATTAATTTGAAGTATGTTTACCCTTTTGTTGCAGGTATGATCGGCTCTGCTTGTGCAGGACTATTTTCCACATTGTTTGATGTGAAGGCAATCAGTATTGGGGTTGGTGGATTACCTGGAATTTTATCTATCGTTCCTCAATACTACGTACCATTTTTCGGCGCAATGTTGATTGCAGTCATCATTCCATTTATTTTAACGTATATTTTCAGAACAAAAGGTATTTTTAACAAACTTGATCCTGTCGATGAAGCGACGGGAAACTTGTTTGCTGAAGAAAAATAATAAGAAGTGCGTAAAAAGAGGTTGGGACCTGTAGAGTGATGTCCTAGCCTTTTTTTCGTGGGAACGATCTTTTGCTCGTTTTATTTTTAGTTAGATGAGACAAGTTATTCTATTTTTCATACTAAAAATAGTTGGTTTTTTTTGTTCTTTCGGGTAGACTAAATAGGGCTTAAAAAAAGGGAGAATGACAGATGGATATTTATTTAAAAAGTGCAATTTTACACATTATTGATCGTGAAACAGGAACACCAGTATTTTCAGCAAAGGAATTAGATTTAACCACAGAGTATATTCGTGTTTATCTAACAAGTAAGATAACAAAGCTTTCGACGGCTCAAACAAAAACAGGTATTTTAGCAGAGGAAAGTTCTTTTGTTGATAAAATGAGAGGAATTCCTAATGATTTTATTCAAAAAAGTCAACAGTTGGCTCAACACTGGTATGATGTGTATTCTGGTAGTGAAGATGCGCCGAGTGCAGATGTTCTTTTCATCTTATACGAATTAGATACGGTGATGCATTTAGCAATGATCAAATTAAACTATAAAGAAAGCTACACTCATTATGTGGATTATGAAGATGAGGCTGTTTATAACAAATTGATCATCAATCGAGCTATTTTACCTTCGAAATCACAAAAGCCTGATGAAGGAATGACCGTCAACCTAGATACTTTAGCATACGAGCTCCTAGAAAAACGTTATGAGTTTTCAGGGGAAAAAGTGTGGTATTTTTCAGAAAAAGTGATTGAATCACAGCCAGCTCCTTCTATAGAAGAAAATATGAAAGAAATCAAAAAAGCGGTGAAACGAATTGGTAAAAAATTTAATGAAGATGAATTTGAGTTGATTGCTTCTGTGAAAGAAGCCGTGTATGAAAGTATTGAAGAAACTGGAACGATCGACAATGAACAAGTGGCTGAGTTAGTTTTTAAAGAAAATATTTCAGCACGGATGGCGTATCAAGATGAAGTCAATGAATCAAAATTTGTTGATAAAACACCTCCAGTTCGAGAAGCTAGAGAAATTTCAGAGAAAAAATTTGGGAAGCAAAAATTAAAAATGAGCAATGGAATCGAATTGATCGTACCGATAGAAGTTTATCGAAATGGCGATCTAATCGAATTTGTGAACAACCCAGATGGTACCGTATCGATTGTGTTGAAAAATATTGAAAAAATTAGTAATCAACTGTAACTAAAAAAGGGGTAGGACATGACTCTACGAGTCACGTTCCACCCTCTTTTTAGTCTTAGTTTAATTTTTCTAACGCTTTTTTAGGAACATCTTTTTCAGGAACTTCTTCCCAGCTGAGAACACCTTTTCTAGGATTGATTTTTAATTTTAAATAAGCATTGATTCGCAATGGTTTTGCTCTAACTTCGTATGTTTTTTGAACTGTTTTTTCGCCTTTTTCATCAAATGCGGTGTGCTCATAGTCATACTCTGTATATTTCTCACCGTTTGAAAACTTTCCAGTACTTACCTCAACTGGTTCTCCAACACGAGTATAATAATCCTTGCCACCAAAATAATAATCATAGCCAAACCAAACACCTGCTGTTAAAAGGATGAATGGTAAGATAAAAAATAAAAATTTTTTCATTGTCGTCACCTCTTATGCCTAGTATGCCTGTTTTTGAGGAAATTTGCCATCGGATTATCTTAAAATAATGTGACAATTTTGTTAGAGAAACATTTTTAGAGTTCATAAATTCGTCAAGGTATAGTTATACTTTTTTTAGAAACTCATGATACAATGAAGTAAAGAACAGGAGGAATGAAAAAATGATGCCTTTTTATGCACTATTTGATCCAACCTATATCTTAGTGATTGTAGGATTGTTGATTTCAATGGCTGCGTCAGCTTACGTAAATAGTACGTTTAGAAAATATAACAAAATTCAAAGCCGAAACAATGTAACCGGCACAAAAGCCGCTCAATACATTTTGCAAAAAGAACAGATCAATGATGTCGGTGTGCAACAAATTGCAGGAGATTTGACTGACAATTATAATTCTGGCAACAAGATATTAAGTTTATCAGAAGCGACGGCTCAGTCAACATCTGTTGCAGCAATTGGAGTAGCAGCGCATGAATGTGGGCATGCCGTGCAAGATCATACCGGGTATAGCCCATTGAAAATTCGTGCTGCAATCGTTCCAGTAGCCAATTTTGGCTCCGCGCTGTCATTTCCAATTATTCTAGTCGGCGTACTACTT
This sequence comes from Enterococcus sp. AZ177, assembly GCF_050544585.1. NCBI lineage: Bacteria > Bacillati > Bacillota > Bacilli > Lactobacillales > Enterococcaceae > Enterococcus > Enterococcus sp. AZ177. The sequence goes on from NZ_CP172944.1 coordinate 1,263,066, forward strand.
AGTTGGAACCAAACATTGATCAATATTGGGATTTTGGCGTTTTCTTTGGCATTACTTTTCCAATTAGTGACTTTACCAGTAGAGTTTAATGCGTCTCGTAGAGCGTTAAAAATTCTATCAGATGGCAATATTTTGACAGAAGAAGAAGTACCGATGGCAAGGAAAGTATTATTTGCAGCAGCATTGACCTATGTCGCCGCTGCTTTAGCCACATTTTTACAATTACTGCGCCTGATCATTTTATTTGGCGGAAACAATCGTAGAGATTAAGAATGGTATATTCTGTTTTGTTACCTCAAATTTTGAGAGTGTGTTATCATAAAGATAGATAGTAAGAAGGAGCTGAAAAGAATGAAAACATCAACAAAAATTAGTATTGGTTTAGGTATTGCTGCGGTAGCAGGTGTATCAGTAGCGGTAATTGCATCTGAGAAAATCGTCAAGAAAGTTTACCACGTATCGAATCGATTTAAAGCAAAAAAATTCGTAAATGATAAATTTGGTGGCAACGAAAAATTGCTAGGAATTGTAGATGATTTATCTGATGATGAGCTTGATTCTATGATGAACGTTTTAGGTAAAGTCAAAGACGGTCGAAAAAAAATCTCTTCTTATGGTGAGTCTTTAAAAGACAATACAGAGAATTTGAAAGATCGTTTCGTTAGTTTTGTGGAAGAAATGATGTAAAATAGTAGGCAAACCACTTTCGCAGTGGTTGCCTACTATTTTATTTTGTAATCAATAAATAGCAAAATACTAGGTCATCCATCCGTTTTAAAGAAAGGCCTGTTTGCTCATAAAACTTTTCTAAGCGATAATGCAGTGTATTACGATGCATGTATAAATCTTTGGAAGTAGAACTAATATTCCCTTGGTTCCGCCAAAGAGCAAGGATAATTTGTTGTATCTCACTTGTCAAAACTAGTTGTTTAGCAAACGTCTGAACGATCTGGCTTTGATTCATCGCGTCCTTCGTAAAATAATGTAATACCACATCAGGTAAGGAAAAGGTCGATTTCCCGCGAATAGGATCCGCTTCGGTTTGAAATATCTGTTGTTCTTCTTTAAATAATGCAGGTAAGTGTTCATTGGCTGGGAAAAAATTACCAATAAAAGCTGTCGTAGAAGAATCGAAATCAGCGTCCAAAGTTAAAAATATACTTTGTAATTCTTCTAATTTATAATAGTTTTTTTCATATTTTTCAATTAAAGCGCCATCATTCTCGCTGATAAAAAAGAAATCATCAAGATTTGGGAAGATTTCTTCAATGCTAGTTTCCCATTCAGATTGTAAAAAGGCTTTTGGTTTTTTTAATTGAAATTGTATGATACGAAATGTTCCTTCTAGGTTAAGGGGTGTTCGATCGAATAGATAGCCAAACCAAGGATGTTTGTTTTGATCAATAAAATATTCATTTTCAGGGAACAATGATTTTAATAAATGAATTTCAGTTTCTCGTAACAGTGCTTTATCAAGGACAAAGTATTTTCCATCAATCGGCAATGATAGAGCATTGTTTGTGCCCTTGGCTTGCTGGATTTTTCCGTTAGGATATAATGTAATTAATTCTTCAATAGTCATAGACACACCTCACTGATTTATTGTACCATGAATAAGATAAAAGTATAAAGAACGAGAGGCGGAAATCGCTTGAATGAAAAGACAAGCAGTCTAACGATAGAAGAAAAAGAAACGTTTATGCTGCACGCTATCAAAGAAGCAAAAAAAGCAGAAGCAATAAAAGAAGTACCAATTGGGGCTATTGTTGTTTTAGACGGAAAAATCATTGGACGTGGACATAATCTTAGAGAAGCAAGTCAAGATGCAACAGCCCATGCAGAAATGTATGCAATCAAAGAGGCGTGTACAGCAATCGACAATTGGCGTTTAGAACGTGCTCAATTATTTGTTACGTTAGAGCCTTGTCCAATGTGTAGTGGTGCAATGATTCTTTCAAGAGTCAATGAAGTTTATTATGGTGCAAAAGACCCAAAAGGCGGAACAGCAGGAACCTTGATGAACTTACTGGAAGATCAACGATTCAATCATGTAGCCTATGTTGAAGCTGGAGTTTTGGAGCAAGAATGCGGCGATTTACTCTCAAATTTTTTTAGAAAACTAAGGGAAGAAAAGAAACTTTTAAAAAATCGACAGAAAGACTAGCCAAGCATCAAAAAATGCGGTATACTAAATCTTGCCGAAAGGCTAGGACAATGGTGGGCTTACGAAGCGTGTCAGATCCGGAAGGAAGCAGCACTAAGTAGGTGCCGCCATGTGTCTGATTGATAAAGCGTAACAACAGACTTTTAGGTCTGTTTTTTTTATTTGCTCAAACGTGAATAGAATAAGAAAAATAAACGGATAACTCTTCAAAATCTAGTTTCTTCATGACATTATATTTCTTCATTTTTAGCATAAACTAAAATTTCATATCTAAAACAGACTGAACATTTTTTTAGTAATGAAAGATCTAAAAAATATCTTTTCATCAAATTTTTTTATTCACTTCAAGTGCTTCTTCATTATTTTAATATTATTTATTTTTCGAAAAATGTTATTTTATCCTAATTAATGCGAAGTTTATTTACAATTGGATAATGCATCAAGATAAAGGAAAAGGATTGGTTTTATCTTCGTATAAGGTTTGACCTAATAAGAATACAATAGAGTTTTACGAATCAAGTATGTTAACTACATAATATAACTAATAATTAAGGGAAATATTTATAATGTTAGAAAAAATAAAATAACAATTAAAATGTAATTATATTCTATTTATTAATTATTTTTACATAAAAAGAATGGTTTTTCAAACTAAATAGACTTAATAGTTCTCTTGTGGTAATATTGATTTATGTTTTTTTGTACTACAGGAGGAGAGACTTATGAAAGAAAAAATAACAAAAAAAAGGGAATCGAATTTTGAACTTTTAAGAATATTAGCTATGCTGGGCATCATTGTGTACCATTTAGTCATTCACCATTCAGATTACAATAGATTTGCATTAGTTAATCTAGATGGAAAATCGAATTTTTATCATTTAGAAACAATTCAAATCATGTATACTTTTGGGCAAATCGGAAATACCTTATTCATTTTAATAACTGGATATTTTTTGATTGGCAAGAAAAATATTAACGTATTGAAACCAGGAGTTAAGTTATTAAATCGTTCTTATTTGTTAGCGATTATTTTAATGGGGGTCTCTTATTTATTTGGGAAATTTCAAATACCGCTTTCGTCAAATTCGGATATACATATGGCGCTCAAGGGTTGGTGGTTCATCGGATATTATATTTTTATTATTATCTTTGCCAAGTATGTTCTCAATGATTTTCTTGACAGGTTAGATAAAAAAAGTTATCTAAATTTCATTTTAATTATGACATTCTTGTTAAGTTTTATGGAAATCTTCAATGTTCTTACAAATCTAAAAATACAAAACTTTGTAATTGGAATTCTAGTCTATTCTATTGGTGGATTCATTCGTTTGTATAACCCATTACAAAAAGTGAAGACAATTAATTTGTTGTTATGTATTGTTTCCTTTGTTGCGATTCAAATTATTCAGTATAAAGTAAATTTGAATACAAATTTGAACGAATTTTATAAGGAACCTAGTGCGTTATTCGTTAAATCACCTTTTATAAATGTCCTATGGTCCCCAAGTATATTATTTATGATTTGTAGTGTAAGTATTTTTGAGTTGTTTAGTCGCTTAAAGATAGGAAGCATTAGATTGATAAACAGTGTATCTGCTGCGACGTTTACTGTGTATCTTTTTCATGAGTCTTATTTCTTCAGAAAGATACAAATAAAAGGAATTCCATTACCAAACAGATTAGGCATATTAAAAGAAGTTTCAACAAAAATCATGGATAGCGATCTAATGAAAGGATCTACAGTTCCAATTGATAATGCAGAAGATTGGATTAATCTACAAGATTTTCTAAATATTAGTCAAGTTTTTCAAGATAGAGGAGTTAAACTGGGGTTGTTTTACATGATGATGCTAACGGTAGCGATATTCACAGTAGGTATTTTTTTCGAGCTTATTATCAAGTTTATTAATAAACTATTCAAGAGTATTTTTTATAGTGATTTTAAAGAAATGAAAAAGAGTTTGGAATGAGGGGATAACTAGAAACACAATCTTTAGTGATTCTTCTAATGTGATTTGATTTCTGATAGTCTCGTTTTTAATCAATTTTAGTTTATTTTAAGAGGTAAATAGTATTATTATATAGGGGTGTATAATAAGTTGATTACTTAAAATAAATCAAACGAGAAAAAGTACATAGCTGTCAATGAAGTTATTTCTGTTTAACACGCAACTGTTAAATTTAGAGAAAAAAATGGAATAGCAATCATAAATTTCATGATTGCTATTCCATTTTTCAAATGAATATCTGAAAAGCGAGGATTATTTTAAGTTAATGGTTTTTTGCCCAAGTTCTTTTCCAGCCATTCCTTGAGTCGCTTTCAAAATAACTGGCGTTTCTGTGTCATCTAAGTCATAAGAAATAATAGCTTTCACTGTACCTCCAGGTTTAATATCATCCAGTTGATGTTCCGTGTATTCTGCAAATTTTTCATCTTGAGGCGTCATACCAACGGTTAGTTTATTGATCGTATCTTTACTTTCTTGTGTTAATCCCATACAAGCAATCCAAACTGTAGCAGCTGAAATCAGCTCTTCACTATTGTTCGTTACTTCATAAGTAATTGCTAACTGTGGTTTTTCTCTTAGGAGATTTTCGTCAGCAGGTAAAACTTCAGTTGATAATAGTTTAAGAGTAGCCATTTCAATTTTTAATGTATCGTCTTTAAAAGAGACATCTTCTGTTTTTTTGGGGGAAGTTGAAGTCATTTCATTTTTTTTGGTATCGGTAGATTTACTATTGCCTCCACAAGCAACCAACGTTATACTACACAACGTTAACACACCTAAACTTAATAATTTTTTCATCGATATATCCTCGCTTTATAAAATAATGGTGATAAAAATCCCTAATAAGATTCAAATTAAATTTACTTATTTAAAAAAAGGATTTGTTTCTATACTACCTTGTATTTTACTAAATAACAAGGTGACTTTTGCTCGTAATATAATTAATTGCAGAAACGAACAAAATTCGAGGAACACACTATAATACGAGACGATGTTTTATTTTTTTAGGGGATTAAAAGCTACGACCACCACCGCCAAATGTTCCGCCACCTGTGGAGTGAGTACTGCTTCCGCCGCCTGAACCGCCATTGGAATTATTTCTAGGGATTCGACGGGTCGTGATAAATGAATTGATTAGCACATCGTTTCTTCGCGTCAAGTTAAGCGTTGATTTTTCTCTAAAAGGGTATTTGTAGGTACCAAATTTTAATTGATATTTGGATACACTAATAGCAAAGAAGATACCACTTAAAACAATTGCTGCTACAAAGGCAATGATGATTTCAGTGGTAGTCAACGTTTTGAAACGAGTAATTTTTCCTGTTTCAGTGTCGACTCGATAATGTCCACCAGGAACACCTTGATCAAAGTAGTAACCTATATTTTCTAGAAAAGTTTGTGCTGCTTGAAAATAATTTCCGCTTCTCATGCTGGGTTCAATATCATCTAGTGTTTGGTTAATTCGCTTATCTGTCATGTAATCAATCATATTTCCAGAAGTTGAAATTCTAAACTTTCTTTGATTCATATCAACATAAAAAGTGATACCATTTTGATTTTTACCAATGCGGTCAAGCATATAATAGTCTGCGAACCGAGTAGAGTCTGAATCATTATCCGTATTGCTCACAATAAAAATTCGTGCTTTCATTTTTGCCTCAATTGGGCCAATCGCTTCTTTCAATTGAGTAATTTGTTCAGAGCTGAAAAGAGAAGCTTGGTCATCGATGGAATCATCTGCCGCTTGGGCTTTTAACGAAAACCCAAATAGTAGAAAAAGAACAACGAACAGAGTAAAAGGGATCTTTCTCATATAAACCAGCCTCCAATCAAGAAAATAGCTAAAATTGCAGCAAAAATGCCAAATGTAAATAACCCTAAACGCTTATAACTAACTGGTAAAATCCCACTTACTTTCCCAGTCTGTCCATTCATAGCGTAGTAATATACTTTTTTTGACTGACTGTTACTCCGATATGTTACGACCCAAATCGGCAACAACATATAGTGATTTTTTTCGCTGTTTAAAGAAATATCTGTTCGTAAGTTGGTTAAAGTAGTATAGCCAGAAGCCGTATCTCTTAGTAACGATTCAGAATAATCTTTTAGTTCATTTTGAATAGCATTTTGGATCGTTTCATATTCAATGTCTCTTTTTTCAGCCTGAAATCCCGCCAAATATTGACTTTTAAAGGAAACAGCTTTGTCTATTAAAAAGGGCTGAACTGCTTCTACCATTTTTTGCTGTACATTTTTAGAAAGAGCATTTTTGATCAATTCCGTAAAAGAAATCTTCCCTTGTCGTTCGACATCGAATTGTTTCGTTTCAGTGTATTCAATATCACCAACACGCCATATACGAATCGCAGTTCCCGTCCCATTTAGTTGACCATCGATTTGAGCATCTACGACCCAATAGGGGAAATAGACACCTGTCATCAGATCAATTTGTTGTTTATTAAAAAAGTCTTTTGGAATAAACCATTTTTTCTTTGTCCAAGCTAAAAACTTTTCAATCGCTTCTTCTTTTTCAATAGCAAAAGGCAAGACTTTTTCAGGAAGAAAATTACCACTCAATCTTCCAGATAAAACAACCGGATTATGACAATAATAGCAATATGTAGCCGCAGTTGTTGCTTCAGTAACGATTTGCGCACCACAGCTTGGACAATTGAATAATTCCATTGCTCCTTCTAAGGTATTATTTGTCAAACCATCTGAACCAGTTGCTTCTTTAAAAGTAGCCGTATCTTCAGGAGTCATGTCCTCTTTCTGCGATTCGGCTGTAAATGTTAACTCAGGTTCAATATATTGCTTCTGCTCATCTTCTAGATGTGCTTCTCGTTGTGAGGATTCATAAGAGGTTACTTCAGCTTCTGTATAGACACTGAGACAGTATTCACAATGAAACATTTGATCTTTCGGATCAAATAATAAGGGACCGCCACAGTTTGGGCATTTGTGTGTAAAGGTATCCGTCATAATTGTTCCTTTCTTTGAGTAGCGAATTAATATAAGTGAAAAGCGCTTTTACAAATAGTTGAGTGTTGATTAGAAGAAAAAGAAGCTAGGATTACTTCTGCTCCAACCGTTTATTTGCATTTAGGGTGTGATACAAAAGTGATTTTTACTTTTGTCCCACACCCAATTTCTTCGGCTTATAAAGGAATTCCTTGAAATGGTTTGCCACAATGTGGACAGAATTTTGGAATACCAGTAGATAAATCAACGATTTCACTGCATTCGCTGCATTTCATTTCTAATTTTGGTTTTTCATTTGTTGGTTTTGGTGTTCCACAGTTTGAACAGAACTTGCCGCTATTTTCAGTTCCACATTGCGGACAGGTCCAGGTACTATCAGATCCTTGCGCATTTTGTTGATTTTGTTTTTCTTGTATTTGTTGTTGATTGGTTTGAGACGCTTGAGCAAAGTAATTACCACTTGTATTCATGCCCATTCCAACGCCCATAAAACCATTCATTGCTCCACCTTCATTACTTCCGGCAGCTTCCATGCCACGAGCCATTGCGCCTTGTACATAGCCTTCACGAACTCCAGCATCACTAAGCATGGCACCTTGATTGCGCATATTGATCAATTTAGTAGAATCATCTGTATAAGAGATGCTTGCTACCGCAACAGAGACGATTTCCATTCCTCGTAGTGAGCGCCATTCATCATCTAGTACTTGCCCCATATATTTACTTAATTCTAAGCTTTTAGATGGTACATAAGAAATGCGTTCGCCATCTGCTGACATTTTGTTGATTGCTGCCTGTAGTGCCGTTAAAAATTCAGCTAAATATTGTTCGTTGATATCATTAATATCAACTTGGGATTTATTTCTAGGAATTGCATTTGAAAAGAATAATAAAGGATCTGTAATTTTGATTGAGTAATTCCCATGTGCACGTAGAAACAGTTCAGCATTGTAAAAATTATCAAAATAATTAATCGGTGAAGATGTCCCAAATTTGATACCTTTGATTTCTTGTAGGTTGATGTAAAAAACTTGTTGTTTTTGAGGTGTTACGCCACCAAATTTAAAACGGTCGAATGTTTCAGAAATCGCATCTTTCAATGAGCCATTAAAAGCAGAAGGTGCGGAATCATTTTTCACAGTATAATATCCTTCTTCAGCCGTATAATCAATGATCTTTCCGCCATCGACTAAAATCATCATCATATTCGGATAAACATGAATAACAGAACCATCAGTCAAAACATCTTCTGTTCCTTTGCGATTTGACCCTCTTTTATCATTTTTACGAACAAAAACCCCTTTTGTCATAACGGTTGTATCACTCATGTTATCGGGTTCAATAACTTCGATCCATTGGTCCGCTAAACCGCCACCGATTGCACTTGTTGCTGCTTTAATAATTCCCATCTGAAATTCCTCCTAAATTTAAAGCCGTATTTCGCTTGATTCATCTATACCTTCTTTTGAATACTAGCTCAAGAAGCTAGATAAGAAAGTAGTAAGTAAAAATAGTATACCATAGGTTGGTGTAAGAAAAACAGCACCAAAGCCTGATTATAAAGGCAATTCAATCACAAAAAAGCAGCGCGATAATCAAAAATTTTTCTTTTTTTATAAAACTTCCTTTTTTCTATCTTAGATTTTATAAGTTAAGGTATAATAAAGAAAAGAACGTCGAAACAAGGACTTGGGGGATGAGAAATTGGAAAGAAGAAGTAAGAAAAAATCAAACAAAACAATTATTTTAGCAATAAGTGGCGTGGTGATACTGGCAGCGGCTGTCGGAGGCTATGTTGTTTATGGTACTTGGCAGAAGAAGCAGGAATTAAATAAAGCAGAAAAATCTGCTAAGGCTTTTCTAAACAACCTTTCAAAACAAGAGTTTGATCAATTCTCAGATTTATTAGATGAACCATCAGTAAAGGATAGCGGTTATGAGAACAAGCAGGTCATAGAAAAATATCAAACCATTTTTTCTGGTATTCAAGCTGAAGGAATCAAAAGTAAAGAAGTAAAGGTGAAACAAGAAAAAGAAGGAGAATATACATTTACCTACAAATTAGATATGACAACACCTTTAGGGAAATTAAATGATTTATCTTATAAAACGACTATCAAAAAAGTAGATCAACAGTATAAAATCAATTGGGCTCCCAATTTGATTTTTCCAGAAATGTCAGGCCAGGATAAAATTTCAATTGGTATCGATGCGGCGAATAGAGGAGAAATCGTTGATCGTAATGGAGAAGGATTAGCTGTTAATCAAGCTTTTGATCAGGTAGGAATCGTACCTGGTAAGCTTGGAGAAGGCCAAGAAAAGACAGATAATATCAAAGCATTCAGTGATCAATTCAATGTATCTGTTGATGAAATTGAGCAAAAACTCAAACAAGATTGGGTCAAACCAGATGCTTTTGTACCTTTGACGGTTTCTTTTGATCCAGTGACAACATTACCTCAAGGAGCTGCTTCTCAGGATACGGTTGTTCGTTACTATCCTTTAAAAGAATCTGCTGCTCAATTAGTCGGATATGTCGGCACGATTACTGCTGAAGATATCGAGAAAGATCCTACACTTAGTAGTACTGGTGTGATAGGCAAAGTCGGCTTAGAGCAGGCTTTTGATAAACAGTTACGCGGACAAGACGGTGGAAATATCACAATCACTGACGCACAAGGGGATGCAAAAAGTGTCCTGCAAAAAGTAGATAAAAGAGATGGCGAAAAAATTCAATTAACGCTTGATAAGAATGTTCAATCGCAAGCATACGATATCTTTAATAATCGCCCAGGGAGTGCGGTCATCATGGATCCGCAACAAGGGGATTTATTAGCGGCAGCGAGTTCTCCGTCGTTTGATCCGAATAAGATGGCTAATGGTATTTCTCAAAAAGAATATGATGGCTATGCGAATAATGAGAATTTACCATTTACAGCTAGATTTGCGACTGGCTACGCTCCAGGTTCGACCTTTAAGACAATCACGGGGGGAATTGGGTTAGATGCAGGCACATTGAAGCCAGAAGAAGAAATCGCTATCGATGGGTTGAAATGGCAAAAAGATGCCTCTTGGGGAGATTATTTTGTGACGCGTGTGAAAGAAGCTAGTCCTGTAAACCTAAGAACAGCGTTGGTTAATTCTGACAATATTTATTTCGCTCAACAAACATTGCGAATGGGAGAAGATAAATTTAGAAAAGGACTGGATAAATTTATTTTTGGAGAGAAATTAGATTTATCTATCCCAATGAATCCAGCGCAAATTTCGAATGAAGACAAGTTCAATTCAGAAATCTTACTAGCCGATACAGGATATGGTCAGGGACAACTGTTGGTAACGCCTATTCAGCAAGCCGCAATGTATACGGTATTTCAAAATGAAGGCAAACTTGTTTATCCAAAAATCGAGCTAAACAAAGAAACTAAAACAAAAGATAATGTCATTAGTTCGAATGCCGCGAATACGATTGTGACAGATTTGCTTGGTAGTGTTGAAGATGAAACGGGGTATGTCCACAATATGTACAATCCAGAATTTTCATTAGCGGCGAAAACAGGAACTGCTGAAATCAAGGAAAAACAGGACACGCTTGGAAAAGAAAATAGTTTTCTTTTAGCAATGGATCGAAGCAACAACAAATTTTCAGCGATGATCATGGTGGAAGATTCAAGAAAAAATGATACAGCAACAAATATCAGTAAAACGTTAATCGATTATTTAGAAGCAAATATCAAATAATAACATAAAAAGGAGCGAAGCGCTTGAGGCGTTTTCGCCCCTTTTTATGTTATTGCCACGTTTTTTTACGAACGTACAAAAATATGCTACAATGAACCAACTACATGATGAAAGAAAGGGATTTTTTGTGCGGATTTTAGCGATCGATACGTCAAATCAAACATTGACCATTGCTGTTTGTGAAGACAAGAAAATAATAGGACAATATACAATCACTGTAAAAAGAAACCATAGCTTAACGTTGATGCCAGCAATCACACAATTGGTGAAAGATGTTGGGATGAAACCTAAGGACATTGATCGAATTGTTGTGGCTCAAGGTCCAGGTTCATATACAGGATTAAGAATAGGTGTAACAACGGCCAAAACATTGGCTTACACATTAAATAAAGAATTAGTAGGTGTGTCTAGTTTAAAAACGTTAGCCGCAAATTGTGTTAAGGTAAAAGGAACAATCATACCGATTTTTGATGCGAGAAGAAATAATGTTTATACCGGAGCATATCAGTATGTTAACGGTGTTTTGACAAATGTCATAGAGGACCGGCATATAGCGATGGAAGATTGGCTTGGTCAGCTAAAAGACATTGATTCTGTTTACTTTGTTGGAGAAGATGTTGAAAAATTCCGCTCACTGATTGAAGCCACTCTCCCTAATGCTGAAATTTGTGCTAGTTCAGAATGGCAAATTCCAAACGGTGCAGCCTTAGCAGAATTGGGTAGAGTAAGTGAACCTGAAGCGGATATCCATCACTTTTTACCTAATTATTTAAAACGAGTAGAAGCAGAAGAGAACTGGTTAAAAGATCATGTATCTGAGGTAGATAATTATGTTGAAAAAATTTAATCTTTTTCATAGTATTTTGGGCATTTTTTTTAAGAATCGCCCATATGATGAGAAGACTGTAAAAATCTCAGAACAAGAGTATTATGTTCGTGGGATCACACTCGATGATATCAAAGATTTACTTTCAATTGAAAGGGAAGTATATGCTGGAGAATTACCTTGGACAAAAACGGCTTTTTTAGTTGAACTTCAAGCAGCAGAACCTCATTTATACTTACTTATTCAAAAAGAAGGAAAAACAATTGGGTTTATTGGATGCCGTATTTTTGATAAGGATGCTCATATTACAAATGTTGCCGTTGCAATGCAAAATCAAGGAAAAGGAATTGGGAGTTTCTTGATAAGAGAGGTTCAGCAGTTTGCAAGAATCAACAATTGTGAGAAGATCTCGTTAGAAGTCCGAATCAGCAATAAAAATGCACAGCGGGTCTATCGACAACTTGGATTTGTATCCAATACCATTAAGCCACATTATTATACTGAAAATAAAGAAGATGCATTAGAAATGATATTATCTTTAAAAGAAGAGTGAAGCGATGTATTATTCAAAAGAAGAGTTGCCAACAAAACAGGCTGCTAAGAAACTTTGGCGGATATGTGACCATTCATATGACCATGGATCACCCTGGACAGAAAAACAATTTGACGTTGATTTAGCACAAGAAACAAGTCACTATCTTGTCTTAATTAAAGAAGGCAAGTGGATTGGTTTTGTCAGCTATCATTTAGTATTAGATGAAGTTGAAATTACGCATGTTGTGATTCGTAAGGAATGTCAGCAAAAAGGTTATGGCAGTCAATTGATCGATCAGTTGATTCAACGAGTAAACGAACAAGATGCTTGTCAAGTGTTTTTAGAAGTTCGAACATCGAATGTATATGCACAAAATTTATATGAAAGAAAAGGATTCAACGCGATCAATCGTCGAAAAAAATATTATAGTAATCCACAAGAAGACGGAATTGTGATGTGTTTAACTGTTAAGGAAGTGAAACAAATGATTTTTTTTAATAAAAAAAGAAAATTGATACTGGCTATTGAAAGTAGTTGTGACGAAACCAGTGTTGCTGTTATTGAAAATGGCGATACAATTTTATCTAACGTTGTGGCTTCTCAAGTGAAGAGCCATCAACGTTTTGGAGGTGTTGTACCAGAAGTTGCGAGTCGTCATCATGTAGAAGAAATTACGTTATGTATTGAAGATGCTCTAGCTGAAGCAGATGTAAAACCAGATGACTTAGGTGCAGTAGGCGTTACGTATGGTCCTGGTTTGGTAGGGGCTTTATTAATCGGTATCTCCGCTGCTAAGGCATTTGCTTGGGCACATGATTTACCGCTGATTCCAGTCAATCATATGGCTGGGCATATTTATGCGGCTCATTTTGTAGAACCTTTGCAGTTTCCGTTAATGGCATTATTAGTGAGTGGTGGTCATACGGAATTAGTTTACATGAGAGAGACAGGTTCTTTTGAAATCATCGGTGAAACAAGAGATGATGCTGCAGGTGAAGCATATGATAAAGTCGGCAGAGTTTTAGGTCTAACCTATCCAAGCGGTAAAGAGATCGATGAACTGGCCCACCTTGGAGAAGATACGTACCATTTTCCACGAGCTATGATGAAAGAAGACAATTATGATTTTAGTTTTAGTGGTTTAAAAAGCTCATTTATCAATACGGTTCATAATGCTGAACAACGCAGTGAAGAATTGATAGTAAAAGATTTAGCCGCAAGTTTTCAAGCGAGTGTTATCGATGTTTTAGCCGATAAAACGATTCGAGCTTGCAAAGAATATCCTGTCAAACAATTAGTGATGGCAGGTGGTGTTGCCGCAAATATAGGTTTGCGTGATCGTTTAAGCAAAGAAGTGACGGAAGAACTGCAAGGCGTAACATTTATCGTGCCACCACTTAGACTATGCGGTGACAATGCAGCGATGATTGGTGCTGCTGCATTTGTCGAAGCTGAAAAAGCTCATTTTGCTGATTACCACTTAAACGCGGATCCTAGTTTATCCTTTACGACCATCTAAACATTAAAATCAACAGACAAGACTAGGCATAGAGAAAAATATTTGTTATAATGAACCAAGTTTAATAATGATTCATCGATAAAGAGAGTACTTCATTAGCTATTATTCAAGCGATTTCGGGAAGGTGCAAGCCGAAAATAATCAAATGAAGGAAGCGCACTTTTGAGAATCTGCCAAGGCAGACGGCTATCTACCGTTAATAGATTAAGTGGGTTGGTCTTTATAGAGGACGAACAATTAGAGTGGTACCGCGGGAAAATCTCGTCTCTGGTGTTTTTTAACACTAGGGATTTTTTTGTTTATCACGCCACTTCGTTTTGATATCGTTGATGCAAATCAAGTAGAAAAGAATCATTTTATAATGTGTCAGAAAGTCAGGTTGCTTTGCTTATATTTTAAGAAATGAATCACTAAGTTTAACTCTGGTAAACTATTGAATCACCAATCCACTTTGATTTAAAAAAGTAGGACCCATTTCTCAAAATCAATGATAATGCAGCTAGAATAAATAATTCAAATCACCTATTAGGAGGATAACTATGAATAACAAAGAAATCGTAGCAAAAGCCATTTATGAAGTGGTAAAAGAAGATTTATCATTAGAAACCGTTACCCAATTATTGGAAAATCCTAAGTCAGTTGATCACGGAGATGTAGCGTTTCCAGCTTTCTCATTGGCGAAAGTCTACCGTAAAGCACCGCAACAAATTGCAGCTGATTTAGCTGAGAAAATTGCTGGAACAGACTTTGAAAAAATCGAAGTGGTTGGACCTTACCTGAACTTTTTCATGAATAAAAAAATGGTAAGTCAAACAGTCATCGGTCAAATTGCAAAAGAAAAAGGACACTACGGAGATAGCTCGATCGGTAACAAAGGCAATGTACCAATCGATATGTCTTCACCTAACATCGCGAAACCAATTTCAATGGGGCATTTGCGTTCAACAGTTATTGGGAATTCAATTGCGTTTATTCTTGAAAAGAGTGGTTATACACCTATTCGTATCAATCACTTAGGGGATTGGGGCACTCAATTCGGTAAATTGATTGTGGCTTATAAAAAATGGGGTTCAGAAGACGGAGTCAAATCGGCGCCAATCACTGAATTATTACGTCTGTATGTTCAATTTCATGAAGAAGCTGAAACACAACCTGAACTAGAAGAAGAAGCACGCGCTTGGTTTAAAAAACTAGAAGAAGGCGATGCTGAAGCCACTGAATTATGGAAATGGTTCCGTACAGAATCACTAAAAGAATTCGACAAAATCTATGCAATGCTAGAAGTTTCCTTTGATTCATACAACGGAGAAGCTTTCTACAACGATAAAATGGACGAAATTGTAACAATGCTAGAAGAAAAACATCTATTGCAAGAAAATGAAGGAGCTGAAATCGTTGATTTATCTGCATATGACCTAAATCCAGCGCTAATCAAAAAATCAGACGGTGCAACGCTTTATATCACACGTGATTTAGCGGCGGCTGTTTACCGTAAACGTAATTATGATTTTGCCAAAGCGATTTACGTTGTCGGAAATGAACAAAGCAATCATTTCAAGCAATTAAAAGCTGTTTTAAATGAGCTTGGATTTGACTGGTCCAAAGAGATGCATCACGTACCATTCGGTTTGATTACACAAGGTGGCAAAAAACTATCAACGCGTAAAGGGAAAATCGTTTTGCTTGAAGAAGTGTTGAACGAAGCAGTTGAACTGGCGAATAACCAAATTATGGAGAAAAACCCTGATTTACCGAATCGAGAAGAAGTGGCGAGACAAGTTGGAATTGGTTCTGTTATTTTCCACGATTTAAAAAATGATCGTTTGAATAACTTTGATTTTGTTTTAGAAGAAGTTGTTCGTTTTGAAGGTGAAACAGGTCCGTATGTACAATATACACATGCACGTGCAATGAGTATTTTAAGAAAAGCTGATTTCACAATCGATGAGACGAAAGAGTATGCCTTAGATGATAAAGATAGCTGGGAAGTTGTGAAACTATTGCAAAAATTCCCAGAAGTTGTCATGCAAGCTGCTGAAAAATACGAACCATCAGTTATTGCAAAACATGCGATCCAAGTTGCTCAAGCCTTCAATAAATACTATGCACATGTCAAAATTTTAGCTGAAGATGAGCAAAAAGAAGCGCGTTTAGCGTTAGTGTATGCGATGGCAACGATTATTAAAGAAGATTTACGCTTACTTGGTCTACATGCGCCGAATGAAATGTAACGAGCAAAAAAGCTGAGGCAAAAGGACAGTAATTCCTTTTTGACTCAGCTTTTTTTAACTAAAAAACCTACTTTTCTGGCATTATTTAATTAGTCCAATTTTGTTGCATTTGGTCCAAAAGATCGATAACGTCTTTTGTTAAAAAGAGAGAACGATTGGATATTTCTCCTTCGATCATTTTAATCATATTAGTGATTTCGTAGTTTAAGGCTTGAGTACTATCCCCAGAAACAATTGTTTCCACAGTTCCGTCATTAAAGAAAATTTTTGCTTCATCTGCTCGTGGATACTCGTTGATCACAATATAAGCATCTTCAAAAGCGACAACTCCTTGTTTGGGCATTTTTGCTTGGAAACTTAAGGAAACTGTCGCCATTTCTTGTACATCGTTTTGTAAGATCGTCGCTGATTGTTCGTCTACACCAGTTGAGAATGGCTGCATAACGGATGCAATAACTTTGGGTTGCGAAGTAAAAAACCAGCGAGCAAAAGAAACCGCATAAGTTCCAATATCCAATAAAGCGCCGCCAGCTAAATCAGGATTAAAGAATCGATTCGACGGATCAGGTTCTTTGTAACTACCGAAAGGCGCTTGAATCATTTTTAATTTTCCAAAACGATTGGAGTCGATTTGACCACGTAATTCTTGGTATAAGGGCATGTTGAAAATAGTCATTGCTTCAGCTAATATCAGGCCTTTTTCTTCAGCTAGCGTCATAGCTTGCGTTAGTTCTGCGCTATTCATCGTAATCGCTTTTTCACAAAGTACATGTTTACCTGCTGCCAGAGCTTTTAAAATATGTTCGATATGTTGACGATTGGGAACGGCGATATAGACGATATCGATCGCTTGATCGGCTAACAACGCTTCAAATGAACCATAAGCTTTGGGGATATCGTGTTCGTTTGCAAATGCTACAGCTTTACTTAATGTTCTAGAAGCAACGGCTGTTATTTGACTATTTTCTTGTTGAAAGCTGTTAGTAAAACTAGTTGCAATTTCTCCAAGACCGATGATTCCCCAATTGTAGTATTTCATATATATCCTCCTTAATAATAGAGCAATGGGGCGTTATCATTTCTATAAAAGAAAAAATCAAGAGTGAGAAACTCTTACGGCTTTAAGAAAACAGCCCACATAACTCAATAATAACAAAAGTTGAAAGAGCTTCTGCACTTTTTCTGACGCATTAAGTAATTAAAAAGCTCTATTTTTATTATACATGAGAAATGCAAAATAATGGATTATTTTGGACAGATATGTTGAATTGTCTTATTATTTATAGAAACAAGTGGCGTGTTTCTTAAAAATACAGAAATAAATGATTCAAAAAGATGCATTTTTTTACTAATTTCAGTAAAATGGGAAAAGGAGGCGAAAGTCATGCACCAAATGTATATAGATATTCTTATCGATGCAATTATAGAACAATTTGAAACGGAAGAGCACTTCTATACTGACTATCTCCAAATTACAGAAGAAAATTGGACAAATTGGAAAAAAGGTAGAATTAATTTAACAAGTGAAGAGATGCAAAAAATAAAAAACTTATTTTCTGATTACGAATGGATGCTGACACAAAAAATATTACGTCAAACCATTCTATTTCCAGAAAAAAGAAATATTGCCGTTTCAGAATACAAACGCCTAAAAACAATAATCGCTAAAAAATGGTTAAAATCAGGAGCAGGTGTTGCTGAATTGATACCGTCAAAAGCAAACCGCGACGAAAAAGAACAGGCATTTATTGATCTAAAAGTAACGGTTTCTTATGATGAATGGGGGTTTGATGATATTGTCACGTTCAGATTGCCGGCAACTCTACAAGGTCAATTAAAAGAATCAAAAGTAGAATTACTAGATTGGGTAAATGAAAATTTGATGGGTACTTACGTTGGTGAATAAGTAAGTAAGGGAGTTTTTTTGTGAAACAAATTTTAGGAATCTTATCCGTCATCATCGTATTAGGTGCTGTAATTTTTGTCCTTTTTGGTCATTCAACACCAAAAGAAAAAACAAAAACGAGCAGTGAGGAAACACAAACAACAAGCACCACGGCACCGCCAACCACGTCTGAAAAACAAACGAATACATCGACAACTATGACTACAACAGCAGTTGATTGATTGTCTAGGGAAAAACTGATATAATCAGTCAGCTATTATCCTAAATAAAAAAAGTTAGTACAGGAACGAATACAAAACAAAGTAGGGAATGTATGAATAGTCCAAGGTATAAGAAGAAAAAAGTGAGAAAAACGAATTTACCGATGCTTTTTGCGGGTTTGTTGATTGTTGGTGTAGCGTTTATCTTTTCAATCAATGTATTGTCAGACAGTTCGAAAACAGAAGAAGAGTCAGCTCAACAAAAAGAGCAAGTAACAAAGGAACAGTTTATTGATAGAATCAGTCCTTATGCAAAAGAATTACAAGCATCTTATGGTGTGTTACCTAGTATCATAATAGGGCAAGGGATATTAGAATCAAATTGGGGACAGAGTACGCTTGCTTCAAAGTATAATAATTTATTTGGAATCAAAGCCTATGGGGAACAAAAAAAAGTCAACCTTGAAACACGTGAATATATCAATGAAGAATGGATCGTTATCCAAGGGGATTTTAGAGTGTATGATACGTGGGAAGAGTCAATGGATGATCACACACGTCTATTTGTTAACGGTGTAACATGGAATCCACGTTTATACGAACGTGTTCTTCTGGCAAAAAATTATAAACAAGCGGCTCAAGCTTTACAAG
Organism: Enterococcus sp. AZ177; assembly: GCF_050544585.1. Taxonomy (NCBI): domain Bacteria; kingdom Bacillati; phylum Bacillota; class Bacilli; order Lactobacillales; family Enterococcaceae; genus Enterococcus; species Enterococcus sp. AZ177. The sequence continues at coordinate 1,281,830 of NZ_CP172944.1, forward strand.
ATGCTGGTTATGCTACAGATCCAACATATGCAGATAAAGTGATTCATGTCATCGAAAGCTACGATCTTAATCAATATGATCACTAATAGATGGAGTAAAGGGGAGTAAATTTAATGAATGAAAAATGGGTGCCTGAAATTGTAACACCTTTAAAACAAGATATCGTTCAAGTGCCGAAAGTAATTGCGCAAGCGAGCGGAATCCGAATTTTTGGAAAAAAAATTAAGTCAATTATTTTTACGACAGATATTGCAATAATTAGAAATACAGATGCAAATGCAGTAATTGCTGTATATCCTTTTACACCTCATCCAGCCATTACAAAAAGTATTATTGAAGCAGCGGATATTCCTGTATTTTCAGGAGTTGGCGGTGGCTTAACTCAAGGTCAACGCTCGGCTTACATGAGCTTGTTCGCGGAAGCTCAAGGATCGATCGGTGTCGTATTAAATGGTCCAACACCAGTTGAAACAGTTGAAATGGTTTGTGAAGCTGTTGATATTCCAGTCGTTAGCACGGTAACTTCTATCCATACACCAATCGATGCAAAAATAGCAGCAGGGGTTACGATGATCAATATCAGTGCTGGTAAAGATACAGCTAAGACGGTTAAGTTTTTCCGAGATAAATACCCTGAATTACCAATTATTGCAACAGGTGGGCCAACAGATGAATCAATTACAGAAACGATTGAAGCTGGAGCCAATGCGATTACATATACACCGCCTAGCAACGGTGAACTTTTTAGTCAAAAAATGAATAAATATAGACATTTAGAAAAAGAGAATGATGTTTAACCTATACAGAGCAAATTTTTACTGTAACAAACGATAATCAAGGGCATATTTTCGTTTATTTAGCCGTTGATTATTTATTTGCCTTCAGCAATTGCTGAGGATTAATTGATAAAAACATTCTATTATAAATAGAATGTTTTTATCAAGGTGAATTTAATTTATTTTATGTTATGATGGATGAAAATGGTTTAGGAGTTGGGAATTGATGAAAAAATATTGTTACGTGGTTGGCGCGGCCGTTACACTTTTTACGATTTTTGGAATGGCTAGTACTACCGAAGCGACTGAAACAGTAAGTGAAGAAAGCTACCAAGCGGCAATTGAATCAGGATTTACACCTGAACAGATTCAACAGATTCAAGAAATGCCTGATTTTTCTTTAGAAAATATTCAAGAAGAACCGGCAGCTAGAAGTGCTGTTGTATTTTCAGCCACTCAAAAAAATCAAGTAGTTTCTGAAGCTAAAAGACATTTAGGTAAACCATATGCCTGGGGTGGAAAAGGACCGAATGTATTTGATTGTTCAGGATTGACTCGTTACGTATTTTTACAAGTTACTGGAAAAAATATCGGTGATTATACGATACCGCAAGAAAAAGCTGGAGAACAAATCAGTGTTGCTCAGGCTGAACCAGGAGATCTCTATTTTTGGGGAGCAAAAGGAAATACCTATCATGTAGCAATTGCTATTGGGAATGGTCAATATATCCATGCGCCAAATGAAAAAGAAGTGGTGAAGATTAATTCAACTACGTATTTTAAGCCTAGTTTTGCTGTTAGGGTGATAAAAAAGAATACCAACAATAATGCGAATCTAGTTAGTTACAGAACTCACCTCCAAGATTTTGGTTGGGGAAACTATGTACAATCTGGTCAAACCAGTGGTTCAGTGGGTAAATCAAAACGCCTAGAAGGAATACAGGTTAAGCTTGATCCTTCAGTGAGTGGAAATATTCAATATAAGACTCATATTCAAGATATCGGCTGGCAAGGGTTTAAGTCGAACAATGCATTAAGCGGAACGACTGGTAAGAAAAAAAGGTTAGAAGCAATTCAAATTAAATTAAGCGGTGCGGCTGCTACCAAATATGATGTTCAGTATCGCGTTCACTCTCAAGATTATGGATGGCAAGCGTGGACTAAAAATGGTCAATCTGCTGGAACACAAGGCTTAGCAAAACGTTTAGAAGCAATCGAGATAAAATTAGTTCCTAAAAATACAGCATTACCATCAGGTGGAAAACCTGCGTTTATCAAAAAATAAATAAGGAACAACTGAAAAAGAGATAAAAACGATCCATAGAAACAATAAGTGACTCTGTAAAATTTCAATGAAAAAACAATTATTTTCATTGAAATTTACAGAGTTTTGTACTATTGTATACTAATAACAAGAAGCTTATATATGATCATAATAAGGATGATCGTCTCTACCCAACACCGTAAATGTTGGTCTATAAGTGAAAAAGAGTCTCAGACCCTTTTTTGCTTATGCAAAAAGGGTCTTTTTGTTTGTATAAGAAGAGTTGCGTAGAAAATGTGATGGAGGAGTCGGAAAAAATGGAAGAATTAGTACAACGAATCAAAGAGGATGGTCGTGTTTTAGGGGAAGGTGTGTTAAAAGTAGACAGCTTCGTTACCCACCAAGTCGATCCTAATTTAATGGAGGCGATTGGCTATCGTTTCGCTGAAGTATTTGCAGATGCTGGCATCACAAAGGTTGTTACAATCGAGGCTTCAGGAATCGCACCTGCTCTTTTTGCAGCGAAAAAACTGGAGGTACCAATGATTTTTGCTCGTAAAGCAAAAAGCTTAACGATGGATGAAGAACTACTGACAGCTTCTGTATATTCGTTTACTAAACAAGTGACAAGCCAAATATCTATTTCAAGAAAATTTTTGTCAAGTGACGATAAAGTATTGATTATTGATGATTTTTTAGCGAATGGTCAAGCTGCAAAGGGATTAGTCGAATTGTGTCAACAAGCAGGGGCAACTGTGGATGGAATTGGTATTGTCATCGAAAAATCTTTCCAAGATGGACGAGCTTTATTAGAAGAAATGGGTATGCGTGTTATTTCTTTAGCTCGTATTGACTCTTTGAAAAATGGTGAAGTTGAATTTCTTGAGGGGGATGCATAAACTTGGAGAGTAAAGTAAATACAAAAGAAGTTAACAATCAACCAGAAACTGAAAATGGCAAAGCGGCAGTCTTGGGTCTTCAGCATTTATTGGCGATGTATGCAGGAGCTGTAGCCGTACCTTTATTGATCGGGACGGGTTTGAATTTTAATTCAGAGCAGATGACCTATTTAATTTCAATTGATATTTTTATGTGTGGCATTGCGACGTTGTTGCAATTGACAGTGAATCGATTTTTTGGAATTGGCTTACCTGTAGTGCTTGGCTGCGCAATTCAAGCGGTAGCGCCATTGATTATGATTGGTAGCGATAAAGGTGTAGGTGCAATTTATGGTTCAATCATTGCTTCTGGTATTTTTGTTGTATTAGTCTCGGGAATTTTTTCTAAAATCAAAAAGCTATTTCCACTTTTAGTAACGGGAACTGTAATCACGGTCATTGGGTTGACGTTGATTCCAGTTGCAGTGGAAAAAATGGGGGGAGGTCTCGCTACAGCTACGAATTTTGGTGACGGGACCAATTTACTTCTGGCTTTTGTAACAATTGGTTTGATCATTGTTGTCCAAATTTGGGGTAGAGGATTCTTCAAATCGATTGCCGTTTTAGTTGGTTTAATCGGTGGGACTGTTCTTGCAGCAGTTCTAGGTCAAGTGAACTTGACACCAGTTGGGGAAGCGACATGGTTCCATTTTCCACAGCCTTTTTATTTCGGTAAGCCAACGTTTGATATCTCTTCAATCGTGTTGATGATCATTATTTCGATTGTCAGTATGGTTGAATCGACAGGAGTTTATTTTGCTTTAGGCGATATAACAGGAAAGCAAATCGGCGAAAAAGAATTAAAAAAAGGGTATCGTGCGGAAGGTTTAGCGGTTATTTTAGGTGGGATTTTTAACACATTCCCATATACTGGTTTTTCTCAAAACGTTGGGTTGGTCCAACTTTCCGGAATCAAAACAAGACGACCGATTTATTACTCAGCATTTTTCCTGATTGCTCTAGGATTATTGCCAAAAGTTGGAGCAGTTGCTCAAATTATCCCTGAACCTGTGTTAGGTGGTGGGATGTTAGTGATGTTTGGTATGGTCGCTGTGCAAGGCATGCGTATGTTATCAAAAGTTGATTACAATAATGATAAAAACTTATTGATCATTGCAATCTCAATTGGGTTTGGATTAGGATTTAATATGCTGCCCACTTTATTCCAACAAATGCCTGAAACAGTAAGGATGTTTACAGGGAATGGTATTGTCATGAGTAGTTTGACAGCAATTATTTTAAATGTATTGTTTAACGGTCTTAAAAATGAGGATCGAACTGAACCATTATGATAGTGAAAAAACCGGATGTTCCTCCGGTTTTTCTTTTTTTATCCGTCCAATACGAACAATAATATTAAAAAAAACTTTAATATTCGATTTTATTTTGACACATAAGATTTCCGTTGATAAAATGTAAAAGAATAGAGAAAGAAAAGAGGAATGGTATGTCTATCATGGTTTCAGTAGTTATGGGAAGTACGTCGGATTGGGTAACAATGAAGCATGCGTGCGATTGTTTGGAAGAATTTAACATTTCTTATGAAAAAAAAGTGATATCGGCGCATCGTACACCAGATCTTATGTTTGAATTTGCTGGGCAAGCGCGTGAGCGTGGCATCAAAGTAATCATTGCTGGAGCTGGAGGTGCGGCTCATTTACCTGGGATGATTGCATCCAAAACAACGTTACCAGTAGTTGGTGTTCCAGTTCAATCAAAAGCATTGAATGGGCTTGATTCATTGTTATCAATCGTCCAAATGCCTGCTGGTATCCCTGTAGCGACTACTGCAATTGGAGAATCCGGGGCGAAGAATGCCGGACTGCTTGCAGTTCAGATGCTTTCCATGTATGATGTAGAGTTAGCAGGGAAATTAGACGCCAAGCGTAAATTTCTTGAAAAAACTGTGATGGAAAGTAGTGATGAACTTGAATAAACCTTTATTACCGGGACAAATGATCGGTATTATCGGTGGCGGGCAATTAGGAAGAATGATGGCGCTCAGCGCACGGGAAATGGGTTTCCGTGTGGGTATTTTAGATCCAACTGTTGATTGTCCTGCTGCTCAAGTCGCTGATTGGCATTTATTAGCTGATTATGATGACATAGAAGCTTTAGAAGAGCTGGCAAAGCGCTCACAAGTCTTGACCTACGAGTTTGAAAATGTTGACGTTGGAGCATTGATGCACGTTCAAGATTTGGTGAATATCCCGCAAGGAACAGATCTTTTAGCTATTACACAAGATCGTTTACTCGAAAAATCATTTTTAGAAGCGAACAATATTGTTATCGCTCCATTTGCCACAATCGTAAGTCCGACAGATATCCAAGATGCCATTGACGGAATCGGCTATCCATGTGTCTTAAAAACAACACGTGGTGGCTATGATGGGAAAGGACAATTTGTTTTGTACAGTACGTCCGATCTAGCACCTTCAATGAATATTCTAAGAGAAGGAACTTGTGTATTAGAAGCTTGGATTCCATATGAAAAAGAAATATCAGTATTAGTAAGTGGAAATGGACAAGGAGAGTTCACCGTTTTTCCTGTAGTTGAAAATATCCATCGAAATAATATTTTACATGAAACGATTGCTCCGGCAAGAGTGACTGAAGAAGTTGTTGAAGAAGCGCAACGAATTGCCCGTGTTATTGCAGAAGCTGTTGATTTAGCGGGGACTTTGGCTGTTGAGATGTTTTTAACAAATGATGGTGGCATTTATGTAAATGAACTGGCTCCTAGACCACACAACTCGGGCCATTATTCGATTGAAGCTTGTTCGATGAGTCAATTTGATGCGCACATTCGTGGTATTTGTAGCTGGCCACTGCCAGAAGTTGAGCTTTTATCAGAAGCTGTAATGGTCAATATTTTAGGAGATGAAATATACGAAACAATGGATGTGATTTCTGAGAAACCTGATTGGCATTTTCATTATTATGGCAAAGCAGAAGCAAAAAGAGATAGAAAAATGGGGCACATCACGATTTTAACAGAAGATATTTTTGAAACTTTAGAAGATATATATCAAACCAATATTTGGGATTAAAAAGGAGCAAACAAACGAATGATCGATCGTTACACACGACCTGAAATGGGTGCAATTTGGACAGATGAAAATCGTTACAATGCGTGGTTAGAAGTAGAAATTTTAGCGGATGAAGCATGGGCTGAATTGGGAGATATCCCAAAAGAAGATGTACAAAAAATTCGTGATAATGCATCATTTGATGTAGCACGCATTTTAGAAATCGAAGCGGAAACGAGACACGATGTAGTTGCTTTTACACGTGCGGTGTCTGAAACATTAGGTGAAGAACGTAAGTGGGTTCATTATGGCCTGACCAGTACAGATGTCGTTGATACTGCGTACGGCTATTTATTGAAACAAGCAAATGATATTTTACGAGCAGATTTAAAGAAATTTACAGCAATCATTGGGGAAAAAGCGAAGGAACATCAACATACAGTTATGATGGGCCGGACACATGGTGTACATGCTGAACCGACAACATTTGGATTAAAGTTAGCGTTATGGTATTCAGAAATGAAACGGAATGTTGAACGTTTTGAACATGCTGCAAAAGGTGTAGAAGCTGGAAAAATCAGTGGAGCAGTAGGGACTTTTGCAAATATTTCTCCTTTTGTTGAAGAATATGTGTGTGAACATTTGGGCATTAGAGCCCAAGAAATTTCAACTCAAGTATTACCTCGGGATTTACATGCGGAATATGTATCTTCGATGGCCTTGATCGCAACAAGTATTGAGAAGTTTGCAACTGAAATTCGTGGATTACAAAAATCTGAAACAAGAGAAGTTGAAGAGTATTTTGCGAAAGGTCAAAAAGGGTCTTCAGCAATGCCACATAAACGCAATCCAATTGGTTCTGAGAATATGACAGGTCTTGCTCGGGTTATTCGTGGTCATATGGTCACAGCGTATGAAAATGTTACATTGTGGCATGAAAGAGACATTTCTCATTCTTCTGCAGAACGAATCATTATACCAGATACAACTATTTTACTAGACTATATGTTGAACCGTTTTTCTACTATTGTAAAAAATTTAACGGTCTTTCCTGAAAATATGAAACGTAATATGGACGCTACTTATGGTTTGATTTATAGCCAACGTGTGTTGTTAAAATTGATCGATCATGGTATGTCTCGGGAAGTAGCATATGATTTAGTACAGCCCAAAACAGCCTATGCGTGGGATAATCAAACAGCATTTAGACCACTATTAGATGCGGATGAAAACATTACTTCAATTTTATCAAAAGAAGAATTAGATGATGCTTTTGATTATCAGTACCATTTGAAAAATGTTGATCTTATTTTTAAACGTGTAGGATTGGTATAAAATAACCGATAAAAGTAGAATTTGGAACTCTGAGAAATAAGCTGAAATCCATGAAAGTTGCTCTTCGAATTTTTGTAGATTTCAGCTTATTTCTGAAGAGGTTACTTCTGGTTCGCCACCGTTTATTCAGATTTCGTGAGGCTGAGATATGACTTAGTCTCTACTTTTTTAATGATTGTAGTCCCATTTGGTCTAAAGAGCCATCTTATTTGGTTATCAATACTTAGATACGAAAAAGACAAAACTGTTGAGAAGTTTTGTCTTTTTGTGTTTTAGTACTAAACCATCACTTTTTCGAAGCTACGTAACCGTGCAACCTCGGGTGTTTTTAGAATAGAAAGCAACTGCTCTATAAAAAGATATGTACATTCTTGTTCGTTGAAATAGACATGTATACAGTAGTAGTTTTTAAAATAGTGTTGTTCATGTATTTGATGTATGGTCAATTCGTTATTCAGACTATTCATATAACGGAAGGTTCGTTTACGTCTTTCTGAATGCCGATGAAATGCTCGTTTCAAATTCTTAAATGTATAGTAAGTACACCCTTGATTTAACTTGTGGACTTCCTCTAAGGCAAGTAAATCATTGTATAATTTTGTTCTTTCTTCAGGGATTAATTCTGCCAAAAAATCTTTTGCTAAACTGTCATAACCGCTAGTCATCCTTGTGTTCCCTCCTAAAAAATTATCCCGAATCACGAAAACATGATAGTAGATTTTTTAAAGAATTACTTTCGATTAGCATACCATTTTTCTTAATAGCTGTAAATGCTTACAAGATTTTCTTAATATCTAAAACTAAGATTAAATGAAAAAACGAACAATATGAAGATATAATATGTTGAATGTTAATAAATGTTTGACTGTGGAGAATCATCTTGTTAAACTGTAAACAAATAGAAAGACGAACTTAAATTAGTTTGTAATCATAAATGATACGTAAATGGGAGTGTGGAGGACTGTGGAAGAAAGTAAGTTATTATATGAAGGAAAAGCTAAGAAATTGTTTAAAACCAATGAATTAAAAACGTTAAGAGTAGAATATTTAGACCAAACAACTGCATTAAATGGCATTAGAAAAGACACTGTAATTGGGAAGTCTATATTAAATAATCAAATTACAGCTCTAGTTTTTGAGCAATTAGAGTTGAAAGGTATCCATAATCATTTTATTAGATTGATATCTAAACGCGAACAATTAGTTGAAGAGGTTGAAATTATTCCGTTAGAAGTTGTCGTGAGGAATGTTTCAGCGGGTAGTTTTGCAAAGCGATTAGCGATCCCTGAAGGCCAAGAACTTGAATTTCCAATTTTGGAGTTTTATTACAAAGATGATTCTCTCGATGACCCGATCATTAATGGTGATCATATTAAGATTTTAAAGATTGCAACGGAAGAAGAAATGACTACTATAAAAAATGAGGCACACAAGATAAACCAATTGCTTATTGAGTTGTTTGAAAAAATCAATATTCGTTTGATTGATTTTAAAATAGAGTTTGGTCGTAGAGAAGATGGCACTATTCTATTAGCAGATGAAATCACGCCAGATACTTGTCGTCTATGGGATAAAAAAACAAACGATCATTTAGACAAAGATGTTTATCGTAGAAATATAGGAGATATCGTTCCCGTATATCAAGAAGTATTGCATCGATTAGAACAAACATTCAATTAAAAAAGGAGTGATATAGAATGTATGATGTAAAAGTATATGTTACGTATAAAAATTCAGTTTTAGATCCTCAAGGGGAAGCCGTGAAAGGCGCAGTTCATCGACTTGGTTTCAGTGAAATCGATGAAATACGAATAGGAAAATTTTTCGAAATCAGAGTTAGTAAAACAACGCAACCTATCGAAAGAGTCATTGAAGAAATTTGTGACAAATTACTAGCTAACGTTAATATGGAAACCTATCGTTATGAGATCGAGGAGGAAGTATGAGATGAAATTTGCAGTGATTGTTTTTCCTGGATCGAACTGTGACATGGATCTCTTATGGGCAGTCAAAGATATTTTAGGCGAAGAAGCCGAATATGTCCGTCATGATGAAGAAAGTTTAGCGGGATTTGATGGTGTTTTAATTCCTGGAGGCTTTTCATATGGAGATTATTTAAGGTGTGGTGCAATTGCTCGTTTCTCTAAAATCATTCATGAAGTGATTCGGCTGGCAGATGAAGGCAAACCGGTTTTTGGCACTTGTAATGGGTTTCAAATATTAACAGAAGCTGGGCTTTTGCCTGGTGTCTTACTTCGAAATGAATCATTGCATTTTGTATGTAAGACAATTTCCTTAAAAGTAGTAAATAATCAAACCGCGTTTACCTCAGAATATCAAAAAAATGAAGTGATCAAGTTACCTATAGCGCACGGTGAGGGAAACTATTATTGTGACGACTCAACCTTGGAACAGTTAAAAGAGAATCAGCAAATTGTCTTTACATATGCGGATGAAAATCCAAATGGAAGTCTTGCTAATATCGCAGGAATTATCAATAAGAACGGCAATGTCCTAGGGATGATGCCACACCCAGAACGGGCTGTAGAAAGTTTATTAGGATCGGAGGACGGTTTACGTTTCTTCAAATCAATCGTTAAAAACTATGGAAAGGTTAGGGCGAATACATGATGGAAGTGAAAGAACCTACAGCACAGGAAATTAAAAGTCAACGGATCTATTCGGAATGGGGGCTAACGGATGAAGAATATCACATGATCGAAAAAGATATTCTAGGACGTATGCCAAACTACACCGAAACGGGACTATTTTCTGTGATGTGGAGTGAACACTGCTCATATAAAAACTCAAAACCCGTATTAAGAAAATTTCCCACAAAGGGATCACGCGTTTTGCAAGGACCAGGTGAAGGAGCTGGGATCGTCGATATTGGTGATGGTCAAGCTGTCGTGTTCAAGGCGGAAAGTCACAATCATCCATCGGCTGTTGAGCCATATGAAGGAGCTGCAACAGGAGTGGGTGGAATCATCAGAGATATTTTTAGTATGGGTGCTCGTCCGATTGCACTTTTGGATTCATTGCGCTTTGGTGAATTGTCCAATGAACGGACTAAATATCTTCTAGAGGAAGTGGTAGCTGGTATCAGTGGATATGGAAACTGTATTGGTATTCCAACGGTTGGTGGAGAAGTAGCGTTTGACTCATGTTATGAAGGAAATCCGTTAGTAAATGCGATGTGTGTTGGGTTGATCGATCATAAAGATATTCAAAAAGGTCAGGCCAAAGGAATTGGGAATGCCATTATGTATGTTGGAGCGAAAACAGGACGCGACGGCATACATGGCGCAACTTTTGCTTCAGAAGAGTTTGTTGAAGGAGAAGACCAACAACGCTCAGCTGTTCAAGTTGGAGATCCGTTTATGGAAAAATTATTGCTTGAAGCTTGTTTGGAATTGATTCTAGAGCATGCTGATATTTTAATAGGAATTCAGGATATGGGTGCCGCTGGACTAGTTTCTTCAAGTGCCGAAATGGCATCCAAAGCAGGAACTGGCTTGATTTTAGATTTAGATGACGTGCCTCAGCGTGAAACGGGAATGACACCATATGAAATGATGTTATCAGAGTCTCAAGAGCGAATGTTGATCTGTGTTAAAAAAGGACATGAAGCAAAAGTTGTTGAACTTTTTCAAAAATATGAATTAGACGCTGTAACGATTGGGAAAGTAACAGAGGATGGATTGTATCGTTTGTACCATAAAGGTGTCGAGGTAGCGAATTTACCGGTCGATGCATTGGCAGAAGATGCACCTGTTTATAATAAAGAACGAAAAGAACCAGCGAGAATCAAAAAATTTGAAGCATTAAAGAATTTCCACCCCCATATTATCGACGGAACAAAGACGATGATGGATTTATTGCAACAACCAACGATTGCCTCTAAAAAAAGGATTTATGCAACCTATGATTCTCAGGTACAAACGAATACAGTTGTGTTGCCGGGAAGTGACGCCGCTGTTTTGCGTGTCCGTGGAACGAAAAAAGCATTAGCAATGACAACAGATTGTAATGCTCGTTATCTTTATCTTAACCCGGAAATCGGTGGTCAGATCGCCGTAGCGGAGGCTGCGAGAAATATTGTGGCAAGTGGCGGCCAACCACTTGCCATTACCGATTGTTTAAATTACGGATCGCCAGATAAACCAGAAGGATTTTGGGAACTTTGGACCTCAGCAGACGGCATCGCTAAAGCCTGTGAAGTTTTGGAAACACCAGTGATTTCTGGAAATGTTTCTTTATACAATGAAACAAACGGACAGGCCATTTATCCAACGCCAGTGATTGGAATGGTTGGTTTGATAGAAGATTTATCGCATATTACCACCCAAGATTTTAAAATGGCTGATGATTTGATTTACGTTCTTGGCGAGACAAAAGATGATTTTAATGGCAGTGAATTACAAAAGATGATGCTTGGCTTCATTGAAGGAAAAATAATGGACTTTGATTTAGCTATTGAAAAAGAAATTCAACAGCTAGTGCTGAAAGCTATTAAAGCCGGAATGCTCGAAAGCGCTCATGATTGTTCGGAAGGTGGACTAGCAATTGCATTAGCAGAGTCGGCTTTTAAAAATGAATTAGGCATAGAAGTAGATTTGGCTATGCCAGTCTCATTCCTCTTTTCAGAATCCCAGTCACGATTTATAGTGTCAGTCAGGCCAGAAAACCAACAAATGTTTGAAGAAATGATGCAAGAAAAAGCTGTGTTGATTGGAAAAGTAACGGTTAGCGGGAAAATCAGTATTCAAACGAAAGATCAAAAAATCGAAGTGATAACACAAACAGCTAAAGGGCTGTGGGAGGAAGCGATTCCATGTCTTATGAAGTGAAAAGTTTAAATGAAGAATGTGGTATTTTTGGTATTTGGGGACATCCTGATGCGGCTCGTGTGACTTATTTTGGACTCCATAGCTTGCAACATAGAGGACAAGAAGGTGCTGGGATTGTTTCGAATAATGATGGCAAATTAAATGGATACCGAGGATTAGGCTTACTCTCAGAAGTATTTAAAGAGAATCGGACTTTAACTTCTTTGAGTGGAAATTCAGCGATTGGTCATGTGCGGTATGCTACTGCAGGAAATGGTAGTGTAGATAATATTCAACCGTTTCTATTTAAATTTTATGATGGTGCCTGTGGCTTAGCACATAACGGTAATTTAACGAATGCAAAAAGCTTACGAAAAGAGCTAGAGCAAGACGGCGCGATATTTCATTCCAATTCGGATACCGAAATTTTGATGCATTTGATTCGGCGCAGCAAACAATCGACCTTTATTGAACAGCTAAAAGAAAGCCTGCAGACTATCAAAGGTGGTTTCGCTTATCTTTTAATGACAGAGACAGCAATGATTGCGACGCTCGATCCTAATGCTTTTCGACCTTTATCCATCGGTCAAATGAAAAATGGGGCGTATGTGATTGCCAGCGAAACGTGCGCATTAGAAGTTATTGGTGCTGCATTTGTTCGTGATGTAGGACCGGGTGAAGTAATCATCATTGATGATACTGGCTATAAAATCGAGCGTTACACTCAAGACACTCAATATGCGATATGCTCAATGGAATATATTTATTTTGCTAGACCAGATTCTAATATAGCTGGTGTCAACGTGCATACAGCTCGCAAAAATATGGGCAAACGGTTAGCAAAAGAAGCACCAATTGAAGCAGATATGGTAGTCGGAGTACCAAACTCTTCTCTTTCAGCAGCGAGTGGTTATGCAGAAGCGAGTGGTATTCCCTACGAAATGGGCTTGGTAAAAAATCAATATATCGCTAGAACCTTTATTCAACCCACACAAGAATTGCGAGAACAAGGAGTTCGGATGAAACTTTCTGCTGTTCGTGGCGTAGTCGAAGGGAAGCGTGTCATCATGGTGGATGACTCAATTGTACGCGGAACGACTAGTCGTCGCATCGTACAATTGCTTAAAGATGCGGGTGCAAAAGAAGTCCATGTACGTATTGCGTCACCTCCTCTAAGATTTCCTTGCTTTTATGGAATCGATATTCAAACAAGAAAAGAATTAATTGCTGCGAATCACTCAGTAGCTGAAATCGAACAGTTGATCAAAGCAGACTCCTTGTGCTTTTTAAGTGAGCAAGGGTTGATCGATGCCATTGGTCTTAACTATGAGGCACCTTATTCTGGGTTGTGTATGGCTTATTTTAATGGTGATTATCCGACACCTTTATATGATTATGAAGAAAAATATCAAGCAACATTGAAGGATAAAATCAATTTTGCCACAATAAACTAAAAAGCTAAAAAAGAATATCGTTCATAAATCGTTAGGAGGAAACCATATTGGGAAATGCTTATACAAAAGCGGGCGTTGATGTTGAAGCAGGTTATGAAGTGGTAGAAAGAATCAAGAAACATGTTAAACGTACTGAACGAATGGGTGTGATGGGTGCACTTGGTGGTTTCGGTGGTTGTTTTGATTTAAGTACGGTGGAAGTGAAGGAACCTATCTTGATTTCGGGAACAGATGGTGTTGGAACAAAATTAATGATCGCGATTGAAGAAAACAAACATGACACGATTGGGATTGATTGTGTGGCGATGTGCGTCAATGATATCGTTGCACAGGGAGCAGAACCCCTCTATTTCCTCGATTATATTGCTACAGGGAAAAACAGACCAGAGCACTTGGAGCAAGTGGTAGCAGGTGTAGCGGAAGGGTGTCTTCAGGCTGGAGCCGCATTAATTGGTGGTGAGACAGCTGAAATGCCGGGTATGTATAACGATAATGACTATGATTTGGCAGGATTCACAGTGGGCATTGCAGAGAAAAGGCAATTAGTCACAGGTGAAAATATTCGAGAAGGAGACGTTCTTTTGGGATTAGCATCTAGCGGAATACATTCAAACGGGTACTCTCTTGTTCGTAAAATTTTTTTTGAGATGCATCAAATGACTGGAAATGCAGTGATTCCAGAACTTGATGGAAAACAATTAAGGGAGGAACTGTTGATTCCAACCAAAATTTATGCAAAGATGCTACTACCGTTAATTAAACAGGAATTAGTGAATGGGATTGCGCATATCACTGGGGGCGGTTTTGTGGAAAATATCCCCAGGATGCTCCCAAAAAATTTATCAGCGGAAATCCATTTAGATAGCTGGCCGACATTGCCGATTTTCTCAATATTGGAAAAATACGGTCAAATTCCACCAATGGAAATGTACGAGATTTTCAATATGGGGATTGGAATGGTTTTAGCTGTTTCACCTGAAAAAATCGACGATGTTCAGGGGATTCTAAACGAATGTAACGAACCAAGTTATATTATTGGAAATGTCATTACTAAAGAGAAACAAAGTATTACCTTTAAAGAGGTGTAGAAATGAAATTAGCCGTGTTTGCCTCAGGAAATGGAAGCAACTTTCAGGCAATTGCCGAAGCTGTTGCGGTCGGAACAATCAATGCAGAGCTTACTTTGTTGTTTTGTGATAGAAAAGATGCCTATGTTGTCCAGCGAGCACGATCAATGTCAATTCCAGTTGTGTCATTTTCACCAAAAGATTTTGAATCAAAAGCATTATATGAAGGAGAAATCCTCCATCTTTTGGAAGAGGAGCAAATTGACTTGGTGGTTTTAGCTGGATATATGAGAATCATTGGGCCGACATTGTTAGAAGAATTTTCAAATCGTATAATCAATATTCACCCTTCATTATTACCAGATTTTCCTGGTCTCCATGGCATTAGGGATGCTTTTTATGGAAATGTACGTGAGACAGGTGTAACGATTCATTATGTGGATAACGGCATAGATACTGGACCAATAATTGCTCAAGAAAAAGTAACAATTGACGCGACAGACACACTTGTTTCTCTAGAAGAAAAAATCCACAAAGTGGAGCATAAATTATTTCCTGCGGTTTTAGCAGAACTTATAAAAACGCAGCAAGGAGAGCGCATTTGATGATAAAAAGAAGAGCATTGATCAGTGTTTCAGATAAAACGGGAATAATCGCGTTTGCGAGAGGATTAGTAGCCCAAGGGATTGAGATTATATCTACAGGAGGAACAAAAGCAACTCTTGAACAAGAAGGAATTCCCACAATTCCTATAGAGGAGGTAACCGATTTTCCAGAGATGATGGATGGTCGAGTTAAAACATTACATCCAAAAATTCATGGAGGGTTATTAGGTCGCCGTGATTTGACTAGTCATATGGAAGCGATGGAAGTACATGGAATTCAGCCAATTGATATTGTGTGTGTAAACTTATATCCATTTAAAGAAACAATTTTACAAGAAGGAGTAACGAAAGAGCAAGCAATCGAAAATATTGATATTGGTGGACCAAGTATGTTGAGAAGTGCTGCAAAAAACCATGAATTTGTGACGGTTGTGGTCGACCCAAAAGACTATACGCAAGTTTTAACTGAGGTTTCAAAAATAGGAGAAACAACTCTGCCAACAAGACAAAAATTAGCAGCTAAAGTGTTTCGACATACTGCAGCTTATGATGCGTTGATCGCAGAATATTTGACTGATAGTGTTGATGAAAAAGACCCTGAAACATTAACTTTGACTTATGATTTAAAACAAATATTACGCTACGGAGAAAATAGTCACCAGCAAGCTGTGTTTTATCAAACTGCATTACCCGTTTCATTTTCAATTGCGAATGCGAAGCAACTACATGGTAAAGAACTCTCTTACAATAATATCAAAGATGCAGATGCGGCGATTCGTATTTCTAGAGAGTTTGATCAACCAGCTGTCGTAGCAGTCAAACATATGAATCCTTGTGGAATCGGTATTGGGGCAACAATCAAAGCGGCATATCAATATGCATATGAAGCAGATCCAGTCTCTATTTTTGGTGGAATCATTGTGTTAAACCGTGAAGTGGATAGCGAAATAGCTGAAAAAATGCATCAACTGTTTCTTGAAATAATTATTGCACCAAGTTTTTCAGAAGAAGCATTCAAAATTTTAAGTAGCAAAAAGAATCTTCGCCTGATGACGTTAGATTTCTCTAAAAAGGATCAAGCGCGAGAAGATGAGAAAGTGTCAGTTTTAGGTGGACTGCTTGTTCAAAATCAAGATATTGTCGAAGAAAAAGTGGAAAACTGGCATGTCGTTACGAAACGACAACCGACAGAGGAAGAATTAAAAGCGCTAGAATTTGCATGGAAAACGGTCAAACATGTTAAGAGCAATGCTATTGTGGTGACAAATAATCACCAAACTTTAGGCATTGGCGCAGGTCAAATGAATCGAGTAGGGTCCGTACAAATTGCAATCGAACAAGCAGGTGGAAAGGTCAGCGAGGCAGTCCTAGCCAGCGATGCTTTTTTCCCGATGGGAGATAGTGTCGAATACGCTGGGGAAAATGGAATTAAGGCGATCATTCAACCAGGTGGCAGTATCAAAGATCAAGAGTCAATCGAAATGGCAGATAAGTATGGAATCGCCATGGTATTTACAGATATCAGACACTTTAGACATTAAAAGGAGACATACTAATGGGATTAACAATTTTAGTCATTGGAAGCGGTGGTAGGGAGCATGTGATTGCACAAAAATTACTGCAGAGTCCTATTGTAAAGACTGTTTATTGCGCTAAAGGAAACGATGGAATGAAAAAAGATGGGATACAATTAGTAGATCTTGCAGAAAACGATCATTCCGGATTAATCAAATTTGCTAAAGAAAAAGGAGTCGATTGGACATTCATCGGACCTGAAATTCCATTGTTAAATGGAATCGTAGATGATTTTGCAGCCGCTGGTCTATTGGCTTTCGGGCCACTTAAAGAGGCAGCATTCATTGAAGGATCTAAAGATTTTGCGAAGAAAATCATGAAGAAATACAAAATACCGACAGCAAATCATCAAACCTTTTTTGATTTTAATGACGCACGAGATTATGTGATTGAAAAGGGGGCGCCAATTGTTATCAAAGCGGACGGGCTAGCTGCAGGAAAAGGGGTAATTGTAGCTGAGACTACTGATGAGGCAATTGATGCATTGAAAGAGATGCTCAAAGAAAATAAATTTGGATCAAGTGGTGCTAAAGTTGTAATCGAAGAGTTTCTTTCGGGAGAAGAATTTTCTTTGCTCGCATTTGTTCGAGGTCAAGAAGTTTATCCAATGGTGATTGCACAAGATCACAAACGTTCGTATGATAATGACTTGGGTCCAAATACGGGAGGTATGGGTGCCTATAGCCCAGTACCACAAGTACCTGATCGTTTAGTCAAAGAAGCAGTTGAAACAATTGTAAAACCTACTGTAAGAGGAATGGCAGCAGAAAACCGATCATTTACCGGGATTTTGTATACAGGATTGATTGCTACAAAAACGGGGCCAAAAGTGATTGAGTTTAATGCTCGTTTCGGTGATCCAGAAACACAAGTCGTCTTACAACGGTTAGAAAGTGATTTTGCTCAAATTATTGATGATTTACTAAAAGGGAAACAGCCAGATATTCAGTGGAAAAAAGAAGGGTACAGTTTGGGTGTAGTTGTTGCAGCCGAGGGTTATCCAAACGACTATAAAAAAGGGAATCCGCTCCCAAACTTTTCCTATTTAGAGTCAGAACAAGTCTATTATGCGGGAGTGAAGGAAGTTGCAGGACAACTAGTCTCAAATGGCGGACGTGTTTACCTTATTGAAGCCAGCGGTAAATCACTAGTAGAGGCTCAAGAGGCTGTATATAACGTGTTGAATAATACAGATACAACAGGTACTTTTTATCGTAAAGATATTGGATTTAAAGCGTTTGACTAATTGGTTTTAAGTCTAGAGGAAAAATAAAAAATAGACGAATGTAAAACGTTTCAGGGTTTACATTTGTCTATTTTTTACTGCATATTTAATTTGAAGGTAAGATGTTAGAATGAATTGCTCCATTTGTATAGGCAATAAAGAAATCTGCTAAGACAAGCTCATATGTTTCAATATCCGATGTATAAAGTGAAACAGGAATGACAAAAGTTTGTTCAGTTGTACCAGCAATATAATCGCCATCAATCGTTTGAGCCACGACTAGAAATCCAAGTTCTTTCCAACGTGTAATATCATCTAAATCAACCGTTTCATCAGAAGAAAGATACTGTACGTTTTGCTCAAACTGTTCTTCTATAGTTTGACTAAAAATAATCGTACTTTCTTCATCTTGTTGATTTTCTAACACCACGCTTAAAAATTGTTGCGGGTCACATACAGTAAGTTGGTCTTTGATTAGTTGAAAATCCATTAGGGTACCTCCTAGTTTAAACGTGAAACAGGCTCGTTTCGCTTTAATATAAGAATGTTAATAGGTGATATTTGCGCAATTCGAATCCATAGTACCTAGCGCTCGTTTAATATCGTCACTCGAAAATCAACCGTTGTATTTTTGTTTAGTCCTTTTGCTTCCAATTCAATTTCCTTGCATAATAATTTTGTTCCTTCGTAAACAGGTGTAACACGATAACGAATGGTTTCACCTTTATCTAACGCTTGACGAACCTGGTTTTCATATTTAGTCATAAAAGGCGTATTGACGGGTGTTTGATACAGAGTGGTGAGGTTTCTTGCATCATCACCTGAACCGCCAAGTTGACGTCCAATTAAATGACCCCTAGAATGATTCGTTGGTTCTAAACCAGACACAAAACCAGGGGGACGAATGTCTTTATTCGCAGAAGTTCCTGTATTGACCATCGTGGGTTTCAATAAGGCGTCAGCGCCAGTTGCTCGTCCGAGTGAGTCTAAAGAGTGGTAATCAATCCAGCCATTTTTTTTATCAGCTAATTCAGTAGCTGAAAAGGTTGCAGGCCCTAATTCTTTTGGTCCAGGATTTGTTGAACTTACAGGTTTTGTTGTACTTGGTTCGGTTTTCTCTTGAGTGTGAATGCCGAATATTTCTTGAATAGTATCTGGAACTTGAACGCCAAAGACGCCCAACACCAAAATAATTAAAACCGCCACAAGCATCACTGCTGGGCTAAATGGGGGTTTTTGTTTTTTTCTTGCCATGTTTTTTCTCCTAACTACTATCAGAGATTGAGAAAGAAAAGTTATTTACTGAGTAAAATTTTCAGACTCATCCTTTCGTTGATTTAATCTCATCCATACATTATACGAAAAAAATATAAAAAATCAAAACGCTTTTGACTTGTCAGAGGACTTGTTTGTCTACTTATGATAAAATTCTTTTGAGAGGGGATTGAATTAAATGGCGTATATTGACGTAATAAATGAATATAAACGATATCATATGGGTGATACGACGATTGCTGCAAATGATGGGATTAGTTTTTCAGTAGAAAAAGGCGAAGTTGCCGTTATTTTAGGACCAAGTGGTGCAGGTAAATCAACTGTGCTGAATATTTTAGGTGGAATGGATTCGTGTGACGAAGGGCAAATCGTAATCGATGGGACCGACATTGCAAAATTCAATGAAAAACAATTGACCACCTATCGTAGAAATGACGTTGGCTTTGTTTTTCAATTTTACAACTTAGTACCGAATTTGACGACCAAAGAAAATGTTGAATTAGCATCTCAAATCGTTTCTGATGCATTGAATCCTGAGGAAGTGCTGCAATCAGTTGGTTTAGGTGCTAGATTAGATAACTTTCCAGCCCAATTATCTGGTGGGGAACAGCAACGGGTAACGATTGCTAGAGCGATTGCTAAACGGCCTAAATTATTACTGTGCGATGAACCTACAGGAGCATTGGACTATGAAACTGGAAAACAAATCCTAACGATCTTACAAGATACTGCTCGTAAAACAGGAACTACTGTCATCATTATCACACATAATTCAGCAATTGCCCCAATGGCGGACCGCGTAATCCGTATCAATGATGCTAAAGTTCGAAGTGTGACAATTAACGATGAACCAAAACCTGTATCTGAGATAGAATGGTAGGTGGCTGTATTGAAAAAAACTGCGTTACTTAAAACAAGTTTTCGTGAAATCAAGCAATCAAAAACCCGTTTTATATCAATTATGGGCATCATTTTTCTTGGTGTCATGGTTTTTGTCGGACTAAAAGCAACAGGACCAGACATGACCCAAACTGCATCAAACTATTATCAAAACCAAAAACTACCGGATGCTCGAATTGTCTCTACACTGGGGTTAACTGAAAAAGATGTTGAACAAGCTAAGCAAGACAAAGATGTGGCAATTGTTTCTCCTAGATACACAAAAGATATTGCCATCAGTGAGCGAAACGTAGCAGTAAAATTTGTTAGTTATGACTTAGATGAAAAGCAACCAACGATCGATTATCGAGTGATTGAAGGTCGGATGCCCAAAAAGAGTGGCGAAATCGCCTTAGATGATCTAGCTCAATTGCGAGGACACTATAAATTAGGTGAAACACTGACACTTTCAAAGGAAGATGACAAAGACAAGTCACTAAAAAAACAAACCTTTAAAATCGTTGGCTTTGTGCAATCACCGGAATATATCGAGAATACCTCTCGAGGAAATACGACAATTGGCAAAGGATCACTAGATTTTTTTGCAGTGGTGCCTAAAGAAGACATGGCTCTTTCCACCTATACTGAGATTCTTTTATCGTTTAAAGGTCTAGATGATTTAGACAGCTATTCTAGTGAGTACAAAGATAAACGAGATAAAGCACTCACATCAGTCAAACAAGCACTAAAAAATCGTCCAGAACAACGAGCAGAAGAAATTCGTCAAGAATCAAAAACGTCAGTTGAAAAAGCGCAAAAAGAAATTTCTGATGGCGAAAACGCGCTGAAAGATGCTGAAAATAACCTTAACACGAGCGAACAGGAATTAGCAGCAGGAAAGCAAGAACTAGCACAAGCGCAAGCGACCTACACGGAACAAATCACAGCCGCAGAGAACAAACTCATAGCAAATCAAGCAACAATCACAACGGGTGAAAATGAACTTGCTTCGCAAAAAAGTGTACTTGAACAAAAGCAAAATGAATTAGCGCAAGCCCAAACTCAAGTTGCGCAAGGTCAAAATGCTTTACCAGGATTACAACAGCAACGGAACGAGTTAGCTGGATCGGGCGAATCATTAAATCAGTTAGTCAATGGTTACCAAAGTTTAGCCTCCACTGTTGCTCTTTTAGATCGAGTGCCAGATGATACATTAGCAGAAAGTATTGCAGATGCAGCACCACAAATACAAGCAGCTGTACAAGCTTTAGGGTCGCCAGAAGAGATCACTGCCGCGACAAATCAATTGCTCTCTCAACCTGAAAGAGCCAATATTGCTGTTGTTATGGGAACAATCAATGGTGCTTTAGCCAATCTGTCGGCACAACAAGCTCAGATTACTCAAGGTATACAAACCCTTGACCAAAATATCAATATGATCAATCAATCGATTGCACAATATACAGAAGGGCAACAACAACTTGTAGCAGCTGAAACGCAAATCAATCAAGCCGAAGCGCAGTTAGCTTCCGGAAAAGAACAACTAGCAGCTGGGCGGGCGCAATTGGAACAGTCCAAAATTGACGGTCAAGCAAAATTAAACGAGGCGCAAGCAAAAATAGATGAAGGGCAAAAAGCCTACGAAGAAGGGTTGGCAGAGTTTCAAAAGAAAAAGACAGAAACGTCAACAAAACTAAATGACGCCAAAAAAGAATTAGAAAAAAAACAAAAAGAATTAGCAGACCTAAAAGCGGCTGATTATTATTATTTTACAAGAGATGACAATCCTGGTTATTCTGAATATGAAGATAACGCCAATCGGATTTCTTCCTTATCAACTGTTTTTCCAATATTCTTTTTCTTGATCGCAGCATTAGTGAGTTTAACAACGATGACGCGAATGGTTGAGGAAAAACGGATGGAAATTGGGAGTCTAAAAGCATTGGGGTATCGCAATGGAGAAATTGCGTTTAAATTTTTAGTTTATGCAGCAATCGCAAGTCTATGTGGTGCTGTTTTAGGGTTGTTCGTCGGTTATTATTTATTCCCAACGATTATCTTTGATGCGTATGGACAATTATATAACATTCCAGACTTTGTTACGCCATGGTATTTAAGCTATAGTCTGATTGGCATATTAGTGGCTGTTTTATGTACGGCAGGTGCTGCGATGGTGGTTTTACGAATCGACTTATTTAGCACTCCAGCGATTTTACTCCGTCCTAAGGCACCTAAAGCCGGACAAAGAATTTGGCTAGAGCGGATTAAACCCATATGGAATCGATTAAGTTTTATACAAAAAGTTACGGCACGAAATTTGTTCCGTTATAAACAACGAATGTTAATGACCGTTTTAGGAATAGCCGGCTGTATGGCATTGATCATCACTGGTTTTGGTTTAAAAGATTCCATTTCAGATATCGTAGATGTCCAATTTAATAAAATTTGGCACTATCAGGCAATTGTGACGTTTAAAGGAGATAAATCCGAAAAAGATGAGCAGAACTACCAAGCTGTATTGGATAAAGTCGATGGCTTGAAAGAGACGATGCCGTTATACACTGAATCTTTAAAAACAACGAAAAAGTCTAGTGCTAAACAAGATGTTTCTATCTATGTACCTGAGAAGCCGAAAGAAATCGATCAATTCATTTTATTCAATAATCGACAATCAGCTGAAAAATACCAGCTAACTGATGATGGCGTGATCATTAACGAAAAATTGGCGAATCTGTTCCATTATAAAATGGGTGACACACTTGTTTTGAAAAATAGTGACAATCAGGAATATAAGCTTAAAATCAGTGCTATTGCTGAAAATTATACAGGACACTTTGCGTACATGTCTCCGGACTATTATGAAAAAATCTTTAAAAAATCCCCTAGCTACAATACGGACTTTTTACTCTTTGACAAAGCGCCTAGTGAAAAAGTAGAAAACAAAATCGGGAAGGAATTGATGGAAAATCAAAACGTTTTAAATGTTTCATTTTTATCAATTTCAAGTGATGCTTTAGACGATACAATTCATAGTTTAAATATTGTCGTTTGGGTCTTGATTACAGTTTCTGGCTTATTGGCATTCATAGTTTTATACAATTTAACGAATATCAATATTTCTGAACGAATCAGGGAACTTTCAACAATCAAAGTCTTAGGGTTTTACGATAAAGAAGTTACGATGTATGTGTATCGGGAAAATATTATTTTAACTATGATCGGGATTTTCATCGGCTGTTTCTTTGGAAAGCTTGTTCACAGTTATGTATTGACAACAGTCGAAGTTGATATGCTGATGTTCTCGCCAACGATTCATTGGCTTAGCTATATGTATTCAGCGTTGATCACTCTGTTCTTTACATTACTGGTCATGTTCTTTATGCATAGAAAACTGAAGAAAGTCGATATGATTGAGGCATTGAAATCAAATGAATAAAGTAGTTAAAAAAATGAAAAAAGGCTGGGATGTGACTCTTAGAGTTATTTCTCGGTCTCTTTTCATTAATTGAAACATCTACGTCTTTTGTATGATTTTATAAGATTAGCTGTCATTTTGTACAAAGTATTGGTAAAATATAAGTATCTTCATGCGAACGTCGGGAGAAAATGGGAGAGGTTGTTAAAAGAATAAGGAGAAAAAAACGCCAAAGAAAAAAGAAAGGAGTGAGAATGTGATACGAGGAGTTCCAATTGAAACAATTTATCTTTATACCTTGATTGTTTGTGCAGGAATTGCTGTTTTATTAGTGATTTTTGGAGACATCTTTGATTTTGACGGGCCAATCGATCCAATGTTGGCAATTCCGTGGTTGGCATTTACTTCATTATTTGGGTACTTAGGAGAGCGATTGCTTGGTTGGGATCATCTGATGGTATTTCTAGTGAGTGGAGCAGTGGCGTCAATTCTAGTATTTTTCTTGAATTTTTATGTATTGGTGCCGATGAAAAATGCGGAATCGACCCTTTCGATTTCAGAAAAAGACATGGAAGGGAATATAGCAACCGTTATCACTCCGATACCAGTTGGTGGAATGGGAGAGATCCAATTGAAAAGTGTCACTGGATCAATCAGCCGACCAGCCGCTTTCTACGCTCCGCAAGATCAACCGACCGAACGAGGAGCGCAAGTACTGATCATTGAAATTAGAGAGCGTGTATGCTACGTGGTTCCTTATGAAGGAAGTTTACAATTATAAAAAAGAAGGAGTAGAAGAAAATGGAATTAGGGATTTTAGGACCAATTGTTCTGGTTGTTTTTATTTTACTGATGTTATTGATTGTGTTTATTTCAAAATATCAAACAGCCAAACCGGATGAGGCATTGATTATTAGTGGGAGTTACTTAGGAAGTAAGAATGTTCATGCCGATGAAAGCGGAAATAAGATAAAAATCGTGCGCGGCGGCGGGGCTTTTGTACTACCAGTCTTCCAACGATCAAACAGAATTAGTTTATTATCAAGTAAATTAGATGTATCCACTCCAGAAGTTTACACTGAACAAGGGGTTCCAGTAATGTGTGACGGAACATCGATCATTAAGATCGGATCGTCAGTTGAAGAAATTGCGACTGCAGCAGAACAATTTTTAGGAAAAACACGTGAAGAACTTGAAAATGAAGCACGTGAAGTATTAGAAGGACATTTGCGTTCCATTTTAGGGTCAATGACGGTAGAAGAAATTTATCAAAACCGTGATAAATTCAGTCAAAGTGTGCAGGAAGTTGCCAGTGTGGATTTAGCAAAGATGGGCTTAATTATCGTATCATTTACCATTAAAGAAGTTCGCGATAAAAATGGCTATCTGGATTCTCTAGGGAAACCAAGAATCGCACAAGTTAAACGAGATGCAGATATTGCTGAAGCTGAAGCTTGGAAGGAAACACGTATCAAAAAAGCAGAAGCAGAAAAAGAATCTCAACAAGCTGAGTTACAACGACAAACTGAAATCGCAGAAGCGTCAAAAGAAAAAGAATTAAAACTAGCAACTTATAAAGAAGCCCAAGATATTGCAAAAGCCAAAGCTGACCAAGCCTACAATTTGGAAACAGCTAAAGCCCAACAAGAAGTTATTGCCCAAGAGATGGAAGTTAAAGTCATCGAGCGTCAAAAACAAATCGAGTTGGAAGAAAAAGAAATTGTTCGTCGCGAGAAACAATATGATTCAGAAGTGAAGAAAAAAGCGGATGCTGATCGTTATGCCAAAGAGCAAGAGGCTTTAGCGCAAAAAGCTCGTGAAGTAGCCGAAGCGGAAGCCGAACGTTTCCGTGTGGAATCATTAGCCGAAGCCGAAGCCAATCAAACTCGCTTGGCAGGGCAAGCGGAAGCCGAATCTATTTTAGCTCGTGGAGCTGCTGAAGCTGAAGCAAAACAAAAAATTGCGGATGCCTTCAAGGAATACGGAGAAGCTGCTGTTTTAAGTATGGTAATGGAAATGTTACCGCAGTTAATGAAAGAAGCTGCTCAACCACTTAGCAACATTGATAAAATTTCTGTCGTCGATACAGGTGGCGGTGGTGAAAATGCGGGTGCTAACCGTATCACTAATTATGCAACGAATTTATTAGCTGGAACACAAGAAACATTAAAAGAAACAACAGGTTTAGATGTTAAAGAATTGATTGAAAACTTTTCAAAAAAAGGAACAAACAGCAATGTGAATTTCTATGGCGAAGAGGCATCAGGTGATAAAGAATAATAAAAAGCGACTAAAATCGGATATGATTTTAGTCGCTTTTTCTATTTTTCAATCTCATCGTGTTCTTTTTCGGCATTAACGCGATCTTGTACTTTCTTTTTGAGTTCTTCCAATTCTTCTTCTTTCTTTGCCAATTCGGCTAAATCTTCCTCAATTTCATGCTTTTCTTCGATTGGTTTGGGTTTGAAAAAGAAATTCAGCCCGATACCAATAAATGTTCCAATAAACGTATCGATCACTCGAGATAGAGCGAAATAAAAGGATTCCCCTTGAGGTATGCTTAAAGAAATCAGTAACAATGTAGCAATTGCCGAGATTATCCCAGAATTATTATTCATACCGTCAGAGACAACAATCACGATTATCACTAAGAGTGGCAGGAAAAATAATTCTACCATGAAATCATTTGAAAAAAGATCCTTCACTAAAAAGTAAAGAATCGCTAACCCGCCACCTAAAGTATTTCCTAAAATTCTAGATTTACCAAAAGTCAGACTAGTTGTTAAATCTTGTCGAAGGGAAAAAACAGCTGCTAGAGCCGCAATCATCGGTGCACCCCTATCTAATACTTTAAATAAAATAATACATATCATCACAGCTAATGCTGTTTTCAATGTCCGCATACCTAAACGAAAAGGACCGACTTCCATGAGCTTTCTCTCCTATAATCAACATTTAATCAGTTTTCTATTTCATGATAACCGAAATAGAGGTAAAATTACTAGTATAAAACAAAAGATTAAACAATTTTTGAGGAGCGGTCAAATGAAAATTGGATTACGAACAATCAAAACAGCAGTAAGTGCGATGTTGTCAATGATCGTTGCAGAAAGTTTAGGCTTATTATATCCAGCTTCTGCTGGAATCATTTCTGTATTGAGCGTCACAAACACGAAAAAAACGTCATTGTTAACGGGAATTTATCGCCTACTTTCATTAGCACTAGCTACTGTAATTGCCTATTTATGCTTTTCTATTTTAGGATTTAATGCTTTAGCATTTGGCGTTTATTTGCTTTTATTTATTCCAGGAGCTGTTTACTTTAAGCTTTCAGATGGTATCGTAGTAAGTTCTGTTTTAGTGACGCAATATCTTGTCGAACAAGATTTATCTTGGTCGATCATCGGAAATGAGTTTTTATTAATGACGATAGGTGTTGGATTTGCTTTAGTGATGAATTTATACATGCCAGATACAGAAAAACGATTGAAAGAAGATCAAGAAGTGATTGAAACGATGTTTCGTAAAATATTAAATAATATGGCATCCTACTTGAATCAGCATGTTAAAGAACGGGATTTATTCGAAAAATGCAATGACTTAAAGGCGTTTATTCGAACAGGAGAAAATTGGGCGAAAAATCATTCAGAAAATCAGCTGATTTCTTCGAATCATTATTATATAGAGTATTTTACGATGCGACGGTTGCAAAGTAATAGCTTGAAAGATATGTTGCGGATTTTAGAAAACATTACAGTTGAACCTGAACAAGTTGGAAATATTCAAGAATTGTTGCAATATACAGCTGAAACATTTGCAGAAAATAATGATGGACAAGATATTTTAGACCGAATCGACCAAGTATATGAAGTTTATCGAAAAAAAGAATTACCTAAAACTAGAGAAGAGTTCGAAAATCGTGCTCAGCTGTTTCAATTTTTACGGGTATTTCAATCGTTTATAGAAATCAAAGCTGAATTTTCGAAACAGCAAAATGGCAAATAAAGAAGTATATTTATAAAGTAAATATTAAAGTTTCGTTACGCCATTGAAAAAACCTAGTATTTAGAAAAACAAGGTGCTATACTTTCAGCAAGTAAAAAAAACAGAAACTTTAAGTCTCTAAAAAGGTGGAACCAGAATTAATGACTGAAAAATGGCGTGAAGATCAAGAATATATGTCTTATGTGGAAGATTTGTTGGAAACGGAAGAAGTACAGCGTTTAGGAAATTACACGCAGCATGTTCACTCAACTCGTTTAGATCATTCAATCAGTGTTTCTTATTATAGTTATAAATTAGCTAAAAAGTGGAATGGTGATGCTAGAGCAACAGCTCGTGCTGGATTGTTGCACGACCTATTCTATTATGATTGGCGTACAACGAAGTTCGACGAAGGAACTCATGCTTATATGCATCCAAGAATTGCAGTGAAAAATGCTGAGAAACTAACAGAACTTTCAGACTTAGAACGCGACATCATTATTAAACATATGTGGGGCGCAACAATTGCTCCTCCAAAATACAAAGAAAGCTATATTGTTACAATGGTTGATAAATATTGCGCGGTTAAAGAAGCCTCTGAACCAATGACTAACTCAGTTAAAGCGAAATGGCGTCACTATTTCCCTAGAAAACAATCTGTATAGCATAAAAAAACGATCGATTTTCTTTTGAGAATCGGTCGTTTTTTTTAAGATCACTTATGAAGACTTTAGTTTAGTTTCAATTAATTGTTTATGTTCTAATTTTTTTAATCGCTTGATTGCTTTAAAAATAAGAAGCAAGTAACACAATTACAGAACCTGCCCAAGCTAGTGGAGATGCTAGTGCTGCACCGACAAAACCTAATGAAGCAGTTAAAATAATGGCGGCAAAAGAACGCATGACCAACTCCATAATACCAGCTAGCGTTGGAATCACACTTTGGCCAAGACCTTGCAATGTATAGCGAATAATAAATAAGATGGCTAAAAGCCAATACATACTACCGTTGACATTAAAATAAATTTGTGAAAGATTGAGTACCTCTGTTTCTTTTGAACTGACGAAAAGAGTCATTAAATTTTGACCAAAGAGAATCACGATTCCACCCGCAAGTAGGCTAAAACCAATACTCATCACCAGACACTGATTAACCCCTTGTAAAATTCGTTTGTATTTTTTTGCTCCATAGTTTTGGGCAGTAAAGGTCGCCATTGCGATTCCAAAGGACATCATAGGTTGTGTTGCAAATTGTTCGATTTTCCCTGAAGCAGCTTGTGCAGCGACAACATCAGTTCCTAAACTATTTAAAGCCGCTTGTAAAATGATCGCGCCAATAGCAATGATCGAAGACTGAAAAGCCATAGGTAAAGCAATATTCAAATGAGCTCGAAACTCATGTTTATCTATCGAAAAATCTTTTTTTCGTAATTGAAGATTAGGAATTTTCCAGCGAATATAGATAATACATAGTAGACTAGATACAATTTGAGCTGTAACAGTTGCAATTCCGGCTCCTGCGACCCCCATATGAAAGGTAAGAATCAGCATCAAATCTAGTACAACATTGATAACACTAGCAATGATCAAAAATAAAAGGGGCGTACGACTATCTCCTAGGGCTCGAATCACATTTGATAATAGATTGAATGCCATTGCAGCAAAAATACCGATAAAAATAATTGAGATAAAGGTTTGGGCATCATCAATGATTTCGGGTGGTGTTTGCATAAGATGAAGCATTGGTCGAACAAAAACCAAGCTCAAAATAGTTAAAACAATCGTTACGACCCCGCTAATGATGATTCCAGTAGCAAAACTCTTCTTTACCCCTCGGTAGTCTTGTGCGCCAAAACGCTGTGACGTTAAAATGGAAAGACCAGCTGTCAAACCTTGCGCAAAACCAATGATCAAAAAAGTAATACTACCAGTTGAACCAACTGCCGCTAGAGCATCTTTTCCTAACGTTTGCCCAACGATGATCATATCCGCCATATTGTAAAACTGTTGGAAAATATTTCCGATCAATAATGGAATCGTAAAGAAAAAAATCAATTTTGCAGGATTGCCATGTGTTAATTCTTTCAATGAAAACATCCTTTCATTTTGAGAGAACAATCCGTTTGTCGACTTTCTCTACATTTTTTTTCGAAGACAACAATAATGTATAGAGTAAATAAAGTAAAACGATTAAATTTTCTTTTTTATAGTAGCATAATATTGAGGTATTGCAAGTGCTTTATAGGGGAAAGTCAAATTTCGTTCAAATGAGTCTTTTTTGACCTTTATAGGATAAACTCATAATTTTTTTCTCGTTTCTTTTTATAAAAATTGTTATAATTAATCAGCGTGGTTCTAAGTAGTGACAGCATGGGAAGTTAATGTATTTTATAAGGAGTGATCGAATGAAAAAGGAATTAAACATGCCTCTAAAAGTGAGCATTTATATGGTTAAATGGTTAATGATTGCTTCTTTGATTGGATTAGTAATGGGTACGTTATCAGCATTTTTCTTAAAAAGTTTAGATATTGTGACGCAAATTAGAGTAGATAATTCTTGGCTATTATTTTTACTGCCAGTCAGTGGGGCAATTTTTGCGTTTCTTTATAAGAAATTTGGAGGGAATTCAATAAGAGGAAATAATCTTGTGATTGATCAAGCAAATGGGGAACAGGAAAATATTCCCTTACGCCTCATTCCATTGACGCTATTTGGTACAATCACAACCCATTTATTTGGTGGGTCAGTTGGTCGTGAAGGAACTGCTGTACAGATGGGGGGGACGGTAGCAGATACAATCGGGCGTCTCTTTAAACTAAATAAAATTGAACGGGAAATTGTCATTATCAGTGGCATCAGTGCTGGATTTAGTTCTGTTTTTGGGACACCTTTAGCCGGGACACTTTTTGGGCTAGAGGTTTTAGTGATTGGGCGTCTAAGATCAGATGGACTTTTTCCGAGTTTTTTTGCTGCTATTTTTGCAAATTTTGTAACTGAGTCGCTGGGTATAACGCATACACATTATGCTATGGGACCGATTCCAGAATGGTCATTATTGATATTTACCAAAATAATAGTTGCTGGTATTTGTTTTGGCTTAGTCGGTTGGCTTTTTAGTCGTTCGATAGTCTGGGTTAAAACAATCTATACGAAGTGGTTCGCAAATGTTGTTTTACGAAACTTCATCGGAGGAATTATTGTAGTGGTTGCTGTTTTTATTTTTAAGACACAGCGTTATCTTGGGTTAAGTTTACCATTATTGAAAGACGCCTTTTATGGAGAGAATCACTGGTTTGATTTTATTGGGAAACTATTTTTTACAGTGTTGTCATTAGGGGCAGGGTACCAAGGTGGAGAAGTGACACCTTTATTTGAAATTGGCGCAACACTAGGCAGTAGTTTAGCTTTAATTCTGCACTTGTCGATTCCATTTTTGGCTGGATTAGGTTTTATTGGTGTTTTTTCAGGTGCAACGAATACGCCGATTGCTTGTTTTATCATGGGAATCGAACTTTTTGGGAGTGAAGCCGCCTTATATTTCTTTATGATTTGTTTGATCAGCTACATGTGTTCAGGGAATGCTGGGATTTACTCAGCTCAAAGAGTAGAGGTAGAAAAAGGTGTTTTGTTCTTGCCTATATGGACAAATTGGCGAAATAAGAAAAGAAACGAATGAACTGTAGAAAAATATTCTTAGCCTATGATAAACTAGAAAATGAGGTGAAAGCATGAAAGATTATCAATACCCATTAGATTTAGACTGGACAACAAACGAAATGGTAATTGTGACCAACTTGTGGTCTGCGGTAGAACAAGCGAACGAAACCGGAATCGACACTAAAGTTTTTTTGAAAACGTACAAAGAATTTAAAACAGTAGTTAGAAGTATTGGAGAAGAAAAACGGTTAGGCAACGAATTTCAAAAAGCATCCGGATACTCGTTATATCGAACACTTCAACAAGCAAAAAAACAAGAGTCAGGCAGATTGAAACTAGGAGCTGATTAAAATGACAAACGAAAAAATGATCATTGAAATCAAAGAATGGTTAAAAGAGGCAGCAGACTATATTCGAGTTAACTTAACTAATGAACTCGACGTTTCACAAAAATCAGGCAGAACTGACTTAGTAACCAATATTGATGAAGAGACGCAATTATTTCTTATCAAAAAAATAAATCAGCATTATCCAAACGATCGAATATTAGCCGAAGAAAAAGGGTTTAATAGCCTCGATTCTTTAAATGGTCGTGTTTGGATCATTGATCCAATTGACGGTACGATGAATTTCGTGATGGAGCATGAAAATTTTTGTATTATGATCGCCGTTTATCAAGATGGTGTTGGACAATTAGGTTTTATTTATGATGTGATGAAAGATGAGTTATATTGGGGAGAAAAAGATCACGGCGTCTTCCAGAATGATAGAAGGTTACCACAACCAAAAGATGCAGCTTTGTCAGAAGGGTTAATTGGGATGAATGCATATATGTATCGTAAAAATATATACTCTGCTGGAGAAATCGGGCATGCAAGTATGGGAATCAGAGTTAGTGGTTGTGCAGGAGTAGAGTTGATTGCTATACTTAAAGGCAATCATATCGGGTATATCTCCAATTTGAGTCCATGGGATTATGCCGCAGGACTGGTGTTGATAAATGAATTTGGATTTAGTTACTCTAATATAGAAGGAAATCCCTTAGCATTTGATAAACGAGAGTATTTTATAGCAGCAACACCCAAAGCTTATACCGAAATGCAGGAAAAATTTATTCATAAATAAATAATAGGTTTTCATTATGTCGAAGAAAAGAGATACTATTTCCACAGAAAACATTGCTTTTTTTCAGTAAATATGGTATTTTTTCAAAAAAAGGCAATAAAATATGAAGTTTTCAGAACTTTTGAAAGCTTTAGACTATATTTCATGAAAAAAATTTGGTATAATAAACAGTCGGATTTAATGAACAAGTGACGTAAGGCAAAAGGATAAGGAGCAATTACATTGAAATACAGAGAAGATATTAGAAACGTGGCAATCATCGCCCACGTCGATCACGGTAAAACAACATTAGTAGATGAACTTTTAAAACAATCAGATACTTTAGATGGACACACGCAATTACAAGAACGTGCAATGGATTCGAATGCGATTGAAAGCGAACGTGGAATCACGATTTTAGCTAAAAATACAGCAGTTGATTACAAAGGCACTCGGATCAACATTTTAGATACACCTGGACACGCGGACTTCGGTGGTGAAGTAGAGCGTATCATGAAAATGGTTGACGGTGTAGTTTTAGTTGTTGATGCCTATGAAGGAACAATGCCTCAAACTCGTTTCGTATTGAAAAAAGCATTAGAACAAAAAGTTACACCAATCGTTGTTGTAAATAAAATAGATAAACCTTCAGCACGTCCTGAACATGTTGTTGATGAAGTCTTAGAATTATTTATCGAATTAGGGGCAGATGATGAGCAATTAGATTTCCCAGTTATTTATGCATCCGCATTAAATGGAACTTCAAGTGATTCTGACAACCCAGAAGACCAAGAACCAACAATGGCTCCAATCTTTGATCAAATCATCGAACATGTGCCAGCTCCAATTGATAATTCAGATGAACCATTACAATTCCAAGTATCATTATTAGACTATAATGATTATGTTGGACGTATCGGTATCGGCCGTGTGTTCCGTGGAACAATGAAAGTCGGCGATCAAGTTGCCTTAATGAAATTGGATGGTAGCGTGAAGAATTTCCGTGTTACTAAAATCTTTGGTTTCTTTGGCTTGCAACGTGTTGAAATCAATGAAGCAAAAGCAGGCGATTTGATTGCTGTTTCTGGTATGGAAGATATTTTCGTTGGTGAAACTGTTGCTGATGTTGCAAATCAAGAAGCATTGCCAATTCTACACATTGACGAACCAACATTACAAATGACATTCTTAGTTAATAACTCTCCATTTGCTGGTCGTGAAGGTAAATATGTCACTTCACGTAAAATTGAAGAGCGATTAATGGCAGAATTACAAACAGACGTATCATTGCGCGTAGAGCCAATCGGTCCGGATTCATGGACGGTATCTGGTCGTGGTGAATTGCATTTATCAATTTTGATTGAAAATATGCGTCGTGAAGGATATGAATTACAAGTATCTCGTCCTGAAGTTATTGAACGTGAAATTGAAGGCGTAAAATGCGAACCGTTTGAACGTGTTCAAATTGATACTCCTGAAGAATACATGGGTAGTGTTATCGAATCATTAAGCCTCCGTAAAGGCGAGATGCAAGATATGATCCACACTGGTAATGGTCAAATTCGTTTGATTTTCTTAGCGCCAGCTCGCGGTTTGATTGGGTACACAACTGAGTTCTTATCAATGACTCGCGGATATGGTATCATGCATCATACATTTGACCAATATCTACCAATGATTCAAGGAACAATTGGTGGACGTCATCAAGGTGCGTTGGTTTCAATTGATACTGGTAAAGCAACGACTTACAGTATTATGAGCATTGAAGAACGTGGAACAGTCTTTGTAGAACCTACAACTGACGTATACGAAGGAATGATCATCGGTGAAAATAACCGTGATAATGACTTGACTGTAAATATTACAAGAGCAAAACAAATGACTAACGTTCGTTCTGCTAATAAAGACCAAACATCTGTAATCAAAAAAGCAAAAATTCTTACATTAGAAGAATCTTTAGAATTCTTGAATGAAGATGAATATTGTGAAGTAACGCCAGAAAGCATTCGTTTGAGAAAACAAATTCTTAATAAAAATGAACGTGAAAAGGCAAGTAAAAAGAAAAAATAAGTTTTAATCATATAAAGAAAGGACAGAACTTAATCAGTTTTGTCCTTTTTTGTGGATAACTTTTAATGAATAACGTAAAAAAATGCGTATGCTATTGCAGAGCCCTTGTTAACTAGCCGTTTTTAATTTTAAGGAAACTAGCACTATGTTTCACACAACCCGAATTGTTTCACGAATTAAGGAAATCCTTCCTTGAATTGCCTAATAGTGCGTGCTAAAATAACAACCAGACACAAAGAACGGAGAGAATTTCATGATTGACATCAAAGGCTTACTAAAAGAAAAATTTGGATATGACGAGTTTCGTCAAGGACAAGAAGAAATCATCAATCATGTTTTACATAAAGAGAATGTTTTAGGTATTATGCCAACTGGTGGGGGGAAGTCTATTTGTTACCAATTGCCTGCACTCTTACTAGAAAATCTGACGTTGGTTATTTCGCCGTTGATTTCATTAATGAAAGATCAAGTGGATGCGTTGAATATGATGGGAATCCCTGCAACATTCATTAACAGTACAATTACGCAACAAGAGATGAATAAGCGGGTTCAAATGGCAGTTAATCGTGAGGTCAAGCTTTTATATGTAGCTCCTGAACGACTGGAATCATTTGATTTTCAGCAATTATTATTACATGTGCCAATCGATTTATTGGCAGTAGATGAAGCGCATTGTATTTCTCAATGGGGACATGACTTTCGTCCAAGTTATTTACGCTTAGCAGCGATTATTGAAGAGTTTCAACAACAACCTTCAGTAATTGCCCTTACAGCAACTGCTACACCTCAAGTAGCAGAAGATATTCTTGATCAACTACACATCCCAAAAGATAATCAGGTACAGACTGGTTTTGCGCGTGAGAATCTATCTTTTCAAGTTGTTAAAGATCAAAATCGAGATGTATTTCTTTTAGAGTACTTAAAGTTGAACCAAGGACAATCAGGTATTGTCTATGCAAGCACTCGAAAAGAAGTTGAACGGATTTACCACTTACTACACAGTAAAAAAGTAGCAGTAGGTATGTACCATGGCGGCATGAACGAAGGAGACCGAAACCACAATCAAGAAGAGTTTTTATTTGATAAAATTCAAGTGATGGTTGCTACAAATGCTTTTGGTATGGGCATCAACAAAAGCAATGTTCGCTTTGTGATTCATGCGCAAATTCCCGGAAACATCGAGTCATATTATCAAGAAGCTGGACGAGCTGGTAGAGATGGGCTCCCGAGTGATGCTATATTACTTTACGCACCTCAAGATCTTCAAATTCAGCAATATTTTATCGACCAATCAGAAATGACGATCGATTATAAGCAAAAGGAATACATGAAATTAAGAGAAATGTCTCAATATGCAAATGCACAAATGTGTTTGCAAAAGTTCATTTTACGTTATTTTGGGGAGAAAGGTTCTGATTGTGGTCGCTGCTCTAATTGTTTAGATGAACGTGAATTAGTCGATATCACAGTAGATGTTCAAAAAGTTCTTTCTTGTGTGAAACGAATGGGCGAAAAGTTTGGTAAGGGATTAGTAGGAAAAGTTCTGACGGGTTCTAAAGATCAAAAAATCGACCAGTGGCATTTTGATCGTTTGCCTACTTACGGTTTAATGAAGGATCGAACACAAAAAGAAGTGAATCAATTAATCGATTATTTAACAGCCGAAAGATATTTAAATCCCTCTGATGGACAATATCCCCTGTTATCCGTTTCGCCAATAGGGATTCAAGTTTTACTAGGTAAACAGACAGTCTTTAGAAAAGAAGATCAACGTGTTCGCAAAGTTGTTGTGAATGATGGGCTTTTCGAAACACTAAGAGAATTACGTATGGATTTAGCACAAGAAGCAAGTGTGCCGCCATATCTAATTTTTTCCGACAGCACCTTGAAAGAAATGTGTGAAAAGTTACCTAAAAGTTCAATTCAATTATTGCAAGTCAAAGGTGTAGGACAAAATAAGTTAGAGAAGTACGGAGAAAAATTCTTAGCAGCAATAGAGTCATTTAAACTGACTGAAACAAAAGATATTACGACGTTGTGAAATTGGAGTAAAAAGTTAGAGCGAAGCTCTAACTTTTTTAGCCTCCATTTCTATTATTTAGGATAAACAGCAAAACGTTTATCCTTTAAAGGAATAATTTGGATCGGTTCAGCATAAAAATTAGCGAAATTTTCTTCATTGAATAGTTCAGATTGTGTTCCTTTAGCAAAGATTTCGCCATCTTTCAACAGCATCAGGTGATTGAAACATGGCAGAATTTCCTCAGTATGATGGGTAACATAAAGCAATGTAGGGCGATTTTCTTGTTCAGATATATGCTGTATTTGAGATAAAAGTTTTTCTCTAGCAAATAAATCTAAGCCATTACAAGGTTCATCTAGGATCAATAATTCTGGGTTTGCCATCAAAGCTCTAGAAATCAAAACCAATTGCCGTTCTCCTTGAGATAAAACAGCGTATTTTTTTCCGATAAGCGATTCACCGCCAGCATTTTTTAAAATCATTTTGGCTTGCTCTAGCTCTTTATTCGTATAGTCTTGGTAAATACCAATACTAGCGAATTTACCAGATAGAACAATTTTCTCTGCTGTCTCGCCAGTTTTCATGCGATACTGCAAGGCAGTACTGACCCAGCCGATTCTTCGCTGTAGCTCGGGTATGGAGGCCTCGCCGAATACTTGGTCTAGAACCACCAGTTGCCCCTTAGTTGGCCATAAATACCCACAGATCAATTGCAAAAGCAAGGTCTTTCCCGCGCCATTTAATCCAATGATAGCCCAATTTTCGGATGTTTCAATAGACCAATTCACGTTATGTAACAACATCTGTTTATCCCGAATAAATGAGACGTTTTTAAATTCAAAAGCTTTCATGCTAACTCCTCCTTTGCCTTATTTTACCACTAAGAATGATGAATAGAATAGTAGGAGCTGAAAAAAATTGAAAGAAGAAAACACTGTCAAGAAAATTTCATTGACAAAGCTTTCAAAGCCTTGTATAATTGCTTTTGTTGCGTTATGAGGTGATGAATATGAAATGGTCTTTACTAGAACTAAACAAATACAAAGACGAACCCTGTGAATTTTCGGAGACACTTGATTTAAAAGCGTCTTTGATGAAAAGAGATAATCTTATTCTAGATGTTAGTCCCGTCAAAGCAACCGGGATACTAAATGTAGGAAAAGAAGAGTACTTGCTTCACTATAAAATCGATGTTATTGTAACAGTTCCATCTTCACGTTCTTTAGCACCTGTTCCTCTTACACTTTCGATTGATATTGATGAGGTATTTATGACTCTGGAACAATATCAGCAAAGAGATGAACGTTTGGCGGATGAAGAAATCATCTTGTTGGAAAAACCAACAATTGATTTAGATGAATCAGTCGAAGATAACATTCTTTTGTCTATTCCAATTCAAGTGTTATCAGAAGAAGAACAAAGAAGCCAAGATATGCCGAAGGGCAATGACTGGGAAGTTCTCTCAGAAGAAGAGTATGCACAAAAAAGACAAGAAGAAGCACAACAAACTATGGATCCTCGTCTTGCTAAATTATCCGAATTGTTCAGTGAAACATCTGATGAAGACGATAAGCAGTAAGATTGGAATATATCGTGCATTTTATGCACACATCTTTACAAGGAGGTGGAACACCAATGGCAGTACCAGCTAGAAGAACTTCAAAAGCTAAAAAGGGCAAACGCCGTACTCATTACAAATTAACGATTAAAGGCTTGAACGCATGTTCAAACTGTGGTGAAATGAGAAAAAGCCATCACGTATGTCCAGCATGTGGTCATTACGATGGAAAAGACGTAATCTCTAAAGAAGCATAAAAAACATTTTTTTGAAAATGTTAAAATCCCCTAGGCTAACCATGGAGCCTAGGGGATTTATTTTGCTTAAGAATAACAGATTTGATCGACAATTTTCTTTAAATGTCTAGATTCTAAAAAAATTAACAAGAATAAATCAAATTAATCGAACTATTTTGTTTTCATATCAAGCATTCTACGTTATAATGATGTAGATTATAAGAAAATTCTAATGAATTTTTTTCAAAGATAGTGGGAGGATACAAGATGACAAAACAACAATTTGGCGTAGTCGGAATGGCCGTAATGGGAAAAAATTTAGCCTTGAATATCGAAAGTAGAGGATACTCAGTAGCTCTATTTAATCGTACAGGTTCAAAAACAACGGATGTCGTTGAAGAACATCCTGATAAAAATTTCAAAGCGACTTATACAATTGAAGAGTTTGTAGACTCTATTGAAAAACCGCGTCGTATTATGTTAATGGTTCAAGCTGGTTTTGCAACAGATGCGACAATTCAAGAACTGTTACCTCATTTAGATAAAGGAGATATTTTGATTGATGGCGGGAATACATTCTTTAAGGATACGATTCGTCGAAACGAAGAACTAGCTAATTCAGGAATCAACTTTATCGGTACTGGTGTATCTGGCGGTGAAGAGGGCGCGTTAAAAGGACCTTCAATCATGCCCGGTGGTCAAAAAGAAGCGTATGAACTAGTTGCGCCAATTCTAGAAAAAATTTCAGCTAAAGCAGAAGACGGTGAACCATGTGTGACATATATTGGTCCAAATGGTGCAGGTCATTATGTTAAAATGGTGCATAACGGAATCGAATACGGAGACATGCAACTGATTGCTGAATCATATGATTTAATGAAAAATATTCTTGGTGTATCTGTTGATGAGATGGCCGAGATTTTCAAAGAATGGAACCAAGGTGAACTAGATAGCTATCTTGTAGAAATCACAGCAGATATCTTAACTCGTAAAGATGACGAAGGAACAGGAAAACCAATCGTGGATGTGATCATGGATGCTGCTGGTAATAAAGGAACAGGTAAGTGGACTAGCCAAAGTGCTTTAGATTTAGGTGTTCCACTACCATTGATCACTGAATCTGTTTTTGCTCGCTTCATTTCTGCTTATAAGGATGAACGTGTGAAAGCAAGCAAAGTTCTAGCTAAGCCTGAAGCACCTGCTTACCAAGGGGACAAGAAAGAATTAATTGAAAAAATTCGTGAAGCTCTTTACTTTAGTAAAATCATGAGCTACGCACAAGGATTTGCTCAATTGCGCGTAGCTTCAGAAGATTATGATTGGGACTTACCATTTGGTGAGATTGCCAAGATCTGGCGTGCAGGATGTATCATTCGTGCTCAATTTTTACAAAAAATCACAGATGCGTATGATAAGAACCCAACAATCGAAAACCTACTATTAGATGAGTATTTTATTGATATCACGAAAAAATATCAACAATCAGTTCGTGATGTTGTGTCGATCGCTGTTCAAGCAGGCGTTCCAGTACCGACATTTGCTTCTGCAATTGCTTATTATGATTCTTATCGTTCTGAGCGTTTACCAGCAAATCTGATTCAAGCGCAAAG
Organism: Enterococcus sp. AZ177; assembly: GCF_050544585.1. NCBI lineage: Bacteria > Bacillati > Bacillota > Bacilli > Lactobacillales > Enterococcaceae > Enterococcus > Enterococcus sp. AZ177. Next base: position 1,321,739 of record NZ_CP172944.1, read on the forward strand.
AGATTATTTCGGTGCACATACGTATCAACGTATTGATAAAGAAGGTACTTACCACTATAGTTGGTATAACGAACAATAAATAGGATGGAAAACCATGGGATTCAAAGGCTTCTCATGGTTTTCTCTCTGCTACAAGAGGGAAATAGGTTGTTACTAGCTTTTTGGAGTAAAAGTGGGTATAATGGGTAGGCTTTAAGATAGCTTTTAAAGAGAAAGGACAAATAACCAATGAGTAATATTCTAATTATTGAAGATGAAAAGAACTTAGCACGTTTTGTAGAATTGGAGCTGAAACATGAAGGTTACACTACGGAGGTTCACTACAATGGACGTACTGGTTTAGAAGCGGCTTTGAATAATGATTGGGATGCTATCCTTTTAGATTTGATGTTGCCTGAATTGAATGGGCTTGAAGTTTGTCGCCGTGTACGCCAAGTCAAAAATACACCAATTATCATGATGACGGCAAGAGATTCTGTTATTGATCGAGTATCTGGTTTAGATCATGGGGCGGATGATTATATTGTAAAACCATTTGCTATAGAAGAGTTGCTAGCACGTTTACGTGCCTTGCTTCGCCGAATCGATATCGAAGGTGACAAAAATGTAGCAAAACAAACAACGATTACGTATCGTGATTTAACAATCGAAAAAGAAAATCGCGTTGTTCGCCGTAATTCGGAAATGATTGAATTAACGAAACGTGAATATGAATTATTATTAACTTTGATGGAGAATGTCAATGTCGTATTAGCCCGTGATGTCTTATTAAATAAAGTTTGGGGTTATGAAACAGAAGTTGAAACCAATGTGGTAGATGTTTATATCCGTTATCTACGTAATAAAATTGATGTTCCAGGCGAGGAGAGTTACATTCAAACTGTTCGTGGAACAGGTTATGTGATGCGCTCGTGAAAATAATAAAAAAAGCAACAAAAAAAGAACTGAAGGGGCCTTCTTTGACAATCAAGTGGGCTTCTGCAAGTTCTTTCTTCATATTTGTTGTATTTACTATATTTGCAGTGATCACTTATAAATCTTCTGTTAAGCTTATCGTTGAAAAGGAACGTGAAAATGTAGAAAGGACGATTTCAGAAGTAGGCAATCGTTTAGCCAATTCAGATGGGAATTTAACTATATCGGATGTTTACGAGAAACTAAAAACACCTACCGTAGATGAAAATGAGTTAGATAGCAAAAAAGTCTCTGTAGAGGGGTCATTGATGGAAATGGACACAATGCTTTCTGAATTGGGACAACCAGCATTGTTTTTGTCTGTTTACGATACAAATGGCACATTAGTATTTGAGACTCAAAAAGTTCAAAGTCAGTTGCAAAAAAAACAGAAACTAGAGCCTGAAATCAAAACCTTAGATGATAGAACGGGTTTTTTGATTATTCAACCTGTCTATTCAAAAGAGAATAGAGAACAGATCGGGTTCATTCAGGCTTTTTATGAGTTGTCTTCTTTTTATGATATTAGAAACCGTTTATTATTGACGTTAGTCGTTTTAGAGATCATTTCATTCATATTAAGTAGTATACTTGGTTTTATTTTGTCTTCCTATTTCTTAAAACCCTTGAAAGTTTTACGAGATACAATGGACACGATTAGAAAAGATCCACAGTCGGATATTCATATGCCGGATATTCATTCTAATGATGAATTGGCAGACCTTGCGGAGATCTTTAATGAGATGTTAGACCGCATGAGACGATACATTGAACAACAAGAACAATTCGTTGAAGATGTTTCTCATGAGTTACGTACACCTGTTGCAATTATCGAAGGTCATTTGAATCTGTTGAATCGCTGGGGGAAAGAGGATCCAGAAATATTGGATGAATCTTTGGAAGCTAGTCTACAAGAGATTGTAAGGATGAAGAGTTTAGTACAAGAAATGTTAGATCTATCGCGTGCTGAGCAGGTAGACGTTCAATATTCAAATCATACATCAAATGCTAAACAAGTGGTGTACCAGGTCTTTAACAATTTTAAAATTTTATACCCAGATTTTGTTATTACTTTAGATGATGACTTATTACACGAAGTGACCTTAGGTATTTATCGGAATCACTTTGAACAGCTTCTAATCATCATTTTGGATAACGCTGTAAAGTATTCAACATCTCGTAAAGAAGTTCACATTTCAATCTCAAAAACATTAAATGAATTCGAAATTGCGATTCAAGATTTTGGTGAAGGAATTCCAGAAGAAGATTTAGAGAAAATTTTCAACCGTTTTTACCGAGTGGATAAAGCAAGAGCACGCAATAAAGGCGGAAATGGATTAGGATTATCAATTGCTAAGCAACTTGTAGAAAATTACAAAGGAAGAATAGATGCGGAAAGTGTTGTTCACCAAGGAACGATATTTAGAATCTATATTCCAATCGTAAATAAAAGAGTAGGAGGCTAAACTCTTACTCTTTTATTTTTATTTTGACGAATAATAGATCATTTATAATAAAAAAATGTTACAGGAAAAGCGAATACTCAAGCGAACTATAGGCTGTTTGTTCGCTAAGAAAAAAAAGAATGTAAAATAGACATTTTCTAGTTGCATTTTACAATAAGTATTGTTATATTTATTAATGTTCTGATGATAACTCATTGCTTGAGTTAAAGCGAAAAAATAATTTTTTTTCTGCTTGACGAAAAGAATATAATCATGATAGAATAACAAAGTTGTTAAGTCAAAACGACAAAAAAACTTGAAAAATCAGGAAGAAAGTTGTTGACAAATAACAAACAACCTGGTAAACTAATGAAGTTGTCACGAAACATTCGATAACATTGAGCAGAAAAAACTTTGAAACTTTTTAAAAAAAGTGTTGACATCGAATCGAAGATTTGATATGATATAAAAGTTGCTGCGAGGTAACACAGTAGACCTTTGAAAACTGAACAAAGTAAGACGAACCAAACGTGTAGTTTGTTTTTACAACGGTAAAAACAAACAACAATTTTTAACAAAGCGAAGCAATATGCTAGCAAACAAATGAGCTTAACAATCTTCGGATTGTGTTCAACTTTTATTATGAGAGTTTGATCCTGGCTCAGGACGAACGCTGGCGGCGTGCCTAATACATGCAAGTCGAACGCTTCTTTTCTACCGAGTGCTTGCACTCATTTGAAAAGAGGAGTGGCGGACGGGTGAGTAACACGTGGGTAACCTACCCATCAGAGGGGGATAACACTTGGAAACAGGTGCTAATACCGCATAATAATCGACACCGCATGGTGTTGATTTGAAAGACGCTTTCGGGTGTCACTGATGGATGGACCCGCGGTGCATTAGCTAGTTGGTGAGGTAACGGCTCACCAAGGCCATGATGTATAGCCGACCTGAGAGGGTGATCGGCCACACTGGGACTGAGACACGGCCCAGACTCCTACGGGAGGCAGCAGTAGGGAATCTTCGGCAATGGACGAAAGTCTGACCGAGCAACGCCGCGTGAGTGAAGAAGGTTTTCGGATCGTAAAACTCTGTTGTTAGAGAAGAACAAGTAGGAGAGTAACTGCTCTTACCTTGACGGTATCTAACCAGAAAGCCACGGCTAACTACGTGCCAGCAGCCGCGGTAATACGTAGGTGGCAAGCGTTGTCCGGATTTATTGGGCGTAAAGCGAGCGCAGGCGGTTTCTTAAGTCTGATGTGAAAGCCCCCGGCTCAACCGGGGAGGGTCATTGGAAACTGGGAGACTTGAGTGCAGAAGAGGAGAGTGGAATTCCATGTGTAGCGGTGAAATGCGTAGATATATGGAGGAACACCAGTGGCGAAGGCGACTCTCTGGTCTGTAACTGACGCTGAGGCTCGAAAGCGTGGGGAGCAAACAGGATTAGATACCCTGGTAGTCCACGCCGTAAACGATGAGTGCTAAGTGTTGGAGGGTTTCCGCCCTTCAGTGCTGCAGCTAACGCATTAAGCACTCCGCCTGGGGAGTACGACCGCAAGGTTGAAACTCAAAGGAATTGACGGGGGCCCGCACAAGCGGTGGAGCATGTGGTTTAATTCGAAGCAACGCGAAGAACCTTACCAGGTCTTGACATCCTTTGACCACTCTAGAGATAGAGCTTTCCCTTCGGGGACAAAGTGACAGGTGGTGCATGGTTGTCGTCAGCTCGTGTCGTGAGATGTTGGGTTAAGTCCCGCAACGAGCGCAACCCTTATTGTTAGTTGCCATCATTCAGTTGGGCACTCTAGCGAGACTGCCGGTGACAAACCGGAGGAAGGTGGGGATGACGTCAAATCATCATGCCCCTTATGACCTGGGCTACACACGTGCTACAATGGGAAGTACAACGAGTCGCTAGGCCGCGAGGTCATGCAAATCTCTTAAAGCTTCTCTCAGTTCGGATTGTAGGCTGCAACTCGCCTACATGAAGCCGGAATCGCTAGTAATCGCGGATCAGCACGCCGCGGTGAATACGTTCCCGGGCCTTGTACACACCGCCCGTCACACCACGAAAGTTTGTAACACCCGAAGTCGGTGAGGTAACCCTTGTGGAGCCAGCCGCCTAAGGTGGGATAGATGATTGGGGTGAAGTCGTAACAAGGTAGCCGTATCGGAAGGTGCGGCTGGATCACCTCCTTTCTAAGGAATATTACGGAAACTTACACATTCGTCGATACTTTGTTCAGTTTTGAGAGGTTTACTCTCAAGTTAATAGCGCCATGGGGCCTTAGCTCAGATGGGAGAGCGCCTGCTTTGCACGCAGGAGGTCAGCGGTTCGATCCCGCTAGGCTCCATTAGTAACCACTAGGTTACTAATATTGTTCATTGAAAACTGGATATTGAAGTAAAAAAGTAATCAAAACAAACCGAGAACACCGCGTTGAATGAGTTTTTTAAGTAAAATAGTTCGAAGCTTATTTTATTGGTGACGCCTCTATCGCTAGAGAAACGAACCAAACAATTGACCGCAAGGTCATCAGGTTAAGTGAATAAGGGCGCACGGTGGATGCCTTGGCATTAGGAGCCGATGAAGGACGGGACTAACACCGATATGCTTTGGGGAGCTGTAAGTGAGCTATGATCCAGAGATTTCCGAATGGGGAAACCCAGCATCTTTTATAGGATGTTACTTTCCAGTGAATACATAGCTGGTTAGAGGTAGACGCAGAGAACTGAAACATCTAAGTACCTGCAGGAAGAGAAAGAAAATTCGATTCCCTGAGTAGCGGCGAGCGAAACGGGAAGAGCCCAAACCAACAAGCTTGCTTGTTGGGGTTGTAGGACTCCGATGTGGTAGTCTGTCAAGATAGTCGAAGAACCTGGAAAGGTTCGCCAAAGTGGGTAATAGCCCCGTAGACGAAATGTTGGCAACACCTAGGAGTATCCTGAGTACGGCGGAACACGAGAAATTCCGTCGGAATCCGCGGGGACCATCCCGCAAGGCTAAATACTCCCTAATGACCGATAGTGAACCAGTACCGTGAGGGAAAGGTGAAAAGCACCCCGGAAGGGGAGTGAAATAGATCCTGAAACCGTGTGCCTACAACAAGTCAAAGCCCGTTAATGGGTGATGGCGTGCCTTTTGTAGAATGAACCGGCGAGTTACGATTGCATGCGAGGTTAAGGTGAAGAGCCGGAGCCGTAGCGAAAGCGAGTCTGAATAGGGCGAATGAGTATGTAGTCGTAGACCCGAAACCATGTGATCTACCCATGGCCAGGTTGAAGGTGTGGTAAAACGCACTGGAGGACCGAACCCACGTACGTTGAAAAGTGCGGGGATGAGCTGTGGGTAGCGGAGAAATTCCAAACGAACTTGGAGATAGCTGGTTCTCTCCGAAATAGCTTTAGGGCTAGCCTCGGAATTAAGAATGATGGAGGTAGAGCACTGTTTGGACTAGGGGCCCATCTCGGGTTACCGAATTCAGATAAACTCCGAATGCCATTCATTTATATCCGGGAGTCAGACTGCGAGTGATAAGATCCGTAGTCGAAAGGGAAACAGCCCAGACCACCAGCTAAGGTCCCAAAATATATGTTAAGTGGAAAAGGATGTGGGGTTGCACAGACAACTAGGATGTTGGCTCAGAAGCAGCCACCATTTAAAGAGTGCGTAATAGCTCACTAGTCGAGTGACCCTGCGCCGAAAATGTACCGGGGCTAAACATATTACCGAAGCTGTGGATTACACCTCTGGTGTAATGGTAGGAGAGCGTTCTAAGGGCGTTGAAGGTCGATCGTGAGGACGGCTGGAGCGCTTAGAAGTGAGAATGCCGGTATGAGTAGCGAAAGACGGGTGAGAATCCCGTCCACCGTATGACTAAGGTTTCCTGGGGAAGGCTCGTCCGCCCAGGGTTAGTCGGGACCTAAGCCGAGGCCGATAGGCGTAGGCGATGGACAACAGGTTGATATTCCTGTACCAGTTGTTTTTGTTTGAGCAATGGAGGGACGCAGGAGGCTAAGGAATGCATGCGACTGGAAGTGCATGTCCAAGCAGTAAGTCTTGAGTAGAGTCAAATGCTTTACTCTATACGGACAAGCTGTGATGGGGAGGGAAATAATAGTACCGAAGTTCCTGATGTCACACTGTCAAGAAAAGCTTCTAGTGAGAAAACAACTGCCCGTACCGTAAACCGACACAGGTAGTCGAGGAGAGTATCCTAAGGTGAGCGAGCGAACTCTCGTTAAGGAACTCGGCAAAATGACCCCGTAACTTCGGGAGAAGGGGTGCTGACTTCGGTCAGCCGCAGTGAATAGGCCCAAGCGACTGTTTATCAAAAACACAGGTCTCTGCAAAATCGAAAGATGAAGTATAGGGGCTGACGCCTGCCCGGTGCTGGAAGGTTAAGAGGATGGGTTAGCTTCGGCGAAGCTCAGAATTGAAGCCCCAGTAAACGGCGGCCGTAACTATAACGGTCCTAAGGTAGCGAAATTCCTTGTCGGGTAAGTTCCGACCCGCACGAAAGGCGTAACGATTTGGGCACTGTCTCAACGAGAGACTCGGTGAAATTTTAGTACCTGTGAAGATGCAGGTTACCCGCGACAGGACGGAAAGACCCCATGGAGCTTTACTGTAGCTTGATATTGAGTGTTTGTACCACATGTACAGGATAGGTAGGAGCCGATGAACCCGGAACGCTAGTTTCGGTGGAGGCGCTGGTGGGATACTACCCTTGTGTTATGAACCCTCTAACCCGCACCACTTATCGTGGTGGGAGACAGTGTCAGGTGGGCAGTTTGACTGGGGCGGTCGCCTCCTAAAGAGTAACGGAGGCGCCCAAAGGTTCCCTCAGAATGGTTGGAAATCATTCGCAGAGTGTAAAGGCAGAAGGGAGCTTGACTGCGAGACTTACAAGTCGAGCAGGGACGAAAGTCGGGCTTAGTGATCCGGTGGTTCCGCATGGAAGGGCCATCGCTCAACGGATAAAAGCTACCCTGGGGATAACAGGCTTATCTCCCCCAAGAGTCCACATCGACGGGGAGGTTTGGCACCTCGATGTCGGCTCGTCGCATCCTGGGGCTGTAGTCGGTCCCAAGGGTTGGGCTGTTCGCCCATTAAAGCGGCACGCGAGCTGGGTTCAGAACGTCGTGAGACAGTTCGGTCCCTATCCGTCGCGGGCGTTGGAAATTTGAGAGGAGCTGTCCTTAGTACGAGAGGACCGGGATGGACTTACCGCTGGTGTACCAGTTGTTCTGCCAAGGGCATTGCTGGGTAGCTATGTAGGGAAGGGATAAACGCTGAAAGCATCTAAGTGTGAAGCCCACCTCAAGATGAGATTTCCCATTTCTTTAAGAAAGTAAGACCCCTGAGAGATGATCAGGTAGATAGGTTGGAAGTGGAAGTGCAGTGATGTACGGAGCGGACCAATACTAATCGGTCGAGGACTTAACCAAAGAAACGAAATAAAAAAGAGTTTCGGAATGTTTGATTACTACTTCAATCCAGTTTTGAGTGAATAATCACTCAACTAAATAGCAACAACACCCAGTGTGGTGGCGATAGCGAGAAGGATACACCTGTTCCCATGCCGAACACAGAAGTTAAGCTTCTTAGCGCCGATTGTAGTGAAGGGTTTCCCTTTGTGAGAGTAGGACGTCGCCACGCTAATTATTCCGGCATAGCTCAGTTGGTAGTAGCGCATGACTGTTAATCATGATGTCGTAGGTTCGAGTCCTACTGCCGGAGTTCCTTAATACAGGACTTATGAGTAATGTTTGCTTCTTTTTAACTTTGGAGAGTTGTCCGAGTGGCCGAAGGAGCATGATTGGAAATCATGTAGACGGTTAACGCTGTCTCAAGGGTTCGAATCCCTTACTCTCCGTATTAAGTTTTATTGGCCCGTTGGTCAAGCGGTTAAGACACCGCCCTTTCACGGCGGTATCACGGGTTCGATTCCCGTACGGGTCATTTATATTTATTGGAGGTTTAGCTCAGCTGGGAGAGCACCTGCCTTACAAGCAGGGGGTCGGCGGTTCGATCCCGTCAACCTCCATTAAATTACGGTTTGGTAGTTCAGCTGGTTAGAATGCCTGCCTGTCACGCAGGAGGTCGCGGGTTCGAGTCCCGTCCAGACCGTTAGTATTATAGTTTTGGCGCAGTAGCTCAGTTGGTAGAGCAACGGATTGAAGCTCCGTGTGTCGGCAGTTCGATTCTGTCTTGCGCCATTTGGAGGAATAGCGAAGTGGCTAAACGCGACGGACTGTAAATCCGTTCCTTAGGGTTCAGTGGTTCGAATCCACTTTCCTCCATTACATAGTAGGGATATAGTTAAACGGTATAACTACGGTCTCCAAAACCGTCATTGTGGGTTCGATTCCTACTATCCCTGTTAATATATTATGGCGATTGTGGTGAAGTGGTTAACACAGCGGATTGTGGTTCCGCCATGCGTGGGTTCGATCCCCATCAGTCGCCCTTGCTCTAAATTTTATATTATGTATATTATGGCGATTGTGGTGAAGTGGTTAACACAGCGGATTGTGGTTCCGCCACGCGTGGGTTCGATTCCCATCAGTCGCCCTTAGCTTTAAATTTTATTATTGGGGTATAGCCAAGCGGTAAGGCAACAGGTTTTGATCCTGTCATGCGTTGGTTCGAATCCAGCTACCCCAGTTTTCTCTTTTAGAGAATCTGTAAATTGTAATATGGCGGTATAGCCAAGTGGTAAGGCAGAGGTCTGCAAAACCTTCATCACCGGTTCAAATCCGGTTACCGCCTTGCAAATCATTTAATGCCGGCGTGGCGGAATTGGCAGACGCGCTGGACTCAAAATCCAGTGCCCGCGAGGGCGTGCCGGTTCGACCCCGGCCGCCGGTATACTAGTAGCACCAACATTTATAGCGATTCGTTGGTGCTTTTTTGGCTCTTTGTCAACTAATGTTGGTGAAGAAATCCAAAGAATTAAATCACTAATGAAGCCTAGAGGGAAATTCCTCTAGGTTTTTCTATTTGATTGAAAAAGAACAGTGCCAAAGCATAAAGTAATTCTCAATTTAAAATTATAGAAGTTACGGAAGTCATAGGCGTTTCTCTTTAATACTTTTATATGGTTATTCAAGCATTCTAATGGTCCGTTGGAATAAGGCAAATTCAACGCATTTTTAATGCCCGTTTGAACTTTTTTAAAGGTAGTAATTGTTGTTTGATAATAAGCTGGAAACCTAGAATAATCTTGTTCTAATAGCGCGTGAAACCGTGTGTAATCTCTTGTTTGTATGGCATAGAGAAACTCCTGATAACAGGTATAGCCAGCTTTCAATTCTTCATCATAGGCAAGTAATCGATCCACAAGTTCTGTTTCTGTTAAATAGGTACGGAAGGAAGGACGCCATTGGCGTTTTTCAAAATTAAGCTTCGATTGATTCTTTTGAAGCAGTTTCCAGTATTTCTTCAAGTGACGGTATTTTTTTGTTTCTACAGGTCCTTGATGGAGAAAAGTATTCATTCGCTGAATGCGGTGTTTTAAGAACGTTCGCCCAATGTGTTGCACAATATGAAAGCGGTCAAGAACAATCTGAGCCATGGGAAATAGTTTCTTAATTAAAGAAAAATAAGGCGTATACATATCGCAAACAATGTACTTTACACCTTCACGAACTGCCAAAGAAAATCGTGAGAAATAGCGTTCTAAAAAAGGAAGTTGTCGATTTTCAACGACATCCATTAACTGTTTTGTTTGCCCATCCATCATGATAAAGCTCATAGAAGCAGCGACTTGTTTCACTGATTTGAATTCATCAAAACAAAGGACTTCTGGCAAGGTGAGCCGATTGATTTTTTTTGGTTCGTAAAATTGTTTCAATACGCGATAAACAGAAGAAACGGAGACCTTCTTTTGACGGGCAATTTCGCTCATAGATGTGGTGTTTCTTAAACGATCGGCAATTGAGAGCTTCACTTTTTTCGAGATCGAACAACACTTTTCGATAAGATTTGTTTCAGCGACAAAGGTTCTTTCACAAGAATGACAGAAGAAACGGCGTTTCTTCAACCGTAAGTATGTTTGGTATTCAGAAACATCATTCACTAAAATCTGACAGGTTGTAAAGCTCCAACGAATAATCGATCCGTCTTCTTTGGCACCACAATGAGGACAGGAGTGGGCTAAATAGTCCAGTGTACCCGAAAATACCTGGCAGATCCGTCCTTTGATGCGTTCTTTTTTTAAAGAGTTTTCATTAAAAGTAATGTTTAAGTCTAGAATATCTAAGGTATTTTTGATAAGATTTGTATAGGACATCTTGATTTCCCCTTTTGATTGGTTTTCGTCGACTTAATTCTAAAGGATATCAGGGTGTCTTTTCTAGTATTTTGCATTAAAAAAGATGTCGGTGATTGTTCACCAACATCAGAAAGTATAGAGCCTTTATTTTTTCCACACAAGCTGATACTCCAACTCATTATGCTCGTCTATTTGCTGATTCAGTTGTTTAAATCCTTGTTTTTCATAAAATGTCACAGCATTCTGATTTTTGGCATAGACGGAAAGGCTTAACGTATCGTGAGCATGTTTCGCTTCGTTTAGTAGCTTCTGTCCGATGCCTCTACTACGATAGCCATTTTTCACGAAAATTCCAGCAATATAATGTGCATTCATCCCTAGAAACGCAATAATTTCATTGTTTTCACAATAAACATAAAGATCAGCTTGAGGCAGTTGTTCTCTTACGAACGCAAGATTACCTTGCCAGTATGCTTCTGGAATAAAAGGGTGTGCATCACAATTAGCAGTTAACCAAATTTTTAATATATTTTCTAATTCAATAGCTGTTAGTGTGTCGATTTTTTTGATCATTTTTGATTCCTCCTAGTTGATACTACTGTTTCTTTTCTTCTTTTTTTCTGATCAAACTGACTATTTCACGTTTTTCTCTAAAGTTGCGAATATTATGATTCAATACCTCAGATAAAACTAATCCTAAAGCAATTGCACCTGCAATCATGATTGCTTGCACACTAGAATAAACAGCCGTTTCGTAGTTTCCAATAACTAAATTCCTTACGGCCTGATAAGCAAGTCCTCCGGGAACTAAAGGAACCATGCCTGGGATATTAAAAATAGTAACAGGCAATTTTAGTTTTCGTGAACAAATAAAGCTAACGGCAGCAACACTTAAGGCACCCAATAAAGAGCCTAAAGCAGCATTAGCACCTAGTTGAGTGGAAAACCAATAAAACATCCAACCTGATGCCCCAGATAGACCACAAGCAATCAAAGAACGTCTAGGTACATTCGTGATAATAGCATAAGCAGCCGAAGCTAAAAAACTAAATGAAAACTGAACCAGTAAAGTGGTCATTTAAGATCCTCCAAATTCTTAACATTATATGACGATGATGCTTAATAAAATAATTGAAAAACGAAAGCAATCGCAAAACCAATCATAGAAGCCGTCATCATTGCCTCTGTCCCTCTCGAAACGCCTGAAAGATAATGGCCAGCAAGCAAGTCACGCAGGGCATTTGTCATTTGTACTCCAGGAACAAGTGGCATGACACAACCGATAATAATCATATCCTGATTGATACCTAACCCGATTTTACTGCTAAAAAGAGCCGCACAGCCGATAAAGAAAGCAGCTAAAAATTCAGAAAGAAATTTGATGCGCAAAACTTTTAAGCTGGAGTAATAAAGCATATAACCAAAACCTCCAATCAAGCAAGTCAAAGGCAAGTCATTCCAGACGCCGCCAAATAAAATCATGATCGTTCCACTGACAACGGCCGCACTAACAAATCTTATCCACAAAGGAAAAAACTTTCGTTCTTGTTCTAAGCATTTTAGTTGTTCTAAAAGTTCATCCAGCGTATAAAGCCCAGTAACATACTCTCTGGAAAGTTGATTGATTCTAGATACTTTCTCTAAATTGATCGACCGATTTAAAATTTGGACCATTCGAATGGTTGATGTGCCATCTAACCCAACGAAAAGGCCTGTTTGGGTGACGTAGCTAACAAGGCGATAATCTCCTGATGCTAAAGCAATTCGGCTCATTGTATCTTCTACACGATACATTTCAGCATCACTTTCTAGCATGATTTTCCCAGCTAGCAAACACGTTTCTAAGACTTTCTCTATGTCTATCGTTGCCATTTATTTTCCTCACTTTTATGTTCTATTCACTTCTATATGATTAGTATAGTTGATTCTGCTTAGAAAAAATAGCATGGAACGATAAAAAGATCCTTCTCTATCAAGCAGATTGCACAAATACAAAAAAGCCTCGCTATTGTAAGAATAGTTAGATAGTATAATATCACTTTTCCCTTTCTTATCGTATAATAATAAATGTGTAGAAATAAAGAATGATTGGGATGAAAGAAAATGATTTTATTAGGATCTTTAGTCAATGGGATAGCGATAGTTTTTGGAAGTATACTTGGTGCTGTTTTACGTAATATTTCGGAACAAATGAAAGATACTGTAACGAAAGGGATTGGTCTAGGGGTTTTAGTATTAGGTATTCAAATGGCTTTTAAGACTTCTTCTTTCATCGTGATCATCATCAGCTTGTGTTTGGGTGCAATGTTGGGTGAAGCGATAGGGATTGAGGATAAGATGAACGATTTTGGTTTGAAGCTAGAAAAACGCTATGCAAAACCCGGTAGCAATTTTGCCGAGGGGTTTGTGACTGCATCGCTCATTTTCCTAATTGGCTCGATGGGGATTATTGGGGCAATTGAAAGTGGTGTCGCAAATAACCATCAAACATTGTTTACAAAAGCTGTAATGGACGGTTTTATGTCGATTATGCTGACTGCTACATTAGGTGTGGGTGTTCTTTTTTCTGCAGTGCCTGTTTTTCTTTATCAAGGGGTGATTGCTGTATCTGCCAGTGTTTTGATGCGGTATATTCCAAAAGAGCTACTGGATTTGTTGATGGGGGAAATAAGTGCGATTGGTGGCTTGATGATTTTTGCAATTGGTTTAAATATCACTGGTATCTGTAAAATCAGAGTATCCAATTATTTGCCAGGAATTCTTATTTTAATTGGCATTATCACAGTACAGTACTATCTGTGATCAGCATAGAAATTTTAAAAGTTGAATGAAATGTTGACAGACAGTTGTCAGCATTTTTGTGTTACGCTCATTTTACAAATGTAGAGGAGTGAAAGAAATGACGATTCAATTAGCAGAAAAAATAATCAAAGGCAAGAAAATCCGCACCAATAATCATCGTTTAGACGAAATCATTACTTTATGGAATAAGGTTCCAGAGATGCAGTTAGAAGGAGAATTTTTTGCTGTTTATTCAAACTATGAAAGCAATTTCGAAGGAGATTATGATTTATTGATAGGAAGTGAGAGAGCTAATTTTCCTGAAAGTTCGATTATCTTTACGGGTCAGTACGTGGCAATACCTGTAAAAGAGTCCAGTCCAAAGGGGGTAGGAGAAGCCTGGCAGAAGATTTGGAAAGACGAAGCGTTAGAAAAAAGGCGTACGTATTTGTCAGATGCAGAACACTACAAAGCAGATGGAACAATTGCGATTTATCTTTCTGTATAATGCTACAAAAGAAGGCCAAAAAGGTTTTTTAAAGTCTGGAGAAAAGCTGAAAAAGCTACTTTCCAGACTTTTTTATTCAACAAAAAATGAATACATCGTCATTTTTGTGCATAATTATTTAATTTTATTCAATAATTTAATAAAAAACCATTGACTTGTTTATCAGGAACCCATATAATATGAAAAACAGTACTTGTTGGATAAAAATAAAAGAAAAGATGTGAAGCAAGTGAAGGTCTCAATTATTGGTGTGACAGGGTATAGTGGGTTAGAGCTTTTACGATATCTTAAGCAACATCCGTTTGTTGAAGTAAGTTCTATCCATAGTCATTCAGTAAATAAAAAAACTTTAGAGGAAATCATCCCTCATTTGAAACAACTTATTTCTTTACCATTAGAAAAAATTGATCCAGATGACATTATGAGAAAAAGTGAGTTAGTGTTTTTAGCAACTCCTTCAGGGATATCAAAAGAGATAGCGATCCCTTTTATCGAAGCTGATTTTCCTGTGATTGATTTATCAGGAGATTTTCGGTTAAAAGAAGTTGGGGAATATAACACTTGGTATGGAGCTGGCGCAGCATCAATCGAGAGTATCCAAAAATTTGATTACGGTTTGGCTGAATATCGAGAAAAGCCACAAGCAAAATGGATCGCTAATCCTGGATGTTATGCTACGGCGGCAGAATTATCTTTGGCTCCATTATTAAAAGAGAATAGGTTGATTTTGGATTCTATCGTTATAGATGCCAAATCTGGTGTTTCAGGCGCAGGGAAAGGGCTATCTCAAACAACTCATTTTTCTGAAACACATGACAATATGTCTCTGTATAAAATGAATCGCCATCAACACATTCCAGAAATTGTCCAACAGTTAAAAAAATGGGCACCAGCTCTTTCGGCAATTCAATTTTCAACTTCGTTGATTCCAGTAACTAGAGGTATTTTCTTAACGGCATACGCTAAATTGAAAGAACCGATTTCTGACGAGAAGTTAGTTCAGATATATCAAACACATTTCGAAAAAAAGCCGTTTATACGGATTCAAGAGGTCGGTCATTATCCTGTACTTAAACAAGTAATTGGCTCGAATTATTGTGATATTGGGCTTGCCTATAATCCCAAAATGAACATGATCACGATTGTAACAGTGATTGATAATTTAGGGAAAGGTGCAGCTGGACAAGCAATCCAAAATTTAAATATTTACGCAGGATTTGATGAGCAATGCGGTCTAGAGTTGTTACCGATTTATCCATAAAAATTGAGTACTAAATAAAATGAAGGTTAAAAAAATAGGGGGAGCGGCAATTATGAAAAAAGTCATTGTTATCAAGATGGGTGGAGTAGCCAGTGATAATTTAACAAAATCATTTTTTGAGCAAGTCGATCAATGGCAAAAAGATGGAAATAAAGTTGTGATCATTCACGGCGGTGGGCATTATATCTCCGATATGATGCAACGCTTAAATGTGCCAGTAGTGATGCAAGATGGTCTGCGGGTAACAACGGAAGAGACATTGAAAATTACCCAAATGGTGTTGATAGGTCAGGTACAACCGACGATTACCAGTCACTTTCAACAAGAAGGCTTTTCGGTCGTTGGATTGAATGCTTCTTGTGGTCAAATTATTACAGGTACATTCTTGGATAAAAATACATTGGGATCAGTTGGGAAAGTTGAACAAATAGAAACGGAATTATTAGAGCATCTACTTGCAACCAAGCATATTCCAATCATTGCGCCTTTAGGATTGACAAAAAAAGGCGAATGGTTAAATATCAATGCAGATCATGTAGCCTGTAAAGTAGCGGAAGAACTACAAGCTGAAAAATTGTATTTATTAACAGATGTCCCAGGTGTGAAAAAAGAAAACCAGTGGCTAAAAGAACTTTTTACCAACGAAATTGCTACCCTTAAAACAGCTAAAATCATCAAAGGCGGAATGCTCCCAAAATTAGAAAGTGCACTAACGGCAATTAAAGGTGGCGTTAAAGAAGTTCATATCACAAATCAAATTCAACATGCTGGAACTATTATCAAGTCCAAGGAGGTCGTTGCATGAGCCATTTATTTCCAAACTACAAAAGAAAAGAGTTGGCGTTGATCAAAGGGGATAAAAATAGGCTGACTGATCAATCTGGAAAAAATTATCTTGATTTTACTAGTGGTATTGGCGTTGCGAATTTAGGGTATAATGATCCTAAACTAAATCAAGTATTAGTCGAGCAAACCAAGCTACTATGGCATACACCAAATTTATATGAGAATCAGCTACAGGAAGAAGTAGCTAAGAAGTTAGCAAATGGAAAAGAATATGTTAGCTACTTTTGTAATAGTGGCGCAGAAGCGAATGAAGCAGCCATCAAATTAGCCCGTAAAGCAACTGGAAAAAGTAAAATCATTACTTTTATAAATTCATTTCATGGTCGCACATACGGTGCCATGAGTGCGACAGGTCAAAAGAGTATTCATACTGGTTTTGAACCGTTAGTTCCTGATTTTGTTTATCTACCCTTCAATGAAATCGAGCCATTAAAAAATGAAATCGATCCACACACTGCTGCAGTCATGTTGGAATTGATTCAAGGAGAGGGCGGTGTCTTACCAGCGGATGAGTCTTGGATTCAAGCGGTACAGTCTCTTTGTAAAGAATATGGAGTCTTACTAATTATTGATGAAATTCAAACTGGGATCGGCCGCACAGGTAATTTTTATGCACATGGATATTATCAGATCGAGCCAGACATTTTTACTTTGGCGAAAGGCTTGGGGAATGGGATTCCTGTTGGGGCAATGGTTGGTAAAGCTAACTTAGCAGCGTTTTTTGGACCTGGTAGTCACGGGTCAACATTCGGTGGAAACAATTTAGCAATGAGTGTTGCCAGTATAGTTGTTGAGCGTATCAATCACCCAGATTTTTTGCAAGAGGTTCAGAATAGAAGTCAACAACTATTTACTGGTTTAAATCAATTAGCAGAAAAAAATAAGCTGATCAAAGCGGTTCGTGGCAAAGGATTGATGCTTGGGCTTGAATTTTCGGATCAAGAGACGTTAAATGTGATCTTAGATCAATTAGAAATAGAAGGATTACTTGCATTAAAAGCCGGTCAAACGGTGTTACGTTTATTACCACCATTAACCGTCACAGAAACAGAAATAGATGAAGGGGTAATGATCATTGAACATGTTTTAAACAATTTAGCCTCCCGAACATTGCTTTCAAAAAAGGAGATCGATAACGAATGAATACCATGTACGGTAAAAGTATTTTAAATCTAACAGAGTTAACTAAAGAAGAATTTCTATCAACTATTGAACTAGCTGTAGCGATAAAAGCGAATCCAGAATCTTACCGGGGAATTTTAGCTGGAAAAATAATCGCGATGATCTTTGAAAAAAACAGCACAAGAACGCGGGTTTCTTTTGAGGCTGGAATCATTCAGCTTGGTGGTCAAGCGATTGTTTTAGATTCTAAAAGCACGCAAATGGGCAGAGGTGAGCCTGTCAAAGATACAGCAAACGTATTATCTAGTTATGTCGATGCTATCATGATTCGAACCTATTCAGACAAAATGGTAGCTGAACTAGCAGCAGAAGCATCCATTCCGGTTATTAACGGCCTAACAGATGACCATCATCCTTGCCAAATACTAGCTGATTTTCAAACGATTTATGAACAAAAAGGGAAGCTAGAAGGGATTCGCTTAACTTACATTGGTGATGGAAATAATATGGCTCATTCATTTTTGATTGGTGGAAGTTTGGTGGGAATGGATGTTACAATTGCAACACCTAAAGGATATGGACCGAAAGCAGAATTTGTAGAGGTCGCCAAAAAGAATGCAGAAATAAGTGGTAGTAAGATCCACATTACCCATGACCCTGAACAAGCGGCAAAAAATGCGGATGTTTTAATAACGGATGTCTGGGCAAGTATGGGAGATGAATCCGAGCAAAAGGAACGAGAAGAAATTTTCAAAACGTTTCAGGTCAATAACCGATTAGCTGTTCAAGCAAAAAAAGATTACTTGTTTTTACATTGTCTACCTGCCCATAGAGGAGAGGAAGTGTCAGCCGACATTATTGATGGGATTCACTCTGCTATTTACCAAGAAGCTGAGAATCGTCTCCACGCTCAAAAAGCGCTGATGGTCAAACTCATGGCAAACCTATAACGAATAAAACGACTCTCGACGATTTTTCGTTGGGTGTCATTTTTTTGTTTATACCGTTATACAATCAGATAGACAAATGAAATGAAAGGGAAAATGTCTTTATTTATCCTATAATCAGCTAAATTCCTCAAATTTAAAGAAAATCTTTAATATATAGCAGAAAATGTTAAGTTTTGTTTGTAGTTTCTGCTTGTTTTTAGTAGAATGAAACTGTATGAATAGAATAGAAGTGAGGTGTAGATAAATGGGTTTTACAGATGAAACTGTACGTTTTGATTTTGATGACAGCCGTAAGAAGGAAGTAAGTGAGACTCTGGCTACTGTATACAAGGCTTTAGAGGAAAAAGGATACAATCCAATCAATCAGATTGTGGGCTATTTGCTTTCTGGAGACCCGGCCTACATTCCTCGTTACCAAGACGCTCGAAATTTGATTCGTCGTCATGAACGAGATGAGATCATGGAAGAGCTGGTTAAATATTACTTATCTAATCATGGAATCACTATTCGATGAGAGTAATGGGACTTGATGTTGGCTCTAAGACAGTAGGAATTGCTGTCAGCGATCCGTTTGGTTGGACGGCTCAAGGCGTGGAAATCATTCGAATCAATGAAGAGAAAGAAGAATTTGGTTTTGAACGTTTAGCGGAATTAGTCAAAGAATATGAAGTAACTCGCTTCGTAGTGGGTTTACCAAAAAATATGAATAATTCGATTGGTCCTAGAGCCGAAGCATCAATGGCCTACGGCAAGACAATCGAAGAGATGTTCCAGATTCCTGTTACGTATCAAGATGAGCGTTTGACCACGGTTCAAGCAGAACGGATGTTAGTTGAGCAAGCAAATACATCCAGAGCAAAAAGAAAAAAAGTAATAGATAAAGTAGCTGCTGTCATGATTTTACAAAACTATTTAGACGGTGCTAGTAATAAAATTTAATCGACTTGTAATAAAGCAAGTGTAAGATAAAAGGAGAGCAAAATAATGGCAGAAGAGCATAACCATGATCACGATCATGAAGGACATGAACACATCACTTTAGTTGATGAACAAGGAAATGAAACATTATACGAAATTCTTTTAACAGTTGATGGACAAGAAGAATTTGGTAAAAATTACGTACTTCTATACCCAGCTGGTGTTCCAGAAGAAGAAGACGTTGAATTGCAAGCATATGCTTACATTGAAAACAACGAAGGAACAGAAGGCGAGTTACAACAAATTGAAACAGACGCTGAGTGGGATATGATTGAAGAAGTTTTCAATACATTCATGGCGGAAGAAGAAGAATAGAGTTAAAAAGTGAGCTAAGCCCTTGATACATAAGGACTTAGCTTTTTCTTTTGTTTTAGTGAATGCGTTTTTAAATACGGTTTGTTAAAAATTTAAGTGTTTTACCAGTTTTTCAACTGTTTTTTTTTTGATTCTTGTGACAAGTGGCTATAGGTGTCCATAGTCATTTTTATTGAAGCATGGCGCAGTCTTTCTTGTACTTCTTTCATACTTGCGCCAGATTCTAACAATAAACTAGCATGCGTATGCCTTGTGATGTGAACACCTAAAAACGGTATACCGCATTTTTCTGTGATTGTCTGCAATCTTTTATAGATGCTGTGGTGAGAAACTACTTGATTGTAGATACCACAGAAAATAAGTTTAGGATCAGTTATACCAATGGTTAGCATATACTTACG
This sequence comes from Enterococcus sp. AZ177, assembly GCF_050544585.1. NCBI lineage: Bacteria > Bacillati > Bacillota > Bacilli > Lactobacillales > Enterococcaceae > Enterococcus > Enterococcus sp. AZ177. Next base: position 1,341,579 of record NZ_CP172944.1, read on the forward strand.
TTGGTTAATTTGCCATTTTTTAAGAGTTTTTATCGTTGTGTCATCAAGAGTAAGCTTTGCAGAACTAGAATTAGTCTTAGGATCAGAAATTATATAGCCATGTTTTGTTTGGCTTAATGTTTTATCAATATTTACAATGTTGTTTTGAAAATCAATATCATTCCAGTTCAAGACTAAAGCTTCACTGATTCTTACACCGCTATAAATCATGAAACGCATCAACGTTTTATCGTAATCGCTTATGTATGAACCTTCTTTGCTATTTAAGTAATCAAATAGCCGTTTCAATTCCACTTTAGAATATACCTTAATCGCTTCTTTATTTGATTTCTCACGCTTAGCATAATAACTCTTTCTAAAGGGTTTCTGTCGATCGTTCCTAGGTTCATAGCGTAATTAAAAATACGACCTGCTGAAGAGTGTAGCACTCTGTATTGATCCGTTTTTCTCGCCCATTTATTGACAATCTTTTGTGCGTGCTTAACTGTAACTTCTTTGATCCTCATTTCACCATAAACTGGCAAAATCCATTTCTTGAACTTGATTTCATTTTTCAGAAGCGTTACTTCTTTTACAGTGGTTGAATATGATTCAAACCACAATTCAAAAATTTCTTTAAATGTTTCGTTATTATTCTTTTCAAGTCCGTTTTTCTCGAGGTTGACTAGAAGCCTATTCAATTCTAGTTGGGCTTCTTTTTTTGTGCCAAAACCTCGCCTGGTTGTACGTATTTCTTTTCCAGTCGCTTGGTTGATACCTAGATAGGTTTGGAACATCCACAGCTTAGAGCCGTCTTTTTTTTTATATTGTTTTATTGTTGCCATTTACTTTCTCTCCGTTGCTAGCGTGGGGCGCTTGGTAAGGGAAATATTATAGGTTCTCATTCCGTTTATCAATCTTTACAGGCGTTGCGTGATGGGAGAGGATTTTTTAATTAAATAAAATAGCCCTCCTGAAAAAAGGAGGGCTTAAATGTATTTAGAGAGTTTGCGAAAATGGATATAATTCAGGAATTAAATTAATGGAGAAAGCTTTAATAAACGCAACAAATACTTTTTTATCAAACTCAGTAGTTTGTGGGGCTATTTTATGAGCTTTCTCTATAAATTGTTCTAGAACCAAATCGTCGTACGAGTTATTATTTAATACCTGATTAAAACCTATGAAAAGTTTTCCCTTTTGATCATTGGATATACCATGAGTTAAACACAACAAACTAAGTGATATGGGTTTTTCCAAACTGTCACCGACATGGTCAGCAATTTCACAAAGTGCGTCATAAAATAGTTGTTCTTTATCTTTCTCCATTTTAAATCTCCTTTAAAATTAAATTAGAAGAACCAGCTAATTCCTTCTTTAATAGCTAGCGCAATCTGAGATGCGGTACCTTTTGCTACGCCAGAGTTAACTAAAGCTCTGTATACCGCATCATAAACTGCTTGATAAGGAATATCTGCCCATTTTAGCAAAGGATTAAGACTTGCGCAAATTTTTGCGTAATGTTTTGCAAAGTTATTAGCTACGGTCTTACCTGCAACAGACCTTACTACATTTGTTGCTAGAGTTTTATTTTTAACAATAAATTTTATAGCTCCTTTGATAATTACAGTTGCAACACTACGGGATTGATGACCTCTAAAATAGTCTGATTCTTTTGGAGTAGGTAGTAATTCTGCTGCAGATTCAGTTGGCTCTGCATTATTAGCAAAAGCTAAACTAGGTGCAAAACAAGAACTCAATAAAGTAAATACCGACAAACTAATTAAAAATTTTTTTAATCTCATACAATAAACCTTCTTTCATTTTTTACTCATCGCTATTGAGATACTATATATAATAAATTGTTTCCTAAAAGTTGTAAATTTGTTTTTGGTTACTTTGCAGAAAATTCATTTCTTTAGCTTAGAATTTACCCTCCTGTTAAACTTAAACGAAGAATAGATAGGAGGGAATGCATATGTGTGGTCGATTTTCTTTAAAACCTGACGAGTCAAAAGAAATATGGGATATCGTTAGAGCTGTGGAAGAAAAACATAAAGCAATCAAAACGGGTGAGATTTATCCATCTAATGATGTACCAGTGATTTATAGTCAGATTCTGATGATATTGATTATGATGCTAGGACATGGGGATTTCACGGTTTTAAAAAAGGACAGTTGCTGATCAATGCACGATCTGAAACCGTGACTGAGAAAAAGACGTTTGCGAAAGCATTTAAAAGCACACGTTGCGTATTTCCAACCACGGGATTTTATGAATGGGAGGCAAATAAAGAGAAGTTTCTGTTTACTGAGCAAGATTCTAAGGCTGTTTACTTGGCTGGATTTTATAAAAGATTTGAGGATGGTAATCGGAGTATTATTTTAACAACTGGCGCAAATGAATCTATGCGGATGATTCATGATCGTATGCCTGTAATTTTACCTAGAGAATCTATCGATCAATGGATATTGGACGAGGAATTTGAAGAGTCTTTTACAGAACAAGGAATGCCGCAATTGGTTATTCAGAGAATATAAAAATTTTAGGAAAAAGATAACGGGAACTAGCGTTCTTGTTTAGTCTGTGTTAAAATAATAATTTGACCTCAAGTTTATTATATATGCTATGAAAGTTAATGAAACTATTGTCTTGTTAACTTTCTTCTGGTTTAATGTAGTTAGCATATAGTAACTAATAAATATCTGAAGGTATTTTCATGACAATCAAAAAGGTAAAATGCGAATATTATCAAATTGTGGAAGCAAAAACTAAAGGTAGAGAAAAGATGTTTGATCTAGAAAGATGGATAAAAAAGATTGATGTTTCTCTGTATCAAAAAAACAGTCGAGGATATTATGGAGACAAGATGAGAATAGAAAACATAAAATATAGCAAGATATACAAAGTGTGATTTCTAAGATTTCTAAGAATCAGAAGCAATGACAATCCTTCCTTGTGTACAGAAGATTCTCAGAGTGATTTCTTAGAACTTGGCGATAAATATGTCAGCGAAGATGTTACTTGTTTATATGATCCATCTAATAGTGTGATTATGATACAAAAAAATCTACATAGTGTATCTCCTGTAGGTGTCGAGACTTATATAGGCGTCACTTGGAGCGGTAATGAGATTTTGTCTTTCAGAAGAGTTTTAGATCCTTCTGCTTTTAGTAAAGTAAGAAATGCTGAATCTTGTAGAAATATAAATGTTAGATTTGCAGATGTTTCAAATATAAAGAAAACAGGCGTTTTCAAACATTCTATTTCCGCAATCCTATCCTCAACATCCACGCTCAACACCACCAACCTATACAACTCCCAACGAGCCTTACCACTATCACAAACCAATCCTACAACGTTACCATCTTATATAATTATCTGATCCATATAAAAAGCTTCTTACGATAATATACGCAAGGAGGGGAGAAAATTATTTTCTAGTTGAAAATAATTAGAAGAAATTGCACTTTGGTTGAGACACTTATCTGTCAACATTATTCTCATAAAAAGGCATAGTGTTAACATGGCGTATGGTTAGTTGTAAAAAATGACTAAACTTGTAAAATAGTTGCAATAAGTAAATGCGGTTGTTAAATACAAGTAAAATTGTATAATAGTTGTAAATAATAAAAAAGCTACTGATTATCAGCAACTTTTCACATCTCGCAACGCCTATTTTGCTTTAATTTTGATTACTTAACATAAATCAATCTAATTCGGATGTTTGATAATATACGACGCCGCCTTCAATTGGTTCGCAACGTTTCAAGCCTAATGACTCGTACTTTTTCAACGTTGCTGCATTGATACCGTCATAATATTTTAGTGCATTTTTTTGTTTAATGAACCTCGGTTTATTCACTCGTGCCTCAGCTAGTTCAGTAAACTTGTCAAAATACTTTTCAAGTAAATTAAGTAACGAGTTTTCAAACCAGTTAGAAAAAACATTGTCCACGTTTGGATTGTTCATTGAACTTACTCCTTTCTTTTATCTAGCTACGTATAAGTTTATACAACTTAATAATAAGCAATCAATTTATCATTGTAAATAGTTCGTTTTCTATGTATAGCGCCCCACGCTAATGAGAATTGGTGAATACGATATTGAATACGACTCACATTCGATTGTTTGAAATTAGTTGATACAGTATATTTGTTATCTCCTTAAAAAGTATTAAATGACGTTAGATAAAAGTCTATGAAATACGATCGTCATTCATGGCGGAAGAAGAAGAATAGAGTTTAAAAGATAGCTGAACCCTTGATGGATAAGAGTTCAGCTTTTTTGATAGATAATTTTAAATATTTATTATTGAAGGATAAATGGATGGAATCAAACCATTGGATCGCTAGCAATGTATTTGTTTTAGTTTAATTTAAAATCAATATCATTATAATCAACACATGGATTGTTGCCGATATGCATGCCTGAAGTATAGCCAATTTTTATTTTTAAAGGAGATACAGAATAGTTTACAAATTCAAAAAATTCAGTTCCATCACCTGAATATTGTGTCGTTTCAGATTCAAACTTAAGTATTAACTTTGTTTCGAGCAAAATGTTGTTTGGGCTATCTGATTTAGCAAAAGCCGAAGAAAAACCAACAGAAAAATTAAACTATGCTGTTGTACGCGCATTGCCACTTGTACAAGAAGCCGAACTTAAAGTAGGAGAGTATGTTGAGTTTAATGTTGGAGGATTTTTTAGTAATCAACTAGCTTCTAAATTTAAAGTGAAATTTAAAATTGAATCATGTGAACCTGAAACAATTGTTGTTGACAGATTTGGTTTATATAATGGGCGTCATCAACGTTACAGTTCTTTTGCGGAATATGGCACGTATGGAACTATTGATTTTGTTATACCTAAGGATTTACCTAGAGGAGAGAACCTTATTGGAAAAGAAAGAATCAGAGTAATGAATGTATCTGCGACAACTCTTAAAATAAAAGTAGGATTAGCTTCTGGGATTCATGTAAAGTCGCAGGAAGGGGTAAATTATAATGATATAGATTTTAAATTGTAACAGAAGAAGGAGGGAGCATAATCGCGACCTCCTTGTTTTGTATCATGTACACTTCTCACTATAGAGTTAAAACAACAGACTAGTTTTTTTCTTTCTGATAATACATCGAAAGAATCAACCCAACCCCAATAAAATTAGCCAAATAAGCTGTACCACCTTGACTAATAAAGGGTAAAGGAATCCCAGTCAAAGGAAGTAAACCAATATTAGAGCCAATATTTTCTAATATGTGAAATAAGAAATACATAATCACACCAGTCGTAATATACGCATAAAACTCTCGTTTTGCATTGAGCGTACAGATCAGCATTTGATAAATGAGATAAAAGAACAGCAAAATCAAGGTACAAGTTCCTATAAAACCATAGGCTTCACCAATCACAGTGAAAATCATATCGGACTCTCTAACAGGAACATAAATTTGTAGATCGGTCAGTCCTTTTCCCAACATCTCTCCAGATCCGATAGCAGTTAACCCACGAGCTTGTTGAAATGAAATGGAGTCTGCATATTCGAAAGGATTCAGCCAAGCATGGATTCGATTAAACTGATAGGGCTGAAAATGAAGATAGGAAAGGATAGCTTGGCCTCGTTCCGTTAAAACTAACAAAATACCGCTAACACCAATCACACTTAAAATCCCAAATCCAACCGTTAAAATTTTCCAAGAACAACCAGAAACAAGCACCACACCAAGAAATATCGAAATAAATACTAAACTTGTACCAAAATCTTTTTGATAAAACATCAAAGCAAAAACAGGTAGACTGACAAGGGATAATTCCCCTAATAATCGGAAATCTTCTTTCAAAGTAGAAGGATTTGAGGCCTTCTGCCGTCTTCTTGTCACGACATAGGCCAACATCAAAATATAGCCAAGTTTCATGAATTCTGATGGCTGAAATGAGAGTGGTCCTAGTCGAATCCAACGTTTGGTACCAGTTGCGGCGGCCATAACTGGGTCGTGAAATTTTATCAGCAAACTCATTAGTAACAGCGATAAACCATAAAGTGTAGGAGTAAATTTCCACAAATATTTAATTGGAATAAACATCGTGATAAACATTGCCACAATGCCTAAGATAGTCCATAGAAGTTGTTTTATCATCAAAGGAGTAATTGATTCAACTGACGGATCTGCATAAAATGCGCCATACTGGGCAATAAAGCCGACAACTATCAAAAGAAAAACAGGTAAAAGAAGCGCATAATTCACAGGTTCACTATTTGGATTTACGTTTTGTCTCATGCCAGTTCTCCTTGTTGCTTCCCTATTTCTCTCATTTCCGTCGCACGGGCATTCAATGCAATACCAAGTGTAATGCTCAATATCAGCAAACTAGATCCACCATAACTGATGAAAGGGAATGTCAATCCTGTCATAGGGATAAACCCTAACAAGCTCCCTACGTTTACGGATACTTGAAGTAAAAGTAACATCCCACAACCAATATAAAGATAGGAGTAATAAAGGATTTTTGATCTTATCGCAAGTAAAAATAAACGAGCAACCATAAAGAATACTAAAAATAAAATCCCTAAAGAAGCAATCAATCCCAGCTCTTCGATACAAATGGCAAAAATAAAATCTGTATCAGCAGCTGGCAGGAACCCCTTTTTTTGAATACTATTGCCTAAACCTAAGCCCCAAAAACCACCATTATGCATGGCATAATAAGCATTTGACGTTTGAAACCCTTTGCCAGTCGGATCAATGAAAGGATTTTGCATCACTTCGAAACGAGTTACTAAATACCCGAATTTTTCAGGCATCCAATTTGTTGGAATCGACAATAAAAGAACGGTTCCTAAACGTTTTATCGCAACGAAACCAATTAAAGCTATCGACATAAATAAAGGAGATAGTCCGCTGGATAAAAACAAGACTAAAACAAGGATAAAAATCATTGACGCTCCAGCAATATTTGGTTGTAAAGCTACAAAAAACATAAAGAACATAGCCACAAATAAAGAACGTTTATGATCTTTGAACCTAAAAGGAACGAGCGTGTCTGTTTTAGCCAAGTTTGCAGCTAAATAAAGAACGAGTACTAAAGGAACTAACTCAGATGGTTGAAACAAAAGTACGCCTAGATTGATCCAGCGCTTAGCACCACCAACACTTGTTCCAATAAAGGGCAAAGCAACAATAGATAAGAACGTCATCGCCAAAATAACATACATCATTTTAGGTTTACGAAGAACGGACAAGTTAATCCGATAAACAAAACTCATACACACGATACTAAAAAGAAAATACATCGTTTGTTTGATTGCTTTACTCGACGTTCCAAGGTCACTATCTAATAATTGATAGGAACTTGAACTATAGACCATTAAAATACCTATGATTGACAAAATAAAATAAGGGACCAAAACATAAAAATCTAAATAATGCATCTTAGAGAATCTTTTGGATTGTTTCATTTCGCTGCCCCATCATCCAAAAAGCTATGAATAGCTTCTTCATTTTGTTTCTCGTCTATTTCTAAGACACTTCCAGCATCAGTATAATCGTTAAATGCCCAGCTCCCTTTAACTGGTACAGATAAAGTTTCAAGCGTTTTGACATTGCCTGATAGAAAATCTTTTGCTAAATCTATAAGAAGATCAGTGGGGATATTCGTATCTAAGTAACCGACCGCTTCGCCCGCTATTTTCGGAAGTTGTAAGAAGGAGACAGCATCTTTAGATTGTTTTGCCAGTGCGTCCATAACTTGTTGTTGTCTTCTTACTCGACCAAAATCGCCCTCTTCATCCATTCGAAAACGAGCATACTGTAATAACGTGTTACCATCCATGAGTTGTTTGCCTTTTTTGATGTCGACATTGTCTAGGTTGATATCTTTTTCTGCATCGATTTCAATCCCTTTTGGATAAAGTTCATTGATTAATTGAACAAAATGAGTAAAATCTGCCGAAATATAATAATTGATTGGCAAACCAAATGAGTCATTGAGGACCTTTCGTGTTAATTCGGCTCCGCCGTACGCGTAAGCAGCATTGATTTTCTCTAACCCATGTCCAGGTATTGACACATAAGAATCTCTCATGATTGATATTAATTTTGGTTGTTTTGTTTCACTGTTATAGTGGGCGACCATTAATGTATCAGCACGTCCGCCATCTTCATCATCTTCACGACCGTCATCACCAATTAACATAATCGTGATCTCTTTCAGATTTGTCTGTTGATCACCAGAGAAGTTAGTATTCTTGCTCTTATTCACTTGGGATTGAGCCATTTTTTTTCCATTATGAAAATTTATTGCGGTGTAACTCCCAATTCCTGTAAAAATCAAGAGAACAAAAAGAATTATACAAATTAACCATTTTATTCCAGTTTTCATAGTTTATTCCTCGCTAATCATTTTAATTGATCATCAAATAAAGTTTGGCATTAGGAATTGATTTAGATGGGGGACAAAAAGATCTTTATACTAAAATAATGAATCACAGTAAGTCAAAATTAAAAGAAGTATCTCTAAACCATTAAATCACAATGAAGAGATGTTTTCTCCTTCGATTTGTATATCCACCTCCTGGAAATAAAATTCTGTCAACATTATCTATCAAAACAAAAAACCTTCGCTTAGAATAACTCAGCGAAGGTGGATTGATTTCAGCACAAAAAGAGCTTTTCATCATTCTCATCGTTGAGTTTTAGCACTATGAAACGTAAAAAGCAGAGCTTTTAGCTACTTTGTGAAAAGCCTTAATTCGACAATTCCTGTCCTACCCATTCCTGTCTTTCGACATTTTTGAGCAGTAGCCTGTGTTTCCATAGGAGCCTCACCTAACAAGTTATTCAGATCGCCCTAAATATAGTGAATATCTTCGTTAAAGTCAATAAAGTAAATATTAATTTTTTTATAATATGTCGATCTGAAACGGATATACTTGTTATTTAAAGTAGAAAATTCCGTTTTCTAGAGGGGTATAGCGGTCGAGTTGAAAAGAGTGGAAAATGACTACGTACTATTTTCTTTACTCTTTCTTAAACATAGCCTCAAATAATTGCTATCTAATGATTTAGAAAGAATATCGGAAAGTATGAACCTTTATGTTTCGATGTTCTCTTATTTTTGGGATCAAATGATTAAACAAATAATAGGCAACATGCTATAATTGAAATTGATACAGGGTTTGTAACTGTACTATAAAATACGGTTTTCCTTAATGTAGATTCTTTATATTCTTTTTTGTATAAGGGAATTGGTTTAATGAAACATGATTTCAGAAAGGGTGTAACACGTAATGGATAAAAGCAGAAATGGTGCCGAAGTGATTGTTGAGAGTTTGAAAAATCATCAAGTCGATTATGTCTTTGGAATTCCAGGAGCAAAGATTGATGGTCTGTTTAATGCGTTAGTCGATGATGGCCCAGAATTGATCGTAACGCGTCATGAACAAAATGCAGCCTTTATGGCAGCTGCCGTTGGTCGCTTGACTGGAAATCCAGGTGTAGTTGTTGCAACGAGTGGTCCAGGTGCGAGTAATCTCGCTACAGGGTTAGTAACGGCTACAGCAGAAGGCGATCCTGTACTGGCGATCGGTGGTCAAGTAAAACGAAGAGACTTATTAAAATTAACCCACCAAAGTATGAACAATGCAGCTTTATTCGAGCCAATCACGAAGTACAGTGCAGAAATTCAAGATCCAGAGACCATTTCTGAAGTCTTAGCAAATGCTTATCGATTGGCAAAGTCGTCAAAAAAAGGAGCTAGTTTTATCAGTATTCCGCAAGATGTAGTTGATGCTCCAGTAGAATCTGTCGGCATAAAACCATTGAGTGATCCGAAAATCGGCTCTGCTTCATCAAAAGATATCGACTACCTTTCACAACGGATTCAAGCGGCTGAGCTGCCTGTGTTATTGGTCGGGATGCGTGCCTCTACAGATAAAGAAGCAAAGGCAATTCGCGCAATCGTTGAGAAAACGAACATTCCAGTCGTTGAAACGTTCCAAGCTGCAGGAGTGATTTCTCGAAAATTAGAAGACCACTTCTTCGGACGAATCGGTTTGTTTCGCAATCAACCAGGTGATATGCTATTAAAACGCAGTGATTTGGTGATTGCGGTCGGCTATGATCCAATAGAATATGAGGCTAGAAATTGGAATGCAGAAGGAGATTCGGCGATTATAGTAATTGATGATACACCGGCTGAAATCGACCAATATTTCCAACCGGAACGAGAACTGATCGGCGACATTGCTGAGACATTAACCGTTCTTTTACCAAGTATTGAAGCGAAAGGATTATCTGATAAAGCGATAGGATATTTGGATTTATTGCATGAAAAACTGGTTAAACGAGACGATGTGAAAGAGAGGACAACAAAAGGATTGATTCACCCTCTAGAAGTGATCGAAACATTGCAAAATATAGTAACAGACGATATGACAGTCACTGTTGATGTAGGGAGTCATTATATTTGGATGGCTCGTCATTTTAGAAGTTATGAGCCGAGACATTTACTTTTTAGTAATGGGATGCAGACATTAGGTGTTGCTCTTCCTTGGGCGATTTCAGCAGCATTGGTTCGACCAAACACGCAAATACTATCAATTTCAGGGGATGGTGGCTTTTTGTTTTCTGCTCAGGATCTTGAGACGGCAGTCCGAAAAAAATTAAATATCATTCATTTGATTTGGAATGACGGACGTTATAACATGGTTGAATTTCAAGAGCAACTTAAATATCATCGAATTTCTGGTGTGGACTTTGGACCCGTCGATTTTGTGAAATATGCTGAGGCTTTTGGAGCCAAAGGATTACGCGCTGAGAATGTTCAAGAATTAAAAGCAGCAATTTTAAAAGGAATTGAAACAGAAGGACCTGTTGTGATCGATATTCCAATTGATTACCAAGATAACGAAAAACTTGGCGAAACGATTTTGCCAGATCAATTTTATTAGAAAGGTGATAACAATGACAAAAGAAACAGTCTTATATCAGCACGGAACTTTAGGAGCTTTAATGGCAGGCTTGATGGATGGGACTGAAACAATCACTAATATTTTAAAAAAAGGTGATTTTGGGATCGGTACTTTATCCGGTTTAGATGGGGAGTTAATCATTTTAGAGGGGAAAGCTTTTCAAGGAAGGGAAGATGGGGCCTTGGTTGCACTAGATGGCAAACAAGAAACACCTTATGCAGCTGTGACTACATTTAAACCAACAATCACTTTTCCAGTGGCTGGTCCTATAGATTATTCAAAAACAAATAAATTAATCAGCGAACATTTAAAGAGCGAAAACCTTTTTCATGCAATCAAAATTCATGGGAAATTTAAAACAGTCCATATTCGAGTGATGCCCAAACAGCAAAAACCTTATAAACGATTGGTTGAAGTATCCAAAGAACAGCCTGAGTTTGAAAAAGAAATGGTTACTGGCACTATACTTGGCTTCTTCACACCGGAACTATTTCAAGGTGTTGCAGCAGCAGAGTTTCATTTGCATTTTATAGACGACAAGCAAACGTTTGGCGGACACCTGATAGATTTTGAATTGGAATCAGGGGTGATTGAGATTGAACCCATGGACTCATTATTTCAACATTTTCCCAAATATGATGAAACATTTATTCATACAGCCATTGATTATGCTGATTTAGATAAAGAAATTCAAGAAGCGGAATAGAAAGGGTGTGGGACAAAAGTAAAAATCACTTTTGTTTCACACCCTAGTTGCGAATAAAAGGCGAGAGCAGAAGCAATCCCTTGGGAAATAAGCTTCTGTCTCAGGCTCTTTCATTTTGAAGCAATTTTTTCGCTTTTTCTGTATTTGCAAAATGAAGTTTCACATATTTACTTAGTAATGTCATCCCACCTTTAGCCAACACTTTCGCTGCAACTTTATCAGAAACAGCGCCCGCACCAGAAGGAACTTTCATTCCTAATTCTTTGGATTCTTTATCTAGTTCTTCTAAAAAAGCCGCTCGGCTAATGATTGAAGCCGCTGCTACTGCTACATGATATTGCTCACCTTTTGTAATGAAGAATAATTTTTCATTGACTTGATTTTGTTCACTTCGTACATACTTTTTATAATTGGCTTCAGGTGTAAATTGATCGATCAAAATACCGTCTGGTTTCGTTGGTGCGATGTCGTTCAATAATAAATGGATTGCTTGATTATGTAAGGCGACTTTCATATGAACCGCATTATATTTTGGCTGGATCTGATTGTATTTTTCTGGCTCAACAATCAATAGTCTATAAGGAACCAGTTCTTTGATGACTGCTGAAAGTTGTACTATTTGCGGATCAGTCAGTTCCTTGGAATCTCGTACGCCAAGTGCTTTTAGTTTTGCCACCATCGTTTTGTCGACGTAAGCAGCGCAAACTGTTACGGGGCCAAAATAACTACCATTGCCAACTTCATCACTACCTAAGACTGAAAGTTGACTGAAATTAGCAGGTAACGCTGTTGCTTTTTTTGATGTCGATCGACTTGTTCCTTTACTTTCAAGTGAACTGCCCCATTTTGCTGCTATCTTTTCGGCATCCCCCCCTTGAAATACGACTTTACCAGAGGTATAAGCTGTAATCGTTGTATTTCCAACTCTGGCAACGAAATCAGTGTAAGGCACAGTTTTATTTAAACGTTTTTTCTCATAATAGACATGCATTTTTTTCATTGTATCTTTGTTTACTTTGATTACTTGTGTTTGTGACATAGGGAGCTCCTTTCAAATCTTCTTATTCATAGTAAAACAAAAGAATGGAAAAGTGAAGTATGTTTCTTTGAGTGAAACACAAAAATAAAGCAAAGATAATAGCGGTGTAATAACGTAGATTTGAGTTTTCAGAAAATCTATGGTAGAATAGCTTATAAGTAATGATACTAGTTTGAGTGAGCGGATTTCTGCTCACTCTTTTTAATGGAATAACATAGAAAGAAAGTATGATAAAACGTCGATTTGCTTGACTTTTGTTGTCTGGTTGTATCAATCGACACTTTCTATGATTTAGCTATACGAATCAGGCTTGCTAAAAATCTAGTACGTTACATAAATCTCGAAGGAGGCGAAAATTTTGAGTAGTGTTGTGGAAACTGTTACCGAGTTAGTCACACCAATCTTAGAAAAACAAAATTTTGAACTTGTAGAAGTAGAGTTTGTCAAGGAAGGAAGAGACTGGTTTCTCCGCGTCTTTATTGATAAAGAAGGCGGTATTGATATCTTAGACTGTGCACTTGTGAGTGAGCAGCTAGATGAAAAGCTTGATGCTATGAATCCTGATCCGATTCCCCAAGCGTACTTCCTGGAAGTGTCCTCACCGGGAGCTGAACGTCCGTTGAAGAAAGAAAGCGACTATGAAAAAGCAGTTGGAGAATACATTCATGTTTCACTCTATCAAACAATCGATGGTGAAAAACAGTTTGAAGGTATTTTAAAAACAATAGACAAAGATCAGTTGACCTTGACAGTCAAAATCAAAACAAGAGTCAAAGACTATACATTTGAACGAAAAAACATTGCAAAAGCTCGTTTAGCAATTCAGTTTTAATTGAGTAAAACACGAAGCAGAACGTTCCAGTTTTGACTTATCACGAGATGCAATAAGCGACTTGATAAAAGTCGAGCAGCTCCGTTCGCCTTTCATTTAGACAGTAGGAGGAAATGATAAAAAAATGAGCAAAGAAATGTTAAATGCACTAGATGCATTAGAAGCTGAAAAAGGTATTTCTAAAGAGATTGTGATTGATGCATTGGAAGCAGCATTAGTTTCCGCATACAAAAGACATTATGGACAAGCCCAAAACGTTGAAGTTGAATTTGACGGTAAAAAAGGGAATATCCATGTTTATGCTGTTAAAGAAGTAACGGAAGAAGTCTTTGATTCACAACTAGAAGTTTCATTAAAAGAAGCGATGGAAGTGAATAAAGCATACGAAATGGGTGATAAAATCCGTTTTGAAGTAACACCAAAAGATTTCGGTCGTATTGCAGCTCAAACAGCAAAACAAGTTATTTTGCAACGTGTTCGAGAAGCAGAACGAAACATTATCTATAATGAATTCAGTGCGTATGAAAATGACATTATGCAAGGAATCGTTGAAAGACAAGACCGCCGCTACATCTATGTGAACTTAGGAAAGATTGAAGCTGTTTTATCAAAGCAAGATCAAATGCCAAACGAGTTTTATCAGCCTCATGATCGTATTAAAGTTTACGTTTCGAGAGTTGAAAATACCTCAAAAGGCCCGCAAGTTTTCGTAAGCCGTAGCCATCCAGATTTATTGAAGCGATTATTTGAACAAGAAATCCCAGAAGTGTATGATGGAATAGTAGAGATTGTGAGCATTGCTCGTGAAGCAGGAGATCGTTCAAAAGTTTCTGTTCGTTCAACTGATTCGAATATCGATCCTGTTGGGACATGTGTAGGACCAAAAGGCCAACGTGTTCAAGCCATCGTTAACGAATTAAAAGGGGAGAATATGGATATCGTTGAATGGAGTGAAGACCCAGCAGTTTTCATCAGCAACGCATTGAATCCAGCCCAAGTAGTAGATGTTATTTTCGACCCGAATAACAATAAAGCTTGTACTGTAGTCGTTCCAGATTATCAATTATCACTGGCTATCGGTAAAAGAGGACAAAATGCACGTTTAGCTGCAAAATTGACTGGCTTTAAAATTGATATCAAACCTGAATCTGAAATGGAGAGTTACTATGCAGAACATGCAGAAAACGAAGAAACTCCTGAAGAAGAAGTACATGATGAGGCGATTGTCGCATCTGATTTAACAGCTGATGAGTACGAAAATATCGAGTTTGAAGAAAAAACAGCCGAAGACGAAGAACAAGTTTAACGATTTGGAGGGAATCAAATGAAAAAAAGAAAAATCCCGATGCGTAAATCTGTTGTTTCAGGCGAAATGAAACCGAAAAAAGAATTGGTTCGAATCACGCGTTCGAAAGATGGCGAAGTCGCAATCGACCCTACAGGGAAATTGCCTGGACGAGGGGCTTACGTTTCACTCGAGCCCAAAGAAGTCCAAGAAGCTTGGGACAAGCACATTTTAGACCGTGTCTTGGAAACGAAGTTGACAGATGATTTCTACCAAGAATTATTGGATTATGTTGAACACCAAAAAGCACGTAATGAGTTGTTCGGCAATGGCTAAAGAAAAGGTACTGAATTTATTAGGTTTGGCTATGAGAGCTGGAAAACTAGTGACCGGTGAAGAGTTAACAATCGGTGATATCCGCAGTAATAAAGCGAAATTCGTTTTTGTTGCTGGCGATGCTAGTGAGAATACAAGAAAAAAAATCAAGGACAAATGTTCTTATTATAACGTTCCTTGCAGTGAGTCGTTTTTACATTCAGAATTAAGTCACGCAATCGGTAGAACGCGTATGGTGATTGGAATCAATGATCAGGGCTTTGCGACGAAATTCAAGGAACTAATCAAAGGTTAGGAAGGTGATTGCATGGGGAAAAAAAGAATTTATGAACTAGCAAAAGAGATGAATCAATCGAGTAAAGATGTTGTCGAAAAAGCACATGCTCTAGGTATGGATGTGAAAAACCATATGGGCGCAATTTCTTCTGAGGACGAATCAAAGCTTCGCAACTCATTTGGAGGAAATAAACCTGCAAATACACAACAAAAACCCGCTGCGAAACCACAAGCGCAAAGTGGTCAAGGGCAAACAAAACCAGCAAATCAAAAGCCAGCTAACCAAAATGGAAATAGACCAAACCAAAATCAAACTAGACCGCAACAACCAAATGGACAACAAAATCGTCCACAGCAAAATAACCAAAATCGTCCAGGACAACAAAATAATCAAAACCGTAACAACAAAAATCGAAACATGCAAGGAAGCAGCCAAAATATGACTCAAAACCGTACGAATCAAGGACAGCAAAATCGTCCGCAACAAAACAACCAAAATCGTAACAATACACAAAACCGCAGCACGCAAGGAAATACTCAAAACACTAACCAAAACCGTCCTGCTGCAACACAATCAGGTCAACAAAATCGTCCACAACAAGGACAAAATAACAGCAACACGCAAGGAAATCAAAACCGAAACAATACGAACACTGGAAACCGCAACAATAGTTTCGGTGGAGGCGGCGGTCAAAACCGTAACCGTAATGGTTACAATAACCAAAACCGTAATAGATTCAATAAAAAAGGCAAAAAAGGCAAATACCAAGAATCAACAAAACCAGCAGTTCCAGCACGTAAATTCCGTGAATTGCCTGATGTACTAGAATACACAGAAGGAATGAACGTAGCAGATATCGCGAAGAAAATTCACCGTGAGCCAGCTGAGATCATCAAAAAACTATTTATGATGGGTGTCATGGTCAATCAAAACCAATCCCTAGATAAAGAAACGATTGAATTGTTGGCAGTAGATTACGGAATGGAACCACAAGAAAAAGTTCAAGTTGATGTCGCAGATATCGATAAATTCTTCGAACCAGAAGCACTAGTTGAAGAAAATCTTGTGACACGTCCTCCGGTTGTAACAATCATGGGACACGTTGACCATGGTAAAACAACATTGCTTGATACGTTACGTAATTCGCGTGTAACCTCAGGTGAAGCGGGCGGTATCACTCAACACATCGGTGCCTACCAAATCGATATTGATGGAAAACCAATTACATTCTTAGATACACCAGGACATGCTGCCTTTACGAGTATGCGTGCGCGTGGAGCAGGTATAACAGATATTACAATCTTGGTCGTTGCAGCAGATGACGGTGTAATGCCGCAAACAGTCGAAGCAATCAACCATGCGAAAGCGGCAGAAGTGCCAATTATCGTAGCTGTAAACAAAGTTGATAAACCAGGTGCTAATCCTGATCACGTAAAACAAGAATTGAGCGAACATGGTTTGATTCCAGAAGAATGGGGCGGAGAAACAATCTTCGTAAACATTTCAGCAAAATTCAATCAAAATATTGATGAATTACTTGAAAACATTCTTTTGATCGCTGAAGTAGAAGATTTAAAAGCAGACCCAACACAACGCGCAATCGGTACAGTAATCGAAGCACGTTTGGATAAAGGGAAAGGTCCAGTTGCGACACTGCTTGTTCAGCAAGGTTCATTACGCGTTGGGGACCCAATCGTTGTTGGGAATACATTTGGACGTGTTCGTGTTATGACGAATGATCTTGGACGTCGTGACAAAGCTGTAGGTCCAGCAACACCAGTTGAAATTACTGGATTAAATGATGTACCACAAGCAGGCGATCGTTTCGTGGTCTTTGAAGATGAAAAAACAGCGCGTCAAGCAGGTGAAGAACGTGGCAAACGTGCACAACTTGAGCAACGTTCATCTACTAATCGTGTAACCTTAGATAATTTGTTTGAAAGTCTAAAAGAAGGCGAATTAAAAGATGTTAACGTCATTATCAAAGCAGATGTACAAGGGACCGCGGAAGCTCTTGCAGCAAGCTTACAAAAAATCGAAGTTGCGGGTGTCCGCGTGAAAATCGTTCACTCGGCTGTTGGAGCAATCAACGAAAGTGATGTAACACTTGCCGCAGCAAGTAATGCGATTATCATTGGGTTTAACGTTCGCCCAACACCACAAGCAAAACAACAATCAGATCAAGAAGAAGTAGATATCCGTTTACACCGTATCATTTACAAAGCAATTGAAGAAATCGAAACAGCAATGAAAGGGATGCTAGATCCAGAATTTGAAGAAAAAATTACGGGTCAAATGACGGTTCGTGAACTTTACAAAGTATCTAAAGTTGGAACGATTGCTGGTTGTTACGTAACAGAAGGCTCTATCCGTCGTGATAGTGGTGTTCGTGTGATTCGTGACGGAATCGTTATCTTTGAAGGCAAACTTTCTAGCTTGAAACGCTTCAAAGATGATGCCAAAGAAGTGAAACTTGGCTTTGAATGTGGTGCGATGGTTGAAAACTTCAATGATCTTAAAGTTGACGATGTAATTGAAGGCTTTGTTATGGAAGAAATCAAACAATAACACCAAATAAAGTAAGAAAGAAGGAGAAACAGTATGGCAAATTATCGTGACCGCCGAGTAGGTCAAGAAATCATGCGTGAAATCAATGATATATTGAGAAAACGTGTCAGAGATCCACGTGTGCAAGATATTACAATTACCGATGTTCGAGTAACTGGCGATCTGCAACAAGCGACGATTTATTACAGTTTGTTATCTGATCTAGCTTCTGATCACCAAAAAGCGCAACAAGGATTAGATAAAGCAAAAGGATTGATCCGTAAAGAATTAGGACAACGGTTGACATTATACAAAACACCGGAACTGATTTTTGAAAAAGATGAATCGGTTCAATATGGGAATCACATCGATGAGTTGATTCGTAAATTGAATCAAGGGAACTAGAAAAATAATGTAAAAAAGCCGAAAGGAAGTGATCCTTTTCGGTTTTTTTTACATTAAATTTGTCACAGAACTGCTTTTTGTAACTATATTGAAAAGAACTGTAATATTTTTATCGATTAAATTAACATGATTTATGCTATTATTTATAGTGTAAGTTTTAGTGAAGATATGGTTAAAGAAAATGGAGGGTTAATAGTGAAGAAAAAGAATTTGTCATTATTAATAGTTAGTATGGTTACAGTTGCAGGGACAATCTTACCGATTAGTTCGTTAGCAGAGACAACTGATAAAAAAATAGAGCAACAAGACAAAGAAATTTCAGCATTAAAAGAAAAGCAAAAAGATGTAGTTGCGCAAATTGCCTCTTTAGAAGATGAAATTTCTTCAATTATTGATGAAGGAATAACTTTAAACAAACAAAAAACAGCATTAATCAAAGAATCTGAACAATTAAAAAAAGATATTGCTGCATTAGACGTGCGAATCAACAAACGAACTGAAGCGATTCAAAAACAAGGAAGAAATGTTCAAGTTAACGGACAAGGAACTCAAATTCTTGATATGATTTTAAATTCAGAATCAATCACAGATGCAGTCGGACGAGTTCAAGCAATTTCTTCCATTATGACAGCAAACAATGATTTAATTAAACAACAAAAAGTAGATAAAGCACTGGTTGAAAGTAAAAAATCAGATATCCAAACGAACTTAGCTAATGTAGAAAAAGCAAAGACTCAGCTTGAAAAAGAAAAACAAAATCTTGTTGCAAAACAAGCAGACTTGAATGTTTTAAAAGCAGAAGTAGATTCTGAAACATCGGGTGCGGAAAGCTCAAAAAGTAAATTATTAAAAGAGCAACAAGAAGCGTTAAAAACGCAACTCGCAAATGAAGCGAAAAAGAAAGACGTAAAAAAAGCCGAGACACCTAAAAAAACAGATAAACCATCTACTCAAAGCGAAAGCACTACTGAAACAGCTACTGTTCCAGCAGAGACAGCAGAATCTAACGGGGGAAATTCAAGTAAGCCTGAGGAGAATAACAACGAAAATAATTCAAATAATCAAGGGAATGTTGAATTACCTGAAACTCCTGAAAAACCAGTAACACCACCAGCAACTTCAGCTGACGCAACATTTCAAGCTTTAAATGCATTACGTACGGCGAACGGGTTGAATCCAGTGAGTTGGGATGCTGGTCTTGCAGCATCAGCTAGTGGAAGAGCAGCAACGATGCAGAATTTTCAAGTCCCATCTGACCATTGGAATCGAGGAGACGAAGTGATTGCATTCATGTTTGCTCCTGGTAACTCCGTAATCATGGCTTGGTATAATGAGACAAACATGCAATCACCATCTGGAACAGGACACAGAGATTGGGAAATGAACCCTAGTATGACACGCGTTGGATTTGGTTATGCTGGCGATGTGATTGTAGGACACTCTGCTTAACGTTAATACAATAAACTCTTGAGCGTAAAACAAAACTAGCTAAGCGTTTTGTTTTACGCTTTTTTTTAAGATTGTATTGAGGCTAAAGCGTTTCACAGTACTATATAATCTTGAAACGGGCGCAACGATTTAAGTGAGAATCAGGTGTTTTATGAAAACCCCATTTTTTTTAAATGAATTTCTATTCTCTTCTATGCTATAATAAATCAGTTGATACTTAAATTTTGGAGGAACGATTAAATGGATGGTATTTTACCTTTATGGAAAGAAACTGGCATGACAAGTCATGACTGTGTTTTTAAACTAAGGAAAATTTTACATACGAAAAAAATTGGTCACGGTGGTACTTTAGATCCTGATGTATCTGGGGTTTTGCCGATTTGCATCGGAAAAGGGACAAAAGTTATTGAATATATGGTTGATTCTGGTAAGACATATGAAGGAGAAATTACTCTTGGTTTTTCTACGACAACAGAAGATGCAAGCGGAGAGATTGTTGAAAAAACAACATTATCACACCCTTTTTCAAACGATGAAATCGATGGCGCTATGGAGCAAATGACAGGTGTTATCACTCAAATTCCGCCGATGTTTTCAGCAGTAAAAGTTAATGGCAAACGCCTTTACGAATATGCTCGAAATGGCGAACAGGTGGAACGTCCGGTTAGAAAAGCGATGATTTATTCTTTTGATCGAATAAGTGAGCCTACATTTGATCAAGTACAAGGCACACAAAGTTGGCGTTATAGGGTAGTGTGCGGCAAAGGAACTTATGTTAGGACATTATCAGTTGATACAGGTCTTGCTTTAGGCGTTCCAGCGCACATGTCCGATTTAACACGTACGGCAAGCGGTGGCTTAAAGGCTAAGCAATGTTTGACTCTAGCACAAGTAGCGGAAAAAATGACACAAAATCAACTGAATGACATGCTATTACCGATTGAAACGGCTGTTGAACGATTTCAACGAATCGATTTATCTGATGAACTTTATCAGAAAGTCAAAAACGGAATGCGATTAAGCCCAGCTGAATTGACTTTAAGCGAAATGCCTCAAGACTTAGTGGCTTTATTTTATCAAGGTCAAGTCGTGAGTTTATATATGGCTCATCCAACGAAACTCAATGTATTGAAACCTAGTAAAGTATTACGAAATAATTAATAGAAAGAAGTTTTATCATGCAAATTATTCCAATTCGTCATCCTTATAATCCAGAACAAATCCCATCAGATGATGTTGCGATGGTCTTAGGTTTTTTTGATGGTGTTCATCGAGGACATCAGAAAGTAATCGAAACAGGTAAAGCATTTGCGGAAGAAAAAGGCTTAAAATTAGCAGTAATGACATTTAATCAACACCCTTCTATTGTGTTTCAAAAAGTTTTACCTGAAAATATGAAATATTTGAATACCCTAGAACAAAAAGAACAATTGATGGAAAAGCTGGGGGTAGATATTTTGTATGTCATCGAGTTTACTTCAGCGTTTGCTTGTTTAACCCCGCAGGAATTTGTGGACCAATATATTGTCGGATTACATGCTAAAGCGGCGGTTTCAGGGTTTGATTACACATATGGACCTAAAGATATAGCGGATGTTGCGCACTTACCAGGCTATGCTAAGGAGCGATTTGAGGTTGTTACAGTAAGCAAGGAAGAATTAGATGGAGCGAAAATTAGCTCTACAAGGATTCGCGAATTGATGGAACAAGGACGAATGGAAGACGTTACTGTATTGCTCGGTTATGTATATGAAACAGATGGAACGGTTGTTCACGGGGATGCCCGAGGACGCTTGTTAGGCTTCCCTACGGCCAATATCAAAGTAAAAAGTACGGTTCGTTTACCTAGAATCGGTGTTTATGCTGTGAAAATCAAGGTCGGAAATAAATGGTACATCGGTATGGGCTCTATAGGTCATAATGATACTTTTGGTGATGGTCGTGACTTGACAGTGGAAGTTTATATTTTAGATTTCCATCAAGATATATATGGTGAACAAGTAACAGTACGTTGGAATCATTATTTGCGCGATCAAGTCAAGTTTGACGGGGCAGAAAATTTAATCGTGCAACTAAAACAAGATGAACAAGATACAGCAGATTATTTTTTAGAAATGAATCACTAATACTCGCTTTAGAAGAATGCTCATTAGTAACGAATCATTAAACTGCATAACAGCATCTGTTTAAGAGTCTGTTCATGCAGTTTATTCTTTTAACAAGATATAAAAATAAAATACAAAGTTTATACAAAAAAATGAATTATTCCAACATCAGGTAAAAATAAATTGGTATAATAGAAGTACACTATCTAAATGAAAAGTAATGTTATTTCAAGGGGAAATATATGAAGAAAAAAGAAAAAGATGTAAAAAAAAGTAGAATTTTTAGTCTTCTGACTTTATTTATAGCTCTTATATCAGGAGGAGCCGCTGTTTTCATTTGGTTTTATATCACTATTGATTATCAAGATAACTCTAATCCCTCTTATGATGGTTATCGCGTTTCACCAGTAAGCTTCGACATGACCGCTACTAAATTTTTTAAAGAGGGTAGCCTCCAGAAAGACAATCATGTAAATCCTGAATTTGAAGACTTAGAGATCAACGCTAAAATAAAAAACGATGGAGTGAAATACCCGGCAACAAGGCCTATTTTTCGGCTAGTGAATATGGATAATAAACAGACTGTATATCGAGTAAAAGCTGATTTATCAAGTGTGAAGCATATAGCAAAAGTTGAATTTCCAGCATTTGGGGAGTTAAACGGATCGAATGATTTACAAGTATACCAAGGGGTTTATTATCCTAAAAGTAGCACATGGGAATCGGATATTTTAGTAAAAAAACACCAAGAAGCTGGACGTTATCAGATAAAAATCCTAATAACCAAAGAAAATGGAAAAACGGAACTAGCTGATTTTGGTGAATTTAACGTTGATCAACCAACAATAGAAGCTGAAGTAGATAATGCTCAAATTGGGAAAGGTCAGTTCGATGTAAAGGTGAGAACGAAAAGCATCGCTGATATCGAAAAAATAAACGTTCCAGTTTGGTCAAAAGAAGATCAAAGTGATAAAAAAATATACGAAGGAATCCGACAAGCTGATAATTCTTATAAAGTTCACGTTGATTATGAAGACTTTGATTATAGGAATGGACTTTATCACGCAAATGCAGAACTAATTGCTAAGAATGGTTTAAAAGCTAAATGTGACGCAGGTACAGTAGAAATTGCGCTTAGACGTCCTGTTCGAATTCGGCTTATGCAAGAAACATCTCTTTTTAAAGATAGAAATTTATCAAAAATTGTCGGACTGTTGCCAGCGAATAGCATGGCCTACGTCAAAGGAATCGTCTTTAACTCTGACAAAAAAGTGTATCGAACGACTGAAGGATACATTTCTGCTGAGAATATAGAAATTAGTGAAATGATGGATGATATTCGTTATGTCGCACATCGTGGCAATCACAAGGTGGCACCTGAAAATTCAATCCCTTCTTTTCAGCAATCGGATAGTTGGGGGATCGAGACAGATATTTGGCTTACTAAAGATAAAAAATGGGTCATCATGCATGACAAGACAGTTGACCGCATGACAAATGGAAAAGGAAAAATAAGTGATTTAACATTAGATCAAATAAGGGCTTTGCGCATCGATCAAGGATCCAATAAAGAAAAATATTCTCAAGAACAATTAATTATTCCAACATTGGAAGAGTTTCTTACAATTATGAGTAGTAAAAAAAGTATTCCGTTTATCGAAATGAAAGCTAAAAATCTTGAACCAAGTGATTACGATGATTTAGCCAATATAATTAGTTCATTTGGTATAACGAATAAGGCTATAATCATTTCATTTGATTTTACGAATTTGGTCGAAATGAAAAAGCGTCTTCCTGAAACGCAGGTTCAGTTTCTAGCGAAAACTTTAGATGAACAAATGATTGATCAGGTTAGCAATCTTGGTGGGAATGCTGGGTTAGCTATTAAGTATGAAAGTGTTTTAGGTCGAGCAGACTTGATTGCCAAAGCTCAAAGTAAAGGTTTAACCGTTAATTTATGGGGGGTTCCTCAAAGTGAGTTTAAGAAGATGGAAGCATTAGGCATTAATAATCTAACTACTGACTATGATTAAGCTTTCTTTTTTGAAAGGAATAATGTTATCAATGATTTAGAATGATGCATACTCTTTATTCTGTCATATAGGACATGGGAAAAATACGGAAATGAATAAAAGTAAATTTGAAGGATGTTCTTTCTCTCAAGTCAAAAGAAGGAGTACTTCTTCAAATTTGCTTCTAGTAACCGTTATTAAAAAATGTGAATTGGCAAGTACAAAGAGCATTTATAGGTTAAAAGTAGAAATAAAACATAAACAAGTTCGGAGAGAAAATTTCTTGGACTTGTTTTTATTTCTAAACAGGATAATTCCCGATTCTCATTTTATTCAGAGTTTTATTTACAGCGAGAAAGAGTTTTTTACTAGCTCGTAGTTAAGCAAGAAAGCGATATGATTTAGTCTGTTCAACTATTCGTTAGTTGGTCATTATAGAAGCTTAAAAATATTCAAGAGAGTAAACTAGACAATTTTAGTAGGGGATATGTTAAGATAAGAGACGTGTCCCAAATGAATTACAAGTTTTGGAACAAATAAGTTGATACAATGAAATCTTAAAATAGAAGTGAAATACTTTGGTAAGCTTCCTATAATAAAATCTGTAGCAACTTCGTTTAAACTGGAGGAAGAAAATGAAAAACGATAAAACATCAGCCTATATACATATCCCTTTTTGTGAGCACATTTGTTACTACTGCGACTTTAATAAAGTCTTTTTAGAAGGGCAGCCAGTAGATGAATATATCCAAAGTCTTTTGACAGAAATTCGTTTGACAAAAGAGCAGTATCCAAGCAAAGATACAGAGACAATATATATCGGAGGGGGCACGCCTACTTCGCTTTCAGCTAAGCAATTAGCTGTTCTGTTAAAAGGGGTACGCGAGTTATTGCCGTTTGATGATAAAAACGAATTTACAGTAGAAGCGAATCCAGGCGATCTAACGCAAGAGAAACTACAAGTAATGAAAGAATATGGTGTAAATCGCTTATCTATGGGTGTTCAGACATTCGACAACCAATTATTAAAAAAAATTGGACGCAAACATACGGCAGAAGATGTCTATGAAACGATGAAATTCTTAGAAAAAGAAGATTTCCTAAATGTTAGTATCGATTTGATTTATGCTTTGCCTGGTCAAACGCTGGAGGGGTTTAGAGATACACTGAAACGTGCGATTGAACTTGATTTACCGCATTACTCTTTATATTCGTTGATTTTAGAAAACAAAACAATGTTTATGAACTGGGTACGTCAAGGTCGATTACAATTGCCAGATCAAGAAGTTGAAGCGTTAATGTTTGAGGAAACAATTAGTGCAATGGAAAAGGCTGGACGTCACCAATATGAGGTTAGTAACTTCGCGCTAAAAGGGCAAGAAAGTCAACATAATTTGGTTTATTGGAACAACGATCACTATTATGGATTTGGCGCCGGTGCGAGTGGTTATTTAGGACATACTCGATATCGAAATCATGGTCCGATTCAACATTATCTAAACCCTTTAAGAGATAACCAATTACCAACTGTTGAAACAGAGATTTTGACCGTCAATAATCAAATGGAAGAAGAACTCTTTCTTGGGTTAAGGAAGATGGGGGGTGTTTCGAAAAAACGATTCGAAGAGAAGTTCAATTTACCGTTAAATCAGGTATATAGAGAAACAATCCCGAACTTGATTCAAAAAGGATTGATAAGCGAAAATGAAACACATATCCAACTTACTGAACAAGGTCTTTTTGTTGGGAATGATGTTTTTGAAGCATTTCTTATTGACCAAGAATAAACGTGCACAGTACAACAATAAGAGTGAGATTGGGAAAGAAGTGTTCAATTCCCACCGTTCACTAGGATTCCGTTAGGCTAAGATATGGCTCTTGGGGCTATGTCTTAGCCTTTTTTTGTACATTTTAGCACTCTGATGCAATGAGTGCTAAAAAAGTGAGTTTTTCTCTTGACAATTCAAGAAGAACTTGCTATATTAATAATTGTATTAGCACTTGAATGTCATGAGTGCTAATGAAGGGTGGTAATTATGATAACGGAAAGACAAAAGAATATTTTGCGACTTATCATCCAAGAATATACGAATACAGGTAACCCTGTAGGATCAAAGAAATTAATGGAAGAAGGAATTAAGTCAAGTTCTGCAACGATTCGTAATGATATGAAGGCTCTAGAAGAGCACGGACTATTATTGAAGACACATTCGTCTTCTGGCAGGATTCCTTCAATGGATGGTTATCGCTATTATGTGGATCATTTATTGAGTCCAGCTGAAATCGAACGTGATGAATTAGAAACGATTCGTCATTCATTTGGGAAAGAATTTCATGAGATCAATGATATTATTGAACAATCAGCTGAAATCCTTTCTGATTTAACAAGCTATACTGCTTTTTCGTTAGGTCCAGAAGTGAAAGAAAGACGATTGACTGGTTTTCGAATTGTTCCATTAAATGAACGTCAGATCATAGCGATCATAGTGACGGATAAAGGCAATGTGGAAAGCCAAGTATTTGCGATTCCAGCATCTGTTTCAAGCCAAGACTTGGAAAAGATGACGCAAATCATCAATGATAAATTGGTCGGACAACCATTGCTGACGGTCTATCATCGTTTACGCACCGAAATTCCGATGATTTTACATCGCTATTTCCAAACACCTGACGGCATGATGAACCTATTTGATGCGATGCTGGGACACGCTTTTGAAGAAAAAGTGTTTGTCAGTGGGCGCATGAACCTATTAGATTTTGGTGTACAAGAAGATATCAATCAACTAAAATCTGTGTATTCCTTTATGAAAAATACAGACGCAATCACCCACTTGTTGACGTCTGATGAAGAGACAGATACGCAAATAGCGATCCGTATCGGTTCAGAAATAGGAAACGATTTACTTGATAATATGAGCATGATCACTGCGACTTATGAAGTTTCTGGTCACGGTAAGGGAACCATTGCGTTATTAGGCCCTACAAGCATGCCCTATTCAAAAATGTTTGGTCTGGTAGATGTATTTCGCCATGAATTAGCTTCAAAACTCGGTGCTTACTACCGTTTTCTTGATGAGTAAGTGATGAGTTGAAAATATAGAATTCTAATAATTCTACGTAAATGAGAAGGGAAGTTGCCAGAGTGAGTAATAAAGAAGAAACGAATGAAGAATTACAAGAGGAACACATGGATGCTATCGATGAAACTGGTGTTTCAGAAGAAGAAACAGAAATGACAGAACTTGAAAGTGCCAATGCTGAATTATCAGAAATGGAAGACAAGTTTTTAAGAGCTCGTGCTGAAATTGCCAATATGAGCAATCGTTTCAAAAATGAGCGTGAATTGCTTGTTCGTTATCGTTCACAAGACTTAGGAAAAAAATTGCTACCTTCGATCGATAATTTGGAACGTGCGATGGCAATCGAAGTCGATGATGAACAAGGTGCTAGCTTGAAAAAAGGGATCTCAATGGTTCTTGAAGGGTTACAAGCGGCATTAAAAGATGAAGGTATCGAAGAAATCCCGACAATGGGTGAAGTGTTTGATCCTAATTTACATCAAGCAGTTCAAACGATTCCAGCAAGTGACGAAGTCCCTGCTGATACAATCGTCGAAGTGTTACAAAAAGGGTACAAGTTACATGACCGCGTTTTACGAGCAAGCATGGTTGTTGTTGCACAATAACAGCAAGCGATGGTTGTATAATATAAATTGAAAAAAATTAAAATAGAAGATAGGAGATCATTAATTATGAGTAAAATTATTGGTATTGACTTAGGAACAACAAACTCAGCAGTGGCAGTATTAGAAGGCGGAGAAGCAAAAATCATTGCGAATCCAGAAGGTAACCGTACAACACCTTCAGTGGTATCATTTAAAAATGGAGAAATCCAAGTCGGTGAAGTCGCAAAACGTCAAGCAGTAACAAACCCACACACAATTTCATCAATCAAACGTCATATGGGCGAAGCTGGCTATAAAGTAGAAGCTGATGGCAAATCTTATACACCACAAGAAATTTCTGCAATGATCTTGCAATATTTAAAAGGGTTCGCAGAAGATTATCTTGGTGAAAAAGTAGACAAAGCAGTTATCACTGTTCCTGCTTACTTCAACGATGCACAACGTCAAGCAACAAAAGACGCTGGTAAAATCGCTGGTCTAGAAGTAGAACGTATCGTTAACGAACCAACAGCTGCTGCATTAGCATATGGTTTAGACAAAACAGATAAAGACGAAAAAGTATTAGTATTTGACCTTGGTGGTGGTACATTTGACGTATCGATCCTTGAATTAGGGGATGGCGTATTCGACGTATTATCAACTGCCGGCGATAATGAATTAGGTGGAGATGACTTTGACAATAAAATCATCGACTATATGGTAGCAGAATTCAAAAAAGAAAACGGTGTTGACTTATCTAAAGATAAAATGGCTGTTCAACGTTTGAAAGATGCTGCTGAAAAAGCGAAAAAAGATTTATCAGGTGTAACATCAACACAAATCAGCTTACCATTTATCACAGCAGGAGACGCTGGTCCATTGCACTTAGAAATGAACTTAACTCGTGCGAAATTCGATGAATTAACAAGTGATTTAGTAGAACGTACAAAAACTCCAGTACGCCAAGCGTTGAAAGATGCTGGTTTAAATCCATCAGAAATCGATGAAGTTATTTTAGTTGGTGGATCTACACGTATTCCAGCTGTTGTTGAAGCTGTACGTAAAGAAACGAACAAAGAACCAAACAAATCAGTTAACCCAGATGAAGTAGTAGCTATGGGAGCTGCGATCCAAGGTGGCGTTATCACTGGTGATGTGAAAGATGTCGTATTATTAGACGTAACACCATTATCATTAGGTATCGAAACTATGGGTGGCGTATTTACTAAATTGATCGATCGTAATACAACGATCCCAACAAGTAAATCACAAGTGTTCTCAACAGCAGCAGACAATCAACCAGCTGTAGATATTCACGTGTTACAAGGTGAACGTCCAATGGCTGCTGACAATAAAACATTAGGACGTTTCCAATTAACAGATATTCCAGCGGCTCCTCGTGGTGTGCCTCAAATCGAAGTAAGTTTTGATATCGATAAAAATGGTATCGTAAACGTACGTGCAAAAGATTTAGGAACGCAAAAAGAGCAAACAATCACAATCAAATCTTCTTCAGGTTTATCAGACGATGAAATCGAACGTATGGTTAAAGATGCTGAATCAAATGCTGAAGCTGATAAAGCTCGTAAAGAAGAAGTTGATTTACGTAACGACGTTGACGCTTTATTGTTCACTGTTGACAAAACATTGAAAGAATTAGAAGGCAAAGTTGATGCTGATGAAGTGAAAAAAGCAGAAGATGCTCGTGATGAGTTGAAAGCAGCTGTTGAAGCGAATGATATCGAACAAATGAAAGAAAAACGCGATTCATTAAACGAAATCGTTCAAAACTTAACAGTAAAACTTTACGAACAAGCAGCGCAACAACAAGCAGCAGAAAATCCTGAAGCTGCACAAGGTGGAGCAGATGATGTTGTAGATGCTGACTTTGAAGAAGTAGAAGGCGACGACAATTAATCCTTGATCGTTAACAAGCTGGCAAAGACCAAAGTCATCGCTTTGGTCTTTGCCTATCTTTATTTATAGGGAAAATTAAGTGAAGCGGTTTTTCTTTTACTTAATATGTGGTATGATTACAACGATGTTTTTATACAAATAAGTTGGTGTCGATCCTTTTTTTAATAAATGGAATAATAGTTGGAGGGAAACTAATGGCTACGAAAAGAGATTATTATGAAGTCCTAGGTTTAGCAAAAGGCGCTTCAGATGATGAAATAAAAAAAGCTTACCGTAAGCTTTCCAAGCAATACCATCCGGATATCAATAAAGAAGCGGATGCAGAAGATAAATTCAAAGAAGTTTCTGAAGCATATGAAGTATTGAGCGATCCTCAAAAGAAAGCGGCTTATGATCAATATGGTCACGCAGGGACAGATACAAATTACGGCGGAGGTGCTGGTGGTTTTGGCGGCTTTGGCGGTGGAGGATTCTCTAGCAGCGGTTTTGGTGGATTTGAAGATATTTTCGATTCATTCTTTGGTGGCGGATCTCGTAGTGTAGATCCAACTGCGCCAAGACAAGGTGCTGATTTGCAATATACGGTGAATTTGAAGTTTGAAGAAGCTATTTTCGGCGTGGAAAAGGAAATCAAGTACAATCGTGAAGACAATTGTGCCACTTGTGGTGGAAATGGTGCCAAACCAGGGACACATCCTGAAACGTGTCATAAATGTCATGGATCAGGTTCCATTAATGTGGAACGTCAAACACCACTTGGCCGTGTAATGAGTCGTCAAACGTGTGATGTTTGTCATGGAACAGGGAAAGAAATCAAAGAACCGTGTCCAACTTGTCATGGAACAGGACATGAGAAAAAAGCGCACAAAGTGAAAGTCAACGTTCCTGCTGGAGTGGAAGACGGACAACAAATGCGTTTAGCGAATCAAGGGGAAGCTGGCATGAACGGTGGACCATATGGTGATTTGTATGTAGTATTTAGCGTAGAAGAAAGCGATATTTTTGACCGAGAAGGCTCAGAAATCTATTATGATTTGCCATTAAGCTTTGTTCAAGCGGCACTTGGTGATGAAATCAAAGTACCAACTGTTCATGGGGATGTAAAATTAAAAATCCCTGCAGGTACTCAAACTGAAACGAATTTCCGTTTACGAGGCAAGGGCGCACCACGTTTACGTGGCGGAGCTAATGGTGATCAGCACGTGAAAGTTAAACTCATCACACCTAAAAACTTAAACGAAGAACAAAAAGAAGCCTTACGCACTTTTGCTAAAGCTGGCGGTCAAACCGTCAGTGAACAGCAAGAAGAAGGGTTCTTTGATAAGATGAAGGACGCTTTTGGCGGTAAGAAAAAGAAATAAAAATAGTAAAGCTACTCAACCTGTACTGAAATCGGTACAAGTTGAGTAGTTTTTTTGCTAGTCTGATTAGTGGTAAAGTTCGAGTACTGTTCGATACTTTTTTTAATTCGGCTCTAACATGAGATGGATAAAGGCATGCACATTGATCTCCAAAGTCTAATCTAAAATCCAACCAAATGAAGCTTACTTAGCATCTGAATTGGTGATAAGTGCGCCAAGAAATAGTACTGCTGATACAGGGATGGACGTTCTAACACGTGCGCTTGAAGCCTATGTTTCGACTAAAACCAACGTGTTTTCTGATACTTTATGAGAGAGAGTTGTTGTTCTTGTATGGCAGGCGTGGCTTTTAATTTAACCTCTCTTGGTCTCAATCATGGTCTCGCACATGCTACGGGAGCAAAATTACACGTTCCTCATGGACGATTGAATGTACTACTATTGAGTGAAGTAATTCAATATAATACAGGATGAGATCATTTCAATCACTCTTATAATGAGCAAACTACAGAGAAGTATGCTATTTAGCTAAATTACTTGGCTATGAGAAAGCAACGACAAAATTAGGGATTAAGCATTTGATTCGAGGAATAGAGCAGTCGAAAAAACAACTAGCAATGCCAAATAGCCTGGAGTAAGCTCGGAGGTTTTTGAACAATTCAAACGAGAAATTACCGAAGTCTCTTTGCTTGATGGATGTACCCAAACGAATCCTAGGGTCCCTACAAAAAAGCAGAAATCGAACAAATTTTGGACAATGTTAAATAAATTGAGTTTAATCAATCATATAATGTGACATGTAGATCAGAGAAGAAAAAGAGGTGAGCCTATTGACTGAAAAACAACGGATGATTCAAGAATATGTTCCTGGAAAACAAATAACATTAGCGCATATTATTGCAAATCCTAATCTAGAAATTTATGAAAAATTAGGATTGATGGATGTGGAAACCAATGCAATTTGTATCTGAACAATTACGCTTAATGGTGGCTACTTTAGCCAATAGTATTCCAATGTTTCAAATGATGAAAGACAGAGATCCGCGCGGTATTTTGTCTATTAAGCTACCTTTGTGAAATGTGTCAGAAGAAGATTGTTTAGATACAGGAAATCCAGAGCACAAAGTATACTGTAAAGACCTAGTGACTTTAAAAGAAAGTCCACGTTTAGGCTGTGGTTTGATGGTAATGGACGATACGACCTTTGAATGGCTATTAGAATATGAAGAAGTGGATTATATTATTCAAGGTCGCTTAGATGTGATTATCGAGGGACGCACAATTACAGCAGGTAAAGGAAGTCCAATCACGTTCTCCGTTTTGGACATGCTCGCTTTATTTATGTGACATATCCTGCAGATTGGCAAAAGTAATCAGTCAATGAATAAAAATGGTTTTTAAAGTTAGAGGACAGCTGATTTTTTGAACTATTTTTTTGCATTAAAAAAATCCCGCTTTAAGAAAGGAAGTCCTTTAATGGTGATTGACTTTAAAGGGATAACTTTATATAATAAGAGTGGTTGAACAACAATGAAGTTGTTTAAAACGAGAGATGATTATGTCAATGAAGATATAGCAAAAATAAAAAATAGAAAGTGTCTGGAAGGCTCATGAATCTATGTGCGTATATCCGTACTTTTTATAAAGACACCTTGTATACAAAGGATGTTTGCTGTTCTGACATAATAACATTTCGTTATAGTAGTCAATTCAGACAGCACACTTATACAAAAGTGACGGCTGTTTTTTTATTGTTCCAACAAGGAAGAGGAGTTTGAGATGAATCCACATTTTTTTAGGCAAAGACATCCGTTAGTCATTTCCAGCTATTATCTACTGATGTTATTGATTGCTATGAGTACTACAAATCCCTTAATCATTGGTAGCTGTTTTTTTGGAAGTCTATCTTTTCGATTAGTACATTTAAAAAAGGGGAAAAAGCATTCAATTATTTTTCCGTTGATTTTTTTGATTTTGATCACGATCACAAATCCTTTGTTTGTACATAGAGGCGGTACGATTTTATTCTTTTTTCTAGGTAAACCGATGACACTTGAGGCATTTGTCTATGGCTTTTTTATGGGAATGATGATTGCTTCCGTCATTTATTTATTTCAAAATTTTCAAACGTCAGTGGATTCTGAAAAATTCTTTTATCTTTTTGGGAAACGATTTCCTAAGTCTGCCTTACTAGTGACGATGGTTTTTCGTTTTATTCCTTTATTTAAAACGTATTACCAAGAGTTGAATCAGGTACAAAAAACGATTCAGCGAACGCAAAAAAGAAGTTTTAGAGAAAAAACTTCCTATGGACTGGACTTGTTTGGCAACTTATTTTCTTGGGCACTGGAAAACGCAATGGATACAGCGAATTCGATGAAAGCAAGAGGATACGGCGTGACGACTAGAAGCAGTCGGACGGTCTATCATTGGAGGATTTTGGATTCATTTTCTTTAGTTATAATAATCAGTTTGGGTAGTCTGTTCATTATGTTGGTTATGCAGGGAAACTATCAATTCAATTTTTATCCATATCAAGAAAATCTGTTATTACTGTTAAAACAACGTTGGTTGGATTATCTAGTGATTTTAGTATTCGCTTTGATACCAACCTTGAATCGAATACGGGAGGTGATCGTATGGACTATCTTGAAATCCAAAATCTGAGTTTTAGTTATGCTGGTAGTGAAAAATTAGTGTTGAATAATGTGTCGCTCTCTATAGAAGAAGGCGACTTTGTGTTGATATGTGGTGCTTCTGGAAGTGGTAAATCGACATTGCTAAAAATGCTAAAACCACAACTGACACCTGCTGGTAAGCAGGTGGGAGACATTTATTTAAACAATGAAAAAGTCACAGTCATTCCAGCTGTTTTTTCAACGAGTAAAATTGGTTATGTGATGCAAAATCCGGAAAACCAAATCGTCACAGATAGCGCTTGGCATGAATTAGCTTTTGGTTTAGAAAATATCGGACTGGAACCTTCTGAAATAAAAAGTCGTGTTGCGGAAATGGTCAACTTTTTAGGGATTCAAGATCTAGTAGACTATCAAACGAAAGATTTATCTGGTGGACAAAAACAACTACTAAATTTAGCGTCTGTTTTAGTGATGAGACCTGATATTTTGATTTTGGATGAGCCTACCACTCAGCTTGATCCAATTGCTTCTCAGAATTTTATTGATGTTTTGATTCGTTTAAATAGAGAAATGGGTTTAACTATAGTGTTAGCTGAACATGGCTTGGAATCGGTTTTCTCACTAGCGGATAAAGTGGTGCTTTTGGATAAAGGGAAATTGATTTTTTCTGATGTACCAGCGAACATAGTCAGAAAAATTAAAGGTAATCAACGTGAGCTTAGTCGTTTTATAGTTAGTTTGCCAAGTGCAGTTCAACTTTTCCATGCAAGTGGTTTGACAGGACCGAGTCCAATCACTGTGATTGAAGGAAAGCGGTTCTTAGCACAACAATTTCCTAAAAGACCTGTTATAGAAGAGAAAAGAGTGCCAGATCAAACCAAAACGCAAGAAAAAGTGATTCTTCAATTAAAAAATTGCTGGTTTCGTTATGAGAAAAATAGTCGAGATATTTTAGCAGGTGTCGACCTTGATTTAGTTGAAGGAGAAATTTTCTCTCTAGTTGGGGGCAATGGTACAGGGAAAACAACATTACTTAAAGTCATTGCGGGTATTCAGGAGTGTTATCGTGGCAAAATCACGCTTTTCAATCAATCCCTCAAAAAAAATCAACAGGTAGTGGGGTATTTGCCACAAGAACCACAAATGATGTTTAGTAGAGATTCAGTACTAGATGATTACAACAATTATCTAGAGAGCAAAAAAATGAGTGAACAAGAAAAGCGCAAGCGAATCGATTCGATTGTCAATTTACTTGATTTAAGCGAAATCTTGTTACAGCATCCATTGGATTTAAGTGGTGGCGAGTGTCAGCGTGCAGCCCTTGGAAAGCTTCTTTTGACAGATCCTAAAGTAATACTGTTGGATGAGCCGACAAAAGGGATCGACAATTATGGAAAAAAACAATTGATCGACTTATTGAAACAATTGTCTATGAAAGGCAAAACGATTTTAGTGGTGACACATGATTTGGATTTTGCGGCAGAATTATCGGATCGTTGCGGACTGTTTTTCCAAAATGATTTATTGACAACGGCTAAACCTGCTCAATTTTTTAGCCAACATACTTTTTATACAACAGCTGCTAGCCGAATTTCGCGTGAATTTTTTTCAAATTTGATCACAACTGATGAAGTGATTGCGGCTTATGTTGCCGCTAAAGGAGTGACGAATGAATAAGAAGATAAATCCAATGGTGATCAGAAGTGTTCTTGCGGGGATCTTGATCTTTATAGGAATTGCACTTTTTCAAGCAAGTCAGTATCAAGTTATTTCGATGCTGCTTGTCATAGTTGCGTGTATTCCAATTTATTATCGCTATGAGAAAAAGCAGTTAAATATCAAAGAACTAGTAATGATTGCAGTGGTAACGGCAATCGCTGTTTTAGGTCGATTCTTATTTTATATGGTTCCAGCGATTACTCCTATGACGGCAATCATTATTATTTGTGGGATTTGTTTGGGTTCGGAAGTTGGCTTTTTGGTTGGCTCGCTTTCAGCGATTACATCTAATATGCTGTTTGGGCAAGGGCCATGGACTCCTTTTCAAATGTTCTCTTGGGGGATGATCGGTTTTCTTGCTGGGTTACCGTTGATGCAAAAAGTTCTAGGGAAAAATTATTGGTTTTTAGCGTTATATGGTATTTTTGCGGGTCTGTTTTTTTCCTTTTTTATGGATGTCTGGACTGTCTTTTCAATTGACCGGACATTTTCTTGGCAGAGGTATTTAGCCTTATTACTGACAGCTGTTCCTTATACAGTTTCATATTGTTTTGCAAATGCATTCTTTTCGTGTTTGCTGTTTAGAGTAATCCAGACAAAGCTTCAACGTATTTTAACGAAATACGATATAAAATAAATAGAGATAAAGGCGGAATGAACGATGAAAAAATTTTTAAAAGTAGCAATGGTTTTAACAGTGATCTTTTTATTAGGTGCATGTGGGAAAACAAATGATGACAAAAAAGAGCAAGATGCCGGAATGAAGGTAACAATCATCTTAAAGGAAGAGGATAAACAATTTGATAAAAAAGAAGTCAAGGTCAAAAAAGATGAATCGCTTCAAACCGTCATGGAAACAAATTTTAAAGTTGAGATGGACAAAGATTTTATCAGCGGTATCGATGGGCATCTCCAAGATGCAAAAGCAAGTAAATATTGGCTATATGATGTGAATGGCAAACAACCAGAAGTAGGTGCAGTTGAGTACTTCTTAAAAGATGGCGATACAGTGACTTGGACGTTGAATAAACTATAGGAGTGACTAGAGGACAAAGCGATTGACAATAACGGTATTGTTTATGGCAGTATCTGTCATTGAATAAAAATTAACTGGTCGATTGTTTTTGATTCACTCCCGGTTTTTGTAGGACAGTCATTTTTAATCCAATTTTAGGGTTTAGTGTGGCCAGTTTTAAGTATTTAGGTGTTATACGAGTCTTGGATCATTATTTTAATCGCGATTCAACTGTCAGGTTTTATTTGTTAGACTGAACTTGTCAGTCAGACGAAAGAACATAACGGAGGCAAGAATTTAGGAAAACAACTGAAGCGTATGAGTGAACAGACAGAAATTGCGTTAGCTACAAGTGTTTAAGGAGTACCAAATGTTAGGATCGTCAGTTTTTTTATGATGAAGCTAAAAATGTCTATTCTTTTCCATGTTCAAAGGAAATGAAAAATGACTGAATTTCAAAAGAATCCCAAAGTTGCGTTTACAACGATTCCATCTATTACTACACATCATGTTCGGGTGCACTATGCGGATATAAAAAAAGTGAGTTAACAGTTTAGGATGTAGCAGAGCAATAGATTCGAAAAATTCCTAGTTATGAACAAAATATTAAGAAAGCTGGTTCTATGCTGGAATTAGTCGAGATTCATTTTAACCAAGCAATTGTGATTTTAGGGATGGACAATAGAGAAACAATCAATCTATAAAAATGAAGGAGAGTGGATATAACTTGAATTCGTGGATTGGCGTTGCCTCTAAAAATCATGTAGAAATTGGGGTTGCAGGTGTTTTTTGTCAATTATGTCATGGGAAATCAGCGCCATTAAATCGAATGAAGTCTGGGGATTGGTTGATTTATTATACACCAAAACATCATTTTAAAACCAAAGAACCCTGTCAGGATTTCATTGCCATTGGGCAGATTTTACTTGGAAAAGCTTATTCATTAGAAATGGCTCCTGGTTTTATTCCAGTTAGAAGAGATATTGATTTAAAAAAATACTCAATCCGTTCCGTTACAAGCAATTGCTGATTTTCCTTTGTGGCAGGAGTATCGATCACGCCTGAGATTTGGCCAATTTCAAATTCCAGAGGAGTTGTTCAACTTGATTGCATCTGGAATGAAAAAAGAAGAATAAAAAAATCAGGACAGAGAAATCACTCTAGTCCTGATTTTATTTTTGAAGTATGAAACATTTTATTCGTAACGTAATGCTTCGATTGGATCAA
The DNA here is from genome assembly GCF_050544585.1 of Enterococcus sp. AZ177. NCBI lineage: Bacteria > Bacillati > Bacillota > Bacilli > Lactobacillales > Enterococcaceae > Enterococcus > Enterococcus sp. AZ177. The sequence continues at coordinate 1,379,064 of NZ_CP172944.1, forward strand.
GCTTCGCTGCTTTTCTAGCAGGATAAACACCAAAGAATATTCCGATAGCGCTTGAAAATAAGAGTACAGCTATAATTGAACCTAGTGTAAACTGCGCAGTGATGTCTAAGACACTTGCTATAGTGACAGCCAAGATCGCACCTAACGTTAATCCAATCAGTCCACCAATCAAGCATAGAATAACGGATTCTGTTAGAAATTGAAATAGGATATTACGATCTGTTGCACCCAGAGCTTTTCTTGTTCCGATTTCTCTAGTTCGTTCAGTGACTGAGACAAGCATGATATTCATCACACCAATGCCGCCAACGAGCAAAGCAATTGCAGCAACAGCCGCAATGAAGTTGATAAACAAACCTAATACGTTATTCACCTGATCAAGTGCTTGCAAGAAATTTGTTGCAGTATAGACTTTTTCACCAACTGTATTGTGACGCACAGAGAGAATATTTACGATTTGTTTAGAGACTGAATCAATATCATCTTTGGATTTAGCAATAACGGTCAAACTGGTGATTTTAGTTGCATCAGGATTCAAATTATCTGCTGTAGTCAGTGGGATTGAAATATAACCCATCATTTCTTCCTCATCAAATGCCCCAACCATTTTTTCAACGGTACTTTTGGTTACTCCGATGATTCGAGCACTTATCTGTCCTTTTTGCCCGCGTAAATTGATTTTTTCGCCAACGACATTTTCACGTCCATTGAAAAAATACCGAGCCGTATCAACGCTAATCACCGCTACTTTACTGCCTTCAGAGTATTCAGTTGTATTGAAATAGCGTCCGTAGACGATGTCTTTATCCATTGTTTGGCTTGTATATTGTAAATCAGGTGTTCCCGCCATGACCAATGTTGCTTTTGATTTTTCATTTGCTGCACCAACAACTTGGATCGACACAACAGGGGAGAGATGGTCAATTTGCGGGATGCCATCTTTTAATGCTTTGATATCTTTACTGGTAATTTTTTCATTGTCAGTTGCGTCACGGCTAGTAGAAACAGAAATCGTAGAAGCACCTAAATCACTAAAAGTACCAGTTATTTGACTCGTTGCACCATTTCCAACCGCAAGTATGGCGATGACTGCTGCAATGCCGATAATAATTCCAAGCATTGTCAAAAATGAACGCATTTTGTTCGCTAAAATACTATCGATCGCCATTTTGAAACTCTCAATAATTCCCATGAAAATGACTCCTTTCTATAGCGTTCTTCGTTCCAATACAGATTGGTCATCAATGATTTCTCCATCTCGAAAAGAAACGATTCGCTTTGTATACTGAGCTACATCGGGCTCATGTGTGACCATGACCACAGTTGTACCAGCATCATTTAAATCTTGGAAAATTTTCATGATTTCCAGTGTTGTTTTTGAGTCCAAATTTCCTGTAGGTTCATCAGCCATTAAAACTGCTGGATCATTTACGATAGCACGAGCTATTGCGACACGTTGTTTTTGTCCACCAGAAATCGCATTTGGTCTATGGGCGACACGGTCAGCTAAACCTACTTTTCTCAATGCTTCTAGTGCGCGTTCTTTTCGTTCCTTTGTTGGAATACCAGAATAAACCATAGGTAGGGCAACGTTATCTAGTAAAGACATTCTCGGCATTAAATTAAAGGATTGAAAAACAAAACCAATTTCCTTATTTCTGACATGAGCACTTTCATTACTACTCAAATTAGTAACATCTTGTCCATTTAAGTGATAAGAACCTTCGTCAAATCGATCCAATAAACCAAGAATATTCATCATCGTTGATTTACCCGAACCGCTAGGACCCATGATTGAAGTGAATTCTCCTTCTGCGATATGTAAGGAAACGTGTTTTAATGCTTCTAATTCTTCTCCTCCGGTCCGATAAATTTTTACGACATCTTTTAAATCAATCAATCATTTCACCTTCTATTCTTTGGTTACTTCAGCATTGTTTTTAATATCAGAACTTGGAGAAAGAATAACCGTTTCTCCTTCTTTTAGACCTTTTTTGACTTCAATCAATTTATCTGATTGAATGCCGATCTCGATTTTTTTCTCTTTAGCAAGACCATCTTTCACGATATAGGTAATGGGTTCGTTTTTATCGTTATAGGTTAAGGCTTCAATTGGTAGGGCAAGCACATTTTCAACGGTGTCCGTAGTGATCGTTACATCAACATCAAAACCAGAAAAGAGTTTTTCTGGTGCATGATCAAACGTTACGACAGCACCAAGGCTCGCACTGTTACCGGTTGCGGATTGAGTGCTTTGAGCAGTCGGATCTTTTTCAGAGACTTTTCCTGAAAATGTTTGGTTTCCGCTCGTTATTTCTACTTTCTGATCAACAGCTACTGAAGAGGCTTCAGAGTTAGATAAAGCTAATTGAACGTTTAACGTAGAAAGATCATCTAACTGAATCGATGGTTTTCCTTGCTGAGCATTTGTGTCGTCTTGGTTATTCTTGATATTGACTTGCGTGATTGTTCCATCAAAGCCAGCAATTAATTGAAGTCCATTATCATATGTTGCTAAAACGTTCTCTTTTGTTACCTTATCGCCAGTTTTGACAAGCACATCCACAACATTGCCAGTACCAATAAGTGCTTGTGTTTGATTTGGGATCAAGGTTCCAGTTGTGGAAAGTGTTTCAACGATTGTTTCTTTTTTTACTTCTCCAGTTCTAACAGTAACAGCGTTTGATTTTCCTGAATTTCCTTGAACAACTAAGAAAATAATCAAGGCGACAACCAAAACGGCAAGAATACCGAAAATAGTTTTTTTCTTCATAAATTTCAGCTCTTTCCTACTAATTTTATGACATAGTGTCACTTACGCAATTTTACTCTTTTTTTCATGAAAAGTCTAAAATTAATTTCAATTTTTAAATTATTTCTAAATAAAAAATAATCGTGACTTATTTGATCAATAATCTGAAGTACCAGGTGTTTCTTGCGTTATACTAGAGAAAATGAATGGTGAGAAGGAGCTGAAATAATGAAAAAATTTATTTATGCCATCAGTGATATCCATGGCGAATATGAGTTGTTCAATGAGTTGATTCAATACTTTGATCCGAAGATACATCAACTAGTATTAATTGGTGACTTAAATGATCGCGGGCCAAAGACTAAAGAGAGTTTTTTACTCGGAAAAAAGTTAGTCGAGAAATATGGAGCGGTTTATCTTAGAGGAAATCATGAAGAGTACTTTCTTCAGTTTTTAAACAAACCAGAAGATTGGTTTACTAGTTATGTTCGAAATGGTGGCAAAGAGACGATGGAAAGCTTGCTGCACAAAGGCGCGACAGAAGAATATTCTCCAACAGAGATCAGTATGTTGATTCGTAGCCGATATAAAGAGTTGATTGAATTTTTAATGGAACGACCACTGTATTTTGAGTGGGAAGAGTATCTATTTGTTCATGCCGGTATCGATTTAACGAAAAAAGATTGGCATGAAACAAGTCCCCATGATTTTATCTGGATAAGAGAAGCATTTCATCAAGGCAAAAATCATACTGAGAAAAAAATCGTTTTTGGTCATACCATCACACCTATGCTCCACGGGGATATGGAAACGACTGATTTATGGCAATCGGACAATAAGATCGGGATTGATGGAGGAGGAGTTTTTGGTGGTTCTGTTCATGGTGTGATTTTCGATAAAAATGGAATCGTACAAGATATTAAATATCAAAATTTAAACGGCCCTTGGCAACCTGATTTTTAAACAACTGTATTTTTTCAGAACGAGTAAAGACTAGCTAAGCTTTGGACTCGTCCTATATTTCAGCAAGAAAATATGCTAAAATGAAACAGTATGTTAATGAAGAGAGGTATGTAAATATGGCAGAAGCTTATAACCAAGAAGTAGTTGATTTACTTCAGAAAGAATTGTCGGAGTATCGTACAAAACAAATAAAAACAGTGTTGACTCTATTAAGTGAAGGAAACACTGTTCCTTTTATCGCTCGTTATCGTAAAGAGATGACAGATAGTTTAGATGAAGTGCAAATTCGTGAAATCGAAGAACGTTATACTTATTTAGGTAATTTAGAAAAGCGCAAAGAAGAGGTTCTTCGTTTAATCGACGAACAAGGAAAACTGACGGATGAGTTGGCTAAATCAATTCAAAAAGCGGCAAAAATGCAGCAAGTTGAAGATTTATATCGCCCATACAAACAAAAACGCCGGACTAAAGCAACGATCGCTAAAGAAAAAGGACTAGAACCTTTAGCAGACTGGTTAATGAGTTTTCCAATTCAAGCGGATGTTGTAGCTGAGGCAGAAAAATATATTGATGCTGAAAAAGAAATAGATACAGCAGAAAAAGCATTGCAAGGAGCACATGAGATCATTGCTGAAAGAGTATCTGATGAGCCTAAATTCCGTACATGGATTCGTGATTTTACCTTTAAACATGGTCAATATGTTAGCACCGTGAAAGATGAGGAAAAAGATGAAAAAGCGGTTTACGAAATGTACTATGATTTTTCTGAACCTGTTAGCAAAATTGTTTCTCACAGAGTCTTAGCTACAAACCGTGGCGAAAAAGAGGATATCTTAAAAGTTGCTCTTTTAGTAGAAGAAGAAAAAATTAATTCATACTTAGAACGTCAGTTGATTGGCATTAACAAACAATCTCCAACTGCCATTTATGTTGAAACAGCTTATTTAGATAGCTACAAACGATTTATTGGTCCAGCAATCGAGCGTGAAATTCGTAATGAGTTAACGGAAAAAGCAGATGAGCAAGCAATCAAGATTTTTGGTGAGAACCTACGTAATCTCTTATTGCAACCACCTTTGAAAGGCAAAGTTGTACTAGGCTTTGACCCGGCCTACAGAACGGGATGCAAACTGGCGATTGTAGATGCAACGGGTAAAGTGTTAGCTATTCAAGTTATTTATCCACACAAGCCCGCTTCAGGTGAAAAACGCGCAGCAGCAGGACCAACGTTTACCAAGTTGATAGAAGAATACGAAGTTGAAATGGTAGCGATTGGTAATGGAACTGCCAGTCGTGAGTCAGAGTTATTTGTTGCAGAACAATTAAAACAAATCAAACGAGATGTTTTCTATGTGATTGTGAATGAAGCGGGGGCATCTGTCTATTCAGCAAGTGACGTGGCTAGAGCCGAATTTCCTGATTTGCAAGTAGAAGAAAGAAGTGCGGTCAGCATTGCTAGACGGTTACAAGATCCCTTAGCTGAACTTGTAAAAATCGATCCTAAGGCGGTTGGTGTCGGTCAATATCAACATGATGTTTCACAAAAACGTTTAGCAGAACAATTGGATTTTGTTGTAGAAACAGCTGTTAACCAAGTTGGGGTTGATGTAAATACTGCCAGTCCGCAACTGTTACAACATATTTCTGGTTTAAATAAAACAACTGCTCAAAACTTAATGGCTTATCGTGACGAAAATGGTGCATTTACTGCTCGTAATCAAGTCAAAAAAGTGCCTCGATTAGGACCAAAAGCTTACGAACAAGCCATTGGATTCTTACGGATTCCAAATGGAAAAAATATTTTGGATAACACAGGGATTCATCCGGAAAGCTATGACGTTGCCAAAGCAATTTTAGAAAAAGCCAAGGTTCAATTAGGAGAGCTTGGTTCGGGGCAAGCGGCTCAACAGATCAAGGGATTGTCATTGGAACAATTAGAAACGGAATTATCTGTTGGGAGTGAAACCCTAAAAGATATCGTTGCAGCATTAGTTCAACCAGGAAGAGATATGCGTGATGAAATGCCAGCGCCTCTTTTAAGAAAAGATGTCTTATCGATGGAAGACCTAAAACCTGGTATGGAGCTTCAAGGTACAGTCCGAAATGTGATTGATTTTGGTGCTTTTGTTGATATCGGTGTGAAACAAGATGGTTTAGTGCATATTTCAAAACTTAGTACAAAATTTGTTAAACACCCAACAGATATTATTGCTGTAGGAGATGTTGTGACTGTGTGGGTGGAAGCAGTCGACAAGAAGAAAGGGCGCATCAGTTTAACGATGTTACCGCAAGCTGAAAGGAAAGAATAACGTTGAAACCTTTTCCTAAAGAAGGAAAACCAACAAAACAAGAGTTATCAGATACCCAACTGCAAGCAATGGTGGAATCAATTTCTTTAGCATTTTTTGACAAAAAGTTTCAGCATCACGCTTTTTTTAACCGACGTCTGAGAACAACAGGTGGTCGATATCATTTAAACTCGCATAACATTGATTTTAATCCAAAAGTTTTCGAGATTTACGGGGAAACAGAGTTGATCAATGTGATCAAACACGAGTTATGCCATTATCATCTGCATTTAGAAGGTAAAGGGTATCAACATAAAGATGCTGAATTTAAATTGTTATTAAAACAAACTGGAGGAAGTCGCTATGTACGTCCTCTAGTGGATCAAAAACCACAGTCATACCACCAGTATGAGTGTGAAAAATGTCAAACATTGATTTTACGAAAACGGAGAATCAACCTTCAACGCTATGTTTGCGGAAAATGTCATGGTAGGCTAGTAGAAATCAATTCGAGCATATAAAAAGGATATGATGCCGCTTTTTCTTTTTAATAGAAAAGGCGGTATTGTGTTAAATCAAGTAAAAGAATAGAGGAGCATGATGATCGAACATTGGAATACAGTCATTGATTACTTAGCTGCACAAGAACAAATAACAGAAAAGTATGACCTTGCTATCTTAGCTGGCAACAGTTTGCCTTATTTGGCAGATGCGTTTATTCAATTGTATGAACAAGGAACAGCCTCTGAATTCATGATTGTTGGCGGTATTGGGCATGCGACGCCCTTTTTACAGAAAAATCTTAAAAATATCGGTATCAAGGTTAGTGAGGTAAGTGAAACTGACATGTACCTAGAGTATTTTAAACAAAAGTATCACTTCGGTAAGGAACTCTTTTTAACGGAGACGACCTCAACTAATTCTGGTGAAAATGCTCGCTTTTCACTAAATAAGATGAAAAAGGAAGGGCTGAGGCCGAAGTCTGTGTTATTATTGGAAGACCCCATTTTACAAAGAAGAATTAAAGCGACTTTTGAAAAGGAATGGCAAGAGACAAAAGCTAGTTTCACCAATTATGTTCCAGTTATTCCTTATATAAAGTCAATTGAGGACAAGATTATTTTTGAAGAAAACCAACTTAATGGATTGTGGACGAAAGACTATTTTCTTTCATTAGTTCTAGGTGAAATTCCCCGACTTAGAAATGACGATAATGGATATGGACCAAAAGGAATGAATTATATTGGATCAGTTGAAATTCCTAAAAAAGTGAGCAAATCATATGATAAGCTTTGTCAGGTATACGAGTATAGGTACAAACGATGATCATCTATTTGTGGAAAAGTAAAATTTTGAACGATTGACAAAAGCTAAAGCATATTTTATCATATACTTAGTTATGATATAAATGCGGTCATGGCGGAATGGCAGACGCGCCAGCTTGAGGGGCTGGTGGGGGCAACCCCGTGGAAGTTCGAGTCTTCTTGGCCGCATAGTTCAACCCTAAACCTTGTTATATATAGGTTTAGGGTTCTTTTTGTGTGTTCTGAAAACCACCTGCTATGCGGGTGGTTCCATAGAGCTTCCAGCGAGGTAATAAAAAAGCCCCCTAAAATGTTAAACTGATATAGGTTTCCCGACCGTATCATCAACATTAAAGGAGGTTCCTTTATGAAAAAGGACAATCAAAGTTTATCACACACCGTATGGAAATGTAAGTATCACATCGTCTTTGCGCCAAAATACCGTCGCCAAATCATTTATGGCAAATACAAGAAAAGTATCGGAGAAATCATTCGACTTTTATGTGAAAGAAAAGGCGTCGACATCATCGAGGCAAATGCATGTTGAGATCACATTCATTTGTTGGTCAGTATTCCACCGAAATTAAGTGTCTCGGGTTTTATCGGTTACCTAAAAGGAAAAAGTAGTTTAATGATTTTCGATAGACATGCGAATTTAAAGTATCGATACGGCAATCGTAAGTTTTGGTGTCGTGGCTATTATGTCGATACCGTTGGCCGAAACAAAAAACAAATAGAAGAATATATACGCAATCAAGTTCAGGAAGATCATATAGCAGATCAGCTGACGTTGTTTGAGGAGTATGATCCGTTCACAGGTAATAAAAATAGCAAAAAATAAAAAATGAAATTCTTTTAGAATCAGCGAGAAGAAGTGGTGCGTGAGGGAGACCCGATCAGAAGGCCTTTTAGGTCGTGGCCGGTAAAAGAGGCTTTCAGCCGAAGAGCAAACCTCCAGTTCTCACTGGAGGTTTTGATTATCCACCTATTCCTATGACAAAGCATATATTCTGTAAGGATCCACTTATTTTCATATAAAATAGATAACAGTAGAGAAGAGGGATCGTAGAAAATTTCAAAATAAAAGAAGACTAATATGATGGATTCTAAAGCAGTTTATAGTACTGGTTGTCTTTTAAAAATATGAATAATCTAAGTAAAGTACTAGGTTCTAAAAATAGTTTCTATTTAAATTTAATTTGGTAAGATAAGTTTGTACAAAGCTATTACTATTCTATGCCAAAAGAAGAAAAAAATTAGAGGTGATAGAGATGACAATCAAACGTGTATGGTGGAAAGTAGCAGTTGGTTATCAAATCTATCTAGCAAGTTTCATGGATACAAGTAACGACGTGATTGTGGACATAAATGGAATCCGCTCAAAATTGGATTATCTCAAAGAATTAAGTATTGGATTTATCTGGGTCAAGTCAATAAAATGGACAGCAGAAGAATATGCTGTTTTTAAAGAGAAACCCCTGGATGGTTATCAATCCAAATAAGCAATAGATCAATGTATTAGTCAAAATCAATAGATCCAAATTCCGGTTTGAATTTTTTACAAAGAAGTGATCAAGCTAAGAATAGAGAATGAAGCATTGGTCTATAGTTCTTACAAACTTTACTTACCCAAACCCCCAGAATTATTTGTTTATGATTCTTGTTTCACGAACGAGTGTTTTATGGTTATCGTCAATTTTTTCAAAGAATTCCCTTTAGCAGACTTACCAAAAACGTTCAGATAGAGTAGGGACTCACAGTTGTATAGTTTGAATATCACATCATTCACCAACACACGATTTTTCTTCCTTATGAAGCAAGGGTATTCAAACATATATAAGTGGCTGCTTTTTATTTTAGTAAGAAGGTTAATAGGAAGTTTTTCCAGACAAATAAAAATACGTCTATCGAATAGTGAGACTCTTTTTTTGAAAATTTGCAATTTTCCATTGCTTTTTTTTTCTAGGTGGCGTAACTTTAAGTATATAAATTTTGAAAATGAGGGATACAGTATGAGAAATTTTGAAAAATCTAACAAACTTGATGGAGTCAGTTATGATGTACGTGGTCCAGTTTTAGAAGAAGCGGACAGAATGCATGAAGAAGGCATTCGTATTTTGAAACTTAATACTGGTAATCCCGCCCCATTTGGTTTTGATGCTCCGAATGAAGTGGTTCGCGATATGATTATGAATGTTCGTAATTCAGAAGGCTATTCTGATTCAAAAGGAATCTTTTCAGCACGAAAAGCAATTGAACAATATTGCCAAGTGAAGGGTTTCCCAAATGTAACGATCAATGATATTTACACAGGTAATGGTGTTAGTGAATTGATTTCGATGTGTATGCAAGGACTTTTGAATAATGGAGATGAGGTTTTAGTTCCAATGCCTGATTATCCTCTATGGACAGCGTCAATTTCTTTAGCTGGTGGTAATCCTGTTCATTATATTTGTGATGAGCAAGCGGAATGGTATCCAGATATCGATGACATCAAATCAAAAGTGACGACGAATACAAAAGCAATTGTGTTGATCAATCCCAATAATCCAACCGGGGCTTTATATCCTAAGGAAATCCTAGAACAAATCGTTGAGATTGCGAGACAAAATGATTTGATCATTTTTTCAGATGAAATCTATGATCGTTTAGTGATGGATGGATTAACACATATTCCAATTGCAACATTAGCACCAGATTTATTTGTAGTTACTTTAAATGGACTTTCTAAATCACATAGAGTTGCAGGGTTCCGTTGTGGTTGGATGGTACTTAGTGGAAACAAAAAACACGTTAAGGGCTATATAGAAGGATTGAATATGTTAGCTTCGATGCGTTTATGTTCAAATGTACTATCTCAACAAATTATCCAAACTGCCTTAGGTGGCTATCAAAGTGTTGATGATTTGTTGTTGCCAGGAGGTAGAATTTATGAGCAACGGGAATATATTTACAATGCAATCAATGATATTCCAGGTCTATCTGCTGTAAAACCTAAAGCTGCTTTTTATATATTTCCTAAAATCGATACTGCCCGTTTTAATATTTATGATGATGAGAAATTCGTTCTTGATTTTCTTCATGAACATCATATTTTGCTTGTTCATGGTGGTGGTTTCAATTGGACTCAACCAGATCATTTTAGAATTGTTTATCTACCGAAGATGGAAGACTTAAAATTTACAACTGAAAAAATGCGTGCGTTTTTAAGTACTTACAAACAAAAATAACAGGTTGATTTTTGAAACTAAAAAAAGTGACTCAAAACTGTATCAGTTTTGAGTCACTCTTGTTTTAAGAATGTGTTTTGCAAAGAGACGAATAGAAACGATCGTTACTCTGCAGTTTGACAATCTTTTTTACTTATTACCATACGATTTGTGTATTTTTCCTCCATATCCGGACTTGGATCCGAAACAACAACCAAATAAGCATTCTCATATTCTTTCTCGACATAGCCATTATAACTACTTTTGTCCCAACTGAAGTTAATTCTTTTCTCTTGTGTCATAAATAACACCCCTTATTTGCAAAGCAAAATTATTTTAAATCGTCTCCATTTACTGTTAGGTAATGTTCTTGCAGTATATTATGCATTAAAGTACAATAAATGCATAATGCGAATTCGCATATTTTGAACTTTTTTTGATTAACACGATTTTTTTCAAGAAATAGCTCAATTTTAACGTAGCTTAGGAGTGAAAAAATGGATTCTTTTGGAGCAGTTATTAAAGAAATTCGTAAAAATAGAAAACTAACGCAAAAAATGTTATCAGAAGATATTTGTTCGCAAAGTGTATTAAGTAGAATCGAAAATAATGAAGAATTACCGAATGTCGTAGTAATGCAGCAAATTTGTCAGCGCTTAGGCGTAACGATGGATCAAATTATGCAATTCAAATCGGATGAAGTTCGTTTGATCACGCAAATATTTGAAAAAATAGCTGATTATTTTCGACACAAAGAATATGGAAAAATAATGACATATATGAATGATACTAAAATTGAAGAAAGACTTCATTTGGATACGGATTGGCAACGTTACTATTATTATCTAGGTAGTTGTAAATTTTATCTTTGTAATGATTATGAACAAGCAATACATGATTTAAAAAAAGGATTATCTTACACTTATCAAGCGAATAAAGTAAATTTGTCCGATTTTGAAATTCAAGTAATTAGCTGCATTGGCAGTACGTATAGCAGCATAGGAAAGATCGACGATGCTGAAAAATATTTAAAATTAAGTATTCATTATTTTCATAAATTACCAAATGAACGAGTAACCGCAGAACTAACAAAGATATTTTATAATTATTCTAAGTTTTTAACAGATCAAAACCGTCTTGAAGAAGCGCAAATATATATCGACCAAGGAATTGTTTGGTCGAGACATAAAAATAGTTACTATTACTTGAGTGAATTGTTTCAGTTGAAAAGTCAATTGCTTGCATTAAAAGGAGAGCCAGATAAAGCAGACGAATATAGGATTTTGTCAGAACAAATCCTACGTATCGAAACAATTAAAATCTAAAGAAAGTTAAGTAAATTTTTCTAGAAAAGGTCTACACCATTCTTGACTTTAACTGATTTTAAGAGTACGTTTAGAGTAGAAAATTAAAGAAAGAAGGATGAAAATGAGAACGTTTATCTTTGCTGAAAAGTTCTTTTTAAAAAGTGATGTAAAAGGACCTGGATATTTAGAAATCACTGATGGTCTATTTGGAGACTTTTATAAAGAAGTTCCTGAAAGTGATGCAAAAATAATCAAAGAAGAAGGCAAATGGATTGCACCAGGATTAGTGGATACTCATATTCATGGATTTATGAATCATGATGTAATGGATAGTGATACAGAAGGCTTGAAAGTGATGTCTGAAGGGCTATTGTCATGTGGGGTTACTTCATTTTTACCAACAACCTTAACTTCAAGTAAGGAACGCTTAAAAGATGTTGCTAAAACAATCGGAGAAGTACATCAAGAAGTCCCAGGGGCAAAAATACAAGGAATCTATTTTGAAGGTCCATTCTTTACTGAAGAACACAAAGGAGCTCAAAATCCAAATTATTTTGGTGACCCAGATATAGAAATATTTAATGATTGGCAAGAAGCTTCAGGTGGTTTGATCAAGAAAATCGCTTTGGCACCAGAACGTAAAGGTGTTAAAGAATTTGTCAAAGCTGTAACAGATGAAGGTGTCGTAGTGGCTTTAGGTCATAGTGATGCAACATTGGAGCAAGCAACCGAGGCTGTTGAATCTGGCGCTAGTGTTTTTGTACATGCATATAATGGTATGCGTGGATTGAATCATCGTGAACCTGGAATGGTTGGTGCATTAATGTCATTGAAACATGTTTTTTCTGAATTAATTTGTGACGGACACCATGTTCATCCCAATGCAGCTGATATTTTAATGGAAAAAGCTGGACATGATCATGTCGCTCTGATTACAGATTGTATGATGGCCGGTGGTATGCCAGATGGCAATTATAATCTAGGAGAATTCCCAGTTGTCGTTAAAGAAGGGACAGCTCGTTTAGAATCTGGAAACTTAGCGGGTAGTATCTTGAAATTAAAAGAAGCAATCAAAAATGTTGTTGATTGGGAAATTGCTACACCAGAACAAGCCATTATGATGGCATCTTTAGTGCCAGCAGTGAGTTGCAAAATCGATGAAAAATGCGGTATGATCGCCAGAGGACGCGATGCTGACTTTATCGTATTGAATCCAAATATGGAATTAGATGCAACTTATTTAGACGGGGTAGAACGTTACCGCGCATAATCAAAGAGACAAAAATAGTTCGTTGATTTTAAGAGTGCTACAAAACGGTTGCTACGTTTTGTAGCACTCCTTTTTGTTCGGATTTCAGTTACAAAAAAATACTAATATTAAAAAATTCTTCACACCAAAAATCTGTATGATATAATCACTTGGAAGGGAAGTTGACGAATGAAAAATGTAGAGAAGAAAAACGCATCATTTTCAGTGACAGATGTGAAACAGTCTCCTATGACAATTTTTAAAAAGGCAAAAGAAACAAACAAAGGTATTTATATTTACAATAGAAACAAAGTTGCTGGTGTGATGTTGACTGTTGAACAATATGAAGCGTTGATCAAGAAAAAAACAATCGAGCAAGATCAAGAGATGAAAGTAACACGATTAAATCAGGAAATTCGTCAAAAAATTGCATTTGGTTCGTTGATATCAACAAAAAATCTAGACGATCATTTAGTATCATTAGGCTTTATAACTAGAAAAAATGAATCTGATGATTATATTGAAATGATGAATGAATTAAATGAAACTGGAAAAATTGACTATTGTTTACAGAAAAAAGAAGACCGTACAACTATTTTTGCGGAAGTGATTGGTGAACAAAGTAATCAATCTCATTTGTCAGATAAATTGATAGTGAAAAAAATCCATCTTAGAGTAGACTGAAATCGTGCTTCGAATTCGAGAGGATGTATACAGAACTTGAGAAAGTTTGTATACATTCTCTTTTTTTGTCGAAATTACCAATCAATTTAGTTGAAATCAATCATATTGCCCCGATACCGCATAGGCAAATGAGAAAGTTGAGTTCGCTCATTATGTCGCTCTTGGATCGTAACAGCTTTGAGAAAGGTACGCCAATTTTCTTGGATCATTTGTTCAGATTCTTGACTGTCAACTGTTGGAGGCTCGCTATTCTCAATAAAATGTATGTGTCCCTGTTCTATAATTCCGAGTAATCGATGTGTTTCATCGTAAATCATGATCTTTTCTTGCGGATATCTTTGTGCGAAATGAGGACATAAGTAGGGCAATGAAAAATGTTTCGGTGTGATGGTACTATACAGTAATGTTCCTACTGATTCAAAACGAATAAAACCCGTAAATAAGTGAACTTCTCTAAATAAAGATTTTAAAGATTTTTCTAAGGCTAAAATTGAAGGATGACCTAAATGATTGGTCAGTAAATCTTTGGATTCCAATGCGATTTGAATTGCATCTAACAAATATCGTTCTTTTTCTTTTAACGAACAATTGAAACCATCAATGATAAACTGAACATTTTCTTTTCTTAAACGTTTGTTTAGACGTTCATACATTTTTTTCGCCAGCGGTTCATCTGTATCTATCCAACGACTGAGAAACAAGTTTTCTACAGCAATATCTTGAGTTAAGATAATGTCAGGAAACTGTTTTTTAATGAAGGCTTGGTAAACTATCGTCAGAAATCCATAAAAACTACCATCATATTCCCAAATTTCGTTGGTTTCTTCAATGTGCATAACGAGATTCCTTTCGCTTTACTGATTCAAAACGTTCGACATCAAATAAAGATAACTGTTCTTGTTTTGATTGGCTGTTTACCTTTTTTAACGTCTCATATTGACGAGATGAAATTAAAGAAGTAATGACCCATTCTGGATCATGGATCAATCCAGGCTGAATCGCACCGTTACAACTAACGAAATATTGAGCTCGTTTGATCACTACGCCTAATTTTTTTAAATCAGAGAGGTGTAATTGATAATAGTTTCTAGCCTTCAGAATATTAAGTGCGCTTTTAGGGCCGATTCCTGGAATTCGTAATAACTGTTCATAAGAAGCAGTCTGAACATCAATTGGAAATTGATCATAATTTTGAACAGCCCAATTGGCTTTGGGGTCTAGATACAAATTAAAATTCGGTTTATCCTCGGATAAAATTTCATCTGCGGAAAAACGGTAAAATCGCATTAGCCAATCTGCTTGATACAACCGATGTTCTCTTAGTAGAGGAGGATCCGTTGTGATTGCGGGTAATAAGGAATCTTGATTTACAGGAATGTAAGCAGAGTAATAAACTCTCTTTAATTCATATTTTTTATAAAGGTTTTCAGCAATTTTTACGATTGCATGATCATTTTCAGGAGAAGCACCGATAATCATTTGTGTCGATTGACCAGCTGGAACAAAGGGTGCAGGGTTTCGTAAAGCAGGAACTTGAGACATTTCATTTTTCATATGTGTGATTAGTTTCATGGGTTTGTATAAAGCAAATGGATCTTTATCAGGAGCTAAGATTTTTAAGCTTTCTCTTGAAGGCAATTCTACATTAACACTCATTCGGTCAGCTAAAAATCCTAATTCTTCAATCAATTTTTCGTCTGCTCCAGGAATTGCTTTTACATGGATATAGCCTTTGAAGCCTTTTTCATGTCGTAAAATTTTTAATGTTTTAATTAATAGTTCACTAGTGTAATCAACGTTTTTTATGATAGCTGAGCTTAGAAAAAGTCCCTCAATGTAATTTCGCATATAAAAATCCATTGTTAAATCTGCGACTTCCTGTGGTGTAAAGGTGGCTCGTGGAATTGAGTTTGATTTTCTGTTGATGCAATAATGACAATCAAAGATACAGGCATTCGTAAATAATAGCTTTAATAGGGACACACATCTGCCATCACTTGTGAAGGAATGGCAGATTCCGGCAGTTGATGTGCTGCCTACTGTGCCTTTTCTTGTGTTATTCGTCACACCACTGCTAGAACAAGAAACATCATATTTTGCTGATTCAGTAAGAATTTCAATCTTTCTTGATAATTCCATGTTTAATCCCTCATTTCTAAATAAGAACAGAACGTATGTTCTTATTTTAGCAAGAGCTTTTGTTTTTGTCAAAGGGGAAAAAATAAAATGACCGGAACACAGAGCGTACGCCTCGTTCCAGTCATTCTCTTTTATTGATTGTTTAAATCTAAATATCGCTCTAAATAATCGGCTAAACCATCTTCATCATTGGTTTTTTCAGTAATATCATTTGCTACGGATTTTATCTTATCTGTTGCATTTTTCATTGCAACGCCCCAACCAACGTAGTCTAGCATTTCTTCATCATTATGTTCATCACCGAACGCAATGATGTCTAATCGCTTCACATCCAGATAATTCGCGACTTGTTCTACACCTTTTGCTTTTTGAATACCCTTAGAAACGATTTCTAAAATAGGTGTAGGCCCACCCCAAGTTCTAACATCAACATAATCTCCATATTGCTTTATTAGCGAATCAGAAACAGATGCTGCTTGGTCTTTGGACGTTCGAACCATCATAGAAGTTGGATCTGTAATCAAATTTTTAGCAGTTAAAAGATTGCTTGGAGTAGCTTCTGAAGCAAAGAATGCTGAATCGAAGTAATCCAAACTATCAATGTAAAATGTTTCTTTATTTTCAGCAGCGACAAAATCAAGATTCAACGCCTTTTTTTGAGCCAAAATATCAAAAACTAAGTCTCTTTGGATTCCCGTTTCTTTTTCATCTGCCCATTTTTTTTCAGGCATATGAACTAGGGCTCCGTTAAAATTGACCATCGGTGTTGTCAAGCCTAATTGGCGATAAAATTGACCGCTCATTCGATAAGGACGACCAGTGACGATACTGACATAGTGACCATGCTTCATCGCTTTTTTTAACGCTTTTTCAGTTGTAGGACTGATCAATGACTGTGCATTTAAAGTAGTACCATCTAAGTCGATTGCAATTAATTTTTTCAAAATCGTTCCTCCCGGAAAACTTTCTTTAACCTAGTCTAGCATAAAAAAAAAGAATGACAAGTTTTCAAGAAAATTTTAGAAAAAAATTATTTTATGATACACTAAATGGAAAAAGGAGTGTGAGGAGTTTGACTCAAACGTATCGCTGGCCGTTACGAATAGCGACAATCATCTATTGTGTCTACATGTTGTTTTTTTCAAATATGTATCATTTTATGGCACTGAATGTCTTGTTGGCTTATATTCCACTGGAGATAAGTTTTCATTTTAAACAGGTCAGTAATCGTCTTTTTATCTTACTAGGGATGTTATGGTTATTGTTTTATCCTAATGCGCCTTATTTGTTCACCGATTTTTTTCATCTCGAAAAGTTATCGATTTATCGGGGGATGAACCAAGTTTTTATTCTAAATCTGTCTGATTGGTTTTCTTTTAGTCTATTGACTATAGGAATTTGTGTATATGGTCTTTTTGGGATGGCAACAATCTTTACAACATTAAATGAATGTATTCGAAGAAATAGTTTGCACAAAAAATGGCAAGAATTTTTCTTCTTGTTCCTTGTTACTATACTATCTAGTGTAGCAATTTTTGTTGGACGATTTGACCGATTACATAGTATCCATCTATTTACGAAACCAGTGCAAACGTTAAAGATTATTTTTTTTAATTGGTCTTTTGATAAGTTACTGTTTATCTTTTTATTCACTGGGCTTCAACTAATTTTATTGGCCACCATAGTAGGAATAAACAAAATGAAAACGATAGATACGTTGTAAACGCTATGTTGACAGCGTGTGAGAAAATTGTTACTCTTTAGCTAAGTGTGTTTGGAAATAACTAAAAAGGAGCTATAAAGATGAAAAAGTGGCAAATCACTTTGTTCACTATTTTAAGTACTATCGGGGGAATCAGTACTGTTTTGGAGACTAGCACGATTGCTGGTGCACAAACAGCTAATGAAATAGAGCAAAGTAGTCGAGTGGTTGCAAAAGATTCACAAGCTGAAAAAATTCCTTTTCAAATTTTGGGAATCAATGATTTTCATGGGGCGCTTAATACGACGGGCTCATTCTTTGATGATGCAAACAATAAAGTAGCAAATACAGGAACAGCTCCAATGTTGGCAGGTTATTTGAATCGTGCACAGGAGCAGTTTGAAACTGTTCATCACGGTGGTCAAACAATACGTGTACAGGCTGGAGATATGGTTGGAGCAAGTCCGGCAAGTTCAGGTCTTCTTCAAGATGAACCGACAGTCAAAGTATTGAATCAAATGAATTTTTCTGTAGGGACTATAGGGAATCATGAGTTTGATGAAGGACTTCAAGAGTTTAACCGGATTATGATAGGCGAAAATCCCAAAGATGATCCTTACGGTATTTTAATGGCTTATCCAAGAGCCGCTTCAAAAACTGAGATTGTGATCGGAAATGTTGTAAAAAAGGGGACCCAAGAGATTCCTTTCGATTGGAAGCCTTATACAATCAAAGAAGTAGGAACCGAAAAAAATAAAGTAAAAGTCGGATTTATTGGTGTGGTCACTACCGAAATTCCTAATTTGGTTCTAAAGGAACATTATGAATCGTATGATTTTTTAGATGAAGCAGAAACAATTGCTTACTATTCCAGTATACTGAAAGAACAAGGCGTGAATGCGATAATCGTTTTGGGGCATATCCCTGCCACAAGTAAAGCGAATAAAGTGAATGGGGACGCTGCGGTAATTCTAGAAAAAGTTGAAAAAATTTATCCCGAGCATAGTGTAGATGCCTTTTTTGCAGCACATAATCATCAATATACAAATGGTGTAGTCAATAAAACAAGAGTTGTTCAGTCTACTGCACAAGGAAAAGGTTATGTGGACCTACAAGGAACCCTTGATCCTCGAACCAATGATTTTGTCGCAACCCCTGAAGCGAAGGTCATGCCAGTTGATCCAGCTGCAAAAGACGCGCCTAAAATTGACAAAAAAGTTGAGGCAATCGTAAAGGATGCCGAAGAACGTGTAGCAGAGGTCACGAACAAGAAGATTGGAACAGCTAAAGAAAATGGCGCAATCACTCGTGAACTCAATGCATCAAAAGAATCACCGCTAGGGAATTTAATCACAGATGGTCAAGTTGAGATGGCTAAAGCTCAAGGAATCAATGCAGATTTTGCTATGACAAACAACGGTGGTATTCGTGCTGACTTAGTAGTGAATGAAAATCGTGATATTACATGGGGGGCAGCACAGGCAGTACAGCCCTTTGGGAACATCATGCAAGTGGTCGAAATGACGGGAGCCCAAGTTGAGCAAGTACTGAATGAACAGTATGATGAAGAAGAACGTTATTTCCTACAAATTTCTGGTTTGTCTTATACTTATATAGCAACAGAGAATAAAGACCACCCATTTAAAGTTCAAGATATACTTAAAAAAGATGGTACTCCGATTCAAGCAGATCAAACGTATCTTGTTGTAATCAATGACTTTTTATATGGTGGTGGTGATGGGTTCAAAGGATTTACTGAGGCCAACTTAGTCAATGCTATTAAGCCAGATACAGAAACATTTATTGACTATATCGAAAGTAAAGAAGCTGCTGGAGAACTCATTTCAGCATCAGTTGAAAATCGTAAAAAATTAGCAGAACCAGAAAATCAAATTTCAAATGAATCGGAAGACAAAATCAAAAAAGCAACCATTTTTGATCCATTATATGAAGATGACGAACTTTTGAGAGGTGTAACATTGCCAAATGCGACGATTTTACTCTACGATGGTGAATTTCCCCAAGCGAAAACAAGGACAGCAGAGCTTCCAAAAGCCGATTTAACAGGGCAAGCTGATCCAGAAGGTCGAATTAAAATTAACGTTTCTTCATTAAAACTCCTAGGCAAAAAGAAATTGACTGCGCTAGTATTGGATGAGGCTAAAAATCAAGTAACCTTTCCAATCGAAATTTTACCTAAGAGAGAAATCCTTTTAGAAACGACTAATACTACTGACATTTCTGAAACGAAAGCTAAAAAAGAATTACCTAAAACGGGTGAAAAACAAACAATCCTACCATTTTTATTTAGAACACTGGCAATAAGTGCGGGCGTTATTATGATGTTAAAAAGGAAAAAACGATAGAATGAAAAAGCCTTACAGTCGCAATACATAATCTGCTACTGCAAGGTTTTTTATACGCTATCAACAATAATGCGGAGAAACGCGAACGATTAATACGAAATTCCGAATAAAAGTTAATAATTTGTTGAAATCAATCACACTCTACCTTATACTTTAAAAGTATTCATCAGGGAATCGAAAAATGCACTTATTCATTACAATTAGTTGGCTCAGTAAATAATTTGTTCAATGAGCGAACCGAATCATCCTGATAAAATTTTGTCTAAAGGGAGAGAGTTAATTTCATGGAAAAGTTTTTCAAATTAAAGGAAAACAACACAACTGTTTCAACTGAAATGGTAGCAGGGGTAACGACATTTTTTGCGATGAGCTATATTTTATTTGTAAATCCATCAATCTTATCCCAAACAGGAATGCCATTTCAAGCGGTATTTTTAGCAACAATTATTGCATCAATTATTGGAACTTTGATCATGGGTCTGTTTGCAAACGTTCCATATGCTCAGGCACCCGGTATGGGGTTAAACGCTTTTTTTACGTTTACAGTCGTTTTTGGTTTAGGCTATACGTGGCAGCAAGCATTAGCAATGGTTTTTATTTGCGGATTAATCAATGTCCTGATCACCGTAACTAAAATCCGTAAAATGATCATCAAGGCCATACCGGAAAGTATGCAACATGCAATCGGTGGAGGTATTGGAATTTTTGTAGCGTATGTGGGAATTAAAAATGCAAAATTATTAGACTTTACAATTCAAGCAGAACCTACAAAAGGAATGGTTAATGGCAATAGTATTGTTCCAGCTTTGGGTAACTTTAATAATCCAGAAATTATATTAGCAATTATCGGTTTAGTTTTAACTACGATCTTAGTTGTGTTAAATGTTCGTGGCGCTATTTTGGTTGGTATTGTAGCTACAACAATCATTGCAATCCCACTAGGAGTTGTTGATTTGTCAGCAATTGATTGGCAAGCAAATTCTTTAGGGAATTCTATCAGGGAATTAGGAACGACTTTTGGTGCAGCATTTGGTGCTGATGGAATGCAGTCATTGTTCAATGATGCTTCGAAAATTCCTCAAGTTTTGATGACGGTTATTGCGTTTAGTTTGTCAGATACATTTGATACGATCGGTACTTTTATTGGAACAGGTCGTCGTACAGGAATATTTTCTAAAGAAGACGAGTTGGCATTGGAAGACAGTAAAGGTTTTTCTACAAAAATGGATAAAGCCTTATTTGCAGATGCGATTGCAACATCGATCGGTGCAGTTTTTGGAACATCTAATACTACGACTTATGTAGAAAGTGCGGCAGGGATCGGTGCTGGCGGGCGGACTGGTTTAACTTCTGTTGTCGTTGCGGCCATGTTCGCTTTAAGCAGTTTGCTTTCACCACTGATTGCGATTGTGCCAGCACAAGCAACTGCTCCAGCTTTGATTTTAGTGGGTGTAATGATGCTTGCTTCATTTAAAGACATCGAATGGACCGATTTAGAAGAAGCAATTCCAGCATTTTTTGCCTCTATTTTTATGGGACTATGTTATAGCATTTCTTATGGTATTGCTGCTGGATTTATTTTTTATGCAATCGTGAAGGTTGCAAAAGGAAAATTCAGAGAAATTTCACCGATTCTTTGGGTAGTTAATGCCTTATTTATCTTGAACTTCATTATTTTGGCAATTTTATAAGTTACTTTTACTTGATAAAGCCCAACTGTTTTTTAGACAGTTGGGCTTTTTTTAATGACTTGCGTAAAATTTTTTGAGTGATTAGAATATTTGGAGTATAGTTAATAGTGAAGAACTTGTGAGGTGTGCATTAAGATGAAAATTGATTGGAAAAAGAATTTGATGGTTGCTTGGCTAGGATGCTTTTTTACTGGGGCAAGTATTAGTTTAGTCATGCCTTTTATTCCTGTTTATGTCGAACAATTAGGAACGCCTAAGAATCAGGTCGAGCTATTTTCTGGACTTGCTATTTCGGTTACTGCATTTGCCGCAGCGATTGTGGCACCTATTTGGGGGAATTTAGCAGATAGAAAAGGTCGGAAGCTGATGATGATTCGAGCAGCAGCTGGTATGACGATCACGATGGGATCTCTAGCATTTGTACCAAATGTTTATTGGCTTTTGATTATGCGCTTTTTTAATGGTATTCTATCTGGATATATTCCAAACGCAACTGCAATGATTGCATCACAAGCACCAAAAGAAAAAAGTGGTTGGGCTTTAGGAACCTTATCAACAGGAGCTATTGCTGGAAATTTGATTGGGCCTTCGATTGGTGGGGCACTCGCTCAATGGTTTGGGATGGAAAATGTGTTTATCATTACTGGAGTAGTGTTGTTGATTACGACCTTACTAACGATTTTTATGGTAAAAGAAGACTTCCAACCAATTGAGAAGAAAGACTTGTTAAGTACGAAAGAGATTTTTGCAAAGATGGACCATGTTTCTATTTTAATTGGTTTATTCATTACAACATTGATTTTACAAATTGGTGTTACGAGTATTAGTCCGATTTTAACGTTATACATTCGTTCTTTGAGTCACGATACTGGCAATATCTTATTCATTAGTGGTTTAATTGTTTCAGTTGCTGGTGTTTCAGCTGTGATTTCTTCGCCAGTTTTAGGGAAATTAGGGGATAAGATCGGTAATCATAAGGTTTTATTAGCTGGTTTGGTTTTATCAATGATTTGTTATCTTCCTATGGCGTTTGTTAAAACTCCCTTTCAATTAGGATTATTACGTTTCTTCTTAGGATTTTCAACGGGAGCATTAATGCCATCTATCAACACGCTGATCAGCAAAATTACGCCATCTGAAGGAGTTAGTCGTGTTTACAGTTATAACCAAATGTTTAGTAATTTCGGACAAGTTTTGGGTCCAATGATTGGGTCCACCGTGGCTCATGGTATGGGGTATAGCGCAGTGTTTATTGTAACAGCTTGTTTTGTACTGGGGAATATTTGCCTATCATTGTTCAATTTCCGAAAAATTTTAAATAAAAGTCTATAAACAGTTGAAAACATAAAAAAACCAGTTACAATGTTTGTAGTAACTGGTTTTTTCATAATCATGATGTTAAGTTATAGACAGTGAGCTAAAAGCGAATAAAAAATTAGCTTAAGTCAGTAGTCTGAGAGTTATTGAGCACTTTTAGTGGTTTCTTTTTTTGGTAATGCAAATTGACCAATTAATAAGATAATCACACCGGTAATCAATGACATAATTGTTGTCAGCATAAAATCATAACTTCCGCCGTTTAAGGCACCGCCGATATAGCCGACCACTTGTCCTAGTAAAAAGGACCACAACAATACAAGAATGTAACGCATGGATTGCACCTCTTTTCTAGCTATAGTTTAGCACAATTTTTATAAATGTAAAGAAATTGAAAGATTCATTTTTATTTTAATACCATTACACGTAAAAGGAGATGTCCTATGCCCTTTCCACAATTATATACAATCACTTCCTATTCATTACTTTCCAGTACCATTCGTATTCAAGAATTAGTGAAACAAGCAAAAAAACTAGGGTATACAGCTTTAGGAATTACGGATATCAATGTACTTCATGGGGCAATCGAATTTTTTGAAGCCTGTAAAAAGGAAGCTATTAAACCAATTATTGGATTGACGTTAGAATATACCCCGCAAAAGTCTGAACAGCTAGCACAGATTGTACTGTATGCAAAAGATTTAGTTGGCTATCAACATTTAATGCGAATCTCAACTGCAAAGATGAATAGCGAAAGAATGTTCTATTTAGATGAAATCAAAGAATATTTCACTCATTTATTTGCTGTGATACCCTCCGATAAAAGCGAAGTGGCTTTTGCCCTAAAAAGAAGTGAAACAGAAGCGGCTGAAAGTTTAGATCAGCTAATCCAATTATTTGAGCCAGACTCTTTTTTTGCGGGGGCCTCATTTACCTGTAATCCGGAAACTGATCCAGCACTTTTTAAGTTTTATGAAGCAAAAAAACAATCACTACTTGCTTTGCAAGAAACACGTTATTTAAATCGAGAAGATGGATTTGCCTTAAACGTATTAGCACACATTAATCAAGGACAACAAATGGTATTAAATGCTGAAGAAACTGAATTTGAAGGACCATTTTATCTAAGAAATCAGGCAGATGTTGCCGAACAATTACATTTGAAAATTAATGAACAAGCCCTTCATAACGCCAAAAAACTTGTTGATTCTTGTAATTTGGAGATTCCGTTGCACCAACGTTTACTACCACATTATCCGATTCCAGAAGGAAGACAAGCAGGAGAATTTTTAAAAGAGTTATGCTTGAAGAAACTGCCTGAACGAATTTCGGATGTTACGGTTGAATATGAAGAACGATTAGCAAAAGAGCTTGATATTATCCATACAATGGGATTTGATGATTATTTCTTGATCGTTTGGGACGTAATGGCATTTGCTCATGACAAAAAAATTGTGACAGGGGCTGGGCGGGGTTCTGCGGCAGGATCTTTAGTATCTTATGTATTATCAATCACAGATGTTGATCCCATTAAATACGACTTACTATTTGAACGGTTCTTAAATCCAGAACGACATTCAATGCCCGATATAGATTTAGATATTCCAGATAATCGTCGTGAAGAAGTGTTGCAATATGTTCGTGAAAAATATGGACACTATCATATGGCACAAATTGCTACGTTTGGTACGATGGCGGCAAAAATGGTTTTAAGAGATGTTGCCAGAGTTTTTGGCCTATCTCAAAGTGAATCAAATCGTTGGTCCAACGCGGTGCCAAGTGCATTGAAAATGACCTTGAAAACAGCGTATGCAGAGTCAAAAAATCTTGTTGAGTTAGTGAATTTTTCGGAGACAAATCGTTTGTTATATGATACGGCTATTCGTTTAGAAGGGTTGCCACGACATGT
The DNA here is from genome assembly GCF_050544585.1 of Enterococcus sp. AZ177. Lineage (NCBI taxonomy): Bacteria > Bacillati > Bacillota > Bacilli > Lactobacillales > Enterococcaceae > Enterococcus > Enterococcus sp. AZ177. The sequence goes on from NZ_CP172944.1 coordinate 1,403,944, forward strand.
TTCAACCCATGCAGCTGGAGTGGTGATTAGTGATATAGACCTCTTAGATATCGTCCCGTTACAACCGGGTTCAAATGACATTTTTCTAACACAATTTACTATGAATGACGTTGAGAAAATTGGTCTATTAAAAATGGACTTCTTAGGATTGAGAAATTTATCGATCATAGATAACACAATCAAGTCAATCAAGCGTGTCTATAAAAAAGAAGTGATTTTAAATCAAATTCCTTTAGATGATGAAAAGACGTTATCTTTATTTAGACGAGGAGAAACAAGTGGCGTTTTTCAATTTGAATCAGCTGGTATCAGAAATGTTCTCCGCAAACTCGGTCCAACAAGTATTGAAGATATTGCGGCTGTCAACGCCTTGTATCGTCCTGGTCCGATGCAAAATATCGATTTGTTTATCCGTCGAAAAAAAGGTCAAGAACCAATTGATTATCCCGATGCTGTTTTAGAGCCGATTTTAAAGAATACGTACGGTATTATTGTGTATCAGGAGCAAATTATTCAAGTTGCTTCTACAATGGCAGGCTTTAGTTTAGGACAAGCAGATATTTTACGCCGTGCCGTTAGTAAAAAGAAAAAAGATGTCTTGGATGAAGAACGAAAACATTTCGTTGAAGGGGCGATGAATCAAGGACACAGCAAGGAAATTGCAATGACGATCTACGATTATATTGAGCGATTTGCTAACTACGGTTTTAATCGATCCCATGCGTTTGCTTATTCTTTTATTGGATTCCAAATGGCCTACTTAAAAGTCCATTTTCCAGGGGCTTTTTATGCTGCGATTCTTCATTCAGTAAGGCATAACCCCACTAAAATCAAAGAATACATTGGAGAAGCACGGAAAAACAAAATGGTGATTGTACAACCGTCTATCAATTCTAGTCAATACAGCTTTTACTTAAATAATGATGACCAAATCATGTTTGGTTTTAGCTCATTAAAAGGAATACGGAGAGATTTTATCCAAAATATTATAGATGAGCGTAAAGAACGTGGTCCATTTAAATCGTTTGAGCAATTTTTACTACGTATCGATCGGAAGTGGCTGAAAGCTGATAATATTCAACCGCTCATTGCAATTGGGGCCTTCGATGAACTACAAGCAAATCGTCGTCAGTTAGCGGTTAGTTTAGACAGTGAAATTCAAAACATCATTTATAGTGGTGGCAGTATGAATCTTTTAGAAGATACGCTGAAACTGAAAGAAGTTGAAGTTGCTGATTATACGTTGGAAGAGAAACTGGAGCAGGAAGAACAATATTTAGGTGTTTATTTATCAGGACATCCTACAGAGGAATTTAAGAAGACGCGTTTAGCTAAGCAAGTGATGTTAGTTAGCGATGTCGTGGAAAATCAAATGGCACGTTTATTGATTTATGTAAAAGATAGCCGAGTGATCCGTACAAAAAAAGGCGAACAAATGGCGTTTGTGGAAGGTGATGATTTAACTGGATCACTCTCTTTAACACTTTTCCCGACCGTATTCAGAACACTTCGTCAAACTGTTGAAAAAAATCAAGTCTATTTTGTAGAAGGCAAAGTAGAAAAAAGTAATTACAATCAAGAACTTCAATTATTGGTAAATCAAATTGAAAAAGCTAGTGCTATTGAAAACAGTATTAGTGCAACAACTTGTTATTTAAAAATTGTTGCGGCGAAAGATCAAAAAGAAGTGTTGCAAAGTGTCCACGAGGTCATTCAACAAAATAAAGGCAATACGCCAGTAATTATTTACTTTGAAGAAAATGGTAAAAAAGTAGTCTTAGGAGAAGAGAATTGGGTAGCGGATACGCTAAGTGTAAAAGAACAATTAGAGGCGATTTTAGGGAACCAAAATGTTGTTTTCAAATAATTTACGGTAAAAAATACTAATTGTTTTCATCTTTTTTCAATTATTTCTTCTTAAATCAAGACATTTTGCACTATTAATGGTAAAATGAGTGACGTAATATTTTTGAGTAATGAATAACTGTGACTAAATTTGTTACAGCTTAAAAGTATAATATATGAGGTGAAAGAACGAATGAAACGTATCGGTATTTTAACCAGTGGGGGAGACGCCCCAGGAATGAACGCTGCAATTCGTGCAGTGGTACGTAAAGGGATTTTTGACGGAATCGAGGTTTATGGAATAAACTATGGTTTTGCAGGTTTGGTGGCAGGTGACATTCGCCGTTTAGACATTGCTGATGTTGGTGACAAAATTCAACGTGGAGGAACATTCTTATATTCTGCCCGTTATCCAGAGTTTGCAACAGAAGAGGGGCAATTAAAAGGAATCGAACAATTGAAAAAATTTGGGATTGAAGGTTTAGTTGTTATTGGTGGAGATGGTTCATACCATGGCGCGATGGCACTAACAAAACGCGGTTTCCCAGCTGTAGGTATTCCAGGAACGATTGATAATGATATTCCAGGAACCGATTTTACGATTGGATTTGATACAGCAATTAATACAGTGTTAGAATCAATCGACCGTATCCGTGACACAGCAACATCACATGTGCGTACTTTCGTTATTGAAGTAATGGGACGTGGTGCAGGTGATATCGCCCTTTGGTCAGGTGTTGCCGGTGGAGCTGACGAAATTATCATTCCAGAACATGACTTTGATATGGTCAATGTTGCTAAACGCATCAGAGAAGGACGCGATCGCGGTAAGAAACATTGCTTGATCATCCTAGCAGAAGGCGTAATGGGTGGTAATGAATTTGCTGATAAACTTTCTGAACATGGCGATTTCCACACACGTGTCTCTATTTTAGGACATGTTGTCCGTGGCGGTTCACCAAGTGCTCGCGACCGCGTATTAGCAAGTAAATTCGGTTCGTATGCAGTTGAATTGTTAAAAGCAGGAATTGGCGGACAATGTATCGGGATGCTGGATAACCAAGTTGTCTCAGCAGATATCGTTGAGACATTGGAAAATCACAAACATAAACCTGACTTATCACTTTATGATTTAAATCAAGAGATTTCTTTCTAAAGATATGCTGAGCAATTTCAGCTATCTTAGGTATCCCTTGAGGAAAATAGATAATCTTTATGACGTATAAACAAAAATGGAATAGGAGCGTTTGGTAATGAAAAAAACGAAAATCGTATGTACGATCGGACCAGCTAGTGAAACTGTTGACATGCTAGTAAACTTAATGAATGCAGGAATGAATGTTTGCCGTTTGAACTTCTCTCACGGTGATTTTGAAGAGCATGGTAACCGCATTAAAAATATTCGTGAGGCTGCAAAAATCACAGGAAAACGCGTAGCAATCTTGCTTGATACAAAAGGACCTGAAATTCGTACAAACGAAATGGAAAATGGAGCAATCACATTAAGAACTGGTGATTCAGTGCGCCTTTCTATGACAGAAGTTTTAGGAACAAACGAAAAGTTTTCAATCACTTATCCAGAATTAATCAACGATGTAAATGTTGGCTCTCATATTCTTTTAGATGATGGACTGATTGACTTAGAAGTAACAGATATCGACCGTACAGCTAACGAAATCGTTACGCTCGTTAAAAACGAAGGCGTTCTAAAAAATAAAAAAGGTGTTAACGTACCTGGCGTTTCTGTAAACCTTCCTGGTATTACAGATAAAGATGCTGCTGATATCCGTTTTGGTATCGAACAAGGCGTTGACTTTATCGCGGCAAGTTTCGTTCGTCGTGCAACTGATGTTTTAGAAATTACGAAAATTTTGGAAGAAGAAAATGCAACACATATCCAAATCATTCCTAAAATCGAAAACCAAGAAGGTATCGATAACATTGATGAAATCCTAAAAGTTTCTGATGGTTTAATGGTTGCTCGTGGCGACATGGGTGTTGAAATTCCAACAGAAGACGTTCCAGTTGTTCAAAAAGACTTGATTAAAAAATGTAATGCTTTAGGTAAACCAGTTATCACAGCAACTCAAATGCTAGATTCTATGCAACGTAACCCGCGCCCAACACGTGCGGAAGCAAATGACGTTGCGAATGCAATCTATGACGGAACAGATGCAGTAATGCTTTCTGGGGAAACAGCTGCTGGGGATTACCCATTAGAGGCTGTTCAAACAATGGCTCGTATCGCAGTCCGTACGGAAGAAGCATTGATCAACCAAGATTCATTTGCATTAAAACTTTACAGCAAAACGGATATGGCTGAAGCGATTGGTCAATCAGTTGGACATACTGCACGTAACTTGGGTATCCAAACAATCGTAGCAGCAACTGAATCAGGTCACACTGCTCGTATGATTTCTAAATATCGTCCAAAATCTCATATCGTTGCGATTACTTTCTCAGAACAAAAAGCTCGTAGCTTATCATTATCTTGGGGTGTTTATGCAACCGTTGCTGACAAACCATCAAGTACTGATGAAATGTTCAACTTAGCAACACGCACTTCTCAAGAAGAAGGATTTGCAAGTGAAGGTGATTTAATCATTATCACAGCAGGCGTTCCAGTAGGTGAGAAAGGGACAACAAACTTAATGAAGATCCAAATGATCGGATCAAAATTAGTTCAAGGTCAAGGAATCGGTGAATCATCAGTTATTGCTAAAGCAGTTGTAGCAAATACAGCAGAAGAAGCAGTTGCTAATGCAGTAGAAGGTTCTATTCTAGTTGTTAAAACAACTGACAAAGATTATATGCCTGCAATCGACAAAGCAATTGCGTTGGTTGTTGAAGAAGGTGGATTAACTTCCCATGCAGCAGTTGTTGCAATTGCGAAAGATATTCCAGTAATCGTTGGTGCGGCGGATGCAACAAACTTAATTTCTAATGATGAATTGATCACTGTTGATCCTCGTCGTGGTATTGTATACCGTGGAGCAACAACAGCAATCTAAATTTTTTAATTATAACTTATACAAGAACCGGAATGAATCAGGAAAAGTGATTCATTTCGGTTCTTTTTTATGTGTGTTAAACGAATTTTTATTATTTGTGAAATTCTTCTCAAAAAGACTTTTAAAACGATTTCATACATGGTACAATATAATTGTTACCATATATTAAAAAACACAGGAGTGATAGAATGAAAGCAGCTGTTGTAACGAAAGAAAATAATGGAAAAGTAGAGATCAAGGAATTAGATATCAGACCGCTTGAAACTGGTGAAGCTTTAGTGGATGTTGAATATTGTGGTGTTTGTCATACTGACCTGCATGTCGCTCACGGAGATTTTGGTGAAGTTCCAGGGCGAGTGATTGGTCATGAAGGAATCGGGATCGTTAAAGAAATTGCTCCAGGTGTCGAGAGTTTAAAAGTAGGAGACCGAGTAAGTATCGCTTGGTTCTTTGAAGGATGTGGCACTTGCGAATATTGTATCACAGGCCGTGAAACGTTCTGCCGCCAAGTAAAAAATGCTGGATTTTCAGTGGATGGTGCAATGGCTGAACAATGTATTGTTAAAGCAGACTACGCTGTTAAGGTACCAGAAGGCCTAGATCCAGCTCAAGCCAGCAGTATTTCATGTGCAGGGGTTACGTGTTACAAAGCAATCAAAGTTTCTGATGTAAAACCAGGGCAATGGGTTGCTATCTACGGTATTGGTGGCTTAGGAAATTTAGCGATTCAATATGCTAAAAATGTGTTTAATGCTAAAGTCATTGCTGTTGACATCAATGATGATAAATTAGAATTTGCCAAAGAATTAGGTGCTGATTTAGTTTGCAATCCATTAACAGATGGTGATGCTGGAGCGTGGATTCAAGAGAAAGTCGGCGGAGCACATGCAGCAGTTGTTACGGCTGTTTCGAAAGTTGCGTTTAATCAAGCCGTAGATTCTGTAAGGGCTGCTGGTAAAGTAGTTGCAGTTGGATTACCGCCAGAAACGATGGATCTAGCAATTGTTAAGACTGTTTTAGATGGAATTCAAATCGTAGGATCATTAGTTGGAACACGCAAAGATCTTGAAGAAGCATTCCAATTTGGAGCAGAAGGTAAAGTTGTACCCGTTGTGGAAACTCGTTGTTTACATGAAGTCAATGACATCTTTGAAGAAATGGAACAAGGAAAAATCAAGGGTAGAATGGTTGTAGATTTAAAAAAATAACACAATTATAAATTAAATAAATAAACAGAATAGCAAAGACCCTAAAAGAAAGAGCTGAAATTCTAACTTTGTAGGGTCTTTTTTTATAACAAGCAAGTGAATAGTAGCCTTTTCTAGATACTTTGATAGCTTCTTAAAATAGATTCTGTTACTATTGATAGTAGAATTTATTGGAAATTTATCAAGAATAAAATAGTTAAATGAACGAGTTCGATTCCCTAATCAAATCTATGTCATTTATTTTTATGGAATTTTAGGAGGAACAAAGATGAAGGAAAGTGCAAAAGCAGGTATTTCATTTGGAGGTGCATGAGCATTAGTCATCTCGTATGTAAATTGGCATAGTATTCTTTGGGCAGTGTTTCACGGGGCGTTGAGTTGGTTTTATGTAATCTATTACGTAATTGTATATGGCGTAAATTGATAGCGAGCAGTTAGAGCTGACTAGTATAAAAGAGTTGATTTTTGGATCAATTTTGAAATAGACTGTCATAACAATGAGATTTCCATTTATTTCTGTTTGCTAAACATTAAAAAAATTTTTAAACGAGTGATTTTCAGAAAATTTCTGTTAATCAAGGGAGAAATTATGCTATAATTACATAATTAAGATGGGAGGTTTAGTGCAAATGGAATCCATTTCAAAAGATTTTGCCGTTCAGCTGTTAAACGATGATGCACAAAGGATTATGATGTTGATTCGTAATCAAAAAAATAGCCTATGCATTTCCCAGTGTAAGGCGTTTGAAGAAGTCGTAGACACGCAAATGTATGGTTTTTCTCGTCAAGTGACTTATGCCATTCGACTAGGCATTTTAAGTTCAAAACAAGGACATCAAATGCTAAGTGATTTAGAAAAAGAACTTAATCAATTATATAGTGACGTTTATGAGGAAACACAAGAAAAAAAAGAGATTGGCAAGGAGGTTTAAGCTTTGCCGAACAAGATAAAAAAAAGGCATCTGTTAGATTATAGTATTTTGATTCCCTATTTGGTTCTTAGTGCAGTGGGATTAATCATGGTTTACAGTTCTACTTCTTCGCTGTTAGTGTCACAAGGCAAGCCACCGACCGGAATGGTTATCACCCAACTACAATTTTGGCTTTTAAGTTTAGTAGCAATGTTTTTTATTTACAAGATGAAAACAAGCGTCTTTCAAGTCAAAGGCTTTATTATGTTTGCAATTGTGGTTATTTCGGTTCTTCTGTTAGCCGTTCGATTTACGACATTAGGTTCAGAAATCAATGGTGCTAAAGGTTGGATTCAAATTGGTTCGTTCTCAATGCAACCGGCTGAATATCTAAAAATAATGGTGATTTGGTATCTTGCTTATATTTTAGGCCGAAGACAGAAATATATCGATAAAGAATTTAAAAAAGCAGTGTTTAGACCGATGCTTTTGGTGGGCTGTTTAATCTTCCTTGTTGCGATCCAACCGGATTTCGGAAACGCAGCCATTTTGACTTTATTGGTTATTATTATGATACTCTCTAGTGGCGTAAATTATATGTATACATATATAGTGGGTGGCGCTGGGATTTTGGGTAGTATTGCTGTTATCCAAGCGTTACTTTTAACTGGAGGAAAGATTATTCCAGAAAGATATCAATACGTGTATCAACGCTTCGCTATTTTCTTAAATCCATTCAAAGATGAACGGAATGCGGGTCATCAATTGGCAAATTCTTATTATGCGATCAATAATGGTAGCTGGTTTGGAAAAGGTTTAGGAAATAGCATTCAGAAAAAAGGATTTTTACCAGAAGCACATTCAGATTTTATATTTGCTATAACAATTGAAGAATTGGGCTTATTTGTATCATTGATTATACTAGCAATTTTAATGTTTATGATTGCGCGAATCATTTTAGTTGGCGTACGCTCAAAAAAACCGTTCAATTCACTAATGTGTATTGGTATTGGTTCAATGTTGTTGTTACAGGTTTTTATCAATTTGGGCGGAATTACTGGAGTGATTCCTTTAACAGGTGTAACATTTCCTTTCCTAAGCCAAGGAGGGAACAGTGTATTGATTATTTCAATTGCAGTTGCATTTGTATTGAATATCAGTGCAGATGAAAAAAAACAAAAAATGGACCAAGAATACCAATTACTTGGTAATTAATAAATGAAGGTCAAATAAACAGGTAGGAGTGAAAGAATGAAAAAAGTTTTAGTCGCAAATCGTGGAGAAATCGCAATTCGTATTTTTAGAGCCTGTACAGAGATGCACATCGGGACAGTGGCAATCTATGCAGCAGAAGACGAATATTCAGTTCATCGTTTTAAAGCTGATGAAGCCTATTTAGTTGGTAAGGGAAAAAAACCAATAGAAGCCTACCTTGACGTGGAAGACATAATCAGAATTGCAAAACAATCTGGTGCTGATGCTATACATCCGGGTTATGGTTTTCTTTCTGAAAATTTGGAGTTTGCCCGTCGCTGTAGAGAAGAAGGCCTTATTTTTGTAGGGCCATCACTGCATCATCTTGACATTTTTGGCGATAAAATCAAAGCGAAAGAAGCCGCTGTGGCTGCTGGGATTTCTTCGATACCGGGTTCAGATGGTCCTGTCGATACAGTAGAAGGTGTCTTGGACTTTGGTCGGACACATGGTTTTCCGATTATGATCAAAGCGGCACTTGGTGGTGGCGGTCGTGGCATGCGCGTAGCTCATGACGAAAAAGAAGCAAGAGAAGGGTATGATCGAGCGAAAAGTGAAGCTAAGGCAGCTTTTGGTTCTGATGAAGTCTATGTTGAAAAATATATTTCCAATCCAAAACATATTGAAGTTCAAATTTTAGGTGATAGTCATGGGAATGTGATTCATTTATTTGAACGTGATTGCTCTGTTCAACGCCGTCATCAAAAAGTTGTGGAAGTAGCTCCATGTGTTTCAATGAGTGAAGAAAAACGCAAAGAAATTTGTGGTGCTGCGGTTCAATTAATGAAGCACGTTCAATATATAAATGCTGGGACAGTTGAATTTCTAGTTGAGGGCGATCAATTTTATTTTATCGAAGTGAACCCACGTGTTCAAGTAGAGCATACCATCACTGAAATGGTCACAGATATAGACATTGTAGTTTCACAATTACAGATTGCTCAAGGTCTTGATCTTCATAAAGATATGAAAATTCCACAACAAGAAAATATTACGCTAAATGGCGCTGCAATCCAATGCAGAATTACAACGGAAGATCCATTGAATCATTTCATGCCTGATACTGGTAAGATTGATACTTATCGTTCACCAGGTGGTTTTGGCGTCCGTCTAGATGTTGGAAATGCCTATTCAGGTGCGGTTGTTACGCCCTATTTTGATTCATTGTTGGTTAAAGTTTGTACTCATGGTTTTACGTTTGAAAAAGCGATTCAAAAGATGGAACGTAGTTTGAGAGAATTTAGAATTCGTGGTGTTAAGACGAATATTCCATTTTTACACAAAGTAATTGGCCATCCAGAATTTCAATCAGGGGAAGCAAAAACTACCTTTATCGACAATACACCGCAATTATTCGAATTTCCTAAATTAAGAGATCGCGGGAATAAAACAATGAAATTTATTGGTGAAGTTACAGTCAATGGATTTCCTGGTATTGAAAAATCAACGAAGAAATATTTTGATGCACCGCGTATACCAACTGATTTAGAGTTACGTAATGATTATGTAACGGCAAAAAATGTTTTAGATACAGATGGAGCGCAAGGCGTAATCGAATGGGTCAAAAAACAAGAAAATGTTTTATTAACAGATACAACTTTCCGCGATGCACATCAAAGTTTATTAGCTACTCGAGTAAGAACACAGGATTTCAAAGAAATCGCACGTTTAACTGGCGAAGGGTTGCCTGAGCTATTTTCGAGTGAAATGTGGGGCGGTGCAACTTTTGATGTTGCATATCGTTTCTTAAATGAAGATCCATGGCAAAGACTACGCAAAATTCGTAAGTTAATGCCGAACACATTATTACAAATGTTGTTTAGAGGGTCAAATGCGGTTGGCTATCAAAATTATCCAGACAATGTAATCGAAGAATTTATTAAAGAGTCAGCAAGACAAGGAATTGATGTTTTCCGTATTTTTGATAGTTTGAATTGGTTACCGCAGATGGAAAAAAGTATTCAAACCGTTAGAGATACCGGGAAGATTGCAGAAGCTGCTATTTGTTATACAGGGGATATCAATGACCCTTCAAGAGCAAAATACAATGTTGAGTACTACAAAAATATGGCCAAAGAACTTGAAAAGATGGGTGCTCATATTATTGCAATCAAAGATATGGCAGGTTTATTAAAGCCACAAGCAGCGTATCGTTTGATCAGTGAGTTAAAAGATACGACTGATTTACCGATACATTTGCATACACATGATACAAGCGGTAATGGTATAATCACCTATTCAGCTGCGACTAAAGCTGGAGTGGATATCGTAGATGTGGCTACAAGTGCAATGAGCGGGGCAACAAGTCAGCCTAGCATGAGCAGTTTATATTATGCGTTAGTGAATGGTGATCGTACCCCCAATGTTAACATCGATAATACGCAAAAAATCAACCATTACTGGGAAGATGTTCGTATGTATTACCAATCATTCGAAAATGGCCTAAATGCACCACAAACAGAAGTTTACATGCATGAAATGCCAGGTGGACAGTATTCTAATTTACAACAACAAGCTAAGGCTGTCGGCTTGGGTCACCAATGGGATGAAATCAAAAAAATGTATCATACGGTCAACTTAATGTTTGGCGATATTGTTAAAGTGACGCCATCTTCAAAAGTCGTAGGGGATATGGCATTATTCATGGTTCAAAATAATCTAACAGAAGAGGAAATCTATGCCAATGGAGAAGACTTGAGTTTTCCAGAGTCAGTCGTTACCTTCTTCCAAGGGGACTTAGGTCAACCAGTAGGTGGGTTTCCTAAAGAGTTACAGAGAATTATTCTAAAAGGACGTCCAGCCTTCACAGAAAGGCCTGGAAGTTTGGCAGCGCCTGTAAAATTTGATAAGGTAAAAGCAGAATTAACTGAAAAAATTGGTTATGAACCAAAACTAGAAGAGGTATTGAGTTATTTAATGTATCCTCAGGTATTCTTGGACTATCGTACTTCTTATCAAAATTTTGGTGATGTGACGTTATTAGATACGCCAACCTTCTTCCAAGGAATTCGGCAAGGTGAATCAGTAGAAGTTCAAATCGAAAAGGGTAAGACGTTGATTATTCGTTTAGATGAAATCGGTGACCCTGATATTGAAGGAAACCGGGTATTATTCTTTAATTTAAACGGTCAACGACGTGAAATAGTTATTAAAGATACCTCTATCAAATCCTCTGTCCAAGCAAAACGCAAAGCAGAACCAACAAATAAAGAGCAAATCGGTGCTACAATGTCAGGCTCTGTTCTCCAAGTTTTAGTTCAAAAAGGGGACAAGGTTAAAAAAGGAGATGCTTTGTTGGTAACAGAAGCGATGAAGATGGAAACCACTATTGAAGCTCGTTTTGATGGGATTGTTGAACATATTTATGTATTTGAAGAAGAACCGATTAGTTCAGGTGATCTGTTGATAGAAGTAAAAGAAAATTAACCGAAAAGTGGGGGAAAAGATGAAACGATTTTTAGCTTTTTTAGGCGTTTTCTTGATAGTCGTTGTAGGGGGCTATTTGCAGCCAGTCTTTTTCCCTGCTGAAAAAATGCAGCAAGAAGCAGATCATGGGAGACAAGTTGCCTCCCATACTGCTTTACCTTATGAAGAAATACCAACTTCGGGTTATGCTACGTACATAGGAAAAAAAGCAACTGATTTCGTTACTGAGTTTGGTGAACCGCTTGAAAAAAAAATGACAGTTATGGGATATGAGTTATGGATATATGGTGTGAAAGATTCAGATTATCTAGAAGTGAATGTTCAAAACGAAAAAATCTCTTCAATCAAAGCATTGAATGACTCAAAAGAAACGTTACCATTTTCTATTGGTATGAAGTTGTCTGATGTTTCAGAATTGATGACCATTTATTCGAATTTTGCCTTTACATACAAAGAAACCAACTACAATGTGGAGTTAATGGAAGAAGATATGAATTATCGTCCTCTGATTGCATTTGATAATAAAACATTCGCTATTTTATTTTTCAATCATGGCACAGGTAAGCTTTCAGCAGTTACTTATTTAGATAAAAAAACATTATTAACCTTAATGCCATACCAATTAGTAGAAGGTGAACTTGTGCCTTTTCCGGTAAAAGAACAGCCTCCTGGATTTGATGCTGTCACAAGTAATCAAGTGCTCAGAACAATCAATTTGTTGAAACTTGCAGAAGGATTACCAGCATATCGTGTGAATACTGAAAGTCAAAAAAATGCTCAAAAGCTTTTTGATACATTAAATAAAAATTCTAAAAATGTTCTTTCAACAGAACGAGTAGAAAATTGGCAATATAGCAAAGAACAAATGACTTCTGAGACCATGTTTACACTGACCAATGATGAATACCAAAAATTATTAAAAGCGGGTCAATTAGACAAGAAAAAAGCAACAGGGATGTATACAGAACCCGTTTATGATCCAACCTTCACTGTGCTCTCATGGTTTTCTGATTCATTATATCATTCTCGATTTGCTCATCAAGAAAATGAACACATTGGCGTTGCTTTCTCTAAAGCAAGTATGTTAGTCTTATTACAAGAGACTGAAAAAGAAATAACTCAAACAGAGGAAAGTGAATAAGTATGATAGTGACAGAAAAACTTTTTGAAATAGAAGATCAGACAGAAAAACTTGTTCAAGCCATTTTAGCAAGTGAGACCATTGAATCTTATAAAATAAATCGTCAAGCAATGTATGGATCTAAGGACGTCCGAGAGAAGCAAAAAGCATTTTTAGAGGCAAAAGATTCCTTCGAGCGCATCGAAGCTTATGGAAACCATGCGCCGGATTTCCGCACTAAACAACGAGCAGTTCGCCAAGCGAAGCGTGCGTTAGATCTGAGTGAAGAAGTTGCTGAGTTTCGATTCTCTGAAACTGGTGTTCAAACGATATTAGATTTAGTGGGTATGGCAGTAGCGAAAACAATTTCAGCTGATATCAAAGTAGACGCTGGAAATCCATTTTTTGAAAAGGGAAAACATTCGGGGTGTGGAGGTAATTGTCATGCAAGTTAAGGAAGAAAAAGAATTTACCATTCAAAAACGTCGTTGTTTAGTTGTTTTTGTATACAGTTTAAAGCAATTAAAGACATTGAAACGCTATGGATTGATTCATTATGTCTCACGTCGGATGAAATATGTTGTGCTTTATATGAATGAAGAAGATATTGAAAGCTCAGAAGCTAAAATCAATGGTTTGCATTTTGTACGGAAAGTAGAACGGTCTTATCGTCCAGATGTGGAAATGAATTTTGCTGAAAAAATCGGAACAAAAGCGGCGTATCAGTACGAGAAAGAAGAAGGCTTTGAGGTCGAAGAATTAAGTACTCAAATTCGTTTAGCTGAAAATGTGTAAAAATTGAGATGAAAAATGTGTACGAACTTCAAACATTTTTCATCTTTTTTCTGTATAGTTGATATACTATTAAAGTACATTAAGTGATAAGGAGCGTTTAAAGAATGCGGGTTATATCTGGAGAATATGGTGGACGACGTTTAAAAGCATTAGTTGGTGATAATACACGCCCTACAACGGATAAGGTAAAAGAATCGATTTTTAATATGATAGGACCGTATTTTGATGGTGGAACGGTGTTAGATTTATATGCAGGAAGCGGCGGTTTAGCGATCGAAGCTGTGTCCAGAGGAATGGATCTAGGGATTTGTATTGAAAAAAACTTTTCTGCTATTAAAATTATTAAGGAAAATATTGAAGTAACAAAAGAACCAAACAAGTTTATCGTAAAAAAAATGGATGCTAATAAAGCATTATTATTTTTAAAAGAAGAAGAAATAACGGTCGATTTGGTGTTACTTGATCCGCCGTATGCCAAACAGGAAATCGAAGAGCAAATAGAACAAATGCTTGCTCAAGATTTACTAAGTGAAGTGGGTATCATTGTTTGTGAGACGGATAAATCTGTGAAGCTTCCAGAAATCATTGGTACATGTGTAAAATCTCGTGAAACAACCTACGGTATCACTCAAATAACGATTTATAAACAGGAGGTAAGCGATGAGTAAAATTGCTCTTTTTCCTGGAAGTTTTGACCCATTGACGAATGGCCATTTAAATATGATTGAACGTAGTATACTGTTGTTCGACAAAGTCATTATAGGCGTTTTTGTCAATACAAATAAAACAGCTCTTTTTTCCTTAGAAGAAAAGCTTATCTTCATTAAGGAAGCTGTTGCCCATTTAGAAAATGTGGAAGTTATCGTTCAAGAAAAGAAACTCACTGTTGAAAGTGCTGAAGAATTAGGTGCTAACTTTTTAATTCGTGGAATCAGAAATATCAAAGACTATGAGTATGAAAAAGACATAGCGAGAATGAATCATCATTTAGCACCTCATTTAGAAACTGTTTTTCTATTAGCTGACGAAACCTATGGTCACATCAGTTCAAGTTTACTAAAGGAAGTGCTGGAATTTGGCGGGGATGTCTCTGAATACCTTCCTCAATCTGTCAATCGAGCACTAAATCAAAAGAATCGTGAGATGAAACGAAATGAAGAATGAACATGAAGAAAAATTATCAATCAAGTCGACGCTCCCTTTTATTATCGTTATAGTGTTGATTATTATAATGATCTTTCCAATTCCTTTTTACATTGAAGGGCCTGGTACAACGGAGAATTTAAAAGATTTTGTGACTGTGAATAATAAAAAAGATACGGAACCAGGTGCGTTTTATTTAACAACTGTTGGCGTTCGTAAAGCAACAGTAGGTTCTGCTTTAAAAGCAAAATTTTCAACTTTTGAAGAACTAGTAAGCAAAGAAGAATTGATGGGATCAAGTACAAGTAGTGAATATGATCGAATTCAGCAATATTATATGAATTCGTCGAAAAATGCTGCAATTGAGCAGGCGTTAAAACTCGCTGATGTACCCTACAAAATGAATTTCAAAGGTGTATATGTTTTAGCAATAGAAGATAATTCAAGTTTTAAAGGAAAAATTTCTGTTGGAGATACTGTTACAGGAATCGATGGACATACATTTAAAAGCAGTGAAGAATTTGTAGACTATGTAAAAAAACAAAAAATTGGGCAAAAAGTGACTGTAAGCTACTTACAAGATGGTAAGGCTAAGAAAGCAGAAGGTAAATTGATTGAATTACCAACCGATAAAAAGGCAGGTATTGGCATCGGATTGACTGATCATACTGAAATTGAGTCTACGGTTCCGGTTGAAATAGATGCAGGTGATATCGGTGGTCCATCAGCAGGCTTAATGTTTACCTTAGAGACATATGAGCAACTAATACAAAAAGGGATTCGTAAAGGACATAAGATTGCTGGTACAGGAACAATCAATACTCAAGGAGTCGTTGGGCGAATAGGTGGTATTGACAAAAAAGTTGTTACTGCTAGTAACAATGGAACAGAAATTTTCTTTGCACCGGATGACGAAATCACGAAAGAAATGAAAAAAGCTGAACCAGAAATTAAAACAAACTACGAAGAGGCAAAAGCAGCCGCTGAAAAAATAGGAACAAAAATGAAAATTGTACCTGTAAAAAATGTACAAGATGCTTTAAATTATCTTGAAACATTGAATGAAAAATAAAAAAATGGACAACGAGGTGTTAACTTCGTTGTTCATTTTTTGTTTTATTGCAAAAGCCTAATAAATATCGGGAAATCAAAGAATTTTTTTATTTTTAATCATGAAAATAAAAAAGTAATGCGTATCTTTATTTAGAAGGGGGGAAAATCATGGATTATCGTAAATTAATACAACAATACAAACAGTATATTATCAGCGGTATTATTTTGTTTAGTATTACTTGCAGTGTTATTGTCATCGTTCTTGTTAACTCTCGTCAAGATACGTTACCAGAAGACGAATTGGTTCCAAATTCGGTGAGTTCACTTCAATCGAGCGATCAAGAATCAACTATAGCGCAAATATACGTGGATATAAAGGGCGCTGTAGAAAAACCAGGATTGTATGAAGGAACTCTGAATATGCGCGTCTGGGACGCTGTGATGCTTGCTGGCGGGGTGAAGGATATTGCGGATACGAAAAGAGTCAATTTTTCTGAACGAATTGCCGATCAGATGGTCATTTACATACCAGAGATAGGTGAAGAAGCCCAAAGCGCCGAAAATAATAGCCAGTCAGAGGAGAGTCAAAGTAAAGACGTAAATAAAATCAATCTAAATCAAGCCAGTGAAGCTGAATTACAAACGTTGCCTGGTGTTGGTCAAAAGAAAGCTCAAGAGATCATTCGTTATAGGGAAGAAAATGGTGGATTTAAAACAATAGAAGAGATAAAGAATATCTCAGGTTTTGGTGAAAAAACATTTGAAAAATTAAAAGATGCTATTACTTCATAGAATTGACGAGAGTTAATCGATATAAGATGCAACAATTTTATAAATATCATGTGTCGGTTCTTGACGAGACTTTTTCTATAATTTACTATTTGTATATCCTATTACTAATTCAAAAGAATCAGCAAAAATAAATTGGACAATAACTACATAAAAAAGGAGAATAAAATGACATTAGAACGAATTCCTTGGGATCAATATTTTATGGCACAAAGCGTGTTATTATCATTAAGAAGTACTTGTACACGTTTGGAAGTTGGGGCAACAGTTGTGAGAGATAAACGAATTATCGCAGGGGGATACAATGGGTCGGTTAGTGGAGACGTACATTGTATTGATGATGGCTGTTATATGGTTGACGGACACTGTGTTCGCACGATTCATGCTGAAATGAATGCTATTTTACAGTGTGCCAAATTTGGTATCCCGACAGATGGAGCTGAAATTTATGTGACTCATTTTCCTTGTTTGCAATGCACGAAAATGATTCTACAAGCAGGAATCAAAAAAATTCATTATTTAAAAGATTATCGGAATGACCAATATGCAATGGCCTTGATTGAGCAAGTTGGCGCAACGGTAGATCAAGTAACGTTATCCAAAAAATACTTTGCTGAATTACAATTAGGAGAAGAAGAGACTGCTTCACTGGAAGAAGCTTCTCAAACAGATCAATAACTACTGGATTTTTCCAGTACTTGTAGGTATAGGAACAGTTTTTTTAATTTTAGAACCTAGCTTTTTAAATGGTATTATTTGGTTTTATTTTATTAGTCGAATTCTTTGCACAAGAAATAAGGCGATTATCAGCGTCAGTATTTTGTGCCTGTTTATTCTAGCTATTTCTTGCTGGTTGACCTTAAACGTGGAGCACCAAAAAAAGTTTCCAGAAGCAGTCGAAGTGGGTGGCCATCTATCTGTGTTGCCTGATAAATATACAATAGATGGTGATAGTCTTCAAATGGAAGGAAGCTTCTATATATCTAAAAAAGAAAAGCGTAAAGTGGTCGCTTTTTATCGATTTCGTTCAGAACGGGAAAAACAAAGTTGGCAAAAAATAAATATGCCTATTGATATTACTCTTTTGGGGGAATTTGAAGTACCGTTAGCTCAAACAAACCTTAATGGATTTAATTATCGAAAGTATTTAAAAGAGAAGGGCATCTATCAAACCTTATCGATTAGAGACATTTACAAAATCGAAACTGGAAATCCAAAGATGTATGATGTTTTTGCTTGGTTAAGTTGTTTTAGAAAAAAAGCGATTGATCATTGTGATAATCTGTTTTTGAAAGAAACCTCGTTACATCTTAAAACACTGATTTTTGGGTTTAAATCTAGTGAATTTTCTCAAAAAGAAGACATGTTAGCTAACTTGGGAATACTTCATTTGTTTAGTTTGTCTGGAATGCATGTGACATTTTTTATTGGAAGTTTCAGGTCTTTCTTCTTACGATGTGGGATCACGATTGAAAGGTTATTTTGGTTACAATTGTTGTTCTCAATTATTTATGCAGGATTAACTGGCTTCTCTATAAGTGTTGTTCGAGCATTGATCCAAAGTATGATTTCACTTGGAAATCGTGAATTTAAATGGCGCTTATCTGGGTTGGATTGTTGGAGTTTGTCATTTGTCGTTAACTTGGTTTTTCAACCTTATGTATTATTTTCAACTGGCGGTCAGTTGAGTTATGGCCTATCTTTTTTCATTTTATATGTTCATCCTATTGTAGAACGGGTTAACAAGCGATTTATTCGGATGTATTGTTTTTCACTTCTATTAACAGTTACGATGATTCCGTTAGTCGGACGAACATTTTTTGAATGGCAGTTAACAAGTAGCCTGTTTACGTTTTTGTTATTACCCATTTTTGAGCGAGCTATCTTACCCTTGTTAACGATTAGCTTTTTAGGATCATTCATTTATAAAATAAAACTAGTGATCGATAGTCTAGAACTATATTTCGTCATGCAGCAATCCATTTTTGAGTGGTTAAGTCGATACAGCACCTTTACAATTGTTACGGGCGTTTTTACACCAGTTCTTTTTTTGTTGATTGTTATAGTCCTTTTTTTAATGCTACACTTGATGTATCAACGTTCAAAAAAAGTTTATTTGTTAGGTGCAGGGTTACTATTGTTGATGAATAATAAGTATTTTTCTTTCATTGGTACGATTGCTTTTATCGATGTTGGACAGGGAGATAGTATTTTTATCCAAACGCCGTTTCATCAAGAGAATATTTTGATTGATACGGGTGGTAGAATAGCGTTTGACAAAGAAAAATGGGCAATTAAAACCAACCAAACAATAAATGCTGATTATTCCGTCATCCCATATTTGAAAAGCAAAGGAGTAAAGTATCTTGACAAAGTATTGATTACTCATGGTCATATGGACCACTTCGGTGATTTACTTAAGATCAACGAAAAAATACCGATTCGTTCATTATACTTCCCGGAAGGAACAGAAAATAAATCTGCTTTTCAGCAAACGCTAAATCGTTTAAAGGCTAAAGGGATAAAATGTTATCCAGTTTTAGCAGGAGCATCTATTCGCCATTCGATTTCCTTAGAGATACTGGCTCCAACTACTGCAGGAACGGGTGAAAATAAAGATTCTATGGTTGTTTACACAAAGGTTTCTGGTCAACGCTTCTTATTTATAGGCGATTTAGAAAAAGAAGGGGAGCGACAATTGATACAGCGTTTTCCAACTTTGCGGGCAGATATATTAAAAGTAGGGCATCATGGGAGTAAGACGTCATCTGATTCTTTATTCATCAAGAAGATTAAACCCAGAGAAGGAATTATTTCTTGTGGACGCAATAATCGATTTAATCATCCTCATGAAGAAACGATTGTCACATTTGAGCAAGAGCAGATCGTTCAATTTCAAACAGATAAAAACGGAATGATCTATTATGAATGGACACCATTTTCAAAAATGTCATCAGTTAAAACAATCATGGAAGAAGACTAGCATTTCTTATAGTGCCATGATAGGATGGAAAAGAGAAATGAGGGAATTTATGAACTTACAAGAGGCATTAAAACAAGTCAGACAACAGCAGTTTGCTTCTGTTTATTTAATCCAAGGAACAGAAGGGTATTTAAATGAGTTATTTAAAACAGAATTGATGGAGCAATTAATTAAAACAGAGGATGATCAATTTAATTATTCTTCCTTCGATATGGAAGAAGTACCGTTATCTGTAGCAATGGAAGAAGCTGAAACTATTCCTTTTTTTGGTGACTATCGGTTAGTTTTTATCGAAAATCCTTATTTTTTAACTGCTGAAAGAAAAATGAATGGATTAGACCATGATATTGATAGCTTACTCAACTATTTAGAACAACCATCTCCCACAACAATTTTAGTATTTAGTGCACAAGTTGAAAAATTAGATGAACGAAAAAAAGTAACGAAATCACTAAAAAAACAGGCTGAAGTTATTGATGTTAATCCAATGGGAGAACGAGAAGTAAGGCAATATGTAGAGCAGACGATTCAAGGTGAAGGCTATGAGATTAGACCAGAGGCTTTTGATTTACTGCTGCAGTTGACGGATTTGAATTTATCCAAAGTCATGGGAGAACTACAGAAATTGTTTTTGTATTCCTCTGACAGCAAAAT
This sequence comes from Enterococcus sp. AZ177, assembly GCF_050544585.1. Taxonomy (NCBI): domain Bacteria; kingdom Bacillati; phylum Bacillota; class Bacilli; order Lactobacillales; family Enterococcaceae; genus Enterococcus; species Enterococcus sp. AZ177. Next base: position 1,424,136 of record NZ_CP172944.1, read on the forward strand.
TATTTCGTTAAATGGCGTCAAGGAACTTGTACCTAAATCCTTAGAACATAATGTATTTGATTTGACCAATGATGTTTTAACTGGAAATGGTGAAAAAGCAATTCAATTGTATGAAGATTTATTACTGCAAAGTGAAGAAACTATTAAATTAAATGCGATTTTATTAAATCAAATCCGTTTATTTTTACAAACAAAAATTTTAGCAAAAGTAGGATATCAACAAGCGAATATCGCTGAAACACTTAAAATTCATCCTTATCGTGTTAAATTAGCTCTACAGCAAGTTCGTCGATTTGAACTAGATCGTTTGGAGGCCATCTACGATGAGCTAGTTGAGAATGATTATAAAATGAAAACAGGAAAAATGGATAAAGAGCTGCTATTTGAATTATTTATTCTTAAATTGTCTGGGCAAGTGAACAGATAACAGGAATGCGAATAAACCAATCGTCTATATCTCTAGCGCTGTTTATATAAAAAAAGAAATTAAAACCAAAAAAAGAAGTACGTGATCAAATCTGTTAGAGTTGATTACGTACTTTTTACACTAAAAAAGAAGCTAACACGAAGTTAGCTTCTAAAAATCCTTATTTTGCTAATTTTTTGCTTAGACGTGATTTATCACGGCCTGCTTTGTTTTTATGGATTAATCCTTTTGTTTCAGCCATATCAACAGCTTTAATAGCTTCTGTATATAACGCATCAACATTGTCAGCGCCAGCAGCTACAGCATCTTCAAATTTCTTGATAGCTGTACGCATTGCATTTTTTTGAGATGAATTTTGAGCATTCTTATTAGCATTAGTACGTACACGTTTAATTGCAGATTCAATATTTGGCATTTCTTTCACCTCCGATAAATTAAGGTCTTACACAGGAAAATCCATATGTAATTCAACACTAATCATTATACCTAATCCAAACAGGCATTGCAATAAAAGATGACAAGTTTTTTTCCTTAACAGTAAAAATATTGATTTTATCGCATGGAAATCGTTTTGAATTTACGGTTGATAGGAAATTTAGATACTTTTTTTTAAAAATATGCTATCATAACAGGGTAAAATGAAATGGTGGTGTCAATGTGAATATTGCTCTAATTGTAACGATTACCCTTGTGATGGGCGTTATTTTCGTCAATGGTTGGACTGATGCGCCTAATGCAATTGCAACCGCTGTCTCAACTCGCGTTTTAAAGCCGAATGTTGCGATTTGGATGGCTGTCGTAATGAACTTTTTTGGTGCGTTGGTGATGACATATTTTAATGCACAGGTGGCAGAAACGATCAGTAACATTGTTAGTTTTGATGCACAAGGGAATGCTTCACAAGTGGCTTTAGCAGCATCTTTATTTTCAATCGTGGTCTGGTCAGTAGCAGCATGGTATTTTGGTATTCCAACTAGTGAGAGTCACGCGTTGATTGCTGGCTTAACAGGTTCTGCAATGGCTTTAGGAGGAATCGGAGCAGTTAATGGTTCTGAATGGTCGAAAGTACTTGTTGGACTAGTCGTCTCAACAGTCATGGGCTTTGGTGGAGGTTATCTTGTCACAAAGCTAATTGTAATCCTTTTCAGAGGTGTAGCTAGAAGAACAGCAAATAAAGTTTTCACCTACGGACAAGCATTTGGTGCTGCTGCAAATGCCTTTTTGCATGGTGCGCAAGATGGTCAAAAATTCATGGGCGTATTCATGTTAGGACTTTATTATAATAATTTTGCAGAAAAGTCTGGTTCAGGATTTATCATTCCAATTTGGGTCATGATTCTTTGCTCTGTCACAATGGGGTTTGGCACATCTGTAGGTGGTATGAGAATTATCAAATCAGTTGGGATGGACATGGTAAAATTAGAACGGTATCAAGGATTTGCAGCTGATTTAAGTACAGCTGTGTGTTTATTTGCGGCTTCAATCTTTGGTATTCCTGTTTCTACTACACACACTAAAACAACTGCAATCATGGGTGTGGGTGCTTCCAAACGAGTATCAAGTGTTGATTGGCGTATTGTAAAAGAAATGCTGATTGCTTGGATCTTGACATTTCCAGGTTGCGGGATTATTGCCTTTATTATGGCAAAATTATTTATAGCACTATTTTAAGGAGAGAATAAAATGGCTAGAAAAAAGCAATTTGATTATTTTGGTGAATTAGAGCATTTAGCAAAAAATGCGCATCAAGCAGCAGAATTATTAGAAATGATTGCGCTTAATTATTCACTTGAAACATTGGAGAATGAAGCAGAGAAAATTCATTTATTAGAACGTGCAGGGGATCAAATCGTTCAAAAAATCATGAATGAATTATATATTTCGTTTATTACTCCTATTGATCGTGAAGATATCGTAGAAATTACACAATGTCTAGATGACGTACTTGATACTATCAACAGTATTACTTACTTACTTAGCAGCTTAGTTGTGAAAGAGCTAAATGATAATGCCATGGTATTTATTACATATGGAGTAGAAGCTACGGCAGGTGTATTAACTGCAACTAAAGAGTTTGCAAAATTTAAAAACTCAAAAACATTGCATACAATGATCAATGAAGTAAGTGAAATTGAGGGGAAAGCTGATAAATTATACAGTGAAGCGTTAAAAGATTTGTTTACGAATGAGCAAAATCCCATTGAAGTTATTCGCTGGAAAAATGTCTATGATCAATTAGAAGAATTTTTAAATGCCAGTGAATCAGTTGTAGATGTAATTGGTGGCTTAGTCATAAAAAATAGTTAATAACGATAATAGGTTGAGGTAAATCAAAATTTATCTCAGCCTAATACTCTACATTTAGTCGGAGGAATTGAATGGATAATAAATACATTGATGAAATTAGACGTTTTAGCCTGTCAAAAATGGAAAAAGATCAAACAGGTCATGGTCTGGATCATATAAATAGAGTTGTTCGCTTAGCAGATAAAATCGCTGGAACTGAAACGTGTAATCATTTTATCGTTACAGCTGCAGCCTATCTTCATGATACTGTGGATGATAAATTAGTGCCTGATTCGCACCAAGCATTTCAACAGATGGAAGAATTTTTACAAGATATTAACGTTCCCAATGATCAAATTCAGCAAATAACTCATATAATCATGAACCTTTCTTTTAGTCAAGAGATTAACGGAACAGCAGAAAAACTAACGATTGAAGGACAAATCGTGCAGGATGCTGACCGCTTAGATGCTATGGGCGCAATTGGAATTATGCGGACGATTTATTATGGCGCACGCAGAGGAAATCCAATTTATAATCCTGAAATCAAACCAAGAACCCTTCAGTCAAAAGCCGAATATCGAGAAGAAAGCACGATCATCAATCATTTTTATGAAAAAATTCTTTTACTTAATAAAAGCTTGAATACAGAATATGCGAAAGTATTAGGCCAAAAACGCCAAGAATTTTTAGAAGGTTTTTTAACTGAATTTTTTGAAGAATGGAATTAAAAGAAGCAACTGAAAATAACGCTATCAGTTATCCAGTTGCCCTTTTTTACGCTTATACAAATTTCGTTTTTTGTGTGTGGTATTTTTTAGAGACGTGACGTTCATTTGGGATCGTTTTTAACATTCTTAATCCATTTAAAATAACAAGAATTGTGCTTCCTTCATGCCCTATAACGCCTAGTGGCAAATTAATCATTTGAAAAAAATTAGATAGAATCAACAATACGATGACTCCAGATGAAAAAACAATATTTTGAGTGACGATTCTTTTTAATTTTTTTGAAAGAAGGTGACTCATTTGAAGCTTCTCTAAGTCATTTTTCATTAACACCATATCTGCTACATCCATCGCTATATCAGTTCCTTGCCCCATGGCAACACCAATTGCAGCATTGGCTAAGGCAGGTGCATCATTTATGCCATCTCCGACCATTGCGTTGATTCCATAACGCTCTTTTTGTTTCTTGATTATAATGGTTTTATCTTCAGGCAAGCAATTTGCATGGATTTCATCTATCTCAAGTTCAGTTGCCACAGCGGCTGCTGTTTTATCGTGATCTCCTGTAATCATTGTAGTATGGATACCCAATTGTTTAAAATAACTGATTACTTTTTTTGCTTCTGGTTTTGGAACATCTAAAAGACCAAAATAGGCAATGATTTCTTGATTTTTAAATAAACAAATCACCGTTTTACCTTCAATTTGCAGTTGTTCAATTTCTTGTTGTATTTCTTCATTTATTCTTGTTTGATCATCGAATTCACTTTTTCCAATTCGCCAAACGGTTGAATCAATCGTTGTCTCCATCCCGAAACCGATAATATTTTTTACATCGATTTGACCATAGACTTCTGTATTATCATGATCAAAACGGGTAATAAGCGCTTGTGCTAATGGATGAGTTGATTGTCTTTCCATCGCTAAAAGTATATCTAAGCCTTCTTGCTTATTTTTTAAAAATACGGCATCTGTCACTACAGGAATGCCACGAGTTAACGTTCCAGTTTTGTCAAAAGCGATTGCTTTTAGAGAAGCTAAATTTTCTAAATAAACGCCACCTTTAAACAGCACACCATTTCTTGCACCATTAGAGATAGCAGCTAATGTTGCAGGCGTGGCTGAAGCGACTAAGGCGCAAGGGGATGCAACGACTAATAAAACCATGCCTCGATAAAAACTTTCATTCCATGACCAGCCTAAAAATAAATAAGGAATCAAAATCATTAATGGGATTGCAATCAAGACGATTTTCACATAGCGATTTTCCAGTTTTTCAATAAAGCTAGCTGTTTGTGAAGGTGTATTTTGAGCCTCATTTACGAGTCTGATAATTTTAGCAAATAAAGTATCTTCACTATTTTTACTAACGATCATCGTAATTGCCTCACCTAGATTGATTGTCCCACCAAACAACTCGTCATTGCGTTGTTTTTCAACTGGAACAGATTCTCCAGTGATTGCCGCTTCGTCAATAGTGGAAGTCCCTTTACTTAAAATGCCGTCGATTGGAATACTTGCACCTTTAGGGACTAGTAAATGATCACCAATCTTTAATTGAGTAACAGCAACCTCAGTTGTTTTACCTAAATCATTTAGTAAGTAGGCTGTTTCTGGCTGTAGATTCATTAAACTGGCTATTTCTTTTTTACTTTTAGTTGTCGTATATTCTTCTAGCGCACCACTAAGGCAGAAAATGAAAGTCAGCATAGCGCCTTCGAACCAATTACCAATAATACACGCTCCAATTGCTGCTAAAGCCATAAGTAAATCGACATTTAGATGTTTATGTTCAAGCGTATCAACTATCCCTTCTTTTGTTTGTTTATATCCACCAAATATGATTGCGAAAATGAAACTAATCGGATAAAATGCTGTTCCTGATTTTTCTAAAATAAATCCTACGATCATAAATACTAAACATAAAATAGTGGATAGTAATGCTTTTTTTTCTTCTGAATACTTCATGATTATCACTCCTCACAAAAAAGAATAGCATAAAATAAATCTAATTGATAATCATAATACCTAAATGAGAATGATAGTGATTATCATTTAGCTTAAATGCTTATTTAAAAGTGTTTTAATATATTTTTGAAGAATATTTATTCTAATTAATATTGATAATCATTATCAACAAAAATAGAAAGTATGTATCAATTTCTAAATAAAAAAAGGGTGTGGGACATGACTCTAAAAGTCACACCCCACACCCCTAAGGAATCAGGATAAACGATGGTAGAAGAAGCAACTACTACGCTTTGCTTCAATCTCAATTGTTATTATGAAAATAGCCAATAACTGATGAGTAATACACCAAGTACAATTCGATACCAACCAAAAGCAGTAAAGTCGTTTCGTTTTAGATAGTTCAATAAGAACTTGATCACAATAATTGAAACAACAAAAGCTACAATCGAACCAGTCAGTAGAATAAGAATTTCACTAAATCCAAATGTATTTCCTTTCATGACGAACTTTACAATTTTTAAGAAGCTTGCGCCGAACATAACAGGAATACCAAGGAAAAATGAAAATTCTGTTGCGACAAATCGTGATGCACCGATAATGATAGCGCCAAGAATTGTTGCACCTGAACGAGAGGTACCTGGAATCAATGATAAGACTTGAAAAAAGCCGACAATTGCGGCAGCTTTATAGGTAAAGTCTCTCAAATCAGTACATTTTGGTTTACGATCTCGATTTCTTTTTTCAATCACTACAAAAGCAACCCCATAAATAATCAGCATCAATGCTACGGTAAAGAAGTTATGGAATTTTGCTTCTAGCCAGTCATCTAACGGAATCCCAATGATAGCAGCTGGGGCACAGGCAACAACAACTTTTGACCAGAGAATCCATGTATCTTTCTTTTCTGTTTCATTTTTTTGCGGTGAGAAGGGGTTTAACTTGTGGAAATAAAGAACGACGACAGCCATAATCGCACCAAGCTGAATCACGACATTAAACATTTCCATAAAGTCTTTGCTGAGGTTCATTTTAATGAATTCATCGACTAAGATCAAATGTCCTGTACTACTGATCGGAAGCCATTCAGTTACGCCCTCGATAATACCTAGAATAATTGCTTTCCATAAATTTGATAAAAGCATAGGTTCAATCCTTTCCAGCATAAAATAGTAAATCACTAATAGTATACCTTTTAGTATCAGAAAAACCAACTAACTTTTAATGCGTGCAAAAAAAATTAGAAACAAGCTACTTCAGTGTTGTAATTATTCTGAGAATTTTTTATACTAGTACTATTCATAAAAATTGGAGGAAAAATAAATGTTTGGATTTTTGAAAAAGAAAGAACCAGTTCAATTAAATGAAACGCTATATGCAGTAGCAACGGGAAATTTGATCCCAATTAGTGAAGTCAATGATCCTGTTTTTTCACAAAAAATGATGGGGGATGGCTTTGCGATTATTCCGGAAACAGGGGAAATTTATTCGCCAATTGAAGGAGTTGTCTTAAGTGTTTTTCAAACAAAGCATGCTGTGGGCATGAAAATGGCAAATGGGCTTGAAATTTTACTTCATATGGGTATCGATACAGTTGAGCTTAATGGAGAGCCTTTTAATATAAAAGTAAGTGAAGGGTCTAAAATATCACAAGGAACGTTAATTGCTGAAGTTGATTTACAAGGCATCATATCTGCTGAAAAAGCAATCGATATGGTGGTTGTGATTACGAATATGGATGCAGTAAAAAGCTTCGATCTTAATAAGACAGGACAAGTCAATGCAGGTGAAGAAATAGGAACTGCTAAAGCATAAGAAAGTAGTTAGGATGACTCAAAAGGGCAGAAAAACATTAAACCGTTTTTCTGCTCTTATTTAGTTTTTATTGAAAATAAATGTTGAAATAAATATAAAAATACACTTAAGTTGAACTATAATTTTATAAAAACTATGGATGAAAGCAGATTAGAAAAGAGTGGATACGATGTATGGAATGTCGAATTCCTTAAGTGAAGAGAGGACTTATGAAATGCGTATGTATTCAAAAAATGAGCGAAATCAGTTTTAAAGGAATATTTACTTCCTTACATATCCCAAAAGATGATGCATTAGTATTTGTGGGACGGTTGAAAGAACTTGATCAAATTGCTAAAAATACAGAGATGAAATTGAAAGTTTGAAACCTTAGCATAAATATTATACGTGATCTGAAATAGTTATTTTTCAGATAGTGGCTTTTTTTCTGGGAAACAAATAGTAAAGAGGACCAATAAAAGACAGGTTGCCTACTCTTGAAAAATCGCTATGATAATCCATTTTCAGCGCCTTTAGATTTAAGTGAGAATTATCTGGTCGATGATGTTTATCTGGGCGAACACAAAAATTGTATAGACGAAGTCCTTGATGTGATTCGCATTGAGGATACACGTTTCAAAAAGATAAAAATAATCCAGCCAGAATTATTACTAAAGCGAAAAATCGATAGCGTAACAATTGATAATTTTTTTATGGAAGGGATCTGGGCGGAATTCAAATAAAAAAATCAATGTCGTTGCACAACTTGTATTAGAGGACTGTTCATTATTGCGGTTAATAAAAGTAAACAGATTCACAATGGATCATCATTTGTTTGCATCTGCAATTGGCACAAATAAACGAAAGGAATTTTTATTGGAATCTCACATTCAGGTACAAATCAGGAAATAAATGCTTTGGCGGATCTTGCTATTGAGAAAGGCTTGGCGGTAATTGGTTTGACCGCTAACTCTAATTCAGCGTTAGCACGAAAAAGTTCGATTCTGTTGCTGACACCTATTGGAGAAGAAGCCTAATTTGTCTACAATCTTTACCCATTTGTTTACATTTAAATCAGCTGGAATACCGTATCGGCGAGCTAGAGTCACATACCCAACTTCACCCCTCTGATACGCTTGAACTACTGATTTTTTAAAGTCATAATCATATTTAACCATTATAAAAAGCCCCCCCAATTTAGATTTTCTGGTCTAACTTAAGGGGCTCACTTCACTTGTTTTTTCTCGCACTCTTATTTTTGATAGTTTAGGTAGTAGAGAAAATCGCTTGTCCTTTGTCGATATAGTGGGTATCATTGACTGTATCAATTGTAAATTTACCATTTTCATAGATTAATTTAGTCACACTGCCATTTTCAAGAGCAATCTGCATAGGTAAACGATTATCGATCAATGACATTAAGAATGAAATCGTCAATCCATGAGAAACAATCATGACATTACCACCACCATGTTTCTCTCGATGGTAGGCAATATCTTTAAATCCGCTCCAAACTCGGTCACGGATTTTATCGTAAGGTTCTGCCCAGTTTGCCGTGTCAGCAGTGATGATAGCGTCAGCCAATTCTTTATAGCTGATGCTATTTGTCATCATATCCTCATAGTTTTTATATGCTAAGATTCTAGGAACAACACCCCAAAGTTCGCCATCATACCCTCCATCCAGAGAGCCAAAACACCATTCACGAATGCGGCTATCGGTATTGTAAGGAATGTTTGCGCCATTTTGATGTTCTTGTAAAATGATACGCGCAGTTTGCATTGCGCGTCCGCTGTCACTAGAGTATGCCTCTTTAAAATCGATCTCTCGTAAACCAAGACCTAAATAGAGAATCGTCTTTTCTCCCTCTCTAGTCAAGGGGGTATCTGACCAGCCTTGGGTTCGACCTATTGTATTGAACATCGTCTTACCGTGACGGATGATGTAGAGTGTTGTTGGTTCATTCATATCCTAGTTCCTCCTTTAGTAGCTCGATAACGATTGATCCTTTTTAGTTAAAAAATGGATTGGTTTTCTTTTCGTGTTCGATAGTCGTTGCGTCTCCGTGTCCAGAATAGGCTGGAAATTCATCAGGTAACGTGAAAAGATAGGTTTTGATACTGTGAAGTAATTGCTGCATGTCACCAGTGTGTAAATCAGTTCTACCAATGCTTCCTTTAAATAACGCATCACCTGTAACAACAAAGTCATCAAACACGAAACTTACACTCCCAATTGAATGGCCAGGTGTTGGTACTACAGTAAACGACATACCACCTAAATTGTAATCAGTCATTTCAAATTCTACTTCAGCAGGTTGTACAATAATATCAGCAATGTCATTATGGCGGCCCAAGCCAGATAAGTTAAGGACCGGGTTAGATAACCATTCTTGTTCTAATGGGCTAACATAAACAGGAATAGTGTATTGGTGGCGGAGTTCCTCAACTGCACCGATGTGATCATAATGAGTATGTGTTAGTAAAATAGCAATCGGTTTTTTACCTGTCTTTTCAATTAATGCAGCTATTTTTTCTGCTTCAGCACCTGGATCAATGATTAATAAATTCGTTTCATTATAAATTAAGTAACAATTTTCCTGGATAACACCCGTTTGGATTCGTTCGATTTTAAGCATAGTTATTTGCCTCCTAATAAATATGATTTCTACTTCAGTATAACTCAATTATAGCCAGAATCAAAAAACATCGCTATCCTTATTAGCAGATTATGAAAACTTAGATGAGAAATATAGAGCCAATGGATGAAGTATCAATAATGTACATTTATTTTCCAATCAATCATAATAGAGAAAGAGTAAAAAAATGACAGTTACAAGGAGTCGATTGAAAATGAAAAAAGTTAATGCGTTTTTAAAACAAATTCCAGCTCTATTATCTAGTAAAGTCTCTATTTTTATTTACCTATTTCTTTTTTTCTATCTCGTTGTTTTCGCTGTTCTAACAATGTGGATTCCTATATTGAAAAATGTACAACCGTCTGCTAATGTTCAATTGATTTTAGGGAATTACACCAATGTCTTGAGTGCTTTAGGTGCTTCTTTGGCCGCAGGAAGTGGTACTCTTATCCATCACAGCTTATCAACACTGCATAAGAAACACGATAAAATGCATGATGAGCTACAAAAAACGATTGCCGAACTGCATGATAAAATCGATCATTTAGAGGCTGAGAAAAAACAACTAAAATAATGGATGATAGTTTGCTTTGTAAAACAAAACGTTGTAAGTTTTGTTTTACTTTTTTTGCTTCGAACAGGATAAATGTTCGTATTTTGGTTATTTTTAGCAGATTTTCAACACGGGATTAAGAAAAAATGTGGAATAAATACGAATTATTCTATATAATGATGTTTGTATTGTTATGAGAGGAGCAATTATTTTGTTTAAATTTATTGTAAAAGGAACTGGATTTTCAAGTATTGACTCAAAAAATGTAAAAGCATTCGAGAACTGTCTGTTTTGTATCTCAGAAGAAGGTACGGTAGGCGCCATTATCTCTCCAGAAGAAAAGGAATATCAAGCACTTATTAAAGAGTATTCCGAAAAAAATAAATTTCAAGAATTAACTCAGGGACAGTTTATTCTCCCTGGTTTTATCGATCTTCATATCCACGCACCTCAATGGGCGCAAGCTGGAACTGCGTTGGATCTTCCTTTATATGACTGGCTGAATACGTATACTTTTCCGCTAGAAGCCAAATTTTCTGATAGGCACTTTGCAGAGACTGTTTATTCAGATTTAGTTTCCCAATTAATAAAAAATGGCACTACAACAGCCTTATATTTTGCGACAGTGCATCGTCAGTCTAGTTTGCGTTTAGCAGAAATTTGTAGCGAAAAAGGGCAGAGAGGTTTAGTTGGTAAAGTTGTTATGGACGATCCAGAACAGAACCCTGAATATTATCGAGATGCGACAGCGAATGAAGCGTTAGCGGAAACAGAGCTATTCATTCAAGAGGTACTAGAATTAAATAAGCGAACACCTCAAGGAGTCTATCCAGTTGTAACGCCTCGTTTTATTCCAAGTTGTACAGATGATTCTTTAAAAGGTTTGGGTGCTTTGGCGGCTAAATATGATGTTCATATTCAATCTCATTGTAGTGAAAGTGACTGGGCACATTCATTTGTTCAAGAGCGTTTTGGTAAAAATGATGCATTTGCATTAAATGATTTTGGATTACTAACAGAAAAAGCTATTATGGCACATTGTGGTTTTCTGTCAGACGATGATATGGCATTATTTGCCGATAAAGGAACGGCAGTTGCGCATTGTCCGATTTCCAATGCATATTTTGGTAATGCCGTTACACCAATTGCTAAACTATTAAACAATTATAAAATAGAAACAGGATTAGGTAGTGATATTTCCGGTGGGTTTTCACCTAGTTTGTTTGATAATATTAGACAAGCAGTAATATCTTCTCGAATGCTAGAAGACGGGGTCGATAAAGAATGTTGCAGTGAAAAGCGTGGTGTTGCAGGTTTTAGTATTTCTTTAAACGAAGCTTTTTATCTAGCAACCGCAGGCGGTGGGGAATCATTGAGCTTACCAATAGGAAAGTTAGCGGTTGATTATGCTTGGGATGTTCAAATTGTGGATAGTAAAACATTACCTATCTTTTCTGACGAAGAACCGTTATTGTCTATTTTCCAAAAGATTCTTTACTTATCGCGCCCTGAACATATCCATGAGGTTTGGATTCAGGGAAAAAAAGTTCATGATAGAAATAGGATGGAAGTAGAGGTGCAAGCATAAAATGGGTGAAACAAAAACAAAACCATCAAAACTAACGGTTGGTCCGAATGATGATTTATCAATCGGGCAATCAGTCCTTTTAGGCATTCAGCATGTTTTAGCGATGGATGTTTATGTCGTACCGTTTATTATTGCGTCAATTATTGGTTTGACAACAAAAGAGTCTTCGGCGTTGATTCAATCAACCTTTATAGCTGCAGGGCTTGCTACGATTATTCAATCGTATTTTTGTATGAAACTACCTGTGGCACAAGGTCCATCATTTATCCCGATTGGAGCCGTTGCAGGTATTTATTTTGCCAATAGTCAAAATGGCAATGGATGGGGAACTGTCTTAGGTGCAAGCTTAATTGGAGCAATTTTAGTTATTATTTTAGGTGTAACAGGTATTTTTAATCGTTTGATCAAAGCTTTTGTACCACCGATTGTTGGAGGGACAATCATCTTTATTGTTGGTTTTTCGTTGATGCCAGTTGCGTTAAATGACAATGTTTTTAATGCTTCAGGAGATTTAGGTCAAAACATTTTACTTGCAATCATTGCGGCAGTATCACTCATTTTCTTCGCGATGATCGGATCGCGTTTTACTGGAAAAGGTCGGATTTTTAGAATTTCTTCAGTTATTTTGGCATTAATTATTGGGAGTTTTGCAGCTCAATTTATGGGGATTCTTGACGTATCTCAAGTTGGAAATGCACCATTAATAAGTGTTCCGCAATTACCTTTTGTTGATTTTCATTTTTCATTTGATGTTTCATCTATTTTAACAATGGCTATTATTTACATTGTGCTGATGGCTGAAACGACAGGAACTTGGTTTGCAGTAAGCAATGTCTGCGAAGAGCCATTGACTGATGAAAATATCAATAGAGGAGTTGTAGGAGAAGGATTGGGCTGTTTGATTTCATCATTACTAGGGACAACCCCAGTTACAGGATACTCAACCAATGCAGGAATCATTTCGATCACAGGCGTTGCTAGTAAAAAAGTATTCGTAGCAGCAGGTGCCTGGTTTGTCGTTTTTGGTTTATCGGGTAAACTGTCAACGCTGATATCTTCAATACCTGCGCCAGTGATTGGCGGTGTTTTTGTCATTGTTTGTGGCATTATTTCAATAAGCGGACTCAAAGTAATGAAAGAAGTTGATATCAATGAGAAACAAATGTACGTAATTGCGATACCAATGATCTTAACACTTGCATTAACGTTGATCCCTAAAGAATTTATTCAATCATTACCACAATTTTTGCAATATCTTTTCAGCTCATCTGTCGCCACTGCTTCGATTGCTGCTATACTTTTAAATTGCTTATTGCCTAACGAAAAGATTGAGGAATCAATAACTGAACATGAAGGTGAAAAAGCCATATAAAATAGCAGAAAAATAAATTTTCGATCAAAACACGAATAATGTTCTTCATATTATTACATTTTTCGTTATTTACCTTTGACTTTTGCAGATGAATAGTGTAAATTAGCATAGGTGTTCGAAAATGCGAACTTTTATCAAGTTAATGTTCGTGTTTTTGCGTGTTTTATTAGAATTTATTAGGAGGCAATACAGTATGAAAGTTTTTGATTACGAAGATGTCCAATTAATTCCCAATAAGTGTATTGTGAACAGTCGTTCTGAATGTGATACAGTCGTGAAACTAGGGAAACATACCTTTAAAATGCCTGTCGTACCTGCGAACATGCAGACGATTATTGATGAAGATATTGCGGAGTTTCTAGCAAAAAATGATTATTTTTATATCATGCATCGCTTTGATGAAAATGCTCGAATTCCTTTTATTGAAAAAATGAATGCGAAAGGCTTGATTACATCTATAAGCGTAGGTGTAAAAGAAGCTGAATACGGTTTTGTAGAAGAATTAGCGGAGCGGAATTTAGTTCCTGATTATGTAACGATTGATATTGCCCATGGGCATTCCAATGCAGTGATCAATATGATTCAACATCTGAAAAAACATTTACCAGATACGTTCGTTATTGCTGGAAATGTTGGGACACCTGAAGCTGTGCGCGAATTAGAAAATGCCGGAGCGGATGCAACGAAAGTCGGTATTGGGCCGGGGAAAGTTTGTATCACGAAAATCAAAACAGGTTTTGGCACTGGCGGGTGGCAGTTAGCTGCACTACGTTGGTGTGCTAAAGCTGCAAGAAAACCGATTATTGCAGATGGTGGGATTCGTACACCAGGAGATGTGGCAAAATCAGTTCGTTTTGGTGCAACTATGGTCATGATTGGGTCATTATTTGCTGGTCATGAAGAATCACCAGGTGAGACCAAAGTAGAAAATGGTGTAGTCTATAAAGAATATTTCGGTAGTGCTTCGGAATTTCAAAAAGGTGAAAAGAAAAATGTTGAAGGTAAGAAAATTTGGATTCAACATAAGGGCAGCTTAGCAGATACGCTAACAGAAATGCAACAAGATTTACAATCTTCCATCTCTTATGCTGGCGGACGTGATCTTGAAGCAATTCGTAAAGTCGATTATGTTATTGTAAAAAATTCGATTTTTAATGGTGATACAATTTAACAAAAATAAAGAGGTTAGACTATTGCGCATAGAGCAATAGTCTAACCTCTTTATTTTTACTTTACCTGTCGTAGTAATTGTGCTATTATTATTACAACGACAGACGTAGTACGACAGATAGAGTAATTGGAGGTGATTTAATGATCGGCAGTGATGCAATCAGAGGGTATAACGATACATTTATTTTATCTGTATTGCAGGAAGGAGATTCATATGGTTACGCAATCTCCAAAAGAATTACTGAAATTTCAGAAGATAATTATTCAATTAAAGAGACAACATTGTATTCTGCCTTTAACCGTTTGGAAAAAAATGGTTTTATCGATTCTTTTCCGGGTCAAATCACACACGGTAAAAAAAGAACTTATTATAAAATCACATCATCTGGAAAAGAATATTTAGAAGAAAAAATCGCAGAATGGGTATTAACTAAAAAAGTCGTTGAACGTTTTATCAAGGAGGAAAAATAATGAACACTATTAAGGATTATATCGACAGTTTATTTTTAGGAATAACCGAAACTAGTCAAACCAAACAATTAAAAGAAGATTTATTAGCAAGTGCAGAAGATCGGTATGAAGATTTAAAAAAACAAGGCAAATCTGAAAATGAAGCAATTGGTAACGTCATTTCAGAGTTTGGATCAATTGATGAATTAGTCGAAGAAATGAATATAAAACAAGAGTTTATCGATGACAAAGGATTCGAGTTAGATGGAATTACTTTAGACGAGTCTATTCGTTTTTTTAATATTCGACGTAAAGGCGCTACATTCATTGGTTTGGGTGTGATGACAATTATGATAGGTGCAGCAGCTTTCTTCACATCTATGGGGGTGTCAGGCGGGACGTATGGTACAGGCTTTGGGTTACTATTTTTCTTTCTCGGTGCAGCCGTGGGTGTTCCTTTATTTATTATCGCCGGAACAAGCATGGGTAACTCAACTAGAAAGCTAGACGATCGTTTTATTCCCACTCAAGTAAAAACAGAAGCTAAGAAAAGAAAAGAGGACTTTCAACGATCGTTTGTCTTTTGTATGGTAGCTGGAGTAGTATTGTGCATTTTGTCAGTGATACCTGTAGTCTTATTCTCTTTAATGGATCCAACAGTTGGGAACGAATTATTTGGCGTTGGTTGCATGTTTCTGTTAGCATCTTTAGGTGTATTCTTCTTTATTTTTGGTGGTGTCATCATGGGAAGTTTTAGTAAAATCCTTGAACAGACCTATTTTATTTCAGTTGAAGGAGAATTAGGGCCAAAAGCGAAAGCTGAACGAGATGGTCAAAAACCTAGTTGGTTCCAGACGCTTGAAAAAATTTATTGGCCAATTATAGTTGCTGTCTTTTTGTGCCAAGGTTTCTTCTTAGGAAATTGGGGAACAAATTGGATTATTTTTCCAATAGGTGGGATTGCTTTTGGAATACTGGAAAATATTTTTAGTAAAAATGAATAAAAAGGCGAGGCAAAACTAATGATCTGTTTTGTCTCGTCTTTTTTTTAAAACTAACTAAAATGATTGTCTTGTGAAGATGATTGTCATTGTCTTTTTTAACGGGAAATAGACAAGTGATACAATAACGATGGTCGTTGCGACATTAATAAAAGTAGCCGGTAGTTTTGACAAGGCACTTGTAAAAGAGATGCTAAAGTCTGCGCCTGCAAGTAGTCCCATTGCCGTATTCTTTAATTGAGTCATAATGATCTTGGCAATACCACTTACAGCAGCTACGACAATAACTTTCCATACGGTATCAATATTTTTCTGGAAAAATAAAATGGTTAGAGCTGCTGCACCGCCAACGATAAAGCTTTCTAAAATAAAATAAGGAGCTTCAGCAGCAAAACCATTTAAAATATCAAAAATAGCAAAACCTAAACCACCAGCAAGAGCTCCTTTTTTGTAGCCGATCAAAAGAACGGCTAATAATAAAACTGAATTACCCAAGTGAGCAAAAGCACCAGTAGGCATAGGAATTTTAATCATTGTACCTAAAACCGTCAAAGCCGCAAATAGGCCGACTAAAACAATTGAAGTTGTTGAACTTTTCTGATTCATTAAATCACTCCTCTTTTTTGCCCATTCGATCTTCGGCGTGATTGTAAGCACCATGCCAAACATGACCGAGAAAAGGATTGATTTTTTGACCGTTTTTAATAGCGGTGGATACAAATTTTTTAGCAAGAGCAACAGCATCAATGACTGGATAGCCTTTAGCAAGACCAGCAGTTACAGCTGCTGCGAAAGTACAACCTGCTCCATGATTATAGTCAGTAGAAAATAACTCATCCTCAAAAACAGTAAACGTACTTCCATCATAAAACAGATCGACTGCCCTATCTGTTTTTAAGCGGTGACCACCTTTAATTACAACATTTTTAGGTCCCAGCTCAATGATCTTTTTTGCTGCATCTTTCATTTGTTCAACAGAAGTCAGTTCACCTATTCCAGATAAAATCCCGGCTTCTACTAAATTGGGTGTTGTTATCGTCGCTGTAGGCAATAACAAGCGAGTCATTGCGGCGACATTTTCAGGTTGTAGTAGTTCATTTGTACCTTTACAAGCCATTACAGGATCAATTACGATATTGCTCATTTTGTAGTTATCAATATAACCTCGTGTTATTTCAATTGCTTCAATAGTTCCAAGCATTCCTGTTTTCATCGCATCGAGTGGACCACCAGCAAAAATAGTTTTTAACTGTTTTTCCACTAATGCAGGTTCAATCGGTGTAACAGTATGACTCCAACCCTCGTCCGGGTCCATAGTCACAATGCTAGTTAAAGCTGAAAAACCAAATGTTCCATATTCTTCAAACGTTTTTAAATCAGCTTGAATCCCTGCGCCACCACTAGAATCCGAACCAGCAACTGTTAATACTTTTTTTATCATCGTCTAACCCCTATTCAAAAATATTTTAATATATATATTGTAAAACAAACATAAGTTGACAAAAACAGCCAATTGGGTTATTTTCAGGTCATCCAATTGCTGCGAATCACGAAGAACGAAGAGATTCGATGATGAGCAGTACAAGACGAGCAAAGCGAGAGTTGCTCCTTCGTTATGAATCACGAAGAACGAAGAGATTCGATGATGAGCAGTACAAGACGAGCAAAGCGAGAGTTGCTCCTTCGTTATGAATCACGAAGAACGAAGAGATTCGATGATGAGCAGTACAAGACGAGCAAAGCGAGAGTTGAACCTTGAATATGAATCAAGCATAATTAGTAAAAAATATGTAAACAACTAAACCTTATAAGAACGTATCTTACTATAATAGTTCTCTTAATTTAATGATTCGACTAAAGGATATGATTCTCTACTTCAAAAAAATGGGAGGTAAAATAAATGTGGTCATTAAAAAAAGAAAAAGGTGTTCCAGTGTATGTAAGTATCATCGAATTGATTCTCTCCTACATAAAAAATGGTGATCTTTTACCTGGTGAACATTTACCTTCAGAAAGAAAATTAGCAACTTACTTTCAAGTCAATCGTTCCACTGTTGTGCATGCGTTAGATGAGCTTGTTTCTTTAGGCTGGATCATTAGAAAACAAGGGAGTGGAACATTCGTCAACGAAGGGAAGTGGGGAATCAGTACAACGCCAAGAACAGATTGGCGTCTTTACCTAGAACAAAATGCTTTCGCTAAGGTTGATCCGTTCACAGAACAAATTGAAAGGCTGATCAAGCAATCAGATACAAACGTTTTGGATTTGTATACGGGAGAATTGCCAATGGACTTGATTCCAAGTTTTTCGTTTCCACCTTTGACATGGAAACATTTTTTGGAAGAAGAGCAACAAAATGACTTAGGTTATCTGCCATTAAGGCAATCAATCAGTCGTCAAACGGAAAAAGATTATGGGTTCTCACTTCCTTCAGAGAGTTTATTGATTACGTCAGGCGCACAGCAAGCGTTATTTTTAATTTTACAAGTGTTGTTACAATCCGGTGATAGTGTAGCAATCGAAGATCCTTCTTTTCTTTATGCACTTCCTATTTTTCAAGCAGCAGGTATTCGTCTTTATGGCGTGAAAATGGATCAAGAAGGAATCAATCTTGAAGCGCTTGAAAAAATGATTCGTCAACATCGAGTCAAAATGGTCATGGTCAATCCATCATTTCAAAACCCGACAGGGAAAACAATGTCAATGGAACGAAGACAAGCATTGGTTAAACTGTGTCAAAATTATCAAGTTCCGATTTTAGAGGATGATGTTTTTGCTAACCTTAATTTTGTTCCGTCAGATCAAATCCTGCCTTTAAAAAAATTGGACCCTGAAAATGTCCTATATATCGGTTCTCTTTCAAAAATCTTGGGATCGACAACTAAAATAGGATGGCTGAGTGCACCGACTTCAGTAAATCAGCAATTAGCAGAAGCAAGAAAGATGATGGATTTTTCGTTGAGTATTTTCCCACAATTATTGGCGAATTTAGCCTTAACAGATAAAGAGTTTTCAAGTAAAATCACTCACTTGAAACAGACTGTAGAGCAACGAGGCAAATCAGTATTCGATGTGTTAGACAAAATGGTCGAGTGGGATGTAACTATGCCTAAGGGAGGGTTTTATATTTGGGCAACTTGGAAACAAGGAAAACTTCGGCCAAAAGATTGGACGATATTTTTACAAGAAGGATTGTTGATTGCACCAAGTTTTTTCTTTAGTGAAAATCAAGATAGTATACGAATTAATTTTACCAGAGTTGATGAAAACAATTTGCTGATATTGAAAGAAAAATTACGAGCAGTCACACAAAAAATTGCTTTGGATTCCTAAACACTATGATAAAATAAGGATAAATGGAGGGAATCTACATGAATAAAACGATTGAAATTTTGAAAAATCGACGCAGTTATCGTGATTTTGACGAGAATCATGCTATTTCTAAAGAAGAATTACAAGCAATACTAGATGCGGCTCGACAGGCACCGAGCTGGATGAATGGCCAATTTTACAGTATTATCGTTCTTCAACAAAAGGAACTACGTGAACAATTAGTTCAGTGGAATCCAGGCAATCCGCATATAGCAAAAAGCTCAGTATTTTTGGTCTTTATAGGAGATCTTCATCGTACAAAGATGGTCAGTACAGCTCACGAAACTTTATATCCTATTGACGAAAGCATTGAACCGATTCTTTTAGCTACGACTGATGCTGCTTTGGCGCTTGAAAATGCAGTGATAGCTGTTGAAAGTTTAGGATTAGGCTCAGTTGTTGTAGGAAGTATCCGTAAACATGGAAAGGAAATCAGCCAATTGTTAAACTTACCAGAGTATACTTTTCCATTATTTGGTTTGAGCATTGGGAAACCGACAGTTGAGATGGAAATCAAACCACGCTTGCCTGAACCAACAGTTATTCACTATGATCGTTATCAATCCTATGCATACACCTTGATCGAACAATATAATCAAATAATGGAAGCCTTTGGTGAAGCGAGAGAAACGAAACCCTGGAGTCAAAAATTTGCGGATTATTTCGAAACAAAGCCAACGATGATGACAGACCAATTATTACAATGTCAACGGCTATTAAAGTAATACTCCTAGTTGCTTGACAAGTTAAGCTGTTTTTACGTGACTTCACTTTCTTCTCAAGCTCCGGAATGATATACTTAAACTGGGAAAGAATATAAATGATTAAAAGAGGTGTTAAACATGTCTTGGGAACAAGTCTATGAACAGTGGATGAATGAAGAAAATATACCAGAAAATTTAAAAAAAGAATTGCAAGATTTAAAAGAGGATCCTGAAAAATGTGAAGATGCTTTTTATGCACCTTTAGAGTTTGGGACTGCCGGTATGCGCGGTATTTTAGGTGCTGGTATCAATCGAATGAATATTTTTACGATTCGTCAAGCAACCGAAGGATTAGCCCGATTTATGGATGCTGAAGGAGCAGAGACAAAAAGACGCGGAGTCGCAATTGCCTATGATTCTCGTCATATGTCACCGGAATTTGCAATGGAAGCGGCAAAAACATTAGCACAACACGGTATTCCAGCATTCGTTTTTGAAAGTTTACGACCAACACCTGAATTGTCTTTTGCAGTTCGTTACTTAAATGCCTTTTCAGGGATCATGATCACAGCTTCTCACAATCCTGCAGCTTACAATGGTTATAAAGTCTATGGGGCAGATGGCGGACAAATGCCACCAGCTGACGCTGATGCTTTAACGAAATACGTTCGCGAAGTTGAAAACCCATTAAAAGTAGAAGTGTTATCAGAGGATCAAGCAAAACAAAGTGATTTGATTACGATTATTGGTGAAGAAGTCGATACTGCTTACTTAAAAGAAGTGAAGACAGTGACGATCAATCAAGAGTTGATCAATGATATGGGCAAAGAATTAAAACTAGTTTATACGCCATTGCATGGTACTGGGAAAATGCTAGGTGAAAAAGCGTTGAAACAAGCTGGATTTGAAAAATTTGTACTTGTTCCAGAACAGGCAATTGCAGATCCAGATTTTACAACGGTTAAATCACCAAATCCAGAAGAACACTCTGCTTTTGAATATGCTATCCGTCTAGGTGAAAAAGAAGATGCGGATCTATTGATTGCAACTGATCCAGATGCTGATCGTTTGGGTGCAGCAGTTCGTTTACCAAATGGAAGCTATCAGGTTCTAACAGGGAATCAATTGGGATCGATCATGATTCAATATATTTTAGAAGCACATAAACAAGCAGGAACTTTACCAGAAAATGCAGTTGTTTTGAAATCAATTGTTTCCAGTGAATTAGCCACAGCGATCACAGCGAAGTACAATACAAAAATGGTAGATGTCTTAACAGGATTTAAGTTTATTGCTGAGAAAATCGAACAGTATGAGGAAGACCATTCTCAATCATTTATGTTTGGTTTTGAAGAGAGTTATGGTTATTTAGTAAAATCATTTGTTCGTGATAAAGATGCAATCCAAGCTCTTGTCTTATTAGCCGAAGTTGCAGCATTCTACAAGAAACAAGGAAAAACCCTTTATGATGGGCTACAAGATATCTTTGAAGAGTATGGTTATTTTGAAGAAAAAACAATTTCAGTCACTTTAAGCGGAATTGAAGGCAGTGAAAAAATCAAGGCACTAATGAAAAAATTCCGTGAAGAAGCACCAACCTCATTTGCTAATATCAAGGTAACACAAACAGAGGATTTCAAAGAATTAACGAGAACATTCACTGATGGAAAAGTCGAAGCATTATCAACGCCACCTTCGGATGTATTAAAATATTTCTTGGAAGATGGTAGCTGGATTGCGATACGCCCGTCTGGAACTGAACCCAAGATCAAATTTTATTTGGCTACAAAAGCTGCTTCGCAAACAGAAGCTGATCAAAAAATCAAGAATTTCGAACAAGCTGTTAATGCATTAACAGAATAAAAAGAACGAGATTTAGAGGTTGAGATAAAAAGCATTAAGCTTCGATAAATAAGAAGAAATTCACGGGAATTGTACGTCGATTTTTTGTGAATTTCAGCTTATTTAATCAGAAGATGCTTTCTTCTCGCCGCTTATTTGGGTTGATAGGAAATTACTAATTCATGATGAGAAACATATAAGGAGTGGTAGAAATGAATATTGGCTTTATCGGTGCTGGTCACATGGGTAGCGCAATGATTGAAGGTCTTTTAAAAGCTAAAACTGTAGTGCCAGAAAATTTATTTGTAAAAGGCGGTTCAAGCGGTACAGCTGAAGTGTTACAAAAAAAACTTGGGTTCAAATTAATCAAAGATTATGATGCTTTAAAAGACTGCCAAGTGATTTTTATCGCTACAGGAGCAAAAATCGTCCTAGATATTTTAAAACAAGCAGCGCCAAGTCTGAGCAAAGGGACGATTCTTATTTCAGTTGCAACTGGACATACGGTAGAAGAAGCCCAAGCCATTTTAGGTGATGAAATTTATGTTGTTCATGCTATTCCTAACACGCCAGTCAGTGTCAATGCAGGAATGATCGGTACTGTTTTTTCAGATGAGATGCCTGCAGAATCAAAAGCTGAGGCAACTCGTGTCTTGGAAACGTTAGGAAAAGTCGAAGAAGTTAGTGAGAGTATTCTAGGCACCTTTGGTACTGTTGCTGGATGTAGTCCAGCATTTGTTGATATCTTTATGGAAGCATTGGCTGATGGTGCTGTATTGGAAGGCATGCCTCGTGCTCTTTCTTATGAAATCATTGCACAAATGATGTTGGGCTCTGCCAAACTTGCGATTGAAACTAAAAAACATCCTGGAGAGTTAAAAGATGGTGTAACATCTCCAGGAGGAAGTACAATCAAAGGCGTTACAGCGTTAGAAAAAAATGGATTCAGATATGCTGTGATTGATGCAGTCAAACAAGCGAATAGTTAACATGAATAAAGTTGAAAGACAATTTGGGATCAGTTCGCTATCCTATATTGTCTTTTTTTAAACTATGTGAAAGAAAAATTCTATCCTCTTTTAAAAAAAGTTTGCTATAATAAGCAAGAGAACAAACGAAAGGAAGCTCAGCGATGAAAGAAATAGATGAGATTCAAAAAGTTAGTCAGCTATACAAAGTGTTGAGTGATCCAACTAGGTTAAGAATTTTACTACTATTAAAAAAGGGAGAGCTTAATGTAACAGCAATCAGTGCTCAGCTGACAATGGAACAGTCAGCAGTTTCCCATCAATTAAAATTATTAAGAGACAGCCATGTAGTGAAATCAAGACGTGAAGGAAAAACAATCTATTATACACTGGATGATCATCACGTTATTGATATTCTTAATCAAACATTCGAACATATCAAACACCAATAACTCGCCTTTTCTGTAGGTTTACTAAGGTAAATTCAAAGAAAAGGGTAGTTTTTTTTACGTCAGTTAGGTATACTAGAAACATGTTTTATTAGAAAAAAATGAAATGTTTCTAATTAATAGTTGGAGGAAGAAGAATGAAGGAAAAACTAAAAATTGGTTTACTTGGATTAGGTACAGTCGGATCAGGTGTACCAACAATTTTACAAGAACATCAAGAAAAAATTTCGCAAGTGACGGGTATGGAAGTCTCAATTTCAAAAGCCTTAGTTCGTGATGAAGAAGAAAAACGACGTTTAGCTGAGAAATTTGATATTCAACTCACAACAACTATTGAGGATATTATCAATGATGATGAAATCAAGATTATTGTAGAATTAATAGGCAAAGTAGAACCAGCAAAAACCTTCATTACTAAAGCACTTCAAAATGGTAAACATATCGTGACGGCGAACAAAGATCTTTTAGCGCAACATGGGAGCGAACTAGTAGCCCTAGCACAAAAAAATCATTGTGATTTATATTATGAAGCAAGTGTTGCTGGTGGAATTCCTATTTTGCGGACGATTGCCAATAGTTTAGCTGCAGATAATATCCAAAAGGTGTTAGGAATTGTCAATGGAACAACTAACTATATGTTGACGCAGATGGTTTCAGAAAAGAAAACATATGATCAAGCACTAAAAGAAGCGCAAGAATTAGGGTTTGCTGAATCTGATCCAACAAATGATGTAGATGGTATTGATGCTGCCTATAAAATGGTTATTTTAACTCAATTTGCTTTTGGGATGGACATTCAGTTGGACCAAATTGAGACACGTGGCATTCGTGGTCTATCCTTAGATGATGTTGAAATGGCTGCTCAATTAGGCTATGAAGTGAAATTGATTGGTTCTTCGGAGAACAAAGAAGGCAGTATTGCAGTAGAAGTTGGGCCGATGCTGGTGGCAAAATCACATCCGATTGCTTCTGTCCGTAATGAATTTAATGCTGTTTTTATTGAAAGCTCAGGCGTTGGTGAATCAATGTATTATGGACCCGGTGCAGGTGCGAAGCCGACTGCAACAAGTGTCGTCAGCGATATTATCACGATTGCTAAGAATATCCGTCTAGGAACAACAGGACAGATGTTTAATTCTTATCAACATGATAAAAAACTGGCAAAAGATGAGACAGTCTCTGGAAAATATTATTTCTCAATTGAAGTGCCGGATCAACATGGTCAAATCTTAAAGTTAACTCAGATAATGACGGAAGCAAATGTTAGCTTTGACCAGTTAGTTCAGCAAAAGTCTGACGGTACTAGAGCTAGAATCGTTGCAATCACACACACAATTTCAAAAAAACAAATGAAACAAGTAACAGAAGAAATCGGATCAACTGATGGATTCGAACTATTAAATACATTTAAGGTATTGGGGGATTAATCAATGTATGAAGGATTATTAAAACAATATAAGGAATATTTACCAATCACAGACAAAACACCCATGATTTCATTGGCTGAAGGAAATACACCTTTGATTCCTTTACACAGCTTATCAAAAGAATTAGGAATCAATTTATATGGAAAATATGAAGGACTAAACCCAACTGGTTCATTCAAAGACCGTGGAATGGTAATGGCTGTAGCGAAAGCGGTTGAAGAAGGAGCAAAAGCGATTGTTTGTGCCTCAACTGGAAATACAAGCGCAGCCGCAGCCGCCTATGCTACTAGAGCAGGTGTCAAAGCGTATGTTGTTATACCAGATGGTAAGATTGCAATGGGCAAATTAGCACAAGCGATTATATATGGTGCAGATATCATCTCAATTCCCGGTAATTTTGACGAAGCATTAAAAACAGTTCGTAATATTGCTGAAACTGAAGCAGTTGCATTAGTGAATTCGGTGAATCCGTATCGTTTAGAAGGGCAAAAAACTGCAGCTTTCGAAGTGTGTGAGCAACTAGGAAAAGCGCCTGATGTGTTGGCTATTCCAGTTGGAAATGCAGGAAATATCTCTGCTTATTGGAAAGGATTCAAAGAATGGCATGATATAAAAGGCACATTATTGCCAAGAATGCATGGCTTTGAAGCAGAGGGGGCTGCGGCTATCGTGAAAGGTGAAGTGATCGAACAACCTGAAACAATTGCAACAGCGATCCGTATCGGGAATCCAGCTAGCTGGAAGTTAGCTGAAGCGGCTCGTGATGAATCAAAAGGGCATATCGATTCTGTTACAGATGAGGAAATCCTGAATGCTTATCGCAAAGTAGCGGCCCAAGATGGTGTATTTGTTGAACCAGGCTCTGCTGCCTCTTTAGCAGGTGTTATTCAACACGTGAAAAACGGGAAAATCAAACCAGGTGAAACGGTTGTAACGGTTTTTACTGGTAATGGATTGAAAGATCCAGATACAGCAATCAATGCAACGGATGTAAAAATCTCTAAAATGAGTGATTTAGAAGAAATGCGTCTATATTTACGCAACGGAGTGTCTGAACTATGAAAATAAGAATTCCCGCAACCAGCGCAAATCTAGGTCCGGGTTTTGACTCATGTGGTATTGCTGTATCGCAATATCTTCATATCGAAGTGTTGGAAAATACGAAGGAATGGAAAATTCTCCATTCTTTAGGAACAGACATCCCAACCGATGAAACAAATCTACTGATTCAAACGGCATTAAAATTAGCTCCCGAACTTTCACCTAAAGTATTAAAAATGACGTCAGATATTCCTTTGGCTAGAGGTCTAGGTAGTAGTTCGAGCGTAATTGTAGGAGGGATCGAGCTAGCCAATCGTCTAGGGAATTTGAACTTATCTCAAAAGGATAAATTACAAATTGCAACGGAGATTGAAGGTCATCCAGATAATGTTGCTCCAGCAATATACGGTGATTTTGTTGTGGCAAGTTATATTGATGGCGAAGTACATTCTGTAAAGCATCATTTTCCAATGTGTGACGTGATTGCATATATTCCAGATGTTCAACTATTGACAGCTGAAAGTCGTAGTGTACTTCCTTCTTCTATTCCGTATAAAGAAGCGGTTCAAGCAAGCTCTATTGCCAACGTAATGATTGCTGCAATCTTGAACGGCAATTTACCATTAGCTGGTATAATGATGGAAAAAGATCGCTGGCACGAATCTTATCGTAAAAATCTTGTTCCACATTTAGATGAAATACGAGCTCTAGGTCATAAAGTTGGGGCGTATGGTGCATTTTTAAGCGGGGCTGGTCCGACGGTATTGATTTTGTCTCCAGAAGAAAAAACAGATCAAATGGTTCAAGAACTAGAAAAATTACCTCTTTTAGCTACCATCAATGTGCTATCGGTAGATAAAGAAGGTATTCAAGTCTTTTAAAAAAATAAGAGCAGTGAGATGTTTATTGACCTCAATGCTCTTATTTTTTATTTTACTAATTTAAACCTCAGGCGATTCCGTTGCATAATAACTATGATCTTCTAAATTCAACGCATTTAAAATCATTGAAGCCGTCTCTTCAATTGATAAAGAAGCAACATTGATTACCACACAACCTAATTTTTCGTATAAATCATTCGCAAACGTTAACTCTTTTCTGATCTTTTCAATATCTGAATAAGAAGTATTGGCTGGCAGCCCATAAGTTCTCATTCGTTCTTTACGGATACCGTTCAAGATATCTGGATCATTTGTCAATCCAACAATTTTTTTAGGATTCGTTTCCCACAATTGTTTTGGTAAATGCGCTTCAGGAATCAGCGGTAAATTTGCTACTTTTAAATTTTTATTGGCCAAAAATAGACTAAGGGGTGTCTTAGATGTTCTAGAAACGCCTAATAAGAGTACATCCGCTTCTAAAAAACCTCTCGGATCCTTACCATCGTCGTATTTTACAGCAAATTCCATTGCCTCGATTCGTTTAAAGTAATTTTCATTTAAATGATGCAAAGCCCCTGGTTCTCTGGTAGGTGCTACACCGGTCAATCTTTCGATTTCAGCTACTGGTGGTGTTAAGATATCAAAGTGATATAAATCATGTTCTTCAAAAAAATCATTCGCAATCTTTACTAAACGATCATTTACAATCGTATGTAAAACCATGGCATTTTCACGTTTGGCATCCTCAAGTGCTTTTCTTAGTTTATCTTCTTCTTTGGCAAAGGTTCGTCTAAATAGTGAAAAGTCCACAGTAGGGTATTGGGCCATAGAAGCGGCTGCCAGTTTTGAAGCTGTTTCTCCTGCTGAATCAGAAATGACGAAGATCGTCACACATTTTTTTT
Organism: Enterococcus sp. AZ177; assembly: GCF_050544585.1. Lineage (NCBI taxonomy): Bacteria > Bacillati > Bacillota > Bacilli > Lactobacillales > Enterococcaceae > Enterococcus > Enterococcus sp. AZ177. Next base: position 1,451,699 of record NZ_CP172944.1, read on the forward strand.
GTTCATTTGTTGTCATAGTATGATTCCTCTCTTGCTTTTTTTATAGATTTATTATACCATACCTTCATGAATCTTATTCGTAATGATTTTGATTTAAGAATTGGAGGTTACCATGATGACACAGTCAAATTCAAAAGTAGAGCAGTCATTAGCAGTGATGAAAAAAAATGGCTTAAAATACACAAAAAAAAGAGAAGCAATGATCACGTATCTAATTAGAAGGAATCGTTATATTTCTGCTAGAGAAGTTTATGAATTTATGAATCAAGAATATAAAGGTGTAAGTTATGATACTATTTACCGAAATTTACACGATTTCGAAACGTTTGATCTGTTAGAAACAACTGACTTGAATGGAGAAAAAAAATTTCGTTTTCATTGTTGTCAGGAAGTTGGGCATCATCACCATTTTATCTGCACAGTTTGCGGAAAAACAAAGGAAATACACATGTGCCCGATGGATTTTTTTAAAGAACAATTAAGTGGTTGTGAAATTGAAGGACATCGATTTGAAATTTTTGGTCGATGTGAAGAGTGCCAGTGAGTATTTTTTTCAGAAAAAATCATGAATATAACATATGTGTGTATAACTTTACTCATTTTGAAACTTTTTTGTGCATTTTTTCAATACAAAGGTTGACGTTAAAATAACCATTCGATATAATAAGGAAAGAACGGTAATTTATTTATGGTAAACAATTCATAAATATAAAAAACGGTTACTTTTTAAGCTCGGAGGGAGGGAATTAACATGTCAAAAACTGTCGTTCGTAAAAACGAATCTCTTGACGATGCTCTTCGTCGCTTCAAACGTTCCGTTTCAAAAGCGGGTACTTTACAAGAATCTCGTAAACGTGAATTCTACGAAAAACCAAGTGTAAAGCGTAAGAAAAAATCTGAAGCAGCTAGAAAACGTAAAAAATTCTAGTTTTCGATGAATTGGAGTTGGTTGTATGTCATTACTAACAATATTGAATGACGATATCAAGGCAGCAATGAAGTCAAAGGATAAAGAAACATTATCCGTACTTCGTATGCTGAAAGCAGCCATTCAAAATGAGCAGATTAAAACTGGCCGTGATTTGAACGGAGAAGAAGAGTTAACAGTTTTGTCTCGTGAGATGAAACAACGCAGAGATTCTTTATCAGAGTTTGAAAATGCGGAGCGTGACGATCTTGCTGACAAAGTAAAAATCGAAATCGCAATTGTTGAAAAATATATGCCAAAACAACTATCTGACGAAGAAATTCGTCAGATAGTTCAGACGGCAATTGATCAGACCGAAGCGTCTTCATCAAAGGAATTTGGTAAAGTTATGAGTGCTGTAATGCCTAAAGTCAAAGGTAAAGCAGACGGCAATCAGGTCAATGCAATTGTAAAAGAATTACTACAAGAGAATTAGTCAAAATGAAAAAACCAACGGATTTCCGTTGGTTTTTTTGTTCAAAAATTGCAGAACAAGAAGTGGGCGGTATGGATGCTTCTGTGAAAAAAGAAAAACAAGTATCTAGTTTTAGCCCACTCTCTTTTTAATAAATAAATAATATGGTATGATTATAAAGAATGAAAAATAAAGGAGATGGGCATTTTTTGACAGAAAATCAGTCAATATCTTTGGAATTGAAATTAAACGATTCTGATGATGTGAGTATGCTTTTAGGAACCCATGACAAACATATAAAATATTTAGAAGAAAATGCACTAGTTACAATCAACACACGAGGTGAGATGATTCAATTAATTGGAGAAGAATCAGAAGTTCAATTGATTGCATCTGTTTTACGTACACTTTTAGTACTGATTAAGCGTGGCATTAAAATCAGTACGGCAGATGTTGTTTCTGCTTTGAAAATGGCAAGAAGTGGCGATTTGGATACGTTTGTGACAATGTACGAAGAAGAAATCCTAAAAGATCACCATGGTAGAGCGATTCGCATAAAAAATGTTGGCCAAAAAAAATATATCGATGCCGTACGAAAACGTGATATTATTTTTGGAATCGGTCCAGCAGGAACGGGTAAGACCTTTTTAGCTGTGGTTATGGCTGTGTCAGCATTAAAAAAAGGAGAAGTCCAAAAAATTATTCTGACCCGCCCAGCTGTTGAAGCAGGAGAAAGTCTAGGTTTTTTACCAGGCGATTTAAAAGAAAAAGTAGATCCTTATCTACGACCTGTTTATGATGCGTTATATCAAGTTTTTGGTATGGAACATACGAACCGTTTGATGGAGCGTGGCGTTATTGAAATTGCACCATTGGCTTATATGAGAGGGCGAACGTTGGATGATGCTTTTGTAATTCTTGACGAAGCTCAAAATACGACCGTTGCTCAAATGAAGATGTTTTTGACAAGGTTAGGGTTTAATTCAAGAATGATCGTCAATGGAGATACCAGTCAGATCGACTTGCCTAAGGGTGTAGCGAGCGGGCTGATTCATGCAGAAAAAACATTACAATCTATCGATAAAATAGCGTTCGTTCATTTTGATGCCGGAGATGTTGTAAGACATCCAGTTGTTGCTCAAATTATTCGAGCCTATGAAAAAGAAAATCAAAAATAGGTTAAAAACTGCGGAAAGGAGTGAAAATTCCGTTGAAATACTGGTTACTAAAATTACGCGATAAATTAGGGAAGGCTTATATCCCTATACTTTTACTCGTTTTTTCAAGTTTTTTATTCATCATTATGTTTGGTAGTGTGTATCAGAAAAGAGTGGAAATAAAAGAAGGTCAGCTTGCTGAGAATACCATACGAGCGAATAAAAATATTGAAAACACTTATGAAACGGCACAAAAGAAAAAGTTAGCAGCTGAAGCTGTTACTCCTGAGTACATTTATCAGGAAGAAACAGCAGATGTTCAGCACAAACGAATCGAAAAGCTATTTAAGCTTATTGTGAATGCAAATGAAAAGACAGAAAAAGAATATGAAGAAAAAAAAGCGAAAGCTAAAAAAGATGAAACGATTCCGAGACCAACAATTGAAGAAAGAATCGCAAATTTAAAGTCTCAATTTGAATCGTTAGATCAAGACGAAGTCGCTTTTTATCAAAAATTTCCGAATGTATTTTATCAAAACATTTTTTCATTGACTGAAAGTCAGATTCAGCAAGTAAAAAATGAAAGTTTGAAGATTGTTGATGAAAAGATGAAGGATCATGTTCGAGAAGCTGATTTGGATTCTATTCGGCAAAGTGCAATTGAAAAAATCCAATTTCTTGATGTTACTAGTACGATGCAACAAGAAATTCGTTATATTGTCAATCAAGGAATTGTAGCGAATGATTTTGCAAACGATAAAAAGACAAAAGAAATGCGTCAAAATGCTATGGATGCCGTACCGCCAGCGATGATCTATCAAGGTGAAATTATCGTTCGTGAGGGAACGCAGATTGACAGCAAAGCAATGGAAAAATTGGAAATATTAGGTATGACAAATCAAAGTACCTCGTTATTTCCGATGGTAGCATTAGCATTAGCGATTGTATTACAAGTATTCGTTCTGATTTTCTTTACGAAACAAGTGACAGAAGAAGGTAGACGTAGACATTTTATTTTATTCTATGTAGGGGCAATGTCTTTAAGTGTCATATTGATGAAGTTTTTCCAAATTTTCCAAACAGAACAAATGATGTATATTTCATTGTTCTTTCCGGCAGCATTTACGCCACTTGTATTAAATTATTTTGTAAGTAGAAGAGCGGGCGTCTTGGCAGCTGTTTTCCAAGTCATTTTTTCACTATTTATATTTTATAATTCTATTGGAACCAACTCATTGACTATTATTTTAGTCAGTTATATGTTTTCTGGTCTGTTGGCAACAGTGGTCAAACGGACACGGATCGCTGAACAAGGATTGGTTGCAGTTTTTTGGGTCATTATTTTCCCAATATGTGTTGATTTTATTTTAATGGTTTACCAGGGGATGAGCTTTTTTGACAGTAAATCATGGACAATGATGATTTGTGCCTTAGCCGGTACCGTCTTATCCTTCTTAGCGACGATGGGGCTTCATCCTTATATTGAGTTACTTGTAACTGATGACAGTGTGATTGTCTTAAATGAGCTAAGTAACCCAAATCACCCTCTGTTAAAACAACTACTTGAAGAAGCGCCTGGAACATATCATCATAGTATGATGGTAGCAAGTTTAAGTGCGAATGCAGTTGCTGAAATCGGTGGGCGTTCATTATTGACTCGAGTTGCTTGTTATTATCATGATATCGGCAAGATTAAACATGCTAATTTCTTCGTTGAAAACTTACCGGCTGGAGCCGAAAATCCACATAATTTCTTGTTGCCAGAAGATAGCAAACAAATTATATTTGGACATGTTATCGATGGAGCAAAAATATTAGAAGAGTATCGTATGCCTGAAATGGTCATCGACATTTGTCGTCAACATCATGGAACAACGTTAATGAAGTTTTTCTATGTAAAAGCAAAAGAGCGAAATTCTGAGATATCTGAAGCAGATTTCAGATATCCAGGTCCAAAACCTCAAACAAGAGAAGCGGGAATCGTTAGTATTGCAGATACATGCGAGGCTGCAGTTCGCGCCATGGATCATCCAACAAACGACAAAATCCAAGCGTTTGTTCATAACGTTATTCAGGATCGAATTTCAGATGGGCAATTGGATGATTGTGGCTTAACGATGAAAGAAATTCGGATCATCGAGAAATCTTTAGTCAATGGGTTATGTAGTACGTTCCACTCTAGAATCAAGTACCCAAAAATGAAATCTGAAGCAGAAGAAATGAAAGTTGAACAAGAAAAGAGAGATGACTAATGGATATTTCATTTATTGATGAAACAACTAGTTTATCAAAAGAAAATTTAGAAGAAGTTGAAAATCTGCTGCAATTCGCAGCTGATTTTCTGAAAATATCTGAAGATACAGAAATGTCCGTATCCTTTATGGATAATGCAGGGATTCAGGTAATCAATAGAGAGTATCGCGGAAAAGATGTTCCCACTGATGTGATCAGTTTTGCGTTAGAAGAAGAAGGCGAAGATGAATTGCCGATTATTTTTGAAGATTCTGCAGAAGCTTTTCCAAGAAATCTTGGCGATATCATGATATCGACTGAGCGAGCGACCGAACAAGCAGAAGAATACGGTCATTCTTTTGAACGTGAATTAGGCTTTTTGGCTGTGCATGGTTTTTTACATTTAAATGGTTACGATCATATGGAACCTGAGGATGAGAAAGAAATGTTTGGTTTACAGAAAGAGATCTTAGATGCCTATGGACTCAAAAGATAAGCGGACGCAGAAGAATAAACATTTTATAGCCTCATTGGAGTTTGCTCTTCAAGGAATCAAAACAGTATTCAAGGAAGAACGGAACATGCGGACCCATACTGTAATGGGGATTGTAGCAATTGTTATTGGTATTGTCTTTCGATTGACGACACCAGAATGGTTGTGGTTGTTACTTGCAATCTTTCTAGTATTACTGATGGAGATTATTAATACAGTATTTGAAAATGTCGTAGATATGGTGACGGATTTCCATTTTCATCCAATTGGTAAAAAAATAAAAGATATGGCTGCAGGCGCAGTTCTTTTAACGACAGGATTTGCTGTAGTTGTTGGAATACTGTTGTTTGTTCCGAAAATTTGGCAGATAATACAAGATTTTTTATAGAGGAGAGAAACAATGACTGAAACACATAAATCCGGATTTGTAGCGATCGTAGGAAGACCAAATGTTGGGAAATCTACTTTGTTGAATCGTATTGTCGGACAAAAAATTGCAATTATGAGTGATAAAGCTCAAACGACTAGAAATAAAATACAAGGAATTTATACAGTTCCAGAAGCACAAATCGTTTTTATTGATACGCCCGGTATTCACAAGCCGAAACATCGTTTAGGTGATTTTATGGTTGAGACAGCTTATAGCGCATTACGAGAAGTAGATGCAACCTTATTTATGATCAGTGCAGACCAAAAAAGAGGTAAAGGCGATGATTTTATCATTGAACGCCTTAAAACGATGACGAGCCCTGTTTATTTAGTAATCAACAAAATCGATACAGTTCATCCAGATCAGCTTTTAGGCATCATAGAAGACTACTCAAGTCAAATGGAATTTGCAGAAGTTGTACCGATTTCAGCTACTGAAGGAAATAATGTGGATCGTTTGATGGCTGTTTTAGTTGATCAGATGCCGGAAGGCCCACAGTATTTTCCAGATGACCAAATAACAGATCATCCTGAGTACTTTATTGTTTCGGAATTAGTACGTGAGAAAGTATTATTGCTTACTAGAGATGAAATTCCTCATTCTGTTGCTGTCGTAGTTGATTCGATGAAACGCGATGAGAATGATAAGGTACGTATTCAAGCAACGATTATCGTTGAACGAGATAGCCAAAAAGGAATTATCATCGGTAAGGGCGGTAAGATGCTTAAACAAATCGGAACAAAAGCCAGACAAGATATTGAACATTTACTTGACGATAAAGTTTACTTAGAGCTTTGGGTAAAAGTACAAAAGGATTGGCGTGATAAAAAAGTACATTTACAAGACTTTGGTTATCGCAAAGACGATTATTAGGAAGAACGAGCGAACAATTCTGTATTATTACGGAATTGTTCTTTTGCGTCTATCTCTGCTAAAATAGACTAGAGCGTATAGGAGGCGAAAACATGACTTTAGGGGAAACGAAAGGGATTATTTTATTTACCAAAGACTACAAAGAAAAAGATAAATTAGTCAAAATTTTTACGGAATCTTTTGGTAAATTGATGTTTTTTGTCAAAGGAGCACATCGCAAAAATAATCCGATTGGTCCTGCTATTTTGCCTTTTACAGAAGCCATATATATTGGGGACTTTAGATTAGAGGGATTGTCATTTTTGAATGGAAGCAAAGAAGTCCAAGCATTTCGAATGATCCAGAGGGACATTTTTATAAACGCTTATGCAACCTATATTTTAAATTTAGTGGATGCGGCAATCGATGATCGGACTTACGATCCCAACTTGTATCATTTTGTTCAGCAGGCATTGCGTTTGTTAAACGAGGATAAAGATGCGGAGATTATCACAAACATCTTTGAAATCCAGTTATTAAGTCGTTTTGGTATTACGCCTGAATGGACACATTGTGCAGTCTGTGAAGAAACGCGGGGGAAATTTGACTATTCTTCGAAGTATAGCGGGGTTCTTTGTGAGCGACATTGGCATCTTGATAACCATCGTTACCATGCCGATCCACGAGCAATTCATTTCATTCGTCTTTTTTCTGCGATTTCATATGATAAGGTTCAGGATATCAATGTTAAGTCAGAAACAAAGGCAGCAATCAGGCAAGCGATTGATGAACTATATGATGAGTATGTTGGGATCAATCTAAAGAGTAAGAAATTTATCGATCAAATGAAAAGTTGGGAAGATACTTTGAAACTACCAAAACGAGAAATAAAGGACGAAGAATGAGACAAGACTGTATCTTAACTTTAAATCGTTAAGCAGTAGTAGGTATAGTTGATTTTTATCGAGATCCTTATAATATCATCAAGTAGACGAATATTCCGTTTAGTCACAATTTCTTTTGTTTCCAACTTCCCATTTGTATTAGAGTTTTTTTAAGTGGTAAACCTTTTAACTATTGCAGTTTTAGGTGTGGAGGATTCAGATTCACTTAATTTCGAAGATTGTTTTTCATTTTTTCTTTAGCCAGAACGATAGCGTAGTTGAAAGCAGAACGTTCCACTTCTGGACTTATCATCAAAAGGCAATACGAATGTTGTAGCATTATCGTTTTTTTCTGAAAGCTCAAGATACCTATCATGTACATAAGAGACAGAGAGAAAGCAATTTATGGCTTGTGTCTTATGATAATTCGAAAAATGATTTGACATCTAATCAATCAACGATTATTATAAAGAGTAATTAAATAAATACGTTGAAAAAGAAGAGTAAAAAGAACTGCTGTTAGAGCGAATCTGGGAAAGTGTAAGCCAGATACAAGCAACTTTTGAAGGGCGCTTTTGAGTATTATTAAACGAAGCTGCCGGTAGTTATATCGGAAGTAGGGTGGAACCGCGATTATTCGTCCCTATGTCTCATGGAGGCATAGGGACTTTTTTGTTTTCTCGCTAAACGGATGTTTTACTAAAAAAGGAGGGGCAGTATGGATTTCACTGTACGATTTTTACCTGCTGATTTTTCAGAGAATCGATTAAACGTGTTATCACTTGTTAAACTATCAGTACAAATCAAAGAAAGTGACGGTACAGTCATCGAAGAATTTGAAACGAATCCTAGCGAAAAGAGTTACAAAATTAATACGGAACTCACGCCAACAATGAAGGTTGAAGTATCTGTTGTGCCAAATGAAGTCATTGAGTTTTATCCAGTTGTCACAGCTTTATAAAGAAATCGGTTCGTTTTGAGTAGAAAAAAACTTCATAGCTTATTTTACTGAATTTTAGTCAAAGCGAGCTACGCTTTTTAGTATTTAAAATAGGAGGATCACAATGGAAAAAAAACTGACAGTTCAAGAAATGATTTTAACATTACAAAAATTTTGGTCATCAAATGGTTGTATGCTAATGCAAGCATATGACACAGAAAAAGGAGCAGGTACAATGAGTCCATATACTTTTTTACGAGCAATTGGACCAGAACCATGGAATGCTGCTTATGTAGAGCCTTCAAGAAGACCAGCAGATGGACGTTATGGCGAAAACCCTAACCGTTTGTATCAACATCATCAATTTCAAGTTGTGATGAAACCTTCACCTGAAAACATTCAGGAGTTGTATTTAGAAAGTCTAGAGTTGCTAGGAATCGACCCATTAGCGCATGATATCCGTTTTGTCGAAGATAACTGGGAAAATCCTTCAATGGGGTGTGCTGGTCTAGGGTGGGAAGTTTGGCTAGATGGTATGGAAATTACTCAGTTTACGTATTTCCAGCAAGTAGGCGGACTAGCTTGCCATCCCGTTACTTCAGAAATCACTTATGGAATCGAGCGACTAGCGTCTTATATTCAAGAAGTAGAAAGTGTTTACGATTTAGAATGGACACAAGGTGTTAAGTACGGAGAAATTTTCAATCAGCCAGAGTATGAACATTCCAAATATTCATTTGAAATTAGCAATCAAGATATGTTACTAGAAAACTTTGATAAATTTGAAAAAGAAGCGAAACGTTGTATTGATGAAAGTTTAGTTCATCCTGCGTATGATTATATTTTGAAATGTAGTCACACTTTTAATTTATTAGATGCTCGTGGGGCTGTTTCAGTGACAGAGCGTGCTGGATATTTAGCACGCATCAGAAATTTAGCAAAAGCTGTGGCAAAAATTTTCGTCGCTGAACGTGAAAAATTAGGATTCCCACTTTTAAACAAAGAAAATCAAACAACTAAGGAGGCAAAATAATATGGCGAAAGATTTATTACTTGAAATTGGTTTGGAAGAAATGCCAGCTCATATTGTCAGCCCAAGTCGTTTACAATTGGAAAACAAAATAGTAAAATTCTTAGACGAAAATAACTTAACGTATGAAACTGTTCAAAGTTTCTCGACGCCTCGTCGTTTAGCGATTCGTGTGACGAAATTACCTGAGCAACAAGAAGATACACAAGAAGAAGTAAAAGGTCCTGCTAGAAAAATTGCGCAAGATGCTGAAGGTCACTGGAGTAAAGCAGCTGAAGGATTCGTTAGAGGTCAAGGTTTGACGACGGATGCAATTACATTTAAAGAACTGAATGGTGTGGAATATGTTTATGTGACAAAGCATAATCAAGGTCAAAAAACGATTGATGTATTAACTGGTTTGAAAGATGTGATTACTAGTTTAACATTCCCTGTTACAATGCATTGGGCTGATTATGATTTTGAGTATATTCGCCCGATTCACTGGATCGTAGCTTTACTGGATGATGAAATTATTCCTTTTTCTGTACTCGATGTAACGACTGATAAAAGTTCTCGAGGACACCGTTTCTTAGGTGATGATGTAACGTTCAATCACTCAGCTGAATACGAAGAAAAAATGAAAGAACAATTTGTTATTGTAGATCCTAATGAAAGAAAAGCGCTGATTGTAAATCAAGCGAATGAGTTAGCGGATAAAAATAATTGGAAATTGGACTTAGATGAGAAATTGTTGGAAGAAGTCAATAATTTAGTTGAATACCCAACTGCTTTTGTAGGCGGATTCGATGAAAAATATCTTTCAGTTCCAGATGAGGTATTGGTTACATCAATGAAAGAACACCAACGTTATTTTGACGTCCGGAATGAACAAGGATTATTATTGCCACATTTTATTTCTGTCAGAAATGGAAACAACGTCCATATTGAAAATGTAATCAAAGGAAACGAAAAAGTTTTGATTGCTCGTTTGGAAGATGCGGAATTTTTCTACAATGAAGATAAAAAATTATCGATCGACGAATGTGTTAATAAATTAAAAAATGTTACTTTCCACGAGAAAATCGGTACGATTTACGAAAAAATGCAGCGAGTAGGCATTATTGGACAGATTATCGGAAAGGAAGTTGGTTTATTAGATGCTGAGTTAACAGATTTGAAACGAGCTTCTGAAATTTATAAGTTTGATTTAGTCACGAATATGGTGGGTGAATTCCCAGAGTTACAAGGAATCATGGGTGAAAAATATGCTTTGCTTCATGGCGAAAAACCTGCTGTTGCTCAGGCTATTCGTGAACATTATTTACCAACGTCAAGTGATGGTGCATTACCTGTTTCTGCTATTGGATCTGTTTTGGCGATTGCTGATAAATTAGACAGCGTATTTTCATTCTTTGCAGTTGGGATGATTCCGAGCGGCTCTAATGATCCTTACGCTTTACGTCGCCAAACATACGGTGTGATTCGCATCGTTGAAAGCAAAGGCTGGCAATTCCCGCTAGTTCAATTGCAGGCGGATATTGATGCGGCTGTTAATGCGGATAGTCAAAAATATGGCATTCAATTAACAAGTGGACAAGAAGAAGTTATTGACTTTGTGAAAGCACGTTTGCGCCAGTTGTTAACCACGAAAGATATTCGGCATGATGTGATCGATGCAGTGATTTCGTCTGAGCAAAAAGACTTGGCAAAATTATTTTCATCAGCAGCGATTCTAAAAAATCATCTGTTGGATAAGGATTTCAAACCATCAATGGAGGCATTGACACGCGTAATCAACTTAGCTAAAAAAGGGCGCGAGTTATTAAATCAGGAAAGTCAAGTTGATGCGACTCTTTTTGAAAATGATGCTGAAAAAGCATTGCATCAGGCAGTGAATAAAGTAGAAGAGAATTTTAATGAAAATACAATGTCTGAAAATTACCAAGCATTAGTAAACTTACGACCACTGATTGAGCAGTATTTTGAAAAAACAATGGTTATGGTGGAAAATGAACAAGTGAAAGCGAATCGATTGAAAGAATTGAATCGAATTACTAAAATGGCTTTATCATTAGCAAGTCTTGACTTATTGATTGTTAAATAAGTATATAGTTTAAAAGGTGAGGATCATCGACTAAATGATCCTCGCCTTTTTTAAAGCAAAATTTTTTCATAAATGAATTTAACGTGGTACGATAAACTTATCGATTGATAAGGTCATCGTACCTATTTTTATTTTTGGAGGAGGAAGTTAAAGTGAAACATTATATGAAATAATTTTAGCGTTGCTGCTTTGGCATTTTTAGTACTGGATTTCATCTGGTTGCTTTTCATCGCTAAAAAAATTTATCAAGCCTATTTAGGGTATTTACACAGAAGCTCTACTCGGCGTGCTATGTTAGGGAACCTATGAATTATCCAATTTGGTGATAATCAAGGACTGGTTAATATTTGTCACAAAGATTGATTTAGTCTGGGAGGACTGGTTAATATTTGTCACAAAGATTGATTTAGTCTGGGAGGATTCGTTATTGCTGCGACATGCGGAATACCCGTTTTTGCAGCGCAGTATTTTAATTTGAGGGAAATAATGGAAAAAAAGGATTATAAAGGAGGAATTAAAATGAGTAAAAATCAATCTCTAGGAACAAAAGTGCTTGTAACTGTTATTTATATTGTCATGATTGCAACAAATGCTGCCGCGATTTTATTGCCTATGAATGGTATGACGACACAGGAAGTTTCGGATTCATATCCTAATTTGTTTGCACCAGCAGGTTTGACGTTTGCTATATGGTCCGTAATTTATTTGCTGTTAGCTGGTTTTGTAGTGTATCAGTGGCTTAAACCGGCAGCTCGGTCGATAATAGCTGACCAACAAATTAGTAAAAAAATAAGGGTGTTATTTGTAATTTCTTCTATATTTAATAGTGTATGGTTAGTGGCATGGCAATATCTGCAAATTAATTTATCTGTTGTTATCATGTTAGGGTTGCTTATTGTGCTGATATATACAAATTATCTTTTGGCAAATACCAATTTGACGAAGCTGGATTATATCTTTGTAAGATTACCGTTTAGCGTTTATTTTGGTTGGATCACTATTGCGACAATTGCTAATATCACAGCCTTCTTAGTTGATAAGAACATTGCTTTTCTACAAAACAATCAAGTGTTTTGGACGATTACGATATTGATTGTTGGCTTGCTAATAATTACCGCAACAATTCTTTACAATCGTGATGTTGCTTATGGTTTAGCTACAATTTGGGCTTATTATGGCATTTTGAATAAACATCAATCGACAGATGGTTGGGACGGTGCCTATCCAGCAATCATTACAACAGTCATGATCTGTTTAGTTATTTTAGTTATCGTATGTATTTATGAACTCTTTTTACTCTTTAAAAGAAAAAAGAACGTCATCTAATCTAGGTTTCTGCGTTAGCTTCTGTTAAAATGATAATGAAATTTATTTTAGGTGGCTACGTAATGGAAAAAGAAACGAAAAATACACGAGTCAAAATTATTCAAGTCGCAACACGTTTATTTATGGATAACGGGTATCAGAGTACCTCTACAAGGCAAATTGCACAGTTGGCCGAGGTGACTCAACCAAATTTGTATCATCATTTTAAGAATAAAGAAGAAGTTTATGTAGGGGTTATCGAAAGCTTGTTAGGTGATGTAAACAAAGAATTAGTAAAAATTGTTGGAAATCCAAGTCTGGATACTATTAGTAAATTACAAAAGTTTGCTGAATGTCTGAAAACAAAGCATCCATTTGATTTTGATCTGATGATGCATGATTTCAGGACGAACTTAGCTGAAGAAACCCAGATGAAATTATTTTCGCTTTGGAACAGTTCCTATAAAGCACCGTTGTTGAATCTTTTCGAAGAAAGTGACTTTGCTATGCGAAACGGCTTATCGCCGGAGATTGCTACAACTCATTTTCTTAATACACTCTCTCCGTATATCAAAACAGAACAAAGTAACGCATCATTAAGTATAACTCGAGTTGTTGACCTTTTCGTTTTTGGCGTTTCAGCAACCAAATGATAAAAAATGACCAACTGCAAGTTTCTCTTCCAGTTGGTCATTTTTTTATTTTCTATTTTGTTTTCCAGCATTTCTACCATTTTTAGTAGTAGTTTTTGGAGCTGAAGGTTTTTGTTTATTTTTATCTTCTGTTGGTGTGACATCTTTACGAGGGACAATCACTTGTTTTGGTGGATTTTGTTTTAGTTCCTCTGCTACTTGAGCTTTGATTCTTGGTTTTAAAAATTGATTGGTAATCAATGTTTGAATACTACTGAAAATACCACCAACTACCCAATACAATGTTACACCTGCTGGAGAGCTGATTGACATGAATACAATCATTAACGGAGACACGATCAACATTGATTTCATTGTTTTCTTTTGTTCTTCTGGAATACCAATGGTTGAAAGGTATCCTTGAAGTAAGTATGCTACACCAGCTAACACAACGAATACAATACTTGGTTGACCAAGGTTAACACCAAAGAATGATGCATCGCCAATTCCTTTTGTATATCGAGCCGCAAAGAATAAGGCAGAGAAGATTGGCATTTGAATCAATAGAGGTAGACACCCGATACCGCCCATCATACTCATGTTATTTTCCTTGTAAACTTGTTGCATTTCAGCTTGAGCTTGCATTTGTTCTTCACGAGTCGTGGCTTCTTTTACTTTTGCTTGCGCCGCATCGATTTGCGGCTTGATCGCTTGCATTTTTTCTGTTTGGATCATGCTTTTTTTGGATTGATTCAATCCTAATGGCATAATAATAAGACGAACAATGATCGTGATAAAGATGATTGCCCAACCGTAATTCCAATCGAAATTATCAACGAGGTATGTAATAGCACTACTCATTGGTTTTACAAGTAAATTATAGATGATGCCTTCACCAGTTGGCTGGCCGTCAGAACCTGTTTTTACACATCCAGATAAAAACAACACTAAAGAGAATAGACCGGAACTTAAGAGCCACTTATTTAATTTTCTCATTTTATTCTTTCCTTTTCTAAAAAATTTGCACAAGGTTAACTATACTTGAAAAAGCGTTTTTTTTCAATAAAAATTAGAAGAATCCGCCTCAAGACTGAGTAAGATTCTTCTGGACTGATTTAGTTTGTTACTTTAAAGGTGGTATGCTCTTCGATTAGTGGATCTTCCTGTATATCCATATAGGTCACACGTCCTGCCGGGCTGGGCGAATCTTTGATTTTTTGAATAAACTGATTCATTTTTTCGTCAGTGCCTACGGATTCGATTGAAACGGATCCATCCTCTTCATTTCGGACGGTACCGTGAATTCCTAGTTCATCAGCCACCATCTTAGTCATATAACGAAATCCCACACCTTGGACTCTACCTTGCACATTCATGCGTACTTTTCTCATTGTTGTACACCTCGCTTTTATTTAAATTCATGATAGCGACTTTTCAATCTTCTGGCAAGTAAAGTAGTGACTGTTTGATTAAAAAGAATCATGGTATAATGGTCGAGTGAGGTGTGAAAATGAAAGAAATTTTATCGACAAAAAATGCAATGATCAAGGAATTAAAAAAATTACATAAAAAAAAGTATCGAGAAGAAAAGCAACAATATATAATTGAAGGATTTCATTTGATTGAAGAAGCTGAGAAAGCAAACGCTCAAATTGATTGGGTACTTTTTAATCAGCGAGGACGTACGGAGTGGTCGGATTGGTTAGACGAACAGCCACAAGAAAGATTGATTCAGGTCTCTTATGAGGTGTTAGAATCTCTTTCAGAATTACCTACTCCTCAAGGCATGATCGCAATCATTAGGATGCCTGAACTTGAGAATACGATACAATTTTCAGGTGGCTGGCTTCTTTTAGACAATGTTCAAGATCCAGGAAATGTGGGAACGATGATTCGGACTGCCGATGCAGCTGGTCTTTCAGGTGTGATTTTAGGAGAAGGCTGTTCCGATATTTACAATACGAAGGTGTTAAGGGCTATGCAAGGAAGTAATTACCACTTACCTGTAATATTCAAGCCTTTGGATAATATAATTGATATGTTCAAAAAATTAAAGATACCTATTTACGGTACTGAACTAAATCCAGAGGCAATCATCTATCAAAAAATACCCAGGACTAAGAATTATGCTTTAATTATGGGAAATGAAGGACAGGGGATTTCATCTAGATTTTTGGAGGAGACTGATCAAAATATCTACATTCCAATTAAAGGAGCAGCGGAATCATTAAATGTAGCGATTGCAGCTGGGATTTTAATGTACCATTTTGAAAGTGATAACTAAATATACTCTTTATGAGACTGAAACGAAATACATGTGCGATGTCGTTTTCAGTCTTTTTTTATTTTAAGAAAATTTTTCTACTAAATTTCTCTGAAATAAGATATAATAAATTAATTATAAAAAGATTTATATAAGTTACATTTGGATTGGAGGACGAATTAATTTTTAAACTAAAGGTGAGCTTTCCCAAAATTCAAACAAAAAATTGAAAGAAGGATGAACGTATGAAAAAGAAACTGCTTATTTCAGTATTGCTTTCATTGCTAATACCCGTAACAGCTTGTACCCAAAAAAGACAGAGTGAGCCTGTAGAAAACGTTTTACACACGCAAGAAAGTTCTCAAAAAAAAGAAGCGAGTCACTTTGAATATGATGATCAAAAAAGTTGGAAACAAGTATCTGGCAAAATGCAATCACCAATTGACATTCCAAGTTCTTTAGTAGAAAAGATGGCAGATGGCGGTGCAATCCAATTAGATTATAGTCGTAAAATAAGTGAGGCTAAGAATAATAGACATAGTATTCAAGTCACTGATTCAGGCACAGCGACAATCAATCACAGAAGATTCGCCTTAACGCAATTCCATTTCCACGCTCAAAGTGAACATACAATAGATGGGCAATATTATCCTCTAGAAGCTCATTTTGTCAATCAAGCCCAAGATGGACGCTTAGCTGTGATTGGTGTGTTTTTTACAGAAGGTGCTGAAAATAAAGGATTTCAAGAAGTACTTGAGGATGTGTCCGATGGCAAAAAAACAGAAATCATAGATATTGAATCAATGTTTCCAGAAAATAAGAGTTACTATCATTATTTAGGTTCGTTAACAACACCGCCGTTAACTGAAAATGTGGAATGGTATATTTTGAAAACACCAGTTGACGTCTCAAAAAAACAAATCGAAATGTTTGAAGAATATTATGAGCATAACAATAGAAATAGTCAATCGCTGAACGATCGAGTAATTCTTGAACATGATGAATAATCAAATTCGATTACTTTGTTAAGATAGAGATAAAAAAAGTATAAATAGTATGTTGAAATATTTTAAAGAATCATGTATACTAGATAACGGTGTTAAAACACTAAATCCACATCCAGATTCGATTTGTAAGGCGGTGCTACTTACTAGTAGTTCTTTATAAAGATGAGAACTGGAGAGGGAACAAATAAAAACCAAATTGGAGGAAACAAAAAATGGCAGTAATTTCTATGAAACAATTACTAGAAGCCGGCGTACACTTTGGACACCAAACTCGTCGCTGGAACCCAAAAATGAAGAAATATATCTTCACAGAAAGAAACGGAATCTACATTATTGACTTACAAAAAACAGTTAAATTAGTAGATGCTGCTTACGATTACATGAAAAATGTTGCTGAAGACGGTGGCGTTGCATTATTCGTAGGAACTAAAAAACAAGCACAAGAAGCGATCAAAGACGAAGCAATTCGTTCAGGTCAATACTTCGTAAACCACCGTTGGTTAGGTGGAACATTAACGAACTGGGATACAATCCAAAAACGTATCAAACGTTTGAAAGATATCAATAAAATGGAAGAAGACGGAACTTTTGAAGTTCTTCCTAAAAAAGAAGTTGTTGGTTTAAACAAACAACGTGAACGTCTTGAAAAATTCTTAGGTGGTATCGCTGATATGCCTAGAATTCCAGATGTAATGTACATTGTGGATCCTCGTAAAGAACGTATTGCTGTTCAAGAAGCACATAAATTGAACATCCCAATCGTTGCGATGGTTGATACAAACTGTGATCCAGATGAAATCGACGTAGTAATCCCATCTAATGATGATGCGATTCGTGCGGTTAAATTAATCACTGCTAAAATGGCTGATGCTTTCATCGAAGGAAACCAAGGTGAAGATCAAGCTGTAGAAGAAATCTTTACTGAAGAAGCACCAGAAGCTGCAACTTCAATCGAAGAAATCGTAGACGTTGTTGAAGGTAACAACGATTCAGCAGAATAATTAATAATAACGGAGCTGTCTCGAAGGCTAGGCGAAAAAAGCCTGATTCTCCTTTGAGATAGCTTTTTTAAAACGAATTTTATACTTAAATTATCTAGCTTCATGAGTCAGACTCTCAGAAAAAGAAGAAATCTACCTGTGACCAAAAACATCACAATCATATTTCCATATTTTCAGTCGAGTCTAATCGATCTCATTCAGCTTTTAAACTATCTAGCTTCGTAGGCTAGTCTTTAGGAAAAAGACAGAACCTGATTGTGGCAAAAAGCACCACTCTCGTGTTTCCCTATTTTTCTGTCAAGGCTAAACGAGCCTACTACGCTTTTAAAACTTAGGAGGAACAAAAAATGGCAGATATTTCAGCAAAATTAGTTAAAGAATTACGCGACATGACTGGTGTTGGTATGATGGACGCGAAAAGAGCGTTAGTAGAAGTAGAAGGTAACATGGAAGCCGCTGTTGATTACTTACGTGAAAAAGGAATGGCCAAAGCCGCTAAGAAAAATGATCGTGTAGCAGCTGAAGGTTTAGCAAATGTTGCTTCAAACGGTAACTTTGCAGCAATCGTAGAAGTAAACTCTGAAACTGACTTCGTTTCTAAAAATGAAATGTTCCAAGACCTAGTTAAAAAAATCGCGACTGAAATTGCGACAAACAAACCTGCGAACATGGAAGAAGCTTTAGCACTTAAAACAGATAAAGGAACATTAGAAACTGAATTGATCGAAGCAACAACTGTTATTGGTGAAAAAATCAGCTTCCGTCGTTTTGAACTAGTAGAAAAAGATGACAATGCCGCATTCGGTGCTTATTTACACATGGGTGGACGTATTGCAGTATTGACTGTATTAGATGGAACAACTGATGAAGAAGTTGCTAAAGACGTAGCAATGCACGTGGCAGCTATCAACCCTCGTTATGTGAATGAATCTCAAATTCCGCAAGAAGAATTAGAGCATGAAAAAGCAATTCTTTCAGAACAAGCATTAAACGAAGGCAAACCAGCGAATATTGTTGACAAAATGGTTGTTGGACGCTTAAATAAATTTAAAGCTGAAATTTCATTAGTAGATCAACCATTCGTTAAAGATCCAGATATGACAGTTGAAAAATTTGTTGCTTCTAAGGGTGCAACGGTTAAATCATTTATCCGCTTTGAAGTTGGCGAAGGAATCGAAAAACGTGAAGATAACTTTGCAGACGAAGTAATGAGCCAAATCAAAAAATAAATCTGTTGCTTAGGTAACAGTTGGGAACGCATTGAGATGCGCTCCCTTTTTTTAGGCAAATCAAAAGAAATAAACTGGCAGAATGCCTAGAGTATGTTAAAATGTTCTTAGACAAATGGTGGAGGGAAAACAAAAATGGTAAAACCTAAATATCAACGTGTTGTATTAAAGTTAAGTGGCGAAGCTTTGGCCGGAGAAGAAGGTTTTGGAATTAAACCTCCAACAATCAAAGAGATTGTAGAAGAAATCAAAGAAGTTCATGAATTAGGAATTGAAATGGCAATCGTTGTCGGTGGTGGAAACATCTGGCGTGGACAAATCGGTGCCCAAATGGGTATGGAACGTGCACAAGCAGATTACATGGGAATGTTAGCAACTGTAATGAACGCTTTGGCATTGCAAGATACGTTAGAAAATCTAGGTGTTCCTACTCGCGTTCAAACATCAATCGAGATGCGTCAAATTGCAGAACCATATATTCGTCGACGTGCAGAACGTCATTTAGAAAAAGGACGTATCGTTATTTTTGCAGGTGGTACAGGAAATCCATATTTTTCAACTGATACAACTGCAGCTTTACGTGCGGCAGAGATCGATGCAGATGTTATTTTAATGGCTAAGAATAATGTTGATGGTGTATATTCTGCCGATCCTAAATTGGATGCAACTGCAGTTAAATTTGAAGAACTAACACATTTAGATGTGATTTCAAAAGGATTGCAAGTAATGGACTCAACAGCAAGTTCACTAAGTATGGATAATGATATTCCATTGGTGGTGTTCAATTTAAACGAAACAGGCAATATTCGCCGTGCATGTCTAGGTGAAAATATTGGAACAACCGTAAGGGGGAAATAACAAATGAGTGGAACGGTATTAGAAACAGCAAAAGAAAAAATGAGTAAAGCAGAACAAAGTTTACAACGTGAATTGGGTCAAATCCGTGCAGGACGCGCTAATGCAAGTCTTTTGGACCGTATTCAAGTAGATTACTATGGTGCACTAACACCTGTGAATCAATTAGCTGGAATCAATATTCCAGAGGCCCGGGTATTGATGATCACACCTTTTGATAAAAATTCACTTGAAGATATTGAAAAAGCAATTCAAGCTAGTGATATTGGCATCAGCCCAACAAATGACGGTACAGTGATACGCTTAGTGATTCCACAATTAACGGAAGAGCGTCGTAAAGAATTAGCGAAAGATGTAAAAAAAGCTGCTGAAAATGCGAAAATCGCTGTTCGTAATATTCGTCGTGATGCTATTGATGAGTTAAAAAAACAACAAAAAAGTAATGATATCACTGAAGATGAGTTGCGCAATTTAGAAAAAGAAGCCCAAAAATTAACAGATGATAGTGTGAAAAATATTGATACGATCACTTCTGAGAAAGAAAAAGAACTGTTAGAAGTTTAATAAGTTATTTGAATATGAAAGAACAAGAAAATCCACTTGAATAGTGTATTTTCTTGTTTTTTTATATAAAATAATGATTATAAAGATATAATCTATAGATTTTGTAAGATCGAGCGAGTGCAAGAAAAAACATCTTGTTAAACCTCATGGGATATGGAATAATGATGTTAACTATATTTTCAAAAGGGAGCTGAAAAGGTGAATTTTATCAAACGTGCATTATGCAGTGTTACTAGAAAAAAGGGGAAATCACTCATTTTATTTGCAGTGATTTTTGTGTTGGGAAACGTTATTGCAGGAGCCATTGCGATTCAACAGTCTACACAGAACGTTGAAAAGAATGTCAAGAAGCAATTAGGTGGTACGGCTACGATTCAAATCGATTATGAGAATAATCAAGAAGAATTTGCAAAAGAAGACCTTAAAATTGAGCAACTTAAAATTGATTTAATGAAAAAAGTTGGGGAATCTCCATATGTAAAATATTATGATTATAACGCTTTAGCGATGGTTCAGACAAAGGAATTGAAAAGTGCTTCATTAGAATCAGAGCAATCTGGAGGCATGATGGAAGGATTTACCTTAAAAGGATCCAACTATCACAAAATTTTAGATGTTGAAGAAAAAAATATAAAAATAGTAGCAGGTAAAGTATTTACTCAAGAAGAGATTGACAATGGCAAAAATGTCGGCTTGATTTCTTCAAAAGTAGCAGAAGAAAATGGGCTTTCTGTAGGTGATCAGATGGTCATGGATACTAGAACGTATGATTATAACGAGAATGGCGATGAAAAAGAATTATTCAAGACGGATGTCCCTATCCAAATTATCGGAATTTTTGAACCTACAACAGTAGAAATGAAAGACAAAGAAAATAAAAAAAATGAAGAGCAAAATATGAATCAACAATATATGTCAATGCAACAACTCAACACAATTTATTTACCAAACAAAACAGTGTTAGAAATTAGCAAAGACAATATTGAAAAGCTAAAAAAAGTTGATCCAGATAGTCCCTATCTGTCAGAAGAGAGTCTAGAAGAATATTATACACCTGTGTATGTTTTGAAAAGTCCAGATGAGGTGGAAGCCTTTAAACAAGAAACACAGCCGCTTTTACCTAAGCTGTATACTGTGAAAGCTTCAACGGATCAATATGAACAAATCGGTGGAAGTATGAAAAAAATGTCTCAAATTTCAGGTTATGTGGTTATGATTGCGGTCATTGCTACGTTACTGATAATTTCACTTGTCGTCTTATTGTTTATGCGTGATCGCAAACATGAATTAGGAATTTATCTCTCATTAGGTGATAAACGTAGCCACGTTATGGGACAAATTATTATTGAGATGTTGATCATAAGTGGAATTGCACTGATTCTTTCTTTGATTACAGGGAATTTCTTAGGGAAAATGGTTTCAGAATCTTTATTGAATAGCGACCTATTAAATAATTCAAATGACCAAATGAACATGTTTATGGGCTTTGATGGACTAGGTACAACAGAATTGACAACGGATGATATCATGAACGCTTATGAAGTGAAATTCTCATTAGGATATATCGTTACGTATTTAGTTGTTGGATTAGGTACAGTTCTAATGTCAGCAATTTTACCATTACTGTACATCGTTCGTTTAAATCCAAAGAAAATCATGATGTAGGAGGCAAGGAAAATGGCAATTTTAGAAACAAAAGATCTCAGTTATTTTTACCAAGATGGAGATCAACGTCGTTTTATATTAAAAAATACCAATGTTGCTTTTGAACAGGGGAAATTTTATACTATTTTGGGGCAATCTGGTTCAGGAAAAACAACATTCCTTTCTCTGATCAGTGCTTTGGATACGCCTAAAGAGGGGCAAGTTTTATTGAATGGAAAAGATATCAAAACAATCGGATATGAGAAATATCGTCGCGATGATATCAGTATTATTTTCCAGAGTTACAACTTAGTTCCTTATCTGACAGCATTGGAAAATGTGTTAGTTGCAATGTCGATCACAGACAATGAACTACCACCAAATCAAAAAGAAGTTGCGTATAATTTACTAGATTACATCGGGATCACAAGCGAAAAAGCGGATCGACTCGTAAATCAGCTTTCCGGTGGTGAACAACAACGTGTTGCGATTGCCAGAGCTTTAGCAACAAATGTAGACATTATTTTGGCGGATGAACCAACGGGGAATTTAGATGAAGGAATGGAGCAAGAGATTGTAGATATTTTTCAAAATCTAGCAAAAGTTCATAACAAATGTGTAATTGTTGTGACGCATTCTAATGATATTGCTGGGCAATCAGATGAGACTTATTACCTGAAAAAAGGTGTGTTAAAAAAATATGAGTGATTTTCTATCAAATTTCAGCGGAGATAATTATGAGAAAACCCGCCAGAAAAAAAATGAACAAAAAGAAAAATTAAGTAAAAATGAACCTGACAAGAAACCGAAGTCTGAAAAGGATTCAATAGGTAAAGAAGATTCGGCTGTCAAACAAGGAGAAAGTCACTCTGAAGTATCGTATGGACCACGAAACAATCCGGGTAATGCTCCTACTGCTGCAAAAGAGAAAAAAATTGAATCAAGTGATACTGAGGGCTTGATATATTCTAAAAAAAGATCAAAAAAGAAAAAATACGAGTCGGTACAAGAACCAGTTAAAGAAACTGAACCAACTACTACAATACCAGTGAATCAGTCAAAGAATCCCGAAGAAGTGATTGAAACAGATCCAAACTATAAAAAAGAGAAAATCAAAAAATATCTTTATATTGGTCTAGGAAGTTTGGCAGCAGTTTTATTATTATATTTTGGCTATTACCAAATGACCCATGTAAGAGTCCCTAATTTTGAAGGAAAAGAATTGTCTGAAGTACGTGAATGGACAACTGAGAATGGCGTAAAACTTCAAGTAGAGCAAAAATACGATTTTGATAAAGAAGCAAACGTAATCATTCAACAAACAGTGAAAAACAAGAAAATCAAAAAAGGTAAAACTTTAGTAGTTGATGCTAGCCTTGGAGCGGACCCAGAAGAAGCCATTTCACTACCAGACTTCAAATCAATGAAAACAGCAGATGCGAAAAAATGGATCAGCAAGCAAAAAGCAGATAATTTAGCTATCATTGAAGAATACAGTGATAAAGTAGCAGCAGGTGACTATCTAAAATTCGAAATAACAAACAAAGATGTAAAAGCCGAAAATTATAAACGTAAAGACAAAGCCAAAGTCTATTTTTCTAAAGGCAAAGAAGTTTTTGAAAAAGATATTCCGATGCCTGATTTTGCTGGAAAGCCAAAAGAAGAAGCAACTGAATGGGCTAAGAAAAATGAAATTACACTAACAGTCGAGGAAGCGGACTCTGATAAGGTAGAGACTGGGAAAATTATTTCTCAAAGCGTTGGGAAAGACACTAAGGTTGCCAAAAAAGAAGCAATGTCAATTACCGTTTCAACAGGTAAAGCGTTAATTGTCCCAGATTTTTCGCAATTTACAGTAGAAGAAGCAGAATCAAAAGCAAGTGGATTACAAGTTCAAGTGAAACAATTATTTAATGATGAGGTTCCATACGGTCAATTTATCAGTCAATCCGTAGAGATAGGGAAAAAATATACAGAAAAAGATGAAAAGCCTGTGATTCAAGTCGTTTATTCTTCAGGAAGACCCTATATTAAAGATTTGCGCGACAATACTTTAGAAGGAGATCTTCAAAAGATTTTCTACGATGATTATCAGTCAAAAGGTGCGAATATCACCTATCAGGTTTATTATGTCGATTCAACTGTAACTAAAGGGACTGTGGTGAATATGAGTCAATATAATGAATTTATTCCGATCAATTCTGTTGTTCAAATCGGTGTCAGCAAAGGGAATCTAAAGCCTGAAGAAAATAAACCTTCAGAAAAAGAAGAAAAGATGGATTAAAATGCATTTTTTTGGGAAGTGAAGCAAAACGATTTTAAGTTTTGCTTCCTTTCTTTTTTAATTTAATGGAAAATTTTATGAGTAAAAAGACGGCAGAACCCATTTTTAAGTGCAAGTTTAGCCTGAATTAAGCGGATTCCCTCATAAATTTATTAAATAATGTGGAAATCTTTCCATTTGCATAGGCATTTCTGAAAGATATTGCTATAATAGTCTAGACAGATTTTTGGAATGGAGGGAAAAATATGTTACGTTTTTTTCCGCAAAAGAATAAATACATACAAAAAGAGAGTACATTTACTTTTGATAGCGAAGGTCCGATCCCAGGACACGTAGCCGTTATTATGGACGGGAATGGTCGGTGGGCTCAAAATCGACGTTTGCCACGAATTGCTGGGCATAAAGAAGGCATGAACACAGTTAAAAAAATTACGAAACATGCTAGTAAATTAGGGATCAAAGTCCTAACGTTATATGCATTTTCAACTGAAAATTGGAAACGACCAACAGATGAAGTAAGTTTTCTAATGCAGTTACCAGTCGATTTTTTTGATACCTTTGTACCAGAGTTGATCAAAGAAAATGTAAAAGTTCAAGTAATGGGGTACAAAGAATTGTTACCAGCGCATACACAGGATGCAATAGAGCGAGCGATTGAACAAACAAAAAATAATACTGGTATGATTTTAAATTTTGCTTTAAACTATGGTTCAAGAGCTGAAATTCTGACAGCGGTAAAAGAAATAGCTGCAAAAGCCGCAAATAATCAACTATCGACTGACGAGATTACTGAGGAGACAATTGAGGATCATTTGATGACAAGCTTTTTATCCGAGGACTTAAGGGACCCAGAATTATTGATTCGTACAAGTGGCGAAGAAAGAATCAGTAATTTCTTGCTTTGGCAGATAGCGTACAGCGAATTGTTTTTTACAGATGCTTTGTGGCCTGATTTTAATGATAAACTATTAGAAAATGCGCTAGCATCGTTTCAAAATAGAAATCGCCGTTTTGGCGGCTTAAAGGAAACAGAGGAGGAAGATAAATGAGACAGCGCGTTATTACTGCTGCCGTAGCATTAGTAGTATTTATACCGATCATTTGGTACGGGGGCTTTGCGATTGAACTTGCGGCAGCGATATTGGCAGTTGTAGGGGTTTATGAATTATTTAGAATGAAAGGACTAGAAATTGCTAGTTTTGAAGGTGTACTTTCAGCTTTAGGCGCAGTATTTTTAGTTTTGCCAAAAGATCGCTGGTTTTTCTTTTTACCAGAAAAAGCGGATAATTTTATTTTATTTTACCTAACAGTTATGATTTTATTAGGTGGTTTAGTTGCTTCCAAGAATATGTATACCATCTCTCAAGCTGGTTTTCCAGTTATCACAAGTTTGTATGTAGGTGTCGGCTTCCAAAACTTTGTGAGCGCTAGACATACTGGTTTTGTTGTATTGCTTTATGCATTATTTGTTGTATGGGCAACGGATATTGGGGCTTATTTTATTGGGAAACAGTTTGGGAAAAGAAAGTTATGGCCAGAAGTTTCACCTAACAAAACGATTGAAGGCTCATTAGGCGGAATTCTCTGCGCAGTCGTTGTGGCATTATTGTTCTTGCTGTTGACACCAAATAAAGAATTGTTTGTTTATAACTTGCCAACTATGCTAATTATCACTGTTGTCTTTTCGATTGTCGGACAATTCGGAGATTTAGTTGAATCATCCATCAAACGTCATTATGATGTAAAAGATTCCGGCACTATTTTACCAGGGCACGGCGGTATATTAGATCGTTTCGACAGCTTACTTTTTGTTTTTCCAATTATGCATTTATTCGGACTATTTTAATTTTCTAAACAAGAAGGGAAGGTGAAAAACTCTGAATGTTCAGGGTTTTTCTTTTTAATATGAAAAACATTGCATTATTAGGTGCTACAGGTTCTATTGGCACGAACACAGTGGCTGTTGTTACAGCGTATCCTGAGTTATTCCAAATCGAATCGTTGACCTTTCATTCAAATAGTGAAAAAGGCGCGGATTTAATTAAAATGTTAAAGCCGAAATATGTGGGTGTAGGCACAGAACAAATGAAAAAAGAGTTTACTACTCGTTTCCCTGAAATTGAATTTGGAGTAGGCGAAGAGGGGCTAATAAAAGCTGCAACGCTTGAATCAGTTGACGTCGTATTAACTGCGGTTACAGGCAGTGTGGGGTTGAATCCTACATTAGCTGCAATTAAAGCAAAGAAAGATATTGCTTTAGCAAACAAAGAAACGTTAGTTATGGCGGGGCAGTGGGTCATGGAAGAAGCAAGAAAAAATGAAGTGCGTATTTTACCCGTCGACAGTGAACATTCAGCAATTTTTCAATGTTTAGATGGACAAAAATCAGATAATTTAAAAGAGTTAGTAATCACAGCATCAGGTGGTAGCTTTAGAGATTTAACTCGTGAAGAGCTTAAAACTGTTACTTTGGAAGAGGCATTGAACCATCCAAACTGGTCTATGGGTAGAAAGATTACGGTAGATTCATCAACGATGATGAATAAAGGCTTAGAAGTTATTGAAGCACATTGGTTATTTGGTACAGATTATGATAAAATAAAAGTTGTTTTACATAAAGAAAGTATAGTTCATTCGATGATTGTTTTAAAAGATGGTGCATACTTGGCTCAACTTGGACCAAGTGACATGCGTGAACCAATTCAATATGCATTGACGTATCCAAACCGTTTGCCGATTCAAGATGAAAAAGCATTCGATTTAACTGAGATTAGTCAATTAAATTTTAAGCCAATGGATTTTGAGCGTTTTCCCATGTTAGAACTTGCTTATATTGTTGGGGAAAAAGGTGGAGCATTTCCAACAGTCTATAATGCGGCGAACGAAATTGCGGCAAATGCATTTATTGATGGCAAAATTTCATATCTTCAAATTGAGGAATTTGTCCAAAAAGCAATTTGGAATTATACAGAAACAAAGGAAGTCACTTTGGAAGAAGTGATTGCAATCGATAAACAAACAAGAACTATCGTAGAAAGATGGATAAAGGAAGAAGGTCTGTTATGAAAACAATCATTACATTTATTATTGTCTTTGGAATTCTTGTCTTAGTACATGAATTTGGACATTTTTTCTTCGCAAAGCGTTCAGGAATATTGGTACGTGAATTTGCGATTGGTATGGGTCCGAAGATTTTTGCCCATCAAGGTAAAGATGGCACAACCTATACAATTCGTATTTTACCGATAGGTGGCTATGTTCGCATGGCTGGGATGGGTGAAGACGAGACGGAGTTAGCCCCCGGAATGACTCTTTCTGTTGAGTTGAATGAACAGGAAGAAGTCGTAAAAATCAATACAAGTAAGAAAGTTCAATTGACAAATAGTATTCCAATGGAAATGCTAGAGGCTGATTTGGAAAGAGAACTATTCATCAAAGGTTATGTCAATGGAGATGAATCAGAAGAGACTACGTATAAAGTGAATCACGATGCAACGATCATTGAACAAGATGGAACGGAAGTTAGAATTGCACCGATCGATGTACAGTTCCAATCCGCAAAACTTTGGCAACGGATGTTGACGAATTTCGCTGGACCGATGAACAATTTTATTCTCGCGTTAGTATTGTTTACAGTTTATGTCTTTATGCAAGGTGGTGTGACGTATACAAATACTAATCTAATCGGTGGTGTCCAACCAGATAGTCCAGCCGCAAAAGCTAGCTTAAAAGCAGATGATAAAATTGTATCAATCAATGGCACATCTGTTAGTGACTGGAATGATTTCACAAAAATAATTCAAGATAGTCCTGATAAAGAATTGAACCTAATGGTAGAATCTGATGGAAAAACTAGAGAAGTTGATGTAATACCTAAAAGTCAAAAATCTGGCAAACAAGAAATTGGTGTGATTGGAATCTTACCGCCGAAGAAAACGGGCTTAGCAGATAAACTGCTTGGCGGAGTAGAAACAACTTTAAGTAGTTCTATGCAAATATTCAAAGCTCTTAAATCATTATTTACTGGATTTAGTTTAGATAAATTGGGTGGTCCAGTAATGATGTTCCAAATGTCCGCAGAAGCATCCAAAGCTGGTTTAAACACTGTGATCTGGTTGATGGCTATGTTATCCGTCAACCTTGGGATCATCAACTTATTGCCAATTCCTGCTTTAGATGGTGGAAAAATCGTTTTAAATATTTTTGAAGGGCTTAGAGGAAAACCTTTAAGTCAGGAAAAAGAAGGCATACTAACACTGATAGGCTTTGGTTTCATCATGTTATTGATGGTGTTAGTTACTTGGAACGATATTCAACGTTTTTTCTTTTAAATAATTAATTGGATTTATAGAACGAATCACTTGAGGAGATTCAACAATTCGTTTAAACAAAGGAGAGTTCTAATGAAACAGTCAAAAATGCTAATTCCAACTTTACGTGAGGTACCAAATGATGCTGAAGTGTTAAGTCATCAAATGTTATTGAGAGCAGGGTATATTCGCCAAGTCTCAGCAGGAATTTATTCGTATTTACCACTAGCAAATCGAGTACTTGAGAAACTAAAAAAAATCATGCGAGAAGAATTCGACAAGATCGATGCTATTGAAATGTTGATGCCTGCATTGCTTCCAGCAGAATTGTGGAAAGAATCTGGTCGTTATGAAACGTATGGTCCAAATCTATATCGCTTAAAAGACCGTAATGATCGTGATTATATTCTTGGTCCAACACATGAAGAAACGTTTACAGAACTGATTCGTGATGAGGTGAACTCATATAAACGTTTGCCATTAAATCTTTACCAAATTCAAACAAAATATCGTGATGAAAAACGTCCGCGTTTCGGGTTATTACGAGGCAGAGAATTTATCATGAAAGATGGCTATTCGTTCCATGCTGATGAAGAAAGTTTGGATCAATCATACCGTGATTATGAAAAAGCTTATTCAGCTATTTTTGAACGTTGTGGGCTGAATTTTAGAGCAATCATTGGCGATGGCGGAGCAATGGGTGGAAAAGATTCTAAAGAATTCATGGCTATTTCTGATATCGGTGAAGATACGATTTGTTTCTCAACAGATGGTGATTATGCAGCAAACTTAGAGATGGCAACAAGCTTGTATACACCTAAGAAGTCACACGAAACTCAGCTAGACTTAGAAAAAGTAGCAACACCAAATGTTGGCTCAATCGAACAAGTTGCATCATTTTTCAACGTCGAAGCACAACGAATCATCAAATCAGTCCTATTTATGGCTGATGCAGAACCTGTGTTGATTTTAGTTCGTGGAGATCATGAAGTGAATGATGTTAAGCTGAAAAACTTCTTAGGCGTTGACTTTTTAGAAGAAGCAACAGAAGAAGACGCACGTAAGTATTTGGGTGCTGATTTTGGATCTGTTGGTCCTGTAGAGCTTTCTGAAGAAGTGAGATTATTTGCTGATTTACATGTCCAAGATTTAGCGAATGCAATCACAGGTGCTAATGAGACTGGTTTCCATTATAGCAATGTTAATCCAGGACGTGATTTTACTCCGATCAGCTATGAAGATTTACGTTTTGTACAAGAAGGAGATCCTTCTCCTGATGGGAATGGTGTCTTAGAATTTACTAAAGGAATCGAAATTGGTCATATCTTTAAACTTGGAACTCGTTATAGTGAAGCAATGGGTGCCACTGTTTTAGACGAAAACGGTAGAGAAAAACATGTGATCATGGGTTGTTACGGAATTGGCGTTAGCCGTTTACTATCTGCGATCGTTGAACAAAATATTGATGAAAATGGTATTAACTGGCCGACAGGCATTTCACCATTTGATTTGCATGTTGTTCAAATGAACATTAAAGACGAATATCAGACAAAACTTGCACAAGAAGTAGAAGAAGTAATGTCAGCGGCAGGATATGAAGTACTAGTTGATGATCGTAATGAGCGAGCAGGAGTGAAATTTGCTGATGCGGACTTGATTGGTTGTCCAATTCGTATCACAGTTGGTAAGAAAGCAGTAGATGGTGTAGTTGAAGTGAAAATCAAACGAACTGGAGAGATGGTTGAGGTTCGCAAAGAGGAACTTGAAAGTACGTTATCTATCTTATTGAACGCAGATAAAGAATAAAGCTAAAAATGTTTACGGGATTAATCTTCAATCAGATTCCGTAAACATTTTTCGATACGATTAATTGGAGAATGGTAGTAAATCAGAACGCATAAGTTTTGTTTGCATTGAATTTCAACGGAAAAAATAGTATACTTAATTGTGGCGAGGCACTTGGCAGAAATGTCTAAGGGCCTCTTTCTTATCAAGTTGGTCAGCTAGGACTGACGGTTTCATTATAGTACGTTTTTGGGCTAATTTTTTTGTAAAAAGATCAGATGTGGGCAAGAAAACAGTGTTATTTTCTATCGATGATTTTTTAAACAGAAAGGACCCAGCCCATTTCGCTTTTATCTATCTAGCTGCGTGGGCTAGGTCTTCGGAAAAAAGATAAAAATAAAAAGAGGCAAGAAGCGCCTCCGTTAATTTTTGCTATTTTTTATTCAGACCTAAACGAGCCCATTTCGCTTTTAAAATAAGGAGGTTCATTAGTGGCAGACAAGGCACAAGAGTTATTTGCAAAGTTGATTGATCAGATTCAATTAAATGAACAAGAGCGGCAGCATCCGCTTATTCAACAAGGAAGAATTGACAAAGTTGTGGTTCATCAACAAAGCCGCTTATGGGAATTTCATTTAGGATTCACTGAAATATTACCAGTTATGCTATATCAATCATTTATGCAACAATTAGAGCTTGCGTTTCAGCAAATTGCAAGTGTATCTGTCAAAATTTCAGCAGATAAAAATGAATTTACAGAAGAACAATTGACGGATTATTGGCAACTAGCATTGTTGAATAGTCAATGTGATACGCCATTAGTTCAGCGTGTAATCAAATCGCAAACTCCTATTATTGAAGATAAAAAAATTATTTTGCCAGTTGATAATGATGCAGTTATCCCCTATTTGAAACAACAATATTTACCGATAATAGAAGAATTATTTAGTCATTACGGTTTTCAAAAGTTTCATATTGAACCTAAGATGGATGAACAACAAGCTAAGCGTGTGTTAGCATTATTTGAAGAACGCAAACAAGAACAAGACGCAGCGTTCCAACAACAAGCAGCTGAATCATTGGTAAAACATGAACAAAAGAAAAAACAACAGCAGCAACAAGGGCCAGCCCTTGATGGACCGATTCGGCTTGGGCGAAATATCCCCAATGACGAACCTATCATGCCGATGGGCAATATCTTAGAAGAAGAACGCCGTGTGACAATCGAAGGTTTTGTCTTTGATGTAGAAGTTCGAGAGTTACGTTCTAAACGGAAAATTTTGATTTTAAAAATCACCGATTATACCTCATCCTTTATCGTTAAGAAATTCTCTAATGGTGAAAAAGACGAACAAATTTTTGATGCAATCCAAAAACATAGTTGGGTTCGAGTTCGAGGAAGTATTCAAGAAGATACTTTTATGAGAGATTTAGTGATGAATTGTCAAGATTTGATGGAAGTCAAACATGCACCTCGTAAAGATTATGCACCAGAAGGCGATAAACGAGTTGAACTGCATTTACACAGCAATATGAGTACAATGGATGCCACAAACAATGTTGCTGACTACGTTGCCCAAGCAGGGAAATGGGGTCACAAAGCCATTGCGATTACCGATCACGGTGGAGCTCAAGGTTTTCCAGATGCTCATAGTGCTGGGAAGAAAGCGGGAGTCAAAATTTTATATGGTGTGGAAGCCAATGTAGTTGATGATGGTGTTCCAATTGCATATAACGAAGCACATATTGAACTAAGCGATGCAACCTATGTCGTATTTGACGTTGAAACGACTGGATTGTCAGCCGTCTACGATACAATCATTGAATTAGCTGCTGTCAAAATGCACAAAGGGAATATTATCGACACGTTTGAGCAATTTATTGATCCTGGTCATCCATTATCTCAAACAACAATCAATTTAACTGGGATCACGGATGAGATGGTAAGAGGGTCAAAATCAGAAGAAGAAGTCCTTCGCTTATTTAGAGAATTTTCAAAAGATACGATTCTTGTAGCCCACAATGCATCATTTGATATGGGATTCTTAAACACAAGTTATGGAAAATATGATATTCCGGAAGCGGAAAATCCAGTTATTGATACGTTGGAGTTATCTCGTTATTTACATCCTACATTCAAGAGTCATCGGTTGAATACGTTGTCTAAGAAGTTTGGCGTTAACTTAGAACAACACCATAGAGCGATCTATGATTCCGAATCAACGGGACATTTATGCTGGATTTTTTTGAAAGATGCCAAAGAAAATCATGGGATGAATTATCATGACGAATTGAATATGCATATTGGAGAAGGCGATTCATATAAACGTGCCAGACCATTTCATGCAACGATTTTAGCAACAACGCAAGCTGGTTTAAAAAATCTGTTTAAATTGATTTCAATGTCTAATATCAACTATTTTTTCAGAATTCCACGAATTCCGCGCTCTCAGTTAAGTAAATTACGAGAAGGATTGATCATTGGGTCCGCATGTTCCAATGGTGAAATCTTTGAAGCGATGATGCAAAAGGGTGTAGAAGAGGCGAAAAATCGAGCAAAATTTTATGATTATATAGAGGTTATGCCGAAAGCTGTTTACGCACCACTTCTTGAACAGGAATTGGTTAAAAGTGAAGCAGATTTGGAAGAGATCATAACGAACTTAGTAAAAATTGGAAATGAATTAGAAAAACCTGTTGTAGCAACTGGAAACGTTCATTATCTGAATGAAGAAGATAGCATTTATCGTAAAATTTTAGTAGGTTCTATGGGCGGGGCTAATCCATTGAATCGTCATAGTTTACCAGCTGTTCATTTTAGAACGACGGACGAGATGTTGACAGCCTTCCAATTTTTAGGCGAAGAGACAGCACATCGAATCGTTGTAGAAAATACTAATGCTATCGCTGATATGTGCGAAGAAATCACACCAGTTAAAGATGATTTATATACCCCAAAGATTCCAGGTTCAGAAGATGAAATCAGAAATTTAAGTTACACTCGTGCAAAAGAACTTTATGGTGATCCATTGCCGGATATCGTTGAAAAACGATTAAAAAAAGAATTAGATAGTATTATCGGAAATGGGTTTTCAGTTATCTATTTAATTTCACAAAAATTAGTGCATAAAAGTATGGAAGATGGTTACCTAGTAGGTTCTCGTGGATCCGTAGGGTCAAGTTTCGTTGCAACGATGACTGGGATTACAGAGGTCAATCCTCTAGCTCCACATTACCATTGTATCAACTGCAAGCATTCTGAATTTTTTGAAGACGGCTCATATGGTTCAGGGTTTGATATGCCAGAGAAAAACTGTCCAAACTGTGGGCAACGATTATTCAAAGATGGCCATGATATTCCGTTTGAAACCTTCTTAGGGTTCCATGGGGATAAAGTTCCCGATATCGATTTGAACTTTTCGGGAGATTATCAAGCAGAAGCGCACAACTACACGAAAGTATTGTTCGGTGAGGAATATGTGTATCGTGCTGGAACAATTGGTACGGTTGCGGATAAGACCGCTTATGGATTTGTGAAAGGGTATGAACGCGACCATAATCTTCATTTTAGGGGAGCAGAAGTAGATCGCTTAGCAAAAGGTTCTACTGGTGTTAAACGGACGACTGGACAACATCCTGGGGGGATTATCGTTATCCCAGATTATATGGATGTTTACGATTTTACACCGATCCAATACCCTGCAGATGACCAAAATTCTGAATGGAAAACGACTCACTTTGATTTCCATTCAATCCATGATAATATTTTGAAACTTGATATTCTTGGCCATGATGATCCTACTGTTATTCGGATGCTGCAGGATTTATCAGGAATCGATCCTAAAACGATTCCGACGGATGATCCTGAAATGATGCGCATTTTTGCTGGACCCGAAGTATTAGGTGTGACAGCAGAGCAAATTTATTCTAAAACGGGTACTTTGGGAATACCTGAGTTTGGTACTCGTTTCGTACGAGGAATGTTAGAAGAGACGCATCCGTCAACTTTTGCAGAGTTACTCCAAATATCTGGACTGTCTCACGGGACTGATGTTTGGTTAGGAAATGCTGAAGAATTGATTCGCCGAGGAGAAGCGAATCTCGCAGAGGTTATTGGTTGTCGTGATGATATCATGGTTTACTTGATTCATGCTGGACTAGACAGTGGTATGGCCTTTAAGATCATGGAGACGGTGCGTAAAGGGCTTTGGAATAAAATCCCTGATGAATTAAGAGAAGAGTATTTGACCGCAATGAAAGAAAACAATGTGCCAGACTGGTATATTGATTCTTGTTCCAAGATCAAGTATATGTTCCCAAAAGCCCATGCGGCTGCTTATGTTTTGATGGCGTTACGTGTGGCGTACTTTAAAGTGTATTTCCCGATTCTATACTATTGTGCTTATTTCTCTGTTCGTGCAGATGATTTCGATTTGGTTGCTATGTCGCAAGGCAAAGAAGCAGTGAAAGCGCGAATGAAAGAGATTCAAGATAAGGGATTGGAAGCTTCCACAAAAGAAAAAAATCTTTTAACGGTTTTAGAACTTGCTAATGAAATGATTGAACGCGGCTTTAAATTTGGTATGATTGATTTATATAAATCAGATGCTGAGAATTTTGTGATTGACGGAGATACCTTGATCGCACCTTTCAGAGCGGTACCTAGTTTGGGATTGAATGTGGCAAAATCAATTGTAGAAGCAAGAACAGAACCATTCTTATCTAAAGAAGATCTTGCAAGTCGAGGGAAAGTCTCAAAAACTTTGATTGAATACATGACAGAAAATGGCGTGTTAAAAGATTTACCGGATGAGAATCAATTATCGTTATTTGATATGTTATAAAAATTGGTGCGTCCAACGGATTAATTGAAACTTTAGATGAAAATAGCACTATTTATATTAAAAACAACAGAGTCTCGTAAGATTCTGTTGTTTTTTAGCAGTTGGAACAAAGCGAAGAGCGCTTTGTTCCAACTGCTTTTTTCTCATCGTTCTTTAATTTTAAAGGAATAGCTCAGAAAAAATCAAAAAAAATTTTTGGTGATTTTAAATTCAGTTTAATTCATTTAATGTTTTAAATTGTAAAAAAAAGAAATTTTCATTAATGATCTCAATCTTGATTACCTAATAGTTTGTTTGACGTTATCCATTTTTAAAAC
Organism: Enterococcus sp. AZ177; assembly: GCF_050544585.1. Classification (NCBI taxonomy): domain Bacteria; kingdom Bacillati; phylum Bacillota; class Bacilli; order Lactobacillales; family Enterococcaceae; genus Enterococcus; species Enterococcus sp. AZ177. Next base: position 1,487,225 of record NZ_CP172944.1, read on the forward strand.
AATTTTAAGAAGCGATACGAAAGCTTTGTTTGTTTTTTAATTCGTTTTTTATTTGGTTTATTTTATATTCAAATTTTTTAAAAAAATGCTAATTTTAATTTTTATGTGTAATTTCGTCATCACTTAATAAGTTATTTTACGGATTGTTAAAATCTTGAAAATGTTGTATAGTTCTGTAGTTGTAAGGATTTTATTATTTTGTTTGAAATTTTATACGTTATTTATAAAGGATGGGTCGCTTTAATGATAAGGAATGAAGATGGTTTGACCCTGATAGAAGTTTTAGTAGCGGTAGTTATATTGGGGACGTCATTTATGTTACTAGCATCAATGTTGGTTCGAAATCAACAAATGATTGAATTGAACGAAAAGAAAAAAGAAGCACAAGCTATTCGTGATGAACTTCGTGAATGGATGGGGTATCGCGGGCAAACACAAGACTTAGCTGGTTTGAATCAGTATGTCTTTAGTGTCAAGAACAATGAGCATTTGACAACTAGTCAAAAGGTAAGAAGAAATTATCTCATTCTCGATAATTCAGGGATTCAGACGAACGGTGGAAATATCTCCATTTACGGTGAGCAAAAAGTTGATTTGACCGGAAGAGTGGAAACTACGAATAAACAACAAGAACGGAAAATTGAATATAGCTACCCAGATAAAAGAACGTTACTTCCCAAGAAATGGAAAGATGCAGAAGAAGGAACGTTAGAAAAAGAAGAAAGCAATTACTTAGGCAGATATATTGGAACAGCAAATCAGCATAATTATTTAGTATTGTGTAAAGTGCATTTTAAAAATACTTCGAAAAAGTATGATCCTCGTAAGGATGGTATAGAAGTATTCTTAGAAATTTATGATGAAAGTACGGGTCGATTAATGACAGATACGTTATTTAATTGGGTAATCACTTATTAGCAGTAAATTGAAGGAGAAAACATGAGCAAGATTCTGAAAAATGAAGATGGATTAACATTAATAGAGATGATTGCAACTTTAGCCATTTTTTCAATCGTGATTCTATTTTTTGGAGCGGTTATCGGTAGTATTGGTAAAGCATTTTCAATCCAAGGAGAAAAAATCGAGTTTCAGCAAACTGCAAACGACATAGTCGTTCAAATAAACCAATTATCAAAAATAGAAGGTCTTTATGAAAAAGCCGGATATTTGGGAAAATTTCCTGCAACAACTTCTTCAGAAAATCCGTGGCAGACGAATCAGATCATTAGTGTTTTCGACTCTGAAGCGGCAAATCAAAAACCAATCGCTTTATCAGAGCAAGGGAAAAATAAAATCGGACTTACTGATATAGTAGATGCCACAAAAGATAGCGGGAAAAATTCAAATGCGCGCTTTTATCAATTAAAAAATCAAGACTATAAAATCAAAATTTTTCAGCAAAAAAATAAAAATGAATCCTTAAAAACACAATTTAGGACACCAAATTATCGAGATACTTTTACAATCCAAACTAGTGTTACGATTCTTTTTTACAAAGGGAGTATTGATTTTGGTCACTATATTAAAAATGGTGAAATTAATCTGTCTGGAAGAGGTGGTATTGAAGAAGAAGAGAGTACAAAGATTTTATACAGTCGAAAAGCAGAATTCACTTATCGTGATGAATTAAAGGCAAAAGGAGAGATTCCGGGTGAAGGTAGATGGTAAAAAACTGAAAAATGATGAAGCAGGTTATGCCTTACTCTACGCATTAGGAGCAATCGTGATTGTAAGTCTTGTGATGATGGGAATTTTTTTAAGAGCTAGAAATAATTTTCTTCAGATAAGTGCAGTTGATCAATTAGCAAAAATGAAAGATGTGAAAGAATACGCTTTTCAGGAAGCTTCCATGAAGATAAAACAAACGATCGAATCAAAACTATCTGGAAACACTCAATTAGGACTAGATAAAACAGTATTAACTAATAAAATGTCTGAGGTAACGAACGAGCTGCAAAATCAGCCAATTGAAAAAATGAGTATTGGGAAACAACAAGATTTTTCTTTTACCGTGAAAGTATCCGAACCAACTGTTTCGATCATCAATCCATATAAATTTATTTCTGAGGACAGCGGTGCTAATGGTTGGATACCAATGGAAGCAAGTGACTCTAAAGATGGAATAATTAACACGAACACCACCTTTACATTAGAGATTAATGTTGAGCAAACGATGAAAAATGGACAGATAAAAAAAGCCTCCTCTAAAGGAGACTATGTGTACGAGTTTCAATGGACGCAAGGTCAACAAAAAGTAGTAGCATCAAAATTAGATGCTTGGAGGTATGTGTATTACCAACCCTCACTTGCTGACGGAGAAGAACTGATTACGGCTGATACTTGGATTCGGAAAATGGATCACATTTATCGTTATCAATCAAATCAACCACTATTTCCATATAAAGAATATTTTAGTCATTATGAAACAAGTTATGGACGGTCCAATAATTTTTTAGTCGATCTTCAAGATGGGACTTTTTTGAATTTTTGGAAAGGACCCAATTCAGTTATATACAAAGATTTAAACGTTGCAGGCTCTTTTTTCCTAAAAAACGGCGTCTTGCTGAACGGAAAAAAATCGATTACCGCGAAAAATATTATTGCACTTCGTAATGACGAAAATCCGAACCAAGAGATAAATGCCATAAAAAATCTTAATATTAAAGCGGATGTAGGAATATACGTCACTATTGATGTAAGTAAATCAACGAATAAAAACGCAGGTCTATATGTAGATAACGACCTCTATGAGATAAAAACACCTAATTTATTGGTCAACAACACCGGATCAAGTAAAAGGGATAAAGGTTTTTTCTTGATTAAAGGAGAAGTCGTGCTAGAACAAGAGCCAACAGGTAATCCGTCGGTTAATTTTAGTGAATATGCCAGTGATGCAAAAGTCAATAATCCAATGAATAAGGACTGGGAACAGTTTTTGGATGGTGGTTTTGTGATTGCAGGTTCAAATGTTTACCTAACGCCTCCGAAAAATAACATTAACATTGAAGGAATTTCCCTGTCTGCTGGAAAAAATGACAAACGTAAGATTCTAGTTAAAAAAGGGAATTTTATGTTGACTTCAGCGTCTTTGTTAAATCAGGGAGAAGAAACATTTGCGTATGCAGATAAAGGTACGTATACATCAAAAGCACGACCACCATCTTTATTAGAGTTAGAGGGGGAACAAAGTTCGCTGACAGTTGAAAATGGTGTAAGTTTTATTGATGCGCCCAAAATAAAAAGAAGAAGTTCAAATGCTATGAAAGCAACGTATTATAACGATAAAAAATACTGGAATACTATTCGCTTAAAAGACCATAGTCATTTGGAATTAGGAACTACAGGAGTCGAACCTTTTAACTTGGAAACGCAAGTAGATACGGTGATGTCAATGAAAGTTCTTCCTAAGCTGGAGCTTTTTGATACAACATTTATCAAAGAAGGATTGAAAAAAGGCAAAGAAACAATTCATGGCAAACTGATTATAGAAGTCGCTACAAAAGAAGACGGCGATCTGTTAATACAAGAATTAGAAAAAGAAGTAGCTATTGAAGAAGGCGATCCAAACGAAGCAAAAAATGGTGTAGTGACAATCGTTAAACCGACACATGGCGTAGTGCCAGAAAATAATTCTCATTGGATCATACAGAGAGTATTTGACTATACCAACAATGTAAACTATTAATCATGGTATTTACAAATCAAAGGAGAGAGGCACGGATGGAAGAAAAAAAAGGACGCAGAAGAAAAAAAATACGGCCGATTTTAGGAGAAAAACCACAACCTAGCCGATCTCCCAAAAATCGAACTGTAGATGAAAATGGTCTTTTAGCAATTGCGGTCAAACAAGGACTATTGAGGAAACAACAAGCAGAGGAAATAAAAGAACAAATAACTGCAACAAGATCAGTAGAAAAAATTCTTTTAGATGAGCATTACGTAGATGAAAATCAACTGATGAAACTTCAAAGTATACAGACTGGAATTAGAATCATTGATTTATTTACAGTAGAAAGAGAAACAGCAGTTCTTGATTTAGTTCCGAAAAAATTTGCTCAAAAAAATCAGCTGTTTCCTGTCAAAAAACGAAAAGGACGTTTGGTAGTAGCAATGGTCAATCCGATGGCTTATGACGTTATCAATGAATTACGGTTGATTACAGGCATGTCAGCTTTACCTTATTTCGCCTCATCATCTGACATTAGCCAGATGATCACAGAACAGTATCCGGAAGATTTGATGTTAGAAGAATGGTTACAGGATGCTACAGATGATACGGTTCTAGGAGAAACTCCGATAACGAATACATTATTAGAAGATGATTCGCCAATTATCAAATTAGTCAATTCACTTATTCAGGCTGCTGTAGATAAAAAAGCCAGCGATATCCATTTTGACCCGCAGAAAAAAAGTTTGAATGTCAGAATTCGGGTAGATGGAGAATTAATTGAACTAAATCAGCTCCCTAAAAATGTTCAACAGGCTGTAACATCACGTTTAAAAATTATTTCCTCTTTAGATATCACTGAAACAAGATTGCCCCAAGATGGACGTGCACAAATCCAAAATGGGCGCCGAATGGTCGATTTACGGGTTTCCGTTTTACCAACGATTTACGGAGAAAAAGTTGTTATTCGGATTATTGATATGTCATCAGGATTAAGAGGTCTGGATGAATTTAACTTTGACAAAGATGTACTAAATGGGCTTAAAGAATTATTAAAACAACCCCATGGTATTTTTCTTGTCACAGGACCCACAGGTTCAGGGAAATCATCGACTTTATATGCGGCACTGAATGAATTGAATCAGCCGAATGTCAATATCATTACAGTAGAAGACCCAGTGGAGTATCAGCTAGACGGTGTGAATCAGGTATTGGTGAATAGTGACATTGGGTTAGATTTCGCAGCCGGTTTACGTTCGATTCTGCGTCAAGATCCAAATGTTGTCATGGTAGGAGAAATTCGTGATGCGGAGACAGCTGAAATTGCGATTCGAGCGTCAATGACAGGTCATATGGTACTTAGTACATTGCATACGAATGATTCGATTGCGACAGTCAGCAGGTTGATTGACATGGGTGTAGATTCATTTTTAGTTGCAAATGCTTTAACAGGTGTTCTTTCACAACGATTAGTGCGAACGATTTGTCCTAACTGTAAAATTGAAGAACCTGCAACAATGGAAGAAATAGAATTTTTAGATAAAAATAATGTGTATGTCGACCATCTTTACAAAGGAACAGGCTGTAAAAAGTGTAATATGACTGGCTTTAAAGGTCGAATAGCAATTCAGGAATTGTTTATTATAACTCCAGATGCACGTTTGGTTATTTCCAGAAATGGTGAGGCAAATGAGTTGCTCGCTGTAGCAAAAAGGAATGGAATGAAAAGATTGCTAGATGATGGCTTAAGCAAAGTTGTTAGAGGCTTTACAACCATTTCAGAAGTATTGAAGGCTACAACCAATGAATAAATCGGTAAATCAAGGAGAACAAAAATGCATGAAGAAGAAATAGAAATACTCGCACAACAAGCGGCAAGACGGAAAGAAGAACGTCCTGGGAAAATTAATCCAAAATTAAGACCATATAAAGAAGAATTTGATGCGTTATTGAGAGAATCTGTTCGTAAAAAAGTTTCAGATATTCATTTGACTGTTGGTCTATCTCCTGTTTTTCGTTTGAATGGAGAATTAGTAGAAGTGACCACTGAAGATGTATTGACGAATAAAACGATTTCTATGTATGGTCGTGTGATGTGCAACGGGGAACAGTGGGCTGAATTTAAATCGAATGGAGAAGTCGATTTGGCTTACGAAGTTAAAAATGCTAGTCGTTTTCGTGTGAACATCTTTAGACAAAAAGGGAACGTTTCGATAGCTTTGCGGATTATTGCAACTAAGATACCTGAGTTAGGATTGTTAGGTGTTCCGTCAGTTTTAAAAACGATGATTCAAAAAAAGCAAGGGTTATTTTTAGTTACTGGTCCTACTGGATCGGGTAAATCAACAACATTAGCATCTATGATCGACTATCTAAACCGAACGAAAAAAACACATATCATTACCTTGGAAGATCCAATAGAGTACGTTCACAATCATAAAATGAGTGTAATCGACCAACGGGAAATCGGTGTAGATACAGAGTCCTTTTCCAATGGTTTGCGGGCATCGCTTCGTCAAGACCCAGATATTATTTTAGTGGGGGAGTTACGTGATTTTGATACCATTTCAATCGCGTTAACAGCCGCTGAAACAGGTCACTTAGTCTTAGGAACACTTCATACAACCAGTGCGGCTGCAACGATTGAGCGAATCGTAGATGTTTTCTCTCCTGAACAGCAGTCTCAAGTTCGGACTCAGCTAGCGGGGGCATTAGTAGGGATTTTAGCTCAGCGGTTATTGCCTAATCGTGGCAATAATGGACGAGTCGCTGCAACCGAAATGTTGGTTAACAATAAATCCATTGCAAATTTGATTCGAGGAAATAAAACGCATCAAATCGGCAATATGCTTCAAACTGGGAAGAGTGATGGCATGTATACCATGGAAAGTTGCCTTCAACAGCTTATGTCTTCTGGAAAAGTGGATATTGAAGCGGCAGAAGCGCTACTTGGCGAGGAGGAGTAGCCATGGCAATCTATTCTTATGAGGCTCAAACAATACAAGGCAATATAAAAAAAGGCCGTTTGCGGGCAGATAGTTTGCACGAAGCGGGGCAATCGCTCAAAAAAAGAGGATTACGTTCTACACTGTTGATTGAACAAGAAGAAACTTTTGCCACAAAAGAGATTCAGTTGTTCAACAAAGTCAGTGTCAAATTGCTTGCTGAATATCTACAAAAGTTTTCAACGTTGATCGATTGTGGAATATCAATTACCTCCGCTTGTGAAATGTTAGCAGAACAAGAGCAGAATAAAAATTTTAAAAAAATATTGACGGAAATTTGTGAAGAAATTCAAGGTGGAGATGCATTGTCTACTTGCTATAGCAAGCATCCTAATGCTTTTCCGTCAATGTTGATAAGCATCGTGCGAGCAGCAGAAATGTCTGGAGCGTTAGATGCCACATTGTTGAGAATGAGTACGTATTACGAGAAAAAAGCTAAAGCACGTGGTGGTGTGATTACGGCAATGATTTATCCAATCATCATGTTAGTTTTATCACTTTGTGTAGGTATTTTCTTGATTGTAAGTATTGTTCCTATGTTCGTAACCGTATTTGAAAGTTTAGATGCTGAGTTACCAGCAATCACAAAAATTACGATTGGTTTAAGTGGATTTTTACAAACAAAAGGCTGGGTGTTGCTCGTTGTAATTGCCATAGTTGTTATTGCGTTTAAGTTGATGATGCGCAATGCTGAGCTGAAATTTAAATGGCACAGTCTAACTTTACGGATGCCAGTTTTTGGCGAATTGATCCAAAAAAGCAATTTAAATATGATGTTGAGCACCCTATCAACATTGTTAGAAAGTTCAGTTTCTATATCTAAGGCTTTAGGTATGTCTGCTGATGCAGTAGACAATTTATATATCAAGCAACTAATACATCGATGTCAAGCAGAAGTTGAAAAAGGTGGTTCGTTAAGTGACGTTTTCAGCAAAGATAAAATCATTCCACCTTTGGTGACTCAGATGACGATAGTAGGTGAGTCTACAGGTTCGCTTGAAAGCATGTTGAAGAAGTTAAGTGACATGTTTGAAGAAGAAGTAGAGATGTTAGGTGAGCGAATCAAGTTGATCATGGAACCCATAACAATCATCGTAATTTGTGTAATCGTGGGGTTGATTGTTTCAGCAATCTTGTTGCCGATGTTTTCAATGTATGACGCGGTACAGGGCTAATCAAAGGATGACACATAAATAGTGATTATTTATGTTTATCATAAAAAACGTACATACGGATTGTACAAAGAGAGGAGAAACAAATATGTTAAAAAAAGTGTTGAAGGATGAGCGAGGACTTTCACTGGTAGAGTTACTTGCAGTTGTAGTAATTATGGCGATTATTGCGGGAATCGGAGCGGTTGCGATTACAGGTGTTATTCAGAAGAATAAAGAAGATGCTGGAATAAGTACAGTACAGAATTTAATGTCCGCAGCAAACATGTATCAAGCTTCAAACGAGGGGAATGAAAATGCTATTGGAACAAAGGCTCCTGCCGTTAATGCCAAAGACTTACTCGATGAAAACTTTATTACAAATATTGGTGGTGGAGTTGTAGAGGAAAAAATCACAGGGATAGTATTTGGAATGAAAGACAATAAGATTGTTATGAGTATTCCACTCGGAACATTTTTAACTGGAAATAAGCAAAATAAAGCTCAACCAGAAATAAATGAAGGTGACGTGGCTAAGTTAAATCGTGGTGATTTTTGGATAGATAAGTAGTCTTCAATATATTTAAACTAGAAATTATACTTGATTTCTAGTTTAAATATCATTAAAGGAGTGAAATTATAAATGGAGAATACTTTTTTTACAACACCATCCACATACGAATACCTTTTCTTTTACATATACATATTCATCTTAGGAACTTGTCTAGGTTCTTTTTTTCTATTGCTCGGTCAACGAATCCCTCGAGGTGAAGATATCGTAAAGAAACGGTCCCATTGCGAAAATTGCAATCACGCCTTAGCTTTTTGGGAATTGATTCCACTATTTTCATATATTCTTTTAAAAGGAAAATGCCGCAATTGTCATGAGAAAATCGGTTTTGTGTACATAGGTTTTGAGTGTCTATCCGGTATATTGTTTACATCCACTGCCTTTTTATTAAAAACGACTAATGAAACCTTGGTTGCGTGGACGCTATTATCATTATTATTGATTATTACCGTAACAGATATCACTGCACAAAAAATTCCTAATAAGATTTTACTGCCATTCTGTATCTTAGCAATCATTGAGCGTTTCGCCGTTCAGCAGTTAAATCCATGGTGGTTTGCACCTGCAGGCTTTGCTGTTGGATTTGGTGTTCTGCTCCTATTAGCTCTTTTAAGTAAAGGTGGCATGGCTGGTGGAGATATAAAATTATTTGCTGTGCTAGGTATAGTTTTAGGTCCAATCTATATAATGATCACGCTAGTCTTGGCCAGTATTTTGGCATTGGTTTACAGTATAGGCGAATTAATTATCAAAAAAAAATTAAGAAAGCACATTCCTTTCGGTCCCTTCATCGCCATTGGCAGTTGGCTTGTTTATTGTTATGCAACAGGGCAATTTAATGATGCTTTTTCACTATTCTTTGGTTCAAAAATTTAGATAAAAAAGAAATGGAGGAGACGATCATTTTAAAAAAAGGATTGAAAACCGTTGTTGGTTTGGATATTAAAAAAAATATGATTCGTTTTGTGATCTTAAAAAGTACTAATCCGTTGGTTATTTATAAAAAAGGAGAAATTGGGTTAAAATCCAGTATTTTTAAAAATGGAAAATTAACGAACAAACAAATTTTAATGGAAGGAATCAAGCAATTATTTAAAGAACATGCAATCAAAAATCCGCATGTGGTTTTTTCAGCGTGTAATCACGAATTATTGATCAGAAGTATTCCAGAAAATGGTATGCGGAATGATAAGGAAGTAAAAAAATATTTGTTTTTGGAATTGGGTGAATCAATTTCTGTTCCCTTCGAGCAGCCTACTTTCGATTTATTAGTATTTGAAAAACAAAAAGCACGTCAAAAAAAGAAAGTGCAAAAAAAAGCAGCAAAACAAAAAGTAAAAGCAACGAGGCGCGATCGTATGGTTGTGGATGGAGAAATTTATTTTGTCGCAACCTCTGAGCCGACACTGATCAGTTTAGGAGATAGCATCCAGCAAGCAAGTGGGATTCCTAGTGCAGTTGATCTGAATTCTCTAGCCTATTCACGTGCAATCAGCCGGAATATCAAATGGTCAGAGGTCTTGTTAGTGGTTGAGGTAGATTGTGGTGTCGCGACGTTTACAATATTTGAAAACCACATTCCAATATACAGCCAGTACGAAGAATACAATGTAGCCAATTGGAAATATATTGAAGACGACAATGGAGAATACAAAGCAGAATTTCATAAAGACAAAGAAGTGGATGCTTTATCTGATTTAGCGGATGTGACCAAAAATATTCTTTACTATTATAGCAATACTTTAGCTGTTGGAAAAAAAATCAGCAAGATTTATTTGGTAGGAGAGCATCCATTACTTTTTAAAGAGGTTATTAAGTCAATGGAAACGAGAATCGAGATTCCAGTGGCTGCAATCAATACCGAAAAACGTTATGCAATTCCTTCAAAATACCTATTAGCAGCTGGACTTGCTATGAAAGGAGTGTAAACATTTATGAATATTAATCTATTGCCAGATAAATTTTATAAAAATCAAGCCTCTCTTTTTTTGATTACCTTCTTTCTTGTGTTAATTGGCGTCGGTGTTGCAGGTCTTGCGATGATGTATTTAGTGAGTCAGCAAGAAGCAACAATGTTAGAAAAATCGGTAAAAACAAAAAAGATGGAGCAGGCACAATTGACCGGTCAGATTGTAAAGTTAAAAAAAGAACAGTCTGAAGAAGTCCAGCAATACTTGACAGAGCTAAAAGGGAAGCAAGTGCTATTTGCTGATATAGCAAAAAATTTAGATGAAATGGTCATAAAATATAACCAAACCATCGAATCGTATCAGATTGTTATTCCTTTACTTGAAACTGCAGGGAATGAAGCCAGTGCAGTCAGTTCTCAAGAAGGGTTAAAAACAGAAGCAGGACAAGAATTGATTCAACTTGATTTAACGATCAAAGGGCCGAAATTATCTAACATTGGTGCTTTAACTGAAGTATTAAGTGAAATCGAATGGATTAATCAAGCAACGCTTTTGTCTGCATCATTTGAAGAAGATTCTGGTGATAAATTCGAATCAGTTATCCAATTACAAATGCTAAAGGAAAAATTACCTTCAATCAATAGAGGAGGAAAAGAGTAAATGAAGACAGTCATCTTTACAAAAAAGCATATTGTAATGTTTATCGTATTTTTATTCCTGTCTCTCATCCTGATTGTTTTAGGTTGGTCTATGGGAATTGCCCCTAAACAAGAAGAAATTGGGAAAATCAAACAAGAAAACGCAACAATAAAAAGTGAAGTAAAGGCTTTACAACACTCTATGAAAGAGTTGAAAGGAAAGAAAAATCTACTCGATTCTGCGATTGTGAATGAATTACCACGATTTTCCAAGGGAATTCAAATGAAGGAATATCTAACAGGATTGGAACAAAAAGTGGCAAAAAATAGAATCACACTAAAACAAATCACAGCAGAAGATACCTTACTTTTTTCTTCCCCAAGCGATCAAACCAAAAAAGTTTATTCAAGTAACATTGTTTTAGAATTTAGTGCCACAGGGAAAAAAGAAGTTGTTGATTTTATCTATACTTTAGAAAATGATCAGCGTTTTATTAAAGTAACTGATTTAAGCTATAAAAGTTCCTCAGAAGAGGGAAGCGGCGCAACATTTGATATTACCTTGTTATTTAATATGTATTATTTAAATGTCAAAGAGGAATCAAAAGAGTAAAGAAAGGAGGGGAAATTCATGAAGCAAATGAAATCCAAAAGGATCGTTATAGGGATAGGAAGTCTATTTTTTATGTTAACTATGGCATTTTTGAGTTATCAAGCTTATTGGTTCTTTCATGATTTTGGAAAAAATAAGTACAGTTTGAATATAGAAGAATACATTCATCCAGAGATGAAGGAAAAAATTGGAATAATTATTGAACTATCAATAACGAATCCCAAAGAAGAAACGATAACGATAAAATCAAAAAACAATCAACTAATCACTCCAGAAACCTTAGAAGCAGTAAAAAGTGATAGTCTGGAAATGGTAACAGCACAACCATCAGGAAACAACGGCGTAAAGATTAAAATCAAACAATCAGACAAAAAAACAACGCTAAAAATACCTTTGCCGATTGTTCGAGACAGTAAAGACAAAATTGAAATTTACCGACATAAGCGAAAAATTAAAACAATGAACATAAATTACACCTCTCCTAAAGAAAAAACTAAAACATCTTCGTTGATTGTCAAACCCAAAATGTATGCAACGACAGGTTCGATTACTTCAACTAACAGTTATGAGATGTTTAGTTCACCTTCTGTCCTACAAATTCAAAACTATACTCCGTCATCCACTAAAAGAATCGTGACGACTTATCAGCAATTGATTGCCGCAATCAAAGATAACTCCACCGACCATATTGAATTTGGTGCAAATATTTCAGGAACAACTGCATTACCAGAAGTCAATCGTTCGTTAATGATTGATGGCAAGGGGTTCACTTTTACTACTGGCACAGGAAATAATCGGTCATTTCAATTAGGATCAGCTAAACGTTTCTTTGTTGTAAAAAATATGAATGTCGATAGCAAAAACAACAGTGGGCTGATCCGTAGCACGCAAGATGGTTGGACGATTTTAACAGAAAATATTCAAAATACTTATGCGAGTAATGCTGGAACTTTTATTGATGCCTCCAGGTCCTATTTAGTGATGAAAGGTCAAACGAATTGGAATTCTGGTACGACAAGCAACAATGTTGTAAATGCTAAGGAAATTTTGATAACGGAACAGGCTGACATCCGTATTCAAGGGAGAGTATCCGTAATTAGGATGCATCCGGGAAATAGAATCAACACAGTTTTTGTCATAGAAAAAGGCTCGAAGCTCGCATTGCATAGTAGAGAAGGTCAAGCCATTTATGCCAATAGCCAAGGGTACGTAAATAAAGTTCATTTTGAAGCGAGAGATGAGGGGACCGTCCTTAATGCAACATCTAACGGAGCGTTAATAGATTATTACGGTGCGACTATTTCTATATGTGGTTCATCTAATAATAGCTCTGAAGCAACTAAATCAGCGACAAAAGTAACCAGCGGTGCAAAGGTAAATATTCATAGTTTAGGTCTAAATAATAATAAAAAAAGAGCGCAGCCAGCAATGATCAATCAAGTGACAAACGGTAATTTTTACGTTGATGGAAAAGGTTCCGAGTTAAATTTAACCTCAGAAGGGGAAAGTAATAATATCGGTGCGGTCCTTCGTTTCCGATTGGTTGGAGGGCAAACATTTCTTCTCACTAATAAAGGGAAAGTATCGATAACCAAAAAGAATGGATCAGCATCCGGTATTCGCTTGTATGGACAAAACAATCAGTTTTTTGTAAAAAGCGGTGGCTATCTTCAAATCAATAATCAGGCAGATAAATCTGATAATGGTGGACCGGTAAATGGTTCAGATACAGGTGGCAAACAAGGGATTCAATTTCCAATAGATGGCTCTGGGAAGACGTCGATCTTTTCTCTTGAAGGAAAGGAAAGTGAAGTATACATCAATGCATCTCTAGGCCCAGCGCTATGGACGCAAAGTGGTAGTCTTAGGTTTTTAGTAGGGAAAGATACTGTGTTTCGAGCAGAAGGACACACCTATTCTCAAAATAGTGGGGTGATTCAATCAGCAGGTCAAGCCGATTTTGAATTAGATCAACCGAGTTTTTATGACATAAGAAACAACCGTAAAAATGGGGGACAAGTATTCTCAAATGGCTCTAATAATGGCACCTTTAAAGTGAAAAAATCTTATCTTTCTGTTTGGGAAATCAAAAATGGCCTTGATTTAGATCAAGATCCAGATGCTTATTGGGCACCGATTTCGTATACATTAAAAGGACGGAATTTCGAAACAATCGTAAGTACCGATTATGTAGATGAATTCAATCAAAGTACGTACAAAGGAGCTAACCATTATGCTCGTATGAGTGGTAATAGTTCTGCCCCAATCGTAGATGAGCTGAGAATTCCAACGAATGCTGATAAAAAAATCTATGGGCATGTTAGCGTAAAAGTCGGTTATGGAGAAGAAATTCGAGATGCTTGGGAAAAGGAAGTTCTAGTGAAAGTTAAAATTACAAGAGGCAATACTGTACTCATGGAAAAAGAAGTTCTGACAAAAGGATACAAAGGTGCAAAAAATCTTCCAGGTGTTCAGCAATGGGATGAGCAAAAACCACGAGGTGGAATAGTCGTCGTTGAGTTAGCTGATTTTATTAAAACTGGTGATAAAGTAGAAATTATCGGTGCTACTCGTGGAAGAAATCGAGACAGTTTAGAAGTTCCATCGCTTCTTGTTAAACCAGTCACAACAGTAGATGTCACACCGCCAATGGAATTAACAATAGAAAAAGATTCAATTTCCGGAAAGTCAGATACCCTCACAAATGCAAGCAAACAAATCAAAGGCACGATCGATTTATATGATAAACGATATGATAATCAATTAACAGAAAAAATGTACATCTTTGCGAAAGTAAACAATCAATTTTTAGAGAGTACATTGACAGAAGTAACGAGCGAAGGGAAAAGTATCACGGATTCTAAAGTGAATTGGACAATCAATTTACCGAGATATATAGCATCCAATGAAACAATCGAAATTTTCGCGAAAGATAGCAACGTTCTTGATGATTTAAAGGATAAAGAGCAATTAAATACGTATAGTAAAGATCCTAATGGCATTGGTGGCAATAGTATGCCGTCAAGTAGCAGTTATGGGCATTATAAAGGCTATCATGATGCAGTTAAGTCAGGCAAACAAGATGACCGATTTAAGCCCGCTAAACTAATGTCTGTTGAAGATATAATGCCAGAAGAGTTATCGTTAGAAAACTTGAAGGTCGAAGCTAGTACGAAAGAAAAAGATCCTGTAACGAATAAAGAAGTTGATATCACTAGAATCGGTAGTTTATTGACGTATTCAGGCGAAATAAGAAGTGCGAACAATCATCCATCCGAATCAAAAAAAGTGATTAGAAATGTTCTCTTCACTACCGAGATTCCCGCTGATCTTGATGATTCATCAAGTAGTTTTACCTTCTTTTTTGAAAAAAATGGGAAACCAATTATTGGGCAGTATGATCAGGCATCAAGGATATTGTCCGTCAATGTTGACACTTTAACCAAGGATGATGTACTTACATTCAATTTTTCCACTAAAGTGACGGATGTTCCAGAAGGCTCACCAGAGTTTAGTTTAACTGTAAAAGCGCAAGGGAAATCACCAAATGAAGAGCCATTTATATCAGGCGACTTTATTTTGGAGAATCAAAAAACGTTGACAGACGAAGCAACGATGACAAGTCCAATGCCTAAAAAAGAAAGCGAAAATGAAACTGAATCGATCATCGAAGATGGGAAAGCGTATGTGAGACTATCTATAATCAATAAACGTTTAACCGCTTATTATAGAAATGTGACAAAAATTGTCGTGAAAATCGATGGTGATACCTATCGATCATTTGATAAGACATCTGGTTTACAGGAACTATCAACTGCTGAAAAGTCGATTGTACTTGACATACCGATTGATCAGCATCGCCGAAATATTACGGCTGAATACTATTATCCAGATCCACAAAATACGAGTAATTCGCTAAAAGCAGTTACAACGTGGAACAAAAAGAAATGGAATAAGGATGTAAATGATGCGCTAGATCCAGAAAAATAGCGAGTGGCACTGGTAAGAGTTAATAAAACCATTTTATTTTATAGATAAATATTGTATATCCTTTTGACTCGATGGCACATTTAGTCGAAAGTGTTATTTAATAGTTTTATACAATCTGTAGTGAGGTTGGGAAAGAAGTACTTAATTATCTTAGTGCTTTAGTTCTTTGAATTTGATGTGCTAGATGCAAAGCGTACTGCTTGCTTCTACAGCAACCGTTGATCTGAATTCTTTAGGGGGTGGAATGTGACTCGTAGAGTCATGTCCCACCCTCATTTCGTTTTTTATAATTTAGTTTAGGGATTCTTTGGAAAAATTTATAACTTGTATTAAAAAAGGTATTTTTAAGTGAAAATCTAATAAAAGCTGTAATAATAACACTAGACCTTTAATTTTTTGATTTAGTAGCATATAATAAGAAAGGGTTTATTTGAGAACGCACAATAATAACTTTCATGGTACAATAGCATGTAATGGATCACTACAGGAGGGAACACTATCATGGTCAAAGAAAAAACTAGATATAAAGCTGTGATTGCCGATCATACCTATACGATCATCGGACAAGAAAGCAAACAACATATGGATTTAGTAACGAAATTAGTCAATGAACAACTAGCTGAAATCAAACATATCTCACCACAAACAAACGATGAACAAGCCTCTGTTTTATTAGCGATCAATGCCATTTCTGATCAGTTAAAAAAACAAGAAAAAGTGCTTAACTTAGAACAAGAAGTAGCAGAACTAAAAAAACGTACAATCAGACTGGCTGAACTAGAAAATCGAATCAAACGCATCGAAGCAATAGAAGAAGAAGCAAGAGTCGTTCTGAAAAAAAATGGACAAGAAGATGTAGAAATACACAATCATATGGAAGCTCAGCAAATCTTAAATGAAAATCGAAAACAACAGATTCAAAGTAAAAGCACCCAAGACCAATAATCTGAGAGGATGACAGGATGTTAACACTACTTATTTTATTACTTTTTGCCATTGGATTTTATACAGGAGCTAGACGTGGATTGATTTTACAAGTGTTATATACATTTGGCTATTTTTGTTCTTATTTTATAGCTAAAACGTACTATAAAAGTTTAGCTTCCCATCTAGAATTGTTCATCCCGTATCCATCACCAACACCTGATACTAAATTGGTCTTCTTTAATCAAAAGCTTACGCTTGATTTAGATCAAGCATTTTACGGAGCGGTAGCATTTTTGCTTATTTTAGCAGCAGGTTGGTTAGTTGTCCGATTTTTGGCGATTTTTGCGCATGGATTGGTATTTGTACCAGTCTTAAAACAAGCAAATTGGCTAGCTGGCGGATTAATAAGTTTGATCGTCGTTTATATCGGAGTATTTTTAGTTTTAAGTACTGTATCGATGTTGCCAGTCGATTCAGTCCAAAATCAATTTAAAAACAGCGGATTAGCAAGTTTTATCATAAAAGATACCCCTATTTTTTCTAAACAAATCTACCATTTATGGATTGAGCAGATGATTAAATAAGAAAAAACATTAAGAATCACTACAAGAACAGAAGGTGAAAAAATGAATACACGAATTTTAACAACGTTAGGCTTTGATAAGGTCAAACAGCTAATTTCCCAATTTGTTGTTACAGCTCAAGGCTTGGAAGAGGTTGAACATTTAGTACCAGTAAATGAGGAGACCAGTATTCAGGCTTGGTTAAGAGAAACAGAAGATGGCTTGAAAGTCCAGCGATTGCGTGGTGGTATTCCAATTCCGAAGTTAGAGAATATTCGTCCGCATATGAAGCGAATTGAAATTGGTGCTGATTTAAATGGTATCGAATTGGCGCATATTGGACGTGTCTTGTCTACAACTTCTGAAATGATACGTTTCTTTGATGATTTACAAGATAGTGAGATCGAACTACTGAGACTTTATGCTTGGAACGATCAATTAGTCGTTTTACCTGAACTGAGTCGACGATTGAAAGAGTCAATTGATGATGAGGGGCGAGTAACCGATGAAGCCTCACCAGAATTGAAAATCATTCGGCATAATATTCGTAGAACAGAACAGACGATTCGCGAACAATTAGATGGAATCGTTAGAGGGAAAAATGCCAAATATTTAAGTGATGCGATCGTCACGATGAGAAATGAACGTTACGTAATTCCAGTTAAACAAGAATACAAGAGTGTGTTTGGCGGAGTTGTTCACGATCAAAGTTCTTCAGGTCAGACATTGTTTGTAGAGCCGAAACAAATCGTTGAGTTGAACAATCGTTTACGTCAACATCAAATTGCAGAACGTAACGAAATCGAGCGGATTTTATCTGAGTTGTCTGCCGAGCTAGTACCGCATCGAAATGATATCATGCACAATGCATACGTTATTGGTAAATTAGATTTTGTAAATGCCAAAGCTCGATTCGGGAAACAACTAAATGCAGTTGTTCCAAAAATCAGTGAAGAAAACCACATTTACTTTAAGCAAGCCAGACATCCGTTATTAGATCAAGAAAAAGCTGTTCCAAACGATATCACGATTGGAAAAGAATATCAGGCAGTTGTGATCACAGGACCAAATACAGGTGGTAAGACGATTACCCTTAAAACACTTGGTTTGCTTCAACTGATGGGGCAATCTGGCTTACCAATTCCTGCGGGTGAAGAAAGTCAAATGGGTATTTTTGATGAAGTTTTCGCTGATATCGGAGATGAACAATCAATCGAACAAAGTTTAAGTACGTTTTCTTCTCACATGACAAATATTGTTGATGTCTTGAAAAAAGTAGACAATCATAGTTTAGTCCTATTCGATGAGTTAGGTGCAGGAACCGATCCGCAAGAAGGTGCAGCTCTGGCGATTTCGATTTTAGATGCATTAGGTAGTAAAAGTGCTTATGTAATGGCAACGACCCATTATCCTGAATTAAAAGTTTATGGATATAATCGTACAGGCACGATTAACGCTAGTATGGAATTTGACGTAGACACCTTGAGTCCAACGTACCGCTTATTGATAGGCGTTCCAGGACGTAGTAATGCGTTTGAAATTTCAAAACGACTTGGTTTGGATACAGCTATTATCGATGAGGCAAAACACATTATGGACGGTGAAAGCCAAGATCTTAATGAAATGATTGCTGATTTGGAAAATCGTCGTAAAATGGCTGAGACGGAATATTTAGAAGTTCGTCATTATGTAGAAGAAGCGGAGCGCTTGCATCATGAGTTGAAAGAAGCCTATAGTTACTTTTTCGATGAGCGAGAAAAAGAAATGACAAAAGCCCGCCAAAAAGCCAATGAACTTGTGTCACAAGCAGAGGAAGAAGCTGCTGGTATTATTTCAGATATTCGTAAAATGCAGTTAAGCAGTGGCAATCAAGGTGGCATCAAAGAACATCAATTAATCGATGCTAAATCTAAGCTTTCGAGTCTTCACCATGAAGAGGCAAAACTAGAAAAAAATAAAGTGCTAAAAAAAGCTAAAGAACAAAAGAAACTAAAAATAGGTGATGAAGTAATCGTCAATACTTATGGACAACGTGGAACGTTGATTCGTAAATCAAGCGATAATGAATGGCAAGTTCAATTGGGCATATTAAAGATGTCAGTTGCCGAAAGTGATATGACACCCGTCGCCCCAGAAAAAGAACCGAGGCAAAGAGTGACGGCAGTTCGTTCTAGTGAAAGTAGTCATGTGGCAAACCAATTAGATTTACGAGGAAAACGGTATGAAGAAGCGTTGGCTGAAGTCGATCAATACTTAGATGCAGCGATTTTAGCGGGCTATCCTCAAGTGACGATTGTACATGGTAAGGGAACTGGCGCTTTACGGACAGGTATTACGGATTACTTGAAAAACCATCGTAGTGTGAGTAGTTATGAATTCGCACCAGGTAACCAAGGTGGGAATGGCGCAACAATCGTAAAATTCAATTAATCTGCTTACCTTTAGTAAGCAGAAAACTAGTCGAATGAACAGACGAGTGCTATAATTACTTTAGAAATCATCAACTAGCTTTGCAGGCTACTTTTTGGAACGGAGATAAGAATAGAGTGAAGTTAAAGGGATCTCAATCAATTTTTCTTCTTCTTCTTTCAAGGTTAGACAATCCTGTTCAGCTTTAATACGTAGGAGGGCTATAATATGACACAAGCAATTACAGATAAAGAATTTTCAACTGAAACAGATAGCGGTCTTGTTTTAATCGATTTTTGGGCAACATGGTGTGGACCTTGTCGTATGCAATCGCCGATTTTAGAGCAATTAAGTGAAGAATATGATGAAAGTGAAGTGAAAATTGCGAAGATGGATGTCGATGAAAATCCAGAAACGCCCGCTTCATTTGGAATCATGAGTATTCCAACATTATTGTTGAAAAAAGACGGTGAAGTTGTAGAAAAAGCAGTAGGTGTTCATTCGAAAGAACAGTTACGTGCAATGATTGAAAAATATCTGTAGAATCAAACGTAGGATGGGGAAGTTCTTCATCCTATTTTTTATGTCTTACTATAAAGATAATGGTATAATATAATGTATCAAGGAAGAAGAAAGGAAGTATTATGAACGATAGAATCAAAAACAAATTAGCATTGCTTCCTGACCAACCAGGTTGTTACTTGATGAAAGACAAAAATGGAACAATCATTTACGTTGGTAAAGCAAAAGTGTTAAAAAATCGTGTTCGTTCTTATTTCAGCGGTAGCCATGATACAAAAACAGAACGGCTTGTCAGCGAGATAGAAGATTTTGAATATATAGTGACTGAATCAAATATTGAAGCATTATTACTTGAAATCAATTTGATCCACAAAAATGATCCTAAGTACAATATCATGTTGAAAGACGATAAAAGCTATCCTTTTATTAAAATTACAAACGAAGATTATCCTCGTTTGTTGATTACTAGAAAAGTTTCAAAGGACAAAGCTCTTTATTTTGGGCCATATCCAGATGTTGGTGCAGCAAATGAGACGAAACGATTGCTGGATCGTCTTTTTCCATTAAGAAAATGCCGAGTGTTACCCAAAGAAGTTTGCCTTTATTACCACATGGACCAGTGTTTAGCTCCTTGTGTTTTTGATATTCCTAAATCAACTTATACAGAAATGGTTTCAGAAATCAAAAGTTTTTTAAACGGAGGACACCCAGTTATTCAAGAAGAAATACAACGAAAAATGAATGAAGCTGCTGAAAATATGGAATTTGAAAAGGCAGCAGAATATCGTGATCAAATCAAAGCGATCGAAACGGTCATGACACGTCAAAAAATGACGAATGCAGATTTGGTCGATCGTGATGTCTTCGGGTATTCAGTTGACAAGGGCTGGATGTGTGTTCAGGTGTTCTTTATCCGTCAAGGTAAGTTGATTGAGAGAGATGTTTCAATTTTTCCTTTTTACAATGAAGAAGAAGAAGATTTTTTAACCTTTATCGGGCAGTTCTATCAAGAAAATGAACACTTTATTCCTAGAGAAGTCTTGATTCCAGATAACATTGATATTGCGAGTGTAGAGGCGATGCTTTCAACCAAAGTACTACAACCTCAACGCGGGGAGAAGAAGAAATTAGTTAAGTTAGCGGGCAAAAATGCGACGGTCGCTTTACAGGAAAAATTTGATTTGATTGTACGGAAACAAGAACGAACAATTGGGGCAGTCGAAAAGTTAGGAAACGCGATGAATATCCCGACACCTATCAGAATTGAAGCATTTGATAACTCGAATATTATGGGGACGGATCCAGTTTCGGCGATGGTTGTTTTTATTGATGGTCGACCAGATAAGAAGGAATACCGTAAATACAAAATAAAAACGGTGAAAGGTCCAGATGATTATGCCTCAATGCGTGAAGTGATTTATCGTCGCTATTCAAGAGTTTTGAAAGAGAACCTCCCATTTCCAGATCTGATTGTAATCGATGGAGGAAAAGGGCAGATTGATGCAGCGAAAGAAGTATTAGATAATCAATTAGGCTTGGACATTCCGATTGCAGGATTGGCGAAAAATGATAAGCACAAAACGAGCGAACTACTTTTTGGACCGAATTTGGCTGTTGTTCCTCTAGAAAGAAATTCGCAAGAGTTCTTTTTATTACAGCGTATTCAAGATGAAGTCCATCGCTTTGCTATTACCTTCCATCGACAATTAAGAAGTAAAAACAGCTTTGCTTCTCGCTTGGATAATATAGAAGGATTGGGTCCAAAAAGGAAAAAAGAGTTACTCAAACAATTTAAGTCCTTAAAAAATATCACGGCCGCTTCGATTGAAGAACTAAATGCATCTGGTTTGCCGAAGAATGTTGCTAAAAATGTCTACGATCACTTGCATCAGGATGAAACTGATTCTGGTGAAAACGTATGATGGCTGATTAACTAAAAAAAGCTAAATTCATTTTTATGAGTTTAGTTTTTTATTTTAATCGATAATTACAGAAAAAGTGGTTTAGCCCATTTAAAAACGTTTGACATATGAAGAAATTCACGATACTCTATCGTTAGGTGATATATCATCTGACGATATAAAGGAGTAAGATACCATGGAAGATACACTGACGGATTCCACTTATTTGATTCTGTTAGCATTACTAGAACCGCAACATGGATACGCTATCATGAAAGAAGTAAAAGTAGTAACAAATGGCCAAGTCGACATTGGTCCAGCGAGTATGTACACTATTTTAAAAAAGTTACAAAAGAGCGAGTTGATCACGCTAGAAGAAAGTAACGAACGGAAGAAAACGTATTTAATTACGGATAAAGGGCTCGCAATTTTAGAGTTAGATATTGAGCGCAGGAAACTTCTCTATCAAGCTGGAAACCGTCTATTAGCTGAAAAAAGGAGAAAAAAAGGATCATAATTCAGGGGAAGAAATACATTTTTTCAAAGGGAATTACTTTTTATCCAGAAAAAGAAATGCAACTTTTAAAGAGACAAGCAGAAGATGGCTGGCACTTTGAAAAAATGAATCAAGCTGGTTTTCTTGTATTCGAAAAGGGAAATCCGGAAAAAAAGGATTTTTCAGTCGATTTCTTTGAGGGATCATCTGAATATTTGGTAATCTATAAAGAAGCTGGTTGGAAAAATATAGGCAATTATAAAGATAAATATTATTATTTTAAAGCTGAACGAGAGACACCGACAATCTATTCAGATTCTGACAGTTACCGGATTCGTATGAAGAAAGAATGGCTATGGTTATTCCTGCGTGCGCTTATCTATTTACCGATCGGTATTTGTTTCCTTATGCTTGTGTTCTTAACAAAAGAATCTCAAAATGATATTTTAGGGAATGTGTTTGTCAGAGGTATTTTACTATCTTTAGGGACGATGCTCACCGTATTACCGCTAGGAGTAACGGTAACAATTGTCTTTTCATTGATTATTTATAGGGATCGTACAAAATATTATCATCATCCAGAACGTTTTGCCAAACGACAAAAAGTTCTGAGAGATTCCATAGTCTTAGCAATTTTAGGTGCTATTGTAGGAATGCTGTTCAGTCTTTTATTAAAGACCTTTTTTTAAACTAATTGGGGCACATGGTACAATCTGTTAAAAGGTCAAAGAATATGTTGACGAATAAAATAGAAACTGTACTTTTGAATAAAAAATAGATTTTAATTTGAAAATAGGAGGATGGATAATGTTAGAAGTAAAGAATTTGGTTAAAACTTTTGGAAATTATACAGCTGTTGACAACATGTCTTTTGAAATTCCAGATGGAAAAATACTGGGACTAATTGGTCAAAACGGTGCTGGGAAGACGACAACTTTCCGTTTGATTTTAGACTTTTTGACACAAGATAGTGGGGTTGTCCTTTGGAATGGTCATCAGCTAAGTGGTAAAGACTATAACGATATTGGTTACTTACCAGAAGAACGTGGTTTGTATCCAAAAGTCTCTATTCAGGAGCAATTGATTTACTTTGCTGAATTAAGAGGGAAAACGAAAAAAGAAATTGAACCGAAAATTGATGAATGGATGGAGAAGTTCAAAGTCAAAGGGAAAAAAACGGATAAAGTAAAATCACTTTCAAAAGGAAATCAACAAAAAGTTCAACTGATTGCCACATTGATCCATGAACCAAAATTAGTGATTCTAGATGAACCCTTTAGTGGACTAGACCCAGTGAATGCTGAGCTATTAAAAGATGGGATCATTGCATTAAAAGAGAAGGGGTCCTGTGTGATTTTCTCCAGCCATAATATGGATAATGTTGAAAAAATCTGTGATCATCTTGTTATGCTAAGAAGTGGGAAAATGGTTCTTAATGGTAAAGTTCATGAAATTCGTGAAAGTTTCGGCCGCACGAAAGTCTTCTTAGAATCGCCATTGAGTCCTGAAGATGTTTTAGCAATCGACGGGGTTCAGTCTGCAGTAAAACGCGGAGATGGTGTTGTTGAAGTAACCTTAAATGATCCAGACACAGGGCAAGAAATTTTTGCTCGTGCTACACAGTTCGGCTATATTCCGATGTTCAATCAGCAACCACCTACCTTAGAAGAAATATTCAAGATGAAAGCAGGTGAACCAAATGAGTAAATTTTGGATTATAGCGAGAGATGTATATAAAAAGAATGTTAAATCTCTTTCCTTTATTATTATGATCCTTGTACCCTTTATTGTCATGGGAATTATTTATATTGCTGGTTCTTTGGCGGGTGGTTTTTCTGAGGAGACGAAAGTGGGTCTTGTTTCTGATAATCAAGCATTAGCAGAACAATTAGCACAGTCAAAAACAGATGATTATACATTTAAAGTAATGAAATCGCAAAAAGAAGCTGAGAAACAATTAAAAGAGAAAAATCTTGAAGCTTTTCTTGTTTTAGAAACTAAATCAGAACAGATTCATGGAAAATTATATGCAGAATCTTCTTTAGGAACAACGACAGAATTGATGATGGGGCAAATGCTTAACGGTCTTCAATCTTCATTCAATGCAAGTAAACTTAATTTAACCACAGAACAATTAGCAAGTTTAAGTCAACCGGCGAATTTTGAGAAGACTAAAGTTCGCTTTGACGATAATGGAAAAATGATAACGGGACAAGATAATACAGCGATTCAATCAGCAATGTCATTTGTGATAACGATTGTTCTTTGGGTGATTATTATCACGTATGCATCCATTATTGCTCAGGAAATTGCTTCTGAAAAAGGAACCCGGATCATGGAAGTTATTTTATCCAGTACGAAAGCCCAAACGCATTTTTATGGAAAATTGACTGGGGTCATTTTGGTTGCACTTACTCAAATTGTGATTTACGCAGCGGCAATCGGGATTGGGTATACACAATTGAAAGACATGGATATCGTAAAAGGATTTCTAGAAGGTCTTTCTTCCACGACTATTTTTG
Organism: Enterococcus sp. AZ177; assembly: GCF_050544585.1. Taxonomy (NCBI): domain Bacteria; kingdom Bacillati; phylum Bacillota; class Bacilli; order Lactobacillales; family Enterococcaceae; genus Enterococcus; species Enterococcus sp. AZ177. Next base: position 1,512,110 of record NZ_CP172944.1, read on the forward strand.
GTAGTTTTTTATTCTTCACTTTAGCATTTTTTGTGTTAGGAGTATTGGTCTATTCAGTCTTAGCAGCATTATGTGGGTCATTGGTATCAAAACCAGAAGACACGGCAAAAGCAGTTCAACCGATCATCTACATTGCTATGATTGGCTATTTCATTGGGATTACATTAGGAACAAGTGATCCACAAAATATTGTGATCAAAGTATCTTCTTACATTCCGTTGATTTCATCTTTTATTATGCCGATTCGTTTAGCTAGCGAAACCGTCACTACTGCAGGGGCGCTGATTTCTGTAGGGATCTTGATTGTGTTCGGTCTATTATTGACGATGTTTTCAGCTAAATTGTATAAATCAAACGTTTTAGTTTATAGCGAAGGTGGCGTTTTGAAATCATTGAAACAATCGATTTCAATTCTGAAAAATGAACGCAAAAAAATAGTTAAATAGGTATTAAAAGAAATTAGGACAGAAGTGTTTAACGCTTAGAATTTGATGTGATCGAATCAAAGCGCAGTAATTGCTTCAGCTCTCATTATTTATTTGAATTCCTTGAGGCAGAGATAGGACTCATAGAGTTATGTCTCTGCCTCTTCATGTTTTCGTATTGGAACGGTTTCCCTTTCGATTAAGCGAACGCTCATTTCTTGTTCTGGAATAGTTTCTTTGTTGAGCTGGTTATGAATATAAATAAATGAATTTTCTGCTTGCAGTTTGATTGAATAATCAACTGTTGTAATATGCATCAACCGACTGATCTCGCTATTATCAAAACCAATGACAGCTACATCATCGGGAATAGAATAGCCTAAAGATTGAAGTTCAGAAATAAAACCTGCTGCAACTGAATCGGTGTAAAACGCCATGGCATCTGTTTTAGTTTTCATTTCATGCCATAATTGGGCAATATGACGTCCATTGTCCACTCTATCATCATCACGAAAGATCCATTCCTCGTTGATTGAAATATTTTTTTCCTTGTGGAAATCATCAATGGCTCTTATACGTGCCTTAGTATTTAGATTCACAGAATTCCCTAAAACATGACCAATCGAACGGTATCCACGCTGATAAAGGTAATCTAGCGAACGTAAGTATCCTGAATAATGATCGATATAAGAAGAATAGACGCGTTCAGAATCAATTCGATGCCAAGTAGCAATCGGACCATAAAGACTGTAAGGTTCGATTACTTCCCATTTATTTGACCTAGTTAAAATAAATACACCATCGAGCTGTTTGTATTTCATTTGATTCAGGGCATCAATCTCTTTCTTTTGATCTCCATCGGTAAAATAAAGTGTGACATAGTAATTATAGGATTTGGCAATAGAAATAAAACTTTCAAGAAAAATACCCAAAGGATCTATAAATCCATGTGCAAGAAAACCAATCGTCTTTGTTTCACCACTTTGAAGATTTCGAGCAATCAAGTTAGGAGAGTAGGATAGCGCTTCCATTGCATCTAAAACTTTTTTTCGACTTTCTTGACCAACATAACCATTCCCAGAAATAACTCTAGAAACAGTGGATTTTGAGACTTGTGCTTTTTTTGCTACATCAATAATTGTAGTCATGTTGACACCTCGCTAATTAAATAAAAAAAATATTCTTCACTTTTTAGTATAACATAAAATAGTTGAAAAAAGAGCTTGACATGGGAACATTCCCACATATTATGATAAAAATGTAAACGATGTCAGAACATTTTCTGAACAAAAAATCAGGAGGGAAACACATGACAAGAGATGCATTGAAAATCGCAACAATTGGTGGAGGGTCAAGTTATACACCAGAATTGATCGAGGGATATATTAAAAGAAAAGATGAATTGCCAATCAAAGAAATTTGGTTAGTTGATATTGAAGCAGGAAAAGAAAAATTAGAAACGGTTGGGGCTATGGCAAAACGCATGGTCAAAGCAGCGGGATTAGATTGGGAAGTTCATTTAACATTAGATCGTCGTGCAGCGTTAAAAGATGCTGATTTTGTATCGACTCAATTCCGTGTAGGATTACTTGACGCTCGTATTAAAGATGAACGTATTCCTTTATCACATGGTGTGCTAGGCCAAGAAACAAATGGCGCAGGTGGTATGTTTAAGGCATTTCGCACGATTCCAGTAATCCTTGCGATTATCGAAGACATGAAAGAACTTTGTCCAGATGCGTGGCTTGTTAATTTTACGAATCCAGCAGGAATGGTAACAGAAGCTGCCATTAAACATGGCGGGTGGAAGAAAACAGCAGGGTTATGTAATGTACCGATTGGCCACAGAAAACAAGCTGCTGAAAAACTAGGTATTCCAGAAGATGATCTATTCTTCAAATTTGCTGGAATCAATCATTTCCATTGGCACCGTGTTTGGGATAAACAAGGAACTGAACGAACACAAGAATTGATCGACTTGATTTATGGACCACAAGAAGATTCTGAAAGTCATTTGAAAAATATCCACAACGCACCGTTCCATTATGAACAAATCAAAGATTTAGGGATGTTACCATGTGGCTATCATCGGTATTATTATATTGAAGATGAAATGCTAAAACATTCGATTGAAGAGTTTGAAAAAGGCGAAACAAGAGCACAAGTAGTAAAAGAAACGGAAGCACGTTTATTTGAACTTTACAAAGATCCAAATCTGGATTACAAGCCAAAAGAATTAGAAGAACGAGGCGGGACTCATTACAGTGATGCAGCATGTGAATTGATCGCATCGATTCATAATGATAAACGCACAGATATGGTCGTTTCAACTGAAAATAATGGCACAATTACAGATTTACCTTATGATTGTGTCGTTGAAGTTTCAGGTCCTGTCACTGCCCACGGACATGAGCCATACAATTGGGGGGCATTTCCACCAGCGGCGCGTGGAATTATCCAAGTGATGAAAGGAATGGAGGAAACAGTGATTCGTGCGGCAATGGATGGAGACTACGGTGCTGCGTTACACGCCTTCACAATCAATCCGCTTGTTCCAGGTGGAGCGATGGCAAAAACGTTACTAGATGAATTGTTGATTGCGCATAAAGATCATTTACCAAACTTTTCAGCAGCTATTTCTAAAATTGAAGTAGAACAACCTGATACAGTGGCTTATGTTACTGAATTAATGAAAAGCAATTAAAACTTAAAAAGCCTGATTTTGTCGATGATTGGCAAAATCAGGCTTTTTATCAGTCATTGAATAAAAAGGTTAGATTGTTTTCGTTGTTGTGCCTTCTTTAAAAAACGATCGTATTGGATTATGGGTCTCAACGTTAAATTGATAGGAACGGTAACGAAATAATTGATTTAATACGACAAAAGCAGAGACTTCCGTCATCAGAAAAATGTTTAATGAATCAATCGAAAGGCTAGCTAAAGAAATTGCTAAAAATAAGATAATGAATAGAGAAAATAATTGCTGAATCTGATTTGTAGTTGTAATAGTCACTTCTTCGGTGTCTGGAGTAATGTTGACTTTTTGGGAGAAGCGAAAAAGTCCTTCTCGAAATTCTAGAATGTCACCAACAGTAACATTTAGTTCAATTGAAATATTATTGAATAATTTTCCTTGATACACACCATTTTTATAGACGGAAAAGTGGCGTACGCATCCCCATGTCGTTTGTCTTTTTAACTTAATTTTCATTATGATCACCTCTTAAAACTATTTTCACATAAATCGAATAAAAAAGAATCCAACAAAAGACTGATTTATAGTGATAGTTTTATCCTGCTAAAGTCCTATTAAGGCGAAAAGAAAAGAACTCCGGAAAATATAGAGTTCTACTGAATAAAAACTAGTTTATTCTTGATCTAAAGGTGGTAAATATGTATACTCGGCAATTGTTGCAGCATGCGTTCCAGCAACATGTCCAGTTACGAAGGCCGCAGTAACATTATACCCCCCCGTATAGCCATTAATGTCTAAAAGCTCACCTGCAAAAAATAAACCATTAAGTAGTTTACTTTCCATTGTTTTTGGTTGGATTTCTTTTAAAGATACGCCCCCGCCAGTTACAAAAGACTTTTCGATCGGTAATGTTTTATCTGCTTTTATATCAAAAGACTTTAAGCGTTGGACAAGTTGATCTAGTTGTTTTTCCGAGACTTGTTTCGCTTGGACGTCTGAAAGGTCGAGCTCGTTTAAGACGAAATCAAGTAGTCGTTCAGGAGCTACGTTTTTCAAAGCGTTTTTTAATGATTTTGCTGTTTGCTCTAAAAGTCTTTTTGTGATTTCAGCACGTAGTTCTTGTGTACTTTTTTGCGGAAATATATCTAGGCGAAGTGTGACAGGTTGTTGATTATTTTTTGTCAATTCTTGATTAACAAAGCTGGAACATCTTAAGGCAGCAGGGCCAGAAATACCAAAATGCGTAAACAAAAGATCCATTTGATGTTCAATGACTACTTTTCCTTGATTGTTTAAAACGGAAAGCGAAACATCCTGTAAAGAAAGACCTTGCAACGTTTTTTCTTGAATAAAAGGTTCGCTAGAAATGATAGGAGATTCCGTTGCATATAAAGGACTGATCGTATGTCCAACTCTTTTTGCAAGTTTATAACCATCGCCAGTAGACCCGGTAGAAGGATATGTTCGTCCGCCAGTAGTTAGAATAACACAAGGAGCATACAATTTTTCATGTTCCAAAGCGACACCAATCACTTGTTTATCTTTATAAAGAATTTTCTCAACTTTCGCCTCCGTATAAATCGTAACACCCAATTGTTCCAATTGATTAAACAACGTTTCAACAATTGTTTTTGAGCGATCCGTGACTGGAAACATCCGACCGTGGTCTTCTTCTTTTAAATGAGTTCCGTTTGATTCGAAGAACTCCATGATATCATAATTAGTAAATTGCGAAAAAGCACTATATAAAAATTTGCCATTTCCAGGAATATGAGCAATGATCTCTTCCGCTGGACGATTGTTTGTGACATTGCAACGACCGCCTCCAGTTAATAAGAGTTTTTTTCCAACTCGTTTATTTTTTTCTATCAATAATGTATTACTGCCAGATTTAGCAGCAGCAATAGCTGCCATCATACCGCTAGTGCCAGCTCCAACGACAATAACATCAAATAATTTCATAAATTCTCCTCCATTTCAATGGTAGTTTAACACAATTTCGGAAAAATTTTCTAAGTTTTTTTCAATTTACAGTAAAAAGTTGTGGAAATTTTCTGAATTTAGGTTAAAATAGGATTATAACAATGAGAGGGTGATTAGATGGAAGCAAAACAGTACGTGGAAGAGATTCAAAAAAAGATTCATGAAAATGATCGAGGGCAAGTGGAATACTTGCAAGCTGTCGACGAATTTTTACCAACGGTTGAAGTATTTTTGAAAGAAAATCCAGCATTCATTGAAGCCAATATTTTAGGAGTTTTGATTGAGCCAGAAAGAATTTTACAGTTTAGAGTTCCATGGCAAGATGACAAAGGAAATTGGCAAGTCAATCGTGGTTATCGCGTACAATATAATTCTGCGATTGGTCCATATAAAGGCGGCCTACGTTTTCACCCTAGCGTGAATTTAAGTGTGATGAAATTTTTAGCGTTTGAACAAATTTTTAAAAATAGTTTGACGGGTTTACCAATCGGTGGAGGCAAAGGCGGAAGTGATTTCGATCCTAAAGGAAAATCAGATGCTGAAGTCATGCGTTTTTGTCAAAGTTTCATGACAGAATTACAAAAACATATTGGACCAAGTACAGATGTACCCGCAGGAGATATTGGAGTTGGTGCAAGAGAGATCGGTTACTTATTTGGCATGTATAAACGCCTAAGAAATTATGATGCAGGTGTCCTAACAGGAAAACCTTTAGGTTACTGGGGAAGTCAAGCTAGAACGGAAGCTACTGGTTATGGCTGTGTCTATTTCGTAAAACATTTATTGAATGATTCAAATGACTCATTTGAAGGGAAAAAAGTCGTCGTTTCAGGTAGCGGTAACGTTTCAATCTATGCAATGGAAAAAGCGAAAGAATTAGGTGCAACTGTTCTAACTTGCTCAGATTCAAACGGTTTTATTTACGATCCAAACGGTATTGATGTTGAATTGGTTAAGGAACTAAAAGAGAAAAATCGTGAACGTATTTCTAAATATGTCGAGACACATTCTGATGCTACGTATTACGATGGTCAATCTGTATGGGACTTCGAAGTAGCTTACGATATCGCTTTACCTTGTGCCACTCAAAATGAAATCAGCGAAAAGCAAGCTGAATTATTAGTAAAAAATGGCGGAAAGATTGTAGCTGAAGGTGCTAATATGCCTTGTACGCTAGATGCCGTAGCAGTACTTGAAAAAGCTGGGGTATTGTATTGTCCTGGTAAAGCAGCAAATGCTGGTGGCGTTGCCGTATCTGCCTTAGAAATGAGTCAAAACTCAGAACGTCTATCATGGTCGTTTGAAAAAGTAGATGGTATGCTAGATGATATTATGAAAAATATTTATGAAACTTGTCGAGATACGGCGAACAAATATGATGCTGCAAATAATTTCGTCTTAGGGGCGAATGTTGCAGGATTTGAAAAAGTCGCACGAGCTATGCTAAGCCAAGGTTTGGTCTAGTCCAAATAACGAGAGAATGGAGAATGATAGTGATGATTTTAATCCTATTCATACTTCATTTTTTTCTGGTTTTTGCCACATGAACGGTTAGGTAATCCAACAAAATGTTTTGTTTTTGAGGTGTAAACGAGTCTTTTTAGCTGATTTAAAATAAAAGTGGTACAGACAGTCATAATTTGCTTGAAAAAAGCAGAAAAAGAACGTAAAGTAGTTAGTGTATTAAGTTTAATTTCAAGGAGGAGAAGGAATGTCACACATTCAATTTGATTATTCCAATTTGACACCATTTGTTGCTGATCATGAATTGGAATACATGCAGACACAAGTGACTGCAGTAGACAAAGCATTACGAGAAGGAACTGGAGCAGGTAGCGATTTTACTGGTTGGATCGATTTACCAGAAAATTATGATAAAGACGAATTTGCCCGTATCAAAAAAGCGGCTGAAAAAATTCAATCTGATTCTGAGGTTTTAGTTGTAATCGGAATTGGCGGTTCTTACTTAGGTGCAAGAGCAGCAATTGAATTTTTACATCATTCATTCAATAATTTATTGCCAGCAGATGAGAGAAAAGCTCCACAAGTTTTCTTTGCAGGAAATAGCATCAGCTCAACATACTTAGCTGATTTAATCAATGTTATTGGTGATCGTGACTTCTCAGTAAATGTGATCTCTAAATCAGGTACAACAACAGAACCAGCAATTGCCTTTAGAGTATTTAAAGAATTATTGATCAAAAAATATGGTAAAGATGAAGCGAATAAGCGCATCTATGCAACAACTGACCGTGTTAAAGGTGCTGTTAAAGTTGAGGCAGATGCTGAAGGTTGGGAAACATTTGTGATTCCTGATGATGTTGGCGGACGTTTCACTGTTCTAACACCAGTTGGGTTATTACCGATTGCCGTTAGCGGTGGCGATATTGATGCTTTGATGACAGGTGCTAATGATGCTCGTAAAGAGTATGCCACAACTACTGAATTAAGCAAAAATCAAGCGTATCAATATGCTGCATTAAGAAATATCTTATATCGTAAAGGTAAAACGACTGAAATGTTGATTAACTACGAACCAGGAATGCACTATTTTTCAGAGTGGTGGAAACAATTATTTGGTGAATCAGAAGGAAAAGATCAAAAAGGAATTTTTCCTGCAGCAGCCGATTTCTCTACTGATTTGCATTCAATGGGTCAATACGTTCAAGATGGAATGCGTAACTTATTCGAAACGGTTGTTAAAGTAGACACGCCACGTCATGTTGTTTCTATCCCTGAGCTTGCTGAAGATTTAGATGGATTAGGCTATTTACAAGGGAAAGAAATTGATTTTGTGAATACAAAAGCATTTGAAGGAACATTATTGGCTCATACAGATGGTGGAGTGCCAAATATGATTGTTAAAATTCCAGCAATGGATGCTTATTCTTTAGGTTATGTTATGTACTTCTTTGAAATTGCCGTAGGAATTTCAGGTTACTTAAATGGTGTAAATCCATTTGACCAAGAAGGTGTGGAGGCGTATAAAAAGAATATGTTTGCCCTACTTGGTAAACCAGGATTTGAAGATTTAGCGAAAGAATTGAATGCACGTCTGTAATATAAATGAATAAAAAAGCGTCAACAGGATTTTAACTTCCTTGTTGGCGTTTTTTAATGTTACATTCATTTAAAATTATCATCTTTCGGATAGGGTAGAACATGCAAGGAGTAGTCGTCCTCGATAGTTTCTTCATAAGTTGATTCTTGATAATAATGATTTTCAGTTTCTTGTGTAAAATCGTTAGGATAAGCAGATTCGTTTTGAGTTGAATCGATTGCTGGTTGTGAGGCAGTAAGATTATTCTGTGCTAACCGTTCTTTCGCTGCTTCTACTGCTTTTTGAGTATTGTCATGGTGTGATTTGTGATTACCACCAGTGAATGTTAAATAAATAATCAACGCAATCATTATAATTGTTATTATAATTAAACCAATAAACATGCCAAATGAAATAAACATGATGGTAAACCTCCTTTATCTTTCCTATTCCACTTCAGTTTATCAAATGTTGCGCGTACAGTCATCTATTTTCTTATATATTCATAATTAAAATGAAGCAGAATAGTAGTAGAATAGAAAATAACAAATAGAGAAAATGTTTAAAATGGAGCAGTTAGACAGAAAGAATCCAGCAATGACTTAAAAATTTATTTAAAAAGACAAGAATTCTGTAGGTATTGGATTGTTTGTGGTAAAATGTAGAAAGCAAGTTTTTTGGAGGAATGAATTTGAAGTCTAAAGAGTTATTACATACAATATTATTTTTTGTTGGTTTAGCAGCTTTACTATTTTTATTAAGACAATTTGTGTTCACGCCAGTTGTTGTCAAAGGGCATTCGATGGATCCGACTTTAGCAGATGGTGAAAGAGTAATTGCTTTAAAAAATACGGAAATCAAACGCTTCGATATTGTAACATTTCCAGCACCAGATGAACCTGATAAGAATTACATCAAGCGTGTGATTGGTTTGCCGGGTGACACGATCGAGTATAAGAATGATGTGTTGTATATCAACGATAAAGAAGTGAAAGAACCTTACCTTGATGAATTCAAGGGAGAAGTCAAAGACGGATTACCATTGACTCTTGATTTTACGCTGTCGGAAGTTACTGGTGAGAAGAAAGTTCCAGAAGGTGAATATTTTGTAATGGGTGATAATCGTCGGAATTCCAAAGACGGACGCATGATCGGTTTTATCAATAAGGATAAAATATTAGGGGATGTGAAATTTGTTTTGTGGCCCCTTGATCGATTTGGAACGATTTAATGAAATAACCATTCAATGACAATATAAGAAAGTTCTCTTTTAAGTAAGAGGCTTTTTTTGTTAAATAGTAAAAATGATATCCACACTGGAATTATGATAAACTAAGAAGAGGAAACATTTATAAAGGATGTGAAAAAAATGAGTCTACAATTTATCCGTGGAACTGCTGAGATGGATTTAGAAGAAGCACTTTTACAAGCGTCTGTCCAGTGGTTATCTGATGAAGGGTCACATGAAGTTTTTTATTTAGTACCGAACCACATGAAATTTGAGCAAGAGATCAATGCACTTAAACGAATAAAAGAAATCCAAGAGAATCATAGTGATTCGATTGCAACGATGCGCTTTCAAGTGTTTAGTTTTTATCGATTGGCATGGTACTTTTTACAGCATACACAATATTATGGCTCTGAAATCCTTTCTGAAGCAGGAGCCGCAATGGTCTTCAGAAAGATCTTATCAGAAAATGAAGAATCACTAAAAGTCTTTCGTGGGGAAGTCAATAAATCAGGATTTATTCAGCAGTTATTTGACTTGTATCAGGAAATGAAAGAAGGCAATATTGTTTTAGATGAGTTATTTGGTCAATTATCGGGAACAAATTCAGATAGTAAAGAACAGGATTTACAATTAAAGATTCAAGATATTAAATTAGTATTTTCAAAATTTGAAGAAACAATGACTCAATACGGAATCAAATCAGCAGAAATTATTAATTATTTGACAGAATATCTAGAAACAAAAGACTTACACAATGTTTTATTCGTAATCAATGGGTACCATAATTTTTCCGCAAGGGAATTGAAATTGATTGAAACATTGATGCGTCGCGGAGGCGAGGTTAAAGTTTCTTTAGTGTTGGATAAAAAATATCCGAATGAGTTACCATCGCCAATGAACTTATTTTATGAGACAGGGACGACCTATCAAAAATTGTATCAAATAGCTAGAAACGCCAATGTAGCGATATTGCCGGATTACGTGGAAAAAAAGAAGAAATTGATTGCAAACGGTAGTTTACAAACTCTTGAAAAGTATTGGATCGAGGCTCAAGAAAGTCATCCGAAAAAAGGCAAACGAGGAATCACGGATGACCATGTGCAATTTTGGTGTGCAGAAAATCCTAAGGAAGAACTCAATCACATTGCGAAAGAAATTAGAAGATTAGTTGTGGAAGAACATTATCGGTATAAAGATATTCAGCTGTTAACAAGAGAACTGGATAGTTACGAAACACTGATCGAACCGTTATTTTCGATGCATGAAATTCCCGTTTATTTGGATCGTGATATGGCAATGGAACAGCATCCTCTAGTTGAATTTATTCAGTCTTTGTTTGCGATACATGCCTACCATTATCGTTACCGTGATGTATTGCGTTTTTTAAGAACAGAATTATTTTTTCCAATTGAGGATCAAACCTCAGTTGAAGACTGGCAAATACAGCGAAATGAATGGCGTCGTAAAATAGATGTAGCTGAGAATGTTGTTTTAGCCTATGGATATGAAGGATATCATTGGGTGAAAAAGAAGGATTGGCACTTTATCCGTTATGATTTCGAAACAGAGCAGCAGGATGATACTGAATTAATTGAAAAAGATTCGAATGCTGTACGAAATATGATCCAACAAACTGTCCCAACGTTTTTTGAACAAATTCAAGAAACGAAAACAGGAATCGAAGCAGCAGACTATTTTTATCGTTTTTTAGTGAATAATGGGGTCGAAAAACAATTAATGATGTGGCGCAATCAAGCAATCGAGAAAGGTCAATTGGATGACGCTCGTAATCATGAACAAACGTGGGAAGCATTAATGACGTTACTAGATGAGTATGTGACAATTTACGGAAATGATTCCTTTGATTTAACGCTTTTTGAAGAAATTTTTTCTAGTGGTTTAGAAGGTCTACGCTATAATAAAGTTCCGACTGCAATTGATCAGGTACAAGTTCGATCAATGGATCTTGCTCGACCAGGACAAGCTAAAATTGTTTTTGCTATTGGTTTGACGGATCAAGTATTGCCGCAAAAATTTGATAATAAGACCTTATTATCTGATGAGGAGAGAGAATACGTCAATGGACATTTAGACGATGGGCAATTTTTATTGAATGATACGAGAAAAAGCATAGCCAAGGAACCCTTTAACGCGTATATCATGTTTACGTCGGCGACGAATCGTTTGTATTTTTCTTATCCTACTGTGAAAGATACCGCTAAAGACGTAAAAGTATCACCTTATTTAATCAATATTCAAATTGACTTAGGGATTCGGATGCAACAAAGAAATGGACTCACAATTTTAGATAATGAACAAGTCAGTCTTGAACATATCGGGACATACCGAACATTAATCAGTGATTTAACCAATCTAAAACGACAAAAGAAGGAAACGCAAGAAGGAATGTTGTCTTTCTGGCTTGTATTAGAACGTGAATTAATGAAACAGTCACAAGCAGCACTGGCAACCCACGTTTTTGAAAGTCTTGGACATCAAAATTTACCAGAAAATCTAGAGGAACAGTTGGCAGATGAGTTATATACTAAGACTATTTATACGTCAGTCTCTAGAATGGAGAGTTTCTATCGTTGTCAGTATCAATATTTTTCACGTTTTGGATTAGGATTAAAAGAAAGAGATGTTTTTGGTTTATCGCCAGCTGCAACTGGAGACTTTTTCCATGAAGCATTAGATCAGTTCTTTAAATTATTGATTATGCAGAACAAGCAATTATCTGAGCTGACAGATAGAGAAGTGAATGAGTTTACAGAACAAATCTTGAATACTGTATTTGGTGAGATTAAATTTTCGATTCTTGATACATCTAGTCGAATGAATTATATCCGTTATCAACTTGGCCAAACAATCAAAAAAGTGAGTTGGGCATTAAAACGTCAAAGTGAACGTAGTGGGATGACGACGATTCAAACGGAAGTTCTATTTGGACAAATTGCAAGCCAAAAAGGAATTAGAGGCCTAGAATTACCATTGAAAAATGGCGGTAATATCAGTGTTCGGGGGAAAATCGATCGTTTAGATCAGTTAGTGACACCAGATTCTCTATACTTAGGAGTCGTTGATTATAAATCTAGTCATAAGAAATTTAATATTACAGAAGCTTATTATGGCTTAGCGATGCAGATGCTAACCTACTTAGATGTTGCTTTGATGGATGCTGTGAGTTTGGTTGGTCAATCAGCTAAAGCAGCCGGATCATTCTATCTGCATGTTCACAATCCCATTCTTCCATATGAAACCGAAGATAAAAAAGAGCAGCAGCTGTTAAAGAAATTCCAATTTGATGGCTTGTTATTGAATGACCCAGTCTTGCTTGAGAATCTAGATAGAAGTTTGCAAGCCAAACAAAGTTCATTGATTTTCCCAATTGAGGAATCAGCCAAGGAATTGATCAAACCTGGGCGTCGTCAAGAAGATAAATTTGTAACAGAACCTGAATTGGAAGTATTATTGACTCACAACCGTAGTAAATTTATTGAGGCTGGTAACAAGGTGACGAGTGGTGAAATCGATTTAAATCCAGCCTATCAAGGAAAAGAACGCATCGCATGTCGTTTTTGCCCATTTAGAAGTGTGTGTAATTTTGATGTTATGTTGAAGGAAAACAATTATAATCGAATTGAAACCTTATCTAAAAAAGAAGTGATGGATCGGTTGATTGAAAACGAGCAGGAAGGAGAAACGAGTGATGAGTAAAGTTATTCCATTACGTCCAGAAAATGAACAATTTACCGATAACCAATGGCAAGCTGTTTTTGATGGAGATGAAAATATTTTAGTCTCTGCTTCTGCTGGTTCTGGAAAAACAACGGTCCTTGTTCGTAGAGTAATCGAAAAACTCAAAAGTGGCGTTGATATTGATCGAATGTTGATTGTAACGTATACGGAAGCGGCAGCAAAAGAAATGAAAGAGCGAATTCAAGTCGCTTTACAAAAGGCAATAACAAACGAAAGTGAGCAAGATAGAAAACAACATTTTATGAGACAATTGACCTTACTTCCGACTGCGAATATCAGTACATTACATGCTTTTTGTTTAACTGTGATTCGACGCTTTTACTATTTGATCGAAATGGATCCTGTCTTTCGATTGTTGACGGATGAGACCGAAATGTTACTGTTAAAAGAGGATGTGTGGGATGAACTTAGAGAAAAATTCTATGCTGAAAACGAAGAAACTTTTTATCAGCTGACGAGTAATTTTTCTAATGATCGTAGTGATGATGGTTTAACGAAATTGATCTTTTCACTATACGAGTTTGCACGTGCTAATCCAGATCCAGACGAATGGCTGATTCATCTAGCAGATAGTTATCAAGTTGTTGGAAGTTTAGGTGATTCAGCGTTATTCCAAAAGTATTTAAAACCGCAAGTTATGGAAAGTCTATTGCGTTGTGTGGATCGTTATGAAGAGATGATTCGTATGTCGGAAGGCGAAGAAAAGTTAGAAAAAATCGCTATTCTCGCTAGAAATGAAAAAGAGTTCGTTGAAACCTTTACTAGTCAATTAGCAGATAATGATCTAGAGTCAGGATTTGACATTTCAAAAACAATTACCTTTGACCGTTATCCTACAGTGCGTGATGAAGAGTTGAAAGAAATAGCAGCCCAGGCGAAAAACTTGCGTGAGCAAAATAAAAAAGCTATCAACGACATTTTAAGTAATCTCTTTACGTTGTCTCCAGAACAAATGAAGGAAATTTTAGAACAATCACAGCCGCTTGTGCAAGAAATGGCTAAAGTAGGAAAAGCATTTATAGAGACATACAGCAAACAGAAATTAAGAAAAGGTCTCGTTGATTTCAATGATTTAGAACATTTTACATTGGCAATCTTAGCAAAAAAAGAAGCAGGCACATGGCTTGCGACGGAAGCATCTAAGTATTATCGAGAGAAATTCGATGAAGTATTAGTCGATGAATACCAAGATATCAATCGATTACAAGAAACGATTCTTTATTGGTTAAGGCGACCAACTGCTGAGGAAGGCAACCTGTTTATGGTTGGTGATGTGAAGCAATCAATTTACTCTTTCCGTTTAGCTGATCCAACACTATTTATTGAAAAATATAATCAATATGGGCAAAATAAGGATGGAAAACGGATTGTTTTAGCTGAGAATTTCCGTTCTAGGAAAAATGTTTTAGATTTTACCAACTTAGTGTTTGAACAGTTGATGGATGAACGGGTGGGTCAAATTGCATACGATGAGGCAGCAAAACTTGTACATGGTTTTGACCAATTTGCTGAAGCTGAAAATTATGATACAGAACTATTGATTTATGAAAAGAAATCGGAGCAGTTGGAAGACACATTTAAACTAGATGATACTCAATTGATTTTAGAAGACAAAACTGAAGGCGAACTGCATATGACAGCGCTGAAAATCAGAGAGTTGATCGACAAGAAATTTTTGATCTATGATAAATCGACTAAAGAAAATCGACCACTGACCTATAAAGATATAGTGTTGTTGACACCAACGAAGAAAAACAATTTAACGATTTTAGAAATATTCAAACTAGCTGGAATCCCTATTCAAGTGAATGATGCGCAAAATTATTTCCAAGCGACAGAAGTTCAGACGATGGTCGCACTCTTGCAAATTATTGATAATCCGTATCAAGATATACCGCTAGCAGCCGTTTTACGTTCGCCCATTGTTGGGTTGAAAGAAAACGAGTTAGTGATGATCCGTTTGGCAGCTAAAAAAAGTTCGTATTACGAAGCGTTTTTGACATTTAATCAAAACGAAGCTGTTGAAAAAGAGCAACAGATATTAAAAGGAAAAACAACGAAATTTGCTGACTGGTTAGAACAATGGCGAGAAATTGCTAGACGGAACCAATTGTCAACATTGATTTGGCAAATTTATCAAGATACTGCGTATTTGGATTATGTTGGTGGCATGCCGGCTGGTAAACAAAGACAGGCAAATTTATTCGCGTTAGTTGATCGAGCAGCCAGTTATGAACAAACAAGCTTCCGAGGATTGTTTCAATTTGTTCGTTTTATTGAAAAAATGCAGGAAAAAGATAAAGACTTAGCTGAACCTGTGATTTTGAGCGAAGAAAATGCAGTTCGAGTGATGACCATTCACGCGAGTAAAGGGTTGGAATTTCCAGTAGTATTTATTCTAGATATGACTAAAGAGTTTAATCTTGGAGACTTGAATGAACGCTATATTTTCGATGATCGTTTAGGTGTGGGAATACGTTATCTTGACCAAACAGATCGAATGCTTTATGAAACTTTACCATTTCTAGCAATCAAACAGGCAAAACTAAAAAAATTACTATCAGAAGAAATGCGAAAATTATATGTAGCTTTGACCAGAGCAGAGCAAAAACTTTATTTAGTAGGATCATATAATAACAAAGAAGCGGCTTTTAAAGAATGGTTAAAAGTGGGAGATGTTCAGACGAAAGTCTTGCCTAGTGAAAATCGTTTACAGGGAAAAAGTAGCTTGATGAACTGGGTCGGGATGAGTTTGATTCGCCATCAAAAAATGGCTGAATTTCAAACGGAGTTCGTTGTGGAGAAAATTCCTGGAATCACCAACCATTCTGCTGGTTTTACTATTGGGTTTATGACTGAAAAAGACATCCAAGAACAGTTTGCCACACTCCAATTTGTTGAGACAAGTTCTGAAAAACGAGAATGTATTGAAAAAAGTGATTCAAACATTATAGAAAAAGGTCTTCGCCGATTAAATTATGACTATCCATATCAATTGTCAACCAAAACGACGAATTACCAATCAGTATCTGAAATTAAACGAGTATTCGAGGACCCAGATAATAAAGAAATCGCTAAAATTGAAGTAGACGAAAAAAATACAATGCAGCCAACACCTATGATTGTTCATCGAATGAGTGAAGGCGAGTTAGGTAAACCTAGATTTATTGAAACGATTAGAAAACCATCTGCAGCAGAAATTGGTACTGCAACACACTATTTATTGCAGCTTTTGGATTTAAATGAAGAACCGACGAAAGACAGTATTGTTCAATTGATCAATGAATTAGTTGAAACGAATATCATTCAAGATAATGTGGCAAAACAAATCAGTAGTGATGAAATTCTTTCATTCTACCAAACGAGTTTAGGTCAACAATTATTAGAAAATCCGGACAAAGTTGTTCGTGAACAACCATTTTCAATGTTGTTGAAAGCGGAAGAACTCATCAAAGATTATCCGAAGGAGACCCAAGATGATTTATTGATTCATGGAATGATCGATGGCTATCTTGAACAAGAGGACAACTGTATTCTTTATGATTATAAAACTGATTTTGTTCAAGACATTGACAATAGTGCAGAAATCAAAAAAATTATCTTGCGATATAGAGGCCAATTGAATTTATATCGAAAAGCATTAGCTCAAGCAACTAATAAGGATGTCAAGCAGGTGTTGCTCGTATTATTGTCTGCCAGAATTATTATTGATATGGACAAAGAAGAGATTGTTGAAAAAATGAATTAATGAAAGCAAACCTACTTACAAATTGTAAGTTGTATGCTATACTCAGTTCACGAGGTGAGGAAGATGGAGCAAGTAAAAACAACCGAGTTTTCATTATGTCCTAAATTCGAGAAAGCATTTGCGATTTTAGGGAAAAAATGGAACGGTTTGATCATTGATGTCTTGTTGGAGAACGGTCCTCAACGATTTGGTGAGTTAAGACAAAAAATCCCTGAACTAAGCGATCGGGTTTTGGTGGAGCGCTTAAAAGAATTGGAAGGCGAAGGAATTATCTCAAAAGCAGTTCGCTGTGATGAGAGTAGCCGTCTAGAGTATTTTCTCACGAATAAAGGCAAGGACTTACAACAAGCAATGGAACAAATTCAGAGTTGGGCAGAAAAATGGGTTACTTCAGAAGAATGCTGTTGACCTTAGACTTAATTTCTTGTAAACTGTAATCAATTGAATAACAAAAAAACAGTGATGGAAAAGAGTAGTTTTGTAGATACGGAAAGGGAAAACCTGTCATAGACTGGAAACAGGTTGCGTAATCGGAAAATGAAGTTCACTTCCGGAGTTTGTTTGTTCCAAAGAGAACAAACCGGTGAAAGCCGTTATAAGAATTGAGTGCATGATTTTTTGTCATGAAGTAGGATGGTAACACGATAGCTCGTTCCTTTTAAGAGGAGCGGGCTATCGTTTTTTATTTGATTCATGCTTTAGAGGCATGTGTACATAATGTCTACAGCCTGGAACTCAGTTCAATTATCAAACAATAGAAAGGAATAGAGACATGACATTAAAAGCTCAATTAGAAGCTTTACGAGATGAAACATTGAATAATATCCAACATGTTACTGATCTTAAAGCGCTAAACCAAATCAGAGTAGAAACATTAGGGAAAAAAGGCCCCATCACCGAAGTGTTGAGAGGGATGAAAGATCTATCAGCGGAAGAACGTCCAGTAGTTGGAAGTTTTGCGAATGAAATTCGTGATCTATTGACTGAAGCTTTAGAAACACGGAAAGAAATTTTAGAGACTGAGGCATTAAATGCAGCTTTAGACCAAGAAAAAATCGATGTAACGTTACCTGGTAAACAAATGGCTCATGGTACTCGTCATGTGCTATCTCAAGTAATGGAAGAAATCGAAGATATTTTCGTTGGCATGGGGTATCAAGTTGTAGAAGGATATGAAGTTGAGTCAGATCATTACAATTTTGAGCGTATGAACTTACCTAAAGATCACCCAGCCCGTGACATGCAAGATACATTTTATATTTCTGACGAAATTTTGATTCGTACACATACATCACCTGTACAAGCTAGAACTATGGAAAAACATGATTTTTCAAAAGGCGCATTGCGTATGATTTCTCCAGGGAAAGTATTCCGCAGAGACACTGATGATGCGACACATAGTCACCAATTCCATCAAATCGAAGGCTTAGTTATCGATAAAAATATTACAATGGGCGACCTCAAAGGAACACTGGAAGTTGTTATGAAAAAAATGTTTGGGGAAGATCGTAAAATCCGTCTACGTCCAAGTTATTTCCCATTTACTGAACCTTCAGTGGAAGTTGATGTTAGTTGCTTTAAGTGCGGTGGTGCTGGCTGTAATGTCTGCAAACAAACAGGTTGGATCGAAATTTTAGGTGCAGGGATGGTTCATCCAGATGTCTTATCAATGTCAGGAATCGATCCAAATGAATATACCGGTTTTGCTTTTGGCATAGGTCCAGATCGTGTAGCAATGTTGCGTTACGGTGTTAATGATATTCGTAATTTCTATCAAAATGATTTACGTTTCTTAAATCAGTTCAAGGTAAAGGAGTAGTCGACGATGTTAGTTTCTTATAAATGGTTAAGTGAGTATTTAGATCTTTCAAAAATTTCTGCAAAAGAATTATCTGATCAAATGTCTTTGACTGGAATCGAAGTCGAAGGCGTTGAAGTACCAGAAGAAGGTTTGAAAAAAATTGTCGTGGGTGAAGTCAAAGAATGTGTACCTCATCCAAATTCAGATCATTTATCGATCTGTCAAGTTGACATCGGTGAAGAAGAATTGTCGCAAATCGTTTGTGGTGCACCAAATGTCAAAACGGGCATTAAAGTGATCGTAGCTTTACCAGGTTCTCGTATCACTGGGAACCAAAAAATCAAAAAAGGTAAAATGCGCGGTGAAGTATCAAATGGCATGATTTGTTCATTACAAGAATTAGGCTATTCTGATAATGTGATTCCTAAAGCATATTCTGATGGAATTTATTATATGCCAGAAGATGCAGTTAACGGGGAGGATGTCTTTTCTTATTTAGATATGGATGATCAGATTATCGAATTATCCATTACACCTAACCGTGCTGATGCTTTAAGTATGCGTGGCGTTGCATACGAAGTAGGGGCTATTTACCGCCAAACACCTAAATTCAATGATGATTATGTAGATGAAGATACTAGCGAAACAGCAGAAAACTATCTTTCTGTTGAAGTGGAAGATAAAAAAAATGTACCAGCGTATCAGATCAGAATCATTAAAGATGTAAAAATTGCTGAAAGTCCATTGTGGTTGCAAACGCGCTTGATGAATGAAGGCATTCGTCCAATCAATAACGTAGTGGATGTAACAAACTACATTCTTTTACTATTTGGTCAGCCGTTACATGCGTTTGATTATGATAAGTTAGAGAGTCAAACGATTTTAGTAAGACGTGGCAAATTGAACGAAGAAATTGTTACTTTGGATGGTGAAACAAGAAAAATATCTGAGGAAAATATCGTCATTACAAACGGAAAAGTTCCAGTGGCTTTAGCTGGTGTAATGGGTGGTGCGAATTCAGAAATCACTGATGGAACAACTACTGTTGCCTTAGAATCAGCGTTATTTGATTCTCTATCTATCCGTAAAACATCAAAAGAGTTTAATTTACGTAGTGAATCTTCAAGTAGATTTGAAAAAGGAATCAATCATGCAACGATTGGCGAAGCTGGTGATGTAGCGGCAGCGATGATTGCTAAATTAGCGGGCGGGACGGTCGTTTCTGGAAAAGTGATTGGCTCTGAATTAACTCTTGAAGATGTAGTAGTAAGTGTCACGATTTCACGAATCAATGAATATCTAGGTACTGAAATGGATCAAGCAACCGTTAGTGAAATTTTTGATGCGTTAGGATTTTCGTACGAACGTGATCAAGATAAATACATTGTGACAATTCCACCAAGACGTTGGGATATTTCAATTGAAGCAGACTTGATCGAAGAAGTTGCACGTATTTATGGCTATGATAATTTGCCATCGACGTTACCAAAAGGAGAAACAGTAGCTGGCAGTTTAACGAGCGGTCAACTAGCAATTCGTAAAATCAAAAGTTTGTTAGAAGGCTGTGGGGCCAGTGAAGCCATCAGTTATGCTTTAACAACCGAGGAAAAATCTCGTCAATTTATGATGAGAGAAAGTATAACAACAAGTTTACAATGGCCAATGAGTGAAGAGCGGTCTGTTTTAAGAATGAATTTGATTTCAGGTTTATTAGACGATGTAGCCTATAATGTTGCACGTAAAAACAACAATGTTGCTCTTTATGACGTTGGGCGAGTGTTCTATCAGGATAATGACCCTAAAAAGGAATTACCATATGAAGAAAATCATTTAGGGATCGTATTATCAGGAAGTAGTGCAGTGAAAGATTGGCAAACAAAAGAAGTGCCCGTTGATTTTTATACAATTAAGGGAATGCTTGAAGTGTTATTCGATTCTGTAGGAATTTCTGACAAGATCGTTTACGAAGCAACAAAAGGTAATCAAGACTTACATCCAGGTAGAAGTGCTTTAGTAAAATTAAATGATAAAGTGATCGGTTTTATCGGACAAGTTCATCCAACAGTCGCGAAAGAATATGAGATTCCTGAAACATATGCAGCTGAATTAAATCTTCAAGCACTTATAGAAGAAGAAAACGATGCGTTAGTTTATCAGCAAATTTCCAAATTCCCAGCAATTTCAAGAGACATTGCGTTATTAGTGGATGAAACTGTTACAAACCAAGACTTAGTTGCCATCATTTCAAAACATGCTGGTAAATTCCTGCAATCTGTTCATTTATTTGATGTTTACCAAGGAGAGAATATCGCTGAAGGAAAAAAATCAATGGCGTATAGCTTAACGTTTGTAAATGCAGAAGCAACGTTAGTAGATGAAGAAATCACTTTTTCAATGGAAAAAGTGGAAAAAGCATTAGTAGAGGAATTTGATGTAACGATTCGATAAAAAAATAAAAGTGTATCGCAAATCTATCAATAGTTTTGCGATACGCTTTTTATTTTTATGCCCAATTTCTCGAAAGCCATCTTGAAAATTGGGAAATTGAAAAGTTGATGACGAAATACATTAAAGCCACAAGACCATAAATAGCAAAGACTTGTTCAGTTTGCGCGTAACGTCCCATTAAAATATAAGATTTACCAAATAGTTCTTGTAATGCAATGACCGAGTACAAGAAACTAGTATCTTTGATCACGGTCACAAATTGAGAAACGATAGCTGGCAATACATTTCGAATCGCTTGAGGTAAGACGATATGCAACAGAATTTGAATATTACTAAACCCTTGTGAACGGGCAGCTTCTTTTTGTCCTTTATCTACACCGTTCAACCCACCACGGATAATTTCAGCTAATGCAGCAGTAGTGAAAACAGTGAAACTGACAATACCAGCTGGAGTAGATTTGATTTTAAAAATCAAGAAAATGACATATATCCATAATAAATTAGGAATATTCCGGACAATTTCGATATATAAACTAGCTAAAAATTTTAGAAATCCACTTTTTTTGTTTCTCAATACGGCTAAAAGGGTTCCAAAGATTGTACTTAAAACGATTGAAACAAAAGAGATATAAAGAGTAAGCTTCAAACCATCGAATAAAAAGCGCAAATTATTGCCGGTCAGAAGTTGGCTCATTTGATCTGAAAAAGACATGTTTGCATCCTCCTATCTGGTATAAGCTTTCTTGTTATTTTCTTCAAGTTTCCTAGCTAAATTAGCGAGTGGGAAACAAAGGATAAAGTAAAGTAATCCTGCTACAGTAAACGCTGGAATATAATTCAAATTAATTGAAGACCAACTATTCGCAGTGAACATTACATCTGCTCCGGATATAATCGCAACGGTCGACGTATTTTTTATCAAGTTGACGATTTGATTCGTAAGCGGTGGTAACATAATTCGCCATGCTTGTGGTAAGACAACGTAGCGCATAGTTTTTCCATAAGAAAAACCTTGAGAATAAGCTGCTTCAAATTGACCTTTTGGAACAGCACCAATTCCAGAGCGAACAACCTCTGAAATATAAGCACCATGGTATAGACCAACGCAAATAATAGCGATAGTCGTGGTTGAAAAAGTCAACATCGGACTAATTAAAGGAAACCCATAATAGACTACGATAAATTGAATCAACAAAGGGGTATTTTGAAAAAACTCAACATAAATTCGACTGATTACATTTAAAAATTTATTCTGCATAGCGGATAGACTACCGAAAAAAATTCCTAATAGCATAGCAACAATCAGTGAGCCAATAGCCAATAAAATAGTATAGAGGAAAGCATCGCCAAAAAGTTTCCAGTCTTTAAATAATGCTTCCCAACGATAGAGTGCAAAAGGACCTGCATTCGCTATAATGAACATGTATTTTCCTCCTAAATTCTAATAAATTGCATAGAACCGCGAAGTGCTAGTCTAGATTCCACGTTTTGTAAATTTTTTCCAAGGTACCATCTTTTTCCCATTTTTCAATGGATTTATTCAACTGATCATTCAATTCAGTATTGGCTTTTTTCGTTGCGATGCCATATTCTTGTGGTGAGAAACCATCTTTAAGGATTTCTGTACTAGCGTCGCCATATCCTGTCAAAATCGATTTATCAACTGAAAAAGCATCGATTCGTTTTGAAGTTAAGGCAGTTTTTAGTTCCGGATAAGAACC
The DNA here is from genome assembly GCF_050544585.1 of Enterococcus sp. AZ177. Classification (NCBI taxonomy): domain Bacteria; kingdom Bacillati; phylum Bacillota; class Bacilli; order Lactobacillales; family Enterococcaceae; genus Enterococcus; species Enterococcus sp. AZ177. The sequence goes on from NZ_CP172944.1 coordinate 1,534,961, forward strand.
AAGTTCTTGGTATTTAAAGGATACACCTAATTCTTTCGCTTGTTTTTCAATGGCTTCTTTTGTAGTCGCTGATTGAACGACGCCAATAGTTTTTCCATCTAAACTAGCAGTATCAGTGAATTTATCTGCCTTTCTAACTAAGAAACCAACTTCGTCTTTATAATAAGGTGTTGTGAAATTATACGTTTCTTTTCGCTCATCGGTAATGGTAAACGTCGCGATGACCATATCCAATTCACCATTATCTAATAAAGGACCACGAGTTTTAGCTGTTACACCAACAAACTCAACATTATCCTCGCTGCCTGTTAATTCTTTTGCGATTAGACGAGCGATGTCTGGTTCCATTCCCTCGTTTTTATTTGTGTCTGGATTCATATAGCCGAAATTAGGGACATCTTCTTTTACACCAACTTTAATAACACCAGCATCTTTGATTTTTTGAAGAGTAGTAGTTCCTTTACTGCCAGAATCAGCAGAATTCTTATCATCTCCACTGTTACCACAACCTACAATTAAACCGAGTAATAGAGTAAGGGATAATGCTGCCACTAATTTTTTTGTCTTTTTCATTTTAAAATTCCTCCTTGTAATTGATTTTGTGTATTAATTATGAATAATTTTGCTTAGGAACTCTTTCGCACGTTCATTTTGAGTATTAGTGAAAAAATGTTCGGGTGTTCCTGTTTCGATAATTTGACCGTCATCCATGAAAATGACTTTATCAGCTACTTGGCGAGCAAAGCCCATTTCGTGGGTTACACAAATCATCGTGATGTTTTGTTTGGATAAATCAACCATAACATCCAAAACTTCTTGGATCATTTCAGGATCAAGTGCCGAAGTCGGTTCATCGAATAGAATGATCTCTGGATGCATATTCAATGCTCGTGCGATAGCTACTCGTTGCTGTTGTCCTCCAGAAAGTTGAGCAGGGTATGCATTCGCTTTATCAGCTAACCCGACTCTCTCTAAGTATTCCATGCCAGTCTTGGTTGCTTCTTCTTTACTAACGCCTTTGACTTTAATGGGTGCTAGCGTAAGGTTTTGGATGATTGTTTTGTGTGCATACAGATTAAAACTTTGAAAAACCATGGCCACTTTTTGGCGAACCTTTTGAACGGGAGCTTTCGGTTCGGTAATGTCGATTCCATCAACAAATATGTGTCCATCCGTGACTTTTTCTAACCGATTGATACAACGAATCAAAGTACTTTTACCAGAGCCGGAAGGGCCGATGATTACGATCTTTTCTCCTTCGTTGACTTTTAAAGAAACGTCCTTTAATACGTGATGTTCCCCAAAAAACTTATTTACATGTTCCAACGAAATCATGGTCATTCTCCTTTATGTATAGAATTGTCACATCATTTTTAAAATAAGCGATGCGATAGTGAACAAATAAATGATTGAATACTTTAAAATAACGATTGATATTATATTAAACTGAGAATACGGTAAGATTCTTTTATAAAACTACTTATCCAATGTGTTAAGAATAGTATGGAACACAGTAGTTATATAATGTTCTTTTTATAAAAACAGTTTTCTTTTTTATTTAATCCTATCATCATAAATCTATTCATTCGTTAATGTTAGAAATTATAACATATGGAAAATGAGATTGCTAGTTTTTTTTACTTAAAAATAAAAGTCCTTAAAAAGCACACAAGAAATAAAATTCCCGTATAAAGAATGATATAATAGAAGCAATTGATGTTGAAGCTTGAAAAAAAGTAGTAAAAAGTAGAGAATAAGAGTGTTGAAAAAATACTGTAAAGGTTTGATTGACTTGAAGATTCATGAAGCAATAGGTTTTATAGATTCCGGTGTCGGAGGACTGACGGTAGTGAAAGAGGCATTAAGGCAACTACCAAATGAACGTTTGATTTACCTTGGAGATACAGCACGCTGTCCTTATGGGCCGAGACCAGCTGAACAAGTAATCGAATTTACTTGGGAAATGACCAATTTTCTTTTAGAAAAAAATATTAAAATGTTAGTGATCGCCTGCAATACTGCGACAGCAGTTGCATTAGAAGAAATCAAGGCGAAATTAGATATCCCTGTTGTAGGTGTGATTATGCCAGGAACAAGGGCTGCATTAAAAGCAACGAAAAATAGTCGCATCGGTATTATCGGCACTGTTGGAACAATCAAAAGTCGCGCTTATGAAGAGGCATTATTAAGTAAAGCACCCAAAACATTTGTTTCAAGTTTGGCTTGCCCAAAGTTTGTTCCAATCGTCGAAAGTAATGAGTTTCACTCATCTGTAGCAAAAAAAGTTGTATCAGAAACGTTAAACCCATTACAATTAAAGAACTTAGATACCTTAGTATTAGGTTGCACTCATTATCCATTATTACGCCCTTTGATTCAAAACGTTATGGGAGACCAAGTAAAATTGATTGACTCTGGGGCCGAAACAGTGAGTGAAGTTAGTATGCTATTGGACTACTTTGATATAGCGAATACCCCACAACACCAAAATGAACCAAATGAATTTTATACAACGGGCTCTGCGAAAATGTTTCACTCGATTGCTAATGACTGGTTAGATATTGAGGTATTAAACGTTGAGCAGGTGCGATTATCGACGAAGACATGTGGAGGAAGATAAATGATTAGACATGATGGAAGACAAGCGAAAGAATTAAGAAAAATTACCATTGAGACGAATGTTTATAAACATCCTGAAGGATCAGTAGTAATTTCGTTTGGCGATACAAAAGTAATTTGTTCTGCGACGGTGGAAGAAAAAGTCCCACCATTTTTAAGAGGTGAAGGAACTGGTTGGGTGACAGCTGAGTATAGTATGTTGCCAAGAGCCACTAACACAAGAAATATCCGTGAAAGTGCTAAAGGTAAGTTGACTGGACGAACAATGGAAATTCAACGCTTGATTGGGCGTTCATTACGTGCTGTAATCGATTTAAAGAAACTGGGAGAAAGAAGTATCATCGTGGATTGTGATGTTGTACAAGCAGATGGCGGAACTAGAACTGCTAGTATTACAGGTGCTTTTGTCGCTATGAAGATCGCAGTAGATAAAATGATTAAAAGAGGAGAATTACAAGAAAATCCAATCAAAGAGTATTTAGCGGCTGTTAGTGCTGGGATTTTAAGTGATGGAAATTGTGTTCTTGATTTAAATTATTTAGAAGACTCTGCTGCTGCTGTAGATATGAATTTAGTAATGACCGAATCTGGTAACTTTGTTGAACTCCAAGGAACGGGAGAAGAAGCAACTTTTTCAGGAGATGAGTTGAATGCACTCCTATTCTATGGCAAAACCGGCATTGAACATTTGATTGCCTATCAGAAAGAAGCGTTAATGACTCAAGTAAATGAAAAAACGTTTACTTCAGAAGAACAAACTATCGTGATTGCGACGAGAAATTCTGGAAAAGCGAAAGAATTCAAAAAAATGTTTGCTGAAAAAGGCTATCAGGTCAAAACATTATTGGATTACCCAGAAATACCGGATGTTGAAGAAACTGGGAAGACGTTTGAAGAAAATGCTCGTTTAAAAGCAGAAACGATTGCGGATCATTTAAAACAACCAGTTTTGGCGGATGATTCAGGATTGATTGTTGATGCATTAGGTGGCAGACCAGGGATTTACTCCGCACGTTTTGCTGGAGAGCCCACGAATGATGCTGCGAACAATGCTAAATTACTACATGAATTAACGGGAGTACCGAAGGAAAAACGAACGGCTACCTTTCATTGTACGCTCGTGTTCGCTGCCCCGAATAAAAAAAGTTTAGTTGTTGAAGGGAATTGGTCAGGAGAAATTGGAACGATTCCAAGAGGCGAAAATGGCTTTGGCTATGATCCTTTGTTTTTCGTACCAGAAGAGCAAAAAACAGCGGCTGAACTTTCAGATGAACAAAAAAATGAAGTCAGTCATAGAGGTCAAGCTGTGGCAAAACTAAAAAATCAATGGGTAGAATGGTTGGAAAACTAGGAGGTTGTACATGAAATATCTAGTAGTAAGTGATAATCATGGTGATCGTGATGTGTTAGTTGATTTAGCACAAGCTTATCGAGGGAAAGTGGATAAAATGTTTCATTGTGGGGATTCAGAATTAGCGCCTACTGATGAGTTGTGGGATGATTTTATAGTTGTAAAAGGCAATTGTGATTATGATCCTGATTTTCCCAACACAATCGTTGAAAAAAGTGGATCAGATACTATTTTTATGACACATGGTCATCTAGCCAATGTCCGCTCAGGTTTGACAAGTTTAGCATTGCAAGCTGAAGGAGCCAAAGCCAATGTGGCATTATTTGGTCATACACATGAGATTGGTTGCGAAGTCCGGGCAAATGTTCTTTATTTGAATCCAGGGAGTATCAGTTTACCTAGAGGGCCGATCCAACTTAAATCTTACGCAATTGTTGAGAGCACACCAGATCAATTTATTGTTCAGTATTATGGTCGGGATCACAATCCGTATAAAGAACTGCATTTTATTTTTAATAAAAAATAGCTTTTAGATGAGGCTGGGACAGAAACTTATTTCCGAAGGGATTGCTTCTGCTCCCGCCGTTTAATCGCTAAATGTGAAGAAAATCAGTTTAAACCTTAATTTTTTTTAAGAGTTATGAAAAAAGTTTGAATTTGAAGACATTTGCATCCGTTTTCTGTACAATGATAGTTGTGGCAAAGAAAATGAAATGGAGGCACTCCAATGATTGGAACTGCTGTAAAAGAATTATTATTAGAAAAACAAGAAACATTTTTAATACCAGCGGAAAATGTGGCAAACGTAATGTGTTTGAATCCGCTAAGTCATGCTCTATTGGTTCTATCCCAAGTGAAATATTCAAAAATCCCTGTTCTAGATAAAGGTGATCGTTTTGTCGGATTGATCAGCTTATCTGATGTAGTGGATAAAATGTTCGATATTAGTTCTGTTGATTTTGAAAAATTAACTAGTTTTACGGTAGCCGATGTGATGGAAGTCAACATTCCAGTGATTGGTGAACAGTGGGAATTAGAGGATGTTCTTCATTTGTTAGTCGATGCAGCATTTCTGCCTGTAGTAGATGACAATCAATGCTTTAAAGGGATCATTACACGCAAAGAACTCCTAAAAGCAATTAATCATATGGCTCATGAGTTAGAACGGAAAAATGTTATTTTACCTAAATCCGATGGAGAGTCTATAGAAATGAAAGTGATTTGAGTATCTGAAATTAACTATTCACATTTATCTGATTATTTGATAAGCTAAACAATGAAAAGAGTTTAAATAGTGGTTCAAAAGGAACAGCGAATTTGGAGTGTATCTATTTTATAGTTGATACGTTGCAATAGGCTGAGAATGGTCAAATCGTATACTTTTGTGCAACACTCTTAATTTGAAGGGAGTTAATTTGATGGACGCATATGAAATTATTAATTATATCGGGAATGCTGAGAAAAAGACACCGGTAAAAGTTACTTTGAAAGGGAAACTGAAAGAAGTAACTTTTCCAGATGAAATTCAAGCATTCACGAATTGTAAAACCGGGACTTTATTTGGTGAATGGAAAGTAATCAAAGAATTTTTGGAAAATAATAAAGAGAACATTATAGATTATGTGATTGAAAATGATTCACGCAATTCAGCGATACCTATGTTGGATATCAAAGAAATCAACGCACGAATCGAGCCAGGAACAACAATTAGAGATCAAGTGGAAATTGGGGACAATGCTGTAATCATGATGGGTGCCGTTATTAATATCGGAGCTGTGATTGGTGAAGGTACAATGATCGATATGGGTGCAATTTTAGGTGGACGTGCAACTGTCGGTAAAAATTGTCATATTGGTGCGGGAACTGTTTTAGCCGGTGTAATTGAACCACCGAGTGCAGAACCTGTCGTCATTGAAGACAATGTCTTGATCGGCGCAAATGCTGTTGTGTTAGAAGGAATTCGAGTAGGCGAAGGCGCTGTTGTTGCAGCTGGGGCTATTGTAGTTGATGATGTTGCACCTTATACTGTCGTTGCAGGAGTACCAGCTAAAAAGATAAAAGATATAGATGCAAAAACGAAAAGCAAAACGAACATGATGGAAGAGCTACGTAAATTATAAACAAAAACATAATACAATTGATTTTGGAAAATGAGGTTGGAATGTAACTCGCAGAGTTATGTCCAGCCTCATTTTTTTGTTATATTAAACTTTCAAATATGTAAGATAAATGTTTGCTTATTCAATTCTCTAATCGTTTGTTACTGCTTATAATCGAGTATATAAGATAAAATAGGAGGAACAAGTATTATGAAAAGCAAAAAAAAGAAATTGGTTATTGGTGGTATTCTAATTGGTGTCTGTTTGGGCAGTTATTTGCTATTTTTTTCAGGTAAAAAAAAGGTTGAACCAAGTTATAATGTGTTTACGTTAAAAGCAATGGACCCACTTATTTTAAAAGGGGAAGTTAAAGCATCTCAAACAGAAGATATTTTTTATGACCAGACTTTAGGAACAGTTAACAATATTCCAGTAAAAAATGAACAAGAAGTCAAAAATGGAGATATTGTACTTAATTATTTAAATGGTGAGGCGCAGACGCGAGTTGACCAACAACAACGATCTGTAAATAAAAGTAGCTTATCAGCGCAACAGGCAGCTCAAAATTTAAGCTTGGCACAAGCACGTTATAATGAGGCTCAAGCCAACGTTAATCAAGCAAATACTGACTATAATCAAGAAATAGATCCTGAGAAAAAAGAGGAGTTAAAAGGAAGGGTTGAACAATTAAAAGCAGGGGCGATTAGTACTAACAATGAAGTGATCCAAGCGCAGCAAGCGTTAGATTTAGCTTATGTAGATGTGAATGATGAATCTGCATCTTTAGAATCAGAACAAGGAAAAGTAACGTCATCTGTTAAAGCTTCAATCGATGGGGTAGCGATGGTCAATGAAGCAGGAAAGAAATCATTGGAACAACCTATAATCCAAGTGTTAAGCAAGACGAAGCAAATTAAAGGAATCGTTACAGAGTATGATCTAAATAAACTAAAAACGGGCCAAGAAGTCAGTGTGACTTCAATTGGTTCCAATCAAACTGCTAAAGGGAAAATTAACAGCATTAACCAGTTGCCTAAATCGACAAGCGGGAATGATTCAGAGATTCCGACTTATGAATTTATTGTGGATGGTGATTTCCCATGGGCGTACGGGTCATCTACTCAAGTTTCATTACCACAAACACAATTAGTCTTGCCAGATAAGTCGATTGTAAAAAGAGATAATGAAACGTTTGTATATGTTTATAAAAACGGTCGAGCAACGAAAACAACTGTTAAGGTTTCAGAAGTAAATGGAACAAAAAATGTGGAGTCCGGTGTGTCAAAAGGAACAAAAATCATTGGAAATCCAGATGATAACTTAAAAGATAATGCAGAAGTGCAGGTGGTTGAAAATGATTAAACTTGAACAAATCAACAAATTTTATTCTTTGGAAGAAGAAAAACTCCATGTTTTAAAAGATGTTAACTTTGAAATCAAAGAAAAAGAATTTGTGGCGGTGATGGGGCCATCTGGTTCAGGAAAATCGACCTTGATCAATCTAATAGGGTTCATTGATAAAAAATTTGACGGAAAATACTTATTTGAAGGTAAAGAGATTACAGATTTTTCTGATCAGGAGCTTTCTGCTATTAGAAATAAATCAGTCGGCTTTGTTTTTCAAAACTTTAGTCTAATTGAAAATAATACTGTTTTTGAAAATGTTGAGTTGCCATTATTATACAATGGTTCAGCTTATACAAATACCAAGGCAAGAGTACAAGAAGTACTAGAAAAGGTCGGCTTAGTTGATAAAGGAAACAAGTACCCAAAACAACTTTCTGGTGGGCAGCAACAGCGAGTCGCTATAGCAAGAGCAATCGTGAATGCACCAAATTTTATCATTGCTGATGAACCGACAGGGGCTCTAGATTCGAAAACGTCGGAAGATATCATGCAATTATTCCAAGATTTAAATAAAGATGAAGGAGTAACGATTATTTTAGTCACTCACAATCCAGATATGATCCATTATTGCGGACGTTTAATTCGCGTTAAAGATGGTGTTATTGTGGAAGAGGAGCTGATTAAATGAATAATTATGTCATTTGGAAGACCGCTCTAAAATCAATTTTAAAAAATAAAAAACGCAGCTTTTTAACAATGTTTGGTATCATTATTGGAATTGCCTCGGTGATTACGATTGTTTCTATCGGTAACGGATTTAAACGGGATATGATCGATAAAATGTCAATGGTAAATACAAATGAAAATGTTAGCAATATTACGTTTAACTACTATGATGTGTCTAATGCATTGACCGAAAGTGACGTTTTTAAAAAAAGTGACCTTGACTTGATTAAGAATCTAAAAGGGATTAGGAAAGTCGATTTTTATAAGCCAAAACAAAAATTGACCGAACGGCAAGTAGAATTAAATGTTCGCGGTAAAAAATTAACAAAAAAAATAGAACGTGTTGAACAGACCTCTGAACCTTTGCTGGTAGGGCGTCAAATTGATCCCAATGACAACGAAACCTTAAATAAAGTGGTTGTCATTGATGAGATATTAGCACAAAAACTTTATGATGATCCTGAGAAAGCTGTTGGAAAAGGATTCGAAGTGATGAATGAACTCTTTACAGTAGTGGGCGTTATCGCAAGTAGTAATGGGACGTTATCTATGGAAAACCAAGCAGCATTGGCTTACTTTCCAATAAAAAGTTACGATCATTACTTCAATAAAGCTGAAAGTCAATCAATCTTGAATATCGAAACAGAAGTGGGAGAAAATCAAGAAGAGATATTGAAAGAAGTGTTAAAACAACTTAATTTTAATGGTAGTATGAGAAATGTTGGAGAATATGAAACCTATAATCCAAAGTCTGATATAGAGCAGATGGGAAGCATTTTGGATAATCTTACACTATTTATTTCGGCTGTAGCAGGTATCTCGTTGTTTATTGCTGGAGTAGGTGTCATGAATATGATGTATATTTCTGTTTCAGAACGGACAAAAGAAATCGGAATCCGACGTGCCTTAGGGGCGACAGAGAAAGATATTAGAAAGCAATTTTTAACAGAAGGACTGACATTGACATTACTGGGCGGTTTAATTGGTTATTTATTAGGAATGATTCTTGGGTTACTTGCTTCTATATTTTTACCTTTCTCGGTACGACCAGATTTGTTTACAATTGGTTTGGCTGTAGGTATTTCTGTATTAATAGGAGTTGTCTTTAGCTATATGCCAGCATCAGCGGCGTCTAAAAAAGACTTAATCGATATTATGAAGTAGTAAAAGTAATCTGTTTCATGAACTGCAGAAAATCCAAAAATTTTCTTGATGAAGGATTGACAGAAGACTCTTTTTATTCAACAATAGATATAGTGAAATAGAAAAGAGGCAGATGAATAGTGATCAAAGAACAGTTAATTGAGATTCGTAGACAACTGCACCAAATACCAGAAATTGGGTTAGAAGAAGTAAAAACTCAAAAATACTTATTAGAAATTATACAATCGATCAATAAAGTTTTTATAGAATATAAAACCTGGCAGACGGGGATTTTAGTGTTCGTTCATGGGAAAAATCCTAAAAAAACGATCGGTTGGCGCGCTGACATTGATGGGTTACCGATAACAGAGGAAGTCATTTCTGATTTTCAGTCTATACATAATGGCTATATGCATGCATGTGGGCATGATTTTCATATGACGATTGGCTTAGGTTTGTTGGATCAAATGACCAAAGAACAACCTGAAAATAACTATTTATTTTTGTTTCAACCTGCAGAAGAAAACGAGGCAGGTGGAATGTTAATGTATGAAGATGATGCATTTGGATCTTGGCTTCCGGATGAATTTTACGGACTTCATGTAAATCCTGAGCTCCCTGTTGGTAAGATTACAACTAAAGTAGGGACTCTTTTTGCAGCGACTTGCGAAGTTCAAATCAGATTAACGGGTAAAGGTGGACACGCAGCATTTCCTCACGCGTCTAACGATATGATTGTAGCTGGAATGAGTCTTGTACAACAAGCACAAACCATTGTCAGCCGAAATGTTAATCCAGTTGAAGGGGCGGTTGTCACGTTTGGAACATTTAATGCAGGGTCCGCGACAAATGTAATTGCTGGAGAAGCAACGATTTCGGGTACGATTCGAACGTTGACAGAAGAGATGAATCAATTGACGCAAATCAGAATCAGAGAAATCGGTGAAGGGATCGCGAAGTCATTTAATTGTATGGTAGAGGTATCTTTAGATCAAAAAGGATACGTTCCTGTCGTTAATAATAAGCAAACAACAGAAAACCTTATGTCATTTATGGAACATGAAGCAGATGTTCTATTTGAAGAGGCAGAAGTGGCTATGACGGGTGAAGATTTTGGCTATTTATTATCGAAAGTACCTGGAACGATGTTTTGGTTAGGAGTCGATAGTAAGTATGGATTACATTCTGCAAAATTTGAGCCTAAAGAAGATGCGATTCCATTTGCTGTAGAGCATGTTAGTAATTTTTTAAAATCATTAGATAACTAAAAGAACGAGGTTGGGACAAAAGTGTTTAACTCCGAGAAATAAGAAGGAATTTACGAAAATTGCTCTTCAAATTTTTTGTGACCAAGTAGGTACTGTGCAACATCAACTTGTTCCTTGTTGTGTTTTACAGCAATTTCGGCTTATTTCCGAAGGAGTTGCTTCTGCGCCCACCGTTTATTCGATTACTAAGAGCCTGAAACATAACCTTTTTAGTTATGTCCCAGGCTCGTTTTTTTAAGTTAATGTGATGGGGGTATTTGGAATAGTAAAGTTCGCTTCAGATAATTTTTTAACATATTGAGCCAAAAATTCTTCTCTGATAGGGGCTTGTTTTCCATTCAAGACGTACATTGTTGTGCGAACAGCGAAATTTCCATTTCCAAGATCAACCATGCCAAAAAATGTTGGTCCTGTTTGAATACTTTCTGAATACTTTTCCTTCAATTCAAGATTGACTTGATCAATGATAGCTATGATTTTGTCGTATCCTTCATCCGGAATGATCCGAACGTCGATCAAAACTTGCATATTTGAGCGAGAAAGATTACTTATCGTTGTGATATTTCTATTTGGGATAAAATGAATTGTTCCATCTAAAGCTTTCATTTGAGTGGTTCTAAGCCCCACTGCTGTCACGGTTCCTTCAATACCAAGAGCGGTTAAACGAACATAGTCCCCAACATCCATTTGTTGTTCTAAAATAATGAAAAAACCAGTAATGATATCATTCATAAAGCCTTGTGCACCTAAACCGATTGCGACACCCGCAATACCAGCTCCCGCAAGAAGAGAGCCAACTGGAACGCCTACAACTGTTAGTAGAGAATAAACAAAAAAGAAAAAAAGTGTATATTGAAAGGCGTTGTTAATCAAGGTATGAAGTGTTTTTAAACGACTTTCACTGAACGATTGTTTTTTGCTATAATTCCCGTATGTTTTATCGATAAGAGCTTTCCCTATACGATTTAGAAAAGCGAAAAGAAGAATCAAAAATAAGAGATAAATCGTTTTTTCAATTAAAGTTGCAATGATCTGATCCCAATTAATGCCATTCCAAAAGCGCTGAAAAGCATTGACTTTATTTTCTGTAGCGGTTTTTAAATCAAGTGTCGAATCCATTGTGCTTTCAAGTGTTTTACTGGATAGTGGTTGCCCAAGAATAAACAAGCATATCCCAACTTTCTTTTTTAATCTATGATTACTTTATTATTATACTAGAATTTGAAAAAAGATGTCATTATTTCTATAAAAAGCTTAACAAATTCATTTGAAATGTGTTACAATATTCTGAAAATAAGGAGTGATCGTATGACAATAGATTGGGATAACTTAGGTTTTGATTATATAAAGACACCATTTAGATACATTTCTACTTGGAAAGATGGTCATTGGGACGAGGGTAAACTAACAGAAGATAATATAGTGCATATCAACGAAGGATCAGCAGCGTTGCATTATGGACAGCAATGTTTTGAAGGTTTGAAGGCTTATCGTTGTAAGGATGGATCGATTAATCTATTTAGAGTCGATGAGAATTCTAAACGAATGAATCGCAGTGCTAAGCGACTATTGATGGCCGAAGTGCCAGAAGACAAATTTATCCATGCAATTGAAGAAGTGGTAAAGGCGAATGCGGAATTTATTCCTCCTTATGGTTGTGGTGGTACATTGTACATACGTCCACTTCTGATCGGTGTTGGGGAAGGGATCGGTGTACATTCAGCTCCAGAGTTTCTGTTTACTGTTTTTTGTATGCCTGTAGGTGCGTACTTTAAAGGCGGATTAACTCCGACAAACTTCATAGTTTCTGATTATGATCGTGCAGCACCGCAGGGGACAGGGGCAATTAAAGTCGGTGGAAACTACGCTGCGAGCTTATTACCTGGTGAAGAGGCCAAAGAGAAACACTTTTCTGATTGTATTTATCTTGATCCAGCAACACATACTAAAATCGAAGAGGTTGGCTCCGCTAATTTCTTTGGGATCACTAAGGATAATCGTTTTGTCACACCATTGTCACCATCAATTTTACCAAGCATAACGAAATATTCACTGCTTCATTTAGCTGAGCATAAACTTGGAATGGAAGCCGTAGAAGAAGATGTTTACGTTGATTCATTGGATCAATTTAAAGAGGCTGGAGCGTGCGGAACGGCAGCGGTAATTTCACCTATTGGTGGTATTCAAACATATGATGATTTCCATGTATTTTATAGTGAAACAGAAGTTGGGCCGGTAACACAAAAACTTTATGATGAACTAACTGGGATTCAATTTGGTGATTTACCTGCACCAAATGGCTGGATTAGAAACATAAAAATATAACATTATTAAAAGAAGATTGGCGAATAGCATAGTATAAAGAAAATGACGAACAAGGTTCGTTGTTTTCTTTTTTACTTTTATATAGAGTATAAAATCGTTATTTTAACAACTTTTTGATCATAAACTAAAATAATTGCGTATTACTATTATAGGAATAATGATCAAGAAGGAGATAATTTATATGAAAGAAAAGATACTAGTTAGTATAGTAATAGAATTAATGATTAGCTTAATGATTTCACCAGTGTTAGCTAAGGCTGAATCACTGATAGATTTCGAACGACGAGAAGAGTCAAGAGAGGATAAGGTTGAGAGAAACAGTTCAGAAATCAACCAAAAACAAGAGGCATTGCAACCTCGTGAAGATACTCAGACTATTTCAGAATCTGCAAACGATCTATCTGAGAATTCTGAAGAAGAGCAAAATAGGAGCATTCCAATTTTACAAGAGATGATGATCATAAAAAATCAAACAACAGAAAATTTCATCGAAGAAGTTAGAGAGTTAGCTCGAAAAATCGCATGTGATTATGATTTATATGCTTCGGTGATGATTGCACAGGCTATTTTAGAGTCTGCATCCGGCAGTAGTACTCTAGCCACAGCACCTAATTATAATTTATTTGGCATTAAGGGAGACTATAACGGCATGACAGTTGTGATGAAAACACAAGAAGAAGATGGTGAAGGAGCGCTGTACACTATTAATTCTGAATTCAGAAAATATTCTTCGCTTAAGGAGTGCTTAGAAGATTATGCTTGTTTATTAAAAAATGGGTTAGTGGGAAATCCTGAATTCTATAAAGGCGCTTGGAAGAGTGAAACTATGAATTATCAAGAAGCAACAGCTTTTCTGACTGGAAGGTACGCAACGGATAGTCAATATGCTGAAAAGTTAGATCAGCTGATCTTTATTTATGAGTTATCTGCTTATGATGAATTCCAAGAAAACAACACTATTCAACCAGAAAATCTGTCAAATAGAAACGTGAAAGAAACTATGGCGACAGTTAAAAAAATAAAAAACGTACGAAGATTAGTAACGAATAAGTCAAAGAAGAAACGAATCAGAGATTTTGTGGAAAACGTAACTTCTTATATTGATAAAATTTATACTATTAGTGAAAAAATAGGTAAACGAATCCTAATCTTCGAAAATAAGTAGGTAGATTTCTTTATTAGCTGACGAAAATGAAATGCAACGATAGACAATCCAGTTATTTTCCATCTCCTACTTTAAGGAGTATACTAAAATTGTATTCACCTTTTCAAAGAAAGGAATGGAAAAAATATGTCTTTAGAAAAAACAAAAGAGCTAGCGAATGGTTCTATTATTCCTCGTTTAGGTTTAGGGGTTTGGAAAGTGCAAGATGGGGAGGAAGCAGTTAATTCAGTGAAGTGGGCACTACAAGCTGGATATCGTTTGATTGACACTGCGGCAGCTTATAAAAATGAAGCCAGTGTAGGCGAAGGTATTCGTGCTTCGGGCGTGCCTCGTGAAAAGATTTTTGTTACGACTAAATTATGGAATGCGGATCAAGGATATGATTCAACTCTAAAAGCATTTGATGAGAGTTTAGCTAAACTTGGTTTAGATTATATTGATTTATACTTGATCCATTGGCCAGTTGAAGGGAAGTACAAAGATTCTTGGCGTGCGATGGAAGAAATTTATCAAAGTGGTCGTGCTAAAGCAATCGGGGTTTCTAACTTCCATGAACATCATATTAAAGATTTATTAAAAGAAGCAAAAGTCGTACCAATGGTTGATCAAATCGAGCTTCATCCAACGTTGACACAAGAACCATTACGTAAGTTCTTAGCGGCTAACAAAATTGCTGTAGAAGCATGGTCTCCGTTAGGGCAAGGTAAAATTTTAGAAGAGCCTATTTTAGTTGAAATCGGAAAGAAATATAACAAAACAGCAGCACAAGTCATTATTCGTTGGCATTTACAAAGCGATAGCATCGTTATTCCAAAATCAGTTCATGAAGAACGTATCAAACAAAATTTTGATGTGTTTGATTTTGAATTGACAGACGACGATATCAAACGAATTGATGAACTAAATACAAATGAACGTTTAGGTCCAGATCCAGATAATTTTGATTTTTAATAAGAAAAAAATAGTGGGAAACTGGTTAAAACCAATTTCCTACTATTTTTATAGTTGATTCACAAAATAGTCAAATAATGTAAATTCTTTTGTATCGACATCAAAACGAAGTTCAGGATGCCATTGGACACCTAATATATTTTGGCTTTTATCAGCTGATTCAATAGCTTCAACAATTCCATCAGTGGATTTAGCGGTGATTTTCAAAGAAGATGCTAATGTATTGATTGCTTGATGGTGATAAGAATTAACGCGATATGTTTCTCCAAGTAAGTCGTACAGAGCACTGTCTTTTTCTATTTGAATTCCGTGGGTTGCAAATTGTGGTTGGGTAGGCTCTTGTCCATGTTGTACTTTCCACTCAGGATATAGAGAAAGATCTTGATATAAGGTTCCTCCTAAAGCAACATTAAGCAACTGCATACCACGACAAACTGCAAAAATAGGTTTACTTTGCTTGATTGCTTCTTTGATTAAAGCCAGTTCAAAAATATCACGATTGCGATTTGTTTCTTCAAGTTTTGGATGAGGTTCTTCACCAAAATAATCAGGAGAAATATCTTGTCCTCCTGCCAATAATAATTTATCGATTTGAGAAACATAAGCCGCAGCATGTTCTTCTTCACCAATGGGTAAAACAATCGGTAATCCGCCTGCTTTTTGAATTGCAGTTACGAATGCTTGAGGTGTATAACTTACATGGTTACCGTTGAAAATATCAACAGATTGAATAATTTGATTTCCAGCTATGCCGATAATCGTTGTCATTTGATCACGTCCTTGATTAATAGGTAGAGTAACAGTGTATCACTTTTTTATAAAATAAGGTTATAAAAAGAGCTGAATTGTAATTAAATCTAGAAACTTTCAGAAAAAGTAGTAAAAACAGTTGATCACACATTAGGTATGACCTAAAAAGTGATCAACTGCATTTTTTTATTATCGATTACGAATGACTTCGATTTTATATCCATCTGGATCCGTAATAAAGTAATAAGATGGTGGCGTTCCTGGTAAACCTTTCATGTCAGTAACAGTAAAACCAGCATTTTTTTGTTCCTCATGTAATTTTTCGATTTCGTCTGTGCTGATCGCAATATGGCCATAACCATCGCCTAAGTTGTATGCTTCATGATCGTAATTGTACGTTAGCTCTAGTTCATAACCATCACCAGGTAATGTTAGGTAAACTAAAGTAAATTTATGTTCTGGAAAATCACGACGGCGGCTTTCTTCAAAATTAAATGCCTTTTGATAAAATTCCAGCGACGCTTCCAAATCTTTGACACGGACACAAGTGTGAGCCATTTTCATATGAGTCATCTTCCTTTCAAAAGTGAATATTATCGCAGATCGAATCCAACAAACTGCTGACATTTTTATAGTAGCATAGACTTTAACAGAATTGTGAGTGAAATGATTAGATATTACTTGTTCATGAGAAAATTCTCATGTAAAATTAGTTTAAAAGAAAAGGGAGTTGTTTTTATGGAAACACCGTCATTCGGTGAAAAATCGGAAATGTTGGTCTATAAGAAAAGACTAGGTGCTTACATTATCATATCAAAAAATAATGGCACAGAAATAGTGCTAATTCAAGCGCCGAATGGTGCATATTTTTTACCAGGCGGAGAAATTGAACTCGGAGAAACGAAGGAAACTGCGATTCATCGGGAAATGATCGAGGAACTTGGTTTTGAAGTAGTTATCGGTGACTATCTAGGGCAAGCGGATGAGTATTTTCATTCAAGACATCGAAATACAGATTATCATAATCCAGGCTATTTCTTTGTTGCAGACAGTTGGAGAGAAATAAGTGAACCTCTGGAAAAAACGAACACAATTCGTTGGGTATCAATCGATGAGGGAGTTAATTTATTGAAACGTGGTAGTCATAAGTGGGCGGTACATAGATGGAGAGACAATAAATAAAAAGAAAGTCAAAGAAAGCAAATCGAACATGATTTGTTTTTTTTTATTGACTGAATGAGTATTGAAATAATCATAAGAAATTACATTAGTTTTCCTGGGAACAAAGAGTTTAGTATAGTATTTGTTTGCTGTCGATTCATTTAGTGGTATGAATAAATGGGATTAAAAACCGATTTGATTTAGATACTTTACATTTTCTGAAAACATTTTATCAGAGAGCGATTTTTGTTGAACTTCACCGATTCTATAGGACCACTTTTTGTTTAATAGGTAGACAAAATAAGGCGACAAAAGAGATTGAAAACGTTTCACAAACAGATTATATTGAAAAGGAACCAACAAGTCGTACGCTTGGTAAAAATCTAAAAGGGGTGTTGCATATTGTTAAGTGAAATGATAAAAGAAGAATTTATTCAACTTGAACTTGAGGTAACCGATTGGGAAGATGCGATTCGTCAATCTGCTGAACCTTTACTTCTAGGTGGCAAAATCACCTCTGGTTATATCGAAAAAATGATTGAAACAACCAAAGAATTAGGTCCATATATTGTCATCACCAAACATGTTGCGTTGCCACATGCAAGACCAGTTGATGGTGTGGAAAGATTGGGAATGAGTATTAACGTATTAAAGAACCCTATTGAATTTGGTAGCAAAGAAAATGATCCAGTTAAATATGTATTTTGCTTGGCAGCAACAGAAAATAATCGTCATTTAAATGCCATGGCAGAGTTAGTATGCTTATTAGATGATCCTCAATTTTACTATTTGCTAGATACTAGTCAAGATCCAAATGAGATTTATGATTATTTATCTGTAAAAGAAACATTATTAGGTTGAAAGTTGAAATTAGTAGGCGAAACGCTAAAAAGCAGTTTGCAGCTAATTCGCAAACTGCTTTTTAATTTCACCATTAAATATAGTTCAACAATACTTCAGCAACACCGTCTTCATCATTACTGGTTGTTTGAATATCTGCAGCACGCTTGACGTTTTCAGTAGCATTTCCCATAGCAACACCGATACCAGCATATTCAATCATTGAAAGGTCATTTTCGTTATCTCCAATCGCCATTGTCTCAGATTGAGAAATCCCTAAATGTTCCGCAAGTTTTGCGAGCGCATTGCCTTTACTCGCTTCTTTGTTTAAAATTTCGTAGTAAAAATCTGTACTTTTAACTGTTGTATATTTATTACTAAATTCTTTTGGAAGTTGTCGAATAGCGTTGTCCAAAACGTCTGGCTCATCGATCATCATCATTTTAATGATGGACATATCTGGAGTCATCTCATCAACTGCACGATATTTCAATGGCATATCAACAAGATAAGCTTCATGCACAGTATACTTACCGATATCCCGATTAGCCGTATAAATCGCTTTATCATCGATCGTGTGTAGATGAGCTCCCACTTTTCGGGCCATTAGTTCGATTTCTAAAAAGTCGTTATAACTAAAAGTATATTGCGAAATGATTTCATTCGATTTGGTTGCTTGTACCAAAGAACCATTGTAAGTAATTACATAGTCATTTTCACCATATAGCTCTAACTCTGCTAACTGTTCTTTTACACCAGGTAAAGGGCGCCCCGTGCATAAAACGATATACATACCACTTTCGTTGGCTCTTTTTAAAGTGTCTTTCACTTTGGGGCTGATTTTTCTGTTTGAATCAAGTAATGTTCCATCAATATCTATTGCAACTAATTTGACTGACATAAGTTCCTCCTAATATCTTTTCTTTAATTTTTCTCTTCGACTAATGCACCGTTATGAATGTAAGCTGCAAATTCTCGATAGGTATCATCAAAGAGATCATAATGCTGCTGTCTTTTCGGATCAACCATTTCTTTGGGAAAATAAAAGCGTTCATCGATCTGTGTTTGACCAGCTAGTGCCGCCACTAGGTGACTGATTTTGGATAATTCGATCAAGGTACCATCTTTTTGCATGATCTCGATTTGCGTACGGTGGCTATTTTTTTCTGGACGATAAAAATCGTAAGGTAAGTCGTAACTTGAATTGATAGCAGTATAATATTTTGGATTATATCCTACTTTTTCAATCAATGCTTGCAGATGACGGATAGTTACAGAGTCTCGATCGCCAGAGAACGTTGCAGATTTAAGGGGTCTGCGTATTAAAAAGCGATTTGCGAGATCATTAAGAATCGGATCTGGTAAAGAAGTCCATTGAGTGAAATAGGTATTTAATACACCATCATCTAATTTTAAATATTCCTGTAATGAGAAATTCCCTTTGAAGAAGGGGACTAAAAGTTGAGAATGTAATTGATAATCTTCTGGTTGTTGTTCATATAATTCTTTTGCTCGGTGTAGTAAGTGATCCAAAATCACTTCCATTCCACGAGAAACAGGGTGGAAGTAGACTTGAACATACATTTGATATCGACTTACAATATAATCTTCTACCGCATGCATTCCGTTCATAGCAAAAGCTAAACCATCTTTGTACGGTCGGATCACCCGTAATATTCTAGTTAAATCAAAAGTTCCATATTCTGTTCCAGTAAAATAGGCATCGCGCAATAAATAATCCATACGGTCAGCGTCAATTTGACTAGAAATCATCTGGACTACCTGAGGATTAGGGTATTCTTTCGTAATGACACTTGCAACCTTATCAGGAAAATCAGCAGAAACACGATTCAATATTTGAAAAACTTCTGTTTCTGGTGAAGTGATGATTTGCACTGTGATTGCTTCGTGATCTGTATTAAAAATATGTTCAAAGGTATGAGAATAAGGTCCATGACCGACATCATGGAGTAAAGCTGCACAAAGTGTTACTAACCGCTCATTATCATTCCAGCCTTCGTCACCTAAATGTTCACTGGAATAATTGCGTTGAAAAATATCGCAAATACGCCGTGTTATTTCATAGACACCTAGAGAATGAGCAAAACGGCTATGTTCTGCCCCATGAAAAGTAAAAGAAGAGGTACCTAATTGCTTGATTCTCCGAAGCCTTTGAACTTCTGCTGAATTGATCAAATCCAAAATCACTTGATGTTGTACGTGGATATAATTGTGAACAGGATCTCGAAAGACTTTTTCAATTGGCAAAATTTGATATTTATAAGGGATTGACATAGATTCACTCCTTTTGATTAGTGGTTCGTTGTTTCTAGTGTTTAAGCAAAACAACATTTTTCCTTTTGCTGCTAAACACTTTAATCATGAACGGATACTGTTCTTTACTATTCTGTTGAAGCGGAATTAATCTAATAACTGATTTCGTTGCTTCATTTTATTTCGTTGCTTTTCTATTTCTGTTGTAAACCATTTTGAATTTAATAATTCAGGTACTGTTCGACTATCCATAGTAATTGGGGCGTTATCTAATAATACGCTAATTAATCGTTTTTTCACGTCATCTACTGTTATTTTTTTTTGAAGGAGATCTTCTAAATTTGCCATAACAGTTGGATCAACAGGAGGGTACCCATTTTTACCGAAATCTTCTTGAAGACTTGCTTCGTAAAAACGCCGGACACTTTCACCACGTTTTTGTTGATCCCCATTGATGCTCAAATAAATCATGATGGCTGTGCCGTCCTTCACACGACGTTGCGCAATGCCAGCAAATTTTTTTCCATGGATACTTAAATCGAATGTACCGGGACAATAAGATTCAGTGATTTCGAAAGCTTCTATCTTATGATCAGAGTCCTCAAATGCGCACTTGATCCATTGCCACATATAAGTATAAGCTTCGTCGATACTCATTTTTTTATCGCCTAAATTGGGCAAAATCAATGAAACGTTCAGTACCCCGACATCCGCAATTACGCCAAGTCCACCAGCATTGCGGATCACGACCTTGTAGCCATCTTGTCGTAAAGACGTTAATCCCTTGCTTAAATCAGTAACTCGCGTATCTTTCATCCCAAGAATCATCGCTTGGTCAAGCTGCCAGAAATGAATGAATGGCTGTTGATTGATTCCAGAGAAAGTGGTGAAAGTATCTGTCAAAGCAAATGGAAGAAAGTAGTCTTTTTCGGTCAAACAGAGTTGATCGTATAAAAAGACTGTATTCTTTGTAAATAGTTGTTTTAAATTAGTCATCTTGGTCTTCATCCTGTTTTACGCGGGAAACGTAATCCTTTACTTCTTTATTCATTTGATTATATTCACTCGTAAAACGCATAGGTTTACTGATAATCCTCATCGGCATGGTGGCTAAAAATTTATTGAAATCTAGTCTGGCTTCTTCAGTTAAACGACCAGGCTTAGAAATCAAACGCTCATAAAGATAATGATAAAACTGATTCATTGCATCAATATCGATACTCATCTGATTATGACACTCTGTACATTCTATACTGGAAATAATGTCATTCATATATTGAATGTCGTGGAGTGTTTCTTGTTGGCAGTGCATACAAAACAACATTGCTTGTTTATCGTGAAATAACATTTGTTCCACCTCCATATTCTATTATATACGATTTAGACAAAAAATCATGCTTATCCATGTAGAAATAACAAGGAAAGTAGATATTTTTAAAGTAAATCAAAAAAACGGAGAGAAAATCTTGCTATCAATCTAAGAAAACTATAGAATATTTACATATGATACGAAGCGGAACAAATGTAAAAGGGAGTGTGGAAATGAATCAAAAGACGAGCGCGTATCGACAATTCAATGTGATTGATGATCTAGAAGCTCTGAAAAAGATGTGGGAAATTCGCATCTTTGAAGAAACAATCCAAGAGCTTTTTGATGCAGGAGAATTGCATGGTACGATGCACCTTTGTATTGGACAAGAAGCAACGGCTGTTGGTGGAGCGGGCATTTTAGACCAAAGTGACTGGATTGTTTCGACACATAGAAACCATGGTCATTGTATCGCAAAAGGAACAGATATCAGAAGTATGTTTGCTGAAATGCTCGGAAAGAAAACTGGAACAAATGAAGGCAAAGGTGGGAGTATGCACATTGCTGATTTGGATATGGGAAATCTGGGATCAAACGGCATTGTCGGAGCGGGCTTTCCAATTGCAGCTGGAGCTGCTTTAAGTGCGCAAATGCAAGGAACGAAGCAAGTTGTATTATGTTACGCTGGAGACGGTGCCACCAATGAAGGCAGTTTCCATGAAGCATTGAACTTGGCTTCTATTTGGCAGTTACCAGTTATTTATTTCATTGAAAATAACCAGTATGGAATGAGTAGTTCTATTGAACAAATGGTCAACATCCAGAAGCTTTCTGATCGAAGCAAAAGCTATGGTATCGAAGGTATAACAATTGACGGCAATGATTTATCCGTCGTATCAGAGACCGTTTCGCATGCAGTAGCTAAAGCTAGAAGTGGTGGTGGTCCAACCTTGATTGAAGCGTTAACTTATCGTCACAAGGGACATTCGAAATCAGATAAATTAAAGTATCGTTCCGAAGATGAGTGTCATGATTGGCAAGTAAATAACGATCCGATTTTACGTCTAGAAAACGAATTGATACAGAACAAGAGAATGAAAGAAGAGGAAATTCGGCAGTTGGAAATGTCGATCAGAAGAAATTTTTCTGATTTAGTCGCTTCTGTAAAAGGAGATAGTGAACCAACGATCAAGGATTTATGGACGCATGTCTATGCGGAGGCTGAAGTATGAGGACGATAACTTATCTACAAGCAATTAATGAAGCGTTGGATGAAGCTTTAAAAAAAGATGAACGTGTTTTTCTTTTAGGCGAAGATATTGGCGTTTACGGCGGCGGTTTTGGTGCTACTCAAGGACTTCAAGAAAAATATGGAAAAGAACGTGTTCGAGATACACCTATTTCAGAAAGTGCGATAGCAGGAGTTGCGGTGGGAGCAGCGATGACAGGGATGCGTCCAGTAATGGAATTACAATTTTCTGATTTCATTACTGTCGCCATGGATCAGTTAGTGAATCAAGCAGCCAAAATACATTATATGTACGGAGGTAAAGCCAGCGTTCCTTTAGTGATGAGAACAGCTTCTGGCTCAGGTACTGGAGCAGCAGCACAACATTCACAGAGTTTAGAAAACTGGATGGCGCATATACCTGGGCTCAAAGTCATCCAACCAACTACTGCTTATGATGCAAAAGGATTGCTCCATGCTGCAATCCAAGATAACAATCCGGTAATGTTTTATGAGCACAAACTTCTGTATAAAACAACCGGGTTTGTTCCGAAAGAACCGTACACCATCCCTATCGGTGTGGCTGATATTAAACGAAGGGGTTCAGATGTCACAATTATTGCAACCGGAATTATGGTCAATAAAGCGTTGGAAGCGGCTGAGATTTTACAAGAGAATAGTATTTCTGTTGAGGTGATCGACCCTAGGACTTTGGTTCCACTAGATGAAAAAACTATTTTGTCTTCTGTTAAAAAAACGAAACGAGTGATTGTGGCGACAGAAGCAGTTAAAAACAGTGGATTCAGTGCGGAAATCACCTCGATCATTGCCGAGTCTAATTGTGGGATGCTATTAAAGGCTCCGATTGTTCGTTTAGGTGGCGAGTTTGTTCCGATGCCAGCACAAAAACAACTAGAAGCTCATGCGACACCTCAGGTAGCTACAGTGGTAAACGCGGCTATACAACTAATAGCAGAAGTCGAGGCCTAAAAATGAAGATAAGTGAAAATCACAGAAAAATGCTGAAAATTGTGACGATGTACTACGAGCAAGGTCTAACTCAAGCCATAATTGCAAAAAAAATGGGGATTTCAAGACCGGTTATTTCAAAAATGTTACAACAGGCTAAAGAATCAGGAATTGTTTCAATTTCGATTAAAGATGAGTCTGCTTATGCAGTAGAACTTGGCTTGCGCTTAGAAAAAAAGTATCAGCTTGATGATGTGATCGTAATCCCTACAAATGAGCAAAAACAACACGAAATTGTAAAAAAAGAAGTGAGCAGGACAGCTGCTTACTATCTTAGGGAACGTTTAAAGCCTGAAATGGATATCGGACTATCTTGGGGGACGACATTAGCTGACTTGATTGATGAGATGCCGTATCAGTCCTTTCCAACCATCAACGTTTCACCGTTAGTTGGTGGAGTGTCCAGTGAGCATCTTTATTTCGATACAAATCATTTAGTCTTTCGATTAGCGGAAAAACTAAATAGTCGTTGCCAATATTTTTATGCGCCTGCTTTAGCGGAGAGTATAGAGTTGGCCAATATCTTAAACCAATCGCAACTAGTTGGACAGGCGTTAGAACAAGCAAAAAAAGTTGATTTAGCAATAATTGGAGTAGGGAACCCTAATCAGAGCTCAACCTGGAAACGTCTTGGCTATATCGGAACAAAGGAATTGCAAATCATAAGTAAAACAGGAGTCAAAGGCGATGCAGTAGCTTCCTTATTTGACAAAAATGGCCAAACAGTGAACAATGAAATAAGTAAGCGGATGCTAGGAATCAAAGTGGAAGATTTAGTGAACATACCAGAAGTAATGGTTATTGGTTGTGGTGAAGAGAAAGTTGACAGTATTCAGCCACTATTACTTGGTAAGTGTTGCACTATTTTAATTATTGATCAAAAGATTGCTGAAGCATTGATTGCCAGATAGACTAGTATATTAAGCTTTTATGTAATCCAAATTCATATGTTAAGTAATTTAGCTTTTAGATCTATTTGGCTTTGCAGGCTAGTTTGTCGAAAAAATTGAAAATAGAACGTGACAAAAAGCGTGACACGAGACTGAATGAGTCTAATACGCTTTTAATGAAGGAGAGTGCTTTTAATGGATTTATCACAAGGAACCCCCGTATCGATTCAGTTGAAGACGGTAGTTGATCAAGCGGGTGAAAAGAAAAACTTTTATTTTGATTTGGATGGTCAAATCGTGAAAATTGGCGATACTTTATATATTCGTTATAAAGAAGAGCAAGAAGAAGGAGAGGATGTTCCTGTAACAATCAAAGTTGAACCCGATGGAAAAATTCAATTGATTCGTGCCGGTGGTCTTAGAATGCGGCTAAAATTTGCTTATCAAGAACGCTTAGATACTAGTTATAAAACTCCTTATGGTTTATTTCAAATTACGACATTTACACGTAATTTGCGCTTCAGCCTCAAAGATCAACCGGTTGCAGGAAGCATTTTGATCGATTATGATTTGTATTCTCAAACCGAAAAAATCGGGGAATATCATTTGGAACTAGAATTTACAGCATAATTATGTAATAATCAATTGATTTTTTCTTCATGTTTTTGTATGATAAGGAGTAGACTGTGAAAGGACGTGTACCGTTTGGAAATTAATGTATTTGACGGGTTGAACAAAGATGAATTATCCATGATAGAAGTTGCGCACGCAATTTTAGAACAACGTGAAGATGTGATGGACTTCTCTGATTTAGTAAACCAAATTCAAAATTATCTTGGAAAATCTGACAGCGAAATTCGTGACTCTTTAGCACAATTTTATACTGACTTAAATATTGATGGCAGTTTTATCTCTCTTGGAGATAACCGTTGGGGCTTGCGCTCATGGTATCCAATCGATTCTATTGACGAAGAAGTAACACACGGTTTAGAAGAAGACGAAGAAGACAAACCACGCCGTAGAAAACGTAAGAAAGTCAATGCTTTCATTATTGATGCTAATGATGAAGATGTGATCGACTACAACGATGATGATCCGGAAGATGCTGAACTTACGGATGAAGATGACGACGATATTCTTTACGATGATGATGACGATGAAGAAGACGAAGAGATTAAAGCGTATAACTCAGATCTTCAAGAAATCGGTGCGGATTCTGATGATGAGGAAGAAGAATTGCCAGGAATTGAAGAAGATCTTACAATCATTGATGAAGATGATGTAGATGATGATTTTGATGATGAAGACGAATATGTGGATCCTGAAGAGGAAGCATAACGTCTCAATTGACGAGTGTTCTCATAATGAGGACATTCGTTTTTTAGTTAAATAGAAAAAATGAATGAAAATGATTGACAAATGGTCTATATCTTTGTAAACTATGTCTGTTAACAAAAATGAATAGCGTTTTCATGTGACTAGATAATACTAGGCATGGAAGAATTTCAAAAAAAATATGATATACTCATATTTTGACGGGATTGTTCTATGCTTTTTTTGTTGTCTTGGCACAAGATGGCGAACAATTTACTTCTGCAGAAGAGGAATGTTTATGAAAATCAAAAAGGTGCTTAATCAAAATGCTGTGCTCGTCATTGACGCTGGACAGGAA
This sequence comes from Enterococcus sp. AZ177, assembly GCF_050544585.1. Lineage (NCBI taxonomy): Bacteria > Bacillati > Bacillota > Bacilli > Lactobacillales > Enterococcaceae > Enterococcus > Enterococcus sp. AZ177. The sequence continues at coordinate 1,561,108 of NZ_CP172944.1, forward strand.
AAAGTCGCGGTTGGTAAAGGCGTGGGATTTAACAAAAAGAAAAATGATTTGTTATTCCCGCAACAAGTAGAAAGAATGTTTGTAATGGAACCTGATGGCTTGAGAAAGCTTCAAGTTTTATTATCGCAAATCGATGAAAAATATTTTTTTGTCACGGAAGAAATCATTGCTCATGCTGAAACGATCTTGGGTGAAAAATTGAATGAACATATCAATATTGGTTTAAGTGATCACATTGCATTTGCTGCAGAGAATATCCAAAATAATATTATTGTAAGAAATAAGCTTTTGAATGAAATTGAAATTCTTTATAGTGAAGAATTTTCAATTGCACAATGGGCAGTGGATTATTTGACGCAAACATTAGGCATTCCGTTTAGTTATGATGAAGCAGGGTATATCGCAATCCATATTCACAGTGCTCGCAGTGGTCGAACGGATAACAGTAAAAGTATTCGTGAAGTCACTATTGTTTCAGAAATTATTCATTTAATCGAGCAAGAATTAGGAATTAATATTCATGATGAAAAGATGAGCTTAAGCTATTCACGGCTAGTCAATCATCTACGCTTGTTTATTCACCGTTTTCAGCAAAGTCAGTATGCGGTTTTGGACGATGAAATTTTGGATGTTGTGCGTAAAAAATACGCAGAAAGTTACGAAATATCGAAAAAAGTTCAAGTTTTGTTAATGAGAAATTTTCACTACCAAGTACCAAATGAAGAATTGGGTTATCTTGCTATTCATATCGAACGGCTGAAGATGATCAAATAACAGACAAGGAGAGAGAGAAAAAAATGAAAGCGTATATGCAAAGAATGGGACGCTCGTTGATGCTTCCTGTAGCGGTATTGCCAGCTGCAGCAATTTTAATGGGTATTGGGTATTGGATCGATCCAAACGTAATGACAGGTTTAGGTGATCCAAATTTTCTATCTGTCTTTTTAGTTAAAGCTGGTGGTGCAATTATAGACAATCTACCTGTTTTATTCGCGGTAGGTTTAGCATTAGGTATGTCTAAAGATAAAGATGGGGCTGCAGCACTTAGTGGACTTGTTGCATTTTTAGTTGTAACAACGTTACTTTCAACTGCGGCAGTTGGCGCAATGAAAGGTATCCCAGTTGAACAAGTGGATCCTTCTTTTGCTAAAATTAGTAATGCATTTATCGGGATTTTATCAGGGCTAATCGCTGCATCAATGTACAATCGATTTAGCCAAGTGAAATTACCGATGGCTTTATCCTTCTTTAGTGGTAAACGACTAGTTCCAATTATGACAGCCTTAGCAATGTTAGTCGCTTCAGGCGTGTTGTTCTTCTTGTGGCCAATTGTTTTCTCTGGTTTAGTGACTTTTGGTGAGTCTATTTCTAAATTAGGTGCGGTAGGTGCTGGTCTTTATGGATTCTTTAACCGTTTATTGATCCCAACTGGCTTACACCATGCATTAAACTCAGTATTCTGGTTTGACGTAGCAGGTATCAACGATATCGGCAATTTCTTATCTGGTACTGGCGAAAAAGGAATCACAGGGATGTACCAAGCTGGTTTCTTCCCAATGATGATGTTTGGGTTGCCGGCAGGCGCTTATGCAATTTACCGCAACGCACGTCCAGAAAAGAAAAAAGCAACTGCATCATTGATGATTGCAGCAGCATTTGCTTCTTTCTTTACTGGTATCACTGAACCATTAGAATTTTCATTCATGTTCGTAGCATGGCCATTATACGTTTTACATGCAATTTTGACTGGGATTTCTTTATTCATTTCTGCATTCTTCCACTGGACAGCAGGTTTTGCTTTCAGTGCTGGTTTAGTCGATTTTGTGTTAAGCTTACGTAATCCGATTGCCAATCAACCTTATATGTTGATTGTTCAAGGGTTAGTTATGGCCGTTCTATACTTCTTTGTATTTGATTTTGCCATCAAAAAATTTAACTTGATGACTCCTGGTCGTGAAGAAGGTGACGGCGAAGAGACACCTGATATCGATACAACTGGCGATAATAAATTTGCAGTTTTAGCTAGTAAAATTTACCAAGGACTTGGTGGGGATGCTAACGTTACATCAATCGATAACTGTACAACTCGTTTACGTTTGACTGTTAGCGATACTGGCAAAGTTGATCAAGCAAAGATCAAAGCAACAGGCGTTCCTGGTGTGAAAGTAATTGATGATACAAATATTCAAGTAATCGTTGGGACAGAAGTGCAATTTGTAGCAGACGAAATGAATAAAATCCGCAATGGCGCAACTCCTGTTGCAAGTGAAACTGTAAAAAAGCCTGAAGTAAAAACAGAAGCACCAAAAGCAACTGCAAAAGAAACTGAATTATATGCTGTTGCAAACGGAAAAGCCATTCCAATTTCAGAAGTTCAAGATGATGTTTTCTCAGCTAAAATGATGGGAGACGGTTTTGCTGTTATCCCAACGGATGGTGAAGTAACAACACCTGTTTCAGGTGAAATCACAAGTATTTTTCCAACAAAACATGCTTTAGGAATCCAAACAGATTCTGGTATTGAAGTATTGTTACACATGGGATTAGATACAGTTGAGCTAAAAGGTGCTCCCTTTACTTTACACGTTGAAGAAGGTCAAGTATTGAAACAAGGCGATAAAATCGCAACAATCGATTTAGTAGCTTTAGAAGCTGCTGGTAAAAAATCTGATTTGATTGTTGTGTTCACAAATCAAGATGTTGTTGAAAGTTATGTTCTAACGAACGCAAATCAAACAGTTTCTGCTAATGAGTCAATTGGTAACGTAACTGTAAAATAAATAAAAAACTATTCAAGGTATTTCCCTTGGATAGTTTTTTTCTATTGTTGCAATATTATTTTTCTATGATAGGGTTAATGTATTAGTATTTTTATTATTTTTTTAAAAATAGCGCGATCATTTTTAAAATAAATAAAATTGATACTAAAAAGTGTTTGGAAAATTATATAGTTAAGTGAATACTCTCTAGTTAATAGGAGTAAGTGATTGATAGCGAATGAAGGTGATACTGTTATGAAAGAAAATACAGCACAATTATTGACGTTAATTCAAAAATCTCAAGTCAAAGATCTATCATTAGCTGATAGTATAGAGCTTCGCCGATTATCCGCTGAGTTTGCGAATGTGTGTGGTGAAATCGTTGAGAAAAAGATGGATCAGTTTTATAAGAAATAAACACTAGAATAAGTAGAATAGGTTGGGACAGAAGTGTTTAACTCCGAAAAATAAGAAGGAATTCACAAAAATTACTCTTCAAATTTTTGTGAATTTCGGCTTATTTCCGAAGGAGTTGCTTCTGCGCCCACCGTTTATTCGGTCACTAATAGCCTGAAACATAACCTTTTTAGTTATGTCCCAGGCTATTTTTTCCCATTGTTTTTTTTACTTATAAATAGTAAGCAAATAACTTGTGAATTCTTTTAAAAGGAATATAATAGCACTATAAAGGTCAGGGATGGTCAATTATCGATTGACTTTCAACTGTATCTTTAAAGAAAATAGGAGGTTTGTAAAATGGCAAAACAACATTATGACAGAAGTAAACCACATGTAAACATCGGCACGATCGGACATGTCGATCACGGAAAGACTACATTGACTGCTGCAATCACAACAGTACTAGGAAAAAAAGGCCTAGCAAACCCACAAGACTATGATAGTATTGATGCAGCTCCAGAAGAACGTGAACGTGGCATTACAATCAATACCTCGCATGTCGAATATGAAACAGAGGCTCGTCACTATGCTCATATTGATGCACCAGGTCACGCTGACTATGTTAAAAACATGATCACAGGTGCGGCACAAATGGACGGTGCCATTTTGGTAGTATCAGCAACAGATGGCCCTATGCCACAAACAAGAGAACATATTCTTTTATCACGCCAAGTAGGGGTAAAACATTTGATTGTGTTCCTTAATAAAATAGATTTAGTTGATGATGAAGAATTAATCGATCTTGTTGAAATGGAAGTTCGTGAATTGCTAAATGAATACAATTTTCCAGGAGATGACACGCCAATCATCAAAGGTTCTGCTTTAAAAGCTTTACAAGGTGATTCTACTGCAGAAGCTGCAATCATGGAGTTGATGGATACGGTGGATAACTATATTCCTACTCCAGAAAGAGATACAGATAAACCATTGTTATTGCCTGTGGAAGATGTTTTTTCAATCACTGGTCGCGGTACAGTTGCATCTGGACGGATCGATCGAGGGAAAGTAAGTGTTGGGGATGAAATCGAAATTGTCGGTATAAAACCAACTACGCAAAAAGCCGTGGTAACAGGAATTGAAATGTTCCGAAAAACGTTAGACTATGGTGAGGCTGGAGATAATGTTGGTGTTCTTTTGAGAGGAATTACTCGTGATGAAATTGAACGTGGACAAGTTATCGCAAAACCTGGTTCTATCACTCCACACACAAAATTTATTGCGGAAGTGTATGTTTTAACAAAAGAAGAAGGTGGAAGACACACACCATTCTTCACAAATTACCGCCCACAATTTTATTTCCGGACAACGGATGTAACAGGAGTGGTTGAATTACCAGAGGGAATTGAAATGGTGATGCCAGGAGACAATATAACAATTGATGTTGAATTGATCCATCCAATCGCAGTTGAGCAAGGAACAACATTTTCTATTCGTGAAGGCGGACGGACTGTTGGATCTGGTATGGTCACCGAAATAGAAAAATAGCAAAAACGGATGACGATAATTATTTTAAGGAATGGCATGTTAAAAGAGAAGGCACTGTTCCATTTCAAGTTATGAGGGACGTCAACGGAGCACACAAAGTCAGTATTCCGGGAACAGCATGTCTGAATGGCGAATTTGAACTAGTGACAAAATAAGAGGAGAGCCGGAATGATTTCAGCTCTCCTCTTATTCATTTATCGTTGATACCTATTTCTAAGAATCCGACGAACCCCGTGTATTTTCTTTTGTTTTTCAATCGGGGCATTATCTATGATCAATAAAGCAATCATCACATAAGCGATAAAACTTTTTCTTGAGTAAAGTGTATATCTAGATATCCATTCAGAAGCATACTTATTTTTGTAATCACGCAATCCTTGGAAAGAGTAAAAGCGTGACCCAAATTCGTAGACTAGATAAGCAATTCGTTCTTGAAAGAAGCTTTTTCTAGATGTTCCAACATTCGATAATGGTGCCATACCGAGATTAAAATAAGTAAACCCTTCCTCCTTCATATAATTGAATAATGAAATAAAGAGGTAATCCATCACACCGGAAGGAGCTTGTTTACTGTATCTCATCAAATCGATCGTACCTTCTTCTTTGGTGTAAGTCGGTATGATATTGGCAAAAGCGACAATTTGATCCTCTTGATTTTTCGTAACGGCCAGTTGTCCTCGTTGCAAATAACTTTCAGAGAAAAAGCCTAATGAGAAGCCTTTTTCTTTTCGACTGCCTAACCATTCATCTGAAACTTCTTTTAATTCCAACATCAATTCTTTGGAAAAGGGTGGCTGCAATACTTCGAATCGGTAATTTTCTTTTGCAAAACGATTCATAACAGCTCGCTCGCTTTTCATCTTTTTCCCTGATAATGTGAAATTCGGTAAGTCGACATGCGCTTCTTCGCCCATTTTTATGAAGTCATAACCAAATTCGTGTAAGAACATTACGATTTCTTCAGAAGTTTCATAAAAAACTGGTAGATAACCCCAGCGGTCTGCTTCATTAATGAACTGTTCCATCGCTACTGAAAAGTCTTCTTTTTTCCCGGAAGGATCACCCATGATGACACACTTATTATTAAGTGTTTTAAATTGTAACATCACCGTATCTTCACCAGTTTGATCTGTGTAGATATACATATCCTTGTCTTTAAGGAAAATCAGCTGACTATCCGTATTACCACCATAAGTATTCAAAAGAGCAAGGGCACGTTCTTCGTCTAATTGCATGCCCATTTTATGTCGTTTCCCTTCAAGATATCGAATGAAGAGATAACTGAATAATGTTACCAGCAGAATACCAATCAAGCCAGAAAACCAAATTTTTTCTGACGGAAAGAAAAAGAACGAAATAAAGTGATGCTTATGGTGAGGGAATGTTGGTAAATTATAAACACCAATCACAACATATAAAATCGTTAACGCTAGAAAAATAATTCCATCTACAGTGATCATTTCCCAAGAATAGACTAACTGTTCTCTGAATAGTTCTCGTTTTGAAAAAATGATTATGATTAGCAGAAGGCCTAGGAAAACAATAACACCCCAGCTAAAATCTTTGATAAACGTATAAACTAATGTGATGACTATTAACCCGATTGTCGGTAAATATGCCCGTTTGACTCTGGCCGCAATACCTCGTCCCATGATCAGCAATAGAAATCCTAATAAAATAGCAGGAAGTTGCGTGATAATATGAAACGAAAGTGGGTTTAATTTTTTCAACCAATCAAATTGGCTAAAGGCTTCGGGTATTGTAGCAGAAAGAACAATCATGATCCCTGAAAAGTACATGAGAAAAACGACAAATTTGTGTGCTAATTCAGTTGATAATTCTCTGGGAATACCAGAATAACGAGTATTTAAACTATGGCTTAGATTTTTTATAAAGAAGAGAATCCCAATCATAAATGGTACAATGTAATAAAATAGACGATAGAGTAGTATCCAAGCAATCACCACTTCTCGGTTGACGCCTAAAGCCGATAACCCAACAATCATCATGATATCAAAACTACCCAATTCACCTGGAATCATAGAGACGATCCCGATGACAGACGCCGCAATGAATAGCGGAATAATTTGAAGTGGATTTAAATGAATGCCCATTAATTGACCGATTAATAAAAAACTGCCTAAAACTCCTGTCCATTCTAAGAAGGACGTTAAAATAAGGCCTATACGTGTTTTATTGTCGATATCTCCAATATACTCATCTTTTTTGATCAGACTTGTAATCAAAATAACTGGAAAGTATAAGCTGCCACCTATCAGCCAAATCCAATATTGTTGCAAGTAATCATTTGTATGACCAAACAGGACTAAGAGAAAAGCAATCAAACTATAGATTGATAAACCAGACATGAGAAAAATCAAGATTTTCGACAAGGCTCTAACGACCTTTTTGCCATCTTTTTCTTTTCCGTAAAATTCTGATCGTAAACCGACACTGACTAATCCACCAAACCCAGCGATATTATTGATAGTATTGATCATCCAACTCGTTTCTATGAGAAAGGACTTTTTCGGTTTTTGTTCTAGTATTCTGTTGAGAATCACATCATAACCGATCATTGGAAAGACAGCGATTAGTCCAATCAACAACATCAATCCGATTTTCCACAGCGCAAGATCTTGAAAAATATCAGCGAGTTGATCGAAAGAAATTGTTTTTCCTATAGAAAGTAATTCTCTAAAAACAATTATCACTACTGAAAAAATAAAGATGGTTTTAAAGTAACTAGCATGATCTTTGATCCATTGAAGCATTTTTTTCATTTAATAGCACCTACTTTTCTTGTAAGAATGTTAAAATTTCTTGATTGAATGTTTCGGGGTCTTTTTTCGCAAAGGAATGTCCTTGCTTTGGTACCAAAACAAATGAAGCGTTTGGTATTTCTTTTGCTAGATAAAGTGAATGGGCTCGTTTGATGATATCATATTTTCCTACAATAACTAAGGTTTTTGCAGAGAACTGCTGTAAATCTGATTTAGAAACGCCGATATCACGCATCATTAAACAAACAGTTTGGAGCTTCTTATAGGCTTTGTCATTAAATAAGGCAACAAATTTTAGGAAAATATAGTGTATTGTTGTCGCTATCCTTATAGGGGAATAGACGCCACTTACTACGGTATTTCCAGCGTTTAGTACTAAACGGTGTATCTTTTCAGGATATTTTTTAGTGAAAACCATTGCCAAATTAGCGCCATCACTAAAGCCAATAATGTTCGCTTTGACAACCTGCTCTTGTTCCATGACAGAATATAGGTCTTCAGCCATCTGATCAAATGTCAGTTTATTGCTAGTGTTCGTTGAGCGTGCATGTCCACGACTATCAATAGTGAACACTGTGAAATAGCGACTAAACTCAGGTACTTGTTTTTCAAAATAGTCACCGCTACCGCCATTCCCATGAAGAAGAAATAAAGGAAATCCTTTGCCAGATATTTCATAATAAATCAGACTATTATCTGCTGTGACTAGCGTTCGTTTTTGTTTTTCCATACCGTTACCACCTTATTATTCTTAGTATATCGGTTTCTGCTCATATTTCAAACTGAAACGAATAAAATGATTTCGAGTACTTTATTAAAGAATAATAAAGAATTAGTCTTTTTTTAGATTTTTTTTACATAATAAAGTATGATAAAATCTACTCACAAAAAGTTTGGATGATAAAATGGGCAAATTGATGAAACTCACAAAAAGAATAGTACTATTGCTAGTTCTCTTACTAATTGTTGGGTTAGGATACTTTGGTTATAAGATTCGCCAAAATGTTCAGCAAGTGACGACTTACGAAGCTGAAGTAGAACAAGCAGTAAAAGAGAACAATATTCCCGAATACAAAAACTTAGTATTAGCAATTATTTACACGGAATCAAAAGGCCGTACGGAGGATTTGATGCAAAGCAGTGAAAGCGCGTATGGCAAACGACAAATGATTGGAACGACTAAAGAAAGCATTGATGCAGGAGTGGCTTTTTTAGCCCAGTCAATCAATCAAGCCAATGAGGCTGGCTGTGACATATGGACAGCAGTACAAGCCTATAACTTTGGCTTAGATTACATTTCATTTGTAAAAGAACGTGGTGGTAAAAATTCGATTCGTTTAGCAGAAGAATACTCAAAGGAAGTATTGTCTCCTTTATTAGGGAATACAGAACAAAAAACGTATCGTTACTATCGTCCACAGGCGCTTGTTTATAATGGTGGATTTCTATACAGTAACGGTGGCAATATGTTTTATGCTGATATCGTTAGGATGAATGAGCAGTTTATAAAGTGGCTAAAGTAATTTAAATACCAAAAACAATGATCCTTAAGAATATCGTCTACTAAAAAGTGCGAATTCTTAAGGATTTTCTTGAAGTTCTTTCTATTAACAAGTAAACTAAAGAGGATGTATTTTTAACAAGGAGAAAGTAGGGAACCGAATCCATGACAAATAAGTTTGATCTGAAACAAGGATTGACTCAACTAGAGGTTGAGGAACGAAAAAAGCAAGGACTACAAAATGACTATGAAGAAAATGTCGCTAAATCAACTAAGGACATTGTTTACGATAACGTCATGACATTGTTTAACTTTTTAAACTTTGGCATCGCACTTTGTCTGCTTTTTGTTGGAGCCTATTCCAATTTAGCATTTTTAGCGATTATTTTAGTAAATATGGGGATGGGAATTTATCAAGAAATCCATGCTAGAAATTTAGTGCAGAAATTATCGATTGTAGCTAAAGAAAGCGTGCATGTGATTCGTGATGGCAAAGAGATAGAAATCGATACCAAAGAATTAGTGATGGATGATCTTGTTGTGATTTCTGCTGGAGAGCAAGTTCCTTCTGATATGGAAGTGTTGGATGGGAAAGCCGAAGCCAATGAAGCTCTATTGACTGGTGAATCAGATCTGATTGAGAAAACTGAGGGAGATATTTTGTTATCTGGTAGTTTTCTAGCAAGTGGTCAAGTATATGGGAAAGTGATCCATGTTGGGGCCGATAATTATGCGGTCAAGATTACCGCAGAAGCCAAAGTCCACAAACCAATCCAGTCTGAATTGGTCAATTCAATTCGAAAAGTCTCTAAATTTACGAGTTTAGTGATTATTCCTTTGGGGATCATTTTATTTATAGAAGGCTTTATGATTCGTGACTCTGGTATAGAAGCGTCAGTAGTTGCATCAGCCGCCGCTTTACTTGGAATGTTGCCAAAAGGGCTGGTACTATTGATCAGTATCACGCTAACGACAGGCGTTGTAAAATTAGCCAAAAAACGTATTCTTGTTCAAGATATGTATTCAATTGAAACATTAGCTCATGTTGATACACTCTGTCTGGATAAGACGGGAACGATCACTGAAGGGAAAATGAAGGTTCAAAAGGTTGAAGTTTTACATGCAAACTATCATGAGAATTTTCCACAAATTATCGGTAGTTATCTAGCTGAAAGTACAGACAACAATATTACGATGCAGGCCATTCGAGATCATTTTGAATTGTCCAATCGTTTTGGTGCCGTCAAGACTTTACCGTTTTCATCTGAAAGAAAATGGGGTGCAATCGAGTTTAACGAATTAGGGACTGTTTATCTTGGGGCACCTGAAAAACTAGTCGCAGTTGACCGTTTGCCAAAAGAAGTGATTGAAGCACAAGAGAATGGTTACCGTGTGTTGATGTTGGGAATTGCGGAAAACATGCCATTGGACGAAGAGAATATGCCATATTTAGAACCATTAGCTGTTTTAGAAATCGATGATCCAATTCGTCAAAATGCCAATGAAACGTTAGCATATTTACGTGAAGAAGGGATCGACTTAAAAGTTATTTCTGGAGATAACCCTGTAACAGTTTCTAATATTGCTCGTCGTGCTGGATTATTCGGCTATGAGTCTTATATTGATATGTCAACGATGGAAACAGAAGCAGATATACGCCGAGCTGTTCATGATTACACTGTTTTTGGTCGAGTAACACCTCAACAAAAACGGACAATCGTTCGTGAATTAAAAGATAATGGTCATGTTGTTGCAATGACAGGGGATGGCGTTAATGATGTTCTCGCTTTAAGAGAAGCGGATTGCAGTATTGCGATGGCAGAAGGGGACGGAGCAACTAGACAGATTTCAAATTTAGTATTGTTAGACTCTGATTTCACAACATTGCCAGATGTATTGTTTGAAGGTAGACGTGTTGTGAACAATGTCACGAAAGTTGCAAGTGTATTTTTTATCAAAACAATCTATTCATTTATTCTATCAATGATTTGTGTGTTTACAACAATTGCATTTCCTTTCATCCCAATTCAAATCACATTGATCGATCTGGCAATCGAAGGGTATCCTGCATTCTTCTTATCATTTGAAAGTGATAAACGAAAAGTACGAGGTAAATTCTTACCGACGGCATTGAGAAATGCATCTGTTAATGCGGTTTTAGTCATATTAAATATCGTTGCGGTTTATTTGATGGGACAAAACCAGGATTTTACGCAAATGGAGACAACGACATTAATGTATTACTTATTGATCGGTATCAGTTGTATGGCGGTTGTTCGTGCGTGTTTGCCATTTAATCCATTAAGAATTTTCCTAGCTGTTACAACTGTTGGAGGTATTTATGTCGCTGCGATGCTGTTTCACAGCATTTTAGAAGTAGGATTCTTAAATCATCAGACATTACCGATTTTTGCAGTAATGATGCTTATTAATATTATTGTTCGAATCGTGATTGGTCTTTTCCAAATGAAACGTGCAGGAAAAACCATAAAAGATCTTTAAAATGGAGTAAAAAGTGTGGAAAATAGGGAGAGGTATTTATGAGCGGAGAATATCAAATGCGCAAGACTATCGGAAAATGTTTTCGGTCCCAAACAGATAATTTTAACGGCGTCATCCGAATATACGGCAGTCCATACATGTATCGTGTAATAAACGGCATCCCTGAAAAGGGTGCGATGTTGGAAGTCGTGGATTTTTCAAGTACCGAATTATTTGTAACTGTAAACAACTACTTATTCGAAAGTGATGTGAATTATATTGATAATCCTTAATATTCTAATTTTTATGATTATTCTTGTTCTAATTTTGGTTCTTATTTCAAAAATGGTGATCATTGTCCAGCAAGGTGAAGTAAAAATCGTTGAAAGTTTTGGTAAATATGTTAAAACAATCGATCCTGGACTACATTTTCTAATTCCGGTACTCTACAAAGTAAGAGGCAAAGTATCATTGAAACAAACGCCTTTGGAAATCGAATCACAAAGTGTGATTACTCGTGATAACGTAATCGTAGAGGTTGATGAAGCAATCAAATATCATGTGACGGATGTTCGTGCATTTGTTTATGATAATGAAGATTCTGTTACATCTATGATTCAAGATTGTCAGTCAAATCTACGTGGAATCATCGGGAAAATGGACTTGAATGAAGTGCTTAATGGAACAGAAGAGATTAACGTAAGCTTATTTGAAAGCGTCAAAGATATTACAGCAGGTTACGGATTATCGATTGACCGTATTAATATCGGTGAAATTTCAGTATCCGATGAAATTGTTAACTCAATGAATAAATTGATTACAGCCAGTCGTGATAAAGAGTCGACGATTACAATTTCAGAGGGTAGAAAACAATCCATTATATTAGACTCTGAAGCGAATGCATCGCAAATGCAGATCGATGCTGAAGCGCGTGCAAAACAAACGAAAATTGATGCCGAAGCACGTGCTGAACGAACAAAGATTGATGCGGATGCTGAAGCAGAAAGAATTCGTATAACAACAGAAGCTGAGAGACAGCGCATTTTAGCCTTGAATCAAGCAATTAAGGAAAGTGACTTAAATGAACAGGCCTTGGCATATTTGGGAATAGAAGCATTTAAACAAGTTGTTAGAAGTGACACAAATACAGTTATCCTACCAAGTAACATGACAGAACTAGGGAATATTCCTGTAGTTAAAGAGTTGTGGGATGCACAAGATAGTAAAGAGTAATTATAAATATGGTGTGGAGTAATCTACAAAATTGACAGAAAAAGCAGATGAACGTTATCTGTTTTTTTGTTTTCTTAAACTAATTCAGATTACCATATTTATTTTATGTAAACCTTTTTTAATAAAATCCAAGGTTTATGAAAATAAGAGTGCAATTTACTTGAAAATTATGTTTAGTATGATACAATGAAAGATGTGTAATTGTGTCTTTTGAAAGTCGCGCTGAAGTTTTCAGTGCTTTTTTACTGACTATCGCATAAATTAGCGTTTTGCTATTTTGGAGGTGAGAACAGTGGCACAAAGAATTCCTCAAGAAGTCATCGAGGAAGTGAGACAACGTACGAATATTGTTGATGTGGTTGGACAATATGTTCAATTGAAGAAATCCGGTAAGAATTATATGGGTCTTTGTCCGTTTCATGAAGAACGTTCCCCTTCATTTTCAGTAGCAGAAGACAAGCAAATTTTTCATTGCTTTGGCTGTGGAAAAGGTGGAACTGTTTTTAATTTTCTGCAGGAAATAGAAGGAATCACTTTTCCAGAGTCCGTACGAAGAGTGGCTGAATTAGAACAAATACCTGTCAATATCGACTGGGTCAATACAATGGAGTCAGAGGCATCAGAAAACGTACAGAATCGAAAATTGATCGAACTGCATAAAAAAGCTGCGGATTTATACCATCATGTCTTGATGAACACGCAAATTGGTGAACCTGCGTTAAATTATTTAATAGAGCGTGGTTTGACTAAAGAGCTCATTGAAACATTTAAAATTGGATTTGCTCCTCAAAAACGTGATTTTTTAAGCCAAGTATTTCAAAACGAAGAAGTAGCAGAACAGTTATCCAAAGAGTCTGGATTGTTCATACAAAGGGACAATGGTGAGTTTTTAGATCGTTTTTACCAACGTGTCATGTTTCCAATCACTGATGATCGTGGGAATGTAATAGCTTTTTCAGGAAGATTACTTAAAACAGAAGATTTTCCAGGGGACGATATGCCGAAGTATTTAAATAGTCCGGAAACTAATTTGTTTAATAAAAGAGATACCTTGTTTAACTTTGATAAAGCACGTAAAGAAATCAGAAAAGAAAATACTGTCTTTTTATTTGAAGGGTTTATGGATGTTATCGCAGCTTGGCAAGCAGGAATCACGAGTGGCGTCGCTTCTATGGGGACTAGTTTGACTAATGAACAGATCCGTAAACTTGAACGTGTAGCGAAAGAACTTGTGGTTTGTTACGATGGTGATACAGCTGGAGTAGAAGCGACAAATCGTGCTATTTCTTTGTTGAGTGAGCATAGTCGTTTTCAATTAAGTATCGTCAGTATTCCTGAAAAACTGGATCCAGATGAGTATTTAAGAAAATACGGTAGCGATTCATTTCGCGAGTTAGCACTTCATGGTCGTGAAACTGTTTTTAGTTTTAAAATGCACTACCATCGTTTAAATCGCAATATGAACAATGAAAAAGAACAACTGGATTATGTGAATGATTTACTGCAAGAATTGCTTTTGGTGCAATCACCATTAGAACGAGATCGGTATTTGAATCAGTTAGCACAAGAGTTTCAGTTATCATTTCATTCCCTAGAAGAGCAATTAAAGCAGCTAGAAACGCAACAACGCTCTACTAAGAGAAGGGAACGCCAGCAACAAACAGCACGACCGCCACAAATTTACGAGATCGACGATATGTTGGAGCCACCGGAGATGCTAGAAGAGAGTACTACTCCTCCGTCGGTCGAAAATAAATTACCGTTGACACAAGTAGAGAAAGCAGAGCGCACATTGTTGTATCGTTTAATGAATGAACAAAGCGTCAGAAATCAAGTCGTTCAGCTGCCAGAGTTTAATTTTGCCCATGATCATTACCAGGAGCTTTACTTGTTATTAGATAGTTACATGAGTATTCATTCTGAGTTTTTACTTGCTGATTTTATTGATTATCTAAAGGAAGAAACGATTAAGAAATTAGCGATTGATATTTCTTTACAGACAATTTCTGAAGAGAGTTCGGATCGTGAAATTGCCGATGTTATAAGAGTAATCGAAAATTCTAGCTTAGAAGATCAGATTAAAGAAAAACAACGGCAAAAAAAAGAAGCAGAACGTTTAGGGAATAAGCAGGTAGTAGATGAACTATCGATTGAAGTGATAAATCTAGTCAAACAATTGCAAAAAAGTCGTATACTGTCTTAATTTTCAGATGATGTATTTGACTATTATTTATATATTTAACCGAATGGAAAAATGAAGGGGGCCTTCTTTCATGGAAAAAGAAACAGAAAAAAAATATGCAGCTGCATTGGCAGCCTTTATCAAAGAAAACAAGCCTAAAGGCAATGTTTTTTACGATGATTTAACAAACACATTAGCAACACCATTTACATTGAATGCTGATGAAATGGAAAAGCTGATCCAAAAAGTTGAAGATGCTGGCATCAGTGTCGTTGATGAAAATGGTGATCCGAGTGAACATAGTCTAAAAAAAGACGAAAAAGTTGCTGAAAAAGCCCAAATGGAAGATTTATCTGCCCCGACTGGTGTTAAGATCAATGACCCAGTTCGTATGTATTTGAAAGAAATCGGACGTGTTCAATTATTAACGGCAGCAGAAGAAGTAGAATTAGCTTTAAAAATCGAAGAAGGCGACCAAGAAGCGAAACAACGTTTAGCAGAAGCTAACTTGCGATTAGTTGTTTCAATTGCAAAACGTTATGTTGGTCGTGGTATGCAATTTCTTGATTTGATTCAAGAAGGAAATATGGGTCTAATGAAGGCCGTTGAAAAATTTGATTATCGCAAAGGATTTAAGTTTTCAACTTATGCTACTTGGTGGATTCGTCAAGCAATCACTCGTGCAATCGCTGACCAAGCTAGAACGATCCGTATTCCTGTGCATATGGTTGAAACAATCAATAAATTGATCCGTATTCAACGTCAATTACTGCAAGATCTTGGTCGGGAACCAACACCGGAAGAAATCGGTGCAGAAATGGACCTACCAACTGAAAAAGTTCGTGAAATCTTGAAAATTGCTCAAGAACCAGTTTCATTGGAAACACCAATTGGTGAAGAAGATGACTCTCATCTTGGGGATTTCATTGAAGATCAAGATGCAACAAGTCCTGCTGAACATGCAGCTTACGAATTGCTGAAAGAACAACTAGAAGATGTACTTGATACCCTGACTGACCGTGAAGAAAATGTACTACGTTTACGTTTTGGTTTAGACGATGGTCGTACAAGAACATTGGAAGAGGTTGGTAAAGTGTTTGGTGTGACTCGCGAACGGATTCGTCAAATCGAAGCGAAAGCATTACGTAAATTACGCCATCCATCTCGTTCTAAACAATTAAAAGATTTTCTAGAATAAGAAGATTTTTTGAAACATTTGAACAGCTCTTTTCGATTTCTTTCGGAAAGGGCTGTTTTTAACAATCGTAACAAAAAAGTTAGATAGTACATATTGGAAGAAACGTGATTTTATGGTAGATTAGATTTACGAATGTGTAGAATGTGAGGCGGAATGAATGACGAAACAATGTCCGAATTGCGGAACAGAGTTAGACAATCAAGAAAAGGTCTGTCCCGAATGTGGTTATTCCTTTAAAGATAAAAAAATAATTGAAGACAAAAAACCAGAAAATAATACCAAAGATAAAAAAACAGAGGATACTTCTAATTTTTTGAATAAAGAAGAAAACGAAAATATTGAATGGTCAGAACTAAAAGATATGAGTATTGGCCATGTAATGACAATGTTTAATGAACAACAACCGGATGAAAAAAATAGTGAAATATCCATTGATGATGAAAAAGAAAAGATAGATGAAAAGGGCGATGAAACTGAAAACAGCGTTAATTCATCCGATAATAGAACAGATGAACTTGTAAATACTGCTGCTTTGGATCAGTACATCAATGAACATAAAAATGATAAATCGATTTCGAAAGCACCAACTGAAACAAAAAAGACTGTAGAAATCGATGAAAAATCAGAATTAGAAGAGGAATCTGTAACAATTGATGAAGAATCGAAATCAAAAGACAAAGGACAAGATGAAGTGAAATCAAATGAGTCAGATAAAAAAACAGAAGCGACGGATACTGAGACAGAAAAAGTAAATAATCAGATACCAAAAGAAGAAATTACAAAATTTACGAAACCCGCAGACAATTCTGCAGAAGCAAAAACTATTGGCCCTAAAGCTTTGCCTAGTGATACATCCGAGATCCCATCAAAAAGTAAAAAGCCTGAAGAGATTGAAATGGATGAAGCACCTATTTTCTTTAAAGATTCAGAAGAAGCTAAATCTGCTAAAAATCAGTTTAAGAAGCCTCTGGACGAAGCAACACCAACAAAAGAAATAAAAACTGAGCCTGTCAACACAACAACAGGTAAAAACTATAAAAAAATGTCAATCATTTTAGCGGCAGTTGTTGTACTTGCAGGAGGCTCATGGTTTGCCTATAGTCAGTCACAAAAGAAATCGTCAACGGGCACCCAAGTCGCGCAAAAACAAGAAAAATTAGCTGAACAGACTGAAAAAGAATTAAAAAGCTATTTTACAGATGACAAACAACTATTCTTGAAACCAGAAATGGTGAGTGTTGCGCCAAAGACTATCAAGGAAAATTTAGACACACTGAAAGAAGATTCCAGTTACAAAAATTTAGAGACTCTTTATAAAAAAGTCACAGATAAACAAGCTGCGATTACAAAAGTAAACGAATTATTTGCTGAACCAATCATTGATGGAAACAAATTAAAAGATGTAGCCATTAAAGCGGATAAAAAAGTTGATCTTAGTAAACGTGAAGAAAAAGATGCGTTTGATCAATTGCTAAATCAAGCAACAGATCAAGCTGTGAGCCAATATGATCAATTACAAAAAGCTAAAGCAGCAGTTGATGTATTTTATAAAAATAATGAACTGACTGATGCTTTGACAAGAGAAAATTATGCTACTGCAAAATCAGAAGTGGACAAAGTAAAAAGTGACACACTCCGTAAACCACTTAGCGAAACGTTGGTCAAAGCGGATAAATTATTGACGGATACAGAAGCAGCGATTGCTTCACAACAACAAGCATATGTAAATCAAACGCCAGCTGAAACAAATGAAACAGCTGCGACGGACGACCAAGGAAATAATGCGGAAACAACGACTGGTGTGCAGCCAGATTCAAATACATTTTCATCTCCAAACGCTCAAGGTATTTACACGGATCCTGTGTACTCAGTCAACGCAGCGGATGTTAGTGATATGAGTAATCCTGCATGGAGTTGGGCTCCTGGTGTTCAGGAAAAAGTGATTGCGACCTGTATTGAACGCGGCTATATCACTGCAGGCGGCTATTCCTTACAACCAGCGAGAATCATTAATGGAGAAGGATACTATAATTTATATGGATCAGACAATCAGTATCTAGTCACAATCAATGCAAAAACTGGCTGGTTCAAAGGAAACGCATCAAGAAACGCAGGAAGATAAAAATAACGCTTTCTGAGAAGGAAGGTGGGTCTGAGACATAACTCTTTGAGTTGTATCTCAGACCTTTTAAATCGGAATAAATACGTTTGTTTAACCTTCGTTGTCCTTCCGGATTAAATCAAAAAATCAATGACGATTGATTTCAGTACAAGGAGAAATGTATGGAAAAAAGAGAATATATAACCTTTAGAGAAGGTGTAAATGCTTGCGTACCGACAATTTTAGGGTATTTGGGTATTGGTATTGCGGTGGGGGTAGTTGGTAAAAATGTAGGTCTTTCACTTGTTGAGATCGCGCTGATGTCGATTTTAGTTTATGCCGGTGGAGCACAATTCATCATTTGTGGAATGTTGGCAATCCAGTCACCGATTTCAGCCATTATTTTCACGACTTTTTTAGTCAATTTACGTCACTTTTTGATGAGTATGTCAGTCGCTTCCTATTTTAAGAAAGAACCTCTGATTACAAGTATCGGGATCGGAACTCTCTTGACAGATGAATCATATGGTGTACTTATGACAGCGTTGTCGAATAACCATAGAGTCAGTTCCGCTTGGACTCACGGATTGAATATCACTGCTTACTTAACTTGGATTCTGTCAACGATCGTAGGTGGTTTGTTGGGGACGTGGATTCCGGACCCATATCTATTAGGCTTGGATTTCGCCCTAGTCGCAATGTTTGCAGGATTATTTATTTTACAAGTTGATGGACCTATGAAGAAATACACGAAAGAAACACTGATTGTTTTAGGTACAGTTTGTTTGTCACTATATTTATTTATGGGCTTTTTTTCGCCAGAACTTTCTGTTTTATTCGCGACACTTTTAGGATGTACAGTTGGGATGGTGAATCATCATGAGTAGCAATTATATTTTACTGACGATTTTAGGATGTTCAATCGTTACTTGGATTCCACGGATTTTTCCTTTTTTAATATCAAAACGAGTAGATTTTCCGGATTGGTTTCTTCGCTTTTTATCATATATTCCAATTTGTATCTTGACGGCACTCTTATTTCAGAGTATTTTAGAGGTTCAGGCAACAGGCTTTCCTAAAGTAAAAACGTTAGAAGCGTTAAGTTGTATTCCTACTTTACTTGTTGCTATTCGTACAAAGGATTTGATGAAGACAGTTGTAGTAGGAATTGTTACGATTGCACTATTACGTATTTTTTTAGGCTAAGTGCCAGAAGGAGAAAAGGATGAACGAATTATTAGCACAAATTTTTACAGCATTAGTGATCGACGAGAATGAAAGTCACTACTTTTTACAAAAAAATGGCATTACTTTGCGATTATCGAAAGAAGAAGGTACGCATGAAATCGGTGAAGCAGTAGAAGGCTTCGGTTATATGAATCAAAAACAAGAACCGGAGATGACAACGATCATTCCTACAGCTCGTATAGGACAATATGCATTTGGGACGGTAACAGGTACAAGACGCGATTTAGGAGCCTTTGTGGACATTGGTTTAAAAGATAAGGATGTTGTTGTGTCTTTGGATGAACTACCTGTAATGCGTGAATTATGGCCTAAAAAAGGCGATCAGCTAATGGTTGCTTTAAAAGTTGATAATAAAGAACGAATCTGGGGCGAATTAGCAGATGAGAAAATCTTTAAAGCTATGGCTAAACCTGGAACAGAAGAGTTAAAAAATGAGAATATCAGTGGCATCGTCTATCGTTTGAAAATGATTGGTTCATTCGTATTGACTGATGATTTTTGTATTGCATTTATTCATCCTTCAGAACGGTACCAAGAACCTCGTTTAGGTGAAAAAGTGAACGGACGTGTCATCGGAGTACGTCCAGATGGTATATTGAATATTTCTTTGAAACCTCGTGCATACGAAGCAATCAGCGATGATGCAGCAATGATATTAACCTTTTTAGAAAGAGCTTCTGATCATAAAATTCCATTTACGGATAAATCAAATCCAGATGAGATCAAGCAAACATTTGGTATAAGCAAAGCTCAGTTTAAACGTGCAATCGGTAATTTGATGAAGCAAGGAAAAATTATTCAAGAAGCTGGATTCACCATTTTAAAAGAAGATCAGCCAGAAAAATAATTGTTTTTTATTCTAATTGAGAATCACTTGCAAATGTTTTAGAGTTATTTTATACTTATTATAATATAAGATCAGGATTTGTAATTTTAGATTAAAATCATTCTAAATAAGGGGCTGCATTTATGGATTCTACTGCTGCTTTAAAAAAAACAAAACAACAATTGCATGAATCTGGTTTCAAGCTGACGCCTCAACGAGAAGCTACCGTTTTGGTATTGCTCGAAAATGAAAAAGATCATTTATCAGCAGAGGAAATTTACTTTTTAGTAAAACAAAAAAGTCCAGAGATTGGTTTGGCAACTGTTTATCGAACATTAGAAATTTTAACTGACTTAAAAGTCGTGGACAAGGTAAGCTTTAATGACGGCTTAGCACGTTATGACTTACGCAAAGAGGGAGCAAAGCATTTCCACCATCATCTGTTATGTTTAGAATGTGGAAATATAGAAGAAGTCGAAGAGGATTTATTAGGTGAAGTGGAGCAAGTGATTGAACAACGTTACCATTTTATGGTAAAAGACCATCGCTTAACCTTCCATGGTATTTGCCATGAGTGTCAACAAAAAAAGAAAAATCAACCGAGTGATGCTGTTACATCAGGACATTCAGTTGTTGATTAGACACTCTTTTTTGAAAAAGGTTGACAAGTCTTTAGGAATCTCATACAATGACTTCAATAAACAATAAAAGTCTTGATAAGAACTAGTAAGATAATACAGGTGTACAGAAAGTAGCCGGCTGTTGAGAGGCGCACAAACCCAAGGTATCTGAATTCCTCTTTGAACTTCACACCGAATTGAGTAGGCTGTGACGGTTACGCACATCCGTTATAGTGGCAGGGTATAAAGATGTACCTGACAAGTCAATGAGTGTAAGCTGATTGAAAACAAAGGTGGTAACGCGGATCATTTGGTCTCGTCCTTTTCAGAAATGAAGAGGACGAGGCTTTTTTTATCTTAGTTGGGATCATTTTTTATTGTTGATTATAAAAATGAAGGGAAGTAATCATATGAGCTTTAAGGCATTAAGTGAACCAATCAATCTTAAACAAGTCAAATCATTATCTAAATTAACGCCCGAACAAGACAAGAAAAAGGCCGTTCGTGATCAGGAATTAAAAGATATAATCGAAGGCAAAAGTGAAAAGATTCTTTTAGTGATCGGTCCTTGCTCAGCGCATAATGAAGATGCTGTAATGGAATACGTCACTCGCTTAGCCAAACTGCAAGAAATAGTCGAAGATAAAATTTTTATGGTCCCTCGAGTTTATACGAATAAGCCTAGAACAAATGGCGACGGCTATAAAGGCTTATTGCATCAGCAAAACCCAGAAGGAGAAAGCAATTTAATCAAAGGAATTGCTGCTGTACGCAGTTTGCATAATCGAGTTATCAGCGAAACTGGTTTGACAACTGCGGATGAAATGCTCTATCCCGAAAATTTAGAATTTGTTCAAGACCTTGTCAGTTATATCGCTGTTGGCGCTCGTTCCGTGGAAGATCAGCAACATCGTTTTGTTGCTAGTGGAATCGACCAACCAACGGGAATGAAGAATCCAACTAGTGGTAATTTAAACGTATTGTTTCACTCATTATATGCCGCACAGCAAAAACAAGAATTTATTTTCAACGGACTTGAAGTAGAATCTAGTTCTAATCCATTAGCCCATATTGTGTTAAGAGGTGGTTTGAATGAATATAATGAGAATATCCCAAATTATCACTATGAAGAGTTGCTAAAAGTTGTTGAACTTTATAAAGCCGGTAACTATAAAAATCCGTTTATTGTCATTGATACGAATCACGATAATTCAGGGAAACAATATAAAGAACAAATTAGGATCGTCAAAGAAACGTTGTTTAATCGCTCTTGGAATGACGACATGAAGCGCTGGGTACGAGGTTTTATGATTGAAAGTTTCCTTGAAAGTGGTCGTCAAGATGCGGATGGGAAAGTCTTTGGCCAATCGATTACGGATCCATGTTTAGGATGGGATGAGACAGAGGCATTAGTGAAATATATTGCTGAACATGCTTGATTTGATTACTAAATTGAAAATACTCGTATGCATTAAGGCTGAGACACAACTCTACGAGTCACATCTCAGTCTCAATACATACGAGTCAACGGTGAGCTAGAAGCTTATTTATCGGAGTAAAACTCTTCTAGCTCACACAATTTTTCATACTATTATTGATTATTTTTACAAATTAGCAAACTTTTCTAATAAACGAATCATTTGGCAAGTAAAGCCATATTCATTATCATACCAAGCGACAGTTTTGACTAATTGGAAATCACCAGAGGTTGTTACTTCTGTTTGGGTGGGGTCGAAAATAGACCCTTCTGTTGTTCCAATGACATCACCAGATACGATTTCACGATCATCATAGCCGAAAGAAGGATTGTCAACGGTTTGTTTTTTCATTGCTTCATTCACTTGATCAGCAGTTACTTTTGTTTTTAAAATAGAAACTAATTCTGTTAAGGAGCCATCAACAACGGGGACACGTTGCGCATGCCCTTGTAGTTTTCCGTTTAATTCTGGAATAACTAATCCTATTGCTTTGGCAGCACCAGTCGAATGAGGTATCGTATTATCAGCGGCAGAACGAGCAGCTCGCAAATTACCACCTTTTACCGGACCATCAAGTAACATTTGAGTAGAGGTATACGCATGAACCGTTGTCATTGTACCAACTTCAATACCAAACTCATTATTTAAGAAAAAGGCCATAGGAGCTAAACAGTTTGTTGTACATGAGCCAGCAGAGATTATTTTGTCTTCTGGTGTCAAGGTGTCATCATTAACATTGTAAACAATTGTCTTCATGTCTCCAGCAGGTGCTGAAATGACGACTCGTTTTGCGCCTGCGTCTAAATGGGCTTGAGCTTTTGCTTCAGAAGTGTAAAAACCAGTACATTCTAAAACAATGTCCACATCGTTTTCTTCCACCCATTTCAATTTGCTGGCGTCAGCTTCTGCGTAAACTTTTGTTTTCTCCCCATCTACTACGATGGAATCATCTGTTGCTGTTACGTTTCCAGGATAAGTGCCATGAGTTGAATCAAATTGTAGTAATTGAGCTAACATTGTCGGACTTGTCAAATCATTGATTGCAACAACTTCAATATCATCGGAAACTTCTTTGATGCGACGGAATGCAAGACGGCCAATGCGTCCAAATCCATTAATTCCTACTTTTACTGTCATACTAAATTTCCTCCTTAAAATTAAATGCTTAATGAGCTATTAGAGCCACAACTAAATTATATCCATGAGACACAATTTTAGCTTTAGACAACGTTACATTAAATAACATTATTTAATCATGTATTTAAAAAAACGCCGACTTACGCTATACTAGTAGCATGAACGCATTTCAAATTTTTGTCAAAAATCTTGTCTTTCAACGAGAGATTTTTACTGTATTCGTTTAACTTGATTAGAGTTGTTTCTATTAGGAGTGCAAGAACTGTAGCAATTGCTGTCTCTATAGTAGCTTACTATTCTAGTTCACAAAAGCCAATTTGGCTAGACAAAATCAGGTTTAACCTTTACAATAAGAAAGGCTTTCAAACTGAGAATGTTATTGAAAAGCGAAATCATGCAAACAACTAAAGTTGTAAAAAATGTAAAACCTGAAGAAATGGAGAGATTGATTTCTTTTATTTTTAATAAGAGATGCAATATTCCAAGTTCTTTAAGATAGGAGGACAAAATATGTCCATGTTTTTAGATCAGGTAACAATCGATGTCAAAGCCGGTAAGGGCGGAGATGGAATGGTTGCCTTTCGTAGAGAAAAGTATGTACCGGATGGCGGACCAGCCGGAGGTGATGGTGGTCAAGGAGGAGATGTGATTCTTGTTGTAGAAGAAGGATTACGTACACTGATGGATTTCCGTTTTAATCGACATTTTAAGGCACAGCCCGGTGAAAATGGTATGAGTAAAGGAATGCACGGCCGTGGTTCTGAGAATACCTTTGTAAAAGTTCCACCAGGTACAACAGTTCGTGATGCTGAGACAGGCACATTGATCGGTGATTTAATTGAAAATGGTCAAACTCTAACCGTAGCCAAAGGTGGACGCGGCGGGCGCGGTAATATCCGTTTTGCTTCTGCTAAAAATCCAGCCCCTGAAATTGCTGAAAATGGCGAACCCGGTCAAGAAAGAAAAATCGAATTAGAATTAAAAGTGTTAGCTGATGTGGGATTAGTTGGTTTTCCATCAGTTGGAAAATCTACTTTGTTATCTGTTATTTCATCAGCACGTCCTAAAATTGGGGCCTATCACTTTACAACCTTAGTTCCGAATCTTGGAATGGTATCAACAAGTGACGGACGTAGTTTTGCTGCAGCTGATTTACCAGGTTTGATCGAAGGTGCCTCTCAAGGGGTTGGACTAGGAACACAGTTTTTACGCCACATTGAACGGACAAGAGTTATTTTACATGTCATTGATATGAGCGGAATGGAAGGGCGCGATCCTTATGAAGATTATCTAGCTATCAATAAAGAGTTAGCCTCTCATAACATGCGTTTAATGGAACGTCCGCAAATCATCGTGGCGAATAAAATGGATATGCCTGAAGCAGAAGAAAATTTAAAGAAATTCAAAGAGAAAATCGAAGAAGAGCGGACAGATGAATACGCGGATCACCTACCTATTTTCCCAATATCTGGTGTTTCACGTAAAGGGATCGAACCTTTGCTTAATGCAACAGCTGATTTGATCGATGTAACGCCTGAATTCCCGTTATATGAGGAAGAAATTGTTGAAGATACGGTTCATTATGGTTTCCAACCTGAAGGACCAGAATTTACAATCGATCGTGATTCTGATGCAACGTGGATTTTATCTGGAGATTCATTGGAAAAATTATTCCAAATGACGAATTTTGAACACGATGAAAGTGTGATGCGATTTGCACGTCAATTACGTGGTATGGGAATTGATGAAGCATTACGCGCTCGTGGTGCAAAAGATGGAGATATTGTCCGAATCGGTGAATACGAGTTTGAGTTTGTCGAATAGAGGAATAATACGTATAAGAAGAGAGCTAGTGATTTCATTGGCTCTTTTTTTTGTACATTTAGTGATTTTCATCACAAACGGGTGTGTTTTGACTAAAGATATAAACAGATGGTTATTAAAAAGGGCCTGCTACTGATCTACCTCTAGATGTAAATGATTTTCTACTGGACTCTCCAGTACAATCGAACTTTTGACATTGGCGAATTGCATCCAATTTGCTAGTAAATCTTTCATTTCAGTAGTGTTAGTGACAGTTGCTTTCACTAAATAATTTACCTCTCCACTGACTATATGAACTTCATTTACGTAAGGATTATGTTTTAGGAGTGCTACTGTTTTTTCAACAGGAGTCGTTACTTGGCTCAACTCCGTAAAAAAAGTAATACTTTGTTTGATATGTTGCATTGAAACTTGGATCGTAAAGTTTGTGATAATACCTTGCTCAACTAACTTATTGATCCGTTCTTTCACACTAGGACGACTTAAATTGACTTTTTGAGACAACTCAACGATTGAAATACGTGAATTTTCGTGCAGAATCTGTAAAAGCTTACGGTCAGTTGTATCCATTGTTTTACCTCCTACATAATGTTTTTTTATAAACAATTTGTCCATTTTATTATAGAGCAAAAAAATGGAGTTTTCCAGATAATTTTAGTGAAGTATCATTGCGAAGAACTGTATTTCAAAGGGTGAGTTTTCATATTGTAAAAAATTGTGCCTTACTTTTTCAAAAACGGAAGGAAAACGCTTACATTAAGTTCATATTTTTATATACAGGAAACCAAAAAATTCGTTATGATTAACCTATCTTGAGATGACGTTAATGTTTACTAGTAAATACAGTGTTTCTTCAATCTAAAAAGACAGACCAAAGAGGAGCGTTCTTTATGGTGAGAAACAGATGGTTAAAATTTTTGTTGCTATATGCAGGTGGTGTGGTTGTTTCTTTAAGTCAATTGAAACTAGTTCCGATTCAAAATGAATTAGGCCAAGATTTAGGTGTGAGTCTATCAATGGTTTCGTGGTTGATGTCAATATTTACAGTTTCTGGGATTTTTCTAGCGATACCAGGTGGCGCTTTCGTCACACGTTTCGGTCCTAAAAAATTATTGATTGGATTAATGGGGTGTTTGGCTATTGGAAATTTATGGGGAGCCTTTTCTACTAGTTTTTGGACCTTATTGATTTCAAGAGCAATTGAAGGAATTTCATTTTCTATGATTATTATGGTGGGAATCGTTTTGATTCATTTTTGGTTTAAAGAAGGAGATAGCGGCATTGCAACAGGACTTTGGGGAACCTTTTCAGCATTAGGATCAATGTTGGCAATGAACTTGTTTAAACCCTTATCACAGTCTTATGGCTTGCGTGCGCTTTGGCTGATTATAGCAGGTTTATCCTTGATTTTGCTGTGTTTGTACCTATTTTTCTTAGACCAACCAGCCAATCGATCTATCACTGAGCGAAAAGAAGTGAAAGGAACAGTCAAAAAAGTTATAGAGAACAAGTCGATTTGGCTTTTAGCATTGGCTCAAGGTTGCATGGCATTCATATTATTTGCTTTTATCAACCTTTATCCACAAATTTATACGCAACAATACGGATTATCGGAAACTTTAGCGAATCGTTACACAGGATATTTTGGTTTATTCGGCATTCCATTTGGTGCTTTAGCAGGTTATTTGATCGATAAGACAAAAAAGGGACAAATCATCATTTTCTGTTCATTTATACTGATGTTAGTGGCCACTTTTTGGATGGGTCACTTGTCAAATAGTTTTAGCTTCATTGGGCAACTCTTCGCACTTTCAGCTGGCGCGAGTTTATCGTCTTCATGTGTGATGATTTTAGCACCTAAAGTAGTAAAACAAGATCGGTTGATTGGGACAAGCATTTCCTTTATAAATTTATTTTATTACATTGGAATCTTTGTAGGAACACCAATTGTATCAGAGGTAAGCGAATCTAGTGATTCGTGGACAACAGCTATTTATGTATTAAGTGGTGTAGGAGTTGTGGCTTTGTTAGCTATTTTTGGTTTCGTTAAACGAAATAAAAACATTAGCAAGATGTAATTCGTTTGTTCAACAGGAAGTAGTTCATTTTTTTGGACATGCTTCTTTTAAATAAAACATTTGGAAGGTGACGAATAATGAAAAGAGAATTTCAGACAGATCTAGCGTTTGCAAAAGAATTAGATGAGAAAGATCCCCTCAAAAATATCAGAGATCGATTTTATGTTCAGCCTGGAGAAATATACATGGATGGTAATTCATTAGGTTTGGCTTCAAAAGATGCCGAAAAAGCATTGTTAAATATGATGGATATTTGGAAAAAAGAAGGAATCAAACTCTGGGATGGTTTATTTCATTACGCAGGGAAGTTGGGCGAAATGTCAGCACCACTGATCAATGCTCATCCAGACGAAGTTGTCATTACAGGAAGTACCACAATCAATATTCATCAATGCATTAGCACGTTATATAAACCCACTAAAGAACGCTATAAAATCTTAGTTGATGATTTGAATTTTCCGACTGATCGCTATGCTATTGATAGTCAGGTTCGTCTAAAAGGATATGAACCAAAAGACGCTGTAAAAGTTGTAAAAAGTCAGGATGGACGCCTAATTGATGAGTCGGCTATTATTGAAGCAATGACAGACGATGTCGCAATCATTCTTTTGCCGACCGTATTATATCGTAGCTCACAAGTGCTAGATATGAAACGAGTGACAGAAGCAGCACATCAAAAAGGGATTCTCATTGGTTGGGATTTATGTCATGCTATTGGCGCAATACCAATGGATTTTAAAGATGTTGAGCCAGATTTCGCCATTTGGTGTACGTATAAATATTTGTCCGCCGGTCCAGGATCGATTGCCGGACTTTACATGAATCGAAAACACTTTAAAGAAACACCAGGATTAGCTGGTTGGTGGGGGAATAAAGATGATACGCAATTTGAATTAAAACATGAATTTGAGCATCAAAGAGATGCAAGCGGATGGCAAATTGGTTCCCCAAGTTTCTTGGCAATGGCGCCGTTAGAAGGGACATTAACAATTTTTAATGAAGTAGGAATGGATCAGATTCGGACAAAATCACTATTGATTACCGCCTATCTAATGTATTTAATCGATGAAAAACTTGCAAAATATGGGTATGCAGTTGGTAATCCTCGTGAAGATAGCAAGCGAGGCGGGCACATTTGTTTAGAACATGACGAAGCTTACAGAATATGTAAAGCATTGAAAGAAGCCAATATCATACCTGATTTCAGAGAACCTAATGTGATTCGATTAGCTCCAATCGCTCTTTATAACACCTATGAAGAAGTCTACACATTAGTTGAAACATTAGAAGATATTGCAGTCAATAAAAAGTATGAAAAATTCAGTAATGAACGGACATTAGTTGTATAAAAAAATAGTGAGGTGAAAAGCATGCGTATCGGTATTCCAAAAGAAATCAAAAACAATGAAAACAGAGTGGCTATTACACCAGCCGGCGTAGTTAGTTTGATCAATAATGGACATCAAGTAATCGTTGAAAGTATGGCTGGTCTTGGTTCAGGTTTTACAAATCAGGAATATGAAGAAGTAGGCGCTACAATAGAGGACAACGTTGCGAACGTTTGGCAGTCTGAAATGGTTATTAAAGTCAAAGAACCTTTAAAAGAAGAATACCAGTATTTTCATGATGAGTTAATTTTATTTACCTATCTTCATTTAGCCCCCGAACCTGAACTGACTGATTCTTTGATTGAAAACAATGTCACAGCTGTGGCTTATGAAACGATGAGCTTGAATCGTACACTACCGTTATTGACACCAATGAGTGAAGTTGCTGGTAGGATGTCTGTACAAGTTGGTGCTCAATTTTTAGAAAAACCTAAAGGCGGAGAAGGAATTCTATTATTTGGTGTTCCAGGAGTCGAAAGAGGAAAAGTTGTGATTATCGGTGGTGGAGTAGCTGGTACAAATGCGGCAAAAATTGCTATCGGTTTAGGGGCAAAAGTAACGATTTTAGATGTTAATCCTCATCGATTAGCTGAACTGGATGATCTTTTTGGCAATAATGTTCAAACCTTGATTTCTAACGCTTACCACATTGAGAATAAAGTGAAAGAAGCAGATGTAGTAATCGGAGCAGTTTTGATTCCAGGTGCCAAAGCGCCAAAACTTGTGACTGAAGCGATGGTTAAACAAATGAAGCAAGGGGCAGTTATCGTCGATATTGCCATTGATCAAGGCGGAATTTTTGAAACGACGGATCAAATCACTACACACGATAATCCAACGTATATTAAACATGGAGTTGTTCATTATGCTGTAGCAAATATGCCAGGTGCTGTTCCAAGAACATCTACCTTCGCGTTGACAAATGCAACGATTCCTTATGCTGTTACGATCGCCAATAAAGGAATTGTACAGGCCGCAAAAGAGAACGAAACTATTTTAACAGGAATCAATACGTATAAAAAACATTTAACAATGGAAGCAGTGGCCAAAGATCAAAATAAAAACTATACATCTGTTAACGAATTACTAAAATAAAATACAGCGTTTAAATCATCTTATCTCTGAAGAATGAACATATTCAGAGATAAGATGATTTTTTCTTTTTATCTTTAAGGTTCATTTATGTTTCCTTTTATAAAATAAATTCAGTTAAAGGAGGCAATAAAATGGTTAAACTTAAAAATAGTTTTCAAAGAAAAGAAAAAAAATATGCATTAACCCATACAATGTATTCCCAATTAAGAGAAAAATTAACTCCCTATATGCAAGAAGACGAGTATGGGTTACACACAATCCTTTCAATTTATTTCGACACTCAAGATTATGAGATGATCAGGCATTCGATAGAAAAGCCTGTATACAAAGAAAAGTTCAGAATTAGAAGTTATGGTATCCCTACTGAACAGTCAATGGTTTTTTTGGAAATAAAAAAGAAAGTCAGTGGTGTCGTTTATAAAAGAAGGGTTGCTCTATCTTACCAAATAGCGAAAGAATATAGTCAAAAACCACATTCATTCAAGCTAAAAACAACAAAAGATCAGCAAATCAAACAGGAAATTGACTGGTTAGTTGCTCGCAGAAAATTAGAACCTAAAGTGATGATTGCATATGATCGACGAGCACTGTTTACTGCAGAAAATGACGATTTTCGACTTACCTTTGACTTTAATATTCGTTATCGAAAAGAAGAATTAACGCATACTTTAAATGATCAAGGTGAACGAGTAGCACCAGAAATCGATGTCTTAATGGAAGTCAAAGCATTGGGGGCATATCCACTTTGGTTTTCAGAAATCTTAGCAGCGCTTGATATTTATCCACTATCGTTTTCAAAATACGCTCAAACATATCAACGTTACTTATATTGCAAAGGAGATTTTCAGCATGTTGTCTAGTTTATTAGTAGAAAGTTCAGTGGATGTATCAATCAAACAACTATTAATTTGTATTGTAGTTTCAGTTTTATTAGGTCTTTTAGTGGCTTACGTTCATATGTACAGAAATATTTATAGTAAAAACTTTGTCATTACGTTAGCCGTCTTACCTGTTTTAGTCCAATTGGTTATTATGTTAGTCAATGGTAATTTAGGCACGGGGGTCGCTGTGCTAGGTGCATTTAGTTTGATCAGATTTCGTTCAGTGGCAGGTGGTGCTAGAGAAATTACGAGTATTTTTTGGTCGATGGGTATCGGTCTTGCTACTGGAATGGGCTACGTCAGTTACATTACGATATTTTCTTTGATTATTGCATTATTTTTACTTGTTTTGAATACACTTCATTTTGGTGAAAAGCAAAAATTGGCAGAAAGGGAAGTGAAAATCACGATTCCTGAAGATTTAGATTACCCAGGATTGTTTGATGATTTGTTTCAGCACTACACATACTCTGCCTATTTAGATTCAGTGAAGACCACAAATATGGGAAGTTTGTATGAACTACGTTATCGAATCACGTTAAAAGATAGTCGAATGGAAAAAGAATTAATGGATGCTATGCGTATAAGAAATGGAAATTTAACGATTGTTTCAGGAAAAGTTTCGACAAATAGAGAAGAATTGTAGGTGAATATCATGAAAAAAACCAAATTAGGTATCGCAACTTTAACGATGTTACTCATTCTATTTACTGGATGTACCAAAACAACAAGTACAACTACTGCGACCTCAAAAAGTAATGACAACGTTGTTGCGGTTCAGGAATCAAAAAAATCCTCTAATAATCAATATGGTAAATATGATGAAGAGGATTATGATGAAGGGTATGATAAAAAAACAGCCACAAAAATTGAATTAAAAGACTCAGGAAGTATTATAGATGGATCAGGTGTTTCTGAAAAAGATAATACGATCTCAATTACTGCAGGTGGTACGTATATTTTATCAGGAAATTATAAAGGTCAGCTAAAAGTTAGTGCAAATGAGGAAACAGTACATTTAG
Organism: Enterococcus sp. AZ177; assembly: GCF_050544585.1. Taxonomy (NCBI): domain Bacteria; kingdom Bacillati; phylum Bacillota; class Bacilli; order Lactobacillales; family Enterococcaceae; genus Enterococcus; species Enterococcus sp. AZ177. The sequence goes on from NZ_CP172944.1 coordinate 1,592,887, forward strand.
TCATGAACAATGTTTCAATTAGCAATGAATCATCTTCTGCAATCTATGTTGAGCAAGCAAAAAAAGTTATTACTACTTTAGTAGAAGGTTCAAAAAATAGCCTTTCAGATGGTTCTGATTATACATTTGCATCAGCGGATGAAACCGAACCAGATGCTACTTTTTTTAGTAAAGATGATCTAACAATCAATGGTTCTGGTACTTTAGATGTTACAGGGAATTATAGTAATGGCATTCGTAGTAAAGATGATTTGGTTATTACTAATGGTGTTCTCAACATTACAGCCAAAAACAATGCTATCAAAGGCAAAGACTCTGTATCTATTGCAAATGGAACATTCTCTTTAAAAACAACAGAAGGGGATGGAATTCAAGCGAATAACAGTACTGATACAGATAAGGGGTGGGTTGCATTAGATGGCGGCACGTATACGATTCAGTCTGGGAATGATGGCATTCAAGCGGAAACCAATCTGTCTATTGCGAAATCTGATTTCAAGATACAAACAGCTAGCGGGTATAACGATCAATCGATTGACACAACAGCCAGCTACAAAGGGCTGAAGGCAGCAGGAAATATCATTATTGATGATGGGACTTTTGACATAAATACAGCTGACGATGCAATCCATTCAAATGCAACAGTCACAATCAATAATGGGACCTTTTCATTAACTAGCGGTGATGATGGTATTCACGCTGATACTGATTTGCTTATCAACAATGGGAAAATAACGGTCAGTCAATCATATGAAGGCTTAGAAGGAGCAACGGTAACGATTAATGATGGTGATATTTCTGTTAAAGCATCCGATGATGGCATCAATGCTGCCGGTGGTAGCTCTGGAGAAGATGGACAAGAAGGACAATTCGGTGCAGATTCATTTGGTGAACCTGGTAGTGGTGGTGATAGCACAAAATTCATAGAAATCAACGGTGGAACGACCTATGTGAATTCTGATGGCGACGGTATCGACAGTAATGGAGATGTTCGAATGACTGCAGGTACGCTAATCGTAAATGGTCCAACTGACAGTGGGAATGGGGCACTTGATTATGACGGAACTTTTACAATTGATGGCGGGATTTTTGCTGCAAGTGGGAGTTCGGGTATGGCAATGAGTGCTAGTGATACCTCTTCCCAAGCCGCACTAAGTCTTTTCTTCGATGATACCCAAAAAGCAGGAAGCCTAGTCAACCTTAAAAATGAAGCAGGTGACACGGTCATTTCATTTGCGCCAGAAAAAGACTTTTCTCACATTGCAATTAGTTCACCAGATTTAAAGGTTGGAGAAACAGTCACGTTATCTACTGGCGGTAAAGATTCTGGAACAGCAAAAAATGGATTATACAGCGGAGGTGACTATACAAATGGAACAGAATTAGCAAAAATTTCGCTTAATGGCGTATTAACGTCCGTTGATCAATCTGGTTCTGAAGTGACTGGTAATCAAATGGGTGGAGGACCAGGTAGCCAACCGCCAAGATAATTGATATTCATTGCTTTAAGGGCTGGTTTATTGATAGAATATAGCTATCAAATAGAACGAGGTGTTCATATATGTCCAAACGAGTTATTATTATGCATTTTGAAGTAGAAAGCCAAGCATATCAGGCATTCTCAGAAATAAAGAAACTATATGCTAACAAAAAGATCAAAGGGGAACAAATGGCTGTTGTAACGCATGTAAACGACGGGGTGCATCAGTTTAAGATCGATGATTTCCTAGATTTTACGGGTAATAACCATACATCAACGAATAGTATGATTGGTATGCTGATTGGTATCTTAGGCGGCCCGTTAGGTATTCTACTAGGTTGGTTTGCAGGAAGTTTATTAGGCGCTTCGCAAGATGCGAAAGAAATTCAAGGTGCTCAAACCGTTTTTGAACATGTGACAAAGCAAATAGGTGAAGGGGAAACTGGTTTGATTTTGATTGCAGAAGAAGATGATAATCGACCTTTGAACCAACTGATCATGAACGAATTAGGTGGCGAAATCACGCGTTTAGATTTTGAAGATGTAGAAAAAGAAATCACACATGCGAAAGATGTAGAAAAAGAAACAACTGATTCAGCTAAAAAATCTTGGCAAGATAAAAAACAAGATTCAACTGAAAAAAACGACCATTAATCACTCATCAATGGTAAAATGAATAAATACACTAGAAGACGTGACAGAGAATTTTTCTACTCGTCTTCTTTTTTTGATTATAAGGATGTGAAAACAAGTGTTAAAAATACTCTTAGTAGAAGATGATGAAATCTTATCAGATAGTATTTTAGAGATTTTATCTGAAATCGGCGAAATCGTTCAAGTTTATGACGGAGAAGAGGCTTTATACGAAGGAGAACGAGGAATTTATGACTTAATCGTATTAGATTTAATGTTGCCATCACTATCTGGCGAACAGGTTTTAACGGGTTTAAGAAAGAAAAATATCTATACACCAGTTTTGATTTTAACAGCCAAAGATGGGCTACAAGATAAAGTAAACGGCTTTAAAAATGGTGGGGACGATTATTTGACTAAACCATTCCACCGAGAAGAATTGTTACTACGTGTTCAAGCATTAGCGCGTCGTTCATTAGGAATGAATGGAAAAAACGAGTTAATCGTTCACGATCTATGTTTAGATCTTGACAATCGACAACCAAGTTTTAAAGGGAATGACTTCACGCTCCAGGGAAAAGAATTCGATTTATTACATTATCTAATGCAAAATCAAGGGCGCATCATTACCAAAGATCAATTGTTTGATCGAATTTGGGGATTTCAATCCGATACAACATTGACGGTCGTTGAGGTTTATATGAGTAATCTTAGAAAGAATTTAAAACCTTTTGGGCTTGATCGATGGATCAAAACGTTGCGTAATGTTGGTTATCTTTTTGAAGTACCAGAAGGGATAGAACATGAATAAACAACTAAGCAAAAAACAAAGATTCAATTATTTTTTGATCAACTTAATTTCATTTGCAAGTATCTTTCTGATTTTAGGTTTGATTGTATTTCAGCTACTACAGACATCTATATACCAAACAGTAGATCATGACTTACAACGTTTAGCAACTGATCAAAAATTTCTACAACATCAAATGCTTCAGACTGAACGGCGGCAAGAAAACGTTTCTCAGTTAGGAAAATTCGATACACCGCCGCCCAATAATTTCCAGCAACAAGTGATTCTTTGGTCGAAAGATGGGAAGATACTGAATGAAGCAGAGTTAGGTTCTCGTTTTTATGATTTTCAAAATTTGACGTTATCAACTGATCAATTGAGTACAATAAGCAGTATACAAACAAAAGACAGTAACGATCGAACTTTGCAATTTCGCTCGATTACACTACCTGTTGAAAATCAGGAGCAAGTCGCTTACATTCAGCTTTTAGTGAATATTGATCCAATCAAAGGAACTGTTGAACGGATTAAACAAATACTGATTATCTGTATGATTATTTTTGGCTTATTATCGATTGCATTGAGTTATTTTCTCTCTAAGTGGTTCATGAAACCTATTATGATTTCCTGGAAAAAGCAACAGGAATTTGTTGAAAATGCATCTCACGAGCTAAGAACACCGCTAACAATCATTCAAGCAAAACTAGAAAAATTGTTTACCAAACCCAATCATACGATTTTAGAAGAATCTGAAACGATTGCTTTGTCTCTTGACGAAGTTCAACGTTTAAGTCAATTGACAAGCGATTTACTCTTATTAGCTCGCTCAGATTCCAATTCATTAACCTTAGAAAAAGAGCCTATAAAGAGTAACAACTTTTTGAATACGGTTCTACTGCCATACCAAGAATTAGCTTTGGCAGAAGAAAAAGAGTTTATTATCGATCTAGGCGAAGATCAGCAACTATGTTTCGATAAAAAAAGAATTCATCAATTACTGATTATTTTGTTAGATAACGCATTAAAATATACTGCAACTGGCGAGAAAATAACGGTCTTTTCAAGTGTTAAAAATAACGAATGGCTCATTAAAATCAGTGATACAGGTATAGGCATCGTTGAAGAAAATAAAGCCGCAGTATTTGAACGCTTTTATCGAGTAGAAGGATCTCGAAACCGTAAAACAGGCGGTTATGGCATTGGGCTTGCTATTGCGAAATGGATCGTAGAAGAACATCAAGGGAAAATTGAACTCACAGATACTATGCCAAAAGGCACCACTGTTATTTTGCGTTTTCCTGTATAATAAATATTATTTGCTAAAGCAGCCACTTTCTTCTAAAATAAAGAAGAAGATTAAGGAAAGTTAGGTAGAAGATGGAATTACAATTTTTAGGTACAGGAGCTGGGGTTCCAGCAAAACATCGTAACGTAAGTAGTATCGCTTTAAAATTATTAGACGAAATAAATGCAGTGTGGCTATTCGATTGTGGGGAGGGCACTCAACTGCAAATTTTGAAAAGTACTATTCGCCCAAGAAAAATCGAAAAGATTTTTATCACTCATTTACATGGAGATCACATTTTCGGCTTACCTGGGTTATTAAGTAGCCGTTCGTTTCAAGGTGGAAATGAAAAATTAGAAATTTATGGACCGGTAGGTATAGCGGAATTCATTCGGACAGCTCTGAAAGTTTCACAAACGCGTCTTTCGTATGAATTGAAGTTTATTGAAATCAAAGAAGGCGTCGTATTTTCTGATAAGCAGTTCACTGTCTCTTGTAAACCATTAGATCATGGCATTGCAAGTTTTGGCTACCGTATCGTGGAAGCTGATCATGAAGGAGAGTTACAGGTCGATAAATTAGCCGCTTTGAATATTCCATCCGGGCCAATCTATGGGAAAATTAAACGAGGCGAATCTGTAGAATTACCAGATGGACAAGTGATCAACGGAAAAGACTTTGTTGGTGAAAAAAAATTAGGCAGAACTGTAACGATTCTTGGGGATACAAGAAAAACACCAAATAGTGTAGCACTGGCAGAAAATGCGACTGTTTTAGTGCATGAGAGTACCTTTAACAAAGATGAAGCAAAAATGGCTAAAGCATATTATCATTCTACAAGTCATCAGGCAGCACAAGTAGCGTTAGAAGCAAAAGTGGAAAAACTAATATTGACACATATTAGTGCTCGTTATTTAACTGGAGATATCATCCAATTAGAAAATGAAGCCAAAGAGATTTTTCCAAATACAAAAGTCGTGAAAGATATGGAAATTATAGAAATCCCGTTTAAAGCGGAGTAAGGAGGCGTTAGAATGTTTAACGAACAGGATTTAACAGATAAAGTCGTTGTTGTAACAGGTGGTTCTGCAGGTTTAGGGGAACAAATTTGTTATGAAGCAGCAAAAAAAGGCGCAATTATCGTTGTATGTGCTAGACGGATTAACTTAATAGGGAAAGTAAAGGAAACTTGTGAAGAACTGAGTGGAAGAACCGCTTTTTCCTTCCAATTAGATATTTCAGATCCTGAGAATGTGGAGAATGTTTTTGAAAAAATCAAGGCAGAGGTAGGGCCTATTGATGTTTTAGTCAACAATGCTGGCTTTGGTATTTTTGAAAACTTCGTAGATATTGATTTAGCTGTTGCTAGAAATATGTTTGAAGTAAATGTATTAGGTATGATGGTCTTTACTCAACAAGCTGCGATCCAGATGGCTGAAAGAGGGACTGGACATATCATTAATATCGCTTCAATGGCTGGAAAAATGGCTACAGCAAAATCAACGGTTTATTCGGCAACCAAATTTGCAGTTTTAGGTTTTTCTAATGCTTTACGCCTAGAATTGAAACCACTTGGTGTTTCTGTAACAACAGTAAATCCAGGGCCTATTCAAACAGAGTTTTTTGATAAAGCTGATCCGTCAGGGGATTACTTAGCCTCCGTAGATATGTTCGTTCTTGAGCCTAACAAGTTAGCAAAAGAAATTGTAAATACTATGGGGACTTGGAAGCGAGAAATCAATCGTCCGCGGGTTATGGAAGGTGCCTATCGTTTATATACATTGTTCCCACACCTAGGAGATTTATTAGCTGGTGGTGTATTAAACAAAAAATAATGGTTAGATCTAGCTTCTAATGCTAGCTTTAGTTTCAATCAGATGAGGAGGAAATGTAATATGAAAAATCAGTGGCGTGTTGTTATTGGGTTGATTTTGGTGCTAATTGTGGTCATCTTTGCAGTGTTAAATAACCAAACAGTACCTGTCAGCTTCGGTTTTGCCAAAATTTCTGGTCCATTGATCCTTATTATTTTAGGATCTGCAATAGTCGGTGCATTGATTGGTTTGTTAACTTCAACAACGACCATGTGGAAACAGAAAAAACAAGTAAAAGAATTACAGAAAGACATCGATGTTTATAAAAATGATGCAGATAAAGTAGTGCAAGAAGAGGTTGATAAAGTAAAACGATCGTATGAAAATCAGATCGCTGAACTACAGGCGAAATACGATGCCACAGCAGCTCAAGCCCCAATTACGCCTAGTGAGGATGCAGAATCTGTCGGTAGTCGTGTGGATCATTTTACTAAACCAAGAAGTAGCGAAGAAGAAATATAAAGCTTAAAAAGCAAAGATAATGCAGAAACAGTTTATCTTTGCTTTTTAATTTGCGGATTTTCAGGATACTTTCTTTAGTTTTCCCACTGTATTTGATATAATTACTTGGTTAGGAGTGACGTCGTGAAAAAAGCAAAATATACGTGGCAATTGCGGGAAAAGACAGAATTGCCAGAAGAATTTTCAACTATACTAACAAATGAACAGATCAATCCTTTACTAGGCCAAATTTTATGGCATCGGGGTATTCAGTCAAAAGAAGCGTTGGAAACATTTTTACGTCCGACAGTAGAAAACCTTTATGATCCTTTTTTACTGCATGATATGGAAAAAACTGTCACAAGAATTCAAGATGCTGTAGCACAAGGCGAAAAAATCTTGGTTTACGGTGATTATGATGCTGATGGTATTACAAGTACTACTGTTATGAAAGAGGCAATTGAACTGATTGGTGGGGAAGTAGAGTACTTCTTGCCTAACCGATTCATTCAAGGATATGGGCCTAATTTAGCTGTATTTAAAGAACAAATTGAGAATGGTATCCAGCTGATCATCACTGTGGATAATGGTGTGGCTGGACACGAAGCTATAAATTATGCGACAGAACAAGGCATAGATGTCATTGTAACAGATCATCATGAGTTACCACCTGAATTACCAAATGCATTCACAATCATTCACCCGAAACATCCCTTAGGAGAGTATCCATTTGGAGAATTGGCTGGCGTTGGAGTAGCTTTTAAAGTTGCAACAGCGTTATTGGGAGAACTGCCTGTTGAATTTCTTGATTTAGTTGCAATTGGAACGATTGCCGATTTAGTTTCACTGACTGATGAAAATAGAGTTCTCGTCAAAATGGGACTGGAAATGATTCAAACAGGTGAACGGATTGGTTTAGATGTGTTGGTTCACCTAGCCGAACTTAAAAAAGAGGCTATTAGTGAAGAAAATATCGGTTTTACAATTGCACCGCGCTTAAATGCATTGGGAAGATTAGGTGATGCGAGTCCTGGTGTTGAATTGATGACAACATTCGATGAAGAAGAAGCAAAGCGGATCGCAACCTATATCAATAGCCAAAATGATGAGCGCAAAGAAATCGTTGCTACCATTACGAAAGAAGCTTTTGAACTAATTGATCCGACTGCTCCAATCCATATTGTGGCAAAACAAGGTTGGCACGAAGGAGTACTTGGTATTGTTGCTGGTAGAATCATGCAAGATACAGGGAAACCGACAATTGTACTTACAATCGATGAAAACAACGAGCTAGCAAAAGGTTCTGGACGTAGTGTTTCCGCATTGAATTTGTTTGATTCATTAAGTGAAATCCGTGAAGAATTTATTCATTTTGGTGGTCATCATATGGCTGCTGGTATGACATTACCTGTAGCGAATATCGTCAAAGTAAAAGAACATTTAATTCAGTATTTAGAAATAAATCAAATTGATTTATCTCAAGGTCAAGAGATGCTGATCGATGAGTCATTGAAAGTCGAAGACGCTACGATTCCATTTATTCAGCAACTAAAAATACTGGCTCCTTTGGGAACAGATAATCCTGTACCTAATTTTGTTTTTGAAGATGTCTCAGTTGAGCAAAGTCGGCAAATTGGAGCCGACAAAAGTCATCTTAAATTCCAAATAAGTCAAGAGGGCACTAAATTAGATGCGATTGCTTTTCAGATGGGCAATCAAGTGGATGAATTTGGACAAGGAACAACAAACATCGTAGGGCAGTTGTCGATCAATGAGTGGAATGGTAATAAAAAACCACAACTGATGGTCAGTGATTTTTCAGTAAAAGGGACTCAATTGTTTGATCTAAGAGGAAAAAATGCTCGCCAAAAAGAGATACCTGCTGAACATACACTATATATTTATTTTAATGCGGAGAGTCAAAAATTGATTGATGATTCAAGCAGTCAGGGCTATTTATTTACGACGGTGGCTGAAACAGTAGAGTCTATCAAAACAACCGACAGTCAACAACTAGTGTTCGTTGACTGTCCAGATGATAGTGATTTATTAAAACAAATCACTCAAGCTGGAAAAATTGAACGTGTTTATTTAATGGGAATTTCTCAAGAAGAAGCGTATTTGAATGGAACAGGAACAAGAGAACAGTATGCACAACTGTATAAATTTGTAAGACAACAAGAACAAGTAGATGTTCGTTACAAACTAAATGTTGTCGCACAACATTTAAAAATCCAAGAAAAGCTATTAATTTTTATGATTCAGGTGTTTTTTGATCTAGGATTTGTTACAATAGAGAACGGTGTTTTAAGAAAAGTTGAAAACCCTGAAAACCATCCTTTGACGGAAAGTATGGTCTATCAAACTCGCTTAAAAAGAATCAAAACAGAAGAATTTTTGTTATACAGCGATCGTGAGACATTACAACATTGGCTGTGGAATGAGGAGGAAGTATAAAAATGGATTTAAAAGATTATATTGCTAGTATTCCAGATTATCCAGAAAAAGGTGTTATCTTTAGGGATATCTCACCCTTAATGGCAAATGGCGAGGCGTACCGTGAAGCAACAAAGCAAATCGTTGATTACGCAAAAGAAAAGAGAATCGATATGGTCGTAGGTCCTGAAGCACGTGGCTTTATAGTAGGCTGTCCTGTTGCATACGAGCTAGGAGTTGGTTTTGCTCCTGTCCGTAAAAAAGGAAAGTTGCCTCGTGAAACAATTGAAGTAACTTATGACTTAGAATACGGATCAGATACATTGACACTGCATAAAGATGCAATCATTCCAGGACAACGCGTCTTGATTTGTGATGATTTATTAGCAACTGGGGGTACAATCAAAGCGACTATTGAATTGATTGAATCATTGGGGGGAATTGTTGTCGGCTGTGCATTTCTGATTGAATTGATGGATTTACATGGACGAGACAAAATTGCTGGTTATGAAATCGTTACATTGATGGAATATTAGAAAAAACTCTTTACTTCGAAATTCTGGAGTAAAGAGCTTTTTTTAAATATGCGGAAGTATTATTTTACTTTGATTTATGGATATTTGCGATATATATAATGTTGATGGTCCTCTTTTTTTCTTGTATGTGTGTACCGTTTTTCGTCCCATAACATGAACCATATAATAAATAGAGGGCTAACAATAAGTAAAGCGGACTGTAAGCCTAATGTTCCTAAGAAAATACCAATAATCAATACAACAAATAATAACCCGCCACGACGAACTGCTTTCATTCTTAATCACCTCATAATTTTTTATCGAACAAACGTTTGTATAGTTATTATACGAATGTTTGTTCGGTTTGTAAAGAGATAAATACAAAAAAAGATACTTCTTTTTTACTAATCAAAAAAGAAGTATCTAAAAGCCTTTAAACTAATGGGTTTTACGTTTTTCTAAGTATAAAGCAAAATTGAAAAGAACATGAAACCAGCACCTAGCATCACGAACAAATGCCAAACTACATGCATAAAGCGAACATTTTTTAAGCTATAAAATGCGGCACCTAATGTGTAGGAAACGCCACCTGCAACCAATAATGAGATGCCTGTAGGACCTAAAGAGTCATATAAGGGTTTTGCAGCAGTAATGCACAGCCAGCCCATAATAATATAAATCACAGTAGAAACATTTTTTACTGTTTCTTGTTTGTGTAAGGTCAGGGATTTATAGACAACACCACTGATAGCCATTACCCAGATAAGCACAAACAATAACCAACCAAGCCAACCTTTTATGCTCAGCAAACAAAACGGCGTATAGCTTCCGGCGATCAATAAAAAAATCGAACTATGGTCAAAAACCTGAAAAACTTTTTTCGCTCTAGTAAAAATCAAACTATGAAATAGGGTTGAAGCCAGAAATAAAAGCACTAATGTTGAGCCATATATGGCGTAGGAAACGACATATACAGTAGAATCAAGACGTGCGCCTTTTACTAATAAAATCACTAAGCCAGCAATACTTAATCCAGCCCCAATCCCATGAGTTACTGCATTAAGAACTTCATTTAAAATCATATATTTTTTTGAGAATTTTATTTTTTCCAAGAAATCAACTTCCTTCATTTTAATTTGGTGAAAAATAATTCTTTGTCTGTTATAATAATAATAGACATTTAAGCCTCAACTGTATTTTAACACGAATTGAGGTTGTTTTTAAAGAAAGAGTGATAAAATTATGACAAATGTTAAAATTGTGACCGATTCTTCTTGCACAATGCTGAAAAGTGTACGCGATGATTTGGATATTCAAATGATGCCTTTATCTGTAATGATTGACGGTGTAGTATACGCTGATGACGACCATTTAGAAGGCGAACAGTTTATGGAATTGATGAGTACAGCAAAAGCATTGCCAAAGACAAGCCAGCCGCCAATCGGCGAATTTGTGGAGCTATACGATCGCTTAGGAGCTGATGGAAGCGAAGTGATTTCCATTCATATGACAAAAGGCTTGAGCGGTACAGTAGAAGCGGCTAGACAAGCGGGGAATTTAAGCTCTGCCAATGTGACAGTAATCGATAGTGATTTTACCGATCAAGGCTTATCATTTCAAGTAATTCAAGCAGCTAAATTAGCTAAAAATGGTGCAAGCGTTCCAGAGATTTTAGCTGAAATCAATCATGTCAAAGAAAATACGAAGCTATTCATTGGAATTTCTACATTAGACAATCTAGTTAAAGGTGGTCGGATCAGTCGTACAACCGGACTTTTATCCAACATTTTTAATATGAAAGTAGTCATGGATTTCGAACATACAGAACTGATTCCTGTGGCTAAAGGTCGAGGAATGAAGACGTTCAATAAATGGTTTGATGAACTAAAAAATGAATTAAGTACTTTATCAAATGTGCGTCAAATCGGTATTTCTCACGCAGATGGATTAGAGTTAGCTAATGGATTTAAAGAAGGCCTACAAGCACTATTCCCTGATATGGAAATACCTGTGTTGCATACAAACCCTGTAATCGCAACTCACACAGGTAAGAGTGCATTTGCTATCATGTACTATACGGACTGAGTTTTGAGCAGATCAAACTGATCTGCTTTTTTTAATCAATTTTTTTATAACTTTTTACTGTACAAATGAAGTGAAAATAGAGATAATTTACTTTAATTAAAAATAATATTGCCAAATACTGTGAATCAGCGAATGTTCAACCTTTTCGTGATTCACAGCAAAGGAAGGGATACAATGAAATTACTTTTCAAAAGAAATTGGCCAAGCTTCACACTTTTTTTCATCACGATGATTGGTATTTTTTTATTATTAGTAGTGGCAATACCTAAAGCCAAACCAATTTTAGGTACTGGAACAATGCAAGTAGCTAAAACGGAAACAAAAGAAGTGCTCCACTACACCGCCATCGGTGACTCATTGACTGAAGGAATTGGTGATTTAACAAATTCAGGTGGATTCGTTCCACTCGTGGCTAAGGATTTGCAGGAGGAATATCATTTAAACGGTGTCCAAACAGATAATTTTGGAAAAAACGGTGATCGCAGTGATCAAATTCTTAAGCGAATCAAAAAAAATAAAGAGATCCAAGATGGCTTAGCTTCAGCAGATATTATTACGTTGACTGTGGGCGGAAATGACTTGATGAAAGTAATTAAGGGAGACGTATTCCGTTTAACGAAAAATTCGTTTGAAAGACCACTGAAAAATTATCAGAAAGAAGTAGAAAAAGTTCTAACGGAAATTCGCAATTACAATGCAGAGGCACCCATTTATGTTCTAGGCATTTACAATCCATTTTATCTTTATTTCCCTGATATTACAGAAATGCAAGAGATTGTGGACAACTGGAATAATGGGACAGAAGAAATCGTCAAAGCAGAAAAAATTGCGTATTTTATTCCAATAAATGATTTGCTTTATAAAGGAGCAGGTGATGAGGTAGGGATCGTCAGCAGTGAAGATTTAGCCTCTGGAACAGCATCAAGCAGTGAGCTAGATATCAAAAACAATGCGCTATATGAAGAAGACCACTTTCACCCCAACAATTTAGGGTATCAACTCATGGCAAGTGCAGTGCGTGACGAAATGGTAAAAACGCAAGATAAATGGCTCAAAAAAGGAAGTGAGTGATACAAATGGCAAATGAATCAGAAGAAAAAAAAGAAGTGAAAAAAACGAACAAACGAAGCAAAAAAGCGCCTGAAGTAAAACGATCCATTAATTATTGGAAAGTTGCGTTCATTGTTTTGGTAGCAGCCTTGATTGGAAGTTTAGCCTTTGTTTTTGTAAGAGTCACCCAAGTTCGCGAACCAAACTATAAACCCGTTCCAGAATTAGTTGAAAAAGACGGTACACCTGTTATAGCGGTTCAATCAACGAAGAAGCAAATAAATGCACTGATCGATTTTTACCTAGGTGATTTCCAAAAAGGATCAGATATTACTTATAAATTTTATCTGGAAAATGAAGCGATGCTAAATGGTACTTTTAAAGTCTTAGGACATCCGATTCAATTTTATCTTTATTTTGATCCTTACGTAATGGATGACGGTAATGTGCAACTCAAAGCAAAAAGCTTATCGATTGGTACACTAGGATTACCAATGAAAGAAATCCTAAAGTTTGTTCAAAGAGATTATAAATTACCAAACTGGGTAGAAGTAAATCCAGACGATAGTACTGTTTTACTTCGTTTAGATCAATTTAGAATGCAAAACGGGTTATTTATCCGAGCAGAAAAAATAAATTTAGTAGATGACGACATTCGTATGAATATCTACTTACCAAAAGATAGTAATAATACTACTTTAAACACGAAGGAGGAGTTAAATTGAGTGAAAAAGCAATTTTTGCCGGTGGTTGTTTTTGGTGTATGATCCAACCATTTGATACACAACCAGGGATTCAATCAGTAACGTCTGGTTACACTGGAGGACATGTAGCTAATCCAACATATGAACAAGTGTTAAGTCATACTACAGGGCATACTGAGGCTGTTGAGATTGAATTTGATCCTACTGTTATATCCTATGAAAAATTAGTTGAAATCTATTGGCAACAGACAGATCCAACGGATGCTTTAGGTCAATTTGAAGATCGTGGTGATAATTATCGCCCAGTGATTTTTTATATAAATGAGGAACAGAAAAAAATTGCAGAAAAAAGTCGAAAAGCGTTACAAGAAAGTGGCCGTTTTACTGAACCAATCGTTACAACGATTGAACCTGCAGCTATTTTTTATCCAGCAGAAGACTATCATCAAGACTTTTACCAAAAAGACCCAGAGCGTTATAAAGATGCTCATATAAATCGAGCAAATTTTATAGAAAAGAATTGGTGACCATATGAGAAGAAGTTTTTATCACTATTTAATGACGCTAAGAGCGCCCAAAAAAACAGAAGAGAGCCAATTTGCAAACGATGCTGCGAAAGATATTCAGTTTCCTAAACAGTCTGAAGAGTATCATGAATTATCTAGCTATTTAGAAATGAATGCTGATTATTTAACAAACATGCACATTTTTGATGACTTATGGGAAAAATACTTAGAAAACAATAAATAAAAAGAGAAGGAAAGGCAAAGAAAGCTTTTCCTTCTTTTTTTTTCATGGTAAACTTGAAAACATGCAATGATATTTTTACAGAAAGAGATGACCGTATGAAAAATAAAAGACAAATCCCTTTTCACCAATACATTATTTCGATTCTTTGTGTTGCTTTTTTGGCCGGCGGTAGTTGCTATATTTATTTTGACTACCAATACAAAAAACAATTAGCAAACACTCCAGTTCAAAATAGTGAGTTAAAAAAAGTCGATAATCTATATAATGAAATCATCAATAATTATGTAGGAAAAGTTGATGAGAAAAAATTAGTTGATGGGGCACTAAAAGGTATGACAGAAGCCTTGGATGATCCCTATTCAAGCTACTTAAATGAACCAGAAGCAGATGAATTAGATCAAAGTCTAGCTGGGAGTTTTGAAGGCATTGGGGCAACAATGACCATGATGGATGAGCTACCAACTGTGGCACAAGCACCAATCGAAGGGTCTCCAGCAGCCAAAGCAGGAATCAAGGCGAATGATATAGTTTTAAAAGTCGATGATAAAGAAACAAAAGGAAAGACTCTTTCCCAAGTTGTCAGTAAAATTCGCGGGAAAAAAGGCACTGAAGTCCGTTTAACGATCAAACGGGGCGAAGAAACCTTTGAATTGAAAATCAAGCGAGATACGATTCCGATCGAGACTGTTAAAGGAGAGATAGATAAACAAGATCCTACGATCGGTTCGATAAAAATCACTTCATTTGGTGAAAATACCTATAAGGAATTACAAGACACAATCAAAAATTTAAGAAAAGACGGAGCTAAATCTTTTGTGATTGATTTACGCCAAAATCCTGGTGGCTTACTGGACCAAGTCGAAAAAATGGCGAGTATGTTCCTTGAAGACGGCAAAACAATCGTTAAATTTGAAGACAAAAAAGGCAATACCAGTGAGGATGTCGCTTCTACTGATTTGGATGGTGGCTTTAAAGTAACTGAACCGACCGTTGTTTTAGTTGATGAAGGAAGCGCTAGTGCATCTGAAATTTTTGCGGCAGCTTTAAAAGAATCTGGGAATAAAAAAATCATTGGAACTAAAACGTTTGGTAAAGGAACCGTTCAAACCATTAAAAATTTGAATGACAAGAGTGAAATCAAGTTAACCGTCTTAAAATGGCTGACACCAAAAGGGGAATGGATTCACAAAAAAGGACTAGAACCGACCATTACAGCTGACTATCCAGATTTTGCTTATTTATCGCCGGTTTCAAGAGATAAAACGTTAAAAGCAGGGGATTCTTCACCAGTTGTCAAAAACGTCAATGCTTTGTTAAATGCTCTTGGTTATGAAGTCAATCCTGATACTAGCGATTTTACTGAGCAAACAAAAGAAGCCGTAAATGCGGTACAAACAGACAACGATTTACCCGTTACAGGGGAAGTTGACAATGATACAGCCGCTCAAATTGAAATTGAAGTTGGAAAGAAAATTAAGGATAACGACCAAGCATATGAAACTGCCATAAAGGAACTACAACACGAAAATAAAAAGAACTAAAAGAAACGGCTGTGAAAAATAACGATACATTCAAAACTGAAATTGACTGTTCACGCCAATTTCAGTTTTTACTATGATCTGTTTTATTTTTCCTTTAAATTAGTCGCTTTTTCTAGTGTTTTTCCTTTATAATAGAATCAGCAAGAAAAAAGGGAGAGAAAAGAGTGGAAAAACGAAAATCTTATATTGGCTATTTTATTTTTTTCATAAAAATACTCATTCCTTCCCTAGTGTTGTTGTTTATACTAAGAGGTTTTATTTTGATTCCTGTGCCTGTCGATGGGAATTCGATGGAGAAAACCCTCAGTCAAGGTGACATGATCGCGATGGAAAAATTCACATCAATCAAGCGATTTGATGTAATTGTTTTCAAATTACCAAATGGAGCCATATACATTAAACGAGTAATTGGGCTACCAGGAGAAGCGATTCGCTATGACAATGATCAGCTTTTTATAAATGAAAAGCCTATTGAGGAGCCGTTTTTAGAAAAAAATATAAAAAAAGATCACGAGACAGCCCCTTATACGACTAATTTTAATTTAAGTGATCTTACTACGGAAGAGGTTTTACCCGAAGATAGTTATTTTGTATTGGGTGATAATCGACGAATGTCAAAAGACAGCCGCTCTTTCGGAGCTGTAGAAAGCAAGTATATTTTAGGTAAAGCACAATTTGTATACTACCCAATAACACATATGAAATTCATACCAAGATAGGTGATAAAATGACAATACAATGGTTTCCAGGACACATGGCTAAGGCCAGAAGAGAAGTATCCGAAAAAATAAAGTATGTTGATATCGTTTTTGAATTGATAGATGCAAGGCTTCCCCTTTCATCAAGAAATCCAATGATGGATCAGATTGTACAACAAAAACCGCGTTTGATTTTACTTAACAAAGGTGATTTAGCTGATAAGGATCAAAATCAAAAGTGGCAAAAGTATTTCCAAGAAAAGGGCTACAATACTTTAGTTATTAATGCTCAACAAAATAAAGGCATCAACAAAATTGTTCCAGAAGCAAAGAAAGCACTAAAAGAAAAACTAGATCGAGAACGTTCAAAAGGGTTAAAACCACGTGCTATTCGTGCAATGTGTATCGGGATTCCAAACGTTGGAAAGTCAACATTGATGAATCGTTTAGTCGGTAAAAAAATTGCCCAAACAGGTAATAAACCCGGTGTGACGAAAGGCCAGCAATGGCTTCGTTCGGGAACAGATTTAGAATTGTTGGATACCCCAGGTATTTTATGGCCTAAATTTGAAGATCAAGAAATCGGTAAAAAATTAGCTTTAACTGGCGCAATCAAAGACCAACTTCTACACTTGGATGATTTAGCAATTTACGGGTTAACATTTTTTTCACGTTTTTATCCAGAGCGACTGGTTGAACGTTATAAGCTAACACAAGAGGAGACCTTTTTACAAGGAGCTGAACTTCTGATGCTAATTAGTCAAAAGCGTGGCTTTCGCGATGATTACGATCGTGCAAGTGAAATGATCATTCAAGAAATCCGCAGCAGCAAATTAGGCCCTTACACATTAGATCGCTGGGAAGAATTAGGAGTTACAAAAGATGAAAACTGAGTCAATTCTGCAAATTAAAGACACTTTAGCCACGATTGATAATCGAGATGATGACAGAATCCGTTTGTGGCAAGCAGATGAGCGTAGCGGTGTTCAACAAGCGTTAAGACAATGGGATAGAAGGATTCAGCGCCACGAAAATGAAATAGCATTGTTTGAAGAAATGCAACAATTTGAAAATGAAGCCCGAGCTAAGGGGCATCGATTGATTGTTGGAATCGACGAAGTAGGTCGTGGACCGTTGGCGGGTCCTGTTGTTGCGGCAGCTGTTATTCTTCCTGAAAATTTTAAACTTCTCGGCGTAAATGATTCTAAAAAATTATCTGCGAAAAAAAGAGATGAACTCTACAATGAAATCCAAAATCAAGCTATTTCAATTGGGATCGGCATGGTAGATCATCATAAAATCGATGAAATCAATATTTATCAAGCTTCAAAAATGGCTATGGGCATAGCGTTGGAAGATCTTTGTTTTGTTCCTGATTATTTATTGATTGATGCAATGACGTTAGATGTTAATATTCCCCAAGAAAGTATCATTAAAGGGGATGCTCGCTCCATATCGATTGCTGCAGCAAGTATCGTTGCTAAAGTTATTCGAGATCGTATGATGGAAAACTATGCTAAAACGTATCCTGGTTATGGTTTTGAAAATAATGCAGGTTATGGTACAAAAGAACATTTGCTAGGTTTGGAAAGACAAGGAATTTGCGAAATTCATAGAAAAACGTTCGCTCCAATTAAAAATATGTATTAATAAAATAAAATAACCTTTTTTTTGCGAATACTTACTACAACAAGTATTTGTGAAAGAAGGTTTTTTTTATGGAAGAAAAACAACAAGCGTTACTTTTTAAATTAGCTATTTGTAACGGCATTGGAAATTTAGGTATGTTGAAAGTACTAGATTTTTCAATGAGATACAACAATAGTACAGATTTTTCTAAAGAAGAAATTATCCAAATTGCTGGAATTACGACCTATCAAAAACTATTTTCTGAATCATGGGATTTTTGGTCAAAAGACCCTGAAAAATTATCAGTATACCAGCACTCACACCGCTTTATTACACTTTTAGATCCAATATATCCTTATTACTTAAAACAAATCTATAATTGTCCTGTAGTACTGTTTTATAAAGGAAATATCGAGCTTTTAAAACAAAATTGTTTGTCTTTTATCGGAGCAAGAGCTGCTTCTGTATATGGAATTAATGTTGTACGCCAATTGATTCCGGAAATAGTCAGTAATAATTTAACTATTGTTAGTGGATTGGCTAAAGGAATTGATAGTGTCAGTCATCAAATCACGATGCAACATGGTGGGAATACCATTGGTGTCATTGGAACAGGGCTAGATAGTTGTTATCCTAAGGAGACCGCACATATTCAGCGAAAAATGATGGAGGAGCAACTAGTTATAAGCGAATACCCTAATGGTACAGGACCTAGAAAGTATCATTTCCCAATGAGAAATAGGATCATTGCAGGAATGAGTCTAGGTACTTGTGTAATCGAAGCCAGAAAAAAAAGTGGTTCTTTGATCACAGCCCAAGCTGCTCTAGAGTATGGTCGTGAAGTTTTTGCGGTCCCAGGTAATGTATTTGATTCCCAATCAGATGGTTGTCACGGCCTCATTCAAGATGGAGCAAAATGTACTATTTGTCCACAAGATATTTTAGAAGAAATTCAATTTTTTACGATTTAACTGTATCAATCCTTGACAAACCTGTAATGAATAGATATGATGAAGTACGATTTGTGAGTTCTCTACATTTTGATATATATAATAGAAGAA
Organism: Enterococcus sp. AZ177; assembly: GCF_050544585.1. Taxonomy (NCBI): domain Bacteria; kingdom Bacillati; phylum Bacillota; class Bacilli; order Lactobacillales; family Enterococcaceae; genus Enterococcus; species Enterococcus sp. AZ177. Next base: position 1,611,859 of record NZ_CP172944.1, read on the forward strand.
ACACAAAAACCGAAAGGAGCCACACGTTTAATGGCGTATAAATATCTAGTTATTGTGGAATCACCAGCTAAAGCCAAAACGATTGAAAAATATTTAGGAAAAAACTATAAGGTTGTTGCCAGTGTTGGGCATATTAGAGATTTACCTAAAAGTAAAATGGGTGTTGATACTGAAAATAATTATGAACCGCACTATATCTCAATTCGAGGTAAAGGCGACGTCATAAAAAGTTTAAAAGCTGCTGCAAAAAAAGCTGAAAAAGTTTATCTCGCAGCCGATCCGGACCGAGAGGGGGAGGCCATTGCTTGGCACCTGTCTTTCCTTCTTGGCTTGGATTTAAATGATAAAAACCGTGTTGTATTTAATGAAATTACGAAAGAAGCGGTAAAAGCTGCTTTTAAAGAACCTCGCACGATTAACCTAGACTTGGTAGATGCGCAACAAGCACGCCGCATTCTAGACCGTTTAGTGGGTTATTCACTAAGTCCAATTCTTTGGCGTAAAGTGAAGAAAGGCTTAAGTGCTGGTCGAGTACAGTCTGTAGCACTTAAAATTATCATTGATCGTGAAAATGATATTCGCAAATTTATTCCAGAAGAATATTGGAGCATTGATGGTAATTTTCAGAAAGCAAAGAAAAAATTTAAGGCTAATTTCTGGGGCCTAGATGGTAAAAAGAAAAAATTACCGAACGCTGAAGCAGTAAAAGAAGTAACTACTCGAATCAAAGGTAAAGAATACGATGTGACAAAAGTTGAAAAGAAAGAGCGGAAACGTAATCCTGCATTACCTTTTACAACTAGTAGTTTACAACAAGAAGCAGCCAGAAAATTAAACTTCCGAACACGAAAAACTATGATGGTTGCGCAACAATTATACGAAGGAATTCCCTTAGGGAAACAGGGTACAGTAGGTTTAATCACGTATATGCGTACAGATTCCACTAGAATCGCAGATTCTGCAAAAGCAGAAGTAGCAGAATACATTGAAAAAACGTACGGTAGTGAATTTTCTGCTCATGGTGGTCGTAAAGTAAAAAATGCGCAAGGAGCCCAAGATGCTCATGAGGCGATTCGTCCTTCTAGCGTTATGCGTGCCCCGAATGAAATCAAACAATATTTAGACAAAGACCAGTTAAAACTTTACACTTTAATTTGGTCACGTCTGGTTGCCAGTCAAATGACACCGGCTATCTTGGATACAATGAAAGTAACATTGGAACAAAATGGCGTGATTTTCATTGCGAATGGTGCTAAAGTAAAATTCAAAGGTTTTATGCAAGTTTATGTTGAAGGTCGCGATGATGGCAAAGAAGATAAAGAAAATATCTTACCTGATTTAGCCGAAGGAGACAAAGTCAATGCTCTTGATATCGAACCGAAACAACACTTCACACAACCACCTGCAAGATTTAGTGAAGCAACATTGATCCGAGCTTTGGAAGAGAATGGTGTTGGACGGCCATCAACCTACGCACCAACCTTAGAAACGATTCAAAGACGTTATTATGTTAAGCTAACAAATAAACGTTTCGAGCCGACCGAGCTAGGAGAGATCGTTAATTCATTGATTGTTGAATTTTTCCCACAAATCGTTGATGTTCATTTTACAGCTTCAATGGAAGGGGATTTAGATAAAATTGGTGTTGGTCAAGAAAAATGGGTAGAAGTCGTGGATCGTTTCTACAGACCGTTTGAAAAAGAATTGACAAATGCAGAAGAAAAAATCGAAAAAATTCAAATCAAAGACGAGCCAGCTGGCTTCGATTGTGATCTCTGTGGTCATCCAATGGTAATCAAGCTAGGACGTTATGGTAAATTTTATGCATGTAGTAACTTCCCAGAATGTCGAAATACTAAAGCAATCGTCAAAGAAATTGGTGTTACTTGTCCAGTTTGTAAAGAAGGGCAAGTCATTGAACGTAAATCTAAAAAGAATCGATTATTCTACGGTTGTAGCCGCTATCCAGATTGTGACTTTACATCTTGGGATAAACCAATTGGGCGTCCATGTCCAAAATGTGGTCAATATCTCGTTGAGAAAAAAGTCAAAGGTGGAAAACAAGTCGTCTGTATCAATGGTGATTATGAAGAGAACGTTCAAAAATAAACGATATCTATAAAAACAAGAAAATTAAAAAACCAGTGGAAAAGCCCGTTGGTTTTTTGAAGAAAAGAGGAAATAGATGAATACTCCTGTAACAGTTATCGGCGCTGGCTTAGCGGGCAGTGAAGCTGCTTGGCAAGTTGCCCAATCTGGTGTCCCAGTAACACTTTATGAAATGCGTCCTGTAAAAAACACTCCAGCTCACCAAACTGAAAATTTTGCTGAATTAGTATGTTCTAACTCATTGAGAGGCAATAACTTAACGAATGCTGTTGGTGTTCTGAAAGAAGAAATGAGACGTTTAGATTCAATCATCATCAACAGTGCGGATAAAACTGCTGTACCTGCTGGTGGCGCTTTAGCCGTTGATCGAGATACGTTTTCACAAGAAATTACGGATAAAATAAAAAATCATCCATTGATTACAGTTAAGAATGAAGAAATCACTGCTATTCCAGATGGAATCGTGATCATTGCCACAGGGCCATTGACTTCAGAAGCATTAGCAGAACAAATCAAAGAGTTTAACGGTTCAGACGGTTTTTACTTTTACGACGCTGCGGCACCGATTGTGGACAAAGCAACGATCGATATGGATAAAGTTTATTTAAAATCTCGCTACAACAAAGGTGAGGCAGCATATTTAAATTGTCCAATGACGGAAGAAGAGTTTAAAGCTTTTTATGAAGCCTTGATTTCTGCTGAAGTTGTTCCTTTAAAAACATTTGAAAAAGAAAAATTCTTTGAAGGATGCATGCCAATTGAAGTAATGGCTAAACGAGGCATCAAAACGATGTTATTCGGGCCATTAAAGCCAGTTGGATTGGAAGATCCTAAGACAGGTAAACGTCCCTATGCTGTTATCCAATTACGCCAAGATAATGCAGCCGCTTCATTATACAATCTTGTAGGTTTTCAAACACATCTAAAATGGGGCGAACAAAAACGTGTTTTCCAAATGATTCCAGGTTTAGAAAATGCTGAATTTGTTCGTTATGGTGTTATGCATCGTAATAGTTTTATGAACTCACCAGAACTATTGAAACCAACTTATCAATCTCAAAAGAGAGAAAACTTATTCTTTGCTGGTCAAATGACAGGTGTTGAAGGATACGTAGAAAGTGCAGCTAGTGGTTTATTAGCAGGTATGAATGCAGCTCGTTTGGCCAAAGAGGAAGAACTTATCGTTTTCCCAAGAGAAACAGCTTTAGGAAGTATGGCCTACTATATTACGCATGCAGAAGGCAAACATTTCCAACCGATGAACGCTAACTTTGGTTTGTTCCCTGAATTGCCAGAAAGAATTCGGGATAAAAAAGAACGATATGAAGCCATTGCAGACAGAGCTTTGACGACATTAGCTAAAATGAAACAAGATTTAACTATCAAAGAATAAACGAAAGAACAAAAAGACCAGTGCGAATCAAACGATTTGCATTGGTCTTTTAAGCGATACAAAACAAGCGAAAAACAGATTAAATTACGCTTACAGTTTATGAGCATTTAAAGTTAAATATGAATAAATTGTTACTAAATTTGAAAATATTGATTAAATTCTGACAATTCGTTTGTTTTTTCAAAATGGTTATGCTAAAGTTACTGTGTAATTTAATGGAGGAAGGTTTATGCAAGAGAAAAATTGGTCTGAACTATTTTTAAACTACTTAATCATTGAACGTGGTTATTCTGAAAAAACCAAAATTGCATACGAAGAAGACATGCACAATTTTTTTGTGTTTTTAAAAAATTCGGGAGAGCCTGATTATTTAAACGTCGACCATTTGGATATTCGCTCCTATTTGAGCTTCCTATATGATAAAGAATATAGTCGGAATTCTATTAGTCGAAAAATTGCTAGTTTACGTTCTTTCTATCAATTTCTGCTTAAAAATGAAGTCATCAAAGAAAACCCATTCTCGTATGTACACATGAAGAAAAAACAATTACGTCTTCCTCGTTTTTTATATGAAAAGGAGATGGATGCTTTGTTTGACAGTGCTAAAGGGTCGAAACCTTTAGATTTAAGGAATCAAGCATTGTTAGAAATTCTCTATGGTACTGGAATTCGAGTAAGTGAATGTACAAACTTAACCTTGCAATCCATTGACTTTTCTGCAAACGTATTACTTATTCATGGGAAAGGAAACAAAGATCGGTATGTGCCTTTCGGTTCTTTCGCGCAAGATGCATTAAAAGAGTACTTGGAAAATGGACGAGCTGTTTTGATGGAAAAATACCATCGTGAACATGCGTTTGTTTTTGTTAATCATCACGGGGAACAAATTACCCCAACTGGTATCGAGTATATTTTAAATCAACTTATAAAAAAAAGTACCTTAAATAGCGATATTCATCCTCATATGTTACGTCATACATTTGCCACACATTTACTAAATAACGGAGCTGATATGCGAACCGTTCAAGAATTATTGGGGCATTCTGATTTATCAACGACCCAAATTTATGCTCATGTAACAAAAGAAAGTTTACAAAAAAATTATCGAACATTTCATCCTCGTGCGTAACGAGTCTTGTATCAACTAGCTAGCAGGCTAGCAACACTGAAAAATAGAAACAAGCCTGTTCAGCTTTTAAATTAGGAGGAACTATAATGGTTGAATCACAATTTCATTCAACAACGATTTGTGCTGTTGAAAAAGATGGAAAATTTGCGATGGCTGGTGACGGTCAAGTAACAATGGGAGAATCTGTTGTTATGAAAGGCACTGCTAAAAAAGTTCGTAGAATATATAATGACGAAGTCGTTGTCGGTTTTGCTGGAAGTGTAGCAGATGCGTTTACACTAGAAGAGAAATTTGAAGGAAAATTAAACGAATACAATGGCAATTTAACTCGTGCTGCGGTTGAATTAGCTCAAGAATGGCGTACACAGCAATCTATGCAAAAATTAGAAGCCATGTTGATTGTTATGAATGAAAAGGAAATGTTACTAGTTTCAGGTACAGGTGAAGTAATCACTCCAGATGATGGTATCTTAGCAATTGGTTCAGGCGGAAACTTCGCCTTGTCAGCAGCTCGTGCAATGAAACATTACGGAGATAAAGATATGTCTGCTAAAGAAATCGCAAAAAATGCGTTAACTATTGCGGCAGATATCTGTGTCTTTACAAATCACAATATTATTGTAGAAGAATTATAAATGGGGGACAATGACCATGAACGAATTAAATAGAACACCAAGAGAAATTGTCAAAGAATTGGATGAATATATCATCGGACAAGAAACAGCCAAAAAATCAGTTGCAGTGGCTCTAAGAAATAGATATCGCCGTTTACAGCTTGAAGAAAAAATGCAACAAGATGTAACGCCAAAAAATATGCTGATGATCGGACCTACAGGTGTAGGGAAAACAGAAATCGCCAGACGCCTGGCAAAAATCGTCAATGCTCCTTTTATCAAAGTAGAAGCGACTAAGTTTACAGAAGTTGGTTATGTTGGTAGAGATGTAGAATCAATGGTACGTGATTTAGTAGAAAACGCTATTCAAATTGTAGAAAAAAAACAATACAGTAGAGTTTATTCTCAAGCCTTGAAAAAGGCGAATAACCGTTTAGTAAAAGTTCTTGTTCCAGGAATCAAAAAAGAACAAAAACAAACCTCCAATAATCAATTTGAACAAATGATGCAAATGTTCAACAGTGCGCAACAACCTCAAGAATCACAAGAAGAAGTAACGGAAGAAATCAAAGTGAATCGCAAAACGATTCTCGAGCAACTACAAAAAGGATTACTAGACAATCGTGAAGTAACGATTGAAATCGAAGAGCCTAAAAAGACAATGCCAGCTATGAATAACGGCATGGAACAAATGGGCATCGACTTAAACGAAACTTTAGGAGCTCTATCTCCTAAGAAAAAAGTCGAACGTACAGTTACTGTCAAAGAAGCCCAAGAACTATTAGTTAAAGAAGAGTCCGCTAAAATTGTTAAAGATGCAGACATTCACAGCGAGGCAATTCGTTTAGCTGAAAGTAGTGGCATTATTTTCATTGATGAATTTGATAAAATCACTTCAAAAAGTCAGCAAAACTCAGGCGAAGTTTCTCGTGAAGGAGTACAACGTGATATTTTGCCAATTGTTGAAGGTTCTCAAGTCAATACAAAATATGGTCCGGTTCAAACAGATCATATTTTATTTATCGCATCTGGCGCATTCCATCTGTCTAAACCAAGTGATTTGATTCCTGAATTACAAGGTCGATTCCCAATTCGTGTCGAGTTAGACGATCTAACTGCAGAAGACTTTGTCAAGATTTTGACAGAACCAAACAATGCGTTGATAAAACAATATATCGCTTTAATTGGCACTGAGAATGTCACAGTTGTTTTTACGAAAGAAGCAATCGAACGGATCGCAAATATTGCGTTTGATGTCAATAGAGACACTGACAATATCGGAGCTCGACGCTTGCATACGATTTTGGAACGTTTGCTAGAAGATTTATTATTTGAAGCACCAGATATGCAAATGGGGGAGATTACAATTACAGAAGCATATGTGAATGAAAAACTGAACAGTATTGTTCAAAATGAAGATTTAAGCCGTTACATTCTTTAAGAATTTCAATCTTCAAGTCTGCAGAAGTTCTTTTGAAACAAACAAGGGTCGTAACAAGAACTGAGTTGAGAATCTTTGGTACAAGATGATGAAAAACGGATCGATAATACCATCTATTTTCTAGCTCAGTTTTTAAATTAGGAGGAGTAAAAATGACTACTTTATTAGAAAAAACGCGTCAAATCAATAAACTTTTACAACAAAAAAATACCTTTGATCAAAAGGCAGAATTACCTTACGACAAAATGGCTATGATTTTAGGCGATGTTTTAGAAAGTAATGCGTATATTATCAGTAACGAAGGGGTTTTGTTAGGGTATAACGAAAAATTAGATGTTAATAATGCGCGTGTGAAACATATGTTTGAAGAAAAACGTTTCCCACAAAGTTACACAGACGCAGCAGATAACTTGGTTAAGACAGAAGCAAATATTTCAATCACTAGCGATTTAACTGCTTTTCCTATCGAACTACGTGAAAAATATCCTTTTGGACTAACAACCATTGTCCCAATGTTTGGTGCGGGTGAACGTTTAGGAACGATTATTTTGGCAAGAGTAGAACAGTCCTTCAATGATGAAGATTTGGTTCTAGCTGAATATAGTGCTACTGTTGTTGGCATGCAGATTCTTTATCAGCAATCACGTAACATCGAAGCAAGCGTTCGTAGTGCAACTGCTGTACAAATGGCGATTAATACATTGTCGTACAGCGAGTTAAAAGCAGTTCAGGCTATATTTAAAGCTTTGGATGGCGAAGAAGGTAGATTAACGGCTTCCAGTATTGCCGATGAAATTGGAATCACGCGCTCAGTAATCGTAAATGCTTTAAGAAAATTAGAATCAGCAGGTATCATTGAATCAAGATCCCTAGGAATGAAAGGGACTTATCTGAAAGTCTTAAATAAACAATTCATCAAAGAATTAGAAAAAGATAGTAAGTAGGGGGGCAGAGAACATGACTGTACAAATTGAAAATGATTATTTGATTGCAACAATAGCAGAAGATGGTGCCGAGCTTATCAGCTTGAAATCGAAGAAAAATAATATTGAATACATCTGGCAAGGAGATCCAGCATTTTGGAGCCGTCACGCACCTGTATTATTTCCAGTTGTCGGGCGCTTAAAAGATGATCAATACACATATGAAAATCAAACTTACCCGATGGGACAGCATGGATTTGCCAGAGATAGCCTTTTTGAAGTAATCGAACACGGGTCAGAACTAGTTTCACTATCGTTAAAAAGCACCAAAGAGTCGAAAAAAATATATCCTTTTGAATTTGAATTGATTCTTTCATATGTCCTAGAAGAAGACAATTTAATTGTTAAGTATCAAGTAGAAAATACAGGTAATGCGGATATGTATTTTTCAATTGGTGGACATCCTGCATTTAATGTACCTTTAGAGCAAGAGTTGACGTTTGATGATTATTATCTAAGTTTTTCACCTAAAAAATCTCGTACTCAGATTCCGTTAGCAGGTCCTTTTGCAGATTTCGAGCATAAAACATTAGGACAAACGAATACTAGTCTTGATCTTCGCAGAGAGCTATTCAAAGAAGATGCAATTATTTTCGAAACCAAAGGAGTAAATACCTTTACAATTGAAACAGACGAAGGTCCTCACAGCATTAGTTTAAGTTTTACAGATATGCCTTATGTCGGCGTTTGGTCTCCTTATCCACAAGAAGCCCCATTCGTTTGTATCGAGCCTTGGTGTGGTATTGCAGACGAAGTAAATACTACAGGAAATCTTGTTGATAAAAAAGGGATCAACAAACTAGTTACAGCAGATATTTTTAAAACACAATATACACTTACAGCTAAATAAACTAAAAAACTAGGACACGAAGTATTGCAATACTTCGTGTCCTAGTTTTTTTAATCATTTGTTTTATTTTTTTTTGCGAGCGCCCAAACCAAACGGTACTCGACTTTCGGTGCCATCTTTGATTCGTTTTATATTATCTTTGTGACGGATAAAAATAAAAATTGTCAACACTAATGCAATCGATGTTAATAACCAATCAAAATGAGGCAAGATAGCTGGAATAGCGAAAGGCAAAATAATTGTCGAAAGTGTGATTAGCACAGCACTGATCATGCTGGACAAACTTACCATGCTGGTAATATATAACATAATAATAAAAATTAAAGCAGAATAAACAAAAAATGCTGGATTGTACGCCAAAATCATCCCTGCACTAGTCGCGACAGCCTTTCCTCCTTTGAAATTTGCAAAAATAGGAAAGGTATGACCTAGAACGGCTGCAACACCAAAAACTAGTGGATTTACATCTAAAGTAAATAGTAGAGGTAGGCAAGTTGCTAAAGTTCCTTTTAAAATATCCATCAGCAAAACAGCTATTCCTGCTTTTTTTCCAAGAACTCTAAACGTATTTGTCGTTCCTGTGTTGCCACTACCAAATTGCCGAAGATCCTTTTTGAAAAAAAATTTGCCTATCCAAACGCCAGAAGGAATAGAACCAAGTAGATAAGCTATAATCAATAGCACAAAAAATTTCATTAAGTAACCTCTTTCTGTTCAAACTAGCATTTATTCTATCATGAATAGAAACAGCTAACAATAATTAAATATTCGTTGTATAATGAAAATGAAGAGAAAGTAGAAAGGATGATCAACATGCCCATAGAAAACCCAACACAAAAACAAATTTTTGATTACCTAAAACAAGCCAAACGAATCGCAGTCGTTGGACTAAGTGCGAAAGAAGACCGTACAAGTTATAAAATAGCTGAATTATTACAAGAATCTGGTTATGAAATTATTCCAGTAAACCCAAAGTTGGCAGGAGAAAAGATCCTTGGTGAAAAAGTCTATGAGAAATTGCAAGATGTACCAGGACAAATCGATATCGTCGATATATTTCGTCGGAGTGAATTTTTACCTGAAGTTGCTCGAGATTTTATAAAAACTGATGCAAAAGTCTTTTGGGCCCAATTAGGACTGGAAAATGAAGAAGCTGCTGAAATCTTGAAAAATGCAGGAAGAAATGCTATTATAATGAATCGTTGCATTAAAATTGAATTAGCTGAAATGCCTAAATAGATGCAAATAATCTTAAGAAAGAGTGGCCGTTGAGGAAAGCTCTTTTTTTTTGAGAGCTTTTAGAGTATTATTGTAATGATGTGGCCTTGCGCCCTATAATTCAAGTATAAGGAGTTTTTTCTTTGGCGAAAAAAGTAAACAATGAATACAACGACGCCTCCATCCAAGTTCTAGAAGGATTGGAAGCCGTACGAAAAAGACCAGGAATGTACATCGGCTCCACAGACAGCCGCGGATTACATCATTTAGTCTATGAGATCGTTGATAATGCAGTTGATGAAGCACTATCTGGTTATGGAAATGAAATCAGTGTGACAATTCAAAAAGACAATAGTATCAAAATAACTGACGCTGGACGTGGTATGCCAGTTGGCATGCATGCATCAGGAATCCCAACTGTAGAAGTAATTTTCACCGTTCTTCATGCAGGAGGAAAATTCGGTCAAGGCGGGTACAAAACTTCCGGTGGACTACACGGTGTAGGTGCCAGCGTAGTGAATGCATTATCTAGCTGGTTGGAAGTGCGTATCGTCCGTGACGGTGTTGAATACATGGAGCGTTTTGAAAATGGCGGAAAACCCGTTGGAACCTTAAAAAAAGTTGGAAAAACGAATAAAAAGAATGGAACTTCCGTAATTTTTCTTCCAGATGACACCATTTTTTCTACTATACATTTTTCATACGATACCTTAGCAGAGCGCTTAAGAGAATCTGCGTTTCTCTTAAAAGGTGTAAAAATCTCTCTAACTGACCTTAGAGGAGAAGAACCTAAAGAAGAAATTTTTCATTATGATGAGGGAATCAAAGAATTTGTTGCCTACCTTAATGAAGAAAAAGATACATTAACACCTGTTGTTTATTTTTCAGGGGAAAAAGATGGCATCGAAGTTGAGCTTGCTTATCAATATAATGATGGCTATTCAGAAAATGTCCTTTCATTTGTCAATAATGTCCGTACAAAAGATGGTGGTACTCATGAAGTAGGGATGAAGTCTTCAATGACAAAAGCTTACAATGAGTATGCAAGAAAAGTCGGTTTGCTAAAAGAAAAAGATAAAAATCTCGAGGGTAGTGACTTCCGCGAAGGATTGGCAGCAGTCTTATCGATTCGTGTTCCAGAAAACTTGCTGCAATTTGAAGGGCAAACAAAAGAAAAACTAGGGACCCCAATGGCACGGAATGCAGTAGATAATGTTGTTGGAGAACAAATGGGCTTTTATCTACAAGAAAATAGCGAAATGAGCCAACAATTAATTCGTAAAGCGATCAAAGCGCGAGAAGCCCGTGAAGCAGCTCGTAAAGCGCGAGAAGAAAGTCGCAATGGCAAAAAACGGAAAAAAGGCGAATCTCTTTTATCTGGAAAACTGACACCGGCTCAATCACGTAATCCTAAAAGAAATGAATTATATTTAGTCGAAGGAGACTCTGCCGGTGGTTCAGCAAAACAAGGGCGCGACAGAAAATTCCAAGCGATTTTACCTTTACGAGGAAAAGTATTAAATACTGAAAAAGCTAAAATGCAGGATATTCTGAAAAACGAAGAAATCAACACGATGATCTACACAATTGGGGCAGGTGTTGGGCCAGAATTTTCAATTGAAGACTGTAACTACGATAAAGTTATCATCATGACCGATGCGGATACCGATGGCGCTCATATTCAAGTATTGCTATTAACCTTCTTTTATCGTTACATGAAACCACTGATCGAAGCTGGTAAAATATACATTGCGTTACCACCTCTCTATAAAGTGTCAAAAGGAATTGGTAAAAAAGCAGTAACAGAATATGCCTGGACAGACGAAGAATTATCGAATGTGACGGAGCAAGTCGGCAAAGGATATATGCTTCAACGTTACAAAGGATTAGGTGAAATGAACGCAGACCAGCTGTGGGAGACCACAATGGACCCTGAGACACGTACTCTGATTCGAGTAAGAATAGATGATGCAGCTCAAGCAGAACGTCGCGTAACGACTCTTATGGGCGATAAAGTAGAGCCTAGAAGAAAATGGATCGAACGCCACGTCCAATTTACATTAGAAGAAGACGGCAGCATCTTAGATAGAAAAGATGGCGATAAAGAGATTTCACCATCTATTTCAACTGACGTGCTAGATGAAGAAAAAAAAGAAGAAACTGAGCGTAAAAATGCCGAGTCTGAAGCAACACAAGATATCAGTTTATTCGATTTAGAGTAGGGAGTGACAAATTTGGAAAAACGCCAGGATATTCAAGAATTGACGCTTGAAGAAGTAATGGGCGATCGTTTTGGAAGATATTCCAAATATATCATTCAAGAACGTGCCCTACCTGATATTCGTGATGGGTTAAAACCTGTACAACGTAGAATTTTATTTTCCATGAATAAAGATGGAAATACATTTGAGAAAAGTTTTAGAAAATCTGCAAAATCTGTCGGAAATATCATGGGGAATTACCATCCTCATGGTGATAGCAGTATCTACGAAGCAATGGTTCGTTTAAGTCAAGACTGGAAACTACGTGAAGTTTTGATCGAAATGCACGGGAATAATGGGAGTATGGATGGTGATCCACCAGCTGCGATGCGGTATACAGAAGCACGTTTGTCTGAATTAAGTGGAGAACTTCTGAAAGATATCGAAAAAGAAACCGTTGACTTCGTTTGGAACTTTGATGATACAGAAAAAGAGCCGACTGTTTTACCTGCTAAATACCCCAATTTACTCGTGAATGGTTCAACAGGGATCTCGGCAGGTTATGCTACAGAAATTCCTACTCACAATTTAGCGGAAATTATCGATGGTACAATTTATTTAATCGATCATCCAAATGCAACCTTAGATAAGCTAATGGAATTTATTCCAGGACCGGATTTTCCAACAGGTGGTATTTTACAAGGGAAAGAAGAAATCAAAAAAGCTTATGAGACAGGTCGCGGCAAAGTAATCCTTCGCTCAAAAACAAGAATTGAACCTTTAAAAGGTGGAAAACAACAAATTGTTGTCACCGAAATTCCTTATGAAGTGAACAAAGCGACATTGGTTAAGAAGATGGATGAAGTCCGTTTAAATAAAAAAATCGATGGTATTGCTGAAGTTCGTGATGAAAGTGACCGAACTGGGCTGCAAATTGCGATTGAGTTGAAAAAAGATACGAATGCCGAGGGTATTTTAAATTATCTTTTCAAAAATACTGAATTACAAATCAATTACAACTTCAATATGGTTGCTATCGACAACATGACACCACAACAAGTTGGTTTAAAACGGATCTTAGATAGCTATATTGCACACCGCAAACAAGTCATTACAAACCGTAGCCAATTTGAATTGAACAAAGCTAAAAAACGTCAGCACATCGTTGCCGGTTTGATCAAAGCGCTGTCTATTTTAGATAAAGTAATCGAAACCATCCGTGCTAGTAAAGACAAAAAAGATGCTAAGATGAATCTGGTCAAAGCCTATGCATTTACTGAAGAACAAGCTGAAGCTATCGTGACGTTGCAATTGTATCGTTTAACCAATACAGACATCACACAACTTGAAAAGGAAGCAGAAGAGTTGAATCAGTTCGTCACTGAATTAACAAAAATTTTAAGTGATGAAAAAGAGTTGTTCAACGTAATGAAAAAAGAGTTACGTGAGGTCAAAAAACAATACGGCAACCCACGTTTAACTCAGATTGAAGATGAAATTCAAGAAATCAAGATCGATACAAAAGTTTTAGTTGCTCAAGAAGATGTCGTGGTGACTGTAACGCACGAAGGGTATATCAAGCGGAGCAGTTTGCGTTCTTATAGCGCATCGAAGCCAGAAGAGGTCGGAATGAAAGAAGGAGACTTCTTGCTTTATACTGGGGAAGTAAATACCTTAGATCATATTTTACTGATTACAAATAAAGCCAACGTGATTTATCGTCCAGTTCATGAACTTCCTGACTTACGATGGAAGGAAATAGGTGAACATATTTCACAAGCTATTCTAAATCTATCAGTAGATGAATCCATTATCGCTGTTTATACCTATAAAGAACTATCTCCAACGAAGACATTTGTTTTCATGACAAAAGAAGGTATGATCAAACAAAGTAAAATGACCGATTTCGAACCATGGAGAACGTATAAGAGCCGTCCAACGAACTGCATGAAATTGAAATCGGACTCAGATGAAATTGTAAATGTGTATTTAACAAATGAACAAAAGATCTTAGATGTCTTTTTAGTCAGCCATCGCGGTTTCGGTTTACGCTATCCATTAGAAGAAGTACCAGTAGTTGGTGCTAAAGCTGCTGGAGTTAAGGCAATGAACTTAAAAGAGCAAGATTATGTAGTCAACGGCTTACTTGTCCATGAAGACGGAGACACACCAGTTGTAGTATTAACGCAACGAGGAAGTATCAAACGAATGTTAGCACAAGAATTACCTCAACTCGGGCGAGCAAAACGCGGACTAATGGTTCTTAGAGAATTGAAAAAGAACCCTCATCGCGTAACATTTATGTCTGAAAGTAGTCCTTTAGAATTACTAGTGACAACACAAAATGGTAAACAATATACGCTGGATTCAGAAAAATATCCAATCAATGATCGAACATCTAATGGTTCATTTATGCTTGATGAAAAACAAGATGGTGAAATTTTAGAAGTTCATGAAATGCATACAGCAGAATTAATACCTAAAAATGAAGAAGAATCTAAATAGGACTGCTAAACTGTTCTATAGAATTAAAAGGAAGAAGCCTCTGTACTAGTACAGAGGCTTCTTTTTCTATTACAGATTTCTTATATTTTTTATCTGCATAAGGAAAATTAGTTAATTAAATCACAAACTAAAAACACTGATAATTCAACGTTTTTAGTTTTTTTTATCTGAAAATAAGGAAATTAGCTCAAATTATAGTAAGGAAAAGCTTGCATATAATCAATCATGTGTTATACTAATCACATAAAGCTGTTACAATAGATTTCAGCATACTAAGGAGGCCCACAATGGAACAATGGAAAGGCTTTAAAGGCGACAAATGGAAAACATCAGTAGACACACGTGATTTCATCCAAAGAAACTACACTGAATACAAAGGCGACGATTCTTTCCTGGAGCCAATCGCACCAAGTACAGACAAATTATGGACAAAATTACAGGAATTATTTGAGATACAACATGAAAAAAATGGTGTATACGATATGGATACTAACATTCCTGCAACCGTTACATCTCACGAACCTGGATATTTGATTAAAGAAGAAGAAACAATCGTTGGTTTACAAACAGATGTACCATTGAAACAAGCATTCATGCCATTTGGTGGTATCAACATGGCTAATAACTCATTAACATCAAATGGTTACGAAGTAGATGCTGAGATGTCTAAAATCTTCACAGAGTGGAGAAAAACTCATAACCAAGGAGTTTTTGATGCCTACACACCAGAAATGAGATCCGCACGTAAAAATAAAATCATCACAGGTCTTCCAGATGCTTATGGTCGTGGCCGCATTATCGGTGACTATCGTCGTATTGCGTTATACGGAATGGACTTTTTGATTGCTGAAAAGAAAAAAGATTTAAGTAATACTGGTAACAAAGTAATGACAGATGACGTGATTCGTTTAAGAGAAGAAATTTCTGAACAAATCAGAGCAATGGCTGACTTAAAAGAAATGGCTTCAACTTATGGGTTTGATATTTCACAACCAGCAGCTAATGCAAAAGAAGCGATTCAATGGTTATACTTCGGTTACCTAGGTGCCATCAAATCACAAAATGGTGCTGCTATGTCTATCGGACGCATCTCTGCGTTCTTAGATATCTATATCCAACGTGATTTAGAAGCAGGTGTGATCACTGAATTTGAAGCACAAGAAATGATCGATCACTTAATTATGAAATTACGTATGGTTAAATTTGCTCGTACACCTGAATACAACCAATTATTCTCTGGTTACCCAATCTGGGCTACATTATCAATCGCTGGTATGGGCTTAGATGGACGTTCATTAGTGACGAAGAGTGACTTCCGTATCTTACACACATTAACAAACATGGGCCCATCTCCTGAACCTAACTTAACTGTGTTATATTCTTCACATTTACCAGTTGGATTTAGAACATTTGCTTCTAAGATTGCAAAACAAAGTTCATCTATTCAATTCGAAAATGATGACTTATTACGTGCTAACTGGGGTTCTGACGACTGTGCTATCGCATGTTGTGTGTCTGCAACAGTTATGGGTAAAGATATGCAATTCTTCGGTGCTCGTGCCAACTTAGCAAAAGCCGTTCTTTATGCAATCAACGGTGGTGTAGACGAAAAAACTAAAATGCAAGTAGCTCCTAAATTCCGTCCAATGACAGGTGATACTTTGGACTATAATGAATTTATTGATCGCTACAAAGATATCATGGATTGGTTAGCAGAATTATATGTAAATACATTAAATGTTATCCACTATATGCACGATAAGTATTCTTATGAAGCAGCACAATTAGCCTTCATGGAAAGCGACTTACAACGTACTTTCGCAACGGGTATTGCCGGAATTTCACATGCTGCTGACTCAGTAATGGCAATCAAACACGGTAACGTACAAGTAATCCGTGACGAAGATGGCTTAGCAATTGATTATGTTCCTCAAAATGAGTTCCCAACTTATGGTAACGACAATGAAGAAGCAGATGCAATGGCTAACTGGATTCTTGAATACTTCATGACTCAAATCAGACGTCAACATACGTACCGTAATGCGAAACCTACAACATCATTATTAACAATCACTTCAAATGTTGTTTATGGTAAAGCAACTGGTAATACACCAGACGGACGTCGTGCAGGTAAACCACTAGCACCAGGTGCTAACCCTAGTTACCAAGATGGTAAATTCTTAGGTGAGAAAAATGGTCTTTTAGCATCTCTTAACTCAACTGCTAGATTAGAATACACAAGTGCATTAGATGGAATCTCTAATACACAAACAATCAATCCTAATGGTTTAGGTAAAGACGATGATACAAGAATTGATAACTTACGTAACGTAATGGATGGCTACTTTGATAAAGGTGGATACCACTTGAACGTTAACGTATTCACAAATGAACTATTATTAGATGCACAAGCACATCCAGAAAAATACCCTAACTTAACAATCCGTGTATCTGGATATGCAGTGAAATTCCGTGACTTAACACCTGAACAACAAGCAGATGTTATTTCTAGAACTTCACATGACAGACTATAATAAACGATTAATTGAAGGGTTGGCCACGTGTCAGCCCTTTTTTAAAAGAAATGAGGAACGAGCAATGACAACTCCTGTTATCGGTAGAATTCACTCTACAGAAAATTTTGGGACCGTTGACGGACCTGGTGTTCGATTCATCGTATTTACACAAGGCTGCCGCATGCGCTGTCAATTTTGTCATAACCCCGACACTTGGAAAATCGGGTCTGGTGGACATGAGGTTACCACAGATGAAGTGTTAGATGAAGCAATCAAATACCGTTCTTATTGGGGAGAAAAAGGTGGAATTACTGTAAGTGGCGGTGAGCCATTACTCCAATTAGAATTTTTAACAGACTTATTTAAAAAGGCTAAAGAAAAAGGAATACATACAACAATTGATACTTGTGGCAAACCATTTACAAGAGAAGAACCCTTTTTTAGCCAATTCCAAGAATTAATGAACTATACGGACTTATTATTATTTGATATCAAACACATTGATAATGAACAGCATAAGTTACTTACTTCCTTAGGAAATGAAAATATTTTAGAAATGGCTCAATATCTTTCAGAGATTGGGAAACCTGTTTGGATTCGTCACGTTTTAGTTCCTGAGCGTAGTGATTATGATGAATACTTGATTCGTTTAGATGAATTTATAAAAACATTGAAGAATGTCGATAAAGTTGAAGTTTTACCCTATCACACAATGGGAAAATACAAATGGGATGAATTAGGGTTAGAATATCCACTTAATGGGATAGAACCACCTAAAGACGATAGGATAGCAAATGCTAAAAAGTTACTTCATGTCGATGATTATCAAGGCTATACGACAAGATAACGTATAAAAATGGAAAAGACCGACAATTATTGTTGTTTCTTTTCTATTTTTTGTTATTATTAATAATGAAGAAAAAGAAGGAGTGAACTATTTTTATGTCAAAAATTCTTGTTTTTGGACACCAAAATCCTGATACAGATGCTATTGGAGCAGCAATCAGCTTTGCATACTTACAAAAAGAACTAGGCAAAGATACAGAACCAGTTGCATTAGGAACGCCGAGTGAAGAAACGCAATACGCACTAGACTATTTTAAAGTAGATGCACCAAGAGTAGTAGAGACAGCGGCTGGAGAAACAAATCAAGTCATGTTAGTCGATCATAATGAATTTCAACAAAGTATTGCAGATATTGCAGAACTAAATATCCTTGCAGTCGTTGACCATCACCGTATCGCTAACTTTGAGACTGCTGATCCGTTATATTACCGTGCGGAACCTGTTGGCTGCACAAGTACAATCGTTTTAAAACTCTTTAAAGAAAATAATGTCACCGTTCCTAAACAAATTGCCGGAATGATGGTGTCTGCCATTATTTCAGACACACTTTTATTTAAATCACCAACATGTACACAAGAAGATATTGATGCAGCACACGAATTAGCTGTTATTGCAGAAATCAATTTAGACGGTTACGGCTTAGACATGCTAAAAGCTGGTACAAATTTAAGCGATAAATCTGCTGAAACGTTATTAGACTTAGATGCTAAAAGCTTCCCAATGGGGGATAAAAACGTTCGAATCGCACAGGTCAATACAGTTGATCTAAACGAAGTCCTAGATCGCCAAAATGAGCTAGAAGCCGCAATGAACACTGCAAATTCTACAAAGGGCTATGATTTATTCGTATTGATCATTACAAACATTTTAAACAGCGACTCAGAACTATTAGTAATCGGAGATTCTCTGGACAAAGTAGAAGCAGCATTTAAAGTTAAACTGGACAATAATCGTGCATTCCTAAATGGTGTTGTTTCTCGTAAAAAACAAGTTGTTCCTCAATTAACTGAAGCATTCAGTTAAAAGTCACACACATCTGATTTAGCAACTTCATAAACTACAGGTGGTGTTTTCATTACGCCAGCTGTAGTTTTTATTAGTTATCAAAGTTAAACGAGAAAGAGTGATTCTACCGTGAAAAATGTAAGCTATTATTTTGCATCGAATAAAAGTGAAGAAGAATTAACCAGAATCATCTCAGATCCATTGTTCACAAGGATTGTTAGGTACCTTTCAGAGCGCAAAGAACAAGATGTGATTTTACGACAAATAAAAGCGAATATCTTAACAGATAAAAATTTAGAATTATACTTGGACAAGTTGATCAAATACAATCTGATTGAAAGGGCAAATAGAAGATACACATTAACTTTTCCAATTTTTTCTCAGGGGGAATCACTAACATTACCCGATTCGATCACACAATCTTTTAGAGCGGTTACACAGACAGAATCTATATCAACGGATTATTTTGTATTGGGTGAATGGCTTTGGTCTTTATTATTTCAAGAAGAACAAGATCCCTACTTTTTTGGCATTGAATTATCTTCAAAAAGCTTACCAATCTTTCGTAAAAGAGAAGAGGGGAATGATTTGCTACGTTTTGTTTCTATTTATCCTGAGGAGCTTGTACCGTTAGATCTGGCAAATTATTTCAATTTACTATCGAGAAGGCAAGAATTACCCTCTCATTTTGAACCTTTACAGAATATAATCGGAGATGTTGATATTCATTATTTTATTCCACAAATGCAAAAGGTATTGCGAGCTATAAAACGAAATAGGACTAGAGATAGCAAAAAAAATATTTTTCAAGAGGCACTATTGGTGACTGGTGACCTTAAAAAAAATGAAGAGAATCAATTGTTTCTTGCTACGCCGATTTTAGACAGTACTGAACCTTCTGAAGCATTTCAACTTGCCTTAGACAAACTGAAGACAGAATTGACTCTTTTATGGGAAGGGATTGAAACAAACAATCAACGCCTATTCTATAAACAGCAGTTATATAGTTTTATAGTAGTAAATTATCTACCTATAGATCAAAACTACATTAAGTACTTTAAATAGAAAGTTACCATAATTATGTTATGTAACCTAAAATGAAAGATTTAAACCATCCGCTCCTGATTGACGAAAAATCAAGAGCGGATGGTTTATTAATGGTTTCTTTTACGTACTTTCTTTGTCCAAAACCCACCTGAGATAAACTTAGGTTCATAAGAAATGATAAAGGCTCTAGGTTCTTCTTCGTTGATTAATTTGTATAAACTGCGTTCATTTTTACGTGGAGAAAGAATTTCTAATATCATTCGTTCGCCTTCGCGACCTGCACCGAAACTTTGAGTAACACCATAACCATGTTCTCTTAGTATTTCCGGTAAATTTAATTGTTCCGTTGAAGAGGGGAGGATAGCTGTTACCATAATATAACCTAAAGCTAAATAATCCTCAATTTTGATTCCGACGCTGATCCCAACCGCATAACCAAGAGCATATACAACTAGATTTATCGGGTTATCTAAACGGTTCAATACCATGCTGAGTCCTAATACATAAATCGTTATTTCAGCCATACTGACTAAAGGAGCAATTAAACGATACCCTTTCATTGTCAGCATAAAACGAATTGTATTCAATGTGATATAAGAAAAATTGACCACAAAGATTGTAATGAGCATTTTGATGTCCATTTTTTTAGATACCTCTTTTCAATTAAACATATCTGCATATTATAGTACAACATTATGAGAATTAAAATAGGGAATGTCCAAATATAATTAAAAATTGTATTTACCTAGTTCCTAAAATAGATAAAAATTATATATGGCGTTATTGTTGGATGAATCAATAGTTTTTGCTATAATCAATGTACTACGTTTTTATAAGGGAGAAATGAAATCGGATGAGAATATTTATCATCATACTTTTGGTGTTATTGTTATTAAATACAACGGCAGCACTTATTACTGTTTTTAGAAAACCACGGGGCATTTCTAGCGTTCTGGCATGGATCATGACATTATTGTTCCTACCAGGTATTGGTTTTATTATTTATCTTTTTTGCGGTAGAGGGATCAACGGTCAAAAGGTTTTTAATCTAACCGCTCACGATAAAGAAAAGATTGCTGAAATCAAAAATATAGTCGATGACGACAATCTAAAATCAGACGGAAAATTAGATATTAATTTGCTAACAGACGCTCGCGTTTTGAACCGATACTTTAGAAATATGGATTCTTCACCATTAAGCAAACGAAATAGTCTCAAAATTTATACCGATGGAAAAGAAAAGTTCGATGCCTTATTCGAAGATATCCGCCATGCTAAAGAAACAGTTCATGTTGAATATTATTCATTTTTTAATGATCATATAGGCAATCAGTTTTTAGATTTATTAGGGGAAAAAGTCAAAGAGGGCGTAGCTGTTCATTTAATATATGATCCATGGGGTTCTCCAGGTGCAAACAAGAAGTTCTTTGCGCGATTCGTTGCTTTAGGTGGGAAAGTAGCGCCCTTTATTACCTCTAAAAATATGATCAGTAAAACTCGTCTCAATTATCATTTGCATCGTAAAATAGTCGTAATTGACGGGAAAATAGGGTGGACTGGTGGATTTAATGTGGGGGATCAGTATCTAGGAGAAAGTAAGAAATTCGGTTACTGGAGAGATACACACATCCGCTTGGTAGGAACTTCTGTTTTCTCATTGCAAGAGATTTTTATTATGGATTGGAATGCTTCTGTCCAACATGACTCACACAAAATGGATTATTTAGAGAATTATTTTCAAATTGCCGAGGACAATGAGCTTGGAAACTTAGCATTACAAGTTGTTTCTGACGGTCCAGATTCTGAAGAAGAAATTCTAAAAAGTGGTTTTATCAAAATGATTTTGTCAGCTGAAAAATCGGTGTGGATTCAAACGCCATACTTAATTCCTGATGATAGTATGATCAACGCCTTATTAATTGCTGTTCGTTCAGGAATCGATGTACGAATTATGATTCCATGTATGCCAGATCATCCATTTATCTATCGTGCAACGCAATATTATGCAAACTATCTGCACAAACGTGGGGTCAAAATATACATGTATCAGAATGGTTTTTTACATGCTAAAACAATGGTTATTGACAATGAAATTTGCATGGTTGGTACGACAAATCAGGATATTAGAAGTTATGCCTTGAATTTTGAGGTAAGCACATTTATCTACGATACAAGAATCGCATGGGAACTGACACAAATAGTTGAAATGGATATGAATAACAGCATCTTATTAACGGATGAAATCATTCAAAACCAATCACATTGGTTACGATTTAAGCAGAATTTTTCACGGTTACTATCACCGATATTGTAATCTTAAATTATGAATGAATACTTAAAAAAGATTAACTGAACAGAATAAAAAATCGAACGAGGTGAGGGATTGCTATGTTCGATTTTTTATGATTATATTCTAGTTAACATAATATACATTATACAAAGTAGATTTGCATAGTCACAAAACCACAATAACCAATATACAGTAAATAAAATACAGTTTATGCATATAACACACTTCATATTCTATACATTATGCGAATGTGAAATTACGTGATTGAATTTATCACACACAACTTTTGTGATATAGTAGTATATATTTAAGAAAGGAGCTAGCATTTTGAAAAAAACAAATTTTTTAGTTGTATTTTGGTTACTATTAGCAATAATTTCTTTCATTATTGTGGCAACAAATCTTTATAGTATTTTTGACAGTATTTCATACCTACTAATTCCAGCTACAGATAATGACTATCAAGACTCTAACTCAATAATACGACAATTAATTCAAGGAATCCCTTTGACCATGATTTACGGTACAGCATTCTATTTTAGTTTAAAACAAGGTATAAAGACGTACAAAGAGTAATATAAAAAGCGCTCAAACAACTCACTAAAGGAGTTTATTTGAGCGCTTTTTTCTGTTAGAGTAATTCCAACACTCAAATAATAAAAGTTACAAGCTAAACATTATAAGAAGAATATATGAAAAAAAACATTTAAGGTATTTACAATTGAAATAAAAATGGTATTATTTACTTATAGGTATATTAAATTAACTTTGTACCTAATAAATATTATTCAAGGAGGGAAAAATCATGTGGGTTAATATCGTACAATATTGGTTAGACGCTACTTCAAACTTCTTTAATTTATTTAAATAATTACTTAAAGAGGAACAGAATTTCTGTTCCTCTTTTTATTTTTAACCTATTTTTTTTGACATACTAATATCTGTTGGTACAAAACCTGTTTGTTCGTATAAATGGATCGCACCTTTGTTATGAGCAAAAACGTGTAAATCAATCTGCGACACATTCATTTCTTTTGCTTTTTCATCTAGACAAGAAAGGGTTTCTTTTCCATAACCAATACCTCTGAATTCTTCAAACACAATAAAATCATAAATAAAAAATTTTGAATCGTATGGTGTTTTATTTAAATGTACCCATAAAAAACCAACTTTCTTATCTATAGACTCTTCTTCAATAGAGTAGAGAAATTCGTTTTTAGTCTCCTTCCCTTCCGGTAAAAGCTCATTAAAACTTTTTGCTGCCAAATCAATTGCTTCATTCTTACTCCAAGTACCTGCTGTAATTTTATCATGAGCATAGTCTTTAATTGCAAAGTTAATGTACTTTTCATAATCTGCTTCAGTCATTTCTTGTAGTTTAATGGTCATTCCAATTCCCCTATAATTCAATGTATTTTATTTGAATCATACCATTTTTATTCTATTAAAAAAAGACTGAAGAAACAAAATTTTCTTCAGTCTTTATAACTTGTTGATTATTGTTCATTTTTCATTGCTGCTAAAGCCGCTGTATTGATGATATTCCACGGTTTATCAAATGATGGTTGGAAGAAAAAGTCAGCATAAGCTAGGTCTTCAATCGTCATTTTCGCTTTGATTGCCAATGAGATAGCATTGATATTAGCAGTTAAATCAGCTTTAGACATTAATTGCGCACCTAAAATTTGAGTTGTCTCAGGATCGTACACAAGTTTGAACCAAGCTTTTTCTTTATCGGGATTGAAATCCATTAGATAATCTTCAACCACTAATGCAGATTTTGTTTTCTTATTCAATTTTTCGGCCATTTCTTCATTGATACCTGTAGAAGCAAATTTATAATCGAAAACAGCTAAACCAGATGAACCTTGAATACCAGGAAATGGTTTTACTGGGCCTAATAAGTTTTTAACAGCAAAACGACCTTGTTTTCTGGCATTTGTGGCTAATGCAATGTTCACTTCAGTTTCACCTGGATTGTATTTGATTAGTGTAGCATCCCCAACGGCAAAAATATCAGCAGCACTTGTTTGCATGTATTCATCCGTTTTTATAAGACCATTGGGGTGTAATTCTAAAGTATCCTTCAACCAACCAGTGTTAGGACGAACACCAACCGCTACAACAACTAAATCGGCATCATATTCAGCTTTATCCGTGATAACTTTTTGAACATGACCTTCCCCTTTGTATTGTTGAACCGTTTCATTGGTCACGACGCTAATATTATTAGCCTCCATTTCTTCAGTTAAAACGTCAGTAAACTCTTTATCTAAATAGACACCTAAAGGTCGATCTAAAATATCGATAACTGTTACATTTTTCCCAGCTTTCGCAAATGATTCAGCAGCTTCTATTCCAATATAGCCACTACCAATTACAACTACATTGTTCACCTCAGGATCAACTGTTT
The DNA here is from genome assembly GCF_050544585.1 of Enterococcus sp. AZ177. Classification (NCBI taxonomy): domain Bacteria; kingdom Bacillati; phylum Bacillota; class Bacilli; order Lactobacillales; family Enterococcaceae; genus Enterococcus; species Enterococcus sp. AZ177. The sequence continues at coordinate 1,636,419 of NZ_CP172944.1, forward strand.
TTGCTTTTAATTTAATTGCCCATTTTCTGCCACGCATTAAATAGATATTTTCTAAGTCTTTACCCGGAACATTTAATTCAAATGGAACAGCTCCTGGGCTGATAATAAGTTTATCGTAAGCTTCAACACGTTCTTCGCCAGATAATAAATCTTTAACTACAACTTGATGATCATCAGGTTTAATTGCTGTAATTTCTGTGTTTGAGAAGACATTTACGCCTCTGCTCTCCATTTTTTCACCAGTCATATATCGAACAGAATTAACGTCTTTAACTTTTCCTTCAAGATAAAGTTGCATACCGCAAGATAAAAACGAAACAAAATCGCCTTTTTCATACCACTGGATTTCTGCTTCCGGATGTAGCGTCAATAACTCCTCAACTGCCTCATAGCCTCCGTGCGATGAACCTAAAACAATAACTTTCATTCCAAGTACCTCCAATATTATTTATTATATAATAAAGAGTATCATATAAATGTACATAATAACAAGGATTTTGACTATAAATTCTCAACTATATAATTTAATTGAGAATTAAGTACGCTTTTTACTACACTATTTTAGGTAGTCTATTTCTTAGACTCTTCATCAATTAGTTTACATAATAATATTATGTTCTACCTATTTTTGTTTACCAAAAATAACCACCTAAGACATTTTTTTCCTATAGCTGGTTATTTAAAGCTCTTATTTGAATATTGTTGTTTCTTTTTTCACTTCAACTGTAATTTTCCCATTCTTAATTACATAGTTTCTTTCGGGTATATCAATGATTGCATCTGCTACCACTTTCGTATCTAGCAAGATTAAATCAGCTTTATTACCAATATTTATACCATAGCTTTTTAACCCCAACGCTTTTGCTGGATTTTCAGTAATCATCGGTAAAACAGTTGGTAAATCATCTGCTCCACCTAAATGTCCTACAGGAATCGCTAACATCGCAATTTGCATTAAATCACCATTTCCATAAGGAGTAAATGCATTACGAATATTATTGGTCGCTAAACAGACATTGACACCTGCATCGCGAAGTTTTCTAATAGGAGTAACCGCTCGTCTAACGTTGTATACATCATTTCTAGCACCTAAATGCAAATCTGTTGCTGGCAAAGCCATCACACTAATTTGTGCTTCTGACATCAATGCCAAAATGTCACTTAAGCGTTCTGGCTTTAGCGCATGAAGAGCTGTTAAATGGCCCACTGAAACTCTACCTTGATAATCTTCAGCAATTATTTTCTTACATAAATATTCTATTGACATATCCGTTGCTTCATCACTAAAATCTTGATGAAGATCAATATCTTTGTCGTATTTTTTCGCAATTTCAAACACTAAATCAATATGTTTATCTGCTGGAGCATCGTTATAAGGAATACCACCAACGACATCAGCCCCCATTTCCATAGCTTCATGCATCATTTTTTCTGTGCCAGGCGCTTTAAAAATTCCTTCTTGCGGAAACGCAACGATTTGCATATCAATTAAATCCCGGTATTCTTCTTTTAATGCCATAATGGTTTTAAATCCGGAAAAACCTTGTGCTGGATCAAATTCAGCGTGGGTTCTAACCGCGGTTACACCATGAGAAATGATCATGTCTAAAGCTTTTTTTGCTCGTCGATAAATATCTTCTTCGGTAAATGTTGGTTTTAGTTCAGCTGTAACACTGATGGCTTCTTGTAAAGTCCCGGATTTGTTTGGTTTTCTGTCAGCAATCAGTGCTTTATCCAGATGAATATGACTTTCGACTAAACCAGGAATTAAAACACGCCCGTGTGCTTCGATTACCTTTACTGCATGTTCAGTCAAACTTTCCGAAATAGCGATGATTTTACCATCTTTTATACCTATATCCTGTAACGCTTCTCCATCACTTAATCTTGCTTGTTTAATTAAAATGTCCATTTGTTAACATCCTTTCAATTTGATTTATACAAAGAATCCAATTCCAATCAATAGTACAGAAGCAATACTGATCCATTTAACGTTGCCCTTGACAACTTCCAAAATCGGAATTTGAAAACCAGAAGATAAAGCTTGCATCGTAATATTCACAAAACTCATTTGACTTCCTAATCCTACTCCAACCGCAACTAAACCTAACTCGATAGAAGAAAAACCAAGGGATACGGCTACGGGTAAAACAAGTGTTAACACAGAACCAACATACGCACCTGCCGGTATCCCAATCAAAATTCCAGTTAAAATAGCGACAGGAACCATGATCAACGTTGGTGCCGCGCTAGCAATGCCCGCAATAACCGCGAAGGTACCCGTTTGAGCAATAATATTAATAAACGCAAGAAAAATCCCCACTTGGAATAACCGAGTCAAAATATATGTTGAGCCATCAACCATGGCTTCTACTGACTGATTCAGTGAAAAATCTGAACAAATAAAAATCAAGGCTATTGTTAAAACCATATACACTAATGGCGTCAATAATGGGAACCCGACAAGATCATTCACTACAGGCCCGAAAATTACAGCGAATAGTAAAAAAATCGCAGGTAACGTTAATTTAAACAAGGCTCTGTTACTCATTGAAGCGTATTCATCATTACTATTTTCTTTAAATCCGATATTCCGACGTTTCGTTCCCCAAAAAGCGAGAACAATTGCTAACGCACAAAAAAATAACCAAATCGGACGCATATCTGAAACGTATGTCGCAACACTAAAATCTCCTAATTTCGAAACGATGCTGGATTCTAATGAAGCGGGCGATGTCGTAAACGAAACAGCCGCAGCAAGTGACATTGCTGCAATCAACTCGGGGACAACTCCAACTGCTACAAAGGCTAATGGTGCGATAACCATTGCACTACCACCGCCGATACCTGACATATAAGTTGCAGCGGCTAACAAAAGAACAATAAATGCTGAAACATATTCTACTTTTCCTTTTGTCCCTCGTTTGGCAAGAGTTAATGCAGCAGAGTAGCCACCTGATTTAAAGACTGCCATTGCAACAGCTGAATTAATGATTGGCACAGTAATACCAAGCATCATTGGAATCGTTTCTAATAGTTGTTCATTGGCTTGTTCTAACCCAATACCACCGATGATCATTGCCAAAACGCCTCCAACAAATCCAGCGATGATCATATCTACTTTCATAAATAATAGGACTAAAACTAAAATCAATGGAATGATCACTATCACAGCGTTTAGTCCTGTAGGTACAGCAATTGCATTAATTTCTTGTGCAAACGCAGGCACAAAAGAAAAAAGAAATAGTAGTGAAAGGAACAAACCACTGAAAAACTTTTTAGGCAATTTCATCATTTTTCCTCCAATTATAGCTAATTAAAGCATTTTCATTTCTACAATGAGTAATAATTGCTTTCGGTAATAGAATTACTAAGTTTTCTAAACTAAAAAAGTACAATAACAATATTGATTGGTTGATAGCCTCTAAAATTTTCTCTTTTTAGCACTTATCAACACTTCAACTGTTAATCCCCCCTTCCTTCTCCTAATGATACGTTTAAATTCCATAAAAAGAAAAAAGAATGCCTCAATAATTATACAAATAAACCAAAAAGATAACGTTTGCATTCTTATGTAAACCATATTAGCAAAAAACAGCTAAAACAAACGTCATGATAATTTGTCTTAGCTGATTTATAGTTATCCTTTTGCTTTATCTAATAATGTAGATAATTCATAAGGTGTATTTTGGTAAACTGCATAATTTATCCAATTAGAGAATAACAAGGATGCAGCCATGTGCCATCTTAATTTGGGAACTTCTTTGATGTCATCCTTTGGAAAATAATTTTCAGGCAGATTTGGTTGAATCCCTTTTAATTGATCCCGTTCAAATTCTTGTTGTAATGTCTCACGATCATATTCCAAATGACCCATTGCATAAAATGCTCGATTATTTTTATTTCCAACTAAGAAAAGACCAGCTTCTTTCGACTCGACCAGAACTTCCAATTCGTCTGTCTTCTCGACATCACTTCTCTTGATCCCTGTATACCGAGAATGCGGAGCGAAAAACAGATCATCAAATCCTTTTAAAATACTCCAAGTAGGTGTTAATACTTCATGAGAATAAATACCGGTCAACTTTTGATCCAAGAAATACTTATCGATTTTGTGATGATGATAAAGCCCTGCCTGCGCACCCCAACAAATGTGAAATGTAGAAAATACGTGTGACGTACTCCACTCGAAAATATCCTGTAATTCTTCCCAATAATCAACTTTTTCAAAAGGAATCTGCTCAATTGGGGCTCCTGTAATGATCAATCCATCATAGAACTTTTCTTGTACTTCTTTAAACTGATAGTAAAAACGAGTTAAATGTTCACTAGAGGTATTTTTTGCCTCATGGCTACTCATATGTAAAAACTCCACATTTATTTGTAACGGTGTGTTACTTAAAAGCCTCAAGAGTTGAACTTCTGTCTCATCTTTTTTTGGCATCAAATTCAAAATTAAAATTCGTAAAGGTCGAATGTCTTGATGCATGGCGCGATCTTCGTCCATTACAAAAATATTCTCTTTTTCTAAAACTTTAATAGCTGGTAATTCTTTTGGAACACGAATCGGCATGCGTAAATCCTCCCTTTCTTTTTGTCTAATATTATTTTACGATAAAAAGAGGCAGAAAGAAAGATTCTTTGTAAGAAAATGTTTCGTTTTAAAAAAATAACTCGATTACTTTAGCTATTAAAAAAAACATGAGACAGGGTGCTTATCCATCTCATGTTTTGTCTTATAGAAAATTATTACACTACTTCGGTACTTTATTCATCTTCTCTTTTCATTTTACGTTTGAAAGTGAAAGTTGCTACTGATTTCTCTGAATCAGCTGGTGTTACAAAGGGTGCAGTAAGATTAATTTCTTAGCTACTCACTTTTTCTTTCACACTTTTTTCAATTATAGGAGTACTAACTTTTTTATTCCAGAAATCAATCAGTGGTCCTGTGAAAAATGCATTGATTACGGTTCCGATACCAACTGGGCCTCCAAAAATAAAAGCTAGGATCACAAAAAAGATATCTTGAATTACTCTTACTACACGATACTGGGCTTTACTTCGATCTACAATGATCGGAGCAATTGCATCGTATGGCGCATTTCCTAATTTTGCTGACATATAAAAAGATGCCCCGAAAGTAAAAATCACTACACCAGAAACAAGTAAGAGCCCTTGAGAGAATATATTGATTTTAATTGTGAAAAATGTGTCATAGATCCATGTATAAAAATCAATGAAAAAACCTGTCAGCACCATATTGATTACGGTTCCGATACCAATATATTTTCTACCAAAAATAAAAACGAAAACTAGAATGATTATATTGACAATCAGTTGATAAACACCCAGTGATAAGCCTAGAACATTCCCAATACCAATATTGGCTGCAGTATACGGGTCCAATCCTACTTGACCTACACGTAATGTTGCCGCTCCAAACGCTAGAATTGCTACACCAATTAAAGCATATAAAGCACGTATTATAATTTCCTTCATTTTCCTATTCTCTTTCATCTTTTAACCCCTCAATCTTGTTTACCTTTTAATTATCTCAAAAATTGTCAAAAACGCCAAATGTTAAGATTTTATATAAAAAAATAGAGCTGAATTTTCACTCAACTCCATTTTTTATCTATTACTTTTTAGCAATATCTTTAAGTGCCGCTTGAGCTAACAAGTTTAAGTAGTTCCAAGGACGATCAAAGTGTGGCTGGAAGAAGAAATCTGATAAGGCAAGATCTTCAACAGTCATTTTGTTTTGTACAGCTAATGATAGTGTATTAGCTGATTGAGTAATGTCATACTTAGACATTAATTGTCCACCGACAATACGGTTTGTCCCTTTTTCGTAAACTAATTCCATCATGACATTTTCAGTCGTTGGCATGAATTCTGGACGATAATTATCCTCAAACAATGTTGCTTCTACATCTAAGTTATTCATTTTTGCACTTTCCAAGGTAACACCTGTTGAACCAATTTTCCAACCAAATAAATATAGACCGGAAGTTCCTTGTGTTCCGCGATATGCTAATTTTTCTTCTGTTAAATTGTAACCAACTAACATTCCTTGGCGAACAGCATTCGTTGCTAATGGAATATAATTCGTCGTATTGCTTGGGTTGTAGTGTACAACTGCACTATCCCCTGCAGCAAGAATATCAGGGTTGCTTGATCTCATAAATGTATCAACCACAATAGCACCATTAGGTAGCATATCTACTTTATCTTTAAGTAAAGTTGTATTTGGGCTAAATCCAACACACATGATGACCATATCTGCTTCGAATTCTTGACTAGGTGTAATTACTCTATTCACATGTCCGCTTGCATCAGCTTGAAATTCCTGAACATTCTCACCTAACGCTATCGTCACTCCTCGATCAGCAAGTTCTTTTTCTAAAACATCTGTAAATGGTTTATCTAAGTACTTATTCAAAATACGATCTAAACCGTCAATCAATGTAACCTCCTTACCTGATTCTACAAAGGCTTCAACTAATTCGATTCCGATATATCCGCCGCCTACAACGACAACTTTTTTCGCATCTTTCGCACGTTCGATAATCACATTTGCTTGATTAAAGTTTTTACATAATAAAATATTTTCAGCTTCAATCCCTTTAATAGGCGGGATAATTGGCCATGAACCTGTTGTCATAACTAATTTATCATATGAAACAGTTTCTTCAATACCAGTGTGTAAATCCTTTGCAGTGACTGTTTTATGATCAACATCGATTGTTTCGACTTCATGTTCCATTTTAACTGTAGCACCTAGAGACGCTAACTCTTCAGGACTTGAATAGAATAGACTGTCAGCCTCCTTCACTACTCCTCCAACATATAGAGCAATACCGCATGATAAAAATGACACATTATCATTTCGTTCATAAACGATTACCTCCGCGTTTGGGTGATTTGTTAAAATACTTTTGACTGCAGCAGTTCCTGCATGCGTACATCCTACGACTACGACTTTCATTTTGTAAATCCCTTCTTTCAAGTTAAATTTTTCACCAACAAATCTATTCTAAATCTATTAGCATACTAAAAATATAACAAAGTAGAAAGCCAGATTCGAGTTCTTTGCTTGTGAATCACAAAGTTATTTTTTCACAAACTCTTCTTTTTTTAACCCTTTCTTCATTTTATCCAATTAAATATTAACAAAAAAAGCTGATTTAACAATAAAAAAAGCTGAGAAAAATTATTTTCTCAGCTTGTGAAATTAAATTGCTATTCATTTACTGAAGCAATAATTTCTATCTCAATAAGAACATCTTTAGGCAATCGGGCTACTTCTACAGCAGAACGAGCAGGTAATTGCATTTTAAAAGCGCCAGCATAAACTTCATTAAAAGCTGCAAAATCATTCATATTTTTTAAAAAGCAAGTCGTTTTGACAACTTGGTTAAAATCACTTCCAACTTCTTTTAAGATTGCCACTATGTTTTTAAGCACTTGTTCTGTTTGTTCTTCTATTGTACTACCAATAACTTCTCCCGTTTCAGGACTTAAAGGAACTTGACCTGAAGCAAACAATAGTCCATTGACAATATTTCCTTGTACGTATGGTCCAATTGCTTTTGGAGCTTTGTCTGTGTGAATCGATTTCATTTTATCCCTCATTTCATTCTTATTTTGCTTTTTGACAGTCCGGGCATAAACCATATAATTCTAATCTATGCTCATTAATTTCAAAACCAGTTAATTTACTTGCTGCCATCTCTACGTCTTCCAATCCAGGATAATGGAAATCGACGATTTTACCACAGTTCTGACATATAGCATGATAATGTTTCTTTGAGCTGAAATCGAAACGACTAGATGCATCGCCATAATTCATCTCTTGCACAAACCCAATATCAGTAAACAATCGTAAATTATTATAAACAGTCGCAACACTCATATTTGGAAAACGATCTTCTAATGAACGATAAATTTCATCTGCTGTTGGATGGCTATGATTCTCAATTAGATATTCTAAAATTGCATATCTTTGAGGAGTAATACGAATATTGGCTTCTTTTAATTCTTCAAGTGCATTCTTTACCAATATATTGTCCATTTGGTTCCCCTCCCAGTCTTCTTCCTTAAATGATACTATTTCTAATCTATCTTGACAAGAATAATTGCATAAATACTATCGGAAATATCATGTTTATCACGATTTTGATGAATTTCAACATTATTATATACTTTTTAGGTGGTTAAATGTGTTAAAAAAGGAAGCCGCAACAGTGCACTTCCTTTTTTTCTAAATTATTCAGAAAAATTGTAAAGTGCAGTTGAAAGATATCGCTCACCATTATCAGGAATAATGGTCAATACTTTCTTTCCAACACCCAATTTTTTGGCTACTTGAATTGCTGCATTCACAGAAGCTCCCGCTGATATCCCAACTAACAATCCTTCTTTGACAGCTAATTGTCGTGCTGTTTTCATTGCATCTTCACTTGGAACCGCAAGAATTTCTCCATATATATCAGTATCTAAAACGTTAGGAATGAAGCCTGCACCAATTCCTTGGATTTTATGTGGACCAGGAGCACCCCCTTCAAGAACAGGCGATTCTGTTGGTTCAACAGCAACTATTGAAATAGTTGGATATACTCGTTTTAATTCTTTTCCAACACCGGTTATTGTCCCACCAGTCCCGACTCCTGCCACAAATGCATCTAACCCTGCTGGACCAAAGACATCTTGAATTTCTTTTCCGGTTGTTCTTTCATGTGTTTCGGGATTCGCAAGATTGTCAAATTGCATGGGCATAAAGTAACCGTCTTTTTCTGATAATTCCGTAGCCTTAGCAATTGCGCCTTTCATCCCTTCAGAGCCAGGAGTCAACAATAACTCAGCACCATACGCTTGCATCAGTTTTCTGCGTTCAATACTCATTGTATCAGGCATTACGATTACGACTTTATAGCCTTTTGCAGCCCCCACCATTGCTAACCCGATCCCAGTATTCCCACTAGTAGGTTCGACAATTGTATCGCCTTTTTTTAGCTTCCCACTTTTTTCAGCTTTGTCGATCATACTTAAAGCAATTCGATCTTTTACGCTTCCACCTGGATTGAAAAATTCAAGCTTCACAAACACATCAGCAGCTCCATCTGGGACAATTCGTCCTAATTTTACTATCGGTGTTTTACCTATTAATTCGGTAACAGAATTAAAAATTTGAGTCATGATCCATTCCTCCATTCTCGTATTCTTATAAGCAAAACCTTTCTTGTGTTTATAATAGCTTATATCGTTTAATCTGGCTATCATTTTGTTACAGCTGAAAGATTGATCTTAACTTTTTATCCATTTCTAATAAAAATGTTGTATAGTAGAAAAGACTTTCAAATGAATAAATAGGAGTTACATCATTTATGAAAATAAAAAATATTAGTCCACGGGGTTATTGTTACGGTGTTGTTGATGCAATGGTCATTGCTAGAAATGCTTCTCTCGATGAAAATTTACCACGACCAATCTATATTTTAGGTATGATCGTTCACAATAAACATGTGACAGATGCGTTTGAAAGTGTTGGGATCCATACGTTAGATGGAAATACCCGTGAAGATATCCTATCGCGAGTTGACCGTGGTACTGTTATATTTACAGCACATGGAACTTCGCCCAAAGTAAAGAAATTAGCAGTCGCTAAAGGTTAAACGGTAATTGATGCCACTTGTCCTGATGTAATGATTACACACGAATTGATTGCTGAAAAAGTGTCAGACGGTTATGAAATTATTTATATCGGAAAAAAAAATCACCCTGAACCCCAGGGAGCACTTGGTGTATCCCCGGAACATGTTCATTTAGTTTCTAACCAAGCTGATATTGCAAGTTTACAACTAACGACAGAGAAAATTTTTGTGACCAACCAAACGACTATGAGCCAATGGGACGTTAGCGATTTGATGGTTTCGATTCAGAAAAAATACCCTCATGTACTTATTCATAAAGATATCTGCAAAGCTACCCAAGTCCGCCAAGAAGCAGTTGTTGAACAAGCTCAAGGCTGTGATTTAACAATTGTTGTTGGTGGTCCAAAAAGTAATAATAGTAATCGGTTAGCTCAAGTTTCCGTTGAGCAAGCAAGGGTTCCAGCTCATCAAATTTCAGATGTCTCACAAATCAATGCTAAATGGTTAATCAATGTCGAACAAATTGCTGTGACGGCTGGTGCCTCCACCCCAACTCAAATTGTTAGGGAAGTCATTGATTATTTAATGCAATTTGATGCAAATGATCCTATAACGCATAACAGAAATTCAACTACTACTCCAGAAGCGAGTCTACCGAAGTCCAGAATAAAGGATTTGAGTAAAAATCGCACACGACGTCTAGAAGAACTACGATCAGGAAAACGATAAAAAATCTTCCAACAAATAGTCATTTTCACGACAGATTGTTGAAAGATTTTTTTATGCGACTTGTAAGACTTGTCCTATAGTAATCAACTCAGCCGTTATACCATTGGAAGCCATCAGTTGGTCGACAGTAACACCAAATTTTTCAGCTATCCCCCAAAGAGTATCACCAGAAGCTACAGTATATGTTTGCGCTGTGATAGTTGCACTGCTTTGTCCAACAGCAGATTGATTCGTTACAGGGCTCGCAACAGTTGTAACTGTTGCACTATTTCCACTATCATATGCAGTCAAACCATATGCCTCAATCAACCAATTTAATTTCCCAGCGTAGTTTGGATCAGTTGCATAGCGTCCAGCTAAAGCAGCTGTCGCATCCATGTAACTAGTTGTATTACTTTTCCACACGCCAGAATAATGATAGTCTCCGCTAGAAGCTAACGTCGTTTTAAGTACATTGGCATGATCTTGGAATGATTCAGTGTATGATGGATAACTTCTAAATGGCTCAGTCATCGTTACCCATTGACCATTCAAATATTCCGAAGTCGGCATATAGACTGTTTGTCCACCGTAGCTTCCCTTTACGCCAAACAAATTATAATTCGGAGCTGCAGCTAATCCTGAAGTACCGTAGCTGCTTTCCAATAATGCTTGAGCAATCATAACAGATGCGTATAAATCATTAGCGTCAGCTACAGACGACGCTGAATAGCCAATAGAATCAATAAATGCTTGTTGTGAATAGTCTCCTTGTACTTCAACTTCATTTGCTTGAACACCTAATGGCAAAATATTCCCAGCAATCGGAAGAAATACTAATGAAGTTCCAATTATAGATACCATCCGTTTACGATTATTTCTACGTTCTTTTTGTTGGTGTCTACTACTTCTTGTTTCGATCTCGCTCATTCACTTGTTCCTCCTCAATAGAACATCATACTATCATTCTACTAGGGGACTTTTTTATGCACAATTATTTGTTCCTGAAATTTGAAGTTTTAAAGTGAGTGTAATCCAGTTGAAATCTTTGTTTTATTGATTATAGCGATTTTTGTTTCTTTCGTTTTACATAGTGTATATTATTCAGTATTATTCTTTTCACAAATGCCTTCATCCTAAGTTTATTAACTTTTTTTAATTTTAATATAAAATATTACGTTTATTACTTTAATATTACATAAAAATCGTTTTAAATATCTAATTTATTCGTATAAAAAGCAGAAATTCACGAAATGTGAACCTCTGCCTTTTATACTTTTTATAGATTATTGTATTTTGATACTACATTATCGACTGTAAAGCCAAATTCTTTCAAGACCAAATCTCCAGGAGCAGAAGCCCCAAAGTGATCAATCGTTACAGTCGTACCAGTTGTCCCAACATAACGCTCCCACCCAAAAGGTGATGCAGCTTCGATTGCAACTCGTTTAGTTATATCTTTAGGTAATACAGCTTCTTTATATTCCGCTGTTTGTTTTTCAAACAAATCAAAACTTGGCATTGAAACAACCGAGACATCTTTCCCTTGTTCAGCTAATGCCTTTTGAGCTTCAATTGCTAAATTCACTTCTGAACCAGTTGCAATTAAAATCCCTTCAGGTTTCTCACCATTTTGTTTAGAAATAACATAAGCACCTTTTTGAACAAATTCTCCTGCATGTTCTTTTGTGCCTTCAATAACCGGTAAGTTTTGACGACTTAGAACTAAGACAGTCGGTGCATCTTTTGTTGTCATCGCAATTTTCCATGCTGCAATAGTTTCATTACCATCTGCTGGACGAATTACTTGTACACCAGGCATGCAACGAATACTTGCCAATTGTTCAACGGGTTCATGTGTTGGTCCATCTTCGCCCACCGCCACAGAATCATGTGTTAATACATATGTCACAGGAGTGTTTTGGATTGCAGCTAAACGTACTGCTGGACGTAGATAATCTGTAAATACAAAGAATGTTCCACCGTAAACGCGACTTCCACCATGTAATTGGATTCCGTTCATTGCTGCTGCCATAGCAAACTCACGAACGCCAAACCAAATATTGCGGCCTTCGTATTGACCAGGCTCAAAATCTTTTTCTGCTGTAACCATCGTATTGTTCGACGCAGACAAATCAGCTGATCCGCCCCAGAAACCTGGTACAGTTTTAGAGATTGCTTGAATCGTTTCTTTACTTGTAACACGACTAGCTGCACTTGAACCTATTTCATAGGTTGGTAATTCACTATCCCAATTTTCAGGAAGTTCATCGGCAAAAGCCTGTTTAAATTGTTTCGCTAACTCAGGATGATCTTTTGAATAATTTGCAAACATCTTATTCCATTGATTTTCTGCTTTCTCGCCTTCTTCTATCATCGTTTCTTTAAAGCGGGCAGCAACTTCTTCTGGAACAGTAAAGTCTGGGTATTCCCAACCATAAACAGCTTTAGCTGCAGTAATACCATCTGCTCCGATTGGCGCTCCATGTACAGATGATGTACCTTCTTTTGGAGCACCGTAGCCAATAACTGTTTTTACTTCAATCAATGTTGGCTTATCTGATTCAGCTTTTGCAGCTTCTATTGCTTTAGAAATTTCTTCTAGATCATTGCCGTCTTTGACTAAAATATGTTGCCAACCGTATGCTTCATAACGAGCACCAACATTTTCAGTGAACGCTTTTGACGTTGGACCATCTAAAGAGATATCATTTGAATCGTATAACACGATCAGTTTACCTAATTTCATGTGTCCGGCCATAGAACTTGCTTCTTGAGAAACACCTTCCATCAAATCACCATCTCCGCATAAGGCATACGTATAATGATCGATTACAGGAAAACTATCACGATTATATGTTGCAGCAGTATGTGCCTCAGCCATCGCCATCCCAACAGCCATCGCTATTCCTTGACCTAAAGGACCCGTTGTTGCTTCAACACCATCTGTGTGATGAACTTCTGGATGTCCAGGTGTCTTACTACCCCATTGACGGAAACTTTTCAGATCATCAATTGTAACACCATAGCCCGCTAAGTGAAGTAAGCTATAAAGCATTGCAGATCCGTGACCGGCAGAAAGGATAAAACGGTCTCTATCTACCCAATTTCTTGAAGTTTTTGGGTTTACTTTTAAGTGTTTTGTCCAAAGTGCATAGGCCATAGGTGCTGCACCCATTGGTAATCCTGGATGTCCCGAATTAGCTTTTTGTACTGCTTCAATGCTTAATGTACGAATCGTGTTAACGCCTAACTGATCAGTGTTGTCGAACAAAAAAATCATCTCCTATTTAGGTTTTTTTTACCTTTATTAACTACATTTTATCGCATTTAGTTTATGAAAGCAATTACTTTTAGTAAAAAAAAACTAAAAATCACTTTCTATTGTGCAATCCTTTTGCTTTTTGGATCTCTTTCAATTTCTCTGGTGTTACATCATTTCCTTTAGGATCAACGACTTTCATACCTTCAATATGATGCCGCATCCCACCTCGAAAAGCTGCCAAATATTCTTGACGAAGTACTTTTTGCTCTTCTTTTTCTTTCTCAGTCAATTCATTTTCTTTCGCTTTTTTTGCTAGTTCATTAATACGGTTCATTTTTTCTGACGATAACATCTATTTTGCCTCCTCGTTTTTAACATTTAATAGGCGTATTCAATCTTTTTTTGAAAGGCTAGTTTTGAAGTTAGACAAGTTTACTTTCCAAGTCTATCTTATAAGATGGGCACAAAAAATACAACTATATTCTTATTAAAATTAGAAACGATTCCGTTTATTTACTGAAATTTTCATTTACTGCCTTATCACTTTTGGAGTATCCTTCCTACAATTATACTTTTTCAAAAAAACACGAACGCTTGTTTGATTCCTATATAAAACTATGGTACACTAAAAATATAAATCGAAAGAAGGTGCGGGTTGTGGTGAAACGTACAGACACAAGACAAATCGAAGTATTAAAATATATATATGAACAAGTTGAACTAAAAGGCTATCCGCCGACTGTAAGAGAAATCGGAAAAGCAGTTGATCTTTCCTCAACCTCGACTGTTCATGGACATTTAGCACGTTTAGAAAAAAAAGGACTCATTTTACGTGATCCTACAAAACCAAGAGCAATTGAATTGACTGCAGACGGACTTGAAAGAATCGGTGTGAGACCGACAGTGATTCCAATGCTGGGTGTTGTTACAGCTGGTGAGCCGATCTTAGCTGTCGAAGAAGCTTCTGACTTTTTTCCTCTTCCACCTGATTTAATGGCAGAAGAAAATGCTTTGTTCATGCTGACTATCAGAGGTGAAAGTATGATCAATGCTGGTATTTTAGATGGCGACCAAGTTATTGTTCGCAAACAAACTGCTGCTTCAAATGGTGATATCGTTATTGCGATGACAGATGAAGATGAAGCAACTTGTAAACGATTCTTCAAAGAGACAGATCATGTTCGCTTACAACCAGAAAATGATGCATTGGAACCAATTATTTTGAATAATGTAAGCATTCTAGGAAAAGTTGTTGGTTTGTATCGCAATCATATTTAAATAGTAAAAAAACATACTAACTCTTAGTATGTTTTTTTACTATTTATTTCTTTAAATCAAAAAACGTTTTAACCTACCATGACTTTGCGCTGATATGTTTCAAATTGATAGCCGTAACTATTTGCTTCGTCTTGTTCGCCTGCACTCAAATTGATCAAGGTCCAGTCATCCCAATTAACCGAAGGGAATAGTGTATCGCCATCAAATGAATGATGAATAACTGTACGGTATAATACATCACAATACGGTAAAAAATCTTCATACACTGCTGATCCTCCCGCAATGAATGTAATTCCTGAAAAAGTTTTAGCATAATCAAGAACTTCATCCACAGTATGAAATACAATGACTCCTTTTGCTTGATAGCTTTTGTCTCTAGTTAGAACAATCGTTTGACGATTTGGTAACGGCCGAGCGCCCATCCCCTCAAAAGTTTTTCTTCCCATAACAATGGTGTTGTCTTCAGTCATTTGTTTAAAAAATTTTAAATCATTTGGCAAATGCCAAGGTAATCGATTCTCTTTACCGATTGTCCCTTGCTCATCTTGTGCCCATATGGCTGCTAACATTGGAGAACTCCTTTCGAATTAAACGGCAATTGGTGCCTTGATTGTAGGGTGAGGATCATATCCTTCGATTACAATATCCTCCATCTCAAAATCAAATACTGATTTCTTATCTTGATTCAATTTTAAAGTTGGGAAAGAACGAATTTCTCTAGCAAGTTGCTTATTCATTTGATCGATGTGATTCGTATACAAATGAGCATCTCCTAAAGTATGAACAAAATCACCCACTTCTAAACCAGTTTCATGAGCAATCAAATGCGTCAACAATGCGTAACTAGCAATATTAAATGGGACACCAAGAAAAACATCTCCACTGCGCTGATACAATTGACAACTTAATTTTCCATCGTTGACATAGAATTGAAACATCGTATGACAAGGTGGTAAGGCCATCGATGGGACATCCTCAGGATTCCAAGCTGATACAATCAAGCGTCTGGAGTCTGGTGTTTTTTTGATTATTTCAATAACATTTTTTAATTGATCGATGAATCCACCATCTTTTGTTTCCCAATGACGCCATTGAGCACCATAAATATTCCCTAATTCACCATACTTAGACGCAAAATTATCATCTAATAAAATAGCATCACAGAATTTTGTGTGTTCTTTTTCATAAGTTTCTTTGAAAGCTTCATCCGTCAGTACTCGACGACCAAAGTCAGTCATATCCGGACCTGTGTAATCTTCACTTTTGATGTAACGTTCAAAAGCCCATTCATCCCAGATATGATTGTTGTGTTGCAAGAGGAAACGGATGTTCGTATCCCCATTTAAAAACCATAAAAGTTCGCTTTTAATTAAGCCGAATGGTACCCGTTTTGTTGTTAAAAGAGGAAAACCTTTTGACAAATCGAAACGCATTTGATGACCAAAAATACTTTTTGTACCTGTACCTGTACGATCTTCTTTAAAGTGACCCTCCTTCAAAATTTTACGGCCTAACGATAAATATGCTTCTTCCATAGTTTCTGCCCCCTAATTTTCTGCAAATTCACTTAAATATTCCCAGCGTTCCATTTTTGATTCAAGTTCTTCTTCTGCGTTCGACAACTCTGTTTGAAGTTGTTGCAGTTTTGTAAAATCATCCCCTTGATGATTCATCTCTTCAGTCAGATGTGCTGTACGATCTTCAAGTTGTGCTATATCACTTTCGATTGTTTCCCATTCTTTTTGTTCCATGTAAGTCAATTTTGTTTTTTCTTTTTTCTCAATTTCTTTCATTGGTTTTGTTTCAGTCTTGATTGTCTTTTTCGATTGTTCTTTATTCGTCATCAAGTACTTACTCATCGAACCGAAGTACGTTGTAATTTGACGTTCACCCTGAAAAACAAGTAGTTTTTCCATCGTTTTATCAAGAAAATAGCGGTCATGTGAAACTGCGATAACTGCACCCTTGAATGTTTGGATATAATCTTCCAAAATCGTTAATGTATCAATATCCAAATCATTTGTTGGTTCGTCCAATAATAACACATTTGGCTGGCCAATCAAGAGTTTTAATAAATACAAACGACGTTTTTCACCACCAGAAAGCTTACCAATCACAGTTCCATGCATAAAGCGGGGAAATAGAAATCGTTCCAATAATTCAGCAACGCCAATAGTTGTTCCATCTGTCCGCTTCACTTGTTCTGCCGCTTCTTGTAAATAAGAAATCATCCGTTGGTTTGGATCCATTGCTTCATTTTGTTGGGTATAGTAAGCCAAGTTGACTGTTTCACCGATTGAGTACATACCACTCTCTAATTCTAAGCGACCAGCAAGAATATTCAATAATGTTGATTTTCCTGCACCATTTTTCCCAGTAATTCCAATACGATCTTTTGCTTGAATAAGTATATCAAAATCTTTTAAAATCGTCTTATGTTCAATTTGATAGTAACCATCTTTGATTTCTATAACTTTCTTTCCTAATCGTTGCGTTGCAACATCGATTTCCAATTGACCTTTTTGGTTGACTTGATGAAGATTTTCTTTCAGATCATGGAAGCGATCTTGTCGCGCTTGCTGTTTGGTTCCTCGTGCTTTCACACCAGCACGCATCCATTCTAATTCTTGCTTATAAAGCTGCTTTCTTTTTTCTTCTTGTTCGACACCGACGCGTTCACGCTCAGCTTTCGCAATAATGTACGCTTCATAATTTCCTTTATATTCATATAACTTCCCAAAAGATAGCTCAAAAATTCGGTTTGTTACTCGGTCTAGAAAATAACGATCATGCGTCACCATTAAAATAGCACCGCGATATCCATTCAAAAAGCTTTCCAGCCAACTGATTGCTTCATAGTCTAGATGATTGGTAGGTTCATCTAATAGCAATAAATCTGGTGATTCGATCAATACTTGGGCTAAGCTAACGCGTTTCTTTTGCCCCCCTGATAGTTCACCGATCCTTTTATGCAACGTTTCAATACCTAATTTTTGTAAAATGATTTTGGCATCCGTATCCGCTGTCCAAGCATCTTCTTTATTCATTCGTTCTTCCGCTTGGGTATATTGCTTTTGAGCTGCTTCACTAAGTCCGTCATCTGCTAATGCAAGCAACGCTAATTCATAATTTTTGACCGCTTGAATAATCGGAGTGTCTCCCTGAAAAACGGCTTCTACAACAGTTAGTTCCGGATCGAATTCCTGGTCTTGTGAAAGATAGCCTATTTGGTAATCGTTGGCTTGTTGGATTGCTCCGATATCTCCATCTCCGCTATCTTTACCAGCAAGGATATTTAATAAACTAGTCTTACCAGTTCCATTTGTACCAATCAATCCAATTCGATCTTTATCGTGAATATGGAAAGAAATGTGATCAAATAATGTCTTCTCTCCATATGTTTTAGTCAATTCGTTTACTTTTAATTCATTCATATGCTCACGCCCTTTTCATCCTGCTTATTGTAACAAAAAAAAGCAAAAAAAAGAAGCTAGTTTTCTTCGTCTGCTTCTTTTTTTAATTCTCTTGTTAACTTTCTAAACGGAACAGCTCCTGAAATGTCATTAATTGAATAAGATTCTAATAGATTCACATTTTTCCGATACTCATTAGCCTCATAAGAAGAAATTATTTCAGATAGTTCATATTCATCGATGACTCTGCGTTCCTCTTGGTAACCAATCAGAAGCTCTTTAACGTAATTCGATTGAGAACGAACAATAAATGAGTCAATAAAGGTACCATCTTCTAATCTATGAGCAAATTGTAGTCGTCCTTCTATGAAAAATTGAATGATTTCGTCATCATAAACCCCTTTTAGATTATCTAAACTCTTCAAAACAACTTCCGTATTTTGTAAAAAGACTTGTCGAACATTTTCTAGTTCTTCTTTTTGAAATTCTCTTCGATTCTCATCTTCTTTTTTTGCAAATAAGTGTTTAGGATGGACGAAGAATGCAATGATTTGGCGCGCAAAAAGCAACCAAAAACCAATTATCGATAATAGTTGTCTAGCAATCGATCGTTCCATTCTAGAAATCAAGCGTTCATAAAGTCGATACCCTTCAATACCAATTTCTTTTTGGCGAAAGCTTTCTTCTAGACCATCGCGCTCGATAGAAACAATCAATGCTCTTAACTCTTGTACCTCTTGCCGTTGATCTGACGGCAATTGTTCTGTGTACAGTTCCTTAACACGATCTTGATAATTTTCGATTACAACATTCATTTCAACATGAGGATTATTATGATTTATTTTTTTAAGACGTTCAATAACTTCCTGCAGCAAGGTGATACCTTGTAAATTGTTGCTCTCTACCTCGTCAGATTCTGTTAAGAACGGTAAAAGGACAATACCACCGACCAAAGTAACCAAAATTACACAAGCCGTAATAAACAAGAGCAACGAACGTTCAGGAAAATCTTGACCATTTAGAGTTAACGGTAAAATAAAAATAGTTGCTAAACTTACGGTCCCTTTTACTCCACCAAAAGTCAAAATCAACATTTCATTCATCGACTGCCAAATATTTTTTAACCCGTTTTTTACACTATATATTAATACAATAGAGAAAAAGCGCGCAACAAATAATGTAACACTTAAAATCAATACAACAATCATCAGAAAACTGTTAGAATAGGTTTCACTATTCCAGATTGGTGAGAATACCTGTGATAACTCAATTCCCAAGAAAAGGAATACTAGAGCGTTCAACATAAACGTGATCGTTCCCCATGTACTTTCTGAAACACTTGAAAGTTCTGCTTCAAACAATGACACTTTTTTAAAACTAGCCGCTTGCATAACTCCTGCTACAACAGCAGCAATAATTCCGGAAACATGAAATAATTCAGCAACCATATACGCTAAAAAAGGCAACAGTAATTCTAACAATAGATAGCCCGTAACATCTCTTGCAGATGCTTTTTCTAAAACCATAACGATCTGACGTTTGATCATCACTAAAACAGCCCCTACGATAGCGCCTCCGATACTAGAAAAAATCAATGTAATCCCCGCATCCATCGCTGAAAAACTGCCTGTCAATAATGCAGCCAGTGCAAATTGAAACGCCGTAACACCGGACGCATCGTTGATTAGACCTTCACCTTCTAAAATATGCATCGCTTTAGGCGGAATTTGAATTTTCCCAGATAAAGAACCTACAGCCACTGCATCTGTAGGTCCAAGTGCTGCGCCTAAAGCAAAACAAGCTGCAATCGGCAAAGCAGGAATAACCATGTGTAACGCCCATCCTACACTGACTAGTGTGATCAAAACACCAATAAATGCTAAAAATAATATTACACTAAAGTTTTTCATCGTTGCAGAAATATCATTTCGTTCTCCTTCTCGGAACAACAACGGTGCAATAATCATTACTAAAAATATCTCTGGTTCAAATACTATTTCACGACCGACATCCGTCAATCCAATTAAAACCCCTACAATTATTTGCACAATCGGTAATGGAATAATTGGTACGATTCGATTGAAGACATTTGAAAATGTTATCGCAAAAGCAAATACAATAATTAAATAAACAAACTCCATCTCGTATCCCCCTTACTAATCAATGATTGAGTTGTTTTCCTAAATACCGTAGTAATTTTTCTTTTTTACACATAATTTTTTTCTCTACTAAAGATAACTCTTTTTCCTTGTCACATAATTCTAATTGTGCGCGACGCGCTTCTAAGCGAAGTAATTCAGACTTGATTAATTCAATTTTTTTATAATTTAAAAAGTTTCTCTTTTTTATATGGTGTTCCCACTCCGCTTTTTTTTCAGGTGGTAACTCCTTGTATTTTTCGCGTAATTCAGCAATTCGTTGCTCTATTTCTTTATTCACAACAATACTTCCTTTCAGAATTTCTCTGCACATTATAGCAAACTGTTAAAGAAATACCTACTAAAATTTACTATTATTTTAAAAAAACTTTTTGAGAAAAATTTCTAACGCTTACATTTCAATAAAAGGGGAATAATGATCATTCTACTTATTCACCTTCGTCTACTAGAATGCTGATTTCAGTATCTTCATTCAATCGCTCAGAAAAAAAGGCCAGTAAATCTTCTAATTGGATAGAAAATTTCATCATTGGACCTCGTCGTCCATTTTTAAAATAGTTTAAACAAATTTCTTTTTTTTTGATCAATAGAGCTATCTTGTCTACGTCCTGATACAAAATACCATTCTTATCGAAGGGACCTAGAATAAGCCGATCATCTGACAATCCTTTTGTGTCTAATAAGAAACTCAAGACAAGCAACACTGATAAAAAACCACGAATGCGTTGATCAAAAGTTTGTTCCGTTACTAAAGTAAGAAGTAGAATAAGCAGGCTAAAACCAATCACTAACATATAAATAAGTTTTCTTTTGACACTTTTGATCAGGATGGTTTTTCTTACTAAAATAAGATAAACATACATGATCACAACAAAGGCTGATAACAGCACAGTAAAATAATTTATCACCAAAATAGGCTCCTTTTATAACTTAACAATCGTTACTCTTTTTTATTTAGTTCTGTCAATTTTTGATTGATTTTTTTTATTTTATCCTTACAGGCTAATATATCTCGAATCATCTGATCTCTCTTATCGCCAAGCGGTAACCGATTAACTACTTGGTAATATGCAGCGAGTAGTTGAACTTGTTTCATTTTATCTTTTTGTAGACGTTCTTCAATTAGATTCATCCACTCGCCCTCCTTTTTTCTTTAAAGATATCTTACCTTTAAAGGAAAATGACTATTGAATCGTTATTCTTTATCGATACTTGACTAAAAATGTATGATTTATTTATTATTATTGTAACATACTATATTTTTAAATTGAACTAACCAAACGTGTTTCCCAATAAAATAATAACAAATAGTTTAAGTAATAATATCCACCTTTAGGATGAAAAAATAAAGATGAAACAGAAGCCGATAAACGCTTTGTTTCATCTTATTCTTTATTGCGCTGAGATACAAATTCCGATTGCTTTCTCACCTAAATGGGTTCCAATAACTGGACCAAAATGACCGATTTCAATAATTGCTTCAGGATATTGCTTTTGAAGTTTTTCTTTCTCCTCTTCAGCAACTGCTAAGTTATTTGCATGGATTACATATAACTTCACTGGTCGATTGATTTCTTTATCACGTTGGCCAATAATATTTTCAGCACGGGCAAAAGCTTTTTTGGTCGTGCGAATCTTTTCAAATAAAATAATCTTACCATCTTCAAATGTCAAAATCGGCTTAATTTTCAATAATCCAGCAATCAGAGCCGCACCATTGGTTAAGCGTCCGCCACGTACAAGGTTATTCAGATCATCCACGATTAAATATGCATAGGTATTATCTCTGATGATATCTAATTTCGCAAATATCTCTTCTAAGCTAGCATTTTCCTTCACTAAATCTAAAGCAGCCTCTACCATATGTCCCATGGGTACACTTGTGATCTTAGAATCATACGGGTAAAGTGTCACACCCTCAATTGAATCGGTTAATGAAAATAATGTATTAACAAATCCTGAGATACCTGCCGAAAGATGAATACTGATAATCGTATCAAATCCTTTGGTTGCAATTCCTTTGTATAGTTCGATCACTTCACCTAAGGCAGGCTGAGAAGTTGTCGGAAACTCACTACTATTATTCAACAAGCTGTAATATTCGTCAGCCTCAATGTCGATTCCTTCGTTATATATTTTACCATCTAAAATTACAGGGATGGGAATAACAAACAGATTGGATGCGTCTTTGATCCGATCAGGTAAATAAGCTGTACTATCTGTCACAATAGCAATTTTCATTTTGTAACCTCGTTTCACTAAATTTACACGGTATTATAAATATAGCATAAATCAGTTCATAATTAAATAAAATACTTATTGGTCTAGAAAACTTTGTACGGCTGCTTTATTTGTGTCTAAATCGATTTGAAGAACACTACCCGCATAACCAATGTCTACATTACTCCATGATCCCTCAACTGGGATGGTTAAGCGCTCAATCCCGCTGCCACCTTTTAACAGTAATGATGGGCCATTTTTTAGCATAAATGTCGTAGGAACATCTGTTGACATATACCCAACTAAACGACCTAAAGATTCTGGTGTACGAATCAATGCTAGAGGATTTTTTAATTGTCCCATCACGGCTGTCATAACTTGTTGCTGACGGCGCACGCGACCGAAATCCCCTTCCTCATCTTTTCTAAAGCGAGAATACTGTAAAAGTGTATGTCCATCCATTTTTTGACTTCCCTTGAAGATGTCAACACCGTCTAAATTTAGGTCTTTCTCAGCATCGATTTTAACTCCATTTGGAAACATCGAGTCAATAATTTTTTCAAAGGATTGAAAATCTACTTTAGCATAATAGCGACACTGAATATTAAAATTTTCCGCTAAAGTTTGACGTACCAAATCCGCTCCACCTAACGCATAAGCTGCATTGATCTTATTCTCATCATAGCCTGGAATATCAACAAAAGTATCTCGCATAAATGAAATCAATTTAGGTTTTTTTGAAGGTCCGTCCAATTGCAGTACCATAATAGTATCCGCGCGTCCAGAATCTTCTCCTCTTGTATCACTCCCTAAGATCAGAATATTATTTGCACCGTTCGCACTTTTTACTCCGTTAAACGTCTCAATTGCTTCTTTTGGTAACGAAGTATCATTTTCAGCATATGATTTTCCTTTGAAAAAGAATCCAACTGCTAAAACAATCAGCAATACTAAGAATACAGCGATTCTTTTAGGCCAGCTAAAACGTCTCTTTCGTCTCGGTTTTTTCGTTTTTTTTTCTTTTTTTGATACATTTTTTGCATTTCCAGTCGTTTCCGTTTGCTCTGCATACGGGTTTGAATCATTACTGGTTTCTGATTTCTGATAATAGTTACTTTCAAGTTCTTCTGTGTATTTTTTTTCTTTTCTTGGATTAAAACCATTTTTTTCTTCTACTGGTTTTGACTTATCATGTATATGTTTATAGCGATCTACACGGCTCATCATTTCCACCTCACTTCGATTAACAACATTTATAAGCATACCTTATTTTGCCATAAATTCCTATTAGATAGACAAAATTTAACAAAAAATAAAAAGACCTTTTCAGATCTTTATACTCCGTTGATTGGATGTATCGCGTAATTTCCGAATATTTTTACCGTTCCACCCAGTAAACGTATTTCTTCTAAAGCATTATCTAATAATTGTTGTGGTTTTTGGACATTAATATCAATCAAAAAGAAATATTCTCCTAACGTTGTTTTCAATGGCCGTGACTCAATCTTACTCAAATCAATTTCTCTCCAACTGAAGGCAGATAATGCTTTATCCAATGCGCCAGGCATATTATTGGGCATGGTGAGCGCAATCGTTAATTTATAATCACTTGACTTAATTGGTACGTCGACTTTCTCTGATCCAATCACCCAAAAACGTGTCTCATTGATTGCAACATCTTGAATGTCTTGCCCAACAATTTCAAGATCATATTTCTCAGCAGATAGTCTAGGTGCAATAGCAGCAATTTTTTGTTCAGGATGAAGTGCGACAAAGTTAGCTGCATACGCAGTCGAAGGTGTCGCTTCAAGATCCGCCATTGGAAAATAAGCATGAATGAACTCTTGCGATTGTGCTAAAGCCTGAGGATGAGACAAAATTTTTGTAGTCTCCTGCCAAGATCCTTTGTTTTCTTTTGAGACCATCAATTGCTGGAAGATTGGTAAAACAATCTCCGCGCCCACAGGGATTGTTGTTTGATGAAACAGATAGTCTACGGTCGTGTTGACAGATCCTTCGATTGTATTTTCAATCGGTACAACACCCAAATCAACTTCACCAAACTCAACACCTTTAATACAAGCTGGAATCGAATGATAAGATATCAATTCGTCGGCAGGAAAAGCAGTTTTTGTTGCAGTATGTGTAAAAGAAGCTTCTGGACCTAAAAATCCGACTTTCATTAGCTCACCTACTTATATATTCTCTAAAATTTCATGAACGATTTCTTCTGGTGTTCGTTCATCTGTATCAACGACTATGCTAGCACTTTCTTCA
This sequence comes from Enterococcus sp. AZ177, assembly GCF_050544585.1. Classification (NCBI taxonomy): domain Bacteria; kingdom Bacillati; phylum Bacillota; class Bacilli; order Lactobacillales; family Enterococcaceae; genus Enterococcus; species Enterococcus sp. AZ177. Next base: position 1,661,392 of record NZ_CP172944.1, read on the forward strand.
TAAAGAGGGATTCTTGGCTCAAAAACTTGTTTGATTTCTTCTGGAGATTTTGATACAACTAGAGGTCTAACCGTTGTATGATCGTGTTTCAAGCGCGAAATAAACACTTCTGGTTTTGTTTGTAAATAAACAACAGGTGCCATTTGTTTTAAAAGTTCCCGATTCTCCGGTCTCATGACGATACCGCCACCTGTTGAGACCACTTGATTATGATCTAAATAACGTTTTAAGACATTCGTTTCTCTTTCTCTAAAAGCAGCTTCGCCATGTAAATCAAAATATTCTTGAATCGTCATACCGATTTCTTCCACGATTTTATCATCAAAATCAATATGTTCCATTCCAGTTTTTTCTGAAAGAAGTTTCCCGACGGTCGTTTTACCAGCGCCCATAAAACCAATTAAAATAATCCCCTTCATCTTTGTTCCTCCATTTATTAATATAAGTTGTTTAAATCTTCAAAAAATCTTGGATAAGAAACAGAAATTGCCTCAGCTTTTTCTAATTCTACTGTTCCATCTTTTACCAAAAGAGCTGCAATTTGCAACATCATGCCAATGCGATGATCACCGTAACTAGTGACCTTTGCAGCATATAGCGGCGTTTTACCATGAATGATCAGTCCGTCATCAGTGGGTTCAATATTTGCTCCCATTTTAGTTAATTCAGTTGCAACTGCATCGATCCGATTAGTTTCTTTTACTTTCAATTCTTCAGCATCACGAATGATTGTCGTCCCTTCAGCTTGAGTGGCTAATAATGCAATGATTGGCAATTCATCAATCAAACGAGGAATAATTTCTCCGCTGATTTCGACGCCTTTTAAATTACTAGTTTCAACTGTTAACGTTCCGGCTTTATTCGCTTCGCTTCCTGTTTCTTGAATCGTTAATATCCCACCCATTTGCTGAATAACATTAATGATGCCGGTGCGTGTAGGATTCAACCCAACATTGTTCAGTGTAATTTGGCTATCTGGGACAATTAAACCCGCTGTAAGGAAAAAGGCTGCAGAAGAAATGTCTCCTGGCACAATGACTTCTTGTCCTACAAGTTTTTGTGGACCAGTGATACTGATTTCTTTTTCTGATACAGAAATTTCTCCACCAAATTGACGAATCATATCTTCCGTATGATCCCGCGTTTTCTCTTTTTCTACAATAACTGATTTTCCTTGTGCTTGTAAAGCAGCAAACAGAATCGCTGATTTCACTTGTGCACTCGCAACAGGCATTTGATACTGAATCGGTTGTAAATTTTTTGTACCTTTAACCGTTATAGGAGGAAACTCTGTCCCGTCATGCCCCGTGCACTCAGCTCCCATTTGATTGATAGGTAACATAACTCGATTCATTGGTCTTTTAGCAATTGAGTGGTCACCAAATAATTCTGTGCTAAAGGAAGTTCCTGCTAAAATCCCCATGATTAATCGAATCGTTGTCCCAGAATTCCCGACATCGATTGCTTGTTTCGCTTGTTTTAACCCAGAAAAACCAGTTCCATAAACCGTTATGACTTGACCATCATCTTCTATTTCAACTCCTAAATCTTGAAATGCTTTCAGGGTACTTAAACAATCATCTCCTCGTAAGAAGTTTTTAATTGTTGTAGTTCCGTGTGCGATTGCACCAAACATTATACTTCTATGAGAGATCGATTTATCACTAGGAATATCGATCATTCCGTTTAAACTAGTTTTATTGATTACTAAATCCAAAATATCCCTCCTCAATGTAAAATAGTGTAACTAGATACAGCAACACGCAATTTCGATATTTACTTTTCATAACACTTGTAAGCTGTCTCTTTTTCAATAATTTCTTTCGCCTTTTCTGAATCTTCTTCTCGTTTAAAACTTAATTGTAAAATCCCATAGATATCTTCACGCGTTTCAAGAATTTTCAAATTAATAAGGGACAATTGCGCTTTGCCAAGTAATGCTGTTATCTCGGCAATTACACCTGGGACATCAGGCACATCCACAAATAAATCATGGAATGCAGGAATCGCACCCTCTTTATGAACGGGCATTTGATTTCTTGTTTCCTTTGCTTCGTAGAAAAATTGAAAAATCGCTTCTTTGTTTCCGTTTTGTATCCAAGTCGAAACTTGTTTCATTTCAGCTTGCCATGAATGCATTAGTGCCAACAATGCTTCTTTATTACTCATTAAAATATCTGTCCACATTTGCGGATCAGAAGATGCAATACGTGTGATATCTCGAAATCCACCTGCAGCTAATTGTTTAGAGCGTGGATGTTCTTCGTTAAAAACTTTACTTTGGTTAACTAAACCAGCAGCAATAATATGTGGCAAGTGACTAAGCATTCCTGTAATTTGATCGTGCTCTTGGGCTGTAAGTACTACAAATTTCGCTCGTGTTCCTTGCAACAATTTTTGCAATTCGTTGTCATTTTTTTCAACCTTCTGAGAGGTTAAAATATAATAGGCATTCTCAAATAAATTTTCATCCGCCGCTGTCACACCAGATTTATGTGAGCCCGCCATTGGATGTCCACCGATAAACGTTTTTAATCCAGCTTTTTTTGCCGCATGCATAATTTCTACTTTCGTACTACCGACATCTGTAATAATGACCTCTTGTTTTAAAGGCAGAGTACCTAATAAGTCTAGTTGACTCAGCATACTTTTTACTGGAGTACACAGAAAAATGAAATCAGCTAATATAGCAGCTTCTTCTATGGAATTACCTCTTTCATCGATGATTTTTCTTTTTAAAGCAAATTCTTCTGAAGTTTCTTGACAATCTATTCCGATAATTGTGACTGATGGGTGTTCTTTTTTGATACACAATGCTAATGAGCTACCAATCAGTCCTAGACCGACAATCAAAACCTTTTTATTCATTCCGTGTCACTCTCCATTTTTATTTTTTATTAAAACGTTTGAGTATAACGGCGATACGATTCAACTTCTTCTTTCATTTGTTCAAAAGCATCACTGCCAAATTTTTCTAGCATTGCTTGGGCAACTTCTGTTGCGACAACAGCTTCACAAACGACACTTGCAGCTGGAACCGCAGTACTATCTGAGCGTTCCACACTTGCTTTATAAGGTTCTTTTGTATCAATATTGACACTTTGTAACGGTTTATACAATGTTGGAATAGGCTTCATAACGCCTCTAACAACAATCGGCATTCCATTTGTCATACCGCCTTCAAATCCACCTAGATTGTTCGATGTTCTGGTATAACCTGTTGTTTGATCCCAAACGATTTCATCCATTACCTGGCTACCAGGTTTGAATCCCATTTCAAATCCAATTCCGAATTCAACCCCTTTAAAGGCATTAATACTTGTAACAGCTTGAGCGATTTTGGCATCAAGTTTGCGATCCCATTGAACATAACTGCCCAATCCAATTGGCACTCCGCCCACAACTACCTCAACAACTCCGCCGATCGTGTCACCATTCTTCTTAGTTTTGTCGATTAAATCACGAATATCTTGTTCGACTAACGGGTCAAGAACTCGGACATCTGAATTTTCAGAGCGTTCTTGGATCTCTTTGACTGTTAGGTTATCTGGGATTTCAGCTTTGATCCCGCCTAATATCGCAACATGACCTGCTACTTCTACATCTAGTTCTTTTAATAGTTTTTTAGCAACAGCGCCAATTGCAACTCGCATCGTTGTTTCACGAGCTGATGAACGTTCTAATACATTTCTAAGATCATCGTGTTGGTATTTGATTCCGCCGACAAGATCTGCATGACCTGGTCGTGGCTTATTTACCCGTCTGATTTTTTTCTCTTTTTCCGAAACTTCTTCAATTGACATGACCGAAGTCCAATTTTTCCAATCTTTATTTTCAACAACAAGAGTTAACGGGGAGCCTAGTGTTTTGCCGTGACGAATGCCTGAAGTGATTCTTACTTGATCTTTTTCAATCAGCATTCTTCCGCCGCGACCATATCCGCCCTGTCTTCTAGCTAACTCGAGATTGATATCTTCCGGTGATAATGGCATCCCTGCTGGTAACCCTTCTATAATGGCTGTTAATTCTGGTCCATGTGATTCTCCCGCTGTAATAAAACGCATATGATTTCCTCCTAATTTAAATAACCCTTCATTTCTTCAATTGAAATTCGAACGATTTTTGCTTCACCGATCGAATCCAATAAAATAAGATTAATTTTCCCGCCTCGTGCCTTCTTATCATGAGTTAATGCCGCATATAGTTGCTCTTGATCCCATTGATTTGATCTAATCGGTAAATGAAATTTTTGAATCATTTTAGTCAATTTTTCTGTTGTTCCTTTTGGCGTTAGTTTCTTACTTTCGGCAACTCTTGTGACCTGACTCATCCCAATTGCGACTCCCTCGCCATGAGTTAAATTGCCGTATCCTGCAGTGTTTTCTAATGCATGACCGATTGTATGACCAAAGTTAAGAAGTAAGCGAACTCCGTTATCCAACTCATCTTCTTCTACAACTTTGCGTTTGATTTTACAGCAGGCAGCTATAATTTCTGTTGCATGAGCTTTTAAATCATTCTCATCCGTCAGTGCATCTAATTTTTGCCATAAGTCCTGGTCTGCGATAGCAGCAGATTTAATAATTTCGGCGATTCCTTCTTGAATCCTTCTTACCTCCAATGTATCCAAAGTATCTGGATCAATCAAGACACCATCAGGCTGAGCAAATGTGCCTACTAGATTTTTAGCTTTTTTCGTATTTACAGCTGTTTTTCCACCAATACTACTATCAACTTGAGCCAACAAAGTTGTTGGAACTTGTAAAAAATGAAGACCTCTCATATAAGTTGATGCAACAAATCCAGCTAAATCGCCAACAACTCCGCCACCTAACGCTATGATTCCATCGCTTCTAGTCATGCCTTCATCTGCTAAAACATCATAAACTTCAACCGCTACAGACAAACTTTTACTTTGTTCTCCTGCTTTGATTACAAAGGTTGCTGTCTCAAAGCCTGCTTCTTTTAAACTTTTTTGAACTTGCTCACCATATAAAGGTTGAACATTTGTATCTGTTATGATCACGATTTTCTGCGGCAACCATAACTCTTTTACCCAAGAACCGATACTTTTCAACAATCCTTTTTCAATAGTCAGATCATACGAGTGATTAGGTAAAGTGACCGTGAGTTTCATTTGTTTCAACTCCTATTTTTTAGTGAAGAGAAAAAATACTCTCCGTTCATTTTTAATCTAATTCATTAATTTCTTTCATTGCTTTTTCCATGATATGGACTTCTCTCATCATGCGCAAGTAAGTCTTTTCGTTTAATGATTGAGGTCCGTCAGACCATGCGTTGATTGGATCTGGATGAATTTCCACAATAAGTCCGTCTGCGCCGGCAGCGACACCAGCACGAGCCATTGAAGGAACAAGATCCCAAATTCCGACACCATGACTTGGGTCAACGATGATTGGAAAATGACTTAATTTTTTAATTAATGGAACAGCACTTAGATCGAGTGTATTACGTGTCGCTGTTTCGTATGTGCGAATACCACGTTCAATAAATAGCACATTAAAATTCCCTTGGGCAGCGATGTATTCAGCCGCATTTAGCCACTCATCAATTGTACCAGATATTCCACGTTTCAAGCCAATTGGTTTCCCTGTTTTTCCAACAGCTTGTAATAATTTAAAGTTTTGCATATTTCTGGCACCAATTTGCAAAATGTCACTGTATTCCGCAATCATAGCAATATGCGCTTCATCCATTACTTCAGTGATGACTTTCATGTCAAATTCGTCCGCTGCTTGGCGAATGTATTTTAAGCCTTCTTCTTCTAATCCTTGGAAAGCGTAAGGGGATGTTCTTGGTTTAAAAGCACCACCGCGTAAAATCGTTGCTCCGCCTGCTTTAGCAATTCTTGCACACTCTCGAATTTGGTCTAAACTTTCGATTGAACATGGCCCAGCCATCATTGTCATGCTACCATCACCGATTTTGACACCATCAACATTAACAATTGTATTTTCTGGATGAAACTCACGACTTGTTAATTTGTAAGTTAAAGATATTCTAACTGCATTTTCAACACCATCGTAACTGTTGAATGCCACATCCTGCATTTTTCGAGTATCTCCAATCAAGCCAATGATTGTTTGTTCTTTTCCTTCACTTAGATGAACTTCTAAACCTTCTTTTTTTACTCGTTCTATCACTGAATTGATTTGTGCTTTCGTTGCTTCTGACTTCATAATTACGATCATTGGTGTTCTCTCCTTCAGTAGATTCTGATTTAGTTGTTTTCAATAATTGGTTTTACAACTTCTATAGGCATTTCTTGACCAGTCCATTTTTCAAACGCTGCAGCACCTTGATAGAGTAACATGCCTAACCCATTATTTGTTTTAGCTCCACGTAACCGTGCTTGTTTTAGAAATTCTGTTTCTCTAGGTGTATAGATAACATCACAAACCGCAAGATCGGGACGAATGATTGAAAAATCTTGAATCGGTGTTTGTTTTTCTAATGGTTTCATGCCGACGCCTGTTGCATTTAGTAATAGGGCACTCTCTGCTACATCTTTTGCCAAACTATTTTCATCAGATAATTCATGTAATGTTATGATGCAATTTGTATTTTCTGAAATGTACGCTAGTTTTTCTTTGATTTTTTCGTAGAACTCATCTTTTCGGTTGTACACAGTAATTTCTTTTACTCCATCTAAAGCTGCTTGCACAATAATTGCTGTAGCTGCCCCACCTGCTCCAATGATTGTCATTTTTTTATCGATAATGTCAACCTCGATATCTTTCAAGCTTCTCATAAATCCTGTTCCATCAGTGTTATGACCTGTTAATTTACCTTGGTCGTTGGTGATGGTGTTAACGGCACCAATCAAGCGCGCCGCTTCACTTAGTTCATCCATATAGTCAACGGCTAAAATTTTATTCGGCATTGATAAGTTGGCACCCATCATTTCCAAATTTTTGATTGAATCGATCGCTCGTTCTAATCCATCTGTTCCTATTTCGAATGCAAGGTATACGGCATCGATTCCTAACGCTTGAAACGCTGTATTATGAATCATTGGTGAAACACTGTGACGAATTGGTGTCGCGAATAATGCGGTCAAGCGCGTATGGCCAGTAATCGTATTTTCCATCTTATTTCCTCCTTGAAAATCATTTTTTTAAACAAAAAAGGTATTCACGTAAATTTTCAGAAAAAAATCTACAGTGAACACCTCACAAAAAATAGGTAATATAAAAGCCACTATAGATTTTCTCATCTACGCGGCTGAAAGTCATCTCAAAATCCCCTAGCCATCATAGATACAAACTTGCTAGTCTGCATCCACAATGTTATGAATACAAACTCATCTAAAATAGCTAAAGTAATAATTATTCAGTTGTGATTGATTATGCTTCATGTCTACCATATGAATCACTCCGTAACTGATTTATTTAAGAATTGTTATCAGTATATACCTACGTATACTGTGTGTCAACCTCTTTTATTCCTTAATGTCTAATTTTTTTCTGTCTTTTTAAATAAAAACCTTTCATTAGATCTTTTAATCACACTTTATTTTTTTGCTTTTATTTTCTTTTATAAGATGTTTAATCGCTAAAATTGGATGATACAGTGTCATTCTTGGTCCAGAATATCTCATTACTTCTTTCATCTGCTCTTTGTATTCTGGACGATAACAATGAACGGGACACTGCTTACACGTTGGTTTTTCTTCACCGAAACGGCAAACATCCAAGCGAAGTTGTGAATAAGACAGCAACTTTTCTTTGTCTATCTTCGGTGTTTTATGTTTGCTGTAATAGATGTCAATCATTGCACGAATGGTCTTTTTTTCTTCTTGTATTTTTGGTCCATTATTCTTTTTTACCATTTTTCAGCTCACTATTCACTCATCTATTTTTAAAATGATTTTTCCTTTATTTTGATTATGCCTCATATACTGGTGTGCTTTTTCTACTTCTTCCAATGAAAAAATTTTATCTACAACTGGTTTTAAATAATGTTTATCAAAAAGCTTTTTTGTTTTTATTGAAAATTCTTTGGTCAACTCTGCTTTATAGGCATCACTTCTTGGCGTTAGTAATGTCCCTTTGATGGTTATTCGTTTTTCTAATAACTCCATTAAATTAATTTCTTCTACAATTGCGCCACCTAAAATACCAATGAGAATCACCCGACCATCGTAAGCTATGCTAGAAAGATTTTTTTCCCAGTAAGATGCACCAATAAAATCTAAGATCACGTTCACACCCTGACCTTTAGTTTCTTCCAGAATTCTCTTACTGAACGATTCTTCATGATAATTTATTAGAACATCTGCCCCCAAGGAGTGGCATAATTCTAGTTTATCAGACGTGCTTGCTGTGACAAAGATTTTAGCAGTCGTTAATTGTTTTACTAACTGAATAGCCGCGGTTCCTACGCCACTAGCACCAGCATGAATCAAAATAGACTCATTAGGACCTAATTCACCAAGCCAAAATAACGTTTGATAAGCCGTTAAAAAGACTTCTGGGATCGCCGCCCCCTCTTCATATGTTAACTGATCGGATAAAAGCATTGCATTCCCACTATTCATTACAGCGTACTCCGCATATCCACCCCCGTTTACAAGTCCCATCACGCGACTGCCACAAGGAAATAAATCTGAGTCGCTTTCGATTACTTTTCCTGAAACTTCAACCCCTAGAATCGGATTGCCTTTTGGAAGTGTTCCTGTTTCTATCGCTACTAAATCCGTACGGTTGATTGCGGCTGCTTCGACTTTTATTAATAGCTGGTGGCTTTTTCTTTTAGGTATCAACGCATCTTTCTTTAATTCCAAAACGGGTTGACTATCCTTATACGTTAACTCAATGGCCTTCATTTTTTCACCTCACAAATTTTGACGAAAAAACCGTAGAATCTCCCAAAAAGAAATCTACGGTCCCATTTATTTAGTTATTAAAGTTCTTCACCATATACATCATCAACCGTTTGTGTTGGATCGATCACGATGTACAAGCTTTTTGTTTTTTCGCTGACTTTTGTAGATTGGTAAATGTTATCTAAACCTTCGTCAGTTTTGTCTTTGTATGGGAAGTAAACTAAATCTGGTGTTCCCGTTTTATATAAGATTTCCATACGTTCGATATCTTCATATTTTAGAGCACGTGCAAACATTCCTAATTCTAGCCCACCAAGGTTGATATCATGGGTTTGAACATGATCTCCTTCTTGGAAGATTTCGATTTTAAAGCCTTCGCACGGATGAATTTCCATAAATTCGCTTCCGTGGATACGGCCAAAGCTAGTTGTGATGTGTTTGATCCATAGATCTCCGATAAAACGACGACCAATCGTCCAAGTTTCACCATTTCTAAAATAAAATTTTAATCCTGTCATTTCTCTACTCATAATATAAGTCTCCTTATCTAAAATAATTTCTACAAAGTTAAGTTTAGCATAACTTTAAGGTTAGGTCACACCATTCGCACTATCACTTAGGAAGAGCTAATTTATCCAAAAAAACATCTGTTAAGATAACAGCCCTCTGATGGATACCTGTTGCGATGATTTGCTCATTGTCAATAGCCTCGAAAGAAAAATTGATTTTCGTTTTTTCTTGAGACTCGACTTTCACTTTAACCATTATTTCCGCGCCAACTTTAGATGGTCTTAAATGTCTAGCTTCGATTAGAGTACCAACACTTGTTTCTTCTGAAGCTAATTCTTTATGCAAGTATTCTTTTGCAGTATTTTCTACCATTGCAAGTACTGCAGGTGTACCTAATACCTCTAAATCACCAGACCCGATTTCTTTTGCGGTATCCTTGGAACCAACAACAAACTTTTTTGAGAACTCTTCCATGGCTATCACTCCTCGTCAATCTTCTCTTTTGCATATGCAAGCAGTAATTCTTTGTCATTTTTTATTTGGCTATTTACGACAGCGGTCTCAAGTTTCTCAATCATATCACCTAGCCATTTTCCAGGCTTCTTATCGAAATAATTCAATAAATCATTCCCTGTAACAGCAAGTTGCTTTCTGTCGTGAATAGGCAAACTTAAATAACGTTCTTTTACTTCTTCAAGTTTACTCTTTTGCCCGTAATAAAACAACAGTTTTTCAACAGACAATGCTGCGTCTATCCCTAAATCGAACAAATCCATGACTTGCCAATCCTCTAAAAGACGTCTATTCAACCCATAAATTAGTTGCTGGACTTCCTGAATCATTTGATTTGACTGTTTCCACGACTTCAAGAAGCTACGAATCTCGTTTTCTTTTAATCTCATTGTCTTGATCAATAAAGCCCATGCTTGATTTTCCAATTCAATTTGTTTATTGGGAAGTTCTATAAAATTAAATAGTGCTTCACCAAAGTATTTTAGACCTGGACAGTATTGATAACAATTTGTTTCGATAAACGGCAATAGTGCAGCTTGCCGATTTTTTCCTAATAAAAGTTTGATGAATTCCACAGCTATACGTTCTACAGATATTTTTCCTAAAAGTGGATGAAATTCTTCAATAGCTAATAGTGTGTTTTCTTCAATCGTAAAATTTAGTTGACTGGCAAAACGCAGTCCCCTCATCATTCGTAAAGCATCTTCATGAAATCGCTCTTTGGGATTCCCAACAGCTCTTATGACTTGTCTCTCCAAATCAGCTATCCCGTCAAATAAATCGATGATCTCTCCGTCAACGTTCATTGCCAATGCGTTAATTGTAAAATCTCGACGTTTCAAATCTTCTTTTAAAGAACGAACAAACGTAACTGTATCAGGACGTCTAAAATCTTGATACGTTGATTCCGTTCTAAACGTAGTGATCTCGTACTGCTCCTCACCGTCTAATACAAGAACGGTCCCATGATCGATTCCTACATCGATCGTCCGATGGAAAATTTGTTTGATTTCCTCTGGATATGCGCTAGTAGCAATATCAACATCGTGTATTGATTGTTTTAATAATGCATCACGAACGCTTCCACCAACAAAATAGGCTTCAAAACCATGCGCTTGAATTTCTTTCAATACACTAGCTGCTCGAGTAAATTCATCTGGTATGATTTCTAATTTCATAATAGGTTTTCCAGCCCGTAGACTAACTTTTCTAAGTGGACTACTTTTTCGCATCCTAAAGCTACACCCGTCATAAATGAACTACGATCATAAGAATCGTGTCGGATTGTTAAGCCTTCTCCAATCCCACCAAATTGAACTTGCTGATGGGCAATCAAGCCTGGTAGGCGAACGCTATGGATTTTCATTCCTTCAAAATCAGCTCCTCGGGCACCTTCAATCAATTCTTCTTCTTCAGGATGTCCTTGTTTTTTCTTTGCACGGACCGCACTCATCATTTCGGCTGTTTTGATGGCCGTTCCACTTGGTGCATCTCGTTTATTGTCGTGATGTAACTCAATGATTTCAACATCAGGGAAATATTCGGCTGCTTTTTGGGCAAATTGCATCATTAGAACCGCCCCCACTGCAAAATTAGGTGCAATCAGACCACCGACTTGCAATTCTTTTGAACGATCAGTCAACTCGGCTAATTGTTCTTCTGTTAAACCGGTCGTCCCTACAACGGGGGAAATGTTGTGTTCAATAGCAAATCGTGTGTTTTCATAAGCTACTGCTGGGATCGTAAAATCAATCCAAACATCAGGCTGAACAGAAAGAACGGCTTCTTTCGTTTTAAAAATTGGGACATTAATTGTTGGATACTCAATTAATTCATTCAGATTACCTTTTTCTTCAAAAGGATCTAATACTCCTACTAGCTCAAATTGGTCATGATTTAAAACCATTTTTGTTGCGGTTGCACCCATTTTCCCTTTAAAACCTGCGACTAAAATTTTAATCATTTGTTTGCCCATCCTTTCGTTCAAAACGATATTTATCCCGTTGGTTGAATTTATTCATATTTTTTTGAAACGCTTCAGTTAAATCTATGTCTAAAGAATTAGCCATAATCATTGTCACGAATAAAACATCCCCAAGTTCCTCAGAAACTGTTTTTGGTTTCTCATCTGTTTTCTTAGGTTTTTCGCCATAATAATGATTGATTTCTCTTGCTAATTCACCTACTTCTTCTGTTAATCGTGCCATCTGGCTTAGTGGAGAAAAATAGCCCGTTTTAAATTGCTGGATATACGTATCCACTTCTTCTTGCATGGAATGCAGAGATTGATTGTCGTCTGTCATCTTACCCCAACCTTTCTACTACTCATCTTATCAAAAAGTGCGCCATCTGAAAAGGTTCTGCTTGTTGTTTTATAGTGAGAATGATAAAGTGAGTACTGGATAAGGGTTTTTCACTTTGGCTATGCGTGCAATGAACCAATATGTTATAGGAGTGAACATTATGGAAGAAAAAAAGTTTTATGTTAAAGACATTCTGTTTATTTTGGCTGGCACATGTCTTTACGCATTTGGGTTGGTAACATTTAATATTGCAAATGATCTAGCAGAGGGTGGCGTAACTGGGATCACGTTGATTTTACGTGCGCTTTTTTCTATTGATCCAGCCTATTCAACATTGATCATCAATATTCCGTTGATTTTGATTGGCGGAAAAATATTAGGAAAGCATTCATTTTATTATACAATTTTGGGTACTGTTTCTTTATCTGTCTTCTTGTGGTTATGGCAACGATTCCCGATAGAAGTGAATTTAGATCATGATTTATTAATCGCTTCTTTATTAGCCGGGCTTGCTGCAGGTCTTGGTAGTGGACTGGTTTATCGAGTTGGTGGGACAACAGGTGGAACCGATGTAGTTGCTCGTATTTTAGAAAAAAATTATGGCATTAGTATGGGCCGTTCGTTGTTGATTTTTGATATTTTAGTTTTGATTCTTTCATTGAGTTACATTGATGTCAAAAGAATGATGTATACTTTAATTGTTTCATTTGTTTTTAGTAAAGTCGTCGATTCTGTCTTAGATGGCGCCTATGCTGCAAAAGGGATCTTGGTTATTTCTGACCATTCTGAGGATATTGGGGAAGTGATTATGGCTCTTTTAGAGCGTGGTGTAACGTATTTAGATGGTCAAGGGGGATACTCTCAAGTACATAAGAAAGTTCTTTATGTAGTTGTTAGTCCTAGTGAAATTATTGAAATTAAACGTATCGTTCATGAGTTAGATACCAAAGCTTTCATTTCTGTCATCAATGTTCATGAAGCCATCGGGGAAGGATTCACCTATTCTCGACCTGAAAAAATGCTTTTTAAAAGAAAAAAACAATTAACTTAGCCTAAATAAAAAAAGGTAAAACAGACGGGATTCGTGCTATTTTACCTTTTTTATTATTTTAATCGATTCAATTCATCTGTTAATTCTAAAAAAGCCTCATAATTATTATCTTCTAATGCTAAATCGATTTGACTATATAGCAAGTCTAATTTTGCTTGTTTTTCTTCATGGGCAAAGAAATCATTGATACTCTCAATCACATCATCACTTACTTGCTCATTCCAACGAGCATATGGATTATCTTCCAGAATCGACAAATACTGACTATTTTGCCAAGAACCATCAAAAATGCATTCTATAAACAATGCTTCTTTCCAATTCATACGAATTTCATGAAAAATCTGATCAGTATCATTAAATTCTTTTCCTGACAAGAACAATTGGATTGGTTCATCATCTAGTTCTCTTGCCGTAACTTTTAACCCGCGAACTGCTTTGTCTGCCTGCTCAATGAAATGAACATTATTTAAAATAGCTTCGTGGTTAATCAAATAATTCAAAATCCATAACACTTCTCTTTGGCTAAATGAGACATTATTCACTAGCCAAACCAAAAACTCTTTTTTATCAGCTACATTAACAAACATCTTATCACCTATCTTTCTTCAATATCATCTAACAGGGATTGTGCTTCATTATCCCCTGGCTCGTGTTGAAGATAGTGTTGCAATAACTCTTTTGCTTTTTCTAATTGTCCTTCTTCACGAAGAAAAACAGCATATTCCTTTAAAAATTCAGGTTCATGAGACAATTCTTGATAAGCTTGTTCAAAATGAACTTTTGCTAAATCAAATTCCTCTAGCTCATTATATGCATGAGCTAAATTCCATTCACCATATGGATGGCCTTGCTCTTCCATTTGTTGTATGACTTCAACTACTTCATCGAAACGCTGTTCATTCAAATACAGATTACTTAATGTAAGTCTCGTTTCATCCGTCTTTTCACCAAGTTCCAGTGCTTGCTTCAATAAAGATTCAGCTTTTTCTGTATCATGAAGGCGATAAGCATTCTCAGACGCTAATTGGTATAAATCTACTTGGAAAGGATTTTCTTTGATTCCTTCTGCTAAAACAGTTTGCGCTTCTTCCAGTTGCTCTTCTTCTTGTAACGCCTCGCCTAAAGATAAATACAATGATTGATAATGCGGATTTAGCACTCTTAACTGTTGTAACAGTGCGATTGCTTTTTGATTTTCATGTAATTGTAGATAAGTGAAAGCTAATTGGAACATCCGATCATCCGTTTGACCTTCTTTTAATGCTAGTTCTAAAAATGGAATCGCGTCTTCAAAATCGCCTGACATGCTGTGAGTGCTTCCCAAACGTTCATTGATTGAGACATTGGATATTTCTGTAACGTGGGTGTTAAGCAGCTCTTGATAGGCTACTGAGGCCTCTTTAAATTGTCCGTTAGAAAAATACAACTCCCCTAAAGCAAACAGAATCAAAGGTTCATCTGGCATCAATCGTTGCGCTTCTTTTAATTTCGCTTCACTTACTTCTGGAATGCCTATTACTTGATATAAATCTGCTGTTACAAGCAAACTTTGAACATAACTATCGCTACCTTTATCAACTTTTTCTAAGTAACCAAAGGCGTCGTCAATTAAATTATTTTCAATTGCAATTTCAGCTAAAGGAATATTCAAGCCGTCTGCATCAGGAAAAATTGTCAGCAAATGATCAAAAACTAATTTAGCCTCTTCTAAAAATCCTAGTGACAATAACTCTTCTCCTAAATCAGCAAGTGTATCATCATCATCTTTCTTGATTGCTTCTGCTAGCATCAATTGTACTTGAGCCAACTCTTCTTCATGTAATGCTTGGAGCATTTGTTCACTATATGTTGTCATCTTTTATCCTCTAATTTCTTTTAATATATTTTTATATTGTTCTACTGTTTTTAGTAGTTCGTCAGTTTTTGGCTGTTGCATAGAATCAAGCTGCCCAATATCTTTTAAAAGAGCAGCTGTTTCGCCACAGTTCACGTATTTTAAAACACCTTCCACGTAATCACTGACTAAAATTTGCTCTGGAAAATCCACTGGAAAACCTAAGCGAATCAACCAGATCATAAAGTTCTTATAATGGAACGAAAACTGACTAACGTCTTGAGACCAGAGCAACTGCAATAAACACCCTAAGAACCGTTTCATATGACTGGACAACAAATGACCATTTTCAGTCTCTAAAAAACCTTGTTCAAACAGTTGGCCAAATCGATCGATCGTTTGTCCTTCTTTTTCGTAATAACCTATCATCTCGTCCAACATACCATTAAACGACTGCTGATTCAATCGAGTTGCATCACTGTAGTTCTTAAAAAGCATCCGTAAAAAATCATGGCTACAAACTAATCCACAACGGATAAAAACAACAAAATCCACAAGTTTTCCATCGCCTTGACCCGTGGTTAAGGTATGATCATAGATAATTTTTTCTGCTAGCACTTTACTATATAAAACCGGATGATTTTTTAATTCTATTTGAGCTTCAGCAATCAAACTTTTACTTAATGATTCAATGGATAGTGGTAAAAGCCAGCAATCTGAAGTTAGCACAGATGTTTCGTGTAAAAAATGGGTTAATTGAACGACTCCTTCATTTCCAACACCTAGAAAAAGAAACTCTTGTTGCTGGTCAAAATCCGACAAAAAAGCCAATAAGCTTTCCAGCTCTTTCATATTGTTACAATGTGAATCATTCTTACAAATATACCAATCTAATTCCTGTTTGTCATCAAAAAGCTGAATGAGTTTTTCCGAAAACAAATCATAATACCGCTGATTGGTAATCAAAAAAAGATGTTTTGAATCGAATGAGGCTGATTTGATTTGTGAGGCAAACGTTTCGCCATAGATAATCGTCGTTTGCAACTGATTCTTCTTATAAACTAATTCCATTGATAACACCCCTCTTTATACATTTTACCATTAGTTGTTATAAAACAGAAAGGGGATGATTTTTTAAAAAAAAATGCAATGATAACTGATCAAAGTCAATTATTCTTTTACTTTCCTTAAAGAACAGACATAATTGTTTCACTATTTCGTTACAGTTATTCTACTATATCTATGCAAAAAAAACTTACTTTACTTTTATACTTAACTTGTTTCAAGAAATAGTTCGCTTTTAAAGAAAATAGCGCACTTCTTAAAAAGTGCTATTTTGAAGAAACATTGTGATTCAGTCTAAGCTGAATAATTAGCACTTTGTAACGTTCATAGTTATTTTAAACATAGCTGATTATTCATTATCCGCAAAAGGTTGGGATATAACTTCAAAAAGTTATGTCACAACTTTTTTTAACAGAAAATAAATGAAAGAACTCTCAATTAATGACGAGCTCTTTCATTCGGGGGTTCCTATCAAAGCAATATAACTATCTATGTTAACGATGCGCATATGTTTTACGTCAAACTGTCCTCTACTATTATAGTTTCCTTTTACCTCAACTTCATACTGGTGCATCGGTAGCGATAGGACATACCTGGCAAATGGTCTGTTTTTGATAACACAATTGATACAGACATCATTTTCCCAAATTAACATTCCTGTTATAGCATACGGCTTTTCTTTGAACACCTTGATATGGGTTAATAATCCTGTGTGAGTTTCCATAACTTCATGATACACGAAATAATTATGATGTCCACTCTCATGTTTTTTTATTAAAAAAAACACTATTGGTATAATGCTGATATGAAAAAAATAATGAAATAAAGAAAGAACCCTTGACTCATCAAGGGTTCTAAGATCTGTCTTATTTAACAGCATCTTTCAACGCTTTACCTGGTTTAAACGCAGGTACTTTACTTGCAGCGATTTGAATTTCTTTACCAGTTTGTGGGTTACGTCCTTTACGAGCCGCACGTTCGCGTACTTCAAAGTTACCAAAACCGATTAATTGAACTTTTTCACCTTTAGCAAGAGATTCTTGGATTGTTGAAAATACAGCATCCACTGCTGCAGTTGCGTCTTTTTTAGTTAAACCAGTTGAAGATGCAACGTTTTCGATTAATTCTGCTTTATTTGCCATGGATTATTTCACCTCCTCCACAAGGGATAGGATATCTAAAAGATATCTAATTTACGTTTCTTTTTGAGTGGTCCAAAAATGACGTACAAATATTGAATTGAATCAATATTCTGTTATCACGATATCATAGGAAGCTTGTAATAGCAAGGTTTTTGATGCGTTTTAACCAGTTTTTTCTAAAAATATCATTTTTTTTTATAACTCAATGAATTTATTTGTGCAATTAAAACAAGTGTGGTAAAATGCTCTATTTTCGCCTTCTTGGGATGATTTTGATTGGTGTTCCTTCAAACGTAAAAGCTTTGCGAATTTGATTTTCTAAAAAGCGAGCATATGAAAAATGCATTAATTCTTCTTCATTTACAAAAATAACAAATGTTGGCGGCTTAATTGCCACTTGTGTTCCATAAAATACTTTCAACCGTTTGCCCTTGTCTGTCGGAGTCGGATTAATAGCAATGGCATCCATTACCACATCATTCAACAAAGCAGATGGAATACGCAGATTTTGATTCATGCTGACACGTTCGATCAATTCTGGTAATTTGTTCAAGCGTTGTTTTGTTAATGCTGAAACAAAGATGATTGGTGCGTAATCAAGGTATCGAAACTCTTCACGTATCTCTTCTTCAAAGTCACGCATCGTGTTGGTTTCTTTTTCAACAGTATCCCACTTATTCACAACGATAATAATGCCGCGTCCTGCTTCATGCGCATATCCAGCAACCTTCTTATCTTGTTCACGAATACCTTCTTCAGCATTTAAAACCATTAAAACAATATCTGAACGTTCAATCGCACGCATTGCACGCATAACACTGTATTTTTCAGTTGATTCGTATACTTTGCCTCGTTTGCGCATGCCAGCTGTATCGATCATCAAGAATTTTTGACCATCTTCCGATTCAAAATGTGTATCAATTGCGTCACGAGTCGTTCCTTCAATTTCTGAAACGATGACACGGTCTTCCCCAAGAATCGCATTGATCAAAGAAGATTTCCCAACATTTGGACGCCCAATCAAACTAAATTTGATTGTATCTTCATCGTCCTCTTCGATTTCAGATGAAAAATGTTTAACAGCTTCATCCAAAACATCTCCGATACCTAAACCATGACTTCCAGAGATAGGAAGTGGATCACCTAAGCCTAAAGAATAAAACTCATAAATATCATTTCTCATTTCAGGGTTATCAACTTTATTTACAGCCAGAATTACTGGTTTCTTGCTGCGATATAAAATTCTTGCTACTAATTCATCAGCATCCGTCACACCTTCTCTGCCACTTGCGACAAAAATAATGACATCCGCTTCTTCAATAGCGATTTCAGCTTGATGCTTGATTTGATCCATAAATGGCTCGTCACTTAGATCAATACCACCTGTATCAATAATACTAAACTCACGGCCTAACCACTCTCCTGTGGTATAAATACGGTCTCTTGTTACACCTGGTGTATCTTCTACTATAGAAATTCTCTCACCAGCTATACGGTTAAAAATTGTCGATTTCCCTACGTTCGGGCGCCCGACAATTGCAATTGTTGGATTTGCCATTCAAATTACCTCCTTGACAAGTTTTCAATCCTTACTAGTTTACCTAAAGCTTGTCTAAGATGCAAGAAAAACTAGTGAAATAAGTGAATTAACCCGCTAAACAGAAAAAATACCCTGTAATTGCACGTATCATAAATAGCAATTACAGGACACTTTATTTTTAAATTAATCGTTTTCTACTATTCAACACCATAAGCAATGCGTTTTATATTCATCAAATGGTGTGCCGTTACATTATCCGTTGTACTACTGCCACCCATCGCACCACAACCTAATGTCATTGAAGGTGCTAGTTTTGTTGTCGCTCCGATTGCACCTAGTGCACCTAATGTATTGACTAAAATACGTGATGCTCTCATCTCTAATCCAAATGATTCTGCATTAGCATCGGTTGTTGTATGAATAACTGCAGTATGACCAGTTCCTTCATTCGCCAGTAAAGCTTTACATGTTTCTACACCATTCTCAAAAGAATCAACGGTGAATAAACCTAAAATTGGCGTTAATTTTTCTCTTGAATAAGGATTGTGATGACCGATTTCTGTTTGCTCTGAGAGTAAAATCGATGTGTCGTCTGGAACAGAGATACCAACCAGTTTTGCAACGTCTGATGCACTTTTACCAACGATATCTGGATTTAGGGTGCCCGTCTCTCTCAAAATAAATTGGCTAACTTTTGCAGATTCCTCTTCATTCATAAAATAAGCTTTTTTTGCTTTTAGCTGTTCGACTACTGCATCTTTCACCGTCTTATCTACAACAAGTGCTTGTTCTGATGCACAGATGATTCCGTTATCAAAGGTTTTACTACTAATGACACAATCGATTGCATGTGCCACATCAGCTGTTGCATCGATTAATACTGGTACATTACCAGGACCTACCCCAATTGCTGGGTTTCCAGAACTGTATGCAGCTTGAACCATTGCTTTACCGCCGGTAGCAAGAATAAGTGAAACATCTACATGCTTCATCAAAGCACTAGTCGCATCCAAAGTCGGTTCCTGAATCACTTGAACCAAGCCAGATGGAGCCCCAGCTTCAATAGCCGCTTTTTCAATAATATCAACTGCCATTAAAATTGATTTTAAGGCTTTTGGATGCGGTGAAAAAACGATTGCATTTCTAGTTTTTAGTGCAATCAATGCCTTGAAGATCACTGTTGCAGTCGGATTTGTTGAAGGGATTAGACCTGCTACTACCCCTAAAGGAATGCCAATTTCAATGATTTTCTCTTCTTTACGGCGGTTGATGACTCCCACTGTCGGTAACTCCTTGATGCTTTCATAGACTTGCTCACTTGCAAAAGTGTTTTTGATTATTTTATCAGAAACTTTTCCAAATCCAGTTTCTTCATGTGCTGACACTGCTAATTTTTCTGCGTTATCAAGCGTTTTTTGATAGACATTTTTCACGATAGCATCTACTTGCTCTTGCGTATAACTTTCGTATTCAGCCTGTGCTTTCTTTGCAGTTTCGACTAGTGTTTCAATTTCTTTCACTCTGATTATTTCAGTCATATTTGAACACTCCTTCTTTTTTTAACGCTTACAACTCAATTTTAATCTATTCTATTCAATTTGTTAGGTACTTTTTTAAGAAGTTTGTGGACAAAATTTACCTATTAACGTATTTTTTCACAAAGAGTTATACTTGAAAGGTTCATTTTTTCAAGGTATCATAAAGTAGTAAAGTATATTTAACAAAGAAAAAGGACATTATCTCATGAAAGAAAAGAGGGGTTATTTATGTGCCGATTATTGATTGTTAGCAATGATACAAAAGAGCAACAAACTCTTCAACACTCTATCAACGATGCATTTATGAACATAAAAGTGTTACCTCCTGCAGAAACAGAACAAGAAGCTCTAAACATTGCTGATAAACTACTTCCAGAAATTCTTTTGATTGCTATCGACCATTTAGAAATTGACGGATTTATCGTTAAACGTAAAATAGTACAACAACTACCCAATATTAAAGTCATTATACTGACGGAACGGAATGATTTCCAGAGTATTCATCAGGCTTTACGCGGCGGGGTGATCGACTACTTATTAAATCCTATTGATTTTAATGAATTAAAATTTGCCATTGATCGCTGTGTTAAATCACTCAACCAGGTTTCTCTAATGGATGTTTTGAATAATAAACCTACTGTTTTAGCAAAAGAACAAATCAATACTATTTTGGATTACATCCATGACCATTATAATGAAGAAATCAATTTGACAACGTTGGCTGATATCATGCATTTAAATCGTCATTATGTCAGTCGATTTTTTAAAGAAGCTGTTGGCATGAATTTTATTGGTTATCTGACTGCTTATCGTATAGAAAAAGCAAAACAATTATTAATGAAAACAGAAAAGTCTATTTCTGAAATTTCTGGAACTGTGGGATATGTCGATTCGACTTACTTTAGTAAACTATTCAAGAAAAAAGTAGGTCAATCCCCCCATCAATTCCGCAAACACTATCAAGGCGAACATATACCGGCAGATTTACGAATCATTTATAATTGATTGTCTATCTAAAAAGGAGACTTACCACCTCATTAAGGTAGTGAGTCTCTCTTTTTAATAAAAAAAGCGAAGGTTTCCCTCCGCTCGAATCATTATACTTATTCTGAATCAGTATCTTGTGCTTTTAGCGCGTCACCTAAGATATCCCCCATTGTGAAACCAGTATTTTCTTCTGGCAACTCATATTCTTGAACATCTTTTGGTTCTTCTTGAGATTCAGGTTTTGCTTCCAAGGCTTTGATACTTAATGCAATGCGATGTTCGTCTGGATTAACTTCTAGTACTTTCACTTGAACTGCATCGCCTTCTTTTAATACTTCATGAGGTGTTGCAATATGTTTGTGTGAAATTTGAGAAATGTGCACTAATCCTTCAACTCCTGGGAATACTTCTACAAATGCACCAAAGCTAGTCAGGCGTTTAACTGTTCCATCAAGAACTGAACCGACAGCCGCTTTATTTTCAATATCTTCCCAAGGTCCGGCTAGTGTTTCTTTGATAGATAGAGAAACACGTTCTTCGTCTGGATTGATTGAAAGAATCTTCACTTTTACATCATCGCCAACTGTTAACACATCGCTTGGTTTCCCAACGTGTTGATGCGCAATTTCTGATACGTGAACTAATCCGTCAATTCCGCCTAAATCGATAAACGCACCAAAATCAGTTAAACGAGCAACTTTTCCTTCGACGATGTCTCCATCATGAAGCGTCGCTAAGATATCTTTTTTCTTAGAATTTTTCTCTGCTGCAACAACAGCTTTATGAGATAAAATCAAACGATTTTCAGAAGGCTCGATTTCAATGATTTTAAACGTCAAAGTTTGGCCTTTGTATTCAGAAAAATCGTCAACAAAATGGTCTTCTACCATTGAAGCTGGAACAAAACCACGAACACCAACATCAACGACTAAGCCGCCTTTTACAACATTTGTAACTGGGGCTTCAATGATTTTTCCAGCTTGAAAATCTTGTTCGATTTCTTCCCAGACTTTTTTAGCGTCTAAACGACGTTTAGATAGTAAATAACTACCATTTTCTTTATCTTTGCCAATTGAAGTGATGACAACTAAATCTAAGATATCGCCTACTTTAACTAATTCATTGATATCTTCTACTTGAGTCGTAGATAATTCTTTTGCTGGTACTACACCTTCAACGCCAGCATCTTCAATACCAACAATTACTTGTTTGTCCTCGATTGCTAGCACTTCACCTTTAACGATGTCGCCAACATTTACTTCTTTGAAACTGTTCATTGCATCTTCCATTGTTTCATTGCTGTTTTCCACTTTTTTGTCTTCTGTCATGAATACTTATCCTCCTATGCCACCAAAAAATTCGTAAAATCTGACCTACTCCTTTAATAGTACGGGATTTTGCTAAAAAAATAAAGCGATTTCTCTCATTTTCTTTTATTTCTTTAAGAGTGAGAAGAAATTTTCTTGTTTCAAGGCAAAGATAGCATAACTTTACCACAGTCATATTATCTTCTTATCTATGTTATGACCAAATTTGAAAGGTTAACTTTTTACTGTGATGACCTCTTCGATTGCTTTTACAACTTCTTCTATGTTCATTCCAGTTGTGTCGATTTTAACAGCATCTTTTGCTTGCTTTAACGGGGACACTTCCCTTGTTGAGTCCAGATAATCCCGGTGTTCGATTTCCTTTTTTAATGTGGTAAAATCGGTTTTAATTCCTTTTTCCTGATTTTCTTTATAACGTCTTTCAGCGCGTTCTTCCACACTTGCCACCAAAAAGATTTTAACTTCAGCATCTGGTAAGACAGCCGTTCCAATATCACGACCGTCCATAACGACACCACCTAGACGTCCGATTGTTTGTTGAAGCTCTACCATTTTTTCACGAACAGAAGCATGTTTCGCAACAATTGAAACTGCATTTGTCACATTCGGTTGTCTGATTTCTTCAGTTACTTCGTTTCCATCAATAAAAACTAATTGTTCTTTTTCTGTTTGCTTGAAAGAAATTGTGTGTGTGAGACATAGATCAACCAAACCATTTTCATTTTCAAAGTCGACATTCTTTTGAATAGCTAAATAGGTTAATGCCCGATACATTGCGCCTGTATCGCAATAAATATAATGTAATTTTTTTGCCAAAATTTTTGCTACTGTACTTTTGCCAGAAGATGCTGGTCCATCGATCGCAATACTTATCTTTTCCATAATGAACTCCTTTGTTTGTCACATAGTAAAAGAGTCTGGTACAAAACATAAGTTGTTTTGTTTCAGACCCTTAATAACGGGGAGTAGCGCTATTGCTACACTCCGATTTTCTTGTTATTTAACGCGTAAAGATTGCTCAGGTTGTAAAACAGTATCTAAGGAAATACCATTTAATTGTAATAATTCTTCAACAGTAATACCATTTCTTTGAGCGACTTGATTTGGTCCCTCACCACTACGAACTTGATCGTACACAGCCGCTTCACTTGTCGGTGTAGTCTCTTGCGGTACACTGCTACTTTGTCCACCATCGGTTGCTACCTCAGAGGATGAAGCTGGTTGCTCTTGTGAAGAGCTAGAACTTGAAGATGATGATTCTGTCGAACTATTTTTAGTCGATGATTGAACAACCACAGAGGATGAAGGCTGACTAGTCTGCTTGTTGTCACTTGGTTTATCTCGCATCACATAAAGGTATGTTCCTACTGGTAAAGTAATGATCATTAGTAATAAGATAACTAAAATCGTTAGAAAAACTGTGTTCCCTTTTTTTTGTTGACGTTTTTCTGAGCGAGAACCTCCAGCATTCTTATCTGTCTCATAAATTGACTGCTCCCAAGGTTCACGGGCACCTGATTGTTTTTTCTTATCTTTTTTACTCACGTATCGTTCCTCCTAAAATTCTCTCGTTTGCTATTATACCACAGCTTTCTATCAACTGCAGTCTAAAAAAAGATTATTTTTATTCTTTAAATAATCTTATTAAAATGTCCTCCCATTGTTCGGAGATTTCGTTTTCTTCTGGTGATTGTACTATTTGAACTTTGTAGTTGTCAAAAGATAAGTCGCATCGATCACAACAATTTTCTTGGTTTATTTCTGCGATTGTTTCTGAAAAATACTGCTGAATAAACACCCGACGGCATTTTTCTTCATTAATATAGTTTAACATAGCATCCAACTGTTGTTGACGTTCTTTCTCTTTTCTTAATAATCTTTGTTCTAACTCTTCAATCGTGTACTCTTTTTCTAAATAACCTTGTAGCCATTTTTGCTGAATTTCATTTAGTGTAGGTAAAACATTGTCTTGATTGTCTGAGTGTATTTCAGCTAATTCGTTTAACAGCTCTCGGTCAAGCCGACTTTCTGATTGGAAATAATAGTGAATTGATTCATCACCCTTTTGATAGAGTAAAATCGCGACACTAGCCTGACCATCACGACCTGCTCGACCAATTTCTTGTACATAATTTTCTAAACTATCAGGACAATCGTAGTGAATAACAAAGCGCACATCTGGTTTATCGATTCCCATACCAAAAGCATTTGTTGCACATAAAACATCTAATTGGTTTGAGACGAATTGCTGTTGTAATAAACTGCGCTCATTGGCTGTCAGTCCCCCGTGGTAGAATGCTGATTTTAAATTTGTTTGGTCGTTGATGACACGATTCACTCTCTCAGCCATCTTTCTAGTTGCGCAGTAAACAATTCCTCTGTTTGTTAATTGTGTCAAATAGGAAATCAGTGTCTCGTCTTTTTCAGTTGTTTGATTAACAATCAAACCGATATTAGGCCGATTCACAGAAAAAATGACTTCTGAAATTGGTTCACGATGAGAAAAGATTTGTTTCATTATTTCCTTTTTTACAGCTGGTGTTGCTGTGGCAGTTAAGGCTAAAGTCAATGGATAACCACACTCTGCTTGGATTTTAGCTAATTTGGTGTATTCTGGTCTAAAATCGACACCCCACTGGGAAACGCAATGCGCTTCGTCTACCACAAACAAAGCAATAGTTAACTCAGAAATTCTTTTTCGAACCTCTTTTTGGCTTAGCGTTTCAGGACTAATTAAAATAAATTTGTAGTCACTTAGATGATCAAGTACATATTGTTTTTCCATAAAGGACAAACTACTATTCAAGGCGATAACCTTGGCTTCACCTTTTTTCTGAAGTTGGTATACTTGGTCTTCCATCAATGACAGAAGCGGGGAAATAATGATCACTGTGCCGTTAAGTAATTGTCCAACTAATTGATAGCATAATGATTTCCCTGTACCAGTTGGTAAAACAGCTAACGTATCACGTTTCTTTAAAAGCTGCTGGATTACTTCTTTTTGCCCAGGTTTAAACGTACTAAAACCAAAATTTTCCTGCAATATTTGCTCTAAATCGATTGTCATTGTCTAAAGTCTCTTTCTTCCCTAAGTTTTTGAATTTGATATAAACGAAACTCAAAGTAGTCAAGTTCTGGCATTATTTGTTTGATGGAATAATAGACCCAATCTTGATAGGGTTTTGGGTATTCAAGTAAGAATTGATTTGTTTTTTTTGATATAAACTGTTCAAACGGAAAATTTTTCGTTAAAGCTAATTCCATAAGATGATCTTTAATCGTACTTACCTTGACCCTTCTTTGCTGAGCCAATGCCTCTAAAGATAGCTGCGCTTCCAAATATGACCAAGTTTCGCTCATACTCTTATTTTCATTTTGTCTCACTAGCGGTAAAATCAGCTTCTTTAGGAAGCTATCCTCTGGCATTTGACAAATTATATCCAGTAAATGATGGAGTTTTTCTTTTTTACTCAAAAACTGCTCAAAGGGATCCGCTTGATTATCCATTAGTTGAAAAGAAGTTTTACCTATTAGTTGATAGCCGGAAAATTGTTGCGCGAAAAAATTCGCCTCATCTTTTGTTAATTGAGAAAAAAGTTGCATCCATTCTTTTTTTACAGTTCCGATCAATTGTGCTTTCGTTGTTGACTTTAGGAACAGTTTGATTTGTTTCTGATATAGTGGCGACTGTTCTAGAGGAATGTAGTTTTTATGATTGTAGGACAAGTTCGAAACCACTTGCACTGTAAACTGTAAGAATCGCCAAATTATTTCGTCTGTTTTACCAAAACGATAATGATCGATCCAAGAAAAATGATTGCCCTCTTCAAGCACGATCTGCTTCCCTTTTGCGGTTATCTGAACCCTGCTATCTGACATTAAACACAATAATTCTTGCTTAACTAATTCATCTAGTATAGTATTAAATTGCTTTTCAGATAATAATGGAAATAACTGAAAAAAACGTAAATTTTCGTATAGAAAACCATATAGTAATACGGAGCTTGTCCGTTTGCCTTTTAAAAGGTGGTACAAAGTCGAAGTTCGTACCTTGTATCCGTGCTGAAATAACGCTAAAATAAAGTAAAGTTCCATATTTCCACCTCTTTCAATGATAGAATAGGATGTGCTCTTATGTTATGTAAAATTATTCCTGAAAAATGTATCGCTTGCGGATTATGCCAAGTTTATGCACCAGAAATTTTTGATTATAATGATGATGGGATCGTCATTTTAAAGAATGATGGTCAGGCCCAACAAGAATTTGTTCCCAAAAACGAACAAAACAATGCGTTAACAGCGTACCGCAAATGTCCTGTTCGTGCAATAGAGATCATCGAAAAATAATAAATAGTTTCTCACTTTCACACTAGAAATAAAAGAAGGAGAGAATGCTTGTCTAAAGACTATAATCTCTCCTTTTATTCTTTATTTTATTGATTTTAGCCAATCAATTAGTTGATTGGCAACAGCTTCTTGTTGTTCGTCATTATTGATTCCAGCGGGTTTGTCCCCTTTTTGCTCACCGTAGCTACCAAATCCAGCATGATTTCCGCCTTTGATTTCTTGAAAAACAGTTTGTTTGGGTAAATATTTTTTCGCTTGCTCATACGCATCCCAATTTAAAACACCATCTTTAGATCCTGTCAGTGAAAGAACTTGTCCTTTAAAGGATGAAAGACTACCTTTTTCATCAGGGTAACTGGCTAAGAAAAATACACCTTTTAATCCACTATTATCTTGTTCGGTTGCAAAGCGACTAGCCATAACGCCACCTAAGGAATGCCCGCCGATCACGTAATCTGTTAGATCATTAGAACGTATGATTTGCTCCGCTTTATTTTGACCTAAAACAGCCAAATTTAAGGGTTCTTTTACTAGATAAACCGAATATCCAGCCTCTGCCACTTTCTCAGCCCAAATACTATAGCTGGCACTTTCAACTAAAGCTCCTTGATAAAAAATTAGTGCGGGTTTCTCTTTATCCCCTTTAAAAAACAATACATCCTTCTCATCTGTTGCTTTTTGTGATGCTTCTAAGGCCATTGTCGTCGGAGTATATGTAATGGTTTTTACATAAAATAAACCTACTAAAATCAATGCTATCAATACACCCATAAACCAAAGTAATCGTTTTTGCCATTTTTTCATCGTTGTTCTCCTCTCTTCATCTTTTCTATTTTAACAAAAATTTCCATGGAACTAGAAGAATTTGTATTGACGAACAAAAAAACACAGAGCAAAACACGTCGTCCCACTCTATGTTTTAGAGATTCTATCAATCAATCGTTTATTTCGTTAATGTTTTTTTATCACTCAACTGATATTGTTTTCTAGACAGCCATGGCAAAAGTTTTGCATGAAGGACCAAGAAAACGGCACTCACGATTGCACCTTTTATCAAATTGAATGGAATAATGCCAATCGTAACATATTTTGCTAAAGACATTCCTAAGAATTGCCCAGCTGATACGCCAAATAATTGTAAATAAATTGGTGTGATGACAAAGTAATTCGCAACACCCATAAAAACAGTGAGCGCAATAATTCCTGTAGAAACACCTAAAATTTTGTTTGAACGTTTGTCGCTTCCTCGCTTGAAAAAATAATACATCGGCAAAGTGAAGACAGTGGTTGCAAAAAAGCTGGCGGCATCTCCCACTAAGTTTTGTGGCGATGCTCCTGTCGTAAATAGATGCAATACTGATCTTATGAAAGCAGTACTTATTCCAGCTAGTGGGCCGAACAAAAACATACTGATCATAACGGGAATATCGCTAAAGTCAATCTTTAAAAAACCTAATGACGGTATAATTGGAAACGCCACATATTGTAAAACCACACCGATTGCTGCTAACATTGCTACACTTACCATTTTTTGTACCTTGTTGTTTCGCATATGAAATCCTCCTGTTTAAGGACCCATCTTCAAACGAACTTTTCTAAACTGACTTTTTCATCGATTACTCTTGATTTGTTGTGTGGTGGTGCTTGGCTGAACAACAAAGTTTGCATCACTATATACTGCTAGGTTATTTCCTAATTTATTGAAAATTTCTTAGCAGTTGTTGAGTGTACAGCAGTATTTCGTTTTAAAAGAGACTCACTCATATTTCATTTTGGTTAAATATAGTGTTTTACAATGAAGGTGACTTCTCTTATTTCACTCGAAAAACACTATTCACCCTCTACTTTGTTGTCCCACGATTCTTCATGGTTTACAACAATAATACTGAATCGAAGTGTCGTGTTTCAGCATGAAGGAAACGTATCTCACCAAGTACTGTTTACATCTACGTCTGGCAAAGCCAGTCGCAGTGTTTTACAGCAAAAAACTCTATTTTCCAACAGGGAAAATAGAGTAGAGTTATCTTATCTGAAAAATGCCAATTCAAATAAGCCCTATCTTCTTTATCCAGACTTTACTGTCGGTATTGGAATTTCACCAATTCAGCCACCTCAAATGAAGTAGGTCGTGGACTATAACCACCGGTCGGGAATTTCACCCTGCCCCTGAAGACGAACCTTTATTAATTTTTTTGTACAAGTACAGTATACAACCTTTTAAAAAAAAAGCAATATATTTGTTCACAAGGTCACATATACAGCAATTGACCCATTATAAATATGAGTTAAAACTAAATTTAGTTTCAACTCATATTTATAATAAGATTACTTTGATTGATTCATTAAGACACTGATTTCTTTTTTATTTAAGTTACGGTATTCACCTGGACGTAGTCCTTTTAAGGTCAAGTCACCGTATTTTTCTCTTTTTAATTTTTGAACTGGGTAACCAACTGCTTGCAGCATTTTTTTCACTTGGTGATTACGACCTTCATGAATCGTCAATTCAACAATACTTGTGTTCGTTTTAAGATCAACAGATATGATCTCAAAAGCAGCAGGTGCAGTCTTATAGCCTTCGATTTTCATTCCCTTAGTCAACGGAAGCAAATCATGTTTTTTAGCTAATCCTTTTACTTTTGCTACATACACCTTATTGATTTCATGACTTGGGTGAGTCAATCTTTGAGAAAATTCACCGTCATTTGTTAAAAGCAGCAATCCAGATGTATCATAATCCAATCTTCCAACAGGATAAATTCGTTCTTTGATATGAGAAAAAAAGTCCGTCACAACTTTTCTGCCTTTGTCATCAGAAACAGCTGAAATAACACCTTTTGGTTTATAAAAAAGATAATAACCATATTCTTCTTTGTAAATCGGTACATCATCTACTTCGACTTTGTCATTTTTCCCTACTTGTGTTCCTAATTCTCGAATAATTTTTCCATTTACTTTTACTCGTCCATTGACGATATATTCTTCTGCTTTTCTGCGTGATGCAATGCCTGCATGCGCAATAACCTTTTGAAGTCTTTCCATTTAGTTTTCTTCCTCCGATTCATTTGTGTCCGTTGGTAATTCTTCTTCATTTAACTCTTTGTAACGGTCGAAAAAGAGGTCTAAAGGTAACTCTTCAGCGATTTCTTCTTCCATTTGATGAATGTCTGGCAGCTCTTCTAAGGATCTTAAACCAAAATAATCCATGAAATAAGCCGTAGTTCCATACAAAATAGCGCGACCGGGCCCGTCTACCCGTCCTTTTTCTTCGATTAATTGACGGGCAACTAGTTTTTGCATTGAACCTGCCGACTGAACACCTCTAATTTCATCTATTTCAACTCTTGAAATTGGTTGTTTATAAGCAACGATCGATAATGTTTCGAGCGCTGCTTGAGACAACGAGTTGGAGATAGGGGATTGCGCATATTTTTTTAATAATGGTGCAAAGACTTTTTTAGTTGAAAGTATGAAGTGATTGCCAACTTCTAAAATATTTAAAGCTGCTTGTTTATCTGATTCATAGCGTTCTTTTAAAGTGGTCAAGGCTTCGTATGTTTTGGCGGTAGATAATTCCAATAAATAAGATAATTCTTCTAATCCAATACCTTCTTCACCAACAACAAATAGAATCGCTTCGATTTGACTTACTGTTGTCACGCTGTTTCCTCCGTATTTGTCTCAATCTCTTCGGATGTATTATAAAGTAAAATAGTACTATAATTATCCTCTTGTTCTACATGAACAATTCCTTTTTTCATTAATTCCAACAAAGCCATAAAAGTCGTAACTACTTCTTGTTTAGAATATGAAGTGAAAAAAGAGTCAAACTGTATCGGTGTTTTCCGATCGATCTGACGCATTTTTTGAGTGATTGTTGCAATCTTTTCCTCAATCGAAACATCATCCCCTGCAACCGTCGTTTCAACTGGCTGACGACTTTTTTTCTTTTCTAGCATTGCATGAAAAGCTAGAAAAAGATCGATTGTATTCAATTGATTCGGTTCTAATAAAGGATTGTCTTCTTTGTATTCATCGATATCCATTGGTTCTTTTGTATAATAAAGGCTTCTTTCGGATTCTTTTTCATGCAAAAGACCTGCGGCATATTTAAATTTCCGATATTCAAGTAATTGCGCAACCAACGCGTCTCGAGGATCTTCCCCATCAAGAATCTCATCGTCTTCTGCCATTTCCAACTCTTGTTTAGGTAAAAGCATCTTACTTTTGATTGCCATCAATGTCGCTGCCATCACTAAATATTCGCCAGCAATCTCTAATTCCAAAGTTTTCATTGTATGGATATAGTTCATATACTGTTCTGTTACAGCAGCGATTGGAATATCGTAAATATCAATTTCTAATTTTTGAATCAGATGCAGTAGAAGATCGAGCGGACCTTCAAATACATCTAATTTAACATTAATTTCCTGCAAGGTTATCCAACTTTCTTTTTCAACGCTTTAGTTTACCATAAAATTCAGGCGTTGTGTTCTTTCCACTTAGATAAATATGAAGATGTAGCTAATGTTCCGTAAATTTTTGTATCAGGATACAGCTCAGTTAGTTCATTTAACAAAATGAAGCCAAGATTTTCACCTCTAAAAGAAGGATTGATCGATATATCATGTAAAATCATCCCATCAGCTGTTTCTAACTCTATCCCAATAATTCCTTGAATATTTTGTTCTCCGACTGGTGTCCAAAAAAGTAAATAAAAGTGATCGTCAGTTTCATATGTATCTATTTCTTTTAGTAACGAGTGATACTCTGTTAATTTTTGATGGAAACTTAAAAGACCCATTGCAATTTTTCTTTGCTCTTTTCGATAATACGTTAACATGATCTCACCTTCTTTTTTTATTCGTTAAGCCCTTGGGAAGTGCTGCTTATAAACATCCGCCATTCGCTGTTTCGTGATATGAGTATAGATTTGAGTCGTAGAAATATCTGCATGACCTAAGAGTTCTTGTACAATTCTTAAATCAGCCCCGTTTTCTAATAAGTGTGTCGCAAAACTATGACGAAGCGTATGTGGCGTAATCGTTTTATTAATTCCAGCTTCCTGTACAATTTGTTTCAAGTTTTTCCAAATTCCTTGTCTTGACAAGGAATTCCCGTGATGATTTACAAATAGATGTGTTTCATTTTGATTTTTTTTTATTAAGATTGGCCTAGCTTCTTCTAAATATTTTTCGATCCATTGAATCGCATAATCTCCTAAAGGTATAATCCGTTCTTTATCTCCTTTACCAATCGTCTGTAGTAAGCCAATCGACAAATGTAAATCGCCTATTTTCAAATCAACTAATTCACTTACTCGTAACCCAGTTGCGTACATGACTTCTAAGATCGTTCGGTTTCTTATCCCTAGAGGCTTGGTTGTATCAGGCGTTTCGATTAAAGTCGTCACTTCTTCAATCGACAGTGTGCTCGGAAGCTTTTGCGCTTTTTTCGGCGAATCGATATGCTGCATTGGATCATGATCTGTATAGCGTTCTTGTCTTAAAAATTGATGAAACCCTCTCAGAGTTGAAATCATTCGAATAATGGTAGCAGACGCATTATTTTCATTATGTAAGGTTTGTAAATATTCCATAATTATGTAACGATCAATTACTTGCCAAGTCTCTACCTTTTGCTCTTTTAGAAAAGCAAAATATTTATGTAAGTCACGTTCATAGCTTTTTCTTGTGTTAAGAGATAGCCCACGTTCGATTTGTAAGTTATGCAGATAGTCAATAATTTGTTCTTCCATCTATTTTACCTCATTTCTTTTTATTATCATATCAAAGAATTCTAGTAGATGTATAGTTAAAGTAGCAAGAATCACAATTAATGAGCAGTCATTCTAAATAATGACTACTTTTTGCTTTAAAAAATCGTCACCAGCTGTTCATACTGGATGACGATTTTTATTAATCTACATATTTTTTTAAAAACCGTTCAACGTTTTCTTTGTAAGCTTTAGTGTCAGCAGAATAGGATTTAGCGTGTTCTGCACCTTTGACAACAAATTTTTCCTTTGGTGCATCTGTGGCTTTGTATACTTCATCTAGCATTTCAAAAGGCACAAATTTGTCTGCATCGCCGTGTATAAACAACATCGGTACTTTATTTTTCTTCAGTTGTGCAATCGAGCTTGCTTCACCAAAGAAATAACCAGCACGAATTTTCGTGATCAAACTTGTAACAGGTACTAACGGAAATGATGGTAAATGAAACATATCTTTTAATTGATACGCTAATTCTTCATTTACTGTGGAATAACCACAGTCTTCAACGATTGCTTTAACATTTTCTGGTAACTTTTCACCACTGGTCATCATGACTGTAGCGCCACCCATACTAATCCCGTATAAGGTGATTTGAGCATCTTTACCATTTTCAGCTAATAATTTATCAATCCATTGTAAATAATCTTTTCGTTCTGGCCAACCAAAACCTATATAGTCGCCTTCACTTTCACCATGTCCTCTAGCATCTGGCACCAAAACATTATAGCCCCAATCATGGTACATTTTAGCAAAATTAGCCATCGTCTCTGCACTGCCCATGTAGCCGTGTGCCATAATAACATTTTTATCTGTTTTTCCTTCAGCCGGCAAATAGATTGCCTTTAACTTTAAACCATCTTTGGATGTTACATCCCAATAAGAACGATTACGTTTGTCTTTAAACCATTTTTCTTGAGGTGTTTTCACCTCGGTATCGGTTCCTGGTGTATCTCCAGCTAGAAAATCTTTTTTTGATGGAACAACGGCATAATTATAGAAATACATCCCTGCTCCTGTTAATACGATTACCAACAAAATTACTACAGCTATCAAAAATTTTACAATTCGATTCATCCTAATACTCCCCGTTTAAACGTATCACTCACAAAAACATGTGATTCTTAGACAAAGAATAAATAATACGATTTTTTAAATTCTTAAATAGTATAATGTTTTATTCGAATTTTCGCAATATTAATCATATACAAAAATATATCTTTCAGCTGTAAAAAACTTTCAATATTATCCTGACTGGTAGAGTTTAACAAAAAAAGCTCTTTTAAGAAAAAATAAGATCAAGTGAAAGTATTTTACTTCCAGTTTGATCTTATTACTATTAGTTATGTTCAATCAGTTTAAAACTAGACCACGGTTTCAAGAAGTCTAATAGGAATAATTCGTCGTCTGAAATGCGCCCAACGACATTCACTCGTCCATCGTTCTTCATTTCTTTCAGAGCAATCTGTGTTTCTCCTTTGTATTGATCATACCCCTCATTGTCGATCAACACGTCACCTTTCGTCATATTTCTTGTGTTGTGAGCTGGAAATTCACGGTCTTTAAAGTGAATACGCGTCATTGTTGAACGTAAAATATATTCTGAACGATCTCCACGATAACTGTGAAGGCTTGTGAATAAGACTTCTCTTTCATCATCTGTGATATCTTTTTCTACGTCTACTTTTATAGAAGGATATTCTGCATTAAATGCATCCGCCATTGCCTTTAGTTCCGCTTCTGAAGCATAAGCATTCCCCACTAAGATATCATCGATCAACCCCGTCAATACGAGATGTTTCACTTGGGTAGCAATTTCTAAATCACGATGGTCTTCTAACGAACACAATCCATCTTGTGTAGGCCAAGGACCAAAAGTAGCATCATGTGAATTTACAAAAGCCATTGTATTTAAATTATATTTTCTAAATTTTTCTGAACAAAAAACAAAATGATCATAGCCTAAACCAGAGTAACGATGCGGATAAAAATTGTGAGATCCTAATAAGTTGTCTGTGTTTGGTGAATAACTCATAATATTATCTACGTAGTTTGTTCCTGAACTCATATTGATTTCTATTTTGATTCCATATGGATTTCTTGTCATACGTGCTTCTTCCGCTCCAGTAAATCCAACATCTAAACGCACACCATAAGCACCCATCTCATCAAAAAATGATAAGTCATCATACGAAATTTCTAATTGTTCAAATAAGGCAGGATTAATGTCGACCATAACTTCCATCCCAAGACTATTTGCATAATCAACCACTTTTTTAAACTCTGCTAGTACTTTTTCTTTGTCTTCTGTGATTTGAAGTAAACTTGTAAAAACACGTTTGAATCCGTATTTATTTGCTAGGTCTAGATACGCTTTATCCTTTTCAAAAGTTGATCGTTCTGGATAAATAGAAATACCTAATTTTCCCATTATTACTACCTCCTATGATTTGTATTGATTATAATGTATCCATTTTCATTATAGCAGAATAAGAAAAAGTGGTCTACACCTTTTAAGAATCTTAAAAATATTCCATTTTGACTAGCGGTTCTATAACGGATTTGTTATTATGAGATATAACGATTTTTGAAAGGAAGACTTAACTTTATGAAAACCAAAAAAATCATTGCTGCTACAGCTTTATTAACTGCTTTAGCATTGTTTGTAGCATGTGGTCCTAAAAATGAGAAAAAAACAGCAGATTCTTCTGCTACATCTTCAACAAAGACGAAATCATCTGAATCAGTAGATTTAAATTCACTAGAGCTACCTCAGTTATCTGATAAAGTCAGTGAAGATGAAGATTTAGTCGAAATGGTCACAACAGAAGGAACAATTGAAATCAAACTATTTCCTAAACAAGCACCAAAAACAGTCGAAAACTTTATGACACATGCAAAAGATGGGTATTATAATAATGTTACATTCCATCGCGTTATCAAAGATTTCATGATCCAAGGCGGAGATCCTAAAGGTGATGGTACTGGCGGTGAAAGTATCTGGGGTAATTCGTTTGATGATGAAATCTCTAACCAATTATATAATCTGCGTGGCGCCTTATCGATGGCAAATGCTGGTACAGATGAAAAAGGCAATGGCACAAACGGCAGCCAATTCTTTATTGTTCAGAATGCTGAGGATAAGTCAGATGGCTTGCTAAAAGATGATTATCCAGAAAAAATTATCGATGCTTACAAAAAAGGTGGTACACCTTACCTAGATGGCAAACATACTGTTTTTGGTCAAGTGACTAAAGGAATGGATGTTGTTGATAAAATCGCTTCTGCTGAAACTGGAGAACAAGATAAACCTAAAAAAGACATTCGAATCGAAAAGATCAATATCTTGCAAGAAGCAAAAAAATAAATCGTTGAAAGAATGGTGATTCATCGCCATTCTTTTTTCTTTCAGATGCAAACAAATTAGTTATGTATGATGTAAAGATTTTTTACCTTTCTCGCTCTATTACACTAATATTTGATGAAAATATTTCTTTCTATATCCTCATGTATCAACGAATTACTATCTAATTTAGAAATAAAGTGGTATTGTTAACAAAAGAGGTGAAAACGAATGACGTTTAATCCACAAATCGAAACGCTCATACTTGAGGCTTCCTATCGGAAATCTCCTCATTTTGTAGCAAACGTGATCAATTTCCAGCAATATAACCAAGAAGACGTAAAAGACACTGCACAAAAATTAATCGAGGATGGACAAATTCATGCAACAATCCATTTCTATCATAATGATTTATGTACAATTGACTTTATACCTCAGGCTATTTGAATAAATTGATCAAAGAAACTGCCAGAAATCATCTGACCAAAAAGAGAACCTTACTGTTCCTCTTTTTGGTCAGATGATAATACTCTGGTAGTTTTTTATTTGTGCAGTTGCTTTAGTGCTTTTTCTGGAATATCCTGCTCTGAAACTTCTTCATAAGTCTCTATGTGTGCGCCTTTATTATAAATTTTCAAATAGCGATCTGTTTGTAATTCATGATCTGCTGTAAATATTATCTCTTTTGATTTTCCTTCTTTATCAAAAGATTGTTGTTTATATGTCGTAATGCCGTAACTATTAATACTGTCGGCCTTTTTTGTTTTCACATAAACTTCCCCTTCTGGAACTAACGGGTTTAATTGGTCAATCGTGCCAGAAAGTTCATCTGAATGATTTTGCGTATATAGTTTAGCTCCAAAAAGAGCTACTCCTCCAAGTATTGCTATTACAATGATTGTTTTGATTATTTTCACGATACTTCCTCCAACTTTCACTTGATAAAGTTAGTTTAGCATCAGAATAACAAAAAACAATCAGTCGAATAGACGAAATCAATCTAGTCCTTTTGACTGAGATAGTTCTCGGTCTCTGAATGGTTTAGCTTATTCCACTATTTTTTTCGATAGTTGTAAACAATGCAATCAATTGTCCTTCTGTTTGATTTACTATTCCAGAACCACTTAAAGAAGCGATGCCAGCTGCAACGATCCATATATTCTTATGTAACGTTTCAAGCTGTTCATTTGAAACTGTACGATAGTTGTCATCATTAAGAAGATATTTTTGAAATGAACTGAAAAATAATTTCTGTAATTCTTTCCCATATGAATGAGGTTCCACAAATAAAGAGATATATAATTTTTTGTTTGTTTTTGCTAGATCAATATAATTTAAGGCAAAATTCGCACAATTATTTGATGTTTTTATTTTAGAAAAGAATTCATTTTCTAAAAATACATGGATTGTTTTTAGTAATGTTAATTTTAACTCTTCCATATTTTTAAATTCAAGATAAATAGGTTGTGTTGAAATCTCCATGTGTTTTGCAACATTTCTCGCTGTGATAAATGAAAATCCTTTTTCTAGTAATAAATCTTGTGCAGCAGCTAAGATATGTTCTTTTTTATAAATTTTTTTCCTAACCAACAATAGTCCCTCCTTAATTTTTAAAGCAAAATAAACATGTGAAACGTCTTAACCTGTGACAGAAAAGAGTGTAATGTCTAACTTTTAAGCTTGATGATAATTTTTAAATTATCTAACTATTTATCTTATTAATATTACAATTTTATTTTACACTCTTTTGGCGGCTGATTTTATCAATATTTATGAATATGTCAGAAAAACATGATAATTTACTCGACTTTACTGAAATGGTATTGACCGATGAAGCTTTTACAAGCTATAGTTATGTTATTAAATAGATAATGGAGGTATTTTTATGGCTAACAATAATGGCCAGACACTTTTTTTACACACTGATAAAAATCGTTCAGAAATGATCGATAAGAATAGAAACTATTATTTTCTGATTGGCTATTGCTTGATTTTAATTTTGATTGGCGTATTTAGTGAACCTCTTTCGTTTTTGTGGTCTGGTATGCTTCGAATCTTAACTTCACCTAGCAACTTATTAACTGATTATATTGAACTTGGAACATTTGGCAGCGCGTTTGTTAATAGTGGTTTGCTTACACTAATTAGTGTTTTACTTGCTAAAAAAGAAAATATTCCCATCAATGGTCCTATGATCGCTGCTTTGTTTACAGTATCTGGATGCTCATTTTTCGGAAAAAATATGTATAATTCGATTCCGATCATCGTTGGCGGGCTTTTTTATGCAAACATTGTAAAGAAACCTTTTTCACAGTTTATCGTTGTCAGCTTATTTGGGAGTGCCCTATCTCCTATTATTAGTTACCTCACTTTTGGGATCTCGTTACCTTTGATGTTTTCCATTCCGTTAGGATGTTCAGTGGGTATATTTATTGGGTTGATTTTACCACCTCTAGCCTCGCATATTCTGACCTTCCATAAAGGATTTTCGTTATATAATGTTGGTTTTACTTCTGGACTTATTGCTATGTTATTTACTGGTATTTTAAGGATGTTCGGCTGGAAGATTGAAGGGAAAAACTTAGTTTCAACTGATTATCATACTAAACTTCTTTTTTTTCTGCTGTTTTTATTTTTCATCATGTTTTTGCTTGGGTTTATTGTCAATCATTTTTCGCTGAAGGGATTAAAAGATATCAGCAAAACATCCGGGAAATTGATCACTGATTTTATTTCTATCTCAGGTGTAGGTGCTACTATGATGAATATGGCCCTGATGGGTTTGTTGCTTGTTGGTTATACTCAAATCAGTCATTCAACACTTAATGGACCGATTGTTGGCGCTATTTTATCTGCAGTTGGTTTTAGTGCGTTCGGTAATCATCTTCTCAATAGTCTCCCTTTGTTAGTTAGCGTCTTTTTGACCGCTCAAGTGTCTTCTGTTTTCGAGGTAAACCAAACAACAGTCGTGCTTGCGGGTATTTTCGGTACTGGGTTAGCACCAATTGCTGGATATTATGGCATCACGTTTGGCTTGATCGCCGGATTTTTACATATGTCGTTGGTCACAAATGTCAGTTATCTTCACGGTGGACTAAATCTTTATAATAATGGATTTTCTACTGGTTTTGTGGCAGCGGTCATGGTACCATTACTTGATAATATTTTACAGATCAGAAAGGTGAAACAACATGCAAGAAAGAGACAAAGCTAAGAGAATCATAGATGAATTATTGACTTACTTCTTTTCGAATGACATTGAAGAAATCCGTATTAGTGTTAACTTTACGTCTGAAGGTTTTTCTATTGCTATACAAGGAAATACTGAAGAAGAACCAGAAAATGTCCTGCATTTATTGGATTTATTAAACACACCAAGAGATCTAAGCATTGAGAGTTATTATGATGAATTACTTGGTATCACTCACCATGAAGAAGAAGATTATCACCTACTGGGTCTGATGATTGATGACGCTGAAATCATTTTTGATGCACCAATTTTTGAGATTAAAGTATTTAGAAAAAAATAATTATTCAACAAAAAAAGCACCCAACAATTTGGGTGCTTTCTTTTGTGCTATTTGCCATCTACGATATTTAAACGAACTTTTTTAGGTCCTTCTACACGTACACTGTAAACAATTGTACGAATTGCTTTAGCAACACGTCCTTGCTTGCCAATGATACGCCCAATATCTTCAGGCGATACAGTCAAATTGTACTCTATAAAATCATCTGATTCTGCTATTTCCAAGTTGACCAGCTCAGGTTGACTGACTAATGGGCGAACGATAGTTAAGACTAACTCTTTCACATCTGTCATCATCGGTCACCTTATTTCTTTTCAAGTTTAGCTTCGTGGTGTTTTTTCATAACGCCTTCTTTTGAAAGGATGTTACGAACTGTATCTGAAGGCTGAGCGCCTTTAGACAACCAGTCTAAAACTAAATCTTCTTTTAAAACTACTTCTGCAGGATCTTTTAAAGGATTGTATGTTCCAACAGTTTCGATGAAACGTCCATCACGTGGAGAACGAGAATCTGCAACTACAATACGGTAAAAAGGACTCTTCTTAGAACCCATGCGTTTTAAGCGAATTTTAACTGACATTTTATATATTACACCTCCATTAACTTAATCACAAATGTTAGTTTACCAGATTTTCAGCAAGCTGTAAAGAGTTTTTTCTTGACACCTTTAAAAAAGCTTTAAACCGCTTATTATTGACGCTCTTAGTAGCTAGTAATGAATAATGATTGCATACAACGTGTTGATGATTAAATAGTGATTTCTTGCAAAACTACCTTTTTCGAATTAAAATAAAATAAACAATGTTATTCAATGAATGGAGGACTATTTTATGAAGAAAAAAATTGGTTTTTTTGTCGGAAGTTTGAGAAAAGATTCTTATAGTAAAATAATTGCACATGCACTTTCAAGTTTGTTCCCAAAAGAATATGAACCTGTTTTTGTCGATTTACATGAATTAGAAATGTATAATCAAGATTTTGATGATAAACGTACGCCTCCTGCTGCTTGGACGAAATTTAGAGAAGAAGTAAAGTCATTGTCTGGTCTTGTTTTCATCACACCCGAATACAATCGCTCTGTTCCAGGCGTTTTAAAAAATGCTTTAGATGTTGGTTCACGTCCTTACGGTCAAAGTGTTTGGGATGGTAAACCTGGTTTAGTTGTTAGTGTTTCCCCAGGTGCATTAAGTGCTTTCGGTGCAAATCATCATTTACGTCAATCACTTGTTTTCCTAAATGTTCCTACATTGCAACAGCCAGAAGCTTATATCGGCAATGTGGTAAATCTAATTAATGAAGATGGAACTATTGCTGAAAATACTATGAGTTTTTTCAAAACGATTGTTGATGCTTATCTTGTTTTTTTAGAGAAGAATAGTTAAACTAGCGATTTAGCTAAAAGAACTGACTCAGGTCGTCAACCTGAGTCAGTTCTTTTTTTATTTTTTCTTCTTTTTCTTCTTCTTGTTTTTTTTCACCATGCGATTCATGGCCATTTTACCTAATTTGCCCTTGATACCACCACCAAGCATTTGATCCATGCCTGGAATATCCATATTTCCTTTGGACATTTGTTGCATCATTTTTTTGGATTCTTTGAATTGTTTGATCATCCGATTGACTTCAACGACATTATTTCCTGAACCAGCTGCAATTCTGCGACGACGGCTCGGATTCAATAGGTCTGGATTCTCACGTTCGGCTGGCGTCATAGAAAGCACCATTGCTTTTTTACGAGCCACATCTTTGGGATCGACTTTGACATTTTCTAACCCAGGCATATTATTCATACCTGGAATCATTTTTAGCAAGTCCTCGATTGGACCCATACCCATTACTTGATCGAGCTGTTCGATAAAATCATTAAAGTCAAAGCTGTTTTCTTTCATTTTTGTGGCTAATTCTTCAGCTTTTTTCTCATCATAATCTTGTTGGGCTTTTTCAATCAGTGTCAGCATATCTCCCATACCTAAAATACGGCTAGACATACGATCTGGATGGAAAATTTCTAAATCAGTTAGTTTTTCACCAGAACCGATAAATTTGATCGGTGCGCCAGTGACAGAACGAATAGAAAGTGCCGCACCTCCGCGTGTGTCTCCATCAAGTTTGGTGATTACTACACCAGTTATTCCCAATTGTTGATTAAAGCTATCCGCAACATTCACTGCATCTTGCCCGGTCATTGCATCAACAACAAGCAAAATGTCATCTGGTTGCGCTACTTCTTTGATTTGTTTTAGCTCATCCATCAATGCTTCATCGACGTGCAGACGACCTGCCGTATCAATCAAGACATAATCATTTTTCTTTTCTTTAGCTAATGCCATCCCTTGACGAACGATTTCCACAGGACTTGTCTCAGTCCCCATATCGAAAACTGGTACGTCTAATTGTTGACCTAATACTTTTAATTGGTCGATCGCCGCTGGACGATAAACGTCAGCTGCAATCATTAATGGCCGTGCACTTTCAGTCTTAATCAAATGATTCGCTAATTTACCGCCAAAAGTGGTTT
Source organism: Enterococcus sp. AZ177 (assembly GCF_050544585.1). Classification (NCBI taxonomy): domain Bacteria; kingdom Bacillati; phylum Bacillota; class Bacilli; order Lactobacillales; family Enterococcaceae; genus Enterococcus; species Enterococcus sp. AZ177. The sequence continues at coordinate 1,703,563 of NZ_CP172944.1, forward strand.
TACCAGCCCCTTGTAACCCAACCATCATGATAACAGTCGGAATACGCTCTGACTTATTTAAGCCAACTGTCTCAGTTCCTAATGTCGCGGTTAATTCTTCATCGACGATTTTAACGATTTGTTGGGCTGGCGACAAACTTTCAAGAACTTCCACACCAACTGCTCGGTCACGAACTCTTTTTGTAAAGTCTTTGACAACTTGTAAATTGACATCGGCTTCTAAGAGAGCCAAACGAATCTCTCTCATCATTTCTTTTACGTCAGCTTCAGATACTTTTCCTTTACGACGTAATTTGCTCATTGCCTGTTGCAGGCGGTCTGTTAAACTTTCAAAAGCCATAATCTCATTCCTCTACTTCTTGTATTTGTTCTATATACTGTATGATTGCTGTGTCTTTCGGATAGGTTTCGTTCACGTAACGTTTAAGTGTCTCAAGTAATTCCCCACGTACGATATAGTCAGAAAATAAATGAAGCTTTTTTTCATATTCTTCTAAAATCTTTTCTGTCCGTTTTATATTGTCGTAAACGGCTTGACGGCTAATATCATATTCTTCAGCAATCTCGCCTAATGAGAAATCATCCGCATAATACATCTCCATATAATTCATTTGTTTTTCTGTCAACAAAGTGGAGTAAAATTCAAACAACGCATTCATTCGATTGGTCTTTTCAATTTCCATAGTTGTTGCTCCTATCTTCAATCCCTTTTAGATTACCGATTTAAGGGTGATTAGTCAATAGTTCTTCTTTGATTTTCGAGTTTTTTTTAAGAATCGCTCAATCGTCCCAAATAACGGTGATTATTTGCGCAAAGGTCTTTTAATAAAAATGCGTTCTTCCATTATTTTTTACTACTAAACAGTTAAAATAATTTTAGAACATTATTTTAAGGTAGTCACAGGAACTTATTTGACACGATCAATCGCGGTTTCCCAGTCGTTTTCTGAAACAACAATCAGCCCTCTATCAATAAAATAGGCTGTTGCAACGCCAGAACCATTACGATGATTGCCAGAAAATGTCCCATCATAAATGCTTTTACTTCCACAAGACGGACTATTTTCTTTTAAAATAATCGTGGTGATTTTCTGTTCAACTAACTTTTGATAGGCTGTGATGGCTCCTTGTTTAAATAGAGCAGTCACATCTTCCCCAGTATTCGTAAGGACTTTCGCATCACCATTCCATACATCAAATCCGTCCCCGCCTCTGATTTCAGCAGGTTCTCGAGGAATTGGTAAACCACCTAACACTTCTGGACAAACAAGTACGGCTTGACCGTTCTCTACTAATTTTTTCAAGGCAGTAATTTCTTTGGCTTGACCATCATAGCGACAGCAAACCCCTCCAAGACATGCGCTAATTCCTATCATTTGCTTCCCTCATTTCAATCTTTACTATTATACCATTTCTTTAGCTTTGAAAGTAGTTTTAGAAACATTCCATAAAGTTTTTGATAGCTCGGAATCTATGATAAAATAACCTTGTGTTTATTTCGTATTTAAAGGAGCTCAATAGATGAAGAAAATACTCGTTGTTGACGATGAGCCGTCGATCGTAACGCTGTTAACATTTAACTTAGAAAAAGACGGCTATGAAGTAATATCAGCAGAAGATGGAGCAGTCGGTTATGAGTTAGCCTTGTCCAATCAATTTGATTTTATCATTCTAGATGTTATGCTGCCGAACATGGATGGCTTAGAAATCACAAAATCACTACGTAGGGAAAAAATTGACACGCCCATTTTGATCTTGACCGCTAAAGATGATCAAGTTGATAAAATCATCGGATTGGAGATTGGTGCCGATGATTATTTAACAAAACCTTTCAGTCCTAGAGAAGTTTTGGCAAGAATGAAAGCAATCTTCCGTCGTCTAAAACCCACAGCAAATAAAACAGAAGAATTTAATGAAACGACTAAAGCCCCGTTGGTATTAGGTGAAATTAGTATCGATGAGCAAAATTATGAAGTGAGTGTTCGCGGCAAGAAAATCGAGTTAACACCGAAAGAATTTGAATTGCTTGTCTACTTCGTCAAGCGTAAAGATCGTGTCATTGATCGTGATACGTTGTTAGACCGCATTTGGAATTATGATTTTGCAGGTCAAAGTCGCATTGTAGATGTTCATGTCAGTCATCTAAGAGATAAAATTGAAATTGACCCAAAACGCCCTGCTTATTTAGTCACAGTTAGAGGATTTGGCTATCGCTTTCAGGAGCCTAAAAAATGAAAAAACGTCAGCGAATTGAATATTGGATAGTTGGAATTATGATGCTGGCCTTATTTGTGGGCAGTATTCTTTTGACAAACTACTTTTTCAAAAGGGAATTATTGTCCCAACAGGAAGAATATTTGCAAAAAAAAGGCACGTTGATTCTTGATCAACTTTCCCCAGATTTATTTTTAACGCAACAGTTTTCAGAACAAGAAAAAACGTTGATTAAACACTATTCAACTGATAAAAACGAACGTTTGACCCTCATGAATGATAAAGGCGAGATTTTTTTCGACAGTATCGATTCGGCACTTCACCAATCAAGAAGTAGCCGACCTGAAATCAAAGCAGTTTTGTCTGGCGCTGATTTTGGTTCTGCTTTAAGAAAAAGTACTACGTTAAAGCAACAATTGCTTTATCTTGCTTTACCAGTTAAAAAAAATGGCGAACTAATCGGAATTATTCGTATGTCAGAAGAAACAGCACAGTTTTCAAATAGCATACAATCATTTCGACGTTATATTCTAATTACGTTAGGCCTTTTATTTTTTGTTATTACCGCATTTGTCTTTTTATTACTTCGCCAGAAAAATGAACCGTTGGTGACGGTTTTACCCGTTTTGAAAAAAATTGTAAAATACCCAGACGAAGCTCGTTCAATTATCCAAGATTCTCCGGAATGGAATGAACTGTATCAAACTGTTAACCTCTTGAGCCAACAAATGAGTCAAACGTATCTAGCTTATACATCAACTGACGAACAATTCCACGCATTATTAGATGAGCTGATGATTGGCGTCTTCATTATTGATATTGATGGGAAGCTTCAATTGATCAACCCTAAAATGACTGAAATTTTAATGATTGATGAAAATGATTCTGGTAAAGATTACTTTGACGTCATTAAAGAACCTGCCCTAATCCACTTGATTCATCAAGTTATCACAGAAAAAAGTTCAATACACCAAGAAATCAAACTAACTGACACATTGAATGAAACGATTTTAGACATGTCTTTACGTTTTATAGAAGAAGATGGAAATGATTACCAAGTTCTTGGAATAGCGTATGATTTAACCCGTGTTAGGCAATTGGAAAAAATCCAGAAAGATTTTGTTAGTAATGTGTCTCATGAGTTAAAAACACCTGTCACTTCTTTGCTAGGTTTTACAGAAACCTTATTAGATGGAGCAAAAGATGATCCTGAAACCTTAACGCAATTTTTAGAAATCATGCAAAAAGACGCATTGCGTTTGCAACAATTGATTCAGGAAATTTTACAACTTTCTCGTGATGGCAGAACTATTTCATACGATGATCAAAATGTTGCCGTACACCCTTTCATCACAGAAATTCTGCGTTCTTACCGGAAAGTTATCACAGAAAAGAATTTATCAATTGAAATTCTTGGGGATGAAACCATTACCTATACAACAAAGTATGAACTTTTTTATCCAATCGTTAAAAATTTGATTGAAAATGCCATTCAGTATTCTCAATCTAATGGAACGATCACAATTGATTTTGGTTTCGCTGAAACATTTTATTTTGTGGTCAAGGATTCGGGAATCGGGATTAGCTTAGAAGACCAAGAACGAATTTTTGAACGCTTTTACCGTGTAGATAGAGCAAGAAGTCGACATTCAGGCGGAACTGGTTTAGGCTTATCAATCGTGCATAATTATTCCGAATTATTAGGCGGAACCGTTACGATCGATAGTCATTTAGGCTTAGGCTCAACTTTTATAGTAAAACTACCTAAAAACTGATTTTATCAAAAAGAGGCAGACGTTTTCACATCCTGCCTCTTTTTGATTCTTTAAGGAGAAAAAATTATTTAGTAGTGATGGTTCCTGTTACATCTCTTTCCACTTTCATCATGGTCATCGGTAAGTAGCCCAATTCTTTCACTACACCTTCTTGAACATCATCTGTTAGCATGAAATCTAAAAATGCTTTTACATCCTCATCTGGTTGGCCTTTTGTATACATATGTTCGTAAGACCAAATTTTCCAAGAATTATCTGCAACATTTTCTTCTGTAGGTTTTACATTATCAATGCTTAATGCCTCTGTTGATTCGTCCATATATGAGAAGGCAAGATAACTGATTGCACCAGGTGTTTGAGACACAATTTGACGAACCGTACCTGAAGAGTCTTGTTCTTGAGATTGAACAGCTTTTGCACCATCCAGACCCCATTTTTCAAACGTTGCCCGCGTACCACTACCACTTGGACGATTGATGACAGCAATTTCTTGGTCTTTGCCGCCTAAATCTTTCCAATTTTTAGTTTTCCCAGAAAATATATCAATTAATTCTTGTTTACTAATATTCTTAACACCTACATCTTTGTTAACAACTGGTCCCATTCCGACAACAGCAACACGATGGTCAACGAGTTTTGAAGCATCTACTCCCGATTTTTCTTCGGCAAAAACATCAGAGTTTCCAATTGTTACAGCTCCGTCAGCAACTTGAGAAAGTCCAGTTCCGCTCCCTCCCCCCTGAACAGAGATTGTATAATTAGCATGCTCAGAAACAAATTGCTCTTTTGCTGCATCTACTAATGGTTGTAAAGCAGTTGAGCCAACTGCTACAATTTTAACCGGTTGATTACTATTACTTCCACTGTCTTTAGCTTTATTACTACTCTCATCAGTTGCAGCTCCTTGATTGCCACAACCTACGATTAAAAGTCCTACACTTAAAACAATTGTTGATAATAAACGTTTCTTCATTTTTACACGTCCTTTTCAATTAGTTACAAGATTAGTTTAACAGTAGAGTGTTAATTCTGTTTCAACGTTCTGTAAATAATGAGTAAAGGAATGTAAAGGTTATGTTTGCCTCATTTTTATAGCGTTCAAATTGGGATTAGATTAAATGATCACTCGAAAATAAATGCAATCACTTCGATTGGATATACTTGCCAATTCGCTTCATTGCTTCTTTTAAGGTAGCTAAATCAGCAGCATAGCTGATTCGTACATACCCTTCAGCCTCTTGACCAAAAGCAATCCCTGGAATGATGGCGATTGCTTGTTGCTGAGCTAAATCTACACAGAATTTCATCGAATCTTGTAGATATCCTGCAGGAATTTTAGCAAAAATATAGAAGGCACCATTTGGTCTGGCAACTTCAAATCCAAAAGAGGTCATTTGCTCATAAACGAAATCTCGGCGTTCACGGTATTCTTCTTTCATCACTGCAGCATCATTCATTCCTTCAATCAATGCTCTGACAGCAGCTTTTTGAGATATAGTCGAAGCCGCTGTGACTAAATATTGGTGGACTTTGATGATTTGCGCAATCAAAATTTTCGGTCCAAAAATAAATCCGATTCGCCACCCCGTCATCGCATGTGATTTTGATAGTCCATTAATTAAAATGGTTTGGTCTGGAATAAATTCAGCAATCGATACATGTTGATCTTCATAAGTTAATTCACTATATATTTCGTCACTGATCACAAAAATTGGATAGTTTTTCAATACATCAGCGATGGCTTTGACTTCTTCACGAGTATACGTTACACCAGTCGGATTGCTTGGGTAATTTAGAATAATTGCTTTGACTTTATCTCCATGTTCTTTCATTGCACCTTCGATCATTTCAGGAGTCAATACAAAATCATTCGGTGTTGTATCGATATAAATTGGTTCTGCTTGTGCTAACGTGATTACGGGTTCATAGCCTGGATAGATTGGCGCTGGCATCAAGACTTTATCCCCGGGTTCCAAAATGGATAATAAACTTGCTGAAATAGCCTCTGTTGCTCCTACAGTGACTAAAACTTCAGACGCTGGTTGATAGCTGACACCATATTTTTCTTTCATAAAAAAAGTAGCTGCTTCACGAACATCCGTCAACCCAGACATACCTGAATAATGCGAAAAATTTTTGTCAATCGCATCATGTGCTGCTGTTTTTACGTGTCCTGGGGTATTAAAATCCGGCTCACCTAACGTTAGCTTTATGATGCCCTCAATATCTGTTACTTGTTCGTCAAATTGTCTGATCGTTGAAACAGCAATTTTATAAACTTGCTTGTTAAATCTTTTCGTTAAATCCATGAAACCATCTCCTCATACCGTAATGGTTCGACCTTCAAATCAAATTTACATCAATCGAAACGTTCGTGTGTTAATTGTACTTTCTTAATGGAATTATCATAGCATAATTTACCGTAAAATGAAATTTGTATTTCAAAACTCCGTGTTTTCTTTTCAAATTCACAGATTAAACTTGCGAAACTAATGTTGCTTCTTTATAGTTAAAGGAAATGAAAGGAGCGAGTTAAATGAAAGGTATCAGAAATATCACACCGTATGTTCCAGGAGAACAACCAAATTATCCAGATATGATCAAATTGAACACCAATGAAAATCCCTATCCGCCCTCACCCACTGTTGCTACAGTCTTGAAACATTTTGATGCTGAGCAACTAAAACGATACAGTTCCGTTGATAATCTCGCTTTAAAAACAGTATTAGGGGGTAAACACGGGTTATCTCCTGATCATTTTTTAATCGGTAATGGCTCTGATGAAGTGTTAGCTTTTTGTTTTCTTGCATTTTTTAATAGTTCAGATCCTATTTTATTTCCAGATATCACTTACGGTTTTTATAAAGTTTGGGCTGAATTGTTTAAGATTCCATTTAAAGAATTACCGCTGAATAATGCTTTTGAAGTAAATTGTAACGATTATATACAATTAAACGGTGGCATAATCATCGCTAATCCCAATGCACCTACTGGGTTATTCAAACCATTGTCAGAAATTGAGAAGTTGTTACAAAAGAATCAAGACGTTATTGTGATCATTGATGAAGCCTATATTGATTTTGCGGATCAATCAGCTGTTTCACTTTTAGATAAATACCCCAATCTAATTATTATTAGAACGTTCTCTAAATCACGTTCTTTGGCTGGTTTAAGAATTGGTTATGCAATCGGTAATCCAGAATATGTCAAAATTGTGGAAAGCATTAAATCTTCTTTTAATCCTTATTCTGTTGATATGTTGGCTGAAAATATAGCGGTTGCCGCTGTTTATGATGAGGAATATTATTTAGGAATAACGGCTGAAATTTGTAAAACCAGAGATTGGTTTTCTAAAAAAATTGAAGAAATAGGATTTCACTCTTTAGAGTCAAAAACCAATTTTCTCTTGCTCACACATCCAGAGTTGGTTATTGAAGAGCTTTATCATTATTTGGAAACGAAAGATGTTTTTGTTCGATATTTTCCAAAAATCGAACGATTGAGCAATTACTTACGAATTTCAATTGGAACGCAAGAAGATATGGAAATAGTGTATCAACTAATGGCCGATTATATATGGAAGAAAACAACATAATGGTTTATTAATCAACTGTTCATTTAAACTAAAAAATCACCCTTATTTAATAGGATGATTTTTTAGTTTAAATTGTATACGTCAGTTCAATTAAGACTCTAAAGTGATTTTCTTTTTAAAACAGCTGTTTTAATTCTTTTATAAAAAATTGTCCAATCGAACTAATTGCTTTATTTTTTTGGTATAAAACACAAATCTTGTTGTTGGTACTTTCTGCCAATGGAACTAATCGGATTTCTTTTTTGGTAAATCCAGTCACTACACCAGATCCAGATGCATAAGCATCAGTCTCTACTAGTAAATTCATTAAGGTTCCACGATCATTCGTATAAATCACCGTTTCTTGTTCCTGATTCTCAATCAAATCTTCTGAAAAATAGGCAAAATTGCTTCCTTCTTGTGTAAATCGAACTTGAGGATAGCAGCATAATTGGTCCAACTCGATTTCTTTTTGTTTTGCTAACGGATGGTTTTTGCCAAGAAAAATATGTGTTTTGAAGCTGCCTACGACATCAAATGTTAAATTTGCTTGCTCTAGATATCGCTCAATCCCCGTTTGATTTTGACTATTTAAATAAATAATACCAAGTTCACTATGATAACTTTTTACATCTTCGATTACTTTCAAGGTTGTTGTCTCGAATACACGAAAATTTTTATATTGGTCTTTGAATTGCTGAATGACTTTCCCCATTACTTCTCCTAAGAAATCATAATGCTGAGATGAGATCGAAAAACGTTCACTTTTGGTCACTTCTTGATAGCGATTTTCAATGATTTCCATTTGTGTCAAAATTTTTTCCGCATGTTCTAAAAAGGTCAACCCTTCATCTGTCAAAGAAGCTCCTTTGTTGGTACGGATAAATAGAGTTACTCCAATTTCTTCTTCTAATTCACGAATCCCATTCGAAAGACTGGGTTGTGTGATAAATAATTTTTTTGCCGCTTCTCGGAAACTACCGTTATTCGCAACAGCTACAACATATTTCATTTGTTGAATATTCATAGATGTTCTCCGCCTTATTCAGAAAAATAGATTTTACGTCCATTCAATGCTTGGACTGGACGATTATTAAACGGTAACATACCTTCGTAGATTCGTTCAAAGAAATCTTGATCCATTTTTTGGATAGAATCGAAAACAAACCAATGAACAGGCCCTTTTGTTGGAGGTGTTGTTAGCGATCCTAAATAATGGAAATGCGACTTTTGTTCCGGTAAAAAAATAGAAGGATCAAACCATTGTTGATGGGTTTCAGAGTTCCATTTAAGTGTCGTTTGTTTTTTTGAGAACCTATTTTCATCTTCAGTGATCGTAAATAAACAACCTACAACCAAATTATCACCAGAGTTATTCATATGAACTAGATGAAATTCCAACGGTGCATGTTCACCATCAAAGGTATGCTCACTCGGTGTGTGAAAATGAATATCGGTCAAATAATATTTTTCATCTTCAAAAATCACGTAACTTTCTGTATTCGGTGGAACAAAGTGAAAGGTATTTTTAAATTCTTTTTCTGTAAATTCTTCTGTTTTATAACAAAAATCGATGGCTCTACTAGCTGACGCCCCGTCGGTTACGTTTTTGGATAAATCAACGGGCGATTGATAAGGATATTTAGCACCTGTTGAAAACCAATCGCAAAGTGTATGCCAATGCTCCGGTCCAACATCGCCTTTGTATCCCCATTCTACGTCCATATTTCGAATTTTTTTCATCAAACCCCACCTTCAGATTTTATCATTTGACTAACTGTATCCTAAAAAATATGAACAGTCAATTTTCAATAGCTGTTTTGCTATTTTTGTACTCAAAGTATATCATATTTGATGAATAATTCGGTCAAGAAAAAGCATAACCTTTGAATACGTAATCAAAAATCATGCTTCTTATATTATTCCTATTTATTTAACCAATTTTCCGGATCTTGTTTCCACTCTTTTAATAATGCTACATCGTTTTTTTCAATATAGTCTGATTCTAACGCCGCATCGATCAATGTTGAATAATTTGTTAGTGTTATTAAATCCATTTTTCGATGAGCAAAATTTTCTTTTCCTTTTGGTAATTCATACGTAAAGATAGCCGCCACACCTAAAACATCTGCCCCTTCACGTTCCGCCGCATCTGCAGCTTCTAAGACACTTCCGCCAGTTGAAATCAAATCTTCAATCACAACCATTTTTTGTCCTTTAAAAATTCGGCCTTCAATTTGATTGCCTTTCCCATGCTCTTTCGCTTTACTTCGAACATAAACCATAGGTAAATCTAAGATGTCTGCTACCCAAGCAGCATGAGGAATCCCAGCTGTTGCAGTGCCAGCAATAACCTGGACATCAGGGTATTCTTTTTTGATTTTTTCTGCTAATCCTTTGGCAATATCTTTACGAACAATCGGATAGCTCATTGTAATCCGATTATCACAATAAATTGGGCTTTTGATTCCACTTGCCCATGTAAATGGTTCATTCGGACTTAAAAATACTGCTTCAATTTCTAATAAATCTTTCGCAATTTTTTTGGCTAATTCTGTCATTATCTTGCTCCATTCCACTCATTTTTTATTGATTGATAGGCTTCATATGGATTTTCAGCTTGTGTAATTGGTCGACCAACTACAATATAAGTTGAACCAATTTTTTTTGCCGCGATTGGTGTCACTACGCGCTGTTGATCTCCAACTTCACAGCCGCTTGGACGTATACCTGGTGTTAAGCAAACAAACGTTTCACTTGTCGCCTGATGAATGTCTTGTGCTTCTAATGCAGAACAAACCACACCGTCTAGTCCAGCTTTTTCCGTACATTTTGCATAATGCAACACGCTGTCTTTCAGAGGTACTTCAATCAATTGGTCTTTTTGCATTTCTTTTTCACTCGTTGAGGTGAGCTGGGTTACAGCAATCAAGATTGGCACTTTCGCTCCAGCTTTCGTCCCTTTTTTTAGTCCTGCTTTAGCGGCTTCCATCATCTTGACACCACCAGCAGCATGAACGTTTGTGATATCAACACCCAGTTTTGCTAAACCAATCATTGATTTCTCAACGGTGTTAGGGATATCGTGTAACTTTAAATCAAGAAAAACAGAATGACCTAACCCTTTCAACCAGCGGACGATTTCAGGTCCTTCTTGATAAAACAGTTCCATCCCTATCTTAACGAATAACGATTCTTCTTTGGGGAAATTGTCTAAAAACGCTTCTACTTCTGCTTTTGATGGGAAATCTAGTGCGATAATCGGTCGTTGACTCATCGATTTTTCCCCTCTCTAACTTCTTTTATTAGTTGTTCCAATGATTCGATGCCAAGTTCTGCCATTCTACTAGGTAAAGCATCAATCAATTTCGGACAGATATATGGATCGGTAAAATTAGCAGTTCCAACGGCTACCGCACTTGCTCCAGCCATAAACATCTCTAAGACATCATCCACTGTTTGGACTCCGCCCATGCCGATAATTGGTAAACTAGAAATTTGTGAAACCTGATGAATCAAACGAATGGCTACAGGTTTGATTGCTGGTCCCGATAATCCTCCTGTTTGATTCGCTAAAATCGGACGACGGGTCTTTAGATCGATCCGCATGCCTAAAAGTGTATTGATCATCGAAAAACCATCTGCACCTCCAGCTTCTATTGCTTTAGCTACAGGCACAATATCTGTCACGTTCGGGGAAAGTTTTACGTAAATCGGAACTTTTGCTACTTTTTTGACAGCTTGAGTTAGTTGAAATGCCACTTCTGGATCAGTTCCAAAGGCAATCCCACCGTGTTTTACATTTGGACATGAAATATTTAGTTCTATTGCTTTGACATTTGGTGCGTCACCGATTTTAGTACACACTTCAACATAGTCTTCTTCACAAGCTCCCGCAACATTGGCAATGATTGGTATATCATACGCTTCTAATGCCGGGAGTTTCGTATTCATGACTACATCTAAACCAGGATTTTGTAGGCCTATCGCATTTAACATTCCGCTAGGTGTTTCAGCTACTCTTGGCGTAGCATTTCCAAAACGTGCTTGTGGCGTTGTCGCTTTGATCATGATGGAGCCAAGTTTGCCTAGATCATAGTATTTAGCATATTCTTCACCAAACCCAAAACAACCACTAGCAGGAATGATTGGATTTTTAAGTTCTAACCCAGGAATACTGATTGCTAACGAATTATTCATCATAAAACCACCTCGCTGGCTCTAAAAATCGGCCCTTCATCACAAACTTTGACGCTTTTTGTCCCTGTTTCATCATCTGGCACGTGACAAACACAGGCATAACAAGCTCCCATACCACAGGCCATTCGTTGCTCTAAAGAGAGAAAAACATTTGGATTATCGGAAAAAACTTGTGCCACCATTTTTAACATGCCATTGGCACCACAAGCATAAACAGCATCTGGTTGCTCTTTTTCAACTGCATCTAACAACAAATTACCAACATTTCCTTGAACACCGAACGAACCGTCGTCAGTCGCAAAACGTGTATCACCTAGAGCGATAAATTCATCCTGAAAGTAAGCAACCTCTTTAGAGGCATAACCAAGAAAATGTACAACGTCAACCCCTCTTTGCTTCAATTGTTTTGACAGCTCATACATCGGTGGAATACCGATCCCACCACCAATTACATAGGCTTTTTGACCTACCGTTAAACAGTCAACATCGAAGCCATTTCCCAAAGGACCCATCACATCTAGAGAATCGCCTGATGTGAGTTCAGAAAAAATTTTAGTCCCATCCCCTTCAGTTCTGTAGATGATTGTACAAGTTTTCGCTTTTTTATCAATTTGGTTGAGGCTGATTGGTCTTCTTAAAAGCATATCTGCTCTAGGGACTTTTATATGGATAAACTGCCCAGGTTTTTCCATTTCATTGACTAAATCACCCGTCAATGTCATTTGGAAAATTCTAGGTGCTAATTGTTTTTGAGAGAGGATGGTCATTAGTTCCTGTTTCATTTATGATACTCCTTTACAACTTTTTATTGTACTAGAATAGGTTAGGATGTGACTCACAACGTGATGACCCAACCTCAAGAAATTAGATTGATTTAGTTGAAAATGCTCGTGATTCTAAGACTTTTAAAATGGCTTCTGCCGTATCAAGAGAGGTTAAAAGTGGAACCCCGTGTTCTACCGCTTCTCGACGAATCAAAAATCCATCTTGATTTAGATCGGAGCGATTTTTATCCATCGTATTAACAACTACTTGTGCTTCACCATTACGAATCAAGTCAAGAACTGTCTCTCCCCCTTGATTTATTTTAAGAACCGTTTTCACTAGTAGGCCATATTCCGCAAAAAATTCTGCCGTCCCTTTGGTTGCAATCAAGCTATAACCAATCTCATTGAAACGCTTCGCTAATGCCAATGATTCTTCTTTCGTTTCATCCGCTATAGTAAATAATACAGCTCCAAAACTTGGCAAGTGAAGTCCAGAAGCCTCAAAAGCTTTATATAATGCTTTTTCTAAACTGTAATCTGATCCCATCACTTCGCCCGTTGATTTCATTTCAGGTCCTAAGTACGTGTCTACTTTTTGAAGTTTCGTAAAAGAAAATACGGGCGCTTTAATGTGTACTTGTTGGCTTTCAGGATATAAACCATCTTTATAGCCTAAATCTGTTAGTTTTTCACCAAGAATTACTTTTGTTGCTACTTGAGCCATCGGAATTCCAGTAATTTTGCTTAAGAATGGCGCTGTTCGACTAGCTCGAGGGTTGACTTCAATTACGTAAACTTTTTCTTCATGAATAACGAATTGACTATTCATCATACCGACACAATTTAGTCCAATTGCTAATTTTCTTGTGTAATCAGAAATTGTTTGTTGAATTTCTTTGGATAAAGTTTGCGGAGGATAGACTGCCATAGAATCACCGGAATGAACTCCTGCGCGCTCTATATGTTCCATTATTCCTGGAATCAACACTGTTTGACCATCACAAATTGCATCAACTTCGCATTCTTTACCTATTAAATAACTATCGACTAGTACAGGATGTTCCGGAGAAGCTTTTACAGCATTGCTCATGTAATCTTCTAAATCAGTTTGATTCTCAACAATCTCCATCGCCCGACCACCAAGAACATAACTTGGGCGAACTAAAACAGGATAACCAATTTTATTGGCCACTGCCACCGCCTCTGCAGCACTGGTCGCAGTATCACCAGGCGGTTGCGGAATATCTAGTTCTTGTAATGCTTGTTCAAACAAATCACGATTTTCAGCTCGATCTAGATCATCTATTGATGTTCCAAGAATCTTCACCCCTTGTCTTACTAAAGGTTCCGCTAGGTTGATTGCGGTTTGGCCGCCGAACTGAACAATAACACCCATTGGTTGCTCTAGTTCGATTACATTCATCACATCTTCTAGTGTTAATGGCTCAAAATAAAGTTTATCTGAAATTGAGAAATCTGTTGAAACAGTTTCAGGATTACTATTCATAATAATTGCTTCAAAGCCTGCTTCCTGAATCGCTTTTACAGAGTGAACCGTTGCATAGTCAAACTCTACTCCTTGACCAATTCTGATAGGACCTGAACCCAGAACTAATACAGAAGGTTTTTCAGAGGGAATACTTTCATTTTCAGATTCATAAGTGCTGTAAAAGTAAGGCGTTTGAGATTCAAACTCTGCAGCACAAGTATCGACCATTTTATAAATAGGGAGAATCTTTTGTTCATGACGAAACTTCCTAACGGTCTGTTCTGTGACTTCCCATAATTCAGCAATTTTTCGATCGGTAAAACCGTTTTGTTTTGCTTCTTTCAAACGTTCGACATCGTTGATATTCTCTTGCAATGCCGTTTCTAATTCAAAAATGTGCAGCAGTTTATCTAAGAAGAATAAATCAATCTTGGTAAGCATGGCCAGATCCTCAATCGTAAATCCTCTTCGAATAGCTTCTGATAGGTAGAATAATCGGTCATCTTGAGCTTTCACAATTTTTTCAGTCAATAGCTCATCGCTAACGTTTTCGACTTCTGTTAATTCGTTATGGTATGCGCCGATTTCAAGCGAACGAACCGCTTTTAATAACGACTCTTCGATGTTTCGTCCTATCGCCATCACTTCTCCAGTCGCCTTCATTTGTGTTCCTAAGCGCCGTTCCCCTTTTTCAAATTTGTCAAAGGGCCAACGAGGAATCTTTGCAACAACGTAATCCAACGCTGGTTCAAATTCAGCATAAGTTGTTTCTGTAACTGGATTTTTCATTTCATCTAAAGTTAAGCCTACAGCGATTTTCGCAGCTAGTTTCGCAATTGGGTACCCGGTTGCTTTACTAGCTAAGGCTGAGGACCGAGAGACGCGAGGATTTACTTCAATCACATAATAGTTGAAACTGTGAGGGTCTAACGCTAACTGAACATTGCAGCCTCCTTCTATTTTCAAAGCTCTAATGATTTTAAGGGATGCATCACGGAGCATTTGATATTCATAATCAGATAAGGTTTGGCTTGGTGCAAAAACGATTGAGTCTCCTGTATGGATTCCAACTGGATCGAAGTTTTCCATGTTACACACAACAATCGCATTATCCGCTGAATCGCGCATTACTTCATATTCAATTTCCTTAAAACCGGCGATACTTTTTTCAATCAAGCATTGTGTTGCAGGAGATAATTTCAGACCATTTTCAGCAATGATCCGCAATTCTTCTTCGTTATCACACATTCCACCGCCAGTTCCACCTAAAGTGAATGCAGGACGTACGATAATTGGATAGCCAATTGCATTAGCAAATGCTACTGCTTGTTCAACAGTGTTGACAATTTCACTTTCAGGAATAGGTTGATTTAACTCTTCCATCAGTTGCTTAAATAGATCGCGGTCTTCGGCTTGGTCGATTGCCTCTAATTTTGTTCCTAATAATTCCACTTTCAGTTCGTCTAAAATACCAGAAGCCGCTAGTTCCATTGCCATATTCAGACCCGTTTGTCCACCTAAAGTAGGCAATAATGCATCTGGACGTTCTTTTCTCAAAATTCGTGAGACAAATTCTAATGTGATAGGTTCGATATAAACGTGATCCGCAATTTCTTTGTCCGTCATAATGGTCGCTGGATTTGAATTGACCAAAACGACTTCGTATCCTTCTTCTTTTAAAGCAAGACATGCCTGTGTGCCGGCATAATCAAATTCTGCGGCTTGGCCGATAATAATTGGCCCCGAACCAATAACCATGATTTTTTTGATATCTGATCTTTTTGGCATTAGTCTTGCTCCTTCCATGCATCCATTAATTCCATAAATTCGTCAAATAAATGAAGCCCGTCATGAGGTCCTGGAGCCGCATCTGGATGATATTGCACTGTGAAGGCTGGGTATTGGCGATGTCTGACTCCTTCAACAGAACCATCATTTACTTCAACGTGAGTAATGAATAATTTTTCAGGATCAACGGTTGTTTCATCTACTGCATAACCGTGATTTTGAGAAGTAAAGTCGATTCTTCCTGTTGCAATTTCTTTAACTGGATGGTTTAATCCTCGATGACCAAATTTCATCTTGTAGGTATCGGCTCCGTTCGCTAAGGCAAACAGCTGATGACCTAGACAAATGCCAAAAATCGGTACTTTACCTTGAATCACTTGAATCATCTCAAGTGCTTCTGGTACATCTTTTGGATCTCCAGGTCCATTTGTCAGCATGACACCATCTGGTGAAAGCTCTAAAATTGTTTCAGCAGTGGTATTATACGGTAAAACAGTTAAGTTGCACTGACGTTTGGATAACTCACGTAATATACTATGTTTTAATCCAAAATCAACCACGACAACATTTCGACCGATACCTGGACTTGGATATGGTTTTGTTGTAGATACTTGAGCGACTTGATTCTTTGGTAAAACCGTTGCCTTTAACTGATCAAATTCATGTGTCAAGTCGTCATCTGCATCAACAAACGCAGCTTTCATTGTCCCAACTGAGCGAAGTTTTCGTGTTAGAGCGCGAGTATCAATTCCAGAAATCCCAGGAATTCCTTTTCTTTTTAAAAATTCATCCAATGTCATTTGAGCACGCCAATTTGAAGCAAGTCTTGCATGTTCTTTAACGACTACTCCTTTACATGTTGGCGAAATCGATTCATAATCATCACGATTAACACCATAATTTCCAACCATCGGATAGGTAAATGTAATAATTTGACCATTGAAACTTTGATCAGTGATTGTTTCTTGATAGCCTGTCATACTTGTTGTAAATACAACTTCGCCAACAACATTAACAGCTGCACCAAACGCTTTTCCTTCAAAAACAGTTCCGTCTTCTAGTATCAATAGTCGTTTCAAATTTATGCATCTCCCTTAGACCAAGCTGATTTACCATCAACAAAGGTCATTAATGTGTTCCCTTTTACTTTCCAGCCAACAAATGGAGTATTGATTCCCATCGACTCAAAATCTTTATCATCAATTGCTTCTTCCAACTCTAAATCGAAAACGGCAATGTCTGCTTGAGCACCTATTGTGAGTGTCCCTGCGTCTATACCGAAAATTTCAGCAGGCTTGGTTGCCATCCAGTTGATCACTTGTTCTAAGGTAAATTTTCCTGTTTCAACAAAGTGGGTATAAATTAATTGAAATGCAGTCTCACTTCCAACGATTCCAAATGGTGCTTTTAGAAACGTTTGATTTTTTTCTTCTAAGCCATGGGGTGCGTGGTCTGTTGCAATGCAGTCAATCGTGCCATCCAATAATCCTTCGATTAAAGCCTCTCGATCTGAGATTGCTCTAAGTGGCGGATTCATTTTCCAAAAACCATTGTCTTCTGGGATATCTTCATCGACTAAAATCAAATGGTGCGGAGCAACTTCTGCTGTTACGTGAATTCCAGCTCGCTTTGCATCGCGGATTACCCGAACACTTTCTTGTGTAGAGACGTGACAGACATGGTAGTGAACTCCTGTTTCTCCTGCTAAAACGACGTCTCGAGCAATCTGTGAAGCTTCAGTAGAGCTTAAAATCCCAGGTAACCTCAGTTTTTTTGAGATTTCGCCTTCGTGCATTACCCCACCAAAAAGAAGTGATTCATCTTCTGTATGAGCCACGATCGCCATATCG
Organism: Enterococcus sp. AZ177; assembly: GCF_050544585.1. NCBI lineage: Bacteria > Bacillati > Bacillota > Bacilli > Lactobacillales > Enterococcaceae > Enterococcus > Enterococcus sp. AZ177. Next base: position 1,721,220 of record NZ_CP172944.1, read on the forward strand.
TTCGCTGCCGCTTCTTTCATTGCAAGATACATTGTCCCAGCTGTTTGTACCCCTACGCCATCATTTGTAAATGCAAAAGCTCCAACTTCTTTTAACGCTTTTTGATCAGTCAATATTTCGCTGCGTAATTCTTCTGTAATGGGTGCATACTGTAGAACTTTTACTACCGCATTTTCTTCAATGATTTTGTATACATCTTTTAATTTTTCCGCAGTATCAGGGACAGGATTTAAGTTAGGCATCGCGCAAACGGTTGTATATCCACCTCTTGCAGCTGATTTACTACCTGTTTCGATTGTTTCTTTGTACGTAAAGCCCGGCTCTCTCAGATGCACATGTACATCCACTAATCCAGGTGTCATCAATTGTCCTTTAGCATCATAAACTTTTTCAAAGGTACTTTCTTCAAAAGATGTTCCGATTGCTTTGATCTTGCCATCTTCAATCCAAATTTCTGCTAGTATCAATTGATTGTCTTTCTTTACGATTCTGCCATTTTTGATAAGTGTTTTCATTTTGTTCACCTATGCCTTTCCGTGTAATACTGCCTCTAAAATTGCCATTCTCATATAAACGCCGTTACTCATCTGCTGGATGATTCTGGATTGAATTCCTTCAACTAAAGAATCTGCAAGCTCTACGTCACGATTGACAGGCGCTGGATGCATGATAACCGCATGTTTTTGTAATTGTTTTGCTCGTTCAACCGTTAAACCGTATTGCTGATGATACTCCTCTTTCGAAAACAGTTCCGATCCATCATGACGCTCATGTTGTACTCTAAGTAGCATCATAACATCTACTGTTTCGATCACTTCATCTAATGGCATATAATGTCCATACGCTTCAAATTGCTTATCGTACCACTCTTCTGGCCCTGAGAAAAAGATTGTTGCTCCTAATCGTTTTAGCATCTGCATGTTGGATTTTGCAACTCGGGAATGAGTGATATCGCCCACGATTGCGATTTTTAATCCTTCAAAGTGTTTAAATTCTTCATAAATTGTCATTAAATCTAGTAGACATTGAGTAGGATGCTGTCCACTACCATCTCCACCATTGATAATGGAACACTGGATTGTTTTACTTTGGATCAGTTCATCGTAATAATTTTCTTCCCCGTGACGAATGACTGCCACATCCACTCCGATTGCCGACATAGTCAGCACTGTATCATAAAGCGTCTCACCTTTTTTTACCGAGCTCATACTTTCTTCGAACTCGATGACTTCGATGCCTAATTTTTTCTCTGCAACATCGAAGCTCTTGTGCGTCCGTGTACTATTTTCAAAGAATAAATTTGTCGCAAAATATTGTTTTTTCTCCGGTTGCCAAGTCGCTCCTTGTTTAAACTCTTGCGCACGGTGAATCAAGCCCATTACTTCCTGATCACTTAATGCTTCTACTGTTAAAAGATGTTTTAAACTGATACGTTCAGATGTGATGATCATTCGTTTTCCTCCTTATTAACAAAGCTGAAAGAGCTTGGTTAGACAGATTTTTCTTCGCTACGTGCTGTTTCAGGTAAAATCAAGTTCAAAATAATGCCTAAAACTGTTGCTAAAGCCATTGATGATAACTCAAAAGTATCCAATTTAAAGACTAAACCTCCGATACCGATAACTAGAATCACTGAGGCAATCAGTAAATTCTTCTTCTTATCAAAATTAATTTGATTATCAATCAAGATTTTCAACCCACTAGCAGCAATAACTCCGAATAAAACAAAACTGATTCCTGAAATGACTGGACCGGGGATACTTAAAATGATTGCACTTAATTTCCCTACAAAACCAAGCCCAACAGCGAAGACTGCGGCACCTGCAATAACGAACACACTGTGTACTCGCGTAATGGCTAACACTCCGATGTTTTCTCCATAACTTGTGACTGGAGGTCCGCCAACTAAACCAGCAACGATTTGAGCAGCACCATCACCCATCAAGGTTTTTGATAAACCTGGATCTTGGAAAAAATTCCGTTTAGTAAGTTTGTTTAAAACCATTAAATGTCCGATATGCTCTGTCATCGTAACAAAGGCGATGGGTGCCATTGTTGTGATTGCGTTTAAATGTAGTTTTGGTTGATATTGAACAAAAGGGACTTCAAAATTGGGCATAGCAACCCATGCTGCATTTTTAATTGGTTCGACATCTACGATACCGAACAATAACGCAACGAGGTAGCCACTTACGATGCCAAGTAAAATGGGAATCAAGCCCAGAAATCCTTTGAAAAACATGTTATAGAAAATTGTTAAACCAAGTGTGATCAATGCGACTGCAATGAATTTAAAATCATATTCGCCTTTGTTAAACATCGCATTATTTGCAGCATTAGAGGCAAGCCCTAATCCGATGACCATCACGACTGGACCGACTACAATTGGTGGTAAAATTTTGTCCAGCCAAGCTGATCCGATTTTACTGATTATAATAGAAACGATTAGGTACACTAATCCTGTTGTGATAGCCCCTTGTGCGATTGCTGGGTAGCCATCGCTTTTCATCAGCATCTGCATAGCTGCGATAAACGCAAAGCTACTTCCTAAATAAGCAGGAATTTTTCCTTTTGTTACGAATAAATAGACTATTGTTCCAAGTCCTGAACTTACTAACGCAATTCCCGGATCGATTCCTACTAATATTGGCACTAAAACTGTTGCACCAAACATTGTGAATAAATGCTGTAAACTTAAACCGACCCAATGTGTTGCCTTTGGTCTATCATGAATATCTAAAACTGCTTCATCATTACGAAATTCTTTTTCTGTCATCTTAACCTACCCTATCTTTGCTATTGTATTTGACTACTCTTCTGTGCTTGCGATCAGAATTCGATCTGCGCCATCTTTTTCTTCTACTTCAACAATGATTTCTTCTGCCATTGAAGTTGGTATATTTTTCCCAACGTAATCTGCTCGAATTGGAAGTTCTCTATGCCCTCTATCCACTAGGACTGCCAATGAAATCTTTCTTGGTCGACCAAGATCCATCACTGCATCCATCGCTGCTCGAATCGTCCGACCAGTAAAGAGTACATCATCGATCAAAATCACTTCTTTCCCTTCTAACGAAACTGGAATATCAGACGAGTGTAGTTCTGGTTCTTCTAATGAACGTTCTTTCATAGATTGTCCGTCCATATCGTCGCGATACAAGGTAATATCCAATTCACCTACTGGAACTTCAATGTGCTCCAATTGCTTCAAGCGTTCAGCTATTCTTTGAGCGATATAAATACCACGTGTTTTGATTCCCACCAATACGATATCTTGGATTCCTTTGTTTCTTTCGATAATTTCATAAGTGATTCTTGTTAACGCTCGTTTCATCGTTACTGCATCAACGACTTCTTTTCCTTGCATTTTTTCTCCTCCTAAATATATAGTTTTTACCGATGCCTTATGAGCTTCCTGTTTCAGTGTAAAGGCGTTACACTTGCTCTTTTTCATGTGTGTCTGTTTTTCCTAATTTTAAGTAGTTGAGGATATTTGGGAATGCAGTACTTATGGTAGCTTCGCTCACTTCGTTCGCCAAGTACTGTTCGTCATCTGTTCTGCAAAGCAGTCGCAATGATTCACAGCAATTCACACCAAACAAAAAATCCTCCCACCCGCGTTCGGATAGGAGGATTGAATTATCTATACAAAGATACCATTCAATTCACACAGATTTTTTCTAAGCGCACCTAGAAATTGTTCTGCATGTCTCCTTCTTAGCCTCACGGGACTACTCTTAAAGGATTACTTATTTAATTTTCTTTCTAAAACAGTGTACCTTTTCTTTTAAAATAAATCAATCATTATTTCTTAATTGGTCTAAAGTTTTTTCGAAAAGTTCAGGTAAAGGTGCTTCAAAGACCATCATTTGGCCAGTTGTAGGATGTTTGAATCCTAATACTTCAGCATGTAAAAATTGTCCATTGCCTTTTAACGTTTTTCTTGGACCGTATAATGGATCACCAGCCACTGGATAGCCGATGTATTTCATATGCACACGAATTTGATGTGTGCGTCCAGTTTCTAATTGTAGTTGAAGTAACGTAAAACCTTCAAACCGTTCTAAGACTTCAAAATGTGTCACCGCAGGTTTTCCGCCTTCTATAACAGCTTGCATCTTCCGATCATTTTTTGAACGACCGATTGGGGCATTGATTTCACCTTTATCATGTGATATTTCACCATGAACCAAGGCAATATATTTTCTAAGTGACGTTTTATCCTTTAGTTGTTCTGCTAAAGCAATATGTGCTTTATCATTTTTGGCAACCATCAATAAGCCCGAGGTGTCTTTATCGATACGGTGAACAATACCAGGACGAATGATTCCATTGATTGAAGACAAGTCCTTTATGTGGTATAACAAAGCATTTACAAGCGTCCCATTCTGATGTCCTGCCGATGGGTGAACGACCATCCCTTGTGGTTTATTAACGACTAATACATCATCATCTTCATACACGATTTCAATTGGAATATTTTCTGCAACAACATCAAGTTCTTCTGGTTCAGGCACATTGATACTGATCTCGTCGTTTTCTTTTACTTTGTAATTTGAGCGAGTAATATCACCATTGACGGTTATATTTTGGTCTTTTAACCACTGCTGAATTTGCGAACGGGAGTGATTTTTCAATAAATCACTTAGAACTTTATCGATCCGTCCTTTTTCTTGTTTTATTTTTACATTAATTTGTTCCATTTTTTCCATCCTTCGCTGCTTTTTCGTCTAAAACCAAATAAATAAAAATACATATCACGCCAACTACTAGCGCAGAGTCAGCAACATTGAATATAGGAAAGCTAATAAATTCTGTTTGGAACATATCAACAACAAAACCTAGACGAATGCGATCGATAAAATTACCGATAGCGCCCGCTAAGACTAAACTCAAACCGACTGTAAACCATTTACTTCCATTAATATTTTTTACTAAGATATACAACACTACGGCTACCACAATTACCGTAACAATATAGAAAAACCACATTTTCCCTTCTAAAAGGCTCCAAGCGGCACCTGTATTTCGAAGGTAAGTAAACGATAATACCCCTGGGATAAACTCTTTTGTTTCGCCCAATGGAATATTGGCTACCGTTAAATATTTGACCCACTGATCTAAACCGACCAATACTGCACTGATAATTAAATAAACTGCTAACAACGGCTTTCATTCCTTCTCTAAATTATTATATAGGTCTCTTGGACGGATAATACCAAGCAAACTGCCATTTGGATTGCCATCTTTAGTAATCAAGATGGCTTCTAATCTGATTTGACTCACAAACATTTCTTCAACTTGAAACACCGTTGTTTCTTTACTGACAAATTGGTAATTGTTCTCTTTATAATTACTTACCAAAAGTTCAGAAGCGTTTCTTCCTTCTAATTGGATATCTCCTTTTGAACTTTCGATCGCTAACCAAATTCCTAATCCTCGAACAGTTATCAACCCTTTAAATATCCCACTGTCATAGATTGGAAATTGCGAATACTGTTTACGAGCTACAATTGATAAAATTTCTTTAACCGAAATAGTTAAATCGAATCCAGTTACCTTTTTTGCAAAACGTGGTAAAACTTTTTCAGGACTAAGCAGAGATTTCTCAATTTCCAGCATGCGATTAACTGCCCATTCATTCGGTTCGGCTATTACAAAATCAGTTGAAATCTGTTCATGAACAATCGCATTTCGCAGTTGAGCCATCTGCAATAAATCATCTTGAAAAAGCGGGACTTGACTGTCTTTTTTTCTTGATAGTCTGCGAACCATTTCGCTGAAGCCCATATTTGTTGGATTATTTAATTGTTCACGAAACCACTTTTCAATGCGGTTAAAACTGCTTAAAAACTCTTCAGCTCTATCGCCCATCATATTTTCTCCTTGATTACATATGCTTTATTTAATATTGACAATACATAAATAAAATACACCACAAGTAACAGTATGATTCCAAAGATGTTTAAATGTAGCACTGGAACCAATAACATGCCAGTGAAGAGTATAACATAAATTGAGATCAGTGTTGGGTTCATCGTAACTTCTAACTCTACTGTCTGACCTAAATCTCGCACCGTTATGGGGGTACTTTTCATAAAGAAAAAAGCAGCCTGAATTGTGCATTCCATTTCATTTGTTTCAACTTGTTTTGTTTCGTTATGGCTTAAATAAAACCATTTTATGTCATTTCTTCTTATCTCGATTGGACTGCCCATCCCATAAAATCCGGTATTTCTAGTACAACGAATATTCATGTTGATTCCTCCTCGAGCTTTAGTTTAAAGTATATAACAAAAATCCGCGTACTGGAAGAAAGAAGTTGATTTTATGAGAATTAAATAGAAAGACTTTGCAACCAAACCAATTGATTTACTGCTTTTATTATAAAAATCAATTCAACATTTTGAACAGTTTTTACATGTGTTTTCCCATAATCCGTCGACTTTCCCGAACATTATTCAAATAAAACAAGCTCTTCGATGTGTTATCTCACAATATACTATATCTTTTAAACCATTTCCGTCACAAAGATGACTTTTTTGCAAAAGATTGACGGCTTCCTTTTTTCACTTTATAATGATGAAAGACTTTAGAAAATAAAGGAGCGTGATTTGAATGGAAAAAGGGTTCGTCAAGTGGTTCGATAATAGAAAAGGTTATGGCTTTATTGGTTACAATGAAGACGAGGAAATCTTTGTTCATTTCACAGCAATCGAAGAAGATGGCTTTAAGTCTTTAGAAGAAAATCAAGCTGTTGAATTTCAAGTAATGGAAGGTACACGTGGCTTGCAAGCCGCTCATGTGAAGAAAATATAGAAAAAACAGCACTCTGCTAAGCAGAATGCTGTTTTTTAATAGTGTTTACTAATAGTTAAATCTGGATCCTCAATAATTTGTGCCTTAAACAACGTTTGGTTCTTGATGGCCTCTATAAAAGTTGTCTTATTTTTTTTTGTCATAATAAACATCTGTGTCTCTTCTTTAAACCCAGGAGCTTTTATTTCAATACATTTAGATCCCACTCGAATTATTTCAATTGCTGATAATGTTATTTTTTTACGTCTTACTGGTAAGATTGCATGAATGATCAAGTACTCGTCTTCTACAATAAAATAACGATTATGCCCCAGTAATACAAAGAAAAAGAAAATACCTAACACAATGTTACTAATCAAATAAGGACGAGTGTGTTCCAATGTCAAAATCAAACTTAAAAATAAAATGCCAAATGTACAGGACCAATAAATTATCGCTGATGATAATTCTGGTTGCCAATGATAGACTCTTTTCTTCATGTAGCGACCCCTTAATAGAAATTCAGTATGTTATAATAGTACCACATTTCAACTTTTAACAAAAAGAAAATAAGGAGACTTTTATGTTACGAATATATGTCGATGCTGCAACAAAAGGAAATCCAGGTCCTAGTGGTGGCGGTATCGTTATTGTAGGTGATGCACTACACGAGCAAATCCACACCTTTCTTGGAGAGTGTTCCAACCATGAAGCTGAATTTAAAGTTTTTATTAACGCTCTACAATTGATCATCGAAAAAAGGCAAAACAATCAAACTGTGTTGATCCATTCCGATAGTAAAATCGTTGTACAAACGATTGAAAAAAAACATGCTAAAAACCCATTATTCCAACCTTATCTACATACTTTTCAAGAATTGGAAAGTCAGTTCCCGCTATTATTGGTAAAATGGCTACCTGAAAGCCAGAATAAAGGTGCAGATACTCTAGCAAAACAGGCGCTACAAAAATACTCGTAATATTTTAGAAAAACACATTATTTTACGTAGTTAAATCAGCCATTCTTCCATTTGTTACTTGAAGAATCGACAATGGAGACAACTCTATCTGCAGCCCTCTTTTACCAGCCGATATTATAATCGTGTCAAAGTGATTAGCTTCTTCAGCCAGATAAGTTGGAAACAGTTTTTTCATTCCAATTGGAGAACAGCCACCTCTAATATAGCCGGTTGTTTCTTCTAAATCTTTTAAATGTAACATATCTACTTTTTTATTGCCGCTTGCAGTTGCTAATTTTTTTAAGTCTAATTCTTTATTACCTGGAATTACAGCTACAACAGGTCCCGTTTTATTTCCTATAGTGACCAATGTTTTAAAGATTTTTCCATCTTCTATTCCTATTTTTTTGGCAACACTATCCGCACTTAAATGGTCTTCACTCCATTCAAACTCATATTCGTTGTATGTAAGTTTATGTTGTTCGACAATTCTCATTGCATTTGTCTTTTGTATTTTCTTTTTCTTAGCCATCTTTGTTCACCTCAAGATTAAGTTTATCAAAGAAATCCATGGATGCAAGAAAAAAAGACTAGTTAGAAATGAGCACTCTCGTTTCCAACTAGTCTTTTGATTATAATGCTAACGTTTTTAGCACTTCACGAAGTTCTTCCACTGGAACTTGACCTGGAGCGGATGCCTTTTTAGCGGCTCCAAAAGTCATTGCGGAACCAAAAGTCTCTCCACACATCCGACTAACCATTCCTAATTGTCCCATAGACATGGTAACGATTGGTCGATCCGCATGTACCGACTTCATTTCGTTTGTAGCTGCCAAAAGAGTCAATACATCATCTGACGATTGTGGCATTACAGCGATTTTACAGATATCAGCATTTTTTTCTTGCATGCGACATAATCTTGAAACGATTTCTTCTTTAGTAGGTGTCTTATCAAAATCATGATTACACATCACGATTTTAATGTTTTTTTCGTGCGCTGCTTTGATCGTTTCTTGAACATATGTTTCATCCATAAACAATTCAACATCCAATAAATCAATAATACCATTTTCAATAACTGTTTTGTACAAACCAAAATATTGTTCATCTGAAAATGCAATTTCTCCGCCTTCTTGTTTTGTTCGGAACGTGAAAAGTACGGGTTTATCTGTTAAGATTTCTGCGATTTTTTTTGACATATTAGCAGCTGCTTGAAAATCAGCTACTTGATCAAAAAAATCAACACGCCACTCAACTAAATCGCAATCGATTGTTACTAAATGTTTGGCTTCTTCAATTAGTTCTACTTCATTTTTACCTACTAGAGGAACGATGATTTTAGGACTCCCACTTCCGAGAGTCACGTTTTTAACTCTAACTGTACTCATATTTTTGTATCCTCCTATTTAGATGTATCGACCGTTTGGCGATAACGAATAAAAATAATTACGGCTAAAACAAAACCAATTCCTGCAATGATTGTATCGAATAACATGATACCCCGAACATTGGTTTTAGCAATTTGAGCTGCTGCTACTGGAATAACAAATGAAGCAATACTTCCAAATGTATAATAAATCCCTGTGATTGTTCCTTTACCAGCTGGGAACATTTCACCCATAACAGTCAACCCTAATTGTAACACGCCACCTGCGGCAAAGAAACCGACTAGGGCTGCACCAATCATACAAACGAGTGGTGTTGGGAATAACCACATAATAGCAATCGTCAAAAATGAAACGAATGTATAAATCACAACTAAATAAACTGAACGAACTTTAGAAGCCATAATTGCAGTAAAAGCTACACATAATAATGAGCCAATAGAATAATAAGAAACTAACACGCCCGCATCTGTTTGTGCCATACCAGCGACTTGTTCACCATAGGTTCCAATAAATTGACTAATGAGATAGAACGTTGCCTGTGCAATAAAACCATAGATTACAAAAGCAACCCCTTCAATAGCCATCTTAGGTTTTGACTTAAATTTAACGGTTGGTGCTTGCTCAAAGGCTTCTTCCGTTTCTTCCGCTAGTTTTGCATCTGCATCTGGAAATGGTTGTTTCCATAAGAAAATGGCATTCACACCAAGTAAAATGGCAGCAATCATAAATGACCAACCAAACCATAAGTGATTTGAAGCTAAAAATTTAATGATCAATGGAAGAGCAAATTGTCCACCTTGAATAAAGGCTTTCAACAGTACAGTTGCAGTCCCAGCTGTTTTAGGAAATGATTCCATCAAAGCAGGATATGTTCCAGAATCTAGGAATGAATTAGAAATTCCGGCAACTACTGCAAAAAACATCGCCAATTCAACACTTGGACTATATAATATTCCAAAGAAATAAGCTGCATAGGTAATCATTCCTAAATAAATAAATGGTTTACGTCCGAATTTATCCGATAAACGACCCGAAATCATGATGGCAATCAGACGTCCGATTCCTAACATTGAAATAACTTTAGCGATCCCCATCAAGTCTGTATCCCATTGGGTCATCAATGAATTTTGATTTTGTGAAATAATGATAACGCCCATACCGTGGACAATATAATTGATATATAGACCGATAGCGGTCGGTGTGTATTTGTTTTTCATCGTTTTCTCCTAACTGTTAGTCCTTAAATAGTAATTCTTTAATATAATCAACAGGCATATCTTCCCCAGTGAAATGCTTGAATGCTTCAGCGCCTTGATAAAGCATCATCCCTAAACCGTTGATGGTTTTCTTTGCACCATGTTCGCGCGCAAATTTTAATAGTTTTGTTTCTTTTGGCATATAGACAACATCAAAAACAACTAAATCTGGACGAATCACTTCTGGGTCATTAATCAAGCTCTCTTCTTGCAATGGTTTCATGCCAACACCTGTTGCATCGATATAAATAGCACTTTCACTGATTGATTGTTTGAATGACACTTGATCAGCTAAATCCGTTAAAGTAGCTTTACACTCAGTGTTTTCATTAATTTTTTTCACAGTTTCTTCAGCATTTTTGTAATGTTGATCGTTGATATTAAAAATACGTAGTTCCTTTGCGCCATCTAATGCTGCTTGGATTGCAATTGCGGTTCCAGCACCTCCAGCACCAGTCATCGTAATAATTTGATTTTCAACTTCTACGCCTTCTTCTTTTAATGCACGCATTGCGCCTGTCCCATCAGTCACGTGTCCGACTAAATGCCCTTTTCCATCTTTATTCGTCACAGTGTTTACTGCGCCGACTAATTTTGCAGCAGGTGAAAGCTCATCTAAATAAGGAATGATAGCTTGCTTATTTGGCATTGAAACATTCGAACCGCGAATGCCTAACGCACGAATCCCTTGAACGGCATCTTTTAATTCTTCATTTCCTACTTCGAAAGCCATATATGCATAGTCTAAACCTAACTTGGCAAACGCCTCATTATGCATAGTTGGTGATAAACTATGGCGTATTGGTGTTGCAATCAAACTGATCAATAGTGTGTGTCCGTCAATTCTTTCTGTCATTTTTAAGTTCCCTCACTTTATATAGTTTTTGTTGCTTGTAATCTTTTTGTTTGTTCAAATAACATCTTTTGTGTACGAGTGTTTTCTAGCACTTCGATTGTTTTAAGGATATCACGCGCTTCTCTCGTTCCTTCCATGATTCGTCTAGCAACTTTACTATCCCCCATATTTAAAAGTACAGCGCCATTACTTCTAGCATACTGATCCAATTCACGAATCATTGGTGCTTCTGCGCGCATGCCAAGACATACGAAACCTAAATCAAATGGTAATTCCATCATTTCTCCATCTTTTTCAACTAAAAAACTATTTTCTCTAACTTCCGTCAATTTTGTTTCTACATGCACTTCTACTCCAAATTTTTCAACGATTTCCATCATTGCAAGCTTTGTAATCAAGTCAAGATCTTTTCCGATCTCCCCTTGCATTTCAACGATGCTGACTTTTTTAGCACCACGTTCAGCGTAATATTCTACAACATCTAAACCAACTGCACCGCCGCCGATTACAACAACTTCTTTTCCTTCAAATTCTTGGAATTTCGTCATATCATCTAAAATATCAAAAATAGAAAAGATCTTTCTGTTTGGATTATCTAATTGTTCTTTTAATCCATTGATTGGTGGTAATAATGGTTTTGCTCCAGTAGCATTCACGATAATGTCTGGTCCAATTGCTTGTATATCTTCTAAAGTTGCTGCATGATTTAAATGAATCGCTAAGTTATCCAATTCTTTGCAACGATTGATTTCATACGTAATAAAATCATCGATTCTTTTCTTATCTGGGAACCGAGCGATTTCATGCCCTAATCCACCTAAATAATTTTTTTGTTCAAAAAGCTCTACGCTCACACCAACTTCAGCCGCTGTTGCCGCAGCTTCAAGTCCAGTCGTACCACCACCGATAACGACCATTTTTGTTGGATGTAAAACGGGTTTCATTTTATACTCATCTTCATAATGTAGGTCTGGATTGACAGTACAACGCATCGGACGTGCTTTTGCGATCCGATGATCCGCACAACCAATATTGCAAGAGATACATTTTCTTAGTAAATCTTCTTGTCCGTTAGCCACTTTATTGACCCAATTGGGTTCAGCAATCAACCCTCGGCCCATTGCCAACAAATCCGCATCTCCTGATTCTAGAATTTCTGTCGCCCGTTTAGGACTGCGGATATTTCCAGACGTTACTGTTACTTTATCTGGAAAACGTTCTTTGACCGCTTTTGACATGTAAGCACGCCAACCATCCTCTAAATTCATTTTATCGATTTGATATTGTAAACTGTCATTCAATGCAGCAGATACGTTCAAAATATCCACTTCATCTGCAAAATAGCTTAAAATCTCGATTGTATCTTCTAATGTATTACCACCTTCTAATAATTCATCCGCACTAAAACGAAGCGAAATTGGGAAAAATGGTCCTACAGCTTTTCTAACAGCTTCAACCACTAATTTTGTAAAACGTGCACGATTTTCAGGACTTCCACCAAATTTATCCGTTCGTTTATTATACAATGGAGATAAGAATTGACTTAAGAGATACGAGTGTCCTGCGTGAATTTCTACACAATCAAATCCAGCACGTTGCGCTCTTAGCGCACCATCAGCATAACGATCCACAATACCATATATTTCTTCTTCGGTCAGTGGTCGTGGTATCGGATTGCCTTTTTTAGAAGGAATGTTCGATGCCGAAACGGGTTGCTCTCCATCTAAACGTAATCCGTATGCAGAAGCTCCCGCATGATTGATTTGAACTGAAGTACAGGCACCATATGCGTGCATTTTTTCATTGAAATGCCATAAACCTGAAATGTATTGATCATTGTCCATTCTTAATTGACGAGCACCATTAGTCCCCATCGGATAATCAATGCATACGTTTTCTAGCGTGATCAATCCTGTTCCGCCTTTGGCACGTTGTTCATAGTATGAAACATGTTGCATACTGAACGTTCCGTCCATGTTAGCGAAGTTTGTTCCCATTGGTGGCATAACAACACGATTTTTTAAAGTCATTCGTTTTACAGTTAAAGGTTCAAAGATTGCTTGATAATTATTCATGGTTACCTCCTAAATTTAAATGTGAAGGGAGCTTTTTTAGCCTCGATAGAGAAATAGGGAAAAAGAAATGACGACACTTTTTATTGTCTTCGTTTTTCCTGAAAAATACTTAACTCAACCTCACATTGTTAAATAATTCACAATTACTATGAATTTATTTTAATCCATAAAACCAATAAATTCCAATGAATGTTTTTCATGTTTTGTATAAACAAAATTTATAGATAAAGGTGGATTGTTTTTTAATGCATCTTTATCTATTTATTGATAAACTATACTTATGTATGAATGATTGATAAGGAGTTTTTATAAATGAATTTGCGACAACTAGAATTTTTTAGAATGTTAGCTGATACCCAACATATGACCCATGCAGCTAAATTATTAAATACGACTCAGCCAAATTTAAGTCACTCAATGTCCGAATTGGAAAAAGAGCTTGACGCCCAACTATTTGAAAAAAAAGGGCGAAATATCCAACTAACAAAATATGGAAAATTTTTCTATACATATGTTTCTACTGCTTTAGAAGAATTAGCTAAAGGGGAACGTGCGTTAAAAGAATTAGTCAGTCCAGAAAAAGGGCTGATTGATTTTGGTTTTATCTATACTGCTGGTTCGTTTTTAGCACCGATGTTAATGAAAGAATTTTCAGCTTATCCTGGCAACGAGCAAATTCGTTTTAACTTATTTCAAGGTAATTCTTCTGATATGACCGATCTACTCCTGAAAGAAGATGTTGATATTGCCATTACTTCTAAGCTAAAAGAAGATGAACAACTTAATTATGAGATTTTGACAGAACAAGAAATCGTACTAGTTGTTCCTTCAGAACATCCCTTGGCTACTTATGATCGTATTTCGTTAAAAGAAACGAGTGATTACCCATTTGTTTATTTTAATGACCGAAGCGGTTTGCGTCCTTATATTGATAAAATGCTAACAGCTGCTTCTGTTACACCAACTATTGTATGTGAAGTAGAAGAAGATCATACAATGTTAGGGTTCGTTGCTTATGATTACGGGATTGCTTTAATGCCAAAAATCCCTTCGATTTCAGCTTATGACGTTAAAACGATTGCTCTTGAAGACAATTTCTTTCCCCGTTATATCTATTTAGCAACAAAAAAAGATCATTTTCTGTCACCTGCTGCCTTACGGTTCAAAGAATTTATTGTGCCGTATGCACAAAATATGTTCTATCAGTAAAAAAAGGATGTGGGATAAAAGTAAACATTACTTTTGTTTCACACCCTAAATTCTATTATTCGCTTCTGTCACAGCCTGCTTTTATTTTTCTATCTCAATAAAAAAGACTTTTAAATAGTTGCCTTCTTCAAACTGTTTATTTGTTTTAAAATCACTCGGTAGTTGGTAGGTTTCTTTGAATTGATAGCGAACTCGTTTTTCTTCTAAAGATTGAACTATCATTTTTTTGTATTTTTCTAAAGAAATATTAGCCGCGTTTGTCGAAGCCACTAACAATCCTTCTTTTTTTAGAATATCAACAGAATCCTTTACTAAATCGCCGTAGTGTTTTGCAACTGAAAAAACTTTTTTCTTGTTTCTAGCAAAACTTGGTGGATCAAGAATAATGACGTCATAGTATAATTGTTTTCGTGCCGCGTATTTGAAATAGTCAAAGACATCCATCACCACGATTTTTTGATTTTCTACAGCCAAGTGATTCACTTCAAATTGCTCTTTTGTCTTCGGTAAGCTGCGTTTGGCTAAATCAACACTCGTTGTCGTGGCTGAGCCGCCCATCGCACTGGCAACCGAAAATGCGCCAGTATAACTGAACATGTTCAGTACTGTTTTTCCTGCAACTATCCCTTCAATTAAGCGACCACGAACTTCTTTTTGATCCAAAAATATCCCAGTCATAAGTCCATCATTCAAATAAGTAGCATATGTGACGCCATTTTCGTAAACTAAAAGCGGTTCAGGAGCATCTGAGCCGAATAATTTTTGTGATTCTGGTAACGAATGAGATGAAAAGCGAATTTTTTCATACGCCCCTTTGATTTCTGGCCAACTTTTTCTAAATGCTTGAATGATTTCTTCCTTCTTTTGATACAACGTTTCATTATACCAAGAAAATACAGCGAAATCATCGTAACGATCAATAATCAAGCCACCAAGGCCATCCCCTTCTCCGTTAAATAAGCGGTAAGCAGTAGTTGATTCATTATTTTCATAGGCTACTCTGTGATTTTTAGCTTTTACAAATAAACTTTCTAGAAAAGATAAATCCATACATCCCTGCCAGTTTACTAGCCAGCCGATGCCTTTATTTTGCTCGCCAAGATAGCCAGTTGCAATGAATTGCCCTTTGCTATCAACGAAATCTATCCACTCGGCTGAAAACGACTTAGGAACATCAAGTAAATCCTCTTTTTGAAGCAGCGGATATCTGCCTTTAAACTTTTTTTCTGATTTTTTTGTTACCATTATATTCATTTATTGTTACATCCTTTATCCTAATTTAATTTTTATGCGCAACAATTCAGTTGTTTACATCTTCATCCTTGGCTAGTATATCAAAAAATGATTCCTCTGTCGTTAGGTATACATGAATTGTTAAACTTTTTGATTCTGTTAAGAAAAGTAAAATTTTATTAACTTTCCTTCGTTCTATCCTGATTTAAATTGACATAGAATAACAGAGAGAGTAGAATTGTAGGAGTATATGAAAAGCTTTTGAAAAGATTTCAGTAGCTTTCTTTTAGATTTGACTTTGGAAAGGATACGTTTACTTTGAATATTATAAAAAAAATACATATGCCTAAATTTTTAAACACTCGATTAGGTCTTTTTGGATTTGTTGCAGTGTTGATTTGGCTAAAAAACATTTTTGCTTATACAGTTGATTTTCATTTGAGAATCGAAAATGCGTTTGAATATTTCATTCTCTTCATTAATCCAATTGCTTCTACATTTTTCTTGTTGTCAATTGCATTATTTGTTCGAAGAAAGAAAGCTTCTTATAGTACGATGATGATTATTTATTTCTTAATGTCTTTACTGTTATTTTCTAATGTTGTCTATTACAGAGAATTTACTGATTTTATCACTGTCAATACTATGCTTGGTGCTGGAAAAGTTGCGAGCGGTCTTGGCGAAAGTGCTCTGCGTTTATTTAGACCTTATGATGTGCTTTATTGGCTTGATTTTATTATCGTCGGTATTTTGTTGCTTACTAAAAAAATCAAGATGGACGAACGTCCAGTTAGAGCTCGCGTTGCTGTTTCAATTAGTATGTTATCTGCTTTATTCTTTGTAGCAAACTTAACTTTAGCTGAAACTGCTCGCCCTCAACTATTAGGACGTCAATTTTCCCGTGACTATATTGTTAAATTTTTAGGATTAAATGCCTTTACTGTTTATGATGGTGTAACAACTTACCAAACAAACCAAGTACGCGCAGAAGCTAGTGAAAATGATATGGATGCTGTTTCCGATTACGTTAAAGATCATTACGCAGCGCCGAATCCAGATACTTTTGGTATAGCCAAAGGTAAAAATGTCATTTATATTCATTTAGAAAGTTTCCAACAATTTTTGATTGATTACAAGTTAAAAGATGAAAAAGGTGTTGAACATGTTGTTACTCCTTTTATCAACAGCTTATATCATAGTAATAGCACCTATAGTTTTGATAACTTCTTCCATCAAGTTGGACAAGGAAAAACAAGTGATGCTGAGACAATGTTCGAAAATTCATTATTTGGCTTAGATCAAGGTTCTTTATTCACACAAGTCGGTGGTAAAAATACCTTTGAAGCAGCTCCTGCTATTTTAGGTCAGGAAGCGGGTTATACAAGTGCTGTTTTCCATGGGAATGCTGGTAACTTCTGGAATCGTAATGAAACATACAAACACTTAGGTTACAATTATTTCTTTGATGCTAATTACTATGATGTTAATGAAGATAACTCGTTCCAATATGGCTTGCATGACAAACCGTTTTTCCAACAATCTGCACAATACTTGGAACATTTACAACAACCATTTTATTCTAAATTTATTGCTGTTTCTAACCACTATCCTTATTCTCAATTTACAAATGACGAAGCTGGATTCCCGATTGCTACAACTTCTGATGAAACAATCAACGGTTATTTCGCTACAGCAAACTATCTTGATAAAGCAGTTGAAGAATTCTTTAACTATTTAAAAGCTTCTGGTTTGTACGAAAACTCTGTGATCGTTCTTTATGGTGATCATTATGGCGTTTCAACTTCTAGAAATCAAAACTTAGCAGAATTGCTTGGAAAGACAAAATCAACATGGAACGATTTTGATAATTCAACTATGCAACGCGTTCCTTATATGATTCACATACCAGGTCAATCAAATGGTGGAATCAATCATACGTATGGTGGTCAAATCGATGCGCTACCTACCCTATTACACTTAATGGGTATTGATACTAAAAACTATATTCAAATGGGACAAGACTTGTTCTCTAAAGAAAACGCCCAACTAGTGGCTTTTAGAAATGGGAATTATGTGTCTCCAAAATATACGATGCTTGGCTCTAGTATCTATGAAACAGCCACTGGTCGTTTAATCGAAGAACCAACGGAACAAGAAAAACAAGAAGCACATGCCTTAAAAGACAAAGCGAATTTACAACTTGAAATGTCTGATCAAACAACAAATGGGGACTTGCTTCGCTTCTATACAAATAGTGGATTAACACCAGTAAATCCAGATGATTATAATTACAAAGATCAATTAAAACAATTAGAAAAAATCGAAGAGGATAAAGGGGGAAAATCAACAAGTATTTATAGTAAAAATAATAATACTTCTACCGTTGATAAATACCACACTGAATCTTACCAAGATTATCTAAAATCTGGAAAATAATCACAAAAGCTTGAGTAAATTACTCAAGCTTTTTTATATCTTATTCATAATTTATTCATATTCTTCTTTTATACTTAGTTTAGTGAGGTGAAACTATTTGAAAAATATTCGTTACGCTTTCGCTAGCGTTTCTTACCATAAAAAACTTTCTTTTGGTATTGGTGCTTGCTCTGTTTTATTTCTATTTGTATTAACGAGTATTTTAAACCTTCGGGATATCGAAAAAAACTTTTATAATCAAGTGAGTCAACTAATCAACAATAACGACTATCATTTGAATTATCAAAAAATTATGCAGCAATACTCTTCTTTGTATATTATTCTCTTGTTTCTTTGGATCATACTGATCACAACATTACTAATCGTTTCGTTAAAATTAAAAAAACAGGATATGATAAAATGGCGTATTATGGGCTTTTCAAATCGTTTTGTCATCAAACAATCGATACTTGAAAGTCTTATTCCGATATCAGCAGGCATATTGACCACAGCGGTGTTCCTTATTGTCTGTCAGCATACATATGAATATATTTTAGTTTACGTTAGACCCCTACTTGCAAATGTTATGGGAATCAAAAGAGTGCCCTTTTTCTCTTCGCAAGTTCTAGTTGAAAGTACCCCTAATTCAGTGACGAATACTTCAGGAGATACTCATTTTTTATCAATGAGTATAGGTAGTTTGCCAATCGCAACAATTTTCAAAGCTTTTTTTAAAAATTGTTTCCTCCTTTTATCCATTACAACTGGTATTACAGTAATTTCAACTTCTTTTCTTTTCAGGAAATCGCAAAAAGCATATAGGATGTGAGTGAATGAATTTTACTTTAGCACAAAATTGGACCGAAGACAGCTTTAAAGAATTGTTCCAACAACAACATATGACGGTTGTATTAGAAGATCAGAGTAGCATTCAGGCTGATTTTTACTTTCTTATCGATAAAACATTTAGTATGAAGCAGTCGATGGCTGTTGGATTTATTCTATCTGAAAATACCTTTTTGCCTTATCTCTCAATCATGGACAACCTTTTTGTTGGTTCTTCAATAAAAGAAAGAAATAAAAAGAAAACGCTGAATGAGTGGTTTGATTATGTTGGTCTGACTGAAAGTATTTTAAATAAATCAGAAGAACAGTTGACCACATTTGAACAAATCAAGCTTCAGTTAGTTCAGTTACTACTAATAGAAAAAGACATCATTATTATTGATGATATCTTCCAAGATTTATCTATAGGTCAAAGACAAGAACTATTACCATTACTACAAAAAATCGCAAAAGAAAAACAAAAAGCGATTCTTGTTTTGACGAATGATATTCAAATAGCTGAAAGTCCTTATATGGATAAAATTATTAAGACAGCTTAAAAAAGCCAGTTAAACATTTTCTGTTTAACTGGTTTTTCTTTATGTTACATCTTCTATTTCAACGTCAGGAAATGAAATAGTAAAACTAGTCCCCTTCCCTTCTTGGCTTTCAACGTGGATTTTACCTTTGTGTAAACGAACTAATTGCTCAACAATCGATAAACCTAGTCCAGATTCACCATATTTTGTATTTTTTCTAGAAGGATCTACTTTGTAGTAGCGGTCCCAAATATTTTGAACTTGCTCTTCTGTCATACCGATCCCTGTATCTGAAATTGTTATGATTGTCTCTAAATATCCTTTTTGCAGGTGAACACGAATCTCACCATCCTGAGTAAATTGAATCGCATTTTGAATAATATTCACCATTATCTGAACAAAACGATCATAATCCGCATAAACATCAATTGCGTCATCAGCCTCTAAAATAAGCTTATCATTAGCCGTTTCAGCTTTTCCCTCTAATTGAGTGAGAATATCTTTTAATGTTTCAGTTGCATTGAATTTTTTAACGACAATACTAATTTGATTGGTTCTAATTTTTTCATAGTCTAAGTTTTCATTTACAAGCCGAATTAAGCGAGAGGTTTCATTTTGCATCAATTTAATGGCTTTTTCTCTTTGACCTTCTGGAATCGCGTTGTATTGCAACCCTTCTAACAAGCCATTGATTGTAGTTAAAGGGGTTCTCATCTCGTGAGAAGCATCTGCCATGAATTGGCGACGACGATCTTCTTGACGATCGATTTCTTCCCTAGACTCTTTCAGTGACTCAGCCATTTTATTGAAGTCTTCCGCTAAATCATCAAATTCATCTTTATCGTGTGTAACCAGTTTAACATCAAAATTACC
Source organism: Enterococcus sp. AZ177 (assembly GCF_050544585.1). NCBI lineage: Bacteria > Bacillati > Bacillota > Bacilli > Lactobacillales > Enterococcaceae > Enterococcus > Enterococcus sp. AZ177. The sequence goes on from NZ_CP172944.1 coordinate 1,741,645, forward strand.
ACTTGTGATTTCCTTCGTGGCCTTTCTCATACGATTGATTCGCTTCACTTGAAAACTAGCAAAGAAATAACTTAAAATCAAACCGACAATGCTGGAGATGATAAAACCTTTGAAGAGATTCGCTGTGATCGCATCCATACTATCAGAAACGTTCTTGGCTGGTTGCGTAATAACTAATGCACCTATGATGACATTTTCATTTGACTGGACGTTGGTCTGACTGACCGGCATCATCACATAAGAAGAGATATGATTATTTCCATAAATATCTTTGTTGATGGTTGCATATTCTTGCTGTCCTTCCATGAGTGCTGCCCAATTTTCTTTAATGACGGAATCGTCTATTTTTTTTTCAGTGTTCAAAGGATACTGCACTTTCATATCCCTGTCATAAAAAACAAACTGAACATCTTGATTACTTAAAAAACCTTCAAATAAACTAAACGATGTATTCCAAATATCTTGATCTGTCATTCCAGGAAGTCTGTTGATTGAATCTTTTGCTTTCCAAGCGGATATTGCATAGCCTCTAAGTTGTTCATAATTATTATCTTGCAACGTTTTTTTTGTTAATTGCGTAAAAGAGGTCCCTACAATTAGGATAATTAAAATAATCACACCCCAGAACGCTAATAGCTGTTGGTATAAATATTTCATTTAAGCGACTCCAGAATCGTCAAATTTATACCCAACACCCCAAACAGTTTGAATCACTTGCGGCCCAACTTTTTCAATTTTTTGACGCAATTTTTTGATGTGTGCGTCTACCGTTCGTTCATCGCCAAAATATTGATAATCCCAAACCATTTCAAGTAACTGTTCCCGTGAAAATACTTGTCTTGGTTTTTTCGCTAAGGTATACAGTAAATCGAATTCCTTTGGCGTTAAACCATCAATCAATTTTTCATCCAGGTATGCTTCTCTGGTCTTTGTGTTCATTTTAAAGTGATCTGTCTCCACATCAAACTGGTCATTTGAACGAACAGTCCCATCTGTTGCATGTTCGCCAATCTCGGAGCGCCGGTGCAGCGCTTTGATACGTGCAATCAATGTCAATGGACTGAATGGTTTTGTCACATAGTCGTCAGCGCCCATTTCTAGCCCGATTACTTGATCGCTTTCTGAATCTCTAGCAGTCAGCATTATAATTGGAACGGTATTTGAAATTTTCCGTACTTCACGGCAAACTGCCATACCATCCATCGTTGGCAAATTCAAATCTAGTGTGATCATGTCCCATTTTTCAGGATTTTCCAAAAAAGTATCCAATCCATCCTTGCCATCATATTTAAAGGTCGCTTCCCACCCTTCATTTAGGAAAAACATTTGCATCATTTCTGAAACTGATTCATTATCTTCTATCATTAAAACATTCATTATTTAATCGCCTCTTCCCTTTAAGATTAACGTCATTTATATTATACTCTAAAAATCATCAAGCTCCAATAACTTCTATCTTTCTTCAAAAAAGCTTTGTCTTTTGTTCAATCTTTGATACTATTAAGTGTGAAAGGACGTTGAAAATTCATGAAAAATATCCAAGCAGTTGCATTTTTCGATTTAGATGGAACATTATTAAACGACAAATCACAAATTACGCCAGAAATACGATCAGCTATCAGTTCGTTAAAAGCTAATAATGTCTTGCCTCTTATCGCAACCGGAAGAACGATTGTAGAGATTGAACACATTATGCATGACAGCGGTATTGATTCCGCAATCGTTATGAATGGTCAATTTATTCAAGTTGAAGGAAAAAAAGTCTATTCAGATGAGTTTACCTACGAAGAATGCCTAAAAATGTATGAACATGTCAAAAGTTTAGGTCATGAAATCTCCTTTTATAATGATCAGCACATTTGGTGTTCAGGTCACAGCGAGATTTTAACTAATGCATATGCTTTTATCCATTCAGAATCGCCCATCATTGACCGATCGAGCTTAAAAGATAAAACCGTTAATATGATGCTTGTTTTATCTGAAGATGGTGATGAACACTATTTGAAGCATTTTCCAGAAATGACTTTTTATCGTAACGGCCCTTATTCAATCGACACTGTCAGAAAAGGTGTTTCTAAAGGATCTGGGGTTAACAATCTCTTTAAAACATTAAATTTACCCACCGTTCCCACGTTTGCTTTTGGTGATGGTATCAACGACTTAGCTTTGTTTGAAGCTTGCGACAATAAAATTGCGATGGGGAATGCTCGTAAAGAGTTAAAAGAACGTTCTAGTTTTATCACTAAGAAAAATACTGACGGCGGAATAGTTCATGCCTTGAAACACTTTGATTTGATTTAGTATTTTAATTTTTACAGTAAAAATAAAAAATCCCGCTTCCTATTTGGAAGTTGGGATTTCTTTTTTATGTCTTTTTTGATGAACACAGATAACGGTTCCTGTCACTTGAATCAGTAAGAGAAAAAGTAATAATGCACTTAATCCTATATGTCCCTGATCGAATGTCCTTTTTAGCAATACAAGTAAAATCAGACTGCTTACTGAATAAAGTGACCATTGTTTATCCATAATATCTAGACCCCTTTGGTTTGTTATCTATAAGGATAGGACTTTTGATTCGAAAAAGCAAGGAACTTTTAGGTATCTGTGAATTTTCGTACAATTTTTTAGTGTTTCTTTATAATTCTAAGGAAACTCTAAACATTATGACTTCGTTTTTCCGTTGATAACGTATTCTATCCATTTCACACAACACAAAAAAATGATACACTTACCTTACTGTAAATTTACTGTAAGGAGGTTTTGTTCATGTGTGAAAAAAATCAAACCAATATACAACTTATTTTAGATACCTGTTTAATGGCAGGTAAAATCATGACTGAAAGTGGTTCTGAAGTCTATCGTGTTGAAGATACGATGAATCGCATCGCAGAAAATGCTGGTCAAAAAGAAAGTGTAAGTTATGTTACGGCAACCGGACTTTTTATGGGGTTTCGATCTAGCAATTATACTCAATTAGAAAATGTTACTGAACGAAGTATCAATCTAGAAAATGTCGCAATTGTTAACAACCTATCACGAAAATTCGCGGATAAAGAAATATCTTTGGAAGAATTAAATCGAAAGCTTAGAAATATTAATCATGAAGCACCAACTTATTCTGTGCTGTTACAAATTTTTGCAGCAGGACTTGTCAGTTGTACCTTGATGTACATTTTTGGTGGAAATTGGCATGATTTTTTAGCTACTTTTTTCATAGGAATGATTGGATTTAGTGTTGCATATTTCACTAAGAATTGGCTAAATATCAAATTTTTAGATGATTTTTTAGCAGCCTTTATTATTGGTTTATTCGCTTATTTAGCAGTGAAATTCCACTTGGCAGAAAATATTGATAATATTATTATCGGCGCCGTGATGCCGCTTGTTCCAGGTGTTGCCATCACCAATTCCTTTAGAGACATCTTGGCTGGTCACTTATTAAGTGGAACAGCACGTGCAACCGAAGCAATATTTGTCGCTGGTTCCATCGGGATTGGTATCGCCATTGTATTTAAATTATTCATGTAAGGAGATCTGAAAATGGAAGTCGTTATTCATTGTTTGTTTAGCTATTTAAGTACGGTTACGTTTGGGATCGTTACAAATGTTCCTAGAAAAGTTTTAAATACCTGTGGTATTACGGGCGCTGTCGGTTGGATGATTTACTGGTCTACTAAAAATCTAGATGCGGGTGTGATTTTTGCGAATTTTCTTGGTGCGATCGGAATTGGTCTGTTGAGTATTTATTTTTCACGTAGAAAAAAAATGCCTATGACGATTTTTAACATCCCTAGCCTCGTACCTTTAGTTCCAGGCGGACCTGCTTATCAAGCCGTAAGAAGTATTGTTTTAGGTGATTATGTCAGCGGTGTTCATTTTATCATCAAGGTAATCATGACGGCAGGAGCAATTGCCGCTGGATTTATGGTAACGGGTATTATCGAACGTCTGTTAAAAAATAGTTTAGATAAAAAAAGATCATTTAAGTAATAAAAAATTACTTAGATGATCTTTTTTGTTTAATCAATTGTTATTTCTTCCGCTTCTTCTTCGAAAAATAATAGTAAATCTTGCAATGTTAGTTTTTCTTTTTCTTCTTTGTTTAAGTCTTTGATGATTTGTCCTTTTTGCAGAACAATTAATCTATCACCGTAATGTAGCGCATCTTCCATACGGTGCGTGATCATCAAGCAAGTTAATTCACCTTCTTTGATTCGCTGATCTGTAAGTTGCATCAATTGCTTAGATGTCTTAGGATCAAGCGCTGCAGTATGCTCATCTAAAAGAAGCAACTCAGGCTTTGTCAATGTAGCCATCAACAGACTTAATGCTTGCCTTTGTCCACCTGAGAGATTACCCGTTGGCGTATCCAAATGATTTTCTAACCCATTTCCGACTTCACGACAGATTTTTGTGAAAAACGTTCGTTCATCATTCAACTTGCGTAATCTTAAGCCGCGTTTCTTTCCTCGATGAAGTGCTAAAAGTAAATTTTCAGCAACAGTCATTCTTGGTGCTGTGCCCATTTTGGGATCTTGGAAAACACGTGATAAGTATTTTGCTCGTTTTTCTTCGGAATACGCTGTAATATTTTGATCATGGACAAACAAATCCCCTTCACTCAGTGTCACTGTACCGGCAATACTATTAAATAAGGTACTTTTACCGGCTCCGTTACCACCTAAAACCGTGACGAATTCGCCTTGAGAAATTTTCAAATTCACATGATTTAAAATCATTTTGGTTTCATTTAATCCGTTATCAATCCGCTTAGTGGCATTTTTAAGTTCTAAAACTGTAGTCATTTTTCACCCTCCTTTTGTGGTAAAAAGTGTAAATTTAATGCTTTTTTCAATTGCGGAATCATTAAGCATGCAGCTAAGATCACAGCTGAGAAGATTTTTAAGTATGTTGTATCAAAACCGAGTTTAATGACTAATAATATAAGTAATTGATAAATAATACTTCCAACAACAATCGCTACTAAGCGTTCTGCAAAAGTCAATTCTCCAAACAACACTTCACCGATGATGATCGATGCCAAACCAATAACGATTACACCTGTTCCTTTGTTGACATCGGCATATCCGTCATTTTGAGCGATTAGTGCGCCTGATAGAGCGATCACACCATTCGATAACGTCAATCCTAATATTTTCATAGAATCTGTTTTAATTCCGATTGAGCGTGCCATATGCTCATTATCACCGGTTGCAATATACGCTTGTCCTAAATTTGTATTAAAGAAAAAGAGTAATAAACTAATGATGATTGCTAGAAATATAACGCCTAAAAATACGATATCATAATAGTTTGGTAAATTTAATTGTAAAAAGAAATCTTGAATTTTAGGTTTATTCAACAACGATAAATTTGGAGTTTGCATCACATAAAGAATAACCGAATTCAAACCGGACATCACCAAAATTCCTGCTAATATTACTGGAATTTTTCCTTTCGTAAAGAGTAATCCAGTCACAAGACCTGCACACATACCTGCCAAAACACCTAATAACGTTGCAAAAATAGGATGGATTCCTGATGTGATAGCCGTAACACAAACTGCCCCTCCCAGTGGAAACGAACCTTCTGTTGTCATATCTGGAAAATTTAAAATACGATAGGTCATAAAAATTCCTAACCCTAATATTGCCCATAACATTCCTTGTCCAATTGCTGAAACTATCATTTGATCCTCTCCCTGTGTTTAATCTATGATTTTTGCTTTTGATGTGACATTTTCAGGGATTGATATTCCCAGTTTGTCTGCTTGTTTTTGATTGATGATAATATCTCCTGTTTTAAAGGTATAAATCGGTGTTGTTGCAGGCTTAGCTTTTCTTGATAAAATATCTGCTGTCATCTTACCTGTTTGGACACCAAGATCAAATTGATTGATTCCAACTGTAGCAAGTCCGCCTTGTTCAACCATTGTATCAACAGAAGGAATAATCGGTGTCTTTGTTTTATCAGCTTCACTGACGACAGTTTGCATGGCATTGGCTATTGTATTATCTGTAGGAATATAGATGAAATCAACTTCGCTCGTCATCACTTGAACGGTTTGCGCGATTTCGTTACTGGATGGAACCGCGAACGTTTTTACCGTCATTCCAATTTTTTCAGCGATTCTTTTTGCCTCTTCCACTTGGTATTTGGAATTTTCTTCAGATGAAGCATATAAGATGCCGACTTTTTTCCTTTTTGGTAAGATTTGCGTTATTAACTCAAACTGAGCGGTGACAGGTGATTTATCACTTACACCCGTAATGTTCCCACCTGGTTTTTGATTATCTTTGACTAGTCCAGCACTAACAGGATCCGTAATGGCTCCAAGTATGATTGGTATTTCTGAAGTTGTATTAGCAAGTGCTTGAGCTGCTGGTGTTGCGATTCCGATCAAGACATCGGATTTTTTTTCTTGTACTAATTGCTGACTCATTGTTGCTAGCTTACTTTGGTCTGCTTGACCATTTTGAAAAGCAAGCGTCATGTTTTTACCATCTTCATATCCTTTTTCTTTTAAACCAGCCTGAATCCCTTTATAAATCTGATCCAACGCAGGGTGGCTAACAAACTGCAAAACTCCGACTGTCGGTATATTTTGCTTTACCGTTTCTTGCTTCTCGATAAAAAATGACCCTATCAAAAATACAACAATAATTGCTACAATGACTGATAAACGATTTATTCTCATCTTTTTCCTCTCTCTCTAAACATATAAATAAGTCAAAACAAAAAACAACGACAAATCCTAAAAAGGAGCGGTCGTTGTTATATAAACAAAAACCACATAGAAAACTCATCTATGCGGTCAAAAAATCATCTTGAATAAGCCGACATAGATACAAAATTTAGAACTTATCATCTAAAGTTGTATCTACGAGAGTATCATACATACAACTATCTACGCCAGTTTTGCCATGAATTATTCGATTGCTTCATTGGTTTTGATAGTCTTTTCATGTAATCACTCCTATAGTTTCTGTTGCAATCAGTGTACACTAAAAAGAATTTATTCGTCAAGTCTAAAACCGTTTTTAACAGTAATTATTTCAAATTGTGTTTATCCTTTTTGAGATTTTTTAATCGTTTTCGGTAGCTCCAACTGTCTTTATTTTCTTTAAAAGGAAAAAAATCTAAACGTGTAAACATCTTTTGCGATGCCTTATTCCAATTGAATATCTCACTGACAGTCATAAAATCTCGACCCATTTTTTTTGATTTATAGATAAAGTACTTTGTGACCATCCGTCCAATATGTTGATCACGAAATGCTTTGTCGATCACGATGGCATAGTCATCTTCAGCGAGCCAGACATCCCCTATTATTTGAGTTTTTTTATCTTTTTTATATTCAATGTAATAAAGTAACCCATGATCATTTTGCCACTCATACATTTGTTGGATTTGTTCTTTTGTGTACGTAATTCTTACTCCTACGATGTTCCGCATACTTTCTGGATCCTGATACCATTTTAAAGACTCCTCACGAAGCGTATCAAAAGGAATCAACCGAATAGTTTCAGACAATCGAACTTTTTTTGGTGTCGTACGATTGAAAGAGGACTCAGGCTTAGACCGAGTCCTCTTTTTAGCTAAATCTGTCGCCAAAGTCCGCCATTTAAAACTTGTCACGTCGTTCACTTCTTACATACACACGCTGTAATCTAGGTTTTATCACAAAAAGTCCCAATAAACTGAATAGAATAAATTCTCTCATATCAAGCCCTTCTTTCTGAAATTGATTTTATTGTGCTACTGAATCAGCTTCCACAGATTGATCTAACATTTGCTCAGATTCACTAGTCGCTGGTTCACTTGTAGTGCTTGTTGTTGAATTTGATGTAGCAGATGGCTCTACTATACTAGACAATGACAACTGATTCAAAGATGGGATAAGCATCTTTTTTGTGTCAAAATTTTCATCAATAGAAATTCTATTTTTTTCTTTTCCGTTTTCAAAGAAAACAATCGCTACTTCATTTTTTTTGATTTTGTATTTTTGCTCGATTTTCTCTACATCATAAACCATCGGATAAAGGTAAATACTACGGTTAAAATCTTTCATTAGTTCTGAGTCTTTTAATACATTCATCACGTTACCATAAGTACGGCCACTTGGCACTGAAAATAAAACGGTCATTGCTGTTTTTTCACTAATTTCTTTATCTGCTGTTTTGGGATCTAAATAATTTGCCTTTTTTGATAAATTCTCTTGGTTTACTAAAGATTTAATTTCAGAAGCACGAATATTCGCCTGTACTTTAGGTACTACCATGAACAAGCTTATTATAACTAGAACTATTACAACTAAAATAATTGCCGTCAGTTTCTTCTGTCTATTAATGAATTCTATAATATTATCTTTAACATTGATAAAATCTTTCTTCATTTTGTCTCTCCTCTACTACGTATAATCCCATTATACTAGTACTTCTTTCCTTTGCCTAGTATAACAAATAATGCTCCAGCTATTTTTAATAAAAAATAGATTTTTTTCATTTCAATCTATATAAATGTTAAAAAAGAACAATAATAGCAAATGGTTTCACTCATTGACAAACTAGTATTCCTAACCTATACTTTCACTAAAGATCGATAAATTAAAATACGATGAAAAAATATCGTGCTATTTTAGTAAAATGATGAGAGAATCTCAGCTGATGAAAAGATAGAAGGTGAAAAAAAGAAGAAGAACCTATAAAACACGAACAAGCTCGTTCAGTTATCCGTTATTTTTACTGAGTGTACTTGATTTATTATGTATATTTTTATAAATTTAACTAAAAAATGGAGGACTATTTATGCCAAACAACAAGCAAAGAATCCCTTTCCGTTATGATATTGTCGGTAGTTTTTTACGCCCTGACTATTTGAAAAAAGCACGTGCGGCTTTCCTTGACGGGACTATTACAAAAAATGAATTAACAACCATCGAAGATCAAGCAATCATTGATTTAATTGAGAAACAAAAAAATGCTGGACTTTATGCTGTAACGGATGGTGAATTTCGCCGACGTTGGTGGCATTTAGATTTTATTGCAGGCTTAAATGGTATTACTGTCTATGATTTCCAAACAACTGCTTTTGGTATTACGACAGACGCTCAAGGAACATATGTAAGTGGCCCACTATCTTTTTCAAAAGATCATCCGTTTCTTGATCATTTTCGTTTCACTCAAAAATATGCGTCGCCTCTTTTGGCTAAACAGACCATTCCTGGACCCAATATGATATTTTTAGATTCACTGATTTTATCCAAACAATACAATCAGAATCCTATTTATAGTTCTTTAGAAACGTTCAAAGAAGATTTAATTAAAACCTATCAAGACGCAATCCAAGCTTTTTATGATGCTGGTTGTCGTTACTTACAATTAGATGATACAAGCTGGGGTGGATTATTTGATGATCGCTTTCGTGAATTGATTTCGAATAACGGTCTGGATGCTGATCAACTATTGAATGCTTTCCAAGACGTAACTGAAAAATGTTTAGTAAACAAGCCAGCTGATCTTGCTGTTACCTTTCATTTTTGTAAAGGTAATTTCCAATCCCATTGGCTTTATAACGGCTCTTATGAAACAATCGCCAAAAATTTATTTTCTATTGAAGCATTTGACGGCTTCTTTTTAGAATATGACGATGAACGTTCGGGTGGTTTTGAACCTTTGAAGGAATTAAAAGATCAAAAAATCGTTCTAGGACTAATCACCACTAAAAAGGGTGAACTTGAAGACGTCTCAAGCGTTGAAAAGCGTATCAAAGAAGCGAGCAAATTTGTGCCGTTAAATCAAATTTGTCTCTCTCCTCAATGCGGTTTCGCATCGACACACGAAGGAAATCACCTAACTGAAGAAGAGCAATGGGCTAAAGTTCGACTAGTCGTTGATATAGCTAAAGGTGTTTGGCAAGACGCTTAACTAAAGGAGGATGGAACAGAAGCTTATTTTCAAAGGCTTTTGCTCCTGCTCCCACTGTTTATTCGCATTTAGGGTGTGAAACAAAAGTGATTTTTACTTTTGTCTCGCACCCTTTTAAACAGTAAAAATCTGTTTAGTTTTCTTTACAAATTTCATTATTTTTTTACTTTATCGATTTACTAAATGTGCCATATAGGTAATCCTATGATGCAAGCCACGAATCGCAACGGATATTTCATAAATCAACCTTAGGCAAGCCCTTAAACTATTCCGACTGCTTATGATAATAAAATAACTGTGCTTACTTGGCATAGACTTCCTCAACTTCATTTAAACCAACTGGCTCATCTACACTAACTATATTAAAAAAGAAAGCGTATTTATTTACTAAAGCGATTCATTCATTTCATATTATCAGGATTTTATTCCTCACTTCCTTTATAAATAAAAAGAACTCCGCTATAATGGTATTATTATGTATATAGAATTGAGGGATGTTTATGTCATTTGATGGCGTATTTACTCATGCAATGGTCTCCGAATTATCAGAGACTTTAGCCACCGGCCGAATTTCAAAAATTCATCAGCCATACGAAAATGAAATTATTTTAGTGATCCGGACTATGGGAAAAAATCATAAATTACTATTATCAGCTCATCCAAGTTATGCTCGAGTCCAGCTAACCGAAATCGCTTATGCCAATCCAGATACACCGCCAAACTTTGTCATGATGTTACGGAAATTTCTTGAGGGTGCTATCTTAGAACAGATTCACCAAGTCGAAAATGATCGTGTGATCCACTTTACCTTCACTAAAAGAGATGAACTCGGAGATCTCCAAAATATTGTTCTGATTGTTGAATTAATGGGCAGACACAGCACGATTGTTTTGGTCAACAAAGAAAACGGCAAAATTTTAGATGCTATCAAACATATTGGTAGTTCACAAAATAGCTATCGCTCGTTGTTACCAGGGGTTGAATACATCGATCCACCGAAACAAACCCAACAAAACCCATTCGAATCAAGTAAAGAAAAAGTCTTTGAAATTCTTTCAAAAGCAAGTGAACTTAATGGAAGCTATTTACAAAGTCAATTTCAAGGGTTGGGCAAAGATACTGCTGACGAGATTGCCTTTCGTTTAAATGAACGTCCTAATGAAAAAATGCTTGTGTGGCAGTCATTTTGGTCTTCTCTTGAACATGAACTCGCACCCACGTTAACAATCACAGAGAAAAAAGAATTTTTTACCCCTCTTCCATTTTCATCACTTGAAGGTAAGCAAGAAAATTTTGTGAACCTCAGTGAATTACTCGATACTTTTTATGGTGGAAAAGCAGAAAAAGACCGCGTTAAGCAACAAGGTGGCGAACTGATCCATAAAATTGAAAATGAACTGAAGCGAAATCAAAGTAAACTGGTAAAACTCCAACAAACCTTAGCCGATACTGAACATGCAGAAAATTATCGTCGAGATGGTGAACTTTTAACAACTTTTATGGCTCAAGTTCCAAAAGGTGCTCCATTCGTTGAATTACCAAACTATTACGAAGAAGATAAGTTGTTGAAAATAAACCTGAACCCAGCACTTACACCAAATCAAAATGCTCAAAAGTACTTTCAAAAATATCAAAAACTGAAAAATGCTGTTAAAGTGGTGCATGGCCAAATTGAACAGACTAATCAAGAAATCCGCTATTTAGAGTCCGTCCTATCACAATTGGAAATAGCAGGCCCAATGGATATTCAAATGATTCGTGAAGAATTAATCGAACAAGGCTATGTTAAAAACCGCGGTGCAAAAAAACAGAAACAACCAAAGAAAAGCAAACCAGAAGAGTTCTACTCATCTGACGGTAGCCTGATTCTTGTAGGGCGTAACAACCTGCAAAATGATCAATTGACGCTTAGAACAGCTAAAAAGACAGATATTTGGTTGCATGCAAAAGATATTCCTGGCTCTCATGTGATCATCAAAGAGAGCGATCCATCTAATGAAACATTAGTAGAAGCAGCAAATCTTGCCGCTTATTATTCTAAATATCGTTTATCTGCACAAGTTCCCGTAGACTATGTACAAGTAAAACATGTCCATAAACCTAATGGAGCTAAACCTGGATATGTCATTTATGAAAATCAAAAAACGATATATGTTACTCCAGATGAACAATTACTTGAAACATTAAAAACGAACACACCTCATTAAGAGGGATGTTCGTTTTTTTTAATCGCGAGCAACCATCGCTCGTTTTACTAAATTATTAGAAACCTCAGAAATAATATCGTTCGCTGTTACACCTTGCAATAACGGTTTTTTTAGCGTCATATAAAAAATATACTTTGGATCTTCCGTTGGAGTAATCGTCACAACCGAATGTAGATATTCTTGTTTTTGATAAATACCATTTTCAAAGAATTCTGCTGTTCCCGTTTTAGCGGAGACATTGATTCCGTCCATAGCATATTCTTTCCCCATACCATATTTAGGATCTATCGTAACATCTTTCATATACTCCAAGACTTTTCCAGCTGTTTCGCTTGAAATCGGTGTTCCAACTACTTCTGGTTGAATGATGGTTTCTTTTCCATTCGAAGAAACAACTTTACTGATCATATTAGGTTTTAGCATTTCCCCTCCGTTAGCAATGGCTGTGTAAGCCTGAAGCATCTGTAAATGAGTCACTGAAATTCCTTGTCCATATGATGTCATTGCTCTGTCGACTGTTGTTTTATTCTGGATTTCTCCAGTGGCCTCACCCGTCAACCCGAAATTTGTACTTTGACCAAAACCAAATTTTTTTAGATATTCTTGCCATAAATCAGGCATCCGCTCTTGAAGTGTCACCATTCCGACATTACTTGACCAAGCTAGACCTTGTCTAAATGTCATATTGCCCTCTCCAACGCCATTATTCCAATCATTGATTTGTGTATCGTCGATTTTGATATTTCCTGAAAGGAACTGCTCATTTTCACTGAATTTATTTTCTTCGATTGCACTTGCTACCATCATACTTTTCATCGTTGAGCCTGGTTCATAGACATCCTCTACAAGAATATTGCTCCAACGGGCTGTATTCGGATCTTCTAACCCTTTTCTTGTGTCTAATTCAAAAGAGGGTCTTTGTGAGGTCGCTAATATATTACCAGTTTTTGCTTCCATCAAAGTAGCTGTGATATGCTCAGGTTGGTATTTTTGTGCTGCATCATTTAATAGTTCCTCTAGGTAAAATTGTAAGTTGCTATCCAATGTCGTATAAATATCACTTCCGTCAACGCGTTTTTTCTCTTTCGCACTTCCCGGTTTTACATCACCGAATGCAGAATTTTTTTCATAACTACGAGAACCATTTTGACCAGATAATTTGTCATTATAAGCCTCTTCGATTCCCATCACACCTTGTTCGTTGCCTTTATCATCTTGATTGGTATAGCCAATAAAATAAGAAGCGAAGTTCCCAACTTGATAGGCACGTTTTTTCTCTTCACGGAAATAAATACCTGAAATCTTTTTCTTCTTTAATTCTTCTTCAATCGTTCTTTTTGTTTCAAAATTCAAATTTTTGCCATTTGTCCCAAATTCGACCGTTGTAACCTGTTTTCCCTCTTTATTTACACTTGGTTTTAATTGTTTTAATGTTAGTTCTTTCTCGATTTTTACATATTTTTCAAAGATTTCAGCAATTGTTGGCCAATCTTTTTCTTGGACATACAACTTGTTTCCTTCTAAATCAGTATAGTTTTCATCTAAAATAGCATATAACGAAAATGCACTCGAATCTTCGACTAAGACATTGCCATCTTTATCCAAAATCGATCCTCGTCTTGCTTCTAATGTCTCATGAACTTCATACAACTCTTTCGTTTTTTCAGAAAGAGAAATTCCTGCAACTTTCCCTGTAATCAGAATATAGGAAAGTCTAATTGTAAAGAGTAAAAAGATCAACATCGTCAAAAATAAAATTATCACACCAACACGTTTTCTATTTTTAATTGTTGAAAGATTATGATTCTTTATTATACCTTTTATTTTTTTCATTCTAGCTTATCTCCAAATTGAGTTTTTGTGTTCATCTCTACATAAAATTCCCTATTTACAGGGAATCTTACAGAGAAGAGTATGCATTCATTTTACCTCTTTTATTTACCGATTTTCTGCTTCTATTTTGCTTCTTAAACAAAAATTAGAGTATTAAAAAAAACACGGCCCTTTTCCTTAGTTGGGCTTTTTTTATCTGTTCTATTCTTCTCTCTTGAAATTCTAAAAAGCTACTAAGTTGATAAATGAGTCGAAGTCACATCTAACGCGTCTGTTAAGAAAGAATCGATCAATATACCGTTAAAAAAGAACATAGCCCAAAGCTCTTTGAGTTATGTTCCTGCTTTACTTATTTTTTTCTTGCTACGTGTACTTTCAATTGCTTACCTTTAATCGTTCTTTCTTTCATTGCTTGAATAACCAGTGGGCCTTTTCCATTTAAAATATCAACGTATGTCACATTTTCTTGGATAGTGATGATTCCGATATCTCCAGATGTGATTCCTTCGATTTTTGAAATAGTACCTACAAAATCAAGTGCTCGTAATTTCTTTTTCTTACCGCCATTAAAATAAACTTTTGTAATTTCTTCATTCACACGTTTGGCTTTTTGGTGCTTTGGCTTTTGCTTAGTTGTTATTTTCTTCTCAAATGCTGCTTTATTTCTTGCTACTTGTTTAGCATTCGGTAGCGTGATTCGTGTCATTGTTAATTCACCAAAAGACTCGATTTCTTTTTTTAAGGAATCTTCTTTTGATGTGACAAATGTCAATGCATACCCTTCTCTACCTGCACGACCAGTTCTTCCTACACGGTGAACATAACTTTCTTTTTCAAATGGAACATCTAGATTAATAACATGCGTAATATTCTCAATATCGATACCACGGGCCGCTACATCTGTTGCTACAAGGTAACGAAACTTGCCTTTTCTAAAAGCATCCATTACGTCAAAGCGATCTTCTTGCATCATACCACCATGTAATTTTCCAACAGGATATCCTGTTTTGACTAAGAAATCGTATGTGTCATTGACTTTTTCTTGAGTATTAGCAAAAATGATACATGTATCTGGATTTTCAACGATCGTTACTGCCTCTAAAGCAGCAAATTTATGTTCTTCTGTTACATCTAAAAAGGCATGTTGAATCTTTGGTGTTGTTTTTTCTGATGCTTCGATTTTTACAACAACTGGTTCACGTAAATACGTGCTACTCAGTTTTTCAATTGTTTTTGGCATCGTCGCAGAGAAAAGCAGCGTATTTTTAGCTTCTGGTAATGCCGCTATAATCTCTTTTACTTGTTCAATAAATCCCATGTTCAACATTTCATCTGCTTCGTCGATTACTAAACAATTGATTTTTTCAAGAGGAAGCGTTCCTTTTAGAATATGATCTAACACTCGTCCAGGCGTTCCAACGACGATATGGCTTTTTTGTTTTAATTCTGATTTTTGTTTTACGTAAGACGCTTTCCCGTAAACAGCTGTTGCTTTTATTCTTTTATAACGACCGATATTGATTATATCTTCTTGCACTTGTTGGGCTAACTCTCTTGTTGGTTCTAAAACAAGGACCTGTGGTTTATTTTCTATCCAGTCGACTGTTTCACAAAGCGGTATAGCAAAACTAGCTGTTTTTCCACTACCGGTCTGTGATTGAACTAGCAAATCTTTCCCTTCCAAAACAGCTGGAATTACTGCCTGTTGGACGAGTGTTGGTGTTTCGTACCCTAAATCTGAAATGGCTTCTAGGATTATGTCACTTATTGGATAGGTACTAAAGTTTATTTTGTTCATTGTTACCCCATTCTTCTATTTTATCGATCAAAACATTTTACACACTGTAAAGACTTATTCTGCGTGAGCTGATTTGTAATCATAGTTGTCTAAACTCTTTTTAGACTCAGTTCCCTATTATCCATGAAAAGTCATTGAACTGCAAGAGGCTACATCATTCTCGTTTTTTTACCTCACGTTAGTCTTTATTTATTAAAACATTATTTTTCTTAAAAAAACAAATTTTATAGTATACTAATGAAGAACAATGATTGAAAGAGAAGAAGGTATTTTCATGAAAATTATTAAGAAATATGGTTTTTTTATTATGATTACGGTTATTATCAGCGAATTGACATTTCCTTTTGTTTTTGCAAATTTTTATCCAGATTATGATCCAATTACAATGTTAATCAGTGATTTTGGTGAAGACGGTAGCCCAATAAAAACTGTTTTTAAAATTTGGCAACTGATTGATGGCGGATTATTTCTTTTGACCATCCCTAGTTTTTATGAACGATTCAAACATACATCAAAACCACTTGCTAAATGGCTTAGTATTATGATGGCTGGTTTTGCAATTGGTGATTGTGTTATTACTGGAATTTTTGATCGCTCAACAAGTACAACTAAAATAAATGTCGAATCAATCATTCACGACTACTTATCAGGATTAGGTTTTGTAGCACTTCTTATTGCTGTATATATTTTGACCAAGCTTTATAATTTAGAAAAAGAACAACTAGCTGTTCAATTATTTCTCATTATTTTTCTCTTATCTATTTGCTTTATGCTTTTATTCGCTGCACCTAAAATTCCTATAATTAATCAAGTCCGTATCCCTTATCGAGGTCTTTGGCAACGATTAAATTTATTATTTCTCTATTTGCCCTTCTTTCTTGTATCTTTAAAAAGTGTACATTGGAAAAATAAAAAAGATCAATCACGATGATGGCTTAAGGCTACAACGTGATTGATTTCAATTTTGATTCCTTGTTATATTACTCAATCTATATTTCACGTGCAATCTACAAATAGGGTTTGGTAATTACATCGCTAGAAATCGATAATTCTTTAGGTGTTCCACTAAAAATTAATTGGCCTCCCTTGGCACCGCCCTCTGGACCAATTTCAATGAGCCAATCCGCTTGTTTGATGATACTCAAATGATGTTCTAATAGAATCAAGCTGCTGCCTTCATCAACCATTTGATTAAATAGCCTCAGTAAGTAATTGATATCGTGTAAATGTAACCCATCCGTTGGCTCATCTAATAAATAAATCGTTCCCTTTTTATGCAGTTGGTTTGCTAACTTCAAACGTTGCAACTCTCCACCAGAAAGTGTGGTCAAAGACTGATTCAGCCTTAAATAACCTAATCCGACTTCTATTAATGTTAACAATTCTTTTTTAAAGGACAGACTTGAAAAAAAGTCGCAACTCTCAGTGACTGTCATTTCTAAAACATCGACAATTGTTTTACCTTCGTATCTGTATTTCAGAACTTCTGGATCATAACGTGTTCCCTGACAAACTTCACAAGTGGTTACGATATCTTCCATAAAAGCCATATCAGAAATGATCACCCCTTTGCCGCGACATCTTGGACAAGCGCCTTTTGAATTATAGCTAAATAATGCAGCACTCATCCCATTTTCTTTGGCAAACAGTTCACGAATTTTCCCAAAGATATCTAAATATGTTAACGGAGTAGAGCGTAAGTTGATTCCGATACTTTTTTGCGAAATCGCCACAATTTCTTGATTTTTTTCAATAGCAGTCTGACGGATGAGCTCACCTAATGAGGATTTACCTGAACCTGCGACACCGCAAATAACCGTCAAGACACCTAGTGGTATTCCTGCTGAAAAGTCTTTTAGATTATGGAGAGTGCTATTTTTTATCTCTAAAACGTTTTTGGGTTTACGAGTCTTTTCTTTAATTTGTATTGTTGTCTGTAATGCTTCACTTGTGATTGTTCCTGCTTGAAGAAATTTAGAATACTCTCCTGCAAATTGAAGTTCTCCTCCGCCTTCTCCGGCCCTTGGTCCCATATCAAGAATATAATCTGCTGATCGGATTAATTGAGGGTTATGTTCTACTAAAATAACTGTATTGCCCTTATTCTTTAAAGAAAGCAATGCTTTATTCATTCGATCAATATCTTTCGGGTGAAGCCCTGCGCTCGGTTCATCTAAAATATACATCATATCATTCAATGCGCTATTAATGTATTTAGAAATTCTTATACGTTGCGCTTCTCCACCTGAAAGACTGCCTGTCGATCTGCTTAAAGTTAAATAACTCAACCCAATTTCATTTAATGCCTTTAACCGTTTTTGAATTTCAGGTTTGACATCTACTGCTAGGGGTTCATCGATTTTCTCAATAAAAGAAGTCAATTCATCCAGTGAAAACATCACCACATCAGCTATACTTTTCCCAAAAATTTTACAACTTCTCACCCGTTCATTTACTCGAGTACCATGACAAGACGGACACGGTTCAATTGTAACGAAGCGATCTAATTGTTTTTGGTGTCTTTTTCCTTCATGTGACTGGAGAATACTTCGTTTCATTCTTGGAATCAATCCTTCAAAAAGTGCCGTATGAGGCCATTTTTCTGGCGGATTTCCCAATTTTTGTTGTGGTGCATACAAAAATAATTCTAGTTCTTCTTTCGAATAATCTTTTATTTTTTTATCTAAATCAAATAAACCACTGTCCGCATATCGTTTCCAACGCCAAAAGCCAGCATGGAAAGTTGGAAAATCAATCGGTCCTTCGTTTAGTGATTTAGTAAAGTCGACTAATTTATGGATATCAATAGTCGTTACAGTCCCAATACCATCACATTCTGGACACTTTCCGTCAGGATGATTGAAAGAAAACGTATCAGAATAGCCGATAAATGGTTTTCCTACTCTTGAAAAGAGCAAACGTAAAAAAGTATAAATATCGGTATAAGTTCCGACCGTTGATCTGGAATTTGAAGATAACTTCTTTTGCTCAATTACAATCGCAACGGGTAAATTTTCAATATTGCCGACAACTGGTCTACCATATTTTGGTAAATATTTTTGTAGAAAACTTGGAAAAGTATCATTCAATTCTCTGCGAGATTCTGCAGCTAAAGTGTCAAAAATCAAAGAAGACTTTCCAGAACCAGAGACGCCTGTTACGACTGTCAGTTGATGTTTTGGGATTTTCGTCGTGACATGTTTTAAATTGTTTTGTGTTGCGTTTTTTATTTTGATCTATTCTCTTTCCATTTGATTCCTCCTATCAGCGTGATGCTATGAAGATACATACTTACACTATTCCATTTGCTACTTAAAAATTCTTGTATCTAACTATTTATTATAGAACGATGGAAAGTGTATTACGAATAAAAGTGATCCATCTTTTTTATTCGTTTTGAAATCCAGAGAAAACTTGTAAAAATTCAGTTTTAACTCAAGAAGAGTGTTGAAGTAATCGGGCTAATGTAAATAGTTTTTACGTTTTTCAATTCTAAAAGCACATCATCGAAAAGACTTATTCGAGAAGGGGGAGCAAAAGTGATTCAGCCAAAAAGACTTTTACAACATCGTTTTTTTGTCAACTTATACGTTTGCTACATAGAATTGATTTTCAATTATGAATTACAAAAAAAGTGCTGGAATAATTTCAACACTTCACAGATAAGCTCTAGCCCCCAATCCCATTTTGCTTATATAAATCTGAATTCATTGCAATTTGATCAGAATTGGCAATGTAACTGAGACTACTCACTTGTAAGCTATTTAATTTAATCTTGATACTACGTAATTTGACTTCAAAATACTCAATATATAGCTTTTTCTGCCAAACTGTCTCAATCGGAAATCCTTCCCCTCATCTTTTCTTTTGACTAAGAAGTTGTTCAACAAAAATCCCTATTCATTCCTTTTTAAATTTAGAAAATAGAAATTCAGGATAATGAAAAATAAAATTGAGTTCAATGTTAGTCCTGAAGAATGAATTTCCTTATATCTTTCACCGCAACATTTTTATTCTCTCCTAAAAACAACTGGTGCCTTCCCTTTTCATATATTCTCACTGAGACTTTCATTTTTATTGCTTTAGCAAGGTAATAGGCACTTTTGTAGTAAGTTGTTTCATCCTGTCGATTTTGTAGAATGAGCATTTTTTTATTTGCTGTTAATTGACTCTCGTTTTTTAATTTTTTCTTTGTCTTTTGAAGCAACAATAAAAATTGATAACAGGAACGAATGGACGTTGTTTTGGCAGAACGAAAATAATAAGTCAGTTTCTCTTGTTTTTTTAAAAGTATCCCTTCCGCGATGTCTTGCATGATGACATTAACATTATAAAGATAGATAGGTGTACTACATAAAATGAGTTGATCCACTGATTCTCTCTCTGATGCTTGGATTGTCAATAAGCCTCCCATTGAAAAGCCTATGCATGTAATATGAGTATATAGTTGCTCTAGTTCATCTAGTTTACGTTTCACATCCATTATCCATTGGTCAGATGTCGCTTTTGAAAAATGTTGTTTAACTCCATCATGTCCAGTTAATTGAATCCAAAATGATGGAAGATTATTTTGCTTTAAGTATTCATGTAGATAGAGAATTTCATGTTCATTGCCTCCAAATCCATGAATGATCAATATCGCTCGTTTTTTCATCATAGCCAACCTTCTTGTATATTTACTTGAAATCGTTATATACTGTTTATTCTACCTTGAATAGGCACACGCATTGTTTATATGTTCTCTAAATTTAATGAAAATTTAGCATTCAATTCTTTCTATCGACAAAAAAATAAAGTAAAACGATGGTTGATTCATCTATCTTACTTTATTTATTATTTTTATGCTTGCTTTGTTGGTAATATCGTCATTTCAGTAATTCCGACTGAATCGGGTTGAGAGATTGCAAATAAAATTGTTTGTGCGACAGCATCTGGTGTAATAGCAATTTGATAAAATTGTTCCATTCCACTTTTTACTTCTGGTGTTGAAATAGTATCTAGTAATTCAGTTGCAATCGCCCCTGGATAAAGAGTAGTTGTGCGAATGTTAGTACCTTCCATGGCAGATTCCATACGAAAACCATCCATAATCGCACGGACTGCATGTTTCGTTCCAGTATAAACACTATTACCAGGGAACACTTTCAATCCGGCAATTGAGCTTGTTGTAATCACATGCCCTGATTTTTGTGCAGCGAATTCTGGTAAAACTGCTGCGAGTGAATTAAGCACTCCTTTAATGTTGATATCGACCATGTCATTCCACTCTTCTATCTTTAATTCACTCATATTGGACGCCGGCATAATTCCTGCGTTTGCAAAAAGGACATCAACTTTACCAAAATGATCTTTTGCAACTTGTATTAGTTTTTCTACATCTTTCACATTACGCACATCCGTAACAGCATATGCACTATTTCCACCGAATTTTTTGACAAGCTCTTTCAGGCGATCTTCTCTTCTAGCACCTAAAACGACTTTTGCGCCGTTCTTAATCAATAGTTTTGCTGTTGCTTCTCCTATTCCAGATGAAGCACCTGTAATAATGACCACTTTATCTTTTACATTGTTCTTCATAATTTTGGCTCCCTTTACTTTTATTATTTGTCTACCCAATATCTTAACCATAATGTATCCTCTTCAATGATCTCAACTGACTTCAATTTAAACCCAACTGGTGCTAGTTCTGGTAAAGTCTCTACTCGCCCAAAAATAGTATTAGTATCCGTTCGCTCATCAGCTACTGGTGTCATCACAATGCTTACTTCATCAATCAATCCTTCTTGTAAAAATGACCAATTGATATAACCGCCACCTGAAACCATTAATGTTTTGATACCAAATAAAGCCAATAGTTTTTCTGAAGCAAGTGTACAATCAATTTGTTTGCTTCCAGCAAAAACATACGAAATTTGATGCTCTCTAAGGTACGCAATATACTCATCACTAGCCTTATCTGTTACTATTTCGATAATGTGGGCTTCCGTACGATTTTCATATTAAATTGTATTAGTTGTCCAACCAACTTTACCTGAAGGCTCTGCTGAAACAATATACATTTCTGCATTTTCTTGTGCAACATAATCGGTTCTAGGGTAAGGTGTTGTAATTTTTTTAACACAGGTTTGTGAAAATCAGTAAAATTCTTCTCCATTGTAACTCTATCGCATAACCATGCCTGACTTTGATAAGCATTATTGGTTATTTCATAAGCCATGCTACCAGAAGTAGCATACTTTGAACTCATATAACCACCGCTGATTTTTCCATTTATTGACGTCAGCATATGGCAAATGATCTTTGGTCTTTTCATTCTATTATTTCTCCCATTTATTGTGACATTTCACTTTTTTTCCATTGGTAATCAGAGTACAAAACGTTACTAACATCATGATTATACCTTCTGCAATAAAAATGCTCGTATTTTCTTTGGAAGAAAGCATGTTTTTTAATAAAGAAATCGTTACAGGTGCAAAAGCCGCTCCAATATTGAAACCTATCAACAATAAAGATGTGCTCTTTTGCGAATTTCCTTGTCTATTTTGAGTTACTTCGTTAAATAAATATGGAATGAACGTACGGAAGGAAAAACCGCATAAAATGACAGCAATTGAAATTGAGGTTAAATCATGAGATAAGGCTATCATAAACATCAAGATCCCTAAAATAAAAAATGCAACCGGTACTGTCCATTTTTTTGTTATGGTCACGATTGACCCAAATAACGCTCCAGCAGTCATGGCTCCTAAACCAACCAAAGCCATCAAATTACTACCATCCGTAGCATCTCCTAAACCTTTTTCAAGTAATAAAGAGGTGATTTTCACTGTTACTGACATATAAATAGTTACAACTAAAATCAACAAAGCAATGTAAGCATACGTTGATGGCATGATTTTCTGATCCTCTGACTCATTTTGATGGTCCGCTACTATTGAAACATCTGGAACAAAACATGTAAACAGTACAAAAATCGGTAGCGCTAGCAGATACGCAAAAAATGAACTACGCCAATTCATTATCAGTAGTTGACCAACTGTAAACGTGATGATCATTCCGCCAATCCCTTCAAATGAACTTTGAAAACCAATAACAGATGACAGTTCTTTCCCATTATACAATTTTCCTGCTATAGAAAAGAGTAGAGGATTGAGTAATCCGATTCCAATGCCAAATAATATTCTACTAAAAAATAGAAACCAAAAAGACTGTAAAAAAACTGGCATAATTCCTGCACCTAGTACAGTTCCGATTCCTAATTGAACTGTAAATTTGTATCCAAACCGTCTAGCAAAGCTATGACTAAATGGTACTGTTAAGATAATAAACAGAGAAGGAATTGTCGTAATCAATTCAATCAGGATTGGGCTTATAGTTGGATAAGTTGCCATAATTGCTGGAATATTCGCAGCAATTGCTCCGCCTGATACTACAAGTAATGACACAGATAGTAGCGAAATTTTCGTTATTTTATTCACTGCGTCGTCTCCTTTTTAAACTACGCAAAAGACAGTTATTATTTTTTATTCACCAAATATTTCTTTTGCTAAAGTAAAAGCCGACCACGCTTTCGGCCAACCTGTATAAAAAGCTAAATGCGTGATCATTTCCACCATTTCTTCTTTCGATACACCATTTTGTTTTGCAATTTTCATATGTGCTTCTAATTGTGGTACGCCTTGAGTTAATAAGCTTGAACAGGTAATCAAGCTACGGTCACGTGCTGAAAGTTGTTCCTCTCTAGACCAAACTGCACCAAATAATACATCATCGTTTAATTCTGCAAATTTTGGTGCAAACGAACCTAATTGATCTCTGCCAGCTGTTTGTTTTTTCATTAGGTAGGACTCCCATCTTTGATTTATTTTTATAATTGATTGTATTGTTCATCTGAAACAGGTTCTAACCATTCTGGTGTTCCAGCTGTAATGGCTAAATGTTCAAACCAACTATCTTTTGCCGCACCATGCCAATGTTTCACCCCATCATGGGTAACGATAACATCTCCAGAAGTTAAAAATTGCGCTGGTTTCCCCTCTTCTTGATACCAACCTTCGCCACCCGTTACTAATAATAGTTGAAATCCATTGTGATGAATGTGCCAATTATTGCGGCAACCAGGTTCGAATGTAACATTTCCCACACCTACACTGATGTTAGGATCTGCAATTAAGTTTTTTAAATAGCTTTGACCGATAAAGTATTGTGCATATGCGTCATTTCTTTCACCTACAGGAAAAATAACACCGTTTTTTACTTCTTCAAATTTTGCCATTTTCTATTCCTCCACTCCATTTTTTTGCTCTTGATTCAGCCAATTATTGATTGCAATATCTGATTTTTCAACTCTTGAACCACGAATAGGTAAACCAATATGAATCCTAGAATTCGGACATAATTTCTGTAGATCACTGATACTATTCCCCATTCCACTGCCTTCGTGTGTACAAAAAGGATAAATATTTTTTCCAGAAAAATCGTGTTCCTCTAAAAAAGTTGCCATAACCATTGGTAAGGTCCCCCACCAATTTGGATAACCTAAATAAATTGCTCGATAGTGCTCTAAATTTATGTCTATTGGCTGATATATTGGTCGCTCGTTCGTTTCTTTTTCCTGTTCTGCTTGCATAACTACACGTTGATACTCTTTTGGGTACATTATTTTAGGGATAATTTCAACTGCTTCAGCATTGAGTTCCTCAGCAATTTTTAGTGCTACAAGTTTTGTATTTCCTATATACAAATTCTTTTTCTTTCCATCAACCAAATTTTCAAAAGCTCGAGAAAAATAAATGATTGCGGTCACGTGATCACCTTCTTTTATCCTTTACTTGTACAAAGAAACAGGCTGCATCATCTACTGACAAGTAAATGATACAACCTGATACATTATGCGTCTAATGCCTAACTCACTCAACAACTATGCCTTAAAAGCATCATTAAATCGCTGAATAAATTCTTTTACTGCTGGCGTTTGAATCCGATTTTTCTTCCAAACAAGAACACAATTTGTTTTAACCTCGGGAACTAATGGGACAAATGTTAGTTCCTCATGCTGGCCGTTAGTCGTTGCCCCTTCAATTGTTAAGGCAGAGCCCACACGATTTTCAACTAGAGAAAAAACGTTGAAAATCAAATTAAATGTGCCGACCACATTTAACGTATTTAAGGATTTTCCAAGCCAACTTTCAAGCATCGACTGAACTTCTGATCGATTTGAACTTAATAATGGAACCCCTTTTAAATCATCAGGATGAATCGTTGTTTTTCGCGCAAGAAATGAATCATTAGACACCAATAATCCCCATTTTTCTTCTCTTGGCAAAATAATTTTTTCGAAGTTTGGTGTAGCAATTGGCTCTAATAAAATAGCTAAGTCCAAAATTCCTTTTTCCAATTTATCGCTAATATCATCACTCGTACCAGATACAATATTAAACGTTATTTGAGGATAGTCACTTACCAATTCCTCCAACATCATCGCCATCGTATCTGAATTATCTGCTTCAACACAACCTATTGAAAAATGTCCACTTAAAAAGCTCTTACTTTGCGCTTCAAATTCACGTTCGGTTTGCTCGGCTAAAGTTAGAATCTCTGCTGCACGCTCTTTTAAAAAATACCCTTCTTCAGTTAAAGTCAATTGCTTTTTTTCACGAATAAATAGTGGCGCACCTAATTCATCCTCAAATTCTTTGATTTGTCGACTTAAAGTCGGTTGTGTAATATGCAGTACTTTTGCTGCTTTTGAAAAATTTCTTTCTTCTGCAACTGTCCAAAAATATCGTAGTTCTCTTAATTCCATTTTCGGTTCTCCTTTTGAGCTTACACGCCTATTTTACATCAAACTAATGATGGTCGCCCATACGGTCCGACCATTGATTCTTTTGATAGAATATCATTCATTATGCAAGTTGACCCACATTGTACCTAGCCAAAAAAAAGTTAATATATAAGCGAAAAAATTTTCCTTCAAATCTAGAAAACCATTTAAAGTTACAGGATTCGGCTTTCTTAATTCTAAAACTAGAATTGTCATGACGATTGCCAATACAGCATCGATAAAAGTCGTTAAGCGTTCTTTACTCAATCTTCTTTTCCTTTCACAAGTGGTCTTTAAAATGATAGGTATTCATCGAGAATTTTTTTCTTTTCTATAAAGTTTCCATATCAATTACGAAGCGATATTTAACATCGCTATTTAATACACGTTCATACGCAACGGAAACTTGATCCACCGTAATCATTTCAATTCTAGGTAACACATTTTTTTCGGCAGCAAAGTTGATCATTTCTTGTGTCATAGGAATTCCACCAACATTGGAAGCTGTGATAGTTGCTTGATTGCCGAATAGACTTCCCACATGGAAAGTTTGTGCTTCTGTAGCCAATCCGACATAAACCATCGCTCCATTAACTGTTAATAAACTTAAATATAAGTCAACATCTAAACTCACTGCGACTGTATTTAAAATAAAATCAAACTGGCCTTTTAATTGCTTAAATGTTTCTGGATCACTAGTTAAATAATACGCGTCCGCTCCAAATTGTTGTGCTTCATTTTTTTTACTTTCGGAATGCCCTAAAACAGTTACCTCAGCACCTAATGCGTGTGCAAATTGCACAGCAATATGACCTAAACCGCCCATTCCGATGATTGCTACTTTCTTACCAGGTCCAACATTCCAACGTTTCATTGGCGCATACGTCGTGATTCCAGCACATAAAAGTGGACTTGCCTCAGCCAAATCAAGACTTTCGGGGACATGAATCACAAAACGATCTTTTACAACAATACTTTGACTATAACCACCATAAGTCAGGTTTCCATCATAATCTTTTGAGTTAAACACAATGACTACCCCTTGAACACAAAATTGTTCTTCTCCTCTGAGACAGTACTCACATTTTCCACAAGAATCGACAAAACACCCCACACCAACACGATCACCCACTTTAAAATCAGTCACTTGATCGCCAATTGCGGAAACAATCCCTGATATTTCGTGACCTGGAACCATTGGATAAGCGCCTGCGCCGAAATCATTGTCGACTTGATGAATATCTGAATGACAAATGCCACAATATTTAATATCGATTGCCACATCATCTGGTTTTAATGCTCTTCTTTCAATCACAGATCGTTCAAAAGAAGCATAATTACTATCCGTTGCTTGTAATACTTTTGTTTGACATTTTTCACACATATGAGAACTCCTTCGATTTTAGATTTACTTTGCTATTATCCGTCTTTGAAGCTCAGTTTTTGCTGCTTCTAATCGGTTGATTTGTTCTTGCAAATCATTTTTTTGTTCAGTCAGCAGCTCTTTTCTAGCTTGAACTGTTTTTTCTGCTTGAACAGATAAAGTTACATATTCAATCAATCCTTCGATAGAAAGATTAACCTCTCTCATTTGTTTGATGAAACGAATCCAATCCGCATCAGCTTCAGTAAACACTCGTAATCCATCATGATTTCTCTTTACCTGTGGAATCAAACCAATTCGCTCAAAATAACGAATGGTATTGATTGACGTATTGGTTTGTTGGCTTACTTCTTTACTATTCATATGCTGAACGTCCTTAATAAAAAGAGGGTTTTGCCCAATCAGTATTAGGCTCGCTTACACCTAAACTGGTCTTCGCGTATTTAACTGGCTCATGAATAATCGTCATAATCAGTCTAGCCACAGCTTCTCTTGTAACTTGAGCACCAATAAATGGTTCGCCTTTTTGAGTCAATTCATAGTCTTCATTGCCTTTTTGATTGTATAACCAAGTTAATCTTAAAATAACATAATCTAATGAAGACTGCTCTAGCGCTTCTGCTGCTGCTAAATAGTTATGGGTAGCTGAACCAACCATATTAGCATTCCAGCGCCCAAAAGTCCCCGCAACTTCGTTGTAAATACCTAAAACGTTCGCTCCTATTAGATAATTTACCCCTGAATCTTCCATTGCTTTCACAATTGATTGGGTTGCAGCTGGTGAACTCATATCATTTAAATACGCAATATCCACTCCAATTAAGGCTCGTTTCAATTTGTCTTGATCATTAAAATCACCTTCAATAATGACTTCTCTCGTTGGATCTTTCACAGAAATCCGACTTGAAAGATTGCGACCATATAAAACAAGATCATGATCTGTTTCTGTTAAAATCAATTCTGTAACCATTTTTGAAATTTGACCTGCTGCACCTAAAATTAGTATTTTTATCTTAAATCCCTCTTTCTAAATCACTCTCTTTTTTATTTATGACCAACAATGACATGAGGAACATAAGGTTCTTCTAGATAGTGCACTTCTTCTTCCGTCAAAATTAAATCCAATGCAGGAATCGCATTCGTCAAATGACTTTCTTTTGTTGCGCCAATAATCGGTGCGACAACTGGCCCTTTTTGAAGCAACCAAGCAAGTGCCACTTGGACACGTTCCACTCCACGTTTTTCCGCAATTTCAGCAACTCTTTCAACGATGATACGATCTTGATCTGCTGTTGTATCATATTTTGACCTCGCTGTTTTATCTGTTTCAAAACGTTTGGTTTGCGCGCTCCAATCACGGGTTAAGCGACCTGAGGCCAATGGACTATAAGGTGTCACCGCAATTTTTTGATCTTCACACAACGGTAGCATTTCTCTTTCTTCTTCACGATATAACAAATTCAAATGATCTTGCATGGAAACGAATTTTGTCCAACCATTTTTTTCAGCTACTGCTTGGGCTTTAGCAAACTGCCACGCAAACATCGCAGAAGCACCAATATAACGGGCTTTTCCAGATTTCACGACATCATGTAAAGCTTCCATCGTCTCTTCAATTGGGGTGTTGTAATCCCAACGATGAATAATGTATAAATCAACATAATCCATCCCTAAACGTTCTAAACTCGCATCAATTTGATGGAAAATTTCTTTTCTTGAAAGTCCACCACTGTTTGGAACGTCTTTTTTCATGGTAGTAAATAATTTTGTCGCCACCACGATTTCATCACGATTCGCATATTCATTCAGTGCCTTACCAAGAATTCGTTCACTTGCACCATATGAATAAACATTGGCAGTATCAAAGAAATTAATCCCTAAATCTAACGCTTTTTTGATAACTTTTTTACTTTCTTCCTCTTCTAAAACCCACTCGTGAAAGCCACTATTCGGATCACCAAAGCCCATTGCCCCTAAACAAATTCTTGAAACTTCCATTCCTGTATTGCCAAATTTTACATATTCCATTGTATTTCCTCCTCTATTTTATTTTTCGTTTTCTTCGGGTAATATTTCATTGATACAATTTAATGCGGTTAATGTTCTTGGATAGCCGATAAATGGTAGTAGAACGGTAATCGTTTCGATCAATAGTGGCTTTTCATTGCCAACACGCTGATTGTTGCGAATATGCCCTTTTAGTTGTGCATCCGCTCCACCCATTGAAGCCAGCATTGTGAAAATCAGTAATTCACGTTCTTTCGATGTTAGCCCATTTCTTGTAAAATAATCACCAAAACAATTATCAGCTAAAAATGTAGCAAAATATTTTTGATTTTCCGGCATCGTTGTGAGCATCTGATCCACAGCCTCTCCAGCAACTTCCCGTACAACTTCCAAGCCTTTTTCATAACGATTTTCATTGGTGGTTGTTCCTTGTTTTTCCAAAGGAAGTGAAATGCCTCTTTCGGTCAGCACTTCATTGGTCGCGTGTAAGAAATCGAACACCTTCCCTAAACCGGCATATGGCACTGCTTGATAGACAATTTCTTTTATCTCAACTGCTGAAACACCCACATTTAAAGCTGCATTCATCATTGCTTTGTACTCATTAACACATTGCATTACGATTAAAGAGGCCAGCGTTACTTTCATACGTAACCTTACATCTAGGTTTGAGTACTGAAACACTTCATCGAACGTAAAATTGTCAAAAATTTCAATAAATTCTGGATCCGTTTTAGCTAATGCTGACTCATGGTTTGGAAATAATTCATCATGATTCTTCTGTGCAGTTTGACTGATTAACATAGCATTCCTCCTCGATTTAAAAGCAGTATGATAAATGAGCACTTTTTCTTACTAACAACAACAGTTTAGCTCTTGAAGTTCACTCCAAGTCAAGGGATTTGCTAAAATAAACAAAAAAACTTCTAAAATCAAACTTCCTCTAAAAAATTTAGAAGAAAGACTCGATTTAGAAGCCATTCATTTTCTATTATTTATTCATATTAAAATCTCTTAAGGCATTTTCAGCTGGAATCATATGCTCATCATAGTTGGCTAATTTAAACTCTAACCGTTCAATAGCTGTATTTAATTCCGAGGCTTTTTCTTTCAATTCCCCAATTTGATCCGCAATAATTTCTTTACGAGCAGGCACTGTTTCATTTCCCACTTGAAATAAGGTTAAATATTCCACTAATGATTCAATAGATAAGCCCGCATTTCTCATTTGTCTACTAAAAACAATCCAACGCAAATCTTCTTCATCAAAATTGCGAATCCCATTATCATTACGTTTCACAGGTGGAATCAACCCAATTCGCTCATAATATCTGATGGTATCTGCAGAAACTCCACTTAATTCACTTACTTTCTTTATGTTCATGCCCTATTCCTCCTCTACCCATTCCTTAACTCGTCTACTTCTTTTTCATTATAAAACAAATTTAGACTCTTTTACAAACTTTCTTATTGACTTAGAGTGCACTTAAAGAGATAAACTAGCCTCAGAATGAACAATTGGAGGAATGCAATATGAAAAAACAAACTTGGCTAATTACTGGTGTCAGTAGTGGATTTGGCATAGAATTAACAAAGCAATTATTGGCGAATGGACAAACTGTTATCGGGACGGTACGCAAGGATACAACTGTGCAAGAATTAATGGCACAATATCCAGAAACCTTTGATCGAGAATTTTTAGATGTAACCGATGCAACTGGTATCAAAACCTTGGTAGATAAAGTTTATGAAAAATATGGCGCAATCGATGTGCTGGTAAATAATGCTGGCTACGGATTATTTGGAGCGGCGGAAGAATTAACCGATCAAAATGTAGCTAAAATTATCGCAACCAATTTAACAGGCTCTATTCAAATGATACGTGCTGTGACTCCATTTATGCGTGAACAACAAGCTGGACGCATCATTCAACTTTCTTCATATTGGTGGACAAGTCGCTTTTGCTGGAAATTCTATGTATCATGCGACTAAATGGGGAATTGAAGGTTTTTGTGAGTCTGTTGCTCAAGAATTGGCACCATTTAATATTGGCGTAACGATTGTTGAACCTGGTGGTGCTCGTACAGAATTCCGCTATGGCAGTACACAAGTTGCTGAGTTGATGCCTGAATATGACAATAATCCAGCGCATGCCTTTCTAGCTATGTTAGACCCAGCAAATGGATTGGCCGCTGGTGATCCAGAAAGAATGGCAACAAGAATTCTTGAAAAATGCGGCGATTGAACCTGCTCCATTACGGATGGTTCTAGGATCACAAGCCTTGGATAGTACAATTCAAACCTTGGAAAAACGAGTGGCAGATTTTAAAAAGCAAACTGAATTGGCCGCTTCGACTGATTTTTAATTACTCGGATGCATTGAATGATAGAATAAGAAAAGTCAGAAATGTCATTTTCAGAACGTTTCTGACTTACTTTTAGTACATTTCTATTAATACATGCTTGCCTCTTGCCGAACAATCACCCAGGCTCCTGCTTTTTTTTCAAAAATCATTTTCATTTCTAAATTCCATGTGTTTCGTGAGCCATAAATTCGCGCATCTACTTTGTTTTGTCCAATAAAGCTTGCATGATTTCCCTCAATTTGTATCTCTTTGATTGCCTCTTCTTCTGATAAAAAATAACGCATTTGTCCACTCTCAATTTGCTCTAACCATTCTTGCTTTGTTTGGTCATATCCGGTCATATGAATCAAATGCATGTCATCAGATAAAATCTTTTTTAATATTGGTAAATCCTTCTCAACCATCGCTTGATTTTCTTGACGATATATTCTAATGATTTGTTGCTTATCATCCATAGACTTTCTGACATCCTTCCTTCGCTATTATGAAAAAAACAAAAATTCGTGGAAGCCGCAATGTTAAAAATGAGTCTCGTCAATCGTCATTTCAGCTAATGCTTGATTAATTTGAAGACGCTCTTCATTTGTTATTAGGATATTCATCGCACCAAGATTTTCTTTTAATCGATGTACTTTCGTAGTACCTGGAATAGGAACAATAAAGTCGCGTTGCGCCAATTCCCAAGCTAAAACAATTTGTGCTGATGTGGCTCTTTTACTTGCCGCAACATCAGTTAAAAGATCTAAGACTACCTGATTTTTTTCCATTACCTCAGGTTTAAAACGTCCCATAAAGCTACGGAAATCGCCTTCCTCATACTTGGTTTCTTTAGCATACTTACCACTCAAAAAACCATTTCCTAAAGGGCTATAAGCTACAAAGCCAATCCCTAATTCTTCACAAATTTTAAACATCTCTGCTTCAGGTTCTCGCCAAATCATTGAATACTGGTTTTCTATCGCTGTGATTGGACTCACTGCATGGGCTTTTCTTACATGATTTTCTGGTGCATTAGACAAGCCCCAGTGTAGAATTTTTCCTTCTTTGATTAATTGATTCATTGTTTCTGCTACATCTTCTGGAGCGACGTTTGGATCAATTCGATGCTGATAATACAAATCGATATAATCTGTCTGCAAACGGCGCAGTGACCCTTCTACCTGCAGACGAATTGATTCTGGTCGGCTATCTAAAATATTTTCTAAACTATTCCCAATCCTTTGTTGCCCGGTAATCCCAAATTTGGTTGCGATGACCACTTGATTGCGAATTTCCTTGGTTGCTTGCCCTAACACTTTTTCATTCTCTTCACCATAAACAACTGCTGTATCAAAAAAATTCCCGCCTAGTTCAACCGATTCTTGAATCAAACGAATCATCTCAGCTCGATCTGCTGGTTTGCCATAAGCATGATCCATCCCCATCAAACCTAGACCAATCGCTGACACTTCAAGATTTTTACCTAAAATTCTTTTTTTCATCAGATAGCCTCCTTAAATAGAAAAAAGTGTTTCGATTATCTTGCTAATCCTGTTAAAAATTTCACTGTTTCAGGATCATAATGAGAGAAGAATAAGCTTTCTTTTTGGTTTAATTTTAAGATTTCGTTCATATCGTCCTCTGTTAATGCAAAGTCAAATACATCAACGTTTTGTTCCATACGGTTTTTATTGACCGTTTTGGGAATAACGACCACTCCTCGTTGAATTAAATAGCGTAATGCCACTTGTGCAGCTGATTTATTGTACTTTTCACCTACTGCTTTTAATGTTGGATTATGAAAGAAATCATTTTTTCCTTCTGCAAAAGGACCCCAAGATTCAATTTGAGTATTGTATTCCTTCATGATTGCTTGTGGTTCAATTTGTTGGTTGAATACATGTGTTTCCACTTGATTGACCATTGGTGTGATTTCACTGAATTCTGCAAGATCAATAAAACGATCCGGATAAAAATTACTTACACCGATTGCACGCAATTTCCCTGCTTTATAATATTCTTCCATTGCTCGATATGTGCCATAATAATCATTAAATGGTTGATGAATCAGCAAAAGATCAATATAATCGGTTTGTAATAGCTTCAAAGATTCTTCAATAGAAGCTTTCGCTTTTTCATACCCAGCATTTGTGATCCAAACCTTTGTTGTGATAAAAAATTCTTCACGAGGCAAGCCACTTTTTTTAACTGCTTGCCCCACAGCCGCTTCGTTTCCATAAGCTTGGGCTGTATCAATCAAGCGATATCCTATTTGAATCGCTTCACTGACAACTCGTTCGCATTCTGCTAAGTCTGGTACTTGATAAACACCAAATCCTAAAATCGGCATTTCAACACCATTTGATAAAGTAACTGTTTCCATAATTGTATTCCTCCTAGTAAAAATAACCTTGTGATACGCTATTCTCTTTTCTACATTTTTAAATTACCACTTAGAGTTCACTTCAAGTCAAGCATATTATGTTTTAAAAATAATAATGATCATGGTTATAAATCTGTTGTAAGGTACTAAAAAGCTGCAACACATCCACTATAGGAATGATGTTACAGCTTGAATTTATAAAAGTATAATACTTTATTAGTATCCTTAAGATGCCTAAAAAGCATCTTTACTATTTTTGTACGTTAATTTTCTTTATATGCTCTAACCGTATTTGAAATAGAAGCGATACTATACAGAAGTGAATCATCATACTCACTATCCGCATCTGTATCCAAAGTATCTTCAAACATCTTTTCATACTCAACAATGGATAATCCTTTTCGTTCCGCTAACTGCTTTTGATGAAGATCAGTGAATAAATACTTTTGGTATCCTTCAACTAAATTACCGCTAAAGAATTCTGCAACAGTGCCTGAACCATAACTGAATAAGCCGATTTGTTCTCCTGCATTCAATTGAGCGTTCTCTAATAACGAAATCAATCCAAGATACAACGAACCAGTGTAAAGATTACCTACTTGTCTACTATAGACAATACTTGCTTCATATTTTGTTAAAATTCGTTCTTGCTCTTCTGACGACTCATTTTCTAAAGCTGCCAACAACGCTTTTTTTCCCATTTTCGTGTACGGGATATGGAAAGCTAACGCTGCAAAATCAGCAGTTGTTTTCTTATGTCGAAGCTGATATTCTCCCCAAATCTTTTGAAATGCTTGGATATACGTTTCATTAGATAATTGCCCATCTACCATTGGATAATCATGTCCAACTGGACGCCAAAAATCATAGATATCTTGCGTTAGCGCCACACTATCATCGTTTACTACGATTATTTTTGGGTCAGCTGAAACGAGCATAGCCACTGCTCCAGCTCCTTGTGTTGGCTCACCGCCAGAAGCTAATCCGTATTTTGCGATATCAGAAGCAACAACCAACACTTTGCTTTCTGGATGCGTTTTAATATGTGCGAGTGCATATTGTAATGCCGCTGTTCCTGCGTAGCAAGCCTCTTTTACCTCAAAAGCACGAGCAAATGGTTGGATCCCTAACAATCGATGTAAGACCACTGCAGAAGCTTTTGACTCATCAATACCAGATTCAGTCCCGACAATCACCATATCGATTTTCTTTTTATCTTCATCGGATAAAATATTCTTTGCGGCATTTGCAGCAAAGGTCACGATATCTTGAGTTTTTTTATTAACAGCCATTTTATCCTGCCCAATTCCGATATGGAATTTATTCGGGTCCACCTCTCTTGCTAGTGCCAAATCGGTCATGTCCACATAAAATGGTGGGACAAAAAAACTAATTTTATCTATGCCAACGTTCATTTTATATCTCCTCTATTATTATTCTCTTTCATTACCTACTATAATTTATCATATTTTCAGGTAAGATTGGTAGAAATAAGAATAATTTAAAATTTGTTAAAGAATTTCAGAAGTTTTTTTAATCTGATTTATAGAGTATTATTTTTTCACAAAGCATGGTATATTTCATATTGGAGGTGACGTCGTGGAAATCGTAATTATCGACGCCTTGAGAACACCTATAGGTAAGTATCGAGGGCAATTAAAATCATTATCAGCAGTGGAGCTGGGAACAGCTGTTACAAAAGAGTTAATAAAAAGAAATGCACCAATAGCTGAACATATAAACCAAGTAGTTTTTGGTAACGTATTACAAGCAGGAAATGGACAAAATCCTGCAAGACAAATTGCACTCAATAGCGGATTAGGCTTTGACGTACCCGCTTTCACCGTTAATGAAGTGTGTGGATCAGGTCTAAAGGCAATCAGCTTAGCCAAACAAGCGATTCAATTAGGTAACGCTGAAGTTGTTATAGCTGGTGGAACCGAGAGTATGACAACTGCTCCTGCCATCACATACAAAGAAGAGGATACTTATTCAAAACCCGTT
Source organism: Enterococcus sp. AZ177 (assembly GCF_050544585.1). Classification (NCBI taxonomy): domain Bacteria; kingdom Bacillati; phylum Bacillota; class Bacilli; order Lactobacillales; family Enterococcaceae; genus Enterococcus; species Enterococcus sp. AZ177. Next base: position 1,777,358 of record NZ_CP172944.1, read on the forward strand.
CCAACTATGATGGTAGACGGTTTAACCGATGCATTTAGCGGAAAAGCGATGGGATTGACAGCGGAAAATGTTGCTGAACAGTTTTCTATCACTCGTAAGATGCAAGATACCTTCGCAACTCGATCACAAATGAAAGCGGCTAAAGCTCAGAAAGAAGGAAAGTTTGTGAATGAAATCGTTCCTCTTTCTATCGATGACACTATTTTTGAATACGATGAAGGTGTCCGAAAAGAGACTACTGTCGAAAAATTAAGTACATTAAAAACAGTTTTTAAAGAAGATGGCTCTGTCACAGCAGGTAACGCATCAACCATCAACGATGCAGCTTCAGCCATGATATTAGCGTCAAAATCGTTCGCTGAAGAACATCAAATCCCTTACCTCGCTATTGTTAGAGATGTTACAGAAGTTGGGATCGATCCAAGCATAATGGGCATATCCCCTATTAAAGCCATCCAAACCTTATTGAAACGCAATGATTTAACGATTGAAGACATTGATTTATTTGAAATCAACGAAGCTTTCGCCGCCTCTTCCATTGTTGTTCAAAATGAATTGGACATTCCCGAAGAAAAACTCAATATATGGGGCGGTGGTATTAGTTTAGGCCATCCGATTGGTGCTTCTGGGACTCGAATCGTAACCACTTTAACATACCAATTAGAAGATAAGGATGCTAAGTACGGTGTTGCTTCTCTCTGTGTTGGTGGTGGTCTTGGACTTGCTATACTAATAGAACGCCCACAAAAAAGAGAAACTGATAAAAAGTTTTATCAACTATCAAAAGAAGAACGCTTATTGTTTTTACAAGACACGGGTCATCTTTCTTCAGATAGCAGACAAGAATTGGAAAACGTATCTTTAGATGCAGATACTGCAAATCACTTGATTGAAAATCAAATCAGTGAAATGGCTTTGCCAATGGGAATTGTTCCAGAAATTTTAGTGAATAATAAAACCTATCAAGTTCCGATGGCAACAGAGGAACCTTCGGTTATTGCTGCATGCAGCAATGGTGCTAAAATGATTCGAAATTCTGGAAGTATTCAAAGCGAATTAACCGAAAGCCTTTTGCGTGGGCAAATCGTTTTTATGAATGTTACAGAGCCTGCGTTGTTAGAAGAAAACATCAACCAGCTTTCAGATGAGATTTTCAAACAAGCTGAAAAAAGTTATCCCTCTATCGTAAAACGAGGCGGGGGTTTAAAAAGAATTCAAATTCGTCATTTCCCAGAAGACACTAACTTTGTATCGGTAGATTTACTCGTTGATACGAAAGACGCTATGGGCGCTAATATCCTGAATTCCATTTTAGAAGGGGTCGCAGATTTATTCCGTCAACGGTTAGAAAATGAACAATTATTTAGTATTTTAAGCAATTATGCAACGGAATCTATTGTCACAGCGACGTGTGACATTTCATTTGGTAGTTTAAGTAAGACAGGTGATTTAGAAGCTGGCAGATTCGTTGCAGAAAGAATTGTGGCAGCTTCTCGATTTGCCCAATTAGATCCCTATCGTGCTGCCACACACAATAAAGGCATTATGAATGGTATCGAAGCTGTAGTTTTAGCAACTGGTAATGATACTCGCGCAGTAGCCGCCGCAGCACATGCTTATGCCTCTACAAATGGCTATCACGGATTAAGTCGATGGAAACTGACTGAGCATGGCTTAAAAGGCGAAATAGAATTCCCCTTAGCGATTGGAACTGTTGGTGGTGCTATTAGTGTTTTACCAAAAGCCCAAGCTGCTTTAGAAATTTTAAATGTCGCAGATGCAAAAGAATTGACTGAAGTTATCGCAGCTGTTGGGTTAGCACAAAACTTGGCTGCCTTACGCGCTTTAGTCTCAGAAGGCATCCAACAAGGTCATATGTCTTTACAAGCTCGTTCTTTGGCTATGTCCGTTGGCGCAAAAGGTCCAGAAGTAGACATCATCGCAGAAAAGCTAAAAACTGGCTTGATGAATCAAGAGAAAGCTTTGGCATTTCTATTAGAATTGAGACAATAATAGAGCAAACAAAAATAAACCGAAACCAGGAACTGATCTTCTTAAGCTCCTTGTTTCGGTTTTTATAGTTGCCTTGTCATCATCAAAACATCTAAAAATACTACCTTACTGTTAAACAATATGCCTTCTTACCTTCTATTCTCTCTCCCATTAGAATTTACTTTGTCGAAACCCCTAATTTTTGCTAATTTTTATTTTAAGCTGTTACAATTAGTTTTGAGGTGAGAAGTGTGATTTTATCAATAATTTTCTTTACTTTAGGTATCTTATCATTCATTAAGTACAAAACAACAAGGGAGAAATTATATCTATATATTGCTTTATCTTACTTTATTTTTTCACTCGTCATAGGGTTTATCGTTCATCGTTTTTTTGTTTAGCTACCTTATAACGGATGATACATGCAAAGAATAGATGAATGTGTCTAATATAATATTAAAAAAATAAAAAGACAAAACAATAAAGCTCCTGATAAACAAGGGATTCATTGGTAATTACTAACACGTTTTCAACAACGATTTTCTTTAATACGGGCTGCTTTACCATATAATACACGTAAGTTTTAAAGTGTATTTGCATCATATGTCAACAATAAAAAAAGGGGAAGTATTGTCATCATACTTCTCATTTATATCCACTACTCTGGATTATTGAATAAGCTTCCTCTGCTACGAAAAATAGCTTTTGGTGGAACCGATCCTCTATTTTGCACTTTAGCTGGAGTTAAGATAGCTCCTTTCGTTTCAACCTTAAGCTATGTATGCCAAACTACATAGCTATTACTAGTTTTATCTGCAATCTCATGCTGGATGTTAGAACTTTGTAAAACTTGTGAGATTCCTATATCAACTAATCCTTACCTTAAGTGGCCCCAAACTTTTTTTATCTCAGGCCTCTGAAGTACTTTTTCTTTATCTACAAACCATCCCATCAAAAAAGATTATTTAAACGAAAAAAACACCTAAAACATACTATCATATTAATTAAATTTTTCAAAAAGATAATTCTCATGAGCATTGTATATGAAAAATTCTTCCTTATGACTTATACTTAAAAATATTAAAGAAGGAGGAATACTTATGAAAGCTTTAGACTCAGTTGCATTAGCATTAGTTATCGTTGGGGGATTGAATTGGTTATTGGTCGGACTCTTTGAATTTGATTTAGTAGCTGCAATCTTTGGTGGACCAACTACTATCCTTGCTAAAATTGTGTATGTATTAGTAGGTATATCTGCGATTTATTGTTTAAAATTATTTCCACTGATTGCTAATAAAGATAAAGTAGATACAATGTAAATAATCGTTACTCTGCAGCAGCTACCGAAAAAGGTGGTTGCTTTTTCTTTTTCAGAAAATAAAAAATCTCATCTCAAAAAATACGAGGATACTTTAGAATTTGTTCATCTCGTGGGTAGTTTGAAGAGTATTACGGAGTTGTATGCGTTCTACGTCTTGTTTGTTTTAATCTCGTCAAACTGCTCTTTTACTTGTTCTGCCTCTTCTAATATTTCTTCTGTTATAGCTTCTTTAAACTTTTGTTGTAAAATATCTTATTCTACTAGACAAAGAGAACAAAAGTTCGTATAATGTTCTCAAGGTGATGATAATGAGATATGTAAAAACTGTACATCTTAACGAGCATATACGACCAGCTCAATATTGTTACTCGTTTCATCTTATTCCCTTTAGGAAGTTACCCTCTAAGCGAATAAACATAGAAGGAACTATTTACAATTTTTGGTCTTTTCCTCCTGTAAAGAAACGAGATTACCTTGCAGCATTTCTGTTAGAAAAAATTGATCACTTCATAGTCTTTGAATACATCTATCCGAATCAGTATTCGCTACTATCTACTAGCAAAGTCTACAAGTTAACTGACTTTAAAATGGAAACCAGAAAAATTGATTATCCATTCGATGATTGGTTACTAAAAAAAGAGGGGAAAAGACATGAACATAATTGACAAGTGTGAAGCAGGATTATTATCTTACGAAGAGTTTCAGTACTATTCACAGTGTAGTGGACAAAAGGGAATAAACGAGGTCGAATTGGATAAGTTTATATTTTACTTATATGTAAGGAAGGTGCACTTTATTAAAAAGAATAGTTATGTAGGTGTAATTGATAAAATTAGAGTAATTAAAATGTTTCCAGATACCAAAATTCGTTTTACACTTCGCTCTTTCGAGAATATCAACTGTATAGTTAGAAAAAAAGAGTTAGCAAATTTAATTTTATTTTTAGATGAAGGCAAATATGAAGTATCTGTTCATGGTTATTACAACAGTAGAAATCATCTGGTTATAGAGAAATTCTTCGTTCGCAATCCTGATAGTTTTATTCGTGAATTTGTCTTAAAATCATTAAAATCAATTGCATAAAATAATTTTCTCCCCTCCTTGCGTATATTATCGTAAGGTTAATTTTTATATGAATCAGTTAGGTTTGTCAGGATTTTCCCGAACACAATAAAAGGCCCTCGGAAACGCTAGGGTCTTTTCACTTAAATTTTAGTTATCGAGTTCTTCTCTCACTTTGTTCGGAACTTCATTTTCCGAAATTTGAGTTGGACTATTTACTCTTTCTTTGCTTATTTCTGCTTTAATGTATGCCCCTGATTCAAATGGTTTTGGGTTTTTCCCGAACAACTCAAAATCCATCTCTTGTTTGTCTCCGTTTTCTTTCACGAATGTGACATTGTACTTATAAGAGTAGGTATCTTTTACCTTTTTACCATCAATATCCAGAGTGTCTGAAATTTCAGGAACATCCGTTGGGACCTTCGCATACGCTACCGTAGTATTATATGTTTGGTTGTAGTAATCAAAAGCAAAGTAACCAATAGCGCATAATGCAATAAGACCAATCAATCCAAGTATTTTATTCATAATGATTCACCTCATATAATTTAATTTAGTATAGTTTAACACTACGGAAACAATTTTAACCATGTATTCTTCTAACAATTTTGTAACTTTATTCTATAAATAGCTTCACTATAGGTGTATCAAATTATAAATTCTTTTCACAAAAAAACCGCCTTGTTAGAGACGGCATACTGAATCACTCTTGCAAAGTGGACAGGCATATAATACCTACTAATAGTACAACTTAATAGCAGTTTTTCATCAAATATAAAATGCCGCCCGATCGCATGGACGGCATTTTACAAGGAGTATTCATAATACCACTTTATTAGAATATGATTAGTATATACTAATAAGTTTGGCTGTGCAAAGCATGTACTCACTTACTATAATGTACCTTGCAGAACTCGAACCTGCGACCGGACGGTTATGATGAGCCGTCTGCTCTGACCAACTGAGCTAAGGGTACGAAAACCGCCCAATAAATGGGCAGCTGATGATTGTAAGAAAACATAGATGGGTGTTCTTGGTTAGTATATATGGTTTTCAGTGTGGGATTACTGAAAAATGTGCAAATATGTTATTACCAGCTTCACCAGTGATGAAACCAAAACCTTTGTCTGAGTTAAACCTTTTTACTGTCCCTTTATTCATATACGTTTACTCCTAATATGAATATGATACGTTTTTTTGTAATTTATAGCATTTGGCAAAAGGAGTTTTACAGTGTGAATATATTACTCAAATTAGATTGTTTTTTTTATGTAACACGAGTACAACGGTAAAATAAAAAAGGGCTCATAGCCCCTTGCCCCTTTTTTGCCCCCTTTTGCTTTTGGAAAAATATATTTTAAAATCCAAACAACACTTAAGAAAACGAGCAAAAAAATAAAACCCCTTGATAAACAAGGGGTTCACTGTTAATTAATAACAAGTTTTTAACGACGAATTTCTTTAATACGAGCTGCTTTACCATGTAATGCACGTAAGTAATAAAGTTTCGCACGACGAACTTTACCATAGCGAACTACTTCGATTTGAGCAACACGTGGTGTGTGTAATGGGAAAGTACGTTCCACACCAACACCGTTTGAAATTTTACGTACTGTATAAGTTTCGCTGATACCAGCGCCGCGGCGTCCGATAACAACTCCTTCAAATAATTGGATACGTTCACGTGTTCCTTCAACTACTTTCGCATGTACGCGAACAGTGTCTCCAGGACGAAACGCAGGGATATCCGTACGTAATTGTTCTTGTGTTAATTCTTGAATTAATGGATTCATTCTTTTTTCTCCTCATTCCAAACATTCTTATGGCCTATGCCACAGCGGAATATCGTAATAGTTGAGCGCTTTGCACTCACTGAAATAGTTTAACATAGCTCATCTAAGCTGTAAAGGAATTTTTCTTTAAAGATGGTTCGATTTCTATTCACTTGGGGACTTTTCTTCCTTGATGATTTCTGCAAGGAATTTTTTCATTTCATCGTCAAGTTCAAGAGTTTCCAGCATATCTGGACGTCTTAAATACGTTCTACGCAATGATTCTTTCAATTGCCATTCCGCAATCAATTTATGATTGCCATTCGTTAGGACTTCTGGCACGTTCATTCCATTAAATTCAGCTGGACGTGTGTATTGTGGATGTTCCAACAATCCTGTTGAATGAGAATCTGTTTGCGCAGATAATTTATTTCCTAAAACATCTGGAAGTAAACGAACAGTTGCATCGATCATGACCATTGCACCTAATTCTCCACCAGTTAAAACATAATCTCCTAATGAAACTTCGTCCGTAACAAGAGAACGAATCCGCTCATCGTACCCTTCATAATGGCCGCAAATAAAAATTAAATGCTCCTCTTCGGAAAACTCTTCCGCCATTTTTTGGTCAAAACGTTTCCCCGCTGGATCTAGCAAGATCACACGTTTTTTAATTTCTGGTGATGCCTCTTCGATTCTTCTTAAGTTGTCAAAAATTGGTTGAACTTTTAGCAGCATTCCTGCTCCACCACCATAAGGATAATCGTCAACCGACTGATGCTTATTATCAGAATGATCACGGAAATTAGAAACATTGATTTCCAGTAAATTTTTCTCTACAGCTTTTCCAATGATTGATTCCCCCATCGGACCTTCAAACATTCGTGGAAAAAGCGTTAACACATCAATTTTCATCATCGATCAAACCTTCTGGAATTTCTACACGAACGACTCCTTCTTCAATATCAACAGACTTAACAACAGATTCGATATAAGGAATCAATGCATCTTTTTTTTTCGGTCTTTGAACAACCCAGACATCATTTGCTCCTGGTGAAAGAATTTCTTTGATTTTACCAAGTTCTTCATCGTTTTCATCGATAACCGTCAACCCAATGATTTCGTGATAATAAAATTCATCTCCTGGTAAATCCTTCAAACCATCTTTTGACACTTTTAGTATCCCATCACGATATTTCTCAACATCGTTGATAGAAAGATGATCTTCAAATGTTACAATATCAAAATTTTTATGTTTTCTGTGCGTTTTGATCGTTAATTCAATTGGTGCCTTTTTTTCTTGAAATAATGTCAAAACTGATCCTTTTTTATAGCGTAGTTCTGGAAAATCCGTTTGGGAAATTATTCGTACTTCGCCTTTTAAGCCTTGAGTATTGACGATTTTTCCAACATTTAAATATTCAGTCACTTAAAACCCTCATTTCAAAATTTTAGTCTTGTTCATTCTACCATTTCTGCAAACCAAATTCTATTATATATGCAAAAAGAAAGCCACCCCAATAAGAATCGCTTTCTTTTTCTATTCTAAGCATTTACTCCTGTTAACGTTCCGTAAATCAAGAATAAGTTCAATGCTGTCAAGATAATCGCAATGATCCAAGCCAAAACTTTGACCCACATTGGGTTAGCGAATCGGCCCATGATTTTTTTATCACTTGTATACATCGTTAAAGGAATGATTGAGATTGGCAAAGCTATACTTAAAAATACTTGAGTATATAACAGTAAATCTTCTACCGCTGATTCTCTGCCGCCATAAAGAATCACACAGATAATTACCGGTACGATCGCAATCAAACGTGTTACGACTCTACGCATCCACAGCGGCATTTTTAAGTGAATAAACCCTTCCATAACGATTTGACCAGAAAGTGTCCCAGTTATCGTTGAATTCTGACCAGATGCAAGCAATGCTACGGCAAACAGAATACTCAAAACAGGGCTCGCAATGTTTCCAACAATATTAGGGTTCTTCAACGCATCATACAGGTCCACAAACTTACCCAAATCACTTTTTGTCCCGTAAAACAATGCACCACCTAAAATCAACAACAAACAATTGACAATAAATGCAACCGTTAATTGGATATTGGAATCCCAAATTGTAAAACGGATAGCTTTTGCTTTTGCTTTATCATCATTACGATCGAATTTTCTTGCTTGTGCAATAGATGAATGCAAATATAAATTATGGGGCATTACAGTTGCTCCAACGATTCCTAGTGCTAAAAATAGCATCGATTTGTCACTAGCTATTCTAGTATCAGGAATAAAACCACGCAAGACTTCACCAATGTTTGGATCAGCTAATGCAACTTCATACGCAAACACAAAAAAGATAATGGCAATCAAACACGCTACGATCGCTTCAATTTTTCTAAAACCTAGTTTCGTCAATAGCAACAATAAAAGGACATCAAACGTCGTAATCAGTACACCGATCAATAATGGGAAACCAAATAATAATTGTAAAGCAACAGCGCCACCAATTACCTCAGCAATGTCTGTTGCCATAATTGCGAGTTCAGTAATGATCCATAATACAAATCCTGTCTTTTTGCTTGTATGTTCTCTAGTCGCTTGAGCCAAATCTCTTCCCGTTACGATACCTAGTTTAGCTGCCATACTTTGAAGCAACATAGCAATCAAGCTAGATAATAAGATGACACTCAGTAATGCATATTTATATTCCGCACCACCAGCAATCGATGTGATCCAATTCCCGGGATCCATATATCCGACCGCTACCAGAGCCCCAGGTCCACTATAAGCCATCAATGTTCGCCAAAAATTAGCATTTTTCGGTACATCAACAGTATTATTGATCTCCTCTAAACTAGGCCCATTTGCATAGTCCAATAACTTCTCTGCTTCATTTTTTTCTTTCTTCATCCTTAATCCTTCTTCCAACTATAAATCATCAGGTTTATACTATTATATTTTTAGGCACACCTTAATCTTTAAAACAATTATAATCCTCTCATTGTTTCTTGTAAATAGGAATTACTTAGTAATTTTCTCATTTAGGGCTAAAGTAGGATGTTTTTCATAATAATTCTTTGTATAATACACATAATAAGTTCCTTCTTACAACTTTGTTCGTGAAATTTGCTAAGTAACAATGGTAAAATAATTCAAAGACTTTTATACTATAAATAATTAATTTAACAAAATATTTGTTAGTCTCTAGGAAAAAATAAGCTATTGTCCATGACAACCTTGTTTTCTAATTGTTCTACGAGATTAAACGAGCCATTACGCTTATAAACTAAGGAGATGATAGATATGAGCATCGCGCTTTCAAGAAAAATTATTAACTGCATTTCAATCGTGGGAATTATAGCAACGATTGCTGTGACCATTTATTTTATACGATTAGGTGTTTTTAAAGATGTAGACGCATTGAGAGGATTAGTCGGTGACTCTGTTATCTTAGGTCCTATATTGTTTATGTTGATCCAGATCATTCAGGTCGTTATTCCAATTATACCAGGCGGTATCAGTTGCGCTGCCGGTGTTCTTATTTTCGGACCATTTGCTGGCTTTATCTATAACTATGTCGGAATCGCAATTGGGTCTGTGATTATTTTCCTTTTAGGTCGTCAATACGGAAAACCATTTATTTTAAGTTTAGTCAGTGATAAGACATACAATAAATATATTGGCTGGTTAGACAATGAGAAACGCTTTGAACGTCTCTTTGCTTTAGCTATTTTCCTACCGATTGCGCCGGATGATGCGCTTTGTTTAATGGCCGGTTTGACAAAAATGTCCTTAAAGAAATTTACATTGATCATCATCTTAGCAAAACCCGTCTCAATCTTCTTGTATAGTTTAGCATTGATATACGGTGGGACATTCTTAAACGGTTTATTAGGCTTTTAAAGCATAAAAATATATAATAAAAACAGAGTTGGGATAGGATGCAACAGTATCCTATCTTCTTTTATTCGTTTTGTAGGGGTGGAATAAACAATGAAATACTTAAAAAATAGTTTTAAAAACATGATTGATTTTTTTGCGGGTACCTCAGCATATTTTCGAGATGTCTTGTTGATGCACGGGTTTATGCTCTTTGTGTTACTCCCTCTTTTAGCTAGTTCGACTCGATTTATATTGAGACAAGGGAAGATTGATTATCTATCTTATGATACGATTCAACTGATATTTTTCAAGCATCCTGGTGTCTTGATTGCATTGATTCTTGTATTACTGGCAATCGTGATTGCAGTCTTCTTCGAATTTACTTTTTTACTCTTGAGCATTTTTTTTATCAAGAAAAAAGAACCCATTTCTCTAACCAATTTACTTAAAGGTACGATTCTTCAACTTAAGAAAATTCGCTTTAGTACAATTCTTTTTTTCCTGTTCTATTTCTTCTTAGTGTTACCACTTAGTGGATTAGGATTCAACTCGGATCTACTGGCAAAAATAAAAATTCCAGCCTTTATCATGGACTTTATTTTCGCCAATCGTGTCACGATTATTGCATTAGTTGGTCTAGGTTATTTACTTTTCTTCTATCTTTCAATTCGTTTGATTTTTGCATTACCTGAAATGATTTTAAGAGATGTTCCCTTTCGTCAAGCTGTTAAAGAAAGTTGGCGCTCAACTAAACATCACTTTTTTAGGATCCTAGGACAATTTATTATAATCGGTGGAAGTATTCTTGTCGTTTTCGTTCTTAGTTATACCGTGATTCTAAGTGTACAGGCTATTATCGAGATGGCTATTCCTGATTATGCGCTAGTTAGTGCGGTGATTGCTATGACGCTTTTACAATTTATTTTACTTCTTAATATTGTCTTTTCGACAGTAGGGATTTTCTATATCACCATTGATTACATGGATGATGAAGGCTTTTTACCCGAGCTACCACAGTGGTTTTACGATCAGCCCAAACAACCAAAGAAAGAATGGACTGTTTTCAAAATTGGTTCATTTGCTTTTATAGCAGCTTTGTTCGGCATTGGTGTTGGTACTTATAATACGAATTATTTAAGTAATCCTTCCGTAACCGAACCGCTAACAATCTCTCACCGCGGTGTTGATGCAGAAAATGGTGTTCAAAATACATTGCCCTCTCTTGAAAAAACAAGTTTAGAGCATCCTACCTATGTCGAGATGGATATACAAGAAACCAAAGACAAACAATTTGTCGTCATGCATGATTTTAATTTAAAAAAACTTACTGGCGTTGATAAAAGACCAAATCAGCTAACCTTAGATGAATTAACTAAGTTAATAGCGAAAGAGAATGGCATGGAAGCAAACGTTTGCTCCTTTGATGACTATCTCGAAAAAGCAAAGGAACTCAACCAAAAATTACTGATTGAGATCAAAACAACACCACAAGATAGTCCAGATCTCGTTAAACGATTTATCAAAAAATATCGGAAAGTGATTCTAACGGAAAAACACATTCTCCATACTTTGACTTTTGATACAGCAACACAATTAAAAGAACAAGAACCCGAATTTTACGTTGGTTATATTTTGCCTTTCAATATTGTTGGACCACCCATTTCTAATGTAGATTTCTTCACGATGGAATATACTACTTTAAATCGTAACTTTATTAACGCAGCTCATAATGATGGGAAAAAAGTCTATGCTTGGACCGTTAATGATGAAGATACGATGACGCGAATGATGTTTTATGGTGTAGATGGGATTGTTACAGATGAACTGAAATTACTGAATGAAACGATTAAAGTTGATTTAGATGAGCTTACTTATTCAGATAAATTATTCCATTTCGTTGTTGGAATTGGTTAAAATAACATAAATAAATAGAGCAACGTAAACTAATTATCCGTTTACGTCACTCTATTTATTTTGTGTTCATTCTTGTTTTACCCTCTTGGCACATATACAAAAGCGGACAACTATGGCATTTAGGATTTCGTGCTAAACAGTGATAACGTCCGAAAAAAATCATTGTATGATGGGTTTTGACCCATAATTCTTTAGGAATTTTTCTCATCAATGTTCGCTCGACTTCCATCACATTGGCATCTAACTTGCAAATACGTAAACGCTTTGACACTCGTTCTACATGCGTATCAACCGCGATAGCTGGTTCACCAAAAGCATCTCCCATCACCACATTAGCCGTTTTACGACCAACACCGGGTAATGAAACTAGCTCTTCACGTGATTCAGGTACTTTTCCGTCAAACTGATCCAGTAATTGGGCAGCACACGCTTTAATATTCTTTGCTTTATTTCGATATAACCCGATCGTTTTGATTTTTTGAATGATATCTTCTAATGGCGCTGTTGCAAGTGCCTCTGGTGTTGGATATGCGGCAAATAATGCAGGTGTTGCTTTATTCACAGAAACATCTGTTGCTTGTGCACTTAAAATAACAGCAATCAATAGTTGAAATGGACTTTTATGGGTCAGCTCACATGCAGCATCTGGGAACATATCGTACATGATTTCTATTGCTTCCATCGTTTTTTCTTTAGAAAGCATTTATCTACCTCCTATTCACTATCTTCCGGATTAAGCCAATTATGAAGTGTCACTTTAGGAATTGGCTCATTTTGGGTCCCCTGTTGCTCGCTTTCCTTTTGAATCAACACTTGCTTCCGACGTTTTTGATCTTCCGCTACTTGCTCTTTCGTCGTAATATTTTTACGTTCCCAAGCCAACAAGATCCGATCGATATATTTTAAACTATACGCTTGATTTAACACTGCTTCTCTTAACGCTAGTCTGATAAGTTCAGGTTTATAATGATCTGTTTCTAACCACTGACCAATCATCTCCAGTTCTATTGGAGATAGTTGGCGACCAAACTCTTTTTCAAACCCTTGATAAAGTTGTTTGATTGTTTCTTCTGACGTCACTTCTTTTTCTTTTTCAGTTAGCTTTTGTTGCAAAAGATCAATTTTTTCGAAAATTGGGAATAAATCATACGTATCCATCATCTGACCTTGATCATTTTGTTTCGTTTCAATAACCAAAAAACCACGCGTTACAAGCTCATTCATCAATTTATAAATAACATCGATAGGTTTCCCCATCATTTGACTGATTTCAATTAAATCTGGAAATAAATCACCTTTTGATTGGGAACGGAACAACTGCAACCAAAATAAAAATTCTTCGTCTGTTAAACCAATTTTTTGATAATTCTCAATAACTAAATTGGAAACAGTCGTTTCACCGGCCTTCAGGTATTCGTTGATTGATAACATAACTGCTCCCTCGTTTCTGTTGCTTGCTAAAAAAGTTATTCATTTATTTTATAAACATCATAATAAATTGATTTCATATAGTCGATCAAGTATTGCGGATTCAACGCTTCACCTGTTGCATCTAAAATCAATTGATTTGGCTTTCTTGATGCGCCATATTGATGAATATGCTCTGTCAACCAGTTTTTGATCGATGAATAATCATCACTCGCTAACACCGCATCTACATCCATTTCTTGCCCCATTGCGTGGCGTAACTGAGCAGCGTACATGTAGCCTAAAGCGTATGATGGGAAATAACCAAAACTGCCACCAGACCAATGAACATCCTGTACGATTCCTTCTAAATCATTCTCTGGTCGGATCCCTAAATATTCCTCATATTTGTCATTCCAAATTTGAGGTAGATCATCAACTGAAACGCCCTCATTAAAAATCATTTTCTCAATTTCATAACGAATAATAATATGAAGTGGATACGTTAAACTATCTGCTTCAATTCGTACCAAGCTCGCTTTGGTCTCTTTTAAGGAATTATAAAAAGTATCAAAATCAATGTCGTCAAAAGTACCCTCTGTGCATTCTTTAAAAAACGAAAATTGTTTTTGCCAAAATTGTTTATTACTCCCGATAATAATTTCATTAAACAACGATTGAGATTCGTGAATCCCCATAGAAGCTCCTGTAGAAAGTGGCGTATAATCATATTTAGGGTCGATACTTTGCTCATAAATCCCATGACCTGCTTCATGAATGACCCCAAAAGTTGCCATTGAAAAATTGGTCTCATCCCAACGTGTAGTGATCCGTGCATCGTTACGATTTAAATCCAACATAAATGGATGAACCGTATCGTCTAAACGACCACGAGAAAAGTCATAGCCTAATTGCTCTGCCACTCCTATAACAAAAGTTCGTTGTTGCTCTTTCGTAACACGTCTAGATAAAAAGTCCGTACGAGGTACAGTCCCTTTTTCAGCTAATGTAGCTCTGATTTCCAAGATTCCAGTTTTTACTTGATCAAAAATCTGATCTAATTTTTCAACTGTCAATCCAGGTTCGTATTGATTCAATAAAACATCATAATTCGTTGCTTCCTCTTTTTTCCAATAAGGAATAAACTCCTTTAGGAAATCGATGATCGCTTGAATTTCGTTTTTCATCTCAGCAAAATCTTTTACGTTTCTGGCTTTCAACCAAGCTGTGTGAGCATTTGTTAATGCTGTATTGTACGCCTGCATCCGCTCAGCTGGTATACTATGGTTGAGTTCGTAATCTTCTTTGATCTTCTTATAAACAGCTAATCCAACCTCTGATAACTCATCTGAATGTGTGTCAAAATAGGCAAGAGCTTCTTGAACTTTTGGGCCCACACTGCGCTCAAATGACATACCCGATAAATAACCGACAGCTTCTCCTCTGAATTCACTGCTCGCTTCTGGCATACCAGTTTGACTATCCCATTCTAATAAACCTAAAGCTGCGTTTAACAACTCAATTTCTTTGATTTCTTGTAAAAATTCTTGTTCTTTCATGTCTCTTCACCTACTCTTCCCTTGGTTTTCTCGGTGGTCTTTCACCCCAGTATTGGAACAAATCAGTACGTAATGCACCATTGTATAACTTTCTTTTCTTCGTCGCTCTTGCACCGTAATATTGTTCAAACGTCAAATCACTCGTTAAAATATATTTGCTCCATGTTTTTAGTGGGCGGAATACTTCGCCCATTTCTTTATACAACTTACGTACAGATTCCTCTTCACCTAAACGCTCTCCATAAGGTGGATTCGCAACCATCACGCCATATTCTTTTTCCGTTGTAAAATCACGCAATGCTAACTGTTTAAACGTAATAGAATCGCCTAACCCGATTTCTTCTGCATTTGCTTTAGCGATTTCGATCATTTTTCCGTTGATATCAGATCCCATAATGTCTAATTCGACATCGTAATCTGCCTTTTCATCAGCTTCTTTGCGAACTTTTTCAAAAACAGCGGAATCAAACCAATCCCAAGTTTCACAGACAAACTCACGGTTAAAACCTGGTGCAATATTATGACCAATCAAAGCGGCCTCAATACAAATCGTACCCGAGCCACAAACAGGATCAAAAAACGGACGATCTTTGCGCCAATTCGTTAACGTCACTAAAGCCGCTGCCATATTTTCTTTTAATGGTGCCCCACCTTTTTCAATACGATAACCTCGTTTAAATAAACTTGGTCCAGTTGTATCGATCGTTACCGTTACATGATCTTTTAAAAGAGCAACTTCTAATTGAAAAAAGGCACCAGTTTCAGCTAAAGGCACTGTTGCTGGGCGATGATACACTTCTCTTAAACGATTAACGATTGCTTTTTTAGTGATTGATTGACAGTCTGGTGTGCTGTATAATTTAGATTTAATTGATTTTCCAGCCACAGGAAATTCTGCATCCATTGGCAAATAATCTTCCCAAGGCAACGCTTTGACTTTTTCAAATAATTCATCGAAGCTAAACGCATCAAATTCACCAACAATGATTTTGATGCGATCTGCTGTTCTAAGCCATAAGTTAGCCGTAGCGATTGTTTCCATTGTCCCTTCAAATAAAGCCTTACCATTTTCTACTTCACAAGGAATACCTAAATCTCTTAATTCTTTGCCTACTAATGCTTCTAAACCACTTGCAGCTGTTGCGACAAGTTTAAATGTTTTTTCTTTTGTCATTATATCTCCTCTTGTTCTTGTTATCGTTAAGAACTGCTCGTTACTCTATAATAAAACTTTGTTTGTCTCTTACTTTAAAAAAAGCCTTCACAACAAAGTTGGAAGGTCATCCTGAATACTTGTAATTTTCTGTAAGCCATGTTCTGTATCGAATGCCTCTCAGGGAAAGACACTCGACGGTCATCATCTATCTGCAGAAATCAATCTGCCTCTTCTACTCGTTCATTTCCTTTAGAAGAGTGCCCCTACCATTGTTTGGGTTGCTCGCTCGAGGGGTTTACCGCGTTCCACCAATCCCGTTTCCAAAATTGCTTCGTCACTGTGGCACTTTCAAGGGTACTTTGACATAGCCGAAACCTTAGTCATTTTTCCTGCCGTTACTTTAAAAAGTAAAATCAGCTCGTTTAAAAACTTGCAGACCTTACTAAATCAAGTACCTTAGCTTATGATTTCGCTAAGCACGAACACTACAGACATCTCAGTCTGTGCGAGCATGGACTTTCCTCAGCTTGAATAAATTCAAACCGCGATCACCCGAAAATTACAAAAAGTTTGATGCAATTAATTAAAATTGACGTGTTTCTGAGTTGTCTATTTCACGCTCATAAGAATTGTGTAAATTGCTGTCGTACGAATTAGAGTGGCTCATTCCTGAGATAGGATTAGAAACTGGTGTGTCATCCAATTTTTTGCCAAATACTTCGCGCTCTAAGTTTGACAGACGTTTTAGAATATCAAAATTTGTCACAGCTGCACTCTTAGGCATCTCTTGTCCGCCACGCGGTGGCATTGATTGTTGTACTTTAGATGCTTGATCAAGCTTCGCTAATAAACGATTGTTTTCTTCTTGTAATGTTAAAATTTCTTTGTTGTACGCTTCATAATCTTTGATTACGTTATCTAAAAATTCATCAACTTCAACCGGATCATAGCCGCGCATTTTTGTTTTAAATTCTTTTTGTAAAATATCTTTGGGACTGTATACTAAATTTGCCATACTTACACCTCATTATTTTCTTTGATTAGGATAAAAGTTCATAGTTCAACAGCATTATTGTATAGGAAAATCGTCAGAAAATCAAACAGATTCTCACTATTCCATCGAGTTTTGTAAATCATCCATTGTTATCAAGCGTATTTCATAAGGAAATCTTTCAGAAAAAAGTTCAGCATCCTTTAAGAAATACTCCGTTTTACCAGGATATTCTTTATCATAAACTAATAAACTAGCGCCAGAATGTTCCAATAAAAATTGGGTATGCATTTTTAATTGCGCTGGTGATTTATAGGGCTGATGGCTAACTGAATTCACATAATCTGCTAAGACTTCTATTTTTTCTAAATTTCCACGATTTTTCTCATTCCAGTTACTTCCAAAATCTTTAAAAGGATAAATAAGTCCTAATTTCAATTCTGGGTAATCATTTTTCAATTCGGCTACAACTTCTGCTGCCCAAATCTCTGTTCCAAGATTGCCAGAAACTAAAACCCACTCCAATCCAGTGTCCAAATAGCCCATAATTTCCTTTTTTAATACATTTTTAATAACTGTAATTTTAGGGTCATTGTCTTGAAAAGCCCCGATTTCAAAGCTTTTGTAACCAGTCACATAAAGTGTTTTTACGTTTTCCATAGACATTCCTTTTCTTTCATAAAGATTTTTTGTTATAATGTTGGCTAGGAGTGTGATAGAAATGGCTTTTCATTATCCTAATGGTACTCCCTATAACAATCATGAGGCACCCAAATCAAAAAAACAAGTAAAAAACCAAAAATCGATTCAATTTGGAAAACGTGGAATGGACTTTGAAGAAGAAATCAACAAAAGCAATGCGTATTATTTAATGCGCAATGAAGCGGTGATCCACAAAAAGCCCACTCCAGTTCAAATTGTTAAAGTTGATTACCCCAGCCGCAGTGCTGCCGTAATTAAGGAAGCTTACTTTAGACAAGCTTCCACAACTGATTATAACGGTGTCTACAATGGATATTATCTGGATTTTGAAGCAAAGGAAACGAAGAATAAAACCTCATTTCCTTTGAAAAACTTTCATCAGCACCAGATCGATCATATCCAACAATGTATGACTCAAAAAGGCATTTGCTTTGTTCTGTTGTGGTTTTCTTCATTGAACAGATGTTTCTTTTTTAGCGGAGAAAAATTAGTAACCTTTTGGTCAGAACAAGAAAGCACTGGAAAAAAATCATTGCCTTTAACTGTCATTGAAAAAAAGGGAATAGAAATCAACATCGGAATTGCGCCTAGAGTTCCTTACTTGGATGCAGTCAAGTTACATATTCAATCAAACAAAGGAGTTGCGATGAATGACAACTGATGAAATAGGATCACGTGCTGCAAGATACGGACGTACTTCGGCTTCTAACAGCACAGGAAACACACCCTCAAATGGCGGAAAAAAACCAAAGAAAAAACGAATTTTTCTAAAAATATTCTTGGGACTAGTTCTGCTTGGGGTTTTAGGTCTTTTAGCTGGTTTAGGTCTATTTTGGTCATACGCGAAGGATGCACCTAAATTAGAAGATGAAAAACTTAGCGCAACTGTTTCTTCAAAATTATACGATGCCAATAACGAAGTTTTTGAAGAATTAGGCGCTGAAAAACGTGAAATGATCAAACCAACAGATGTGCCGCAATTACTTAAAGATGCAGTCGTATCCGTTGAGGATAAACGTTTTTACAAACATAGTGGTGTTGACCCGATACGAATTTTAGGTTCTGCCTTTTCAAACTTTAAAACGGGTGGTCTTCAAGGTGGTAGTACGTTAACCCAGCAATTGATCAAGCTTTCGTACTTCTCTACAAAAGAAAAAGATCAAAATCTCAAACGAAAAGCGCAAGAAGCTTGGCTTGCTATACAATTAGAAAAAGAAAAATCAAAAGAAGAGATTTTAACTTACTATATCAACAAGGTCTATATGGCAAATGGTCTGTACGGCATGGAAACTGCGGCTCAATCTTATTACGGAAAACCGTTAGCTGAGCTAACTCTTCCTCAGACTGCTCTCTTAGCAGGAATGCCTCAGGCACCTAATGATTACGATCCATATGTTAAACCAGATGTAGCAAAAGAACGACGAGACGTTGTTTTATACACTATGAAAGAAAATGATAAGATCACACAAAAAGAATATGAAGATGCTAAAGCAACGCCGATCGATGACGGGCTACAACCTTTAAAACAATCAAACGAAAACCGTAAAGTCGTTGACAACTACATCAAAGAAGTTATCGCTGAAGTAGAAAGTCTAGGCAAAAATCCCTATACAGACGGTTTAGATATTCATACTAATCTTGATATGAACGCTCAAAAACGTCTTTATGACATCATCAATAGTGATACTTATGTAGACTATCCTGATGCAGATTTCCAAGTTGCTTCTACTGTGATCGACGTGAAAACAGGTCAAGTAAAAGCTCAGATCGGAGGTCGGAATATTCCAGATGATGTGCAATTAGGCTCGAATTTGGCAATTGAAACAGATCGTGATGTCGGATCAACAATGAAGCCAATAGCTGATTATGGCCCTGCTATTGAAAACTTAAACTATTCAACTGGTCGTATTATGATGGATCAACCGACTACTTATGAAGGAACCAATATTCCTGTAACTAATGCGGATATGCAGTATTATGGTGCTTTGACGATGCGTAAAGCGATTATGTATTCTCGAAATACAACGGCCATTCAAACGTTCGATGCCGTTGGTAGTGATAAATCAGCCGATTTCCTTAAAGATTTAGGCATTGAGTTCAAAGATTTTGTTGCGGCAAATGCAATTTCTAGTAATACCAGTGATTTAGGTGGCAATAAATACGGTGTATCTTCCTTGAAATTAGCTGCAGCATATGCTGCTTTTGCAAATATGGGTGTCTACAATAAACCTTATTACGTAAGCAAAGTAGTTTATCAAGATGGCTCCGAAGATGTAACTGAAACTGAAAGTAAACGTGCTATGAAAGATTCAACAGCCTATATGATGACCGATATGCTTAAAGATGTCATCTCTGGCGGTACAGCTTTTAATGCAGGAGTTCCTGGGTTGATTCAAGCTGGAAAAACTGGGACTGCCAATTATACAGAAGATGATCTTGCTAAAATAGGTGCCTCTGCATCGTCTAGTATTGCTCCTGACAGCACGTTTGTTGGTTATACACCACATTATGCTGTTTCTGTTTGGACAGGCTATAAACAGCGATTAACACCCATTCCTTACGAATATTGGGGAACGGCTTCTGATGTGTACCGAGAAATGATGACTTACTTATCTGAAGGTGTCTCCACTGACGATTGGGTCATGCCAGATAGTGTTATACGATCTGGTAGTGAATTATATGTTAAAGGAGCCTATGAAGAACAATTATTACCTTCAAATTCTGGTTATGAAAGTTCGTCGTCATGGGAAAATCCTGTAAGTTCTGATCCAGGGACTACTAGTAGTTCTACCGTCCCTTCACAGACCGAACCATCAGTATCCCAATCTAGCGAAGCGCCAGCTACTTCTACTCAACAAACAGAGCCTTCGTCATCAACAACGCCACCTGAGGTGACACCACCGAGCTCTGACCCTCCAGAAGAGTCGTCTACGCCTCCAGTTGTGCAAAATAATTCAGCTAGAAGAAGACCCTCTCCAGACTGATACAAATTAAAAAGGTCCGATACCTCATTTAGAGGTATTGGACCTTTTTTTGTTATTGGTTATTTAAAGACGCTTCAACAAATCCTTTGATCAAATGCTGTGGTCTATTTGGTCTAGAAATCAATTCTGGATGGAATTGGCACGCAACAAAGAATTTCTTCTCTGGTAATTCAACAATTTCAACTAAGCGGTTATCTGGTGACACACCTGAAAAGACTAACCCATTTTCTTCAAATAATTCACGGTATTTATTGTTAAACTCATAGCGATGACGGTGACGTTCTTGCACAACTTCTTGTCCTTCATAAGCTGCTGCTGTAACCGTACCTTTTTTAAGTTTACATGGATACAAGCCTAAACGTAATGTCCCACCTAAATTCTCAACATTTTCTTGGTCTGCCATCAAATCAATAATATTGTTAAGAATATCAGGATTATTCTCAGCAGAACCAGCATCTTCAAGTTTTACAACGTTACGAGCAAATTCA
Organism: Enterococcus sp. AZ177; assembly: GCF_050544585.1. Taxonomy (NCBI): domain Bacteria; kingdom Bacillati; phylum Bacillota; class Bacilli; order Lactobacillales; family Enterococcaceae; genus Enterococcus; species Enterococcus sp. AZ177. The sequence continues at coordinate 1,798,591 of NZ_CP172944.1, forward strand.
ACGCAGGCCATTTGCATTCCCAGACAAATACCTAAAAATGGTACATCGTTTTCACGAGCAAAGCGAATCGCTTCGATTTTACCTTCTACTCCACGATCACCAAAACCGCCTGGTACAAGGATTCCATCAGCATCTTTTAAAATCTCTGCAACGTTTTCTTCCGTCAATTCTTGTGAGTCGATCCAATCGATTGCAATATCAGAATCAAATGCAAAACCTGCATGCTTCAAGGCTTCAACCACTGAAAGATAGGCATCAGGAAGTTCTACATATTTACCAACCAAGGCAATTCTAGTTGTTTTCTTCAAGCCTAATACTTTTTCTTCCAATGCACGCCATTCGGTCATATCAGCAACTGGAGCTTCTAATTTTAAATGATCGCAGACAATTTGATCCATATTTTGTGCCTGGAGCGCCAACGGAATAGAATAAAGCGTTTCGACATCACGTGACTCAATAACCGCTTCTGGTTCCACATCACAGAATTGAGCTAATTTATTTTTTGTTCCTTGAGAAACGGGTAATTCTGTACGAACAACTAAAATATTTGGTTGAATCCCTAAACTGCGTAATTCTTTTACGCTATGTTGTGTTGGTTTAGTTTTCATTTCGCCAGCTGCTTTTAAGTAAGGGATCAATGTTGTATGGATGTACATCACATTATCACTTCCTACTTCTGCTTTCATTTGGCGTAATGCTTCTAAAAATGGTAAAGATTCAATATCGCCAACTGTACCGCCAACTTCGGTAATAATGATATCAGCGTCTGTCATGCTAGCTGCACGCATGATTTTATCTTTGATTTCATTTGTAATGTGCGGAATAACTTGGACAGTTGCGCCTAAATACTCACCTTTACGCTCTTTTCTAAGTACTTCTGAATAAATTTTTCCTGTTGTGACATTTGAATATTTATTTAAGTTGATATCAATAAATCGTTCATAGTGACCAAGATCTAAGTCTGTTTCGGCACCATCGTCTGTGACAAAAACTTCTCCATGTTGGTAAGGACTCATTGTTCCTGGATCCACATTAATATATGGATCAAATTTTTGAATCGTTACTTTTAAGCCACGATTTTTTAATAATCGTCCTAAAGATGCTGCGACAATTCCTTTACCGATTGAAGAAACTACGCCGCCTGTAACAAAGATATATTTTGTCATAATATAAAAAACCCTTTCTCGAAATAGATTTGTAGAGAGAAGTGAACAACGAACAGCTTACTTTTGCAAACATAAAAAACAAAAGCTCCCTATCCAAAAAGAATAGGGAGCTGGAATTTGTTGTAAACTTCTGACCTTCTCAAAGGTGCCCAAGTAGTATAATACAAGCAAATCTAATTAAGGTCAAGCATTTCTGTTAGAAGATTTTTGGTTTTTTAGCAAACTTTTACACCTTGGCTCAATTATTCTTTGATGTAAGCATTTTTATAAGTGCTAGTTGCTCCAAAGTTGTGATAATCGATCCCTTCAACACCTGGTCGAACTAATTGTCCTCTGGCTTGTTGGTATAATGGAATTAAAGCAACATCTTCTTCTACTAAGACTTTTTCTGCGGCAATCAAGGTTTCCCAACGTTTTTCAGGTTCATTCGCATATTTGTTAGATGCTTCATCGATCAATTGATCATATTTTTCACTATGGTAACTAGTTTTATTTTTTGTACTAACCGAGCTTTCTAAAAATGTCATTGGATCTTGGTAATCAGGTCCCCACATGCTAACAGAAAGTTCATAGTCTCCTTTTTTCATTAGTTCGATTGAATTATTTAAAGGAACTGTCTTTACATTGATTTTTAACCCTGGCAATGTTTTTTCTAATTGCCCTTGAATAAACTCTGCGACTTTCTTGTCACCATCGCCGTCTTTAGACAATAGTTCAATCGTTACATCTCCATTTAATTCTTTTTTCGCTTTATCTAAATAGTCGTTCGCTAATTTTTCATCTGTTTTGACTAAATTTCCCGCTTCTTTTCTAAAGTCTTCTCCTGTTTCAGGATTAGACACAAAATCTTTTGGAATATAGCCATAAATGTCTTTTGAACCATCAGCTAAAATATTCTCTACTAAACTTTTTTTATCAAGAGCATAGGCAATCGCTTTACGAACATTTTCATTTGCAAAAATCGATGGTTTGTCATTTCTTTTTTGATTCATTCTTAGAGAATAAACCTTAGATCGTTGAATGGCTTCGTAGTCTGGATTGTCTTTATTTTGTTTGGCAAAATCTCCTGTAAGGATCGCCACATCTAATTCGCCAGATTCATACAAATTGAAGACCGTATTCGTTTCTTTTAAGACTTCAAAATGAATTTTTTCTGATTTGACTTTGTCTGCATCGTAGTAATTCGGATTTTGAACTAGATCCCAAGACATTGACGATTGGTCCCAGTTTTCCATCAAGAAGGGGCCATTAGAAACGATATTGTCACTGGATGTTCCGTATTGCTTACCTTTTTCCGTCACAAACTTTTCATTTTGCGGGAAAAAAGGTGAAAATGCTAGTAAAGAGGTGAAATAGGTGACAGGTTTTTCCATTTTGATTTCAAGCGTATAGTCATCTAAGGCCTTCACGCCTAATTCATCAGCTGATTTTTCTTCATTCACAATCTCAGTTCCGTTAAGAATCGTACCATCCATCAAGAAAAAGTAATTAGCTTGATTTTTGGGATCAGCCATTTTTTTCCATGCAAAAACAAAATCATTGGCTGTTACGTTATCTCCATTTGACCACTTTGCATCCTCTCTTAATTTAATTTTATATGTCTTACCATCTTCGGAAATTTCGGGCATTTCTTTCGCTACTGCTGGAATAACATTGTCTTTTTCATCTAATTGATACAATCCCTCAAAAACGTTAGATTGAGCATTTACACTCGGCTCATCTTGTGTGAAAATCGTGTCCATCGATCCCACTTCTGAAGCTTCCATTAAATTGAGCACTCTCGATGATTTTTGACCGGTTGATGTCTTGTTGTTTGTACTATCTGCTGCTTTATTGCTTGTATTTCCCCCGCAAGCTGAAAGCAACAGCACCGTTGTAATCAATGTCATACTTTGTTTTAACCCTTTTTTCATACGTTCCACCTTTTCCTTCACATTTTTTATTTTATACAAGTTCCTCCATTGAAATTAACTCTTGTTGTACCTCTAAGTAAGCATATGGAAGACCTTGGTTTTCATATTCGAATTCTCCACGTTGATTGTCGATTGGATCTGCTCGTAAAAATCGTTTTGGCGGATTGAAATCTTGTTGAATCTCACTATTGGCAGGCATTCTGAAAATATCTAGATTGCCAAAATAATAATTCCAACGATCTAAATCCCCATTCCGACGTGCCCCACCACCAAAAGATAAATCAGCGAAAACCCAACCATACGGTGCCACGTAAAATTGCGCCCAGTCATGACAACCGGTGTAGTATTGCGATACATACAGCCCTGACTGCCATTTTGCGGGGATATTAGCCATTCGGCATAACGTAATGAATAGAATCGCTTGAACGCCACAGTCCCCTTTTAAATTAACAGCAGCATACTCTGAAATATTTTCGATCGTAAAATACTCCCGCATAAATGAATAATTGACTTTTGTTGTGATAAAATCATAGATTTTTCGTGCTTTTTTTATTGGATTCGTTTCACCAGATAGAATTTCATCCAGTAACTGTTCCAAATATGGTGTAAAACGAATGTGTGGCAATTCTTCACTTAATTCAAATTCAGGTTGTAAATCAGATGATTTTTCTGGATCTAGTTCTACATAATCTACTTGATTTATGTAGCTATACTCTACTGAAAAAATTTGATTTTCTTCTAAAACCGTTTCAAAATAAACAGTTCGTTGCGCTGTGTTTTCCGGTGCAATGAACGTAGCTTTAGGGGTCGTGTTTAAAATCTCGATATCTGATACTTGTTTACACTCTTTTGGCAAAGGTAAATACACTTTGACCGTTTCTCCTGGACGTTCGTACTCTTTTTTCACTTGAATACTCGTTTTTAAATGGATTCTTACTTTTCTGCTTCCTTTTCCTTTCATTTGTTGAACATTTTGAGTCAGCTCTTGCTTTCGTAAACAATCCACTTCACTGTCTTCTTTTACAATTAATCTTGCTTCATAATCAGCTTGAGTCTTGATTAGATTCAGTAAAAAGCGACGTTGAAAATGAATCTTTCCATCAATATAAAGCCAGTCTACTTTTCCAGTTTCTTTTAGTTTCGTTAATTCGTGGTCTTGATACTCTTTGAATGTTTCTTTCATCATTTTATTCGCCTCGTTAAAATCAAACGGATACTCATTGATTCCAACAATTCGAATAATGTCTTGCTCTATTTCCAAACGCTTTCTCAATGCAACTGGAAGTTCAGTTGATAGTAAGTGTTCAATCAATTTTTCAGCACCTTCAAAATCACCATAGGCTTTTAACTTAACGATGTCTTCGGGTAATGGGACACTCATAAATTTTAAATCGTAATACATAAGACACTCACCTTTCTTATTTACTCAAACCTAAACCAGCTTTATCAGATAATGAAATTAGACTAGTAGCTTCCAATCCTACACCACCAGGTATTGCCACTTCATTCAGTCCAAAGGTTGCATCTAAATCTGCTCTCGTGATGTTTTTAGTTGCTGCCGCTAAATGAGCTGCGGCAGTCACACCAATATTTGTTTCTTCTACCATACATCCAATCATACATTCGACTCCAGCTGCTTCACAAATACTATTGATTTTAAGGGCTTCATGAATCCCACCACACTTCATCAATTTAATATTCACAAAGTCAACAGCACGTGCTTTAATCAAACGCAACGCATCTTTGGAATTAAAACAGCTTTCATCTGACATGATGGGTGTTGATACATTATTTGTAACAAAAGTCAGCCCTTCAATATCGTAATAAGCCACTGGCTGTTCTACTAATTCAATTCCATACTGTGATAGATGATTAATAGTATTGACAGCTTCTTTCGGCTTCCAAGCTTGATTAGCATCTAAACGCAGATTTATATTAGAACCAACCGCATCTCTGATTGTTTTAATGCGAGCGATATCCGCTGTAAAACCTGTTCCTACTTTGATTTTTAAAGTGTCAAACCCCTGTGAAACTGCTAATTTTGCTTTTTCAGCCATTCTTTCTGGATCATCGATTCCAATGGTCATATCTGTCCTGACATTCGAATCAAAACCGCCTAAAAGTTTATAAACGGGCAGATTTGCCTTTTTTCCAAATAAATCATAACAAGCAATATCGACCGCAGTCTTCGCAGAAGGCGCAAGTGCCGCCACAGAATTCATTAAACTATGAATTTTCTCAGTATCTAAGGGATCAACACCTATTAATTGCTTTTCAAATAATTGAATACATTCTGCTGTTCCTTTTAGTGTTTCACCTGTAATTAAAATTCCTGGTGACCCTTCACCATAGCCTATAATTCCTTCATCTGTTTCAATTTCAACTATTGCACTCATTGAATGGTCAATCGTTCCCAACGAAATCGTGATTGGTTCTTTTAACTTTACTGATTTTGGCGCTACGTTGATTTTTGTTATTTTCAATTCATTTCCCCCAATATTCACTTTAATCCGACAGCTTGTTTTTATACTAAATTCTAATTATTCTCAAAAAAACTAAATCAACCTAAAGGGAACAATAAATACACTTTTTTTAATTTTGAATTAATTTCTTCTACAAAAATTGAATTATTGGTTACAATTTTAAGTTTACTCTATGTAAATGTCAACATAATAATGAGATTATAGTGTGTTTTTTTTAATCAAATAGTAAGTACTTGTAATTTTTTGATGAATCCGAGATAATATGAAGAAAAAAAGGACTCTAAACAAAGGACGGCTATAAATGGAATTTAGGAAAATCAAGAATTTAAGGAAAGAACAAAGGATCACTTTGACTGAACTAGGTGAAAAGACAGGATACTCCGCCAGCTTCTTGTCGCAAATTGAACGCGGTATTAATCGCCCGTCACTTGAAGCATTGAGAAAAATTGCTGACGCACTTGGTGTTACTGTGGCTTCACTTTTAGCCAATGAAGCACCTCAGGTTATGCAAGATAATGAACCCTCTAAAAATGGATACAAAGTTATTCGAAACTCTTCTGGTACAATTTATAATCCATGGCAAACAAACTCAACGTATTATGATACTTTGTTTAATTTACCAGTACATACAAATAATATGGTCATCTCAAAAATTTATATTGATGCGCAATCATCATCAAGTGGTAAAAAAATTGCACATAATCTTTGTGAGATCAATTACGTTATAAAAGGAGAAGCAACCATCGAACTAAAAGATGACGTTCTTATTTTACATGAGGGAGATGCGATATTTTTAGAAGCCTATACGCAACATAATATCGTAAATGCAACCGAAAATGAGTTGATGCTGTTTACTATGCAATTTTAAATTTTCGTCAGCAATCCCCAACTAATTGCACTGACCAATCCCTTTTTATTGAAAAAGATTCTCATTTACAAAGCATTTAAAAAAAGGTATCATATGGAAAGAACAAACTGTAAAGGGGTGCCGTGTAAGCTCATACGAAGTAATTCATATAGAGTCATCGGACGACTACAAAAAGGAGTAGATACAATGACTGAACTAAACCAAGAATGGTCTGCTGAAGAAATTGAAGATATCAAGGAACAAATTTTAACCGCTCTGGAAACCGTAATCGATCCTGAACTTGGAATCGATATCGTTAATTTAGGATTGATTTATGAAATTGACTTTGCACAAAATGGCGATACTGTTGTCAAGATGACTTTAACTACTATGGGGTGTCCCTTAGCTGATGTCCTGACTGAACAGATCCATGAAGCATTAAAAGAAATTCCAGAAGTAAAAAATCCAGAGGTGAAATTGGTTTGGTATCCAGCTTGGACAACGGATAAAATGTCACGTTATGCTCGAATCGCTTTGGGTATTCGTTAAATCTTTAATAGTCAGTAGCAAGAGTCAAGGTGATGAAACATAATCACTCTGACTCTCTTTTTACTTTCAGTACGTATTGCAAAAAAAAGCATTACTGTAAATGCCCATTACAAGAGCATTTGCAGTAACACCTTTCAATAAACCTATTTATTTTTTGTTTGCTTTCAATACAGCATTTAACATGATGACTCCCGTAACAATTGTTGTTACAGCCTGCAATAATTTGATTTTGTCCATTCCTTTTGATTTAACGGTCATAATAACCCTCCTGTTGTTTATAAATCCATACTACAACTAGAATGATTTCATTACCAATGACACGCTTTACTGACTGATAATAAAAACGCCAATAATAATCAAAATCACAGCTAGAACTTTTCGAATACTCAGTTTTTCTTTGAAAATAAAATAGCTAATAATAACGGTCCAAACATATGTCAATGATGTCATGGGAAAAGCAATTGAATAGTCTAAAAATTTTAATAGAACAATATTAGTTACAGCACTTAAAATGTACAAAAATGACCCTAAATAAATCCAACCATTCCTCAATACCAATTTGAGACTTAATTGGGGCAGATCATTCATCCCTTTTTTCAAAGCCAACGCACCTGCACTGCCTGAGAAGGTTGTAATGACCAAAATCGTCAAAATTGCTGCGTAATCCATCATATTTTCTCCTCGTTTACTTCAATGCCTAAAAGAATCGAACCTATAATGATAAATCCTGTTCCTAATATTTTATACCACGTAATATGTTCATTTAAAAATAATGCCCCTAAAACGATTGACAGCGCAAAACCCAAACTCATCATTGGTTGTAAAATAGAGACTTCACCGTAGCGGAACGCCACCATCATAAAAAACATCCCAGCACCGGCAGCTACGAAACCAATCGCATATAAAAAGAGTGCATAACTCCCCGTGCCATCAGCACCAAATTTCCACGCCAACTGACCTAAACTACTCAATGTAGCCGCAATAAGAATCAACAGAATCCCTAAGCTCAACTTTTGTTGTTTATTTCTAGCATCCATATGATTTCTCCTCTCCTAACAATAACGATGAATAAATTCAAAAACAGTCGCAAAATAATGTTCTGGTTCATAGATAAAAGAAGACAAATGCGGCGCTTTTTCAATAATCAAACTTTCCTTCACCCCTGTAGTTGCCTCTATATTTTCATAGAGCATTTGATGAGGAACAAACTTGTCCCCAGTACCATGAATAAATAATATCGGCAACTTATTCTTAGCCAACTGCGCGACAGAAGAAGCTTCTTTAAGTGAATAGCCTACTTTCTTTTTTGCTAATACATTGGCAATTGTCAAAATCGGAAATGCGGGTAATTTAAATGCCGATCGTAACATAGCACCAAACTCGCTATAGACCGAGGAATACCCACAATCTAACACTAGTCCTTTTATATTTTTTGGCAAAGATTCTCCACTTGTCATCATCACTGTTGAGGCCCCCATCGAACCGCCAAACAACACAATCTCTGCTGTCGGTTCAAATGCAATCACTTCTTGAACCCATTTTAATAAGTCTAAACGATCAAGCCACCCCATTCCAATGATATTTCCTGTGCTTTTGCCATGTGCTCTTAAATCAGGAACCAAAATATTATATTGTTGCTCTGAAAACTTAGAGGCAACATAGGCCATATCGCGCTGTCCAAACGAACGATAACCATGAACACAGATTACCCATTTTTTACTTTCAGGATGCGGAATGATCAAGCGACTATATAGTTTCTCTCCGTCTGTTTCTATCCAATGATCTTTTGCAAATGATTGTTGCCAAAATATGTCCCCTTGCTGCTTTTGTTTCTCTTCAGTAAGGTCATAATGAGATTTTCCTTTATTAAAATTATCTGGATTCATCATTTTATGCCCTGTCTTGTCATACCAATTGTTATGTCTAAAAAGTGCTACATTTAAGAAAAAATTCGCTGCATAAATGGAAATTCCAATAATCAAAATCGCAAAAACAACTAGAATCAATACAATCCATATCAAACGAGACACCTCTATTCTGAAAATTTAATTCCTTATTTAATTATACTCTTATTTAAGAAAAAGAGTATGAATGTACTCAAAACAAAAAAGGTGTAGGATATGACTCTACGAGTCACACCCTACACCTAAGGAATCCGGACAAACAGTGAAAGCAGAAGCAACTACCGTGCTTTGCTTCTATCACATCAAATTCTTATTGCTTTAGCACCTAGAAATGGATTGAAAATGAACACGTTGTCCCAACCTCTTAAAATTCTTATTATTCGCAATCCAATGCAATCAAATCTTCATACGTTTCGCGACGAATCACGAGTTTATCTTGACCGTTTTCTACAAAAACAACAGCAGGTTTTAGATTACGATTATAATTATTTGCCATTGAGTAACCATATGCCCCTGTGCTTGTCATAGCAAATAAATCTTCTGGTTTTAGAGGAGGCAACTCGATAGTTTTAATTAAAATATCTCCCGATTCACAATATTTACCGACAATTCTCATTTCTTCTGGCGTCTCTTTACTAATTCTGTTTGCTAAAAATCCATCATAAATTGCATCGTATAAAGCAGGACGAATATTATCCCCCATTCCACCATCTACTGATACATAGTGACGTACATCTGGAATGACTTTTTGTGAGCCAACTGTATAAATCGTTGTGCCTGCTTCGGCGATAATGCTCCGACCAGGTTCAATCCAGATTTCAGGAAATGTATAATCTAACAATTCGCACTGCCCTTTTACTGCATTGACGATAGCTTTAACAAATGCTTCTGGTTCTAGTGGATCATCTGCTTCTGTATACTGCACACCAAAACCACCGCCCATATTTAAAACATCGACCGTATAGTTAAATGCTTTTTTCCAGTCATTTAAGATGAGTAACATTTTTTCAACAGCAGCTAAAAACCCTTCAGCAGAAAAAATTTGTGAACCTATATGACAATGAGCTCCTTTTAAAATTAAACGCTCATCAGCCAAAATTTTTTCTAGTGCTTGAGTTGCTTGTCCACTATTTACATCGAAACCAAATTTAGAATCTTCTTGTCCAGTTAAGATATATTCATGCGTTTCGGCATCTACACCTGGTGTAATACGAAACATGACGTGTTGTTTCTTCCCAGTTTCTTTTAAAATAGCACTTAATAGCTCAATTTCATAAAAATTATCAATAATGATCATCCCTACACCTTGTTCAACTGCATAGAGTAGTTCTTCTTTAGTCTTATTATTTCCATGAAATTCTATATTCTTAGGTGACATACCACCCTTAATTGCCGTAAAGATTTCTCCAGCAGAAACCACATCACACCCAAGTTCTTCTTCTTCTAAAAGTTTATACATTGCTAAACAGCAAAATGCTTTACTTGCGTATATAACCTTATTTTTTACGCCTAAAGAGTTAAACGTTTGTTTAAACCCTCTTGCACGTTCTCGAATATGGGCAACATCATAGACAAATAATGGCGTTCCATATTTCTCAGCCAAACGAACGGTATCACATCCACCAATCGTTAAATGCTCTTGTTCGTTAAATTCTGCCGTTCCAACTAATAGTGGCATCTCTTCACCTTCTTCAATGGATTTATTAAAAATAATAGCATAAAAATGAAAAACTTCCTATCTCTTTTTCACTCATTTCTAAAAAGGTAACCTACATTTTTAGTAATTGTTTATATAACTCTTCCCCTAACCCTTTCATCCCATCTTTTGCCGGTTGATTTCCAAAAAGAATGACCAGATTTTTATTCCCCTGATCGCCATAAATAATTGTTCCATAACCACCTAAACTACCTTCTGAATATTTCAGGCCATCATAATAGATCATCCCTGACTGATACCCTTGTGCCTTAACATTTGCAAGTTGCTCATATTCATCTTGGTCAAAAAGTTTCCCATTGGTTAAACTTTGAAGAAAGACCCAAAAGTCTTTCGTTGACATATACATATTACCAGCACCTAACAAACTAGAAAATAATTTTTCATTTGCAGGTGAAGGATCCGCTTGGTAATCCTTTTCTCTATAAAAATAAGGAATCGGTATTGTTTCTTTTTTTGGTAAATCGTCCCAAAAATAAGTATGTTTCAATGACAACTTATCGATTACTCTTTTTTGCACAACTTGATCATAGGGTTGTCCTGTTACGTTGGAAATAATGCCAGCAAGCAAGGTATAGTTACTATTAGTGTAATGAAACTCTTTACTTTCTACCACAATCAAAGTTGCTAAAACATGATTTATCTGGGTTTCCTGATTGATCAAAAGCGTTTCAGGTTCTTCTTCTGCCATACTAATACCTGAATTGTGATCAAGCAATTGCTGAATCGTAATTGTCTGACTTGAGGTGATTTCCGGATAAAAACGATCTAAAGTAGTATCTAATGTAAGTTTTCCTTCTTTCACCAACTCTAAAATAAGCGCGCCTGTGATTATTTTCTGTAAAGAAGCAATTGGAAAAATACCATCTTTTTTATTTGGACGCTTATTCTGTGCATCTGCATATCCGTAACTTTGTTGATAAAAAATCTGATCTTTTTTGACAAGCAAAGCCGAACCTTGAAAATGGGCTTTATTGATTATCTGATTGATTTTATTTTTATTGTCAGAGCTCGCAATATCGTCTTTTTGATTCAGTTGTTGCTTTTCTGATAAATGATTTACAAAAACACGATTTTCTTTATTAAAATACCAACTCGCTAACAGGAGCATAAGTAATAAAACCACCCCTCCTGCAATGGACCATTTCCACCGCATTCCCATCTCGTTCCCTTCTTTCTTGAGCCACGTTCAATAAATTATACCATCTACTGAAAAAAAGCAGACTCCTAAGAAAAAAGAATTAAAAAAGGACTAAAACAACCGCTTTAAAAGTCATCTTAGCCCTTCTCTTTTTTTATAGTTCTTGGGCAATCGTCAATATAGCAGCTGGAATTCTATATGGTGAACAAGAGATATAATCTACACCCATTTTTTTCAAAAAGTGAATCGTTTGAGGGTCTCCGCCTACTTCACCACAGACGCCGATTTTAATCGTCGGATCAAACGCTCTAATTTTATCTACAGCCATTTTCATCAAGGTACCCACGCCTTCTTCATCGATGTGCTGAAATGGATCTTCTTTTACTAACAGTTTATCTTGATAGACTCCGATAAATTTACCAGAATCATCACGTGAAAAACCATATGTCAATTGCGTTAAATCATTCGTTCCAAAGCTGAAAAAATCAGAAACTTCAGCTATTTTTCCAGCTGTTAAACAAGCTCTAGGTATCTCTAGCATCGTCCCAATTTTATACGGAATAATTTGGTCCATTTTGGCAAAAATCGTTTGGATGGTTTGCTCTAAGTGCTTTCTTAGAAATGCTAGCTCTTCTTTACTACCGATTAGAGGAATCATGATTTCTGGTGCAATATTTAGTGTTGCATCTTTTTGACTAACTTCTATTGCGCTTTCAATAATGGCCGCTACCTGCATTTCATAGATTTCAGGGGTTGTAATAGCTAAACGACAACCACGATGTCCAAGCATAGGATTTTGCTCGTGTAGTTCTTCAATACGATGCTTAATTTCACTGGTTGTGCGTTGTGTTGCATTTGCTAAATGAAGGATGTCTTCCTTCTGTCTGTGGTAAAAATTCATGCAACGGTGGATCTAGCAAGCGGATCGTGCAAGATTTTTCTTTCAATACAGTAAACATTGCACGAAAATCATTTTTTTGAAATTCTTTAAGTCGCTCTAAAGGAGACAGCAGTGCTTGCTTGTTTTCCGCAAGAATCATTTTACGCATTTCACTTATTCTTTCTTCTCCGAAAAACATATGCTCTGTTCTTACTAAACCAATTCCATGTGCACCTAATTTCAGGGCTGTTTTAATGTCGGTTGGCGTTTCTGCATTCGCCTTAACATCGATACTTGCTCCTTCTTTTGCCCAGTTCGTGACGGTTTTTAATAACTGCCATTCATCCCCTTCAATGTACGGAATGCTACCAAGATAGATGGTTCCTGTTGTTCCATCGACTGAAATGGTATCTCCTTGACGGACTAAAACATCGCCTACTCTTGCTTGTGTTAAAAACTGATCTACATAGACTTCTTCACACCCAACAACACAACAAACCCCCATTCCTCTGGCTACGACAGCCGCATGAGAAGTCATTCCACCTCTAGAAGTCACGATTGCTTCACTTACCACCATACCTTCAATGTCTTCAGGAGAGGTTTCTTGACGGATCAAAATAACTTTTTCACCTTGTTCGCTCGCTTTTTTTGCTTGTTCTGCTGTAAAATAAACAGCCCCATTAGCAGCACCTGGGCCGGCAGGTAACCCTTTCGCAAAAACCACCGCATTTTTTAGTTCATTTGGTTCAAAAACAGGATAAAGTAACCGAGTGATCATCGTTGGATTAATTCGTTTGATCGCTTCATTTTTTGATATTATGCCTTCTTCAACTAACTGAATACAGATTTTAAACGCGGATTTAGCCGTTCGTTTTCCAGTTCTAGTTTGCAAAAGATAAAGCTGCCCATTCTCTATCGTAAATTCGATATCTTGCATATCTTTGTAATGACTTTCCAGCAAATGGCTCAACGTTAAAAATTCTTGATAAACATCTGGCATCAACGTTTCAAGTGCACTGATTGGTTTAGGTGTTCGTATACCGGCAACGACATCTTCTCCTTGGGCATTTAATAAAAATTCACCGAAAATTCCTTTCTCTCCTGTTGCAGGATTTCTAGTGAATGCAACACCTGTCCCACTTTTGACACCAAAATTGCCAAAAACCATCTCTTGAATATTGACTGCCGTTCCCAATGAATCAGATATATCGTGTAAACGACGGTAAGTAACCGCTCTACGGTTATCCCATGAACGAAAAACAGCTTCCACAGCTGACATTAATTGCTCGTATGGATCTTGTGGGAATGCTTGATGTGTTACCTCAAGAAAAATATTTTTATACACCGCTACCAATTTTTGCCAATCTTTCGCTTGCATCTCAGAGTCTAATAGGTATCCTTTTTTCTCTTTGTAAAATTCAAGCTGTTGATCAAAGCGATTTTTATCGATCCCGCAAACGACGTCACCATACATTTGAAGAAGTCTCCGATAACAATCAAAAGCAAAACGACTATCACCTGTTTTTTGACTTAATCCTAAAACCGTTTCATCATTTAACCCTAAATTCAAAATAGTGTCCATCATACCAGGCATTGAGAATTTTGAACCACTTCTCACAGAAACTAACAAGGGTTCTGAAGAGTCGCCTAATCTCTTCTTCGTTCGTTCCTCCATACTCAAAACATGTTGATGTATTTCTGAGTGAATATCCGTTGACATCGTTTCCTTCTTTTTTAAGTACTCTAAACAAGCTTCAGTTGTGATCGTAAATCCTGTTGGAACCGGGAGATTCATTTTTGTCATTTCAGCTAAATTTGCCCCCTTACCTCCTAATAAATCGGCTTGTTCTTTACTACCCTCTGAAAAATCAATTACATATCTCATAAAAAAATTCTCCTTTTCGCGTTTTATAGTGTATCACATTTAACTTAAAAACGATTATATAGTGTGTATTATTCATTGTCAACTTGTATTAGTATGGCTTATTTTTATTGTTGCTTTATTTTTATAAGAAATATATAATAATTAGTGTGTCATATTAAGAAAGTAGGTCGATAAAATGAAACTTACCTCAAGACAATTGGAGATCATCAAGATCGTTAAGGAAAATGAACCAATCAGTGGTGATAATATTGCAAAAACACTTGGTTTAAGCCGAGCAACCCTGCGAAGTGATTTAGCTATTTTGACGATGACTGGTTTGCTTGATGCTAGACCAAAAGTTGGTTATTTTTATACGGGTCAGGCAATTGAGCCCTTACTTTATGAAAGACTCTACAAAAAAACAGTCGAAGATATTATGCTGCCGCCAATACTTATCCATCAAAGTACAACGGTTTATGACGCTGTCACAAATTTATTTATGTACGATGTTGGTTCATTATATGTTAAAGATGACAATGATGAATTGATTGGTGTTCTATCACGTAAAGACTTACTACGTGCTGCTATTAGTAATCCTAATACTGAAAAGACACCCGTTGCGATGATTATGAGTCGCATGCCAAACATCATCACGATCCATCGTGATCGCACGATTTTAGAAGCCGGTAGTCTTTTGATGCAACACAATATCGACACCATACCCGTTGTTGAAACCAATCAACCGAAGAAAGTCATAGGAAAAGTGACAAAAACTAGAATAATGTCTTACTTTATTCATGCTGGCAACGATATTGAAAAAGAAAACTATTGATGATCTGTGAGAATGAAATAAAAAATACTCACGTATCAAACCTCAAAAATTAGGAGAGTGCATACATGCAAAAAAAAAAAATCAATATTTATTTAGTATCAGATTCAGTTGGAGAAACGGCTCAAAAAATCATTTCAGCCGTCTCAGCTCAGTACCCGAGTATTGATATGAGCGATATTCAACGTTTTCCATTTATCACAGATGAAGAATTATTGAAACCTATTTTGAGAGACGCTTTACATGACAAAGCTGTTGTTGTTACGACATTAGTGAATAAAAAACTAGTACTTTTAGTCAAAGACTTTGCTCAACGAACTGGATTACAGTTTGTCGATTACATGAGCCCACTAAGTGAGATTGTGGAAGGAACGTTTGGCATTCAACCATTACAAGAACCAGGTGCCATCCATAAATTGAACGAGCAATATTTCAGCCGAGTTTCAGCCATCGAATTTGCAGTCAGATACGATGATGGCAAAGATTCAAAGGGCTTTTTAGAAGCTGATTATGTATTATTGGGTGTTTCTCGTACGTCTAAAACACCATTAAGCATGTACATGGCTAACCGAAATCATAAAGTTGCCAATTTACCATTGATTCCAGAAGTTCCTTTACCAGCTGAATTGGATCAAATCAATCCTAAAAAAATCATTGGTTTAACAACTAGTATTGATAGTTTGATGAACATCCGTAAATCTCGTTTACATTCATTAGGCTTAAAAGAAGATTCAGCCTACACGAATGCCGATCGAATTCAAGAAGAACTAGACTATGCTACTAGCATTTTCGAAAAATACAACGCTCTTGTGATAAATGTTGATAAGAAATCGATTGAAGAAACAACAACCATCATCGAAGACTTAACCCAAAATAAATAACAAGGAGTCCCACTATGAATAACGCTCGCTCTAATGAACTAATTGCTGAAATTATAAATTTAGAAGCTATTTTGAATTTACCCAAAGGAACTGAACATTTTATCAGTGACCTTCATGGAGAATTTGAAGCGTTCAACCATATTTTAAGAAATGGCTCTGGGAGTATTCGTGACAAGGTTACAACTCTTTTTAATCAAGTGCTTTCAGAGGAGCAAATAGATGAACTGTGTTTTTTGATTTATTATCCTGAAGAAAAAATTCAGTCTTTGACAGTTCAGCAATCACTCTCTGACAATTGGTGGTTTGAAACCATTAACTATCTTTTGATTGTTGTTCGTTTTTCATCAAGTAAATACACTCGCTCTAAAGTTCGCAAAGCATTGCCTCAAACTTATGCATATATTTTAGAGGAATTGATTTATCAATATGATGAAACCACCAATAAAAAGGCATACTACAAACAAATCATTCAAAAAATCATTGACCTTGGTGAAGGGGAACGATTTATAACAGATCTAGCTTATCTAACTCAGCGCTTTGTGATCGACCACCTTCATGTAATCGGAGATATTTTTGATCGGGGACCATATCCTGATAAAATCATGGACACTTTGATTGGATATCATTCTCTTGATATTCAATGGGGAAATCATGATATCATCTGGCTAGGCGCCATGAGTGGTTCAAAAGCTTGTTTGGCCAATGTCTTACGTATTTGTGCTCGCTATGGTAATCTTGACCTTCTAGAGGATGCCTATGGGATTGATTTGAATTTGCTAAAATCATACAGTCGCAAAACATATCTGGACAATAGTCAATTTATGCCTAAGAAAAATCCTTATAGGAAACTTAGAATTTCAGAAGTAACTGATGCTATGAAAATTCAACAATCAATGGCGATCATTCAAGAGAAACTTGAAGGTCAACTGATCAAACGTCGCCCAGAATTTCAAATGGATCACCGTTTGCTCTTAGATAAAATATCTGATAATCAGATTTTAGTTGATGGTCAATCCTACAAGTTGGTCAATTCCTGTTTTCAAACAATTGATTGGTGTGATCCTTATCAATTGTCTGAGGAAGAAGAAATGATTGTAAACGATCTAATGGACCAATTTCAACACGCTAAAAAGTTGAAGCAACAGATGACTTTTCTTGTTGAAAAAGGCTCGCTTTACCTTTCGTACAATCACAATTTATTGATTCACGGTTGTATTCCCCTAAATAAAGATAGCACGTTTCAATCTATGGTCTTTAACGGAAAATGCTATGCTGGCAAAAGCTTACTCGATTTCTTTGAGGTAAATATCAAACAAGCTTTTGAAGAACCGTGGAAAAGCGAAGATTTTTCAACTGATATTGTTTGGTACCTGTGGTGCGGTGAAAGTTCTTCTCTCTTTGGAAAAAAAGCGATGAAGACCTTTGAACGTTATTTTATCGAAGATAGTGAAACCCATGTGGAAGAAAAGAATCCTTACTATGACCTAAGAAATAACGCTGAAGTATGTCAACGTATTTTAAAAGCCTTTTCTATTACTGATTCAGATGCACATATCATCAATGGACATACTCCCGTTAAACTGATCAAAGGAGAATCTCCAATCAAAGCCGCTGGTAAAATGATCGTTATAGATGGTGGCTTTTCAAAATCCTACCAAAAAATAACGGGAATTGGCGGCTATACTCTTTTATATAATTCTTTTGGTATGCAACTAGCTGCTCATAAACCTTTTTCCGATAAAAAAACAACGATTGAAAACAACGATGATATCATTTCTACACGGCAAATTGTTGATCGCCAATTAACGCGATTAAAAGTAAAAGATACCACAATTGGTCTATCACTAATCGATGAAACTAGAAAACTAAACCAACAATTAAGTCATAATAAACTTTCTCCTTCTAAATAAAAAATAAGAACTAAAGCGTATTGATTTACACTTTAGTTCTTATTTTTACTCGATCAATTCAAAAGCTTGATTTTTTAATTCATAGACTTCATCACATGCTTTTGCTACTTCTTGTTCATGTGTCACGATAATAATACATTTTTTTTGATCATGCGCTACTTTTTGAAATAACTGAACAATATCTTTTGACGTCTTTTCATCTAAATTACCAGTCGGCTCATCCGCTACAATAAGTTCATGATCACAACATAGTGCTCTAACGATTGCTACACGTTGCTGTTGACCTCCAGAGAGCTGATTCACATTCTTCTTAGCAAGTATTTCATCAATCCCTACATTAGCTAAATTTTCCAACGCATACGCTCTCTTATCATCTTGTTTTGAGCTAGAAATCGCCATTGCAGTTAAAACATTATCTAATGCTGACATATAAGGCAATAGATTATATGCTTGAAATATAATTGATACATCGCTTTTTCGATAGTTTCTTAAACCGATTTTGGTGAGCGCATCTCCGTTGTAAAGAATTGTTCCTGTCTTAGGCACGTCTAATCCTGCTATTAATGAAAGAAACGTTGTCTTGCCAGACCCACTTGCTCCTAAAATAGCATACATCTTTCCACGTTGAAATTCTAAATTTACATTCTTATAGAGAAATTCATCTTCATTTTTATACCAATATCCTACGTCTTTTGTTTGTAACATTCCATTCCCTCTTTTCTATGTGGTTAAGATTTTTTTAGGCTGTAGTCTTAAAATTCCAATAGATGACAATACAATCGAGAAGAAACTGATTAACAATCCTAATCCAGCTAATGTTGCGATTTCTTTTGGTTGAACAGAAATCTTTAATTCTTCGATTGCTTTCGCTGCTTCTGCGGAACTAGCACCCATTCTACTCATACCACCGGCAGCTGGTCCTCCTTGTCTTTGTTCACCGCCTCTACCATCTTTTTCAGTTGGTCGGCCTTGATTATTTACAGATTGTTGAACCGATTCTGTTTGTTGGTTGATCAACTGCTCACCAACTACATTTCCTACAATATTTCCGCTAAAGGTTGCAATTACTAGCGCGACAAACATACAAATAATGATTTCGCTAAAAAATTGTAAAACAACCTTGAATCGAGATTCTCCAAGTGATAATAATACGCCGATTTCATAACGTCGTTCTCTAATTGTCATCATCACGATCAACGTCAATATAATAACGCCAGCTGCAGCAACTAAAATAACAATATTTTTGGCAAAGCTCGCAACATTGTTTAACGGTTGTAGCATTTGTTGGTAGGCTTGATCATTTGTTTGCAGACTATAACTTTCTGTATCGATCACTTTTTCTGCAGCTTTAACAAACGTATCCATTTGTTTGGGATCGTCTAATGTGTACGAAGCTGAGTCAATGGTATCTTTTGCATCATCACCTTTTAAAGTATTCGCAAATGTATAAGATGTATACAACGTATTGGCTGGATTTAAAAAATTAAACATCATCCCCATACTGTCACCATTTTCAGTAGTTTTATAAATCCCTTTAATCTTTACTTCATAAGTTTTTGTATTATTTTCTGGATCTGTCACCTTAAATGTGTCACCGACTTTTAGCTCATTTGCATCAGCTAAAGTTTGCTCGATCACCACATTATTTGTGTCTTTGTCTGAATCATTGATCGCTTCACCGCTAGTCATTTCAGAGGTAGCATCAGAAAAGTTACTTGTCATTGACAAATTCATAACACCACTTACCTGAAAATCACTTTCATTCATGTCAGACGTTGGTCCTCCACCCATTCGTCCACCAGCTTGAGGTGCACCTTCAACTTCACTGCTCGTTTGATCATTACTGTCTGCCGATGAAGTTGTAGTCTCACTGTCGGATTCAGTAGAAATTGGGGTAATGCCCTCTCCTGCTCCTGCAGAAGATGAAGATAAAAATGAATACGATTTTACATTAGTCAAATTAGCTATCTTTTCTGCTTGAGTTAAAGAAACGGGTGTTAAACTAAAACTACCTGGATTTGGTTTTTCCCCTGTGGTCCCTTCTTGGCTTTTTTTCATCGCCGCTTCTCGATTAGCTGACAAAGTAACTGTTGCACCTACACTTTTTTTAGCATTTTCTGTTGCAGTCAAAGCTGCACTTTGAATCGTTAAACCAGCTAAAACAAAAATCAAAATAGCTGAAAAGACAGCACATAATAGAAATGTTCGCCCTTTCTTTGTCTTCATACTTAACATTGCACGTTTGATAAAATTCATGGACTTTAATTCCTCCTTAAATATAGGTAAGATAGCCTGTTTGACTATAACAGAGACTTTCAAGCTTATGCTTTGTTTCTTACATGCTTTCATTTGAAAGTACTCGTGAACAGGTATTACTTTATTCTCCTTACCTTAAACAAACCTTAAAGAGAATTTTATTTATCCATTCCCACTAAAACGAACCTTGCAAATCCATAGAAAAAGTGATTAAATGGTTGTGGTCGTATTTTTAGCTAAATTATTTATAGGCGATACATTTTCTATAATGATTTTTTGTTCTAATCATGACGATTCTAAAATTTTGAAAGGAACGAACGCGATTTGAAAAAGCAGAAAATGACTCTATATGGGATGATTTTCTCTATTTGTTTCTTTTTGATTGTTTCGTTCTTTTTTTCTACTCATACAGTAGATTACGCAAACGAAACGGAAACGAGTGAAAAAATTACTGCTCCAATAAAAAATACATCGGCTTCCACAGTTGAATCCCCTGCTTCTGAGGAAAAGGACAGTCCCGAACTGACCGCTTTTTATCATAAGATCGAACAAATAATGACCGATACTGCTAAAAGTTTTAATGGAGATGTCGGGATGACTTACGTAGATTTGACAACAGGGAAACAGGTTTCAATTAATGGAACAAAAGAATTCTATAGCGCGAGCACAATCAAAGTTCCTTTAGCAATGATGATTGCTGACAAAGTTCAAAATGGCGATTTAAAATGGGACGATCAATTGACCTTCAATGAAAAAGAGGATTATGAGGATGGTACAGGCATTATTATTAATAACATTCAACCAACCTACTCATTAAGAACGTTACAGGAGTATAACATTACTTATTCCGATAATATTGCTAAAAATATGCTTTACGATACATTCGGCGGAGATGTTGAAGCTAAAAAAGCTCTTTATGCACACTTCTTACAGAAAGAAACAGATTGGGACGATGCAAAGTTTACTTCTGAGGATGCTGCAAAAATCCTTAAAATGTTATACGAAGAGAAATCGTCCAATCAAGAATATCAAACAATTTATGATTATATGAAAAATACCGTTTTCCATGAGCGTATGGATACGCCGACAACATCAGGTAAAGTGGCACACAAGATCGGTTCATACGCTACTTTCTTACATGACATCGGCATCTTGGAAACGGAGCATCCATTTATTTTAACTGTGTTTACAAACGGACCGACTGATGCTGGCATCTCATTTATTTCAACCATTACAGATCAATTGTGGAATATACAAAGGGATGAGCACCCAAAAAAATAGAGTAGCGATAACGTCCTTCTGTTATCGTTACTCTATTTTTAAATTATCATGCTTTACTACCCATATTTTTGATCTTGATCAAACGAGTGATTTCGCTACGTTCATTTTCTTCTAATTTCATTTGAATATAGTAAATTGTTTCTTCTAATTGAGGAATCGTCATATATTCTAACGCATTTACACGACGACGCGTCTTCTCGATTTCTTCAGCCATCAACTGACAGGTCTTTTCCACTTCTGCTAATTCCAACAATTTGGGCAAAACAGTCGAAATTTTACTAAAAACATGATCCAATTCTGCATTGGAATTCAGATAACCATAGTTTAGTGGTGCTTCAGCTACTGTTTCGTCATAGTGAAAATTCATGATTGGAACCGTTACGCTCATAATATTTTTTTCAATCACATCGAGTGTGACATCGGCGGCTGGAACAGCCACAAGTTCTTCGATAAACGCTTCATTCAATGTCGCATTAGCTAACACGAAATTAGATAAGGCTTCTGTCAACTTTTCTTCTACATCGATTCGCAACTTATTATTCTTTTTCACAAGTAAAATAAACCGACGCATCAATTCATCTTGTTTATCTTTTAATAATTTGTGTCCACGACTTGCCGTTCCAAGTTGTTTCTTTAAACGAGAGAGTTCCATTCGAGTAGGATTCACATTTAACCGAGTCATAATCGATCACTCCCCTTCAGTCAAATACTCGTCCAGCATATCATCTTTAATACGCTTCAATTCAGTTCTTGGAAGCATTGACAATAGTTCCCAACCCAAATCAAGTGTTTCATTGATGGAACGATTCGCATAAAAACCTTGATTGACGTATTCTTTTTCAAAACGATCCGCAAATTTTGCATAAATTTTATCTACTTCTGACAATGCTGATTCTCCAAGGACAACTGCTAGTTCTTTCGCTTGTTTTCCCTGTGCATATGCTGCAAATAATTGATTCATCGTTGGCGCATGATCGATCCGAGTCTTCCCTTCACCGGTTCCTTTATCCTTTAAACGAGACAAAGATGGCAGCACATCAATCGGAGGCTGGATTCCACTCTTATATAAATCTCTAGATAAAATAATTTGTCCCTCAGTGATATAACCCGTTAGATCAGGAATTGGATGAGTTTTATCGTCCTCTGGCATTGTTAAAATCGGAATCTGCGTCACAGAACCTTTCAATCCTCGAATACGGCCAGCACGTTCATACAACGTGGCTAAATTAGTATAAAGATAACCTGGGTATCCACGACGTCCTGGCACTTCACGACGGGCAGCGGAAATTTCGCGTAACGCTTCACAATAATTGGTCATATCTGTCATGATCACAAGAACGTGCATCCCTTTTTCGTAGGCTAAATATTCAGCTGCTGTCAATGCCATTCTCGGCGTAGCAATTCGCTCAATCGCTGGATCATTGGCTAGATTCATAAACATTACAGACCGATCGATTGCACCTGTTTGACGGAAATCTTCCATGAAAAATTCAGCTTCTTCAAATGTGATACCAATTGCTGCAAAAACAACGGCAAACTCTTCATCACTATTTAAGACATTTGCTTGACGAGCGATTTGAGCTGCTAACTCTTTATGCGGCAAACCAGAACCTGAAAAAACAGGTAATTTTTGTCCACGAACCAAAGTATTTAAATGATCGATAGCGGAAATACCAGTTTGAATAAATTCATCTGGATAATCTCTAGCAACTGGATTGATTACTTCACCATTGATATCAACCATTTTTTCTGGTAAAATTTCTGGTCCATTATCCTTAGGACGACCTAAACCATCAAAAATACGCCCGACCATATCTTCTGAAACACCCAATTCCAAAGGATGACCTAAAAAACGAACCTTTGAATCACGAAGATTGATACCACTTGTTCCTTCAAAAATCTGAACCATTGCTTTATCACCGTTAATTTCCAGTACTTGACCACGACGGATTTCACCATTTTGCATACGAACTTCAATCAATTCTTCATATTTTACGCCTTCAACTTTTTCAACAATCATCAAGGGGCCGACAACTTCATTAATCGTACGATACTCTTTAATCATTTGTCATCCCTCCATCTGCAATAATTTGTTTCAATGTTTGCTTCATCTCACCAACTAAGTTATCTAATTGGTCGATTTGTTCCTCTGGTACATATTTACTTCTGGCAATTTGATCTCTTAACCCAACTGTTCCAGTCATGATTTCAGATAGATATGCCCCTAGATCCAATGCATGTTGTCCTTCTTTGTAGAAAGTCAGAATCAAATACAACATTTTATATTGTTTTTCTCTTGAGGTAAACGTATCAACGTCATCAAACGCATTTTGCTGTAAATAATCTTCACGAATCGATTTTGCGACTTCTAATGTCAAACGATCTCTATCGGACAGTGAATCGATCCCAACTAATCGAACGATTTCTTCAAGTTGTGATTCTTCTTGTAAAATGCGCATACCTTCCGTAACCATCTCAGACCAGTTGACTTGAAGTTGTTGATCTAAATATTTACCAACTTCTGAATCGTATAAAGAGTAACTTTGAAGCCAATTTATGGATGGAAAATGACGTTTTTGTGCTAATGTTGCATCTAATCCCCAGAACACTTTGACAACACGTAATGTATTTTGAGTGACTGGTTCAGAAATATCACCACCCGATGGTGAAACGGCACTGATTGCTGTAATACTACCTTCACGATGATCTTTGCCTAAAGCCACCACTTGTCCAGCTCGTTCATAATATTCTGCTAAACGGCTACCTAAGTATGCAGGATACCCTTCATCCCCAGGCATTTCTTCCAAACGTCCGCTCATTTCGCGTAATGCTTCTGCCCAACGAGAAGTGGAATCTGCCATAATAGCTACAGAATAGCCCATATCACGGAAGTATTCCGCAATTGTGATTCCTGTATAGATGGATGCTTCACGTGCGGCTACAGGCATATTAGAGGTATTCGCAATCAAGACAGTTCTTTCCATCACTGATTCCCCCGTACTCGGATCGATCAGCTCTGGAAATTCATTTAATACATCGGTCATTTCGTTCCCACGTTCCCCACAACCAACATAAACAACTAGATCAACATCTGCCCATTTAGCAATTTGGTGTTGCACGACTGTTTTTCCAGCACCAAAAGGTCCTGGAACGGCTGCCGCTCCCCCTTTTGTCACCGGGAAAAAAGTATCTATAACACGTTGTCCTGTAAGAAGCGGTACATCTGGATTTAATTTTTCTAAAATGGGACGACTGCGGCGGACTGGCCATTTTTGCATCATTGTAAATTCTTTTACACCAGTGGCTGTTTCTATAATATAAACCGTCTCTTCAATCGTGAACTCCCCTTGTTTGACGTCTTTCACAACACCGCTAATACCAAATGGGACCATGATTTTATGTGGGATCACTTTTGTCTCTTGTACTAATCCAATGACATCTCCTGTGGATACATCATCTCCAATAGAAACAGTTGGCTCAAATGACCATTTTTTCATTCTATCCAACGCCGGAATCTGGACGCCTCTGCTTAAAAAATTACTTTCTGTAACTTCCGAAAAGGTATCTAAAGGACGCTGAATCCCATCAAACATTTCAGAAATCAAACCAGGTGCTAGCTCAACAGACAACGCTTCTCCTGTCGTTACTACAGGTTCTCCAGGTCCAATTCCAGTTGTTTCTTCATATACTTGAATAGACGCGACATCTCCTCGCATCTCAATAATCTCTCCTATAACACCCAGTTCTCCTACATGACAAATGTCCTGAATACTTGCATCAGACATATTCTCAGCCATAACCAAAGGACCGGATACTTTAATAATTCTACCAGTTTGCAAAATCATTCCTCCTATTCAGTAAAGCTGAGCGGGCTTGATCAACCTTGACAAGAAAAATCTAATGATATATTTTATCATTGGAATATTTTAGCTTTTCTTAAAAAGGCTAGCCTACGAAGCTAGATTATATGTAAAGTTAAAAAAATTCTCCAACTTTTACAATATATTTTGCCCAACAGCTCTCTCAACATTATCTTGAATTTCTTTCAAACCAATCCCTTTTGAGCCATTGTGGCTTGGGATCAAGATAATTGCTGGTGTAACGTCACTTTTATAACGGTCGATTGTTTCAACAGCTAATTCCGATGCATCTTCTGTAATGAAAATAACGCCAAAATTATTTTTTGCCATTGCTTCGATTGTGTCTCTGACTTGTTTTGGTGAACTTGCGTAAACAACCTCAAAACCAAAAAGTTTGAGTGGCATAACAGAATCTCTATCGCCAATAACACCAATTTTATATGTCATCTGTCCTACGCATCCTTTCTCTAACAACTTCTACTGGGAAGTTACTTCGTTTACTGACTAGAATCAAACGTAAATTCTTCCATTCCACTTCTTTAGCGTTTAGAAATGCGAGTAAAGGCAATGGGCCAAAAGCCATAATTTTAGCTTTATCATACATACTAGTTAGATAATCATCTTTGACTTTTTCAAATGCTATCAAGTCTAATTCTTTTGTTTCAGCCGAAGCAATCGGCGCTAAAAGTCCGCTATATGTCGTGCTAAGAACATAATCGGTAAAAACAGCTAACGATTCTTGCGTATACTTTAAAAAGGTTGTTTTTGGAATAGTTCCTGAACTAGATAATACAGTAGACAAAAAATTTTCATTTTGCCCTTGAAGAATTCCTCTAGCCATCGTTGAAATATTCGTCAAATCAATAAACGCTGTAACTTCCGCTATGATATCTTTATCCCCTAATTTTTCAGCCAATTGTCGTTGAAATGTTAAAAAATTCCGATCATAAATGATGTCGATTGCCTGAAGAGTAGAAGATTCCTGAAAATAATCCAACACTTCAAGGACTGCCTTCATTAACGGTTGTGGTAATTCAGTTGAGACACGAGTACGAATCGCGCTTTTCAATGTTTCTATCGAATAACGACCATCCTCAATATACAAATAGTCTAAATTTTGACCTGTTAGCTCTGCTTTTGTTAAAACTTTTAAATTATGAAATGTCGCTCTCGACGTATAAATCGTGATGACTTCTGGTTCTGGTGCCATTTCATAGAGCCACTCATAAAGTTTCCCTTTTTCTTTTGAATAAATATACTCAAAATTTTCTGCAAAATCGTCCGTCATGTACGTAGCGTATACCGTATTTTTTAAACTATCTTTTAACTCATCTAAATTTTTCGCATTTACTAATTGTTCATACTGGGCATTGCTTAAAAGTTCTGTTTCTTTAAGACGAATCAAAGGGTTAATTTGATTATATGCAGTCTCTTTCATTATGACCCTCCCATCATATAAGGTGGAGAAATTCTTTTATTGAAACAGCAATTCTGCTATTTTAAAACTTTCCATTTTTTTAATTTCTTGAACTAGACTTGAAAATAAGAAGTTATATTCAATGCCTTCTTTGGATACAATAAATCCGCCATCGTTTGGAATAACATCTTTTTCCAGTAGCAACCTCACTCTATCATTAGAGTGTTCTACTACCCATTGATCGGACAACTTATCTTTTGAAAACTCACCTAATGTTACGTAAGCCTCCCCTTCAACTGGTAATTGAATGACGATTTGTTCAACAAAATGTTGAAATTCAGATTCTGTCCAATGATTCATTCGCTCAATAGATTCTGAAAAAAGCAGTTCGAGATAGCCTTGCTTTTGGTTCAGTGTTGCTTGCTTAATTTCTAATTGTTGGCGATTCTCTTTTTGTTTAAACGATTTATTGGTTTGTTCCTGGTTTTTTTCGACTAGCTTGCGCTCTTGTAAAAAAAGCGCTTCTTCTTGTTCTTGATACTCTCGATCAATACGATCTATTTCAACTTTTTTCATTTTTGAAACTTCTGCTTGCCCTTTTTCAAGAATTTGTTCGACAATTTTTTCAATAGCATCCATGTTTTTCCTCCTTTTACTTCACATTTAGTACAAGTAAGAATGAGATAACAAACCCAAGAATCGCATAAGTTTCAACCATAGCAGCGTAAATAATCCCTTTTGTTGCGTGCTCAGGTTTTTTAGCTAAAATTTGAATACCAGCTGCTGCAACACGTCCTTGTGCAATTCCAGAGAATAAACCAGCAAATGCGATTGGCAATGATGCAACAAAATAATCCAATCCTTGAACCATTGTCATATCATTATTCAAGTTAATAAAAATTAAAAAGGCAATTACAAAACCATATAACCCTTGTGTCCCTGGCAATAATTGTAAGATCAAGGCTTGTCCGAATTTTTCTGGCTGTTCTGTTGTTAGTGCCGCCGCTGCTTCTCCTGTAAATCCAACGCCTTTAGCAGAACCAATTCCTGCTAAAATTGTCGCCATTGCCATTCCTAATACTGCAAAAAGAATTCCACCATTGTTGTTAATTAAGTAATCTATCATATCATTATTCCTCCACTATTCTTCTACTTTTGTTTTTTCAATATTTACGTACTTCTCTTCTGTTTTCAACGGCTTGAAAGCACGACCACCGCCTGTATAAAATTTCCCGAAAAACTCTACGTACTGCAGACGCGCGCCATGAACATACGCACTTAATAAACTTAAAAAAAGATTCAATGCATGCAGGGCAATGATTAATACGATACCCACTGTAAACCGCGCCGCTGGTGGCATGAATGCTACTAGCATGTTAAAAGCGGCTGCAATACTTCCGCCTGAAATCCCCAAAGCCATCAAGCGTGTGTAACTCACTAAATCACCTATATAACCAGTTAAACCATATAATCCATATAGTCCTTTAGCGAATCCTTTTACTTTTGATTTAGATTGGATAACTGGAACGATGACGATTGATAAGGCTGAAATAGCTGCCACAATAATTCCTGCTGTAACCAAACCATCATTACTGAAAATCAGCATACCCACTACTACAATCAAAATCCCTATCAACAAACCCTGCCATGCAAAGCTCTCACTTATACTTTCTAAGTAACGCTTGCGTTTCGTCAATTCAATTCCGTTGACCATCAATCCTGTCAATAGCTGAACAAACCCAAAAATAACAGATAAAATTAAAATGGTGTTCACGTCTTCTGTCGTGGATAATATCGGAAATGGTAAATCGATTCCTAGAAACACTTTCGGTAACGTGGCCCCAAAAATAGATCCATAGATAAACCCCCAAACAATTGTTGGAAACGATAGTATTAGAAAGAAATCTGCAAAGCGCTTCATTCCTCGTGGTAAAACCATCAACTTCAACGCAAGGAATGCTCCAAACAACATCAACAAACCGTATCCAATATCTGCTACCATCATTCCGAAAAATACCATATAAAAAGGTGTCATGATTGGTGTCGGATCGATTTCGTCATATTTTGGCAAACTATACATCTCAGTAAGCATCTCAAATGGTGCTACCAAGGAATTGTTTTTCAGTTTTACTGGAATATCCGCTTGAATCTCATCATTGGTTGGCTCGTCAAAAGCGATATATACTTCCTCCTTGGGTAATACTCGTTGTAACGCTGTAGACAATTGCTGTTTCTCATCCACAGGAATCCAACCTTGCATGATAAAAAAGTAAGACGTATTCAACAAATGTTTCTTAGCTTCTTCTCGATTAATAAACGCATAGGTCATTTCTTCAGCTAAATATATTTCTGCTAAATGATTGCGATAAGAAGCTAAATTACTTTTCAGTTGCTGCTCTTCTTTAACAAGTGAAGCTAATTCTTCTTTATTTTTTTGATAAGCTTCATTTGGTAAAATATCATACGGATATTCAAATTGGATAAAACTATACCTACTTATAATTTTATCCAAGTCTGCTAATTGACTTCTCAAATAAATCAAACTGTAATATACGTGATTTTGACTCTGATAGATTTCTTCTACATAAACAGAGGAAAGACATTCTAAATCTGCTAAAAAATCTATCTGACTGGCTGAACTAATCGAACCTAACAAAATATCTGTACTTTCAGAAGAATTTTCTTTTGGAATAATATCTAAATATTGCCAGCGAGCCAACCATTTTTCTTTTGATAACAAGTCTTTTCTAGTTGTCTCAATCAGTGTGAGCTTACTTTTCAGTGAGGTTATTTCTTTTAGATACTTCCTTATAATCTGCTCATCAAAATCTTGTTCTAAAGAATGTAATGTACGGATTTGTCTTTTGATTGATTTCTTTTTCGATGTACTTTCTGAAAAACGTTCAATAAATGTCAATGAATCTTGAATTTCTGTTAATAAGGCTTGGAAATGATTCTTTTTACTTTCTTCAGTTTCCAGAAAAGTTGTCGAAAAGTGTTTTTCTAGATAAGAGCTATCTACATTGGAATGAAAAAAATCTTTGATCTCAATTGCTTGCATTCCTTGAACTGCTTGGAGAATCTCTTCTTCTCTTTCAGCGGCCGCAATGATCGTCATTTTTTCCATTTTATTGACTGCCATAGACTTTTTTCACCCTTTCTATTACATGATCGATAATCGCTTCTTTGTTCTTTTCATATTTTGCTCTAAAATTTTGATTTTGTTCTTTCGCTTCGCTTAGTAAAATTTCTTTATCTTTTTGAAGTTCTTCATTTTGTTGTGTTTCTAATTCGTGAAGTAACGCTGTCACTTTTGCTTGACTTTTTTCCTGTCTTCTCTGAAATTCTTCTGACTTTTTTTTCTCATATTTTCCAAGCTCTTCTTTGGCAACTTGTCTCATTTTTTCAACTTTATCTTCAGCCTCACGGATTCTATCCAATGCTTCTAAAACCATTTTTTCACCCCTATCATTTGATGATCTAGTCATCATATTACTTATTGAACCTAGCCTTCTTTTTACAAATAAAAAGAGAATAACTCGTGCTTTTACTCTTTAAGAACACAACTTATTCCCTTATTTTTTGAGTAGACAAAAAAAGGACGTAAGTTCAAAAAACCGTTCTTCTCACCCCTTGAAGAACTTGATCCTTGAAGCTTGCGCCCAACCATTTTTATTAATATGCTCTTATCTTAGCAAAAAAAAACAAATATTACAACCGCTTTACGAGTATCCTTTATCCGAAAAGAAGAAAAACAACCCAAAACACTTACGACATAAAGTAAAGTTTGGATAACTATTTTTAGATTTCTAAAAAAAGAAAACTTCCAAATCATACGGAGAACGACTAACACGTTCAACAATCGTTTCCATCCAGACATCCGTAAACCAGTCATATTGAATTTGATTGATAATACTTTTTTTTAGCTCAACAACCATCGTTTCACTATCTATTTCATCTTCATAAAATGAACCCACTATGGTTAACATTTTTGTATTAGAGTGTTGCTGAAATCGATAGACACGACCTTTTTCTATGTAATAAAACCAATGATTGATAATAACCGCAAATCGTTCTTCTTTATTTTCCAACAAGCTGATAAACATCTTAGTTGTAATCTTTTTCATGTTCTTTACTCCTTTAATCGCTTCTGTCATTTTATCATATCAAAAAAAAGGAGGAGAAACAATCTTCAATGAGATTCAAAAAATCTTTAACCACGTCTTTACTATTGAAAGTATAAAAAATGATTACACAGATCTTTTTGTTCATCAATACAGGCTATTGATATAAACGAAAAAAGAATATATTCTTTACGATTGGAGAAATAGCATTTAATCAAAGTAACCACTACATTCCATAATACAGGAATAACTCTTATTACTATTCTGAATCGATTGCCTTAACCTACGACAAAGACGTTATATCCAGAGAGAAACCAACTGAGACTGGAGTTGCATTTTTAACTACATCAAATTGGTTCAAGAAAAACCCTTTTCAAAAACGTTGGCAAACAAATACACTATAGAACAATATACCGTTTCTTATAAGAAATAATTGAAAAAAATAAATAATAGCCTCTGATTTACTTCATTCAACAGGAAAAGTAAATCAGAAACTATTATTTTGCACTTTTTTTGGTACGCACTTTTTACTTATACATTTTAGTTTTTTTAGTTAAATTGTTTGTTTACAAAATTGCTTTACTTAAAAATGAAATAGTTTAAATATGTTTTAGACTCCTCCTGTAACAACATATACAGAAATAACGCTTGTAAGAACTGCTATTAATGAAATCATTAACACACCTCCACTTCCTTTTTTTGAAATCAACGTTTGCAAACAAATAATTTTCCTTAGGTAAAGAATAACAAACAAGGGCCGAAAAATAAAGTAGTAAACGTGAAAAGTGCGAAATTGGCATTAAAAACAAATAAAATATTCACTTTTTTATTAAAAATATGAATTTTCTACTCGTTTCATGCTATAATCGCATAAGAAGGGAGAGAAAGTCTTGAATATCATAGAAACATTACGTTTTTTCAGACTGAAATTGAAGTTAACTCAAAGAGAAATGATGTCTGAATATACTGATCCCTCCACCTATTCTAAAATTGAAAGTGGTAAACGCTCTCTTAAGGTAAATGAATTAGAAGAAATCTTAAATCAAACTTCAATTAGTGTCGACGAATTTTTTAGTTTCACAACTTTTGATAAGCGCCAACAAGATTTCCGAGAGATTTTTTATTACTGCGGTGCTCATCTAGAAAATAAGAGTACCAAACAAAAATTACTTAACTATTATTTTTCATTAGAAGCCAACAATAAAAAAACACTGCGAGAATTATCAAATTATATTGGGATTAAAAACTTTTTCAATGCGCATTGGGAAGAAGTTGATTCTGTAACTTCTGAGGAAATAACAAATATTTTTGAAGATTTATTAAATAAATCTTTTTACCTTCAATATGACTATATTATTACTGCAAATCTGGCTCGCTTTTTCAATGCAAAACAATCTGATCTATTACTTGCACGGATGTTTCCGATAAAATATGAAGAACAACGAGATTTTACAACTAAAAAATTTGCTCATAATATCCTTATCAATTTAATATCAATGCGGTTATATGCAAAAGACTATGAGAGCGCAGAAAAATATATAAAACTTGCAAAAAAGCAAGATAAACAGAATGAAAATTACAGTTTTAAATTAAACCTCCAGTATCTAACTAATCTGTTAAACTATATTATTGAAGGTGAGCCTGTTTATATGGAACGTGTGTATGATTTTATACATTTATTAGAAAACACAGGTGATACGTTACAAGCCGAACAGGTAAAAAAAGAAGTGAAGATGCTGATACATGAACGAGACAGTGAAAAAATGCTAAATAACTATGCAGTCGGGTTATTAAAAGAATCTTAGTTTACGTAAAAATAAGAATATCCCATCTCTTTCAAGATGGGATAAGGAGTATTACTCGGATTGAGTAAAATGAAAATACTATTAGGGTATATTTATAATACTACACAATGTTATAAATATCAACCCTTTAGTTAATAAATATTTTTAATTGCACTTCTATTTATAAACTTACTTTTCTATTTATTTGATGCGTTGTACGTCACTCAGGTTCAACAACTGCATTTTTTTGCCTATAAACGTCATTTTTTATGATTTCCTAAAAAATAGTTTGCTTAGAAAAATAAAACTCTAAAGACTCTTATACTTCCTCTTCCTCAATTTTCCTTATCACTTTAGCTGGACTTCCTACTACGATTACATTATCTGGAACATCTTTTGTCACTGTAGAATCCGCAGCAACAATCGAATTTTCTCCAACTGTAACCCCAGGTAAAACAGTCACATTTGTTCCAAGCCATGCATTCTTCTTAATACGTATAGGCTCTACTTTGATTCCGCGTCTATTTTTAGGAGAAATCAAATGATTAACTGTGATTAACCTAGATCCTGGACCAATTAAAACTTGGTCCTCAATCATAATGCCTCCTAAATCTACAAAGGTCACATTTTGATTTATAAATATATCTTTTCCAAACGTGATATGCTTGCCAAAATCACTGTAAAATGGCTGTGAAACTGTTACTGATGAAGCAATTGTTTGGCCAGTAATTTTCTCTAAATACTGTAAGATCTCTTCATTAGGATAATATTGCGCATTCAGCATCATGATCAGTTGCTCGTTCTCTTTTTTTATCAAATGAATTTCGTTGAATAGAGGTGAATCTTTTAAAATCTCTTTCCCTACAATTTTCTTTTGTAAATCACTATCTGTCATTCCTTTTACCTCCTAGTGTCCTTTTAATTTATACTATCTAAATTATACCTGAATCGTTTATACTTAACTAATACTAATAACTTATACGCAACTATTCTTTTTAGTTATAGGAAGGAGTATTACATGGAACTTCGTGTGTTAACTTATTTTTTAACTGTTGCAAGAGAAAAAACAATTAGTAAAGCTGCTGAGGTTTTACATTTGTCTCAGCCAACTCTGTCAAAACAATTAAAAGAATTAGAAGAAGAGCTAGATGTTACACTATTTATCCGAGGAAATCGATCAATCACGTTGACAGAAGATGGTATTTATTTAATGAACAGAGGAAAAGAAATTCTAGCTTTAGTTGAGTCAACAACAACAAACCTTGTCAAAAATGATATCATAACTGGAGAAATAACAATTGGCGGAGGAGAAACACAAGCATTTACGTTTATTGGAACTATTTTGCATAAACTAAGAGATACCTATCCAGAAATTGGCATACATCTTTATAGCGGAAATGCTGATGATGTCTTGCAAAAAATTGATAAAGGGCTAATAGATTTCGGACTTGTTATTGATCCTGTAGAAAAGCAAAAATATGACTATCTACGTTTACCTGTCATTGATCATTGGGGGATTTTAGTCAATAAATCAAATTCTCTAACAAAGAAAAGTTCAGTCACACCAAATGATCTTAAGGACACTCCCTTACTCATTTCAAATCAATCACTAGTTGATAAACAACTGTCTGAATGGTTTGGAGGAAATATCGAACTCCTTAATGTTGTTGGTACATATAACTTACTTTATAATGCCTCACTGCTGGTAAAAGAAGGTGTCGCAAGTGCCCTTTGCATTGACGGTATTGTGAATACGGCGAATACAAACCTAACCTTTATTCCCTTTTCACCAGCATTAACTGCGAATATCACTATCGTTTGGAAAAAAGATAAAATTTTTTCACGTGCTTCAAAAGAATTTTTACGTCTACTAAAATTGGTTTAATTCTCTCTGCCTCAACTTATTAAAGAATCAAATCTGTACTTTACAACAAATTTTTACTTCATTTGAAATGGTTACATTTTTAAAAATCTATTCGTTAAGGCTTATTTAGACTTAATGAGAAAATAAAAAACAGCTATAAATACCAATAGTCAGGCATTTATAACGGCTCTATACTTTCTGATGTTGGTGAACAATCACCGGCATCTTTTTTTATTTTTTTATACAAACTATTAGAAAAGACACCCTGATAACCTTTAGAATTAAGTCGACTAAAGCCGATATGCTGAACTATTTAGCCCACTCCTGTCCTCATTGTGGTGCCAAAGAAGACGGATCGATTATTCGTTGGAACTTTACAACGGGTCTGATTTTAGTCAATGATGTTTCTGAATACCAAACGTATTTACGCTTATAGAAACAACCTTTCTTCTGTCATTCTTGTGATAGAACCTTTGTCGCTGAAACAAATCTTATCGAAAAGTGTTGTTCGATCTCGAATAATGTAAAGCTCTCGATTGCCAATCGTTTAAGAAAAACCACGACTATGAGCGAAATTGCCCGTCAAAAAAAGTCTCCGTTTCTTCTGTGTATCGCGTATTGAAACAGTTTTACGAACCGAAAAAAATCAATCGACTCACCTTGCCAGAAGTCCTTCCTTCCGTGCCTATTTAACAGAAATAGAACTCGTAGATCTGTTACTTGCTTATGATGAAAATTTGAAAGCTGGCTACACCTGTTATCAGAATTTTCTCTATGCCATACAAACAAGAAATTACACACGGTTTCATGCGTTATTAGAACAAGATCATTCTAGGCTTCCAGCTTATTATCAAACGACCATTACTACCTTTAAAAAAGTTCAAACGGGCATTAAAAATGCGTTGAATTTGCCTTATTCCAACGGACCATTAGAATGCTTGAATAACCATATAAAAGTATTAAAGAGAAACGCCTATGGCTTCCGTAACTTCTATAATTTTAAATTGAGAATTACTTTATGCTTTGGCACTGTTCTTTTTCAATCAAATAGAAAAACCTAGAGGAATTTCCCTCTAGGCTTCATTAGTGATTTAATTCTTTGGAATTCTTCACCAACATTAGTTGACAAAGAGCCTATAAATACCAATAGACAGGTATTTATAACTGTTTTTACGTTTCAACTTTTCTTCTCACATTTACTAAAAATGGAGACGGCGGGAGTCGAACCCGCGTCCAAACACATTGTCACTTAAACTTCTACGCTCATAGTCATACTATTTTAAGGCTTCGCTGAAGTTTATGCCGCATAACAGGCCCAAACTCTCGCTAGTCTGATGTTCTCTTCTAAATTTTACAGACTGAAAAATTTAGCGTATCCCACTTAATTTGAGACCCTTACCCGAGCACATGGGCGATGCCGGGAGGATCTTCACCCGCTGTTTTTACGCAGCTAGAGCGAAAGTATTGTTTTCGTTTTTAGCAGTTATATTTAACTGTAACGTTTTTACGTAGACGTAACCTACGAAACGCAATTCAAGCTCAACTATGCCTGTCGAATCCGTAACGTCCCCGTTAAGATTAAATAGCATAATATACGCTTTTAATAGTATAACATAATTTTCTGGCATTTTAAAGGATCAGCTTTTGTTTCTTTACCTTTCTATTACAGCCGAATAACACTCTTTGAGTAATTTCTGGACAAAAAATTAATGCCCCGTTCCAAAAGTATTGACTAGAATCGTTCCAATAATGATAAAACCAATACCAATAATTGTTGGTGTATTGATCTGTTCTTTCCAATATACAACCGAAAAAATCGTGATCAAAATAATTCCAATCGCTCCCCATAATGCGTATGCTACATTTAAAGGCATATATTTTATTGCTTTAGATAAGCTATAAAAACAGACAAGATACGCAACCAAACATTCAACTGATGGCAATAATTTGCTGAATCCATCTGTCGCTTTTAATAAATTTGTCGCAATAACTTCGCTTATTATAGCGATAAAAAGATATCCATACCCTATCAAAAAAGTTTTCCTCCTCGTCTACTTGCAACAAATACTGTTTCATAAAATCGTTCTTAAAATTCAAGTATATTTCTAACCTGGATATCATCCACTCTATCTATGTTTAACATTATCTCAAGTAAAAATAGCTTAAGCGAAAAGCTTGCTCGTACTCTCCTAAAAATCTGTATCTTTTAAAAGCGTTTGAACAAATTGCTCTAAGTACTCCTGATCTATTTCATCATAACCATGTGTTACGGAACTATCTAAATCTAAAACGCCAAGTAATTTTCCGTCCTTGACCATTGGTACAACGATTTCGGATAGAGCAGCTGAATCACAAGAGATATAATTTTTATGATTTTTTACATCATCAACTATCAATGTTACACACTTTTCTGCGGATTCTCCACATACACCTTTTCCCATTTTAATTCGGGTACATGAAACTTTCCCTTGAAAAGGACCTAAGACTAGTTCTTCTCCATCAAACAAGTAATAACCAGCAAAAACGGTATTAGGTAATGCATCTGCTAGTAGTGCAGAAGAATTAGCAAGATTAGCGATTTTGTCATGCTCAATTTCAATAATCACGGCTTGTTGTTGTACTAAAAGTTGGTATGTCGCGCTCTTTTCCTCTTTGGTTTTCCACATTTTCAGTTCACACTCTTTTCTATGTTTTATAAATAAGAAATTTATTAATTGTTACTTATTATACCATAGACTTATTATTTCTTTTCACTATCGGTTTCTGCTTATAAAATTTGAATACTACCTTTTACCTGCTTGATATAGTGAAGCTGTTTTAACATACGGTTTTGTTTTTTTATTCGGTAATATATTCATACTCTTCATAGCAAATTCAAACGAATTCACACTTTTTTCAAGCTTTTTTATGTTTGATTTAATCTGTTAAGGGTATAGTTTAATCATGGTAAACAGCCAATAACTTTGTGGATGAACGTGGTGTTAAAACTCTTTGAGGACTAACGGATGTTTATTCTCGACCTGATGAGGTGTAGGTTCGAATCCTACCGTCCACGTATGTGCAGAACTTTTGCACTTGATTTATATAGTTGTTATTTCTAACTGAAAGGAAGGATGTTCTATGAAAAAAATATTCGTTACAGGAGCAACTCTATCGGCAATCACTATTGCTGCCTATTCATTTTTGAAATATACACCAAAACATCAACATGACTATGGTAAATTATAATCAAAAAGTTGTCCTGATCGATTTTTGTTCAAGACAACTTTTTTATGTATATTTTTGATAAGCATCTCGCAAATAATATCAAGTTAGTTATTTAGAACCAAGAGATATTCTCCTTCTTCTTCGCTGTCTATTTATTAACAAATAAGTAAAGGTAAGAACGAGTATCAAAATTCGTCCTTACCTTTTGCTATTTTTTATTGAAATAGATCTAGTTCGTCAGATCTTCTCCATTCGTCGCAATCACTTTTTTGTACCAGTCAAATGATTTTTTCTTCGAACGGTTCAAGGTGCCATTTCCCTCATTATCGCGGTCGACATAGATAAAACCATAGCGTTTTTTCATTTCGCCTGTTCCGGCAGAGACAAGATCGATACAGCCCCATGTTGTGTACCCTAATAAGTCGACGCCATCTAGCTCTACCGCATCTTTCATCGCTTGGATGTGCGCTGCTAAATACTCGATTCGATAATCATCAATCACATTGCCATTTTCATCTGGTGTATCAACAGCACCTAAGCCGTTTTCAACAATAAATAATGGTTTTTGATAACGATCGTACAAGTCATTCATTGTCACACGCAATCCTAACGGATCAATCTGCCAACCCCATTCGCTTGCTTCTAAATATGGGTTTTTCACTGAAGCGAAAATATTGCCGGCTGTTTTTTCATTGACTGCTGGATCTGTTGATTGCACACGAGATGAATAGTAAGAGAATGAAATAAAGTCTACCGTATGTTCTTTCAGTAGTTCCAAATCACCTTCTTCAATCGGTAATACAATCCCGTCACGTTCTAACTCTTTCAGTGCATATGCTGGGTATTCCCCACGAGATTGCACATCGATAAAGAAGAAATTCTCACGATCCGCTTTTTTCGCTGCCCAAACATCTTCTGGTTTACAAGTATAGGCATAGTTTGTGCCTGCCGCTAACATACAGCCCACTTGGTTTTCTGGATCGACTTCATGCGCAATTTTTGTTGCGATTGCACTTGCCAACAATTCATGGTGAGCCGCTTGATATTTGACTTGTTCTTTGTTTTCGCCTTCTTCAAAGTAAAGACCAGCGCCCATAAACGGTGCGTGTAAAATCATATTGATTTCATTGAAGGTCAGCCAATATTTTACTAAGCCTTTGTATCGGTTGAAAATCGCGTGACATAAGTTCTCATAAAAGCCAACCATTTCACGGCTGCGCCATGCGCCATATTTCTCTACTAAATGCATTGGACAGTCAAAGTGCGTAATGGTTACAAGGGGCTCTATATTGTGTTTGCGGCATTCTTTGAACAAATCCTCATAGAACTTCAAGCCTTCTTCATTCGGCTCTGTTTCGTCTCCTAGAGGGAAAATACGACTCCAAGCAATCGATAACCGGTACGTCTTAAAACCCATTTCGCCAAATAGTGCAATATCTTCTTTATAACGATGGTACATATCGATCGCATTTTGAGCTGGGTAAAAATGGTCCTCATCAAACGCAAACATTTTTTTCTCGCCTGTGATCACTGGAAAACGATCTGGTCCAACAGGTGCTAGATCTACATTCGCTAACCCACGTCCGCCTTCTTTATAGCCACCTTCACATTGATTGGCAGCTGTTGCGCCGCCCCATAAAAAATCTTTTCTAAATGCCATTTCATTCATCCTCCACTAATTTATTTGAATAAAAGTCTTATTAACGAATGACTTTCATTACTTGTTCTCCTGGTTCAGCCAAAGTTTTAGTTAAAGTAATAATATCACCAAAATCAGTTGAATTTGTTAAAACAACAGGCGTAATTATATTATAGCCTTTTTCAGCGATTTTTTCTAAGTCAAATTCAATAAGTTTGTCCCCTATTTTAATGTTTTGACCTTTTTCAACAAAGTATTCATATCCTACACCATTTAATTTAACAGTATCGATCCCAATATGAATCAAGAGCTCCAAACCAGAATCACTCGTTAAACCAATTGCATGTTTGGAATCAAACACTGCAGTTACTGTTCCTGAAACTGGTGCATAGACAACACCTTCTATAGGCTTTACTGCAAAACCTTTTCCTAAAATTTCTTCTGAAAACATTCCGTCTTCAACTTCTTTCAAGTCCACTACTTCACCTTTGATCGGTGTGACAACTTCTGTGATAACATTCTCTTTAGAAATGGTGTTTCCTTCGCTGTTTTTAATCGTTGTTTTTGAAGTTTCAGTCACTGGGTCTCTGTATAAAATATAGGAAATGACAAATGAAAGCACAATACTGATGGCTGCACCAATACAAGCCATATATAAATGTTTCAGCGTATCATCACCAATATAACTTGGCAGTGTCAATAAGCCTGGTGAACCTCCAGTAAAATTCTTAACACGTGTGATGCCCATAAATAAACCACCGAATCCTCCACCAATCATTGCTGCATATAAAGGTGTTTTAAATCTCAAGTTAACCCCATATAAAGCAGGCTCTGTAATGCCAAACAAACCTGTTAGACCAGCGGAAGCTGCTAATTGTTTAATCGAAGAATCTTTACTTTTCACACCTACAGCCAAAGAAGCAGCTCCTTGACCTAGGTTCGATGCTAACATTCCTGGATAGATCACGCTATCATAGCCGCTTGTCATACGATTGTTAATCCCGATCGGTACTAAACCGTAATGTGTTCCTGTTGCTACAAATAATGGTGTCAACGAACCAATAATCGTTGGAACTAACCACGGACTAAAGTTTTCCAATGCTTTGATTCCATTTGAAATGGCGTCACTAATGAAATAACCCAACGGTCCAACAACTACTAAAGAAACAGTTCCAACAATTGCAATCGTAATCAACGGTTTACTAAAGAATTTGATTGCTTTAGGTGATACTTTATCCGCCATCGGTTCAACAAAAGACATAAACCAGACCGCTAAAATAATCGGAATAACTGATGATCCGTAGGTTACTGCAGATATTGGTAATCCGAAAAGATGAATACCACCTTCACCAGCTTCCTTAATGGCATTCACCATTCCAACAAAGTTTGGATGTAACAAAATCCCTCCAACCATCATAGCTAGATACATATTTGTTTTAAATTTCTGGGCAGACGATGCTGCTAACAGAATAGGTAAAAAGTAAAATGCAGAATCTGCCATAAAATCGATAATAATATATGTTTGTCCTGTTTTGTCGATCGCATTAAAAACAACTAAAAGAGACAAAACAGCTTTTAACATTCCGGCAGCAGTAATCGCCGGCAAAATAGGTGTAAATATACCTGTAATCGTATCTATAATTTTC
This sequence comes from Enterococcus sp. AZ177, assembly GCF_050544585.1. Lineage (NCBI taxonomy): Bacteria > Bacillati > Bacillota > Bacilli > Lactobacillales > Enterococcaceae > Enterococcus > Enterococcus sp. AZ177. Next base: position 1,839,750 of record NZ_CP172944.1, read on the forward strand.
GAAGCTGTACCACGTTCGTCCTTTTCATTCGCTTCAACGTGCTCTCCATCTAAGACAGGTATTTCTTTTAAAATTTCTTTATAGACACTGCTTACATCACTACCAATAATTATTTGGTATTGTCCACCTTTTGAAACAACCCCCATCACTCCATCTGTTTGTTTCAATAGGTCTGTTTGTGCTTTTCCTTCTTCTTTCAAATTGAAACGTAATCTTGTAGCACAATGTGTTAAACCAGAAATATTTTTCTCTCCACCAATTTTTTCAATAATCGTTTGAGCTAATTCTTGATAATTCATCATTTATCCTCCTAATTTTAAAAGTTTAATCTTAGAGTTAATTAATTTTAAACAAGTAATAGACTTTTACTATAAACAGAAATCCATAAAAAAATACCTAAGAAACCTCTCATTTAAAAGAGATTTTTCTTAGGTATAGCCTGCTTTGACGCAGTAACAATCCTTTAATTGTTGGTTATTCTTCTGATATGGATAGTCAGATAAATCATCTCATCCTCTTGCAGATCTCGATCAAATTCTTTTCCTATATACTCACGAATTTTCAACGCACAAAGGTATTCTTCTTGGTACTTTTCCTTTAACATAAACAAGAAGCCTTCATCTTTATCTTTATCCAATTCTATTCCACTAAACAAACGTTGAACAAAAAACTTCAAATGGGTAATAAATCGCTCATAATTTAGCGTGTATTCATCCAAATCGGTCTTATAATGATATTTCACAATATTAATGATTTTTTGAATGACTTTTGTCATTTCAGACACTTGACTCACTTGTGACAAATCTAGTTCTGCATTTACGATATGTAATGCAATAAAACCAGCTTCATCTTCTGGAAGTGAAATATTCAGTCGATTGGATATGATATTCAATGCTTCTTTTCCGATTAAATATTCATGATTATAAAAACGCTTGATTTCCCAAAGTAGTGCGTTTCTAACGGGGAGTCCACTATTATGTCGCTCAATTGCATAATCGATATGATCAGTTAATGTAAGATAGATATTTTCATTCAACTTTTTGCCTAAGGAAACTTTAGCAAATCCTATAATTTCATTAGCAACCTGTAAATGTTCTAAACGAACATTGGAAAGTAGTTGAGTGAGCTTATTTGTATTTAAATCGGGATTACTTGTATATACTTTTTCAACAAGAACATCCTCAATAACATCACCGACATTTTTTTTAAAGCCAATACCTTTCCCCATCACTAGTACTTCATTATTGTCAGCATCAAGAGACTTTACAATATTATTGTTGATTACTTTTTTTACTTTCATAATATCTCCTCAATGAGATTAGATCAGCTAGCTAATTAATGTTAACAAAAAGAAATAAAGTATAGCCTGAACATTCAGTAACAATCTTGATTTCTCTTGTTATTAAAACATGAAAATAAAGCGTTGTCAACAAAGTGAAAAACATCTTTTAGCTAAAAAAAAGGTGACTTCTATTCAATACTATCATTACTTACAATAAATAGACATTAGCAAGACAGATTTAGTTATTCTATCTTGCTAATAATAGTTGTATATCAATACAAGTATTTACTTTTTAGTCTTTCTAATAGTCCATTATCTAGTTCTAATTCTTCTTTTAAATAATCAGTTATCGTGCCATAGTGCTTTTCTACGGTGTTGTAAGCCCCATCCAGATAATCTTTTCTCGTTTGCTGCAAAGAACTTAGAAACGCTAACACGTCTTCATTTTCTGTATATTTTTTGTAGATAGCCATTCTTTTTGCATTTCTTGGCGCATTCATTTTATCTGTTAGTAAATAATCCTGATAGATTTGATCTTTGTCAACTCCTAAAGCACCTAAATATAAAGCCGCTGCCCAGCCTGTTCGATCTTTTCCACCTTGACAATGAAAGATCAGTGGAGTTACATCGTCTTCTAAAAGCTTTTTAAAAAATTGCTTATACGCTTTGATTGCATTTGTTCCTAAAACTAGCTGCTCCATTTGTTTGATCATTACATTTCGATTTTTGATCAGTTGTTCCTTACCTTCTTGAGTTTGAACCATTATTTCTAATTGAGCTATCTTCTCTTCATCTTTCCTTGAAACAGATTGCGTACTAGCTTGCTGTGCAATGTCTGCATGAGGATTGAAATTGAATACCTCACTTGTCCAAATCAATTTATTTGGATCTTTGGATATTTCTTCTGGTGAACGAAAATCAACAATTGTCTTCACTCCCATTCCCACAATATAGGCTTGACCCGTCTCCTCTATTTGATGTAAAGCATCTGAACGATAAACATTTCCCCAGCGTGTTAAACGGTCTTCCTTTGTATAATAGCCTCCCATGTCACGACAATTATATAAATTATTTAAAGGCAAGCGCCGTTCTGCTCCGATAAATAACTCTGAATCTATTTCTAATTTAAAATAAAGGCGTGTTTTAGGATTAGGATCTTTAAAACTTTGCCATCCTTTTCTTGCAAATTCGATATAGCAAGTATTATTTATTACTGAAATGTCAGTTCCATAATAAATTTTAGCAGGAAGTTCTGCTACCTCTGGTATATAGATTGATAATTGATCGGCATCTCTTTTCACTTGAAGTGTTTGCATTTTTCACGCTCCTAAAGTTTCTCAAGGTTTGCTATTTCTTCTGCAATCCCTTGACTATCTAATTTTTTCATAAATGGCAAATACAGTAATAATACCACAACAAATTGAATCAGTTGAACGACTAATCCTTGCCAACCTGCTGCCATAAAACCAGATAAGAATGTCGGTAAATTTTTAGGAACATTAACACTAATAACTGGTAGAAAACCAATAATCGTTGCCAAGTAAGCAATTCCTACGCAAACAGCTGCTGAAAGAGTCAAGGGAATAAAAATGACTGCATTCATAATCATAGGAATACCAAATTTCATTGGTTCAGTGATTCCAAATATACTAGGAACTAAGGAAATTTTCCCGATTGATTTAAACTTTTCACTTCTACTCATCCAAACTAAAATAACTGCTAATGCTAACGCTCTTGGGCCTTTAAATGCATCTAAGAAAAATGAGTTAATAATGTTTGTAGCTGCTTCTCCTGCTGCTACTGCTTCCATATTTGCATATGCTTGTGTTGTAAATAAAACTGCAATCACAGAACTTACTACCATACTTCCATGAATACCGAAGAACCACAATAATTCTGATAGAAACATAATAAATAACGCTGAACAAACAGATCCACCTAAAGCTTCTAGTGGTGTTTGTAGATTAGTATAAATAAAGTCATGAATATTCCCAAATTTAGTTTCAGCAAATGCGGTACTGATCACGATAGCAACGATAAAAATAATTGCAGCAGGAACAATTGCTTCAAAAGTCTTAGCGATTGCGGTTGGTACACTATCAGGCATTCTAAATGTAATGCGTTTTTCCACCATCTTAGCAAAAATCCAAGTGACAACCAACGCTACGATCATTCCGACAAAGATTCCTTTTGATCCTAGATAAGTCAATTCAAAAGCCAATACAGGTTTTTCTTTTCCAATATCAAAAGCAGTTATTGGTGTTAAAACGAAGAACGTTGCTAAAGACAAAATAATCGAAGCAATCGTATCCCCTTTTTTCTCTCTTGCCATTGCACAAGAAATACCAATAATCACGTAGATTGTAATTAAATTACTCGAAATAGACGTTCCCAAAGAACAAGCTTTCAAAACAAGCTCAGGTAACCCCGGAATCATGCCAATTATCGTTGTAAGACTTCCTACTATTGTAATCGGCAAGGTCATCATCATGCCGTTCGCTATACTTTTAACAAACGTATTATTTGAAAACTTATTGACAAAAACATTCAATCCGTTAATAAATGAACTTTTTTTTGTTTCAGACATTCGTCTTCCTCCTTTAACTACCCCTAATTAGGTGCAATAACCTCTTGAGCCTTTTTAAAAACTTTTTCTCCATTCATCATGCCATAATCCATCATTTCAATGACAAGTACTGGAATATCTGGATATTCTTTTTTTACATCCTCCAGTTGATAACCAACTTGAGGACCTAATAGAATAATATCTGATCCCAATACTTTTTCTTCTAATTCACTAAGTCCACAAGCAGAAATATCTGCATCAATTCCTTGTGAGTCCGCATAATCCTCCATTTTTTTAACTAACATTCCTGTTGACATTCCGCCTGCACATGCTAATGTAATTTTCATCCTAATCATCCTTTTTCATTTAATTTTTTGCATCTTCTTTAAATAATATACGCAATTGTTGCAGTTCTTCATGTAAATCAATAAATTCTTTTGTAAAATCTGTGGCTGTTATCGCCGCCATCATGTGATCTTGTGCATGAGTCAAAAACATATTAGCTGTTTCTTCTGGATGACTCGCAAATTTTTGTAAAATATCTGTATGATGCTGATGAGCAACTTTTAAATTTTGTTTACTCTCCTCAAATATTTTTTTCGCACTTGCTATTTCTCCACCTTTTGCCTCTTTAATTGCATTCATTGCCAATGACTTGGCATTACCTGCGTAAACAATAATCTGCATTACATCTGTCTCTGAAATCATTTGTCTTTCTCCCTTCAAACACTAAATAAGTTTTCATAGTTATATATGCAATAATCATGCCAAACAATTGAAATGCTGATCGACTAATAATCGTTCTATATGTGTTTCGCAATCTATAAAAATAAAACACATTTCTATTCATCTACAAAACACATTGTCATAAATAAAAAACACAACTTTGACTATTTTATCTCGTAACATTATACTTAGTGAATAGAACACAAAACACACTATCCATCAAAGGTCGTGGAAAAATGAAAAGAATTGAAAAAATAGCAGAGTTACTAACTCGATACTCAGAAAAAGAACCCGTTACTGCAAGTGAAATGGCCGCACAGTTAAATATCTCGCGAGCAAATGTCAGCAGTGATCTGAACCAATTAGTCAAATTAGGACACGCAAAGAAAATTGGTACTAAACCAGTTTACTTTTTTTCAACTACACCAAAAATAAAAAATGAAGAAAATATCTTAGATGATTTCATCCATAAAAGTCCTAGCCTTTTTCATTGTGCTGAACAAGCCAAAGCAGCTATTTTATATCCGCCAAATGGAATGCATATCTTATTAACTGGGGAAACAGGAGTTGGCAAAAGTATGTTTGCTGAATTAATTTATAGTTATGCGTTAACAAAGAATAAATTGAAAGCGGATTCCAATTTTGTCACCTTTAATTGTGCGGACTACGCGAATAATCCGCAATTATTAGTAGGATCTATTTTTGGAGTGCTTAGAGGCGCTTACACAGGCGCAGATGAGAATCGTGTTGGTTTATTAGAAAAAGCAAATGGTGGTATCCTATTTCTAGATGAAATCCATCGTCTGCCTCCAGAAGGTCAAGAAATGCTATTTACATTTATTGATCGAGGCATTTATCGTAGGCTCGGTGAAACAACTAGTGAACGCCACGCTCAAGTTTTACTTGTTTGTGCAACCACAGAAGATACATCTTCCTCTTTATTGCAAACGTTTATTCGGAGAATTCCGATGCGAATTGAAATTCCTAATTTGATTGACCGTGGTTTAGAAGAACGATTAAGTTTGATTTCAACTTTTTTCCAAACCGAGACTAAGAAATTAAAAACACCGATAGAAGTTTCGACTAATACAATTAGAGCATTATTAGGATACCATTGTCCTAACAATGTCGGTCAGTTAAAAGCAGATATTCAACTATTGTGTGCAAAAGCCTATTCCCATTTTATTGCTCACCAGGAAGAAACAATTAAAATCAGTAGTTATGAGCTCCCTCATTATATCCGTGAAGGACTCTATAACACTGAAGATCGAAAAAAAATTTGGCTCCTACTACCAAATATGAATACTCGCTTCTTTCTTTTCAATGAGGAAGAAACCACACTCTTTTTACCTAAAGAAACGAAAAGACATGATATTTATCAAATCATCGAACAAAAAATGAGCGACATGGAACGAATTGGTCTTACTATTTCTCAAACCACTGAAATCATTGATACGACAATTACCAATTATTATCGTTCATATAATAATAATACTGCCGTTGATTTAGATAATTTGGAACAGATTGTCGGTTCGGAAATCATTGCAACTGCTAATAAAGTATGTGAAAAAGCATCCCGACTGTTGAATATCTTTCTATCGGATAATGTCCGTTATGGGCTTGCCCTTCATTTATACAATACAATTCAACGTATAAAGAGGGGACAAACAATCACCAACCCGCGAATTTTTGAGATAAAACAAGAACATCCTCGTCACTTTGAGGCAGCTCAACATTGTCTTTCTATTATAGAAACTGATTTTAATGTTAGACTTCCAGAAGATGAAGCTGGTTTTCTTGCACTCTTTTTTACATCTAATGGCAACAAAACAAAAAAAAAGGCGAAAGTTGAAGTTATTGTTGTTGCCCACGGTGAATCAACTGCTACAAGTATGGCAAACGTTGTAAATAAACTTCTTGGTGAACAAATAGCCGTAGGATTTGATATGAACCTTGATGAAAAACCAATCGCTACCTTGACTAATATTCAAAACTATCTTTCTACGAAAAAACACTTAAAAGATGTTCTATTACTAGTAGATATGGGCTCTTTGATCAATTTTAGTGATGAATTAGAAAAGAATTTAAATAGTCAAATTCGCTGTATTGAGCTAGTCAGCACACTTCACGTTTTAGAAGCCAGTAGAAAAGCTGCTCTTGGCCATGGTTTAAATGAAGTATTTGAATCTACCAAGAATATTAGAGGCTTATCAACATATAAGAAAAATATGGAAGACCAAAAATCAATAAAATTATATATTCTTACTTTATGCACAACAGGTGAAGGCTCTGCCCAATTGATCAAGAAAATGCTCAGCAACCGTTTAAATTTAAGAGGTAATGTTTGTGAAATTGTATCGTTGCAAATAACTGATGAAAAATTATTAGAACAAACACTCACAAACCTAAGCTATTCTGGAAAAATCATATGCACTATTGGTACTTTTCAGTCATTTTACAATTCACCCCATTTCACAATTACAGATGCGTTAGATGAAACAAAGACAAATCAAATCCAAGCTCTTATTGATTACGAAATTGCTTTTGAAGGGATGCGAACGAATATTACTGATATGTTAGAGTATAACGACGATAAGCAACTAATAACCTCAATTCGAGAATGGGTGGAAACAATCGCGACAGAAATCAATCCAACTATTTCCTATGAAATAAAAGTTGGTTTAGCTTGCCATGTCGTTTGCATGATAGACCGTTTAAAACGAGGAAAAAGTGTCAGTAGCTTCCCAAAAACTACAGCGTTTCAAGATAAATTTGCAGCTGAAATAGCCAGTGTTAAAAAAAATAGTAAACTTTTGGAAACCTACTATGCTATCACAATACCTATAGATGAAGTCTTTTATATCACTGCTTTTTTTATGTGCGAATCTTTAATTTGATTCTTTTTTCAAAATGCACTAGTAAAATAAAAATTTTCTCTCACTTTTTTGAGCAATTAAACAAAGTCATGAATGTGATGCTACTTTTCACGCTCATACAGAGCTGATTGAAGAACATCCTTATGATGAAGAATTGAAAGCTGGCTACACCTGTTATCAGGATTTTCTCTATGCTATACAAACAAGAGATTACACACGGTTTCCTGCGTTATTTGAACAAGACTATTCTAGGCTTTCAGCTTATTATCAAACAACAATTACTACCTTTAAAAAAGTTCAAACGGGCATTAAAAATGCGTTGAATTTGCCTTATTCCAACGGACCATTAGAATGCTTGAATAACCATATAAAAGTATTAAAGAGAAACGCCTATGGCTTCCGTAACTTCTATAATTTTAAATTGAGAATTACTTTATGCTTTGGCACTGTTCTTTTTCAATCAAATAGAAAAACCTAGAGGAATTTCCCTCTAGGCTTCATTAGTGATTTAATTCTTTGGATTTCTTCACCAACATTAGTTGACAAAGAGCCAAAATAAATTCCATAAGGCTGGGATATAACTCTACGAGTCAAATCTCAGCCTTATGGAATCGGAATAAAAAGTGGTAGCAGAAGCAACTATACGCTTTGTTTCGATCACATCAAATTCTAAGTGCTAAAGCACAACAAGGAACAAATTGAGGTTACACAGTACCTACTTCGCTCTAGGAGTAAAATTCTGTCCCAACTCTTTTTAAAAAGAGCGATAGACATATTGGTTCTTCGGTTCTTCAACATGTTTGACCTTCGTGACATCCACCATCGGAATCTCTCGTTTAAATGGTGCATAATAACCAGAATGAATCGTTCCTGTCACTTCTACCCAGTCATTGTTTTTAAAAGTCTGTCCTTCTGGCATATGAGTCAGCAAACCAAATACTCCGGAATCAGCCACACAGTGAATAATGCCAAATCGGAAAACAAATATATTGGCCTCCTCATTTTGTGAGGAATTAAACGCAAACCCCTTATACGTAATCGTTTTTCCGATAAACTCACTCGGATAATTATAAATCAGTTCCATCACTTCTAAATAATTTTCTTCTGTAACCGTCACTTTATCATCTTTGATGTAGTGTGTTAGAGCCTTTTCCATCTGTTTATTATAATCTGTTTTATCGAAATAGATGCTGGTATCTGGTTTTAAATATTGCGTTTGAACATCAGGATCACCGACAGATTCTTTACTCAACGGAAAATTGAACCCTTTCGCTTCAAGGATTGACGTATCTAGACTAACCGTTGGGAACATAAAACCGACAACTAAAGGAAACGCTAGTAAAACATAAGCGATCCCTTTTTGATAGGGTTTATTTAGGCCATGGTCATGACAGTCTTCATGATGGTGGTGATGTTCTGTTTTTTTGTCCTCTTCTTTATTCCAAAGAATCAACTGAACCATTGCCAAAATGAAAGAAAGTAGCATCGATAAAATAGCTAAGTAGCGGTAATGAACATTTATATATTGGTTCAATCTACCCGATACTTGTAAAAACAGCATCAACATCGTATAGCCAATTAAAATCAAAAATCGAATCATCTATTCTTCCCTCCTTAGATTGCAAGTGCATAAAGACTAACAACTACTGTTACAATGCCGACAAATTTTAACATAAAGGATGTCTTGAAATATCGTTTCATCATCAGTAAATTTTTAATATCTACCATTGGCCCAAAAACTAAAAACCCAACCACGGGTCCATTACCGAATAAACTCAATAACGATGAGCCAATAAATGCATCCGCCTCAGAACATAAAGACAACGTAGCGGCTAAAATCAGCATCACCAAAATCGCTAAAAGTTTGGTATGGCCTAATTGTAACATCGCTCCAGTCGGTAAATAAGTTTGCATCGCTGCAGCTAATAATGAACCGAAAATCAAATAACGTCCTGTATCAAAAAACTCATCAATGCCATGAGTCAAAACAGACCAACATTTATGCCAAAACGATTCTTTATCCTGTTGATGTTCTTCTTCCTCTATCACACACGTCCCATCAAAGGAAGTCTCTTGTAGAATAGATTCTTTATTGATATAAGCTAACCAAACACCCACGATAAGTGCCACCAACATACTACCAAGTACCCGCCAAATCACAAATTTCACTGAATTGCCAAAAGCGATATAGGTTGAAAAAAGAACGATTGGATTAATGATCGGTGCTGTGATCATAAAGGCAAACGCCGTATAGGTCGGCACATCTTTTTTTACAAATTGATGCACAATCGGGACGATCCCACATTCGCAAGAAGGGAAAAAGAAACCTAATACACTACCCACAATGATCGACAAAAATTTATTTTTAGGCAGTAATCGTTTCACTCGTTCTGGTGTTAAAAATACATGTAATGCGCCAGATATCACACAGCCAAGCATGACGAACGGTAACGCTTCGATTACGATCGATAAAAAAATAGTGCCCATTTGCAAAACTGAATGAGGTAAAAACTGAAACATCTAATTCCTCCTAGTGCTAAAAATAACGCCCGCAACTCTATTCTTTGCATCTGTTTTTTTAACATTCCAAAATATAGTTAACTATACTGCAGCTACGCCAAAAATTCAAGACACGGTAAAATTAATTAAAACTTCTATAATATATTCATTGCATAACAAAAAAGGTCGGATCTTTAGCATCTTGCAAATCACAACGCGTGTATGTTGTGATTTGCAAGAGCACATCGACCCTGACCAACTTTTCCTCACATGTTCTCTCTAGCTCTTAAATTGCAAATAATGCTGATGCTGATGCTGGATCTGTGTCATAAACATTAAAATCAACATTTACACCTAAACCTTTTTCAGCTAAAATCGACTCCATCGCCATCCTAGCATGCTCTTTGGTATTATTTTCCTTGCTCAAATGCCCTAGATAAATTCGTTTTGTATGAGCCCCGATCACATCTGCCATCGTTAATGCTCCATCATCGTTAGACAAGTGTCCCTTGTCTCCTAAAATTCGTTGTTTTAAACTCCAAGGATAAGGACCCATTCGTAAAATCTCTAACTCATGATTACTTTCAATCAGGTATGCATCTGCATCTTTGATTGTTCCACGAATATGATCACTACAATAACCTGTATCTGTCAGCATTACAAAAGAACGATTATTTTTGAAGAAACGATAAAACTGTGGAGCCGCTGCATCATGAGAAACACCAAAACTCTCGATGTCCATATCACCAAAAGTCAAAACTTTGCCCATATCAAAAATATGTTTTTGCTCAACTGCAACATTGCCGATCAATGGATCCATTGCTGCCCACGTTTTTTCATTTGCATAGACATCTAATTTATATTTTCTAGCAAGAACTCCTACCCCATGAATATGATCTCGATGCTCATGTGTAACTAAAATAGCATCCAAATCTTCTGGTTTACGATCGACTTCAGCTAGTAAGGATGTAATCTTTTTTCCACTTAGCCCTGCATCTATAAGTAGCTTTTTCTTCTCTGTTTCGATAAAAAGGGAATTACCAGTGCTACCGCTAGCAAGTATACTGATATTAAAAGCTTTTTCCTGACTCATTTTTTCTTCGCTTCCCTTCTTTGGTCTACAGCTTCTTATTATACATCCTTCACTACTGATTTTCCACCTTTGGTACAGTATTATTTGTAATGATGGTATTGCTCATGGCATTCACCTGTTCAATCTGCAAATTACTGCCACTAGATTTGATGCCGACGAACCATACAGGAACATATACATTCTTCTCACGAATCTTATAAATTCTCGTATACGCGAGCTTTCGAAATGTTATTTTAGCATTACTTGGAATTTTATTATTGATATACAAAGTTTCAATTGCATCACGTTCGGATGATAGATCCATCTTATCACGTAGTTCTTCGATTCCTTGGATATGGGTTTGCGTGTACTTATTAATTTTGTGCAATCCGTCAGACTCATCTGATTTCTCCAATTTTAGTGAAATTTGAGCTGTATCATCCTTAAAAAGAATACTCTTGTAACTTTGAGAAACAATAATCTCGGGAAACTCACCTTGAAGAGTAGAAAATTCAGGTAAATAGCGGTACTGACTACCATACAGAACACTATTTTTATCATTTAAAAAAGCATCTAAGGATTTTTCAATATTCTTTTCATCAATAAAGTAACTGGTTTGAGCATAATTCATCTGAGGATACACTGTTAATGTGTTATCAGTCCATTCCACTCCGTTTTTAAAGAAATTTCGGTCTTTTGTTTCACGTTCCGCTTGGATAACATTATAAAAGTTTGTCTGTTCGCCACTTAAATAATATCCTTCCTTTTTTTCTCCGGAAAAAGTTCCTTTATAGGTAATCCCATCTTTGTCTAATCGCTTTTCAATACTATCTGTCTGATCTGAAAAAGACACATTGTTTTCTTCTTTTAAACCTTCTTGATAAATACCGAAGAGGAACATGTTCAGTCCTAAAAAGGCAAGGAAAAAAATCCATTCAATTCGTTTGAAGTCCATTATTCCACCTCCAAATTCGCTAGTTTTTCCAACAATTCACGTTCTGAATACCATTTATTGTCGTAGCGAATGTACCATTCTGGAGTAAGATCGACAACTTGCGTTATTTCTTCGATTTTGTGCCAAGTATAGCCAATCATCATTGAGTTGATTTTTTCCTGATTCGCTCCATTGATTATTAGTTGTTCTAATAAGCTTTCAGTACTTTTTAACACAACCTCTTCTTCGGAAGGAATCGGTACTTGAATTGTATCAACACTTGTTTCGATTACGACACTTGATTTTTCAGATTTATCATTTCCAATTGTGATTCGCACTTGACCTTTATCATTTTCACTAAAAACTGGAAATCCTTCTACAAATGTACGATAGTTAATCTCTGTATCCGTCCGATCAAAATAGCGGATATTTCCCATATTTGTTCCTAATTTTTTTATATACTTAAAACTATCGGAATAAATATTGTCTTTAGCCTTCCTGGCTTCTATATCACCGTTGAAACGAATCGTTCCTAGTTTTTCGTCTACCGTCAATCGTTCACTGCCGCTTGTGTAGGATAGATCTTTACTATCTTCATTTGTTTGGATAGTATCGGTGTTAGAGAAAAAGGCATTTCTAAATTTTGTTACAGGTTGGGAGGCTAAAATATAACTATATTTTTTCATTTTTTGGTCTTCAGACAAATAATAATGTTTTCCTGCAACTGCCTGCTGTTCTGAAATTTGATTATATTGTACGCCAACTTTATTCATTAAATTTAACACTTTTTCGTTATCTATCGTAATCGGCGCTTCATAAACATCTTTGCGATTGAAATCTAAAAATCGAATCTTGTGTTGTGTTAAATCCACTTGAATACAAGTAAAATAAATTTGATCCGCACTGAGATCAGTTAATTGAAGAGTTAAATTATAGACAGATATATATTCACTTAATAAGAAAGTACCTTCATAAAGCAATTCAAATCCTTGCTCCATTGATAGATATTTTTCAAACTGTTCAGAATCTCCAGCAACAGTTTGAGCCAAACTTCCAAATGAACTATGCTTAATTTCGTTTTGAATATTTGTGATTAAATTTTCACTCGTATTCATTTCTGACTTCCCATTCTGCATGCGAATTAAATGTAGCGGTAAAAATACATCTGTATCTACTCGTTCATTCACGACAGTTGTCGCAGGTTGAGGATCATTTTTGATTGGTTGTTCTTTTTTTGAAGAGCTAAGCCAAATACTAACCGAAAAATAGACACTCAGCAACACCAAAAATATCAAACCGATTCGCACAATTTTTTCTGTTAATTTCATTCCCACCAATCCTCCTCATAAGGTTCATAAGGCAAGGATATATAAAAGGTAGAGCCTTTTCCTTCTTGACTTTCAACCCAAATTGTACCATTGTGTGCTTTCACTACTTCTCTTGAAATAGCCAAACCTAATCCAGTTCCGCCTTGTTCTCTCGCGCGTGCTTTATCTACACGATAGAAACGTTCAAAGACTTTGTTGACATCTTTTTTAGGGATTCCTAACCCTTGGTCGGTTACACTGAAAACAACGTTATTATGCGTTTCAAGCAGACGACATGTGATTTCTCCGCCATCAGGTGAGTATTTGATGGCATTATTTAAAATATTATCCAGGACCTGAATCACTTTGTCTGTATCTAATTCCACCCACAAATCGCGTTTAGTAAACTCACGATGAATCGTATAATTTTTATCATTCGATTCGACCATCATATCAAAACGGTCTAAAACAAAATTGATCAATTCATTAAAATTCACATACTCTAACTGTAATTCTCCGTTACCTGAGTCCATTCTTGAAAGATTTAATAAATCATTGATCATTCGAATCATTCGATCCGTTTCTTCTAGCGTCACTTTTAGAAAATTAGGTGCAATTTCTGGATTCTCCCAAGCGCCTTCGCTTAAGGCTTCAATATAGCTGCGCATACTTGTTAAGGGTGTGCGTAGCTCATGCGAAACGTTCGACACGAATTCTCGACGTTCCCGTTCATTTTTTTCTTGTTCTGTTACGTCATGAAGTACACAAACGAGTCCAGTAATAAAACCAGATTCTCGACGGATCATTGCAAAATCAACGCGGATGATCATCTGATCTTCTTCCATAGAGGAAGATGAACGATCGATCAAAATTTCTTCTGGCTCTTCCAACAATTTACGTAATGTGTAATCAGTCTCTATGTCTAGTAGCTCCAATAAAGAAGAGCCAATCACGTCTTCATCTTTTACATTCAGTAAAGAAAGTGCCATTTCATTGATTGTAATAACTTTACCACGTCTATCTGTCGCAATAACTCCGTCTGTCATATGAGCCAAGACACTGTCTAAACGGTTTCGTTCTGCTTCCATTGTTTCTTGTGCTTCTTCGATTCGTTCAGAAAGTTGATTAAATGTCTCAGCCAGTTGGCCTAATTCATCTTTTCCATAAACTTGGACTTTTCCAGTATAATCACCTTTAGCAATTCGTAAGGCTTGTTCCCTCATTTCACCGATAGGCTGAGTAATTGATCTTGCAATTAAAATCGTCACAATAATTGAAATTGCTCCTGCTATTAGTGACGCAGTAAAAAAGATCCGAGCTGTATCTGTGATCTCTTGGTATTTACCTTCTATATTGCTTTTAACATAAAGAACCCCGATGACTGTGTCGCCAGTCGGGGATTGGATAGGCTGAACATTGATGTATACGCGTTTGTCGTTATCAATAGCTGAATATTTTTTTGCACTGAAATCATTCAAGTCACGATAATCATTTTTCTTACCGACAATTCCTTGACGATTTAAATCGCTTGTCGCTCTTACGATTCCTTTGTCATCAACGACTCGAGCTTCAATCGTCTCTGATGCTGAAAAATCAGTCAATGTTTTTTTCAAATTAGCATCGATCTCTGTTCGATCACGCTCTTTTTCACCTAATTTTGGACTAAGTGTGCTAGCTAATTGGATTACCTGTCGATCAACATTTTGTTTATAATCATTAATCGTTGTCGATTCCAGTTCACGGATGAAATATCCACCGATAATTTGAATCGCAATCAATAATAATAGAATAAATGATAATGCAATCTTAAAATTGACCGATTGAAAGAAGTGAACTTTTTTTTTCATAAATCACTACTCCTGTTCAGGATTTCGTAGATAATACCCAACACCACGACGCGTAACTAAATAAGTTGGGTGACTTGGACTGTCTTCGATTTTCTCTCTTAGACGACGAACTGTTACATCCACTGTACGAACATCTCCGAAATAATCGTATCCCCAAACCGTTTGAAGTAAATGTTCACGAGTCATTACTTGACCGATATGTTTTGCTAAATAATAAAGTAATTCAAACTCACGATGTGTTAGTTCGATTTTACTGCCACGTTTTGATACCATATAAGCATCTGGATGGATCGTTAGGTCTCCAATCGTAAGTTCCGATTGCGTAGTAGATTCTGCTTCTTTGGCACTTGTTGCACCACGGCGTAGGTTGGCTTTAACTCGTGCTACAAGTTCTCGATTAGAAAATGGTTTAGTCACATAATCATCGGCACCCAATTCCAATCCTAACACTTTGTCAATCTCAGAATCTTTAGCAGTCACCATAATAATCGGCATGTCATAGGTTTTACGAACTTCCCTCGCTACTTCAAGTCCATCCATTTTCGGTAACATCAAGTCTAGGATAATCAAATCAGGTTCTACTTCTTTGACCTTTTCAACGGCTTCTTCGCCATCATAAGCTGTAAAAACTTCATATCCTTCTTTAGTAAGGTTGTATTTCACAATTTCCGAAATCGGCTTTTCATCATCTACAACTAATATTTTTTTCATATAAGAGGCACCTCTTTTTTTCTTTTGTCTTTTCGTAGTCTAACCATATTCTCTCTTATTATACCTTATTTTGTCCACTGTTTCATCTTTGAGTAAAAATCCTTACTCTTTCCTATCTATATCTTGCAAAAAAAAAGGCTTTCTGACTATAATTAGACATACGGTTTTAGAAGGAAGCGATAAAAATGAAAGCACCACGATTACAACCAGGTGATGAAATCCGCGTTATTGCACCAGCAGGTAGTCTGTTTAGTTTGACGGAATTGACTATTAAATCCGCTGAAAAAAAATTGACCGCTTTAGGATTTAACGTTACATTTTCTGAACATGCGACTGAACACGATATTCTTGGCTCTTCTTCAATTATGAGCAGAGTCAAAGATCTGCATGCCGCATTTGCGGATGAAAATGTCAAAGGAATTTTAACAGCAATCGGCGGTTTCAATAGTAATGAATTACTGCCTTACCTTGATTTTGATTTGATCAAACGTCATCCAAAAGTATTTTGCGGTTATAGCGATATCACAGCTTTGTGTAATGCGATTACGGCTAAGACAGAGTTACTGACATACGTTGGTCCACATTTTTCTAGTTTCCAAATGGATGAATTACAAGAATATCAAACCGAAACTTTTTTACATGCCACGACGGATGAAAAAGCGTTTGTTGTGTCTGCTTCTGGAACATGGAGCCAAGACGAATGGTACTTACCCAATCCAAAACGAAGAGTATTTGCGAATAATTGGAAAGTTTACAATCCTGCTGAACCTGTCACTGGGACTTGTTATGGTGGTCATTTAAATACCTTTCAGTTGCTATTTGGTACGTCTTTTCAACCAAATTTAGAACGTTCTATTTTATTTATCGAAAATGCAGAGGAAGACGATTATCATGATTTTGCTCGTGGTTTGGCTGCTCTACTTCAAATAGTAAAGCATCCACAAGCATTACTAATCGGTCGTTTCCCTAAACAAACAAAAATGACAGAAGAACGACTTTTAGCAATTTTATCAAAATATCCTCTATTACGAGAAATTCCTGTGATTTATGACATGAATTTTGGCCATACTCAACCTATTTTTACGATTCCAATTGGAGATCAAGCATCAGTTGATACGTCACAGAAACAAATTACTTTTTTCTAAAAAACTCTATTGGGACAATACTTCGCTTCCAGCAAAAATTGTTAGACCTATGCTTCTCGCTTAGTTTACTAATATAACAGTTAATGAAATACCTAATAAATGAATCATTGTTAAAGTCAAATCAATCACGATTCCTACAAGTTTTTTCATTGCTCTTTTTAATCCCCCTCATTCTTCTGTTGTTTCAAAACCGAATATCACAATAAAAGTAAGATGACAACCAAAAAGTACCCTCTTAAGGGTTCTTGATAAAAAAATACCAACGAGAAAGCATCTACTACATGCTCTCTTGTTGGTATTAAATCTTAATCTAATAATTGGATTCCAATTCCTAAAAGCCCGGGTCCAGTATGTACAACTAAAGCTGGACTAATCGTACCGAAATAAATCTTTTCCGCTTGCGGAAACTGCTCTTTAAGCTTTTCGTAAAAGGTTTCTGCCTCTTCTACGGCTTGTCCTTGAGCAACAGCTAAGACAAATTTCTTATGGTTACCAACAAATGCTTTTACCAACTCAAAGGTTTTATCCAAGCTTTTTTTTCTCCCACGAGCTTTAGCAACGGTGTGGTATACGCCTTCTCCGTTACACGAAATAATTGGATTTAGTTTTAACGCATTCCCTAAAATTGAGGCAACCAAACCAATGCGTCCACCTTTTTGCAAGTACTCTAAAGTTGCAACATTGAAAAAGACTTTCGCTTTTGCAACATTACTCGTTAATTCTGTCTTGATTTCGTCCCATGAACGATCAGCCTCAATTAATTTAGCGGCTTCGATTGCTTGAAGACCACTACCTATGCCAATATTTTTTGTATCTAAAACAAACGTTTCCACCCCTTCAAATTCCTCTGCAATCAAACGAATCACATTAAACGTCCCGCTCAATCCACTGGAAATTGTAACAGCCAATACTTTTTCATACCCATCCGCTTTGATTTTTTCAAAAATTTTCGTGATTGTTTCACCATCTGGTAATGAAGTGCTC
The DNA here is from genome assembly GCF_050544585.1 of Enterococcus sp. AZ177. NCBI lineage: Bacteria > Bacillati > Bacillota > Bacilli > Lactobacillales > Enterococcaceae > Enterococcus > Enterococcus sp. AZ177. Next base: position 1,857,699 of record NZ_CP172944.1, read on the forward strand.
GGAATTTCTACAGATAATCGCTCGTAAACTTCTTCTGGCGTGATATCTACCTTATCGGTATAGATACGATCTTTATAAATAATTTGCAATGGAATCATATACATCCCATACTGATCGATTAACTCCTTAGGTACATCCGTCCCTGAATCTACTAATAATGCAATTTTTCCTTTATTCATCTAATTTTTCTCCATCTTCTTTTGAGTTTGTTTGTGCTAATTCAATGGCCTTTTCAGTAAATAATTTAGTGGCAAATGATAACGTCGCACCTTTTACAATTAAAAATTCTACTGGTATAGGTTGATCAAATGCTGCGACTGGCTCTGTTCCTAGTGCTTGAGCAACAACCACTGCTATAGCTGCTTCTTGTTCATCGCAAAAAAGATTATATGCTTCGCGAATCCCAACCGCTGCTCCTTGGTAAAGAATGCCTTGTTTGATTTCGGGTATGGTTAAAACTTGCTTTAATAGCGTAATAGCTATTAAGAACGCCAAATGCTTTTGGTTATACCGTTTTTTATGAGGTGCTGGAATCAATCCTAATTTTACATAATTATTGACCATCGATGACGTTAGTAACGTGTGCTTTTCTTTTAAAATCACTGGTGATAAGTATCGTTCAACAAGCGTGATCACTTGATCCATATATAACTCTAACTCAGGTAGTTCATGCCATCGTGGCAAGTGGACATTTACCAACTCTTGTCCCCAAATTTCTAAAGAGGATTTTAATTCATTCACAAGATCCCTCCTCCTACTTACTGTAATAGTTTAACATTTTTTCCAAAAACATTCAATCTGGTTTCTAAAACTAGATTGAAAATAATAAAAAAGAGAGTGAACTACTAGGATGTCCGAAGTGAAACCCAGTAGTTAGATGTTTTAACAGATTCAACACTCTTCCTTACCCACCATGTGGATTGTCACAAAGGCCATGTTCTCTACGACACTTCATAAACTATCTTTGCATCATCGCTTGTAAACTTTGAGACTGTTCATCAATGTTTGTTCTTCCATACTAGATTTCTCCATAAAGATCATTTATAAATCAGGCACCTGTTTAAAATGTCAATCCTGAACCATTATGTAATAAGAACCCAATCTTATTCTCAGCTAAAAACATCTTCACAATAAAAAAATCCCTGATAGAAACTCTTTAAGTTTTCTACCAGAGATGAAAATTATTTAGATATATTTTTTAGCTCTCTCTTTCCTAAAATAATTCCAATAAAAAAGAATAACTCTAGCAAAACAAAAAACAAAATAAAACAATGCATAAAATATTGTTCTGGCAAAACATTAATGATGGGGTCAGTAGCCGGATCAAACAACCAGTCATCATTATTAAAAAATACACCATGAAACGCCACAAAAAATTGATCAAATCCGATTGCCATTAATACACCCAAAAATGCTGGAATGATCATTCCCCATTGAAATGGGCGAATCAAACGCCACACTCGTTTTGACTTGATAAGACGAAAAACGAAGATAACGCTTGGAATAAGTGTTACGAGTAATACTCCATAACAGAGTAAGAAAAGACGCTTTACTTCATAAAAATGAAACGCACCACTTTTTGAGGATGGAAAATCGGATAATTTTAGCGTGTCAATAAATGGGTTATTTAAATAGGCCATCAACTGGTCAAAATTTTTCAGCAATGTCGGCTTATCCATATCCACGTAGTCTAAAATTTTTAATGAATCAATCTCAAAAACATATAACAGACGGAAATTAATCGTAATCGTAATACTTAAAGAGACAATGGTTAAAATCAAACACGCAATCCCAGCGCGTTCAAACCAAATCCAATTTTTTTCTTTCATATCAAAACGTCCATTCGTCCAGAGAATCCACTACATATGTAGGCTGTTCAGGTAAACTTGAAACTACTGATTTCGCCGTAAAGCCAGATAACACAAGTAAGCTATCAATCCCATTTTGAAGACCAGATTGACTATCTGTTTCATAATTATCGCCAACCATAATGACATCTTCTTTATTCATTTTCATCACCTTTAGCGCTTCATTCATAATAATCGCATTGGGCTTGCCGATCATGATTGGATCCGCCTGTGTTGCTGTTTGAATTAACGATATAAATGAACCCGCACCAGGTAATAATCCTCGCTCCGTCGGAATACTTTTGTCTGGATTTGTCCCAATAAACGTAGCGCCATTTCTGATACAAAGGGTTGCCGTAGCAAGTTTTTCATACTTTATATCTGTATCTAAACCTACAACAACATAATCCGGTTTTTCTTCATCCCACTCAAAACCAGCTGATAAAATCAACTCAGTAAGACCAGATTCTCCGATTACGTATACTCGGTTTCCTTTTCTTTGTTCTTTCATATAATCGATTGTCGCAAGGCTTGCTGTATAAACGGTCTTCGCTGATACATGAATATCAAACTCCTTAGCTAATCGATCTGCGACAGCCTCAGGTGTTTTTGTCGTATTATTAGTGACAAAAAGAAATGGCCGTTTTAATTCTTGCAAACGCTCAACAAAACGTTTTCCAGCAGGAATAACTTCTTTGCCTAAATAAATCGTACCATCCAAATCAATTAAATAGCCTTTATAATGATTTTTCACGAATGTTTACTCCTCACGTTGACGAATAGTAAATGAACGTCCCTTATTGGCGGCCATATCTTTCTTTCCAATGACTGCTTTTTTGGGTTCATTTTCTTTGCGATTTTTAATCACAGGTTTCGTTTTATTAGTCACAGGTACACGTTTTTCTTCCGTATGTGCCTGATTTTGATTCATTGTTTTTTTAGTTGGTTTCTTGCGACGTGTCTGTTGTTTCTCACGTTTTCCACCAATTCTTTCGATCACAAAATAAGCACAGCCAAAATTACAATACTCATATAGATAATCTTCTAGTGTATCGATTCTCTGCTCAGGTGCCGCTTTACGATTCGATTCGTTGAAAAACCCTTTCAACCGTAGTTGATCGTAGCCCCAGTCCCCAACAATGTAATCATATTTCGAAAGAACATCACTAAAACGTTCTCCTAGTCTTTCTGCATCAAAGGCTTCCCGATGATTTTTCACTAAAAGATATTCACGAGTCCCAATCATTACATGATTCTCGTCAGCGAGTGTTACGATTTCGCCTTTTTTCTTTTCTTTGACAGGTTCTTCTTTTATTTCTTCAAGGACAGCCGTGATTTCTTCTGTTAATGTCGCTGTTGGTTCTTCTTTATGTTTAACTGGTTTCGTTGATTTGTAAGGTTTTTTTACTTTTTCTGTCATTTTTTCACCGCCTAGATTTTATTATACCTTGTTTTTATAGGATTGGGTAGTGCTCGTTCAAGTAGTTACCTAAAACGGTTCGGATAAATTCTGGAAAAATAAATTCCACTTCTCCTGCAAGCTCAATGGTTGGAAAAAAAGGAATAAACATAAAATGATCAATTGTGGTAAACGTATAGGTACACTCTAAATCGACAGGAGCATTCTGCCATAGAACTTGTTTTTTCTGCTTATCATATGCAATTCCATCATAATATAGCTCACCGAAAACTTTACCGCGAAACCCCATCCCTCTAATTGGAAATTTACGCAAGTACTGACGGTTTTTTTCCATTTCCTTGACTAACCGAATCAATTCAGCACCAGATAATGTTACGCGAATCAAATGTATTGGATGAGGTAACGTTTCATGCAATTGATCTGCATCAACGATGCCTTTTGGTATATCTGTCAAAAACAAGCCATTGTTTAGTATTGCCACGTCAGTGCGCCCTTTTTCTTTCAACGCTTTTAAAGTGGTTATGATCAAAGGATGTTCTGCATTTAGATCCACGAATAAAGGATGGGGAATGTTTGCGATTTTTTTGGCTTTTAATAACTGATGCCCCAATGCAAGATAATCCTCAATCTCTCTTTGGTCTTCAGGTAATGTAGGAAGCTCAGCAGTGGATACAGCTTTAGCTTCACTATTGAGGATAGTACCGTTGGCGATCGTTAAGTGAACTTCACCAATATAATAGCCAAATTTACCAGCAGCGGAAAGTTGTGTCCCATTGATTTTTTCACCATTCTTGAATAAATGATGGGTGTGAGAACCTAGCAATACATTAATTTCATGATATTCATTCGCGATTTTACTATCTTCATCGATCCCTAAATGACTCATTAAGATTAAAATATCACATTGTGGTCGGACCACCCTAATCAATTGCGGCAATATCTCTTTAATTGACAAAATATCCCAACCGTTTGGACGATAAGTCAATGGAAATGGGGCCGTCAAAGCAATCAAACCAATTTTCGTCTGTTCTTTTGTTTCGATAATCTTATATGGCATCGCCCATTCAGGTGCTTGTCCTGTTTCTAAATCAACTAAATTTCCTAACAAGACATCAAAATTTCGATGATCGTATAAATGATTCAACTCTTCTTTGGAATTCCCAACCCCTTCATTATTTCCAATCGTTGCCGCATCATAGCTTATTTCGTTCATTCTTTCGATATTCGCTTGACCATCGGTAGCTTCTGTTAATGGATGCCAGCGATCTATAAAGTCACCTAAATCAACTGTTAAAACAGTTTTACCCTGTTTGGTGTAGCATTCTTTTTGACCTAGCAAGTACCTTCTGATTTTGGGCCAATTTTCTACATGTGAATGCAAATCATTTGTGTGAAAGATGACGATTTCTTCCATTATATCGCCCCCAATTTCAATCTATAAAATTATAGTACCATACTTCAGCTTAGAGTATAATAAAGGAACTACACAATTAAAGGAGATAACTATGAAAATTAATGTCCCTTTCGGCACGATTTGGTTGGATGCGGATGATGAAGGTCTAAGTACTGTTTCTTTTTTTGAGATTCCAAATCATAAAACCAATCAGTATACAGAACTTGCTGCCAAAGAACTCACAGAATATTTTGCTGGTAAGCGTAAACGTTTTTCCGTTCCTTTGTCTGTTCACAGTGGAACTGTATTTCAACGAACAGTTTGGCACGCTCTTTCTCTAATACCCTTTGGTGAAACCCGAAGTTATCAAGAGATTGCTCAAGCAATTGAATCCCCAAAAGCAGTACGAGCAATTGGTCAGGCGAATAGTAAAAATCCACTCCCAATCATTGTGCCTTGTCATCGGGTAATTGGTAAAAATGGCGCATTAACTGGTTATTTAGGTAGCTCTGAACAAGAGGGCCTTAGCATTAAGAAATTCCTACTGCATATTGAAAATGTTTCCCTCGATAAATTTGATTAGCCACAATAAGAACAAAAAAATAATGGACAACAAAACATTCTATGTTCTGCTTTCCATTATTTTTTGTTGTGTAAATAGAATAAAAAATAAACTTCCTAACGATTAAATATTGCCTTTGTTATCAACGCTATCTTTACCACGATATTTTTCTAAATATTGTTCTTTGGTCATTACATCATTCGCGTTCATGTTAAATTTAACCAAGTGTAAGCCTATCATATGAGCAATTGCTTCTCTTACTTTTTCAACAATTTGGTCAAAAACGGTAGAATTATTGACATTATAGTTCCAAATTACTGACACATCGACTGCCGCTTGCTTTGTGCCAACTTCGATACCAATGCCCGAAATCACCACGCTTATGATTTTTTTCACGACAACTCCAAATGATTATTTCGCTTTTAATCCACCGATGATGCTTTCTACTGTTTTTGCTATTAGCGCTAACTTCTTATTATAATTTTAAATTCCTATCATAGATCGAATTGATTCTATCAAGGAATAAATATCCAAATCTTCGTCGCGCATTTTCCCAATGACATATCCGACTGCCGCAAAAATTAGCAAGACAACTGTTTTCCAAAAACCAATCAGTAATAAAAGGAGCGCTAATAGGAAAAACAAAGTCGTCCAAATAATCCTAAAACGATAAGGGCTAAGCTGATTGATCCAGCGTTCTTTTTTCTTTTGATCCATGGCGTCTCCTTTCTATACTACCCGCGATTGTTTTTTACCAAAAGCAGTAGGCTCTGTTGATTCTTTTTCTCTTAATTGAACTGTGACGTGGCTATCAATTGATTCTAGTGCCGAGTTCAAGGTACTTTGTATTGTTTCTTTGATTTCTTCTCCTAATGCTTGAAAACGTTCCTTACTTCGGACATCGACTTTTAACTTAACCGCTACTTTCTCTTTACCTTTGATTTTAACGGTCAATTTTGTTTTATCTGGATGAATAATCGTACTGTACGCTTCCTTAACAAGCTGTTCAACAGTGCTTTTGGGAATCTCAATCTGGTTCTTCCCCTCTTTCACAATCAGACGCTTTCTTCCTCCGGAAACCAAAAGTACAACAATCAAAGTGAGTAACATCAGACCTCCCAAAATAAGTAACATCCATTCAAAGAATATGAATAACCCTGGATAAATGTACAGAAGCCAGTCTACTTGGTAAGACAACCAAGGAATATCGATCAGCTGACTAAGTAAACCCAATGTTCCAAAAAACAATAGGAGTATAATTAATGCAAAAATAATTTTCAGCAATCGTTTCATTTACTTCTCTCCTTATAGTCAAATTGTTTTGCTGTTAGGTAAATTGTAACGCCTAAAAAAAAGTATTACAAAAGATATGAATTTGTTTTTTTCTCTATAAGCTACTTATCCTTGTGAAAACTTTTAAAAAAAAACGACCAAACCGTTTCATACCTGCAAAAATCTGCTGGAAGAAATGTAGCCGATCGTTTTCTATTTATTCGTCCAAATACTCTTCTTTTGAAAATTCAGTATCTTCATACTCACCACTGTCTCCATAAAATTGATTATAGCGTTGTTTAAATTTGCGGAAAATATAGGTAACTAAAACTTTGGCAATCGCATAAATTGGAATCCCAAAAATCAATCCAAACATCCCTAATAAATCACCCATTACTAATAATACAATCACAATCGTTAACGGATGAACAACAAGTCGTTTGCCCATCACTTGAGGTGCAATCAGGTGACCATTCAACATTTGAACAAGCATCCAAACGAAACTCATCTTAATAAACATTCCAAATGACACCATCAAAGCGACAATTGCAGCTGGAATAAAAGCAATCACGGGACCAATATATGGGATCACCGCTGTGATTCCCACAATGATCGATAAAGTGCCTGAATAAGGAACTTTGATCAGCCAAAAACCGATAAATGTCAAAATGCCGATTGCAATTGATACTAAAATTTGTCCTTTTAAATACGCACCGACCTGACTACTCATTGTTGCCCCAATTTCTTTCGCATCACTTCTAAAACGAGGGGGTATAATTTTCAAAACGAAAGAGAAGAACTTCTGATCATCTTTTAATAGGAAAAAAGTAATGATCGGAGCCGTCACCATCACCAACGCAAACCCAGTCAAGGTAGAAAATACTGTCGAAGCACCTTCTACAGCTTTGCTAAAGTAACTACCGATTCCATCAGAGACATTACCGAACCATCTTTGAATTCCATTTAATGCATTTGCTAAAGGTTTCTCTAACACAGAATTGTGGAATAAATCAGTGACCATTTTGTTCAAATCATCCATATACTGCGGAAAACTTTGGATTAAGCCATCTACTTGCTTTTGTATAATCGGAACGACTAGAATAATACCAATAATGATCAATGCAACCAAAATAATAAAAATAGCTGAAACGCCGTAGACCCGTTTAACTTTGTGTTTTTCTAGCCAATTGACAACTGGATTAAATAAATAATACAAAATCAATGCTAAAATCATTGGTCCAATAATCGTTTTGAACACAACCCCAATCGGACCAAAAATAAACCCAACCTGATGAAAAATAAAAATAACTGCTCCTAGCAACAGCAATGCTACTAATGTAAATATCAAATTTTTTCCACCAAGAAATTTGATCCAGCGTGTTTCTTGTTTCTTTTCCATTTTCTTCCCTCCTTAGTTTAAAAGCCAAATGAGCCCTTTTTGGCTCGAATGAAAAATAGGATTTCACCTTTTTTCATAGCTTCTAGCCCATAGAACTAGTCAACAGCACCCCTATATTGTAGCGAAAAAATCGTTATCTGTAAAAATATACTCACTTCATTATTTAAACACAAAATCACTCAGCCGTTCGCAAACTGACTGAGTGATCATATTTATTAATTCGCTGCTTTACGTCCTTTACGTTGTGTTGCTTCCATGATTACTGGAAGAATCACTGGACGACGTTTTGTTTGTTCAAACAAATAACGACTCAACTGCTCACGAATGTCTTGTTTTAATTTGCTCCACTCAAAATCATTACTTTTAAGATGTTTTTCAACAATCTCAGTTACAATAGTACTGCTTTCTTTCATCAAGTCTTTACTAGTTTTGACGTAAACAAAGCCTCTTGACGTGATTTTAGCAGGTGAAACGATACGTTTTTCACGTCGGTTGATTGTCACCACCGCCACAAAAATACCATCTTCAGATAGAATTCTACGGTCACGAAGCACAATATTCCCGATATCCCCTACACCAATCCCATCAATCATGATGTTGTCAGCAGTTGTACTGCCAGCAACGTTCATTTTCTGTTTGCTATATTCAAGAATGTCGCCTCGCCCAGTGATGAAAATATTTTTGTAAGGAATTCCTAATTCATGTGCTAAATCGGCATGTGCTGCTAACTGACGATATTCACCTTGAATCGGAATAAAGTGTTTTGGTTTCATCAAGTTCAACATCAATTGTAAGTCGTTTGGACTTGCATGACCAGATACGCGCATATTATCAGAGATTTGTTTCACTACACCACCAGCGCGGTATACAATATCTTCTGTTTTAGCTACAGCTGTCTCCATCGCTGTTGTCGGCGTTGTCGTGATATACACCAAGTCGCCTTCTTTGATTTTCACAACACGATGTGTGCCATTTGCCATTTTTTGTAATGACTTGATTGGTTCACCCATTGTTCCAGTTTCTAAAATCACTAATTGATCTTCTTGGTATTTTTTCATATCTTTGACACTAACGATCAAATCTTCACTTGGTAATTTTAGTTTGTCTAGTTTAATGGCTGTGTTGATGATTCTTTGGAAATCTTGACCTGTTAAAACAATTTTGCGGTCAGATCGATGAGCTGCATCTAAAATTTGTTGTACGCGTTGTAAGTTACTTGCCACGCAAGCTACAATTATACGACCTTCCCAATAGCGGATCGTATCAAAAACTTCATCAGCAATCTGCGACTCTGAAACCACTTGAGTAGGATTTTCAGCATTAGAAGAATCGCTCAATAATGCTAGAACTCCTTCGTTACCGACTTCAGCTAAACGACCAAAATCAGTTTGATACATTGGTATAGCACTTTGGTCAAATTTGAAATCTCCTGTGTAAACGATATTGCCTTCTTTGGTCTTTAAATTGATTCCGATAGAATCCGGAATCGTATGTGTGGTACGGAAAAAGCTGATCGTAGCATGCGAAAAATCGATTTCTGTATGTGCATCGACTACGTGAAAATCATTAAAATCTTTCGAATCTACATGATCTCCTACGTTTAATTTAGCTAACTCGATCGTTAATTCAGTCCCAAATACTGGTACATGAACTTTAGATAAAAGATACGGTAATGCTCCGATTGCATCGGCATGACCATGTGTTAAGAAAATCCCTGCAACACGGTCAATATTTTCTACCAAATACGTAAAATCGGGAATCACCACATCAATTCCTAATAGCTCATTTTCTGGATATTTTAATCCACAATCCAGTACAAAAATTTCATCTTCCACTTCAGCGATATACATATTTTTACCATTTTCACGCACGCCGCCTAAGGGAACGATTTTTATTGTACTCACTCATTTCACCTCTCTATATTCTCATACCGAATCAAAGATTCAATATGCTTAAAATTTTTGCTTTTTCTTCAGTTGTACATGATACAAGAGGTAAACGTAAATCACCAACGGAAATGCCTATTTGATTCAGTACTGCTTTGACTGGTGCTGGAGAAGGAACTGAAAATAATGCATTCATTTTTGGCAATAACTGTCGTTGAATGCTTGCAGCTTTTTTAATTTCTCCGTTATCTAGCGCAGTGAACATCTCGTACATTTCAGTGCCAAATACATGACTAGCTACTGAAATTACCCCTTGTCCGCCTATAGCTTTTAGTGAAAAAGCTAAGGAGTCTTCTCCAGTATACACTAAAAAGTCTTTTGGTGCCTTTTCTACTAACTCGGTCAAGGCATCTAGCCCAAAACATTCTTTGATTGCAATAATATTATCCAATTCAGCTAGACGTAGAGTTGTTGCTACATCAAGGCTTGCCACTGTTCTTCCCGGAACATTATATAAAATAATTGGCAAGTCACTCGCTTCAGCAATTGCTTTGAAATGTTGATACAAGCCTTCTTGGTTTGGTTTATTATAATATGGCACGACTGCCAAGCCTGCATCGATTCCTCTGATAGCAGAAAGTTCTTTTACAAATTCAACCGAATCACGTGTATCATTAGTTCCCACACCGCAAATGATTGGTACTCGTCCTTCAACTAACCGGATCACTTCATTAAACAACTCGATTTCTTCATCATGAGTTAATGTTGGTGATTCTCCTGTCGTTCCAGCTAAAATGATTCCTTCTGTATGATGATCAAGTAAATGTTCAACTAACTGAGGAAGCTTAGTAAAATCAATTTCACCGTTTTCATCAAAAGGTGTGACCATTGCTGTAATTATTGTTGCATTTTCTAAATTCATACTTACTACCTCCTAATTTAAAAGCGGATTGGCTCGTTCAGTCTCAACTAAAAATAGGAACAAATAATTGAAGTGCTCTTTACCTCACTCAGTTTTTTCCTTTTTCCCGAGAGACTAGCACATGCTGTAAATAAAAATAAAAGCGTAACGGGCTCTCGCCAGAACCCGTAGAGAAATAGGAAAATTGATTTGTGACGCTTTTTGTCACAGACATATTTTATCTTTTTCCTAGAGTCTAGCCTGCGGAGCTAGATAACCCATGGTAACAATGTTCCGCTTTGCTTCACCTTGTAATTTTCAATATCCGTTCACTTCATTTACTGTGTTTCAAAGCAAAAGTCCAGATTCTATTTAAACCCTCACTAAATCCATCTTGTGCAATGTTTCTGCAATTTGAACTGAATTCCAAGCAGCGCCTTTTAATAAATTATCCGAAACCACCCACATATGATACCCCTTATCAATATCGATATCTTGACGAATTCTCCCAACAAAGGTTTCTTTGCGGTCAATACTCGTTAACGCTTGCGGATAAATTTGCTGACTCGGATCGTCTTGTAGTACTGCTCCTGATGCTTTTGCAATTAATTCTTTGATTTTATTAACGTCAGAGCCATCTTCTTTGACTTCAATATAAATTGATTCCGAATGGCCAGATAATACAGGAATACGGACACAGGTCGCAACGACTTTAATACTGTCGTCTTCCATGATTTTCTTCGTTTCGTTGATCATTTTCCATTCTTCATACGTATAATCAGCATCTGCAAAAACATCGATCTGAGGTAATGCATTAAAAGCGATTGGATAGTGTTTTTTATCCCCGCCAGATGGCAAAATATTTGCTTCTAGTTTATTAGCTGGCGTGCCATTGATATACGCCAATGCCTGTGATTTCAGTTCTTCCATTGCTTTGATCCCTGCACCACTAACAGCTTGATAAGTTGATACGATCAAACGATCCAACCCGTAAACTTGCCTGATTGGCTCAAGAGCTACCATCATTTGGATCGTTGAACAGTTTGGATTAGCAATAATTCCTTTATGACGTTTCAGTGCCTCCGCATTGACTTCTGGCACTACTAACGGTACTTCTGGATCCATTCTGAAATGACTTGTGTTATCTACGACGACTGCTCCTCGTTTGACCGCTTCAGGTGCGAATTGTTTTGAAATAGTTCCACCAGCGCTAAATAACGCAATATCTACACCAGTAAATGACTCAGGTACTAACTCTTCGATTACAAGAGTTTGGCCCTTAAACGTTACTTCTTTTCCCGCAGAACGTTTTGAAGCTAATAGTTTTACTTGATTCATTGGCAAAGATGTTGCTTCTAGCATCTCGATCATTTTAGTACCAACAGCACCAGTTGCGCCTACCACGGCAACATTATATTCTTTTTTCATACTTATTGATCTCCTCTCAAATTCCTGAAGAAAGTTGCTTTTCCTATTTTACCATAATATTGTCTTTTACTACATAGGAAGTAAAATGATTTTGATTTAATTTTGTCAAAAATGAAAAAGAAAATTTGATATTCTAACTTTCCAACTCTCTTTTTAATGACATTCTTATGATTCGAGCATGATAGTAGCCTAATTTATTTTACAGTCTTATACTTGCTCTGCGAGTTACTTTAGTTGGAACCTTATTTGGGAATGGTAAAAATGGCTTGGTTGTTTTTACTGTTTTCCTTTTAAGATTGAACAAACTATTTTGCCATGTGTTATCTAGCTACGCGGGCTAGCTCTTCGGGAAAAAGATAAAAATAGAATGTGACAAAAAGCATCACAGACTATTTTTCCTATTTTCCTGTCAGAGCTGAACGAGTCCGCTACGCTTTTAAATTAGGAGGATGATAAAATGTATACTGTAGCAGATTATTTATTGGATCGTTTAAAAGAATTGGGTATTGACGAACTATTTGGCGTTCCTGGAGATTATAATTTGCAATTTTTGGATCATATCACGGCAAGAGATGATCTTAAATGGATCGGCAATGCCAATGAGTTGAATGCTGCTTATATGGCTGATGGCTATGCGCGAACAAAAGGAATTTCGGCTTTTGTGACCACATTTGGTGTAGGGGAGTTAAGTGCAGTCAATGGTTTGGCGGGAAGTTATGCAGAGAACGTTCCTGTGATTGAAATTATTGGTTCACCGACGACCACGGTTCAAAAAAATAAAAAGCTTGTACATCATACACTAGGAGATGGTGATTTCCTCCGTTTTGAAAAAATGCATAAAGAAGTAACTGCGGCGACTACTCATTTAACTTTCGAAAATGCTATCTCTGAAATCGACCGTGTATTGAACATCGCCCAAAATGAAAAACGGCCTGTTTATATTAATTTGCCGATCGATATCGCTGAATTTGAAATAACCAAACCAAATACGCCCTTAAATCAACCAATAAAAACATTAACAGCTTCTGAAACTATCCTTTTAGACAAACTTGAAGAAGCGTTACAACAAGCGAAAAATCCGGTTATTATTGCTGGACATGAAATTTTAAGTTATCATATCGAGCCTCAATTAAACGAGTTCGTTCAGAAATTTAATTTGCCAATTACTACATTGCCGCTAGGAAAAGGAGCCTTTAACGAAGCAGATTCTCATTACATTGGAACTTATACAGGTGCACCAACTGAAGAAACGCTGAGAAATCGTGTTGATAAGGCTGATTTAGTTCTGCTTTTGGGCGCAAAATTAACTGATTCTGCAACATCAGGTTTTAGTTTTGGCTTTACCGACAAACAAATAATCTCAATTGGAGCAACAGAAGTCTCACTTTATGGAGAAAAATATGAAACTATTCAGCTAGACCGTTTTATCTCTGCCTTAACCACTCTATCTTTCCCTAAATTCACAGGTGAAATACTTCCAGTAAAACGTCTATCCGCTTTAGAAACAAAAGATGTAAAACTAACTCAAAAACGTTTCTGGGAAATAGTGGAAGGTTTTATTTTACAAGGAGATACGTTAATTGGAGAACAAGGAACATCTTTCTTTGGATTGACCAATGTTCCATTAAAAAAAGATATGCGTTTTATCGGACAACCGTTATGGGGATCGATTGGGTATACTTTCCCCTCTACCTTAGGGAGTCAAATTGCCAATAAAGATAGTCGTCATCTTTTGTCTATCGGCGATGGCTCTTTGCAATTGACTGTTCAGGAGATCGGTACGGCAATCAGAGAAAAATTGACGCCTATTGTTTTTGTAATCAATAATAATGGCTATACTGTGGAACGAGAAATTCATGGTGCAACAGAGCAATATAATAATATTCCTATGTGGGATTATCAAAAACTTCCTCTAGTCTTCGGTGGGACTAATAAAACAGTCGCGACTTTTAAGGTTACGACAGAAATTGAGTTAGTAGACGTGATGAAGTCTGCTAGACAAGATACTGAACGTTTACAATGGATCGAAGTTGTGATGAACCAAGAAGATGTGCCTGAATTATTAAAAAAACTAGCTAAGACATTTGCAAAACAAAATTCATAGAAACAACTACTGTTACGTAGAATCTATTGACATTCTAAGGTATTTTGTTATAGTTAAAAGCGACATTTACTTAATTTGAAGGAGTGAATACTATGGCACGTGTTGAGAGTTTTGAATTAGACCATAATACAGTTAAAGCCCCTTATGTTCGTCTAGCGGGTACTGAAAAAAATGGTGAGGCATTGATTGAAAAATATGATTTACGCTTTTTACAACCAAATGAAGATGAATTACCAACAGCTGCAGTTCATACATTAGAACATTTATTAGCTGTAAATTTACGTGATCACTTGGAAGGAATTATCGATATTTCTCCTATGGGGTGTCGTACTGGTTTTTACATGATCATGTGGAATGAACATTCTCCAAAAGAAATTCGTGATGCTTTAGTAAACGTTTTGAACTTTATCGCTGAAACAGATTTTGTTCCTGCAGTTTCTGCTAAAGAATGCGGAAATTATAAAGATCATTCCTTATTCTCTGCACAAGAATATGCGAAAATCGTTTTAGCAAAAGGAATTAGTTTAGATCCATTTGAACGTGTTCTATAAGACAGATAAGAAAAGACCAAAGCCTGACCTGTTCGGGCTTTGGTCTTTTTCAACTAGCCTAAAGCGACATCTAAAATCATCATGATAATAAAACCTAGCATCACGCCAAATACTGCAAAATGCCGTTTGCTAGTCACCGTCTGTTGGGCTTCTGGAATCAATTCCTCCACAACTACATAAATCATCGCACCTGCAGCAAAAGCTAAAGCATATGGGAGCAACAATGTAACTTTTGTTACTAAGACAGCGCCAATTATTCCAGCTATTGGTTCAACAATTCCTGAAGCTTGTCCGTAAAGAAATGCTTTTTTCCGACTTAAATTTTCTTGTCTTAATGGAATTGATACAGCTGCGCCTTCTGGAAAATTTTGGATCCCAATCCCCAATGCTACGGAAATGGCTGCTAAGGCGGCTTTTTGCGGATCTTCTGCTAAATTCGCTGCACCAAATGCCACTCCTACCGCTAATCCTTCTGGAATATTATGTAAGGTAATAGAGAAAACCAACAAAATCGTCCGTTTTAAATGACTTGGTAATCCTTCTTTTTCATGATTTGGTCCGAAATGCATATGCGGTAATGTTTTATCTGCGACATATAAAAATAAACCACCAAGACCAAAACCGAAACTCACGACAAGCCAAGCAATACTGCCATTTTCTTCCGCTTGTTTAATTGCTGGATCTAGCAAAGACCAAAAACTCGCAGCAATCATCACACCTGATGCAAAACCTAGCATCATATTCAATACATCCTTTTTAATCTCCTTAAAAAAGAAAACTAATCCAGCGCCCAGCGCCGTCATAAAATAAGTAAAACCCGTCCCAACTAATGCTTGTTGCCAAGCCTCTAACGATAACAACCAGTTTGTTATTCTAAACACCCCAACTTTCTTGAATTTTTGTTAGCTTTACTTTATCACACCAATGATTTTATGACCACGCCTAACCTAAAAAATGCTTTCATTTGGTACAAAAAATTAGAAAGAGTATACTTGAGCTAGAAGACAAATATAGAAACGGAGTGAGTTAAATGACAGAAACAATCAATGCCGCTGTTGCGATGATCAACGTATTGGAAAGCTGGGCTATCGACCATATTTATGGAATTCCTGGTGGCTCTTTCAACTCCACCATGGATGCCTTATACAAAGAGAGAGAGACAATCAATTATATTCAAGTTCGTCATGAAGAAGTTGGTGCTTTAGCAGCTGCTGCAGACGCTAAATTGACAGGAAAAATTGGGGTATCGTTTGGCTCAGCAGGTCCAGGTGCAACGCATTTGATCAACGGCCTATATGACGCGCAAATGGACCATGTCCCCGTATTGGCTCTTCTAGGACAAGTCGCTACCAATTCGATGAACTACAATGCCTTTCAAGAATTAAATGAAAATCCACTATTTGCGGACGTAAGTGTCTATAACCGAACCGTTATGACACCTGAAAGTTTGCCTCATGTCGTGGATGAAGCAATCAAAGCAGCGTATGAAAACAACGGTGTCGCAGTTGTGACGATTCCAGTGGATTTCGGCACAAAAGAAATTCCCAAACAAGACGTATCAACTGCCAAAAACCATCGAAAAGGATTGATCATGCCGAATTATGATGATCTGAAAAAAGCCATTCCTTTTATAGAGGCCGCAGAAAAACCCATTCTTTATATCGGCCAAGGTACTCGCAATGCATGGTCTGAAATCAAAGCCTTCTCCGAACACTTTTCAATGCCTGTTATTTCAGCTGTTTTAGGAAAAGGAATCGTTCCTGATGCTTATGAAAATTTCCTTGGTTTTGCCGCTCGTGTTGCTACCAAACCAGCCAATGAAGCATTAGCTGAAACAGATTTAATCGTGTTTGTTGGTAGTGATTTTCCTTTTGCAGCGTATTTCTTTAATCCAGATGCAAAATTCATTCAAGTTGATCTAGATTCATCTAAATTAGGTCGCCGGCACAAAACAGATGTCGCGATCTTAGGCGACGCAAAAGAATCTTTAAAACGACTGATTGAATTAGGAGATTCTCGTCCAGCCGATAGGTGGCTAAAAGCCAATCAGAAGAATAAAGAAAATTGGCTTGCATGGTTAAGAAGTTTCGACGATAAATCGGATACACCACTTCGTGTAGAACCTGTTTTTAAAGAAATCCGTAGAATTGCGGATGAAGAAGCCATTTTTGTAACAGATGTCGGCAATACAACGGTTCATGCGATTCGTCTTTTGGACTTGAACGGCAAACAAAAATTTACAACTTCTGGTTGGTTTGCTACGATGGGCAATGGCATTCCAGGCGGTATCGCGGCACAACTCAGTTATCCTAATCAGCAAGTGTTCACCCTAAGTGGCGATGGCGCATTTGCTATGGTCATGCAAGATATCATTACCCAAGTAAAATACAAGCTACCCATTATCAATGTGGTATTTTCAAATGAATCGTTTGGTTTTATAGAAGCGGAACAAGAAGATAGTGAGCAAGAGAAATTTGGTGTCTATTTAGAAGGAGCAGATTTTGGTAAAGTTGGCGAAGCACTTGGTGCTAAAGGGTTTACCATTACAGAATATAGTCAATTAGAACCTGCTTTTGATGCTGCTAGAAAAAGTAACCGTCCAGTTGTGATCGATGTGAAAATCAGAAATACTCGTCCTTTACCTGTTGAAGAATTAGTATTAGATCCTGACAAATTTAGTGAGTCAGAAATCAATGCTTTTAAGGAAAAATATGAGGTTCACGGTATGCCTGTATTAAATCAGTTATTAAAATAATAAAACAAGCAAAAAGCGCCGACTGCTAAAAAAATTAGGAGTTGGGGCTTTTTGCTTATTTTGACTACAACACTATTTTATTCTGTTTTACGTTTGTGTAGACATTTTCCAAAAAATGCAACGATTAAACTTAGCAAACCAATACTTACTACATCCGCATTACTAGTTTCTCCTGTATTTGGGAGTTTATGTTTAGCTTGCGTAGTTGTTTCCTTATTACCAGAGTAATTAGGTTTGTTTATGTTCGTTAAAGTACCTGTTTCTGGTACTTTGGTTGTTGATGGTATCACTTTTCCATCACCTTGATCTGACGTAACACCCGTTAATGGATCTAAAGTGACAGCTGTTACTTTATCCCCTTTTTTCAATTCTATACCTTCTGGAACTGCTACTGTCCATTTACCTTCTTTATCAACATCTACAGTTACTTGAACACCGTTTGGAAATGTAACGACTATTCGAGAGTTTGGCATACCTGTCCCTGAAACTTCTTTAGCCCCTTCTAATGAATCATTAACTGTCGGTGCTTCGATTTTTTTGTAAACATATGTCACTTCTGTCGGGTCAACAGCTTGTTTGCCAGAAGCATTGTTTGGAACAGCGGTTAAAATATAACCTGAAATCGCTTTTGGTTTAGTATCATACGAATCATCAAATAGTCCGTTGATCAAATCACCATTGGCTAGTGGTTGACCCTTTTCATCGACATAATTGACTGTTACTTTTGTTTTCTTTTTTTTATAAACATATTTTACAGTTTGATTTTTATCAGTGTGTGTGCCGTTAGCATTAAGTGGAACTGTTACTAGCTCATATCCTGGTATTTCCTTATGTTTTGTCTTGTAGTCATCACCATATTCGCCCGAAATTTTTTCATTTGATGAAATAGGATTATTATTCTCATCAACATATTCAACGTTGATGTCTGTTTTGATTTTTGTATAGATATATGTCACTTCTATTGGCTCCACTGTATGTTTGCCTGAAGCATTATCTGGCGCAGGTTTGACGGTATAGCCTGGAATTTCTTTTGGTGCCGTATTGTATGGATCATCAAAAAATCCATCGATTAAATCTTTGTCAGCTAATGGGTTTCCTTTTTCATCAACAAAATTGACTGTTACTTTTGTTTCTTTCTTTTTGTATACGTAGCTAACTGTTTGATCATTTTCTGTGTGAATTCCAGTTACATTACCTGAAGTATCTACTAGATCATACCCTGGAATGTCTTTCGGTGTTGTTTTATATGGAGCTTCATATTCATTGGTAATCTTATCATTCGGTTTCAATGGGTTACCATCTGTATCTACATATTCAACATTGATATCCGTAATTATTTTTTTATAATAGTATTTAACTGTCTGGTCTGCAGCAGTATATTTTCCATTTTCATTATTCGGTATTTTTTCTTGCACAAGCTCATATCCCGGAATGTTGATAGGGCTTGTTGTATAATCCGTTCCGATTTTACCATTATAAGTGGTGTTATCTGTACTATGGATTTTGATTTCATTTCCATCTTTATCTGATAAGATGTGCTCAACAATAACTTTTCCAGCTGTTATTTTGAATGCCCCTTGAGTGGTATCTGAGATAGGGTTTGTTGAAACATAGCCGTCTGGTAGCTTTTCAGTTACTGTATTGGTAATAATATAGTCCCCAGTAGGTAAACTATTAATTTCTTCTTGAGTCGGTTGTCTATCCTTCCCTTTGATCTCAATAGGATTGCCATCTTTATCCGTACCAGAAATCACCCAACTGTATTCTTCAATTTCGCCATAGGTATCTTTTGCATCTCTTCCAACTGTAATAGAGGATGGATTCTCTACAACCGTCTCTAGGGAATTGATTACTCCGTCAATGTTTACAGATGAAGCTGTTCTTTGAATATTATTGTAAAATTCACCCGTATCTATTCTTCCTCGTACGTTGAATCCAGTCATATCAATAATATAGATTCCTTCAGAATAGTTTTCTTTGTCTAAATAAGGAGTAAAATCCACTATATTGTTATTCGGAGCATGTAATAGCAATGTATTCCCGTAAGAGATATCATACTCATAGCTCACATTATAGGCATCTGAACGTATAAAAGAAAGATTAGAAACATTTGTATAATAATAGTTAAGTTGTTTATCCACTACAGATCCATCGATAGTCATGATAAAATCACTGGTTCTTCTTGGTGTGATGTTCATCTCTTCAGTATCTGGTTCTAGTATGCTAGTTTCTTGTATTTCAGTTTGTTGCGCTTGCTTCAAAGCATCTTTTAAAATCGGTTCGGTTACAGGAACTGAATCAGACGGTCCAGATTCTTTCACTGGTTGCTCTGACTCTGCTGTATTTTGTAGCGTTAAGTCAGTTACTGAATCATTCGTACTTTTAGTTGTATCCTCTGACGGTTCAGTTACTGCTTCTTCTTTTTCGGCAGTTGCTTGCTCTGCTATATCCTCAGCATTCGCTTGAATAGCTGAGTTTATAGCGCTATATGGTAGCGCCCCTAAAACTATCGTTGAGACTAATAGTGTGTGTGTCCACTTTTTCATATTTATCCTTCCTTTCTTGAAATTATTATTATGATTTTTCAATATTAATTATATCGTATTTACAGAGTTCATTTTCTCTTTTTTTTAGTGAAATCTCTAAAAAAAAGAAAATTGCCTTAAAGTAAAAAATAAGAATAAATTAGTTACTCCCTTTTACTAAAATGATAACCTTTATTTACCAACTACAAATCACATTTTCAGTAGATTTTTCTTCTTTGATAAGTGGCTAATATTGGCTGATAACTTTCTATAAAAATATTCTCAATATTATATGAAAAAAATTAATGAGACCAAACTCAGTTGAGTTTCATCTCATTAATTTAAAATAATTATTAATAGCTTAGATAAAAGTAGCTTTTTATTCCAGGACTATACTTTTTGATATTAGTGAGAAGTCAACGACATCTTTTTTAATGAAAACTGCTTCAAAAAAGAACGGATTAAAAATAGAATAAGTTACTTTTTTTCTCATTCACTCGATTATTCTACTCACTCTTACCATCATTGGGAAACGGTTCATCCACCATTATTCGGTGGGGCTTCACAACCTGCCTCATTTTACTGAATGATTTCTCTGAGTATAAAACCTATTTACGCTTAAAGAAACATCGTTTCTTCTGTTTATCGCGTATTGAAACAGTTGTATGAATCAAAAAAAATCAATCGATCCTCTATTTAAAAAAAAGCCAATGCCATCATTCCTTCTCTACTTATTTAACAAAAACAAAACTCGTGGGTCGATTATTTGCGTACGATGAAGAACTAAAAGCTTACTACACCTGTTATCAGGTTTTTTCCTACTAGATTTCACTCGCTATTAGAACAAGATTATTTTATGCTTCTTACCTATTACCACATGGTATTTTCGACCTTTCGGAACGTTCAAAATAAAATCAAACGTCCCCTAAAACTGCCTTGTTCTATTGCACCATTTGAATGTTTGAACAGCCTCATCAAAGTATTAAAGAGAAATGCTGATGGGTTTCGTAATCTCTATGACGTTAAATTAAGAATTGCTTTGTGTTTCGGCTCAGTTCTTTTTCAACCAAACAAAAATCCTAGAGGTCTTCTCCTCTAGGACTCATAATAATTGATTTAATTCTTTCGGTTTTCTCCACCATCGTTAGTGGACAAAGAGCCTTTATTCTTGATAAAAAACTATTTCTATTTAATTGCTAATTCATCTTATTACTTATCATCATGTTTGTGGAATTTTTCTTTGATATCTTCAAAACCATCTTTGATTTTGTCACCTAATTTTTCTGCGCCATCTTTGATATCGTCACCGGCATCACGAGCTTTGTCTTTAACATCGGCAAAAGCTGATTGCGCTTTACCTTCAAGTTCTTTCCCTTTATCATCTGTCACTTTACCTTGAACTTCTTTAGCTGATCCTTCAACTTTGTCTTTTGCATCATTTACGCGTCCATTTAAATCTGCCATGTGAAAATCCCTCCTAGTTAAATTATATTACATAACTAGCATAGCATCATTTTACGCTTGCTTCAAACGATTCGCTTTGTTTTTTTAAAAAGAAAAATTTAGTGTTTACTCAACCATTGTTTTGCCTGATTGATTTCATCCATGGTTATTTGATGACCGGAATGAGTAGCTGCAATAGTAACTTTGGCTTCCCGAATTTGTAACTGGTGAATCAACTGATTGGATGCCTCTTTTGAAACGATAGGATCATTTTCACTTACAGATAACCAAAATGCTTTATTAGAAAGTGAGAATTTTTGCGTATCTACACCTAAAGACATGGGATGAAACAGTATCGCACTCTTAACAGCAAGTTCACGTTCCAGCAAAATATGAGCTGCAATATTGGCACCATTTGAATAGCCAACAAAAATCCATTCGTCTAATGATATGCCCTTATCTTCACTAACAGATCTGATTGATTGAATCAAATGATCAGTTTCTTCTTCTAGGCTGACTAAATCAAATTGATTCAATCCATTCCGCTTGAAAAAACGATTCATACCGTCTTCTTGAACTGTCCCACGAAAAGAAAGTAAAGTAGCCTCCTCATCCAAGAAACGAGCAATCTCTAGCATGGATGTTTCGTCTCCTCCAGTGCCGTGAAGTAACAGTAGTTTTTTCCCGTGTAGTTGACCTTTTTCAAATAGATAGTGCATGTTTCCTCCTCCTTCTTTTATTTTATTCAAGTCCAAAACTTACTTTTTGTAAGTGAATTACATTTTAACATCCTTTATATCTTTTGTCACTTTACAAAAACTATAAATGATTCAAGTATTGGACCAGAGAGGATGCTTTTTTCACTAGACTATCTTTTAAATGATCCGGTTCAATTTGTAAAATTGATTTTCCAAACCTTAGTATAAAACTCGTAATAAATTCTTCTTCCGCCGCATGATAAGAACCACTGATCAGATAGCCACCTTCAGTTACTTGGATTGACATTGACGGGTAGTTTTCTTTAGAAAAAATATCTTTTCCTTTTTCATCCACTTTGATTGAAAATGGTATCAGTTGTTCATTTTGATAGAAAGTCTCATCTTTCTCCAGTAAGTCTTCAAGCGATAAAGAAACCTGAGATTCTTCTTCTTCAAGTAACGTGATTTTGTCGCAACGAATGACACGTATTTGTTGCGTTTCAACATTCCAAATTCTAGCATACCATTGCCCCAATTTAGAAGAAAGCTTCACAAACTGAGCTTTGATCATCACACTTTCTTGTTTTTTATCATATCGAACGTTAAAAACTTTTTCATGAAGGATACCTTGGACGATTTCTTTCAAATATTGACTCGTATTGCTATGATTTACTTGCTCAAGCGAGACGATTTCACGCATTAATTGAAGTTCTTGGCGCAATTTCTCTGGCAAAACTTGGCTATATTTTAATTCAAGTGTGCTACTTTCGATAGTAAAGGGAGTAGAACGATACCCTTTCAGCGTCAATAACGCAAAATAGAGCGCATATATTTCACCTTCTGTAAACAAACCAGGGGCTACAATTCGTGTATCCAATAATTGATATTTACCATATCTGCCGAGTTCTGAATAAATCGGTAACCCTATTTCTTCAAGAGACTGTATATCGCGCAAGGCAGTACTTTTTGAAATTTGATAGCGCTCGATCAACTCTTTTAAATTAAAGCTATTTCTATCTGCCAAAAAAAGGATCATATCATTGATGCGTTCTGCTTTTTTCATAACCCCTCCTAAAAGGTAGCATGTTTTGATACCTTTAAACAGTATACTAAAGGCAGAAAGAAAATAAAAGAAATGAGGAATTCAAATGACTTTAGAAATTGCCGTATTTTTGTCCATGAATGGACGTGCTGGGGAAGCAATAGCTTTTTATAAACAGAATTTAGGTGCTGAAGAATTACTCGTCGTGACATATGAAGACATGGCAAAAAGAGAACTTAATTTCCAACTAACAGAAGAAAATAAACACTGTATTTCTCATTCAGTTTTGAAAGTGGGTAAGACTAAACTAATGATTGCAGAAGAAGCAATGGACGCTAGTCAATCGTTTAGAATTGGCAATAATTTCTCTTTGTGCATTCAAAGTGCAGATCAAAAAGAAATCCAAATGTTTTATTCTAATTTAACCTCAGATGACCGAGTAACAATCATTGTCCCGTTGAAACAAAATGTTTTCAGTGGTGCTTATGGTATCGTCCAAGATCCTTTTGGTGTACAAATTCAGTTGATGTATGATAACCGCTTGAAATGAGTAATTTCCAAAGGATAAGTAAAAGGCTAGGATATCACGCTATGCGTCTTATCCCAGCCTCTTATTTTTTTTACGAAAATTCAATTTCTTTTTTAGCCAGAGCTAAGCAACCAATTGTTCCCGGATCATCGTCTAGTTTTGGGATTACAATGTACTCTTTTAACGGAGGTGTTTTGACATATCCATTGATCAACTTTTCAAATTCCTGATGAACTTTCGCTAGCATGTGGCGCTGTTTCATTACTCCACCACCAAAAATGATAACATCCGGCGAAAGTATCAATGTCGTATTATATGCTGCTTGCGCAATATAATACGCTTCAATATCCCAAATTGGCTCTTCTTCACTTAATTCCTGCCCCTTTTTTCCAGCTCTTTTTTCAATTGCCGGTCCTGCTGCCATTCCTTCTAGACAATCATCATGAAATGGACAGCAGCCTTTAAACTGATCATCCGAATGGCGTCGAACGATCATATGCCCCATTTCAGGGTGACTAAATCCTTCAATAAAGCGTCCATCTTGAATAGCACCCGCTCCGACACCCGTACCAATCGTATAATAAACACAACTAGATAAATCTTTCCCACAACCAGCGACATATTCTCCATATGCCGCAGCATTTACATCTGTTGTAAATGCAATAGGAAGATCAAATTCTTTTTTCATTGCTCCAACAAAATCGTAGTTTTGCCAAGCTATTTTGGGTGTCGAGGTGATATGACCATACGTAGCTGATTCTTTTTGAATATCAATTGGACCAAACGAACCGATTCCAATCGCTTTTAAATTGTACTTTTTGAAAAATTCAATCACTAATGGCATTGTTTCCTCAGGTGTTGTTGTGGGAAAACTGACTTTCTCAATGATATCAAGATTATCAGTCCCAACACCACATACAAATTTTGTGCCGCCTGCTTCGATACTGCCTAACAATTTTTCTGTCATCTTTGTCACTCCTACATATATTTCGTATAGTTTGAAACTAAACTTACATTCATTTAAAATCAGTTGATCTTGTAGATTGTTCGACTTTGGTATACTGTTTCTGGAAATAGACGAATACCGCTAAAATCATCAAATTCAATGGCTCCTTGACTGATTTGTGTCTCTAATGTCAGTCCGCAATGGTTGACTAGTTTCTTCCCACGAACCTCCTGGCAGTCGTCACAAAATTGGGCTGTAGAAACTACTACTGCTAGTTGATCAGTCTACATGTTAACAGAAATCTCTTTATCTGGTACAGTAATTACTGCTTGATTCTTCCAGCAACACGCCCGACTGTTGCGCCAAGATATAAATCCTAATACAATATTCTGCATTTTTACTTTAACTGGTACAATCAAATCAGCGATTCTGACTCCTAAGTTGTAACATTCACAGTCAGGTCATTGTCATTCGTAAGCGAATACAAAACTGCCGTTTCACCAAATGTTTGATTATCGATTCTAACTACTTCATCTCGCTTCCGTTTAAAACCAATTTTTCAGTTGAGTAAACTAAACCTATTTTATCATTTTTTTCTACATTTGTTGATTCAAATTTTATTTTAAGTAACTTTTGTTTATAATTACCATTTTTTTGTCACGTTGCACTTATAAACGTGAAGAGCTTGAGACATTTATAGACATCGATCCAAGTGGAAGACTGCAGACACGTTTTACTTTAAAAAACAAATCATGAAAGTATTTATAAAATTTCTGCTTTTTCTAATGGACATTATCCTCTTTCTTGAAGTTCTGTCGAGTTCATTTAGATCCTATTATCATGCTATTAGCTCTTGCCGTGTTTTCAAATAGTACAAAAAATAAGCCCCAGCTCATAAATGAGCTGAGTCTTATAGCTATTGCAGTTTGAATTAACCTTCTGGGTTGGCGTTGGCATCTTTGATACCATACTTTTTGTTGAAACGGTCCACACGTCCGTCTGCTTGTGTAAATTTTTGACGTCCAGTATAGAATGGATGAGAGTCAGATGTAACTTCGACACGGATTACTGGATAAGTATTTCCGTCTTCCCACTCAGCTGTTTCATCAGAGTGCTTAGTAGAACCTGATAAAAATTTAAAACCTGTAGTTGAGTCCATAAAAATAACTGGGTGATATTCTGGATGGATATCTTGTTTCATAGTCTTTTCGCTCCTTTGCCCTGATCCATTTGCTGCATCAGAGTTTATTTGTCGGTATACAACAGTACTATAATAGCATGATTTGTTTATCGATGCAATTATCTTTTAATATTTTTTTTTGCTTGTCGACCGAAAGAAACATCATGAAATTCTTCGAAGAATTTCTGATTGTTTTTCGTTTTACGTAAAAATTTAACGAATTGTTCTGTGTATTCTAAAGAATCACCCGTCATATGATTACGCAGTTTCCATGTCTCTTCTAACTGCTCCGCTGACATTAATAAGTCTTCTTTTCGTGTACCTGATTTTTTGATGTCAATTGCAGGGAAAATACGACGATCTGCCAAATCACGAGAGAGATGTAGTTCCATATTCCCTGTTCCTTTAAATTCTTCAAAAATAACATCGTCCATCCGACTTCCCGTATCTACTAAAGCAGTGGCAAGAATCGTCAAACTTCCGCCCTCTTCAATATTTCTAGCAGCACCAAAGAAACGCTTAGGTTTATAAAAAGCAGCAGGGTCAATCCCTCCACTCAATGTACGACCGCTAGCTGGGATCACCAAGTTATAGGCACGAGCTAAACGGGTAATACTATCCATCAAAATAACCACATCTCGTTTATCTTCCACCAAGCGCATCGCTCGTTCCAAAACTAGTTCAGAAACACGAGTATGATTTTGTGGTTGCTGATCAAATGTCGAAGAGACAACATCACCTTTGACACTACGTTCTAAGTCGGTCACTTCTTCAGGCCGTTCATCGATCAATAATAAGATTAATTCTACATCTGGATAATTTTCCGAGATACCATTAGCAATTTCTTTTAACACGCTTGTTTTACCTGCTTTTGGAGGTGCAACGATCAATCCACGTTGACCAAATCCAACAGGAGAAAAAATGTCGATCATGCGCGTCGATAGTCTACCAGGAGTTGTTTCTAATTTGATTTGTTTTTCGGGGTAAAGCGGTGTTAATGCTGGGAAATGCGGCCGCTCTTTTGCTTCTTCTGGATCTTTCCCGTTGACACTTTCAACATGCATCAAGCCATAATAACGTTCTGATTCTTTGGGCGGACGAGCTTTTCCTGCAACTTTGTCCCCATTACGTAAGCCAAATCGACGTATTTGAGAAGATGAGATATAAATATCTTCTGCACTAGGTCCATAATTGATTGGGCGTAAAAAACCATAGCCATCTTGAGAGACAATATCTAAAATTCCTTCCATAAAGAAAAAGCCTTGTTTCTCAGCTTGTGCTCTAATAACAGCTAAAGATAACTCTTTTTTATTCATTTGACTATAATAAGGGATCTTGAATTCTTTAGCATAAGAATAGATATCTTTTAATGTACTATTTTCAAGTTCCGCCATTGTTAAATAGTCACTCATTTAGCCACCTCGTTTTCTTCCTCAGTCTCAATCATTTGGATATCAGCACCAAGTGCTGTTAATTTTTCGATAATATGATCATAGCCACGCAAAATATACTCTACATTGTAAATCGTTGTTGTACCTGTTGCCATTAATCCAGCGATTACTAAACAAGCACCGGCTCTAAGATCTGACGCGACAACTTCTGCTCCATGTAATTGTGTAGGGCCATTGAGCACGATCATATTACCTTCTATCGATGCATCTGCTCCCATACGCACTAATTCTGGAATATGCTTCGTGCGTTGCGCATAAATACTGTCAATAACTTCACCTGTTCCTTTAGCTTTTAACATCAAAGGGGTAATTGGTTGTTGTAAATCAGTTGCAAAACCTGGATAAGGATATGTTTTGACTGTAGTCATTTTTAAATCATGAGATGGGTGGACTTCGATCATATCTTCTTCGATCGTCATTTTAACACCCATTTCTTGCAATTTCGCAATAAAACTTTCTAGATGTTCATAAATCACATTACGAACTTTGATTCCTTCACCCATCGCAGCAGCCAACGCTAGGTAAGTACCCGCTTCGATTCGATCAGGAATGATGGAATGGCGGCAACCATGTAATTTTTTGACACCTTCGATTCTAATGATATCTGTTCCAGCACCACGGATGTTTGCCCCCATGTTATTCAATAAGGTTGCAACATCGATAATTTCCGGTTCACGTGCAGCATTCTCAATAATTGTCTTGCCTTCTGCTTTAACAGCCGCTAACATCACATTGATCGTTGCTCCGATTGAAACCATATCCATAAAGATTCTTGTTCCATGAAGTCCGTCTTCTGTTCTTAAATACATGGCACCATGTTCATTTGTCACTTGAGCTCCAAGTGCTTCAAATCCTTTGATATGAAGATCGATTGGACGTGGTCCAAGGTAACAGCCTCCTGGAAGGCCAACCACCCCTTCACCAAACTTTCCAAGTAATGAACCCATAAAGTAATAGGACGCACGAAGACTATTGATTTTGCCTTTAGGCATGGGAACAGAAACGATTTCTGTTGGATCGATCACTAGTGTATTATCTGTAAAGGTTGTTTTAGCACCCATAATTTCTAATATTTCAATTAAAGAATGAACATCTTGAATATCAGGTACACCATCTAATGTTACTGGTGAATCAGCTAAGATAGCTGCGGGAATCAATGCCACTGCACTGTTTTTTGCGCCGCTGATACATACTTCTCCTGTTAATGGACGATTGCCATTGATTACGATTTTTTTCATTTATTATTCTCACCTATCTATGTAAAACAAATAGTTTTATTTTTTTGTAATATACCCAAACTATTCTAACACATTAAAGGACAATAAAAAAGGCAACAGTGATTCGCTTTTCGTTATTTTCATTGATTTACTCGATTTTAATGTATTTTTCGAATATTTTCGAGCAAAACATGAGATTTAAACGATTATTTTCCAAAACAAAAAAAAGAAATAACAGCAATGCTGTTATTTCTTTTTTTAATTCATTATGCTTTGTTAGCAGAACCGAACCATTCAATACGTTGCTCTACTAATTCAGTAACAGCTTTTGTGCCTGGTGCTAATAATTTACGAGGGTCAAAGCCTTTACCTTCAAGATCTTTGCCTTCTTCAATGTATTTACGCGTTGCTGCAGCAAATACTTCTTGACACTCAGTATTCACGTTGATTTTAGAAACGCCCATAGAAATTGCTTTTTGAACTTGCTCTAAAGGAATACCTGATCCACCATGTAATACTAATGGAATGTCACCAACAGCGTCAGCGATTTCTTGTAAGTGGTCAAATGCTAAACCAGTCCAGTTGTCTGGGTATGAACCGTGGATGTTACCGATTCCGCATGCTAGGTAATCAATACCTGTAGCAACCATTTGTACACATTCTTGTACGTCAGCTAATTCGCCAGAACCAATGATTCCGTCTTCTTCGCCGCCGATTGAACCAACTTCACATTCTACAGAAACACCCTTAGCGTGTGCTTTTGCAACAACATCTTTTGCTTTTTCGATGTTTTCTTCGAATGGTAAGTGTGAACCATCAAACATAACTGATGTGTAGCCGATTTCGATACATTCTAATGCATCTTCATACTCACCGTGATCTAAGTGAAGAGCTACTGGTACAGTAATACCCATTGAATCGATTAAGTCTTTTACTAAATCGTAACATACTTGGTATCCGCCCATGTATTTAGCCGCACCCATAGAAGTTTGGATCAAAACTGGCGCTTTTTTAGCTTCTGCAGCTTCAAGGATCGCTTTTGTCCATTCTAGGTTGTTTGTGTTAAATCCTCCGACACCGTAGCCGCCTTTGCGAGCTGCTTTAAGAAATTCTGTTCCTGATACTAATGGCATAATAAAATTCCTCCTAAGTTTTAAAAAAACTTTATTTGTTAAGGATATCCTTAATCAACAGTTATATTTTAGCAGACTTTTTAGTACTTTTCTACTAAAATTGACTTTTTCAGAAAACTTTTGTCCAGACTTTCACAAAACTGTAGACACTTACTGCTTTTTGTATAAAAAAAGAGTGTATCAGCTAAGCTGCTACACTCACATTATTCGTAACATTATAACGATAACTGAAGCCAAAGAATTATCATTGTCATGAAAGAAATAAAGCTCATTAAACCATAGATGGTCCATTTAATTTGTTTCGGCACTCTTGATCTTTCTTTCTCATTGTGTAAACTTCGATAAAAAAGCAAACATATAACGAATCCAGGAATATTAAAGGATAATAATTGCTGAATGGTGTTGACTATTAAATAACTCCCCAATAAAGAATGCCGACTTTCACTTGAATGACCAATGATGTACAGGCCATACAACTGAAAAATCATCAACAACACGACAATACTCGCTAAAGTCAAACTTGGTATACTCGTAAAAATCATCCCCATTGGAACATTTTTAACTGTTGCTAAAGTGAAAAGATATGCACCAAATAATAACGGAACGAGCAACCAGTATCCACATAATAGCTGCCTCATTTTAGTTGGTTGCAGAAACAATGCCATTACATCCCCTCCTCAAATTCTTTATTCAAATATGTCACATATTTTCTAAAAATCAAATCCACCAATACACTCAATCCAACTAATGACTGAGCAATGTGTTCTTTCCCTGAAACAGTGAACGGGGTTGAATAATAAAAATAAGCATATTGTGCATGTTCTGCAAAAAAATTATGTGAAAACGTCGTGATTGCTACCACTGGGATTTTTCTTGCATTTAACGATAAAATATTTTGTTTGACATCATCCGTCTCACCACTTAAAGAAACAAACAACACAATATCTTCTTTTGTGATCATTGACATGCTGATATCCAGTTCTGTTTTAACAGGGATTATAATTGAACGCTTATCACAAATCATCAACATCTTTGAAAATTCTTCAATTACTTTTCTTTGTGAATAACCTGTTGCGTAACAATAAACAGTATTGGCTTTTTGAATTGCTTTACTTAGTAACGTAAAATCTGTCTGCTGCGCCAACTTGACTGTATTTTCAATATCTTTTGTTTGTAGAGCGATTAAATCTGTTCCAGTTGTGGCAATAGTATGTTGCTTGGATTGCCGCATAAAATATTTAAACTCTGAATAACCAGAAAATCCTAATTTTTTTGTTAAACGTAATATCGAAGACTTAGAACTATGGACTTTTTCACCTAACTCAATAATGCTCAAGTGCATAAGATCTTGTTCATTTTCCAAAATATACCCTAATATAGTCCAATCCATTTCACTTAATTGTTTTTGATGTTTTTGCATCAATGTTTCTAAATCCATAACTGATCCCTCTTTTCCTTCGTATTCTTCCCTTAGTATAAAGGATGAAAATTCAAAACGATACTAAGGGAATCTACTAAGGAAAACTATTCTGAAAGGTAATCACGACAACTTAGGCCAAAATTCTTTATTCGCTTCCACTAAATCATCTAGTATTTCTTGGGCAATTCGAGCATTTGGCACAATTCTAGATAACATTAAGGCTTGCCATAATTTTTGATACGATCCTTCTGTCCAAGCCTCAACAACTAATTTTTCGACAGCCACTTGTTGCTCCATGAGTCCTTTTTGAAAACGAGGAATTTTTCCTTGAACGACCGGTTCTGGTCCGTTACTGCCTACAACACATGGAACTTCTACCATTGCTGTTTCATCAAAATTGACAACAGCTCCTTGGTTCTCTACGATCAATAACATTCTTTCGTGAGTGTTATAGGCAATTGCTCTTGCTAAATCCACAATATAAGATGCATGCTCGTCTACTTCCAATGTCGTTCCTTTCGCTGTTCCTACTTTAGTAATACGATTACATTCTCCAAAGACATGCTTTTCACGTCCAGCCATTACTTCATTTGCTCGGGTATATTCTGGATTTGCATGCGCTACTTCATCTTGAGGATAAAAATAATATTTCAGATACGTATTTGGTAGTGTTGTTGGATCAACTGCAAAGACTTCTTTTGCTTTAGCAAACGTATGCATCCAACTAGCGTCTGTATGTTGTGATTCTTCGATTTCTTCTTTCAAAGAATATCCGTAATCTCTCACATGCTCCTTAATTTTTGGCATTAAATCATTGCCTTCTTTATCTCTGATGTCTGTCCACCAACCAAAGTGATTCAACCCATAATATCGAACCACCATTTCTTTTCTAGAACTTAACCCAACAGTTTTTGCCATCCGCTCTTCAATCCCAACCGGCATATCACAAATATTGATAATTTTAGTAGTAGGACGTAACTTCCGCGTAGCTTCAGCCACGATTGCTGCTGGATTTGAGTAGTTCAACATCCACGCATCTGGAGAGTATTTTTCCATATAATCGATCAATTCTAATACACCGCCAATAGAACGCATGCCATAAGCAATCCCTCCTGGTCCACATGTTTCTTGTCCAATCACCCCATATTTCAAAGGGATTTTCTCATCTTTCTCTCGCATCGCATATAAACCGACACGAATATGCGCCATTACAAAATCAACATCACTAAATGCAGTTTTTGGATCGGTTGTTGCCAGAAAATCTATGTCTGGCGCTTGCTCTTTGATGATGATTTCGCAAGCATCAGCAATTTGTTTTTGTCTTTCTGGATTATTGTCATAAAATTTGATTTGTCGAATCGGAAATTTCTCTAAATTATCTAATAACATTAAAACGATTCCTGGGGTAAAAGTACTTCCTCCACCTGCAATTACGATTGAAAATTTTTTCATTTTTTGTCCAGCTCCTTCATGTTTAATCATTTATTTGATGTTCATTTCCTAATGCTAATAAGTTCTCAAATTGCTCTCTGACCTGTGGCACATCCAAACCGACAATGACTTGAAAAGCAGTTCCATTTCTGACCACACCATGTGCCCCGCCTTCTTTAAAGGCGCCATCAGGCAACACAATTCCTTCATCTTTCACAGTGATCCGCAAACGTGTTGCACAATTTGTTACTTTTTCGATATTATCACTACCGCCAAAAGCTTCTAAGTAGACAGCTGCTTGATCTGTGTATTGATTCGCTCCTGCAATTGCAACGTCACCTAAAATGCCAGCTTTTTTTGCTTCCTTATAATCCTTTTTACTATACAATTTAACTTCCTGATCTTCCTCTCTTCCAGGAGTCGCAAAATTAAATTTCAAAATCAAGGCTCTAAAAACGACAAAATAAATCAACGTGAAGGATAACCCGATAATCAACTGGGTAAAAATCATCCCTTTGTGATTGGCAAATAACGGAATCCAGTTTTTTGCCAATAAATCAATGAAACCACCGCCCATATCTCCTACCACACCGAAGAAGTACATCGTTGCTGCCATCGTTGCTGCTAAAACTGCATGTAAAACAAATAACGGCGGTGCCACAAATAGGAACGTAAACTCCAACGGTTCAGTAATACCTGCTAAAACAGCTGTTAATGTTACTGGAATCAAGATCGCTAATACTTTTTTTCGCTTATCAGGCTTTGCAGTAAAATAAAACGCTGCTGCTATTCCTGGTGAAGCAAAAATTTTTGAATTTCCATGTAAAGCAAAGCCTCCCTGTGGAAATAGCTGTTTAATCGGCGTTGTCGTTTGTGCATACTCATTAAGATGAGCCATCCAATATTTTGTAATACCGTTCTCAACCACCGCAGGACCATACACAAATGGTGTGTAGATGAAATGGTGTAACCCAGTAGGGATCAAGATTCTTTCTAAAAATGTATACAACCAAACACCGAACGTACCAGCACTCGCTAAGAAAGTTTGCATGGAGCCGATACCCATTTGAATTTTTGGCCATACGAGACAGATTAGAAACGCGATCGGCAACATCGCGAAAAATCCTAAAATCGCAATCAACGATGACCCTTGGAAAATACCTAAAAAATCTGGTAACTTAGTATCAAAGTAGCGATTATGCAGCCAAACTACGATTGCTGAAATAAAAATGGCACCAATAATACCTGTATCCAATGTTTTGATGCCAGCAATCAGTTTCATCCCGCTATCGCCACCAGCTTCTTGGGCAAAATCGACACCAAAGAATGGACCGAAATATTCTAGCATACTACTAATAAAGTAATTACAGGTCAGATAAATCACAAAAGCTTCCATTGCTGCTCGAGCATTGGCTTTTTTGGCAAGTCCGATTGGTAACCCAATAACAAATAATAATTCCATTTGATTGAATACTGTCCACGCACCGCTTTCTAAAACAGACCAGACACCATACCAAACCGTTCCCTCATTTGCGATATTTCCAACAATAATTGGATTTTTAAAAATAATCGCAAGCGCTACCATTATTCCCGAAAATGAAAATAATAAGA
This sequence comes from Enterococcus sp. AZ177, assembly GCF_050544585.1. NCBI lineage: Bacteria > Bacillati > Bacillota > Bacilli > Lactobacillales > Enterococcaceae > Enterococcus > Enterococcus sp. AZ177. The sequence continues at coordinate 1,891,843 of NZ_CP172944.1, forward strand.
CTGGGGTGAACATTGCGCCTCCAAATCGTTGCACCTTCTCCATCACTAGTGAAACACCCTCCTTCTATTCATTTGTTTTACAAGTTAGTTATACCATCGTATGAATCCGCTATCAATAGATTGAAGAGGTTCTGGGAAGCTAGTTATTTGATAGAGAAAAAGTGTCAATGTCTGGGAAATTTATCAGACAAACTATTGCCTTTTAAAAAAAGAAAAACGTTCCTCAAAAACGCCGATTGATTCCGGAATTTTTGAGGAACTTGAAAAAGCGATTCTATTTTTATTTTGTTTTGTGTTTCTTCATTTCCGGGAAACTGCCAGTACTTTTAAAAATTCGTTGTTCATCTTCATTGGCAAAGCGTCCTAAAACAGAATTGGTAGGAATAATATTCATAAAAGCATTCTCATCCACTTCATAAACGATTTGCTCCAAATCATAAAGTTCGTAACGCGTAATCACCATCATGATCATCCGTCCTTCGACACCAGAATAACCGCCCATTGATGGTAGTAACGTCATCCCACGAATCATTTGTTTTGAAATCGCTTGAGTCACAACCTCAGGCTGAACGGTTACGATCATTGCGGTAACTTTTTGGTGGCTCGTATGGATCGTGTCAACAACTTGGGTCATACAATAAATTGAAATAATCGTATATAATGCACTTTCCCAATCAAAAACAAAACCAGCTATCGCCACAATGATACCGTTCAACATAAACATATAATTACCAACTGTTTTCCCAGTCGTCTTCGATAGAACTAATGAAATAACATCCATTCCTCCAGTTGTAAACCCCATTTTAAGAGATAAACCTGCACCGATGCCAATCAGTACGCCACCTGCAATGGCATTCATCAATGGATTGGTAGTAATCACTTCGATTGGGATCAAAATAGTCGTTAATGAAACCCATGCGACATTTAGAAAACTGTAAATTGTTGATTCTTTCCCAAGCCTCATAAACCCTAAAACAAAAATCGGAATATTTAATAACAAAATAAATAGACCTGTATCTATAGTAATTCCAAGATGTGTGTACAATAAAGTTGCGATGATTTGCGCAACACCATTCATACCAGCAGAAAAAACTTTTGCTGGAATCAAAAAGAAATTCAAACTGATTCCTACTAATATCCCAGTCACAAAAATAACAGCGAACTTTTTCAACGTCTCACTTTGTTTATATGAAATAACCCATTTACTCATCCCAAAACCGCCTCCTTATATGAAAAACCTCAATCTACATTAATAGATAGGGTACTTACTTCAATAGATAAATTCCCACGAATTAGAATAACAGTTTGCCAAAAAAAAGAAAAGAAAAAACGTTAAAAATGAGGATTATTTTAGTCTCACTCACTCTCAATTCCATCGTTTCTTTTTCTAGAACAGAACTTTGTCTTAAAAAAGTATTTTAGACTTGTTTCTTCCCTATTTAATGGTACTATAAAGTAAGAAATAATGAGAGGAGATCACCCAATGGCCGCAAAAGAAGCAAGTTTCGATGTAACATCTGAAATGAATATAGAAGAAGTCAAAAACGCGATCCAAATCGCACTGAAAGAAATCAAAAATCGTTTTGACTTCAAAGGTTCGATTGCTGATATAAAATTAGAAAATAACAAGTTAATGATAGTCGCAGAAGACGACTATAAAATTGAACAAGTAAAAGATGTCTTGTTTAGTAAGCTAGTTAAACGAGCAGTTCCGATAAAAAACATCCATTTCTCAGAAAGTGAAAAAGCACTTGGTGGTTCTGCACGTCAGTATGGTGATTTAATTAGCGGGATCGATCGTGATAATGCTAAAAAAATCAATGTCGCAATCAAAAATTCTGGTATCAAAGTCAAATCACAAATTCAAGAAGATCAAATCAGAGTCACCGGGAAAAGTCGTGATGATTTACAAAAAGTGATTACATTGCTTCGAAATTTAGATTTACCTGTAGAATTACAGTTTACGAATTTCCGTTAATTGAAAAGCATAACTAGCTGAAACAATTTGTTTCTAAGCTTGTTATGCTTTTTATTTTATTCACTCAAAAAATCATCTAACGCCTGTTGATCTTTCCCGCTATTTAAGCCAACGATCAAGCGAATTCGAGCTTTTGGTCCGTTTAATCCTCTAGAAAAAATAATACCCATTTTCTTTAAATTAACACCGCCGCCTTCATAGTCGTAAATATCTTCAGCAATTCCATTCGAACAGCGAGAAACTAAAACAATAGGGATATTCCTAGCCAAGAGTCTCTCTAATGATGGTAATGTCTCTGGCGGAAGATTCCCCGCACCTAAAGCTTCTATCACAATACCGTCTGTCCGATCATTATCCACTAAATCAAATAAACTACCGTCCATTCCAGCATAGGCTTTGATCACGTATACTTCGCCCGTCACACTTTGGATATCGCAGACTTCTTGCGGGCGTACTTCACTAGCAAAAAAAGTTCGTTCTTTCGCAATCATACCAATTGGACCAAATGTCGGTGTTCGAAACGTTGCAACATTTGTAGTATGGGTTTTCGTGACATAACGAGCGGTATGAATTTCATCATTCATCACAACAAGCACACCTTTACCAAAAGATTCATCTGAACATGCTGTCCAAACTGCACTAATAAAATTGTATAAACCATCTGTCCCAATTTCGTTGCTTGAACGCATAGCGCCTGTTAAGACAACAGGAATTTCGTTTTCAAGCGTAATATCTAAAAAATAGGCTGTTTCCTCTAATGTATCTGTGCCATGCGTGATTACGACTCCATCGATATTTTCTTTGTATGCTTTTTGGATTCGCTCTTTTAATTCCAACATCCTTTCTAAGGTCATATGAGGTGAAGGAATATTAAAAATGGCTTCTACAACTAAATTTACTTTCCCTGCTACTAATTCTTCTTGATTGAGAAGCGGATTCCTATTGTTTGTCGTGACATTGCCATCTACCTCCTTTGACATCGAAATCGTGCCACCTGTATGTAATACTAGGATTGTTTTCATACTTTAGTCTCCCTATGATCATTTTATTCAGATATTTTGGTGAATTTTTGCTCAAAAAAGAGCCGATAATTAGACCTTCGGCTTTTTTTATAGTCATTATACTTAATAAAAAACAAAGAGTAAATTTTACAACTCAACTCTTTTTTAGTATACCAGTAAGAGAGCTTTTTTCCTATTATCTTCTGCTTAATTTAAATCCCAAAACTGCTGTATAAGATGCTTGGTCTGCTCATGGGAACTAGATATTTGAACCTGATTCCAATGAGGAGGAAAAAATCGTTGAACAGCAGCTGTTGAAAAACGTTGATCTAAAAGTAATACGACGCCTTTATCCTCTGTATCTCTAATAACTCTCCCTGCTGCCTGCAATACTTTATTCATTCCAGGAATTTGATACGCAAATTGAAAGCCTTGATTTTTCTGCTGATCATAATAACCTTTGACCAATTCTTGTTCATGATTGATTTGCGGCAAACCAACACCAACGATTGCCGTGCCGATCAAGCGATTGCCTTTTAAATCGATTCCTTCTGAAAAAATACCACCTAGAACACAGAAGCCAACGACTGTTTCTGTTGGTTCTAGAACAAAGTCCCCTAAAAAGGCTTCTCGTTCTGCTTCATTCATCATACTCGCTTGAATCTTTGTTTTAATGTGGGGATTTTTTTCTCGGAACTGCTCATAAATGATATCCATATAGGAATAGGACGGAAAGAAAACGAAGTAATTGCCTTGCTTTTGCTCAATCATGTTCGTCAAACTTTCGATGATTTTTTCATAGCTCTTTTCACGTTCTTTATAGGTCGTTTGGATGTACTTTTCAATCACTAATAATTGATTTTCTTTTGGGAAAGGGCTAGGAATTCGATAACGTAAACTCTCCTCTCCTCCCCCTAAAATTTCCTGATAGTAATCTAATGGGGTTAAACTTGCTGAAAATAAAATACTGGCCTTTCCTTTGTCTAACTTTTGCTGCAAGAGATAGCTTGGATCGATACAAAATTGCTTGACGAGGATATCATAATTTTGACAATTCACATATGTACAATAATGATCATCGTACCCCTCACTGATTTTCGTATAATTCAGCAACTCAAAATAAATGGACAAGATTTGATTTAGCTCGACATGCTCTTGATTTTCGGGGAGCCATTCTTTGATTTTTTCAGCTAGTCCATAAGCAGCTTTTACTAGAGAGTCAATCGGCGCATTCTGGTGTAAAAACTCTTTTCCTTCTTCATCGCAGACTTGCTTGATTTTTTCAAATTCTTTTTCAACTTTATTCAATGCTCGGATCAATTTAGTCTGCTTTTTCCCCAGTATCTGCTTCAGTGATAGTAGCTTACTTTTAGACAAAACGGCTGAATACATTTCCCTAGAACGATTAACTAAATTATGAACCTCATCTACCAAAAAGATATTTTCTTTTACTTCGGTCTGCTCATCAAAAAAGCGTCTTAAATAAACAACTGGATCAAATAAATAATTATAATCACAGATCACTAAATCACACCACAAACTGACATCTAATGACAATTCGAATGGACATAAAGTGTGCTTGCGTGCATATCTTTCAATGGTTTCACGTGTAAATTGATTTTCGTTGTTTAATAAATCCCACAACCCTTCATTCAAACGATCATAATACCCATTTGCAAAAGGGCAAGCTTCTGGTGTACAATTTTGTTCTGTTAAAAAACAGATTTTATCTTTAGCTGTTAACGTGATACTTTTTAACTGCATATCTTTTTGTTTCATTGCTTCTACAGCATCTTCCGCGACTTGACGAGTGATTGTTTTGGCCGTTAAATAGAAAGCTCTTTCTGCATGTTCTTCACCGATTGCTTTTAGGGTGGGAAATAATGTCGAAATCGTTTTACCTGTTCCAGTTGGTGCTTCGACAAATAGTTTTTGATCACTTAGTATCGTTTTATAAGCAGCAACAGCTAATTCCCTTTGACCAGTTCGATAATCGCCATAAGGAAAAGGCAATTGTTGCAAAGATCGATTCCGAATATTGCGCCAATTCGCTTTAAAAATCAGCCACTGTTCGTATTTCTGTGTTAACTCATCAAAGAATCCTTTGAGCTCTTCTTTCGTCAATGTTTGTTCTTGTCGAGTAATTTCTTCGGTTGTCGTTTGGTAATAGGTCAACTGTAACGTGATTTCAGCCAAGTCTTCTTGTTGGCAATAAATATGTCCATAGCACATCACTTGATACCAATACATATCTATTTGCTCTTGCAACAACTCCGAAAAAGCTGGTTCCGAGGTTTTGATTTCGTCAATTACAGTTCGTTTTTTATCATCAATAAAAATTCCATCTGCACGACCTTCAATTATGTATGTTTGTTCGTTTAATTCTATGTTTATAGCAAGTTTGATCTCTTTTTGATACTTCTCTCCGGCTGTTTTTTGAAGATTCCGATGGATCTTTGCTCCTTCCAGCGCTGTATGTTCACTTGTATGCCTAGCGTTGATACTCCCTCTGCGCAAAATAAATTCCACTAATCTGCGGACTGCGATTCTTTGCGTGTTCTGCATGTTCGATCCCACCTATCATGTTCTTATTATAGAACATACATTCGCAAAATAAAAGAGGAGAAAGAAACTTTTATTTTTAGAATCAAGGTGGGGAGTTCAAACATTTCTATTCTCTTTTGAAAAGCCTTACTTCCGAAAGGTGGAACTCAAGTTGAATAATCACTATTTATTTTGACATACTCATAACTTAAATCACAACCAATCACTTCAACTGTTTCCTTCCCTTGATGCAAATCAATTGTTAAATAAATATCTTCATTTTGTTTAATGTACTCAGCAATCTTGTTTATATTTTGTTTCTCTTCATTATTCTTTGAGAAAATTGGATAATGGCCATAATAGATTTCTACATTATTCTGATCAAACACTAACCCTTCTGTCTTACCAAGTGCCATTGCAATACGTCCCCAATTAGGATCATGGCCAAATAACGCGGTTTTTACTAAAGGAGAGTTGATAATCGATTTTCCAGCATTCTTGGCTTGCTCTTTATTTTCTGCATTTTTGACAGTGACAAACATCGTCTTTGTTGCGCCTTCAGCATCTTTTACTATATCTAACGCTAATTCCTTACAGATTTGATTCAAGGCACTTTGCATTTCCGTATTTTCGACTTCATGATGACCACTGGCTAAAAAGGCTACTGTGTCACTTGTACTTGTATCTGTATCGATACTGATGGTGTTAAATGATTGATCAACCGCTATTTTCAACATAGGATAAATCTCTTGTTTTGCTACTTTTGCATCTGTTAAAATATATGCCAACATCGTTGCCATATTCGGTTCTATCATGCCTGAACCTTTGACAATCCCTAAAATCGTTGCATCGCCAACCGACAAGCTACGTACCTTGATTCGTTGATCCGTAGTTAAAATCGCATGTGCGAAATCTTCATAATTTTCCTGTAAATCAATTGACTCCGCCTCTAAAAAATTCTCAATACTATCAATAGGAAGCTGTGGTCCAATTACACCTGTAGAAGAAGGTAAGATATTTTCTTTTTTGATTGTGAACTGCTTTGATAGTTTATCTAAAATTTTATATTCATTTTCTCTGCCTATTTTACCAGTCGCAACATTCGCAATACCACTTGTGACGACGACTGCTTGTAATTCAGCATTTTTCACGTGTTCTTTGCCGATGGGAATACACTCTCCACAAAATGTATTTTTTGTAAAAACGGCCGCAGCGTGACAGACGTTATCTGCTACGATCAACCCAAAATCTTTTCTTTTTTTCTTGATCCCAACATGTGTCCCATAGAACTTAAATCCCTTTGGTGTAACTTCATACTCTTTCATTAATAACACCTTCCCGTACATGATCAACTTACTTTAAAAAAATTTATTTATCCAATTTTATAAAAGTATAAAACAACAAGTGAAGATAGTCAATGTATTTTATATCACTTTTTAACTTAATAAAGTTTTTTTATGCAATTAAATAGGAATATTACGCATAAAAATGTACTAAAAAGAGTATTTACATACAAAAAAACACCCAGATTTATCTGGGTGTTTTCAAGTCAATCGACGAATTAATTATTTTTACCAAAAATACGTAAGAATGCTAAGAACAAGTTAATGAAATCAAGATATAACTGTAATGCGAAAAATACAGCAATACCTGTACCTGCTTGTCCACCAGTCTCATTGTAAACTTGACGAATTCTTTGATTGTCATACGCTGTAATTCCTGCAAAAATCAACACCATCAAAATTGAGATGAAAAATGAAACTGCGCTACTGCGTAGGAAAAAGAAATTAATCACCATTGCAATGATAATTCCGATCAACGCACTATACGCTGCGTGACCCATTGCAGATAAGTCTTTTTTTGTAAACATACCAACTAGTGACATTGCACCGAATGTTGCTGCCGCACTAACAAATGCACTCACAACTGTCGCTTGCGCATATAGTAGCAGTGTCGCAGATATTGTTACACCATTTAAAACAGAATAAACTAAAAATCCACCGACCGCTAAACTAGGATTCTTTTGTGCTCGAACTCCTAGAAATAGTACTAGCCCAATTTGGACGATCCATAAGCCAAAAAATAACGCTGTTGAATTCAACAATGTTACCAGAACCATTGGAAATACATTTAAAATCAGATAAGAAACTAAAGCACTAACGCCGATTCCCATCGCTAAAAACGCATAAATCTTCGAATAGAATTTATTCAAGCCAACATTGGCTACTGCTCCATTATTCATTTATTTCTCCTTCTTTCTCTTCTAAATCTGTTATTGTCACTTGAGGTGGCTGCACCATTACAACCGCATCAAGTACTCGATCTTCTTCCTCATTTACGACTTCAATCGAAATCGTTACAACGTCTTTCATCTTATCCACTTTGATCACTTCGAACTTGAATGTCAACGTTTCATAATGAAATACTGGCTCTACAAAATTCACCGAAAAATTGACCACATGAGATCCTGGTCCTGGTAAATGCTTGGAAATAGCACTTGTAATAATTCCCATCAGCATGATCGATGGGACGATTGGTTTGCCATATTCTGTTTTTTGGGCATAATCATGTTGGATATATAAAGGATTGGCATCGTTTGTTAAGCCCAAATAAAGAAGTAACTCTTTATCTTCAATGGATTCGGTTAAAGACAGCGAATCGCCTTCCTCAATATCTTCGATGGTTTTGCCTAATCTTCTCGGTTTTCCGATATTCAAATTAGTACACCTCCACTAATGATAAGATAATTGTACCAAAATGACGACAAAAGGCAAGTTAAAAAGAAGGGGCTTCAACAAATCCTAAAACTCTTCGTTGAAATCCCTTCTTAGCAATAGCTTTTTAAGAAAGAATTATTTTATAATACGCTTCTTGTTGTATTACTTAATAATGTTTCGTATGCTTGTTCAAATTTTTGAACATCACCGGCACCCATGAAGACCATTACAGCATCTTCATGATCTAAAAGTGGAGATACATTATCTTCTTTGATGACTTGCCCACCTTTTTGAATTTTATTTCCTAGGTCCTCAATTTTAACATCACCTTTTTGTTCTCTAGCAGAGCCAAAGATATCGCAAAGGTAAACAGCATCTGCCAAATCTAATGCTTCAGCAAACTCGTCCATCAATGCAATTGTACGTGTAAACGTGTGTGGTTGAAATACTGCAATAATTTCTTTATCTGGGTATTTTTGACGCGCCCCATCAATCGTTGCAATAATCTCAGTTGGGTGATGAGCATAATCGTCCACTATGATCATGTCAGATACTTTTTTCTCTGTAAAGCGGCGTTTAACCCCTTCAAATGTTAGCATCTCTTCTGCTACTTTTTCCATATCTAATTTTTCAAAATACGCTACAGCAATTACACCTAACGCATTCATAATATTATGTTGACCAAAGGCAGGTAAAACAAAGTGCCCAACGAAATCGTCTTTATGGTAAACATCAAAAGAAGAACCTTGTGTTGTCCGTTTAATATTTTTAGCTTGGATATCATCGTCCTCTGCTAAGCCATAATAATAGACCGGTACATCTGTTTTTAGCATGCGTAAGTACTTATCATCACCATAAGCAAAAATTCCTTTTTTGACTTGATCTGCCATTGTTTGAAATGCAGAAAATACATCTTCTATACTCTTAAAATAATCAGGATGGTCAAAATCGATATTCGTCATGATTGCATAATCCGGAGAATACGCTAAGAAATGACGGCGGTACTCACAAGCTTCAAAAGCGAAAAATTCAGCATTAGGGTCACCATGACCTGTCCCATCACCGATCAAATAACTTGTTGGCGCGATCCCTGTCAAAATATGAGAAAGTAAACCTGTTGTGCTTGTTTTCCCATGTGAACCTGTTACAGCAACACTTGTGTACGGTTGGATAAAACGTCCTATAAAATCATGATAACGAATGATTTCCGCACCTAATTCTTTGGCACGAACCAACTCTTCATGTGTATCTGGAAATGCATTTCCAGCAATAACGATCATATCTTTTGCAATATTGTCCGCATTGAATGGTAAAATTGTAATACCAACTTTTTCTAAATCACGTTGAGTGAAAAAATATTCATCCACATCAGAACCTTGTACTTGGTATCCTTTTTCAAATAACACAAGCGCCAACGAACTCATTCCTGATCCTTTGATCCCGACAAAATGATGTAATTTATTCTCTTGATTGCTCATTTTAATCCTCTTCTCTTATTCTCTATATAAAACGTCTTTTTTAGGTCTTTTTCAATCATACGGAACCCATTATCATACAAAATTGTGAAATAATCAACCAAAAAAAACTGTCCCTCTTCTTACAAGAGTTAAAGAGACTCCCTTGTATTGATAGTTGCGTATCTCTATATTAGTGTGTTCGTCTTGATTTGCAGTAAAAAGCTGAGACAAAACCAAATAGAGTTTTGTCTCAGATCATGCTTACTTAAAATACTTGCTATTTTCTAGTTCCATACTTGAATCTTCAATTATACCGCTTAACGACTTATCTAATATTCCACGTTTTTTGTCCTGTTCAGCTTCCGCTACTTTTTGTCCATAGGCCGTTTGGCTTTTGGCATTTTCTTTAGCTGTTTTTAATTCTTTTCGAGAGCGTGGTAAAGAATGACTAATATCTTCTTCTTTGCCAAATCGTTCCATGTCAGGTTTGATTTGTTGGTATTGGCGTCTTGTTACCGGAATTTCTGGTGAACCTTTAGGAATATTGAATTTTTGAACGGTCGGATCTTCGTTCCCTTTCACTTGAAAAGCTGCTGGTTCATCGTCAAAAAGCAAATAAGAATTTTGATCTTTTTTCATTGCTTCGGTTAAGTCCTGCTCTGTCAAAGTGGGGGTTTTCTCCTCTGGAATAACAGATGCTGGAATATATTTCGGTACAAAATACGATCGGGTATCATAGGTAAAATCTTTTGAAAACGCGGCTTTATTTTTGTTAGAAGTTTGCTGTGAACCGAAACCATATGAACTTCTTTTTGGCATATTACCAAATAAATTATTTTTTTGTTTTGGTGATGTTGGTTTATTGTGTGCCATCATGTAATTAGGCAGATTAGATTTGTGACGTGCTAATTCTGCTAGTTGTTCTTCACTATGAGACACATGTTGATTATTTGTTTGAGTTGGTTGTTTTTGCAGTACTGGCTGAACGGTTATTGGATCTATTACCGGCGCACTTGGCTGTCTTTGTGCTTGATTGGTTGTCTGTGTCACCGCTTTAGTAAGCATCGGCTCATCTTGAAATAATGTTCTTTTATTTTCAGAAACTAATTTCACACCTGATTCATCATCAAAGGCTGGAAAGCGAAAATGTTTTCGTTTAATTTGAGTTGGGTTTCCCATTCGAGTCATTCCTTTATTGTACTTTGTGTCAATTCTACCATAAAACAATAGAATTCTAAACATATTACCTTACTTTTTCTTTTTTCTTGTTGCAATTTAACTGAAAATTTCAATTTCAACAAAAATGGCTCTATAATATATTGTGTTGGTGGAAATCAAAAAAGATTTTCTACCAGCACTTTTTTGAGCATTTAAATACAAAAAAGGAACAACTAACTGATAAAATGAAATCGACAAAAACCACAAATCATCAGAAAGGTTGTTCCCTATGGATAAGAATACCAGATTATTGCTCGGACTTACAGACAAAAACCTCCGGTTTGAAGAAAATTGGTTGGAACAAAGACCAGTAAAAGGAGTGCAAGCTCAAGTGATTAAAGCCAAGCTGACCTATTCACCTACTCATTGCGAGAAATGTGGGCGCCTCAATCATGGACAAATCATCAAAAATGGCAGTCATACAACAACAGCTCAATTGCCTGTTTTTAATGAGCGCTTCACTCTATTAGAACTAAAACGGACACGTTTTCTTTGTCATGAATGTGGTGCTACTTTCCACGCTCATACAGAGCTGATTGAAGAACATCATCACTTATCTAAACAGCTTCAATACCAAATTATGCTTGACTTGAAAAAGAATGTTTCAAGAAAAATGATTGCTCAAAAACACTTTGTTTCAGACATAACAGTCCTTAGAATGATGGAGAGACTATCAAAAAATTATCGAACAAACTGGAACTTCCTCCCTAAAATTCTATGTATCGATGAATTTAAATCCATGAAATCTTGCCAAGGAAGTATGAGCTTTATTTGTGTGGATGGAGAACGGAATCAGTTGTTAGAAGTGCTGGAAGATAGACGACTATACAAATTGACCGCTCATTTCATGCGCTTTACACGTGAAGCTCGGCTACATGTAGCGTATCTCGTAACCGATATGAACGCTAGTTACCATCAACTTCTTCGAACGGTTTTTCCGAATGCTCAATTAGTGACGGATCGCTTTCATATCGTCCAACAAATGAATCGTACGTTGAACCAACTGCGAATTCAAACGATGAACCGTTTGAAAAGTTCTGAACCAAAACAATACCGTCGTTTAAAACGCTATTGGAAGCTACTATTGAAAGATTCCGATAAATTAGATATAAACTGTCGAGCTTATCAGCCCTTATTTAAACGGCCATTAAGTCAACAAGATATTGTCGATGAACTGTTGCACTATGATGATGTCCTACGAACAGGCTATGATACGGTTCAATATTTAAAATATGCTTTTTCTCATCGAGAACATACGCTCTTTTTTGAGTATCTTCAACAGCTAGATAATCAGCTACCACACTGGTTCAAAAAGAAATTACTCTTCTTTAACAAATATAAAGAAGGCATTAAGAATTCGTTTCGCTTCCCTTATTCTAATGGTATTACTGAAGGCTTAAACAATAAACTTAAGGTAATCAAACGGGTAGCCTATGGCTATCGAAACTTTTATCATTTTCGTTCACGTATTTATATTATTCAAGGTCTTATTTTTTCACAACAATAAAAAAGCCTGATAAGAATGTTCTATCCTTACCAGACTTTGATTTCTATTCAGTTTTTTGTTCACCAACACAATTTGACGTAGAACCACAAAAATTAGTCATTGAAACTTGGTTTCAATGACTAATTTTTTTATATTGCTATGGGTAAATACGGTTTAACAAGCGTGGGAACGGGCTTGCTTCACGAACATGCTCAATTCCAGCTAACCATGTAACCGTACGTTCTAATCCTAGGCCGAAACCTGAATGTGGAACCGAACCGTAACGACGTAAATCTAAATACCAAGAATATTCTTTTTCATCTAGATTATGGTTACGAATTTGTTCTAACAAATAATCATGATCGATTGCTCTCTCAGAACCCCCAATGATTTCTCCATACCCTTCTGGTGCAATCATATCTGCACAAATTACAACATCATCGCGAGTAGGATGTGGTTTCATGTAGAAAGCTTTGATTGCTTTTGGATAGTTTAAAATGAAGACTGGTCGATCAAATGAGTTGGCAATAAACGTTTCATGCGGCGAGCCAAAATCATCGCCCCATTCAATATCATCAAACCCATTTTTCTTTAATAATTCCACTGCTTCATCATATGAAATACGTGGGAAAGGTAATTGTGTATATTTTTTCAAGACTTCTCTATCACGTTCTAAAACATCTAAGGCATGATCACAATTGTCTAGCACGCTTTGAACAAGAAATGCGACGTATTGTTCTTGTACTTCTAAACTTTCTTCTTGATGCATAAACGCCATTTCAGGCTCGATCATCCAAAATTCAATCAAATGACGACGCGTTTTTGATTTTTCAGCTCTAAATGTTGGTCCAAATGAGAATACTTTCCCGAAAGCTAATGCTGCGGCTTCCATATACAATTGTCCACTTTGAGATAGATAAGCTTTTTGATCAAAATAGTTTGTTTCAAATAAATCAGTCGTCCCTTCTGCTGTACTTGCAGTTAGGATTGGTGGGTCGATTTTAACAAAGTTATGATTATTGAAAAATTCATATGTTGCGCGAATGATTTCGTTACGGATTTGCATGATTGCATGCTGACGAGATGAACGCAACCATAAATGACGGTGATCCATCAAAAAGTCTGTTCCATGCTCTTTGGGTGTGATCGGATAATCATGACTTTCACCAATGACTTCGATTCCTGTTACTCCGATCTCGTAGCCAAATTTTGAACGGCTATCTTCTCTGATTTCACCAGTGATCCAAACAGAGGTTTCTTGCGTTAGACTTTTCGCTAACTGGAAGACTTCTTCTGAAACTTCACTTTTCACTACAATGCCTTGAAAATAAGCTGTCCCATCACGTAATTGTAGAAACGCAATTTTCCCGCTTGAACGTTTATTTGCAATCCAAGCCCCTATCTTTACTGTTTCCCCTACATGATTTTTTGAATCAATAATTTGAATTTGTTCCACAATCGTCTCTCCATTCATTTATTCTTTTACCTATCCCGAATTAAGTAGTTTAGTTTGTTGCTTTTTTCTCGATAAAGGCTTTGATACGTTTAACGGCTTCTTTTAATGTATCTAAATCGGTTGCATAACTAATCCGAACGTTTTCAGGTGCGCCAAATCCTGCACCTGTAACTAATGCAACTTGCGCTTCAGCCAATAAATCATCTACCCATTGCGTGACATCTGTATAGCCGCACATTGTTAGGGTATCTTTGATATTTGGAAACAAGTAAAATGCACCATTCGGTTTTTCGATTTTAAACCCAGGTAACGCTGCAAACAACGGATAAATCTCATTTAGACGTGCTTCAAATGCTTGTCTCATGATTTCAACTGTATCTTGTTCACCGATCAATGCTTCAATCGCAGCGTATTGACTGACAGCCGTCGGATTACTGGTTGATTGTGATGCGATATCATTCATTGCTGAGATGATCGTTTCATCACCGACAGCATAACCGATACGCCAACCTGTCATCGCATAACTTTTAGAAACGCCATTGATAATGATTGTTTGTTTTTGGATTGCTTCGGATAATGTTGCTATTGGTGTGAAAGTGGCTCCGTTATAAACGAGTCTACCATAGATATCATCTGATACAATCAAAATATCATTTTGGACAGCCCACTCACCTATTTTACGTAATTCTGCTTCAGAATAAATCATTCCCGTTGGATTAGAAGGGGAATTTAAAATCAATAATTTCGTTTTATCTGTTCTAGCTTCTTCTAATTGTTCCACCGTTACTTTGAATTCTTTTTCCTGATTGCATGAGATAAAAACAGGTACTCCTTCAGCTAATTTTACTTGCTCACCGTAGCTTACCCAATATGGCACTGGAATGATGACTTCATCATTTGGGTTCAATACCGCTTGAAAAAGAAGATACAATGCAAATTTTGCACCATCTGTTACGATTACATTTTTGACTTGATAACTCAAGTTATAGTAAGTTTCAATATGTTCGACAACAGCTTCTCGCAATTCTTTGATCCCAGCAGAAGGTGTATAGTAACTGGCTTTTCCGCTTTCGATGGCTTGAATCGCTGCTTGTTGAATGTTTTTTGGTGTGCTAAAATCCGGCTCACCTACGGTTAAACTTAGAACATCTTTTCCTTCTGCTTTTAATGCGTTGGCTTTGGCAGCAGCTGCTAACGTAACAGAGGGTTCTAATTTTTGTGCGCGTTTTGATATGTCCATATGATTGCTCCCTTCATTTTCTAGAGCACGGTAGGGATTCTATTCTAACAATCGAGCTCATTTCCTACCGCTGTCTATCTTGATTCATCAGCTAATTCTTTAAGTTTATTTGATTTTAGCTAACGCTCTTCATTAAAACGTCTCGTCAGACATTTTTGATGATCATAATTTCTTCAGCTTTATCAAATGTTAATAGATAATAACTTAATGATCCGTCATCGTTTTTTGCAACGACTTCCCACGTTGGTTTATCCTTATACAGACCTAAGCTGACTTTTTGGATGTTATTCTCTTTGTAATCAGTTTCAACGATTTGGCGGATGTGGTCTTCGTCAACACCATCTTTCTGATTTAAAACAGTCACTTTGTCCCCCGATTTCGGGATGATCACAGCTAATTCTTCCCCTTTATTATCTTTACCTGTCACACTAAAGTACGTATCTTTTCGGGTAAACCAATAAAAGTGATCCACTGTCTCCAAGTTTGCATATTCTTTAGCAATTTCTGTCGCTTCTTTTTTCGCTTGTGTTCTTGGCTGTGTTGAGCGAATGTAGAAAATAGTGATTAGGACAATAATCATTAATAAAACCGCAATTACACCAACTAAAATCTTGGTTTTTCTCGCTTCTCTGAGTTCTTCTTGTTCTTGCACTCTTCTCGCCCTTTCCAAACTTACTGGCTACCATTATAGCAGAAAATCGGTTTGATTTAATAGGTAGTAACTAAATTTATTTATTTAAAAATTCTTTTAGCTCTGATGCTATTTCAGTTAATGATTCTTCTTTCACTACCAAATCTTTTGGCAAAGCCTTTACCATCCGCTTGCCATACTTAGCTGTTACTAAACGCCTATCTAGGACAACTAGAGCTCCTTTATCATCATCGGAACGAATCAAGCGGCCTAAGGCTTGACGTAATCGTAACGCGGCTTTTGGCAAAGCCTCATGAGTAAAGGGATTGATTCCTTTTTCTTCAAGATAGTCATAACGTGCTTTGACAAACGGTCGTTTAGGATTTTCAAATGGTAAACGTGTCACGATCAACAGAGATAATGCTTCCCCAGGTAAATCGACACCTTCCCAAAAACTGTCAGCTCCAAGTAGGACGCTATTTCTTGAATGCGCGAAACGTTTTAGAATTTTTTCCCGACTACCGCTAATTCCCTGGGCTAAAAGGTCTCTTCCTTCATTTAAAAATTGAGGATGCAAACGATAATAAACACTAGATAAAATCTCATGCGACGTGAATAAAACCAAAATGGATCGGTCATGTTCTTGTGACAAGTCTTGAATCACGGATGCGATATAAGCTGAGAATTCTGTAGCATTCGCCTGACTGATTGCTATTGCTTCTGTTGGAATATACAAACGTGCATTTTGCTCATAATCATAAGGATCAGGTAACGTTTTAAACAACACATCTGTTAATCCTAATTTATTAGGCAAATACTTCTTATCATTCCCAAATTTCAAGGTTCCACCTGTGTATAAAATTCGTTGATAACGATCATACCAAGTCGTCTCTGGCAAAATACTTGCCTCTAAATCATTTAATGCAAGCAGCCCGTATCCTTGTGGTGTGATGCTATATTCCTTGATCCAACGTGGATGCCATTCATTGACATAAATAGCAAAACAATCCGCTAAACATTCAATCCGTTCAAAGAATTGCAGCAAACTAACGAATACAATTCGCTCTGAAGCAGTATATTTTTCCAAAGCATTCACAATCGACTGATTCAACCTATTTTGAATTTCTTGCATTTCAGTTAAGAGAATCTCGATCTTTTGAATCGACGTCTCACCACTAAGTGATAAATGATCAAATATCGGCTTTGTTAGCAACATTGCTTCTAAATTAGATGAACGATCCTTGTTAAAGAGCTGATTTATTTCGTAAAATAAATCACTAAATTCTTCCACTAGATCATTTAATGCTTTAGAATAAATCCGCAACAAACGCTGTTCTTGTGTTTCAGATTCGAAAATTTGGTTGACTTGATCAAGCAACTGATCTTCTTCCAGATAAAGACCTGCCTGCTTTTTAAAGGAAACATAGTTAAATTGACGATTCGCAATCTTCCCTGCAATATCCGGTAGATGATGAGCCTCATCAATAATCAAATACGAACTTTTCGGTAAAAGTGGCAATTCTCTGAGCGTTTCCTGTGCCAAAAATGCATGATTGACAATCAATACGTTGCTTTGTCTAATTTTTTTATAGAGAAAACGCACAAAATCTTCTTGATACAACGCATCTTGATCTGATAAAAAATCGATGCCTCGATGGGCAACATCCCGCCAAAAGATATGGTTAAAGTTCGTTAATTGTAATTCATCAAGATCTCCCGTTTCTGTTTCCACCAACCATACTGAAACACCCATTTGATACAACGCATATTGCTTTTGCTGTATTGGATTTTTTAACGTAGCTTTAAATCGTTGTAAATCGATGTAATGACGATGACTTTTAATGATTACAGCTTGAATCGGCTTGGGACAAATTTGGTTTGCTAGTGGAATATCTTTTTCCATTAATTGATTTTGCAAAACAATCGATACTGTACTGATAATAACTGGGTTATCTGGTGTAGCTAAATAGCTTAATGGAAATAAATAACCTAATGTTTTTCCTGTTCCTGTCGCAGCCTCAATAAACAAATTTTTATTTTCATCATTCGTAAAATGTTCATAAACTAAATTCATCATCCGGCTCTGCTCTGAACGATAGCCGATTGTATCTGCAAAAACTTTTTCCTTTGCTTTTTTCTTTTGCGGGAAACTTGATTTTCCATATAACTTTTCTTCATAAAGCGGAACTTCTTTTCTTCTCAAAGCAATGCCTGACACAACGTGTTGTTCTTTTGCTAGCGGTTGAATATCCTGTTTCATTTCTTCATATATATGATGGATATAAGCACTTGTATCCATGCCTGTTTGCTGACTCAAATGATCGATTGCTTCCATCGTAATCAGTGGTAAGCGGCGCATCTTGGCTTCAATCAATAACAAAAGTTCGGCCGTCACCTGTGCATCACTGTCTGCCTGATGAGGATTGTCATGAATCAACCCTAAACTTTCAGATAAATCGCCTAAACGAAAACTTTTTTCTGTTGGTAAAAATATTTGAGCTAATTCCACTGTATCAATTCCAGGAATTTTTAATTTAGGTGTACCGCAACGAAGCAATTCCTGTGTTAAAAAGGAGTAATCAAAATAAATATTATGTGCAACAAATACTGTATCGGCTAGTAAATTATAAATCGTTAGTGCCACATCTTCAAAATATGGCGCTTTTTGCACACGTGAATTACTAATGCCAGTAAGTTGCTGAATCTGTTTGGAGATCGCCTGATTAGGATTGATATCAGTCGCAAAACGGGAAACGATTTTTCCTTCTTGGATCAATACACAGCCGAATTGAATAATCCGGTCGACCAACGGATCGGTCCCAGTTGTTTCAAGATCAACTACTGCATATGTCTGCTTTTTTTTCATGGACTTCCCCGCCTTTCCTCTACCCTTGAAAATTATACTACAAAATGAACTTTTTTTTTAGTATTAGTTTGAAAGGTTTGGTAGTGAAGATGTTTTGGTTATCTTAGTTCTGTCCAACTGTCACATTCGTTTCTTTTCTGGTTATCAAAAGAAGGATCATTCTTGATTAGTTGTTAGAATGATTCTTTTGATTTTTTATAGCTCGTCTAAAAAAAGTTGAATCTGTTTTTTAGTTTTTAGAACTATTACTTTTTTAGTTTTAGGAAGGTTTTGTATCTCTTCAAGAATCTCAACCTTTTGTTTGTTCGGGAAATTCCATACCCACTTTAAAAAACTTAAATCAAACTTCTCAGGACAATTCGGTTGCATATCAGGTCTGGTCAAACCGTTAAATTTTTTTACTCTTTTCAAAATCTGATAAATACATACATATCTATTTCTATCTAAAAATAGTATAGTATCTGCCGCTTTGATTCTCATACCAAGAGTTGCGCCATAGTTTCCGTCAATGATCCATGAAGGTTTCATGATCAAATTATTTTGTACTTCAATTTGGTATTCTCTATCTGTCATTTCCCAATTCGGTTTCCAAAGTAATTTATCTAAATGAAAAACTTCAATACCTAACTTCTCACCTAATCTAAGTGCCAAGGTTGACTTACCAGCTCCACTTGAGCCGATTAAAATAATCTTTTTCATGGGTATTCCCTCCAATAAAATTTTTTCGGAAATTTTATTATACCATCAATAACGTAACTTGGTATGGTTTAGTTAAACTGAACGTACAGCTTATAAAGGAACTTTTTAACATATACTACTTTTGAAACTAATAAAAAAAGAGCCGTTCAAAGTTCTGAAATGAGCCCCCTAAGTTAGACCAGAAAATCTAACTTAGGGGGCTTTTTATAGTGGCTAAATATGATTATGACTTTAAAAATCAGTAGTTGAAACATATCAGAGGGGAGAAGGTGGGGATATATTTTCTATCAAAGTGTAAAAAGCAATTGCTTCGTCTTGATCATCAACTACTTAAGCTATGTGAATGGTTGATTGTTTAAAAAAAATTTCTTTCAAATTTTAAATCTACTAATCTATTATTTTATCCGTACTCTCTATTTTGACTTTTTGCTTGAATTTTGGACTGCTTTAAACAATGTTTGGAACTGACCTTTAAATGTCATTGTTTGCTCAAAAATATCTTCTCCATCATTTAACATCTTGACAGTCACCCAACCAAGCGTTTCTGTAATCGAACTTGCAACAGTAGCATTTATGGCAGCACCAGCAACTGTTCCCACACCTGGAAGAAGTTTTATTAAGTTGCCAACTGCACTTTTCCCAAGCCCTACGACAACAATTTCTTTCCCAATACTCTTGCCCATACTTTCAGACCAAGATTGCCCAAATAATTTATGCAAACGAGCCATCATAGTCAATTGGATAGGGACAAGTAACAAGGCATCTGAAAAAGGAATTGGTGAACAGCCTATAATAGCAGCTGTTAATGACGCCGCATGGACTATTTTATGGCATTTTCTTTTCGTTTCTTCATCGACACCTTCCAAAAATTCATCAAAAATACTATCGAATTGCGTTTTGCTTTTAGCCAAGATTTTTTCAGCACGATCTTTCGATTTCCCATAACTATTTAGGATCACTGTTGATGTTTTTGCTGGAAATTTTTTTATTACTTCAGAAAAAAATGATTCAAATTCTTTTTCATCTGAGCTTGCGTTTTTTTCTTCATATTGTTGTGTATTCGTTTTGCTCCTTTTTAGGAATGATTTTTTTTCATCTGTCGTTTTTTTCTTTAAACGTTTCTTCATCATTCATTACCTCCAATTATGTTTCATAAACTATGTATACATACACGTAATGCTTCTATACTCTAATCATACAATAGAAATCTTATTTCACCAAAAGACAGCACTTTTGACATTAAAGCGGCTCACATTACACAGTACTTTTGAATATAATCTGAAAATAAAAGTCTGTTATCGAATGAAAATAAGCGCTAATTTTTTCTTTGCTTATTCATTTACAGACGGTCAGGATAACTATTCTTATAAAAAATCCAGGTATCAATCACATATGACTGATACCTGGATTTTTTTATTCTCACTAATTGCTTTCATTTCTATATGAATAATGGTCTTTTACATTTTTCTCATCTACATGCATAATTATAATTTTGCTCCTCATTATGCTATAGGCGCTCTATTGTTTACATCACGTCATCTGTCGATAATTGCTTCCCTTTCAACGCATATAATGACTAGTTTGAAGTATCACCAATGTATTTTAAAACAAATTCAATATGTTCTGTGTTTAATTTTACACTTGAATTATTATATTTTCCGCCTGAAACATGTACAGCTATTATTTCGTGATTTTCATTGAAAATGGGTGAACCAGATTGTCCACCAACAGTATCAATATCATGGTCGATGCGATTCGTCGATTGTCTTATAATTTTTCCTTTGGACTCCCACATCGTTCCAAACGGTTTGTCACCAGGATACCCCATACTTGAAATGGTATTTCCAATCGATACAGTATTAGTTAGAACCATTGGATTCTGCTTAACAACATCGCCAATACTGTGACCATTGTTTTCTTCAAGTGTAAGTACAGCAATATCATGGTCAAGATCTACTTTATCCAAATATCTTTGAGGAATGTGAACTTGTTTGATTTTGAACTTTCCATAAGGAAGAGTAGCGCCATTTCTCCCAGGAATAACATAATTAGTGGCTTTGGTCGGATTTTCCATAATTCTTTTTACAACATGTGCAGCAGTCAATACAGTATTTTTCCCAATAACAGCACCCGATCCCATGTATCCATTTGATGAGACATAAACCGTACTTTGATAAGGTGCAAGTGTGGTGTCAAAAACTCTAGAACGTTCATCGACACCAATAATGGAACGGTGTTCTACACCTACCGCTTCTGATTTAGGAGCAAAACTAAAAAATGTAGCACCTAATAAAAACACACCAATAAAACCTATTTTTAACAATTTCAAACGAATTAACCCCTTTCTTTATCTAAAAATATTCACCTATTAAATATAGGATAGTACTTTTATAAAAGTGTAATACATAAAATTATTTCTATCAATAAGTATTATATAGTTTTTTGAAATAGCTATCATCTACTCCCTTTTTAAATAAAAACAGTAATGGATCGTCTTTCAACGTATCGCAAAATAGAGACCTGTGAATTGTCACACTCACCAAAAAAACTAGAGCAAAACTGATCCAGTTTTACCCTAGTCTTTTAAACATCTAATTCACTTTTTTCTATCTCGTAGTTATTTTTCAACTGGCATCAAGCTTAGGTTTTGCATATATTGATCCATTAAAATATATCCTTCTAAGCGACGTAATAAGTCAACTGAACAGCGAACTTTTTTACCAAACAACGAACGACTGTAGGCAATTTCACGCATTTCTTGTAAAAAGTCATCTAAAGAAGATACTAACTCTCCACAACTTAAGCGACCACATATCAAGACATCTTCTTTTCGTTGTCTTAATACTTGCCCCCATGAATAATTTAAATATTCTGCCAGGCTGATTTGAGCAAGTAACTCTGAACGGAGGATATTTTTTTTCTGTGGTTTATTTTTCTTTGTCCCTAATCGCATGCGTTTATTCATAAAACACAAGTAAATTTCATCTTCTAAGTTTTCCATCTCACTCTTAGAAAAATTTGGAATTCTCGCAGGAGCTACAATTCTTTTTCTTAATTTCAGTTGCTTAGAGAAACGTGGCCAGTTGCTTGGCGTTGCCTTTTGCGTTTTTCCTTTTTTGAAAACTAACAAATCCAGATCTAATGGTTCGAGCGTACCAATTTGCTTCTCGGTTTCTTTTTTTACATCCGACTTGACACTTGCTTTTGTTGTCTCTAATTGTTGACGTTTCAATTTGATTGAAGTACGTTCTTTTTTTGGTGCTTCGTTATTTTCCTCGTCTAGGTCTTGTGATATTGTAGGCTCGTCTTCTACTTGGAAATCTTCTTGAATTGGTTTTTTCGCCAATTCGTTCGGCAACTTTTTTTCCGTTTCTGCGCCTAATTCTTCCACTGGTTCTTGTTCGACAGCTTCTTCAACTAACGCCTCATCAATCAAATCAACCTCGACATCTACACTTTTATCCGCTTCAGTCTGTTCAATCGTTGGCTTTTCGGCTCTATCTTCTTCAACAACTAAAGGTTGCGCTCTTTTAAGATGGATTGTCTGAATACTTCTAGAGATAATCGGATTATTTTTCGGTGCATGCCATTCAACTTTTCCTTGATTGATTGTTTCTGTTAAATCATTCATCATTTTCCGTAGACGAAAAATCTCATTTGACGTCTCGAGCATTTGCTTCATCATTCCCTGTATCTCTCCAGCGTTCAATGTCGCTTCACTTCGATAAACCAGTGAATGCCCTTCTTTGTCAAGCGCAATTTCTTCAAACCATTGTTTCAAGTTCATGCGAAGTTCTCTTCTAGTTGGTTCAAAACTACCTATCAATAAGGTGTAAAACATGATTTCCGTTTCAACATACATATAAATCTTTTTAACGACTAATTCTTCGAATTCTTCCGTTTCATCCCAGCTGTCACAAATTGCATCAAAAAAGGCCTCTCCTTCAGCTAGATTTTGATAATCTTTTGCTAGATTCAATTTTCGAACTAAATAAAATGAATATGGCGTATCCACATTATCGGCATATATCTCACGCCCAAGATAATCAGGATCAACTTCTTTACAAATATAGGTTGATCTTTCTTCTTTTATTGATTGACGTTGTCGTTTACTGATTGTTCTCACTTCCTCAATTTTTTTCCTGTCTAAATCGTATCATTTTTTTAGAAAAAAAAACAGACTTCCACTTCTATTATACCGATAAAAATAAAAAAATGTTCTCATTTTTTTACAAATATATTAAATTAAAAGAAAAACAACGCTCGAAATCATATTTTTAACACCTAAAAAATACTTAACTCCGCAATTTAAAAGAAAAAAAGAGGATGGGACAGAAGTGTTTAACCCTGAGAAATAAGAGGAAATTTACGACAATTGATCTTCAAATTTTTGTGACCAAGTAGGTACTGTGCAACATCAACTTGTTCCTTGTTGTGTTTTACAGCAATTTCAGCTTATTTCCGAAGGGGTTACTTCTGCTCCCACCGTTTATCCGGATTCCATGAGAGATACGACTCGAAAAGTTGTGACCCTTTCACTCTCTTTGATTGATTTATGCATTCTTTTTTTCACGTCTTGCTATAGCTGGTAAAATCATCCCTAGTAAAATCAAGACAACTGGTGTGATAATATTAGAACCTAATTGGAAGAACCAAGCTTTAGGGTCAGCTGCAAAATCAAATTTCGGAACCATTCCTAAAATACAAGCAAACGCTGTAAATAAGAAACACCATGCCCCAAAACCAAAGGCGATTTTGGGATTTTTTATAAACTTATATTCAGAGGAATAATTTTTATACGCTTTATTTAACATCATATAAGCAAAGAATACCCATAAATAACGCATTGGCATCACAACTGAATTCAAGTTAGTCAACCATTTCACTAGTTCTTTGATGTTGTCGATCCCAAACATTGGCAGTACGATGATAATACTCACTAAAACACCCGTTAATAGATACCCATTGATCAACGTTCCTTTTTTACTTCTCTTACGTAACGCCGCAGGAACGTAATCTGGATCTGCATCGGCTAAAAGGATTTGTAATGGTGCATCGATCGAAAAAGCCAATGCTGAAATTTGTCCGATACCGTTTGTGATTGCATAAATGATCATTAATAAATTTCCAACACCATAATACTCACCTAATAGTTGGAAAGCAGTATACGCACCATTTGCCATTAAATCTTCTGGGATATTATTACTTGCAAATAACATACCCATGGCAAAAGAGCCTAATACAGCTGAAACACCAACCATTGACGCTAAAAAAATCATTCCTTTAGGAAATTCTTTGGCTGGATTTCTCATTGAATTGACATAAGGTGAAATCTTTTCTGCTCCACCAACAGCAAAGACCAGCATGGAAACAGTCGTAAAGTAACTAAAATCAAATTTAGGAATATACGTACTGATTTTATCCATGTGAGGCGTTGCAAATTCAACTGTAGAATTCATCATTGGCGCACCAATTGCTAAAAGAATGAATAACATCGACATCACAAAAATTGCAGTTCCGGCCATGCCACCAATAACTTTTAATGTCATTAACCCTCTCGTCGACAATAGTAAAAAGAGTAAGAAAATGGCAAGCGAGATTACTGTAATACCTACAACTGAAAAATTATTCACAATATCGCCATTTCCCTGAATTGCCCAACCAAAGGCAATCAATACTAACTGAGGTTTTTGAGCTAAATAGGGAATATGTACGACCCAATATGTCCAAGCTGCGTAATACGCTAAACGCTTCGTACTAGTATTTTGAACCCAGGAACTGACACCCCCACTACTATCTTTAAATGTTGAACCTAGTTGTCCGACAATCAATGCATACGGAATAAAATATAAGACCAAAATCAAGATCCAGGATATTACAACTGATATGCCTTGTTGTGCATAGTTATTCACGACATTCCCCAAGCCCCAAACCATGTTGAACGCTATCAGACCAACGGTAAACCACCGCATCTGCTTTTGTTCCATCAAAACAGCTCCTATCCATCATTAAGTATAAAATTACTTTTTAAGCATAATCATTTTTAAGACTTTAAACAAGCGTTCACATGCCTAAATATCGATCTTATCAGCAATTTATTAGATAAAAAATCCAATGATTCATCTTTTTTAATGATTCACTTTTTCTTTAACATCTAATAAGACTGAAACCTTGATAAAACAAAGGTTCAGTCTTATATATTACTGTATAGATTATTTACTTTTTTCTCATGAAGATTAGAGTTTGACCAATAAGAATAAAACTAAATTTAACCAATGAACTGTTCTAAGCATAAAAGAGCAATAACTCTCAGATTCAAAGGGTCCCTTCTAACGAGCGCCTGGACCAAAATGACTCCCATAGTATTTGTTTAAACTATAGATTACTATTGAATTTCCTCTATTGGAATGTTCAACGCTTTAGCAACTCTTGTCCCATAGTCTTTATCCGCTTGATAAAATTGTTTGATTTCTAAAATCTGTATTTCTCGATTGTCCACTTGGCCTAAATTTGATTTAATGGTTTGAACTAAACGTTCTTTTTCATCTTCTGGAATCAAACGATAAAGGTCACCAGCTTGAGCATAGTGGTCTGGTCCATATTCATACGTACCAGCCTGCCCTTCTACATCAAATGGCGTAATCGCCGCAGATTCGTCTTGAACGGGTCCTCCTTCACTATTTGGCTCATAGTTAACTGCCCCACCCTGATTATTCCCTTGCATGAACCCATCTCTTTCATAGTTATTGACCTCATTGTGTGGTTTATTGACAGGTAATTGATCGTAATTAACACCTAGACGATAGCGAGCTGCATCTTTGTAGGCAAATAGTCTTCCTTGTAATAACTTGTCTGGTGAAACTTCTATCCCAGGCACTAAGTTTGCTGGTGAAAAAGCGATTTCTTCAACATCTGTAAAATAATTTTGAGGATTTTCGTTTAATGTCATCGTACCGACTTCGATTAAGGGATACTCTTTTTGTGAAACGACTTTCGTTACATCGAATAAATCATACTTGTAGTTCAACCCTTCCTCGTATGGAATGAGCTGCACACAAAGTGTCCATGAAGGATAGTCTCCAGTTTCAATCGCTTGAAATAGTTCATCCATCAAATAATCTGTGTTTTGAGAAGCAATTTGGGCAGCAACATCATCTGTTAAGTTTTTCACTCCTTGATTGGTTCTAAAGTGATACTTTACCCAAAATACTTCGCCTTGATCATTAACCCATTTAAATGTGTGACTACCGTATCCGTGCATCGTGCGGTAGCTTGCAGGGATGCCACGATCAGCCATCAAAATCGTTACCTGGTGGACAGATTCAGGGGAATGAGACCAAAAATCCCACTGCATATACGGATCGCGTAAATGTGTTTTAGGATCGCGCTTTTGAGAATGAATAAAATCAGGAAATTTCAATGGATCTTGAACAAAAAAAACTGGTGTATTATTGCCGACAATATCATAATTTCCTTCTTCTGTATAAAACTTGACTGCAAAACCTCTGACATCACGGTACGTATCGATATATCCTGATTCCCCAGCAACTTGAGAAAAACGGATCGCAACTCTTGTCTTTTTTCCTACCCCGTTAAAAAGCCCAGCTTTTGTGTAGTTACTCATGTCATTTGTTAGTTCAAACTCTCCAAAAGCACCAGCTCCTTTAGCATGAACGACTCTTTCAGGAATTCTTTCGCGGTTAAAATGAGCTAGTTTTTCCAAAAGGTGAACATCTTGGATCAATACTGGTCCTCTTTTTCCCGCAGTTTGCGAGTGTTGATTATTGGCAATAGGTTGTCCTTCACTTGTGGTCATTTTTTTACTCATATTTTCACTCTCCTATATATTCTTTACATAATAATAATAACTCTAACGAGATTTTTGTTCAAATAAAAGAGAGTCGGTTGAAACGTAAAGGTTTCAACCGACTCTCCTTCTATTAATCGTTTTAACTGCATTACTCATCAGCAGCTTCGTTTTTTTCTTCTCTAACAGCATGAAGCCCTAGTTTTATCTCTTGTCTTTTTTGAACTAAAACGTAGATAAACCCAATCAAAAATGGTAATACAAAGCTACCAAAACGGTACAATAACAAAGAAGACACTGCATCGACCGTTCCCACTAAAGGTTTAAATAGTAATAAATACACAAATTCAAATGGACCAATTCCAGCTGGCGTTGGAAATACTCCCGATAAAATAACAGAAAAACTGGTAAAAGAAAGAACTAGCAGTAAATCAATATTCGGATGATTTTCAACCAATACAACATATGGAATCACGTACCAAAAAAGTAACTTCGCTACATTCCAACCGAAAATCCGAATCATCGCTGAACGATCTTTCGTAATTGTTTGAACTGTTTCTCTTAATGAATAGATTTGCAAATTACACTTATCTACCCAATCTCGCAATTTTTTTCTCTTAAAATGCTTGTTACTCCAACTAATCAATAAAACTTGAAGATTGATACTACTTGAAAGAATAAGTAGTGACAATATAATCACAAACGTCAACACAACACCTACTAAAATGAACGGAATCATTTTTGGTGCATGCTCATAAAATAATGAAAATTGCACAATCAGTCCTAGGACTGACAAAAAAATAACAGCAGCTTTATACATAATCATATGCAAGGCCGTTACACCGACTCCTTGAGAAACGGCCAATCCTTTTTTCTTATAAAAGTAAATTTCAGAAAGTAATGTTCCCGTTCCAAACGAGATCACACGATAAAAGGCCACGTAACAAGACGTGAAAAAACCATCTTTTGTTGAGAAATCCTTTTGAAAATAAGAAGCAATCTCTTTGATAGAGCGACCTTCAACAATTTGATAAATGACACCTAACAAAATAACAAGAGCGACAACGATCCAACTTGTTCTCATCAATTGAGCAAATATATCGCTAAGAGAATTATCCATTACATAAATAATTACTCCGATAATAATGGCCAACAAGCCGATATTCAGGAAAACCTTTGTTTTTGAATTGCTTTTCATAGTCTCTCCTTACTAAATTTAAATTCACGATTATCTTTTATAACTAACAAAACTAATTGCAATAGCTACAAGTGTACCAAAGATAAAGAAAAAATAAAAGCGTAATTTTCTCGTTTTATGATGAAAAAGTTGTTGCGCGAGTAAGCCGCCCATTCCTCCACCTATCAACCCTATAAACAAAAGATCAAATTCAGGAACCCGCCATTTTCTTCTTTTAGCTCGTTGTTTATCAAGATACATCGCAAAAAATTCAACCAAATTTACGATGAGCAAATACACCCATGGCAAATGTTTCAACAAACCTGTCATTGATTTTCCTCCAACTTTCAGTCTCTTAATGGAACATCTTGAAAGACCAAGTCATGTAACGTTAATTTAATCATTTCATAAAAATTTACGCTTGTTCTTCTGGAACAAATACGGTCAAGCCGTGTTTAATAACATTCATTTGAATCGGTAGATCCTCACTTGGATCTCCATCGACACGAGTCCCAACTTTCTTTTCGCTCAAGCTTTTAATGGTTATTTCAGCTGCCGTCATATACTTGATTCCAGGAAGTTCATAGATTTTGCCTAAAATAATTTTGGGTAGGTAAAAAGCTAGTTTAAAAAAGTTTAATTTTGGTAAAATCGTTAGATGAAACAAACCATCATCTGGAGATGCTGAATTATCAAAATTCGTATAGCCACCCACAGAATTAGTCATCGTCACGGTAACAAGCTGTGTTTTCCCTTGCCATTGCTCTTTTTCTGTTTTGATTTCTAACCGATAACGTTTTTTCTTTGCGAGTAATTTGAAAAAGTTTTTAATAAAAATAAGTTTACCATATTTTTGTTTCTCTTTTTGGCTAATTCGAGCCGCTGTATCTGCTAAAATACCGATCGTCATGGTGCTAACGATGACTTTTTGATTGATCATGCCATAATCGATTTTTCTTGTTACTCCACCTAAAATCACATCAGCGGCTGCTTCAAATTTTAGCGGGATCCCCAAAACCCTTGCCATATTATTAACAGTACCACCAGGCAATAATCCAACATTTAGATGTGGTAATTCTTTTTGAAAGTCTTCAACATTATGATTGATCGTACCATCACCACCGATAAAGATTAGTGTATCGATATTTTCAGTCTTTGCTTTTTTAACGGTCTTTTGACTATCACAATCTGGACCAACTTGTTCTAATAGAAAATGCGTGTCTGTTTGACCATGATTTTTGGCATAGTCTACAAACTGTTCGGCTAATTCTTTGCCTTTATCTTTACCAGATGTTTTATTAAAAAGTATCATTACATTTTCCATTTAAGTTCCTCCTAAAATTTAAAGTATAGCGGGCTCATCCTGCTCTGACAGAAAAATAGGAAGTAAGTCACTACCTGTAACATTACTCCCTCTTTTTAAATTTTACTACAATTATGAATAGTGATTTCCTTTATTTTGCGTTGGATTCTACAATTTTCACGATAACATCCGTTGCTTTTTCCATCGCTTGTAATGAGACAAACTCAAAACGACCATGCATATTTTCGCCACCAGCAAAAATATTAGGTGTTGGAATACCTAAATATGAAATTTTAGAGCCATCCGTTCCGCCTCGGACAGGTTCGATTAATGGTTCGATATCAAGCTCGATCATCGCATTTTTCGCTAATTCAATAATGCTCATATCTTTCTCGATTATTTCCCCCATGTTGTAATATTGATCAAACAAATCAATCTGAACTCGTTCATGGTCAAATGGCTGATTCATGATTTCTTGAATGTTACGAATCAATGTTTTCCGTGCTTCAAATTTTTCACGATTATGATCACGAATGATGTACGTCATTTGCGCTTCTTCTGGCGTTCCACTCATTTGTGCTAAATGGAAAAATCCTTCGTCACCCTCCGTTTTTTCAGGAACTTCATTTTGCGGTAATTGGTTATGAAAATCGATTGCTAATTGTAGCGCATTGATCATCGTATCTTTGGCTGTTCCTGGATGTACATTTTTCCCTTGTATCGTTACTTCAGCCTGTGCTGCGTTGAATGTTTCATATTGTAATTCACCCACTGGACCACCATCCATTGTATAAGCGAAATCAACATTAAATTGCGCTACATCAAATTTATCCGCTCCAACACCGATTTCTTCGTCAGGACCAAAAGCTACTCGGATCGTTCCATGTTTGATTGAGGGATTTTTAATCAAAATTTCCATAGCTGTCATAATTTCGGCGATCCCAGATTTATCATCGGCACCTAAAAGCGTCGTACCATCTGTGGTGATTAACGTTTGATTTGCATAGTTTTTTAAGTTCGGAAAATCCTTCGTATTTAACGTGTATTTCCCTTCGCTATCTAAATTGATTGTTGACTCACCATCATACTTTTCAATAATTTGTGGATTAACGTTTACCGCATTAAAATCTGCTGTATCCATATGAGCAATAAAGCCGATTGAACGAACTTCTTTGTCTACGTTACTCGGTAAAGTAGCCACTACAAAACCATTTGTTTCGTTGTATACAACATCGCTCATACCAATTTCTTCCAACTCTTTTTTTAGCGTTTGGGCAAAATCAACTTGCGTTTGCGTTGAAGGCGTTGTTTCACTTTTTGGATTAGAGCGTGTTTCTGTTTTTACGTAGCGTAAAAAACGTGGCAATAAATTTTCATACATTCGTCGGTTCCTTCTTTCTACATTATCTAAATTTAAACGGGTTCGTATTTACTTCTGATTCGATAAAGGTTATATCCCAATTATAATCTTTTTTCCATTGATTGAATAGTTCGACCAACTTCGGTTTGCATAATTGTTCGATATAATGCCCTGGATCGATTACAGTTAATCCTTCTGTTAACATATCATGCCCAGTATGATAATAGACATCTCCTGTAATATAAACATCTGCCTGCTTTTTAAGGGCATCTCGGAAGAATTTTTCACCACTGCCCCCACAAATTGCAACGCGCTGAATCCGCTTGTTCTCATCTTCAGCTACAATTCTCAGACCATCTAAATCAAAGGTTTCTTTTATAGAGGAAACAAACTCTTTTAAAGAGACTGCTTTGTTTAAGTTTCCAACTCGGCCCAAACCGTATTCTTTAGTGATATTTTCTATTGGGTACACATCATATGCTGGTTCTTCATAAGGATGTGCCTCCAACATTGCTTGAATGACGTTTTCTTCGATTGTTTCTGGGAATATCACTTCGATTTTTGCTTCTTGTACTGCTTCTTCTTTGCCAATCGAGCCAATGGTTGGATTCGCACCAACCGTTGGTGTGAATCGTCCTGTTCCAATCAGTGAATAACTTGTATTGATATAATCCCCTTGAAGTCCTGCACCTGCTTGACCTAGCACTTTACGTATCTTTGTTGCATCATCTACAGGTACAAAAACAGCTAATTTTTTATATGCTATCGTATGCGTTTTCGTTAGATAACTCGTATCTTGAATCCCCAACAATTCACAAAACCAGTCATTCAAGCCATTATCAATAATATCCATATTCGTATGCGCTGCAAAAACAGCAATATCATGTTTTAATAAATCAGCGTACATGTTGGTTTGTAAATCATTTGTATCTAACCGTTTGACTGGTCTGAAAATAGGGGGATGCTTGGCGATAATCAAGTCAACGTTTTTTTCGATTGCTTCAGCAACTACTTCCGGTCGAACATCCAGTGTCACCATCACTCGATCGATCTTTTTATTCACTGTTCCAATCTGTAACCCTACAGGATCACCTGCTTCAGCTAGCCACTGCGGACAATACTCTTCAAAACGTTCAATAAAAACAGTCCCATCAAGACTCATTTTGCAAAACCTCCCTGATTTCAGTGAGTTCATTTTCTATTTGTTGTATTCTTGCTTGTTGATCTCCAGCTGCTTTAGCTAATTGTGCTAAAATGGTTTCTCTCTGTTTTAATTCTCCTTGCCATTTTTTTTGAAAAATAGGTGATTGCTTTTTTAGTAGAATAGGGCCGAAAAGTCGCTCTTTTTCTGAGTATGCGACTCTTACCTCTTGTCTAGAAGCTACAATTATTTCATAAATTTTATTATTTTCTTCTAAAATATCTTCTTCTATAATGGTGTACCCGTGCACTGTCAACCAGTCACGCAATGGTTTCTCCCCAATATTGGGTTGTAATACAAGACGTTCATTTCCTTGAAGACGCTGATTATTCCAACCTGCATCTAAAATATCACGAATCAAGACACCTCCCATACCACAAATTGTAACAGCTGTGATCTTATCTAATTTCTCTATAGCATCTAAACCATCCGCTAAGCGAACAACGATTTGATCTGTCAAACCATTTTTCTTCACTTGTTTTTTGGCTGCTTCATACGGACCTGTTACGACTTCCCCCGCCACCGCAAAATTAAGTTTCTTTTGTAAAACTAATGCTACTGGTAAATACGCATGGTCAGAACCGATATCTGCTAAACGGCTTTGTTCAGGAACTAATTCTCCCACACGTGCTAAACGTTTTGATAATTGATTTTCATTCATTTGACATATTCCTCCGTGGTTATTATACCATTCAAAAATCAGGTTGAAAACGTTGAAAGAAGGAATTTAGTTACAATTTCTTTTTCAGCTCAATTAAATGATTTAGCTGATACAAACATAGTACAACAATCAGCTTTTTTTGCCTTATATTTAGCGCCCTCCTTCATTTTGATTGAATAATTGCGATTCAAAAAGCGTTGCCTTCAACGGTGTTTCTTGGCGCATTTTTTCTACTACATCTAGGTGCCTACTTTGTGAGGATCAACTGATTTTTGATATCAATCCAACTATCATCGACTTCATTTCTGCCAATAAAAAATTTTCTTCCTTTGCTGTTTTCACTAAGTGTTTCCACATTTTCTGATCCTTCCAATACAGATCGATTTCTTGGTTTGTGCTCTATCATAAAAAAGAGGTTCGGATCTAACTCTTCCAGCTACATCCGAACCTCTGCTATTCATTTTATTTTGACAACCAGTTTCCGACTTCTTTCAAAGCATCACTGATTCCTGCTGGATTTTTACCACCAGCTTGTGCCATATCTGGACGGCCACCACCGCCACCACCTACTTTTGGTGCAATTGTTTTGATCAAGTCGCCAGCTTTTAGACCTTTTTCGTTCGCTGCCTTAGACATCGCTGCTAATAAGCTGACTTTGTCTTCTTGCGCTGTTGCTAACACTAAGACATCTGACAATTCTTTTTGTTTCCATTGATCCGCTAACTGACGCAATTGATTCATATCTTTTACGTTTACTTGTGCGGCAATATACGTTGTACCAGCAACTTCTTTGATTTCCTTAAAGATGTCACCAGCTTGTTGATTGGCTAATTTGCCAGCAAGTTGCTCATTTTCTTTTTGTAAATCACGTAATTGTTGTTGTAATTGTTCCGTTTTTGACACAACTTCTTTCAATTGAGGTGATTTAACGATTCCTGCAATTGCTTTTAATTGTTTTTCTTCTTCATTCATTAATTCATACGCTTCTTTACTTGTAACAGCTTCGATTCGGCGAACACCGGCACCGATTCCTGATTCAGAAACGATTTTGAAAATACCGATATCTTCTGTATTTGTTACATGCGTCCCTCCACAAAGCTCGATTGAATAGCCACCTATATTGACAACACGGACTTCTTTCCCGTATTTTTCACCAAATAAAGCCATAGCACCCATATTTTTCGCTGTGTCGATATCTGTTTCGACTGTTTCAACAGGAATTGCTTCCCAGATTTTTTCATTAACGATCGTTTCCATTTGAACTAACTCTTCTGCTGTCACTTGACCAAAATGAGTGAAGTCAAAACGTAAATGTCCTGGAGCAACTAATGAACCTGCTTGATTCGCATGATCCCCTAAAATATCTTTTAATGCGCGGTGTAGTAAATGCGTCGCAGTATGATTTTTCAATATACGATTGCGCATTTTTTCATCTACATGTAATTCGTACATTGCACCTTCAACTAGTTTTCCAGTCACTTGAACCGTGTGTAAGAATTGGCCATTTGGTGCTTTTAAGACATTTTCTACCTGAGCTACAATCGTACCATTTTGATCTTTGATTGTTCCGTGATCGGCAACTTGTCCTCCCATTTCTGCATAGAAAGGCGTTTCAGCAAAAATCAGTTGAGCTGTCCCTTCTGAAAGCTCGCTAAGAATTTCTTCCTCTTTTAAAATAATTAAAAGTTTGCTTGTCGCTTCTAAATGACTATACCCGACAAATTTACTTTCAACTTTAATATCCGTTAAAACAGCCGATTGAACACCCATTGATGTTGCTTTACTTCTAGCAGAACGAGCCCGTGTTCTTTGAGCTTCCATTTCTTTTTCAAATCCAGCATGATCTACTTTCAAGCCTGAATCTTCTGCAACTTCTTCTGTTAATTCCACAGGAAAACCATACGTATCGTACAATTTGAAGATATCTTTTCCATTTAACGTATCTTCCTTGGTCGCTTTTACTTTCTCAATCAACTCATTTAAAATATCTAATCCTTCATTAATTGTTTCATGGAAACGTTCTTCTTCTGTGCGTACAACTTTTTCGATAAATTCTTTTTGTTGTAGTACTTCTGGATAATAACTTACCATTACTTCGCCAACTACCGGAACTAGTTTGTACAAGAAAGCTTCGTTAACTCCTAATTTTTTGCCATGCATAACCGCACGACGTAATAAACGACGCAAGACATAGCCACGACCTTCATTTGATGGTAACGCTCCATCACCGATTGCAAACGATAATGCACGGATATGGTCAGCAATGACTTTAAATGAAATATCCGTTTGCGGTGATTGGCCATAGGTTACTCGTCCGCTTAATTTTTCTACTGCATGTATGATTGGCATAAATAAATCTGTTTCAAAGTTCGTCGGTGCATTTTGAACGATGGAAACCATACGCTCTAAGCCCATGCCCGTATCAATATTTTTATGAGGTAACGGCTCGTAGGTATCATCTGCTTGGTGGTTAAATTCAGAAAATACTAAGTTCCAAATTTCTAAATAACGTTCATTTTCACCGCCAGGATAATTTTCTGGATCATCTTCTGCAACATCGTTAAACGACTCACCACGATCGTAGAAGATTTCTGAATCTGGACCACAAGGCCCTGCACCGATATCCCAAAAATTATCTTCAATATCAATGATATGATCCATTGATAACCCAACTTCTTCATGCCAAATCCGCTTTGCTTCGGTGTCTTTTGGGTAAACTGTGACATATAATTTTTCAGGATCAAAGGCCATCCATTCAGGAGACGTTAAAAATTCCCACGCCCAATGGATTGCTTCTGTTTTAAAATAATCACCGATCGAGAAGTTCCCTAACATTTCAAACATGGTATGGTGACGCGCTGTTTTCCCAACGTTTTCAATATCATTGGTACGAATCGATTTTTGCGCATTCGTGATTCTTGGATTTTCTGGAACGACTGAGCCATCAAAATATTTCTTCAATGTTGCAACACCTGAATTGATCCATAATAAGGTTGGATCATTGACAGGCACTAAAGACGCACTCGGCTCCACAGAGTGTCCTTTTGATTTGAAAAAATCTAAATACATTTGACGAACTTGACTACTTGATAATTGTTTCATTGTTCGATTCCTACTTTCCTCACTGGATTAGTTGATCTTAAGCAATAAAAAAAGTGATACTCACTGCAATACAAGGACGAAAAATCGCGGTACCACCTTGTTTGCAATGAAATCACTTGAACCATTCATTACCTCTTAAACTCTATAACGCAGAGTAGCGTTGATATTTCTATCAAAAATGACGTAAAGGGAGCAATTACGTTTTTGAGCTATTCTTCTTTCAGCAATGAAGAACTTTCTGTAAGCACGAGAAAACGAACCATATCCTTTAGTTTCCTTACAAATTATAATGAAGTTTCAAAAAAATGTCAATGGATTCATTTTTTTTCATTGTTGATTACGATCATTCAATCTACTTAGATCAATTTATCCCTCAACTTTGATTACTTTTCGATATAGATAATCATTCGGATCTAGTTTTTGATTGAGAGATACAGGGTTTGAAGATCGAAAATAGCTTGATAAAGGCATCATTTTTTCAATCAAATGCGTTTTATCCTTTGATTGTTTCATTAATTTAACAATTGTTCGATCATCCGTTAGCTCAAAACGATTTTTTTCTGTAGGAATCATTAATCCAAACATATTGGCGCCATCCATCTTATTTTTGATTTGCCGACCAGACTCATTCTCTTGGAGTAATAACTCATTGCCCCAACGGAATAAGCGTCGAGTCCCCCCGCCAACGACATATTCCCACTGATCTTCTGATAATAAATCAAAACCCTCACGCTTAAGAGCATGCTTCAATTCATCATGAGTCCAATCTGAATGACTATAGACGAAATAATAATCTGATTCAGGCAAGAATTCCAAATACACTTTATTTTTTATTAACACAGTTTTAGGAAATGACCAACTGAGGCTTTCTGCAGCGGACAGTCTTGGAAAAAATGTTTCACAAATCTCTTTTTCATAGGGAACATACTGCTCAATTTCTCCTTCAAAGGTTCCTGTGACTGTATCAAAGATCCCTAAAAACTCTGTCCCTGCTGGTAAGGCATATTTCTGAACTATCATCGCAGGAATCTTAACTTTTCTTAAGTCTGTTGTATGTTTGTTTATGTATGCTGAAATGCCTTCCAAGGAAGTCAACTCATCCGTCGATTCTTTTTCATTCCACTGAGCGACAGAATCGATGGCTTCATTTGTCAGCGTGGTTTTAAAGGTGTTCTTGGCAAAATGTGCCGCATCAAAACCTAACAATTCATGAGGTCGTATCCCTTCCGCGCCTAAATCCCAGCCGAGGATTGTTTCTTTATTTCCAGGAATAAAAACAAATAGTTCACCATCTAATTCTAATTCAAATGTACGGCATTTAATGCCATAGAGCTCAAAATTTACTAATTCCATTGAATTAATTTCTATTGTAGGTGGAACAAAATACATCAATAATTGGTGTAAAAGTGCTTCTTTTTCAGCATCTTTTAAGTTTTTCCAATTTGCCCACTCAATTTGTTCAAACAGATCCAAGTTAACCCCTCCTCGTATGTTAATAACAGAGCTAGTCACTAAAGCTAGATGACATCAAAACTATCTGCTATGATTAAGTATACCATTGAATGAAACATTCTATAAGAATATTATCTGGAGGAATTATATGCATACTCACTTTGGTTGTGAACGCTGGCACCAAGCCGCAGCCTTTGCACTACGTTATGATGTTTTTGTTTTAGAGCAAGGAATTTCATTACAGAATGAATTTGATGAACTAGATACAGAAGAGCGTAATTATTTCGTTGTTTATGAAGCGTCACTTGCCGTTGCAACGATTCGTTATCAAAAAAAAGACGATGACACGATTCAACCAGATCGTTTTTGTGTAAGAAAAGAATATCGTGGCAAAGGCCTTGGCAGAAATTTATTGCTGCTTTTAGAAGATAAAGCTATGAAAGATGGCTTTAAATATAGTATTCTTTCTGCTGAAAAAACTGCTTTGTCTTTTTATCAAGCCTTAAATTACTCAATAAATTCTAAAGAGTATCTAGAAGATGGCATTGTCTGCGTAGAAATGATCAAAAAATTAAGCAGCTAAGATGAACTACTCATCTCGCTGCTTACTATTATTTATAACTATTTTTTTTAGACTTTTTCGCTGTCCGAGTTTGCTGACGGCGTTCTACCTTGCGTTTTTGCTTATTACTAGCAGAAATTGCCCATTCAATTTTCTTTTTATAGCCTGGTTTGATTTTTTTCTTTTTCTTTTTAACCAACCCAATCAAGGTCGGATCTTCCAAAGCATCTTTTGATTTTTCACGTTTGGTTCTTCGATTACGGTCATAAGTATCGATCATTTCACCATTTTTGATTTCCTTTGGATGAAACTCAATCCCTAATTGTTCCACTTCAGAAATCGCATCTTCGTCTGCCGGCGAATAAAGTGTAATCGCTGTTCCATCCAATCCGTTTCGTCCCGTTCTACCGACACGATGAATAAAGAAGTCTAAATCACTTGGGACTTCTGCATTGATCACATGAGAAACGCCTTCAATATCGATTCCACGTGCAGCTAAATCAGTTGCTACCACATATTGAAACTCGAGATCTTGCACTTGGCGCATGACACGCTTGCGTTCTCTCGGAGAAATATCGCCATGGATTTTCGCTACTTTTAAGCCTTGATCTTTTAAATAATCAGTGATTTCATCCACACGTTGTTTCGTATTAGCAAATATAATCACTAAATACGGATGACCAATCGTTAATAATTGGTAAATCAAACGATTTTTATCTTTTCCTTTTGTAGAAATCAGCCAATTATCGATTGTCTCCGAGATGATGTTTTTCGGTTGAATATGCTCTATAACTGGGTTTTCCATGTATTTCTTCAAGAAAGGTTTCAATTTTTCTGGAATCGTCGCAGAGAAAACTAACATTTGTAGTTTATTAGGCAAACGTCCTGCAATTTGATCCACTTCTTCTAAAAAGCCCATATCCAGCGTCATATCAGCTTCATCGACAACAAAAGCAAATGCGGTATGTGCTTTTAGCGCTTGCTCGTTCATCAAGTCTAAAATACGACCTGGTGTCCCAATAACCACATGTGGTTGCTGATGTTTTAATTTAGCAATTTGTCGTTGTTTATCCGTTCCACCTACAAAATTTGTCACACGAATTTCAGGCTGACTGAATTTTGCGATTTGGATCGCTTCTTGATAAATTTGGTTCGCTAACTCACGACTAGGTGCCGTGATCAAAATCTGTACCTCATCCAATTGAGGATTTACTTTATTCATCAAAGGTAATAAAAATGTATGGGTCTTACCGCTTCCTGTTTGGGATTGACCGATGACACTTTTGCCTTTTGTAATCACTGGAATCAATTTTTCTTGTACTTCTGTTGGTTGTTCAAACCCTTTATCTGCTAATGCTTCCATGATAAAATCGTTGAACTGAAATTGTTTAAATGAACTCATTTACCTCACCTCTTTCAAACTTGTTGTGTAAGTCCTCATGCATTATACCACAAAAACCGCAAATCCTTATTGATTTTCTGTATTTTTCTCTCTTTTTATCGTACTGATCGTATAGGTATGACTTGCTTTTTCATAAAACAGGCGCCGTTTCTTTCTGACCAATACATATAATACATTGATGAAAAACAGAAGCAGTAAAAATGAACAAAATAGAAATTGCATAAAACTCACTAGCTGCAACATCCGATTGTTTGAATTCAACAAGCCAGCAGAACTTGTCAAGTATGAACTAATCAACCCATAAACAAAATATAAGTAGCCATAACGGATAAATAACGCTCTAAAACGAATTTTTTCATACCCTTCTTCTACTATCTGAATACGAACGATTTTCTTACCGATTGTTTCGCCATTTGTAAGTTTAGGTATCAACATAAATACGATAAATACCATAAGGAAAAACCAGACTTGATTTTCAAATGCAGAATAACCTGAAAACCATTGATGATACTCTGGAATTAAATTAAAAAGAAGCATCAGTATTGTTTGGACAATCGAGATCACAAACCAATCAATTAGAAACGCCACAAAACGTCTAAACAAGCTGACTGATTGCCCTTTTTCGTACGCCGCTTCATCCAATTCATCTCTTGTTGGAAATAAAAAGGTCAACATCGGTGTGATCGCGTATCCGACAATTCCACCAAAAGTATTGTTGATCAAATCATTTACATCCGCTAATCGATATGGTCTAGGATAAATAAAATACAACCCACTCAGCTGCGTCAACTCAAAAAATAAAGATAAGAGAAAACTAGCGAGAACGACTTTTTTGAATGAAAGTTTGTAATAATAGCGTAAATACACCCCAAAAGGAACCAGCAATAGAACATTGAAGACCGGCTCCAACACGACGCCTTGTCTTAAAGCTGGGATAAACGTACTTGGATCATGGATATTCAATACTGTATCCTGTAAAAAGCGACTGACAAAATAAAATGGCCGTAATTCTAATATTTGACTTGTGTATTGGGCCACTTCAGATCGAGGCGGCAAAGGTAAAATAATTAAAAAATAAGCGCATAATAAATAGAAAACAAATGAATAAAGTATTAGTGCTCTTCTGAATAAAAATGTTCCGTATTTCCGGTATTCACGAATCACAAGCACAAATGAAATCGCAAAGGCTAAAAAAGGAAAAACGATTATCGCTGTTTTGATTGGTACGGCATATGCTGACATCTAGAAATCACTCCTTCTTCTTTAGTTTAGTAGAAATTAAACGCTTTGTCATTTCTAACAACTATAGCTTTAACAAAAAATATATTTTGCAAATTGAAAAAATTGCAGTATGATTGAGTTGTAGAGTACTAGATAAGAATGCTCCACCGGATTAAACTATTCAATTTTTACTTACGGAGGCTTGTTTTATGTTAAATCCATATTTTGCTTTTGGTGTTCCTGTTTTTCTACTTTTTTTATATGTTGTTTTTGCTATCATTAGAAAAAAAAGCACTCTTCATTATATTGGGTTTGTTCTTTTACTGATTGCTACATTTATGATGGCATTTAGTTTCCAAGTATTACAAGGTTTATGGACTTTGGAAGAGAGTCATGCTATTGAGCAACTAGATAAGTTGAATTACTCGTCTGAACTATTATGGATTCCACTTGTTTTGGGTGGTCTATTAGCTATTGTGAATCTTTGGCGCGGAGTGAAAAGAGTGAAGTCATTTCGAGAGGGTTTAACTTAAGAGTACACAAGAGGGGTGTGAGACAAAAGTAGAAATCACTTTTGTTTCACACCCTAAATGCGAATAAACGGTGGGAGCAGAAGCAATCCTTTCGGAAATAAGCTTCTGTCCCAGCCTCCTCTAAAAATCAGTAATTATTAATTCTTCTTCACAAACTCAGATTTCAATTTCATCGGACCAAAACCTTCAACTTTACAATCAATATTATGACCATCTGCCGCATCAACCACTAAACGAATGCCTTTAACCTTCGTTCCTTGTTTGATTGCACCACTTGCCCCTTTGACTTTTAGATCTTTAATAACTGTCACGTTATCGCCATCAGCTAACTCATTGCCATTTGAATCCTTAATCACCGTCGCTTTATCTTCTGTAGCATCTGCTTCTAACCATTCATGTGCGCATTCTGGACAAATCATCATGCCACGATCCTCATAAGTGTATGTTGAGCCGCATTCAGGGCAACTTGGTAAATTTTCCATTTAAATTCTCCTTCATTATCGTTCTCTTTTAAAGTGTTATCACTTCATTTTAGCGTACTTCTAAACGAAAGAAAAGAACTATTCTATTTACAAATAGTAACGTTAATTGGATTTATTTACTTTCTTTGCCATTTTCAACGTAAGAAAGGTCATTGACACTATCGATTGTGTATTTACCGTCTTTGTACGTTACTTTTGAGATACTCGCATTTTTTAATCCGTCGTCTGGTAGGTCTGCATTTGCATCTAATTCACCTAATAACGTAATAATACTCATTCCATGGGACACAACCAATACGTTGTTTGCGCCTTCCTTCTCAGCGTCCTTCACGATATCATCTAATCCAGCTGTTAAACGAGCAACGATTGTTTTACTATCTTCTGCTGGCCAGTTCACGCCTTCTTCCACATTTTTCTTATCTAATCCAGACAATACATCGGCAAATTCGATAATACCTTTATAAAAACCGACTTCTTTCATCCATTCATTGTATTCTTCAAACGTTTTTCCTTGTTCCTTCGCTACAGCTGTCTGCATCTCTTCGTTCATCAAGCCTTCATACGTACCAAAATTATATTCCCTTAAACGTTTGTCTTTCATCATTTCTTTCATCATTTTTTCTTGACCATTATTTTTTAAGACTAATTCAGCCGTTTCGATTGCTCGTCCGCTATCGCTTGTCACGACTTTATCAAAGGTAATATCAGACAACCCTTTTCCTAACTGCTCCGCCACTTCAACGCCAGCCGGTGTTAATGGTGCATCGATCCATCCTTGAGAGCGATCTACGGTATTCAACATTGTTTTACCATGACGAGCAAGATAAACCACCACTTCCGAATGTTCTTTCTCTTTTGCATTGGTTTTCTTTTCTTCTTTTGCAGTGCCATTACTACATCCAACTAAAACCATCGACAATAATGCTGCACCAACAACCATCTTTTTAAATTTCATCACTCTTTCTCCTCCATGCTATTCCTTATTTTTAGTTAAATAATTTTTGGATACTTTTTGTCCTTTAGAAAAAAAAGAAAAAACCCAACTACACCAAATAACGTTATTTGGCATAATCAGGTTTAGCTTGTTATAAACAATCACTATCCGCTATTTAACTAGCTTTAGTATAACGGATATCGCTGTATATGTAAATGCTTTCAGCTGTTATTTTTAAATTCTTTGCATAATTGTTTGATTTCATTGTAAATAGCATCGATTTCTTCTTGATTTTTGGCATTAGCTCCACTAGCTAATGGATGCCCACCACCATGATGCTCCTTGGCCAACTCATTGATCACAGGTCCTTTTGAACGTAAACGTACTCGATAATAGCCTTCTGGCTGCTCTACGAAAATCCCCCATGCTAAAACTTCGTCGATCACGCCTGGTAAAGATACAATCGCAGCCGTCTCTGAATCCACTATCCCATACTCCTTCAGTAATGCCTGAGGTAGCATAACTTTCGCTGCACCATAGTCATCTACTTCAATATTTTGATACACATATCCCGCTAGTTTCGCCACGTTCATCGGAATTTGTTCTAATTCACGAGTCAGCTCAGCGGCATTAAACTCATATGTCCTCAATTTGGCAGCTACTTCTAAAGTATGCGGTGTTGTTGCAGGGTATAAAAATCGCCCTGTATCACCAATAATGCCAGCATAAAGCAAACGAGCAGCATTACTACTCATAATCAGCTTATCTTCATTTAGATGATAAAAATCAGCAATAATCTCACTACAACTGCTTGCTTTCGTATTGACCCAAACGATGTCACCATATGGATCGTCATTAGGATGATGATCAATTTTAATCAATTCTGCCCCTAAATGATAGCGCTCATCACTGATTCTAGGAGAATTAGCTGTATCAGTAACAATAACTAATGCCCCTTGATAGGTTTCGTCAGACACTTCATCCATTTCAGCTAAGAATTCTAACCCTTCAACCGAACCACCCGCTTGATAAATCTTCTTATCCGGAAAGCTTGCTCTCAAGATTTCAGCTAAGCCAACTTGTGAACCAATTGCATCTGGATCAGGTCGTTGATGACGATGAATAATAATGGTTTGATACGCTTTTATTTTTGTTAAAATTTCTTTTACAACATCCATATTCTATTTCCTCCTATGTCCGCTCCATCACTTGACACACCACGATTGCTTTGGCTACAAGAGCGTTCTCTAAATAAACTTCAATATCTAATTTGGCCGAACGACGACCGATTTCTAAGACTCTTGGACGAATATCCAGTTCACTTTCTAATTGAATCAAACGCAGATAATGCAAACTCATTTGTTCGATCAAGACATTTCTTCGTTGATTGGTGATCATCGTGCGCTGAGTCACATTTGAGATGATTTCACTTAATACACCGAAAGAAATTGTCCCTACACTATTGACCATCTGAGGCGTGACTGAGAATTTAAATTGTGGCTCATCTGATTTACTTACTTCTTCAATTGGCATGACTT
The DNA here is from genome assembly GCF_050544585.1 of Enterococcus sp. AZ177. Lineage (NCBI taxonomy): Bacteria > Bacillati > Bacillota > Bacilli > Lactobacillales > Enterococcaceae > Enterococcus > Enterococcus sp. AZ177. Next base: position 1,935,871 of record NZ_CP172944.1, read on the forward strand.
CACCAGAAATTTGATCCGAAATCGTATCTGCAATTTGCGGTTGCCGTTGAACCAATTGCATCGCTTTCATCACATCTTGCCGAGAAACAAAGCCCACTAAAGATAAATCATCTTCAACAACCGGCATGACTTCCAATCCATCCCAAATCATTTGATGGCTGACACTTGCTACACTCATCATTTTTTTCACAACGATTGGATCTTTTGTCATAACTTTGTCCATCGTTAAAGTTTCTGATTTGCCTAAAACATCTTTTGCTGTAACGATTCCGACCAATCTTAGACTCTTGTTGACTACAGGGAAACGAGAATGATGCGTCTTTTCAGAAAGTTTTTGGTAATCCGCAATGGTATTGGTTGAAAATAAGTAGTTTGTTTTTTCTAAGGTTGTATAAATATCACTGACCAACATGATATCTTTTTTGATTAATTGATCGCTTAACGCTCGATTGATCATTGTCGCTACGGTAAACGTATCGTACGTTGTTCTTAATACAGGCATTTCTAATTCATCTGCCAGTTCAGCAATTTCGTTTTCTGTATCAAATCCACCAGTAATTAAAACAGCAGCCCCGTTTTCTAAGGCTAATTTTTGAACGCCTTGGCGATTTCCGACAATCATCAATGAGCCTGGGGTAATATAGCGAGTCATTGCTTTTTCAGTCATCGCACCAATCACAAACTTATTTAAAACCTTATCTAAACCAGCTGAGCCTCCTAAAACATCACCTTCGATGATTCGAACTACTTCGCCGAATGTTAATTTTTCAATATGTTTTTTTAATTTGCGCTCGATCCGAATCGTTCCGACACGCTGAATCGTTGAAACCAATCCGATATTTTCAGCATCTTTGATTGCACGATAAGCTGTTCCTTCACTAACACCAAGATTTTTGGCAATACTTCTAACTGAAATACGATCCCCAATCGGTAAACCTTCAATATATTTTAATATTTGATCATGTTTCGTCGCCATAATATCCTCCTTATTCTATACGCACAATGAGCGCATTCCGTTTTTATTTCTTTCCCTAAAAAGTAGGTTCATGAAGATAGATCAAAATTCATAGTCTTAAGTGTCTAGTCATTGGAACTACTTTCAGTCGTCATTAATCGATTTTAGTTTCTATAGAAATCAGGAGCTTTCTTTTTTGAATACGCAATCTGTTTTAATGCCTCTTAAGGAGATTTTGAAACAGATACAAGTTCCTCAGTTATTGACTTCATTTAAAAAGTATAACAAAAAAATAGATATTTTAGTACAGTTATTCTTCTTTTATTGTAACAGAAGTTAAAAATAAACAAACGTAATTTCTATTCAATTTGCCTTTCCTTCCTCCAAAGTTCCTAAATTCATTTATGATCTGACTTTTGAAAACCAAACTAAGCTATTTTCACTCCTTTTTTAAAAAGGAGTAAGATAATAGCGGACTGTTTATACTTTTTTAAGGAGATAACTATATGGAATAAGTGAATAAATTTCAAGGGAATCCCCTTGTACAAAAAAATCGGATGGTCTTTCCTTTATTAATGGTTATTGGCTCTCTGATCAGTGGTTTTTAACGGATAAAAATCGGAACAAAAATTCTAGCGTTTTCTGGCTTAGTCTTGTTGTCGGTCACCACTTTAATGTATATGGTTTTAAATCAAGGATCTCCACTTTGGTATTATATTTTAGCGACTAGCATTATGGGATTAGGTAATGTGTTGTTCCAACCTCCCAATAACACGACCGTCATGAGTAGTATTTCAAAAGAAGATTTTGGTGTAGCTGGAAGTATCAACTCCTTTGCTCGTAAGGTAGGAATGGATCTAGGTATTGGGTTAGGCGGTTTATGGTCAACGTGTCACAACGTCTATAAGTGAGCGACCTGATGTCTTTATTTTTGGAATGAGAATCACTTTTTTTGGTTCTTTTATATTATGTTTAACGGCTTTAGGACTAACGTTCTTCCGTTCATTCAAAGCTGAGAAAATGAAATAGAAAAAAATGAAACTGGCAGATACATCTGATTACAGTTTCATTTTTTATGGACCCAACATTATGTAGAGCTATTTATCTTCATTGCCACTTTTAATATTTTTGATAAAATCCTCAAATAATTCGGTCCCGATCCCCATCTTTTTATAATTTTCAAGAATGGACTTTAATTCCATTAACAGATAACCAATATATAACACATAAATTAATCCTACACCTGCTCCACCTGGAATCAATGGCGCTAAGGGAATAAAAAACATCAGCAAAACCATACTAGCCACTTTCCTTAAAATGCCATTGATTCCTACTTTACTTAAAAAATCGATCTTGGGATTGATTTTTGCAGCTAAGCTGCCGCTTAAAAAATCGATGATCATCGCGATACAAATCAAGGTTAAAACATAAATTGCTTTATGATCTGTATCAACTAAAAAACGATCTAAATACTCAAACATCTTCATAATTACCACCTTTTACTTTTTTTCCTACAGTTATTATTGCTTTTGAATAGAAACGATAGTTCAAACCTAATGCCTTTTCTCGTTTATTTTTGATCATTGTTTAACTAACGCTATAAGAATAGTTTACTCGGTTTTTCTATGATGAAACTGGCATATCTCTCCCATAATAATGTCACTTTTCACTCAAGAGTTTCCCGCTTTCATATGACTCCGCAAATCGGATCATCGCTTTATCTAGTTCTCGGTAAAACTTACTTTCACTCATGTGATGCTTCATATAAATCGCGATGTTTGTTGTAAAGTTGCGGTCCATATACTTATCGTACAATAGTTGTCTATCATAAGTATCCAACTGGTTGATAGCCTCTATAATCTTGGCTAGCTCAACTTCAGCAAGATATTTTCGGTCCACTACTTTATCAGCTTTACGGGAAAATTCTCCATTGGCATTTTTCATTTCAAATGTATAAGCTGCTGTTACTTTAGGCGAATGTTTTTCACCAGCGATTCTTACTAAGGAACGGTACGTCTTTAATAAAGCATGAACTTTCTTTTTTGTTTTCTTTCGATCGATTTCAGGAAATAATAGCATCTTTTATCCTCTCCTTTTCTTAATGGTTTGACTCAACACAATAGCAACTCTTTTTTGATGATGGTTTGAATTTCTTCTCTTTAGACCCTAAGGTAGTCCTCAGATACAGCTGAAGTAACTCAAAGTAATACATTAGTACCGCACAGTTCTTTTATGCCCTCCATTTTGTCTCTTGATTTTTAGTGAATTAGCTATTATAGGATAAAATCATTGACTAGCATTAGCATTTACGCTATCATGTAAGTATAGTTAAATAAGCTCTATTCTACTTCCGCCGCTTTCTAATTTTAGAAATTGACTGCTAGAATGGCTTTGCCTAACTATCTACTGATAAATTAGCTTATAAGAACATACTAATAGTTTAAAAGCTAATTGTCAACTAAAAATAGCTTAAAAGCTAATATTTTTTTCATTTAAGCTTATGAAAGGTTGAAAAACATGAGTTTAACTTACAGAATCAAAGAGCTCGCAGACAAGAAAAAAGTTACATTTGCTGAAATCGAACGAAATACAGGTATTTCAAACGGGCAAATTCGTCGCTGGGATACTTCTTCCCCTAAAATAGAAAATATCCAAAAAGTGGCCGATTATTTTGATGTATCGACGGACTATTTATTAGGAAGATCGGAAATACCTTCTATTAAAGAAGCACATCAAGAAGAACATCTTTCTTCCCAAATCATGTTTCGGATGAATACCGAAGGATTATCTGAAAACGAAGTAGATGAATTGAAAGATGAAGTAAATCGATTTTTGCGTTTCAGACGGTCAGAAATCGAACGAGAACGAGAATTAAAACAAGACGACAAGGCGTGATTGGATGACAGAGCAAATTGATGAATATCTTAGTTTTTCGGATAAAATAAACGATTATATCTCGGCTTTGATGGTCGCAAATAATATCGTTTATGAAAATTACGATTGTTCCTATCTTTGGGATTTCGTAAGATCTAAGGGAGTTTCAATGCGCAGTTTTCCATTTGATGGTGTCGCAAGAGATCGTATTTCTGGTATGATCGTTAAAGACTCTTTAGAGACAACGATTGGCTATAATCAAAACATGAGTGAAAAAAGAAAGAACTTTACAATCAGTCATGAGATTACGCATTATTTATTTCATATGACTGAAAATGATACGATTTTTACTGATACAGAACGTAGTTTGCACTACTCTTATAATGAAGTACTTCATGAGTTTCAAGCAAATATTGGCGCTTCTGCAATCCTTGTACCTGATGTGGTATTCTTTCGCTTTTTAAAAGAAGGATGGAATTTATCACAACTGTCGAGTCGTTTTGGGATATCAGAAAGTGCCCTTTATATTCGTTTGATTCATACAATGCAGGCTAATTTTGGTGTTTCTTATATCGCTGCCAAAACAAATGCAGATGCTATTCGGTATAAATTTAGTGGTAAAGGGCAACATGCGGCTATTGAATTAGGAAAAAATTTGGAAACACGATTGTTTCGAACAAATCGATTTATTGAAGCATTGTAGTTACAAATGAAAAAAGTGGAGCTAAAATCATTTTTTTGATTTTAGCTCCACTCTTTCTGTCTACTAAAACAAAAAAACCACCACGACCGTCGTCTGTGGTGGAAATGAAGGTTGTTATTTACTCTTGGTAGTTATTTCATTACGTATTTTAATAACTTAAAGTAATGTAAAATAAGTAATCTTATTTTTTTAATACTTAAAATGCCGTCATATTAACCATCTTCTGTGGTAAATTTTGTGGTAAATTTTTTAATTGTTAGTTATCGGTTTAATATTTACGTTTTGTTTGATATACTTACTTAGAAATTTAATTTAGGAGGATCGACATGAAAAAAGTGGTTTACGGGTTCATTTTTATTGCTGTATTCGGACTTACAGCGTGTGGAAATGATAAAAAAGAAACTTCTTCTAGTAGTAAAGTAGAACAATCGGAATCTAGAGTAAAGAATGCGGAAAGTTCATCTAGTGCAGAAGTGGAAGAAAGCAAACAAGATAAAGAGGAAATGTTAGTAAACTTAAAATCTGAGACGAACAAAAAAATTATTAAAGCTTTCTTAGATGCTAGTTTAGAAATAGAAAAACAAGATGCGGTTGATTCTATTGAGAATATCCCTAGTCAGGCCGAAGAAGTAAATAGTCAAGATAATTACGTCAGCCAACTCGGATTTCAAACATCTGCTTCTGAAAATGCCAAGAACATAACTATAAATACTTACAAAAATATCGAAGATTTAAACGAAGCAGAAATGTATTATATAGAAACCTATGGAGAACTGCTAATAGTCAAAAATGAAAGTATACTGTCTATTATGTTGTCATATAAAAATGATGAGACTGTGGATATATTCAACAAGTACAAAGAAGTATTTGAGAAAATACAATAAAATTATTACATGTACAAGCCCCCACAATCGTGAGGGCTATTTTAACGAAAAAAATCCCACCTCAAAAGAGATGGGAACGGGGAGATTATAAAAAAGTCTCGTTATTAGGGTAAGATAAGTATATAAACTCTTGTCACATTTTGCAAAGAAAAAGACTTTATTTAATTTCTTTTGAAGCTTTCTCTAACTGTTTCAATTGGAAATTATCATAGTTAAAGCGCATACGAGCGGTAGAACGACCATATTTTTTCAATTGTGCTTCTGCAGTCGCTACTGCTTCATCTGTTGGTAAGTACCATCGAGTTGCTCCGTTCATGAACCAAATTTCCGTATTTCCTTGTCTGCGTGTCACTTCATAAATATACATAATATCATCCTCTTCTATTTTTTGTGTTGGGCTATTGCTATCCGCTGAATCGCTGCTGAATCCATTCGCTAAATCACTTTCAAACTGATTGACAGTAACTCCCCACCGGTTTAAATAAGGGTACGGGTCAATGTGGTCACTTCCATTATTCGGCTGATTGTAAGTGCAAAACATGTGAGTTTTAATTCCCGTTAAATCCTTGGTATCTAAAGTTAGTGGTATGCCTGCTTCTTTAGCTAATTGTCGAAGCAACTCCACATATAAACGATAATCTCGTTCAAATTCTGCTCTCGTGGCATGACTTTGGATTAACTCAACTGCAGCATACGTTTCGTAATTCCACCCACCACCAACATCATAAGCCCCACGTCCTACTTCAGCTGTTTGGATGACCTGTCCATTCCCAACTACGTGAGTGTAGAACCCGCTATTTAAATCTTTTCGGCTCATAAAGTCCGCTTCATTCTGTGCGGTGGAGTTAGGATTTCCAGTGCTGTGGGGATGAATTTGCCTGTAAGGTGCATAACCTACTTGTGGAGTAGACCTAATCTGGCGTTTAATCTCCATCCTCTTCACTGCCCTTCTTTAAATTGCTTGCTCCTAAATCATAAAACCCACCTGCTGCTAAACCAGCTATAGCGCCACCCCAAATGAAGTTAATTAAATTTTCCGGGTCATACGAAAGGCTCCAACCAATGCCAAGTGCTACTCCTAAGCCCAAATTGATTAATGGTAACCACTTATTATCTGTTCCCGTGTACTTCTTTACTAGTTGTGTTGCCGCTAATACAAACGCAACAATCGTTGTAGCTGATGCTAATATACTGTCCATTCTTTTTCCTCCTAAAAAAGAGAAAGCCGCTAAGCTTCCTCTTTCGTTTTTTTGATATTCTGTTCTTCTTTTTTCTGTTCTTCCAGAATTTTTAGTACTTGATCATTTAAAACATTTTTCACTGCTCGTTTACCTTTACACCAGGGATTCCACCATTGACAATAGCTCATATTGTTCACTCCTTTCTAGAAAATAGATAACTTATTGTTGCAGTAGCTACCGCCACATACAAACCGTTCGTTTGCATAAATTGATTAGCAGTCTCGCCTATTAGCGCCGAAAAGATAATCAACAGTAAGAAAATGCTAATCGTTATCACAAAGACCCTCACAATACGAGGTAACGATTCCCAGACTTGTCTAAACAAAACTTTCTTTGCAATCTCTACGTCCGTTGCTAAAAGTGCAAGCTTTGCTTTTTGTTGGCTTTGATCTTCTTGTATCGAGATAACAATTTCATAGATTTTGTTTAACATTTCAGTGTTCCTTGTCTGTTCAACTTGCATTGCTTCAATTTTTCCAATTGCTTCTAATAAATCTTGTTTACTTGCGTACTTTTTACTGGCAACTTCATTTACCTGCTTTTCTAAATCTTCTTTTTTTATATAGCGATCATCGAAAATGTCCTGTAATTCTTCGAGTTTCACATCATTCATTTGTCCACCTACTCTCTTAGTAACTAAATTCTCTGTTTGTCGCTCTTCCGCATCCTAAAATAATAATTTTTCGATTATTTGTATCAATCTGTATCACTTGTAAAGCATCTTCTTTGGCTGTGCCCAATGACGTTTCTGGTTGCCAATCTTCGAAAACAGCTTGGCGACAAATGATTACATTAAATCCCTCAACTAAAGTCATTTTTTCTGTATGATTGTGTCCGGCGATGTATCCAACAAAATTACTCGTTTTGCGATCCGAAAAGTCTACCGCAAAATTTACGCCGAAATCTTCTTGGTAAATACTAGTACTATCACTTACAAGTTTTACTGATGTTCGATCATTAAACGCCTTGATCATTTTTATCAAACTCTTATGATTTATTGAATTCGCCTCATTTTGAGAACCATCAATTGGGACGTGACTAAACATCACTACATGATAATCATCTGGGCAATTACCTAGCGCTTCTTGTGCTATCCATTTTAGCTGCCTTTCTCTAAATCCCATGGTGCCCATACCGTAATACTTCAGCTTGCCTGCAGAATCAACTATTGTTGGATTATCAATCGAGTCTAAAAATATAATTCTGATTTTGTATTTTGTATAATCTTTGTAGCCATAAAGACTATCTCCATCTCTCACTTCATCGTAATTACATGCTTTTGTTCTATACATGGATTTAAACTCATCCGCAGTGATAACATCACTTAAAGCTGGTTTTACTTTGTTAAAATCACTAGGCTTTTGCGATCCGTCATCATGATTCCCTCGTAACGCAAAGCGGTCAGCTTTATTGCCGGCGAAGAAAAACGACAGCCATTGATTCATTATAGTTACGTTAAGTTGTTTCCCTATCCGTCCACTTTGAACATTATCGCCTCCAGCAATCAGTACATCGACAGAATCTTGTAAATAAACTAAATTATTTATCTTGGATATTCCGTCTGCTACATGTTGCACCCAATACCACAAATCATAGTGATTGTCCGTCTGATAACCGATGGAAATTAAATTGGGATTAATTTTATTTTTTAATTCATCCAGCGCAGACTTATAAAAGACCTCTGGTACATCCAGAGGCTTAACTGGGAAAGTCTGATTCTGTGTAATAAATTCCCGTACCTTGAAAATCATATCCAGAAGAAGGTAACGAACCGGCAGTTAAAAGTCTGAAGTTCCCAGATCCACCATAAAGTGTAGCAGCAAGTTGTTCTCCGCCGTTTGATCCTAACGGAACACCAAAACTTCCAGGACTTTGCGGAACAAACCCTTTTGGGAAAGGCGCAAGATTTGCCCATCTGACTGGACCAGATAAACTTAGATAGATACCGACAGTTACTAGGTTACCGACACGCCAAAGTCGGATAAAGCCACCTTTTATATTTGCATTTGTTGACGTATTGAGTGTTATTTCTTTGTAGGCTACACCTCTATCGACTGCAATTGGAATATTGTTAATTTGAGGGATGCTAGTAAAGTTTTTAACACCGCCAACATCTTCATCTCCTACTTTTCCAACAAATTTTCCTTTGACCCACTCTGAAATTGCTTGGAAAACGCGAACTGGCGTCATATATTTGTTGGATACTTCCCCAATTTCAGCTTCTTCTTGTGTAGCTACACTGTAATTTTCCACTAGCCCTAATCCTATTTGAGATTTTGACACATTATGCGGATTATCATCGTTAACTGTATGTTCATCTAATTCGGTTTTAGTAGCCAGATTCGATACCTCTGATTCAACATAACTTTTTTTCACGAATCCTGACGTCTCTAGTACAGTCAAAGGATTCAAAGAAATCGTTAATTGTGTACCTATATAATCCGTATCAACTATAGATGCAGTAACACCATTGGCACTATCTGTGTAAACCAGGACATTCAATTTCCCCTCACTACTGATAAAGTTACTATCATTGATGTCAATCTTAAAATCAGTATAATCAGCTGCGTTTTGTTGGATTTGTGTAGTATAGGTATTGGCTGATTCTAAATAGGTAGCTACTTTTAAAACTTTGTTACCAGAGGAGCTGGCTTTGCTTCTTGTATTTAAGCTAAAGGAGATAAAATTATCTTTCACGAATTTAACTGATTCGCCAATGTCTAAACCATCAAATATATTTGGTGCCAATTGCTTAACCGTTTCTAATATGTCAAACTCGTATCTCTGTTGCGGAACAATACCATTTCTCATCGATTCAGTAGAAACACCCGTATCATCACGACCAGCTACTTTGTTGTATTCTTCTTGATTCATTTCTGTCCAACTAGCAGTAGGTGTTTTTAAACTCGTTGAAGAGTTATCTGCGTAAGCAACATGGGGATTGCTAGATTTATTGCCAGCCGTTTTACCAGAAAAGTCCATAGTTTTAGAAGTATTTATTGGACCGCTAAACATTTGTACGGCATCAGCTGAAGTCAATCGATCCCCAAAATCTTTGATTAATCGAGCTTGTAACGTGGTTTGTTTGATTCCTTGTGTATCAGTTCTTGCCTGTACAATTTCTGGGGTGCTATCCCCAGATTCAGCAACTACGTCCTCAAATTCATTTCTTAGCGCATCAAAATCTTGTTTGTTTTGATTGGCAGTATTAATTGCCCGATTTGACGTATCAACGGCTGTTTTTGAATCAGCAATTGCTTGGTCCGCTTTTTTATTGGCGTTTTCTCCAGCTTCTTCGGCTATTTCCTTGGCTTGATTACCAGCATTCTCAGCTATCTCTTTTGCTTGTTTTACACCTTCTGTCAGTTCAGTCTTGTAAGCATCTACCTTTTCTGATGATGCGTTTGATTGATCTAAAACAGCATTAATTTTTACGCGTCCTTGGTTTAGTGTGTCTGTTTCTTTGATTTGTTCAACTGCCATTTAAATCACCTCTATTCTTTTTCAATTGATTGGATTGTCATTTTTTGTTCGATGTGTTCCCCAAGTAAGATAAAGCTATTTTCCGAAGTGTTAGACAGTTCTTCAAAAATTTCATCTAAAGATTTATCTGTTTCTGCAGTAAATGCTTCTCCATCTATTTTTTTCACTTTAATTTTCATTCTATTCCCTCCAATTCAGCATTAACGATTTCGATCAGAGCAACCTCACTCACTCTTACAGTTGCAGTATCGATCATTTCACAAAACTCGCTTTTACTTTTCAATATTTTGTTCCGGATTTCCTTTGCTTCTGATTCTTTTTCAAAATACATCTGTACATGAACACCATTCTTCAAAGTAACTACTAAAGCTTTCATTAAAATTGACCTCCTAGTTGTGATTGAATAAATACACGACAAATAACTTGCGCTTCGATTCTCGCAAGTCTGTTTGGTTTAATCTGTATTGTATGATTACCTCTGGATATTTTCCCAGAGGTTGTTTTTCGTAGATGGTCCACTAAATTAAGTCGTTGTTGGCTTGTCTCGTGTTGCGTAAGTACTTTCCCATCTACAATGATATCAACACTGCTTGCACTATTCGGAGCTTCGTATATCCCCCATTCGAGAGGATGTGTATGGTCTGGTAACGTGACTTGATGCGTATGTGCTGGAATAGTTACCTTATGCGAATGTTTTGGAATATTGATACTAAAGTTGTGAGTATGGTTTGGTATATTTACGTTATGAGAATGTGCTGGAGTAGTCACTGTGTGAGAATGTTCCCCGCTCTCTTCCCTTGTGTACAAATCGCCATTTATCCCCACAAATTCAACTAATTGACCATTCATCGCTTCATAGCGCAATGCTTTATCCGAAATAGGTCCAGATTTGGAGGTTCTTGTAAACATTAGATGTCTATGCTTTCCACCAGCACTACTTGTTTGCGTACTTTTACCATCTACCGTACTTGTCGCTGTGCTTCCGCCTCCACCAGAAGTAGTTGAACCTGTAGAATAATTACCGCCATCAGTACTCGTTTGAGTGCTAGCACCACCAGCAGAAGTAGACTGTACTCTTGCCCCACCACCTTTGACAGCTTTAGTGTATCCTCGATATCTTTTCGTTTTAAACGTCAATTCAACCGTGTTCACATGAAATACATCGTCATCCAAGTAAAACTCTATAATCGCTGGATATGCTGACTCACAATTATCTTGATAGCTATAGTTCAGAATATTAGTGGCACCTTGAGAATAGGTTTCGTTGATTTCTTGTTTCCTACCAAGATCAGACATGGTCGTGTTGATATCACCTTTTAAATTACCGATTTCTAAGTCAAGTTTTTGAGGTTGACCAAATACATCTGATTTCGCTTCTTTTTTTATTCTTAAATTAACGGAACCATAGTCATTTGTATTAATCATAACTACTGATCCTTGGCGTAGTTTATCAATTTCGAGGGGTTTATCTGTCAGTTTGATTAAATCCGCAGCGGTTACTGACCAGCTAACTTTAGGTTCTCCCCATTTTTTCAGCATGGCTTGAGCGTTGTCTTTTAGAGCCTGAGGAATAGTAAACCGTTGATCTACCCATACATATTCGACTAGACCATATTTTTGAATGGAAGCTTTATCCTCCACATAAGACACGTTGTTATTAACTGATTTTATATTAATTTGATTTACACCTTCGCCAGAACCTAATGGATACACACGATTGACAAGACTGTTAGGATCCACCTTGATTTCAAAGCCTTCCATATTATACCCTTCTTGTATCCGACAGATTGGCTCTGTTTTTGGTCTGACCAGTGATAACTCAAAGGGGTAAACTTGGGTGTTCCATTCCCATATATAATCTTCATCAAAGGCTTTTGGAATACTAAATAGAGCATCGGCTAGTCCATTTTCATTTTCCCAAGCGTATGAGAAATAGCGAGTAAACTCACATTTTTTTAATACCCAATGCTTTACTTTTTGTTGTGCTAATACGTAATTGATCACATCAACAGTCTTTTTATTGACTAATTCATGGTAACCAAAAAGGACACTATCGAGAAGTGTCCCTAAAACATGATAAGCAGTGTAGTGGATCGTATAGTTACTTCGGTCCTTCTTTATTTCAGAAGGCATGATTCTGTACAAACCAATGTATTCATTTTCGTTGTCCGTAAGCTCTACCCATTGCAACGCTTGAATTTGTTCGTTTTTCGGATCATCAATTGGCATTGTAAACTCTATACTGCCGATTTCGTTTTCAATTTTTTCGTAGCTGACTTTTGTTGCATTTTCTAGAATAGCTGTGTATTCACGTTTCAAATCCATTGTCATTAACAACGAATATCACTTCTCCTTTCGTTCTGATATAATTTATTTAGAGAGCGAGGTGAAAAAAATGAAAGCTTATCATATAGATAGATTAAAAATTCTTCAACCGGGTGATATTGTTTCTATTACTCCTTTTGAAAATATTACGTTGAATTCTGATTTAAAAAATGAATTATACGACTTTTTCCCAAAAGGTCTCTCATTTCACGGTATGCAGTATTTTACAAAACCTACTGACTCAAATAATGCCGCAGCTACAGTTTTTGAAACAATTTACGAATACCATAGAAGATTGTTTTTTCAATCAAACATCTCTCGCATGGAAGCACTATTTGCATGTCCTGATAAAGATTCAGTTAGAAAGTGGATTTCTAAATTGAACTTAAATCATGGAAATTATACTGTTCTTGAAATAGATACAATGACTTCTTCTGTAGAAACTCATGATGCAACTTTAATAGCAGGTGGTTCTTTAGAAGACTTATCTGACTTTTCATCACTACACTCAGCATCATGGGCAAATAGTTATTGGTCAGCTAATTCTCCAATAGAACTGCCAGAACTATTAATATCTCCCGCTTTTCAAGTTATCAAAATATGCTTGATTTAGTTTTTTTAACTTATCGGTAAAATTGCTTGTTTTTTCTTTAACATTTGATGAGTAACTACTCAGTTGAATCTTAGCAAATCCACCAGTTAATTCAATAAAATACTCTGTGGTTTGTGCCTTAGGTATTTCTATAGCATTTTTGTGTTGCCCATCATTTTGAGAGTCTTCAAATCTTTTTATTATTCCATTTTTAGAAACCTCTAGTGGATCATCATGCTCTAAGTTAAGAATAGCTTGGAGCATGTTCTGTATTTGTTTTAGCTCATTTATCACATTTATCACCCCTTATAAGTATCTATTTGGATATTCGATTGTCAATTTAAAGTCGCTATCTTTCGCTTGGATATACAACGGTTCTTTAGGATAAATGTAAAAATCATTCATCGGTCTAATCATTGGTTTACCATTTTTAGTGATGTTGAATGTTTCAGTGTCTATGACGATTGTTGCATTATCAAAATCACCTAAATCAACTGTATCATTACGTGTTTTTATCCAAACACCACGACCAGTACCTTTTATCGTGATCGTAGGTTTAACTTTCATTCCTTCTACTGTTGGGTATACTTCGATCGGTTTAGATTCTGTTCCATCGTCCCCTATCAAATAGGATCTATTTTGGAATGTTATCATAGTTGATCCCCAATAAGCTCCGCCTTCAATGATAATAGGCATGTCAACCGCACCTGACCCTGTATTTCCCATTAAGTAATTAGACTGGAAGGTAATAACTGTTGATCCCCACATCACTGAAGTTGCATCGCTCTTAGTATACTTATAGGGATCACCACACCTAAGCGTGAATGTGCTAATACACCAGTTTATGCCTGGGTCTACTGGATCAATAGACGATTTTGTTCCCTGAAAATACATTTCAGGCTCATCATTGAACCAAAGCTTGACTTCTTTTTCAGAATATAGAGCCACGTTCAACTTATTAAATTTATCTCTGAACTCCGAATCATTTTCTGCTTTCAGATAAAATTGGACAACAATTTCACGTGCTGGAATTCGGTTATAGATATGTCGTTCTCCGTCACGTATTCCAAGTTGTGCATATTCATTTGCAGTTTCAAAAAGTTCTCTACCTTGTACATTCAGCGTGCGATAACCCGGAATGATATCTTCTAAGAATGTTCCTCCAAAATTCAAAGCTTCTGATGGCAAACCTTGTAATGGAGATTCGCATTGGAATTTTAGAAGAGGAGAAATCTGTTCAATCATATTCGTTTCCTCCCCTTTCTTCCGTCAGCTTTGTCTTGTCTTTGTTGTAATGCTATCGCTATTTTATCAATATCAGCATCTTCTCTGACAATAAAAGTCGCACCGTCATTCATTCCTCTGTAGTCGTAAACTACGGACCCAGAATCAACACGATTGTTTGTTACAACATTTCGTTTGGCGGATTCTTTAGCATACTTCATACTTATATCATGAGGAATAACTTGTGTTCCTGATGGTAACATGGCTAATTCTCCACGACCACCCTCGTTCATCCGTGCAAAACCACCTTTGAATGAAGTCGAGCCAGATTGTAAGTAAGGAATTTCTCCTATATTTACGCCTTGTCCGCCAATTCCTGGGACCCAGTCTGGGACTTTCAAATTGTTTAACCCTCCGATAAATCCATTCACCAATCCTATAACTAAATTTAACGGTGTTTTGATCACGGTGACTAAACCTTCAAATATACCACCAGCAATACTGACTAATCCATCCCAAGCTCTTCCCCAGTCGCCTGTAAACACACCAGCTATAAAATCGATGATCCCCGTAAATACTGGTTTTAATGTATTGTTCCATATATTTCCAATAGCACTAAAAGCTACATTGACAACTTCTTTAATTATATTGAAGTTGGTTTGAAAAGCTGGTACCAAAACAGTTTCTATCACAGTTTTTATCAACTCAAATATAGGTTTAAGTAAACTTTCCCATATTTGCTTTATTGCACCAACGACAGTTGCAAAAACGTCACTAATCATTGGCATTGCAACTTTCACACCATCTACCAACCATTGAACAACCGGTAGCATTGCAACAAATACTGGTTTTAGGACTGTCTCCCAAAGCGTTTTAATAATATCCCATACCGTTTGAATTGCAGGTAAAAATATATTCTGAAAATTATCTACAATCATTGGAATGACAGTATTTACTATTAAGTCTAGCATCATATCGAATACTGGTTTCAACACTGAATTCCACATGTCTGCTACGACTTGAAAGACGGTTGTAATTATTTCTTGAATCGCTGGCCAAACTTCAGCCATGGATGTTTTTATCTGTTCCCATAATTCCAACATTTTATTTCGGAATTCTTCGTTCGTAGCCATTAGATATGCAAATCCAGCAACTAAAGCGACAATCGCTGCAGTTATCAATCCAATTGGGCTAGCTAAAAATCCAATAACTTTGATCAAACTTCCAAATCCTGTAACGAGCGGACCTATAATTTTTAATGCGGGACCAATTCCTAAAGCGAAGGCAGCTCCCATTCCTGCACCTTTTAGAATTACATCCTGGACAGCCGGAGACAAACTATCAAATTTTGCCTTCAGTTCTTGAACAGTTGTGATGACTTTTTGAAAAGATTCTCCGAATTTTACACCTAAGTCTCCTGCAATAGCTTCAACAGACCCGAGCTTTGTATTAAAGTCCGCAAGCATAGGTTTTAATGTAGAGAAGAAGCCTCCACCTTTACCACCAGCATCTAAGAAGTTGGCGCCAATACGACCAATGGAAGCACCAATGTTAGCTATCGTTGATTTGAATGAATTTTGACCCATGATTTGAGCTGCACCGCCAATATTTTTTTCAATGGCATTCATAAACATTTCGGATGATATTTCACCAGACGAAGCCATATCTTTAATATCGGAAGCGGCAACACCAGCAGCTTCCCCTAACCATTGATAAATCGGTAAACCTCGATCGGATAGTTGCTCTAAGTTCTCAGTCATCGCTCGTCCACTCGTTGTAACTTTATTGACGATTGAACCCATTTCAGACATGGAAGTTCCAGCAATAGCCGCAGCGTCTGCAGTGAGTGACAAATAGCGAGTTAACTCCTCGCCTTGTTTAACGCCTGCTGCGGTTGCTCCTGCTGCAGTCGTTGCCGCTTCTGCCATCCCAAATGCTGTTCCCTTTACGGACGTCGTAGCAGATTGCATGATCTTATCAACAGTTCCTGCATCGTGACCCAAACCCATTAGCTTTGCTCTTGCATCATCAATTCCAGTCAAACGATCAAATCCCTTAACTAGAGCGATGCCTGCCAGAGCGCTTGTTGCAACCATTGCTGGTTTAGTGATTTTACTGGTTAATGTACTTCCCACTCCGCTGATGCTTTTACCAATAGATTGCATTTTAGAACCTGCATCAACTATTTTGCTTTGAAGACTTTCGATAGAACTTTTAGCTTCGGATATAGCACCTTTAAAACCAGAAGAGTCACCTGTGATTTTTGCACTAAGAGTATAATCAGCCATCTAGTCCCCTCCTCTCGGCGTTATTAATCCGTTAGCATGGTAAATTTGATCAACCCAAGATTTTCCATCTCGATCTTCAACTTCCATAACCACATTAATTGCTTTTTCATTAAAATCGACATCAGCTTTTGCTTGTTTTCTCTTAAATAACTCTTGAAACTTAGACCCTTTTTTGCGCATGGCGTTTGAAACAGCGTTAAAAACAGAATCTCTTAAATAAGTAAAGTCCGTTATCGTCTTGCGCTCAAATTCTTTACGTATAAAGGCTTTTTCTGTTTCTGTCAATGCCATGTAATCTGTTTTAGAATAACCAAAATTAACAACAAAAAAAGCCAAATCAATTTCACTTTGATATGGCTCTGCTAATTCTTTTCTCTTTTTCTCTTCTGGAGTGTTCGCTGGACTAGTGTCCCAGTACTCGTAATCGACGAGTTCTATTGGAATAAAAAACCCATATCCTCTTGCAATTTAGTTGTAATCATTCCATTAACAGTCAATGCACCGTTTGCTTCAACGAACGGCTCAAACATGGCCATTGCTTTTTTCTGCGGAACGGCTTTTAAACCTTTAGTTTCTACTAGACCTATACTGAACAATGTTTCCATCATCTGTAACGACAACACGCCATCATTTTTGACAGCTTCAGCATTTACGCTCTTTCCTGTCAATTTTTCAATTGTTTTAATTTTTTGAAAGTTAAAACGTAATTCATAAATCGTGCCTTCGACTTCAAATTGACCCTCTTGTAATTCTTGCAATTCTGATTTACTCATTATTTTTCGCCTCCAGATTTATTTTCTTCAGAAGAGACCGTTTCTCCTGGTAGTTGGTTGGCATCCTTATCGGCTAAATCAACTAATGCACCCATGCCGTCTAATTTAATGGAATAAGTCATCGCATCGTCAAAAGGTGCCTCAAAAGAATAATCAGTTACGATACACAAGCCGCCGAACATTCCTTTTTTCGCTTGCATATCCAATACTTTAATACAAACGGGATCATCTCCATCAAAATATTTACTTAACTCTGTGTGTGATTCATCAGAGCGAACATATAATCCATCATTATCAATAGACCATTCTTTCATCCCACCGATTTTTGATTTCCAACCGCCTTTGGTGTCTTTTGAAGTGATTTCAATTGAATCTTTTGAGCGATTGATTGTCAGTCCTTGTTGACCTGCCACAGCAAGCAATTTATCTCCTGTAGTATTGAAAATAGCAAGTAAAATATTTTTACCTGCCACTGCTTTAGTTGCTACTGAAGACATATCACAATATAATTCATTTTCAAAGCCTGTTACTTCTGGCATATTATTTCCTCCTATATTTTCATTTTAAAACCATACGTTACAGTTAATGCGTAGCCAATAACTACATGTCTGACGTCATCTTCTTCCTGCAATATCCTCTGAACTCCTTCTGGCCTCTGCAATAGTAAGTCATAACCTTCTGGCAATTTTACAGATACAGTCATAGCTTCCCGAATTTTGTCAGCAAGATCAAAAACGGGAACAGAACTCTCAGAACCATCAGCCCAGCCATGAATATAGATAATATATTTATCTTTCCACATTGTTTTTGATGGAACAGGCTCAACCCCTACAACTTCAACATTAACGAATGGAATACCCTGATTTTTAGGAACATAATCTAAGATTGGTAAATCTTTAATCGTTTGTCTCAATAAATCCAAAACACCCGACAATAAATCAGATAAAGCTAGTTGCTCAATCATTAGATCACTCCTTTAATTTATTTTTCAAATCTTGTTTATAGATTTCTTTTTGCGTGTCTACGTTACTTTTAAAGAAAAATTGACCTGGAAGAAACTGTCCGTTTCTTAATCGATGACCAAACTCAACATGCGGTCCATAATCCTTCGTATAGCCGACTTCTTCACCAGTATATGACATAGATATTCTTAGTTCGCTTGTGTCTACTGGTGTCCCTCCTGGCTGTTGTCCTCTGGTGTAAATATCACGCATCTGTTTTTTTTGAACATTTGTTAAATCTAGTTCAGATTTCTTCCGAAGTTCTTGCTCAAGCGCTGCCGTCCCTTCCATATGCATTCCCCAAACCATTTAATCACTTCCCATAAGATATAACAGATAAAATACGCCAACGGTCATCGTCTTCACCTTTGATATCTTCAATTGAAAATGTTTCGCCTTTTAGAACCAAATGTGAAGCTTGCAAAAGGTATTTCCTATCCAAAGTAGTAATCACTTTTTGCATCTTCTTCGAAATGATACGACTATCTAAAGCAATCTCTTGAACAGTCCAAATGCTTTTTCTACCTTCTCCTTTTTTAAAGGTAGTAAGTTCATATGTCGGGTTACCAAGTTTATCCAATCCTGTTTTTTCTCTCTTTTTAAGCGTGACCTCAAACAATCTCATATAAACCACATCTTTCCTGCATTTCCTTGATCATCATCTAATGTATTTTTATAATTAGAAAACTCTCGATCGTATTCAGAAAGAAGCCCATTAACAAACGTAATACTCATAACATCGACATTTTCGCTTGAGATACCTTCATGGTATTTTCTACGGTACATAGCAAGAACCACATCCACAGCAATAGAGTTTAGCGCATCGGGAAATGATTCCAAACCTGCATATAAAACAATACGATCTATAGCAGTTATGATATATTCTTCAACTAGTTGTAATTTGTCCGCAAGTTCTGGCTCACGGACAATTACACGTTCTTTTATATCAGTCACAAGGAATCAACTCCCTATTTTGTTGATTTAGATTCTGGTTCAGTTGTTGGCTCTGTAATGGTTGTTTCTACAACGCCATTCAATACTTCTGTAAATAACTGAATCCCTTCAACCGCTACCGTTTCAACTGTTAAGTTTTTCAATTCATTACCATGAGTCACGCCGATCAACCCAGATTCATCACTCGTCAAGCCAAACGCGGTTGCCATTTCAGATGAAGAAACATCTTTATTTGCTAAAACGATGTTGTTCACTGCGGTAGTGTAGACTTTTCCTTCTGGAATACTGTCAAACACTAAAACAGTTTGATTTAGAAAACCAGTCAACAGAGTAAAACCGTAAGCTGTAGAAGGTCCAGATTGAATCGGAGCTTCTCCTAAGTATTTCGCTACGTCCATCGCACTGACGAAAGATACCATTGGTACATTCCCACGGAAGAATGTCTTTGCTTTTGCCCATCCTAAAGATAAAGCTTTTTGGAAGCCTTCTGCATCCTGTTTAGTCGGTGCAGTTCCTAAATAAGCAAAAAATTGAGATTTAATAGCATCTTGGATTTCTTCTAAAATTTCACGATCTGTTTCATTTACTGCCATATCATAGCCGTGTCGATCAATCGCTTCAGCAGATACTACTTTACGATATTTATGGAATGGAATGACAAATTCACGGTCCTTTTTACGTTCAATTTTAGATAAAGGAATAGTTTCCCCTTCACCGACTGCATTATCCGCTGCCATGGTTCGTACCCATTTGTATGTTTGGACTTTTTGATCCTTTGTTAAAGGCATACGACGTGTAACACCCAATACTTGCAATAGTTCTTCAATCGAGTACCCGAACAAATTGACAAAATCAATTGATTTGATATCTCCTAATCCATCAGTTGTTGTTAAATTAGTTTCTGCTGCAAAGTACTGTAAATTCATGTTCATTAATTTCCCTTTGTTTACTTTTGACAAATTTTTCATGTGTGATTCCTCCCAATTATTTTCTGAATAAATGAATATTTTCTTTTATAGCTTGTTGTCGTTTGGTGTAATCTGTAATTTTCATAATCTCATCTTTTGTCATTTGTTTACCTGGTGTTAGGTTAACTTTTGGGGCTGTTCCAGATAAAGCGGCTTTTGTTTTTTCTTCTGCTTTCTTGTCGATAAGCGAAATAAATGAATTTACCGCTTGCTGTGTGTCCTCTGCTGTGTCTTTAACAACAAAGTTGAGTGTTTCATCATCGGATGTGATAGAAGCCTCAGAAAGCATTTTAGATGCTTCTTTTGACATTGCGGTAAAATTGTCTTTTTTCTCAAGCTCAGCAATACGATCTAACAATTTTTGTTTCTCATGTTCAGTTTTTTCGTCTTCATTCATAGTTGCGAGACGATCAGCTTCTTTTTGTTTCGCTTCTTGTTCTTTCTGCCACTTTGCTTTTCTACCCTTGATGATTGAATCAACATCATTATCATCTTTAAAACCAAATTTTTCTTTAATGGCTATCAGTTGCTCTTCATTCAATTCCTCTACATTTAGTTCGTTCGTAGATGTTTCAAGATTATCCGGAGTATCTTGTACATCATTTTCTGCGAAGAATTGTAGATTCATTGGTAATAATTTGTTGTATTTCATTATACTTTTACTCCTTCCATTGCTTTTAACGTGGATCAATGCTTGCACTTCCATAGCTTTTAATGTCATCAATGCTTGGACAATACAAAAAGCCCTAAACAGTTTCAGGACCAAATATTTCTTTTATCGTATTTATGTTTTCAGTGGGGAAGATCATTTGCTCACCATCATCAACAATAATTCTGATAAATTTAGGCGGCGCTACTTCAAGTAATCTTTCTATCGTTTGGCTGTCTATTAGGCATTCAATTTCTTCGAATGCACCTTCTTCTTCGTCCGAACCATTCCAATATATGAGCTGGTAATATTTGAGCGCTTCAAACTGCTGGCTCATATTGTTCTCTCAGTTCGGACATTCTTTTTTCGATGACTTTCTGCATTGAATTTTTAGTAACTTGATTAATTGTTTTTTGTTGCTTCTTGATCATTTTACGTAAGGATTCATCTGAAAAATAAATAGTCACTTTAAAATTGCATAGTTCACACTCAAAGAAATGCCGTTGAATATCCTCGGAAACTTCTTCAATCGTTTGAACAAGATGGGTTTTTCCTCCACAAGATTCGCAATTATATAAACGATCAGACATTTTTACCCTCCATTTCTTTCCGATACTTCTGTAAATCGACTAGTCCTTTTTTTACGTTTTTTCTTAATCTCTTTATTGAGTGATTCAGATATTTTTACATCATTCTCAATAGGAACTATCGTAGATCGACAAAAGCTATGCATCGGTGGTGCGTTAATTCCTGGTTTATAATCTTTAAAATTAAAAAACTGTTTATTTAATTTCCTACAAATCTTGCTTGTACGATCATCAATGATTGAAGTATACTGATACCTCAAGATACCATCTTCCATAAAAGCCTGTGCATTAGCTGTATTCATAAAGAAAGCCGATTCCGTCCACACTAGCCGTTTGGCATAGAATTTGCCAGTATTTAAACGTTGCATTAAAGACTTAATCATCGCATCATAATTTTTACCAGCAATGATTCCGTCTTTTAAATCATTAATCAGCCAATTTCTCAGCGTGTCTTTATTATCCCAAATACGATCAGAATAGTTTTTCTCATTGAACCACTTATCGGATAAAGCTTGCTGAAGTATAGAATTATTGATACTAAAAAAACTCGAAGTATTCTTCAAGTTTCTCATTGTAGCTTCATATCCGTATTTATAAGACAATTTTAGATATTCAGTCATTAAATTCTGCTCGATCAGTCCTAGTTCAGCCATTTTCATCCTAACGGACATTTGCAGCCCTTCTAGGCGGTTCAGTTTATAAATGTTGTTTCTGATTGGCAATAAGTTGGCATGTTCAGGATGGTTCTGAACAAAGCTATCAAAGTCTTTGAATATTTCCTCACGTTCCGAATCGCTTAACTCCGCCATCATCGTTCTATATTCCAGAATGTCATCTGATCCATATTTTTGATAATAATAGGCAATTTCTTTCTCTAATTCCCTTTGAAGACGATCATATTCTTTGGCTAATTTTCCGCTGAACTTTTCATCTTTCTTATCTAAACCAGCTATTAATGCATCTTGCCGTTTTCTCCAATAATCATTCTTCATCTAGATCACTTCTTTGACTACGATTGAAATCATCTGTAACTGGACCGCCTGTTTCTTGTCTCATTTGCCGAGCAACTTCTTTTGGATCTCTTATACTTGAAACAAAGGCAATACGGTCTTCAAGTGGCAATAACCCAGCTGCTGCTTGAGCTGTTTCAACTTCACTAGCAGTATCTCGCGGAATATTCCTGTGAAACGTATATTCTAAGTTTATCCACTCGTCTTTTTGACTTGCTGGTATATTCGTTGGCAACTGAAATATCATTTTAAAGCGTTGGTTCATTCCAGAAGTGAATTTTCTTTCCGCTGCCAACGCTAAGTTTTCCATTTCCTGTAATTTGAATGAAAGACCGACACCCGAAGTGTTTCCGAATGTTTCACTATTCAGGTTCGTTACCATAGCCATTTGATAAATCAAACGTTCTAACCGATCTAACAAGTGTTCTTGCGATTGATCACCATCTGGCTTTTGAAGAAACTCAACCACAATGTTCTTTATCTGTTCCGGATTGTCAGTACCAAAGAAATTAATAATACGGTTATCTCTGATATTTTGAATCCCTTTTTTATCTAACTGCACGCCTAGAATAGCAAGATAGGCATCAGCGAAGTAATCCACATCATTGGCTTTTTCTGAAATACCTTTATTAAATGCATTAATCATTGAAATAACATTTTCAAAAATTCCTTTTCTTTCTTCGTTAAAAATATATTCAACGACTGGTACATCATGATAATAGTGTGGTACTTCATCAATTAATTCATACCCACGACCACCTTGAACAAAATAAATAATTTTATCTCGAGTATAAATTTCACCTTCTAATCGGTTATCATCATTTAAGTAATAACGAACTGCAAATAGCTTTCTTTGGGCGATTGATTTGTCATAAACCATAAACATATCTAATGGATCATTATAAGTGATTTGAGTTCGTGCCTCTTCGTCCTGCCACAGAAATTCGTACGCTCTACCAAAGATACTAACTTTCTTAGATAGTTCAGCGTTATTGTCATTCTGATCATTCAATTTCAGTATCTGATTAATCCGTTCTGACAAATCAGGTGAATCGTGACTAACGCTAATAGGCTTACCGATAAAGTAACCGTTAAACGTTTCTGCGATATATTCGGCAAAGTTTACTACAATGCGGTTGTCGGGCTTGTAAGCATCTTTTCGAGGCTGATCAACAATGCTGTGCCGTCCTCTATACATTTGTTTCAGCATTTCATATCTTGGTATTTCTTTCTTGTGTAAGTTGATATATTTCGCTAATAATTTGTTGTCAATTTCAACATCAGACTTACACGTCATCACTTCTGGTAAAGGAAAGTACCAGTCGTTGTTGCTTACATACATCAAATTCCCCCTTTCATAAATTGCATACCAATTACTGTCGGTTCATAGAAAGCCATTATTACTGCCTCAGCTCTATCCGGTGAAGGTAGACCCCTTTTTTTCATTTCTTTTTTTCGTTCAATCAGAACTTTCCCTTTTGAAGTCAATGAATAGCGCCTGATTGATAATTGACCCATCAAATCATCATCTTTCGGCAAGATAATGTCGTCTAAATAATCATCTTTGAATTTTCCATACATCAGAGAAATGATTCCGTCATACTCTTTATTCCCTTTACTAGCAAAATTGATAGGATGAACGGATAGCCATTCAAGGTCGTCCTCATAAATGATTTCTCTCAATCGATCGGTAACACCGCCACCAACACCAGTATCATCAAGTTTAATGCGTATGTTGTGACTTGGGTAAAGATCATGATATTTGTTCGCTTCTTTCAAAGCCATTCCTACAGTTTTCATAAGGTTCTGACCTTGAAAGCTTTTTAGTGGCAAACAAATAGCCCCTAATCGAATAGCTAGGACTGTCTCATCGTCACCAAATCTGGCAACGTCCAGCCCTAAATCAATAGGCGCATGATTAGGAATGTTATATAAATTTTCTTTTGAATCAATCAGTTCATATTCTTCGGGTAACTCTCGATTAATTGCTGCTTCAACTGCTGACAATGAGATCCAAGCGTTCGGTTCGCCGAGAGGGAAATCACCATAGACACGAACACGAACAACGTCACTCTCTGGACCATAACGGCGAATCAATCGTTCAATATTTCTCTTATTGGTCCTGGAACTTTCGAGAGAAGAAACTTTTCTAGTTTTCCAGTCTGCTCGATCTTTATGAAATGCATCATAAAAAATTCCGCTTGTTTTTGTCGGGTTAGCCATCATTATAATTTTATTGTGTTCACCCGTAAGCGTTCCAAGAATAGCTTCCATGATGTTATCATCAATCCCAGAAGCTTCATCGACAACGAATAACATGTAGTCTTCATGGAATCCTTGCATGTTCTCAGGTTTTGTCGCCGTTCTTGCTGTAGCAAACCAGCGCTCTTCATTCCCAATCATATAAACTTTCGTTTTAGTCCATTTAAGGATGTTCTTGATCTTAGAAGCATTTAGCCATTTAGCCACCTCAGCCCAAAGCACATCGTTTAACTGTTGCATTGTCGGTGCTGTACATATTACTTTCGCATTCGGGAAACAAACGAGATACCACAAAATAATAATTGCCTCGATAGATGTTTTACCAACACCTTGTCCAGATCGGATAGCAACTTGCGGATTGTCACGTACATCGTTTAATGCTTCATGCTGCCACTCATCAGGAACGAACCCTAGCGCTTGTTTTGCGAAGATAACAGGATTTTTACGCCAGATGATAATGAGTTTTTTCATTGCTTTTTTATCCATCTGCAACACCTATTTCCTGTTCAGCTTCTGTTACCATTTCAGCCCATTCAATAGCATCCGCATTCTTGCCTCCACCTTTTAAAGTGTCTATCTGACTTTGCATTAATTCGAGTTTCAGTTTCCTCTCGTCTTGTTCATCAGCAATAGCAACAAATTGCTTGATCAGATTAGACAGTGTACCCATCGCTCTAGATTGAGCTGAAAGGAAATTAGCTTGCTTGTCCCATGCATATTGATATTCACGCTTCTCTGATCGTTTAACAGGCATATTCGTTTGCTTATCTAAAAGGGTAGGTTCGACAACAACCTCAGTTACGTTTGATGTTGTATCTAACTCATCTTGCACAAACATAATGCGCTGTGACCGTATGATCGCTGTATACTGAATCATAATATTATTCCAGATGATGTCTGCTGGCTCAGATGTATAAATCTCCTGCAACAGCTCTCTAGTATCATCTGGTAACCATTTAGCGAAAAGACCATGAGACACTGCATTTTTATTCTTAGGAGGCGCTGCACCGCCCTTATTCCCTTTAGCGTTATTGTTCCCTTTAGCTGATTGGTAACGCTCCGTTTCATTCGTAACGTTACTATTGTCATTCGGTGCGTTCCTTTTAAGTTCTTCATCCCATTTATCTTGAGATTTCCATTTACGAATCTGAGAATCAGAACAACCTAATTCTTCTGCAATATCTTTTAGTTTCTTCATTCCTCCAGAGCCAAGCCATATCTCTTTAGCCTTCTCTCTGTTCGGATTTCTAGCTCTAGCCATCCATATCACACCACCTCACTTTTTCGTGTTTGTTTTGTAAAACTAAAACAACCGCCACGAATGACGGTTAGTTACTTAAATTTCTTATTGATGTAAATTAATAATCCTAATGAAGTTACACACCACATAGAGCTAAATGCAATTCCTATTAACAGCAACTCATTAATTCCTATCCTGTTCCCTCCAAACAAAAAGACCACTCAATGAGTGATCTAGATTTTAAATTTACCAGACGGATCAATGAAATTATTGATTGCTCTATCTAGTTTAATTCCTTTTAGTTTGTTATCCATCACATTTTTTGCACCAATCAGTTCGATGCTACTTATATCTTTTTTGTTGGCTAATCTCTTTACATACATTGCTTGGCCTTTTAATATTGCTTCTTGCAACATAAAATCATCTCCTTTATGTAATATAAAAAGCCACCGCTTATGCGATGACTATATAGGCGCAAAGCACCCGGATAATTAAATTAGTTGTCTCAGTGTTTTGCCGTCATCATTTAATAGCCAAACTTGCGAGATAACATATTCTTTGAATTCTTCTGCTACATCAGCATCAAACGAATAATCAATCTCACCTTTCGCAAATGATCGGACTTTTCCGTCGTTGAACTCTACCATTACAAAATCCTCACAACAATTTGTCCGTTTAACACCATCTGCTATATCTGTCCGCAACGTAGCTTCTTTTCCTTCACCGATATCAGCTTTTAAAAATTTGTCGATTTGTAATAACATGTCAATATTCCTCTCTCTCTGTCTATTTTCTAAATCACCCACAGGCTGTAAACTAGGTATTTGCCTGTGAGTGAAATCTCTCTGTCAACGGTTGATTTAAGAACGGCACTATGTGAGTAGTCTATTCTTTATCTCTCCATCAACTTAGCGGAAACAAGCCAGACACCAAATACTGAAAAGTTGAATTAGCTTTGATATTTTTGTGTAGTTGTCTTTTGTTTAATGTTTGGTTTATTTCCACAATATCATTATACAATGGAAAATGTTGCGTTGTGGCAAGTGCTTTGCAACCGAAATGCAACTACTACTTAATCTCCAATGCTTCAACGCCGTATAGTAATATTGAAAATTCATTGATTGCTTCTTTAATCTGATTGTTAGCTGCTTGCCTAGAGATATCATAGTAACTGGCTATCGCCTCATCACTTAGCTTCGTGCCAAAATATTTCTTCTTCAGTAGCTCATACCCGCGACTTTGATTTTCATTACAAATTCTTTCATATTCACCTAAGCAATTTATAACATGATGCATTATCTTTACTGTCTTTGCCCTGTTCTGCATCAATGCGCTTAGCGTTAAATACTTATGATTCCAGAACGTTTCTTGATCACCAATCAATTGATTCTCTACTGTTTGGACATGAGCTTTTAACTTATCATAGTTTTTAAGCAGCAATCTTGTATTATGAAAAGCATATTGCCTCATTTTTTCAAATTCATTCTGTTGTTCTCTGGTTAGTCTAATCGTGATTTTATCTGCTAGTATATCTAGTTGTTCATCTGATAGTTCAGTAATTTTACTCAATCCGCTATCCCTCCTGTACTTTAACAACTTTCTGAACCGCTTTACACTCCATAGCCCACTTGATGGCTGCCTTTCTAGTTGGCTGTTCAAGTGTCAGTGTCCCAAAGTCACCCTTGTGTGATTTGCAAATTAGTTTGTAAGTTTTCATACCTCTACCTCCTCCACCTCACTATGTCCACACAGCAAAGAGTCTTGTTTCCAAATCCCGCCGCCGTTTTCAATCTCCAATTGATGCCTGTCAGCTTTGGGGAAATACAGGATCACACAATTCTTACCGACAGACTTTACTTCTAGTAGTTGACCAGTATATTTACGTACCCCTGTTCCGATATATTTTACTTTTTCGCCTTTTTTAATCATTGGTTATCACCTGCTTTCATAAATACAATCCAATGAGTTTTCGCTCTTTTGTTGCCGTAAAGAGGTTCGTAATCAATCACCTTTAAAATCTCAGCTAGTTTTATCTGGTCCTCGTTCCACTTAAAAACAAGTGTACCGTTAGTCTTAAGTACTCTCATACACTCGTCAAAACCTTGTTTGATATCGCTTTTCCAATTCGATTCGTCAAGCTTTCCATATTTCTTGGCCAACCAACTATTTTCGCCCACCTTGATTAAATGCGGTGGATCAAATACCACATGATAAAAGCTATTATCATCAAACGGCATGAACCTAAAGTCTGCTACCACATCAGGCTCAACCTTTAATGACCGACCATCGCAGAGAGTATCATCTAGTTGTCGGTTATCCATGTACAGGACATCTTTATTTTGTTTGTCATACCAAAACATACGACTGCCACAACAGGCATCTAATATTTTTTTAGTCACAGCTATCACCATCCAATCTAACAGCAACCGTCCTCTTGCCTTTGTCACGCTTTACATTGCTAGGCGTTGCCCAAAACTCAATCGTTGATTGTTTAACGTTTAGTGCCTCAGCGCATTCTTGTTTTGTGCCTGTGGTGATTAAGTTATCACCTTTGTATATTGAGTAGTCCATCTTTAATCACAAAGGAGTAAAAAGCTTTTTAATGTCGGCCGACAAACCTCCACTCCTTTCTTGGGTTATTCTTCTACAAAATCAATTAATTCGATTCCAATTACATTTTCACCAATTGAGTCCCATTCATCCTCGATTAAACAGGTATCTCCGTCTTCATTGGTTAATTCCATTGAATACCAATCATCACCTAAGTCTTTTAGTTTAATTGGGTTCTCTTTGAATGTTTTATCATAAAAGTCGTCAGGATCAACTTGTAATAGTGCTACACCTTTACAATCACCTCCAACTTCATAGGTCACAAAACCTTTAAATTCAAATGACTGGAAATTCACTTTTATAGTGTGTACTCCACGGCTAATATTTTGATCATAGTTTTCCATCCCTATTCATTCCTTTCGTTAATACTTTTCTCGGCAAAGTTGCCTCATATTTTCACATTCTTTTTTAAACTCTTCGTCGTGATAAGTTATTTCAAAGTCTTCCTCAGCCTCTTCATAAAAGTCTCTGCATAATTCTTCTAGTTCAAAAAACTCTATATCGTAACTATCAAAATTAACTACATAAATATTTCCGTTTTTTTCTAAAATCTCCATATACTCACTATCCATGGTAAAACTTGCTAAGTGTTTAATCATTGTTCTCTACCTCCTGCAGTTCTTCGGCTGTTTGGATGAGTTCAAATTCATCGGCGTTCATATCCTCCCAGCCATAACCGTCAAATCCACTCACACTAATTAAGTTCGATTCGCTAGTTGTCTTTGCGAAAAATAGCTCTCCCTCATACTTCACTATGTCTCGATCACGAAACTCATCCAACTTACGCCCGTGTTTTGCAAACTGCTCGGCACGATGAAACGTTACTATCTGTTCTGCGGTGGCTGGTTTGTCTTCGCACGGAAAATCAATCTCGTAAGTGTCTTCATATAGATCACCGCTGTATAAAGCTAATACAGCCAACCCAACTTCTTTCGTATCAGGATATTCCTCTATTTCAAGAACTTTATAAATTACTTTTCCATCACTGTAATACTCCCCGACCGCAAAGGATGGGGTGCTTTTTTCTTTTTCCATTAATGTCAACATGTTATGGGTCATTCTCAGTAAGTCACCTTCCAAGCTATTCGGAAAATTGTATGATCCATCAAGTTGCATATAAAAATGTTGAAATCTATCTCCGAGTTCTTTTTGATACCATTCTATTGTTTTCTCTGTCATTGTGTTCCCTCCAATATATCTCCAAATTGATACCGCATCGCAAACTGTTGATCTTTGTACGCTTTAAGAGCTGACGTGTCTGTAGCTTTTGATTTTTCCATATTTTGGATAGTAGTTTATGTTGCCCAATAGGTTACTTTTATCTTTTCGACTAGTTCTTTGTATTTTTCTTCGTAATTCATTTTTTTACACTCCTCAAATCACATTTTGTAAATTAACTGATGTAACACTAAGGTCATGAACATCGACATGATACTTTTTACCAGTAGTAACTTGCCCGATCCTAGCTAGAGCCAAGTCAGTCTCTCTTGTGCCAAAAACAAAGCCGCCTTTTTCAAAGTTGTTTAGTAAATAAGAGCGTTCAAATTTATCAGTTTCTCCGTCAAATTCCGTAATCAATATGACGTTTCGAGCAGGAATATATTTTTTTCTTTTGCTCATTCTGCTTCCTCCTCTACTGGTACAGCAAACGCCCTATATTGTTCGCCAACCTTAGTGATTTCTTCATCAGTCAATTCAGCTCTGGCGCCGTCATTTTGCTTCAATAACCACCAGACTTTCCCTTCCGCTCTGTCATAACCTAAATATTGATCTGCGATCGGATCATAAATCCAATACAACTGCTCTTTTTCCACGGTGTAGCCGTCTAGCCATGCACGGGCGAATATCTCTACGTTGTTGTTCATCCAATTAAATAATTTAGGGGACTCCTTGGCATCGAACACATGCATAATAGCAACTCCTAAACCACCAATTTGAAATTGATCTTTTCTCATTTCCAAATATTCCGCCACAAACTCTGGCACCACAACCTTGTCTTGTTGGGTTGGTAGTGATGATTTGTACTCTTTGGCTAACTCTAAAGCATGCCTTATTCCTCCGTTATACCCATCCTCAAAATCCTTATTTATCGATTTACTGCTTACGTTTTCTAGTTCCTCTATCAATTCCTCAATCTTTCCCATGTGTTGTGTCCTCCTTATTCAAACCATTCTGAATGTTGTTCTTTACACCATTTCACGTAAGATTCGTTTTCTCTTTCTTGATGTTCATCAAGTTCTTTTTGCGTCCACTCTTTATCGCAATCCACGCAATAGTAAAGACGTTCTAATTCTTCATCGCAATTCGGGCATACTGGTATACAGCAATCTTCATGCATCTACTCCACCTCGTTTAGTAATTCTGGGTTGGCGTGGATTGATCCTAGAATATTTCTATTATCAACTTCAAACAAACAGATTGCATGAAAATCTCCTATCCTCTGGAGGCAATGACATCCATCTATGAATTGGATGACCCCTTTTACATAAGTTCCACCGTAAAAACCTTCTACAAAATCTTTACCAAATATCTCCACACCATTCTTATCTTTTAGTCCTGTGTATTGCATGAGGATGACGTTATCTAAGCTTTCCTCATCAATCCTAAAAGTATTTCCTCCAGGATTCGGATATTTGATTTTTATTTTATTGTTCAACCAATCAATTGCGACTACTTCGTCAAACATTTCTTGGATACGTATTTTCTTCCACGCTCTAAACTTCGGTTTATTCATTTGGTTCAGTCCTCCCTATTATCAACGCTTCTGGATAAATGCCAGTCTTATTTTTGTCGTAGCGGAAACTTTTATCTAAATTCCTCAACAAGTCACATTTTGTATCTGCGTATCCGTATACCGCCCCTGTATCTTTACCAATTGCTTTATACATGTCATCCACTCCTTAAAATGGTAAGCCGTCTGTATCGTCACTGACAATTCCCGAGCCACTAAATGGATTGTCTTGTATCGGCTTATTCGGATTGAAAAATTGGTCTTGTGATCCTTGGCTATTATCTTGCGATTTAAACGTGTTGCTTTGATTCGATGAAGAATTACCCTCGAACTGGTTTGAAACGTCTGTATTTTGATTCTGTGGCGAATTATCGCTACTTGAACGACTTTCTCTAAACCCGAACGTATCAACTACGATTTGTTTGTTGTAATGCTTAACGCCATCTTTCTCATAATTGTTATCTTGCAATTCACCTACAATGCCAATCATTGACCCTTTTATAAAATGATCCGCTATGATCTCAGCCGTTTTGAGGAATGCTATACAATTATGAAAGTCAGCTTTTCTGCTTCCGTCTTGCTCTTTCCGACTTCTACTCACTGCAACAGTAAACTTTGCTACAGCATTTCCATTTTGCGAATATCTTAGGTCTACTTCTTTTGTTAATCGACCATTTAAAACCACTAGGTTATCTGCGTTCATCAAACTACCTCTTTCCATGTCTTGAAATTCCAAATTTGTTTTATAGTATTTTCACTTACTTGATATATAAGAGCTACTTCTTTTCGC
Organism: Enterococcus sp. AZ177; assembly: GCF_050544585.1. NCBI lineage: Bacteria > Bacillati > Bacillota > Bacilli > Lactobacillales > Enterococcaceae > Enterococcus > Enterococcus sp. AZ177. The sequence goes on from NZ_CP172944.1 coordinate 1,968,015, forward strand.
TTTTTATATCCTTTTAATGATCGGATGGTTTTAACAGCTTCTTTGTCTAATTTCGTTTTTAAAACACCGTTTTTCATAGCATCAGACATATTCTCTTTTTGTGTCCCTTGTTTTAAGTTGCATACTCGATTATCTGATTTAATATCATTCAAATGCCTTATAAATTTACCTTCCTCAATATCTCCAACAAACGTCTGGTATATAACCCGATGCACTAACTCTTTATCTTCTCTGCCGAACGAAACAACAAAGTGACCTGATTTACTTTTAGAAAAATTGAGCTTTCTGAATCTATTCCCCATTACCAAGCCATGTCGTCCTTTATTTATCCATAAAGAATAAATATTTCCATCTACGTCAGCGAAATAGCCTAATTTACCTTTAATCGGTTTAACTTCGACAACATTATTAATCATTTAATTCCCTCCACTTCAATTTCTGTCCTCGGGTTTAAGCTGTATAACTTTTGCGTAGTCACTGCAGCGATCTGCCCGTCATTCTTGTATAAGACACCTTCTAAGGCATCTGTCACCGCTTTAAAATAATTGTCGATATCAGGCTTCTTGTCCACGTACAGTGTTTCATTCGCCAGCTCTTGGTCCATTTTCTTTTTGGTTAACAAATACTTAGGCTGATAGACAAAAAACGTAATGGACACGCCAATCGGTCCTGTCTCAATTAATTTAGGCTTACTAGCCATCACATGGTATTTAACCGCTCGTTTGTATGCTGTCATAGCACTATCTTCGTATGCTCGTTTGTTAAAACTGTTAAATCTCGGTCTAGCTTGTGGCTTAGGTGCTACTGGTATTGTGATCAACATCAGTTACCGCCTCCGTTCAAGAACGCTTGTATTTCTGCATCCAACTTGGCTTGTTCCTCTGGTGATAACTTAGCTTCTGGTGTTGGATTGGTTACCGATTCTGGCATAGTCTCTTCTCTAATTGGTTGGCGGTAATAAGATTGTTTAGGCGATGCCTGTTTTTCTTCTTGCCATTTGCGTTCAGAATCGAGGTAATCATCATGAGTTTTTACCCCTGCCGCTCTCCATCGTTTGAGGATGCCAGAAAAATAGTTGTAGGTTCTCTTATTTTCCCTGGCACATATATTTACTGCATCTTTCATCAGTTCTAAGTCTCCATTAAAATCGTTTAAATCATATTCAAGGTCAGTAATATTGACTGGTGTTGCTGGACTAACATTTTTAGAGTAATAATCAATTAATTCTCCTAGCTTGTCGCTTCCAAAAGGTTGCTCGATAAACTGATAACTAGAGGACAACTCATCGACAAAATCTTTTTCTTGTTTTTTATTGTTTACTTTACTTTTATTTACTTTAGTTTCCTTTACTTTACTTTGTGCATTAATGTCTACATTAACTTCCTTTGGAATGTAATTATTGTTTTCACTAATTACGTACTTAGTAGGTTTTGGTGATTTTCTTCTTTTTGTTGCTTCAAAATAGATAGCTTGGATATTTTTGCTTGTCAGAACCTTAGCCGAGTTAAACAGGTCTTCATGAAAGAATTCCCATGTAACTAAGCGGATGACAATTTGATCTAATAATTCCTTACTCATTCCAGGAAGGCGTTTCAAAAGAGTTGCTTTGGTTAAATCATTCCACACAATGAAGTATCCTTTTTTGTATACCGCACATAGCAGCTTGACTACCGCAAGCTCTCCTTTGATGCCAAACTCTCCTGCAATAGCTTCTATTTTTTCGTCTTCAAACATATCTACATCAAAAGGAAAATAATCAAGACCATCTTTAGTGGGTCTTGCCACTTGATCACCCTCCTATCGCTTTCTTGTATAGTTCTTCATCTTTGTACTTTTCATCAAACTTCATAATCTGAGCATTTGAGGTTATACCAATTTTTATTAATGTTTCTTTATCCAGATAAACTGGTGTAACTTCATATCGTGCCAGAAATTCTTTTTCTCCTAGCGCATGTGCTATGTTATGATGCTCTAAGCAGACACAAGCGAATGGGAAAAGCCTGTGATCAACGTTCTTTCTCTTTCTGTTACCAACTGCAGTGACATGGTGTATTTGACCATTTTCTTTCGCACATACACAGCATTTCCTGTGCTTACAAGCGAAGTAAAAAAACTTGTCGTAGTCTAGTAAATAGGTATACCTTTTTGGCAAATCAACGCCGTTCATCAATATGAATTCAATTAAAAACTCAATCCATTTAGCTGCATCATCCATAGTTGCATCTGAATGAGAAAATCCATTGATTTCTCTATAGCTGTATTGATATTTCAGACTGATCTCCATCTCTTGAGCATCTACAAAATAATGATTCGCTATATCCCTAATCAATGTATGAGACACTGCATTTTGAGCAGAGGACATTTTTTCATTGTCTAGTAGTTTAGCTAGTACATAGTTTGATTTTCCTCTGCTCAAAAGTTTTAGGTACTCAGGATTGATATCTTCGTCAAACTCAATTGTCAGTTTGTTTTTGTCGTGAGATATGATTTTTCCAATCATTTAAATCACTTCTCTTTAGCTTCTTTTTTTAGATTTTTGCTAATTTGAATTAGGCAATTTGATATAATGCCGTATTCTTCATTTGTGAGTTGTTCAACACTTTTGTGGATATTCGTTTTTTTCTGTGCTGCTTTATAAGTCTTTTCCTCGCTAGTTTCGTGTTCTAAAGAGAATGTTTCGATTTGTTTGTTTAACTTTTGTATTTCTAAGTCTGATATCATCTTAGGCGCATTTTTAACTGCTTCATTTCCGTCATCATCCAGCTCACTAGTAACGCCGAATACTGCACCTAGTGTATATCTTCGTGCGTATGTTTCGGCAGACCCAAAAGCTTGGACATCAATTTTAGATGTATTAACAGTTAGTGGATCGTATAAAATATACTCTCCGCTTTCGTGAGTTACTAATGTGGCAACTGAAACTTGGTTGTTGGAAGCACTTGTTACTTCTTGTGTGTAACTCATTCCTGTACCTTCTATCGCTAAGTCAATAGCTTCTGTCACGTTCTCTAAAGGAACGTATTTACTTTTAAAGAAAGGATTGTCAGCATCTTTTTTTGGTTGTTTTAGGTTTTTTCTAAATAGAGCTAATGCTTTGAATATTTCTTGTCTCGTTTCACTAAATTTCATTGTTTGTTCAACCACTCTTTCCCACTGATAATTTCTAATTTTTCAGCAATTAGATTTGATGGATCATATTCGTCTAATGCGGTCATGAATCCTTCTTGGCTACCTACTAGTTTCTTTTCGATATCCATATGCTTAAAATACATAACGAATACCCAATCACTCTCGTATACGACATTTCCGAAATCATCTATGTTCCAATTCGCTGTATCATCTATTTCGTCTCCATACTCCTGGTAAAAATCTTCTGGCGGAGTAGTCAAGTAATGGTCCAATGCTTCTGCTTCTTTTGGTGTCATTGTCAAAATCCACCTTTCCGTGGTATAATTTTGTTAATATATTTTCGTTATCGACTGACAGGACTGCCATCCTATCGGTCTTTTTCAATTTCAATTGGAACCCAATTCATTTTTGCTAATTCGTGTTGCGCTACTACTAATGCCTCTCCGACCCAATCCGAATCAATCTTTATTGTTTTAATCGGTTTATAGCTACTTCCGACATTTACAAAAAGTCCTTTCCAAGCATCACGCTCAATGCACACTGCGTTATCTCTAAATCCTTCTCTAACAAATTCCAACTGTAAACTAAATGTGAGATAGATATAATTATTGAATTCAAAATTAACCACATAACTTTTGCTATTTTTAATGCTTGCTAAAAAATTAACTAGATATAACATCTCTTCATTCATTACCATTTGCTCCTATCGGTCTTTTTTTATTCAAATAATTCACGTTGTCTATTCGCTTCTTTGATCAACAAGCGTAAATCTGTATCTGGTAACCATTCGTCAATGTATGCTAAAGCATCATCAAACTTGATTCTTGGTAGTTCTCCATATCTTGGTAGGTGGAAATACTGTTTAAAATCTTTCCAGTAGTTTGAGAATACTTTTTTAGCATGTCGTTTATAAGCTGGACTATCTTTCCCACCAAGACACTCTACTACTTTCTTATTGGACTGCTGCTTAATTTCGAATTCTTGTTGCCCAGTGATCCGCATCGTGTCTTTTAAAACAGTTACGTCTTTCTTTACTTCTTTCATGTCTTCTAATTGATAAATCATCATATCTTCAATTGTTTGAGGAACTGTATTTTTTCTAATTGTGTCTTCCATATCGTTAAACGCTTGTATATATTTTTGCTTAAATCCAATTGCTTTTTTTCCAGTAAATCCCATCGCTAAAAGGAAGAAGCCATCACGACTGATAAAATAGATTCGTCTTGGTCTCCCATATAAATCAGGTTCAGTCCCTTCTATAAACATCTGTCCAAAATTGGACACATCTTCTTGCAATGTATCAATGTCTCTTAATACATGTTGATGTTTCTTGTTGAAGCTATCAGCTACTTGCAAACTAGTAGTTACAGCTTCTTTATTTTTCATTATTACTAGTTCTTGCATTTATATTTCCCCTTCCAATTTACTCAACCGATCAAAACTAATATTTGTACGGTTATGATATGCATCTTCCACTACCGCAGAGCAGTTACCCTTATTTACAATCCTTACGACTACATCGCAATCAATCAATGCTTGATCGCCTATTTCTAAATCTGTTGCAATTTTCTTTCTAGCCTTGTACATCTTGTGATTCTTAGGAAGTGTAATCACGTTTGCTGATGCTACTCTCAATCTCGCTGGCGCTGACATTCTATTTCCCTCCTACTCTCGGAAACACTTCTTCGACACGGCAATCCAAAGCGCCTGAAATCTCATAAGCTAATTCCAGTGATAATTTGTGTTTCCCTAACTCAATACTGTCAATTGTTTGTTTGGACACACCGACTTTTTCGGCTAATGTTTCAACTGACAATCCTTTAGCACGTCTGATCTCGTTAAGGTGACTTACATATACTGGTTCTTTCTTTTTAAACATGATCGGTTCCTCCTAGTCTTTTTTATATGTTCTAAGCGCATCCTCTGCAATCCAAACGTTAAATGATAAATACTCAGCTACTAAGCTATAGGTCATCAATAACAAAGAATAGCCTAGGCAAACTTTACTATTAACATCTAACGTTAAGAGTAGAATCATGCCGATTACATAAACAATATAGGTAATTTTGTTTAGATTTTTTGATATTAGTTTCATTTAGTTTCTACCTACCTTTCTATCAATTTGAAATTCTTCTATTGTCCAATTTGTAATTTCTTTGCCTACACTAATATCAAAAGCGATACGGTGTAATAATGTATCTTGAAACCCTAATTCATATAGAATTTTCAAAAATTTTTCTGTTTGCAATAACTCTTCATATCGTTCCTTGTCAATTTTCATTTCGGTTGCTCCTTTCTGTATTGTTAGAAATCATTCACCTTGGTATACTTTATATAGAAAGGTGGTGAAAATATATGTCCATAAATATGTCGCTAACACAATTCTTAACATTTTCTACTAAAGTCAGTACAAGTGCTAAAATAAATTACATCAAAGAAGTCAAAAACGATTCAGACTATCATCCTGCTAAAGATTACTGGAAACCGTTGCGAGACGAGATTAAACGTATCCACGAGAATGGATTACCCATCGAAACTTTAGACGATTTAATTGAACGAACTACTGACGAGAAAAAACTAAAGAATTATATCGCAGCTGTAAAAACTTACAAGCGATTTATCAATTCAAACGAAGTTGAATATTTCCAGACAGGTCAGTCATTTTGGAAACTTAGAGACGATCTATATGTTAATGCTTCCCCCGAATTTGGATTGTCCATTAACGGTGAACCAATGCTAGTAAAGAACAACTATAAGAAAAGATCTACATCGAACAAAATTGATAAACGAAATATCAACGCAACATTAACTTTGATGCAACTCGCCGAAAAAAATTTCTCTGTCCCTGATAATCAAAAATACTGTGTATTCAATTTTCAGAATGGAAAAGTAATTGAATCTAGTCCGTTACGATCAGAGAGTATTCTTGAATTAGAAATGGATGCAGAATTCATTTTGAACATATGGAATCAAGTCTAGGTATTACTTTTGCAACTTAGCTCACTCATAATCAGAGCGCAATTTTCACAAATATATTCTTTATCATTGATATTTAAAACGCCTATTCCTTCGCACTTGATACAAGGTGGGCGTTTTATTTTTTTAATGTACAAATCAATTACAAATACTGGTAAAATTTTATAGACAATCCTTTTCATTCTTCTCCTCCTGTTTTCTGTATTCTATCTACTACACAACATGTATACATCACCGCTAATAACGCATAGCCTTGCACCGTCTCGCCTGTGGCAAAACAGATGATCGATACTGTTAGTAAGATTAGGTTGGCTGTGGTGACCAATTTCAACCATTTATCCATCCCATTCACCAATGATTTCTTTGCAAATCCGTTTTGCTTCTTTAGCTTCGTAATAACATTTGCCATTGGGTTTCTTACGCTCGATAGCGACCATTCGAGGATCACTAAATATTTCACGTTCTGCAGTAGATAATGACATTGAATTTCTTCTGGCTATCTCTTTCCTATCAAAGGTATCTTTTTCTAAATTCAACCTTTCAATAGAAAGTTCAATAGATTCTTTAAGCATTTTGGATAAAATTTTATAGACCAGATCATACAAAGCTCTTTTTAATCCTGCTTCTTCTTCCATCTAAGCTCCTCTCCTTTATCACAATTCATACATCGTAATAATCGAATCGATGATTTTGTTTGCTTCTGCTGATGTCTTTTTACCATTGATGATTAAAGACAACTCGCTTTTACTAACACCAAATCTTTCAGCTAACATTGTGTATGTTAAAAAATTAGAATTTTTAACATAGTTTTTAATTTTTTCTCTATCTTGTAGAGTAATTTCCGCAATTTCAGCCATTAATTGATCTCCTTTCCTATGTTTAGTAAACAAATTTAACAACTATTTTGTAAATTTTATTGACGTTTTTAACATGTAATGTTAAAATATACCCATGACAAAATAAGATGCAAAACACATTGATCTAGTTGCTTTCTTGGCGGACAGCGTTTTTAATCAATCGGATTTTGTTATGCTTATAGTTGTTAAATCTGTTTACAAGATAAATATTAACACCATTTGTTAATTTCGTCAACGATTTTAACATTATTTGTTAATTTATTTTTTCTTGGGCGAAAGGAATATTGATATGACAACGTTTGAGAGGATAAAGTTATTAGCAAAGAATCAAGGAAAATCATTGAATAAAGTTGAAGAAGAGTTGGGATACGGTAAAAATGTCTTATATAGATTGAAAAACTCTAATCCTTCTACAGAACGTTTAGAGGAAATTGCTGATTATTTCGATGTATCAGTAGATTATTTATTAGGTAGAACCGATGACCATCACATTTCTGAAAAACCGCTTGATAAACATGAAGATGAATTATTGATGATGTTTAGACGTGGTGAAAGTGAAATTCCAGAAGGAAAGAAAGAACTGTATCGCAAACAAGTTACAGATTTGATGGGGTTCATATCTGAGACAATGAAAGATTTGGACGAAGAGAATAAAAACAAATAGGAGTGCCGCTTATGACAAATGAAGATGTTGAAAATAGACTTTGCCTAACCAATATAGTTGCTAACCAATTTTTATTAAGGACAGATACTAATCCTCTGAGTTATTGTTTTGATGATTTTTTTAGCGACTTCGTAGAAAAGAACAATATTAAAGTATTTGAAAATATCCCGAAAATTGAATCTGAATTTTTTCTAGGTGTAACTGTTAGGAGCGAAAATAGCATAGCGATATTTATTAACCCTGATGTTTATGAACCTAGAAAAAGATTTAGTAAAAGTCACGAGTGCAACCACATTCTCTTTGATATGAATTATAAACTCAAAACTCAAAAATTATTTAATGTAGATAATAATCCCACTTTTTATACCACGGAAGAATTAGAACAAGAGAATTTAGCTAATGCGGGAGCTGGCGTCTTAATGCTCCCAGATATAGTTATAGTCAAATATTTAGAAACTGATTACTCATTTTATAAAATGGCAGATAACTTAAGGATTAGTAATGCAGCTCTTTATAATAGGTTAATTCAATTTTGCATGAATCATTTTGGCTACGATTCGGAGTATGCTTCTAGTTTGATTAAAAGATTCCAGAACACTGGTGGCAGACAACATATCAATATGGCGTTATCAGGTTACGGATCAGTGGTAAAAAAACAAATACTATTAGATTTTGAAAACAGTATGTAGGAGGGATTTTTTTATGGTAAAGAAAATTTGGTCTGAAAGATTTAAGCATGTCTATTCTTATACAAATAAAAAAGGCACTTTCTGGGGATATAGATACCCTTACTATAATTCGCTTGGCAAACGTGTAGAAGCTAGCAAATCAAGCTTTTCGTCTGAAAAAAAAGCATATGCAGAGTTATTAGATGTTACTAATCAGATTGAGAATGGAAACCTTCAATTGTTTGACAGTAAAAATATGACCGTAGAAGCATGGTCGACGGAATGGTTTAATTTTTATAAAGATACATGGTCGCCAAGTACACTACAGAACACTAATCAAGCAATAAAAAAAGCCATTGTTCCGAAATTAGGTACTCAAAAGTACGCTAAGTTAGATAAAGTGACTTATAAAAGATTATTTATTGATCAGTTACTAGAGGTTTACAAACCTGCAACTGTTCGTCTCTATCATAGACGTTTTATGACAATGACAAATGCAGCCGTAGAACACGAAAAACTTGATCGTAATAGACTAAGCGGTATAAAACTACCTACTGAAGAAAAAGTAATCAAGGCATTTACAAAAAATGAATTGAAGCTATTCAATGCTCAGTTAGTCAATGAGAGTTTAACCAACAGAACTTTATTTAATCTAATCTTAAATACAGGAATGAGAATTGGGGAGGCTTTAGGTCTAACCTGGAATGACGTTGATTTTGAAAATAGCAAGATCGATATTAACAAATCTAGAAATGCTAATGGGCTAGGAAAAACAAAAACATATACTAGTAGAAGAATCATTTCTGTGCACAAAAATGTAATCTCTTTATTAAAGCAATTAAAAGTAGCTGCTAGATTTACTCATTCAACCGATTATTTATTCAACAACGAATACGATAATCCGTATAGCCCAGTGAATGCTAGGTACGCTTTTGATAAAATTATTACCACTATAAACGATCAGCACGGTGAAACTACTATACGAAACATCACTATACACGGTTTGCGCCACACTCACGCTACTTTTTTACTTGCTGAGGGAGCAGATCCAAAATATGTATCGGAACGATTAGGACACAAGAAAATTACCACAACATTAGATACCTATACTCATTTATTGAAAAACAAAGAAATTGAAACAGGGGATATGTTCGCTGAAATACTTGATAAGCTTTAATTTTTTTACCCATAGCTGTGGAAAGTTTGTGGAAAAACACTTTCAAACTGATAAAACCTAAAATATAAAATAACTGTTAAAATATAAAAATGACCGTCATACATAGCTTTCAAAAGTATAAAAAAACCACCACGACCGTCGTCTGTGGTGGAAATGAAGGTTGTTATTTACTCTTGGTAGGAGTAAGTATGAAAAACCAATTCGGGATAATTGGCATGAGGACATATTAGCATCTCTCCTTAAAATAAAAATGAATCCCTATTTTGTATTTCATAAAAAAACTATGAGGAATTACTCATACAATGATTCTTTATGATTTGCTTTTGTTTCTATTCTTCTAACCCTTATTAGTTCCAACATTTTTATGCCTGTGCTACACTTTTAATAGTAGCTACTAATGGTTACTTGAGCATTATAGGCTTCATCGAATAGCTTGTTACATCTTTAAATTTAGGAGGAATGTATTATGTTAGATCAAGAAAAAGACAATTTATCTGTTCTGTTCTCTGACGAAGTTCAAGGTCCCTTTGTAACATTTATTCTAAATACTCATGTCGCTCACCAAGATGTCGAAAAAGATTCTTTAGTATTAAAAAATTTTGCTAAAGCTGCAAAAGTCCGCTTCGAAAAAAAGTATACTGACTTGTCTTGGGTGCCATTTCAAGAAAAAATCGATGCATTGCTTGCTGATGCTTCATTTTGGCGTAATGCAACAAAAAGTGTATCCATCATTATAAGTGAAAAAGACATCTTTATTCATCGATTAAATGTTCCCGTTGACAATCAATATTACGTTGACGACCGACCTTATCTCCTAGGCATCATCAAAAATAACCAATTCAACTATCGTTACTATTTAATGGCTTTAAACCGTGATGCTATGCAACTGTATTTAGTTGAAAACAATCGGGTAAAAGCGATTGAATTACCTGCTGATGCACCAACTGATCTTGTGGGCACTTTAGGTGATGAGTTGACTGGTGGCAGTATGAACTACTCTATTCAAGGCGGAAACGGGTACAATGGTTCATCTAAAGAAGGCGTTGCTTATCATGGTGTCAACACCAAAGATGAAGAAGTAAAAATTGATTGGACTAACTATTATCAAGCCATCGATAGTTACTTAAAGGACACATTCTCAAACCCTGATAATTTACCTATTCGCTTATACGCTTTGCCTGAAAATCAAACATTATTTAAAAAAATTGCAAAAAATCCTTACTTCGTAACAGATGCCTCTGTTTCACTTTCTCCTGCCCAAGTTTCATTTCAGGACATCGAAAAAGGTGCTTATAAAATCAATCAAGAATTAGAAGCAATAGAAACAGCAGCTTATAATCAATTATTAGACAAAAAATTCGTTGATCAACTTGTTGATATCGTACCTGCTTCTGATGAAGGGAAGGTATCCCATTTCTTCATCTCCACGGCTAATTTTGTTAATGAAACAACTGACATGTCAACAGAAGAATTTGACCGTCGAAAAGTCTTGAACAAAGTAACCGATAATGTTCTTAGAACAGGCGGAAAAGTGTTTGTGCTAGATCAAAAAGCCGTTCCAGATGAAAAAACTTTATTAGCGGTTCTGCGCTACTAAGAATTTCACCTATGAAATGGACAAGAGCCACTCAACAGATACGTTGAGTGGCTCTTTAATTAAGTTAATTAAATATTTTGTTAGCTATAAAACCATGTAAAAACTATCTATTAGTAAGGATAACCTTATTCTCATCTAAACAATCTGAACCCTTCCTACTTTCAAATCTATGCAGCTCCAAGGCTGCGCCTTCGGAATAGATTTCTACGATATAACTCTATCATTACTTTCATATTTAACGCTCAATACTACTATACTATAACAGAAATACACTTATTTTGACAATTAATCCTCATTTCTTAACAAATTTTTATTTTTAGGAGAGATATTACTAGCCAAGTGGGCCTAAATATGCTATAGTAAGAGTGTAGTTTTTGTTCGGTAATATATGTGTAGCTGTTTCAAATAAACATCTTCCACATTTTCACCTTTCAAGTAATTGCAAAATATGTGTATATCACAAGGAGGATTTTTATTATGGAAACAGGTACAGTAAAATGGTTTAACTCAGACAAAGGTTTTGGATTTATCACTGCAGAAAACGGTAACGATGTATTCGTACATTTCTCAGCTATCCAAGGCGACGGATTCAAAACTTTAGAAGAAGGTCAAGCAGTGACTTTCGACGTTGAAGAAGGCCAACGTGGCCCTCAAGCTACTAACGTTAACAAAGCTTAATTAACTTTAGTAAATTCAAAACCTGACGACTAGTCGTCAGGTTTTTTTATAACTCAAAAAATAAAGAGCCTGAAACATAACTAAAAAGGTTATGTTTCAGGCTCTTAGTAACCGATTAAACGGTGGGCGCAGAAGCAACTCCTTCGGAAATAATCTGAAATTGTTGTAAAACACAACAAAGAACGAGTTGATGGTGCACAGTACCTACTTGGGCACAAAAATTTGAAGAGCAATTTTCGTGAATTCCTTCTTATTTCTCGGAGTTAAACACTTCTTATACGAAAACTAAACTTGTAAAAAAAGCAAAAAAAGCTACCTCCTACCTAATGCGTAGTTAGCTATAATTGGTCTAGAACGCTTTAGCGACTAAATGTTAGAGTGTTCTTTCTATTTTGTAAATAACTTCCTCCAAGTTCATTATAGCGGGACTGATCGGAAAACATCCGATAAATGATACGTATTATTAAATGAACGGTCGCAACAACCGCTTTTTTGTGTCCAGCATTTCTTCTTACCCGAAAGAAAAATGCTTGGTTTCGATTGGGTTTCCCTTGGGAAACGGCCAGGGCCCCTTGCGCTAAGACCTTCTTTAGATAAGAATTTCCTTTCCCTACACGTTTACTTCGTGTCTTTCCAGCACTTTGATTATTTCCTGGACTCGCTCCTGCCCATGAAGCTAAATGTCCAGCTGAGGGAAAAACAGACACATCTATCCCCACTTCTGCGAGTACAACTGCCACCGTCCTTCGATTAATTCCTGGGATTTCCTCTAAACGTTCTAAGTATTCTTCATAAGGAACGAGATAGTCGTTTATTGTTTCTTCGACTTCTACTAATTGTTTTTCTAAGCACTCAATTTGAGTGAGATGAAGAGATAACATTTTACGATAATGAGGCGTCATAAACCCTTCTAAGGATTCGAGCAAATGAGGAACTTTTCTGCGTAATGTTGTATAAACACATTCGAGAATAAGTGTTTCTGTGATTCGCTTGTTTTTAACCAAAGCATAGAGTAACCCTCTGCCAGATTTTCCATAAATATCTTTAATCACTGAGGTTAATTTGATTCCAGCATTCTGCAATACCATGTGACCTCGATTTTTTTCCCGATTCAAATCTTCCACTAAATGTTTGCGATAACGTGTTAAATCTCTCAATTCTTGAATAGGTTCTGGTGGAACAAAACTTGTAGGAACGACTCCTAATCGTGTGAGACGAGCAATCCATTCCGCATCTTTCATATCCGTTTTTTTTCCTGGAATATTTTTGATGTGACGAGGATTCGCTAACTGCAGCTCAAAATGATTCTGTAAAATCCGCCACACGCATTTCCAATAAACACCGGTACTTTCCATACTTATATGTGTGACTTCGTAAGAAGTCAACCAATCAGATAGGTCAAAAAGACCACGAGTTGTCGTATCAAAACTACCAAAGAATTTTTCTGGGCGTTTTTTCCCTTCAGCAGAACGAATAATGCACGCAACAATTACTTTTTGATGGATGTCTAATCCAGCACAACAAGAACGAAGTACATCTTCCATTTTCAACATTCCTCCTTGAAAAAAATTACAGAAGAGGTTATTCTACTTATAGAAACAATTTATTTTTATACGCAGGTTCTATGACCTAATGATTGGTGCAAATAAGTAGAATGATCTAGTTTGTCCCTCAAGGTTACTTGGAGCAGAACCTAAATAAGTGATCGACCTACAAGCCACTCCTGTCATCTCTAAGTATGACAGGAAAAAGCCTGCAGGTCGATCACTTTCGTTTTCATTCTGTTTGGTGAGGGCGATCGCCCTCATGGGTGTTTGTCCCGACCTCTTTATTGCTAGTTGCTTTTTATTAATTGGACTAATACTTCTCCAAAATCGGAACAACTTAATACAGTTGCCCCCTCCATTTGGTCTGCAAAATCTTTCGTTACTGTTTTGTTCACCAATGCCTCTTCAATACTTCTTGTAATGAACTCACTAACCTCGCTCCAACCTAAATAATCAAACATTAATACTCCAGATAAAAGTAAAGATGATGGATTCAATTGATTTAATCCGGCAAATTCTGGTGCTGTTCCATGCGTTGCTTCGAAGATTCCATGTCCCGTTACCAAGTTCAAATTAGCCCCTGGTGCAATCCCAATTCCACCAACTTGAGCCGCTAATGCATCTGAAATGTAGTCTCCATTTAAATTCAAAGTTGCAATTACATCATAATTTTCAGGATGAAGCAAAATATCTTGTAAGAAGATGTCGGCAATGCGATCTTTAATAATCAATTTACCTTCCTTTTCAGCAGTTGCTAATTGTTGATCTGCTATAACGTTACCTGACTCCTCTTTGATTTTCAAATAGGTTTGCCATGTAAATACTTTGTCTCCAAATTCATTTTCGGCTAAAGCATAGCCCCAGTTTTTAAAGCCCCCTTCTGTAAATTTCATAATATTACCTTTATGAACAAGTGTGACTGATTTTCGCTTATTCTTTAATGCGTGTTTAATTGCACCTCGAACTAAACGTTCTGTTCCTTCTTTAGAAACAGGTTTGATCCCGATCGCCGATGTTTCAGGAAAGCGAATCTTATTGACACCAAACTCTTTGTTTAAATATGTAATCAATTTTTTTGCTTCAGGACTTTCAGCTAAAAATTCGATTCCTGCATAAATATCTTCTGTATTTTCTCTAAAGATCATCATATCTGTCTTTTCTGGATGCTTTAACGGAGAAGGCACTCCATCAAAGTAACGTACTGGTCGGTAGCAAATATATAAGTCTAGCTCTTGCCGCAATGCTACATTCAACGAACGAAAACCGCCCCCAATTGGTGTTGTTAGTGGGCCTTTGATTGCAACGAGATGCGTTTTGATGGTTTCCAACGTCTCTTCTGGCAACCAACTCCCAGTTTCATTGAACGCTTTTTCACCTGCTAAAACTTCTTGCCAAATAATTTTACGTTCTCCTTTATACGCCTTATAAACCGCGGCGTCAAATACATTTTTAGCAGCCTGCCAAATTTCAGGTCCAATTCCGTCACCTTCTATAAAAGGAATGATTGGATAGTTTGGAACAACTAATTTTTTATTTTCAAACCCAATTTTTTCTCCATTTATCATGCTTCCATTCCTCCTGGATGTAATTCGGTGTTTATTCTATTATACTCTAACTGTTTCGGACCAATATAATGTGAACGCGGACGAATCAAGCAATCATCTTTTTTCTGTTCATCAATATGACCTAACCAGCCAGAAACACGACTCATAGCAAAAATCAACGTAAATAAGTCACTATCGATATCCATACAATGATAAACCGTAGCAGAATAAAAATCGACATTTGGAATCAATCCTTTGGTCTCTTTTAAATAGCGCTCCACTTGACACGATAAAAAATACCATTGTTCTTTTTGGGTGATTGACGTTAGCTCTTTTGCTAGTTTTTTTAAATGTTTCTTTCTTGGATCTTCTGTTTTGTATACACGGTGCCCAAAACCCATGACTTTTTCTTTTCGATCTAGTTTTCGATTTAAGTACTCTTCAACATTTAGATTGTTGGAATCAATTTCTTTCAACATATCAAACACTTTTTCGTTTGCGCCACCATGCAGTGGCCCTTTTAAAGAACCAATTGCAGCTGTAATGCATGAATAAGCATCTGACAATGTAGAAGCACAGACTCTTGCGGTGAACGTACTTGCATTTAAATCATGATCAGCATGCAAGACTAATGCTTGATTCATGGCCGAAATCTGTACTTCTTCTGCTTCTTTTCCAGTCAGCATATAAAGAAAATTTGCCGCAATCGATAAATTATTTTTTGGAGGAATTGGGTCTAAACCTTTTCTTAGCCTTGCATAAGCCGCAATAATCGTTGGCATTTTTGCCTGTAATGCAAGGCTTTGCTGATACGTTGATCGTTCATCTGTCGCTTCAGCATTTGGATCAAATACCCCTAATAGTGAAATCGTTGACCGTAAAACACTCATAGGATGAAGATTCTGACGTGTTTGAATTTTTAAACATGTAATAATCGTATCAGATATTGGCATTTGAACAGATAATTCTTTTTTAAATATCTTTAATTCTTGATTTGTCGGTATTTTCAAAAACCATAATAGATAAATCACTTCTTCAAACTGTGCATTCTCTGCTACTAAATCATCAATATTAACTCCTGCAAACAATAGCTGATTTTCTACGATCGAGCTGATTTTTGTTTCAGAAACTACGACACCTTCTAAGCCTTTGTGAATCTCCATCCAAGCTCCTCCTTAATGTAATAGAAAAATATGACTGAGGTACTTTTTTGCCTCATTCATATTTTTCTACTTCCCGAAATTTTAGCCTGCATCGCTAGACACTAGATGGCAAAACAGGCTTTTTATTATGTTTTAATTGTTTTAACGATCATTTTAAAGTTTTTTACGGATGACCATCGGTAAAATCCCACCATGTTGATAATAGGTGATATCAACTGCTGAATCAAAACGAAGAACTGTCTCAAATTCAATTACTTCTCCATTTGACTTACTCGCAGTTACTTTTACCGTATCCAAAATCCCTTTTGTTTCATCAATGTCAATATCAAATAACTCAGTTCCTGTTAAACCTAAATTATCCGCATCTTCACCTGGTTTGAATTGTAATGGTAATACACCCATCATTACTAAATTCGAACGATGAATCCGTTCATAACTTTTGGCAATCACAGCTTCGACACCAAGTAACTGAACTCCTTTAGCCGCCCAGTCTCTTGAAGAACCCATACCATAATCGTCACCTGCTAAAATCACAAGTTTTGTTCCTTGTTTTTGATAATTCATCGCAGCATCGTAGATCGCCATTCTTTCGTTCGTTGGCATAAAGATCGTATAGCCACCTTCTACCTCTGGAACCAATTGATTACGAATACGAATGTTAGCTAACGTTCCTCTCATCATCACCTCATGGTGGCCACGTCTGGCGCCATAAGAATTAAATTCGCGGACCTCAACGCCTCTATCAATCAAATATTGACCTGCAGGGCTAGTTTTTTGAATACTTCCAGCTGGCGAAATATGATCAGTTGTAACTGAATCGCCAAACTTCGCTAAGACAGCTAATCGTTTCAAAGGTCTTCTCGGTTCTCTTTCTTTTGTCATTTTCGTAAAATAGGGCGGATTTGCAATATAGGTTGATTCCTCTTCCCAGCCATACAAAGGTTCATCGTTCGTTTCAATCTGATTCCATTCTTCATTGTCACTAAAAACCCGTGCATATTCTGCTTGGTAAAGTTCGGGCGTAACACATTCGTCGATCAATGCTTGAATTTCATCTCTGGACGGCCAAATATCATTGAAATAAATTGGTATACCGTTTTCTCCAATTCCAATTGGTTCGTTGAATACATCAATATCGACTGTTCCAGCAAGTGCATATAAAACAACCAGTGGCGGAGATGCCAGATAATTAGCTTTCACTAAAGGATGAATACGTCCTTCAAAATTACGGTTTCCACTTAAAACACCCGCAGTTAATAAATCATTTTCTTTGATTACATCTTCGACTTCCGGCTTCAATGCTCCCGAATTACCAATGCAAGTCGTACAACCATACCCAACAAGATGAAAACCTAACTGTTCTAAATAAGGCAGTAAACCTGCTTTTTTTAGATAGGCTGTCACAACTTTTGAACCTGGAGCTAAAGACGTTTTTACATAATTTGGTACGTTTAAACCAAGCAATGCAGCCTTTTTAGCTACTAAGCCTGCACTCAACATAACGAATGGATTCGAGGTATTCGTACATGAAGTAATCGCTGCAATTGCAATTGCTCCAGGCTTTAATTGATGCCGTTCTCCTTCTAACTCTAACGTCACATTTTCTGTCAACTGTTTTTCTGTGAGACCAAAGCCTTGCAATCCAGTTGGCGCTTTCACCGCATGTTCAAATGCTGTTTTCATTTCAGATAGCGGGACCAAATCTTGTGGTCGTTTTGGGCCAGCAAGGTTGGCTTCTATCTCGCTTAGATCGATTTCGATCACCTTTGTATAATTAGGTTCTTGATCGTTTTTTGGATCATAAAATAATTGGTTTTCTTTTAGATAACGTTCAGCTACCGCTACGTTCTGTTCTTCTCTTCCTGTTAGTCGCAGATAACGAATTGTTTCATCATCTACAGGGAAAAAACCGCAGGTCGCGCCATATTCGGGTGCCATATTTGCGACAGTTGCTCGATCGGCCAAGCTTAAACTAATTAACCCTGAACCAAAGAATTCTACAAATTTGCCGACAACCTTTTGTTTTCTTAATACTTGCGTTACCTTTAAGGCTAGATCTGTCGCTGTAGCACCTTGTGATAGTTCATTCACAAAACGGACACCAACAACATCTGGGATAGGAAAATAAGACGGTTCGCCAAGCATACTTGCTTCTGCTTCAATTCCACCAACACCCCAGCCTAAAACACCTAATGCATTGACCATTGTCGTATGGGAATCCGTCCCAACTAGCGTGTCAGGGTAAAGTAAAATCGTATCATCTGCTTGTTTTTTTTGCGTCACAACCGTTGCCAGATATTCAATGTTGACTTGGTGGACGATTCCGGTTGCAGGTGGAACAACACGATAATTATCAAATACTTTTTGCGCCCAGCTTAAAAAGCGATAACGCTCTTGATTGCGTTGAAACTCCATTTTCATATTTAACTGTAGTGCTTGTTTTACTCCAGCTACATCTACTTGCACTGAATGGTCAACAACTAAATCAACAGGAACTTCGGGATTGATTTTGGTTGGATCACCGCCAAAATCAGCAATTGTTTTTCGTAAAGAGGCTAAATCGACTATAGCTGGAACGCCTGTAAAATCTTGAAGAATCACTCGAGCTGGTTTGAATGGGACTTCACCTTTATTCGGCTGATTCGCCGACCAATTGGCTAATTGTTTAATATGTTCTTCTGTGATTCCATTATGATTTGACTGCCTTAATAATGATTCTAGTAACACACGAATACTAAACGGTAACTTAGCAACAAAAGAATGACCTTCCGTTTCTAATGACGCAAGCGAATAGTAATGATACATCTGATGATTCAACTCAAAAAAAGCATTTGATGATTTTTTGTTGGTAATCAAAAACATCCCTCCTAAATTCAACGATTGAGAAAAACGAACTTGTTTTACTAAATAATCTAATTCATATTTATGTACTGTACCAAAAATAAAACCTATACGGCCATCTTACATATGACTTGATTTTAGCCATTATAACGGCATAATCCTTAAAAGTAAACCTTTCTAACGATGAGAAAAGTTATATTAATTAACATATCTACGGCATAATTATGTCATATAATAAAAATCCTCATATATAAAGGTATAATCAATTTCCAAACGTATTTACACAATAATAATTAGCTATATAACATATTTCTCACATTTTTTTTTAATCTAAAACCCATCATAAAAAAACAAAAAAACACCTTAACACAGATAACATTTACTAAGTACTATTTGACCGATTTCAAGTAACTTTTATCGTTTTCATGTAATATGAAAAAAATTTATTTCTTTCAAAAAATCCTTTAAACAGTCATAAAAAAAAGTTGCAAAATCGTCTGATTTTACAACTCCTTTTCATTAAATATCCAATGTAACACTCACTTCTTGCAAAGGAACATCATAAAATCGATCGTCTCTTCTGCCTAAGAAATCTTTTCCCTGTTGTGGGAATAACGCATATATCAAAACATCTTCTGTTGATTTTGCATACAGTTCAATTTCTTTTTCATAGGTTGGAAGTTCTGGCGCCAATAGGTCAGCAGGTCTAACTGTGATTACTTCTTCTTCACCAATGATTAAATTTGTCATTGTCTCTGAAATTGCCACAGGTGGTTTTCCATAAAGTCCTTTGACATACTCTTTAATTTCTTTTGGGATCATTTTATAACGTTCTCCACTGATTACATTCATAACGGCTTGTGTCCCAACCATTTGTGATAACGGTGTTACAAGCGGTGGATAACCTAAATCGGCACGAACTTTTGGTACTTCTTTTAACACTTCTTCGTATTTATCCGCTAGTCCTTGCTCTGTCAGTTGGCTCAATAAATTAGACAGCATGCCTCCAGGTACTTTGTAAATCAATGTTTTTGGCTCCGTATCTTTCACTTTAGGGTTCAGCAATCCTTCTTCTCTGAATTTATCACGAATCGGATTAAAATAATCGGCCACTTCAGCCACTTTCTTCATGTCTAAGTGTGTATCGTATCCTAAATTCTCCAATGCAAGTGCCATTGATTCTGTAGCTGGTTGACTTGTTCCACCGGAAAATGACGAAATAGCGGTGTCAATAATATCTGCTCCTGCTTCAACGGCTTTTAGATAGGTCATTTCTGAAATTCCACTTGTTGCATGTGTATGAACTTCTAGCGGTACTTGAATTTTATTTTTGATTTCCGTAACTAAACGATACGCATCATCTGGTGTCAAGATTCCCGCCATATCTTTAATACAAATCGAGTCAGCGCCCATTTTTTCCAATTCTGTGGTCAATCCTACAAAATAGTCGATTGTATGAAAATCACTCGTCGTATAGGAAATAGCTGGTTGACAATGACCGCCGAATTTTTTGGTTGCTTCAATTGACGTTTGTAGATTTCTAGTATCATTTAGCGCATCAAAGACACGGATAATATCGATACCGTTCTCGATTGATTTTTGAACAAAAGCTTCTACAACATCATCGGCATAATTTTTATAACCAAGTAAATTTTGTCCTCGTAAAAGCATTTGTAGCTTTGTATTTTTAACAGCTTTTCGAATTGCTCTTAATCGTTCCCAGGGATCTTCATTCAAAAAGCGAATACAGGCATCAAACGTTGCACCGCCCCACACTTCTAGAGCATGATAGCCTGCTTCATCTAGAGTTTGAATGATTGGCAACATATCACTTGTCGGCATTCTTGTGGCAATCTGGCTTTGTTGACCATCCCGCAAAACAGTTTCTGTAAAAAGGATTTTTTTTGTCATTTCATCTTTCCTTTCTCAATAAGTTGACTGATTGTTTCTTGCATTTCTGCTATGCTATGCTTTCTCTGTCTTCCACAAACTTTGGCTTCTTCTTCGCAGATAAAACAAGTTCTTGGTTTGTAATTTAGTTCCGTACGACTAATGGAATGGCAGGTATGATTCTTTAAATAAATTACGTCCAAATCCATCAAACGCCCTAAAGGATGTGTTTCTTCGATTTCAATGACTTTTCTTTTCAGTTCTTCTGGTGCTTCATTAAGGGCCAAATAATATTCAGAACCTGTTTTTAATTCTCGTTGTTTACCAGCAGCTATTTTTTTAGGAGGAAAAAGAGACTCTAGCTCTTTAATGACAGTTAAAAAGGCCAGTCTTAGCTGCTCATTGTTTTTTACAGGTCCTGGAATATTCATCGTAGCGCTTAATAAAGCACTTGTAGGGTACTTTTGTAAAAATTCTTGCTGAATTGTTACTCGTTTTTCTCTTGCATCCAGCATTTCTAACAACGTAATCGCTTCCCCCTGTAGATAGCATTTAGACATTTCTGACCACATCGATAATTGACCCATCACGGTATTCGATCAATGCAACTACTTTATCCCCATACTCGATAGCATCTGGTCTATCCACAATGCTGTAGGCTTTTTCTTGTAGTTCTTTCATTGTTAATTGTGGAACGTCTAATGTTCTAAAATGTTCTACTAGGTCCTGACGTTCTGGATTAATCGCAATCCCAACTTCTGTCACCACCACATCAATGCTGCTACCTGGTGTTACCACTGTATTCACTTCTTCAACGATCGTCGGAATTCGTCCTCTAATCAACGGTGCAATCACTAAGCTCATCTTACAAGCAGCACTAGTATCTGAATGTCCGCCAGATGCGCCACGAATGACACCATCCGATCCCGTAATAACGTTCACATTGAAATTCGTATCGATTTCCAGTGCTGAAAGGATTGCTGTATCTAGTTGATTGATCACAGAACCTTTACTTAATGGCGAAGCATACATAGTTGCATCTATTTCGTAATGATTTTCATTATTACCTAAAGAAACGGCAGATGGATGATCAAAATCTTGAACATCTATAATTTTTTCAACTAATCCTTCTTCTAATAACTCAACCATTGCATTTGTAATACCACCTAAAGCAAAGCTTGCTGTGATACCATCTTTGACCATGGCGTCTTTCAAAAATCTAGAAACGGCTAACGCTGCTCCGCCAGTTCCTGTTTGAAAAGAAAAACCATTTTTATAATAAGGCGAATGCGTAATCACTTTTGCTGCATATTCTGCAATCAATAGTTCTTTAGGATTCTTAGTAAAACGAGTTGCTCCTTTAGCAATGCCATTTGGATCACCGATTGCCTCAACTTCTACGACAAAGTCTACATCGGTTTGCGGGATACTGATTGGTGTATTTGGATACGGCATCAAGCTATCTGTAATCACGACTACTTGATCGGCATACTTCGCATCGATCATCGCATAGCCTAATGAGCCACATGTGGCTTTGCCTTTGGTTCCATTTACATTGCCGTATGCATCTGAGCTTGGTGCACCTAGAAAGGCCACATCAATATGGATATCGCCAGTAGCGATTGCTCTCGCACGACCACCATGAGAACGGATCACAACTGGATTTCCCATGATTCCTTCAGAAATCGCAGCACCAACTTTATCTCGTAATCCACTAGATGTAATATTCGTTACTACACCATTTTTGATATGCTCAATTAACGGTTCATGAACATTTGCGATGGAGCTAGGTGCAATCGATAGATTTTTGATTCCTAAAGCCGCGATTTCTTTTAGAACCATATTCATAACAAAATCGCCTTCTCTAAAATGATGATGGAAAGAAATTGTCATACCATCTTTTAATCCTGTTTTTTCAATAGCTTCTCTTAAACTACTTAGTAGCTTCGTATCTCTTGGTCTAACAGGTTTAATCTTACGGCTAGCTTCTTTGTATTCACGAATATTGGCTAGTTCCCCTTTGAATAAACCATATTGTTCAGCATAATTATCTGGAATTTCTTTGCCTACGTTATTTTTCATTTTAGACTTCCTCCTCAGAAATTAATTTTGCTGCAATAGCTAAAGCAATTACTCGCTCTGCACGTTCAACAATTGGTTTATCGACCATTTTTCCATTAACTGAAATGACGCCTGAACCTTTCGCTTCTGCTTCTCTAATCCCCCAGATCACTTCTTTCGCATTTTGAATTTCTTTTTCACTTGGTTCATATACACTATTTACTAACGGAATTTGACGTGGATTGATGACAGATTTACCGTCAAAGCCTAACTGCTTGATCAACTCAACTTCTGCAAGAAATCCTTCTGTATTCTCTACATCTGAGTACACCGTATCGATTGCCGCGATGCCTGCCGCTCTTGCTGAATGGAGGATAAAGCTTCGGGCAAAAAATAATTCTTGCCCATTTGGATAGCGGTGTGTTTTCATATTGGTTACATAATCTTCTGCACCCAGCGCAATACCGATCAATCGATCACTTGCAAGCGCAATTTCACGAGCATTTAAAACACCTTCAGCCGATTCAACTGCCGCCATCATTTTAGTTGTCCCAACAGCGATGCCATATTTTGTTTCCATTTCTGTGATTACTGCCTCTACATCAACAATATCTTGTGCCGTTTCAGTTTTTGGCAAACGAATCACATCTACACCTGATAAAACCATTGCTTCAACGTCTTGACGCCCCACTGTATCTAATCCGTTGATTCGGACAACCGTTTCTACAGAAGAATAATCAAATGTTCTCAAGGCATGATAGACAAGTAAACGTGCACTATCTTTTTCTTTTAATGAAACCGCATCTTCAAGGTCAAACATCAACGAATCAGCACCGTATAACGTCGCATCTCTTAGCATTGAAGCATTTGCTCCAGGTACAAACATCATGGTTCTTCTTAAACGTTCCATGTATTTAACACCTGCCAGTCTACATTTTCTTCATTAGCAGCGCGATAAACAGCTGCCACCGTTCGAGCTTGAATAGTACAATCCAATGCGCCCTTATCAATTGCCTGAACCTTCGCATTCGTAACAGACAACTGATTCAAGGTCTCTTGTATTTTTTCACGAATTTGACGTCCAAATTGCTTTTCAACACTGCTGTCTAGTTCAATTTGAATTCCTTGTCCACTGTTTTTTCCAATTGTAATCATAATATCGCTTGATTCAGTTGTACCAGCAGATGCGTTTTGTTTGATTTCCAAAATATACACCCCGTTACTTATTTTTTTGTTTGATTATTTCTTCAAACGTTTTGGGTGGAACAAGAGGTTTGATTGCTGTGTAATTTCCCTGTTCCATTAAAGCTCGTACTTTGGTCGCGCTGACAACCTCTTCACCAATTTGTTTTCTTGGTAAAATAACTAGATTTGGCTGGGAACCAAAGGTCTTTTTCATTGCCTGATTGTAAATTTTCGTTACTTCTGAAAATGGCTCTTCTCCAACAAATCTAGTTGTTATCGATAAAATAGAAGCAATCTTTTCTTTAAATAAAGTGGCATCCAAAACAGCCTGAACTTGCGCAATACTTGCCTTCGCCTGATCTTTCAAAAAATAAGATGGGAAGGTCGCACTGGACACCATGTATTCTCTTGTTGGTAAAACGACCACATTTGATAAATGGCTAACGCCTTCTTTTACCAAGGTAAAACGTGTCTTTGCATTAAATAGCGAACGTTCCTCAGACAAAACAAAGAGATAAACCGTCTCGGCAGTTTTAGCTGCTTCTGTCACTAAATATAAATGACCCTTTGTAAATGGATTAGCATTCATTACAATGGCTGCATTGTCCTTCGTCTTTGTCCGATGCTTTTTGAGTTCCGTTAAATAGTCTTCAAAATCAGGAAATCCCTGCTCCATAAAAACCAGTTCAGTTGTTGCTGTAATTTCAGTAAAACCTAAAGAACGAAACAGCTTACTGGTTTTTGGCTTTGTATATAAAAAGTAATGGTGATAGCCTATTTCCTGCAATTGTTCTCTTAATGCTTGAACAATTCGAGAGAGCAGATTTTCATTTTGATAAGAAGAATCGATTGCAATACATTTTAAAATATTTTGAAAAAGCGATCCTGTTCCAATAAGCTTCTCCTGATCGTAAATGCCGATTGTAAAGTCTAGCTGATCATCAGGTATCAGATCAGCTTTCATCAGAAAATCTGACCACTGCTGTTTTCCTACCCCATCTCGATCAAGCCAAATTCTTCTGATATCCATTGTTTAACACTTCCTAGCTTTTCGGTGGAAATAATTTATTTAGCATAAACGACGCAAAGTAAATCACAAAAATGACCACAAACACGCCACCCCAACCAAAAACTAATAGTTCTAATGATTTTAATAAATCAGCTGACATGAGCCAAGCTCCTTTCCTTTTCTTCTATTCAAAACGCTACGCAAGCAACGCTAATAACAAGCCGCCCGCAATAACAGACGCGATCTGTCCAGACACATTTGCACCAGCAGCATGCATTAAAATGAAGTTTTGTGGATCTTCGTCTGTTGCCATTTTTTGAATCACTCGACTAGACATCGGAAATGCTGAAATTCCTGCAGCACCAATCATAGGATTAATTTTTTCTTTTCTAAACAAATTCAATAATTTAGCAAACAATACCCCACCAACTGAGTCCATTACAAAGGCAACTAACCCCAGACCAATAACCATTAATGTATCAATTTGTAAAAATTCTTCGTACTGCATTTTTACTGAAATCGCTAACCCTAGCACAATACTGATGATGTTTACAAGCTCATTTTGCGCTGTCACGGATAAACGATCCAAGACACCACATTCACGTAGTAAATTCCCAAACATCAAGAACCCAACTAATGGAAGAGAAACTGGTGCTACCAATCCAGCGACAATCGTAATCACGATAGGAAATAAAATCTTCGCTATTTGTGATACTTCGCCAGCACGATAGGTCATGCGGATTTTGCGTTCTTTTTTCGTAGTAACAGCTTTAATCGCCACTGGCTGAATAATAGGAACCAAGGCCATATAAGAATAAGCTGCCACCATAATTGCGCCCATATATTTCGAATTCAAGGTGTTCGCAACGAAAATAGATGTTGGACCATCTGCTGCTCCGATAATTCCGATAGAAGCAGCATCATTTAAATCAAATCCTAATAAAACTGCCGCAATAATCGTAAAGAAAATCCCAAATTGAGCGGCTGCACCAAACAATAATAAGAATGGATTTTGTAACAAAGGACCAAAATCAATCATAGCCCCAATACCGATAAATAATAACAACGGAAATAACTCCGTCGAAATTCCCATATCAAACAACACTTGAAACGGACCTGCTTCTCCACCAGCACTTAATACACCCGAATTGGGAAAATTGACTAAAATCGTACCTAATCCCATTGGCACAAGTAATGTAGGTTCGTACTCCTTTTTGATACCTAAGTACATCAAGATACCACCGATCACCATCATTACAATACGACCAGGTTCCTGCCCCATTCCTACTACGCCTTCAATTAATGTCTCCACAAACGTCACTTCCTCTTTTTAAAATTAGACTTCTTTTTTCTTATTTAACCGATTGTAATTAATGGTTCGCCAGGATTGACCATATCACCTTGTTGGACATGAATCCCTGTGACTGTTCCAGTTTTTCCAGCTACGATTTCATTTTCCATTTTCATTGCTTCCAGAATCATTAGCGGTTGATTTTCTTGTACGGTGTCCCCAACAGATACTAAAATGTTCAAGATTGTTCCAGGCATAGGGGATGGCATCGCATCATTTCCAGCTGGTGTACTTGCTGGGGGTGTTGCTTGCTCGACCGGTTCAGGTGTTGGAGCTGCTGCTGGTGTAACTGGTGCGGCGATCGGTGCTTGTGGCACACCGCCAACTTCTTCCATTTCTACTAAATACTCTTTCCCATCGATTGAAATTTTGAACTTACGTAACATTTTTTTTCCTCCTAAAATTAAAAGTGTAATAGGCTCGTTTCGTCTCGACTGAAAAATAGGAAATTATGACTGAGGTGCTTTTTGCCTCTTTCATTATTTATCTTTTTTCCGAAGAGCTAGCCTATGAAACTAGATAACACAAAAGTATAATGGGCTCGTCCAGCTCTGACTGAAAAATAGGAAAAATTGACTGTGATGCTTTTTGTCACATTCAATTTTTATCTTTTTTCCGAAGAGCTAGCCCGTGGAACTAGATAACACAAAAGTATAATGGGCTCGTCCAGCTCTGACTGAAAAATAGGAAAAATTGACTACGATGCTTTTTGTCACATTCAATTTTTATCTTTTTTCCGAAGAGCTAGCCCGTGGAACTAGATAACACAAAAGTATAATGGGCTCGTCCAGCTCTGACTGAAAAATAGGAAAAATTGACTGTGATGCTTTTTGTCACATTCAATTTTTATCTTTTTTCCGAAGAGCTAGCCTATGGAACTAGATAACACATCTGCAACAAGGTTTCTTTTGCTAAATAATGAAAAACGAAACAGCCTTTTTTTCTTTAATAGACTGAATAACAAACTGACTCTCTGCGTGATCAGCTGATGCAATGCTAGTAGCGATCACAGAGACTAGCTGTGCTTCTGGATTTCTTTTTGAAATTCGTTTAACGATGAACGTACTTTCTGGACGATCTCCTGCAGCTATTGCTGTCGCAATCAATGAAACAACTTGATGTTCTTCACTTTCTACTGGAATATATCCTGCAATTTCTTGCCACTCATTTTTTTCTTCTCTAATAGGTGAAAGTGGCGTTTCCTCTATTTTTGTTTCTGTTATCTCTTTATTAAACAGTCGTTCAAATAGCCCCATGAACTCACATCCTTTCTGTTTATGGATTCATTATAGATAAAAACGATTACAATAAAATGAAATCATTGAGCTAAAATTGTTCTTTCACTGTTCCTCTTTAGTAAAAAACGACTAAAACTCATAAAAACATTGATATATCAACGTTTACAAGCATTTAATATTTTATTAACATCTTGTTAACATCTCTTTAAGAAACCGCTATCATTTGTGTTTTTTTGGTGTTCTTTTTCTGCTTGGCTTCTGTTTATCTCCACTTGCTTAGATTAAACTTAGCATTGTTAACGAAACAAGAAAGGGCTTTCTAATTTTTCCTTACTGTTATTTTTCTGTAGACCCAACATCACAAAGAGACGCCCGATTGTTTCGGAAAACGAATTTAGTGTTGAAGGAGAGAAAAAAATGTTATTAACTGTTTTGTCTTATGTGATGATCATCGTCTTCATGTTTGTCATCATGAAAAAGAAAATGTCACCGTTTACAGCTTTGGTTTTGATTCCACTGATTTTTGCTTTGATTGCAATGTTTGCAGGAGTTTCTAAGAAGGGCTCTATTGGAGACTTTGTTATGGAAGGAATCAAAACAACATCCACTACGGGTATTATGTTATTGTTTGCCATTCTTTATTTTTCAATCATGTTGGATGCTGGGTTATTTGACCCAATCACGAAAAAAATGATTCATATTGCTAAAGGCGATCCAATGAAAGTGTTGATCGCAACGGCCGTTGTTGCGGCAGCTGTTTCACTTAACGGAGATGGAACCACGACTACCTTGATTTGCTGTTCTGCTTTTATTCCTATCTATAAAAAATTAGATATGAAATTGATGAACTTAGGTGTTTTGGTTATTTTGCAAAACACGATCATGAATTTACTTCCTTGGGGCGGGCCAACAGCTCGTGCGATGAGCGTATTGAATGTAGGTGCTGAAATTTTGGCTTATCTCATTCCTGGAATGATCATTGCATTGCTTTATGTAATCTTCATCGTGGCACCTTCTATGGGACGAAAAGAACGTGCTCGTCTTGGAATCAAACAGCTAACAGATGAAGAAATCGATGCAATGACCACTGTGACAGCCGAAGAAACATTAGCAATTCGTCGTCCTAAGATTTGGTTATTCAATGCTATTTTAACGATTGCATTGATTGCGTTGCTTGTTACAGATTCATTTGTTGGTCTTGGTTTACCACCATTATTATTATTCTTGACTGGTACTGTTGTAGCGTTGATGGTCAACTATCCAGTTTTAAAAGATCAATCTAAACGGATCGGTGCAAACGGTGGCGATGCTGTTCAAGTCGTTATCTTGGTTTTTGCCGCGGGCGTCTTCATGGGTCTTTTCCAAGGGACTGGCATGGCAGATGCATTAGCTCAAAGTTTTACAAAAATCATTCCAAATCAATTAGCTGGTTTCTGGGGCTTAGTAATCGCAGTAATTTCAGCTCCTGGTACCTTCTTTATCTCGAATGATGGGTTTTATTTCGGTGTCTTACCTGTTTTAGCAGAAGCAGGACGCGCATATGGCTTTACTGATATGCAAATGGCGTTGGCTTCATTGATGGGACAAGCATTCCACTTGTTAAGTCCATTGGTCGCTTTCATTTACTTGTTACTTCGTTTAACTGGTTTAGATATGGGACAATGGCAAAAAGAAGCAGCTAAATGGGCATTAGGAATCTTCGTTATCTTTGTAGTAACGATTGTTTTGACTGGCCATATGCCTCTTTATATTCCACAATAGCCATTCTTATTTACTGAAAATCGCATATTTTATAAAAAGAATTGTGCGATTTTCTGATCTTTTTCTTAGCACTATAGAATAAAAATAGTTATTTATTTTTCTACTATTAATTCAGAAGAGGAGTAATCAGATGAGTTCACTATCAGAAGCAGTCGGAAAAAATTTAGATTTAAGCATAAACGAACCTTTAAAAGAACTTGTTTACAAAGCATTTAGAAAAACAATTATTCTTGGCGAAATTCCAGCCGGGCAACGAATCAATGAAAAAGAATTTTCTGAAGTGATGAATATTAGTCGGACCCCTATTCGCTATGCTTTACAAAAGCTTGTGGAAGAAGGACTTGTTGATTATGTTCGTGGTGTGGGTATTATCGTTCGAGGAATTTCACTCAATGATGCCAACGAAATTTATGCTATAAGAAAATCGTTGGATGTCTTAGCAACAATCACGGCGATGAAAGAAATGTCAGCTGAGGATTTTGATGAATTGAAAGAGTTGCTCGAAGATACAGAACGATTTAATGAAGCCGATGAAATCGATCAGGTATTACAAAAATTTTCTGATTTCAATGAATTGATTTATAAAAAAAGTAAAATGCTACGGTTAAAATCAATCGTTATAAAATTACGTGAATACCTCGTTTATTTTCGAGATATCTCGATCCGTTCTAAAGATCGACGAGACAAGGCTTTGAAAGAGCATTGGTTGATTTATAACTGTATGATAAACCACGAAGAAGAGCAATTGAAATTATTAATTACAGAGCATTTAGATTATTCTCAAACTTTTATTCTCAAAGAAATGGACAAACATTTAAATGAAAGAACAACATAAAAAGACTACCCCAAAAGTAATTGGCGAATTTGCTTTACAAGCTTTATTATATGAAGCTGCCTTATATCCTAAACCAGGCCTGGTCGATCCTACAAGCTGTGGTGCACATGTAGATATGAATTATTTTACTTTTATTGATAGTAGCACTGCCCTTGATCCCTTTCTTAGTGAGTATGTCCATTTAGGAACTACTCATGACGGTACGCCTTTAGAATTATTTGAAAAAGTTCGGACACTCGGGCAACAAGCTGAATTGGCTATGCTGAGTCAAACCAATGGCGTCAATACCCATAAAGGAGCTAATTTTTCTTTCGCTTTACTTTTGAGTGCAACGGGAAAAATAATACATGATCAACAACTTAAAATCCCTTTTTCAAAAGAAGATACGTCAACCGTTTTCAATTATGTAAAGCAAATGACACAAGGATTACTTTCAAAAGATTTTAGTGGTTTAGCTAAAAAACAACAATTAAGTTATGGTGAAAAATTGTATTTAGAACACGGAATCGTTGGGATTAGGGGCGAAGCGGAATTAGGATATCCTACACTTAAAAATAAAACCTTACCTTTTTTAAGACAGCATCAAACTAGTGATCTACGCCTCCTATTCCTACTGCTGTTACTTCATTTAATGAGCACGACTGAAGATTCTAATGTCATTAACCGCGGTGGGATCATAGCTTGGCAAAAGGTCAAAAAGCAAGCGACTGAATTGTTAGAGATGTTTTCCTTAAATTGCTCAGTGAAAGATCTCGAAGAGGCGATGATTCTGTTTGATCAACAGCTGATCAGTGAAAATCTTAGCCCTGGCGGATCAGCTGATTTATTAGCACTAAGTTTCTTTTTTGGTCGGTTAGAAGGGTTATTTTAAGGGTTACATAGTATCAATCACAAACGAAACAGAGATATAACTCTACGAGTCATACCTCTGTCTCAAGGAATCCGAATAGACGTTGGGAGCAGAAGTACATCCTCTTATTTCTCGGAGTGAAACACTTCTTTCTCAATGTCATTTTATAAATAGAGTGTCCTAAAGCTACGCATTTGCACCAGACTCTTTCCCTTCTGGATTAAAAAGATAGCCGATGCCCCAAACAGTTTGTAAGTATCTCGGTTTTTTGGGGTCATCTTCGATTTTATTTCTTAAGTAATTAATATATACGGTGATCAAATTTTTATCCAACTCTCCATCGCTCCAAACACTAGCATATATCTGTTCTTTACTAAACACTTGATAAGGATTTTCCATGAAAAATAAAATCATCATGATTTCTTTAGAAGTCATATTTACAATTTCACCATTTTTACTAAATTGATATTGATTTTTATCAAATGAAAAAATTCCATCTCGCAGCATCGTTTCTTCACGTTGCTGACTTAATGTCAATAACTGTTCTGTTCGGTTTAATATATTAACGACTTGGGCTCGTAAAACATTCGGTGCAAATGGTTTAGAAAGATACACATCCCCTCCAGATTCTAGACC
Source organism: Enterococcus sp. AZ177 (assembly GCF_050544585.1). NCBI lineage: Bacteria > Bacillati > Bacillota > Bacilli > Lactobacillales > Enterococcaceae > Enterococcus > Enterococcus sp. AZ177. Next base: position 1,999,672 of record NZ_CP172944.1, read on the forward strand.
ACTGATAATATCTTGCTCGCTTTTTTTCCCACTAACAAATATAATCGGTGTCAAAGGTTGACGTTCTCGAATCAGCTGAGCCAAATGATACCCATCATTTTCATGTTCTAAACTTACATCTAAGAGAAATAATTGAAACGTCACTCGGTTCATGATATCTAATGTTTTCTCAATCGTATCACTTTGATAGACCAACAATCCCGTCGACTGAAGCGACTTCCAAATCAACCGGCGAATTGCAGGATCATCATCTACCACTAAAATTTTTTCGTTACGCAACGTACACACCTCATTATTGTTTTTACATTATCTATACAATAGCGGAATTATCTTTACATTTCAACATGAACTTGTTAAGTTGCGAACAAATGTTAAAAGGAGCTAGACCAATGAAACGAACGAATAGAATTGTGAACATCATGATAGCCGCAATGATCGTCTTTATTGTTGTGTCAGTTTTCTTTGCAATTCGCGGGTTTTCCGTCATTCGCAAAACAACTACCGCCAGTGGACAAGATTTTTTATTGCAATCGACAGAATATGTTGGAAAAGTGATACAACTTTCTATGAAAAATCGACACCAAGCACTCAATTATCTGGCTATTGATGGGAACTTAAAGAACAGTGATACCCCTGCAACTTATCTCGAAAATAGCTCTTCTTCTTTGAATACATTTTTTGAATCATTAAATGATGAAGCAGATGCACTTTTTTACATGAAACCAGATGGAACACCTCTATACGCATTTCACTGGGATTCTAAAAACAAACAAGTATCAATTGCTGACCTTCAAACCATTCGCCCATTTATTAGCCATGATCTATCTTTAAAACAGCTTTTGGCTAAACCAACCGCACAAAATGGGGACTCTTATTTTATCAATAAAAAAGCGTATGTTAATTTTTATCAGGAAATTAAAACTTCTTCTGGCGATATCGATGGTTATTTGATTTTACCGCTAAAATTAGAGGCTTTCTATAAGAATTTTCTACAAGATTTTGAAGTAGGGTATAAAGGCTACCCGATGATCAAAGATCAATCAATGACAGTTGTCATGCATCCAGTAAAGGAGCAAGTCGGTTTAGATATTATCAAAGACCGAGAAAAAATTTACCCTGACTTCGATTATTCTGATTTAAAACGCTTGGAAAAATATCAACTCAATCATCCTTCCGGAAAATTGACCTACAACTCTTATTGGTGGGATGAAGACATACCAAGAGAAGTCTTGAAAATCAGCGCATTTCAATGGATCGATGTTGGCCTTGCACATTGGGTCGTTGCAATCAACGCGGATTATAATGAACGAAATGACGCTATCCTTAATTTTGTGATCGCTTTATCTTTTCTTTTAGTCCTATTATTACTATTGATCATTATTTGCTCGCTTTTTATTCATAATTTCAGAAAAAAAGAAACGATTGAAGCAGAAAATCGGCAACTGATCGAAAAACAAAAACAACAAAAAATTCAACATCAACTTGAATTAGAATTATATCAACGAAATAAAATGGAAACAGTTGGTTTACTAACGACCTCAATCGTCCATGATATGAATAATTTTTTAACACCAATCATCGGCAACACCCAATTGTTACTAGAAGAACATAGCGATGATCCAGTATTAGAGGCTGATTTAGAAGAAATTTTACATTCTGCTCAAAAAGGAAAACAACTTTCGTCAAATGTCCTACGCTTTTCTAAAACTCAAAAAAGTGTTCAGGAATGGATCGATATCTCAGCGGCTATTGGTGTAGCTATTCATTTGATTGGAGAAATTATTCCAAAAAAAGTTCAACTGACCCTATCTATTCAAGAAAATTTGGGAACCACGAAATTAGAAGAAATCGATTTGCAGAATTTGATCTATAATTTGATCACAAATGCCTATCAAGCAACAAAAGAAAACCTAAACAAACCGCAAAAGATTCAAATCGTTGTTGCCCCAGCTTCAAAAGAATTAACGGATTTCTTAAAAGCTGATAATCACCGAATGAATCATGTTGACACATTTGTTACATTAGAAATCTCAGATAATGGTTCTGGAATCCCAGCAACGTTAAGAGAAAAAATATTTGAACCCTTCTTCACAACGAAATCTGCTGATGAAGGTACTGGTCTTGGTTTGTTTGCAGTGACTTCAATCGTTGCAAAATATGAATGGCATCTCTCATTAGAGTCAACAGAAGGCGCTGGAACTAGTTTTTTTATCACGTTTCCCGTCTGCTCTTGCAAATAATTGGACTAAAAACCGCACAATACTGAACATTTATTCTGCGGTTTTTAGCCTCCAGTAAGCGTGTTAACACTCACTTGCTATAGTATATTGAACATTATTCATTTGGATGTCCTCATTTCTGAGTAGTATAAAATAAACGTTATAGTATTTTTTTCACTCATTTTTCGTTATACTAATAAGGAAATCATTCATTGAAGGAGTTCTACTATGGGGAATTATTTTAGTATTATCATTGGTATTGTTTATCTTATTGGCATGTTCACGATTCCAAAGTGGCGTCAGCAAAAGCTGAACAAGGATTGGAAATTTTATGAATTGCTTTGGTTTTCGATTTGTTTTATCGTCTATGTCATTTATTTGGAAGCACAGCTTCACACTTATTATTTTTTGATTCCCTCAAGCTTTTTACTTCTTTTTCTTTTCAGTTATTTTAAAGAAAAACGTAGATTGATAAACGGATTATTGTTCAATTTATTTCTACTCATTGGCATGACTTATTTGGGTGTCTTACTTGTTAGAACATACAATCCATTATTGATTATTTTGGCGGGAATCACAGGTATTGCCTTATTAGTGCTTCTCTTGATTGGCCTTTATGCATTGCTTGTTTTCTTGTATTGGAATGCAATTGTTGTTATGCGGAAAGAAGGTCATTCTTTAGCCAATTTGTTGACATTGCTTTTAGCCATTGGCTTAACAGCCTTCCTGATTTTCAATCATTATTCAACACGAATTTTACCACAGTGGGCCTCATTACTCTTTGGGATTTTACCACTAACTATGTTTTATTTTTCTATCGTTTTTTATAATTTTCTAACGATTTCCGTCATTTATCAATTCAATCAGCCTAAATATACTCAAGATTACATCATTGTTTTAGGTTCAGGTTTGATTGATGGGAAAACGGTACCGCCCCTATTAGGGAAACGAATCGAAAAAGCCATTCAATTTTATAAAGCTCAATCCAGCGCTACTTTAAATCCACCTAAACTTGTTATGTCCGGGGGCAAAGGGGACGATGAACATATCGCTGAAAGTCTTGCAATGAAACATTATGCTCTTGAAAAAGGAATTCCAGAAGAAGATATTTTAGTTGAAACAAATTCAAAAAATACTTTAGAAAATATGAAATTTTCTAAAGAAATCATCGAAACAGATTTTGGGGGAACAGACTTCCATGCCCTCTTCACTACTAATAATTTCCATCTGTTTCGTGCAGGTCTTTTTGCAAAAATGGCCAATCTAAAAGCAGATGGAATTGGTGCGAAAACAGCCTTTTACTTTTTGCCAAATGCTTTTTTAAGAGAATTCATTGCAATCGTAATGATGCATAAACGGCGCCACTTAATTATATGTGGTTTGATTGCTTTAATGATGATCCTTTCAGCATTAGCTCAATTTTTTCTGGTCTCCCATTACTAAAAATTGAACTGGGGCTGAGATAGATGCGTTTAATTCCGAGAAATAAGAAGGGATTGCTTCTGCTCCAACTAGTTATTCGCATTTAGGGTGTGATACAAAAGTGATTTTTTCTTTTGTATCACATCCGTTTTTTTTAACGAAACTGAACATGACGGATCTCGTCATAGCCAATCTTGTGACCATCCACATAAATACCTAACTCATCATGTCCTTGAATCATCCCGACAATATCCGCTCCATAATTCCCTTCACAATCCAATTCTTCTTTTTGAATCATCACTTCAACTTGATTTTGAAAAGCCTGAGCTAATACCGCATCAATTTCTATCCAACTCATTTGAGTTTTCTTTTTTGTTGGCTGTCTCTTTTTCTCTTTTTCAATCATCGCAGTATGTTCAGACAAGTAAAAACCGGCCCATTTTTTCATTTTACGATCTTGATATTGCTCAAAATAATAATCCCGTTCCTTGCTCATTGCAAGCCCTCCATTCCTCCAGCATGTCCACCGACTAATGATGCTCTTGAAATTGCTGTACCACCAGACGATACTGAACTTGCATGGACTAAAGAAACGTAGCCAAAACGTTGACGGATTTCATCAATCAATTGATCTAGTTTTTGTTCTTTCATCTGCTCATCTGGTTCATGAAATAAATCTAATTGTACATAAGTATTATAATTCAGTTTGGAATAGGTAATTCCAATATGTCGTACTTCCTCTCCATGCCAATTCTGTCTGAAAATCATCAAACAATAGTCAATCAACACCTTACTACTATTCGTTAGAGGCACTTTCATTTGCCTTGAAAAACCTGCCCCACCAGACTTAGAGGCTCGTGAAAAGCCGACAGATAGATGGACACACTCCGTCTGACACTGAGCTTTTCTAAGTCTTGCCGCTACTTGTTCTGCCATTTCTCGAATCACGACTTCGATTTCGTCTTGTCTTAAATAATCCCGCATCAAGATCTGAGAATTATTATACGATCGTTCTTCTGGTATATATTTTTCAGATAAACGGCTGCGATCGATACCATGAGCATGGGCATACAGCTGTTCCCCAATAATCCCTAAATTTCGTTTTAAACTCGTCAAATCTGCATGGGCCAGATCATAAATAGAACGGATACCTAAATTATTTAATCGTTTCACTAATCGTTGACCGATTCCCCACATCTCAGACATCGGTTCAATTGTCCAAATTTTTTCAGCTACATCTTCATAATGCCATTTAGCTAAGCGCTCCTTATTATGCTTGGCATCAATATCCATCGCTAATTTAGCTAATAATGGATTGTCGCCAATACCGACCGTGATTGCTAGTCCTGTCTCTTTCTTGATTCTTTGCTGAATAATCTTAGCTAGTTCTATCGGTGTTTGACCAAATAATTTCCAGCTTGCCGTTACATCTAAAAAGGATTCATCGATTGAATAAATATGTAAATCTTCCTCTGCTACATATTCTTTGTAGATATCATTGATTTTCATGTTTTCCTTGATATACTCATTCATTCGTGGCGGAACAATCACTAATTCTGGGTGATCTGGTACATCATATTTACGTGTTACATTGGTGATACCAAGAACTTTCTTCGCCTTTGGAGAAGAAGCTAGAACGATCCCCCCGCTATTTTCAGCATGACTCATCACGACCAGCATTTTTTCAAGCGGATCAAATCCTCTCGCAACGCATTCAACTGAAGCGTAAAAAGATTTTACATCTATACAAAAAATCACTCTTCTAGGCTCTTTTTCATAATCAAAAAACATAGCATTCCTCTCCTTGTTTTATTCCATACCTAATTATACGAACATGCGTTCTTTTTGTAAAGGGGAACATTTTTTTAAATTTGTATATGAGAAATAAATTTTTTTTAGAATTATAGATAAAACTGCTATCTTAAAATGAGAAAAAGCATTATAGTTATCTTATATAGAATAAAGTTACTGATTAAAAGGAGTGAAGTCTGTGTCGATTTATGAAAAATTTATTCAAAACGAGCGGTTAAGACGTTTTTTTGTTTTAGCTGTTGTTATTTTTGTCCTATTTTTAGCTAGAAGTATGATCACAATGATTTTATTAACATTCATTTTTACGTTTTTAGTACTTCATTTCGTGAAATTTGTTCAACATTTTTTTAAGATTCCATCATTGATACTCGTTTTAGCCACCTATTCTTTGATTGTTTTCTTAATTTATCTGGCCATTACAAAATATGTACCTGTTCTTATTCATCAAACTGCTCAAATGTATAATTCAGTTGTTCATTTTTATCAAAATCCGGGAGATGATCACAATCAGTTGTTGATGATCATTGATGATTATCTAGAAAAATCGAATTTAATGTCTCAAATCCAAAATGGCGCAAGTGTGATTTTACGTTATATTCAAGACATCGGTTCGCTTGGATTGTCCTTTGTTCTTTCATTCATCCTAAGTTTCTTTTTCATGATCGAGAAAAAACAGATGACAGAATTTTCTAAGTTGTTTTTGAAAAGTGATTTTGACTGGTTCTTTCAAGATATTTATTTCTTTGCTGATAAATTTGTAAATACCTTTGGCGTGGTAATGGAAGCTCAATTTTTTATTGCTGTTGTGAATACCAGTATTACAACGATTTGCTTGGCTTTGATCGGGTTTCATCAATTACCAAGTTTAGCAATCATGATTTTTATCTTGAGTTTGATCCCCGTCGCAGGAGTCATCATCTCCTGTATTCCATTGAGTTTTATCGCTTATTCAGAAGGTGGAATCAATGACGTCATTTATATTTTAATTGTGATTATCGTCGTCCATTTATTTGAGTCTTATGTGTTGAATCCTAAATTTATGTCTAGTAAAACAGATTTACCAATTTTTTATACATTCGTTATTTTACTGATCAGTGAACGGCTATTTGGCGTTTGGGGACTCATCGTTGGTATCCCGATTTTCACTTTCTTTTTAGATATTTTAAAGGTTAAACCAATTCATTCTGTTACTGAAAAAATACCACACGATCCAGAAAATAATTGATAAAAAAGAACGTGAATGTTGGAATTTTCTCCAGACATTCACGTTCTTGTGGTTTTGGCTGTTTTCGTATTTGGAAAATCAGTCAGGCAGCAAAGACTAATTGATTTCGGACCAAATAACTATATCTTAACAGCTACCTGATCAATACCCCAATACACGGCCATATATAAGGAAAATCAATTTTCCTTTGCTCCCTTTGAAGCTAAAAACTAGTTCTTCTTTACTCCAAGAAAAAAACTAGCTGTACCACCTTTTACAACTATTTTATAGTAAATCTCGTTTTACTGTAAAACAAACTCTTTTGTCAATTTCACTTTATCACTGAATAATTTCGTTGCCTCAACAGATACTGGCGTTGACATGTCTGCTAATTTATATGGCACTTTCAAATTCAATGTGGCTCTTGGTTGAATTTCAGTCATTGAATCTACGTACCCTTCTTCTCCCATAATTGCTGAGTCTAATGCAATACCATTTTGAAAAGCTTTTGTTGAGATTGAGGTTAAAAACATCGCATTTTTATCGCTATTGTTCGTAAATTCATAATCGATTACAGCGACATCTTCTCCAATGTAGTCTTTGGCAAAGGTCAAGTCTTTGATCACGACATGATAATCACCTAGATCACCAGCATCTGTTGCAGCTGATTCTACTTCTGATTCTTGGCTTTTAGCAACGGTACTTGTTGTTGTTTCTTTTTTTGCTTTTACTTCTTCTTTAAAATCTGACCCCATATTGGCTAAAATACCGCCTACTACTAAAACGCCGCCCCCGATCAAAACAATTTTCTTCACATTCATTTTGCTGTCTCCTTTGTTATTTAGTCCGTTAATACACCTTGATATTACCCAATAAACCAAAAATAATCTTATGCATTTTGCATAATCTAATACAAAAAAACTTATTCTACTACGAATAGTCATGATTCGTATGACAGAATAAGCCTGTTTTATTAATTAAAATACTTGTATATAAACGAATTAAGCTCTAACCCCGCTTTTGTAAACACAAGCCAAAATAAAAATAATCCCCCATATCCTAAATAATGATACAACTTATTTTCAGAAGAAAACAACGGTAACTTTCTTTGATAATCTAAAAAATTAGTGAATAAAACCGCCGGAAATCCAAAAATCAGAAGATAATCAAACAATTCTCTCATCTTCAAACTACCTGTAGGTTGATCCATTACATTTCCTGCTATCCCAATAAACAAAATACTATACCATACGATGGCAATTGCTCTTTTCCAGATCGTTTCCGTTCGAAAACCTGGGATATACTTCCTAAAAAAACGAGCAACGGCTTCTGTCAGAGGATTTTTTATGCGAACAAACTGCCTCACGTGTTTGTTTGTGGACCATCTAGCGGTAATTAATCTAGTAGTGGTAGACATTTTTGTTGGTCTGTTTTCATAAGTAACCGCTTTGGGTTTGCTTCGTTTGGCTGCAACTATCCGCCGTGACAGTTGCTGTCTAAGAGCCAGATGCATTTCTAAAGCAGACTGATAACGTTCTGCTGGTTCCAGTTTTGTAGCTTTACGAATGATTCCTCTAAGTGCATGATCTTCTGTCAAATACTTTTTGGGGTACTCTTGTACTGAGCAAATATTCATCACAACTCCTAATGAATATAGATCACTCCGTTCATCAGATTCTGCAAAACCAAACTGTTCTGGTGAAGCAAAACCCATTGTGCCTAACTGGACCGTATCATTTTCTTTCCCTCCGTCAACAGCCCGAACTGCATCAAAATCAATCAATTTTACATTTCCCTCATTTGTCATCATAATATTCCCAGGTTTTACATCTCGATGGACTAACCCTTTCTTATGCAAGGCACCTAATGCCTCTAAGATAGACATTGCAATCGTTATAATTTGATTTGTTTCTAACCTTTCAGATGTTTGAATCACTTCAGTCAACGTTTTCCCTTGAACAAATTCTTCATACAACCACAGCTTTCCTTCTTGAACAATCAACTCTTGAATTTTAGGTAAATGAGCATGTTTGATTTTTTGAAGTGTGAGTAGATGCTCTTCTAAATATAATGGATAGCACTTTTTCACAAAAAATTCTTTAGTGTCCTTCTTCCGAACAAGAATGGGTCCATTGGTTTTATCTGTTAAAGGTTCTATTTCTTTATAGCAAAGAGCTGGCTCACTTTTGATGTTTTCCATGATTACACTCCATTGATTTGATTTACTTTTTAATTATAGCAAATAAATAGTTGTAATAGGATTTATCTTTGTTAAAATCGATGTATAGTATAATTTAGTTCAACTATAGGGGAGAACAAATATGCATGAAAAAGATACAGACAAATTGCTGCACTCACTCAAACAAGCCGAAGATTTTCAAACGGTTTTATCCGAAACACGCCAATATGTCATTGATCAAAACCTAAAAAACTATTTAGCTTATTGGTTACATGAGAAAAAACGCTCAAAAAGTGTTGTACTAAAAAAGGCTGGGATTACTGAGGCAACTGGCTACCAATACTTTGATGGTAAACGGAATCCCTCCAGAGAAAAAGTCATTGCCTTGACGATCGGCTTGGAATTAACTTTGGAAGAAACCAATGAACTAATGAAAAAAACTGGCTATGCTCAACTTTATCCGAAACATCCTTGGGACGCTGTCGTTATTTACGGTATTTCACATGGACTAGCTATTCCAGAAATCGATGATTATCTGTATAATGAAGGTCTTAAAACATTTGGTGAATAATTGCGTTTATCCGCATACAAACATGAGAATGGGATGTAATGCCGTGAATCCCAACCTCATGTTTTTTTTATTCTGCTTTAGTTTTCTTTTTATCAATAATCGTGACTAAAAATGACACTACCGGTAACATATAACAGAATACCGCATATGACAAATAGTCTATTGTGCCAATCCCTAATGTTGCTGAAATAAAGACACCACTTACGCCCCATGGAATCAGTGGGTTAACTACTGATCCTGCATCATTCAAACTTCTAGACAGCATAGACAACGGAATTTTCTTCTCTTTAAATTTAGCAATAAATGATTTTCCTGGTAAAATGATTGACAGATATTGTTCACCGATCAGCACATTGATTCCGATTGAACTCATCATTGTAACAAAAATCAGCTTTTGACGGTTATTAATCGCTGTTTCAAACTGATAAAGCAAACAATCAATAACTTCCATTTTTACTAATAGTCCACCCAAAGCTAAGGCTAAAATAATCAAAGATACTGACCACATCATACTTTGGATACCACCTCTAGAAAGTAATTCATCAACTTGTGTATTGCCAGTTTGAGACACAAAACCATTTTGGATTATCTCTGCTGTATCGATAAATGAAAAATGAGCATTCGTAAAGAACATCAAACTCAATGATGTAAAAATACTCAACAGTAATGTAGGAATTGCCGGAATTTTCTTCCACGCACAAACAAATAAAATTGCCAATGGAATTAACTCAACAAAAGAAATCGTAAAATGATTATCTAGTGTAGTTACAATATCGTGAACGCTTGTATTATCCAAAGCCCCATCATAGTGTAATCCCATGACTAAAAAATAACCGAACGAAAGCACAGCTGCTGGAATTGCTGTTTTATATGTATTTTTCAAATGGTCAAATAAATCGACTTCTGAAATCGCCGCTGCTAAGTTCACTGTGTCTGAAAGTGGCGAAATCGAATTTCCTAAAAATGCACCTGAAACAATGGCACCTGTTGTCAATGCAGGATCGACTCCAATCAAGCCACCCATTCCTAAAAATGCAATCCCAATCGTTGAAATCGTAGTGAAAGAGCTTCCGACTGCACCACCTACGATACCGCAAATAATAAAAATAGTTGGAACAAAATAGTTCACCGACAAAAAAGAAAAGCCTAAAACCATGATGGTTGGAATCGTTCCTGCCGCAATCCAAACGCTAATCAACGCGCCGATTAGAATAAAAATCAACATGGGGATGATACCTGAAGATACCCCATCGACTAATGCACCATGAATGAAATCCCAAGAATACTTTTTATACACCGCAAATAAGAGCAAGTAACCAATCCCACTCAAAATAGCTACATGAGCAGGAATACCAAACCCAATAATACTAGTTCCGATCATCAATAATAGTGTAATCAATAAAAAAACAGCTTCATTAAAATTTACTTGATATTTTTTCATACAGTGTTCCTCACATTTTTAATAGAGAGTTTAAAAACAACACTTCTCTCTATTCTATTTTTTTATAGAAAAGCTGCGGCTATGGCAAAGCGAATTAATCGCTTTGCCACACCCACAGTGATCAACTGCTTTTCTTGTTTATTTATTCAGCGTAGATTGCCTCTAATTTTTCTTGTATGGCTTGTTTAATTTTTTCACCATACTCATCGAAAACATCTTTGTCATTCATATATGGAGACATTCCAGCGGCACGTAAAATCGTTACTTTATCTGCACGTTCCCATTCTGCTCGTGAAAATCCTAAGCTATTAACAAATTCAAACGGGCTGTGACCGTATTCTTCGATAGCAAAATCTGTATGTGAAGTGATGAATTCATTGTTATATAATCCACCTTTTGCATAAGATGCATAATCATAGAAATCATGATTTAATTTGTTCATTTTCACAAGGTCTGTATTGCCTTTTTCATTGAATACATAATCCACCATGTTAAAATCAGGTTTTGTTAACGCATGGATCTCGATTGTTTTGTCGCCAACTTTAAATTCTAAGCCATCGATAAAGTGATAGAAATGATAAGCTCCTTCAATACTTGCTCCCATTAATTTACCATAACCTGTTACGTTCAATGGTAATACTTTATGAGCAGTCCAAACGGCTGCAGCTGTTGCGCCCGCTTTAGAGCCTTCAAGAATATACGCACCTAATAACGCTGGAATATCTGCTCCTTTTTCAAATACATAAGTCGCAAAGTAAGAGATCACGTCACGCATACGGATATCTTTGATTACGACACCACCAGCTGAATACGGAATATAGCCCATTTTATGTGGATCAATCGTTACAGATTCAGCTTGTTCGATTGCTTTGAAAGAGTCATAAACTTCTCTTGTTAACCAATCATTTTTTTCTTGAAAGATGTTATGTTTAGCATATGTTTCTTCAATTTTATCCCATTCGATAAATTGATTATTTTCATCTAAGAAAATAGAGCGTCCATAACCGCCATATGCTGCATCAACATGTACATAGAAGTAGATGCCTTCTTTGGCTAATTTATCACGTAAAGCAATGATTTGATCAATACGGTCAACTTGCCCTTCTTCAGTTGAACCAACAACGCCAACGACACCAAGTGTTGGAATACCTTGAGCTGCTAAATTACGAATTTGTACTTCTAATTTGTCAATATCCATACGGTATTCGCTATTGACTTCACCCGCAATCACTTGATCTAATCCAATCCCAATAATGTCAGCGGCTTTTAACCATGAATAGTGTTTCGTTTGTGGTACGATCCATTTACCTAATTTATCCAAGTTTTTACCGCTACGAGCTGATTGCGCTTTGATTTCGTCAACGTTATCTTGGACTTGATCTAACATATCTAAGACTTCTGTTGTTGACATATTCAATAATTCCCAATCTGTTGTGCCTGCAACCATTTCTGGCACAACGGCTTTGATGGCAAATGGTAAAGATTTCATATTGCGGGCATACCATAGACCTTCTAAGTTTGCGATAGAACCATCTGCTGCGATATGACCCCAACCATTTTTGTACCCCATCAATGTAGCAAATTCCAACCCAACTTCTTCTTCCATTTGTGACGTTGCTGGTGATGATTCATACGCCACGTTATTGCCGTTCCAAAGCATTGCAGTTGTATAGGCAATAATGGATGGCATTAACGTTTCAGCGTTCATATGTCCCCAAAAACGCCCTGCTGAGTGCCATGGAAGTGATTCTGTACGTAAACGAGAAGACAGCACATTGAAGACACTTCTCATATTATCTGCTGTTTCTTGGAAACTTTTAGAACTTCTATCTTGGGGTGAGATAACAGGTAAATCTTGTGGCATATAGTTTTGTCTCCAGCCAACATGCTCATCGATCATTTTATTTAGCAGTTCTTTGAATAAATCAACGTTTTCACCTTTATCCCCGATAAATAATGCTTTTAAATTTGTATCATCAGTGTTGAAATCTTTCATGATATTTTCCTCCAATAGTTTCATAATTGATCATGCTAAAATATTTATTTTTAATTGTCGTCTCTTATTTATCCGTTTTTTTCCATTCTGGTTTCTTTCTCTTATAAATGATCAAGGCAATACCGACCATGATGACTGTTGCTGCTACTTGATAAATAACATAGGCTACGTGTCCACTTTGAGGAACGGAGGTTGGCGGAATCAAGCTGACTAGAATCGTGATAATAACACTCACAATTGCTAGAGTTGAAACAACCCACATCAAACCGTTTCCTTTACTGCCTAATCTAAATGGACGTTCAACTGTTGGCATGCTATAGCGCAATTTGATAGCTGAAAGTGAAATCAATAGATACACCACACAATAAAGGATCGTTGTTGTAATCGTGATGATCAAGAAAGCGGCACTAATATCCGGAACTACTACGTATAAAAAGGACACAAGTGAAATAACAATCGCTTGGATCATAACAAAAACAATTGGAATCCCTTTTGCATTCCGTTTTTGGAAGAATGGTGGTAAGTTTCCCTCTTCTGCAACTTTGATCATTGATTTACTTGGACCTAAGACCCAAGCGCTCAATTGAACTAAAACACCTACCAAGATCATCAGTGAAATAATATTATTGAAAATAGCTGGAATCCCAAGATCTTGTGTCATAATGACAAATGGTTGGGTAATATTGGCAAGTTCCATTTGTCCAGCTGGAACACTGTCAGCCACACTTAAACCAGCAGCTAAGTTGAAGACAACTAATAGTAAAACAGAAGCAATAACAGCGATTGGATAATTGCGTTTTGGATTATCAATATTATTCGCATGAACAGAAGAAATTTCCACTCCCGCAAAGATAAAGATGATTCCAGTCAAGGTTGGTAAGCTACCTAAATCACTAAAATCTGGTAATAACTTACTTGCTTCAAAATGACCTAAATAACTATTTTGATTGATTCCATGTTTTGCCATATACATCATGCCTAAAACAACTAACGCAACGAATGGAATATACACACCGATCACAGCGCCCCAGTCACCAGCAATTTTTACCATGTCAAATTTCAAATTAAGTAACGTAATGCCCCAATAAGAAATCAATATCATAATAAAAATAAATAAATTATTATGCCCTAAATCTGGACGGTCGATCACGTAACCTAGTAATACACCTACAGTTGAAGCGACCATCACCATTCCGAAAAACATTTGTACCCATAATAACCACGAAGTAACAAACCCCCATTTTTCACCAAACGCATTACGTACCCAGACTTGCGGCCCACCCTCTTCCGGCCAGCCAGTTGATAGCTCAGCTGAAATCAGCGCAATTGGTAAAGCAAAACAGCAAGCTGCGATCAACATATAAAATATTTGTGCCCAGCCGGTTGATGCTAATGTTGGAACACTACGAACCGTTCCAAAAAAGGCCATGGTAATTCCAATTAATCCAAATAATGATAATTTCTTATTCATGTTTCAATTTGACCTCCTGATTAAATTTATTTTTTGTTTCCCACATGTGAAATCACTCCCAAAGTATAGGTAGCTTTAGACTCCAAGTCAAAAAGAGCAGAATTAAAAAAATAGCCTGTTATTTAACATTTATATACTCTATACAGCGCGTCAACACTTCACCGCGCTAAAGCGATTGTGTGAAAAAAATAACATAAAATAGCTAATTGTAAAAAGCTCGTTCATAATTGTTAGAAATAGCACTTTCATCTCTAGTCATTCAAAAAACCTAGATTAAATCAACATCGACTTATATGAGAAATAACTCATTCAAAAATAATAATAGAAAAAAAGAAGGATTTGACAAGTTGGCTTATTTGTCGTAGAATTGCTACAAAATAACATATCAAACGTTAATAAAGCGAAGTAGCAAGAATGTTCCTATTTCAGAGAGTCAACATTTAGTGAGAGTTGACATATACATTTTTTGTGAATTACACTTTTAGTTTCCTACCGTAAGTAGGCGTCTATCTACGATACAGATTTGAGAGGTATATGATGACTCATATACAATTTGGGTGGTAACACGGCGAAGTTCGTCCCATAGGCTAATAGCCTATGGGACGTTTTTATTTTATTTAAGAGAGGAAGAAAAGACATGAAAAACATTATTGATGAATTAGAATGGCGTGGCGCCATCAACCAACAAACAGATAGCGAAGGTTTACGTGAATACGTTGAAACCGAAAGCATTTCACTATATTGCGGTGTGGACCCTACAGGAGATAGTATGCATATTGGGCATTTGATTCCTTTTATGATGCTAAAAAGATTCCAAGCATTTGGACACCATCCATTTATTTTGATCGGTGGCGCAACAGGCACGATCGGAGATCCAAGTGGACGTACGACAGAACGCCAATTACAAACAATGGAAACTGTTCAACACAATGTTGATTCTTTAACAAGACAGATGGAAAAATTATTTGCAGTGGATACAGACAACACATTAACGTTAGTCAACAACTACGATTGGACGCACAACCTTACTTTGCTGGATTTCTTGAGAGATTACGGTAAATTCTTCAATATCAACACAATGCTAGCGAAAGATATTGTTGCTAGCCGTTTAGAAACAGGGATTTCATTTACAGAGTTTACGTACCAAATTCTACAATCAATGGACTTTTTACATTTATTCCAAAATAATAATGTTCGCATGCAAATCGGTGGTGCAGATCAATGGGGCAACATTACCGCAGGCCTAGATTTGATTCGCAAAAAAGAAGGCGCTGATGCAAAAGCCTTTGGTTTAACCATTCCATTGATGTTAAAAGCAGATGGAACAAAATTCGGTAAAACAGCTGGTGGTGCTGTTTGGTTGGATCCAGAAAAAACAACGCCTTACGAGTTCTACCAATTCTGGGTAAACCAAGACGACCGTGACGTAATCAAATACTTGAAATTCTTTACCTTCTTAACAAAAGAAGAAATCGATGCCTTGGAAGTTAAAGTCCAAACAGAACCACATTTACGCCAAGCACAACGCGTATTAGCTGCAGAAATGACAAAATTTGTGCATAGTGAAAAAGATTTAGATGATGCTTTAGCAATTTCAGAGGCATTGTTCTCAGGAAATGTGAAAAATCTGACTTCAAAACAGATTGAAGAAGGCTTTAAAAATATGCCGACTGTTGAAACAGCGTCTCTTGGACAAAATCTTGTAGATTGGCTGATTGAATTGGGTATTGAACCTTCTAAGAGACAAGCTAGAGAAGACATTTCAAATGGGGCTATTTCAATTAATGGTGATCGAATTAAAGAATTGGATTTTGTGGTTACTTCTGAAAATAGCTTTGATGGAAAATTCATTATTGTGAGAAAAGGTAAAAAACAATACACTTTAGTTAAATTAATTTCTAACTAAAGAATAATGACGTTCGTTTAAA
Source organism: Enterococcus sp. AZ177 (assembly GCF_050544585.1). Lineage (NCBI taxonomy): Bacteria > Bacillati > Bacillota > Bacilli > Lactobacillales > Enterococcaceae > Enterococcus > Enterococcus sp. AZ177. Next base: position 2,015,915 of record NZ_CP172944.1, read on the forward strand.
TGAGATTAGGGCAGAAAAGCTAAACCCTTAATTTTATTTCTTGGGCTGGAATATGACTCTTAGAGTGATATACTAGCTCTTTTTTTGATTCATTCACTCAATTCACTGGACAAAATAAAAAAAAGTTTTATAATAAACAATGCTTGTTGGAAATCAAATAGTATAGGTGAGACATCTTTACAGTATGTTGTTATCCAGCTTTACATCCCTACTCAGCTTTTAAATTAGGAGGAACTTATGAAAATCGACAAGATACAAGACGGCCACGGTGATGAGTTTTTCCGCTCTCTATTAGCTTTAGAAACATTGGAAGATTGCTACCATTATTTTGATGACTTGATGACTTTAAAGGAACTAGATTCTATGATTCAGCGGTTTGAAGTCGCAAAGTTACTCTTACTGAATAAAACGTACAGTGATATCGCAGAAGCCACTGGTAGCAGCACTACAACGATTTCTAGAGTGAAACGAATTATAGATGAAGGAAATGGTGGATTGCTTGAAATGGTCCATAGAATCGATGAACAAGATGACAGAGAACGCCATCGCTAGAAAATATAGTATTCCCCCCCACTTATTAAACTGTATTATTCACTAAAAAGGGGGTGTATAACAAAAGAATCTATACTAATCTATAAAGGAACGTAACTAATGCTAATTATGAGGAGATTTAAATGAAAAAAACGATGTTTTCACTCTTAAACTATCTATTTCTGTTATCGATTCTATATACTTTTTACGGTGCTCTTAGAAGTTGTCTGTTAGATAGTTCAAACATTGGTGATAAAATTTGGAACGTGATGCTAATCCTGGTCTTTATTTGCAGCATCACGCTGTGTTCAAAAACTATCCGTTCGCATATACTAAAAAAAATAGCGAGATGTATAGATATTTTTAAAAAGAATAGAACTATAATTACTCAATTACTGTTTTGTTTAACTCTTGTTTTGCAGGTTATTATTCTATACTACATTCACGTGCCAATTGGTTGGGATGTAGATGCTATTCACGCTAGTGTAACAGAGTTGGTCAAAAGTTCACCTGATTCTATCGCAAGTATTTATTTATCAAAAAACCCAAATAATACTTTATTTTTCTTTTTAATGTATTTTATAAGTCAAATAGGCACTGTTTTTCATCAATCTCTAGGGTATTCTTGGCTGTATTGGCAACTAATAAATACAATTTTTATGGATATAGGCTTTATTTTTATTTTTTTAGCAGCGAAAAATCTATTCAATAAAAACATTGCCTACCTCTCCTTTTACTTAGCTTTTATTCCACTTGCTTTATCACCATGGCTCTTGGTAGTTTACACAGATACTATTATGTTGCTAGTTGTTAGCCTTATTTTTTGGGTATATTCACTCGTTGAAAAAAATCAAACTAAAACCTTAATTGCTATTTTAGGTATTTTAATTGCCATCTGTTACCTTTTAAAACCTTCTTCGATAGTTTTTCTAATTGCCTTTATTATGATTAAACTCTTGGTTTTATTGACTACTCCTGGAAAAATAAAGATAAAAAAATGTGGTCTGGTTATTTTACTCTTTTGTCTACCTTTTACTGGAACAATAAAACTTTTTCATATGTATGAAGACCATCAAAAACTTATTATTATTAATAAAGACCAAGCTAAACCTTGGCAACATTTTGTAATGATGGGACTAACTGGTTCAGGAGGATTCAGTGAAGAAGACACGCAAGCAATTATTTCCATCCCTACAAAAAAGGAAAAAATAAACTACGCCAATACCAAAATCGTAGAACGACTTAAAAATTATGGTTTTGCAGGTTATACTAAATTTCTAATGAAAAAACATTTCAACAATACTAGCAGAGGTGATTTTGGCTGGGGCATAGATGGTGGTCCTCAGATTTATCTACAATCAACTAATCCTATACAAACCTTTTTAAGAGATACTTATTATCAGCAAGGTGAAAAAGTTAAAACTGTCCGTTTTTTCATGCATTTCATGTGGATCATTACCTTGATTGGACTGTTATTGGTTACAAAAAAACAATATAACGATGATGAGTACGATACTTTGTTAGCCATCTTTAAATTAACTATTTTGGGCGCTTTTTTATATTTACTCTTATTTGAAGGTGGTAGGTCGAGGTATTTAATTCAGTACCTCCCCACCATTTATATATTATCCGCCAATGGTTTCTTTCTGCATTTTCAACAGACGAAAACAACAACATTAAATATGTAAAAAAACAAAAGACCGAGCCTGGCCAGCTCGGTCTTTCTTTGTGTGACAAATATGCTATTTAAATATGAATTGGCAAACCTAAAGCCAATTCAGAAGCATCCATAGTAATTTCCCCTAAAGATGGGTGTGGATGGATTGTTAATGCAATATCTTCAGCATTCATGCCAGATTCAACCGCTAATGATAATTCAGAAATCATATCACTTGCGCCAACTCCACCGATTTGTGCTCCGATAATGACATTGTCTTCGTTTGTTGTTACCAAACGTACGAATCCTTCAGTTTTACCTAAAGAAATAGCACGGCCGTTACCAGCGAATGGGAATTTGTAAGCTGTTGCTTCTAATCCCGCTTCTTTGGCTTCAGCGATTGTCATACCAACACTTGCTAATTCAGGATCAGTAAAGGCTACAGCAGGCATTGCTTTGTAGTCTACTTCTACTTTTTTACCAGAAATTGCTTCAGCGGCAATTTTTGCTTCGTAGCTTGCTTTATGAGCAAGAGCAGCGCCTGGTACGATATCCCCAATAGCGAAGATGTTTGATACGTTTGTTCTACCTTGTTTGTCCACTTGAACTAAACCACGTTCGCCAACTTCAACACCAGCTTGTTCTAAACCAAGATCATCTGTGTTTGGACGACGTCCAACTGTTACCATTACGTAGTCAGCAGTTACTGATTCTTCTTTGCCGTCTACTTCATATTTAACCGTTACGCTGTCGCCGTTGTCGATTGCTTCTTTAGCCATCGCTTTGGTTACAACTGTTACATTTTTCTTCTTGAAATCATCTGTAACTAATTTAACCATATCTTTTTCATATGTTGGTAAAATTGAAGGACTACCTTCTAAAATCGTTACTTCAGAACCAAGGTTCGCATATGCGCCACCTAATTCTGCACCGATAACACCGCCACCGATGATCACAAATTTCTTAGGCACTTCTTTCAAGTTCAAACCACCTGTAGAATCTAAGACACGGCCGCCAAATTTAAATCCTGGGATTTCGATTGGGCGAGAACCTGTCGCTACGATTGCATTATTGAATGAGTATGTTTGCGCTGAATCTGGATGAATCACACGTAATGTGTTTTCATCAACGAAAAACGCTTCTCCTTCAATAATTTCGATTTTATGTTTTTTAAGAAGGAAACCAACACCGCTTGTCAACGTATTAACAACTTTGTTGTCTTTCCATTCTTGTGTTTTTGTAAAGTCTAACTCAACCTCTTTAGCTGTTACACCAAACATAGTTGAATCTAATGATTCTTGATAGTGATGTCCAGCTGCGATCAATGCTTTAGAAGGAATACATCCAACGTTTAAACATACACCGCCGATAAACTCACGTTCAATGATCGCAACTTTTTGACCCATTTCAGCAGCACGAATCGCTGCAACGTATCCTCCAGGGCCTGAACCAATTACGACTGTATCTAATTCAATGGCGAAATCTCCTACTACCATGTGATAATCATCCTTCCATTAATAATAATTCTGGATCAGCTAATAAACGCTTGATGTTGTTCATTGCTTTTTGAGCAGTTGCACCATCAACGATACGGTGGTCAAAACTCATTGAAAGTTTCATAACACGTCCAACAACGATTTCACCATCTGCATTTACAACTGGTTGAGTAGCGATTGTACCAACACCTAAAATCGCAACTTCAGGGTAGTTGATAACTGGTGTGAACCAGCCGCCACCAACTGAACCGATATTACTGATTGTGATAGAACCATCACGCATATCCGCACCAGTTAATTTGCCTTCGATTGCTAGAGCTGCTTTTTCGTTGATTTCATCAGCGATCGCAAACATGCTCTTAGTATTCGCATTTTTAACGTTTGGTACATATAAACCATGATCAGTATCTGTTGCAATACCAATGTTATAGTAGTTTTTATAAACAATTTCTTGTGCTGCGTCATCAATTGATGCATTCAAGATTGGGAATTTTTGAACAGTTGCTGTCAATGCTTTCACAACGTAAGGTAAGAATGTTAATTTCGTGCCGTTAGCTGCTGCAACATCTTTGAATTTCTTACGGTGATCCCATAATTTAGACACTTCAACTTCATCATGTAACGTAACATGCGGAGCAGTATGTTTACTGTTCACCATTGCTTTCGCAATTGCTTTACGAGTTGGTGTCATTTTTTCGCGTGTTTCAGCTTCACCTAAGTCAGAAACAAATGGTTTAGCTGGTGCTTTTGGAGCAGCTGTTTCAGTTGTAGTTGTTGTTTGTGGAGCTGCTGCAGTTTGTTCAGCTTGTGCTGGTGCTGCTACTTGTCCGCCACCTGAAATAAAGCTTTCGATATCTGCTTTTGTAACACGTCCGCCTTTTCCGGTTGGTGCAACTTGTGTGATGTCTACATCTTTTTCACGAGCAAATTGACGTACTGATGGCATAGCCAACACACGTTTGTTTGGATCAGCCGCTGCTACAACACCTGTTGACGCTGCTGGAGCTGGTGCTGCTTGTTCTGTTTGAGCAGGCGCACTTGTTGCAGGAGCTGCTGAACTTGATGCAGAATTATGTCCTGGTGCATCGATTTCAATCAATACATCCCCAACGTTTGCTACTGTACCTTCTGGAACAACGATGTTTTTAACTGTCCCTGTAACTGGTGAAGGAATTTCTTCAACAGATTTGTCATTTTGAACTTCCAATAATGTATCATCCTCGTTGATTGTATCGCCTGATTTAACGAACCATTTTACGATTTCGCCTTCTGCAATACCCTCACCGATATCTGGTAATTTAAATTGGAACACACCGCCATTACTGTCTGTTGCAGGTGCTTCTGGAACAGCTGCTGGTTGAGCAGGCGTTTGTTCTTGAGCTGGAGCCGCTGGTGCTGCATCATTTTCAGGATGTCCAGGTGCATCGATTTCGATCAATACATCTCCAACATTTGCTACTGTGCCTTCTGGTACTACGATCGATTTAACTGTTCCTGTAACGGGAGATGGGATCTCTTCTACAGATTTATCGTTTTGAACTTCTAGTAATGTATCGTCTTCATTGATGGTGTCTCCTGCTTTAACGAACCATTTTACGATTTCGCCTTCTGCAATCCCTTCACCAATATCTGGTAATTTAAATTGATAAGCCATTTTTTTAAGCCTTCCCTTCCTTTATCGTATCTGTCTAACTAGTCATTTACTGAAAATAACAGCGCTAAATTTCCACGTGATAAGATATCACGTGAAAATCAAGGCATGTTTTTAAAATAAAATTTGTTTAGTTTCTAATTAAAATTCTGCGATTTCTCTAGCTTTCGCTTCGATATCTTTAGCATTTGGCAACCAAATGTTTTCTGCTTGTCCAAATGGGAAGATTGTATCTGGAGCAGATACACGGCCAATTGGCGCTTCTAATGATAATACTGCACGTTCAGAAATCTCAGAAACAACCATAGCACCAACGCCAGCTTGTTTTTGCGCTTCTTGAACTACGACTACGCGACCAGTTTTTTCAACTGATTTGATGATTGTTTCAACATCTAAAGGAGCGACAGTGCGCAAGTCAATGATTTCAACAGAAATATTGTCTTTTGCTAAGTTGTCAGCGGCTTTGATTGCTTCACGAACCATTGCACCGTAGGTAATAATAGAAATATCAGTACCCTCACGAGTCACAGCTGCTTTATCTAATGGTACTTCGTACGCTTCATCCGGCACTTCCTCACGGAATGAACGGTACAATTTCATGTGCTCTAGGTAAACAACAGGGTCATTGCTTCTGATTGCAGAAATCAATAGTCCTTTTGCATCATATGGATTTGATGGAATAACCACACGGATACCAGGAGATTGAGCAATCAATCCTTCTAAGTTATCAGAGTGAAGTTCTGGTGTATGCACACCACCACCAAATGGCGCACGAACAGTAATAGGCATATTACGAGTTCCACCCATACGGTAACGAGTACGAGCCATTTGACCTACGATTTCATCAAATACTTCAAATACAAATCCAAAGAATTGGATTTCTGGAACTGGACGGTATCCTTCTAAAGCTAAACCAAAAGCCAAACCACCGATTCCAGATTCTGCTAAAGGAGTATCGAAGACACGGTCTTCGCCAAATTTTTCTTGTAAGCCTTCAGTTGCACGGAAAACTCCGCCGTTTTTACCAACGTCTTCACCGAAGATCAGTACGTTTTCGTCTTTCTCTAATTCAAGAGCTAAGGCATCTGTAATTGCTTGGATCATTGTTTTTTGTGCCATGATTATTTCGACTCCTTCGCTTCGTAGAATGCAATTTGTTCTTTAATGTTTTGTGGTTGAACTTCAAACATATTTTTCAAGAAATCAGATACTTTTTGTTTTGGAACTTTATCTGCTTCTGCAATTGCTACTTTAATTTCTTCTTTAGTTTTTTCAATTACTTCGTTTTCTTTTTCTTCAGACCATAAGCCTTTGTCTTCAAGATATTTACGGAAACGAACTAATGGATCTTTTTGTACCCATTCGTCATCCATATCTTTTGAACGGTAACGAGTTGGATCATCACCTGATAATGTATGTGGACCATAACGGTAAGTTAATGTTTCGATCAATACAGGACCATTGCCATTTGCAGACCATTCACGTGCTTCTTTTGCAATTGCATAAACCGCTAATGGGTCCATTCCGTCAACGACGATTCCTGGGATTCCTGCAGCTACAGCTTTTTGTGCTAAAGTTTTAGCTGCTGTTTGTTTTTCACGAGGTGTTGAAATCGCAAAACCATTGTTTTGGATGATGAACACGCCGTTTGCATGATACGCTCCTGCAAAGTTGATTGCTTCATAGAAATCACCTTGTGAAGAACCGCCATCACCTGTATAAGTGAAGACAACGTTTTTCTTGCCTCGTTTTTTCATCCCTAAAGCAACTCCTGCTGCTTGGATGTATTGCGCACCAATAATGATTTGTGGTGGTAGAGCATTTAATTCTGGTGCGTAGTGGTTACCTGCTACGTGGCCACGAGACCATAAAAATGCTTCTGTTAATGGTAAGCCGTGTTGAACTAATTGAGGTACATCACGGTAACCTGGTAATAGGTAATCTTCTTTTTCCATCGCAAATTGACTTGCTAATTGGCTTGCTTCTTGTCCAGCTGTTGGTGCGAAGAAGCCTAGACGACCTTGACGGTTCAAAGCAGTTGAGCGTTGGTCTAACACACGCGACCAAACCATACGAGTCATTAATTCTACTAATTCGTCATCTGATAAATCTGGTACAGCGTCTTTGTTTACGATTTTCCCATCTTTATCTAAAATTTGAAATGTTGGGAAATCAGCGTCGACTTTTTCCATAAGTGCTTTAAAGTCAATAGGTTTTTGTTTCTTTGCCTTTGCCATTTTGTCACACAATCCTCTCTGTTACGTTTCTTTTTTTCGTAAAAGGTAAAACAGCGTTAAAAACTGTATTACTTTTTATCGACTACTCTTACAAATTATCACTAAACAGACAAAAGAGCAAGTAAAAAGTGAGCATTTCTTTAAATTTGATTAAAATACTTGAAACCTTTCGTATCAAAGGTTAGTGATTAAAATCACAAACAGGAAACCGTTTTACAAATGGCTTTCCTAATCATATCTTTTGACAACAGGCTGTTATAGTCATCCAGTTCATTGTTATGCTACAGAAAATTCACAAGTTAGACATTATTTACTGAAAAATGAACATACTTTTCCAAAACATAAGAAAAAGAACAAAGACAAAAATTGGTGTATTTTGTCTTTGTTCTTTAAAAAACGAATATTCATAATTTAAAAATAGTTTTTCTTCATTCTTTACGAATAACAACTTCAATCACAAAAAAAAATTTCGGCATTTGCACTTAAATAGTTTGTTGTAAATGAATGAATCAAAATCTTAATTTCGATAAAAACTGCTCTTTAAAAAAATGAACTTTGTCTTTTTTTGAATTAAATCCACTCTTTGGTCATATGAATATAAAGTCTTTTAGCAACTTCCACTGTAATTAAATATAGTACAATGATCAAAATGAACCAGCCCCAATAATTAGCTGGAAGTTTCACAAAGTCGAAAAACTCCCGAATTGGTGTTAAGACAATCAATAATCCTAAAACCACTGCTCCTAAGCTGGAAAGAATTACTGCAGTTGATGCGATACTTTGGATAAATGGTAACTTTCTTGTCCGGACCATTTGCACAACTAATGTTTGACTAACCAAGCCAACCACGAACCAACCTGTTTGGAACAAATGTTGGCTTCCGATTGTATTCGCACTAAAGACAAACCACATTACGAGGTAGGTCATGATATCAAAGATACTACTTACTGGACCAATACATAAGGTAAACTTCATCAAGCCATTCGTTTCCCAACGTACAGGTTTCAGTAGATCTTCTTCATCTACATTATCCCAAGGAATAGCTAATTGCGCGATATCATAGATTAGATTTTGAATCAGTAATTGAATCGAAAGCATTGGTAGAAATGGTAAAAAGGCACTTGCAATCAAAATTGAAAAAACATTTCCAAAGTTAGAACTGATCGTGATTTTAATATATTTCATCATATTACTAAAGACTTTTCGCCCTTCTATCACGCCATCTTCTAAAACGTTCAAACTTTTTTCCAACAGAATGATTGAACTAGCATCTTTCGTAATATCAGCTGCTGTATCAACTGAAATTCCTACATCTGCTTTACGAAGTGCTGGTGCATCATTGATTCCATCTCCCATGAAACCGACTGTATGACCATTCCCTTGCAGTGTTTCAATAATTCGAGACTTTTGCATCGGATTTAATTTGGCAAATAAATTGGTTTTTTCGACTTCGTCTTTCATTTGTTCATCCGACATATTATCGATATCAGAGCCAAGTACAACATGAGACACTTCAATTCCTACATCCCTACAAACCTTTTTAGCAACAATATCATTATCACCGGTTAAAACTTTTACATTGACGCCATGTTCGTGTAAGGATTTGATTGCAGTGATCGCTGATTTTTTGGCTGGATCTAAAAATCCCATAAAACCGATCAGCGTCATTCCTTGCTCATCTTCAACACTATAAATGGCTTCACTATGCACATCTTTTTTAACAGCAACTGCTAAAGCGCGCATACCTTGTTCATTCATACGAATATTGACTTCACGCATTCTTTTTTGTAATTCAGGTGTTAACGGTACGATCTCTCCATTGATTTCAGCATGTGTACAAACTGCTTCCATCTCTTCTACTGCCCCTTTAGTGATCATAAATTGATGACCATCTGCATTGACCACCACCGTTAAACGACGACGAGAAAAATCAAACGGAATTTCATCAAGTTTTGTCACGGAATGATATGGACTGTGATTTTTATTTTCCTCATAAAAGTTGATCACAGCGACGTCCATCAAGTTTTTCCAACCAGTTTGGTAGTGAGAATTTAGATAAGCCATATCTAGAACTTGATTATTAAGTTCGCCTAGTGGATCTAAGTGTTGAACCAAAACAACTTTGTCTTCTGTAATCGTACCGGTCTTGTCGGTGCAAAGAATATCCATACTACCTAAATTTTGAATAGAAGGTAATTCTTTCACAATGACTTTATGTTTGGATAAACTTAATGCCCCTTTTGCTAGGTTACTCGTTACGATCATTGGCAACATTTCAGGCGTTAATCCAACAGCAACTGCAATTGCGAAGAAAAACGCTTCGCCCCATTCACCTTTTGTAATGCCATTGATCAAAAAAACGATTGGAAACAGAATCATCACCATTCTTAGTAAAAATTTACTCACCTTTGTCAAACCAATATCAAAAGAAGTCTTTCCACGTTGTGTCGTAGCATTTTTAGCAATATCACCAAAAAAAGTATTTTGTCCAGTCTTTAAGATAATCGCTTTTCCTTGTCCACTCAATACGTCAGTTCCCATAAAAATCAAGTCCTGCATATCTAAGGCGGAAACAGATTCTGAATTTTTATCAATACCTGCATCCACAAATTTTTCTACTGGCATTGACTCCCCTGTTAGAGAAGATTGATTAATAAATAAATCCTTTGTCCAAATCAACACAGCATCTGCTGGGATCATATCACCCGTCGCAAGCGTTACAAGATCCCCAGGTACAACTTCGTCCATTGGAATTTCTTTCGTTTGACCAGCACGTGTTACAGCAGTCGTATTTTCGATAAGTTCTTTTAGATTCAAACTCGCTTTTTGGGAACGATATTCTTGAATAAAGGCAATAATAACACTAGCTAAAATCATGATTCCCATCACAAGTGCTGCTTCAAAATCTTTTGTTGCAGCTGAAACGACCATCAATAAAGCTAAAACATAAACAAATGGATCTTTAAATGCTTCTAAAAACATGATAATTGCTGGAGTTGGCTTCTGTGCGGATACTTCATTTGGTCCATATTCTTCCAAACGATTCTTTGCATCTTCTTCAGATAACCCATTTTCTGATGTCCGTAGTTCCATCATCAATTCACGTTCAGAAAGCATTGCTAATTTTCTTAATTCTTGGTCTTTTGTTGTTTTCTTTGTATCTACTATTTTTTTATTCATCATTTTCTTTTCCTCCTTTGCTTCATCTGTTTGAAGGGAAAGAAAAAATCATTTCATTTCCATCGTCTTCAAGATTAAGGCTACATTTAATTTATTTCTCGTCTGACTGGGGTCTTCCATGTGACTCTTCCTCTCTTTCGTTTATTTTGGAACGATGGATTTTTTGTTAGGTGGGTATTTTACTATCCTGCAGACTGTTCCTTGTACTTTTTTTACTATCTGGTTTTTCTTCTAGCTGTTTGGTTCTTTCTGCGGAACTTCTCTCCTTGCAGTCGCCAAGTACTGTTCATCATCAGCTCTGGCGTAGCCAGTACGTTCTTCTGTTCTTAAACTTTTTGTTTACTAGCTTCTGTTTTCCTTCTACACGCTTGTTTCTTTTTGCGGAACTTCGCTCCCTATGGTCGCCAAGTACTGTTCATCATCAGCTCTGGCGTAGCCAATACGTTCTTCTGTTCTTAAACTTTTTGTTTACTAGCTTCTGTTTTCCTTCTACACGCTTGTTTCTTTTTGCGGAACTTCGCTCCCTATGGTCGCCAAGTACTGTTCATCATCAGCTCTGGCGTAGCCAGTACGTTCTTCTGTTCTTAAACTTTTTGTTTACTAGCTTCTGTTTTCCTTCTACACGCTTGTTTCTTTTTGCGGAACTTCGCTCCCTATGGTCGCCAAGTACTGTTCATCATCAGCTCTGGCGTAGCTAATCGCTGTGATTCACAGCAAAAACGCACACTCAACAATAGAGTGTGCGTGAAATAGCAACATAAATAACAGTTTCTCTATCGTTGAGCTTTAGCACTATAGGGCGTAGATAATTTCTTATCAGCTACATTATGAATAACCTTCACGATCATTCCTGTTCAACCAACTAAGAGTCTCTCGATTCTTTCGCGGCAGTAGCTTGTGTCCAAATAGGAGCCTCACCTAACAATTATTCAGTTATTAGTCCTTAACCATCATAGTTCATATTTTTACAATTGTCAAAAGAAAAAACCAACAAATTATAGTTGTTTTTCGGTGCATTTGTCCCTTTACCAGTAAAGTCTTTTCCTCCATAATAAGCACCAATTGCTATGGTTGTGATCGCACTTGCGATGGTCGACCACCGTTACGCTTTTTCTAAACCCGTTAATGGCTTCCCTGTTTTCAGTTCTCCTGTAATTGTTTGAAAATACTCGCCAACCAAACCCTTTTCTGGTTTCGTCAAAATATCTAGGTATTCTTTGTATTTTTCATTGAATTAAACGTCTGCTTGTGTGACTTTACTTGGATCGGTCACCCACATCCATACGTAAGTTGGACACGACAACGGTAACGCCTTCATTCTTGTCGCGGTATTGGTTGGTTCTTTTATATTGTTTAAGGCATTGGCTGATTGACTACAAGAAGCGGATACATTTTCATAACGAATAAAGCTAGACTAATTAGATGATTAAAAAAGTTTTTTTGTACGAAAAAAGAGCTAAGCCAAAACTTAATAAGTTTTGACCTAGCTCTTGATCAACCAAAATTATAACGAGGATTCTTCCGCCTCAGTCATATCTTCAATATATTTATAAACTTGTTGTCCTGCAATTCCGCCTTCGCCTACTGCTGTCGTGATTTGACGTAATGTTTTTTCACGAACGTCTCCAATAGCAAATACACCAGGCATACTTGTTTTCATATCTTGATCTGTTTCAATCCAGCCTTCTGCATTTGTTAAACCAGATTTTTTGAATGGCTCAGTCAATGGATCAAGTCCAACATAGATAAAGACACCATCTGCTTCAATTTCCTTCACTTCATCGGTTAGGATATTTCTTAATTGTCCACCTGTCACGACCATATCATTCCCAACGATTTCTTCTAAAACAGTATTCCATTCAAAAGAAATTTTTTCATTGGCAAACGCACGATCTTGGATGATTTTTTGTGCACGTAGTTCATCTCGACGATGCACAATCACAACTTCTGAAGCAAATTGTGTTAAATAAATCGCTTCTTCAACCGCTGAATCCCCGCCACCAATCACTAAAAGTTTTTTATTGCGGAAAAAGGCCCCATCACATACAGCACAATAAGAAACACCGCGTCCTGCAAATTCTTCTTCGCCCTTCACACCTAATTTACGATGTTCACAACCTGTCGCAATGATTACAGTTTTCGCTTGATACGTTTTATCATCACAAATAACTTCTTTGTAGGTACCTTGATCTTTGATATCCATCACAATACCGTAGGCATTTTCAGTCCCAAATTTTTCGACGTTTTCGTACATTTTATAAGCTAACTCAGGTCCCATGATTGAATCAAAACCTGGATAGTTTTCTACTTCAGCTGTGTTGTTCATTTGTCCGCCAGGCGCACCGCGTTCAATCATCAATACCGAAAGATTAGAACGTGACGCATATAGCGCTGCAGTCATTCCAGCAGGCCCTGCCCCAATTATAATTACATCATACATAAGTCATTTCACCCTCCGAATTTTTCAAGTACATTTACTTTACAACTTAACAAGTTGAATGTCTATCTTTCTGCCCAATGATGGTATTTTCAAAATAAATTTATTTCGTTTTTTATTATAGCATGCTTTTTTTTGGATAGCATCTCTTTTGTACTTACTTTTAATAAGAAAAAAAAGATTTAGAACTAACTTTAAAAGTCACCTCTAAATCTAACTGTACGATAAGGAAAAGGAACGAGTACGCTGTGCTTCCATTGCATCAAATTCTATGTGCTAAAGCACTAAGATTTGATAGCGTCCGAAATAGGCAGAAATTCACAAAAAGTTGAAAAGTAATTTTCGTGAATCTCTTCTTATTTCTAGGAGCTAAACGCTTTTCTCAGGCTCTTTTTTATCCTTCACTATTTTGTAATTGATACATATCTGCGTACAATCCATTTTGAGCTAATAAATGTTCATGATTGCCGCGTTCGACGATCCGACCTTTGTCTAATACTAAAATTAAATCGGCATCACGAATAGTAGATAATCGGTGAGCAATTGCAATTGTAGTCCTACCTTGACGCATATTTGCTAACCCTTCTTGAATCAGCCCTTCTGTTTCCGTATCGATATTCGCTGTAGCTTCATCCAGTACAAGGATTTTTGGATCGGTCACAATTGTTCTAGCAAATGAAATCAGCTGACGTTGACCACTAGAATAGCTTGCCCCTCGTTCAATCACTTTAGCATGGTATTTTTTTGGTAAAGTTTCTATAAATTTATCTGCCTGAACAAATTCTGCCGCGGCTTTAATTTGTTCATCCGTGATTTTTGGATTCAACATTCGAATATTCCCAGCGATATCACCATAAAACATAAAAGCATCTTGTAAAACCAGCCCTAATTTTTTTCTTAATTCAGGTAATGGGTACTCACGAATATCCCGATCATCAATCAAGATTTCACCTTCATAAAATTCGTAGAATCGCATCAAAACATTAATGATTGAGCTCTTACCACTCCCGGTGTGCCCAATCAATGCAACTGTCTCACCAGGATTCGCAATAAAACTGATATTATTTAAAACATTATTCTGACCATCATAAGAAAAACTAACATTACGAAACTCAATTTTCCCACGGATAATTTCGGCATTAGCTCCGATTTTTTGCTGTGGTGTGACTTCTTCGTTATCAAAGATTTTCAATATTCGACTACCAGCTACCATCCCATCTGTAAAAACACTTAGAAAATCCATCATTTGTGTCATCGGGTTAAAGAACGCTTGGACATAGGTCACAAAAGCATAAATCATTCCAACTTCAACAGGAGAATGTAGTGCGTCATAACCAAACAAAGTCAATGTCAAACCAATCGCTAACGTATAGAGGAAATTAATGATTGGACCCAAAAGCAAAGAATTCGTTTTGATCATTGAAAAACGTGTCTGTAAATAATCATTATTGGTCGCTTCGAATTCTTTTTCCAAACGTTGTTCTTGTCTAAATTGCTGAATGATTTGCATCCCTGATATATATTCGTTTAACTTTGTATTCAACTGACTTAATTTTTCACGCATACTTCTATAGATTCTAGAACTGAATTTTTGATAATACCAAATCACAATCAATAAAATAGGTAAGAAAATCAAGTTGTACAACGCAATTTTCCCACTGATTTGAAACATCGCAATAAAGGATGAAATTACGGCAAAAATTCCTGTTAACACCATCAAAAAGACATACCAAAATTCAAACAACGTTTCTGTATCATTCGTGACACGTGAAACAATCGACCCCGCTGGTGTTTGATCGAAATAACGCATCCCTAATGTCTGTAACTTTTCAAACAACTTCACACGAATATACTGATAGGTTTTTAGCGAAGCATTGGAATATAAAAACCACTGGAAAAACCAGACGATACTTTTAACCATCACACCGAATAGATATAGCCCAGCAAAAAAGAGAATCACTTGATTAGTAGCCGTTTTCGGTGTTAAATAATCATCCATGAAGGTTTGAATGATTCTTGGTAAAATAATATTGATAATTGATAGGATCAATGCAAACAAAATCGCTGTAAAAAAAGTCCGCCGAAATGGCCGTGCAAATTTTAGCAATCGTTTGACGATCGAGACTTGTTCTTTTAACGGAACCGATTTTGTCCATTCTGATTCATATTTTTCTTCCATTATGCTTCACTCCCTTCAATCTTCGCTTCTAATTGTTGTTTATCCCACATGCGCTTATACCATCCAGCAAGACTTAATAGCTCTTGATGCGTCCCACGTTCAACGATTTTCCCTTCATCTAAGACAATGATTTCTTTTGCGTGCATAACACTACTTAATCGATGGGCTGAAATAATCGTTGTTTTTTCTTTTCTTGCTTCTTTCAGATTAGAGAGGATTGCTTCTTCTGTTTTAGCATCGACCGCTGATAAAGCATCGTCCAAAATCAATAATTCAGGATCGACAATCAACGCTCTAGCAATTGAAATCCGTTGTTTTTGACCAGCTGATAAAGAAACACCTCGTTCTCCAACCAATGTATCATAGCCTTTAGGAAACGCTTTGATCTCATTATTTATAAAAGCCATTTCAGCTGCTTGTTCCACTTCTGCTTCTGTAAAATCAGGATTAGCAAAACGAATATTATCCCGTACAGTCATTGAAAACAGAAAATGATCTTGAGGAACATACCCCATTGAATTCATTAACGCATCCAATGAATACTCTTTTATGTCATGCCCACCAAAAGTCACTTGACCTTGATAATGATCGTATTCACGCATCAACAATTTTAAAATCGTTGTTTTTCCGGCTCCCGTTTTACCAACGATGCCTAATGTTTCTCCCACACCAATCGTAAAGTTGATTTGTTCCAACGTTACGTGGTCATCTTTAGGATAAGTAAACTGAGTAATTTCCATCGACACCTGACCTATAGCAGGTGTTTGTATTGCATCTTTTTTCTCGATGATATGTGTTTTTTCATGCAGCAACTCATTCACACGATCATAACTTGCATTGCCTCGCTCCAAGACATTGAACAAACGACCAATGGCAAACATCGGCCAAACCAGCATCCCAATATAGCTGATAAACGATATCAACTGACCGATCGTGATCGTGCCTTCCATAATAAAACGTCCGCCTATAATAATTGTCAAAACATAAGAAATCCCAATAATCAACGTAATAAACGGATCAAACAAAGCATCTAGAAAGTTTACGCGCTTGTTTTTCACAATCGCGTCATCAATCTTTTCTGTGAAATCTTGAATATCTTCTTTTTCTTGCCCAAAAGTTTTGATAACTTTTATTCCAGTAATACTCTCTTGTGTTTTGTCGTTGATTGTTGAAAAGGCTGCTTGTGAATCACGGAAAGCATCATGTAATTTCGACCCTAAAACTCTAGACGTGACCGCCAATAATGGTAACGGAATCAATGCAATCAATGTTAAACGCCAATCCACAAATAAAATCATCGCAACAATCGTGGCCCCACCTGTGATAAGTGAATCTGCAAAGGTTAGAATCCCTGCTCCTGCAACATTCTGAATAGCATTTAAATCATTCGTTGCATGAGCCATCAAATCACCTGTTCGGTATTTCTGATAAAAAACAGTATCCATTTTTGTAAAATGATGGAATAATTGCCGTCTTAACTCTTTTTCAAGCTTTGCTGCACTACCCCAAATGTGCGTCCTCCAAATATATCGAAAAATATATTGTGCTAATGCTGCTGCTAATAAAATACTGACCCAAAATAAAATAGGTTTTATCGTCAGATTTTTTGCAGCGATCTCATCCACCACGATTCCGATTACTTTTGGCGGAACTAATTGTACAAGAGCTACCATAACCAATGAAAAAACCCCAATGATATAGCTTTTTTTCTCTTGTTTGAAAAACCACCCTAACTTTTTAAAAATAGACATTTACATTCTCCTCTTCTAAATTGACTACTGTGCGCTCACATCATTTATTTGTTGTTTACTCATTTCAGTACAACTCCTTTCATTTATTAAAAAATAAGTACAAAAAAACGGACCAAAAAATCGGCCCGTTGCACTCTTGAATGTTGAATAGCAGCAAAAAAACTTATTTGTCTCCTTGGTTCTTCATTTGCTGCATCATTTGACGAATCTTCTTCTCAGAAGGTTTTTGTCCCATAGACATCATCATCATTCGTAACATATCCTCATTAACGGGAGGATTCTTTTTAAAGTAATCTTGCATATATTTGCGCGCAAGGAAAAATCCACCTGCTGCACCTACTAATAAAGCGATAATCGCGATCAATACTACTAAACCTGTTGACATATAAAACTCTCCTTTCTATTAGAAAAGCCAGACAAGAACTTCTGCGGATTTGTTGTGCAGTCACTATTCTTATCTTACTTACCGTTTCTTATTTTTAATGAGGGATTTATCCCTCTTTTGACAAATTGCTCTCAAGAAATCATTTTACTAGAAACAGACCAAAAAGAAAAGGTCTTTTGTCATATTCCTCACAAGAAATTTTCAAAAGACAACTTCCGCTTTTTTTCGCTTTTTTTAAAGAGTAAAATTGAGCCTACTGCCCTTCAATTTTTTCCAATAAATCAGGATCAAATTTTTGTGATTTTAGCATCGCAATTTCGTAGCCATATGGTGCTTTGCTCGTTTTTTTATCCGCTCCGACATAAGGTGTTTCTAAAATTTTAGGTAATTCTTTTAACTTTTCATGATGAACAACTTTATTTAACGCATCAAAACCAATTGTTCCAAAACCAATATTGGCATGACGGTCTTTATGAGAACCCATCGGATTTTTTGAATCGTTTACATGGATTACTTTCAAACGATCTAATCCAATAATTTTATCAAATTCTTCCAAAACTCCGTCAAAATCATCTTTTACGTTGTAACCTGCATCATTGATATGACAGGTGTCCATTGTAACAGACAACTTTTCATTTAACTTAACCCCTTCAATGATTGTTGCCAACTCTTCAAAGGTACGACCCAATTCAGTGCCTTTGCCTGCCATTGTTTCAAGTGCTATTTGCGGAATTTGCTCTTTCCATAATACTTCATCAAGTCCCTTGATAATCTGCTTCAGACCAGCGTCTACGCCGGCTCCAACGTGAGCACCTGGATGAAGTGTGATTTGCGTTGCTCCTAATGCATGCGCACGTTCAATTTCTTGACGTAAAAATGAAGTCGCAAATCCAAAATTCTCTACTTTAATTGTATTTCCTAGATTAATAATATAAGGAGCATGAACCACAATATTGCTCAGATTGTGCTCAGCCATGTATGTTTGACCTGTTTCGATGTTCATTTCTTCGATTGGTTTACGGCGTGTATTTTGCGGTGCCCCCGTATAAATCATAAATGTTGTTGCATTATAACTTGCGGCTTCTTCTGCCGAACCTAATAACATTTTTTTCCCACTCATGCTAACATGTGAACCTAATAACATAATGATCCTCCTAAATTTTCCATTCTTTAAAAGAGTACGTGAAACGAACAGAAAAAACAATCTTTTTGCCTCTTATAATAAGCACAACTACTTCTTATTTTTTTCTGTAAAATGAATATAACTCGCAATCCATTCTTTCATTGAAATTTTTCCGATCAATTCCCCAATCAGTTCATATGGAATTGTGTTTGGATTAGTAAATCGGATACAACTCTTTCCCATATTTAGTTTTGTTGGAACTACCTTTTGATATTCTTCTTGAAACCATGCCAACAATTCTTTATTTCCCATGATTCCCATATGATACAAAGATAGATGCTTTTTCTGAGCAGCTAAACTAATAAACGGTAATGGTTCGTCCGATCTGCCTAAATATCCTTCTGAAAAAACACTTAGTGGAACAACATAAGTTGGCATCCCATATTGTAAACGTAAGACAAATCCTTCAGGTATATTTTCCGTAATAACATTCGCTAATCTTAAATATGCATCTTGCCATTTTGCCTCAATGTTCTCTATATAATTTTGCACTTGATCCATCTTCAGCCCCCCTTTAGTTTAAACGCTTTTTTAACAGAGCTATCTGTTCGGTATAATTCTTTAGATTTAACTCCATTTCCCAAAAACTCAATCATTTCATTTTTTTCCTTTGCGTTCTTTAATTTCCTAGCACTATAGATATACCTCGCCTAACTTTTTTATATCCTAATGTTAGTTGATTGAAGACGATTTTTGCTTCTTTGTGATTTTCAATAAATGATTCTATGGTTTATAAAAAAGAACCATTCGATTAAATTTTAACGTACTATCTGCGATATAGCTATCCTTTTTATCTACATTAAGAGCTGAAAAAATTTCGTCGCGATAGACCATTATTTCCTTCTTGATTTTTATGAATGAAAATGAATACACCACTCCTGACACCATGGTATACTAAATACATCAACCATGAAAAAAGTAGGTAAATACCATGCCCATTATTGAAGACTATATCTCAAACGCACCAGAAAATCGCCAAGCTAAACTAAAATTACTCTATTCGACTATCAAGCAACTTATCCCAGAAGCAACTGAAAAAATGTCTTATGGCATGCCCACCTTCTATTTAAACGGGAATTTAGTTCACTTTGCTAATGTTAGGTTTTATCCAGCACCAACTGCAATCAAAGCATTCAAAAATGAAGTAA
Source organism: Enterococcus sp. AZ177 (assembly GCF_050544585.1). NCBI lineage: Bacteria > Bacillati > Bacillota > Bacilli > Lactobacillales > Enterococcaceae > Enterococcus > Enterococcus sp. AZ177. The sequence goes on from NZ_CP172944.1 coordinate 2,035,750, forward strand.
CAAAATTCACCACAAGTAAAGGTGCCATTCGATTTTTTCTTGATCAGGAGTTACCAATAGAATTGATTGAAAAAATCGTGTTCTTTAGATTAAAAGAAAATACTAAAAAGTAAAAATAGTTATAAAAACAAGTAAAACTTTCTTATAGATTAAAAAAATAAAACTAAGGTTATTCAGTCATTTATAGTAAGTTTTTTTGATTAAGTACCCAGAAATAACTGAACAACTGTTCATTATAGATTTTTTTTGCTATAATATCACGGAATGTATCATTATATTGAGGTGAAGCTTTTGGACAATCAGAATAATTCCCGTAAAACGGAACAACATTCTACTAAAGGACCAGAAAAGAAAAAGATTTTTTTAACTATAAATGTCGTGATTCGTGTACTGCAATCATTATTTGTCTTTGCAGTTGTTGTTCTATTATTAGGAGGCGCTTTAGGCCTTGGGATCGGTATGGGGTATTTTGCTTTTCTGGTTGAAGATACACAACCACCAACAAAAGAAGAACTCCAAACGGAAATTAGTGACATCTCCGAAGTATCCCGAATGACTTATGCTGACGGTACAAATATTGCGATGATCAAATCCGATTTAGTCAGAACAAGAGTTGACTCAGAACACATCTCACCACTCTTGAAAAAGGCGATTATTTCTACCGAGGATGAATACTTTGAAGAACATAAAGGAGTCGTTCCAAAAGCGGTCATCCGAGCGCTCGTTTCTGACGCGACAGGTATAGGCGGTTCATCTGGAGGATCGACGTTAACACAACAGTTAGTCAAACAACAAATCTTGACAGATGAAACAACATTCAAGCGAAAAGCAAATGAGATTCTACTTGCCTACCGTATTGAAAAGTATTTTTCAAAAGATGAAATCGTGACAACATATCTAAATGTTTCTCCTTTTGGTCGTAATAACAAAGGGGAAAATATTGCAGGTGTTGAAGAAGCGGCGAAAGGTTTATTTGGTAAAAATGCCAATGATCTAACACTTCCTCAAGCCGCATTTATTGCAGGTTTACCACAAAGTCCGATCATCTATACGCCATATAGCAATACAGGCGCTTTAAAAGATGACGAGAATATGGCCTATGGCATGAAACGAAAAGATTTTGTTTTATTCAGTATGTATCGTGAAAAAGCCATTACTAAAGAAGAATATGAAGCGGCGAAAAACTATGACTTAAAGCAAGATTTCCAACCACAACAAGAATCTAATCAAAATACTCAAGGCTACTTATATAATGCCGTATTGGAACAAGCAACGAATGTCGTAATGGATATCAATATAGAAAAAGCTGGGGTAAAAAAAGAAACATTAGATGACCTAGGACTTTCTCAATACAAGGATCAAGCTCGAAAGGAAATTCAAAATAGAGGCTATACGATTCAATCAACAATCGATCAAACCGTTTACGATACCATGCAAAATGCTGTTGCAACCTATGGTTATATGTTAGATGATGGGTATGGTGCTGGACTTGTCGAGACTGGGAATGTTTTGATGGACAATAAAACAGGTAGAATCATTGGATTTGTAGCGGGTCGTGACTTCAATGTCAGCCAAAGCAACCATGCATTAGACACCCTCAGACAAGTTGGTTCTACGATTAAACCAATTTCAGTTTATGGCCCTGCTATCGATCAGGGAATGGTTGGTTCAGAGAGTCGCTTAGCCAATTATCCTACGTCATACAGAAGTGGTGATGAGCTAACAAATGCAACAAATTCTGGAACAAACACATTCGATACTGTTCGCCATTCATTAGAGTGGTCGTATAATATTCCTGTCTATCATCTAAATGAAGCGATGAAAGCACAGATGGGCGATGATAATTTTGCTTACAATAACTATCTAAGCAAAATGAATTACCCTGCTAACGATGGATGGGCTTACGAATCAGCGCCTTTAGGTTCTATAGAAGCAACTGTTTTAACTCAAACAAATGGATTTCAAACACTCGCTAATAAAGGGCAATATCAAAAAGGCTATATGATCGATAAGATTACTGATAATAGCGGAAAAGTTATTTATGAACATAAAGATGCACCTGTTCAAGTCTATTCAGAAGCGACGGCTTCTATCATGAATGATATGATGCGTTCAGTCTTAGATTCAAAGATAACTACTCCCTTCAAAAATATGATCAATGGTCTTAATCCTGCTTTTGGCAATGTGGATTGGGTCGGTAAAACAGGAACAACCGATGCCTATAAAGACGCTTGGTTAGTTGTTTCAACACCGACTATTACCTTAGGTTCTTGGACAGGTTATGATAACCCAACAGCAATGAGCCCAAATAGTGGTGATCAAAATAGTGCCTACTTAGCAAATTTGGCAAATGCAATCTATTCAGTCAGACCTGATTTATTCGGCGCTGGTGAAAAATTCACGCTTTCAAAAGACGTGATTAAATCAACTGTCTCAAGCTTCACAGGAGAAAAACCAGGTACTTTCACCTATAATGGCGGAACCTATACTGCGCCTGGGCCAAATGTCGAATCCTTCTATGCGAAAGATGGTGCTCCGAAGAGTCAATATAAATTTGGCTATGGTGGATCAGATGCTAACTATAGCGCCTATTGGGGCCGCTATGCAACACCAAAAACGCCTTCCTCTTCAACACCACCTTCTTCTTCTGAGAAAAAAGAAGAAAAGAAGAAAGAGGATGATAAGAAAGAAAATTCTACGCCAACTTCAAGCGGTAATAGTAACTAATAAAAATAAGTCAGCTAAAAAAATAGCTGACTTATTTTTGCGTCTTCACTTTCTAAATGATAAATAAACACCTAGCCAAAAAGAATCCTTTAACTAGGTGTTTAAAATTTTTATTTAGTTGAACCTTTTTGATCCATTCCATAAGGTAAGGTAACTGTTTTATCTTCGATCTCTTCTTTGTTCATTAATTTCGTTAACAAACGCATTGCTACAGCACCGATATCATATAAAGGTTGTGTCACACTTGAAAGACGCGGACGAGAAACTTCCGTAAGCAGTGAGTTATTGCTTGTGATGATTTCGAATTCTTCTGGTACTTTCACACCAGCATCAATCATTCCGTCCAATAAACCAATTGCTAATTCATCATCTGTCACATAAGCTGCTGTCGCGCCACTATTGCGGATACGTTCAGCTAAAGAGATACCTGCTTTAAACTTATATTCAGCTTCAAAAATCAAGCCTTCATTATAAGATAAGCCATTGTCAGCTAATGCATCTTTATAGCCTTTGATGCGATTTTGACCATTGATAGGATCAATCAATGCGCCACTAACAAAAGCAATTTTTTTATTGCCGTTTTTAGCTAATAGATTTGTAGCATCTTTTGTTGCTTCTGTATAATCAATATTTACGCTACCAACCTGTTCATCTGGATCGATTGAACCAGCTAAAACAACAGGTGTTTTAGAACGTGAAAACTCGCCACGAATTTCATCTGTAATATGGTGTCCCATAAAGATGATTCCATCCACTTGTTTTGCCAACAGATTATTCAATACATTAACTTCTTTTTGATCATTACTGTCAGAGTTTGCCAAAATAATATTATATTTGTACATTGTAGCAACGTCATCGATTCCTCGAGCTAATGAAGCAAAAAAGACATTACTCACGTCAGGTATAATAACTCCTACAGTCGTTGTCTTCTTACTAGCTAAACCACGAGCTACAGCATTGGGACGATAGTCTAAGCGGTCAATTACTTCTAACACTTTTTTGCGTGTAGCTGGCTTCACATTGGGATTGCCGTTAACTACACGAGATACAGTCGCCATGGATACATTTGCTTCACGAGCAACATCATAAATAGTAATTGTTTGTTTTTCCATGTTAATTCTCCTAAATATTTATAGTTGTTTTCATTTTCTGAAAACGCTGTTTACATTTCTCACTAAGAATAGCAGAGTTTTTTTATTATTGCAACCGTTTTATCCTATTTTCATGAAAATTTACTCTACATTTCAAAAAGCGCTTTACACAATTTCGTGGTATGATAAAGATAAGTTTTACAGTAATCAGCCTTAACAGAAAGAAGGATATTTATGAATCAAGAAAAAATGAATGAATTAAAAAAATGGATGGCCAACGAGAATATTGACCTCACTTATATTAGTGATCCTGGACATATTGCCTATTTTTCTGGCTACAAAAGTGATCCTCATGAACGAGTGTTAGCTTTATTTATCTCATTAAACCATGATCCTTTTCTATTTACCCCAGCTTTAGAAGTTGAAGATGCTGAAAAAAGCTCATGGTCTTATCCTGTCTATGGATATCTTGATAGTGAAAACCCTTGGGAAAAAATTGCTCAATTGATCAAAAAGAATGGAAATCCAAGTAAAATTGCAACTGAAAAAGACTCTTTAACGGTCAGCCGTTTTGATATTTTAACTAATTATTTTTCAAATAGCGATTTTTCAGCTAGTGTCACTCCAATTATTGAAAAATTACAATTACTTAAAACACCATCTGAAGTAACGAAACTAATGGAAGCTGGGGATTGGGCAGATGTCGCTTTAGAGATTGGCTTCAAAGCCATTAAGGAAGGGGCTAAAGAACAAGAAATTCTCGCTGAAATCGAATATCAGCTGAAACGTCAAGGTATTCGTTCAATGAGCTTTGATACTTTAGTTCTAACTGGAAAAAACGCAGCAAGTCCTCACGGTAATCCTGGAAATACGGCTGTTGCGAAGCAAGACTTGGTTTTATTTGATTTAGGTGTTGTTTATAATGGCTATTGCAGTGACGTTACTCGAACAGTTGCATACAAAGAACCAACTGATTTCCAAAAAGAAATCTATTCAATCGTATTGGAAGCACAATTAAAGGCTATGGATGCGGTTAAACCTGGCGTTACTGCTGGTGAATTAGACGATGTTGCTCGTGGCGTGATCAGTGGTTATGGCTATGGCGACTATTTCAATCATCGTTTGGGTCATGGTATTGGTACTACTGTTCATGAATACCCTTCTTTAGTAACTGGAAATGATTTGGTGATTGAAGAAGGGATGTGCTTCTCAATTGAACCAGGGATTTATATACCTGGAAAAGTCGGTGTGCGTATTGAAGACTGTTTACATGTGACTAAAAATGGCTGTGAAGCATTTACAAAAACATCAAAAGAATTAATAATCATCGAATAACAAAAAGCAAAGCCCACATCCTTGTGCGAATGCGGGCTTTGCTTTTTACTGTTATTTACCTTTAACATCTTCAACTGTTTCTTTAACAGCCTTCTTTGTATCTTTTTTTGCTTCTTCTGCTTTTTCTGGAACATCTTTTGTTGCTTCTTTTGCTTCAGCAACACCTTCTGAAACAGTCTCTTTAGCTTTTTGCGCTGATTCTTTAACATCAATAAAGATATCGTCAGAAGCGTCTTCTGCGATGTCACCTAATTCATCGACTTGATCGTTTACATCTTGCGCTGCCTTTTTAAAACGATCAGACAAATCATCTGTTTGTTTTTTGAACGATTCTAAAACTGTATCTGAAACGCCTTGCGCCTTGTCTAATGAATCTTTTGTCTTATCTTTAACATTTCCAGCTAAATCACCTGCTTGTTCACCTAGCACGCTAGCTTTTTCTTTAGCAATCGATGATAACTCAGAACCTTTTTGCACAGCGTAATCTGTATAATCCGTTGCTTTTTCTTTAAAATCATCTGCTTGATTTGCTAGATCTTCACGTAACTCTTTACCTGATTTTGGTGCCAACAAAAGTGCTGCTACTGCCGCTGCTGTTCCACCAATAATTGCTCCTATAAAAAATCCGCCTTTTTTCGCCATGTTTATTCCTCCATTATCTTTTATTATTTTATTGTTTCACTTGTTTTGGGTGATTTTTTGGACGGAATGCTCTAAATGCCGCTCCGCCTACTTTACTGACGACACCAGCTTTAGCTGTCGTCTTTCCGACTGCCCCTACTTTTCCAAGTAAATTTCTGCTAGAAAAGTTTAATTCGGAAACACTTTCACTTAACTCTGCCACTGCTTCGAACAATGGGTCAATCGTCGCAACTTTTTTATTAACATCATCTAGCAACTCATTACTTTTCACTAAAAGTCCCTCGACTTGCCTAGATAAAATATCAACATCTTTCGTTACAACCTCAATCGTTTTATTTGCTTCATCAACCGTAGTAGTAACTTTCTCTACAGTCTTACTGATTTTCATCAATACTAAAACAATAAATACCACTAATACAGCAAACGCTACTGCAGCGATAATCGCTGCAACCTCTCCACCTGTCATCTTCTTGCTCCTTCCATCAGTTATTCCATATTCTTAGAATAACACCAACTGATCTTTTTCACAAATTATTCAGTTAACCTTGTTATCTTAAGTATAATTTACAGCGCTAAATTTTATAAAAAAAGGGACGTGGGACAAAAGTAAAATCACTTTTGTTTCACACACCAGATACGAATAAACGGTGGAAGCAAAAGCAATCACTACACTACGCTTCGATCACATCAAATTCTAAGTGCTAAAGCACTAAGATTTGAAGGCTTCGGAAATAAGCTGAAATTCACAAAAATTTGAGAAACAATTTTCGTGAATTCCTTCTTATTGCTGTAAAACACAACGAAGTATGAGTTGATGTTGCACAGTACCTACGTGGTTCTCGGGATTAAACGCTTCTGTCCCAGCATCCTTCAAATGAAAAAATCCTAAAAAACTTTAGCTTAGTTCTTTTTTTGAGTATCTTCTTTAGCAAGTTCAGCACCCAACTCAATAATATACTCACGTAAGTTGTCCTTCACTTCAGGGTGAACCAATCCATATTCAATACTTGTTTTCATAAAACCAAACTTGTCTCCTACATCATAACGTTTGCCCGTAAATTCTCTAGCAAATACACGTTGAGTCTTGTTCAAAGTGTCAATAGCATCTGTTAATTGAATTTCACCACCAGCTCCTGGTTCTTGTGATTCCAACACGTGGAAAATTTCAGGTGTTAACAAGTAACGACCGATAATCGCTAGATCACTAGGCGCTTCTTCTGGTGTTGGTTTCTCAACAAAATTATTTACATTATACAAGCCTTTTGACACTTCTGCCTCTGGATTAATAATACCATATTTCGATGTTTCTTCATGAGGAACCTTCATTACAGCAATCGTTGACGCATGTGTCTCATCATAATCGTTCATCAATTGTTTAGATAATGGGATTTTATCTTCCATGATATCATCACCCAGCATAACAACAAATGGTTCATTTCCAACAAATGCTTTTGCTTGTAATACAGCATGTCCTAATCCCTTTGGATGAGATTGACGAATAAAATGAAGATTAACATCAGTTGTTTCTTCCACTAATTTTAATAGATCTGTTTTATTTTTTTCACGAAGATTGCTCTCTAATTCGAAGTTTGCATCAAAATGATCTTCAATTGGACGCTTTGCTTTGCCAGTAACAATCAAAATATCTTCGATTCCTGCTGCCAATGCTTCTTCAACAATAAATTGAATCGTTGGTTTATCTACGATTGGAAGCATTTCCTTTGCCATCGCTTTAGTTGCTGGTAAAAATCTTGTTCCCAGCCCAGCTGCTGGAATAACCGCTTTTTTTACTTTCATGCCAATTGGCCTCCTAAAATTATATAGAAAATTCGTTTTCTGTCTTACCGTCACGTAGCATAATCTCTTTTGCCGCTTGTTTTACATCTTGACCTTCATACAGGACGTTATATATCGCTTCTGTGATTGGCATATCGACATCTAGCTGTTGCGACAGCTCATAGGCCGCCTTAGTTGTTGAGACGCCTTCGACGATCATTCCCATATTTTCAAGAACTTCATCTAGACTGTGTCCTTTTCCTAAGAGATTTCCAGCTCGCCAGTTACGAGAGTGAACACTTGTACAAGTAACAATCAAGTCTCCCACTCCACTTAACCCAATAAACGTTAAAGGATTTGCTCCCATCGCCACACCTAAACGACTGATTTCAGCTAACCCACGTGTCATAATTGCAGCTTTCGCATCATCTCCAAATCCTAAGCCACGAATTGCACCTGCTCCTAAAGCAATGATATTTTTCAATGCAGCGCCTGTTTCGACACCAATTACATCGTCATTTGTATAGATTCTAAAATAATCATTCATAAATAAAGACTGAACATAAGTTGCCTCAGCGATCGTCTCGCTTGCAGCAGTTATTGTTGTAATGTCATGAACAGCAACTTCTTCTGCATGGCTTGGGCCTGATAACACAACCACACCACTTCTTTTATTCGTTGGAATTTCTTCCATTAAAACTTCAGATATTCGTTTATGACTCCCTTGCTCCAATCCTTTACTAGCATGTATAATTAACGGTTGATTCTTACATTTCTCCGCAAACTCTTGTGCAACCGTTCGAATCGCTTTCGTTGGAACAACAAACAAGACTGCATCTGCATCTTGAATACATTCCTCTAATGACAATTTCCCTTTAATCGATTCTGGGATAACCAAATCAGGCAGATAGTGATGATTGGTATGGTGCTTGTTGATTTCATCAATTTGTGCTTCATTATGTCCCCAGATACGAACTTCATGACCATTTTCTGCTAAAACCTGTGCCAATGCAGTTCCCCATGATCCGGGACCTAAAACAGCAACTTTTTGTTTCATTGGTGAAAATCTCCTTTCAAAATAAGAAAAGCTGAATAAACTTGTCAGCTATGACTGAAAGATAGGAAAAAATTAATTGAGTCGTTCTTTGACTCCTTTAATTTTTATCTTCTTTCCGAAGAGCTAGTTTGTGAAGCTAGACCATAGAAAAGCTGAATAAACTTGTCAGCTGTGACTGAAAGATAGGAAAAATTTATTGAGTCGTTCTTTGACTCCTTTAATTCTTATCTTCTTTACGAAGAGCTAGTTGATGACGCTAGATCATAACATCTCCATAAACCTTTCAAATACTCCACTTACGATCTCTTTAAATAACTAGCTTTTTAACTTTCATACTCACTTACCATTTTACCATAGCTATGTTGAAAAAGGCAGTTCTAAACTGCCTTTTTTGACGTTCCTTTATCACGATCGTAAAATTTTATAGTTCCTGTTTTACGACGAATGATCACAAGTAAAATTGCACCGAAAAATAACACCAGGGAAACTACTTGTGAAACTCGAATACTTCCGAAGGCATATAAACTATCTGTCCGCATCCCTTCAATAAAGAAACGGCCGAAAGCATACCAGATAATATAGCCGAAGAATACTTCGCCTTCTTTTAAGAAATTTTTCTTTTTCCTTAAAACAATCAACACAATAAATCCTAAAACATTCCAGATGGATTCATATAAAAAAGTTGGTTGATGATATGTTCCGTCGATATTCATATTGTCGATAATAAACTTCGGTAAATGCAATCCTTCTAAAAATGTCCGTGTAGTAGCTGGCCCATATGCTTCATGATTCATAAAATTACCCCAGCGCCCGATTGCTTGCGCTAAAATAACACTTGGTGCTGCAATATCCAAAAATGTCCAAGTGGAAATAAATCGATGTCTTGTAAAGAAAAACAATGCGATTCCTCCACCAATCAGCCCACCATATATTGCTAGTCCACCATTTCTGGTCAAAATAATTTCAATTGGGTTATCAACATAATCTTGCCATTGAAAAATCACATAATACAAACGAGCACCAATAATTGCACTTGGTAAGCCCCACAACATAAAGTCGATCACATCATCTTCTTTCAAGCCAACTCGAACGGCTTCTCTACTACTTAGCCAAACAGCTAGCACGATTCCTGAAACAATAATAACTGCATACCAGTATACGGATATTCCAAAGAAATTAAACGCCACTGGATTTACTTGTCCTAACATTTGGCTTCCTCCTAATTTAAAAGTGAAAAGGGTTCGTTTAGCTCTGAATGAAAAATAGAAAAATATGAGCGTGGTGTTCTTTACCACAATCAGATTTTGTCTTTTTCCGAAGAGCTAGCCCACATAGCTAGATAACATTAAAAGCGAAGCGGGCTCGTTTAGCTCTGAATGAAAAATAGAAAAATATGAGCGTGGTGTTCTTTACCACAATCAGATTTTGTCTTTTTTCCGAAGAGCTAGCCCGCATAGCTAGATACCCCCTGAATTTTCCTCTATCAATCGTGTCAACCGTTCTTCAAATGACTTAGTTGCATCATATCCCATCGTTTTCGCACGGAAATTCATTGCAGCCACTTCAATAATAATTGCCACGTTCCGCCCTGTTTTAACAGGAATACGAATTTGAGGAACATCCACGTTAGCAATTTCGACCATCGCATCATCTGACCCTAAACGGTCATATTTCTTGTCCTTTTCCCATGCTTCTAAATAAACAACTAGTTGAACCTGCATAAAGCCGCGGACAGCACTCGCGCCAAATAAATTCATCACATCAATGATTCCAATGCCTCGAATCTCAATCAAATGCTGTAAAATTTTAGGTGGTTCACCCACAACGGTTAATTCATCTTGCTGATAAACATCTACTCGGTCATCTGCAATCAAACGGTGTCCACGCTTGATCAACTCTAATGCTGTCTCACTTTTACCAATACCGCTATCACCTTGAATCAAGACACCAAGTCCATAAACATCAACCAAAACACCATGTACGCTTGTTCTTGCTGCTAATCGACTATCGAGATAACTTGATAATTCTCCTAACAAACGCGATGTAGAGATTGGCGAACGTAAAACAGCCAAGCCTTTTTCTTTTGCTGCTTGCACCATTTCATCAGGTGCTTCCAGACCTCTAGAAATAATAAAAGCAGGCGTGTCCTTCTCACACAAACGACGCATCACCATCAATCGTTCTTCTGGTATCATACGTTCAGAAAATGTAATCTCCTTGCTACCAAATAGCTGTAAACGATTATGAGGATAATAATTAAAATATCCAGTCAATTCCAATCCCGGACGGGAAATATCTCCTGTTGTGATTTCTCTATTTAAACTTTCTTCATCGCCATAAACGACTTCTAAAGAAAGCTTTTCTACCAGTTGATGAATTTTTACAACTTCTTCCATCTTTATCATTCATTCCTTTCCAGTTTCCTACTCGTTCCATTTTATCATTTCATGTGGGAAGTTTCTAGCTATTAGGAAGATTGTCTTTGTTTTGTTTGTGTTCTCACTGATAAATTTTTTCTGGGTCTTATTTTTATTCAAAAATTGTGCTGCCTATTTATTCCTAGTTAACGATTGACTATCCCCAATTAATTTGTATACTTAATTTGTATTACCGTATCCAGCCAAAAACAATCAATTGGATGTGTTTCTTATGAACGATAATTTAAAAGAGCAAGTAAGACATCTCCCTTTAACCCCAGGTGTTTATTTGATGAAAGATAAACACGGAACAGTTATATATGTAGGCAAAGCAAAAAAATTACGAGAACGCGTTAGTAGCTATTTTAGGAAGAACAACCAACATTCAAGTAAAACAATCCGAATGATTCGACAACTATCTGATTTTGAGGTTCTTGAAGTAGATACTGAACTTGATGCACTATTATTAGAATGTCATTTAATTCAAAAATACCGCCCAATCTATAATCGGCAAATGAATTCTTTTGAACAATATAAATACATTGAGATCAATACTGAACAACCAGAAATTTCAATCAATATACGTACTGTTCCCACGAAAAAAAATTGCTTCGGGCCTTTTTCAACAAACAGAAAATTGTCAGAACTAAAACAAATATTAGAAAACCTATACGGATTAAACCAAACGAATGATTGGCAACACTCATTCTCTGAGAGTTCCACATCTCTACTTGACTCAAAAACAATTTCTACAGAATTACTTGAGGCATTTACGCTAAATAATCAGATGCCCCAAAATCGTTTAGAAACAAAAATGATTTTAGCGTCTGAAAACCAGTCATTTGAAAAAGCGTTAAAGTTACGAGAAGATTGGCAATTTATTACACGTTTTTTCAATCAAAATAGAAAATTGATTTTAGCCTCTCAAACGAATTGGCAACTTTTAATTATTCCAATTCAATCGAAAATAAAATATTATTTGATCTATCAAGGACTTGTTGTAAGTAGTCGAACACTGACCAAACGAACTGCCACTAAATATACACCGAATGAACTTGCAAAAAAAATTCTTCCTAAAAATAAGCCTGATACTATTTACCCATTTTCCAAACAACAAGTCGATTTTATCACTATTTTATATAGCTATATTCATTATCATAAAGAATGTCAACTAGTGGAACTTACTGATCCATTTGTATAAAAATAAGGATAAAACCCAGAACGTTAAGTTGGGTTTTATCCTTATTCACTATATTTATCTAAATTACGTTCACTAACGATCATATTGACTAAAGACATAATCACTGCCATTAGAATCGCTGCTCCAAAGCTTGAAAAACCAAAGTTCATTTCTCCAACGAATGAAGACGTCATCTTCAATATGGCTGCATTCACAATAAAGCTAAACAAACCAAAAGTAAGTAAAGTAAATGGAAGGGATAAAATCGTCAACACTGGTTTTACTAACATATTCAATATGGAGAGCACAAATGCTGCGATCACCGCCATCCAAATACTTCTTACGAAAATCATATTTGGAAAAATCACAGAGAGTGAAACGAATGTCAACGTATTAACGATCAAACGTTGAAAATAGGTCATTAGAAGTCACTCCAGTCATCATCATCAACTTTCTCAGCTTGTTTTCTTTGTTTTTGTGAGTTTGCATATGGATTTGGATTACGTGTATTTCTATTATACGGATTTTTATTTCCATAATTGTCGTAATTTCTACTTCTTCCAGAAGGAAGCAATACAGCTAACGCAATGTATAGTAAGAATCCTGGAAATCCTGCAGAGAAAATTGCAAGAATAACATAAATCACACGTACTATGGTAGGATCAACACCGATCCACTCAGCAATCCCTGCTAAACTTCCTGTTAATACCACATTATTAGGAGATTTTGTCAATTGTTTTTTCATCTCTTTTCACCTCTCATCTTAAAAATTATACACTAGAATAGATAGTGAGACAAAAGTTTTTTCAACTGAAAAAACTAGATTGTTTCCTGTTCTACCATTCTTTTATTTGTTTTCCTTGATCAAAAGTTAAGAGTTGTTCTCTTAACTTTTGTTGGAAGAATGGACACTTTTTGTCGATTCATTGTTCTACACATTTATTTATCTGTGTCTTTTAAATAAATGTTTCCTGTTGTTGTAGAAGCATTGATTTGAGCCATATCATCATCATTTAAACGTCTAAATTGTAATAATTGATTGGTTCTTTCTTTCTTTTCACGAATCACTTCGTAATCACTTAATCGGCTATTGATGCTGCCTAAACTTGTTTTGACTGTCCCTTCGATACCAAGTTCATTTGGTAAAGCAATCTTTACATTGCCATTAACAGAACTTGCTTCTACTTTACGTAGTGTATTTTCTTTGGCAGTGATACGAACATCACCATTGATTAATGAAACTCCGATTGTTTGTGGTGCTGCAGTGATTGTTACAGTCCCATTGACTGTTTCAATGATATTATCTAAAATTTCTCCATCTAAGACTTTGATATCGCCATTTACACCTTCAATTTCAAGCATTGTTGCATCAATTTTATTAAATGTGATTGACCCATTTGTTGATTTAGCATAAACATCTTTTGCCTTTAATGATTCGATTGTTACGTTTCCGTTTAATAGTTTAATGGATACATGATCAAATGTACGTTCTGGTAAGTAGAAAATCAGGTCTGCCCGAACACGTTTGTTTGGAATTTGGAAGGAAATCACTTCATCATCCACATCGATTTGACTTCTTTCTAAGAAAGCTTCAAGTGGGGTTTCAGCATCCATTTTACCATACAGTTTGATTTTTCCTTCTACTTTAACATCTGGCTGATCCCAAGTTTTAAATACGATATTTCCGTTTGCTACTTTGACATCAATCAAACTCGCAAGAGGAGATGGATAATTAAATTCATGTTCAAATTTTGTTGTAGCAACACCAGGAACTTTAAAACTAACATCTTTCCATTCCATGTTATCATTCATTGTTTCTGAGAATGAGTTAAATGTTTTCTTCAAGAATGAGCCTAATTGAGATCCTGCTTCACTCATTTTTTCTCCGACTTGATTGATTGTGTCTGTGGCTTGATCTTTCCAATCATCTGGAATATCAAATTTTGATGCAACTCGATCTTTTGTACCAGACCATTGTTCTTTGCGAATATTCTTCAATTCAGCTTCTAACGCGATTTTTTCTTGCGTTCGTTCATCTAAAGAATCTTCTAATGACTTAACTTCTGTTTCAAGTGATGTTCTTAACGCTAAATCTTCGTTTGTTAATTCGCTTAATTCTTCTTTAGTGTTTAATTCCATCAATTTTTCTTGTGCTTCTTTGATTTCTTCTTTAACGCCAGCAATTTCAGCATTGATTTCATCTAGTTCAACGGAAGCACGATTTGCTTCTGTCGCTAGATCATCTAGAATTTTTTCTAAACGTTCATGATCTTGCGCTTCTTTTGCTTTGACATCTTCATCAGAAACTTCTGATTCTACTGTATCTTCTTTTTGATTTTCTAACTTATTTAATAAATCTACGACTTTATCATTTTCTTTTGTATCAACCATTGGATTTGTTACGTTTACTTGGTCGGCAGCTTTTTTGATTTGTTTTTCATCTTTTTCTGTCGCCATATTTTCTAATAAGACTAAAGCTTCCTCTGAAGATAGGATACCTTTTTTAACTAAGTCTAATACTCTTTCTCTTTCTTTCATGGAAATTGCCTCCTTAGCAAATTTTTCACCCGAGGGTGTTTTCCTTATGTACCTATTATGCCTTCTTTTTAGTTGTTTGTCATAGGACTTAAGAATGAATTTTTGGTAGTCCTAAAGGGTAACTCGTCATTTCTTTTAATTTTCGAATCATATAATAGGTAGAAAGTCGTATTATATCAGAAAAAAGGATAGGATAAAACTCTACGAGTCACATCCCATCCTCTTATATTCAACATGAAACTCGCACTTTTTACTTATTTTGACTAATTGTGAATTTCACGATAAATCAACTTACTTTCTGGAACGTCTGATCCGAGACGAATGTTCTCTTTGATCATCGTTACAACATCCTCAACCTCTTCTTGATTAGCAAAAATCGTGACTAAACTTTCTCCTTTTTTCACTTGATCGCCGACTTTTTTTCTTAGGACTAAACCAACCGCCAAGTCGATGTCATCTTCTTTTGTTTCTCTACCTGCACCAAGTTTCATCGCAGCTACCCCAATATTATCAGCAACTATCTCAGAAACGAAACCGTCTGAATCAGAAATAACTTCTATTTCGAAGTTTGCTTGCGGCAACAGCTTCGGGTCATCTACCCATGCAGGATTACCACCTTGATTTTTGATGAATTGTTTAAATTTAACCAGAGCTGAACCGTCTGTGATAACTCCTTGCAAGAGCTCTCTCGCTTTAACTAAAGAATCAGTCTTGCCAGCAAGGACAACCATTTGGCTTCCTAATGTTAAGACTAGTTCAGTTAGATCTTCTGGTCCATTGCCTTGTAAAGTGTCAATCGCTTCTTGCACTTCCAATGAATTCCCGATCGCATTTCCCAAAGGTTGAGACATATCGGAAATAATCGCCATTGTATTTCTACCTACTAAATTGCCAATTCTCACCATTGCTGAAGCGAGTTCTGCCGCATCTTCCTCGGTTTTCATAAAGGCTCCTGCTCCCGTCTTTACATCTAAAACAATCGCATCAGCACCGGCTGCAATTTTTTTACTCATGATCGAGCTTGCAATCAACGGAATTGAACTAACAGTGGCAGTTACATCTCTTAAAGCATATAACTTTTTATCAGCTGGCGTTAAGTTACCAGATTGACCGATTACTGATATCTTGTCTCGATTGACCATCTCAGTAAATTCTTCATCTGTCAGTTCCACATGAAAACCAGCAAAAGCTTCTAGCTTATCAATCGTACCACCTGTATGGCCTAAACCGCGTCCTGACATTTTTGCAAATGGAATATCAAGAGCCGCCACAAGAGGCGCTAAAACTAAGGTTGTTGTATCACCAACACCACCAGTTGAATGTTTATCCACTTTAATTCCCTCGATATTCGATAAATCAATCACATCACCAGAATGAACCATTGCCAATGTTAAATTAGCTCTTTCTTCATCTGACATATCTTGAAAATATACAGCCATTAAAAAGGCACTTGCCTGATAATCTGGAATCGTACCATTTGTTAAACCATCAATAAAGAATTCAATTTCGTCTTTACTTAATTCTTTACCGTTTCTTTTTTTTTCAATAATATCTACCATTCTCATAGTTCGGGCCTCGCGTTCTCCATTATTTATATTTTTTAATAGCCATCGGTTGTATTTTTGCTTGTTTCATCCACAATAGCTACACTTGAACTTGCACCTAATCTTGAAGCCCCTGCATGAATCATTGCTTTAGCATCTTCTGCCGTCCGAACACCACCAGAGGCTTTCACTCCGATATCTGGCCCTACGGTTTTACGCATCAACGCAATATCCTTGATTGTAGCACCACCAGTTGAAAAACCAGTTGATGTTTTTACAAAATCAGCTCCTGCTTGAACCGATAGTTTTGATGCTAACGCAATTTCTCTGTCCGTCAATAAACAAGTTTCTAGAATCACTTTAATTAGTGCTTTACCTTGAGCAGCCTTCACAACGGCTTCAATATCTTTTAAAACAATGTTGTCATTTCCTGATTTCAGCGCGCCAACATTGATGACCATATCAACCTCTGTTGCACCATTTTTGATGGCATCTTCTGTTTCAAATGCTTTTGTAGCTGTTGTATTTGCACCTAAAGGAAATCCAATAACTGTACATACCTCAACAGTAGTCCCAGCTAATTCTTTACTGGCTAAAGAAACCCAGTAAGGATTCACACATACCGATGCGAATTCATATTTTTTAGCCTCTTCTATCAAGGCGAATAGAGCGTCCTCATTTGCTTCTGGTTTTAGTAATGTGTGATCGATCATTTTGTTTACGTTCATTGTACTCTCCCTTTCAGAACATCTGTTCTTAACGATTGAAATTCCGTTCAAATAAAATTTTTATAAAAGAGTAGAAATAACCTCTACTCCGATTTAGTAGTATAACTAGTGCTGTAACAATTTCATTGCTGTAAATTTATCAATCAACAGTACGTTAGCATAACCACCAACTAAGGCGCCATGAATCGCCTTGATCTTTCGGTCACCGCCTGCAATTAAAATTGATTTTTCTTTTGTTTTTAATTCATCAAGTTCAATACCGATCGTCCGACTATTGATTTCTTGGTCGCTGATTTGTCCATTTTTATCAAAAAATCTTGAACAGATATCCCCTACTGCATTCCCTTTAAGTGACGTTTCTTCTTGTTCCGTAAAATAACCCAAACGGAAATGCAATGATTCACTTTGGACTGTTCCTACAGTGAAGACAGCGATATTAGCTTGCCTACCTAATTCGATAACCTTGCTGATATGACGATCTTTTACAACTAAATCTTTGGCTTTCTTACTATCTAAAATGACTGGCAAAGGAAAGGTTCTTGCTTTTGTATTTAATTGTTCAGCTAATAATGTGATTGTCTCAAACGCATAGTTATTAACATCGAAATACGCAATACCACCTTTTAACTGAACAACTTCGACACCTTTTACATCCAGTCGACTCATTTTAGAGACCGTCTTATGCATTGTCGTACCCCAGCTCACCCCGACGATATCCCCGTTTTTGATTGTTTCTTCAAGATACTCAGCTGCGTATGAAGTTAGATACTCCGATATCGAATTGTAGTTTGGATCAGGTGAAAAAGCGACATGTACCTCCGTTAGTCCATATTTCTCTTTGAGTTTTTTTTCGATTTCAAATAAATCAGAAAAAGGATCAAAAATCGTGATTTGAACATAGCCTTTTTCTTTTGCATATTGCAATAGACGAGAAATCGTTGGACGTGACACATTTAATTTTTCGGCGATTTCTTGTTGACTAAACGAAGATTGATAGTACAGTCTTGCAACTTCAATACTCAGTTGTTGTTTTTCTTTATCCATACTCATTGTCCGTTCCTTATTATTTAAGCCCATTATAGCAAGAACAATCAAGGAAGACAAATAGCGTTTTTTAGTCAGTTAAATAGATGTTTCTCAATTCAGCCAATTTTACTTGATCGAAATTCAAACACTCAGCCGCATAGTTTTCAGCTGTCCCAAACTGTTTCTCAATCAATTTAAAGGTATGATCCAAGTATTCTTCTTTTACATAAAGAGCCGTAGCTAAAGACTCTAGTTGTTCTTCATTAAATCCTTGCTCTCTGAAGTGTTGTACGAGTTCATCATTGGCTTGTTTTCTTTCAGTATTTGTAATTAGAAAGTCTTTGTAAATTTCTTCCTTTTCCACATCTAGCAACAATAACAATAACGCTGATGCATAACCTGTTCTGTCTTTACCAGCAAAACAATGGAAAATCGTTGCTCCCTCTTTATTGGCTAATATGTAGTCCATAAATTCTGTAAACCCTTCTTGTGCTCCTGGATTTAAAATCAAGTCTTCATATACGCCTAACATATGTTTATCAACAGCTTCAATTGATTTCAACTTAGCAAAATCAGCCAAACTAGAGTTTTTAGCATTCATTTTTCCAAGTAAATCTAAATTAACATACTCCACTTCTTGAATCGGCGTATCTGGAGATTCACTAATTTCAAAACCTCGTCTAAAATCAATGATTCTAGTCAGATTAAACCCTTCTACTAATAGCCTTTGTGTTTCTTCATCTAAGTTCACTAAATGACCTGAGCGCAATAATTTTTTGGACTTGATTGTTTTCCCTTCTTTATTTTTAATACCACCTAAATCTCTAAAATTCGTAATTTGTACGTTCATTTGTTTATTCCACCTTTATGCACTTAATTGTTTTCTTCTTTTTTCTTCTGCAAATGCCACAATTCCTAAAAGAACAGCAATGATTACGATTGAAATGTAAAAGATAATAAATGTATCATTCCAACCATGCAAAACATGACCAAAAAAATTCACTCCGTCTTTTGCTGGATCGGAAATTTTAGCTAAGAGAATCTTTGCCATTGAATCTCCAAACAGATAGGCAAAAGCTCCTAATAATCCACCTGAAACAACTGTTGCTTTTTTAGGAACAAATCCCAGCATTGATAGATTGATCAATAATTGTGGTCCAAAAACCATCATACCTAACATAAATAATGAAGCATTGATCACAAATTCAGTTGTACCAAGCTGATATCCGATAATACCAATCGGGAGTAAAATCGTACTTACAGTAGCAACCAGTGCCGGACGCCCTTTTAGTAAATCTGAAATATATCCCCAAGCTAAACACCCAACTAAAGCACCCATTTCAAAATAAAAAATGGTTTGAGCGGCGGCTTCCTGTGAAAAATTCAAATGTTCAGTAACATATAGTGGTGCCCAGTTATCGATCCCAATTCGTACAATATAAACGAAAACATTCGCAACACACAACACCCAAATATAAGGATTGGTTAATAGATATTTTTTAAAAATTTCCCATTTCGTTAAGTTTTCAGCATCGACGTTGGCCTCTTCAACTGGCTCACCAAAGATTTCTTCACTAGAATTCCACCCTAAATCTTCCGGTCTATTTTTGCCAATAAAAAAAGTTCCTATCGCAACGACAGCAGCTACGATTGCTGGAATAATAAACATTCCTGCAACTTGGCCTTTAAAGAAAGTAGTAGCACACCAGACCGCAAAAATCCCGGCGAAACCGCCCCCAATATTGTGAGAAGCATTCCATAATCCAATGTATCTACCACGATTGCTTCTTGTTGTCCATTGCGTGATGACAGAAGCGCAACTTGGTCCTCCAACACATTGGAATAAGCCGTTTAATGACCATAAAACAACAATCCAGCCCATAGGGACATTATTCATTGTAAACAGTATTCCCATACATAAAACGGTGATTGAAGATAATAATAACAAGATAGATAGGATTTTCTTTGTATTTTTCCCATCAACAATATAACCCACAATAAATTTACCGAATCCATAAACAATCGAAAAGACAAAACCAATGTAACCAAGATCTGTCGTTGTAAGGCCTAGTTGGCTTTTCAGTAATGGTTGTGCTGCTTTAAAGTTATTACGAATCATGTACATTGTGATGTAGATTACCACAACGACCAAAAACGGTTTCATAAATTCTTTGAACCATTGTTTTCTTTGTTCAGCCAACGTTGGTCGACTGATTGTACCAACAACTGCATTCGTTTCTTCCAAATTAACTCACCCCAAAATTTTAATTATAATGGTTAGCGCTTTCCAATATAATTGTATAATACACGAGGTAAGAACAAATGTAAACACGATATTGAAATTATGTTCAAATTTATTTTTTACATTTTAACTGCTAAACTATATTAACTAAAAAGACAAGAATACAACTCTTTGAGTCATCCTCTTGTCTTTTAATTATCTTTTTATTCGTCGTGATTGCTATTCAATTCTGTGATTTTTCCTGTTGCTAGATAAACAATCCACTCACAGATATTCGTTACATAGTCTCCAATACGTTCTAAATATGTCGCAACATGCAGATAATCGGTTCCACTAACAACCGTTTCTGGATTTGCTTGCATGGCTTTGATCGAATGACTATAGATACTATCAAAATACTCATTCACACGAGTATCCATCTTAGCAATCATACGCGCATCTTTTTGATCTGTTTTTACATAAGCGATCAAGACATTATCAACCATTTTTTTCACATAATCAGACATATCTGAAATTTCTTTTTCGATTTCAGGAATTCTTGTTTCTCCTTTTAAACGAATCGTAGATTTTGCGATCGATACAGCATGATCTGCCATCCTTTCTAAGTCAGAGCTGGCTTTCATCACAGTGATAATCATTCTTAAATCAGTAGTAACTGGCTGTTGTAAAGCAATCATTTCAAAGCTTTTCTTTTCTAATTTTACTTCCATATCATTGATTTGTACATCGTATTCGATCACTTCATTGGCAATCTTTTTATCATGATTAATATAAGCACGCACAGATTTATGTACGACATTACTTACCATCATGCCCATTTCATAAAATTGATTATGCAGATTTAATAACTCTTCTTCAAATTGGCTACGCAACATGTATTATCCTCCTTTTTTTTAACCAAATTTTCCAGAAATATAATCTTCTGTTTGTTTTTCTTTAGGGTTTAAGAATATTTTCTTTGTATCGTTGAATTCTATCAATTCTCCTTGTAAAAAGAAAGCCGTTTTATCGGAGATTCTAGATGCTTGAGACATATTGTGTGTTACCATGATCATCGTATATTTTTCTTTTAGCGTTAAAAGCATATTTTCGATTTTACCACTGGAAACAGGATCTAGTGCACTTGTTGGTTCATCTAATAAGATAATTTCAGGATCGACCGCTAAAACACGAGCGATACATACACGCTGTTGCTGTCCACCAGATAAAGACAAGGCGCTTTTGTGTAGTTTATCCTTTACATCATCCCACACAGAGGCTGCTTTTAAGCTATTTTCAACAGCTTCATCTAAAACTTGTTTATCCTTTTCACCTTTTAAGCGTAAACCATAAATCACATTTTCGTAGATAGAAAAGGGAAACGGATTAGGTTGTTGAAAGACCATACCGATTTCTTTGCGTAAATCTACAATATCTGTTTTTGGACCGTAGATATCTTTGCCTTTATACACTACACTACCAGTAATCGTTACGCCTGGAATCAAATCGTTCATCCGATTCAACGAGCGTAGGTAGGTCGATTTACCGCAACCAGAAGGACCAATCATCGCAGTGATTTCTCCTTGATTAATGCTCAAATCAATGCCTTTTAAAGCTTCCTTTTTACCGTAATATAAGTGCAAATCTTTTGATGAAATAATCTCTTTTGTCATCTTGCTCCTCCTAACCAAAATGTCCAGAAACGTAATCTTCTGTCGCTTGAATTTTTGGTCGTGTAAAGATTTTTCTTGTTTCATCGTATTCAATCACTTTACCTAGGTAGAAAAAGGCCGTGTAATCACTGATACGAGCAGCTTGTTGCATATTATGCGTTACGATAATAATCGTATAATCATCTTTTAAATTGACTAATGTTTCTTCGACTTTTCCGGTTGAAATTGGATCTAGTGCACTGGCAGGTTCATCTAAAAGTAAAATATCCGGTTTCATGGCAATGGCTCTAGCAATGCATAAACGTTGCTGTTGCCCACCAGACAAAGCAAGTGCACTTTTATCTAGATTATCTTTGACTTGTTCCCAAAGTGCAGCTTGTTTTAAACTAGTTTCAACAATTTCATCTAGTTTTTTCTTATCTTTTTCACCATGTTGCTTTAAAGCAAAGGTGATGTTTTCATAAATAGATTTACTAAATGGGTTAGGACGTTGAAATACCATGCCGATTCGTTTACGCATTTCATAGACATCGACTTCTTTGGTATTGACGTTTACCCCTTTATACATGATATCTCCCGTTACCTTGGTATTAGCGATACCATCATTCATCCGATTCAACGAGCGTAAATAAGTCGATTTACCACAACCAGAAGGACCAATCAAAGCAGTGATTTTATTTTTTTCAAACTCTAAGTCAACGCCTTTGATGGCTTCATTTTCACCATACCAAACGTGTAGATCATCGGTATGTAAAGCGATTGGTTCTGGTAATTTAATAATATTGGTGTCATTTAAATTATATTCTTTCATTCTGATTCCCCTAACATTAGGCTGATGTCATTCTTTTATATAATCTGTTTCCGATAAAACGTGCGCCGAAATTAAAGAGTAACACGACTAAAATCAGAACAGCAGAGGCTCCAGCAGAAACAGCTGCGCCATCTGGCATTGTACCTTCTGTATTGATTTTCCAAATATGGACTGCTAACGTTTCAGCCTGACGGAAAATACTGATTGGGCTTGAGACACTTAACGGATTCCAATTGCTGAAATCTAATGCTGGTGCACTTTGTCCTGCAGTATAAATCAATGCTGCTGCCTCACCAAAAATTCTTCCAGAACTCAAAATTACACCAGTTAAAATACCTGGCAACGCTTCTGGAACGACTACTTTCATCACGGTTTCCCAACGGGATAATCCCAGAGAGAGTCCAGCTTCTCGCTGTGTATAATGAACTGCTTTTAATGATTCTTCCACATTTCTTGTCAATAAAGGTAAGTTGAAAAATGTTAAGGCCAATGCTCCTGAAATAATTGAGAAACCATACCCAAGTTGCACTACAAAAATCAAGAAACCAAACAAACCAACAACAACTGAAGGAAGTGAGCTTAAAATTTCGATTGATGTGCGAATCACATCTGTAACCCAATTTTTCTTCGCATACTCTGATAGATAAATACCCGCACCTAATGAGATAGGAAAACTGATGAGCATCGTTATCAATAATAAGTACAACGAGTTAAATAATTGAATCCCAATACCGCCGCCAGCTTGATACGCTTTAGAAGGTTTTGTCAAAAAGTTCCAAGATATATGGGGGATCCCACGAATTAAAATATAAAGCAGCAATGCTGCCAAAATCAAAACAATCACGCCTGAAATAGCATATAAGACGCCTGTTGCAAATTTATCTGCTTTTTTTGCATTCATTATTTCAAGGCCCCTTTCCTACCAATGATCCGAATAATAATATTAAAGAATAATGACATCAATAATAGGATCAGCGCAAGTGACCAAAGCACATTGTTTTCTACAGTTCCCATAATTGTATTTCCAATCCCCATCGTCAAAATACTTGTTAAAGTAGACGCAGGCGTTGTCAAACTTGATGGCATGATAGCCGCATTTCCGATAACCATTTGAATTGCCAATGCTTCACCGAAGGCACGTGCCATCCCAAAAACTACAGCAGTTAGAATGCCAGGCACAGCAGCGCGTAAAACCACTTTGTAAATCGTTTGCCAGCGGGTCGCTCCCAAGGCTAGCGATGCTTCACGATAGTGACGAGGAACTGATTTTAACGCATCAACTGTCATAGTTGTAACTGTTGGCAAAATCATAATGAATAGTACAAATGTACCCGCTAAGATCCCAAAACCTGTACCACCGAAAATTGAACGAATAAAAGGGACGATCACAGATAAACCGATAAAACCATATACCACAGAAGGAATTCCAACTAATAGTTCAATAACTGGTTGTAAAATTTTCGATCCTTTTTTTGGTGAAATTTCTGTCATAAATACAGCTGCTCCAATCGCAAATGGTGTTGCAATAATTGCTGACATAAATGTTACAATAAAAGAACCCGCAATCATCGGTAAAGCCCCTACCATTGGTTGGCCATCCGTTCCCGTTTCACTTGGATTCCAGTTTGTACCGAATAAAAAGTCGGATACTTTAATTTTATTTGTAAAAAAAGTCGCCAAACCTTTACTTGCCACAAAATAAAAGATCGATAAAACAACCAAAACAATCAAAGCGATACAAAGAAAACTAATAAATTTCCCTCGTTGTTCCATTCTGGCGCGCTTTGATTTTGTTAACAATTTCTTCTGAACATCTTCCAAGAAAATTCCTCCTTAAATTAAAAGCGTAACGAGCTTGTTTGACTCTGACTGGAAAATAGGAAAAATCGAATGTGGCGTTTTTTGCCACACTCTATTTTTATCTTTTTCCCGAAGAGTTAGCTCGTGAAGCTAGATATCATATGGTAACAACGTTCCGCTTTGCTTCACCTTGCACTTTCCAACATCAGTTCATTTCATTCACTGTGTGTCAAAGCAAAAACGTAACGAGCTCGATCAGAATTTAATTTTTCCAACAATTCCCCATATGCTCAACACGTTCCATAATAAAAACAGTCTAACTTTTGAACATAAATTTACGTTTAATAACATGTAAATCTTATGTTAAGTTTGTAAATTTTGTGTAAAGGTTGATTATTTAATAAGATTTCCTTGCCAATCACGTTCTACTTCCATTTTAGACACAGGAATATAGCCTAATTGCGCAATGATTTTTTCCTGTACATCGTCTGACAACATGAAGTCCAAGAATTCGTCTGTCAATTGTTTTGGCTTTCCTAATGTATACATATGTTCATAAGACCAAATAGTCCATTTGTTTGTGACAACATTGTCGTCTGTTGGTTTTACACCATCAATACTTAGTGTATTGACTTCGTCATTAACGTAAGAAAAAGCAGTATAACTAATTGCTCCTGGTGTATCAGCAACAATAGAGCGTACCATTCCACTTGAATCTTGTTCTTGAGCTTGAATCGCTGTTTTGCCATCTAATACCCAACGTTCAAACGTCACTCGTGTACCACTTCCTGCAGCACGATTCAGCATAACAATAGGAATATCTTTCCCACCGATTTCTTTCCAATTAGTTATCTCTCCTAAAAAAATTTTTCTTAGGTTTTCTAAAGAAATATCTGATACACCAACCTTTTTATTAACGATTGGCGTAATTCCTACTACGGCAACTTTATGATCTGTCAATTTAGACGCGTCAATTCCTTTTTTTTCTTCCGCAAACAAATCTGAATTTCCAATATCCACTGCACCTGACTGAACTTGGCTTAATCCTGTACCACTTCCGCCACCTTGAACATTAACAAAGCGACCTGGATGTTGATTTTGAAATTCTTCCGCTGCAGTTTCAACCAAAGGCTGTAATGCTGAAGATCCGACGGCAGTGATCGATTCACCACGATCAATCCACTTAGCGCAACCTGATAAAGTTAGTACTCCAATTAAACTAAAAAATAATAGCATTTTCTTTTTCATTTATCTGATAATCCTCCAAACTCAATTCAATCAATTCATTTTAACATTAACTCTTTCCATTGAAAATTATAAGTTGCTCCAGTTCATCATTTTTTTGAATTAAATAACAAACATAGCGTTTAAGAAACAGAATAAATTAAAAAGTACAACTGAACTACCAGGTTGCACTTTTTGCACTAATTTATAATAAAGGTGAAATTAGCCGAGCTAAACCTTCTTTTAATTTGATGAGTACACCGCGATTGCAGTATTTTTCTTCTGTTAACAATTCTGATACTTTAGAATCTTCATAGAATGCATTTCGTACTTCTTCAGAAAATGTTTGATCATAAATAACTGTATTTACTTCAAAATCAAGTCGAAATGAACGGACATCAATATTTGCAGATCCTACAGATACGATTCCACCATCAATAATCATCGTTTTAGCATGAATAAATCCTTGTTCATAGGTTTCAATAATAGCACCATATTCTAGCAGTTCAGCTGAAAATGAGTATGTCGCCCAGTAAACTAGCATATGGTCTGGCTTATTTGGTATTTGCATACGCACTTTTACACCTGATAACAAAGCTAACTTTAGCGCTTCGTGAATCGAGGCATCTGGTATATAATATGGCGTTTGGATCAAAATTTCTTTCTTTGCTATTGAAATCATTTTTAAATACGTCATTTTTATTTGCTCAAGTTCTGAATCAGGACCGCTAGTAACAACTTGAACAGCTTTTTTACCATCAGAATGAATTGGTGGAAAATATGCTGCATCATAGCTCAGTTCTTTTCGATGTTGTGAATTCCAATCCATTAAAAAACGATTTTGCAAACTATAAACAGCTTCACCATAAATTCGAAGATGATTGTCTCGCCAATAACCAAATTTTTTAACCTTACCAAGGTACTCATTTCCAACATTAAATCCACCAGTATAACCAATTTTTCCATCGATCACTACAATTTTCCGATGATTGCGATAATTGATTCTTGGATTTAGATAGGGAACAAACAACGGAAAGAAAAAAGCCACTTCTCCACCAATTTTTCTTAGTTCTTCAAAAAATTTCATATTTACTTGTGTCGAACCCCAAGCATCTAAAAGCAAACGAACTTTTACGCCTCTTTTCACAGCATTGATGAGTTCTTGTCGAATTTCTTTTCCTAAAGTATCACCGCGATAAATGTAGTATTCCATATGAACATGATCTGTAGCTTGTCGGATATCTTCAATCAAGCTATCAAATTTCTCTCGACCATCTGTATATAAAAGAACCTCATTTTTTGTTGTATATAAAGAGCTTTCGAAAATAGTCAACATATAAATCAATTGCTTTGAATCTACTTCTCCAGTTGGAGGATGAGGAAATAACCCTCTTAATAATGATTGTTTCTCCGCTTCTATTTCGGCATTCATCCCGATTTTTGCCTGCATTTTCATATCAAAGATTTTATCTTTTGAAATACCTCGACCTAAGAAAATATAAAGAATGAACCCTAAAACGGGAATAAACATCAAGACCAACAGCCACGACCATGTCTGAGCTGTTTGTTTCCGTTCTCGAAAAACGATAATTAATGATAAAAGCATATTAGCAATAAAAATAATAACAAATAAATTATCATATAAAAATTTCATTTACGCACCCCAATCACTTCACTCATACATCCCCAATAAAGCATAACGAAATTATGAAAATAAGTAAAGAAAAAAAGGAGGTGGGACATGACTCTACGAGTCACACCCCACCCCCTAAGGAATCCGGATAAACGGTTGAAGCATAAGCAACTATTATGCTTTGCTTCGATTACATCATATTCTATCCCAACTTCTTTAAGTTCACTAAATTTTTAAGAAGCGACGCATTGAGATAATAGATCCGAGTGATCCTATCGTCATACCAATGACGATCATCAATACATCAATCTGCCAAACAAATGATTCAGGTTTTAATAATGAATAATTTGAACTTAGCAATTGTGGATTGAACAATGTATAAAATTTTTGATAGCCAAACGTTAGTACCAAAATTGGAATGATCGCACCAATCAAACCGATCCAAGCTCCTTCTATAAAGAAAGGCCAACGAATATAACCATTTTTTGCTCCAACCAAACGCATGATTTGGATTTCTCTTTGGCGCGAAATAATCGTAATTCGAATCGTATTAGAAATTAAGAATACTGCAACAAACAATAGTAATATTGCGGCACCTAGTCCCCATGTTCTAACTTTTCCTGCGATACTAAAAATCTTATCGGAAGAAACGCCACCATAATCCGCTTTAAATACATTCGGTAGTTTTGCTGCTTTTGCTGAGATTTCTTTCGTATCTGATGGTTCTTTCGCACTTACGTAATACACATCGTACAATGGATTGCTGTCACCTTCAAACAAGTTCCAAGCTTCACCCATTTGTTTTTGGATTTTCTTTAATTGTTTGTCTTTATTTGAATAGGAGATTGTTTCTACATTGTCGATTTTATTTAAATCTTTTTCTAGTTTTTGCATTTCATCCGGTGTTGTACCGATGTCAACGAAAACAGAAACTGTTACGTTTTCTTCAATGTCTTTTGCTAATTTTGTTGCATTAAAAATTACTGCCATAAAAATCCCAACAAGAACTAAAGTAATTGTAACGGCGCTGGCTGAAGCAATTGTCATCCACCCATTACGTTTTAAACTTTTGATACTTTCTAGGACATGAGAAAAGAACGTTCTAATCATCGTAGCCATATTCTCCTTCCGCTTGGTCTCGAATAATCCGGCCATTTTCGATGGCGATTACGCGATGACGGATCGTGTTTACAATCGTGCTGTTGTGTGTTGCCATTACAACCGTTGTTCCTTGAGCATTGATCCGGTCCAACAATTTCATGATTTCCCATGAGTTTTCCGGGTCAAGGTTTCCTGTTGGTTCATCGGCAATCAACACTTTTGGTGTATTTACAATTGCTCGAGCAATAGAAACACGTTGTTGTTCCCCACCAGATAGTTCACTTGGGAATACTCTAACTTTATGTTTTAAACCAACTAAATCAAGAACTTCCATTACTCTTTTCTTGATATCTCTTGGTTTACGCCCAACAACTTGCATTGCATAGGCAACATTTTCATATACTGTTTTTTTTGTCAATAATTTGTAATCCTGAAAGACAATCCCGATTTCTCTTCTAAGGTAAGGAACTTCTGAATTTTTTATTTTCATTAAATCATGACTGGCAACTTTCAAACGTCCTTTTGTTGCTTTTTCTTCACGGTACATTAATTTGATGAACGTTGATTTTCCGGCTCCAGAAGGGCCAACAACATAAACGAATTCACCTTGTTTTATTTCTACTGAAATATTTCGAATAGCAGTTGTACCATTCGAGTATTTCTTCATTACATCTTTCATTTCAATCATGGCGTATTCTCTCCATCTCTGTTTTCTAGACTATCAACCATTATAACATGACTTTGTTTCAAGGCTCTTTCAACAGTTTACAATTTTATTTCATTTCTGTAAATTGATCAATTTAATTTTTGTTTCAAGTAAGCATCAATGAATCCATCTAAGTCTCCATCCATTACTGCCTGTACATTTCCTGTTTCATAATTGGTACGATGATCTTTGACCATTGAATAAGGATGAAAAACATAGGAACGAATTTGCGAGCCCCATCCAATCTCCAATTGTTCACCGCGTAATGATGCTGCTTCTTGGGCTTTTTTATCCATTTCTAGTTGATAAAGTTTTGCTTTAAGCATCCCCATTGCTTGCTCACGGTTTTTAAGTTGAGAACGTTGAGCTTGGCTTGCAACAACGGTTCCAGTCGGAATATGCGTAATTCGTACCGCTGATTCGGTCTTATTGATATGCTGCCCACCAGCTCCACTCGCACGATACGTATCGACTTTTAAATCATCGGTATTGATGTCAATCTCAACATTTTCATCCAATTCAGGCATAATGTCAACCGAACAAAAAGACGTATGACGACGTTTTGCCGAATCAAATGGAGAAATACGGACTAAACGATGCACACCTTTTTCGGATTTCAGATAACCATATGCATTATATCCTTTAATAAGAAGAGTCACACTTTTAATACCTGCTTCATCTCCAGATTGGTAATCCAATGTTTCAACTTGAAACCCATGGCTTTCAGCCCAACGAGTATACATCCGAAGTAACATGCTACCCCAATCTTGTGATTCAGTTCCTCCAGCTCCTGGGTGAAGTTCCATGATAACATTATTTTTATCATATGGCTCGTTTAACAATAAAGAAAGTTCATAAATGCTTAATTTTTCCTTTAGGGTCAATAAACGTTCTTCCAGTTCCACCTGCGTATCAGCATCGTACTCTTCTTGCTGCATCTCACTCATGATTTCTAATTCTTCCAGCTCATCTGCAAATTGATGAAATTGTTGATATTTTTCTTTGTAAGAATTGGTTTCATTAATCAACTGTTGCGCGGTTTCTGAATTATCCCAAAATCCAGGTTCTGCCATTCTGTTTTCGGCTTCTGCGATATCTTCTTCTAACTGATCTAAGTCAAAGAGACCCCCTGAAGCTAGTAATTGATTGATTCATTTCATCTAAAATAGTTCGGATTTCAGCATTTTCCATGATATTTTCTTCCTTTCACTTTCAATACGCTAGTTTACAAATAAATGAAGGCGAGGCGAACGCCTCACCTTCATCGCTTGTTATTGATCTTTACCGTGGCAATTTTTGTATTTTTTGCCACTCCCACATGGACAAGGATCGTTACGGCCTATTTTTTCGTCAACATGAATAGGTTGCTTCTTAGCACTTGTGTTACTTTGAGGCTCATCTTCTTCTGTTGGATGAACAGCTTCACCTTGTGCAACTTGTTCACGTTGCACATTTTGACGGATTTCAGATTTCATAAATAGACGCGTTACTTCGTATTCAATGGCTCCAATCATTTCTTCAAACATATTGTAGCCTTCTGTTTGATATTCAACTAATGGATTATTTTGTCCATACGCACGTAAGCCCACAGACTGACGTAATTGATCCATCGCATCGATGTGATCTGTCCATTTTGTATCTACAACACGTAATATGACAACTTTTTGGAATTCTAGAATTTGTTCTGGCCCATTTAATTGTTCTACTTTGACATCATAGACTTCTTGAGCACGTTTCACTAAGTAATCTTTGATATCTTCTGGTGACTTCCCTTCTAAATCTGCTTTAGAAATAGAATCTTCATGAACCAATGTAGAAGAAGCAAAATCAACAATTCCATCAAGATTCCAATTTTCTTTTTCTAATTGTGTATGGCTGTCTACCACACGTGTGATCGTACGTTTCACCATATTTAGTAATGTATCAGTCAATTCTTTATCTTCCATTATAACTTCTTGGCGTTGTGCATAAATCACTTCACGTTGCTCACGCATTACATCATCATATTGCAAGACATTCTTACGTGTATCATAGTTATTCCCTTCAACACGTTTTTGCGCTGACTCTACTTGCTTGCTTAACATTCTACTTTGGATCACTGCATCTGATTCTTCAATATTCATACGATCCAAGAACGCTTTGATTCTTTCTGAACCAAAACGTTTCATCAAATCATCTTCAAGTGATAGATAGAATTGAGAAACCCCTGGATCCCCTTGACGACCTGCACGCCCACGCAATTGATTATCGATACGGCGTGATTCATGACGTTCTGTACCAATCACAGCTAAACCGCCGAGTTCAATAACGCCTAGACCAAGCTTGATATCAGTACCACGACCAGCCATGTTGGTCGCAATCGTTACCGCTCCTTTTTGACCAGCATTCATGATGATTTCAGCTTCTTTAAAGTGATTTTTCGCATTTAACACTTCATGCGGCACTTTTTCTTGATTTAATAACTCTGATAATAATTCAGACGTTTCAACAGCTACAGTACCAACTAAAACGGGTTGACCATTATGGTAACGTTCTTTGATGTCTTGAACTACTGCTTTAAATTTACTTTGTAGTGTTGGGTATAATAAATCCGCACGGTCATCACGAACGATTGGACGGTTTGTTGGAATTTGGAAAACCTGAATGTTATAAATTTCACGGAATTCTTCTTCTTCTGTTTTAGCAGTCCCCGTCATCCCAGCTAATTTTTTGTACATACGGAAATAGTTTTGGAATGTGATTGTTGCCATTGTTTTTGTTTCATCTTCGATTTCTACGCCTTCTTTAGCTTCAATCGCTTGGTGTAACCCATCTGAATAACGACGACCATCCATGATACGACCAGTAAATTGGTCAACAATCAAGACTTTCCCTTCTTGAACCACATAATCGATATCACGTAACATGATAAAGTTCGCACGTAGGGCTTGATCCATATGATGTGTCAAGGCTGTATTTTCAATATCATAAAGATTTTCTAAACCAAAGTTTTCTTCTGCTTTTTCAATACCTGCTTCGGTTAAACTAATTGTTTTAGATTGAACATCGATTTTGTAGTCTTCGTCTTCTTTTAGACGTTTAACAAAATTATCCGTACGTGTATAAAGTGCTGTTGATTTTTCTGCTTGTCCAGAAATAATCAGCGGCGTACGAGCTTCATCGATCAAGATTGAATCGACCTCATCTACGATTGCATAATTCAATGGACGTTGTACCATTTGATTACGATAAACAACCATGTTATCACGTAAGTAATCAAACCCTAATTCATTATTAGTACTGTAGGTAATGTCGCAGTTGTAAGCATCACGTTTTTCTTCTGATGTTTTTGAGTTGATATTCAGTCCGACTGTTAAGCCTAAGAAATTATACAATTCGCCCATCTCGTCAGAGTCACGGGTTGCTAAATATTCATTGACTGTTACTACATGAACCCCTTCGCCAGTCAATGCATTTAAGTAAACTGGCATTGTAGCAGTCAACGTCTTCCCTTCACCCGTTCTCATTTCTGGGATGTTCCCATCATGTAAGACAATACCACCCATTAATTGAACGCGGTACGGATATAATCCTAAGACGCGTTTTGCTGCTTCACGAACTACCGCAAAAGCTTCTGGTAATAATTGATCTAGTGTTTCACCTTTTTGGTAACGAGATTTGAACTCATCTGTCTTTGCCTTTAATTCTTCATCGCTCAATGCTGCAATAGCTGAAGCATGAGATTCCACTTGACCAGCAATTCCGTCCAAGCGTTTTAGTTCTTTTTTATCATTTTCAATCATCTTTTTTAAAAAATTAGCCATGTTTTTAAGTGTTCCTTTCAATAAGCTCTATTTATTTTTTGCACTAAATGCACAATCATCCTTTCTATTTTATCACTAGTTGCTAAGAAAGGAAATAACTTCTCTTAATATTAATAATATATTATATCACTTTTTATGTACATATTCTAAAAATAAGGAAAAGAGACTTCGGCAAAACGTATGCCGTCTTGCTTCAGTCTCTTCCAAATCGAATAGTTTAAAATAATCGACCTTTGATAACCTTGTTAAATCAAAGGGACTTAATCTGTTTCAATTAAACCATATTTGCCATCTTTACGACGGTAAACAATACTGGTTCCATTTGTTTCTGAATCTTCAAAGATAAAGAAGTTGTGTCCTAACATATTCATTTGTAAAACAGCTTCTTCACTATCCATTGGTTTTAATGAAAGACGTTTTGTACGAACGATGTCTAATTCTGGCGTTTCGTCTGGTGTTTCTTCACCATTTAAGAAAATAGCTGCTTTAGCAGTATTCATCCCAGTTTCACGAGATTTACGGTTAATTTTTGTTTTAAATTTACGAATTTGTCGTTCTAATTTATCTACAACTAAATCAACACTTGCATATAAATCAGGTGATGTTTCTTCAGCACGTAAAACTAAATAAGGTAGAGGAATAGTAACCTCGACTTTTGCTGTCTTTTCAGTATAGACTTTTAAGTTAACATGAACAGTCGCTTCAGGTGAATCACTGAAATAACGTTTTAGTTTACCAACTTTTTTCTCTACATAGTCTCGGATTGCTTCAGTAACTTCGATGTTTTCTCCACGCACATTGTATCTAAACATAACGATTACCCCTTTCATCTGCCACTAAAGAAGGAATAAAAGGACCACTCTGTTATCCTTCTTCTTAATTCTATTATAACGAATTATATTCCTTTTGCCAACCAAATTGCGGTCGATTTTTTATTTTAATTGTTCTGCTATCTCGCGATAGAAAACGTATACAGTTTTGAAGGATCATTTTCCAAAATAACCTGTGCAGCATGAAAAATCGTCCGACCTGTTGTATAAATATCATCCACTAAAAGGATGTCTTTATTTAGGACAGCTTTTTGCCCTTCTAGCGTCAGTTTGAAAGGTTGTTTTAACGCCATTCGTTCTTTCCTTGTTTTTTGCACTTGCGATAAGCTATCTGCAAAACGAACAAGATAGGGCTGATAACAGATATTCGCTGCATCCAATAAGCCTTCAACTTGATTGAAGCCCCTACTCTTCATTCGTTCAGTTGAAATCGGCATCGGGATCACCAAAAAGTTCTTTTTTTGCTTGAAGTATGTCTGCAAAAATTCCCTAAAACTATATCTAAGTCCATAATTCCCTTTAAATTTGTATTCTTCAAACCATTCTTGCATCGCTGGATTGTATGAAAAAAGGGCTTCATGATGAAAATCATACTTCGGATAAAGCTGTTGCCATCTTATGCAATCATTGCAGTATGTATTGTTAGACCGACGTTGACATCCATAACAGCTTCCTTTTCTTTCCAATAATATGAATTCTTTGACACACTGGGAACACAGTTGTTCTGACACTATTTTTTGTGGCAAAAAAATTTCCTTGATTGTTAAATTTCTGGTGATCCTTTGACTACAATAATTACATCTCATCAATCAAGCCCCTCTCGATACCTAATGTATTCATTTTTTTGATCTGCTTTATCGCTTCTTTCATTGCCTTCGTACAGCCGTCATGCAAGAACCAGACTTCCCCAGCAGTGTATTCTTTTCTTCGGTCGACTCTACCAGCAATTTGAACAAGAGCTGATGTTGCAAAAACATCATGATTTGCTCCTAAAACAATCACCGAAACACCATCAAACGTCACGCCTCTTTCTAATATAGTGGACGTCAATAGAATTCGATATTCCTTGTTTCTCATCTTTAGAACTTTTTCTAATCGCTCTGGGTCCTGTGAATGAACGCATGCTAATGGTACTTCTGGAAAATGCTTTTCAACAGCTTCCTTCAACTTTTCCATTAAAGAAATACTTGGACAAAAAATCAGGACATCATTTTTTGTCACTAATGTGCGAATTTTCGTTACAAGGGTTCTAGGACTGTTCCCTTTCTTTATTTTCTCATGCCACTTAGAACACCATTTCAATTTTGGGACCGGCAAGACTCTTCGATGATAGCGCGCTGGTAAAATGCTCGTTTTTAATTTATTTTGAGCTGTTTTTTTTGTTAATTCTTTGGTTGGCGTTGCAGTGAGATAAACAAGTGAACTAGTTTGCTTGATTGCTTGACCGACACCGTATTGTAAAAGTTCGTTATCGACAAAAGGAAAAGCATCTACTTCATCGATGATCAATACATCAAATGCTTGAAAAAAACGTAATAGTTGGTGGGTTGTGCATACTACAAGCTTAGTATAGCGATACTGTTCTTCCATCTTTCCATGAAGAAGAATCGTTGGCTCCTCTGGAAAAACAGCCTGTATTCTAGGGAAAAGTTCCAGACAAACATCTACTCTAGGCGAGGCAATCCCAACGCGAAAGCCGTGTTCTAAAGAATAGTGGATCGTTTCAAACAACATCTCGGTCTTTCCAGCACCGGTAACCGCCCAGATCATTCTAGATTCACCTTTCTTCACCGATTCTAAAAGATCATTGGATACTGCTTGTTGCCCTTCAGTGAGTTGCCCTTCCCAAGCAAAATTGACCGTTCTCTTAACTGGGTTTGGTTCAGGTAAATGATAAAACTCATGACTAGTATCTACTCTGCCTAATTGAATGCACGCTGGGCAAAAATAATGACGATTCGCCAGTTGGACTGTGTTCTTATTGTGAATCTGACCACAGCGTAAACATTGAATAGTTTTTTCATTCACATCTTGCATTGTCACCAGCTTTTGGCTCTGTCGTTCAGCTTGTTCGATATGTTCAATTTCTTTTTTTAAAACTTTTCTCCCCCATAACTCTTTCATTTATCCCCTCCATTGTTAACTTACGCAATTTTAACGGACTATTTTTTCTTGTTTCAACTTTTTAAGTCGTTATCTAGGACATCATGAAAAAAGCGACTCATTCTTTTCCCAAAAATAAGTCGCTTTTTATTTAGTTAAATGAGTTGCTTAGTCAGATGAAGAAAATGAAATTGACATTCAATTCGAGTAAAAAACAAAACAAGTGAGTCAAAACTTAAAACAAGTCTTGGCTCACTTATTGTACTAGTTATTTTCAATTAGATTCAATGCTTGTTGTAAAACTTTTTCCCCGTTCATCATGCCATAATCTGCCATATTGATTACTTCTAAAGGAATGCCTTTTGGTTCCAAACGTTTCTCAAAATCATTTTTCATAAAGCGAACTTGTGGGCCTAATAATAACACATCCACGGGCTTACTTTCTAGGTTGTTATCTGCATCAGAAGCAGAAACTGCAAATATATCTGCATCCAAACCTTGTGCATCTGCTGCTTTTTGCATCTTTGTTACGAGTAAGCTTGTACTCATACCAGCTGAACATACAAGCATAATTGTTTTTTTAGCCATGTTAGCCATCTCCTTATTCTAATGATAATATAATACTGTTTATATTCTCTTTACCCATAGTATAGTAAAAAACTGAATTTTGTCAACGCTTCCCGCTTATGAGTTATTCTGATTTTGCAATTTAAAAAAGCCACTTAGATTTCAGTAATTTATTAAAAACTACGTATTCTTTTCCAATATTGACTTGTACAACTTGATAACTAGCATTGAGCCAACCATATGCACCTTTTTCAGGATGTTTGTGATCATTTGCCCACCAATCGACATCTGTGCGTGCCGTTTTAGGAAGTCCTGAATGTGGGAAAAGTAACTCGTCAAACTGAGTAAACGTTAAAGTTACTTGTGACCCGCCATTGGTTGTTAAATAATGGGTAACGCTATCATATTTCTTTTGACGCTCTTTTGCCAAATCAGTCACTCCTTCTTTCTTTTTATAGCTTTATTTACCAGGAACTAGCTTTACTATATTCCCTCTCTTTTTAATGATTATCTCATAAAAGTTTAAAGAAGCAAATGATGGTCTCTTCTCTATTTTGTAGAGAATAGTTGCTTCTCTCCTTTATTTTTTTTATACTTGAAGTATTATGTAGTAAAGGACTGAGCAGATGCTTGATCGTTATTTTACCATTCGCTCTGACGGGGAAAGTGAAATCGAGATAAAAAAATCTCGTTTTATCTGCTCTCTTAAACGAGTCTATTCAGAAGCGGAAGCCAAAGAATTTATTGCTCAAAAGAAAAAAGAGCATTGGAAAGCCACTCATAATTGCAGCGCGTTTGTGATCGGTGAAAAAAGCGAGATTCAGCGTAGTAATGATGATGGTGAACCTAGTGGAACAGCCGGAACCCCTATGCTAGAAGTTTTAAAAAAACAGGAATTGATCAATGTCGTCGCTGTTGTCACTCGTTATTTCGGTGGTACTAAACTTGGCGCTGGCGGGTTGATTCGGGCATATAGTCATGCAGTTTCTCATGCCTTGAATGCTATTGGATTGGTTGAAGGAAAATTACAGCTAGAAATTCGTTTAACAATCAGTTATCCTAACCTAGGTAGCGTTCAAAACTTTATGGAGCACAATCCATATACTCTAAAAGACACGATTTACGGAGAACATGTTGAGGTGATTTGCTTGGTAGATGAGGCAAGATCCGAGCAATTTTTGTCAGAAATCGTGGAGCTATTAAACGGACAAGTCACTTTTGAAGAAGGCGAATGTTCTTATCATGAATTACCAATTATAAAAAAGGAGCAAACAGATGACATTTGAAGAAGTATTACCTCATATAAAAAACGGGGCAAAAGCGGTAAGAGAAGGTTGGGGCGGGTTTGAATTGTACATTGAGATCAGGGATGAGATTGGCACATCGGATGGTACATTTCTTCAAGTGACTCCCTATTTTTTGATCAAAACATCCGACGAGGGATATAGTATGTTTTCACCAACGCCATGTGACGTTTTGGCAGAAGACTGGAAAATCGTCAGCGTTGATTAAAGATTCTATAAAAAAGTCTGGGACAAAAGCTTATTTTCGAAGCCTTCAAATCTTAGTGCTTTAGCACTTAGAATTTGATGTGATCGAAGCGAAGCGTAGTGATTGCTTCTACTCCCACCGTTTATTCGCATATGGGGTGTGAAACAAAAGTGATTTTACTTTTGTCCCACACCCTTTCTTATAGCATCAAGAAAAGAGGGCCATGGATGCATTTCGATGAATATAGAAAAAAAACGATTTTTATAACTGGCGCAGCTTCTGGTATAGGACAAGCACAAGCCGTTGCTTTTGCAAATCAAGGAGCCAATGTATTAGGCTTCGATCTTGATCAGATTGGCTTAGCTGCAACAATAGAAAAAACAACTGATGTTACTGGACAATTTTCTGCTTACATTGGCGATGTTTCCGAAAAAAGGGATATCGCGGCTGCAGTTAAACAAGCAAACAGCTTATTTGGTCCTATCCATATCTTACTGAATACTGCTGGTATTTTGGATGACTATACACCGACTTTGGAAATAACAGAAGCTATGTGGGATCGCGTATTATCGATCAACTTAAAAGGAACTTTTTTAGTGACCAACCAAATTTTACCGCAAATGTTAGCAGAAAAACACGGCGTAATCATCAATATGGCTTCGATTGCTGGTATGGTTGCAGGTGGTGGCGGAGCAGCCTATACTGCCTCAAAACACGCTATTATCG
This sequence comes from Enterococcus sp. AZ177, assembly GCF_050544585.1. NCBI lineage: Bacteria > Bacillati > Bacillota > Bacilli > Lactobacillales > Enterococcaceae > Enterococcus > Enterococcus sp. AZ177. The sequence goes on from NZ_CP172944.1 coordinate 2,074,500, forward strand.
GCTATACTAAACAATTGGATCATGACTACGTGAAACAAGGTATTCGCGCAAATGCGATTGCTCCTGGTGCAATTCAAACCCCCATGAATGCCGCTGATTTTGCTGGTGATGGAAAAATGGCGGCTTGGGTTGCGAACGAAACGCCAGCTGGACGTTGGGCTAAACCGGAGGAAGTTGCTTCGTTATCCCTTTTTCTGGCAAGCGAGCAAGCAGATTATATTCATGGAACCGTCATGACAATCGATGGTGGTTGGTTGGAAAAATAATCTACTGAAATGATCATAACTGCTTTACAAATGCTCTGATTTTCGATACCATAAAAAGCAGTCAAGCAGTTTTTACAAGCTAGCTTCACCAGTTTCAACACTATGACACTTCAGTTGGCAGTATTCTCTTGTCACTTCCTTTGGTCATAGTTATTACTAAAACAGAGCATCTGTTTTACAAAGGAGAACACAAATGAATAATCCAAACACCCAGACTAACGCCTGGTCTGTCATTTCTTTGACAAAAATGGCTTTGATCACGGCACTCTATGTCGTTGTCACAATTTTTTTAGCGCCTTTTAGTTTTGGTGCTATTCAACTCAGATTCTCAGAACTATTTAACTTTTTGCCACTGTTCAACAAACGGTACATTCCAGCCGTAACATTAGGGGTAGCCATCTCAAACATTGCTTCACCTTTGGGTTTAGTTGATGTCATCATCGGCAGTGTATCAACATTTTTTGTATTGCTTTTATCTTACTATGTAACAAAACAGTTAAAAAGCCCTATCAAGAAAATGGTTTTAACAGCAATTATTTGTTCACTTTCGATGTTTACGGTTGCTGGACAATTGACCTATTTTTATCATCTTCCGTTTTTCTACACATGGCTAACAGTTGCAATCGGTGAATTACTGTCTATGACGGTTGGCGGCATTTTGATTTATTGGATCAGTAAAAATATTGATTTAACACAATAAAAAAAGGGAAATGACTGTTGACGACTCTTCACTAAAGATGAGACGACATGATTCATTTCCTTTTTTGTTTATTTTTCTAAATAAAATTCAAAACGGTTCCCTACATATTGTGTTCGTACATATTCAAACGGTGTACCGTTGTCAAAATAAGAGATTTGACGTAAACGAAGAATTGCATCACCACGTTTTATTTTTAAATAATCTGCAATTTGTTCTGAAGCTAACATCGCCGAAATGGTCTGATTCGCATGACCAATTTTATTGTTGCCTTTTTCTTCTAGCGTTTTATAAAAAGAATTTGTGATTTCCGCTTTGCTATATTGATCTACTAACGAGTATGGCACACTCGCAACCTCAAAACAAATCGGCAAATCATCCGCAAACCGAATCCGCTCCATGCGTACGATTTGTTCATTTTCTTTCAGATTTAATTTTTCCATCTCGCTAGAACTTGGTTTAGCTACATAATAGGAAACAGTCCGGCTGGAAGGGACCCGATTTTGCGAAAGCATGATATCTGTAAAACTGGTTGTTCCCGTCATTTTTTCTTGTACTTTTTTGCGGGCAACATAGGTTCCTGAACCGATTTTACGTTCCAAAATCCCCTCATCTGCAAGTGTTTGAATCGCTTGCCTCAACGTCATTCGACTGACGTTGAAATGGATCGCCAGCTCTCGTTCTGATGGAAGCCTGTCTCCAATCTTCCAAACACCATGTTCAATGTCCTCTTTAATTTTATCGTGGATTTGAATATAAACCGGTAAACTTGACACCATCTTACTTCCTCCTTTTTATTCCCTTTCATTATAACTGGTATATACCTCATATACAACCAAAAGTTCCAACTATAGCAAATGAAAGAGTCAAAGATACAATTTGGTATGCTCCAGTCGAAAAAAAATGTTCTTTCCAATAAAGAACGATTTTAGGCTCCTCTTTATTGTATACCGAAGTATGAACAAAAAGAAACAAAATTGAATACTAGTAGAAACTTCCATTTGAGGTTATCCTTACAGAAAAGGAAAATGTGAGTGGGAGATAACATTTCGCGCTATCTCTCACTCACAAAGAATTTGTCTAAATCATGGAAGCAGAATGCTTGGCAATGCTCCAATTCATTCAAATTATTTTATGAATGAACGTTTTCTTCTTCCATCATCTTATTAGCTGTTGCCATCATCAAACGAATTCGATTCAGTTGATTCACTAATGATACGCCCGGATCATAATCGATTGGTGCAATGTTGGCTTTAGGGTATTGTCGTCGCAACTCTTTCGTTACACCTTTTCCCACAACGTGGTTCGGTAAGCATCCAAAAGGCTGCATACACACGATGTTATTCACGTCCGATTTTAGCAACTCTATCATTTCTCCAGTCAAGAACCACCCTTCACCAGTATGATTTCCGATTGACAGAATCTTCCCTGCTTCTTCAGCTAACTCATGAATAGAGCTCAGCCCCTCAAAACGTTTGGAATTTCTCAATGCTTTGTCCATCGGTTTTTCCACATATTCAATGATCCGAATTGCAAATTGAGCTAAGGTTTTACTTTGTTTAGACATGCCCATATTGTCGTATTTCCAAATTTGATTGTATAATGAATAATTCATAAATCCAACAATATCCGGCACAACCGCTTCTGCTCCTTCAGCTTCAAGCAAACGAACGATATCATTATTCGCTGTAGGCGAATATTTTACTAAGATTTCACCAACGATTCCCACTTTAGGTTTCTTGACTTCATTCAATGGGATTTCATCGAATTCTTTGATGATTTTTTTCATATTTCGATTGAATAAGGTCAATGAACCATTACGGACATTCTTTTCGATTTGTTTTAACCATTTAGCGTGAAGGGCGTCAACCATGCCGACTTGTGTTTCATAAGGACGTGTGCGATAAACGACTCGTTCAAATAAATCCCCGTACAAAAAGGCTACAGCTACACGTTTCAACATTGGTAATGTAAATTTAAAGCCAGGATTAGACTCAACACCTTTGTTTCCCATCGAAACAGAAACCACAGGGACTTGCGGAAAGCCTGCATCATTCAGGGCTTTTCTCAACAATGGGATATAATTAGTTGCTCGACAACCGCCGCCTGTTTGTGTCATCATAACACTGACATGATCCAAATCGTACTCCCCGCTTTCTAGCGCTTCAACTAATTGACCAATCGAAATAATTGCCGGATAGCAGGCATCGTTATTCACATATTTCAGACCGACATTTACAGCTTCTCGATCATCTGCGGGTAAACAAACAACATTATAACCAGAAGCTTGTAAAGCGACATCTACTAAACCAGATTGATGAATCGGACTGAGCATTGGTAATAATAGCGTATGCGTTTTTTTCATTTCTTTCGTAAAGATGATTTTTTCTGGTTCCTCGTGTTGAAGTTTTGGTTCGAAATTCATTTTTTCTCTCTCCCCAACAGCTGCTTTTAGGGAACGTAAACGAATACGAATCGCGCCTAAATTCGATCCTTCATCAATTTTCAAAACAGTATAGATTTTTCCATATTGATCCATGATTTCTTCTACCTGATCCGTTGTAACTGCATCTAAACCACAACCAAATGAATTTAACTGAACGAGTTCAAGATTCTTCGATTTCGCTACCACTCGAGCTGCAGCATACAAGCGTGAATGATACACCCATTGATTCACAACACGTAAATTTCCGACATCACTTAAATGAGAAACACAATCTTCGGTCAATACATGGAACCCTTCTTGTGTAATCACATCCGCAATACCATGATTGATTTCTGGATCTAGGTGATATGGGCGACCAGATAAAACAATTCCCTTTTCCCCTTTTTGATTCAGCATTATCAGTGTTTCTTCCCCTTTGTTACGGATAGCTTCTTTGAAAGAATCTAGCTCTTCATAGCCGTGACGCAATGCTTGTGTAATTTGTTCTTCTGATATTCCTAGGTCTGCAAAGGTTTCGCTCAAAACCTTTGCAACAGATTGTTCATTTGCTAAATTAATATACGGGTTACGATAATCAACTTTCCCATCGCGAATATCATCTACATTGTTACGAATAACATCAGGATAGCTTTGTACGATTGGACAGTTAAAATGATTGTCTGCTTCGGCTGATTCTTGCCGTTCAAAAACGACCCCTGGGTAAAAGATCATTGGTATGTTTGAATCGATCAAAGCTTGAATATGACCATGCGTAATTTTGGCTGGATAACAAGCTGTATCACTCGGAATGGTCTCCATTCCTTTTTCATAAAGTTCTTTATTTGAACGTGGTGATAACTCTACCCGAAATCCAAGATCTGTAAAGAACGTATGCCATAACGGATAATTTTCATACATATTTAAAACACGAGGAATGCCAATTCTGCCATGAATAGCATCTTTTTCTTTTAACGGACGATATTTAAAAAGTTTACGGTATTTATAGTCAACCAAATTGACTCTACGATCTTCTCTTTTTACTTTGATTCTAGCGCCACGTTCACAACGATTTCCAGTCACAAATTGGCGTCCGTCAGAAAAAATCGTCACAGTCATCATGCAGTTATTTTCACACAAGCCACAATGCGTAAACTCTTTATCTGCGGTAAACGTATCCAACTCTTCAAGACCAAGGATCGTTGTTTCCTGTCCTAATTCGTAGTTTTCTAATGCAATCAAAGCAGCCCCATACGCGCCCATCAAACCTGCAATAGAAGGACGGACAACTTCGCGTTCGCTGATCAGTTCAAAGGCTCGCAAAACAGCTTCGTTATAAAACGTTCCACCTTGGCAAACGATTTTCTTTCCTAATTCTTCTGGACGTCGAACTTTGATTACTTTGTAAATCGCATTTTTGATTACGGAGTATGATAATCCCGCAGAAATATCCCCAACAGAAGCGCCTTCTTTTTGAACTTGTTTGACTTTTGAATTCATGAACACCGTACAACGAGAGCCTAAATCAACGGGTGCTTTAGAACTTAGCGCTTCAAGTGCAAAGTCTTTTACATCAAAGTTCAATGATTTGGCAAACGTTTCAATAAACGAACCACAACCTGAAGAACACGCTTCATTCAATTGGATCGAGGACAACACACCATCTTTAATGGTCATCGCCTTCATATCTTGACCGCCGATATCTAAAATAAAATCAACACCTGGTTGAAAATGATCTGCCGCTTTGTAATGAGCCATAGTCTCGACTTCTCCGATATCAACTTTCAACGCATTTTTAATTAAATGTTCACCGTATCCGGTCACAGCAGATTTTCCAACAAAGACATCTTTTGGTAATTGTTGGTATAATTCTTTCAATACTTTCATGGTCGTTTCTAGAGGCTGTCCTTGATTATTTCCGTAAAATGAAAATAATAAGTTTCCTTCTTCATCGATCAACGTAACTTTTGTCGTTGTAGATCCTGCATCGATTCCTAAAAAGGCAACACCATGATGATCAGCTAACGCTTTTTCTTGCGCTTTTGCTTGATCATGACGTACTCTAAATTCTTTTAGCTCTGCTTCATCTTGAAATAATGGTTCTAATGTATCGGTTGGTTTTAATTGTTCTTGGTCTCCTTTTGTCAGACGGTGGATTAAATCTGTTAAGCTAGTTGATTTAGCCCCTTCCGAATAAATGGCGGCGCCCATCGCTACAAATAGTTGCGGATTTTCTGGAAAAATAATATTTTCTGGTTTCACATCTAAGGTTTCAATGAATCGTTTTCTAAGTTCAGACATGAAGAAGAGAGGACCACCTAAAAAGGCGATTTTCCCTTTGATTTTTCGTCCTGCTGCAAGTCCTGCAATTGTTTGATTGACTACTGCTTGAAAAATACTGGCTGAAATGTCCTCTTTAGCGGCTCCTTCGTTGATCAAAGGTTGAACATCTGTCTTGGCAAAAACACCGCATCTTGATGCGATCGGGTATATCGTTTGATAGTTTTTAGCTAGTTCATTCACGCCATTCGCATCTGTTTTTAGCAACACAGCCATTTGGTCAATAAAAGCTCCCGTTCCACCAGCACAGCTCCCATTCATCCGCTGTTCTAATGCTCCTTCAAAAAAGGTGATTTTTGCATCTTCACCACCTAGTTCAATCGCTACATCGGTTTCTGGAATGATTTCCTCTACTGTTTTCGTACAGGCGATCACTTCTTGAACAAATGAAATGTTTAAAACATCTGCCAACCCCATGCCACCAGATCCTGTGATAGTCATGGTAATCGGCGTTTCTTCACCCAATTCAGTCATCGCTTCATTCAATACTTTTTCGGTTGCTGCTTTTACATCTGAGTAATGTCGTTCATATTTAGCAAATTTGGTATGATTTTCTTCGTCAATAATTACCAATTTCACAGTTGTCGAACCGACGTCTATTCCTGCTCTTAATGTCATATGTGTTATCTCCTTAAATTTCATACCCTTTTATTCGCAACACTTTGTTGATTATCCTACAAGGTGTCTGATATAATACTTATGTATATTTTAGGAAGATTCTAATGGAATTGCAACAAGCAAAACACCCAAATTTGTGAGATAAACAACAAACTTTCAACTATTGTTGATTATTTCGAAAGGAATTTTTTATGTCAAAGAAAACCGACCTTCGGGTAATGCGAACACACAAAATGATTATTGAAGCGTTCATTCATTTAGTAGATGAAAAAGGATATGACTGTATAACGATCCAAGACATTGCAGATGAAGCCATGATCAATCGCGCGACTTTCTATGCTCATTTCAAAGACAAACAAGACCTTTATGAACAAATTTTTGATTTTGCAATCAATGCCTTCACCTCTGTTATCGATGCAGAACAGCTTATTGTCAGCAACCGGATAAAAGTCAAACAAATTGAAGCCCTACTGACAACTATTTATATTAACATTCAAAAAAATAAAACATTCTTTTTAACAATCATGGATGGTAGTTCAAATGAGTTATTACGGAAGAAGTTAGCAGATATTATTTACGAAAAATACGCAGATATTTTTTCTAAGCTAAAAATCACGGAAAATGAGATTGAAGTACCGATTGATTTCATCATTGAATATATGACGTCAATCTTTACAGGAACGCTTCATTGGTGGATCACAAGTGACACAGACATGTCTCCTAATCATTTAGCTAGACTTGTTATTAAATTAGTTGGAAACGGCCACCTGACTGTTTTAGGGCTTGAGATTGATAAATAGTTTTCAGCCAAAGTAAAATAGCCTAGAACAACACACAAACGAGGTTGTTCCAGGCTATTATTTATTCGCTACGCTATTAGCGGTTTTTCGCACGCCATTTTTTTGTATGAGCAGTGTCTCGGGCAGACACAACTTGGATACCTTTTGTTTGATCGTGCGTTTTCTTTTTAGAAAAAAGATTTATTTTGACATCATATTTGCCTTCACGTGCTAAGTCATAAACTTTTTCTGCTGTTTCAGTTATTTTCTCTTTGATATTCATTCCGTTCACTCCTCATGCTTTTTCATTCACTTTATCACATAATTCGAAAAAAGAGAACAAAAGTTACTATCTCTATTATTTAGTCAAAAAAAGAACAACTCAATATGAGTTGTTCTAACAAAAACTGGGGTAGCTGGATTCGAACCAACGCATGACAGGATCAAAACCTGTTGCCTTACCGCTTGGCTATACCCCAAAGGTTAAAATGGAGGAAAGTGGATTCGAACCACTGAACCCTAAGGAACGGATTTACAGTCCGTCGCGTTTAGCCACTTCGCTATTCCTCCAAAAGGTTTTAGTAAAAAACCTGACTTAGTTATAATACAAAACTTTTGAAGAAAAAGCAAGCCTTTTTCGAAAAAAAGTTGTTATTTATTTTAGTCGTTTAAATTCCACTGGCGAATGATGTATTCAATCGCTTCATCAAGCGTTTTCACGGTTGCTTCATTCCGTCCATCGATCACAACAGCGAATTTTTTTGTATCTTGTGCTAAGACTTGCCCAATTTCTTTTTTGCCGATTGTTAAGGTACTTACTGTGATGGTTTCACCATTTACTTTTTTTTCTGCTTCTTCTATTTTTACTTCTATATCTTTATTTTTCTTTGACATCTTCATCCCTCCAGCTATCTATGGTATCACGTTACGAGAAAAAAAGAAAGTGGGCAAAACCTGATTAGCTTTGCACCACTATTGCTTCATTTCAAAGAAACGCTATACACTTTTGTCTTGTGTTCATAAAAGTCTTTCTGCGCCTTAAGCACTAAATAATTCTTTTCTCTTGCTCTCGCTAAGTATGCCACAAACAACGCCTGCCACAATAGAAAGAATACCAATCATAATAAACAACCATAAAAAGCTCGATAAATAGGTTTGAATAAAGTCATACATCGCTTTCGATTGGATCCCTAGCTTCTTTAAAAAGCCTTGCATTAAAATAATTGCAGGAACAACCAGCATCATTAAGCCGCTGCCCGTCCAGATATAGGACCAATACCTTAATAAACGATGGAAATAGCCTCTTAATGAAGAATAGAGAGAGAAACTTAATAGGACCCATAAAACACCGCAAACACCCATAAAAACAACTAATGTCGATTTATAGTTCATCACTTTCCGTCCATAGGAAACTAAAAAAGGCAACTCGATGTAGCCTTTGTAAATTGTTACTGCATTGTCGGAAAGTTTCGTTACCGCTTGTTCTGATTCTGGTGTTATCTGGATATTTTTTTCTTTCATATATTCTATGATGGCTTTAGATACCGTATCGTGGATTTCTTTTTCATTAGAAATAGTATACTTTGTGCCTGTATTGTACATTGCTTTGAAATAGGCATTCACATCCGTCTTCACTAACTCTTGCTGGATCGACTGATTCAAAACCCCTTCTGGAATATTACTTCCTAAAGCGCTGTTTTCGATTTGGCGATTGATTTCTTCCGTTAGTTCTGAATAATAATCTGCTTTTGCTGCTTGTTTTGCAATATAGTTTTCGCTAAACAACGTGAGTCTCAATGTCAACAGAATCAAAAACGCGAATAAAAATACAGATGATAGGAAAGCAAGAAAAAAGCGAGAGATTACTTTCATTAAACGACCCCGATTTTTCATCTGACTGATTCTCCTCCTTTATGATTTTTCATCGATGATTGGTCCAGATACATAATCTGCTGAAACAAAAACACGTTCAGGTGTTAAACCAATCGCATCTAATGGATAACAAGTATAAAGGATCAGTGATCTTTTTGAGTGGTCGCCCAATTTCGTATAAACTGCTGGATCTTTATAATCAGCAACTTTTACTTCTGTTACTTGATACGTATAATCTCCATAGTGAGTATGAATGTTCACTTCATCCCCAGGTTCTAAGTAATAAATTTTCCCAAATGAGGGTAGATTATGCCCACCGATCAATGTTGTTCCAAGATCCCCTGGAATCATACTGCCGATGTATTGCCCTGCGCCTAAACGCAAAATATCTTCACTATCTCCGTAATACAATGGTTCATTAATTTCGACTTTATCGATCACTACCTCCCCAAATTGATCTCCCCCTACCGGATAGACCATATTTGAAGACGATAGCTCTTCTTTTTCAGATGCTTCCATCTTAGTTGTATCCGCTTCAGTCGATTTTTCGTCTGAAGATGCTGTTTTTGTTTTATCCTTTCTTTTTTCAAAAAGGTTCGTTCCTTGTTGATCAAAAGATGGAGCATCATTCAAAGAAATCAATTCGACTGCAGATGACGCGAAGTTAATGACAGGTGCACCAATTATGTAAATGATGAGATAGCCAAAAAACATAAAGAGAAGAGGCACGTAAATAAATGCCCCTACTCTTTTTAATTGTTTCATATTAGGCTAATTTGTTCTTTCTGCTCACAAATACTGCACCTGCTGCAGCTACGATCAATGAGCCAAAAGTAATCCCGCTTAATGCGTAGTTTGATCCAGTATTTTTGACTGGCGCGCCAGTTTTGTATACAGGAGCACCCTTCGTATCAGTGATAGTCACTGCAGAGTAAGTTCCGTTTGCTCCAAAAGTAATTTTCAAGCCTACAGCATTTCCAGCTGCAACAACATAACTTTGTAATTGAGAAATTACATTAGCTGGTAATAATCTAACCGCATCTCCAAGTGAATTAGCGCCTGATGTGTTGACAGATACTCCTTCAACTAAAGAGCGAGCTGCTTGAATGTTCTTAATTGCTTCATCGGCTTGAGCTTGTGCTAAATCAACACGTTTCAAGTGATTAGAAGCTGCATTCGTCTCTGCTGCACCAAAACTGAATTTTTTACCACCAATTGTTAAACCAGCGTTTAATTCATTAAGGATAGGCTGTTCAGTTGCTGAAATAGCACCGTCTGCTGAAGCGGTTGTTGCAAAACTAACCGTTGCTACAAAAGCAATAATAAATCCAATAACTTTTTTCATTTTTCATTCCTCCTATCTTAAATATTTATAATCAATTACAGAATGTCTGTAAAAATTATACTACCAACAACCTCTAACCGATTAGAGGACATAGCGAAAGAATATTAAAGGAGTAAATCACTTTAATATTCCGACTTCGTTTTGAAAACCAGTTCTTTACTATATAAAATTATCATATGCCCCTGTAATAGTCAAACTGTTTTGAGAAAAAAAACTCTTCCAATTCTTGCTATTCTTCACTTTTTATACTTTTTTTGAGATGAATGTTGCTTCAAAAACGTCGTAATTGGCTTCTTTCAAAATTCCCTCGATTTTTTGAGTCTCGCGGCTTTCTATTTGTAACTCAATAATTGTTTCTAACTCTTTCCGATTTACAACAACCGTTAAAATACTAAAATCATTATCCGCTAACAATTTGGTAATCTCTGCTAAAATTCCTTTGTGATCTTCTGGAATACGTAACTGAATTCTAGTACCGCCATCATTGTATCCAGTAATTTTTAAAAACGCATCAAAAATATCATTATTTGTTATAATACCAACGAGTGCCTCATTTCCGTCAACAACTGGCAATACTCCGATGTTATGTTGGCGCATTTGAAAAATCCCCTCTTCCAAAGAGGCTTCAGGATTGATTACACGAACATCTTTCACCATTATATCTGCAACTGTGGTCTTGTTTAAAAGATAATTTACTTCATAGACACTTAAACTTGTCGCTTTTGATGGCATCGCCGATTGAATTGTTCCTTCCGTGATCAACCCAATCACTTGCTCTCCTTTGATTACAGGCAAGCGATGGATATTATTTATTTTCATCAACTCAACCGCATCAAAAATTTTCATTTCTGGTTGAGCTACGACTAAATTTTTTGTCATAAAATCACTTACACTCATGCTATTAACCTCCTAGATATGCTTTTTTCACTTCATCACTTTCTAATAATTCTTTACCTGGTCCGCTTAAAACAACTTCACCCGTTTCCAAAACGTAGCCTCGATCGGCAATCGACAACGCCATTTTCGCATTTTGTTCAATCAATAAAACAGTCGTTCCTTGTTTGTTGATTTCTTGGATGATGTTAAAGATTTCTTGAATAAAGATTGGTGCTAATCCCATAGAAGGCTCATCTAATAATAGCAATTTTGGTTTAGACATCAGTGCTCTGCCCATTGCCAACATCTGTTGTTCTCCACCAGATAAGGTTGACGCATCTTGATTTTTACGTTCTTTTAAAATTGGAAAACGATCAAAAATCATATCGTACTCTTTTTTTAAATCACTATCTTTGCGTAAAAATGCCCCCATTTCAAGATTCTCTTGAACCGTTAAACCAGCAAAAACATGGCGGCCTTCTGGTACTTGACACAGTCCAGATGCAACAATCTTTTGTGGAACCATTTTATGGATTGGTTGACCTTCAAAGATAATACTCCCATTCGAAGGTCGATTCAACCCAGAAATCGTTCTTAAAATCGTCGTTTTACCCGCACCGTTTGCTCCGATTAAAGAGACGATTTCTCCTTGTTCTACGTTGAAACTTACATCACGTACTGCTTGAATCACACCATAATGAACAGATAAATTTTCAATGGTCAGCATTATAGTTCACCTCCAAGGTAAGCTTCGATCACACGAGGATCGTTTTTGATGGCTTCTGGTTTGCCTTCAGCAATAATCCTGCCATACTCTAACACATAAATTCGTTGACAAACCTCCATGACTAAACTCATATCATGTTCGATCAAAACAATTGTGATTTGAAATTCTTTTTGGATTTTTCTAATGAGTTCCGTTAATTCTGCCGTTTCTTGAGGATTCATCCCTGCAGCTGGTTCATCTAAAAACAATACTTTCGGTTGTGTCGCCAAAGCTCGTACAATCTCTAAACGTCTTTGTTCGCCATAAGGAAGGTTTTTAGCTAACGTCTGAACTTTTCCCTCTAAACCGAAAATCGCAAGTAATTCCAATACTTTCTTTTCCATTTCCTCTTCTTTTTTATAAAAAGTTGGTAAGCGTAAAATACTTGAAAGGATTCCTTCTTTGTTTTTACTATTCATCGCAATTAGAACGTTATCCATTACGGTCAACTCTTTAAATAAGCGGATATTTTGGAAAGTCCTGCTTAACCCCATGTCCGCAATTTTATACGGTTTCATGCCATTCAACACGTGTTCTTTCCCTAGAATATCGAGAGTTACTGTTCCTTCACTAGGTTCATAAACACCAGTTAAAAGATTAAATAATGTTGTCTTTCCAGCGCCATTAGGACCAATTAATCCAATTAATTCATTTGTTTCTAAAGAAAGATTGACATTGGAAACAGCAGCGAGTCCGCCGAAGTTTTTGGTTAAATTACTAACGTTCAATAGAGGCATTTGTTTTGTCCTCCTTTTTCTTAACTATTTTTTTGACTGAAAATTCCCAGGTTCCAAGTAAGCCACCTGGTTTAAAAATCATGATGATGATCAATGCTAATGCGTAAATGATCATTCTAAGAGCCCCTGCATCTTGCAAGAACATATTCAAAATGCCAAGTACAATCGCTGAAATAAAGGTTCCTGTGACACTACCGATACCACCAAATACTACGATGATCAAAATATCGATTGATTTCATGAAACCAAAATCTTTTGGCGCAATTGTTTGAACATAACTTGAATAAATCGCACCTGCCACACTTGCTGTAACAGCACCAATGATAAAGGCAACGACTTTATATTTCGTCGTATTCACCCCCATCGATTCTGCCGCAATTTCATCTTCTCTGATCGCCATTGTCGCGCGTCCCGGTCCACTATGAATAAAGTTAACAATGATCAACGTTACAATCACCACAAATCCGAATACCATTGACCAGTTAACCATTGGTGGAATACCAAAAATACCGGCTGGACCATTGGTTATGTCTTTCATATTGATAATAACAATACGAATAATCTCTGAAATCCCTAATGTCGCAATCGCTAAGTAATCCCCTTTTAATCTCAAGGTTGGAATCCCAACTAATAATGCCACGATCCCTGACAACACAATCCCTAACAAAATTCCGCTAAAAAAACCGCCCATCGTAGGATATTTAACAGACATAATCGCTGCACTGTATGCACCGATCGCCATAAAGCCAGCATGCCCCAATGAAAACTGACCTGAAAAACCAATAATCAAATTCAATCCTAACGCCAACATAATATTGATCCCGATAGTAATCAAGGTATATTCAGTAAAGGGTGTTATCACACCTGTTACATATAATGTGTAAATAAAAGCATAAGCGAGAGCTGCAATTAAAAGCCAAACAACATTATATTTTAAATTCTTTTTCATGCTTGCCACCTACACTTTCTCTTTGATATTCTTGCCAAGTATTCCAGCAGGACGAATCAATAAAATAATAATCAACAATGCATATACAACCGCATCTTTATAATCTGAAAAACCAAGCGCAATCGTGATTGTTTCTAGTAATCCGATCACAAAGCCACCAAGTGCCGCTCCTGGTATAATCCCAATTCCGCCTAAAACCGCCGCAACGAAAGATTTAAGCCCTGGGACAACGCCCATCATCGGATCAATCGAATTATAGTAAAGTCCAATCAGCATGCCCGCTGCCGCCGCTAAAGCAGAGCCTAAAGCAAAGGTAAATGAAATCGTACGATTCACATTGATCCCCATCAATTGGGCCGCATCTGCATCAACTGAAACTGCTCGCATTGCTTTACCCATTTTTGTCTTTTTAACAATCAATTGGAGCGCAATCATCAATACTAATGAAATAACTAAAATAAGAACTTGAATATTTGAGATTTGAATAAAACCTAATTGATAATTTTTAAATTCAATTGCTTGCGGAAATGATTTTTTTTCAGGACCTAGCCAATAAATCATCCCGTTTTGTAGTAAAAAGGAAACCCCAATCGCTGTGATCAAAGCCGCAATTCTTGTTGATTTTCTTAACGGTCTGTATGCTAAAAATTCAATGACCACACCGATTACAGCAGCACCTACCATAGATAGAATCAACGCTGGAAAAAAGCCCAAATTCAATTTGTTAATAAAGAAATACCCCATAAAACTGCCCAACATATAAATTTCACCATGCGCAAAGTTGATCAATTTAATGATCCCGTAAACCATTGTATAGCCCAATGCCAACAGAGCATAAATACTTCCTAGAAAAAGCCCATTTACTAGTTGTTGAATAACTACTTCCATGTTTATCACTTCCAATATTTTAGAATAATTACTGTTTGATTAAAGAAAAAAGAGGAGGGACAAAACGTGGAACCTTGTCTCACCCTCTTTAAGTTACATATAGATCGTTTTTCAACTTAAGGATTTACGGCATCCGCAGATGTTTCTTTTCCATCTGTTAAACCTAATACTACAGCTGATTTTTCAGGATTATGATCTTTGTCCATCGTCATTTTTCCTGTAACACCGACAAAATCTTTTAATGAGGCTAATCCTGCTGTGATGTCTTTTGAATCAGCTGAATCTTTGTCTTCCATCGCTTGTTTTAACATATAAACAGAATCATAACCTAACGCGTTAAAAGCAGATGGTTGTTTAGAGTATTTTTTCTTAAATGATTCTACAAATGGTTTTACTTTGTCTGTAGCTGGTGCTTTTTCTGAGAAGTGACCTGTGTAATACACATCAGAAACATTTTTTGCTCCAGCGATTTCAACTAATTTTTCATCGCCAAATCCGTCAGCACCTAAAATTGGTTTATCGATGCCCATTTCGCGTGCTTGCTTGATGATCAAGCCAGCTTCTGCATAATATCCTGGAATGTAGATCGCATCATAATCAAGGTCTTTGATTTTTGTTAAAATTGCTTGGAAATCTTTGTCACCAGCAGTAAATGTTTCTTCTTTGGCAATCTTGCCTTTAAACGTCTCTTTAAATGATTTCGTTAAACCAATCGCGTAATCACTTGAATTATCCCCAATGATCACTACATTTTTTGCTTTTAAATTATCTTGAGCGAAATTTGCTAAGATGACTCCTTGGAACGTATCTTGGAAACAAGCTCTGAAAATGTATTCTTGGACTTTATCGTTTACAACAGTGATGCTGTCATCTGTAGCTGAAGGTGTGATCACCGGAACTGCTGCTTTGGTCATATTTGGAATTGTCGCTTTTGTCGCACCAGATGTCGCTGGTCCAACGACTGCAACAACTTTATCTTTTGACGTTAAATTGGCTGCTACTGACGTTGCTTCGCCATTTTCAGATTTGTTGTCTTTTTCAATCAACTCTAATTTTTTACCTAACACGCCGCCTGCTTCGTTGATTTCTTCAACTGCCAATGCGATTCCTTCTTTTTCAGCATTCCCGTACGCTGAAACATCCCCAGAAAGTTCCATGTTCATCCCTATTTTGATTGTATCGCCTTCAACCTTATTTCCATCACTGCTTGCGCCCCCACCAGCTGCTGGTCCACATGCTGCTAGTAAAAATAGACTAGCAAATAAAAAACTAAATTTCTTCATTTTGTTTCCTCCTTTGATTTTAAAGCTTGTTGTGTTTGTCAGATCTAACTGGAAAATAGAATGTGATGCATGTCACCACAATCAGCTTTTTCTTTTTCCAGAAGAGCTACCACAAAAAGCTAGATGATTTTAAAGCTGAACGAATTCGTAGAGCCGGATAATTTTCTTTCTATAGATAATTATTAAAGAAGTATGTATACAAATATAATCAATAATAAAAGAAATGTCAATTAATTTTCAGAAAATTCCTATAATTCAAATTATTATGCGTTATTTCTTCTATTTTACAACTGAAGCTCTCGATATTTTTACGTTTATTTTTCTTTCATTTGAGAATCTATTTCAATTACTCATAAATTCTAGGAAAAGTAGCAATCGTTTATCACCATTCTGTATCTAAAGTAATGTATAGGAGAAAACTTAATAAGGGATCAAACTTATCGTTCATTTTCTGTCATAACAAAACTGACAAAAGGCACGACAAGATGATCCCTATTCTATACTAAAAATTATTTACTGCCATTTCATTGCATCGTAGTCATCCATTCCTATTGGGTAATACTGACAGGCGTCCGCAATACTTCAATTCCCTGTTCGTTTAGCACTGCTACTTCCACTTTATTTGTAGGAGAAAGAATCCCTACTCCTAATAATTTAAATGTGCCGTCCTCTGCAATTTTCACTGTTTCTTGACGTCTTCGATTGACATATAACCGAACACTACTTGCTGATTTACCAGTGACTTTCCCTGTTACGTAGGGCGTGTCCAGCTTGTAGGTATCCAGCACCATTTCCACCTTAGCGGGTTGAACTGTAACGTTTTGACGTGTGATTTCTGTACTATAACGATACCCTACAACTTCAACTTTATCACTCTCTTGTTCAATTAGCCCTTCTACATCGAATGAAAATTGACGGTTGGAGGTTAATAATTTTCGTTCAATTTCTTTTCCGTTGATGACCAATGCCACATGAGTATGGAAATAATCAGTCTTGCCTGAAACGACTGTGTCTTCTGATAAAACATAGTCATTTACTGTTAACTCATAGGCAATTTCTTCAACCTTGACCATGCCGCGATCGATTTCTTTATTTTTGCTATCCAAAATAACAATTTTTACTTTATCTGTTGTCTTTGTAATTGTTTCTTCTGTATCTAGTTCAAAAATTCCATCACTAAAGATTGTTGCCGTGGAAATCAACTTATTATTGACCCATAGTTGGGCATTTTTAGGGCTTAATGCTGGGTCAATTTCCCCGGTAATAAAGTCATCTAATCCAAGATAAAATGGATCTAAAATCAGTGAACTATCTGCAGAAACAATTACAGTAGTTGTTGCTTTGAAGCCACCTTCTTCTGTTCGTGCGGTAATTTCTGTTATACCTGATTTCAATCCTGTTACAACCCCTTCCTGTGAGACAGAAGCAATAGAAGCATCGGCAACAGAATACGTAACCTTTTTATTCGTTGCATTTTCTGGAAGGACTTTTGCTTGTAATTGACTTTCTTCAGAAATGGTTAGGTTTAAAACGGAAGGTGTTAACTCGATTCCAGTTACCTCAATACCTGCTTTCTTTTCACGGATGTATTTCCCCGGTTTCGTTCCATCATAGTTCGCCATTAACCTTGAACTGCTCTCATAGCTATTCTCAGCTTCTGAAGAATCTAAGAGCCATCTTCCAGTATATGGCTCTACTTTTTTCCTTGGTAAATTAGTTGAGGTTGTAGGCTTAAAATTTGAACCCAGAATCAATACATCTAACGAATCTGCTCTATAAAATATACTATCTATTGCTGTGTCATTACTCGTATCCCAATTACTTAGGTTCAACTCATAGAGATTAGGTGTGTATGCAAACATGTTCGTCATAGTTGTCGTTTTGATTGTATTCCAAGTACTCAAATCTAATTTAGCCAAATTCGCTGCTTGACTAAACATGGAATTCATATTTAGTACTTTACTCGTATCCCAATTGATCACATTTAAGTCTGCTACACCACTTGATTGAAACATACTATACATATACTGAACGTTATTTACATTCCAATCACTAATATCTAAGTCAGTTAACTTTGTAGTACCAGAAAACATTGAAGACATAGTCGTTACATTTTCTGTATTCCAACCAGATATGTCCAACGTTTTCAAGCTTGAAACATTATAAAACATTGAAGACATACTCGTCACTTTTCCTGTAACCCATTCTGACATATCTAATTCTGTTAAGCTTGACGCACCTGAAAACATTGAGGACATGTCCGTCACTTTCTCTGTGACCCATTCCGACATATCCAATCCAGTTAAGCTTGACGCACCTAAAAACATTGAATTCATGGTCTTCACATTTCTTGTATCCCAGCCGCTTACATCTATATCTATCAGTTTTGAACTATTATAAAACATTGACTCCATAGTCGTTACTTTACTTGTATTCCAATTAGTTGTATTTAAGCTCGTTAAGCTTTGTGCATTAGAAAACATTGAAGACATATTTGTCACATTAATCGTATCCCATTCAGTTACATCTATATCTGTCAGATTTAAAGTATAATAAAACATGCTACTCATATCCGTTACTTTACTTGTATTCCATTGGTCTAAATCTAATTTTGATAGATTAGCAGCATTATAAAACATGCCACTCATATTCCGCACATTAATCGTATCCCATTTACTCACATCTATATCTGTCAGATTTGAAGTAGAACGAAACAAGCTTCTCATATCCGTCACGTTTCTTGTGTCAATAAAAGTTGCTCCTTCTATTGCTTCTAAAAAAGATAACTCTGCAAACATATAATATATTGAAGAACTAGCTACAACTGGTTCAGTGAATTTTATACATTTGATTTTAGCCCCATTTAAAATACTAAGGGCTTCTATTTTATATTTAATATTATACCTGAAATCAGTATTTGGAAGTTTTCCACCTCCAAAGGTAAGTGTCTGGCTCTTTGCATCCCATTCCCAAGGCACTGTACCAAATGTCCCTTCCACTTTTGCTTTGATGGTTAGTGCCACTTCTCCACTTAATCCACTTTCTGTTTTGGCTGTGATCGTTACAGTCCCAGCTTTGAGAGCCGTAACCACTCCTGTTTCAGAAACAGTTGCTACTGCTTCATCACTGGATGTCCAAGTAAGGTTAGCTGTGCTATTTTCTGACGTAAATACAGTCGTTAATTGCTGCGTTTGTCCTTCTTTTAGCTCTTTTTTTTCTGCGTTCACAACAAGCGCTGTTGGCTCATTGTCTTCTGCAACTTTTACTGTTTGTTCTGGAATAGTTTCTATGCTGTTACTTTCTTCTGCGAAAGTAGCGGTTCCATATGCGCTAACTAATCCCAGAGCCCCTACGATCAACCCATTGATAACTACTGATTTTTTCATTCTTCTTCTCCTTTTCTACTTTTCTTTTTTAAACCCTAACTTTATAAGTTGCGCTTCATTTGCCTCTTCACTTGCACTAGCAAATGATTCATTTGGCAACGAAATAAGCGAGATTTCCTTGGCATCTTTGGTTGATACTTTTTTCAAGTCCACTTCAATGGTTTCTACGGCTGCTTTTTCAGTAAAATCAATCGTATAGTGAATTCCCTTTTTATTGGCGTACAATTTTTCACTAGGCTCTAATAGCTTCTTTGCTTTTGTTTTAGTTGATATGCCCATTGTTTTGTACTGAATCGTTGTTATAATTTTTTGCTTTAATAACGCATCTTTCTTGTGAATATTTTGAACTTTTACCTGTTCGTCTTCTTGTTTTAGAACAAAGGTTGCGGTCTGTTCTTGTACTGCGCAAGCAGAAAGGGTAAATAACGCAATTATCCCGACAATCCCCAAACTATTTCGTTTCATTCTATCTCCTTCTTTCTTATCATTATACTCATTGTAACAAATAATTAATAATAAGTCTTTTATTATTAACTAAGGAAGACAAAAAAGAGCAGTAAAACCAATTTAGTTTTACTGCCTCGTGCCTGATTCACCTTTTTTCACATTCTTTTTAGCCTGATAGTCGATTTTAAATTCTAGTAGAAAACATCAGTCTGTCCCCATCGTTTCTTTTCTATTTTTTTGAATTGCTATAAAATTAGCTGCAGCTCCAATCAGATTTGCATCATTTTTGTATTGACACGTTACGATTTGCGGTATAAAATCATTTAATTCAAAATGCGCTAGTTTTTCTTTCATTCGACGATTGATTTCCACTAGTAAGCCTTTTTTAGCTGAGACACCTCCGCCTAAAACGATCATCTCTGGATCAAGGGAAAATTGAATACTAAACAATCCTTGTGTCACATACTCATAAAAATTATTCACTTCTTCTATCGCCAATTCATCCCCAGACTCTGCCAAAGCAAACACATCTTCCCCAGTGTACGTCTCTTTCTCTACACCCTTGCGTTCGCAATAACGCCAAGCCATTTGAACGGCAGTCCCTAGTTTACTAAAGGTCTCACCACCACTTAGGTACATTAATCCAAATTCACCACCATAAAGATGAGCACCTTTCACAATTTCTCCTTTATGAAAAATCGCCCCACCAATACCCGTTCCAATCACAACAAACGCCACTTCTTGTTTCCCTTTCGCAGCACCTTCGTATATTTCTGCCATTCCTGCACAATTCGCATCGTTTTCGATTGAGACTGGCAACTTAAATAACGC
The DNA here is from genome assembly GCF_050544585.1 of Enterococcus sp. AZ177. NCBI lineage: Bacteria > Bacillati > Bacillota > Bacilli > Lactobacillales > Enterococcaceae > Enterococcus > Enterococcus sp. AZ177. The sequence goes on from NZ_CP172944.1 coordinate 2,095,002, forward strand.
TTCCAATTCTTTATAAATATTGAATCTATGAATATAAGGAATTGCCGAAATTCCGTTGATCATTTGTTTTTCAACATCTACTACACCAGGTGCACTAATAGCTACTCCTTCAATTGTCTGATTGATCTCGTTATAAACAGCGAATAATGACGCTCTCATTTCATCCCATGTTTTAGGTGTTGTAAAGTTTCCTTTATCCCTTATTTCTTGGCCGTTCCAAATCCCATATTTTACTGCTGAACCGCCAAAGTCAAATGCCAAAATTGCCATCCCGTAACCCCACCTTCATTTATTTATTCTTTTTGTCTCTTCTATAATTGTAGGGACCGTGATATTCCTGGTCCGGATTTCTTTTTAAACTAAACTTCAACGGTACATAGTCGATTCCACCTTTAGTCAGTGGATGACATCGTAAAAATCTCGCTGTCCCCATGGTAATTCCCTTAATACTGCCATGCGTCTGAATAGCATCGATCATGTATTGTGAACACGTCGGGTGATAGCGGCAACTAGCTGGAAGCCCTGGGGAAATAAAGCGCTGATAGCCACGAACCATTCCGATAAAAATATTCCCTGCCATTTCGTCCCTCTTTTCTCTATCCGAAAAAACTATACCTTGTTTTGTAATCGAATGCAAGTTTACAAATTGAAGGTAAAACTATTTTTATAAAAATTTGCAACGGTTGAAAAAGAAAACTATTCAAATTTCTAAAAGGATGCTAAACTAGAGAAAAGGCAGAGACAACAGTAACATCCAGTCTTGTTTCTTATACTCAATAAGTATACACTGCTGGTATATATTGTTTGACTCGGCTGCATTCAATCTAAAACGAAATGGAGCAACGAAACGATGGGCTTAAAATTTGAACGTACAAATGATTTAGATAAATTATTCGATTCTTTTGCAGTAGATCCAAAAAAAGTCGAATTGCCAAAAGAAGAATTAGAAAAACAAACAGCTAAAGCTGAACAAACAGAACAAAAGAAAAAAGAACAATAAAAAAAGCGTTGACGTCTCCCAAAATTTGGAGAGGTCACGCTTTTTTTATAAATACTTTTCAATGGCTTGCCATGCTTCTTCTTTTCCTTCTTTTGTTTGTGAAGAAAAAAGAATGAAATCATCAGATTTATCAAAGTTTAGGGCTTTTTTGATAACACTCTCATGCTTGTTCCATTTTCCGCGAGGGATTTTATCTTTTTTGGTTGCTACAACAATTACTGGAATCTCATAGTATTTTAAAAACTCATACATTTGAATATCTTCCTGTGTCGGCGCATGACGTAAATCAACTAAAGAAACAACGGCTTTCAATTGTTCTCTTGTCGTCATATACGTTTCGATCATCTCGCCCCATTTTGCTCGTTCCGTTTTCGACACTTTCGCATACCCATATCCTGGAACATCGACAAAATGCAACGCCTCTTCAATCAAATAAAAATTCAGCGTTTGAGTCTTCCCTGGTTTTCCAGAAGTTCTAGCTAGATTTTTTCGATTGATCAGTGTGTTGATGAAAGATGATTTACCAACATTGGAACGACCCGCTAAAGCAATTTCTGGAAGTTCTGTTTCTGGATATTGTTTTGGTGAGACGGCACTGATGATAATTTCTGCATTATGAACATTCATTTTACTAACCTCCTAAGTGTAAAAGCTGAACGAACTTTTTCCTAAGATCACTATCCAACTAGAAGCTAGTGACTAGCTCGTAAAACTAAATACCTTGTTTTATAAAATCAGTAAAAAAGTAGAGACGCATCTCTACTTTTTAGTCTTTTAAAATTAACCAGCTTTTTTGTCTTTTTTATTATAAACAATTGCTGGTTTACCAGTGCCATCAACAGCCATTTCTGTAATAATGACTTTTTCGATCGAATCATCTGATGGTACGTCAAACATGACATCCATCATGATTTCTTCGATGATCGAGCGTAAGCCACGAGCTCCTGTATTTCGTTCAATTGCTTTATTCGCGATCGCACGTAATGCTTCTGGCTCAAATTCTAATTCTGTATCATCTAACGATAATAGTTTTTGATATTGTTTGACTAATGCATTTTTTGGTTCTGTCAAAATACGAACCAAATCATCCGTTGTCAACTTCTCTAACGCAGCAGTCACTGGTAAGCGTCCAATAAACTCAGGAATCAATCCAAATTTCAAAAGATCTTCTGGAATGATTTGTTGCATAACGCTTTCGTCTTCGTTCAGTTTGCTGTTTTGAGTCCCAAAACCGATTGTTTTTTCGCCTAGGCGATTTTTGACCATATTCTCGATACCGTCAAAAGCTCCGCCGACAATAAACAGGACATTAGTGGTGTCGATTTGGATAAATTCTTGATGCGGGTGTTTGCGTCCGCCTTGTGGTGGTACGCTAGCAACTGTTCCTTCCAAGATTTTAAGCAATGCTTGTTGTACACCTTCGCCTGATACATCTCTTGTGATCGATACATTTTCGCTCTTACGGGCAATTTTGTCGATCTCATCAATGTAGATGATTCCTTTTTCAGCACGTTCTACGTTAAAATCAGCAGATTGTAATAGTTTTAAGAGAATATTCTCTACATCTTCTCCCACATATCCTGCTTCAGTTAAACTAGTCGCGTCTGCAATTGCAAATGGTACATTCAATGTTCTAGCCAATGTTTGGGCTAAAAATGTTTTCCCAGAACCCGTTGGGCCAATTAAACAAATATTGCTCTTTTGTAGTTCCACTTCTTCAGAGCTTGAATTTTCTGATTGATTTACACGTTTATAGTGATTATAGACAGCCACTGCTAGTGAGCGTTTTGCCTGATCTTGTCCAATTACATATTCGTTTAAGACTTCCAAAATTTCTTGGGGTTTTGGGACATCCGTTAGTTCACGTACGGCTTCGTCGTAAAATTCTTCATCAATAATCTCTTTACATAAGTCGATACATTCATTACAAATATAGACACCTGGTCCTGCAACGATTTTTTTCACTTCTTCTTGTGTTTTACCACAAAATGAACAGCGAACTGCACCATTGTTGCTATTTGTGTTATCGTACATGCGTGTCACCCCTCTAAAATTAAAAATGACTGTCGTTACAGTCTTAAAATATAATAGCATAAATCAAGTGAAAATGCGAACATTGGATTTATAAAGATTTGATAAATAAATGAATTCTTATGGTATACTAAAAGAAGAAAAATCAATTGCTGTTACGTTTCAATTAACAGTAAAAAACTGGAGGGAATTTCATGCTTGAACAAATTTTATTAGGGACTTATACACGTAGAGATAGTAAAGGAATTTACCAAATCACATTAGATACTGAGAAAGAAACTCTTTCAAATGCAACTTTATTAGTAGAAGAAACGAGCCCGACATACTTGGCTACAGATCAAAAAGGGGACCTATTCAATGTTACTTCTGTTGATGGTGAAGGGGGCATGGCAGCGTACAAAAACAACGACGGACACTTTGAGTTGCTCAATAAAGTAACCGAAGCTGGCGCTCCTCCATGTTATGTAGCGATTGATGAAGAAAAACAACTTGTTTTTGGTGCAAATTATCATCAAGGTATTGTTCATGTTTATCGCATTTTAGCAGATGGACAATTAGAGGATACAGATAAAATCGTACATGATGAAGCGACTGGTCCCCATGAAAACCAAGACAATGCTCATGTTCATTATACGGATTTAACTCCTGATCGCCGTTTGGCTGTTTGTGATCTTGGTACGGATCGTGTGTATACGTATGATGTTAGTGAGGAAGGTACATTATCTGAGGTAGCTCAATATGTTGCAGAACCTGGAACAGGCCCCCGTCATTTGGTTTTCCATCCGAATAATCAAGTCGCTTATTTGTTTGGTGAATTAGATAGTACGGTGACTGTTTTGGCTTATAATGCTGCAGACGGTTCCTTTGAACAAATTCAAAAAGTGTCGACTTTACCTGATGGTTTTAATGAATTTAACGGCGGTGCTGCGATTCGTATTTCAGAAGATGGTCGTTTTGTCTATGCCTCAAATCGTGGACACGATTCAATTGCCGTTTTTGCTACTTCTGAAGAGGGACGCAAGGTAGAGCGTGTGCAATTGATTTCCACCGAAGGCGAAATTCCAAGGGACTTTGATTTAGATCCTACAGAAAAATTTGTGGTTGCAGCGAATCAAAATACAGATAACGTAACGCTTTATCGCCGTGATGAAGAAACTGGTCTTTTAGAAATGATCCAAAAAGATGTTTATGCACCTGAGTGTGTGTGTGTTTATTTTAAATAGAAATATAAAAAAGTAGCGTAAAACTTCATCGTTTTGTGCTACTTTTTTTATGCTCGTATTTTCTACCTTCTACTTTTGACTCCTGAATAGTTTCGCTGCTCATTTTACTCACTATATAGTGTCAGTAGTTGAGACACAGATAATAGGCTCTCAACCACTGGTTTAATAAATTGAACATAAAACGATTAAAGTCTTTTTTGTTCAGACAAATAAGAAAAATAAAATTATAAATAAAGAATTAGGATTGAAATTTAGTTTCTATAAATTGTACTAAAAAGAGTTTCATTCCGCAGATTCATCCTCATCTAGAATAGTTGATTACGATCTAAAACTACTACTCTTTCAAAGAAAAAAGCAGGAAAAACTTAATTATACGTTTTTCCTGCTTTCTATTCTTATTTTATTTGTACTGTCATTTTCTATCCTTTTTCTTCTGCTCCACATTTACCAAGATTACCGTTGCTAACATTGCCAACCCAATAAATACCGCGGCATTCGATAATGCTTCTCCTGCCTTTGGAAGATCTGGTTTTTTCGGAACTTCTTTTTCTGGCACGACTGGTACTTCGGGTTTATCTGGTGGATTGATGTGGTCGTCAACGATCGCTATGTTTTTGATTTGTTTTCCTATAGCGGCTTCTTTATTGATTTTGACTCTAAACACTATAGAACGGGGTTTCGTGTCGCTGATTGTTGGGTATTCAGCGATTACTTTTCCATCTTTTACCGTTAAGCTTGTTGGTTTTGGTTCGTCCCCTTCACTTTTCACGCTGTTTTCTACATAGGTCAACCCTTTTGGTAGGTCGTCTGTGACTGTGACTTGATTCAATAGGCTATTTTCTACCGTATTGCGGAAACTGATACGGTACTCTACTTCTTCACCAATTGCCACTTTTTGTTTAGTAACTGTTTTGCTACTTTCTAGTTTTCCTACAGGTTGTTCTGGTGTTACTGGTACTTCTGGCTCATCTGGCGGGTTCGTGTGATCATCGATTTTCGCTTTATTGATGATTGGTTGCCCAGAGATGGCTTCTTTGTTGACTTTCACTTTGAAGACAATCGAACGTGTTTTGTTGTCGCTGATTGTTGGATATTCAGCGGTTACTTTTCCGTCTTTTACCGTTAAACGTGTTGGTTTTGGCTCATCGCCTTCACTTTTCACACTATTTTCTACATAGGTCAACCCTTTTGGTAGATTATCGGTGACTGTGACTTGGTTTAAGACACCATTTTTTATTGTATTGCGGAAACTGATACGATATTCAATCTCTTCACCGATTTTAACGGTCTTTTTATTGACTGTTTTCTCGCTTTCTAGTTTCCCTAGCGGTTGTTCTGGTGTCACGGGTACTTCTGGTTCATCTGGCGGATTCGTGTGATCATCGATTTTCGCTTTATTGATGATTGGTTGACCAACTACTGCTTCTTCGTTGACCGTCACTTTGAACACGATTGAACGAATGTTAGTGTCGGTGATTTTCGGGTATTCTGCGACCAACTGACCGTTTTTCATGGTTAAGCTTATTGGTTTGGGATCAGCGCCTTCACTGGTCAAGCTGCCTTCTACGTACGTTACTCCTTTTGGTAGAGTATCTGTGACCGTAACTTGGTTTAAAACACCATTAGGGATTTTATTGTTGAAATGAATTCGATATTCGATTTCATCCCCGATTTTCGGTGATTGATTGTTCACCGTTTTCGTACTTTCTAGTTCGCCCGGTGTTTCTACTGGTGTGACTGGTACTTCTGGTTCATTCGGTGGATTGGTGTGATCGTCGATTTTAGCTTTGTTTACGATTGATTCGCCGACTTCTGCCTCTTCGTTTACTTTAACTTTAAAGACAATCGAACGGATTTTGTTATCACTGATTTTTGGGTATTCAGCGACTAGTTTGCCATTTTCCACCGTTAAACTTGTCGGTTTGGGATCATCGCCTTCGCTTGTTACACTGCCTTCTACGTACGTTACGCCTTTTGGTAGCGTGTCGGTCACGGTGACTTGGTTTATGACACCATTTGTAACGTTGTTGCGGAAGGTAATACGGTATTCGATCTCATCACCGATTTTTGGTGCTTGATCGTTTACTGATTTTGTCACGTCCAATTGTCCAGGCATTTCAACTGGGACGACTGGGATTTCAGGCTCATCGGGCGGATTGACATGATCATCTACGGTGATTTTATTCACGATTTTTTGCCCGACGATGGCATCTTCGTTGACTTTGACTTTAAAGACAATCGTTCGTACTGTTGTGTCTTGGATTTTCGGGTATTCCGCAATGACTTTACCATTCGCCATCGTTAAACTTGTGGGCTGTGGGTCGGCACCTTCGCTAGTTAAGCTGCCTTCTACATAGGTCATGCCTTTTGGTAAATTGTCGGTCACGGTCACTTGGTTTAAGACGCCATTGGTCATTTTATTACGGAAAGACAAGCGATATTCCACTTCGTCACCGATTTTTGGTGATTGGTTATTTACCGATTTAGTACTTTCTAATTCACCGGGCGTTTCGACTGGTGTGACGGGCACTTCTGGTTCATCTGGTGGATTGGTGTGATCATCGATGATCGCTTGATTGACGATTGGTTGTCCGACTACCGCTTCTTCGTTCACACGGACTTTGAACACAACAGAGCGGACGGTATTGTCGTCGATTTTTGGGTATTCAGCGGTCATTTTGCCATTTTCCATGATCAAGCTCGTTGGCTTCGGATCAGCGCCTTCACTGGTTAGGCTACCTTCTACATAGGTCAACCCTTTTGGTAAGGTGTCGGTCACAGTGACTTGATCAATTACACCATTTGTGACTTTGTTACGGAAACTAATACGGTATTCGATTTCATCTCCGATTTTTGGTGCTTGATGATTGACCGATTTCGTTACGTCTAATTGTCCCGGTGTGACAACGGGTGTGACGGGCACTTCTGGTTCGTCAGGCGGATTGGTATGATCATCAATTTTCGCTTTATTGACGATCGGTTGTCCGACTACCGCTTCCGCATTTACGGTGACTTTGAAACTAATCGTTCGAATGGTTGTATCCTTGATTTCAGGATATTCAGCGACAAGTTTGCCATTTTCCATGGTTAAGCTTGTGGGCTGTGGATCAGCGCCTTCACTGGTCAAACTTCCGTCTACATAGGTCAAGCCTTTTGGTAAGGTATCAGTCACGGTGACTTGGTTTAGGACACCGTTTGTGATTTTATTACGGAAGGTAATGCGATACTCAATTTCGTCACCGATTTTCGGTGCTTGATTATTCACTGATTTGCTACTTTCCAATTCGCCTGGTGTGATGACTGGCACGATCGGCACTTCGGGTTTATCGGGCGGATTGGTGTGATCATCAATTTTGGCTTTATTGACGATTGCTTCGCCAATTTTTGCTTCATCGTTGACCTTGACTTTGAAAACGATCGAACGGACTTTAGTGTCATTGATCATACCGTATTCAGCAGTCAATTGACCATTTTCCATGGTTAAGCTTGTTGGCTTTGGATCGTCTCCTTCACTGGTCAAACTACCTTCTACGTAGGTTACGCCTTTTGGTAAAGTATCCGTTACAGTAACTTGGTTTAAAACACCGTTCGTGATTTTATTTCTGAAGGTAATGCGGTATTCAACCTCATCGCCAATTTTTGGTGATTGATCATTGACTGATTTTGTGACGTCTAAGCGACCAGGTGTTTCAACAGGTGTGACTGGAATTTCTGGTTCATCGGGCGGATTGACATGATCATCTACAGTTATCTTGTTTACGATTTTTTGCCCAACAATAGCTTCTTCATTGACTTTGACTTTAAAGACAATGGTTCGTACTGTTGTATCTTGAATTTTTGGGTACTCTGCAACGACTTTTCCGTCAGTCATGGTTAGACTTGTCGGTTGCGGGTCAGCGCCTTCGCTGGTTAAACTGCCGTCTACATAGCTCATGCCTTTTGGTAAAGTATCCGTCACTGTGACTTGGTTTAAAACACCATTTGTGATTTTGTTACGGAAAGATAAACGATATTCGACTTCATCCCCAATTTTCGGCGATTGATTGTTGACGGATTTGGTACTTTCTAATTCTCCCGGTGTTTCTATTGGTGTCACTGGGACTTCTGGTTCATCTGGCGGATTCGTGTGATCATCGATCGTTGCTTTATTGATGATCCGTTGTCCGACTACTGCTTCTTCATTGACACGAACTTTAAAGGAAATGGTACGGGTTTCGGTATCGGCGATTTTTGGGTATTCAGCGGTTACTTGGTCCTTTACAACGGTTAATGTGGTTGGTTTAGGATCAGGTCCTGTGCTTGTGATACTGTTTTCGATATAGGTTAGCCCTTTTGGTAAGGTATCGGTCACGGTGACTTGGTTTAAAATACCCTTTGGTACGGTATTTTTAAATTGAATCGTGTATTCTATTTCGTCGCCGATTTTTGGCGATTGATTGTTGACTGTTTTTGAGCTTTCTAGTTTGCCGACAAGTTCTTCTGGGGCGATTTTTACCTCTACGATATTGGATGTGTTCTCGATCATCGTATTTGTGGCAGAATCTACGCCTTGGAATGTGGCACTATTTGGAATCAGTTCTTCTCCTTTGGCTGTATCATTGATTTTTGCTTGAAATTCGTAGACTGTTTCCGCGGTCGTTCCTTTGTAGCTACCGCCTTGTGTGCCGTTGGCGCCCTCTCCTACACGAAACGTGATTGCACGATCGGCTGCTGTGTATTCCCCTTGGTCATCGCCTGTGGCATCTGTTTTATTGCCAGCATTTGGACCACTTACGATGGATAAGCTGTCGGGTACATAATCTAAACGGCTATCTAATTGGTCTTTAGAAAGACTGTTGACCGCTTCTGTGTTTTCTTTGGTATTTTTGAGATGGACACGATAGGTTACGGTATCCCCGATTTTATACGTTTCTTTTGGATTTATAATTTCTTTGGTGACTTCAAGTTCGGGTGTTTCCGCATTGATTGAAAATCCAATCGCATTGGTTGAGTAATCATCTCCGCTACTGGTTGTTTTAAAGTTAATTTGTTTCTGACTGTTAGTGATGATCCCTTCTGGTAAGGTCAAACGATCGACATCGATATCTAAAAAGTTGGGAAAGCCAGGATTAAATTTGCCCGGATATTTATCCACCATGTGTTGATCGTTATCTGAAACGGTTCCGTTCATAACATTACCGACTGGGTTGATTGTATTGCTGATATTGACCCAAGTTCCTGCACTATTTTGGATTTGAGCATTGTCACCTGTGAAAAATTTATCGCCTTGAACGGTAAACCACGTCACGATTGGGTTTAATTTTCCTTGTTTAGAGGTTAAAAAGTCTTTCATGACAAATTCATTGTTGGTTCCAGCTTTGTTCCCTCTAGCGCCATAATAGACATTGAAGGCACGGGATTGTTTGGCTTGGTCTTTTGTCACGATAAATAAACTCCAACCACTGAAGTTGAAACTTTGAAATTTGCCTTGTAGGAAATCGGTCATCGGAATATCTGCTAATGTGTATGCACCAGTCGCACTTTTATCCCCTTGAAGGATCGAGGTCACATCGGCAAAGTTAGAAAAGCCCGTATTATTAAACCCAAAACCTTGCCCAGGATTGGTAGCATCTTGGTCAATTCGATGATATTTTTGTGGGGCAACACGGGTTACTGTTCCATTTGGCGTGGTTAATTGAACAGGGGCGCTGATTTCATCATCGGTCATATTCGTCGCTGTAGCTGGGCCTTTAAAACGGGATGCACTCCAAAATAAGCCTGCCCATGCGACTTCTTTGGCACCATCTAAATCGATGTAGGCTTTACTTGAGTTATAGGTCGTTGGATCGCCATCGACATCCGCAAATTTCAACTGAAAATTATTAATTGCTTGACCACTAAGTGGCGCTCTAGTATTCAAAAAAGCGCTCGCTGTCGCTTCGTTTACAGGGGTTAAGTTGGTATTTCCTGTAGAAAATAATTCTCCTTTGTGGATGCTTTTATAAATTGGTTTATCAAAGCCACGGCCTGGCGTTGGCGCAATTCTTGGTCCGATTGCTTGGGCTCTCGGTGCGGCTTGATTGTTTTCTTTTGAGGTCGTTGCTGCTGAGTCTTCGGGTGCAGCAGTTGTTGGCTCTTCTGATTGAGATTCTGCTACTTCTGTGTCAGCTTCTTTTTCTTGTATTGATGTACTGCTCGTTTCTTGTTCGTTCTTTGGCAGTGTTAGGGTGATTTCCCCTACTTTTTCGTCTGCCTGATTTATTTCAACAGCAAGCTGATGGATTGATTCATCTGTTTGCTCGGCACTTATTGTCAGATGTTTTGTGGTATGAGGTTGGATCGTGGTGATGGTTAGTTCTGTCCCCTCATCTTGGTTTTCTTTTTGATCAAACTGGATCGTTTGATCGTCAGACGCCACCAATTGGTCGTCGCTTTTTAGGGTTGCTGCGTCGAATTTTACTGGTGAGTCATTTTGGTTCTTTTGTTCTAGAACTACGTGATCGATTGGTTGATCGCTTTTGTTGGTTACTTCGTAGTTTACGTCGACTAATTTGTTGTTCGTTTCATTTTTCTTGGTGTCTGCTTTGATGTATAAGGATTCTGAGTCGAATGTATTTTCATCTGGTTTGGTCAATCCTTCGGCAAACACACTGGCGGCGGGTAAAAAGTTGGCAATCACCAACATCAAAACGGCTAAATAATTCAGGGAAATTCTGTGCACTTTATTCATTTATATCTTACCTCCTATACTTTTACTATAGTATGGCTAAATAAATAATTCAAAAATATCGGGCTGAACTATTAGTTTTTTCTCATAGCTGGAGTTCGGTTTTTTTTGGGTGAATATTGGTTGAAGAGGAAAAAGTTTTTTTGTTATTTTATCTTATATATAAGGGAGCTGTTTTTGGTGTTATTTAATGGGTGGAAATGCCGAATTTCGTTGCGGTGGGTGGTGTCTTTCGGTATAATAAAATGTGTAGGATAGAAATTCGAATCGTTGATCGATTCAAGACATATAAATAAAAATTGGCACTTCAATCGTTCGGCGGCAACCTTACGATCGAAGCCTTGTTAAGACACCGTTAACTGTCCAAACAAGTTGCCAATAGTGCTAGCAACATGTACTAGCTTCTTTATTGTACCTAAAATGAGGTGAGATTTCTAGGAAATCTTTGTTTTTTCTGGGTGTGATTAGTTGTTGTGTATATGGTATTAGACTATTGTCAACGGTATTGGGCATCTGCTCAATGCCGTTTTTTTCTGTCCTATAACTAATTTTGAAGGGAGGTACATTTTTAAGAATCGATGAAAAACTGGATAAAACAAAAAGGCACTTCACCGTTTGGCGGCAACCGAACGATGAAGCCTTGTATAGAAATCCGTTACACCTCTGTACAAGTTGCCAATTTGCTAGCACCGAAGCACTAGCTTCTTTATTGTACCTAATTTTCTTTTGAAATTCTAGTTGGTTTTGTTAATTTCTTGGGATTAAGGGTGGTTTAGGAGTGAATTGTGGGGTTGGTTTGGCTGATTGATGACGGTATTGACAGGTTCGGTATCGTTTTTTGTTTTACTCTGGGAGAAGGCGTTATGAATACAGCAAGGCTTTGAAAGTCGTTTGTAGCGCTGGGTTATGGGTTTGCCTCGTCAATGTGCAGATAGAACGGTCACTGAATCCAGAAATTTAGTGAAAAAATTGGTGGGAGAAGTTGGATTTGGGCTTGGGTTTCGTTTGGCGCTTATTGGCTTTTCTCCACCTTATTTGAAGGAGATCAGGAGAATGGATAAACAAGGACAGAATTTAAAGGCGGTTACGTATCAGGATATTATTGAGTTGCGGGATTTTATGGAGAAGATGGCTTCTTGGCAAGAGCCTTTGGCGATTTTGGATCATTTTTTTCAGTTTCGGTCTGGGCCGATTAATAAGAAACGGATTGTGAAGGAGTATTATGCTCGGGCGCAGATGTTTCATGCTTTTTATGAGGATTATAATCGGTTGATTGAGTTGGGGGATGAATTGGTGATGGAGATGGTTAGGGCTGAGAAGGTTGAGACTGGGTTTGAGGTTAGGAAATTGGATTTGTAGTAGGTTAAGTATAGTAAAAAGAAGATGGGTACATAATTCCATCTTCTTTTATATAAACGTTTTTAAGATCATTTATATACTTGTACTCCATAACAACACACTTTTACATAATTATCGTTTATAAAAATTAAATAACATTTTTTTACAAATTTCATTATTCCCTATCATAATAATAGTAAATTTTTTGAATTTAAAAACTAAAATAAGGTTAAAATAAAGTTCACTTAAAAACAATAATATAGTATAATGATCATAATATATAACTTGAAAGGAATTAAACGTTATGCATGAGAATGAATATTTGAATAACAGAGTTGAGCATCAAATTGCCTGGTACAACAATAAAAGTAATGACTCCCAAAAGAAATACAAAAGAATCAAATATGCAATCATACTGACATCAGCTTCAATACCTTTCCTAATCAATTTAAACATTGAGTCAATATGGATAAAAGCAATAGTTAGTTTATTGAGTATAGTAATTACTATTTCAGAAGGAATCGTAAGCTTAAATAAATACAATGAGGTTTGGATAGAATATCGCACAGTTTGTGAGTCTTTAAAATATGAAAAATTCATGTATTTAAATAAAGCAGGAATTTATGAAAATAAAGAAAACTCATACCCTTATTTTGTAGAAAGAGTAGAATCTATTATATCTAAAGAAAATAACAATTGGGTAGGTATAAACAAGCCCTCTGAAAAAGACAATAATCACGAGAATTAGTCAGCGTAATATATCATATGTTTCTTTGAATATTTTATTTTTCACTGGCCATTTATCACCGTTAGGTCCAGTCAGAATCCAGTCTCCTTTTTTTGCTACTAACACACCTTCTAAAGTATTTACACTAGTATCAGTATTTACCTGGTAGGCTTCAACAGGTATCGGTTTTTTTATAGCGCGTAATATTTTTGAAACCATTTTTATCACCTCAATTTTTTTAACATAATTTAGTTTTTTTCTATATTAACTAGGATATTTTGAAGTACGAAAAGTGTCTCTATCGTTGCAGAAACACTTTTTAATCCTCAAATTATCAATAATATATTTCAACTTTAACTTAGCTTAGCTTTTATTTTACTTGCTTCATCTGTGGTTATTTCGTTTGCATATTTTGCTAACTCCTCCTTATTTTCCTTTCTACTTTTGGGAGTTCTTCCCAACTCTATGCTAATATTTTCAATTTTATCACAAAATCCATCAAAATTTATATTGTCAATATAAAAATTTCCATCATATTTCAATGTATTTTGCCACTCTTTGTCAGCATTTAATGGTTTTTTAGGTTCAAAACAATTTAAATTAAAAATCTTATGATTAACTTCTATTAGCCAACCTGCTCCTACCTCTGCTACTGCTCCCCACGATTTTCCCATAGTTTCGCTAGTTACATATACTACAAAAATTTTTTCATCTGATAAACTATCTACAAAAAAGTCTCTTAAATACTCATATATTGTCATGTCTTCAGGAATTCTGGATATTTGATCATCACAACTAGTATATAAGATTTCAGATTTTTGAAACCCATTGTGTAGCAACATTTTGTAAATTATATCTGAAAATGCCTTATCGTCTCTTGTATGACTTATTAATATTTTTTTCTTTTGACTTTCTATTTTGGATTTCAATTTTAAATTTCCAGATTGTTTATCAATCTCATTATTTAGTATATCTTCTATTTGTCTTGTTTCTAAGGAATTATTGGACAACTTTTTTATCTTATCAACTACATTCTTAGAAGTTTCATCTTTAAAATTTTTCATATCCTTTTTAAATTGATCCTCTATTGCTTTTTGCTTCTCTACTCTTTTTTTGTCTTTTTCTTTTCCTTCTAATTTAGAAAATTTTCTTCTTTTAGATACCATATCAGGTAATAGTTTCTCCCTAACATAATCAATAACAGCTATGTATCTTTCATCATCATCCTTATACCCTTGTCTGTTGCTCAAAGCCATATCAGGAAAATCAGTATCTTCAAAACCGTCTACATGTAACTGTCCTACAACATATAGCTCATTCAAAGCATTCTTACCAACTAATGGTAGTATATTAAATTCTCCTAATTTTTTATTAGCATACAAAGAAATAAAATTATCTGAAAAATCTTTTTTATCACGTTTGGAATCTTTTGTTGATTTATATATTCCTATCCATCCCTCTATTTTAAGATCCATTTTTTTTATATTTTTTTTCTTATCATATAAATCAACTTCGATAACAACTGGTTCTCTATTCTCTAGTAAAGATGGATTACTTTCTAAATGTTTGGACTTAAAATACTTATTTAATTTTTTGAATTCTTCACCAAATGTTACTAAAGCTCCTAAATCTTTTATTAAACTATTCTGTGATTCTTTTAGAAGCATATCACTCTTTCCATCATTCACTAAATGGATAACAAATGTTTCATCAACTAAAGGAAAAATTTTCAGAAGGTTATTTTTTAGAGTTTGTTGTGTTTTAGGTAAAGAATAACTTGGATTTAACATTTCTATTGAAGTACCATTGTTTTTTATTCTTTCAAAGGTAATAGTACTTTCGTCAATCGCTACCAACTTCCTATCATCTTCTACATGTTGAGTTAAAATAAAACCAGATTTTTCTCCGTTTTTGATAGTTTTTATATTTACATTCTCTGAAACAGAAAGTGATGCTAATTTACCTATCCCCTTTCTTCCCATTTTCCTTCTTTTATTGCGTTTTGTTTTATCATCATCTTTACTTTTTCTGCTTTCATGAGCCACTTGTAAATATTTTTCAATATCTTTATCCTCATAAGACATTCCAGTTCCATCATCTTCTACAATTATTCTATCTTCTTTTTCAATAATATATACATTAGAAGCGTCAGCATCATAAGCGTTTGCTATTAATTCCCCTAGTATGTAATAAATATTTGTATACAAATGTGGGCCTAATAGTTCCAAAATTCTAGGATCAATATCAATTAAATATTCCTTTTGTTTCATTCCAATTACTCCAATCAATTATTATATATTAATACCAATTTAGTAAAAATTTTTACAATATAAAAAAGCTTCAATCCAAAGTAAAATAATAAACTTTTTATAAGAAAGTTCAGACATAACATTCCATAAAAAATAGCTATTAAAAATAACTATTTTTATAAAATATCTAAATGATTTAATATACTTTGCCCAATTACTTCGCCTAACTTAACGGGTACAGCATTTCCAATTTGCATCGATGCTTTAACAATTTTAATTGGACCTTTCTCCGGATCAAAGAATTTATAATTTTCTGGAAAAGTCTGCAACATAGCTCCTTCACGTAGACTCAATGCTCTATCTTGTTCCGGATGACCAAATCTACCGTTTCCATATCCAACAAATTGTGTAGTGATAGTAGACGACGGTTTGTCCCACTCTAATCTACCATACACAGATCCATAACTTGAACCACTTTTTTTCTTGTAACACTCTGGCAATAATTTTTCATCCCAATCTTTCCAACTACCACCTGGCTTTGAATTTTTAATTCTTGTTAAGTTTAGTTCAGAAAGATTTCTTGCACGGTGTAATGGATCATCTGGATCTGATTCTCCAGCTTGAATTGGTTTCAATTCACTAATAGCCTCCCTTACAGTAGGATAGTTTTCTCTAGTACGTTCTGGAGGATTTAATTTTATTTCACCCAATTTTGATGCTAACAACAAAAGTCGTTTTCTACTTTGTGGAACTCCATATTCAGGTGCATAAACTACTTTGTAATCAACTTGGTAATCGTTCGCTTCTAAAATATCTATAAATTTAACAAAAACATCTTCTTTTACCAATTGAGGAACATTTTCCATAGATACAATGTCAGGTTTGACGAGTTTGATCTGTTTTCCAAAATAATCTAATAAATCCATCTTTTCTTTTCTTGATTCATTTTCTTTATACCTATGACTATAGGCAGAAAATGGCTGACATGGAGCACACCCCATTAGTATTTTTATATCTGTATCTATTGGAAACAAATTGTTAATTTCATTTTCTTCAATGTCTCTAACATTCTTAAAAATGAATTTAGCGTTATTATTCTTCTCATAAGCAAATTTACAGTCTTCTTCTATATCGTAACCAGCTAAAACATTTATACCAGTCCTTTGAACTCCGTGCGTCAATCCACCCACGCCACAAAATAAATCTACGGCATTAATTTTCATAAATATACACCTCTTCAATTTAACATTTTATCACATAAAAGATAATATTTGTACATTTTTCTCTATTTTTTCATTTAACAAATTGATCATATAATGTTACTATCATTAAGAAGACAACATTTGTATTTTAAGGAGGAGTATTGTGAAATATAAATTTGAAAAAAAAAGTTTATATAGTAGAAAAATGGTAAAGAAAATGATAAAAGCACCTAATCCTGAAAAAATTGGTGGGACTTGGAGTACAGGCTACGCAACTTATAATGAATGTATTTTCATTTTTGTAAATATCGGATCTGCTGGTAGAACTGGTCACGATTATAATAATGTACTAAAGGATGATATGCTATATTGGTATGGAAAAACTACACATCAAATCCAGACAAAATCTATTCAAGACTTAATAAATGGTGAATATGAAGTTTATATTTTCACTCGAAATGATAGTAATGACACAAATTTTATTTTTCAAGGATTAGGATCTGTAGTTGATTATAAAGCTTCTATTCCAGTGCATATTACTTGGAAGCTTGTTTAAATCTTCCTTCCAGTTCAAGATTCTGGACAAGAAACACCTAAAAATAATTAATACCACTTTTTTAGAGTGTTTCTTGTTCCCTATAATATTACACACGCAATATTATAATACATTACTCAACTCGTTCAGTATCCAAAATATTTTTTAATACTTAAACACAGATTAAACAGTATTACAGTCTCCAACATTTTTGTTGTAATTCATTTTTTTGTAATAGATTCATTTCAAATTAACAACAAATTACCCTCTAAAATAATTAAGCTTAGGATATTTAGTATCAAGCAAAGATTATTCAATTTTTCTGAAAAACTTCTCCTTATCTTTATGGTTAAATGATTTCTTAGTCTTTTTCCCTTCAATTTGCAAACAAGCATAATATCCTATACTGCCTATTAGTAAACTCTCGTAAATTCACATCTCACTTCTATTATAAAAAAGAGTTATTTTGTTTTTCTCAATATATCTATAAGCCTTTATCCTCTTAGCTGGTGAAACAATACCTATAAAAAATATGAACAGCGTCGTGAAAAAAATTGAAGCAAGAAGCAACAATAGCGAATATTCCTTAAAATAAATTGGAAGCAACGAGAGTACTACCATAACAAAAAGAAAAATGATCAGTAGAAAATTCTTCCCCATTTGTTTTCTTCCTTTAACAAGATACGCTTTTAGTTCATTTTCGCTAACGTCAGTTAAATAATTCAACTTATTTTTATCACTATTAGCAATCTTATTTATTAACAGATTAAAGAAAGTACCACCTAAACAACCAATAACTAAAATTAGTGCTATTAAAGTAACAGGACTCAAAGAAAAGTTAAAAAGTACATGTCCAAATACATAATAAATAGTCACTCCTAAAAATCCTGAAAATATCGTCGATCTATAAGAAGTCATCTCAATTTCAACTACTACTAATTTTTTTGTTACTGTATCTAAAAATATACTCTTTCCCCCTGCTTCACCATTATATACAGCAACATATCGTTTCCACATTTTAGCTCCTCACCCCTTAACTCGAAAACATTCTCTAAGTGCGACAAATATGTCCATCAATGACTATTGAACTGTTATCTCTTTTGATATATTTTGTATTTCCCTCTATTTATTGATAGATGATTGGTTAATAGAAATAATAAAAACAACATCACAAAACATAAAGAAATAATCCAATAGCCTTCCGTTATCACAAGAAGAAATCCCGCTATAATCACTAATGATAGAAACATAAAGTACACACCTAATTTTTTTAAAGTATCAACTAACGAAACTGGTCTCACCTTAATTTTAGTAACAGACAATCCTTCATATTTAATTATTTTCAGCATGGATTTCTTTGATTGAAAAGACCAAAATACTCGAATTATCAAAGCTGGAAATAGTGTTATAAGTAACAGCATAAATATGTAACGACTTGATGGAATCATCATAACTGTATTTCCAACTTCAATAAGTTGGCTATTTTCTATACTTGTTGAAGCATAAAAAAGAGTTAATAACTTGGGTAATACTATATTAAAAATTAAAATCATTAGCACTATTAAAATACTGCTTAACACTTTTCTATTTTTAGCTTCAACTCGATGAATTAGCAAATCGTCAGCTTGGCTTTTATTTAAGATGTACGCTTTTTGTGGCATTAGCCAATTTAATCCGAAAAAGAAATAACCTAAGAATGAACTATCTTTGTCAATTAGATAGTAGTTTGATTGAGAATGTATTACATTATAGCGATGGTTATTATAAAGAGGTTTTGCAGTGGTAAACTCCAGTTTTATCACATCCAATCGTTCGTTTAGTTATAGTTTTTTATTACTAACATAGAATAAGAGTCAATAACTGAATAGTTATTGACAGCTTA
The DNA here is from genome assembly GCF_050544585.1 of Enterococcus sp. AZ177. Lineage (NCBI taxonomy): Bacteria > Bacillati > Bacillota > Bacilli > Lactobacillales > Enterococcaceae > Enterococcus > Enterococcus sp. AZ177. The sequence continues at coordinate 2,113,895 of NZ_CP172944.1, forward strand.
CTGCATCTTAAATTTTTTCAATATTATCCAAGAGGTTTACTTACAATCCCTCTCTCAATCAACTTTCCTTCACCATTTAGCCATTCAGTATACAATTGTTCAAACCGTTCTTCTTCCTCATCTGTATAACCATTGAACAAAATAGAATCAACATTTTCTTGATTAAAATAAAGCACTTCATTAGGATTTAAACCGCTTGGATATCTGCAACCACTATAATCATACAAAACATTTTTGTCATTTTCATTTACAACGGGACCTCTGTTTAAAACCATAATTTTTTGACTACCTTCTTTTAAGTAAACGATACTACCGATTGTTAACATAATTTTCACTCCTTTTCACTTGAACCTTGGCATTTTAATGTTATTTCTCAGGTTTATAACTATATTCCATATTTTCCATAGGTTTTACTATTGACGTGTTTAAAAATGACACAAACACTAAATAGATGAATATGACTGGTATAACTGTTAAGGATTTAGCCTGGATCAATAAGGACAACAGAAAAACTAAGATTGCTATCAAAATAATCGTTCCAGTTACACAACGTTTTTTATAAAAAGTATTATCCTTCTTTAAAACAATCAGATGATCTAATTTTAGAGTTGTTTCCTCATTAAAAATTTTTTTCAACTTATTAAGATTAACTACAGATCGTATATATCTAAAAATAAAGCTACAGAAAAAAGCGATTAGAAAAGCTAAAACCATAAGATTCATCGTTGTTGCTTCAAAAAATATACTTTCTAATCCTTTCATAAAAGCATAAATTACGCCACCTAGCATAGACCCAGAAAAGGACCATATTGAAGCGCCTGCTTTGTTTTTATGAACTTTTTTAAGCGTAATATATTGGTCTTCACTAATTTTTGTAGCGTTGTTAGCAACATACCACGTAGACATTGGAATCAACCAAGTTGATTTGTGCGAGTCTAAATCAATTAAATACTTATCCTTTTTATTGATCGTTGCTAATTTAAAGCGAGATATTGATGTATCTTCTACTTTCATTTCTATTTACCATATTCTATATATTTATACGGCATATCATTGTAGGGTTTAACAACGAGAGTATTAAGGAAAAACAAGGCAAACGAAAGAATTAGTAATATCACTAAAACTACTGCCTCTAGATAAGCAAGATACAAATACAATAGCAAAAAATAGACTCCTAGAAAAATGAACATAGATTGCAAACAAATTTTTTTGTAGTATGGATTCTTTTCAGCTAATTGGATATATCCCACTGATTTTTGAGTTATTTCGTATTTTTTTAATTGATACACGTTCACTAAAGATACGATATATCTCAAGATAAAAGCTATCATCACAATAACTAAAAAGGAAATTATCAAAGAACTAACTGTTGCTGTTTGAAAGACAATATCGATTACCCCTTTAAGAAAACTATATACCACACCACCTAAACCAATAGCTGCAATGTTTATACCTGTTGATGCTGAATATTTACTATCACGTTTTAGAAGATTATACTGGTCCTTAGTTATTTCTACCGCTTGTAGTTTACTTAACCAGATAATCATAGGAAAGAACCAAAGTAATTTGTTTGTATCCATATCTATGAGATATCTTTTTTCATTGAGAATTGCTAGCTTGTAGCGACTTATTTTAGAATTATCTATTCTCATTCAACTAACCTCCAAAAAAAGATACAACATTATCCCAACCATTCGAAATAGATTGTCCAACTTGATCTAAACCTTTTTTAGCTTTACTCAACTGCTCATCAAAACCTTTAGCCCAATCATCGGCTAAATCTTTAATACCAAGAAAATTAGTATCATATACTATATTTGCGACCACACCACTGGTAACAGCTATACCAATAGCCGCCCAACCTACTGGAGTCACACCTAAAGCAACTGTCGACCAAAAAGTTACGCCAGATGCTATTTGTATTCCAAATCCTGTTGTAACTGCGGTGTGCGAAATTGCTTGTCCCACAGATTTACCATCTAGAATATCTGAAGTAAACCCAATAACTGGACCTGCTACTGTTGCTACTCCTTGTAACATACTCGTAGCAGCAAAACCAGATGCTGCCGCTAAACTTGTACTAGCATAACCTACCCCTCTAGTGAAATATGAACTAACTGTAGAGCTTATAATAATTCCTAAATCTTTCGATAAATAGTCTTCAAAGAATGATAAAACTGTATCTTGTGCTGCACCTATTGCATAATCTATACCATTTTCTTTGAAAAATTCACCAATCTCTTTAGGTATTTTTACATTAGGATCATCTTTTCGAGCTTGCCCAATTGTATGATAATCCGCAGCACTTAAATTAGGTATTTTCTTAACAATTTTATCTAGCTCTCTCTCATTTCTCTTTCTCACAGCTGATTTCACAGAATTCGTCCAATCCAACGCTTTCCCTTTCGGAACCGAAAACGTCCCAGTCGCAGGATTAAACCCACTATTCGCCTGCTGTAATCCTTGCGACAACGTCGAATAAAAACTATTCACTCCATCAAAAATAGCAGGCGATGTCCCATTAAACGTCATTAATTTCTCTAACTTCTGCTCTAAATCACGTTTTGTCGTCTCTAACGATTCAATAATCCGCCGGTTGGCTTGTTCCAATGGATTCGTTCCTGTCGGAAGCTTTGGCAAGCCTCGATTAATACTCTCCATATTCAGGATCGATGTATTGATTTGTCGGATTCGTCTTTCTAAGTCATCTGACTTCAAATCAATACTATCAACCTCAGATGTATATTGATCCACAAATTTTTGACAAGCTTCTGCTGTCATGTCTGCGCCTACTTCGGCACCTTGAACTAAAGGTTGGATCACTGCCGCAAAGAATTCCTTGGCAGAGTCATAGCCTTTACTTGATAGTTCGCCTGCACTCATAAACTGTTGATTGCTTTGCATCAACGACGTATAGCCTTGTGCTAATTGGCTACACGCACTTTTAACACTGGAAGCTTGGCTTCTCGCTTGACCGAGGTACATATCAATACTCATGCTTTTCCGACCTTTCTTCTTTTGTTTTTATTTCTTGCCAATGTAAGTCTTCTTGTTGATCTTCTAATGCTCTTGTTTGTTTTTTTAGTTCTTGCTGTTGCTCTTCTAAAAACTCTTGAACCCCTCGGCTTTGCCAGTTGATTTGCTCGGCCATATCTTGATACAACATATCTGTCTGGCTTTGGGCAAATTCTTCTTGTAATTCATTGAATAATTGCTTTTGATAGAAAAAATATTCTTCGTAGTGTTCTTCTGTTTGGTTGAGGTCACGTTTTAGATCTTCGAGTTTTTCTTGTTCGCGTTCGAGTTGGATTTTTTGCTGGTTGATTTCTTCAAGATTGGACATACTTTATTCCTCCTTTCAGTTTAAGGAAGCATTTGGTTATACTGCATTTGAGCGATTTGTTGATCAACTGCTTCGAATTCAGCTGCCACTGACCGGATATTGTTACTTGCTTGGGTAATGGCTTGGACAAGTGAAGTATTAAAGGTCGTTAGTTGCGTGATTGCTTGTTGCGCATTGCTATTGCCTGCAACGGTCGTTTGGGCATCTTTTGTGATCGTTGTCTCTTGATTTAGAGAACTCACCGATGATGCTATAGAAGTAGCGACAGCTTGTGCTACTGCGGCATTACTGTTTATATCCTTTGGCATCGTTTTTTCCTCCTATAATTAAAAAGTAAACGTCTAACGACTTAGTTTTTATAATAGTATATATACTTAATTGTAATTCTTAAACAACTCAATGTAAATATATGATTTTCAAATGTTTAGTTTGCTTGCTTAAAAGGGAATTATGAAATACATTTTTCAACTTAATTATGTGTTCTTTTTTTAGTTTTTAAATTGATCCAAAAATATGCTCTTTTTTCCTACTTCACCATTATATACGGCAACATATCGTTTCCACATTTTAGCTTCTCACCCCTTAACTTGAAAATATTCTCTAAAATTTTATAAGTATGTCAGTATGGTTATCAATTCTCGGTTATTTCTCCTTTTTTCTGAAATAAAGAAATCAACTATCATGTATTTACAACTCCTAATAGTAAATGTCTGTATTATCAAATCAACACTATACAAATGATTACAACTAAAATGAATATTGACACTAAAAGAACAATATAATATACTTTAAATAATAAATGAAAAGAGAATTAGAATAGTATGAAAAAAGTTTTATGGGGAATTTCATTATTCGTTTGTTTTGGATTTACTACAAAGGTTGAGGCTCAAGAGAAATATGAAATTAGTGAGAATAATACTAATCTGATTGAGGAACTCACCTCAGCGGAACCTGCAAATTCAGATTACATTAATAGTACTATTGATATGTATTATGAGGTACCTTCCGAAAATGATTCTAGTGAAAATTTCAATTCGTTTTTAAATTCAGTTCTAGTTGAGCTAAAAAAATACGATTATAATCAAGATGAAAAATTAGAAAATCAGCTTGAATTTGCTGAGGAAAATGTTGACTCATCTTTGGATAGCAACTTACCTCGAACGTCTAGAGCTTTAGTTGCAACACCTTATGATATCGCTTTAGGAGCATACGCTGCCGGAATTAAACTGGTAGAACGGAGAGGGCATTGGCAGACTGCTAATTATATGAGACGTGCTATTGTTCCAGCAAACAGAGTCAACTCAGCATATACACCAGCAACGTATTACAATACGAATGATACTTGGGCTAAAATGGTAGACAGTGAAGACTTAATGCGCTCTTACTACGGTCGTTTAAAAGCTGAAGCTTTCCGAGGAGGCAGAGCTTCAGGATCTTTCACAGGGTCACATACGTTCACAAGTGGACATTTACTCACAGCTTTACGAGGTGTGTCTTATACAGTGTCCTATAAACGACAAGCAAATGGAAATTACTTTACTACTGTAAAAGTAACTGATATATTTGATTTTGCTTGGGAACCAAATGGATATAGTAATCATTTTGCTGTCGGTTTTGGGAATAACTATTGCTATGCTATGCAATCTCGTGGATATATAAAACCTTATAAAATTGAAATAGTAAGATCTATGTCAAGATAAGATAAGACAGGAGTGAGTTTCATAAAATATAATAAGTTGCTAATCATTACACTTAGTTGTCTATTTATAGTTTTGAAAGTTGTTGGAACTTTTCTGACACTGAATTTTTTACCTATTCAAGACCCTGAAACATTAACAATGGAAGAAAAGTTTAAACTGCAAAAAGAATTTTCTATCAATTATGATTTAGGAAATTCTATGATAAATCTAAGCAAACTATTTTTTGTAGTTTTGATAGCGTACTCGATATACTCATTTTATGTTTTTTGGAGAATTACTCACTCTGACAACAGTGATTTCATCAAATAAGATTTTTTTTCCTCCTTTGCGTACTTAAATATAAAGGGGGTTTTTATATGGATCAAATTATACTACCAGAAAATATCACTAACGATGGGAAAGGTGTTGTTTTAGACAGCCTTTAGTTCATCTTCGCTAACTTTGAATATAGTACAAAAAAGGATGGAACATCTCCATCCTTTTTGTACTATATTTCTACTCTAAAAACTCTTCATCTCACCAAACGGCAAAAGTTGCATCGTAACTTTCCCAATCACATTCTCTTTTGCAATCAAACCATAATGCCGACTATCGGTCGCATACGGTCGATTATCTCCTAAAACTAAGTAGTATCCCTCAGGAATCGCAACAGCAGAGGTCAACGTTCGATTCGTGAAATCTTCTGTATAATTTTTACCATTGCGTTGGCTTTCATTGATTTCATCCATAATAAATTTTTCGTCTACTGGCTGGTCATTCACGAAAAGTGTATCGTCCTTGTACGCAATTTTTTCTTCTGGCAGACCAATGATTCGTCTAATTTGCGTGTTCCCATTGCCACTTTTAAAGGCAACTAAATCAAAGCGTTTGAGGTTCGTTGTTTTTTGAACAAGTACTTGATCTTTTTCGCGTAACGTCGGAATCATGCTAAAACCACGGACCGTCGCGATGGTCAGGAAAAAGGAAGTGATGAAAAGCATTAACGCGACACCCAAACTTATGGCCATGATCAGTTCTTTAAGATAGCTTCTAACACGTTGTTTTTTTCGTTTAGACTTTTTAATAAGGTTTGGTCTTTTTTTCTTTTTCGTGTTTTTTACAGGTACATTTTGGGAAGGACGTTTTTTTCGTTTGGTTGTTGGCTTTTTTTTCTGTTTGATTGTGTGCTTTGGTTTTTTCTCCATAAGAAATCACTCACTCAGATTACTTTTCTTCTTTAAAGGCGGATTCATTCACTTTGTAATAATCAAATGTTTGTTTTTCATAGTCTTGTGCTTTCTTGATGTCTGCTAAAAAACTGTCCACTAACGCTTGGTTTCCGAAAAAGTTTTTTGTTTGTGTACTTGCATTCATTCCTAATTGTTTGATCGAATTATAATAACGATTCAAAGTGATTTGTCCTTCTTCGGAATTGATGTCACTTGCTTTTTTTGTTCCGTAGCTTGCCATAGAGGTCGCTAAGTAGCGAATATTTTTTTGCAATTTTTCTTCGTCGTCGCTTTTATCCCGTGCCACAATCAGTTGGTCTTCAAAGTCTCGCAGTAGGTAATAGCCTTTCACAACAGAATCTGAATCTCCTGTTGTGAGATTCATCGACTGATAATAAGAAAGATACGAGATGCCACCAGCTAAAACAACTGTCACAAATGACATTACCCAAAATAAGCGTATGCTCTTTTTTTTCTGGTTTATCAACTGTCGTTTTTTTCGTGCGATTTTTCTATTTTTCTTTTTATTTTTAAATTTCTTATTTGGAAGTTTTTTTAGCAGTCTACGTTTATGAAAAAACTGTACTAAAAAATAGCCTGACCCTAGGAGCGCAACAATTGACAGTGCTATCCCTATGATGAAAATCCAATCTAAAACAGACATACACTACAGCTCCTATACTTTCCTAATCCTTTTTCTTACTGCTTTTTCCATTAGATGACCCTTGTTGTTTCTTCTTTTTACGTTCTTTTTTTAAGGCTAATTCTTTTTCTTGTTTTTTCTTATTACGTATGCGAATAATGACGAAAATTAGGATAATTAAGGCTAAAATACCAACAACGATTAGGGCGATCAATTTCCAGTCCAGCCCTTTTTCTTGCACTAAACCAACATCTCGCTCGTTGAATTTGTTCGCATCTTTATCTGAAATGTTGAAGTCTTTGGTCCATTTCCATTTTTTATCGCCAGAGGTCACGAGAATGTTCGCTACATAATCTCCTGCAACCATCCGCTCACCGTTCATACTGACAGGAAAGTCAATAAAGGAATTTGGTGCCATTCTCATTGCGGTTTGTTTACGTTCATATAAAACAGTCTCTTTCCCTTTCTCTGTGATTTGAACTTCAACAGTCATATTATCTAAATACGCTGCCATCACATTAGAGTAATTCACAAAAATAGCATTACGATAATTGCTTTGGCCAGCTTTCACACTGTTCAATTCTAAGTCTGGGGCAATAGCTTTTTCTGATTCTTGTAGTACAACACCAATCACATAGGCATATTGGTTAATGATTTTTGAGCCGCCTTCATTAGAAGTGGTGCCATTTTGATCTGCTCTCATCAACTGGATACCACCAGCAATCACCCCATCAAAGCTTGTTTCTGGCATTTGAATGGTCAAATCAAGATTTTTAGTTTCTCCTGGTGCTAGCTCAACTGATTCTGGTCCAGTGACAATATCGGTAAAATCAAATTGTACGGATGGATCGTTTTTAATTGTTGATTCACCGTATTCAATCACACCGTTTTGGTTCGTCTTTGCCCCATTCAATTTAACATCGATTGTCACTTTTTCAGTACCAGGATTGCTTAATGTGATAGAAATCTGTTGATTTTTACCTGGGTCCATTTTTAATTTAAAGTAGCCTAAATCTTTTTTTACTTGATTATCTGGAAACGTAATACTGTACGTAAACCCTGTAACACCTGCTGGATTCTTATCAGCAGAATAACTAGGAACTGCTTTTAAAAAGAAGAGCCCAATAACCACGATGCTCAAAAAGATACTTACCCATTGTTTTATAGATCCTATATGTGATTTCATAACTAACCTCGTTTATTCTAAAGTATATTTTCTATGTACACAGAGGAACAAGTTAAACTCGTTCCTCTGCAAAAATCGAAGATCTTGCTTATGCTTCTGGCGTTTCTTCTGGTGTTTCTTCTGCAGTAGGTGCAGCAGTAATTTTCCAAGTTACAGTAGCAGTGTAATCCGCTACAGCCATGTTTGAAGCAGTTGCTGCAGGAATTGTTAATTTTACAGATTCTGCATCTGTTCCTGGTGTTCCGTTTTGTGATGTTGAACTTTGACCAAATTCTAAGACGTGACGGCCTTTTCCTTCTTTTTTATCTTTATCAGCTACAACGACTGTTTTTGCATCGTTCGCCGCTTCTGTTAATTGGAAACCAGTTTGAACGTTTGAAGGGACAGCATTTGTGTTATCTCCTTGCGCTGCAGCAAGTCCGTTGCTGAAGTCAATTGTTGAACCAGATAATACGTTTGTTCCTGATGTGAATTGTTTTGTTAATTGTGCTGTGATTGTATATCCGAAAACGCCTCCGGCACGAACGTCAGCCCATTGTACATAAGCACCACGTTTTGTTGTTCCACCGTTAAATGTCATTGGTTTTGCATAGCTTGTTACAGTGTTGGCAGATGTTTTAACAGAACCAAAATCCAAATCAGTTGTTTTTTCAATAACTAATGACCCTTGTTCTGTGTTTGTGTTTTCATCTGGAGATTCTGGATCTGGCGTTGGTAAAACTTCACCAGGATTTTCTGGATCGACTGTTTCAGATTCGCCACCACCGGCAGTTCCTTCTGTCACTTTTACTGTACCTTCTGACGTTAATTCAGTTGGTGCTGCGAATGCAGGTGTTGCCGCTCCTAGAACTGTTACTCCTAAAATTGCTACTAATGTTGATGCACAAAGACTTTTTGCTTTCATATTGATGTTCCTCCTAATTGTTTGTGTGTTATTTATTAAGGCAACTTGGCTAAAATCCAAGTTATCTCCGTTTGGTATTCTACCGGATGAATTTTTGTTGTTTCCGGTATGCTTAGTGTAATCGCTGAATTGCTATACACTGGTTTACTATAATGACTGTCTATCACTGGTTTTCCCGCTTGATCTACTACGGGTGTCAGTGTTGCAGGTTGCTTGCTAGAATTGGTATCTGATGCGCCAAATGCAATAGTCCAAACACCTTTACCGCTGCCTGCTCTGGCAGTTGCGACTTCATAGGCTGAACCAATCGAATTTAAAGCAATCGTTTCTCGCATCACGGTAGGCGCTTCACTCGTACCGCTGGAATTTGCCCAGCCTTTATCTAGTGAAAGAACCGCACCTTTTAAATCCTGCTCATTCGTTTCTTGAATAATAGGATTCGTAAACTGATAGTTTTGTTTGACTTGTAGGGTCCAACCGGACGAATCTGCTTGTTGATCGGTAATTTGAATGTAGCTCCCTCTAGGACCAGTTTCACCAAAGAACTGTTGCGCAAGAGCGTGATAATCACGTCCATTTTTAGAAATCTTGCTTTCACCAAAATCAAGAGCAGAAACGTAATCAATACGAAGTGACCCTTCAGTTGAAGGGCTCTCCCCCGGATCAACAACATTCTCTGGATTTTCAGGGTCAACAGGATTGGTTACCACGCTTCCTTTGATGCTGACTGAACCTGATTGATCAAGCGTCTCAGGGGCAGCTTGTGCAATGATGCCTGATTCAATGGCTAGAAACAAACTGGCGATTGATAACGACCAGATACCGACTTGTTTTAACTTCATTTTTGCTCCCCCTTTCTACGTTTTCGTAAAAAGAGAAGCAATAGCAATAGGAATAGAATACCTATACCGAAAATGCCGTAGTTTTTTAGCAGCTCCCCCATACTAGGAAGTGTTTTTCCAGCTGGTTTCACTGTTGTACTCGGAGTTGTCGTTGTGGATGAACTTGGTTCAGTACTGGTAGAGGAATCAGACGGTTCTGTCGATTCTTCGTAAAATGAAATCTTACCGCCTCGATTGACTTGCCCACCTGTTCCTTCATTCGCACTTGAACTGTTTGAGTAACTAAACATGCCGGTCAATACAACCAGAGAGCAGACGATTAATGTTATTGTTTTATGTTTCATTTTCCACTCTCCTTTATGGTTGTCCAGCCATGACTTTCCACGTAATTACGCCAACATAATCTCCTGTATAAACGGTATCAGATGAATTAATTTGTAATTTTATCCCGTCAGTATTTGCTGCTTTCCCCCAACTGTCACTGACATCAAAACTACCTGCTGTGCCTTTACTATTGGTGTAAACGACCTGCGCATTATTAGTTAAAATTGTTTCCTTACCGCTCGTAACATAACGCAGAGCATTGACTAATTCTTGACCGCTATCGTTTTTCATCGGTGTTGTCAATGTAGCCGTTAAGTTCCAACCGTTTTTGGCATCTGCCCGAGTATCCGTGACCACTAATTGCTGATCAAATTCTGGGTCTTCTACTCGTTTCGTTGTTGCATTATACGCTAGTGAGCCAAAGTCTAACGCACTTGGTACTGAGGTCAAACTCAATACGCCTTGCACTTTGTATTGAACGGTTAGTGCAGTATTATTTATTTTCACCGCTGTTTCATTAGCTGGTCGTTCGGCAATATCATACCCGGCTTTCGTTACATTCGTAAGTTGTGTGGTGACACTCTCTTCTTTTGTTAAGTCAATCGTGTCCCCGACTTGCGTATTTAATTTAACGGTATAGCCAGATAATACTTGATTTGCTTCATTCAAGAATTCAACCGATAATACGGCATCAACATCAACTACTGTCACTTGAATCGTCGTTGTAATGTCTGTAGGCAATCCTGAATCAGCTGCTTTTACTGTTAATGTCACAGGATATGCTTTTGGTTGAAGTTCGCTCACATTATTTAAGCCACCAAAGTCCGTTACTGTTACAAATTGAGTCAGATCTGTTTTGGTTCCATTTGCTAGTTTATAGGCTTCTGGCTTGCTATGTTGCAGGATATAATTCTTTAATTCTGTTTCTGATAGATTTCGAATATCTACATAAGATGCCTCAAAATCAGAGCCTGAAACACCTGAAGCCTGGTCATAGACAACTAATGTTGACTCAACGACTTTGGTATTCGGTGCTGGATTTCCATCAGCATCAACTGCCTTATCAGATACATTGATCTGTACCGTGTGTGTTCCCGGCGTATTTGCTGCTGTTTCTGCCGTAGTAGGATCCGTATAGGCATAATCAAAACCATTATTGACTGGACTTGTATCACTAACGTCTTTCACCATGTCTTTTGGTGCAGGTAACGTATCCCCTTTTGTCATGTAATAGGTCACCGGTGAAGCTGTAGGTGGTGTTTTATCCAAGACTGTTTGTGTCACTTCTTCGGCTTTTAGATTCGCAAATCCGTAGGCGTGAATGACACTTCCAGCGGTAAAATAATGCCCGGCTGGTACGGTTACGGACCAATTCCCTGCCGCATCTGATTTCGTTGTAAAATTCGCACGGTATTCAGCTGGAGTAGACGTATCTTCTACAGGTGATTTTACGCTATCAGTTGATGGATCAAAGGCTGCCGTGATCGACTTATTGACTGGTACATCCCAAATGCGGACATAGGCATTTGGAATCGCGTAGCCAGACACAGTGGTCGAACTATTATTGCCACGATTATCGGTTGCAATGCTATGAATCGCAATATTTGGATCTGGCACTCGGGTAAAGAGAACTCGTTGTTGTCCTCTCGTTGTAAAATTCGCGTTAAATCTAGTTAACGTTTCATTTGTCATCGCATTAGATGCTGTGATTGTAGGATTAAAGCCACTTCCATAAGCTAATCGCATATTACTCATCGGAATGTACTCATATGTGTACCCATTATCACCATCAGCCCCACCAGCCACATTATTCAATGACCATTGGAAGACATTTTGAACCGACACATCCAAGTTTCCTTGAGACCAAATCAACCCATTATTGGTAGATGTACCGCTAGTTAATGCGCTATTTTTTTGAAGATTCACGCGTTTAGCATCTGAGAATTTAAAAGTTGATGACGCTCCACCCATTCGCAATAAATATTGCGTGATCGATGTGCTATCGCTTTGAATATCAAACGAAGCATTCGGTTGAACGATAAAGGTTGAGTTATTTGCAACATAGAATAAATCCGTTGTGCTGGCCCCCATGTTTACCCCTTTAACATTTAAGTTCCCTGAAACGTTGATCGACCCGCCATTCATATAGATTGGGTTATAGTTTATATTGTTGTTACCCGTTCCAGTATAGGCATCTGTTTGAATATTTACCGTCGCATCTTTCCCAATGTTTAACTCAGATGAAGCTGATCCTAGGTAGACCGCACCACCAAATGTCGCATGATGATTTAAGATATCAACGGTGGAACCTTCGCCTACAGATAATGACCCGCCTGAAATGTTCAAGTTGGTATTGTAGTATTCGGCTGCGGTTGTTTGATTGCCACGTTCCAGTTTAAGCTTGACATTTTTACCGATGGCAAAGCTGCCTGATGGCATATACAATACATTCGAACCTAAAGAAGAAATGTAAACATCAGCATTATCTTCTACAACAGCTGTAGAAATCGCTAAGCTTCCTTGTTGATAGTTATTTACATTCCATGTACGGATCGTTGTGCCGTCTTTTTTTACTGAAGTCCACGTACGTTGTTGCTCCAAATGAACTTTATTTTTTAGTGTTAACGTGGTTTGTTGTGATTCTAAAAACTGTGTTCCATACCCAGTGTAATTATCCATAGTCATTTTTCCGCCATTGGCACCATTGTTAAAAATCATCGCACCCCAGTAGTTACCATGATAAACCGTCATATTACTAAATTGGATATCCCATGCTTTTGAACCGTAATTATTATAGGCTTGGAACGAAAAACAAAGCGAACCAAAATCTAATGTGTAATTGTTCCCGTTGACTTTAACCGTCCGTGCATTTCCTTGTAATTGGAAATACATATGGGACTCACCACCAGAAGCAATTCCAATCGAAGTCGCTGTGGTCACATTTTGAGAGTAACGTAAATACGGACTATAAATAAAATAACTAGATGAATAGGTTGGGGCATTTGTATAGATATCATTTAACAGTTCCACATTCGTTACCCATGGGTCATTTAGACCAATCGTGTATCCTAAAAAGTCTGTCACATTTCTCGTATTGGTAGCCGAAGCAGTATCATAAGAAATATTCGCATTGCTTCGATTTGTTCCCGTTAACCCATTCGTGGCACTTTCAGTCGCCGTATACGATGAAATATAAAATGGTCCAGAATAGTTTGAGGAACTCATGTTAATGTTTTGGAATTTTAAATCCCAATAGCCAAAAATGGTTCCAGAACTTCCTGATACATAGCTTGATTGGTCCAGAAAACCGATCGCTAGGTTACCAAAATTAAAGTTATGTCCATTTCCATCAATTGTCAGGGAGCGTGCAGTCGCATTTTTATTGATATACAAATAAACATTTTGCGCACTGGCTAGATCAACTGAACTAACACTAAATAGATCCTTATAGTTATTCAACGTCCCCGACAGTGTAATATCATTTTGTACTGAAATGGTATTCACTGTGTTATCGGCGATTGCTTCAACAAAACTTTGCCAATCAGTCACTTCTGCTGTACCAGCAGCTCTAGTGCTTAATGCCCTCGGTTGAACGAGATCTTGGCTACTGTCTGTAGCCTTTTTTGATTCTTTTACCGAAAGTTTTAGCTCTTGTTGTGTAAAGCTACCTGCTTCATCAGACAATTGCAGTGAATAATCGCCACTTTTGTCTGCTAATAATGCTAATTCCAGGGAAGATTGATCACTTTTTACTGTAATCGTTAACGTCCGTGTTTCTTCATTCCAATTAAAAACAGGGAATTCTGCTTTTGGGTCTTCCTTCAAAAGCATGGCTCTTTCTTCTTCTTCGTCAAAATGTATCCCTTTAGGTAGATGAACTTGCCATTCTTTTTTCTGTTCACCGGAATTAGTTGACGAATTACTTTCATCAGACTGCTTCAGTTCATTTTCTGCTCTTGTATCGGAAATCTTTAAATGAAAGAATTCATTTGTATAGATTTCATCTTCAACAGCCGTCAGCGAAATCGGTGATTTGGCAAATATTTTAGTTGAAGAAGAATACATTTGTGAAAACATAGCTAAAATAAGGATCGAAAGAATGGCTATGCTCATTCCAACTAATTGAAATTTTCTTTTTTTCATCATTTCATTCATTTCCCCTCCTGCCCCTTAGTTTAAAAGAATGTTCTTAGTTTCTTCACCTCCTTCAAGCGTTAGTCATACTACTGTTGTTTACTTGTTGATCTAACGCCAATTTGTACCCAATCGTTCGAACCGTTTTGATAAATTTCGGAGTCGTAGGATCTTCTTCAATTTTTCCTCTTAAATGGAAAATGATGTTACTTACTCGATACTCTTTTTTCTCCGCACTTTCGTTTGCCCAAATATGTTGGTATATTTCTTCATAGGTTAATGCTTTATCGTGCCTATTAAAAAGTAGTTCTAATACTTTAAATTCTAATTTGGTTAAGCTAATTTCGACTTTTCCTTCCCTTAAAACACTTAGGTTTTCAGGGAGTAGTTCTAGTGGTGGTACAGGCGATGATACAGTCTGCACATTGGTAGGGAATTCCTTTTTCTCAATTCGATTTAAGATATTTGAAAATTGCAAAGCAAATTCTTCTTCATGAGTAGAGACACCATCTGCACCCAGTTGTAAATATATTTTCTTTTTTGTTTTTGCTTCTTCATTGTTATCAATTAATAATACCCAGATTAATTTATTTAATCTCATTCTTAATTCCAAGATATTTTTGCAAATACAAGATAGATCTGTTACAACTGATTCTTCAATAATAACGGCATCTACATTTCCTAGCTCTGAACTTACATGTCCTACTTTTAAAAATGTGATCTCATGACCTAAGCTCGCAAAATCTTTGGTATAATCCAATACAGGTTGAGACGGATCTCGAAAAATACCGATAGTGTACATCACAGGTACCTCCTACTAAATTTATGTCATAACTAAAAGCTTTTCGTAGTGTACAGTCGAAAGTAAGCTACTATTAAAGTCGTTTTGAGTAGATATTTGTACTTATCACGCTACTAGTAAAAATGAAATAATGATTGTCTTGAAAGAATTAAGTTCAAGATATTCTTTTAATTTAGCCTATTATCGTGCATTTCTTAAAATAATTTGACGGTTTCGTTGACGGCTAAAAAAATGGATGTGAGACAAAAGTAAACATCACTTTTGTTTCACACCCTAAACACGAATAAACGGTGGAAGCAGAAGCAATCCCTTCGGAAATAAGCTTCTGCCCCAGCCTCTTCTATCATTATAAAGGTAGCTTCTCATCGTAATTTAGCTGTTTATCAATTACCATCATTGCGGAACGTCTAGTTTCCCACAAGGAATCCGTATAAATATCAAGTGTCATTTTGGTTGATGCATGTCCTAAAATTTTACTCAATGTCGCAATATCAATTCCTGATTCAACACATCTAGTAGCAAATGTATGTCGCAATGCGTGAAAATGAACCGAGCCTATTTTTGATTCTTCTACTATTTTTTTAAAACGATAATTAATAATTCGCGGTTCAGTAAAACTGTTTTTACAAGAAATGACAAATAAACTGGTACTCTTTTGTTTTTTTTCCATTAAATATCTTTTTAGATTTTTAGAGATTGGGATTGCGCGTTCTCCGTTAACGGACTTGGGTTTCCCCATGATGATCTCTGTTTTGTGTGGTTCAGTTACTGAAGGTATTCTAGAAATTGTTCTTTTCACAAAAATTTTATTGTTGATAAAATCGATGTCTTCCCATTTTAATCCGCTGATTTCGCCAATTCTCATCCCTGTGTACAAGGCTATAATTTCCGCAGAGCACTCTTTTTTATACAAAGCAATTTGTTCCAATTTTTTCTGTTGGTTTCTATCTAAACTTTTTATTTCCGTTTTTGTTAATGCGGGTAAACGTACTCCTCTGCACGGATTTTTTGCAATTTTGTTATCATTTACAGCTTTTTTTAGAGCACTTCTTAGCATACTTATAATGCTGCGAATACTGTTGGAAGAAAGTTCTGATAGGTATAACGAGTAAATAAACCTGTCAATATCAGCTGTTTCTAGCTCGGATAACTGCTTGTTTTTAAAAAATGGAGAAAGGTGTCGTTTGATTCGCCCTCTATAATTTGAATAAGTAGACGGTTTGATTCTATTTTTCATTAAAATATTCAGCCAATAGTGTAACCATTCATCTACCATCATTTCTTCTTGTACAGTTGCTTCTCCGTATATAGAATAGTCTGAATTTTTTTTTGATAATTTTTCTTTTGCTTCATTATATTGTTTTCCATAAACATATCCGTATACAATTCTTCCCTCTTTATTTCGGCCTTTTCTGTATCGACCTTCCCAGCGTCCATCCTTTCTTTTATAGATATTTTCGCCTCTTTTTGACATATTTTTTTCCTCCTCAATAGTTTACATTTGACGGTTTTTGACGGCTAAAAATGAATTATACCTATAAATATCTCTTTTCTAAACTGTAATAAATCACTAAAATAATTAATTATTATCAGTTTTTTCTTTTAAAACAGAAAAATTTGATAATAAAAAGATATTTTTACACTAGACTAATTAAAAATAATAGAATATACTAATACAAGTAATGAATTCCGCTCTTTTGAATACATATAATAAAGAATAAAAATATCTTGAACTTAATTCTTTCAAGATATTTCAAAAATCACACATAAAACCCGAAGTGTAGAAACATGAACCGCAAAAAAATAGGAAGTTTGGAAAATAACTATTTCCAAGCTTCCTATTTTTGATGTGCGTTTGTTCCCTTCTGTATTTCTATCAAATCCATCACATCTATGGTCAAAACTGCGGCGTTTTTATGCTATCTTGAGTCAACATTATCCTATTTCTGATCGAAATCTTGATCCAAATTAGCATATACTATTTATGGCAATTTCTTTTTCTACTTAGTAGTATTGTAGTTATCTCTAGATTTTCACAGCTTTTATTTTCAACCTTCGATAGTCGGCTTCCCAATGATCCTCTTTCCACAATTTAGGCGCCAAATCCCGCTCCATATTCTCAAGCAGCTTCTCTTTCTGATCCCCAGATAATGCACCTAATTCATCAGTATAAAACTGTTCCATCCACTCTCTCAAACCAGCTCTCCCACCTTTAAGCGGTGTTGGACGATCATATTCTAAAATTTCTACAACCTCAAAACAATGCTTTTTAAGTAAAGTCCGATAATCCGTAATCGACGTAAAGCAAAATGGCTCTTCGAAAGGTTGGCCAAACGTTTTTAACTCACGACCAAATGCTTCTCTAATCGCCTGGACATTCCCAACTGCACCAAACTCACAAATCAATTGTCCATTTACGTTTAGATGCTCACTGATATTTTTCACTAACAACTCTTGATCAGTGATCCAATGAAACACTGCATTTGAAAAAGCAATATCATACAGTCCAATTTGATCTGAGGGATTTAAGATATCTTCCTGTAAAAAATTCAAATCAGGATAGCTTTCTTTTGCTTGATTGATCATATTTGCAGATTGATCGATCCCTGTCACTTTATGACCGAGTTCTGCAATTTGATTTGTCAATGCTCCCGTTCCAGAACCAATATCCAACACTTTTTTAGGCTCTTTCGGTAATAACGCTAACAATCCAGCGCCATATTTAAAAATAAAATCATGTGTCGTATTATATTTTTTTGCATCCCATTCCATTGGGTTCACGCTCCTAACGATCGAATGAAAAAAGCCGCAACGAAAACCGTTATCGATGCAGCATTCTTACTATTTACTATTTTACTATTGCCAATAAGCCGGAATCTTCGCTTCATAAGCCGCAATTTCAGCATCATGTGTCAAACTAATAGCAATATCATCTAACCCATTCACCAATTTGTGCTTCCAAGTGCTATCAATTTCAAAAGAATACGTTCCATTAGGTGTCACCACTTGTTGGGCAGGTAAATCAATCGTAATCATTTCATCTGCTTTAAGACCAGCCAATGCATCCAATTCTTCTTGCTTCAACACAATTGGCAATAGTCCATTTTTCGTCGCATTCATATAAAAAATATCACTGAAACTTCCTGCAATAATTGCTCGAAAGCCATAATCATCCAATGCCCAAGCCGCATGCTCTCGTGATGAACCTGAACCAAAGTTATCACCAGAAATCAGAATTGTCGCGTCTTTGTATTGTGGTTCATTTAAGGTAAATTCTGGATTTGGTGTACGGTCTGGCAAATAACGCCATTCATCAAATAAAAACTCGCCAAAGCCCGTTTTTTCGATTCGTTTTAGAAATGATTTTGGAATGATTTGATCGGTATCGATATTGTCGTTCATTAGTGGAACCGTAGTTCCTGTATGTTGTGTAAATGCCTCCATTATGCACCAAGCTCCTCTCTAATGTCTCTAAATGTTCCTTCGATTGCGGCTGTTGCTGCCATTGCTGGGCTACAAAGATGGGTTCTTGCCCCTTTGCCTTGACGTCCTTCAAAGTTTCGGTTCGAGGTTGAGGCGCAGTGAACACCCGCTGGTACTTGGTCTGGGTTCATGCCTAGACACATAGAGCAGCCTGGTTCACGCCATTCAAAGCCAGCTTCAATGAAGAGTTTATCCAAACCGATTTTCTCGGCTGCTTTACGAACGGGCCTTGAGCCTGGGACTACGATTGCCGTAATACCTTCTTTGACTTTTTTGCCTTTTACGATACGAGCCGCTTCTTCCAAATCAGATAGTCGACCGTTGGTACATGAGCCAATAAAAACGTAGCCGATTTCGATATCTGATGGGCGTTGTCCTGGTTTTAGATCCATATAGTTATAGGCACGTTCGTCGTTCATATCTTTGATTTCTGGGAATGTTCCGGTGATTGGGATGCCCATTTCTGGATTCGTGCCCCATGTGATGAAGGGAACCAGTTCATCTGCGTTCAATTCTAGATCCACATCATAAGTTGCGTCTGGATCACTTGGCAGTTTTTTCCAATCAGCAATTGCCGCTTCCATATCTTCTGGTGCATATTCTCTGCCACGCACGTATTCAAAGGTTTTTTCATCTGGTGCCATCATCCCCATTTTTGCGCCGCCTTCGATGGCCATGTTACAGATGGTCATGCGTTCTTCCATCGTTAGATTTTCAATCGTTTCACCGTAAAATTCAACCGCATGTCCAACACCAAAATCAACCCCATATTTTGCGATCAAGGCAAGAATAATATCTTTGGCATACACGCCTTTGGCTAGTTTTCCAGTAATTTTAACACCCATTGATTTTGGCTTATTTTGCCAAATGCATTGTGTGGCAAAAACATGTTCTACTTCACTGGTTCCAATACCGAATGCCAAGGCTCCAAATGCGCCGTGAGTTGCTGTATGTGAATCCCCACAAACGATGATTTTTCCTGGTTGTGTCAACCCTGTTTCGGGGCCCACCATATGCACGATTCCTTGACGGTCACTGCCGTTATCACACAGCGTTACACCGAATTCTTCACAGTTTTTCTGCAAGGCTTCGATTTGTTTTTTTGCCACCAAGTCCGTGATGTTAAAAATATCTTGTGTTGGTACGTTATGATCCATCGTCCCAAAGGTTCTATCTGGTCGACGGACTTTTCGACCTGCTTCTCTTAGTCCTTCAAAGGCTTGTGGCGAGGTGACTTCATGGATTAGATGAAGATTGACGTAAAGTAGCTGCGGTTCTCCTGCAACGCCTGATACCACATGTTGTTCCCAAAGTTTATCAAATAGTGTTTTTCCCATATTAAGCACCTCTCAATTCTGTTATTATAGCTTCTGTAAAGTCTGTTGTTGTCGCTTTACCACCTAGGTCTGTGGTTAGGATTCCTTGATTCATGACACGATCGCAAGCCTCTTCGATTTTCTTTGCTGAGCTTTCTAAGCCAAATGATTGGCGTAACATCATCGCTACTGACAAAATCATCGACATTGGATTGGCAATATTTTGATTGGCGATGTCTGGTGCTGAACCATGGATTGGCTCGTATAATGAGGGACCAGATTCGCTGTGACTGGCACTTGGCATCATCCCTAGTGAGCCTGGAATCACTGATGCTTCGTCACTTAGGATATCGCCAAATAGATTTTCTGTAACGATTACGTCAAAGGCTTTTGGTTTTTGAATCATGACCATTGCCGCTGAATCAACTAGTTGATGCTCTAAAGTACAATCTGGAAATTCTTGTGCCACTTCTTCGGCTGTTTGACGCCATAATTTACTGGTTGCTAGTACATTGGCTTTATCGACAGAGGTGACTTTTTTGTCTCTAGTACGAGCGATTTCAAAGGCTTTTCTGATAATACGTTGGATCTCAGCTTTTGAATAGGTACATAGGTCTGAGGCTTCTGTTTCCCCTAGCTGTTTTTCACCAAAGTAGATGCCGCCTGTCAGTTCACGAACGACTACAAAATCAACGCCTCGAACGTTTTCTTCTTTTAATGGCGATAAATGAACGACTGCATCTGGCACGGATATTGGACGGATATTGGCAAAAAGTCCTAAGGCTTTTCTTAACCCCAGCAAGCCTTGTTCTGGACGTTTTGGCGCATTGTCCCATTTTGGTCCGCCGATGGCACCTAGTAAGATCGCATCGGCTTTTTCGCAGGCTTTTAAGGTTGAATCTGGTAAGGGATCACCTTGTTCATCAATACCCGCACCGCCAAAGGCAAAACGTTCAATATCAAAATCTAGATTATCTTGTACCATGATTTCTGCTAAAATGTTTAGTGCGCTATCCATGATTTCTGCTCCGATACCGTCACCCGGCAATGCTACGATTCGCTTGTTCATTAGGCTTTCCCCACTTCTTTTTGAAATTGTTCACTGGCTTTGACATAAGCTTTTGCTGATGCTTGTAAAACATCAAAATCGATGCCGATGCCGTTGAATTGTTTGTTGTTTTCAGTATCTGCTAAGGTTACATGTACTTCTGCTTGGGCATCTTCCCCGCCTGTAATGGCTTTAATGTAATACTCTTGTAGTTCTGGGTTTTGGTCGAATATTTTATCGATCGAATTATAGATCGCTTGGATACTACCAGAGCCGATCGCCGATTCTGTTTTACTTTCGTCTTCACCTGTATTGATGGACACGATTGCTCCTTGACTGCCGTCAGAAACGTATTGTAGTTGAACACGCTCCAAGCGATAATCTTCGCTACATTCTTGTGATTGTCCAACCATTAGCGCGATCAAATCATCTTCTGTGACTTGTTTCTTTTTGTCTGCCAATGATTTGAAGCGTTTGAAGGCGTCTTTTAATTCATCCTCTGTTAGTTGGTATCCTAGTGCTTCCATTTTAGTCGCAAATGCATGGCGACCTGAAAGTTTTCCTAGTGGTAATGAGTTTTCGTTTACCCCAACAAGTGATGGTGTAATGATTTCGTAGGTATCTGGATTTTTCAACACGCCATCTTGATGGATCCCTGATTCGTGAGCGTAAGCGTTCGCTCCGATGATTGCTTTATTTCTTGGCACTGCTACACCTGATAGACGGCTGACGAGATCGCTCGTTCTTTTGGTTTCGTTCAATGTGATATTGCTTTGAGATTCGTAGAAATCTTTTCTGATGTATAGCGCCAATGCTACTTCTTCAAGTGCAGTATTGCCAGCTCGTTCGCCGATGCCATTGATCGTTCCTTCTACTCGACGAGCGCCATTTTCGATCGCTGCTAAGGCATTGGCCGTCGCCATTCCTAGGTCATCGTGGCAATGAGAAGAGAAAATAATTTCTTCATCGCTTTGGATATTTTCGATCAAAAATTTAAATAGTGCCCCGTATTCTGTTGGGTTAGAATAACCGACTGTATCTGGAACGTTGATGATCGTTGCCCCCGCATCGATAGCCGTTTGAACCGCTTTTAGTAGAAATTGTTTATCTGTTCTGGTTGCATCTTCTGGTGAAAATTGGACTTTTTCGAATTTTGTTTTTGCGTAGCTAACATGTTCTTTAATAGAAGAAATTACTTCGTCTGGTGACATTTTTAGTTTAAATTCCATATGAACGGGACTTGTTGCTAGAAACACATGGATTTGTGGGTGCTTGGCATTTTGCAACGCTTCATGAGCACGATCGATGTCGGCTTTTTGGCACCGTGCCAAACCTGCGACGGTCATTTTTTCAGCATTTTCTGCGATGGCTTTAACTGCTTCAAAATCACCAATCGATGCGATCGGAAATCCCGCTTCGATCGTATCGATACCCCATTTTTCTAGTTGTTTGGCGATTTGAACTTTTTCTTTGGTGTTGAAATTTACACCTGGTGTTTGTTCGCCATCTCTTAGAGTCGTGTCAAAAAATTGGATAGTCTTCATTTTTCATACATCCCTTCTGAATTGAGTAAATGGTTTTTTTCATTTTTTAGGTTAGGTGAAACGAATGAAACTTCTCTCGCTTCGCTCGCCAAGTATTGCGCAACATCAGCTCTGCAAGCAGTCGCTGTGTTTTAGACGAATGAAACTTCTCTCGTTTCGCTCGCCAAGTATTGCGCAACATCAGCTCTGCAAGCAGTCGCTGTGTTTTAGACGAATGAAACTTCTCTCGTTTCGCTCGCCAAGTATTGCGCAACATCAGCTCTGCAAGCAGTCGCTGTGTTTTAGACGAATGAAACTTCTCTCGTTTCGCTCGCCAAGTATTGCGCAACATCAGCTCTGCAAGCAGTCGCTGTGTTTTAGACGAATGAAACTTCTCTCGTTTCGCTCGCCAAGTATTGCGCAACATCAGCTCTGCAAGCAGTCGCTGTGTTTTAGACGAATGAAACTTCTCTCGTTTCGCTCGCCAAGTATTGCGCAACATCAGCTCTGCAAGCAGTCGCTGTGTTTTGCAACAAAAAAGCACCCCACGATATGGGATGCTTGTCATCCCGTTCATGCAATGCGAAAACAGGACTCTCAACGTCTGATAAGAAAAAGCTGTGCTGCAGCTGGTTTCTAGAAATCAGTGTGATGAGTCCTTCAGTAATAATAAGAATGTAATTGTCGTTGTCTGCTTGTTCATCTTCTTCAACATCCTTTATTGTCAGAATTTTTGAATAATTCAAACTATAGTGTTAAAGATACCGAACTTTTAAAACAAAGTCAATGGTTTTATGAGAATTTTTTTAACAAACCTAAGAAAAAGCAGATTCTCAGCGTTGATTCACTCCATCATAATTGGTTTAACGCTTGTTCTAAATCGGTGAGAATATCGTCAATATTTTCGATTCCAATCGATAAGCGAATCAATTCTGGAGAGGTCCCAGAAGCTTTTAATTCTTCTTCACTTAATTGCGAATGCGTTGTTGAAGCAGGATGAATGATCAATGACTTTGCGTCTCCGACATTGGCTAAAAGTGAAAATAATTGTACGTGATTGATCAACTTTTTCCCTTCCTCAGCGCCACCTTTGACGCCAAAAGTAAAAACTGATCCTGCGCCTTTAGGTAAATATTTTTTTGCTAGTTCATGATAGCTATTGTTTGGTAATCCTGGATAATTGACCCATTCCACTTTGGGATGTTTAGCTAGAAATTCAGCAATCGCTAACGCATTTTCAACATGACGGTCTAATCGCAATGATAGAGTTTCCAACCCAAGAATCAATAAAAAACTATTGAATGGGGAGATCGCTGCACCTGTATCTCTTAATAATGAAACTCTCAGACGAGTGATATATGCAGCTGCTCCTATATCTTTTGTATAGGATAGTCCATGATAACTCGGATCTGGGTCAACTAATTTGGGAAATTTTCCATTGGCCCAGTTAAACTTGCCTGAATCAATAATGACTCCACCTAAAGCAACACCATGTCCGCCAATGAATTTTGTGGCGGAATAAACCACTATGTCAGCACCGAAATCAAATGGACGATTTAAATACGCTGTAGCAAAAGTATTATCAACGATTAATGGCAACTTATGTTTATGTGCGATTTCTGCAATCGCTTCTAAATCTGCTACATTCGTCCTTGGATTCCCAATTGTCTCGATAAAAATCGCTTTGGTATTTTCTTGAATTGCTTCTTCAAAATTCGTTAATTGGTCTGGATCAACAAAAGTTGTTGAGATGCCAAATTCTGGTAATGTATGTGCAAATAAGTTAAACGTTCCGCCATACAATGTGGAGGCTGAAACAATATGATCACCACTACTTGCAAGATTTTGAATCGCATACGTGACAGCGGCAGTCCCTGAAGCTACTGCTACTGCACCGACACCTCCTTCTAATTCGTTCAAACGATCTTCCAACACTGCTGTTGTGGGATTCGTAATACGAGTGTAGATATTTCCAACTTTAGCTAGCGCAAATTTTTCTGCTGCATCTTGTGTATCATCAAACGTATAAGAGGTTGTTTGGTAAATAGGAACCGCTCTAGCATTTGTCTCTTTGTCTGGCGTGTGGCCGCCATGGATTTGGATCGTTTCGAATTGATAGTTAGTGTTTGTCATTATGCTTCATCCCTTTTCAATTTGTATTGGATTTGTTTTTTTACATCGTTGATACTCATGTCACCTTCTTGCATAATGACCACCTCTTTCTTTTATTCTCATTAAAAAGAAACCAAAAAAGTCGCCCCTACTAGTTGTAACCTAGTAAAGGGCGACTGTCGCGGTACCACCTTTATTGGAAAAATTCTCCATCTCGATCCAAACGCCAAATTTCTTCTTGATTTGGTGCCTTGTTAACGGTAGCTGCCGTAAAAATCAATCTGACTTTTCCTCTCCAAGATCATTTTCGACAAGTGTCCATTACTTTCTTTCACCAAACGAAAGCTCTCTAATTCTAGCTAAAATCATCATAATCAGCTAAATTTCAATGTCTGCTTGTGTACTCTTCTTTTCAATGAGTTTTATTTATGATGTTAATATTAGAGTATTCTCATTTCATTGTCAATATTTTTTCTTTTTTCTTCTTTTTTTCTAATTATCCCTTGTCAACTGAGTGTCCTATTTCTCTTTCTCACTATTTTTTATTATAATTAAGGAAATTGGAGGTCGATTTAATGTCAGCAAGTAATGAAAAAGTGGAATTACTCTTATCTTATTTATCTGAGATCCATACAAAAAGCTCATCTTTATACGATTTAGTCACAAGCCGTCCACGTCCAGAAGACACACGTATTCTTTTGAATATCAATGAAGTCTTCACATACTACCATAGTGTACGTGTCTTTTATTTCAGTAATGATGAGTTAACTGCATCTGAAGTTCAACCTTTTTTTAAGGCCTTTGAAGATTTTTATTTTGAGTTAAAACAGGTCTTTTTACTTGAAGATGATGACAGCATCCTACTTTATAATAAGTTGACAGCTATGAAAGATTCTTTTGAGCAGTTGACGAATGATTTTAATGTTTTATAATAGAGTAGACAACAGGTAAAGAAGGTGCCCAGATGGATCAAAGCGAAGTATTGGATCGCTTGCGCGAAGAGTTGGAAATCCCATTTTTTAATGGGAATATCGAAGAACGTGAATACACTGAAGCAGAATACCAAAAGATCAAATCCGATCTTGTTCAGTATTTTGATGATTATGTTCGTAATGTAGAAAATTAATAAAATAATTGTCGTGAGATTAGAAAGGACTAAAGCAGAACTTAAACGTTTTGCTTTAGTCCTTTTTCTATGTGTGCCATTCTTTTGACTATTTATCGTTTAAAAATAACAGATTAATCCGTATTCCACCAAATAAATAAAATAACTAAAAATACAAATGATAAATATTTACACTCAAAAAGATGTTTTTTTCAAACAAATAATAAAAAAACCATCGGCTGAAAAGGCCGATGGAAAAGGAGTATTACTCAATAAGAGTAAAATGAAAAATAAAAAGGTTGTTGTTGGTATGAATATATAATACAATACATCTTTTTCATTGTCTACTAAAAATAACATTAAAAAGAAATGAATTCCATCTTTTTTTGGTCATTTTTCTAGTTTTTATTTTTATTTTTTTAACAAAAGATTGCTCATTCGAGTAATTGCGAATGAAATATCATCCGTTGCTTTGTCTTGCTTTTCTTCAGAGGTATTAAATAAATCAATATCGATCCCTTTTTCAGGATCTAAAGACAAAATCATTTCGTTACATCCAGCTAAGTATTCAATGTAAGAGCGTTCAAATTTTTTGTGGATTCCCATTACACGTGCTGGCGGACGTAATTGACTAACTTTTTCTAACATAAGTGTATATTCTTTTGTTCCATCTTGGAAAATACATTGAATTTCGGCAATTCTTTCTGGCGCTAACTCCGTTGTTTTTTCCTCGTCGATCGCTTTGCGTACTTCTTCGTAGTATTCATTCATTTTTTCGCCGACTTCTTCTGTTTCTTTTACAATATCATTGATGTTTTGAACATAATAGCCTAAATTTGGTTTCACAATCTTTCCTACTTTCTTTTGGTAATTACTTAATTTTACACTTTAACATAGGTAGATGACAAGAGGAATCTGAAAAAGTCTATTTTTCTCAAGCTTTTAAAAAAGAGTCTAAAACAAACACCCATGAGAGCACTAGCCATCATGAGTGTTTGTCCAATCTCTTTTTCAGTTTAGTTGATTTCATCACTTGTTTGGATGATTTTAGAAATCATTCCATAGTCTTTTGCTTCATCAGCTGACATCCAGAAATTACGATCTGTATCTTTTGCGATTTTTTCGTATGTTTGTCCCGTTGCTTCAGCTATCAAACGGTTCACACGTTCGCGCATACGAATGATTTCTTTCGCTTCGATTTGAATTTCTGTGCTTTGTCCTTGAACGCCACCAGCAGGCTGATGGATCATATAGCGAGTATTTGGTAAGCTATAACGATTCTTCGCTTCAGCGGCTAAGTAAATCGTAATACCAGCACTTGCAACCCAACCAGTTCCGATCACGATCACTTCTGGTTTTACAAATTTGATCATGTCATGAATCGTATCTCCCGCTTCAACATGTCCGCCTTGGCTATTGATAAAGATTTTGATAGGCTCATCACCCATTGCAGCTAGCAACAATAATTGAGATGTTACTTCTCGTGCTAAATCTTGATTGATTTCTCCGTAAATCAAAATTGTTCGCTCTTCAAACAATTTTTTCATAAACGCATTCGGTTGTTGTTTTTCTTCTGTTTCTTCATTTTCATCTAAATAGTTCATCACGACTAACCTCCATATTTTAAAGCTAAATCTCTATATTAATAATACCGCAATATGAAAATTTGTCCACTTTTTTGACTTGTTTTGACCTTAAAAACTATTTTTCAAACATCAAGGATCCATCGATACTTAAAAGTAATCTATTGTTTATTTTTATCTGAGACATAACACTACGAGTCACATCCCCTACTCTAGGGATTCGAATTACTAGTAAAATCAGAAGTAACTTCGCTAGAATGGCTGAGAAACCCAGTCAGGTACAGGGTGACGTCACACGGGATCTATTTGATTCTCATCTGTCATAAACCATACAAAACTTATGCTGCATTCTTTGCCTTAACATTCTTCGTCCTTTTACCAACTAACACGTAAAAATGTATTATCACTTTACCCCATTAATATAGGAAGTATTATGAACTTCCATAAAGTGTTGATACGGCTTCATACACACTAACAAGAAAGAATGATCTAATAACATATCTACAGAGATTGGAATGATATGAGGATGATCTTCTAACACCGATGGAATCAGGGCCTCTTCACAAAAGATATATTCATTACGAATCGATTGGTCATATCCTTCAACTTCGTATATGGAACGGTAAAATTTATTCTCTACCACTATATCAAAAACATTGAATTCAGAGAATTTACTTTGATACAGTAAAAATTTTGAATCAGAATCGGTCACGATTTTCAAACGGAAGAGCAGTTTTTCTTGCATTAAAATAGGGCCCGCTTCGTCAATAAAACGATAGATTAAATTTGTATCAATTACAAGAAGATTTTTAATTCCTTGTCCCCATTTAAATAAAACTTTAACGATTCGTTGAAACAGCTCTTCATTTTTAGGATGCAGCGTATAAAAAGAACCGTGGACTAAAACTTGATGATTATACCAAGCATTCCTTGTTAAACGGATAATCCCTTCTTCAAAACTAAAATCCCCTAATAAAATTTGATCAAATTCTTCTTCAAAATATTGAATTAACCGAATAATATCTGGACGACCAACTAAAAACGTACTGCGTAATTTCTCATGATCTTCAAATAAATTCTCTAATTGACTAAAAGAATACTCACAAGAATTAAAAAGAGACACCACATAAACAATTTCATGTTCTGGTAAAAACCGCTCCATATTCAAACTTTTCCATGCTTGCTCGACTAACTTGAAAATGGGCCGTTTTTTTAAATCGACGATGACCTTTTCTTCTAATTCAAGCTTTTCTTTGTCTTGACGTGAATAGGCAATATTCATTCCTTGTAAAATAAAATAACGACTTTCTTCCGTATAAACTCTGGTTGAAAACTCGTGTTCAATCAAATCGAGCATGTCCTCGCACGCTTCTTCAAATTCAATCGTCTGATTTGTTTCATAATTGATGTCAATTTTTGTTAGATAGTATAAGTATAAGAACCTCGTTTCAAATTCTGAACTATTCAACCGTTCATTTTCAAAATCCAGATGACAAGCAGAAAAAAAAGCTTCTGCTTTTTTCTTCAAATTATAAGCTTTACTAACTGAAATAAATTCTTCTTCTACTAAATCTAAGTAATTAAACTGTTGCTCCAAAAATTTTGTACACGTCTTTAGAAATAATGATTGCTGATAGATGATTTTGCGAATTTCAAATAATGGAATATCTTTATTAAATTCTACATAAAAGTATTTTTTTTGTTTCTCATAACTTAATATGTATATATCTAAGGTCTGAACCAAATCTTCCAAATCATTTTGTACTGTTGTTGGAAATGCTTCGAATATTTCTATGTAATGCGTAATGTCAATTTTTTCATATTTGTATAGTGCTTCAAGAAGAACAATTTTTCTATAAATATTTTTTTCTAAATACTTTTCTAACATCTATTCCCACTCTTTGCATAGTTGATTTCTCAATTGTTTTATCAGTAATCGAGTTTAAAAAATAGAAACGATGACTTACTCTACTAAACTTTCTTTATTAAGTAGCCTATCGTTATAGGTATTTCATAAACATAGCTAACTTAATTATTGCCTAGTAGAAGTCATCGCACTATCAATAAATATACTTCATTTCAATTTTTAATATACACGCAAATGAGTAGATAGAAAAGTAATACGTATTTCTATAAAAAAATTTAATTTTTTCACTAGATATCTGTTTAACCGGTAATGTATTTTTGAAAGAGTGGGGATTATCACTTCCTTATAAACGTCTATAAATAATTCAAATGATTACTCTTTCTTTTCTCTCTTTTTAGTATTCGATCCTTTTTTACGAAAAATAATTAAGGAACTAATTAAAGCAACGATACAAAAAACAAAAGCCATCGCAAACGCATGACGATAATCGGCAACCTCCAATGATTCTTTCATAGCAAGTGCTGAACTTCCAATTGCCAATGATTGTGTAGGAGTAGCTTGGGCATGACTAGATAGAAACGTAACTAATACAGCAGTCCCAAAGGAGCTAGCAATTTGCCTTAATGTATTATTCGTTGCGGTCCCGTTACTGATCATATCATTGGGTAAAGCATTCATTCCTGTTGTTGTCACTGGCATCAAGACCATAGATATCCCCAATAAACGGATAGCATAAAAAATAGCTATGAAAAGAATTGGCGTTGTCTCAGTGATAAATAGAAATGGAAATGTCCCTAAAGACAATAACGTCAAACCAATCGGGATTAAAAAACGTCCACCAAATCGATCAAATAATTTTCCTGTAACTGGATTCATTAATCCCATCACGATGCTTCCAGGTAATAAAATCAACCCCGAATCAATTGGACTTTCTAGATGAACCTTTTGAATATAGTCTGGTAAAATAGATTCAAACCCAAGCAAGGCTATATAAGAAATGGCACTTAGAAACACAGAAACTGAAAAAGTTGAGTAGCTAAACACTTTTAAGTTCAATAGAGGATTTGAAATTTTCAACTCTCGTACAATGAAAGAAACAATCACAGTACATCCTATAAACAAAAGAACAATTACTTCCTTAGACAACCAGCCTTTAGTACTGGCTAAACTAATACTGTATAACAAACTACCAAATCCAATGATCGATAAAAATACAGAAGGAATGTCTAACTTACTCTGTTTTAAGGGTATGCTGACTTTAAAAAACAGTAAAGCCCCTATTTCTGATAGAAGGATCAACGGTATTGTAATAAGAAATAATGTTTTCCAGTTGAAATAGGTAATAATATATCCAGATAGCGTTGGCCCTATCGCGGGAGCTAACGCAACTACTAAACCAACAAACCCCATAGCAGTTCCACGTTCGTTTTTTTGGAACAGCGTTAATACAATCGTCTGAATCAAAGGAAGCATAATTCCAGAAGCAATTCCCTGTAATAATCGTCCAAAAAGCAAATACTTGAATGTTGGGCCGAAATAACAAATAAGCACGCCCATTAAAAATAAATTCAAGGCAGTTAAAAATAAATATTTAGACTGGATTTGCTTCATTAAATAAGCAGACAAAGGAATAGTAATACCTGAAACTAAGAGAAACAATGTTGTTAACCATTGAACGGTGCTTAGACTTATATTCAGGTCTTTCATAATCGTTGGGTAGGCTGTGATCAATAGCGTTTGATTCATAATAATACAAAATGCGCCCAGTAGAATAACAATCATAAGAGCGCTTCGATTATAGCTTATCCCATCATAGGTTTCTTTGTTTTTATTCATCCATTCACGTCCTTAAATAATTACACCGATTTTCCAATTTACCAATCCTCGAATAACGCAGAAAAGAAACACTCATTGAACTATTTCGCTTTCTGCGCGACTGAATCTTTCTCTATAGTTCGTTACTGTCGAGTCTTTGAAAACTTATTCAACTTCACTATTTATTTACTACTAAACAGGATCAACTTTAATCGCTTTTTCCTCTACTTTGATCATTTTTGAGTAGAAGGCAATTCCCACTAAAACAATTGCTGTAAACCATAAAGATTTTTCACCATAAGCTTTTGTCAAAATAGTCCCAATTAGTCCGCCACCTGCAAAACCAATTAATACAGAAAAATATAACCAACTATTTTTCCATGCATCTTTTGCTCCGGTAAAAGCTTGAATAATATAATTGAAAGCTAATTGCACCACTAATGTCACGGCAACATTTCCATAAAGCATGCCATCTATTTTATGAAAAGCATTCCCTTGCATTCCAGCTAGAAAAGAAACAAGCATACATATCTGTAGGATGGTAAAAACACTATTAATTGATGAAAAACCTAAGCCAACTAAAACGACTGCTTCTATAAGTAAAATTTCAAATGCCCAGATTTTCTTCATTTTAATACCCAATACTTCAATAATTCCTGTGGTCATCGCACCTAATCCAAAACATAAGATGGTGAGTGCCACTGTAGCTAAATGCTGCCAGTCTTTTGTTGCAATTGTTTGTCCTAATAAAATGATATTTCCTGATTGTACTGTGCTAAATGCTTTTCCTACAAAGTAGGTATACCCGTCCATTGAGCCAGCCGCAATCGCTAGAAAAAAAGCAATCCAAGGTAGTTCCATTACAGGATAAGTCGGTACTTTACGATTATTCACTCTGTATTCCTCCAATTTTTGATAGTAAAAAGCCTAGAAAATTTTCCTATTTATTTTCTAGGCATTGAAACAAAAACTATTCTGGTTTTTTAAACCAAACAACAGGTTGTGGTTTTTCTGGATTTGGTAGTGACTCCGCAAATTGTTTCGTAACGTTTAAATGATCCGCTACCATTTGCGATGGGGAAGAGCCTAACCATTTATTTAATGAAATATCAGAATACTCACCATGCTTGAAGACTTCTACAAAAATCAAGGGTTCATCACCAATATTTTGTACGTAGTGTCCAGCTACGATTGGAACGACACCTACGTCACCTGCTTGGAAATCAAACGTTCTAGAAACACCAGCAGAGTTAAAAACTGTCATGCGAGCTTTCCCTTGAATGTAGTATTGCCATTCTGCAGCTTTAGGATGCCAGTGAAGTTCGCGCATTCCACCTGGCTCTACTTCCACAAAAGCAGCCGAAATAGTTTTCGCTACAGGAAAAACGTTTTGATCGACGATTCGTACACGACCAGCTTCTGATTCAATCGGTTTAATTGTATCCATATGAAATGTAAATGGCGATGGAACTTTCCCATTCACATTTGGACGTTCGACTTCTTCAATAGAACCAGGAATATTTGCTTTAAAAATATATTTTTCTTTAGCAGGGAAACTTTCAATTTCCTCTGTTGATTTTTTAAAGTTTGCCGCAACCACTTCAGGTGGCGTATGTGCCAACCAATCCGATAATAAGAATGTATTGTTTTCAGAAAAATCAGCTTCACTGAAAACTAATAAAAATTCACAGCCTTCGTCTAACGCTTGAATAGAGTGAGGAACTCCCGCTTCAAAGTTCCATAAATCTCCGGCTTTAATGTCATCAATGAAGGAGCGTCCGTATTCATCAATACCTGTCACACGAGCATTTCCATAGAGCATCAAGCCCCATTCAGCTTCCTTATGCCAATGCATTTCTCGATAAGCACCGGGTTCTAAGCTCATGTCTACGCCAGCAACATCTTGTGAAATGGGAAAATCACGGTTTGTGATTTCTCTTGTCCATCCGCCTTCTTCTAAGCGTTGATGTGAATCAGAATAACTAAATCTTAAATTCGCCATCGTTCCGTGGTCAGTAGCAGGTGGCACTAGAATATCTGGATTTTCTTCATCACGACTAGTATTTCTAGGTCCATGATCAATCCACCCTTTCCCATCGGTGTGTCTGTAAGGTTCAAGTTTTTTTTCTTCTGACATATCCAATCACTCCTTAAATTTAATATGTATTGATTGTCTCATGAAAATCGATTTTTAGACAATCATATACTTATGATTGCTTTTTTGTAAAAGTTTGGAACTCTATCGATTTTCGTCCCTCTAAAGATAATTCACCGTTTCTTTATACGTTTATGCTCATAATTCTTTTCTTCCTTTCCTACCTCAGCGAGTGACAACTGTTCATCAAAGTTTCCTGTTTACTCTTTGATAGTAGATAATATACAGCAAAAAAGCAGTCACTTTTTTTTTATTATTCAAAAATAAGAGCTGTTTTTTTTTGAAAAAAAAATAAAAGTCTCTAAAATAAGTTTAATCCCTTTTTCTCTTTTCAGTAAAACTAAATCGAAATAGTTTGAGAGTCTTTTTACATTGATTTAATTAAAAAAAATAAAAAGACCAAAAATCTTTTTCATGATTTTTGGTCTTCGTATTTAGTTGACTTTAAACTTATTTATAAGTCTATTCATTTTTTTCGATTTTTTGTTAACTTTTTCCCATTCTACGTTGAACAAATTTTACAATTTCAACGATTGGGATAATCGCAAATGACGTTCCGGCAACGATTGCCCATTGGTAAGCATCTAATGACGTTACGCTGAACAAGTCATTGAAACCTGGAATTAGAATCGTTGCTGCTAGTAACAAGAACGATATTAAAATAGCCCAGTTAAATGATTTGTTTCTGAACAACCCAACTTTAAAGACAGATTGGTAAATAGATTTCACGTTGAATGCGTGGAACAATTGAATCAATCCTAATGTTGCAAACGCCATTGTCAACGCATCACCATGTTGTAAATCATATAAGGCTGCTGCTGATAAGTTTGGCATATTCGCTGCTGTGTGCGCTGGGAATTCGATCGCCATTTTATACACGATCAGCGTCAACGCACCTTGTGTGATCCCTTGATAAATTACACTACTCAAGACACCGCCAGAGAAGAAGTTTGATTTCTTCCCACGAGGCGCATGGCTCATCACGTCACGTTCAGCAGGTTCTACGCCCAAAGCAATTGCTGGGAATGTGTCGGTTACTAAGTTGATCCACAATAAGTGAACTGGTAGTAAGGTATCCCACGCTAACATTGTTGCAATAAAGAGTGTCAATACTTCCCCTAAGTTAGCAGAAAGGAGATATTGAATCGTTTTTTGGATATTTGAGAAGACTTTACGTCCTTCTTCAACGGCTACGATAATAGTAGAGAAGTTATCATCCGCTAAGACCATATCAGAGGCCCCTTTTGATACTTCTGTACCAGTGATCCCCATCCCAATACCGATGTCAGCTGCTTTCAAGGCTGGTGCATCATTCACACCGTCACCTGTCATAGCAACGACTTTACCTTCTTGTTGCCACGCTTTCACGATACGAACTTTATGTTCTGGAGAAACACGAGCATAAACAGAATAATGTTCGACTACTTTAGCAAAGGCTTCATCCGATAATTCATTTAATTCAGCACCTGTGATCACTGCATCATCGTCGCCTTCTTTAATGATACCAAGACGAGCAGCGATTGCTTCAGCTGTATCTCTGTGGTCACCTGTTATCATGATTGGACGAATACCCGCTTCTTTTGCCACTTTCACGGCTTCTGCCGCTTCTTTACGTTCTGGATCGATCATGCCAACAAGACCTGCAAATACTAAGTCTTTTTCAACTAAATCAGAATCCATTTCCGCTGGAACTGCATCGACGATTTTGTAGGCCATTCCTAAAACACGTAAGGCTTGTTTGGCTAATTTTGTATTAGTCGCTAAAATTTCTTGACGTTGTTTGTCATCCATTGCTGGTGTTTGACCCTTTAATAATGCTTGATTACAACGTTTTAGTAATTCGTCTGGTGCACCTTTGACAGCAACTAAGAATTTACCATCTGCTAATTGGTGAACAGTTGTCATCAATTTACGATCTGAATCAAATGGAATTTCAGCAACACGAGGTTCAGCAGCAACTTTTTCCGTTACGTTAAAATCGTGATCTAAACCGTATTGAACAAGTGCTGTTTCAGTTGGATCACCAATCAATGAACCGTCTTGTGCAATTTTTGTATCGTTTGTGTAGTTCATGATTTTTAAGGCCATATTGTCCATAGCAACAGCATCTGTTGCAGGTTTTACTTCATTATCTGTGTAAAGAGCTTCAACCGTCATTTGGTTTAATGTTAACGTCCCAGTTTTATCTGAACAGATAATATCTGTGCTTCCTAATGTTTCAACCGCTGGTAATTTGCGGACGATGGCATTTTTCTTCGCCATTTTTTGTGTACCTAAAGCTAAAATAATTGTAACGATAGCTGGCAATCCTTCTGGAATCGCTGCAACGGCTAATGAAATTGATGTTAATAACATATCGATCCATGTACGGCCGTTCATCATACCAATAACAAACATCACTGCTGCAATCACTAAAATAGCGATCGTCAACATTTTACCTAATTGGTTTAAGTTTTGTTTCAATGGTGTTTCAGTTTCTTTTTCATTGGCTAACATCCCTGCAATCTTACCGACTTCGGTGTTCATTCCTGTCCCCACAACCACACCGATTCCGCGGCCGTAAGTAACGTTACTGTTAGAATACGCCATATTGATCCGATCACCGATACCGATGTCATCAGATTTACCTTCTAAAACAATAGCTTCTTTTTCAACTGGTACAGATTCACCTGTCAAAGCGGCTTCTTCGATTTTAAGACTCGCTGCTTCTATTAAACGTAAATCAGCTGGCACAACGTCTCCTGCTTCTAATAAAACGATATCGCCAGGTACTAATTCATCACTTTTGACTGTAATCACATGACCGTCACGACGGATATTCGCATTTGGTGAAGACATCTCTTTTAGCGCTTCAATTGCTTGCTCTGCTTTGGCTTCTTGAATGACACCAAAGATTGCATTTAAGATCACAACCAGCAAAATGATAATGGAATCAACAAAATCACCTGAGAAGACTGCGGAAATCACTGCAGCAAAGAGCAAGACGATGATCATAAAATCTTTGAATTGTTCAAAGAATTTAACAACGATCGATTTCTTCTTCCCTTCATCTAGCGCATTGGCACCGTAACTTTCTAGCCTTTTTTTTGCTTCTTGATCTGATAGTCCTTCGATTGTCGTATCAAACTTTTGTAAGACCTCTTCATCTGACTGCGTGTAAAATGCTTCAGATAGTTGAACCTTTTTCTCTTCTGACATGTTCTTCCTCCTTATAATTTACAGCTACTTAAATCTATTTTACTTCATTATAGCGAAACGAACACCTTTTTGAACTTAACGTTCGCAGCAAAAACGAAAAAAAATAGACCTCTGTATGCTAAATAGAACATACATAAGTCTCACCGTTTAAGACAACACCAGAAATTTCTTTCGGAGTTGGTGATGTTGTCGCAGCTAGCGCCGCCAGTTACTCCCTCATGAAATAATAAAATGGTGGTGGGCAAGCCCTTCACCAATAATTATTGCTGTATTAATTATACCTGTTCTTTTAGTGTTTTTCAAATGAAATCGTATTGATTTTCAGAAAAATTTCTGTTTGCTATGAAAAAACACTCGCTGTCTACTTGGTTGTGACTATGAAGGACACTTTCTGCGATTTTCTACCCTTTTCTTTTACCAGTACTTTGGGGCGTTTCTTGTTTTCTTTAGCTAAAAAAGGGGCGGGACATCCCTCTACAAGTTATTTTCCGCCTCCGCAGAATCTGAATAAATAGTTGGAGCCTAAGCAGCAGTCTACTAGTTCATTCTATTTCGTTTCAATTTGACTTCTTCTGTTCCTTGTCTATTGATTTTATTGATTTCGCCCAAAAATTGTCCGCTACTCCTTGTTCCATGCCCATAATAAATTTCTCTCTCATGTCGGGGTAGCTTTGGGCTAATCCATCTACAAGATGCTTGATTTCTTCTCGTTTTGTTTTCTTATCTACAGGACATGGATTAAAAATGACTGGCAATGTTTCTCTTTGAACAAACTGAATAATTTGTTTCTCTTCCACATAAAGTAATGGACGAATCAATGAAATATCCGTTTTTGATAAATAGCTGATTGGGTCAAAACTAGCCATTTTTCCATGAAATAAAAAATTCATAAAATAGGTTTCGATTGCATCATCAAGATGATGACCTAAGGCAACTTTAGTGCAACCGACTTCTTTTGCTCGTTTGTATAAAATTCCTCGACGAAGCTTAGCACATAATGAGCATGGAGAGCGTTCTTCCCGAATATCAAATACAACTTGCGCAATATTTGTCGGAACAATATCTAATTCATACCCTAACTCTTCCACAAAGTTCTGCATCGGCGTAATAGTCATATCAAAGCCCATTGCTAGAGTGATTGGTACGATTTCAAATTCAAAGCCTAAACGCTTTTGTTTACTGATCTTATCTA
Organism: Enterococcus sp. AZ177; assembly: GCF_050544585.1. NCBI lineage: Bacteria > Bacillati > Bacillota > Bacilli > Lactobacillales > Enterococcaceae > Enterococcus > Enterococcus sp. AZ177. Next base: position 2,151,378 of record NZ_CP172944.1, read on the forward strand.
GAAAATACAACAAACTGGTACTATCTTTCCCACCACTCATCCCAATCGCTACTTTATCACCTGGCTGAATCATTTGATGAGTCAAAATCGCGCGACGAATCGGATTATAGTAGGTTTGATTATCTTTCTTTTTAAAACTCATTCTGCACTCCTCTTTTAGTCACTGGATTCCTTTAAAGAAATCGGTGTTCAAACTATAGTTCTCGCCAGAAACAATGTCATATTGGATCAAACGATAGTCGTTATATAAATCTTGTTGCGTTTTATTCAGTGATAGTGTTTTACTCCATAGTTTGTCTTTATAATAAAACCCTTTTTCAAATGCAGGAATTTGTTTTTCTAGTTCACTCAACAATTGGTAGAATCCAGTCATTTGGATATTACTTTGTTCGAATAATGTTGGGGCAAAGTAAAATGGGCTAATAAGTACATCATGTGTATTTCTTCCACTTAGTTTTTCTTGGTTGTCATACATCAAAAATTCCGTTTCATGCATGCGCACTTCATCGTTGTCTGCTTTGATTTTATCTGAATAAATACTTGGTAAATGATCCCCCCAGAAAACAACAAGCGTCCTGCGTTTTACGTCTTTTAAGTCAGTCGTAAACTGTTTCAAGGCTTCACTACTATAGGCAACATCCTGCATATAACGATCGATTGCCGTTTTATTGCCTAGACTTTGGGAAGAATACTCAGTCGTTGGGTACTTATCACTATAAGGCATATGAGTCTGCATGGTCACTAAATGAACAAACTGTGGTTCATTTTCATCTTTTAACAGATCCAGCACTTCTTTATAGGCAGATTCATCTGAAATATAAGGATTTTTTTGTTTCTTTTCTTTGTAGGTCATGGTATCTTCACTAATAAATCGATCAAAGCCAAATGTTTTATAGACATCTTTGCGCTTATACATCGTCGTATTGTATGGATGAATAGCCGTTGCTTGATAGTCTTGCTCTTTTAAAAGCGACACAATCGATGGAATTTCTGTCATTTTTGGAATCAACATGGTATAGGGTGTTGTCATTTGAGGATTGAACAACTCCATCGAAAAACTCGTTAGTGCTTCAAACTCAATATTGGCTGTCCCACCACCATAATTTTGTGATAACATTTTACCGCTATAGGTCGTTTTCGCAATGTCATAATAGTCTTTTAAAGGATCTTTATTCACGGTTACACCCGTTAAGTTCTGCGGATCAGAAAAACTTTCACTCATCACAAAAATAATGTTCGGTTGTTCTTCTTGTGTGTCTGCGTTTGACTCTTGTATAGTATCGGTGTATTTGGTGGTGATTTCTTCGATTGTTTTTTTAGAATAATTGTCTGGCTTGTCCATCGCTTCAACCTTTAAATTATATAAAAATCCACCCATAAATCCTGTGTTGTAGTAATTCATTTTTTGACTATAGGGAATCCATAATGCCGTTCGATCATAGGCTTTTCTTAAAAGATTATTTTGACTATTAAAATTACTAACATATACCAATAGAAGCAATGTCACAACAAAACCTGTGATCCGGATAATTTGCATTTTCTTCGATAACAATCGACTTTTGTAAATTGCTCTTCCAAAGAAAAACAACCCAACTGCTGCAACCAGTATTATAAATAGGAAGGGAACCGTTCCAATCATTTCTCTTAGTAACCCAAATTCAGTAATCATTTTTAAATCATCCGGATAAATGGGCTCCGAACGGTAAAACATTTTTTGATAATTAGCAAATCCTAAGATGCCGATCGTAATGGCATAAAGGAAGCTTCCTAACGCGAACGATCCTGCTAAACTGCATAAAAATAGTAAGAATAATAGTAAGACGAAACTGCCTAAAATAAATTTTTCTGTATGCCATGAAAAAGCAAACTTAAAGACTAGATCTAGCGATAATTCATTTTGGCACCATTGTAAATATAGATTGCTGATCAAAACGAACAACAGTAATCCAATCATGATCAGTATATAATTGACTGGTTTTTTCTTGAATATCTGTAATTTTTTCTTCACAACATTCTCCCTTTTCTCTTTCTTAATACGTCCCCTAATATTCTATGCTTAGACGAAAAAAAAGTAAAGCTCCTACATCGAGAAGCCTTACATCGCATTAGAATTAAATCTTTTTAATTATCTTTTAGCTGCTTTAAAAATTTCTTCGATCAGAACCATCACTTTCCGCACTTCTTCATTTTGGACCACAGATTCTGCTTGTTCTCGCACAACTTTGTAGAAATTCTTATAGAATGTATCGTATTCAGTAGAAGCGTTTGGTAATGGTAAGGTCTCAGTTGCTTCTTCTGATGGTAGCGCCATTTTTTTAGTTAAACCAACACCTGCTTGAATTGGTTTTGGCGCTTGAATATTTTGCTTTCCAGATTCGATGACCATCTCCCCAGATAGATCTCAGTCATGACTCACAGCGGTTCCTTGTGTTTCTTTTAAATACCAACGTGGCAGTTTCGTGTAATTCGTCGTTCCAACTTCTATGATTGCTCGGATACCATTTTCAAAAATGATATAGGTGATAAATCTATTATCCACTTCATCGCCGAGAATATAGCTTGCGTCAGCTGACACGGTTTCGATGCGACTATCAACTAGAAATAATCACTGATTGAGTAAATGAACACCCCAGTCTAACAGCATGCACCACCATGTTTTAATTCATGGCACCAATCACCATGAATTCCATTAGTCCCTTGCACGCGCGTTTCGATTTGGAATATTTCTCCGATTTATTGATTTTTGTAAGTTCTCGCGTGATTAGAAAATCTGGGGTCCAGCGACGATTTTGTTGAACCCTAAAGGTCTTGCCAGTTTCTTTGGCCAGTTTTAGGATGGCATCTAATTCTTCTACATTCATCGTGACTGCTTTTTCACAAACTATGTGTTTTCCAGGTTTCAAAGCGCTGATTGCTAGTTCTTTAAGGAAGAACTTTATTTTTGGTTCTTACTAATAATCCACTCACCCAACATTCCCAGAAGCCATCACGCGATGTCTTTGCTCCCTTTTATGTTGCTGTATGATTTTTAATGCTCGCTTTCTTGTTTTTCGGTTTGTACACTTCAATCGTCTACGTGCACTTGAAAGATCTTGTTTCTCCATCTACTCACCTCTTTGCGTCTACTAGTCGGTTACCAACTTGCTTTGCGGACACCAGGAATTTTCCCTTGATGTGCCAAAGTTCTAAAATTAATTCGAGACATGCCAAATTTGCGCATATAGGCTCTTGGTCGTCCATCAATCAAATCGCGGTTTTTCAAGCGATTTGGGTTTGAATCTTTAGGAAGTTTTGCTAGAGCTTGGTAGTCTTTATTTGCTTTTAAGACCAAGCGTTGTTCAGCGTATTTTTCAATCAATGCTTGTTGACGTTTTGCCTTAGCAATTTTTGATTTTTTAGCCATCTATTCTGTCACCCTCTTTGCAAATCGTAATCATTACTATTTAACAGAGATAAGAATACCATCATCGATAAAGAAATGCAAGTTTTATTTATAAAAAAAAACTTATTAAAGGCTTATGTTGTTAGGACTCTCCTATAAAGGTTTTTTGATAGTTCAAAAGGGATATTCCTACTTGTTCTTTGAATACATCATGGCATGTCTTACCATTAGCAAAACCAGATTTTTCAGCTACTTCGGTCTTAGGTACTTTTTCATTCGCTAAAATAAATTTTGCTTGATTGAGTCGATCTTCCATAAGAAAACGCATAATGGTGGTACCCGTATTGGCCTTAAAAAACGTGTAAAATAATACGAGCTAAAGCCACTGTATTCTGCAATTTCTTCCAATACAATCGGTTCTTCATAATGATTTTCTCCATAAGTGAAGATTTTATCCAAGTGTTCTAAGTTTTCTTTGTACTTTAGTATAGAAGGTTTAGCACCTTTTTTGACGTCTGTTTTGGTTTGAGGTAATTTTCTGTAAAATGTTGCAACGAGCTGAAATAATAAGCTGGGTGTGGGACAAAAGTAAAAATCACTTTTGTATCCAAAGCAAGAGATTTCGACTATTTTAAACTGTGCTTTTCCCCGGTTTTCAACTAATTCAATCAATGAACCATCATCAACAGATTTTAAATTGAACTCGTCAAACACATTTAAATCAACTTGATAGACAATTCTTTCGCTGTCCGGTAACGCTAGAAAATAGTGCGGTTCACCACTAGCAAAAAAAGTAAATTTCTCCTTCAGAGACAGAAACGATTTCATCCCCTACGCCAATATTGACTGTTCCTCTTATTGAGCATATGGTTTCTTTGTGCCAATGAGAATAAACGATCGTCATGCCATCATTGATAAAAGCTCTAAAAAGATTCGTTTCTTCAGATTCTGGTCGTTTTAAGTACACTCATTGTCTGCCTCCGACTGTTTCTGTTATTCTCTACTTAATCAAAATTTGGTTTATTTGCAACATATTTTGTCATAAAATAAGTTTTTCGCCTATCTTAAACAAAAAATCGACCCCTTCACAAGAAAGTCTTTCAATTATAAGGTATACTAGTAAATAAAATCATAGAGGAGGTCACATTAATGGAGTATACAATGACAGAGAATACCGTCTTCCCATTAGTTGAAGTCGCGTTACGAACAGGTGAAAGCATCCAGTTAGAAAGTGGTGCAATGGTTTATCACAATGGTGAGATCAATCTTGAAGGAAAAATGAACAGCAACGGGAAAGCAGGATTTGGCGGAGCAATCCGTGCCTTGGGTCGTTCAATGTCAAGTGGTGAGGGCTTTTTTATTACCAAAGCTTCAGGACTTACCGATACAGCAACAGTCGCTTTAGCGCCTGCAACACCGGGTACGATCAAAGAACTTCAAGTGGGCTCAGAACATTGGCGTTTAAATACAGGTGCATTTTTAGCTTGTGATGAGACTGTCTCGTATAATATGAAACGTCAAAAGCTTAGTGGCGCTATTTTTGGTGGTACAGGTGGATTGTTCGTAATGGAAACAGCTGGTTCAGGTTCCTTGTTGATCAACAGCTACGGAGACATTGTCGAGATTCATTTGGATGGAACAAAACCATTTGTCGTAGACAATCAGCATGTTGTCGCTTGGTCTGAATCATTGGATTACACTATCAAGGTAGCTTCTGGCCTCTTTGGTTTCACAACCGGTGAAGGTGTGGTCAATGAATTTCATGGCACAGGTACAATCATGATCCAAACGAGAAACATCGAAGGATTAGCTGGTTTAATTAGCCCTTTTGTTAGTTCAGGTTCATAAAAATCAAAGAAGCGTGAAACCCCGTAACAAGGTTCTCACACTTCTTTTTTAGTTGATTGATTTAAAAATCAGCAAATCCTGCTTCTTTTTCTTGAGTAAACAAATGATGTTTATCCGCAACGATTCGATCAAAGAACAACACTTCCGATACACTATAATATGGAATAACATAAACGCTGACTAAGCCAAAACTAAAGAATGCAGCAAACTGCCATAAAATAAAGGAATAAGAGAATATCAAATATTCTAACTTATATCCTTTCATCAATACTCGGCTAAGATCAATTGCTTCTTTTGCCGTTAGTTTTCAATAAATAATTTGTCATACCATACGATAATTGTTTGATAACACCAGGAATAACAAACAACAAAGACCATAAAAAAGTGTACAAGGCCATTAAACTGTTAGCACTCACCGTTCGTTTACCATTTTCTTTAATAAAAGAGATAAAGACTGTTTTAAGACTAAAATTACGCCTTTCTACATTATCCACGGCTGCCCACTGAATCATGCCACGATACAAAATCATAACAAGTAAAAACGCAAGCCAAACCAAAAAGCCAACTAGACCACCGATTCCTGTTTCTAAAGTCGTTGTTTCTGAATAAGTAACGGATCGCCCTTGATGTGTCAACGAGGTTCCTGGAATAGTTGCTAAGGAATGAAGATTTTTTTCATTCTGGCTGTCATCATCAGAATCATCTTGATAAAATCCGTCGTCATACCCATCTGAATAGCCATCCTCGTAGCCTCTTTCATAGTCGTCCATAGAACGATTCGCTTTTTCAGCGTAATCTTCTTGCCAAGAGTGATAATGATTTGATTGATTTCCAACACTTGTCGCTGCTTGAAACAGGAACATCACAGAAAAAAAATAAAGAAACAATGCCGCACAAGGGAGAATTGCAATCAAACTCCAGTTTCCATATCGCCCATGTAGATGTGCTTGGGCTTTCTTTTTTACTTCACTTCGAATCATTTTTCCGCTCCTTTTAACGCCTTTAGAAAATTTCCTATCGTCGTCACTTTGTATTTTATCACTTTTTTATATGCCTCTTAATTTACTATCAAAAGTACTCACTTCCTTTGGTCATTGCCAAAATTAGTGAATCCAATCGACACTATTCGTGAAGAGAAGTATCCTTTTAGACCTCGGAATGAAAAACTTCACTCTTGCCTTTTATTCTTTCCAACGAATTGGGATTTGCCCCTCTCCTGTATAAGAAAGTTCTGTTCCCTTTTCTATCCTCCAACTAAATGCTAAATATCTTTCCTTTCCCGATAAATTGTTCCATTCCAACACTTCACTGCTTTCAATAGTTGAAACGTAGTTCATTTCAGCACCATCGAATTGTATTGATGGCACGATTGGGTCAAATAGTTGATAAGAGGTTGTCCCTTTCTTTAAGGTAATCGTCGCCATTCTTCCTCTTGCATTGATTCTTAATTCCTTTAATTTATCCAGATGAGATAATGCTGAAATATCTGTTGTTAACGCTTGTGTGTATTCACTAGCGGTACTTTCGTCCTTATTTTCGAACCCATTAAACGACAAAACGAGCGTTTCCAAGTCGGTTAGCTTTTTAAAACTGTTTAATGTTAGTTGATTATTCGCTTCCAAATTCACTGTTTTCAATTTATTTAATTTTCCCAACTCTCTAAAACTGTTGAAGCTTCCACCTTCTCCTTGGATTGTTTCTAATACTGGCATTTGCTCAACTCCCGCCAAAGAAGAATAATCGTCAAACGCTGTATCAAAATGGGTGATCTGCTTTAAATCGTCTTTTTTTACTAATCCATACGTATTAAAAAGTGTTTCTCGTTCAAGTAAACTCTTCTCATCGCGCTTATCCAATTGCCGAAGGAATATATCAAATTCCTCATCCGTGATCACACCCAAGTTATACTTTTTATGAAGCTTTTCTACCTCCATTTGATAACGATCGGTGTATAGTTTATCTACACTAGCAAAGCTCTTTTCTCTTATTCCATAATCATTGAAATATGAATAAGGCGATTCATACATCGCTTCAGCTTCTTCAGATGTTCCGATTGACAACCCTAATCCTAACGCCAACACAATCACTGATGACTTTACTGACTTTTTCATTTTTTAACGCCTCCTTCATTTAATTCTTCATATATAGATTATGTTTTTTATACATAAAATAGCATATATAGTTATACTATCGAACAACCGTATTGAAGTCTATGTTTTTTCAAATTGATTATTGTAGACATATTTTCGACTGATACATTAAAAATGACTGAAACATACATTTCAGCCATTTTTTTATTCTATTCATTAATACAGTAGGGTTCAAAAACTATTTTGGATATTGTTTTAATAGTTTTATATATTCTGGATACTCATTTAAATTATCTTCAAGATATTTTTTATTTTGATCCAAGAAAAGATGTCGCTTGATTGCAAAATAAATCCAGATACCAATTCCACCTAAAAAAAGTATAGATAGGATTGATCCTACTTCACTAGGGAAATTACTAAATATATTGATCAAGAAAAAGAGTAAACTTCCTAAAAGACCAAACCGACCGTTTGTCCTCATTTTTTTTTCAACTGTTGAATCTTCTTGACAGATTGGACGGTTTCCGTCTATTTCTATTTTATTTTTAGTTGCAGCAGTCATAATTGCACTATAATTCATGTCTTCATATTTGTATGTTACTTTCCAAAACGGAACATACGTATATTTTGAAGTTAGATTATAGGTGAATTTCGTTATTTTCGCATTTTTATTTTCATCTCCTGGTAAGATGCTATTCATTTTTTTTTCTGCTTCTTCTTGAGCAAAAACACGAATAGAACGTAAAACTGAAGAAACTTTATAAGATGAAATTTTCAATTGTCGAGTCCCAGCTGTGTAATGTTCGTCAAACGGCTTCGTATTCTCTAAAAAAGCCAAATGACTAAAACGTTGAGCAAATGATGCAATCAAACCCGTTAGTTCATCATTGACTAGATAACTTTTAAATGTTGTACCTGAAAAAATATCACTTGAATGATTCCAATCAACAACAGTTCGAGTCTTCGCGATTGGTTCAGAATATTTATTTCCATTCTTATCTTCTTTCGTCACATATTCTGTATAGCTCTCAGAACGATTGTACCCAATATCAGCTCCCCACGCGCCATCATAAACAACATTTGCACACATATATGGGATAAAAACTTGTTCTAGCTGGATATTATTGATTCTTCCTAAGATGTCTAAGGGAAGGTTCTCCCCTTTAATCAACCATTCGAAAAACTGCTTTTTTGCCAGCCCTTCTGGTATTTGAAATGGAATCAAATTATCTGCCTCATATATCAAGTTATCAAAATCTTTTTCAATTTTTGTTGTAAACGTAGAATGACAGAAATCACAAACAAACTGCTGCTTTTCAATATTAAATATAACTGGCGAACCACAATTAGGACAAAGTTCAATATTTTTGTTTTTTTCATCCAGTATTGTTTGAACATGATCTTGTGATGTTCCACAATGTGGACATTTTTTTACGTTTGGATCAGTGATTGCACCACCACACGATGAACACTGATTTTGAACGAATGAATCTCCCATTTTTCCCCTCCGAAATAACACTTTTTCAACATTATTATCTCATTATATTTTAAAAAGGTAAATAGGTGATCGAACTTAAATGTACTCTAACTTCTTCCAAAATCTTAATTCTTTTAGAACTTAACGATGTACTTTAAATGTAGCTGTTCTTTATCCCTATTTCATAATTTCCCTTTCCAACATGTGATTCTTCCCTAGTTCACGAAGTTGTTTGCGTTTCAAAAAAAAATCAACTCTTTGATCTAACTCTTGAAATGAGTGCCTATCAAAGTAACCACATGCTCGTCAACTTCACCAATAAAAACACTAGATTGATACTTTTTATTGTACTAACAAAAACCGTTGGGGTCATTTAATAAATCATAATTAGGTTGAATAGGATAGCTTTACCGTCAAATACCTTTTGACCTTTTTTCTTTTGAATTTGATAGCTCGATAGCGTTGTTCATTTGTCTAGTTCATTGTTCCTCTCCTAGATACTCATCTTCTGACATCATCACTTCTTTTGGTACCCCAAACAGATACGTCAACACAAACGACAAGATAAAGATACAAATTCCAACTACGATATAGGTTACTAATTGATACGAGCTATAAATGTACATCAACGGCGATAAAATAACAGCTAACCCGTATGAATTCGCTTGCACGTTTAACAATGACAAAACAGCTCCCCCTAGAGCAGAACATGCTAACATAATACCTAGTGGTTTCATCCCGTAACGAATCGTGACCCCAAACAATGCTGGCTCACTTACGCCTAAAAGTTGCGTCACACCCGCACTGGTTCCAATTACTTTTACATTCTTATCTTTGGCCTTGACACTCACTGCAAAACTGACTGCCGCATTCGCAAAGCCGTACATTGCACAAAGCGTAATCAGTGGATTAAAGCCAGTTGTCGCCAACAAACTTGTTTCGATCATAATAAACAGATGATGCATCCCCGTCATAACAGCCAACGGATATAAGAACCCTATCAACAAACCACCGATTCCAAATGGCAATTTGATTAACCCTGTAATGAAGTAGACCAAGCCATTTTCTACGAAGTGCAAGACTGGTCCTAACACTAACAAGCCTGTTAACATCATCACCAAAATAACGACAAAAGGAGTAAACATCAAATCTAAAGAGTTCGGCATTTTTCTACGAAGGATTTTTTCAAGTTTCGCTCCTAAAAGACCAATCACTAACGCCGTTAAGACACTTCCTTGATAGCCTACGATTGGAATAAAGCCAAAGGCCATCAACGGTTCAACACCACTATTGATATCTGCCACTGAATAAGCATTCGGCAACATGGGGGATACCAACATTAAGCCGATCACAAAACCGATAATCGGTGTACCGCCAAATTTTTTAAACGCTGACCAACAAATTAGAGCAGGTAAAAAAGCAAAAACAGTATCCGTCAGTACACCCAAAAGAACTAGTACAAACTCAGGAATGTTATCAGTTGATGTTCCAAAAAAAGCTAAAACACTCTCATTTAAAAAGACTCCTTTTAATCCTAGAAATAATCCCGTTGCCACGATTCCTGGAATGATCGGAACAAAAATATCAGAAAGTGTACGAATTGCGTGTTTGATCGGATTGCTTGGCTTTTTCATTTCTTCAAGAGTCGTTTCTTTTTCTAATAGTTCATGGTTATTTTGAACTAGAGAGTCATAGACTTTATTCACGATGCCGGTTCCTAAAATAATTTGGTATTGACCGGCATTAAAGAAAACCCCTTTTACTTGATCAATTTTTTCGACCTTTTTATCGTCGATTGCTTCGCGGTCTTTTACTTCTAAACGTAATCGTGTCGCACAATGGGTGATTCCTGTAATATTTTCTTCCCCAACGACGTTTAGGATCTTTTCGCCAATTTGTTTGTAGTTAATTGCCATTTTCACTCACCTCATTTATTTTTTAAACAAAACACTTTGATAAGGATAAAGCTTTAATTCATTTTCTTCGTTTACTAGATCCCCATGAGAATTTAAGAGTAAATCCAAAGGTTCCCCTTTTATGGAAATTAGTTCCTCCGTATCGCTTAAATTAGTATAGGAATAAACTTCGTTCTCATTTAATACACGCTTATAGGCAATCACATTATCTGGTACATTTTCTAAGAAAACAATTGTGCCATGCGTCAAGACTTCACTTACTTGTCCTTGTTGTCTGAGCTCAATCATTTTTTTATAGTGAGCGAATACTGGATTCTGCTGTGCATTACGATTGGGGTATTCTTCTGTCATCGCAAGCCATGGCGTAGTAGCTGAAAATCCTCCATATTGACGATCATCCCAAGGAAAAGGTGTACGTGTATTATCTCGACTTCGTTTATTGACGAAATCCAACGCTGCTTCTAGCGTATAGCCTTCTTGAATTGAACGGTGATAATTATCGATACTTGAAATGTCATTAAATTGATCAATGGTGTTCCGTTTGGCATTTTGCATCCCTAACTCTTGCGCTTGATAGATGAATGGTGTTCCTCGTAAAAAGAAATAGAGCATACCTAAGGCTTTCGCTGCTTCATCCGTTTGGTACTCAGGTTTGATAAATTTAGAAACAGCACGAGGCTGATCATGGTTTTCAACGAAATTCGCCCCCCAACCATTTTTCTGTAAAACTTTTTGTGAGCGTTTTAATTTTTCTTTGAATTCCTTCGTAGTCCAATTCGTCCGTTTAAACCAATCAGAACCAGATTCAACATCGATATCAGAATAATTAAAATCAAAAATCATAGAAAAGTACCCATCATCCCCAATAAAATCACCATAGTCTTCGTAAGGAACACCAGGTGCTTCCCCAACGGTAACACAATTATATTTTTCAAATGTTTCTTTTTTTAATTCGTTTAAAAATACTTCAATTCCTGGACGGTTTCGTGTTTTACTTTTACATGACGCTAAACCATCCACGCCATCCGTAGGTAAGCTAGCAAAATCTTGATCCTTCTTGATAAAGGTAATCGAGTCGATTCGAAAACCAGCAATTCCTTTTTCTAACCATCTATTGATCATTGCATATAATTCTTGACGCAACACTGGATTCTCCCAATTTAAATCAGGCTGTTTTTTATCGAAGGCATGGAAATAATAGGCCTCTTCATCCGGTAACTTTTCCCACACTGAACCGCCAAAAATCGAGCGCCAGTTATTTGGTTCTGTTTTCCCTTCTTTAAAAATGTAATAGTCTCGATATGGACTTTCTTTGTCTTTCAATGCTGCCTGGAACCACGGATGTTCATCAGAAGTATGATTGATGACTAAATCCAAAATCACTTTGATTCCCAACTTATTCGCATCTTCTAACAATTGATCAAAGTCAGCCATAGTCCCAAATTCAGGATTGATTCCTTCAAAATCAGAAATATCATAGCCATTATCTACCATCGGTGACGTAAAAATTGGACAGATCCAAATCGTAGTGATTCCTAACTCTTTTAAATACGGTAACTTTTCTCGAATCCCTTGAAGATCTCCTATGCCATCATTATTCGAATCCTTAAAGCTTTTCGGATAAATCTGGTAAATCACTTCTTTTTCCCACCATTTTTTGTCTTTCATTTCTATGTTCACGAGTCATTCATCCTTCCATTACATGTGGTATCGATATCATATTTTCACAAGAATAAATCCACCTACGTGGATTTACGCTCAATTAGTGATAAAATAAGTTCTTTTTTATTTACTTCGTACGTTGCCCCTTCAATCAATGCAACCATTAATTTCGTGGCTTCCATTCCCAATGCTGTTGTTGGCTGATCGATCGTTGTGAGTGGAACGGCAATAATACCTGTGCTTGGCTGATTATCAAAACCCAATACTGCCAAATTTTCTGGTACACGTAATCCTTGCTGAAGTACTTCTTGGATAATCCCAATAGCGACCTCATCACTTCCACTAAAGACAGCATCTGGACGATCATTTTCAGGCAAAGCCAAAATTTCTCGCGCTACTTTTTGACCATCTTCCATGTTATGGACCTGTTTAAAAATCCAATTCCTTTTGATCGACAAGTCATGTTCAGCAAGCGCCCGTTCAACCCCTTTGGTTCGTCGGTGTCCATGTCCACCAATGGTTAGATTCCCACCAGTACAATAGGCGATTTTACGATATCCTTTTTGAATAAGATAGTTGGTTGCCTCGTAGCTGATTTCTTCTTGATTAGTGGAAATAGTTGGAATCCCTGTTCCTTCTAGCTTCTCATTACATAAAACAATGGGACCATATTTTGAATAACTTTCAATTACGTGTGAATCGCTTTCAATAGAAGTCATGATGACACCTGCAACAACTTGTTGTTTTAAATATTCTAGCATTTTCAACTCTGCTTTTGGATCGTCATAGGTTTGCATGATCAACAGTTGATAGCCATGTTCTTTTGCTTGTTTTTCGATCGCATCTACTAAATAAGAAAAAAATGGATTGGTGATTCTTGAAATCAACACACCGATCGTCGTACATTTTTTGGAACGAAGTTGCGTTGCAATCGCACTTGGTGCGTAGTTTAGTTCATCCATTGCTTTTTGGATTCGTTCTTTTTTATCATCTGAAATATACGGATGATTATTCAAAAAACGTGAAACGGTTGAAACCGATAAACCAGCTTTTTTTGCAACATCTTTGATTGTAGCCATCTTTTTCTCCTCTTGTGATATCGATACCATAAATATAGAGTATCTTTTTATTTTTGTCAATGTTAAACATGAAATTTTACTATTTTAGAAAAGCCAACTTCTTACCTTATTATTTTTTCAACTAGACCATTCCGCCATAAAAGAAAAATAAGGCAGCTAAACGTCACTACAATAAGTATTATTTGAACCAACATTGAAAAATGAACGCCGAAAAAGACACAAGTTAGGATCGATCCTAAAATCATAGCCGATAATTGTTCTGATAAAAAACCATATACTCGAATTTTTTGCTCATAGCTGTCTCTTTTTAGCTTATCGGCCATTCTGTAATCCTCTTTAATCAGCTCGTCCAAGGAAAGACCATAAAAATCACTTAAATTTAGTAATTTTTCTATATCAGGATATGTTTTTCCGATTTCCCAATTAGAAACTGTTTGTCTAGATACATATAATTTTTGAGCGACTTCTTTTTGAGTATAGCCAAGTTGTTCTCTTTTTTCCTTTAAAATTTCACCAATTGTCATTTTGATCACCTCGCATTTATTATCACTTAAAATGAGTAGAAAATCACGCAAAAAAAGCTTGCACTGTAGCAAGCTAAATAAATTTGCACCTTCGATTCTACCATTAACAGGCTAAGCTTCTGGCTAAAAATCTAAACTCTCTCTTATCATCTTCGCGATTTTTTGGCAAGACATCCTAGAGGTCATCTTACTTACATAGCCAATCAAAACAAGCATTCTCTTTGCTCCCAAAATAGGATTACTCGATTATTTAACACGATTTTTAAATTCTTGCTCTACCTGACTTAACAAAGGACGGACATATTCTTCAACTTTTGACTCTACGTTCATGCGCATCATGAACTGACTAGGTGTTTCAACAAATCCATTTTTAAGACTGTCCTGATATTCCGTTACTAAAAATTGACTTGTCTCTTTTATTTCTTTCATATCCATTGTTATTCCTACTTTCTAATCATCATTATCATCCGACTTAATTATACTCGTTTTTTGAGAAGAATAGAACAATAAATCCCACTAACAAAAAAACTATATAAGCAGCTGTCTTTCACACAGCCCCTTACACAGTTTATTTTTACGAGCTCACTTCTGATGTTCCTTTATAACGATTGACATAATGTCTCTCCAACCAACTTTGCCCCCAGCCTATCGCCACACAAAGTAGCCAATACATTACTGCCACTAAAATATACATTGTCATATAATCAAATGTTCTTCCACCCACAATTTTTGCCTTTTGGAAAATATCAGGGATCGTGATCATTGCAGCTAAAGACGTGCCTTTTAACAAATCCATCGCCACATTCCCTAAAGCTGGAATCGAAATCCGAAAGGCTTGCGGTAAGATAATTTTACGCATCACTTTCCCAAACGGCAACCCTAACGCATACGCCGCATCCCACTGCCCTGCCTCCACTCCGGCAATAGAACCACGATAGATTTCTGCAATAAACGCACTGCTCGTCAAACTAAAACAAATACAAGCTGCTGTCAGTGCACTTAATTGATACGGTAGTCCAAAATACAACAGAAACAACAAGACCAAACCAGGCACTCCCCGTAAAAACGAAATATAAAATCGGACAAGCCCTTTAATCACTTTCGAAGGCAACATCCCCAAGACAGTCAACAAAATACCAAGGACATTTCCCATCAAAAACGTCACGATACTGATGCCAAGTGTATAAGGCAAACCAGTCAACAAAAAGGGAATTGAGTCGATCATTAACTGAAAATCGATTTTTGGTATATACATCTACTCTACTGAAACACTTTCTTCGATTTTTTCTTTCGGCTCCACTGAAACATCTGTTTGGAAATACGTTTCAGAGATTTTTTTCATGGTTCCATCCTCTTGCATTGCGTTTAGTGATTCATCAATTTTTTTACTTAAAGCGGTGCTGTCTTTTTTCATCAAAAAGCCAGTAAAGTTGGCATTAAAGTAGACGTCTTCTAAGATTTTCACTGGAATATCTGGCAACGCCCCTACAGACATTTTTTGTAAATAATAATCGTTTAAAATAACATCTGTGCGACCATTCGCCACATCAGTCAAATATTGATCATTTGTCGCATTATCGTAGGTTACTAATTTTGCTCCGTATTTTTCCGCTATCTTCATGTAGTTGGTATTGGGCTCACCAGCTGCTTTCTTGCCTTTTAAATCTTCAAGAGAAGCAATACCAGAATCGTCACTTTTTCGAACGATCATACTGTCAAATGAATACTTGATTGGAGAAGATAAAATAAATTTTTTCCCGCGATCTCCTGATAAGCCAAAATCGTTCGCCGCTAAATCAGCTTCCCCTTTATCCACTGACGTAATTTGGCCATCTACATTGTATTCTTTAAATTCAACCTCAACATCTAAACGTTTGGCAACTTCTTTGATGACATCCACATCATAACCCGTTAATTTGTTCTCATCGTTATAATAAGATGATGGGAATAACGTTCCTGATGTGGCAACTGTTAACTTTTTTGCATCCTCTACTTTTTGCCAGCTGTTATCTTTTCCAGCAGTCTGCTCTTTTGTTCCACCACACGCAACGAACACTAAACTTAATGCAACAATACTAAAACTAGCGAATACTTTCTTCATTTGAACCTCCTATGATTCACGATAAAATTTTGGTAATAAGAATTTCTGTTCTTGCTCAAACAACTTTCCAACTTGGAATAATACATCTTCGCGGCCTTTAGATGCCATAAATTGAATGCCTAGCGGTAAACCAGTTTCTGCTACATGAGTAGGTAAACTGATTGCTGGTTGTCCCGTTAAATTAGCAAGTTGAGTATATGGCGTGATCGTCAGACTTTTTTCAAACATATCATAGATTAAGTCTTTTAACTGTATACCGGAAAGAGACTCCGCTTGAGCCAAGTCTTTACGAATCTGATCACTCTGTAATTCTGCATCGATTTTAGGTGCGATATCCGCTGTAGTAGGCGTTAATACTACATCGTATTCCTCGAATAATTGCTCCATCTTATATGCCGCTTGATCCCACAGGTGAAGTGATCTTGTATACTGACTTGCTGGCAGCTGTATTCCATATTGGTAGATGCCCCAAGTCATTAGCTCCATATCCTTTTTCGTCAGCGGTCGCTGAATTGCCTCTTGGATCCCTTCAAACATAGCCGCTGTTTCGGCACCATTCATCAAATAATAGCTGTCGATCAATTGACGTCCATTGATTGGATACGACATTTCGGTGACTTCATGCCCTTGTTGTTCTAAAAATGTTGCTGCATTGTGTGTTGCTTTTATCGCTTCCACTGAAACGGGCGTTCCTACAGGTGATTCCGTAAAAAAAGCAATTTTCAAAACTTGTTTCTCTGCTGCCTCTTGATGACTCCACTCAGCTTTCGACGCTTGATACGGTGCTGCTTTTTCGGTCCCACGTAAATGATAAAATAACGTTTCGGTATCTCTCATCGACACCGTTAAAGCAAAATTGATTGATGCTCCTTGCCAACCACGCCAGCCATCAGGTCCAACTGGCATACTACCACGCGTAGGTTTCAATCCAATCAGTCCACTAAAAGAAGCTGGAATCCGAATCGAACCACCGCCATCACTTGCTCCAGCAATTGGAAATAACCCACTAGCAACGGCTGCCGCAGCGCCACCACTTGAACCTCCAGGTGAATAGGCAAGATTCCATGGATTTTTAGCTGGTCCGTAAATCGTCGGATCAGAAATATTTTTAAAGCCGAACTCTGGCGCATTGGTTTTTCCTAATGGAATCAAGCCCAATCGTTCTAAACCTTTCACAAAATTATCCGTTGAATTTGCACGGTTTTCTTGAAATAAACGAGACCCAGATGTTGATTTCATTCCTGCTTTATCTTGTCCAAGCATTTTCAACGGAATAGGTAAGCCAAAAAAAGGACCAGTTTCTGCTCCTCTAGCTTCATATTGTTGTTTCGCAGCTTCCGTATCCCAGTCAACAAAGGCATTGAGTTCAGGATTTATCTTTTTAACTTGCTGTTCCCGTTCATCGATCCACTCCGTCACGCTTAGCTTTTTATCTCTAAATTGTGTTGCGTAGTACAAACCGTCTTTCATGATCATCCCCCTTACAATCCTGATGGTATCATTATACAGGTTGTTGGGGTATTTTTAGGTTGATTTTGCTTGAAAGAATATCATTCTCAACAGTGAAAAGATTATTTTAGATTCTTTTTCATGATTAAATCAGTCTGTTCATCCTCACCCATGAAAAAAGAATGAGCTCCTACCTGAGTAAATCCCATCTTACGATAAAATTTCATCGCAGAAAAATTACGCTCCCAAACGCCTAACCAGATAGCGGTCTTGTTTAACTCTTTTGCTCGCTCTATCGCTTTATTATAAAGCATTTTTCCAAGTCCTAGTCTTTTAAAATCTGAATCGATATAAATTCGTTCAATCTCCAACGCATCTTCCTCAATGGTTTCAGTCTGTGCATCATTTACATTGATTTTTAAATATCCAGCCAGTTGATCATCTGAATAAATGAAATAAAACTCTGACTGTTTATTTTGAAGCTCACTCGTTAATTTTTCTTCTTTCTCATCTTTTTTGGAACAGAATCAATCGAGCAACATAAGCAACAAACAAACGACTAATCCAAAAGCCACTAAAGTAAAATGAAGTAACTGTTGTTTAGTACCACCGATATAATCTGGTTTTTCATGTTTGTAACTTGGATTAACTGATTTTATGTTGTAATCCAATGTACTACTAAAAAAAACATCTGACGGGATCATAAAAACAAGCATGATGCCATAAAGGATCGCTACGATAGTTAGAATTGATACTTTAATCCAGATGCTTGCTACTGCACCCAATATCAATGGAATCAAGAGGTAGAGTAAGCAACTAAATAATTCTTTTTTTAACCGTTTCTTTTGCATATATGTATTCGTCACCATCCTATCAAGGTATTAGTGTTCACACCTAAAACTCATTTTTTGTATAAGCTTAAACATCCGTCTTATCTAGTAAACAAAAAACGAGCCCATTTGCCCGTTAGTGAACTACTCTAACGAACTATCTTTTGCTGCTAATTCATCTATCTTTTCTTTGTGTTTTAAAACTAAATCTTTAAGCTCTTTCACCGTTATACTATTTTTATCCGTATTAGAATCAACTTTCCTACCATTTTCATCTCCAAGTTGCCCCGTTAATATCGTCCCATCCGTCGTTACTAAAATTCTATCTGAATCATCATGATTCATTTCTAAAAGAGCGATAATCTCATCTGCATTCGGACCATTAAAAGTTTCATAAAGTCTTTCTGCACTCGCATTTTTCAGATCTAACGAGAATGAATCTGCATTCCTTTTGCTTAATTTCTTATTGGATGATTCAATTGTTTCTTTGCTTAACGCCTGATTTTTAAGCTTCGTTTCTCCGCTATTTTGTGTCTGAGCTTTTGTTTTGTTACAGGCAGTAACTGTTACACAACTGATTATTAACAGTAGTAACAAACTGACTAGATAACCCTTCTTTTTCATTTTTAGTGCCATCCCTTCTTTGTAAAAAATAAGAACAACTGTTAAATTTCCATTAGATTATTCACTCTAACATAAAAAACCATGATGATAAACACCATCATGGCTCGTTATTCAACTTTTAATTACTGCAAACAACATTTCACTTATTCATCATGCTCTAAAATTGATCGATCATTCAACGGTTGAACTTCTCTATTATTATGTGAATACAATTTTTTGAATTCTTCGATTTGAGCTGAAGATACTTCCACAGGTTCTTTCATCACATACCATTCCACATTTTCATTTAGTGGTGGTGTAGTCAATGAACCTAGATAATGATAATAACTTCTATTAGATGGGATCATATCATTTAGGTCAGTTATTGGATCGTTTTTATCATTGTTTACGTCATCTAAAACTTCTTGGAAGCCTTTATTTTCAGTACCTTCCTTGAAAAATACTCCAATCACTGCAATGCGTCCATCTTGGGCAGTATTGACAAAATGTGCTTCGATCGGATAATGTTTACCGTCAACAGTATGTTCACTCTCCGCATGGAAATGAAACTGACTTAAGGTAAAGTTTCGTCCATTAATCACGGATGTACCCCCATCTGTGATTTGGATACTATGACCATTATTCTCAGCTTTCGTAATATCTTTTCCGTAATCAATTGTAATTGTTCCAGTATCTGGCGTCATCGCTTCTGCTTTTTTTGTAACAATATCAATGGGTGACTGCATCTTTCCAGCAGAGAATTCCCACTCTTCCTGATCATCATAATCGATATGTTCAGATTTTTTTGCATGTGTTGTTGATTCTGTTTTAGCCTCTTTCTTATCAGACGCGTCACTAGTACTTTTGTTCGATGTACAGCCAACAGCTAAAACGGCTGTAAAACTTAAAAGTAATAGAGAGAGTGCTTTTCTTTTCATTTTTTCATCCTTCTTTCTTTAAAATACAATCTATTATATCTCGTTTTTCACAAAAAATAAATATTTTTTTCATTTAATCGACTCGGATCACGAAATAATAGATTATCGTTCACCCTATTGATCTCTTGTACCTTGATCATTTTACTGATGATTATTTCTGAGTCTCTTTTTTCTATTTCGTTTTTTTGATAAAATAAAATAGAAGCCATTGTACTTTAATTGCCAATTAAAAAGAAAGCGGAGTGAGCGGTATGGAAAATTTGAAGAAAGTTATTCAACTGTTAAGTGGACGTTTCGATAATAGTGAGCAGTTTCACTCTCTATCGGAAGAAGAACAAGAGACATTTCCCTTTGCCATACACAATAATACTATTCTAGATGACTTGATTGTGAATCGTCCAAAAGAATTCGATGGTGTATTTTTGCATGAAGAAAGTTACTATACGTTGAAAAATAAGGAGAAATTCAAATCAGATATTTTTCTATTTTCAACAGATGAATCTGGTGATGTTGTGTTAAAATCGATCACTGTGCCAAAAGAATTAATGAACACTAAATTTAATGAACTAAATGAAATTGATTTTACGGTTCTTTCAGTATCTGATAAATTTGTTCCATTGCACTATAAGGAACATGAGGGGACGTTTACTGGTGAATCACACAGTATGTTTACGAAGAAAACAGCGTTTATTTTAAAGCAAGAACTATCTGATGAAGCATTGGTCATAAAAGAGGAAATGTTTAATGGGGATAAACGAGTGTTTGGATTTGATAGACCGATCATCTATAAACGGATTCTAAGCAAGAATTAGAAAATACTCTTTTAAGTGGATATGGAAAAAAAGTGTGTTGTATGCTATAATGCAAGTGATAAGAGAGATATGCGCTAACATACCTCTCCTATGTAGAGCCGTTTAAGACGGTAGCGAAGTTTTTAGGTAATGAAATAACCAGTTAACCTGCTAAAGTTAATGACTGGTTATTTCTTTTTGTCGTTTTTAAGCAATTCTACAACTAAACGAATTAAAGCGATGGTAAACATACCAAAGCTTAGGATCAGTTTAATTGTTTCCAATGCTGAAAAAAGGCTTCTCCTCTCCATAGATTTCAGTACTCACTTTCATAAGCACCACCACCTCTCGGAAGTCGCCACCGTCATAACTTCTCTACAACGGAAAGTATATCATACCAAAAGAACTTTTTAAATGAATATTTTTCTTATTATCAAATATATTTCAGTCGATTAAAAACAACATTTAAAAAAACTTTTTGTTATTTTTTCTTATATATAAGAGAGTGATTTTTAGTGTTATTTAATGCTCTTAGTAAGAAAAAATATATTGCGTGTTCGTATTCTTTTCGGATATACTTAGGAGGTAGAATAGAACGAGGGACACTTCTCTCTCTTCGGTCGCCAAGTATTGCGCATCATCCGCTCTTCAAGTAATTGCTGTGATGTGCAATAAAAAACAACTCATTTGAAAATGAACTGTTCAAATCTGAATATAAAAATAAATTGGTACTTCAAAGCCTGGCAGCAACCAAGCATTTGAAGCCTTGTAAAGACAGCGCAAACTGCCCAAACAAGTTGCCAATAGTGCTAGCAACATGTACTAGCTTCTTTCATTGTACCTAAAGTTCACCTATTTTTCTATAGGTTTCTTGGATTCTCTTTGGGTTATTCTGAAAAAGTGGTAGATGATTCTTTGGGACTATTGTGAACGATATTGGGTGAAGTTACCTGATATCGTTTTTTCTATTCTACAAATTTAGTGAAAGGAGGTTTCGTTCAAAGTAAAGCAAATGATCAATGATAGATATAAGACAAGGAGACAACATTCACTTCGTTCACCTTGTACTTTGCATCATCCACTCTGCCCTTTGGTCAGTCGTGGTCCTTCAATTCTTAGAGCTTTAGCTCTTAGAAATTGATGAGATCGAAGTGAAACATAGTGGTTCAAAGTAAAAAAGGCACTTCACCATCTGACAGCAATCACATGATGAAGCCTTGCATAGACAGCGCAAACTATCTATACAAGTTGCCAATTGCTAGCACAAAAGCACTAGCTTTCTTTATTGTACCTAATTTTACTGGGATTTTCTAGTCTGTCTGGAAACTTTTAGTTGGGATTTTGTATTTTTATGGGGGGTTGGGCTTTATCTAGGGGATTGATGACGGTATTGGTAGTTACGTTAGGATGATAAAAAGTCGTTAAGGTTTGAGCAACTGGACTAAAAATGAAGCAATACGCTTTTCGTATTGAGGCATTTTTGGGAAGTTGTCGAAAAGCTGGCTTTTTCTCACTGATTACTACAATAGCGTTTTTTGTTTTGCTTTGAGAAGAAAGTGATAGGAATACGGACAGGCTTAGAAAAATCATCCATAAGTCGTTTTTATCACTGGTTTGTTTAATCGTTTCCTGAGTCAATGCGCAGATAGATGAGTTACGTATTGGGGCGTTGGATGATGTTGTTCAGCGCTTCATGTTACTGGTTTTAAGAGTACTTTTAAAAAGGGAGGAAATGGGTTATGAAAAAAGAAGGTCAGAGTTTAAAGGTGATTCCTTATCAGGATATTACGGATTTGCAGCATACGTTGGATAGGTTGCAGTCTTGGGAGGAGCCGCTTGCTGTGTTGGATCATTTTTTTCAGTTTCGGAAAGGGCCGATTAATAAGAAACAGGTTGTGAAGGAGTATTATGCTTGTGGGCATTTGTTTCATGCTTTTTTTGAGGAGTTTATAAGGTTGATGGAGATTGAGGAGGAGAAGGTTAGGAAGTTGGATGGGGAGAGGAAAATTGCGGGTGAATTTTTGACGAAGTGATGTTGAAATAAAATAAACTAGGTTCACTACGTTGAGTGTTCCTAGTTTAATCTATTAATTTTTTAATTATTTAAAATTTGAAAAGCCCATTAAGGATTGTAATAGCTAGTTTAACTTTTTGTTAGTTGGCGTGTAAAATAATGTATCCTTACTCATTTATTTAAACGATTCCATCGAGAAGACCACTTATTAATACGAAAAAATAACTTTTTATTCAATTGCAGCGCTAAAATCAATAGTATCAACAAGTTCTTTCATTTTTTTTGAATTAGTTGATGAAGCATTGTAATCAGGATCTTCAAGAAAAGATGATCCAAGTTTTACCACTAAAATGTCCATAAACATCTTGATATTAATCCTTTTATTAAAATTTTTCAACGGTTCTTCATTTATTCTAAATTCAGAAATAATTTTATTATATATTCCAGAAAGAATCATTGCTATAGAAATTTGAAATTTGTAATTACGATTTGAAAAACCATAGATTTCTTTTGAAAAAGGATATTCAATATTCTCACCCAGTTTCTCAACAAATCCGTTAAACCCTTCAAATAACTCTACAGAGTTATTGTAGTCCAAGTCACTTTCTTCTGGATTTTCTGCCTCGAACTCTGCCTTTCGTTTCATATATTCTTCGGCATAAATAATTGATTTTGCATATTTTTCATCTATTCCGTCTTCTAAAATACTTAAAACAACGAATATATTTTCCTGGGCTTTTTTCTTTTGATAACGATCTCTAGTAGTATTATACGCTCTAGATAGTAAAGGATTAGGGCTTGGATCTTCTATTGCCATTTCCTTAACAAATGAATTCACATACTTATTGATATGTGAATTATAAACGGCATGTCGTATCTCTTGTGGGGTAAGTGGTTTAGTACCTTTATTATATCTATTAAATATTTCTAATTCAAAATCCACTCCAGGAAAGCCATCAAAAATTATGGCAGATAGACTATGGTTTAAAATACTCTGCTTAATATCTAAAGGTAATGATTCAAAGTCATCGCCTTCATATTCAGGAACTAAAGTCAATCCTTTTAATTTGAATTTGTTGTTTTTAAATCGATAAAATGCTCTCAAACGATGTTGACCATCAACTACATTATAAACATGTAGATCATCTTTGTTTCCTACTTTTGTAGCAGCCATAAAAATTGGCGGGATTGGTATACCAACTAAGACTGATTCAATTAAAGAGCTCTCATCTTTAATTGTTGAGCGATACTCTCTTTGATAGTCAGGAGCAATAATAACAGCCCCTGTATATTCAAGTGTTTCTTCATCACTTAAATCATAATTGAGATCACTTTGAATTTTAAACCCATTTTCTATTTTTTTTACAAAATCATTAATAGAAGTGTTTTCTTGCTTTGATTTTATTGACTTACTTTCAAATACTTCCTTCTCAGACATATCTATTCCTCCCTAGGTTCATTTTTCAAATTACTTCTCATTATTATATCTTTGCACAAGTATGGTAGTTCTGGATAGAGAGAAGTAAAAGTTATTCCTATATCATATAATGACGAAAGTATTTTCTTCTTGTACGCACCATTTATGATTACTTTCCTTAACATTTTTTCCTCTGCATACTCTTCTAGTGGTTCTGCCCCCTCTTGAAAATAAACAAATAATCCATTTTGAGAATTAATTCTCTCATTAAGTTTTCTTGATTTTATTACAACTGGTCCTGCATAATCTTCAATATTGTCATCACTTTCACTTATATTTATTATTTTGGAACTTTTACATGAATGCAGATTCAGTTTTTCAGGATTTAAAAACCAAACTTGAGCATCCAAATCCTCCTTATCTTCAAATGCATTTTCAACTGCAAACATCAATGATATTATGTGAGAGTATGTAAAATCAAGTAATTTTGTAGGAATTCCGTAATGCTGTGCATAAATCATCCATTCAGTTTTTTTCATAGAGTCTAATGAATTACTCATATAATTGTGAGAATTGGTTTGAAATTCTTCTTGAAAATATAATATATCTGATTTTGAAAATTTTCTAACACCTTTGTTAACTCTTAGAGCCCCCGGCAATAGCGGATAATCACCTGCTTGCCCTCTTGATAACACAAATCCTGTAGGTAGATTCTCTATAAATCGAATGAAATCACTAAGTGTTTCAATTCTATCATCTTCACCTTCCTCTTCTTCTTCTTGATGATCAAAAATCAACTCTTCCATATTTTAAAACACTCCTATCTATTTAATAAATATAATTTCTTCAAGATACTATAATTCTGTGTATTTTTGCCGATTCCCCTTACTTTTCTCAATAGGATACTTCTGCTCATTAAACTTCAACTTCTTCTCAATAATCCCCTCAACATCCAACTCCAAATCAGATGCCAACATCAAACTATAAATCAGCACATCCGCCAATTCCTGCTCAATATTCTCTTGATTCTTTTCTTTCGCTTCCTCACTTGTTTTCCACTGAAAATTCTCCAGTAGTTCCGAAGCTTCCAAAGAAATCGAAATTGCTAAATCTTTCGGATTATGAAATTGTCGCCAATCGCGATCATCTCTAAATTGATTGATTTTCTTGATTAATTCGTCCATTTTGATTTCTCCTTTTGAATTGTCATTAACTTCTCTCTCAGTTTTTCATCACTTGCGTAAATATATAAACCATTGATTCCTCGTTTTAACAAAACATTGATCGAATTCAAAATGATTTGTTCTTTCACTTTGTCGATATTTTCGATTCCTTCACGACTTTTGAAGGCTTCTGAATCTTTGTATTTTTCAATGTCGATTTTCAACTCATTCTTTTCGGCATCGTAACCAATCGAAGGTCCTAAAATCACCCCTACATAATTCAAATCAAATCCTTGTATTGTATAAATCGAACCAACTTCGTTAATCGTTGCCTCTTCTTCTGCCCAACTTTTTTTGTAATCTGTACGATTCCATGGAGCTGAAAAATTCCCTTCTTCAACTAGATAATCTTTGCCATCTTTTTTATGTGTATAGTCAAAGGTTGAAACGATTCTGCTTAATCCAAATTTCTGGTTTCTTGCGTTTATTTCCATCCGCATAGCTTCAGCACTAGAGAAAAAGCGGAAATCAAAATCTTCATCTCCAAATCTTTTTTCTGCTTCCGTTTTTTCTCGTTTCGTCACTTTAGGAAATGGCAAAATTTTTCTATCTACAAATGAATCTACCCAATGAACGATTTCAGGAGCAGCTTTCATTCTAAATTGTGTCGTTAAATGATATTCTTCATGAATTGGGTACTTATCTTTTATTTCAACAAGACTATCAACATTCCAATGACTTTTTAGCTTTAGAACTTGTTTTTCATCGAATACGACAATCGTGACTTTACTTCTTTTGATAACCTCTTCCAGTTGGTTCTCATATTCAAAGCTATTATATTTGTCTTTTGTAGAAAGTAGTAAATGAGATTCATCTACTAATACGATGTCTGCTTGTTTTCGTTTTCCCTTGTCGATGTCATTGATAAAACTAGTTGGTTTCATAAAATTTTTCTTTTTTAAATTAGGTAAACTTTCGGCGATGCTCTTATACGTTTTCAACATCTCATTATGGTTCACCAAAAGATAATTATTGTCCTGATTAAAGTCAAAAAACTCGTTATTTTCTTTCTTTTCAGCTAAGTCTTGAATCGTTTTAAATATAGCACTCAAAACAACACTTTTCCCTGTACCCGCTTCTCCTGCAATAAAAAAGACATGATGTTCATTTTTCGTATCAGCTAAACTTCGTTTACAAAAATCGATGACTTTTTCTTTTAAGTCTTGTTGTTCAGGTGATAATCCGCGAAACGGTGATAATTTGAAGGTGTCCTTATTTCTTAAAAAATCAGCACTGTGCTCAACAATTTTTTCATCTCTAAGACGAGTCCAAATTTTTGGAAACAATACTTCATCATAGTATCTTTTATCATAATAGTTATGTGATTCGCTGCCTTTGATTTGGCTTCTATTTTCAACTTTGTATTTTTCATCAGCGATAAAACAGCTGATTAAATTCGTTTCAATATTCAACGCCGCAGATACGTTCAATGTGTCATGTCCAATCATGACAATTTTCTTCATCATTGCTTTCTTATTACTTTTTAGATGTTCAGACATTCGTTTATCAAAGCGGCGACTTTGTCCCACATATGCTTCTGGCATCTTCTTTTTGTCCGTATTATATAAAATATACAAAATAGGATAATTTGTCTCAAATGGATCTTTTAAGTTTTCAACCTCTTTTTCACAAAAATCATATTCTTTTAGTTGGATTTTTATACTATCATCTTCATAATTCATAAACGACACTCTCCCAAACACATTGTAACAATTATTTTCAAAATAGGGAATCTTTTATGCAAGAAAGTTTTAATTTATAGATAGAAATGGACTTATTTTACGTAATATAAAGCATTGTCATTCTAAAAAATCAATAACTCCGTGATTCTTCTTAACTCATCATTAATCCACATAATCCACTCATTTTCTTCCATCTCTTGAAAATTCTTGATACAAAATAAATCATTCTCATTAAGATGATAACTCCAACACATCAAAATGTATTCAAATCGATCTAAGATTATTCGAATAATCTCTACATAATTTTTTGTTTTGCCATTCGCCTTATAGAAATCAGGTAATTGATCACACAAGGTAATCAAGTGTTTGAACGCATTTAAATCAATAAAGCTTTCTTCGTGAAGTAGATAAATAAATGAATCTTCTTTATATCCTTCAACTTCTTTAAGAACTTGTTCTTCAATTAACCAGTCCATCAATACCTCCACTACTTTTCTCTCAAAACTTTCCACAACACATCCAACCCCCCCACCGAATATTCCTCATAATTCTTATTCATCAAATAAGCCAACGTCACTTTATCCTTCAAACTAAACCTAAAAAAGAACCGCCGATTCCAGCTAAGCATCCATCCAATAAGCTGATGTTCAATCTTATCTTTCACTAGTTGATCTGACGCATCCACGTACAATAAAACCAAATCAAAAAAGTAATCCTTACGACTTTCCACGCCAAGAATTTTGATAATACTCAGTTGAAAGCGTGTTTCTTTTCTCTCTTTAAATAGAGGAGTCAACTGCTCTTTTATCTGCAATGAATAATGTGTACTCAATTGATCTATCGCTTTATTTCTCACGTCCCTAGAAGAATCTGACAAACATTCAATATAAATCGGTACCTGCTCTTCTAAAGGTAAACAGCTCAACCAATTCAACACGGATACTCTGATTTTCTTTTTACTCGAATTAATCAGCGGCACCATTCGATCTTGGTCTCTCTTATCTTGTAAAATTGCTAAACCATGGATTGCATTGATCGGATTATCTTTTAAATGCTGGAGATAATATTCTCTGCAGTCTATATCTAGAAATTGCTTTTTCACATAATCAAGCGCTAAATACTTAATTACAGCTGTTTGATCCAATAATTTTGGAATCATTTGCTCTTCTTTCACTCGATTGTTATAACACCACTCGCATGCTAGTTTTCGAATAATCATTTGCGGATGACTTAACACCTGAGATAGATACTCTTTTTCCCACAGTTCTTCTTTTAGTATTTCATTAAATGTCCATCTTAAGATCATTCTGTCTGTTTTTTTCAAGCCGTTTTTTATTACTTGTACTTTATGTTGTTCGTCGAGTCGAAAGCTTAACTCAAATCCATACCTTGAAATATAGATATCCTTGCTTTACTGAGCTTTTTCCAATAAGTCAAACTGATTCAATAAGATGGTGTTTAGTCGATTGTACACATCTAAATTTTCTTTGTGCTCTAACTCTTTTAAGCGTTTGATTAAAGGTAAAGAAAAAAGAATCGTCGCTTTATTTTCCTGTCTAAACGTCCTAATTATTTCGTATTCAGCTAATTTTCTTACATTTCCGATATGATCATTTAACGAAACTAATAGAAAAGGCAGTGATTTTGAATTCGACGTAGCACTTATTTTTTTCAATGCAAACTCTCTGACGTAACCGTTTGGATGGCAAACTAACCATGACCAAAAAGAGACTGGATTAATTGGGCTTAGGCTAATCAATAATGATTCGTTTATGTCTAACCAGTTCCAACTATCTTGAACATAGGAAAAAGTGCGTAATTGCTTAAATGTATTGTAAAATTCCTTTGGTGACTGATTTTCTAAAAACTGCTCAAGATATGTTGTATAGACCCAACAATTATCTTGATTGAACATAATTTTTTTATAGCAATATTTTATTGCGATGGCTATACTTTTAATTTCTGAGTGTTCTTTTTGTAATACCAACAACGTTTGGTTCATTTTATTTCCTCACTTATTTTATTTTATAAACGATTATTTCTTGCTTACAGCTAGTTTAACATGATAATAACCAGTAAAATATCCTCTAAACAAAAAAGCCTACACACAAGAGTTATTTACTCTCATATCTAGGCTTAATCTTTTGATTGAACAGAATTTTGATCAGGTATAAATTTCACGCCTATAAATCAAATAATCTTCTTATAATCATTCTACTCAGTTCCTTTTAAAATTTCATCAAGAGAAAAATCAAAAAACAAGCTTAGTTCAACCAAGGTATCAATATTTGGATACGATTTTTCATTTTCCCAACGTGAGACTGTTTGTCTCGTTACATGAAATTTTGCAGCAACTTGCTGCTGTGTTAACTCTTTTTGCTCTCTGCGGATTTTCAACAATTTTCCTATCTCCATAAAATGTCATCCTACCTTCAAAACGTTTTTTATGTATGAAATGTTCTTATGATTTCACATAAAAAACTATGTGACCATTCTACTCAGTTTTATCTTTACTTCTTTGTTTGTCGAGACATTTCCTTCACCAAAGAAGCGATTTCTTCGACCATCGTAAAAAAATTTTTTCTTCATGTTAGTCCCTCCTGTCTGTGTTCTCTTAAATATCACATACTAGGCCTGATTTAAAAAGCAATTTTGATGTTACGTTGCTCTTTATTGATAGAATATTCATACTTTTTTGTAGTTAAAGGGTTATCAGTAGATTACCATACGAATAAATCGAACAAAAGCCAACGTATCCCCATTTAGTTTTGAGGTTATTACACTAAATTCACACTTGTATTAGCTCATCTACTAAATTGCTAAAAAACAGCCTCATCTATCTAGATACGAACGACTATCTAGATAACAATAAGACTGTATTTTTATTATTTTGTATTGTTTTTCCTTTAGCTAATTCATCAATCCGTTTATCCATATAACGAATTTTCTGCATTAACTTGTCTTCGATATATTCAACGCGATAGCCACAACTAACACCTTTGATCAACGAAACATTCGGGTTCATTTTTGGTGCGTTTCAAAAAAAATTTCAAAATCGACTTTTTCATCAAGTTGCTTTTGCAATAAAATTTTGTCATAGCCAGTTAGCCAACGGATGATTTCATCTACTTCGGCTTTATTTTACCCTTTTTTTAGTATTTGCTACTGTTGTATCGTTCTTTTGTTATTTATTACATTTTAACGTTTCCGTTATGATTCTTTCATTGTTTAATAGATACGATTTTTTCGTTTAAGTAATTAAAATCGCAACTATTTGTATTTATTTAATGCCTACTTTTAACAATTAGAAGATAAAAAGAACCTTAACACTGACGTTAAAGTTCTTTTTATCAAATTTATTCTTGTCCCAAAATATCTAAAATAAGCTGTGCATGCATCCCAGAACCCACTGGGAAGCACTCCTCCATAATTTTGAATTTCGGATGATGGTTCATATAGCCACATCCTTCTGCCGCCGTTCCACCGCCTAAAATAAAGAATGATCCTGGCTTCACATCTGTGTATGCTGAGAAATCTTCACCGCCCATCATTTTTGGCGCTTCAAATATTCGCTCTTTACCGACCACTTTTTCAGCTGCTGCCAAAACAAGATCTGTTGCATCACTATCATTATTGACCTCACTATAGCCTAGTAAATAATCTAAGTCATAACTAGCTCCATACATCTTACAAATTCCATCAATAATTCCTTCAATTCGTGTTTTGATAAACTGACGAACTTCTTTATTATTCGTACGAACCGTTCCTTGGATTTGTGCTGTATCCGGAATAACATTGGCTGTTTTTCCAGCATTAAATTCACCGATTGAAATAACGGCATTGTCAAAAGGACTAATATTTCTTGAGACGATATTATTTAAATTATTGATGATTTCGACTCCAATCATGATAGGGTCAACAGATAAGTCGGGGGTTGAACCATGTGAGCCTTTTCCTTGGATTTTCAATGTAAAGACATCCGAAGCCGCGCTAGCTGCTCCTTTTCTAGTCCCCACCATACCAACAGGGATATTCGGCGCGATATGTAGACCGAACACCATATCCACATCATCCATAACACCCGCTTCAACTAGTAATTTTGCTCCCCCCGGTGGTTCTTCTTCGGCCGGTTGGAAAATAAACTTCACCGTTCCTGCAATTTTGTCTTGCATTCCGCTTAAAACTTTAATAGCACCCAAAAGCATTGCTGTATGGGTATCGTGTCCGCAAGCATGCATGACACCTGGATTTTCGGACGGGAAATCAACATCCGCTTCTTCCATGATCGGCAATGCATCAATATCTGCTCGCAAAGCAATCGTTTTGCCAGGTTTACTTCCTTTCAAAGTAGCAATCACACTATTTTCCGTTAAAGAGGTAACTTCTAAGTTAGGAAAATCGGCTAAGACCTTTTGGATATATTTTGCCGTTTCAACTTCATGAAATGATAATTCTGGATGACGATGTAAATGTCTTCTCCATTTGATCATATCTGCTTGAGGCATTTGTTCTTGAATGTTTGTCATTGGTGGTTCCTCCCTTTAATTTAGTTTTCATTAGAATGAACGAAACTATCGTATTATTTTTGTTTAATAAACATAATTGTTACGGCGGTTAATAAGCCCACCACTAAAAAGAAAATAAATGTTGAAATATACTGACCGTTTGACAGCTCCACTAATTTTCCGATAAGAGTCGGTGAAACAAATCCACCGAGAATTCCTCCCGTTGCTAGTGTGCCATAGCTTGGAGCAAACTTAGCGCCTTCAAAGATTCTTAATGGAATGCTCATCATCGTAACAAATGAGATGATCAAGAAAAAGTTTGCCAAGCCCATTACAATCGATAATAAAACAAGATTACCGATATAATAAGAACCAAATGCTGAAAGTGTGCCTAAAATAGCCGTGATTGCAACGACTGCCTTTTCCTTGTGTTGGAAAAATCTTCCGACAACATAACTACCGCCAATCGAACCAATCAGCATGAACAAACCACCCACACTACTGATTACAGCTGCACCATTTAGTGCCAAACCACGTTCCCCCGTCAAAAAGCTAGGTACCCAACTTGAGAGTCCGTATAACAAGCAGTTAATGAAGAATGAGCTTAAAAATAAAATCCATACTCGAATATCTGACCAAATGACTAAAATCGAAATCTTTTCCGTTTTGGTCACAATGGCCTCTTCTTTTTCTTTTGCTTTTTCATTTCTAGGAATAGCGATAATTAGAAAAATAGCAATGACTACCGCCAAGGCAGTTAAAAGCATATAGGCATTTTTCCAACCCGCATTTGTAATAATTGGTGATAACGCTAATGGTCCAATAAAACCTGCTACACCAGAGGATGATAATAAGATCCCTTGTGCAAAGGTTCGCTTCTCTGGTGGAAAGTTCATCGTAACTTCCTTACTCGCTGACGATGCATAACCTGAATGCGCTAAAAATCCAGTTAAGAAGCGTAACGACATAAACATGATCAACGATGTTCCAAAACCAAATAGGAATGAAAATAAACCCATTCCTAAAACAGAACCGATCAACACAACTCTTGAGCCAACTTTATTGATGACTAAGCCCATCGGAATCTGCATAATTGCGTAACCAAGGAAAAAAGCACTCATGATCATACCCTTCGCTGCTGGGTCTAATCCAAATTCCTCTGAGATGGGAATCAGCGAATACCCTACTGAAAGTTTGTCGATATATACCATAGTATACCCTAAAAATAATGCTACTAACAATAAACCCGTTTTCTTTGTTTTACGTTTTTCCATATGCCCTCCTTAATATAAAAGCGTAGCGTAAAACTAACCCTGTGGCTAGTCAAAGACAACTCTCATCTGCTCCACTACTTCATTATACTTACTACTATTACTTTAGTATAATCTATTCTCCACCTAAAATGAAGAATAAAATGAGAATATTTTTAATTTTAATGCATTAAAATTAATCTGAACTCTATAATTTGAAGTAACAAAAAAGTTAACGATGAAACAATCGTCAACTTTTTTCTGCTTATATTTGATGTCTACTGAATAGAACTTGTGACAAAAGTACTTTGAAACAGCAATGGAAATAGACTACAGTTTAACATGCTCAATCAATTTTTGATAGGAAGCAAAAGACGGATGCTTTGTCACTTCACTATTCTCAACTAGTAGTGACTGTTGTGTAACAATTGCATGTGTCAATTCGTCAGCAAATGTTATGAAATCATTGTTCGTCTTTTCATTATAATCTAGCGAAAAGTATTTCGATTGGCGATAATATTGTTTTAACTGATCTTCCGCAATTTTCTCTGGTTGATCAGCAAAATATTCATCATATCGCGCAGTATCGATCTTTCCATCCGTGACGGTCAATTGAAGTCTGCCAATCAATCCATTACCAAAATCCTCCGCATATCCGATATACTTCGTTTTCGACGGTTGTTTGATTTCGTCTTTGAGTTCAGCTGCAATTGCCATTAATCCTTGTCTTGCAGTTGTTGAAGAGCCTTTGACTGTTTCAAAGTTTCCATCAACCCGATTTTCTTCTCGCATTTGTTTTTCTACAAACGTGATGCCATTGACCACCGTGACTAAGGTCGTATCTGTTCTTGGGTTTTGTGCTTGGAAAAAAGCATAATCAGAAAGGCGTTTATTCGCTCCTGCATATTTTGAGGCATAATAATTTTCCGCTCCGTATTCATTAAATTCAACATTAATGATTTTATTCGTTTCATCGGTAACAATCTCAACAATGCCTTTATTTCCCACATCAAAATACCCTTCATTTGTAAAATAGTTTCCCTCCATCAACCCTAACGGAGGTTGATTTGACCAAAACATTTTCTTTAATTTTTCTTCATATGTGTATAGAGGTTTTGGGTTCGATCCAAAGGTTGTCTGAGTCGCCCCCGTAACAACATCATAGTTATACGAAGTATTTTCAAACGTTACATCATTCACGTCAGTTTTTTCCACTTCTTCACTTTTGGCTTGTGTCTCCGATGAAGCTGGATTAAAAATGGCGGGTCTGGACGTGGCACTAGATTGTTCAGTCTCTCTTCTTTGATCTGGTTTACAACCTGACAGTCCAACAATACTGCATAAAATAAACACAGCAAACAGATGGTTTTTTTTCATAAATTTTCTCCTTTTGTTTACTCGTTAGCTGTTGAAGCGATAGCCACTTCCCCAAATTGTTTCTATTGGGATTTCTGATAATTTGCCTTTTTTCAATTTCTCTCTAATGCGTCCTACATGCACAACTACGGTATAGATGTCACTATCCAACTCGTCCATTTCCCACACTTGACGGAACAGCTGCTCTTTCATCCAAACCCGATTCGGATGTTCTATAAAGAATAATAGTAGGTCAAATTCTTTTGTGGGAAAAATGATTTCCTCTCCTAAAACAAAAACTCTGCGGGCACTTTTATCAATCCTGATCTGACCACTTTCGATAATTTCATTGACAGGCTCAGCTTTTGTCAAAGATTGATACCGTTTGATATGGGCTTGAACGCGAGCCACTAATTCACTAGGACTAAAAGGTTTCGTCATATAGTCATCTGCTCCTAAACCTAAGCCTCTGACTTTATCGATGTCTTCTTTTTTAGCTGAAACAATCATTAATGGAATATTTTTCTTTTCTCTGATTCTTCGGCAAATTTCAAAACCATCCATTGAAGGCAACATAATATCGACCACAATCAAATCAAACGATTCATTCAATGCCCGGTTCAGACCAACCAATCCATCCCTTGAAATCTCAGCTTTTATCTGGTTGATTTCTAAATAATCTTTTTGTAATTCTGCAATACTTGCATCATCTTCAATCAATAAAACACGTGATACTTCGTTTGACATTTGGCTGTCCTCCTCAGGCTTTTTTTAAGTAGATTGTAACGGTCGTTCCTTGGTGTAAGTCACTTTCTATCGTAACTTTCCCTTCATGCATCTCAATGATTTGTTTTACAATAGCCAGACCTAAACCACTACCACCAGTATGTGTTGGACGTTCTTCTTCTCCTCGATAGAAGTGATCAAAAACATAAGGTAATTGTTCTTTTGAAATGCCTTGACCATTGTCTGATAACTGAATCATTATCCTTTCGGCCTTTCTAGACACATCGATTGCAATGGAAAGCGAACGGTTTGGATGTTTAAATTTCAAACTGTTTTCAATCAAATTGATAAAAACTCGATTTAATTGCATCCGATCTGCTAAAACATAACTGTTTGTCATTTCTTGATTTGTTAATTGAAGAGAAACTTGATTATCTTGTAACTGGAATTCTTCAATAATATGCTTTAAAAATTCATTGATATCGATCCGCTCAAAATGAAATGGTACTGCTGCAGCATCTAATTTAGAATAAAGAAATAATTCTTCGATTAGTTCATTCAATGAGAGGGCTTTTGTATGGATCGTCTTTAAATAGTTGGCTTGCTTTTCAGGAGAATCCGCCACGCCATCTAACAAACCTTCTACATAACCAATAATCGAGGTGATTGGCGTTTTTAAATCGTGTGAGATACTAGCAACAAGCTCTTTGCGGTTGTTTTCAAGCTTTATTTGCTCTTCTGTTGATGAAATCAACGCTTCTCTCATTTTTTCAAAATCATCCGTCAATTGTTTGACTTCCAACGCTGTCTGTTTAACTGGTTCGGTTACGGAAGTTTCTAAATGTCCATTACGGATTTCAGTCATTCCAGAACCAAGTGTTTCAAGTGGTCGAATAATCGTTTTCTTCAATAAATGATTTAAAAAAAGTAATCCGCCAATTGACACCAATAAAATCGTAATAATAATCAGGACTCCCCATTTCGTCATAAATTCCAGAAAGCTACTTTCTTTCATTAAAACCAATAGACTGCCAGGCACTTGATCGTTAAAATAAAAATCAAATTTCATATAGCGATACAATCGTCCTGCATTGTCGATGGTTCCCCTTGTTTCAATGTTATTGGCATCAAATTTAGGAAAATGGGCGATCAATGATTTTTCGACTAAGTCTTTTGAATAGTAGTCGATTGCTTCTTGTTTACGAACAACGACACCCAATGATTCAGCTTCAAATTGTTGAATGGTTTGTTTTAATTCTCCACTAGGTTTAAGCAACTGCTCTGGATTAGATTTGGCAATGCCACGAAGTTTGATATATGCTAGTTCCTCTTCCGGACTTAAGGAACGTTGCTGTGTAAACGTTTTGTACACCGTTCCAGGACTAGGTATTTTCCCAGTTGTAACATAAAAAACAATGCAGATGATTGAAAATAGCGATAAACAAGCAATCGCGATCCCGCCAATATATGAAATGAGAAATCGTTTTTTTATGGTCATATTATTCTCCTTTGCGTTATTTACGAAAAAGCGATCGATGTTTTCAACTTAACCAGCTGCACCGTTATTGGAAGCTTTTAAAAACTAAATTCTGGTTTAAATTCTCCCGTATAAGGTTGATGCTCAACGAATACGGTGATGTCATTGCCAGTCTGATCTTTGCCCATTCGTTTATACGTAAATTTTTTGTTGTTTAATTCCGTCAATTCTAGTGCTGCGCCATATTTATTTTGACCGATCGAGACATGCGCTCGGATTTTATTGTGATTCAATACATCAAAGTAACCGAAGTCCCCACGGCTTTCACCTGTTTCTAAGTTGAAAAATTCGTATTTATTTGTATCTGCAGCGAATTTAGCCAAACTAATAAAGTTTTGGTTGAACTCTGTTACATCGTTACCGGATTCATCAACAACCTTTGTCCCATTCCATAACGTTTGACCTAAGATTTCAGCGCCGTCTTTCTCTGCGTTAATAGAACCGGTTGTCGTATTTAGTGCTGTTTCTTTTTCAGTAAAAGCTAGTTCATTTTCATTATACGGGATATGTTCTACAAATACATCTACTTCATTCCCAGATTTGTCTTTGCCTTTTCGTTTATAGGTAAATTGTTTATTCGTCAGTTCCGTAAGGTCAACAACTGCTTGGTAGTTCATCGTTTCTGAAAGTAGGATTCGTTTTGTCCCATCGTTTGTAATGAAAAAGGTGCCACGATCTCCACGGCTTTCACGTGTTTGCGCATCGAAAAATTCATAGCGGCCAGTTTCACTATCATATTTTGCTAATCCGATGAAATTAGCATTTTCTTTCGTTAAATCATTATTGTCTTTATCGTAAACCTTTGTTCCTTGCCAATTGGTTTCACCTAAAATTTTGTTTAACTGATCCCCTTTATTTTTATTCTGTCCTTCTTTGGATTGTTCTGTCTGTTGTTGCTTACTATCTTTTGATCCTGAGGTTTCTTGTGTTCCGACACTACAACCTGCTAATAATAGTACCAAACTTGAGATTCCTACGATAATTTTTTTATTTTTCATGGTAATTTTCTCCCCCTGTATTTGGATAAATGGTTACTGCTTATCTTTAGTATAAAGAGGAGGTGTAAACAAGTGCTAACGAGAAAATAAACAAACTATAAACAATCGATATATACAAAAAAAGGAGGCCTAACTCTAAGAGTCATGCCTCACTTTCAGTTTTAATGGTCTTAAACTGTTGCTGTTTTCGGTAAATTGTCATAAAAAGCAGCTTTCGTTGCAGTGATATAAGGTGTTAGCCATAGATAGCCGATTCCTAATGTTAAAATTGCTAGGATATGCCAACCAATAAAGCTTAAGTCTAATAAGAATAATTGACCTTTGTACCCATTCATAAGTTGCCTACTGCGCGTAATAGAATTTAGAAATCCTGGGCGTACCCCAGTTTCTTCAAAAGCATCATAGTAAACAAAATACGTTTGTGAGTAAGAATAGCCTTTGATAATTCCTGGAACGATCAATAGTAATGTCCAAAGAGAAATAAACACCGTTGTAATAACGTATAGACAGATTACTCCTAAAACTACAGGTCCAGCAAAGCCGCGGAAAGCATCTGAAAATGGGCGAATATCTTGTCTTTTCCCTCTATAAAGATCAAGGAATGTCCAAGAGATACCAGCGCTAAAGATAGCACCAATAATACCACCTAAAAAGCTACCTCCACCTCCACCTGAATTTCCGTCATAATTTGCATTACCACTCATAAAATCTGGATTGTTTTGCGCAAATGTAATGATAGGAATGATTAGTAAAAAGAATAACAATAGTACAATTGCAATTGAGACTAATGTTGGAACTAAGCACATCAATACACTGTCTTTCCAACGTCCACGCAAAACGCCTTTAGCTTCACTTTTTAATTCAGCTCTTGTTTTCATAAAATTTTCCTCCTTTCGTTTCAATACATTTAGTATATCAAATAACTCTTCATAAAAAAAAGCATATGCGTTGAACAGTATTCATTTATAATCTAACACTAGGTAGATTTTCATCTGGATGAAGCAACAATCACTTTTTTGTTTACTAATTTAAAACTGAGAGTGATCGTTCGCTATATAAATAATGAATGCTATAATTTAATTATACAAATGTTCTGACTGTGAAAAAACAATATTTATAGAGGAAAAATGACGAAGCAAGACGTGCTTTCCTTTATTTTGTACATCTGCAAGCATTGCTTTCTTGAATAAACTAAGATATCTCTTTATGATTGAGATACATTAATGAAAGGACATTATACGATGGAATTTGGAGAAAAAATAAAAGAGCTACGAACAAAAAATCAACTGACACAGGAAAAATTTGCGATTCGTTTAAATGTAACAAGACAAGCCGTATCAAACTGGGAGAATAATCGAAACCTTCCAGACCTTGAAATGTTGATCCTAATTTCTAGTATTTTTCATATCTCACTTGATGAATTGATTTTAGGAGGAAGTAACGTGAATAATATGACAGAAAAACTAATTAAGGATGGTAGTGAAACAAGACGAGCAAAATTAACTATGGTCACAACATTGATTGGTGCCTTTTTATTGTTTTTTGGCTTTGCATGTTTTTTTATAAAAGCTAATTCAGTAGAATATATTGATGCAATAGGAATTCTACATGAAAACTTTTATCTTATCCCGATAGGATTTCTTTTTATTTTTGCTGGAATGATGGTATTCATCTTTACAGGGATAAGATTTATTATCGCTTTCGTTGCACACAGAAAATAGGTAGATTCGTCGTAGAACTAAAAAGCACAGTCATTTTTCAAACTGTGCTTTTTAGCTTGTTTATTTTAGTAGAAAGGGTTATAACAATCGTTTTAACCAGTCGAATTTTTTTTGATCATAGGGTGGATAAATCAATTTTGCCATAGAATCTTTTCTTCCATAAACGATTGCTTTTTTATGAGAAAAGGTTTCGATACTGTATTTACCATGATAGTTCCCCATCCCAGAAGCGCCTACTCCACCAAAAGGCAATTCATCATTGGCAACATGAAGAATCGTTTGATTGATACCACCCCCACCGAAAGAGATTTCTTGTAAGATCTTTTTCTGAATATCCCTATCATCGGAAAATAAGTATAAAGCTAATGTTTTTTCCCCTTCTTTAATAAAGGTAATAGCTTCATCTATGTTTCGATACGTACAAATCGGTAATAGCGGACCAAACAATTCTGCTTCCATCAAGCTATTATCTCGGCTTAAACCGATATCGAAAAGACTTGGTGCGACATATCTTGTTTGCTGATCATACTCTCCTCCATAAATCAGAAATTGCTGATTTTCATTAATTAATTGACTAAATTTAGCCATTGCATCCCCTTGAACGATTCGACCATAATCAGGATTTTCTTGAATGTTTCTTCCGTAAAATTCGATTATTTTTTCTTTCATCGCGTGAATCAATTCACGTTTCACTTTTTCATCTACCAGAACATAGTCGGTTGCAATACATGTTTGACCCGTATT
Source organism: Enterococcus sp. AZ177 (assembly GCF_050544585.1). NCBI lineage: Bacteria > Bacillati > Bacillota > Bacilli > Lactobacillales > Enterococcaceae > Enterococcus > Enterococcus sp. AZ177. Next base: position 2,191,241 of record NZ_CP172944.1, read on the forward strand.
CAGCAGTTTACTCCAAATAATACGTTCAGCTGCTATTTCGATATCCGCTTGCTCTGTAACGATTGCTGGACTCTTCCCTCCAAGCTCTAAAACAACTGGAGTCAAGTGTTTAGCTGCTGATTCCATCACGATTTTTCCAACTTTAGTACTCCCTGTGAAAAAGATAAAATCCATCCGCTCTTTTAAAACTGTCGCATTATCAATTGAATTTGGCGAAAGAACTTTCACATACTCTTCATCAAATGTTTCACCCACAATAGCCCCAATTACAGCGGCTACATTCGGTGTTTTTGAAGATGGTTTTACAAGTGCACAATTACCAGCTGCAAGTGCGCCAATTAAGGGTACTAACGTCAATTGAAGGGGATAATTAAAGGGACCAATTATATACACTGTACCATACGGCTCTAGAATAACTGTATTTTTATTTAGTAACGATGATATAGCTCTAGGTTTATTTACAGGGGTCGTCCATTTATCAAGATTTTTAAGCATATCTTTGATTGCTGAGAGTACCAATCCAAATTCTGTTGCATATACTTCAGCTTTAGGCTTTTTAAGATCTTTTTCAAAAGCCCAGTAAAAATCTTCTTCATGTTTTTTTACGTTCGTCAGAAGTTGTTCCAGCTTTTCTTTTCTGAAAGAAACCGATTTTGTTTGATTTGTGTTAAAAAAATTTTGTTGTTTTTTCATGATAGCTTGTAGATCAGATTGATTCATGATACACCCTCCTCTATTTTCTTTTTAGTATAGCACCGATTTTTTATTTTTGATAATAGAAGGATACTTCATGAAGCTTGATAGTTAATAAAAAAGCTCCTCTTACTTTCGCAAGAGGAGCTTTTACGTATGAGTATAAGGAGAAAAGATTCATGAATCAGTTGTCCCTTTTTGCTTTATAATCAACTAAAATTATTTGTTTTTTAAGTTGTAGAAAGATTTCAACCCTTTGTATTCAGCAACTTCGCCTAATTGGTCTTCAATTCTTAATAATTGGTTGTATTTTGCAATACGGTCAGTACGGCTTAATGAACCAGTTTTGATTTGACCAGCGTTTGTTGCAACAGCGATATCAGAGATTGTTGAATCTTCTGTTTCACCTGAACGGTGAGATACAACTGCAGTGTAGCCAGCTTCTTTAGCCATTTCGATTGCTTCGAATGTTTCAGTTAAAGTACCGATTTGGTTCACTTTGATAAGGATTGAGTTCGCGATGCCTTTTTCAATTCCTTCAGCTAATTTAGTTGTGTTTGTAACGAATAAATCGTCACCAACTAATTGAACTTTGTCGCCTAAAGCAACAGTTAATTTTTTGAAACCATCCCAGTCATTTTCATCTAATCCATCTTCGATTGAGATGATTGGGTATTTCGCACATAATTCTTCGTAGAATGCGATCATTTCTTCAGTTGTTTTTTCGCCTTCACCTGAATCAGCTAAAACGTAAACACCTTTTTCTTTATCGTAGAATTCAGAAGAAGCAGCATCCATCGCAAGAACGATATCTTTACCAGGTACATAGCCAGCTTTTTCGATTGCTTCGATGATTACTTCAAAACCTTCTTCGTTTGAACCAAGGTTAGGAGCAAATCCACCTTCGTCACCTACAGAAGTAGCTAAACCGCGCGCTTTTAAGATTCCAGCTAATGCGTGGAATACTTCAGCACCGTAGCGTAAAGCTTCTTTGAATGTAGGAGCACCTACAGGCATGATCATGAATTCTTGGAAGTCGATACTGTTATCAGCATGAGATCCACCATTGATGATGTTCATCATTGGAGTTGGCAATACTTTAGTATTGAATCCGCCTAAGTAGTGGTATAAAGGTACTTCTAGGTAATCAGCAGCAGCACGGGCTACAGCGATTGAAACACCAAGAATAGCGTTTGCGCCTAATTTACCTTTGTTAGGAGTTCCATCTAAATCGATCATTGCTTTATCAATAGCCATTTGGTCACGTACATCGTAGCCAATAATTGCTTCAGCGATGATGTTATTTACGTTGTCAACTGCTTTAACAACCCCTTTACCTAAGTAACGAGCTTTGTCGCCATCACGTAATTCAACCGCTTCGTATTCACCAGTTGAAGCACCAGATGGAACCATTCCACGACCAAAAGCACCGCTTTCAGTGTATACTTCTACTTCGATTGTTGGGTTACCGCGTGAGTCTAAGACTTCGCGTGCATAAACATCAGTAATAATTGACATGTTTTGTCTCTCCTTTGAGTTTGTTTTATACTAAGGGGATTCGATTCCCTTAATTATGATTGTAGTGAATAACCGTGCGCTATGCAAACATTTTTTGCATAATTCATGGAATACTCAATGAATCTTTGATTAATTGCGTATATTGTTATAAGACGTGATTATTTAACAGCATCAAGTAAAGCTAAGAAAGAGTCAGCTTCAAGACTCGCTCCGCCAACTAAAGCACCATCAACGTTTTCTTTTGCCATATATTCAGCAATGTTTTCAGGTTTTACAGAACCGCCGTATTGGATACGTACAGCTTCTGATACTTCTTTGCCATATAATTTTTCAACTGTTGCACGAACAACGCCACAAATTTCATCAGCGATATTCGCATCAGCAGATTTACCAGTTCCGATGGCCCAGATTGGTTCATAAGCAATAACCATTGAAGATACTTGCTCGTTTGATAAACCAACTAACCCTTTTGTGATTTGGCCTTCGATCCACTCAGCAGTTTTGCCTGCTTCGTATGTTTCTAAAGATTCACCACAACAGAAGATTGGTGTCATGTTGTTTGCAAAGATTGCTTTCGCTTTCTTGTTGATGTCTTCGTCTGTTTCGTGGAAGTACTCACGACGTTCAGAGTGACCGATGATTACATAGTCAACACCTAGATCAGCAAGTGCTGCTGGAGACGTTTCACCAGTGAATGCACCTGAATTTTCCCAGTAGCAGTTTTGTGCAGAGATTTTTAATTCAGTCCCTTTAGCTGCTTCTACTAATTCTTGTAAGAATAAAGCAGGAGAACCGATAACAGAATCTACTGAACTATTTGCAGGGATTTTTGTTTTTACAGCTTCTGCAAAATCTTTTGCTTCTGAAGCCGTTTTGTTCATTTTCCAGTTACCAGCAATAATTGGTTTACGCATGGAAAAGCACATCCTTTTCTTTTTTGTGGTATAGATTGATCAAACCAATCCAGTTTCACAAGCCATCTCTCTTCGGTATTACTGAATAAAATTCACGATAAAAAGCATCGCTAAAATTTTTCTCCAGTAATACTTGAGATCAAAATAGGCTTGTTCAACTTTTTTACTTCTCGTTGATTGCCGCTAATCCCGGTAATTCTTTACCTTCTAATAATTCTAAGCTTGCGCCCCCACCAGTTGAGATGTGAGTAAATTTATCAGCAAAGCCTAATTGGATTGCAGCTGCAGCAGAGTCTCCTCCACCGATAATTGTTGTTGCATCTTCTAAGTTAGCAATTGCTTCACATACACCAATCGTACCTTTTGCAAAGTTGCTCATTTCGAATACGCCCATTGGCCCGTTCCAAACAACTGTTTTTGCACCTTCTAATTCTTTAGTGAACAATTCAATTGATTTAGGTCCAATGTCTAAGCCCATGTAGCCTTCTGGGACAGCTTCACCATCAGTGATAACTGTTTCAACATCATTGCTGAATTCATTAGCACATACTGAATCGATTGGTAATACTAGTTTGTCACCAGCTTTTTCAATCAACTCTTTTGCTAAAGCAACCTTATCTTCTTCAACAAGAGAATTACCGATTTCGATTCCTTTCGCTTTGTAGAATGTATAGGTCATTCCGCCACCGATAAGGATTTTATCTGCTTTAGAGATCAAGTTTTCGATAACACCGATTTTGTCAGAAACTTTTGCGCCACCTAAGATAGCAACAAATGGGCGTTTTGGTGCAGTTACTGCTTCACCAACGAATTTAATTTCTTTTTCCATTAAGAATCCAGCAACTGTTGGGATACCAGTTGACGCAATTCCTACATTAGAAGCGTGTGCACGGTGAGCCGTACCAAATGCATCATTAACAAATACATCGCCTAAAGAAGCCCAGTATTTACCTAATTCAGCGTCATTTCCGCTTTCTTTTTTACCGTCGATATCTTCGAAACGAGTGTTTTCAAATACTAAAACATCGCCGTCTTTCATGTTGTTAACAGCAGTTTCTAATTCAGTACCACGAGTTTCTGGAACGAACGTTACTGGTTTGCCCAATAATTTGCCTAAACGCTCAGCAACTGGTTTTAGTGATTTGCCGGCTTTATCTTCTTCTGTTTTAACACGACCTAAGTGAGAGAATAAGATTGCTTTCCCACCATTGTCTATTACGTATTTGATTGTTGGAAGTGCCGCTACGATACGGTTGTCGTTCGTGATCACGCCATCTTTCAAAGGTACGTTAAAGTCGACACGTACAAGAACTTTTTTGTCTTTTAAGTCTACATCTTTGATAGTCTTTTTAGCCATTAAACGTTACTCCTATCTATTTTTAATTTTTTAAAAGAATGATTATCTTAAACTTATAAAAAAAGCGGGGAAGCGCGTTGCTTCCCCGCTTATTATTTCACAGTTGTTCAAATTTCACTAATGATAAGAATGAATCTTATAAGTTAGCGAAGTACTCTAAAGTACGAACTAATTGTGCAGTATAAGACATTTCGTTGTCATACCAAGCAACAGTTTTCACTAATTGTTGATCGCCAACAGTCATTACTTTTGTTTGAGTAGCATCGAATAATGAACCGAAAGTCATCCCTACGATATCAGAAGAAACAATTTCGTCTGTGTTATATCCGTAAGATTCGTTAGCAGCTTTAGCCATCACTTCATTTACTTCTTCAACTGTTACTTTTTTGTCAAGAACTGTTACTAATTCAGTTAATGAACCAGTTGCTACAGGAACACGTTGAGCAGCTCCATCTAATTTACCATTTAATTCAGGTATAACTAGACCGATTGCTTTAGCAGCACCAGTAGTGTTAGGTACGATGTTTTCTGCTGCAGCGCGTGCACGACGGAAGTCTCCACCTGGGTGAGGTCCATCAAGAGTCATTTGGTCACCTGTGTAAGCGTGGATTGTCGTCATAAGACCTTCAACCACACCAAAGTTATCTTGTAAAGCTTTAGCCATAGGAGCTAAACAGTTAGTCGTACATGAAGCACCTGAGATAACTGTTTCTTTACCTGTTAAGATATCGTGGTTCGTGTTATAAACGATTGTTGGTACGTCATTTCCGCCTGGAGCAGAGATAACAACACGTTTAGCACCAGCTTTTAAGTGTAACTCAGCTTTTTCTTTTGAAGTGAAGAATCCAGTACATTCAAGAACGATATCTACGCCTAAGTCGCCCCATGGTAATTCTTCTGGGTTGCGGTTAGCAAGAACTTTAACTTCTTTACCGTTTACGTTGAAAGATCCATCATGAACTTCAACAGTTCCGTTGAAACGTCCTTGAGTTGTGTCATATTTTAACAAGTGAGCCAACATTTTAGCGTCTGTTAAATCATTGATTGCTACTACTTCGATTCCTGCTACATCTTGGATACGACGGAATGCTAAGCGTCCGATACGTCCAAATCCATTAATACCTACTTTAACTGTCATTAAAGATTTCCTCCTTATGAAAATCAAAAATTTTTTTATTTTAAAGGGTTACCCCTTTTAAAATCTCATTTGCGGCAGCTTCATCTGTGATGAGCCACGTTTGTTTTGGTGCATTTTTCATATAAGCGCGGATTGCTTTAGCTTTCGACTTACCGCCTGCAATTGCAACGACATTCGAAATTTTCTGGACATCTTTTAACTGAAGTCCGATTCGAGGAATCTTATAAACAACTTCGCCCTCTTCATCAAAGAAATAGCCAAAAGATTCTGCTACAGCATTATTTTGCTTTAACATAACCATTTCGTCATCTGACATTTTACGACGTGCTGCCATATGCAACGCGCGTCCAATACTATGAACAACACAATTGCTCTGTTCAATCAGCGTCAACACCTCTTGGATCGAAGGTTCTTGCAGTAGTGAATTATACGTTTCAAGACTCAACTGTTCTGGAACATATAATGCTCTATGATGACCACCGGTTTTACTTGCCATTACAGCACTTACCGAATTAGCTTGAACCGTCATTGCTTCACCGATTCCACCTCTAGCTGGAACAAACAGATTATGTCTCTTTTCTGTTTCAAGTGTTCCCATGTGCTCTGCAGTCATTGCCATTGTTGTTCCGCCCATCACTGCAATAATATTACGTCCTTCAGGTAAAAGCAAATCCAACGAATTGGTCAAAATATCTCCGAACTCATAAAGAACTTTATCCTGATTGTCACTATTACCAGCTACAACGATACAACGTTTGATTCCAAAGTATTGACTGATTTCTTTTTCGACTTGATGCATGCCAAGTAGTTGATTCATCATCGACTCTAAACCTTGATAAACACCTAAGCCTTTTTCAGTTAATGTCATTCCGCTTTTAGAAGTTTCTATTAGTTGAAGATTTTTCAGGAAGTCTGTCTCAGTTCTTAAGACTCTTTCTGTTATTCCCATACTATCAGATAGGCTTCTACGTCCAATAGGCTGCATCCAGTATATATTACGAAGAATATGAAACCTTTCCTGCATTACATCGAGCAAATCTGGAGCAACTGCTTCAATCATTTTCAATTCATCTAGCATGATGCGCTCCTTCGTTGGTCCAAAAACGTCCAAGTAAGACTTAAAACGACCTATGAACTTTAAAAAAATAGGATTGATGTTCTTCTTTTTCATTGTTAAATTCTTTAACAGTCATAAAAGCGTCCCTCAATCTTACATACATAGTTTAACAGTTTTCATTCTTCTTTTCAAGAAAAAGAGATTATTTTTTTAATTAACCACTCTATTCATAATAGTTGATCCTATACTTTAGCATGCAATCACAAACACGATCCACGCTCTCATTTCTAGTTTTAGTACAAATAAAAAAATCCAGACCCTACTCTGGATTTTTTAAGATGATATCATACCTTATAGATCTTCTTCATAAAAGCGACCGAGAATTTTTACATTATCAGAAATGCTGACAAACGCAGATGGATCAGATTCTTTCATGGCAGCTTCTAACGCAGGTAATTCAAAACGAGTCACGACTGTCAGTAGTAGCGTTTGTTTGTCATGGCGATATGCCCCTTCTGCTTCATGGATAATCGTAATGCCTCGTCTCATTTTCTGTTGAATACCATCGATTACATCATCTGGATTTTTTGTGATGATCATAACCTGCATTTTCTTTTGCTTCGTATACACGGCGTCTGTTACTTTACCACTGACAAAAATTGACAACGCACTATAAAACATATACTGCCAACCAAACAAATATCCTGCTACGAAAATAATTAATCCATTGAAATACATGGATATCGATCCTACTGAACGTCCTGTTTTCTTACGGATCGTGATGCTAAAAATATCCAATCCACCTGATGAAAGACCATTTTTCAAAGCAAACCCAATCCCAGATCCCATCACTGCTCCACCAAATATCGCACAAATAATGGGATCATTAGATAAACTTGTTTGCGGTACAATCTGCATAAAAATTGAGGTTAATGTGACCGTTAAAAAGGTAAAAACGGTGAATTTTTTACCAATTTTTAGCCAAGCCACAAAAAATAGCGGGATATTTAAAGCATATAACGTAATCGATACAGGTACTTTAAACCCTACGATATTCGTTGATAAGGTTGTAAGAATTTGAGCTAGTCCTGTAATTCCACTGGAATAGATATTTCCTGGTTGATAAAAGAAGTTCATCGCAACAGATGCCAAAATCGCATAAACGATTGACACTGAAAGTTTTGTCGTATAATCATGGACAGGTAAACTTTCAAAAAATTTTTTCATGTAGAGGTAGCCTCACTTTACTTGATTCATTTGGTTCTTATTATACGTGCTTTAGGATAAGAAAAAAAGGACAATCTTCAGAATAGAAGAAAATACTTATTCGTTACACGAATCAAGCTTTTGAAAAATTCAATCTTAATTGGCATTTAGGCTTTTCAATATTTCAGTATAACCTAAATTTTTAGCGTAATCTTCAGCTGTCCGTCCAGTATTATCTCTTAAATTTTTATCTGCTCCCGCTTCCAATAAAACAGTAACGATTTGCTGATATACAAGAGATCCATCTGTCAAAGCTACCGCTTCGATAAGGGCAGTATAGCCATAATTATTTTGATGGTCAATCTCTACACGTCCATCTTTTAATAGTAATTTCACATTCTCAAGATGTCCTTTTTCTGCTGCTGGAATCAATGCATTTCCACCGAAGCGGTTTACTTTTTGTTGATCAGGTGTTTGCTTTTCCAGCATGTAGCTTAAAATTTCAGTTTTCCCTTGCGCTCCAGCATAAAGATAAGGACTATCAGAAATTAAATCTTGTACATTAATATCCGCTCCCGCGTCAATCAGGATTTTGGCGATCTCAATGAAATTTTGATGCGTTGCAATCAGAAGCGATGTTTCTCCTCGTTCATTTTTTTCATTGATCGGATAGTCTTTATCTTTCAGTATTTCTTGAACTTTTTCAGCATTTTTTTCATTTACGGCTTGGATCAAGCTTCCGTTAGCAAACTCTTTGCGTGTAGATTCTGTTGTTTCCGTTGTATGCTCTAACTCTTCTTTAGTAGATTGACTACGTTCATCTTTTTTAATTCCCATATCCGTACTCTCCTCCGTTGGTTGTGTCTTCTCACTTTTATTCGTTTGACAGGCTGAAAAAAGTAGCAATGACGAAAACAATAGTAGCGTCTTCAATAAAAATTGCTTTTTCATTCTCGTAATCCCTCCTTTAATAATAGATTAAAACCAGTATAAAGGATAAATGTAAACGAATTATAAACAACGTAATTCATCTGTCTAAAGTTTAATTGGCCCATTCAATTGACGCGACGATCTTGTTTTGACCGTAAAAAAACGATTGGGAATTTCTCCCAACCGTTTTTCAGCAAATTCTATTCATCGACAGCCGTGACATCGATATTTAATTCAAATAATTGTAATGGTGAAACTACACTTGGTGCACTTGTCATTGGGTCAGCTGCTTTCCCATTTTTAGGGAAGGCAATTACTTCACGAATATTATTTTCGCCAGCTAATAACATCACTAAACGGTCTAATCCTAAAGCAATCCCGCCATGTGGAGGAAAACCATAATCTAAGGCATCTAGCAAGAAACCAAATTGTTCTTGTGCTGATTCTTTTGTAAAGCCTAGCGTTTCAAACATTTTTTCTTGCAACTCACGTTTATGGATACGTGATGAACCGCCACCTAGTTCGTAACCATTCAAAACAATATCGTAAGCTTCGGCATAAACGTTTGCTGGATCTGTCGAAAGTAGTTCAATATCTGATTCTTTCGGTTGGGTGAATGGATGGTGTGCAGATACGTAGCGACCAGCTTCTTCATCGTATTCAAACAATGGCCAATCAACGACCCACAAGAAATTGAATTTAGTATCATCGATCAATCCTAATTCTTTCCCTAAACGCGAACGTACGGCACCTAATGATGCTGCAACTATTTCAGGTTTATCAGCACCAAACATCAAAATATCGCCAACTTCTGCATTTGTCGCTTTGATCAAGTCATCAGAAACCTCTGTTAAGAATTTCGCGATTGGCCCTTTTAGACCGTCTTCTTCTACTTTTAACCATGCAAGTCCTTTGGCACCAAATTGACTTACATAGGTACCTAAGTTATCCATATCTTTTCTTGAATAGTTATCAGCAGCACCTTTAGCATTCAACGCCTTTACTTGCCCACCATTTTCTAGCGCCATTTGGAAGACTTTAAAATCAACATCTTTTACTACATCTGCGATATCAATCAATTCCATATCAAAACGAGTATCAGGTTTGTCACTACCATAACGTGCCATCGCTTCGTCGTAGCTAATACGTGGGAATGGTAATGTCACTTCGATCCCTTTTGTTTCACGCATCACTTTCGCTAGCATCTCTTCAGTCATTGTTTGGATTTCTTCTGGCGATAAGAAAGTTGTCTCTAAATCGACTTGTGTAAATTCTGGTTGACGGTCACCACGTAAATCTTCATCACGGAAACAACGAACGATTTGGTAATAACGATCGAAACCAGCATTCATCAATAATTGTTTAAAGATTTGTGGTGATTGTGGTAATGCATAAAAATGCCCTGCATGTACACGTGATGGCACTAAATAGTCGCGCGCGCCTTCTGGTGTTGATTTACCAAAATAAGGTGTTTCGATATCGATAAAATCAGTATCGTCTAAATAATGACGGATTGATTTGGTTACTTCATGACGTAATTTTAAGTTTGCAGTCATTTTTGGACGGCGTAAGTCTAAATAACGGTATTTCATACGGATTTCATCGCCGACATTGTTTTCATCTTCAATCAAAAATGGTGGTGTTTTTGCTGTATTTAAAATTGTGATATCTGTTGCCATCACTTCAAATTCACCGGTTTTCATTTTAGGATTGATTGCTTCTTTATCACGATACGTCAGCTCTCCAGTAATTTCAATTACATATTCGCTACGACATTTATCTGCAATTTCCCAAGCTTCTTTTGAATGGGCTGGATTGAACACCACTTGTGCAATTCCTTCACGGTCACGTAGGTCGATAAAAATAACTCCGCCTAAGTCACGACGTTTTTGTACCCACCCTTTTAATGTAATCACTTGTCCTACTAAATCTGCTGAGACTTCTCCACAGTATACTGTTCTTTTTGTCATTGGTCTTTGCTCCTTTTCATTTTTACTCTTTATTCATCAAACATCACGGTCATCATTTCATCATAGACTTTATCAAATCTTTCATAAATATCTGATAGTGGGAATGATTTTTCATTACGGTTAGCCATTGATTTTACGTTAACGATTCCCTCGGCTAATTCTGTTTCCCCTAAGGTCAAGGCAAGTTTGGCGTTTACTTTAGCGGCAGTTTTAAATTGGGCTTTTGCTTTGCGGTTCATAAAATCACGATCTGCTGAGAAACCAAAATCACGGATTGCTTGAACAAGTTTTAATGCCTCAATATTTGTCTGCTCACCAATTCCGACCACGTAAGCGTCAATGTCGTTGATTACTGGCACCACAACACCTTCGGCTTCCATAGTAATCAAGACACGCTCGATCCCCATCGCAAAACCAAAACCAGGTGTTGCTGGTCCGCCTAATTCTTCAACTAACCCATCATAACGTCCGCCAGCACAAATCGTTGCTTGTGCGCCCATACCTGGTGCTTCACTCATCACTTCAAAAATGGTATTTGTATAATAATCCAATCCACGAACCATATTACTGTCCACTACAAACGGAATGTTCAATTCATTTAACATTGTTTGAACTGTTTCAAAATGTTCTTTTGATGACTCGCTTAGATAATCTAAAATTGATGGCGCATTTGCTACGATCACTTGATCTTTTTTATCTTTACTATCTAATACACGCAATGGATTCTCGTGCAAACGACGTTTTGAATCCTCACTCAATTCAGCGGATTTTGGTTCTAAATAATCGATCAAAGCTTGACGATATGCCGCTCTTGTAGCTTTATCGCCTAAAGAGTTGATCACTAATCGAATTTGATTAATGCCTAATTGTTTGAAAAAGTCTAAAGCCATTGCCATACTTTCGACATCCACTGCGGGATTTTCGCTACCGAAAGCTTCTGCTCCGATTTGGTGAAATTGTCTTAAACGACCTGCTTGCGGACGCTCATAACGAAACATTGGTCCCATATAATACGTTTTATACGGTTTCGTAAATTCGGGTCCAAACAGTTTGTTTTCAACAAATGAACGAACGATTGGTGCAGTTCCTTCTGGACGTAATGTTACATGACGATCTCCTTTATCGTAAAAATCGTACATCTCTTTTGACACGATATCTGTTGTATCTCCTACACTACGAGAAATTACTTCATAATGTTCAAAAATCGGCGTACGGATTTCTTCATATTGGTAATCACGAAAAATCAAACGAGCAGTTTCTTCAACAAACTGCCACTTTTCTGAAGTTCCTGGTAATAAGTCATTGGTTCCTTTTGGTTTTTGATAACTCATTTGTTTCATCTCCTAGTTATTGTTTATTGGGACAACGATTTTTCGTCCTAGGTATAAGTGAGGTTTTATTTTTTATACTCTTTTCACTTATTTTATCGTCGATTCTTTTTTCCTTTATTAGCGCGATTTGGTGATTCAGTGATTCAGTGATTCAGTGATTCAGTGATTCAGTGATTCAGTGATTCAGTGATTCACTAGTATGGTAACTTCTCTCACTTCGTTCGCCAAGTATTGTTCATCATCTATTCTGGCGCAGCCAATCGCTATGCTTACAGACCTAAAAAGCAACTCACAATTTTTTTCTTTGCTTTTTTGGGATTGGGCTTTTGGTGATTCACTAGTATGGTAACTTCTCTCACTTCGTTCGCCAAGTATTGTTCATCATCTATTCTGGCGCAGCCAATCATAGTGATTCACAACAAAAATCGCCCTTGTATTAAATACAAGGGCGAATGAATAGACATACGCGGTACCACCTAAGTTTGAAAGATTGCTCTTTCCTTTAACGATTAACGCTCGTAACGGAACGGCTTTTATCCGTTCATCTCCAGAATGTCTTTCGATTTCTCTAATGAAGTTGCTTTCAGCCACGACAACTTTCTCTTATACGATTAGATTGAAATGTACTCGTTCTTTCATTGATTTTTGATATTATATATAAACTACTAAAATTTCCTCATAAAGTCAATAGGGATTCGACTAATTTCACATGCAATATCAAATAAAGAATGTTTATTTTGCTTTTCCACTATCTTTTAAAACAAAACACTTCACTGATTCACTTCTATAAACTACACTAAAAGAAATAAGTTAGGAGGAATCAGAATGACACAAAACGTACAAATTGGAAGAACAGAGGTCCACTCAACTCCTCTAGGTTTAGGTACAAATGCTGTTGGTGGTCATAATTTGTTTCCAAATTTGAATGATAATACTGGGAAAGAAATTGTCCATACCGCTTTAACAAATGGTATTACTTTACTAGATACCGCTTTCGCCTATGGAATGGGTCGTTCAGAAGAATTGATTGGCGAGGTATTAAAAGAATTTGACCGCAGTAAAGTAATTATCGCCACAAAAGCCGCTCATGATCCGGCTAAAGATGGTGCCTTTAATAATACACCAGAATTTTTAGCACGTTCTGTTGACGAAGCATTACAACGGCTACAGACAGAGTATGTCGATATTTTTTACATTCATTTCCCAGACGAAACAACCCCTAAAAATGAAGCAGTAGCTGCTTTGCAAAAGATAAAAGAAACAGGAAAAATTCGAGCGATTGGTGTTTCTAATTTCAGTCTAGATCAGATTAAAGAGGCAAATCAAGATGGTTATGTGGATATTGTGGAAGATGAATATAGTTTGATTCATCGTGAAGCAGAACAAGAATTACTGCCTTATTTAAAAGAAAATCAGATTTCTTTTGTTCCCTATTTCCCATTAGCATCTGGTTTATTAACAGGAAAATATGAACATAACATCACCTTTCCACCTGAAGATTTACGCAGTAAAAAACCAGATTTCCAGGTTGAACGCTTCAATGTAATTCTCGATAAAGTCAACCAACTTAAACAGATTGCAGCAGAGTACAACGCCAGTGTCGCAGAAGTCGTGCTCGCATGGTACATCAAAAACCCTTTCGTTGATGTTGTTATCCCAGGAGCAAAAAAGGTAGAACAAGTCATCAACAACGTCAAAGCGTTGGATGTTCATTTGACTGATGAAGATTATCACCGAATCGACAAATTATTTAAATAATTGCTAACTAATGGACTATTTTTACCAGAATTCTACAGTTTAACCTTCAAAAAAATAAACATACTGGAAATGATGAGTAAAATGGCTCTACTCATTATTTTCAGTATGTTTTTACTAAATTCCTAAAAGTTCTGTCAAAGCAGTCAGTGCTGTGGAAATCCCTTCAATCAGTTGCCTTGCTTCGTTTTGATACCCTTTTTTTGCAGACAAAGTCAGAATGATTTCCTTATCTAAAATGCCATAATAAAGACCAAATCCCTTTTTATTAACGGGTCCAAAGCTAAAGGACTCTACTATATCATACGGAATACCAGTAGTTGATATAAAGTCATCCCCTAGTATTTTAAGCGCTTCTGCTGAGAAAAAACTTCGACCTTCCTCTGGGTTAAGTGCCATCTTTTGAAGACCAAATAAATGGCGTTCAACTCCTTTTCCTTTTTGACATTGCGCAATTCGATCAGAATGGGCTGTTGCTGCTGCAAAGAATAATTCGACTAATGTTTCCTTAGATCCTGATTCTGTTGAATTGTAAAATGCTTCGGCAACTAATTTTTTCTCTTGACTGATCGAACGAGCAGATTCTGTCCGACCTTCAAAATACATACGCATAGCAACTGGTTCATAAACAGATTTTAGCTTGCCAAACACTTTTTGCTGTGCCATCGCTAAAGCAATATGAAAGAACGCATCTGGACTTACCTTTGCTTTTTTCATCCGTTCTTTACCAATTTCTGAGAGAACATGATGCATAAGAACATAAGAGTTATTTTCCATTTCGACATGTGTTCGGGCTTCTTCTAAAGTACTGATCATTTGGTTTGTTAAGGCCCATTCAAATGTTTGAACCAACTCAGAAGAAGATTTTTTTGTTGGCGCGTGTTCTACATTATCGAATGATTCAAAAATCTTGGTCAGTAAATTTAGTGTTGGTACGCCGTCGATTGCTGTATGTTCCATGTTAAAACCGATATAACCGTTTTTCGTAATAATTGCTTGCATTGTTTTGCTTAAAAATTGGTGATTTGTATTCAATAATACTTCGTTGATTCGCTCTTCTTTTGATTCGTCTTTGCCATCGGAAAAACTCAGTACAAATAATGCATCTTCGATTTGCTGTAAGTTTAGACGATTCAATTCTTCTTTTTTGAGCTGTTGATAAATCAAATTTGACTGCGCTCTTTCAACTCCTGTTAAATAAGGAATTAAATGCTCCCCTTGTTTTGGTAAAATTCTACAAGATAAAATAAAGTTCAAATTTTCAGCTATTTGTTCTAAAGAGTTAATTTCTCCTAGATGGTTAGTTACTTCTAAACGGAAATAGGTACCGTTTACAAAAATGACGACATAATTCTCAGCAGGTTTCATTTCGCCTCTATGAAAAGAATCTCGCTCTTTTCCTGGTATTCTGCAACTTTTAAAAAAATTTAAGTAAAATGACATATCGACATGTTGATTCTGTTTGGTATATTCGATTGGATAGGTTCCATCGACGAAACGAAGATAACAATTGGTCATTTGATAAATAAGTTGTGCCGCTCGTGCCTCTTTCGATTTGATTCGATCGTAATAGCTGTCATCAATAACCATGGCAAAATTTGACTCACTTTGTAAATAGCCTCGGCTCTCTAAATAACTTTCTTCCCAAAGAGGTGCTAGCCAGCTGCCGTTCGTGTTTTCTGCCTGTTTCTCTAGGTCTTTTTGCAATAGTACACCATCAGAAACACTGAATGCTACGGCTCTTTTTTGAAAATCTTTTAATTCTTCTAATGTAACCAAGGGTCTCAACCACTCACTTAAAGCCGCCAGAGTTTCTTGTAATTCTGGAACAGGTAATTTTTCTAGCTTTGGTAATAACGCTTCTTTATATTTTTTCATCTTACACCTCAACAATCTTTTTCTATTTTATTATACCAAGCATTTACTCCGTGCATGACTTTTTTCCGTAACTTATTAAAAAACATCATCCCTACTAGTCTCATTGCAGGAATGATGCTTTCTTATTTATCTTTTGTGTCTATAATAATTGTTACTGGGCCATCATTGATCAATGACACCGCCATATCAGCGCCAAATTCTCCTGTTTCTACTGGAATATTTAGTGACTTCAGTTGTTTATTGAATAGCTCATACAAAGGAATTGCAGCCTCTGGTCTGGCAGCTTCTATAAAACTAGGACGGTTGCCCTTTTTAGTATCTGCGTACAACGTAAATTGAGAAACACTTAAAATACTACCTTGGATCTCTTGAATGCTTAGATTCATCTTACCAGCTGTATCCTCAAATACACGAAGCTTACTGATTTTACGAACTAAATACGCCACATCCTCGACATTATCAGTTTCATGGATGCCGAGTAAAACCATGAATCCTTGCTCTATTTTTCCAACACTTTTTTGATCAATGGTAACTTCAGCTTGCGTAACTCGCTGGATGACTGCCCTCATAGATTGTCCCTCCTAGCCATTGGTCCGTCGTACATTGTAAACGTCCGGTATGTTTTTGATTTTATCGACAATCGTTTTTAGATGTGCTAGATTTTGGATTTTCACTGTCACATGGATCATTGCCATTTTATTTTTCGTTGGCTTGGCTTCCACACTGACTAAGTTTTTTGTCATTGAGCTAATGACTTGAAGAACATCATTTAATAACCCACTGCGATTGTAGCCATAAATCTCTAAATCTGCATCATATTCTTTATTTGAATTATTCGTATCTTCCCATTCAACTTCAATCAAACGTTGCGCAAGTTCTTCTTGATGCTGTACGTTAGGACAATCTGCCCTATGAATTGAAACGCCGCGCCCTTTTGTGATGTAACCGACGATTTCATCACCTGGTACAGGGTTACAGCAACGACTGATTCGAACAAGTAGGTTTTCAACTCCTTGAATCACAATTCCGCCTTCGTGACGAACTTTCATTTTATCAGATTCTTTTTTGACTGGTTGTGTCATCAATTCCTCTGCTTCTTGTTTTTGGCGTTCTACTTCTTGCTCTTTCCGTTCCTTCTCAGTCAAACGATTAAAGACTACTTGAGCACTGACTTCACCATACCCTACGGCTGCATACAAATCATCTTCTGTTTGGAAATTGAAACGATCCAACGCTTCTGCCATTTTCGCTTTACTTAAAAATTCTTTGGGTGTAAATCCATGTTCCATTAAATATTTGCTGATGGCATCATGCCCTTTGATAATATTCACTTCACGATCTTGGATTTTAAAGAATCGTTTGATCTTATTTCGTGCTTTACTAGTCGCAACCATTTTCAACCAATCTCGACTTGGACCGAAGGAATTCGGAGACGTCAACACTTCAATGATATCCCCATTTTTTAATGTATAATCCAACTGAACCATTTTACCATTGACTTTCGCACCGGTTGTTTTATTGCCGATTTCAGTATGCACACTATACGCAAAGTCTAGCGGTCCAGAACCTTTAGGCAATTCCGTTACTTCACCAGTTGGTGTGAATACGTAAACTTTGTCGCTGAAAATATCGCCTTTTACACTTTCCATAAATTCAGAAGCGTCATAGCTTTCATCTTGCAATTCAAGAATTTCACGGAACCAACTTAATTGTTTTGTGTCAGTATCTTCATCAACCTTTTCAGTCTTACCTTCTTTGTAGGCCCAATGAGCAGCAACCCCGAATTCAGCAATCTGATGCATTTCATGGGTTCTGATTTGAACTTCTACTGGATTGCCTTTTGGTCCGATAACAGTCGTATGGATGGATTGATACATATTCGCCTTAGGCATCGCGATATAATCTTTAAAACGCCCAGGCATCGGTGTCCATTTCGTATGAATCGCACCTAGTACAGCATAACAATCTTTGATTGAATCAACGATAACGCGAATCGCTAGTAAATCATAAATTTCGTTGAATTGTTTTTTCTGATCTTTCATTTTGCGATAAATCGAGTAAATATGTTTTGGACGACCATAGATTTCAGCATAGATATCTAAATCTTCTGTCGCTAAACGAATATCCTCTACTGCTTCCTCCACATACGCTTCGCGCTCATCTCTTTTACTTTGCATCAAATTAACAATTCGATAATATTGGTTTGGATTGATGTAGCGCAGTGCGGTATCTTCCAACTCCCATTTTATACGACTGATCCCTAAGCGATGAGCAAGAGGCGCATATATTTCGATGGTTTCTTGAGCAATTCGGCGCTGTTTATCTTCTCGTAAATGCTTTAATGTACGCATATTGTGTAAGCGGTCAGCTAACTTCACCATGATCACGCGTAAATCTTGCGCCATTGCCAATAGCATTTTTCGATGATTTTCAGCTAATTGTTCCTCATGGGATTTATACTTAATTTTTCCAAGTTTGGTTACACCGTCTACCAGCATCGCAACGTCTGCACCAAATTCATTCGCTAAATCTTCTAATGTTACATCTGTGTCTTCTACTACATCATGTAGAAAACCTGTTGCAACTGTATGTGGATCCATCCTTAATTCTGCTAAAATACCAGCCACTTGGATTGGATGGATAAAATAAGGTTCACCTGACTGTCTGACTTGGCCTTCATGCGCTTTTTCAGCATAATCACATGCTTTTTGAACAAAAGCAACATGTTGAGGTTCCATATATTTTGACACAAGCTTAATAACACCTGGTCCTGTCATGATTTCCTCTTTTGGCATGGTTCTCACACTCCTTTATCTGCATCAGTTAAAAACTACGTGTTGTTCTAACACATTAGTTATGCTCCTTTAACTAACGGTTCAGCACTCTTTTTATTTATGTAAATGATCGATCGTTTTAAAAAAAGAAAAGTACCACTTGAAACAGTAGCACTTCCAACATCTTTTATTATACTAACATTTTTCTGGATTTTCAATTCTTCAAATTTTAATTCCATTTCGAGATCAACGGTAAAATCTCACGACCGTTACTGATTCCGATATAAGACGCCCCAGCTTGAAAAAGAAGTTCAATTTCAAGTAAGGTTGGCGCTTTGACGTTCACTTGAAAAGTCATTCGTTTTTTTCTCCTTGTTCTGAAAATACTCATATCATAAATTGCTTGTTCCATCGTTAAATTTACCCCTAAAGAAATAGCACTGACATTTAGCTCTGCAAGATTCATCGTGACGATCTGCTTTTGTTCATCCGTTATATCCGTGCTATCTATAAAGAACCCTAGAGCATTTCGTCCAAATGATAGCTGCTCTAAAGCCTGAAAACTCTGATTCCCATATATATTCAAATCTTCTGGTGCCATAGTCACAAAAACATCCGATGCACCCTCTCTGTACAACTGTCCTGTTTCAAATGCCTTTTTTGCTAATGTTCCGCGACCTAGCGGAAAATCAACGAAACTGCCTACTTGAATCTTCGTTCCTGTTAATAATTGCTTTGCTCTTGCAACATTATAAGGTAAAACAAAAATTGAACGAACAGGAAATTCTTTTAAAAAAAGAATTTCTTCTGTGAACCGTTGATCTGTAAACGATGGATCCATTAACATAATTGAAAGTCGTTGCAACTCTAACTCCATAAATAGCCCCCTAAACCTTACACTAATTCAAATTGATAACTAATGGCGCTTAACGCATATAGCGGCGCCGTTTCTGCACGTAAAATCCGTGGTCCTAAACCACAAATAATCCCACCATGTTCTTGAAATTTCTCGATTTCAGTTGGCGAAAAACCACCTTCTGGTCCAAAAATAATCAAGAATGATTCTCCAATAACTAATTCAGAAAGTGCTGTTGCAAAGCGACTACGTTCCCCAACTTTTGCAGACTCTTCATATGCAATCAACACTTTGTCATAACTAGAAAAAACATCGATCAGCTCTTGTTCTTTCTCTAATAATACAATATCTGGTGCAAACTGGCGATGAGATTGTTCAGCTGCTTCTGTCGCAATCTTTTTTAAACGTTCAGTTTTTTTAGCTAGTTTTTTTTTGTCCCATTTCACAACAGATGCTTTAGCTGGAAATCCTATAAATTTGTGGCTACCAAGCTCTGTTCCTTTTTGTACCACCCATTCTAGTTTATCCCCTTTAGGATAGCCACAAGCAATCGTAACGTTGACTGGTAGTTCTTTTTTAGCTTGTTCTTTACTAATTTCTTTTAAATAAACGGCTTCTTCGGTCACTTCGGTGATTTCAGCAATGATTGCTAACCGATCACTAAATACCAAGAAAACGTGTTGTTTTGGTTCCATTCGCATTACTCGAACGATATGGTGATAATTTTCTCCCATAATCGTATAGTGCTCTTTCGCTTCATAAGGTTCAGTTAGAAAGTAACGTTGCATCTTACTCTTCCTCTATTTTCTTTAAAATAATCGCATACCAATCTCCTTGTTGGAAAATCTGATCTACAAGAAAACCTGCTTCTATCATTTTCTCTACAATCATCTCTTTTTTCTCATGGATGATTCCAGAAACAATCAATGTTCCATCATCTTTCAATAAATGCCAAGCATCTTCGATCATCAAAGTAATAATATCCGCTAAAATATTGGCTACGATCACATCTGCTTCAATCGTTACATTTTTCAACAAGTCGTTGGCTGAAACATGGACATCACTTGCGATTGGGTTCATATCCATATTTTCTTTTGCTGCAGTAACAGCTACTTCATCTAGGTCGTACGCATAAACTTCTTTTGCGCCTAAATGTTTACTTGCAATACTTAAAACACCTGAACCAGTTCCTACATCAAGAAGCGTTTCGCCTCCTCGCAATACAGTTTCCAGTGCTTGTAATGTTAAGCGAGTTGTTGGATGCGTCCCTGTCCCAAAAGCCATTCCTGGATCTAACGTAATTATTTTTTCAACCGTATCTTGCGGTTCATATTTTTCCCAACTTGGTACAATTGTTAGAAAGCGAGTCACACGAACTGGGTGATAATATTTTTTCCAGGCTGTCGCCCAATCACTTTCAGCTACTTCACTTACAGTCACTTCATTTTTACCGATTGCAAGCCCAAATTCTGGTAAACGAGTAATACTTTCCTTAATAAAAGGGAGTATTTCTGGTAGAAAAGTCGTCTCAGGAAAATAAGCCATGACCAAAGCACCGTCTTTGATATGAGTAAATTGTTCTTTATCAAGCAATTCTCCATATAGATCACTTTTGAAATTTTCTACATCTAAAGAATCTTCAATAGCAACACCACTGGCTCCTGCTTCCATCATAATATTAGAGATTGCTTCAACTGCTTCACTAGCTGTTTCAACTTTTACTTCTGTCCACTTCATACGATCACCTCTTTTTAATAGCTTGGATAAGCGATATATGTATCACCATCTGCTTTTTGATACTTTTGAACAGCTTCTTTAAAAGCTTCTTCCGACCATTTCAACTCAAATACTACTTGTCCTTCATCCGTTAAAAAGTCTAACAAATCATTTTGTCCTTCTGTTAAAACATCATTTAAATAATCGACAAAACCATCCAGCACAGACTGTTTGATTCCTTTTTTGCCCTCATAAGGAATGGCCGCTAGAAACTCTTCCTCAGCTAAAGAAGATTTGTCAGGATTATAAAACAAAATACTGTCTTCAAATTCAATGATTTCTTCTTCTGAAACTGTTCCCTGTGCATCATCAATTTGTTCATGAGTAGTATTTTCAGCAAACAAACGAAAAACAACCTCAATTATATGGTTTTTGCTGTTCCAATCAAGAGCTACATCATATTCTGTGATTTTCTTGGTAATTTGTTGATCTAAATAAGTTAACATCGTTACTTTTTTCATTTATTTTCTTCCTTCCAACCAAAGTCTTTTTGATCAATATCACTTCTTCTTTGTTTTGAGATATAAGGATTTCCTGAAACAACATACCGTAAAGGTCGCTCCGTCCAGATACCTTTATTAGGGATTCCAATACGAGGAAGTGAAATGATTTTTTTTGGTATTTTTCTTTTTTCAGGAACAATACGCAACGAACTATCGAAAATCGATTGCCCATATAATTCTTTAGTGATTCCTAAAGCTGAAACCAGTTTTCCAGGCCCATTTGACAATTCCATTTCTTTTCGTCCATTACGATTTGCTTCCATTTGTTCGAGTCCTTCCACAGGTTCACTGGCACGAATCATAACTCCTTGAGGTTTGCCTTTTTCCTGAGTGACCATATTTAAGATTAAATGTGTATGCATTGTGTATAAATAAATCGTTCCCGGCTTATCATACATAGCTTTTAGCCGTGGGGTCTCTCTTAATCCAAAACTGTGAGCCGCTTCATCTTCAGGGCCTAAATAGGCTTCTGTATCAACGATATATCCGCTAAGTATTCCAGCATCTGTCTCATGCACTAAGTACATCCCTAATAAGAATTGAGCAATCTCTTCTGTTGATTTTGTATTAAAAAAATGTATCGTTTTTTCCATTATTTTTCACCATCTCTTATCATACACGAATCTAGGGCTATTATCCATTGAAAAAACAAACGTTTCGTAAGATAAAGTCTGATTTTTTCTTGTTTTAATGGACAAAACGACCCTTTGTGCAAACGTACGTTCTTTATGGTATAATGTCTAGATAATGAAATTTTGTTAAGTGACTTGGGCTACGTTTCGAAAAAAAGAGAACATCTGGTTTTAGATTAGAGAGCCATTCTCAGCTTTCCCTATTTCTTTGTCAGAGCTTAACGAGCCCGCTACGCTTTTAAAATAAGGAGGTTCAACCATGCAAAAACCTTTAGCTTATCGCATGAGACCACGCAATTTAGATGAGGTCGTTGGGCAACAACATCTTGTTGGGCCTGGGAAAATCATTCGTCGGATGGTTGAAGCGCGCATGCTTTCATCTATGATTTTATACGGTCCACCTGGTACTGGTAAGACCAGCATCGCCAGTGCCATTGCGGGTTCTACAAACTACGCCTTTCGCTTACTGAATGCTGCAACAGATACAAAAAAAGATCTGCAAATTGTCGCCGAAGAAGCAAAAATGAGTGGAACTGTGATTTTATTATTAGATGAAGTTCATCGTTTAGATAAAACAAAACAAGATTTTTTATTGCCTCATCTTGAAAGTGGTCGCATCATTATGATCGGGGCAACGACTGAGAATCCATATATTACAATCAATCCAGCCATTCGAAGTCGAACACAAATTTTTGAAGTCAAGCCCTTGACCGAACTTGATATTCAAAAAGCAATCAAAGAAGCATTAACGGATACAGAGCGAGGTTTGGGCGAATTTTCAGTTGTATTAGAAGAAAAAGCTTTGCTCCATTTATCACGTGCTACAAATGGTGACTTACGTAGCGCTTTAAACGGACTTGAATTAGCTGTAAAATCCACACCTGAAAATGGAAATAAAAAAGTCGAGATCACTCTTTCGATCATTGAAGAATGTGTCCAACGTAAAGCATTGACGCATGATAAAAACGGCGATGCCCATTATGATGTGATTTCCGCATTTCAAAAATCGATTCGTGGCAGTGATGTTGATGCTGCACTTCACTATTTAGCTAGACTAGTTGAAGCAGGTGATTTACCGATTATTTGTCGTCGTTTGATGGTGATTGCATACGAAGATATTGGGTTAGGTAATCCGCCCGCAGCTGCTCGCACGATAACAGCTGTCCAAGCCGCTGAAAAGCTTGGTTTCCCAGAAGCAAGGATTCCACTTGCCAGCGTAGTTATCGATTTATGCTTGTCTCCAAAATCAAATTCTGCTATCAGCGCAATTGACGCAGCTTTAGCCGACATAAGAGAAGGAAAAGCTGGAGATGTTCCTGATCATTTGCGAGACAGTCACTATTCAGGCGCAAAAGAATTGAATCGTGGAATTGGCTATCAATATCCTCATAATTTTGAAAATGCTTGGGTCGATCAACAATACCTTCCTGATAAAATAAAACAAGCTCATTACTATGAACCTGTCGATAATGGAAAATATGAACAAGCATTGCACCAGCAGTATCAACGCATTCAAGAGTGGAAAAAGAATAAGAAATAAAAAAACGATCCGCTCTCAAATCTAAGCACCCTCGTTGCTGTTTGGTTTATATTGTGCTATTATAAAGATGGTAAATCTGTGATGTACGCGTTGTCTTTTTTGTGTGTTGACCGAACATTTTATTGATATCTAGGGATCCTTCTGGTACCTAAGCTGGTAACATGCCTTATCATTTGGTAGTTCGAAGCTGTCAGTCGTGGAACCCACCTGCTTTGTTTGCGGGTTCAATACTATAGGACGAATAACGGCATCGACGGATTTTACCATTTTTATTTTAGTTTTTTAGACAATTTGCGAAGTGCAAATTGTTTTTTATTTGACGGAGGTTTGATGCATGGTTCGCATACTTATTTTTATGTCTGTGGCTTTATTAGTTATTATTGGGCTCTATTTATTAAAAAAGGCACACGTTTTTTTACCATTGATACACGACGGTGAACCTGATGAAACTATTCAGTTCTTACATCAGTTTGGTATTTTTTATTTGATTTTAGCTGCTATCGGTATTTTAGTTGGGATCTTTAATTTGACCTTTTTTTCTTTGTTCTATATTTTTAGTTTACTTGCTATTTCAGCTATATTTACCGTGATGTTAGCCAAGAAGATTCTGTAATTGTATCTTCTTTTTTTATTTGCTTTTTTGTCATTTTGTTCTACAATTAAAGTATAATGAATTATGTATTTTCAAAAATTGAAAGGAGTGATTAAAATGTTACAAAATTATCGTAAAATCATGGTTGCTGTCGACGGCTCATCTGAGGCGGAACTAGCTTTTCAAAAAGCAATGAATGTTGCTATGAGAAATGATGCAGAATTATTATTAGCTCATGTTATTGACACACGAGCGTTCCAATCCGTTTCTTCTTTTGATGGTGTGTTAGCTGAACAAGCTACTGAAATGGCGAAACAAACATTAGAAGGATACAAGGAACAAGCTAAAGAACAGCGCTGTGAAAGAGTCTCTAGTGTGATTGAATACGGTTCACCAAAACCTTTAATCGCTAAACAATTGCCTCAAGATCATGATGTTGATTTGATTATGTTAGGTGCTACTGGTTTAAATGCTGTGGAACGATTGTTTATTGGTTCTGTTTCTGAATATGTTATTCGTAATGCAGCTTGCGATGTTCTAGTCGTAAGAACTGACTTAGACAATAAAATACCCGTTCAACAAGATAATGAATGAATTGATACAAAAAAAGGAGCAACTCGTTAAAAGGCGAGTTGCTTCTTTTTAATTTAAAATTTATTTTCTTAGACGCTCGACATCACGAGCAATCATTAATTCTTCATCTGTTGGAATCAACAATACTTTTACTTTAGACTCTTCAGTAGAAATAACTGACTCTTTTCCACGAACATTGTTTTTATCATCATCTAGCTCACAACCGAACCAAGTCATACCTTTGATTACTTCGCTACGAACGTGTGAATCATTTTCACCAATACCCGCAGTAAAGACAATTGCATCAACGCCGTTTAATACAGTTACATAACTACCGATGTATTTACGAATACGATCTGTAAAGATATCATATGCTACTTGAACTGCTTCTTTGTCCATGTTTGCTTCTAAATCACGCATATCACTAGAAATACCAGTCAAACCAAGTAAACCTGATTTTTTATTTAAGATATCAATCATATCTTTGATATCTGTTAATTCAAGTTTTTCCATTAAGTAAGCCAGTAAAGAAGGATCGATATCTCCAGAACGAGTGCCCATTGTTACGCCAGCAAGCGGTGTGAAGCCCATTGATGTATCTACAGATTTACCACCATCAACCGCTGTGATTGAAGCTCCATTACCAAGGTGACAAGTAATGATTTTTAATTCTTCAATTGGGCGACCCAGCATTTCTGCTGCACGGTCTGCAACATACTTGTGGCTTGTTCCGTGTGCCCCATATTTACGAGCTGCGTATTTGTCATAGTATTCAGTTGGAATGCTGTATAAAAAATTATGTTTTGGCATTGTTGTATGGAAAGCTGTATCAAAAACCGCAACACTGATAATATCAGGTAAGATTTTTTTAAAGGCTTTGATTCCCATTGCATTTGCTGGATTGTGTAAAGGTGCAAGATCTGCTAATTTTTCGATTTTTGCTAACACTTCATCATCGATCACAACAGAATCTTTAAAGTCTTCTCCACCTGCAACTACACGGTGACCAACACCTGTAATTTCATCATAAGAAGCTAAAATGTTCAATTCAGTCAATTTATCTAATAACATTTTTACTGCAACATCATGATCATTAATGTCGATGATCTCTTCATATTTCTTATCTTCACCGTATTTAATTGTGAAGATTGAATCATTTAAACCAATACGTTCAACGATTCCTTTAGCGATAACTTCTTCATTTGGCATTTGATATAACTGCCATTTTAAACTTGAACTTCCAGCATTGATTGCAATTGTTTTAGACATAATACTCTCCTCTTTATCAGTTGTTTTATTTTAAATTCGAAGACTTCCAAGCCTCAAATTGTTTAAAAAATTGAGTTACTTTTGCAGGATTTTTTAATGAACCTAGTTTTGCAACTAGTACTTCTTTTACTTGTTCACTATGTTTACCTTTATTTTGTACAAACAGAATACTTTTGCTTGATTGGACTGATTTAAAAAGTTCATCAGGCAACTGAATCATCCCTTGTAGATACACATTTTTTTGCAGCCAATTTTTGAAGAATGAACTTTGTTCTGTCTCTAAAATATTGGTTGGTATCAAAAATAGTCCATATCCGTCTGGTTTAACAAATTTCATTGCTTGTTCCATCAATAAATGATGTGCATAGCTATGGCCTTCTTCTGCTGCTGAATCAAAGTCTTTTGCTTTTTCATCATTCGGATAATAACCGATTGGCAAATCACTGATAGCTACATCAACAGGATCGACAAGTAAGTCCTGTAATCCATCTTGATGGAATAGTTGTATTGCAGCCTTTGTCCATTCATTGTTCGTTGCTGAAACAGACAATAAGGTATCGTCAATATCCACACCAAAGCCTTGAGCTGTATACTTCGCTATGTTTAAGTTGAGAATGATCGTCAGAAGTAGATTTCCCATCCCAGTTGCAATATCCAATACTTTTAGCGATTGCTCTTTACTATACAGTTGCTCGATCAAATAAACAAATAAAAAGCCAATACTATCCGGCGTTAATTGATGATTTGCCTGTAAGGATTCTACTTTATTCCCTTTAAGTAAAATCAACTGTGACAAACGTCTAATCTCTTCTGGTTCTAATTCGATTGCTTGTAGTTGTTCATAGATGTCTTTAAGTTTTTGAACAGTTTGTCCATCTGGCACATCGTCTTGCACACGCACTTGAAAATTATCAATGATATTTTCACCATTTTCAATGTAGGCATCTAAAAAAGAAGTATCCAAAGATCGTTTAAGTAATCCGATAGCCTGTTCCATTAAACCGAAAGCCTTTTCTATTTTCTCAGGGAACAAGTGAAACACCTCAATTTCCTTCTATAATATAACAATTTTTATACCTGTTCTATTTTAACGAAAAATCAGACAATAATCAATCAATTTCCTAATAATATTTGAAAATCATTGAACTACTCTCATTTTTTTGGAAAATAATAAAAGACTTCTAATTGATTTTCATTTAAAAACGAATCGCTGTATTAGTCTTTTTTAGCATAAGTTTGATACACATTTCACAGATTCTTAATTCTTGTCATTTCACTATTCAGTTAGTTAGATGACTTAGTTTGATTTGGTTTGTTTTCTTCTTGATATTGTTCTTGAAATTTATATGTTGTTTGGTTTAAATGAATGGTAACGTGTAATATTGGTTGATTATATTCGTACCGTAATATTCCTGTGGAAAAATTCTGTTGTCCTTTTTTTACAAGTGCTCTCTTCTCTGCTTTAAGGTCTGCAAGAAACATGCTCAACATTGTCTTAGCGATATAATACTCTTTGGTTTTTTTGGTAAATCTTTGTGTGAGCTGAAAATCTTCCAAAACGAATGTAAAAATGAAACTAAACAAAAAAACAAATAATAATGCTGTAAGTAATACGCCACCTTTGTATCTCTTATTCATATTCATACTCATGCTCACGCGTGATAATCCACTTTGCAGTAACATTTAAGTTATTTTCAAATATTACTTTTATTACGACAGATTTATCTTCCTCTACAAACTTGACTTGTTTGACCCCCATTAAAAGAGGCTGATACCCTCCGTTTTCTACTTTTACAATTTTGCCTAATTTATGCTCGATCCAAACCTGTTTGTTATTTTTTTTATTTCTAAGCATTATTTTGTTTATTTGGGTATTTTCATAACGACAATTTCTCAATTCATTTTCTAGTTGGATCACAAAAATCTGCCATTCTTTTTGCCGCTCACTTTTCAGTTGATTCGTTACAATAGCTGCATTTTTAATTGAAGCTGAAAAAAGCATGCAAATAATTGATAATAGGAACAGCGCAAGTAATGATTCTAATAATGTAAATCCTAAAAGATCATTCCGTAGGTTACTCTTTCTTAATTTCAAAATGCTCATTTTCACCTATAACCTCCACTTCGATCAACTTATTTGCAACTTGATAAACGCGTAGTTGATAGTCGCCATTCTCTGTATGAATATCTCGTAACAGCGGTCCTCCGTAATTTTCAAAGTGTTTCATTTCTTCATATAAAACTCTGTAAAGTATTAATTGATTAGTTGCGTGTTTATTCTTTTTTAGTAAAAAAGTATTTAATGAAAGATAACTGCCAATAATCAAACACATTAACCCTAATGCAATCAAACTTTCAAGGAAAACATAGCCGCTATAACCGGTTGATTTTCTTAACATAGCGACCACTCCCTAATTGAAATTGAAATTCAATCAATTGATTTTTTTCCGTCCATGAAAAAGAAAATTTGGATAGTTTGTCGATATTTCCAGAACCTTTTTTAAACGTAAGCTTATCTGGTCCAACAGTTTGTAACGATACTGGTATTGTGAGTCCCTTTTCAACTACTTGTCCATCTTTAAACTTAATTTGTTTAGCCTGCTCCAAAAATATAATTTGTGTATCGATTGTATTTACAACTGCCATTTGCTGTGTAAAAAGCAATTTTTTCTCAAAAGACGATAAAAATTGATCAACCTCCAAAGCTTGTTTCCATTTATTAATACTAAGTGTTGGTAGTAACATAAATACCGTACAAATAAACAACACTATTAACGATTCTATTAATGTAAATCCCTTCACATTCATAATCCTTACTTGCTCGCCTGATACTTGTCGTACTGCTCTTGGGTAATATATTCTTCTTTTAACAACTGCTCTACAGTAGGGGATTGATTTTTCTCCATAGTATAAAGATCGATTTGTGTTTCAACGATCTTAACAATTGCTTCATTGCCTTTTTTATCTACACCTTCTTTATGTTTTGAAAGATTTGGAACAAATAGTAAGATTAAAACAGAAATAATCAATAGTACTACAAGCATTTCTAACAAGGTAAATCCTTTATATTTTATTCGTTGTTTTTGCGTGTTCATAAAAAATCCTCCATTCCTCCATAAATAGGTAAAAGCATTGCAGCATAAATACTAACTACCAATAATGCAACAATTAAAAAAATAATTGGTTGGATCCATTGAATTATTTTTTCCATGCGCTTAAAAAAATGCTGCCAACAAAGTTCGCTATATAAAATTAACTCTTTTCCTAAATTCCCTTTTATCTGTCCTTGCTGAATAATCAACGATAACTCTGGCGAAAAGAAACTAAATCTGGGTAACTGTTCATAAAACGTATAGCCTGACATCAATTGTTCTTCAATCCTTTCCGCCAGTTCACTCATCAAAGATATCTGATCAGTTCCGCGCATCAACTGGATGACCATTTTGATCTCTAATCCTTGAGAAAATAATTTACCCCATTCAAGTGCGAAAAATGCTGAATTGTATTCTTTATATAGATTACCTACAAGTGGTATCTTCGCAATAAATTCAGCTTTTTTTAAAAAGGTTTTTTTGCTCAAATACCAACGTGTCAAAAGAATCATACTTGTTAATGCCAATAAAATGGTCAGTATATAATATGGACTTTGCCGAATAAATTTGATTCCGATATTATCGGCTTGAATTGTGCCATTTGTCATTAATTGAGGTAGTAACACTTGACGAATACTTATCAAAACAACGGTTAAAAAAAGCAAAAGTAGTATCGGATAACTGATTACTTTATAGAAATTTTGCTGCTGTTTGTCCACAAGTTTCATATGTTGTTTGATTTTATTTAATGTTCCTGCTATATCACCATGTGTTTGAGCAAATTCAATTTGAGTAACGATTGTTGTCTTAAATCCTAGTCTAGCTAATCTACCATAAAACGAATCACCACGTTCCATCTTATCGATCAAGTAATCGATAACAGATTCTGAAATTGAACGAGATTTTTTCATAAACATTAAACTTTCTTGAATCGTAAATCCATTACTCAATAAATCTGCTAACAACTGGATAAACAATTGCTGTTGAATACTTGATAGTTTAATGTTCTTTTTCTTCTTCAAATGTTTGATTATCGATAAATCCATACGCCCAAACCTTTCTTAATTCAGCTGACCAATTAGAAGACATTTTTTCTGAAAAATTATAATCCATAAGCAATCCACTTAACTCTTTGTTGTTAGTCATCTTAAAAGGCAATAATCGCTGATAAATTATACCTGTTACACATTCTCCGATTTCTCTTTGCTGAACGCCTAATTCAGCCAGCCTTTCATATACTCCAGTCACACTTCTCGCATGAATCGTTGCAAATACTGTATGTCCAGTTAACGCGGCTCTGATTGCAGCTTGTGCTGTAAGCCCATCTCGAATTTCACCAATGATCAAAATGTCTGGTCTATGACGTAAACAGGCCTTGATCAACACATCATAAGTCAGATCGATTTTAGTATTGGTCTGCAACTGAAGAAATGATGGTTCTTCAATTTCAACTGGATCTTCTATTGTAATCACTTGCTGAAATTGATCTGTCTCTTTTGCCAACTTATACATCAGTGTCGTTTTACCAGATCCAACCGGTCCACAAAATAGATGTAATCCACGACGTTTGATATGTTTTCTGACACTCATTAATTGTTTTGGTAAAAAATAATTTTCCTGACTATTGCCAAAAACATGTAAAAAGCGAATCACTAAGCTCTCCCGTTGTCTAAAATCTCCTACTGTCGATAATCGCAATCGTATCCCTCTCTGATTGATCGCATAAGTCACAGCGCCAACCTGTGCTTTTCTTTTTTCGCCAACATCCATACTGCCAATAAATTTAAAATGAAAAATTAATTTTTCGCCATCTTCTTCATCTAATTCTTTAAAAATTATTTTGTGCTTTCCTTTCCTTGTAAATACTTGAACTTTATTCTCCGTTGGCAAAATATAGATATCTTGTACATATTCTGTCAGTCCCCATTCTATTAGCCTTAAAGAAAGCTCTTTAATATCCATCTTCTTCCCTCCTTAAAACAATATACGCAACTTTATGCATTATCTGTGTAAAAAAGAAAAAAATGAGACAAAACTAAAAATTAGTTTCACCTCATTCTCTAAATCCAAATATACGTTTAAAAATAGTGTTTCATTATTTCTTGATTCTGTCCATTTACCAATAAATAAAAATAAAGCCCTAAATGTTGAAAATCAACACTTACGGCTTTATCAAGAGTTCTGATGCACTATCTTCCCCAAAATAGTTTATCGTTTTGATATATCTATTATACTAAAAAATTGATTGGAATAACTTTCAGAAATTGTTAATTTTATTAAAATTTTTGAGAAAAAGTAGCTCTTGCTCAAAAGGGTTGAACAAGAGCACTGCTTTATCTAACGACAAAGACTTAGATCAACTTTATTATACCAAATAATCTTTAAAGATTTTCTCAATCTCTTAGTACAAAGTGATAAATTTTTGACAATAAATGAAGATTATTTACTTTTTAATCCTTTTACTTTTTGATTTAATAGATAGACTGGAACTCCTAGCAAGGTTATACCAATACCAACACTTGCTAATAGTGTTTGTGTGAACAACGTAGTGATTAGAATGAATAGTCCTCCAAAAATCGCTATAATAGGAATAACCGGATAAAATGGAACTTTATAAGGACGATTCAGCTCTGGTTCTCTTTTTCTTAGAATCAACACCGCAGAAAAAATCAATAAGCTAAACAGCCACATAACAAAGATCAACATATCTGTCAATAAATCAAAACTACCTAAAAACATCATGATTGCTGCAATGCCAAATTGAAAAATTCCAGAAATGTACGGAACGACAAATCTTTTGGATAATTTTTGAAATTGCTTGCTACATGGAATCATCCCATCCAATGCTAATGCATAAGGAACTCGAATCCCTGTTAACGTGTACCCATTTAACGCCCCATAGACTGAGATCAAAATGCCAATAGTGACTAATTTACCACCAATCGAACCAAAAATATGAATAGCAGCTTCTGATGCAGCATTTAAATTTCCAGAAAGTTGTTCGATTGGTAATGTTTTAAGAAAAACAAAATTAATCAAAACATATACAAAGGTGATAAACGTTAAGCCTAAAAAAATCGCCTTAGGCAAATCTTTTTCTGGTCGTTTCATTTCACCAGCCACAGCCCCAACTCCCAGCCAACCATCATAAGCAAACATAGTCGCTAGTAAGGAACCGCTAAGTGCTTGGATGAAACTACTATCTCCACCAGCTTTAATGGGAATCACGGATACCTCAACATTGGCTGGCATAAAAAGACCTACCAACACAATCAATACAATTGGGATCATTTTTATAACCAGTGTAAATGATTGCAAATTCGAAGCTGCTTTAGTTCCCAACAAATTGATTAAGGTGACACTTAATCCAGTTACCAAGGCTACCGGCAAAAGAAAGTCACTAGACAAATGAAATAAGTGAATAAATTGTGTGCTGAAAATAATCGATAATGCCGCAATATTAGCAGGAAAATAAATCACACTTTGCGCCCAACCAAGTAAAAAACCTGGTAGCTTTCCATATGTATATTCGATATATTTAACAGCTCCACCCGTTTTTGGAATAGCCGTAGCTAATTCAGCACTCGTTAATCCCGCACATAACGTTAAAATACCCCCTAATATCCAGGCAAAAATGGTTAAACTTGATGATTGAGCAAAACTAACCACACTTGCTGTTTTAAAAAAAACACCCGCTCCAATAACAGTACCCATAACTGTTGAAAAAGCGCCAAATAAAGAAATTTCACGTTTTAATTGATTCTGCTCCATACTCATCCTCTTTCTCTCTTATAAGTTATTTTACTAGTATAGCTTTTTTGAACGTAAATTCAAGTACTGCCCAAAAAAAAGTACAGACAAAGCCTTCTTTAGACTTATCTGTACTTTCTAATGAAAATAATTTATTTTAAGTTTGTCCATAATAGGCATTTGCACCGTGTTTTCTAAAATAATGCTTATCTAAAAGATATTGAGGTATTGGCAAAATCGAATCATTTACAACTTCTGTTACAGACGCCATCTCAGCAATCTCATCTAAAACAATACTATTTTCTACAGCTTTTTGAGGTGTTTCTCCCCAAGTAAAGGGTCCGTGACCATAGACTAGTACCCCAGGAACTACTAAAGGGGCAATATTTTTTTCCTTAAATGTTTCTATGATCACTTTTCCTGTCTCCCGTTCGTAAGCTAAAGAAACTTCTTCTGATGTTAACTGTCGCGTACAAGGAACAACACCATAAAATGTATCTGCATGAGTGGTACCATATGCTGGTATTCCCCGACCAGCTTGTGCCCATATGACTGCATTTTTTGAATGAGTATGGACCACTGACTGAATCTCGTTGAATGCTTTGTATAATTCAATATGAGTAGCTAAATCAGAGGATGGCTTTAATTTGCCTTCCACTACCTCACCATTCAAGTCAGTCACAACCATATCGCAAGCCTCCATTTTACAATAAGGAACACCACTAGGCTTGATAACAATCAGTTCGGCCTCTCGATTGATTTCACTGACATTTCCCCAAGTAAGCTTGACTAATCCAGCATCTGGCAAAGCCAAGTTTGCAGAGAAAACACGTTCTTTCATTTCTTCAATCAATATTTTAGTTGACACTATAGCCCGCCTCCTTTAAGAATGGAAAAAGAAATGCTTTGGCTTGTTGGATTTCTTTTTCAGGTTTATCGCTATTTTCGCTCCACATCTCAATTAAAAATGGACCTGCATATTCTAAACGTTTTAAAGTTTTGAGACATCCTAAAAAATCAACACAGCCACTACCAAATGGTACTTCTTTAAACTTTCCGGGAAACTGATCCGTTACAGCCAACGTATCTTTCAAATGAATCGCAGAAATTTGATCGATCCCGATTTCTAATTCATAGCCAACATCATTTTCTGCCCACGCAGATAAATTTCCTAAATCAGGATATACCTGTAAGTATGGTGACCGAATTTGCTCTTTGATTTTTAAATATTTAGAGATAGAGTTAATAAATGGATCATCCATGATCTCTATTGACAAAACAATTTCCTTTGATGCAGCCATCGCTACCGCTTTTTTTAGGTTTTCAATAAAGTATTCTCTTGATGTCAAAGTTTTTGCTTCATAATAAACATCATAACCTGCAAGTTGAATGGTTCGTATACCAATATCAGATGCCAAATGAATCGCTTTTTCCATTAGATTCAACGCAGTTGCTCTTTTATCTGGATTTTCTGAACCAAAAGGAAAACGCCGATGTCCACTTAAACAGATGGATAATATTTTCACACCAGTCTCAGCAATTGCTTCTCTCACTTCTTTACGCTCGGCACTTGTCCAGTCTACTCTTGTTAGGCGTTCGTCTGTTTCGTCGATCGACATTTCAATAAAATCAAATCCTAATTGTTTTGCAAGTAAAAGACGTTCTTTCCAACTTATATTTTTCGGGAGCGCTTTCTCGTAGATTCCGATTGTAGTCATCCATGTCACCCCCAAATGCGTCTTATTTCATTTTGAAAATCCATGGCTGCTTTTTTAGGATCAACTGAAGCTGTGATACCTCGACCTGTAATAAATGTATAGACATCAAGGTCCTTGAATAATTTCAATGTTTCCACATCTAATCCGCCAGTAACCGAAACTCTAAAGCCCATCTCAATCAATTTTTTGACTTTTGCTAAATCCTTTTCTCCCCATGTTTCACCTGCTAAGAGTGCATCTCGACTTTGGTGATAAATCGCCTGGGAAATACCCGCATCCAACCATTTTTGAGCCTGTTCATATGTCCAGTCACCATACAATTCGACTTGAACTTCTTCAACTTCTTTCGCTGCCGCTTTCATTGTTGGAATCGTTGCGCAACATATGACCGTCATCCAATCTGCCCCGGCTTCTCGACAATTTTTTGCCACAGTGCCGCCAGCATCTGCACATTTAGTATCTGCAACTACTTTTTTATCTGGATACAATGCGCGAATACAGCGAACAGCGTCTTCTCCCGCTTGCAAACAAAGAATCGTTCCAACTTCCACGATATCTACAATTTCACCGACTGTTACCACATCTTTGATTGCACTGGGTAAATCTGAATGATCTAATGCTACCTGTAAATTAGGTCTACTCATTACTTTCTCTCCTTACTACTGTCTGTGATAACTAATCATATAAGCAGAAGTACTCAAACTTTTAAAAATTGCTTCTGCTTATATGATTAGAGTACTCTTAAACACGATGCAATCACTTCTACCTTAACTATTTAAATTTAGTAGCTAATTCAGTTTCTTGCACACGTTCACTGATTTCTTTAGCAGACATGACATTTTTCACACCAACAACTGTAATTCCCTTTTTCTTAGCATCTTCGAACATGTTTAGAAAATTCATCGGACAAAATACAACATCATACTGTCCTGCAGTACTTTTCCCTTCTGAAATTGCACAATGGTGAATATTCGTAATGTTAAAGCCTAATTCTTTCAATGCTTTCTCAACACTTTTTTTCATCATTAAACTTGTTCCTGATCCATTTGCACATGATACTAATACTCTCATTTTAATTTCCTCCTAAATTTAAAAGCTGAAAGAGCTCTTTTGATATTTTTCAAAAAAATAGTCTACATAGTTAAAGATGATAGGGTATTAATACTTCACTTCGTCTTGTACTTTTCAATATCGGTTCATCTTCAGTCATGATGTTTCCATGTAAAACATCATGACTAAGCCCACATCCCTTTATTTTTTTGCCGCCATTTTTTTTACATACTCATCATAGTCTTCAGCTATCAAGAAATAGCCTTCAGGATTTGCTCGATATTGCAATTGTGGAATTGCCAGTAACAAAATAACTACGAATGCGACACCAAAATAACCTAAATATTTCATCACTAAAGTCATCACTGGCCAAACCGTTGCCCAGTCAAACATCCCTATATATCCACCGTACTGCGACAAGCCGATAAATGCTGCTATCAAAGCAGATCCTAGTACCTGAATCACACCTGAAATAAACGGGAACATACAAGCAGCTTTAAATCCACCACGATTGTTTGCATAAACAGCAATCACCGCATTATCAAAAAATAATGGAATAAAGCCGGCAATAACGATCACTGGTGATTTAAATAGAATCAATAATCCGATTGTTATAAACTGTCCTAACGCACCAAATAAAAAACCTATCGTAACTGCATTGGGCGAACCGAAGCCAAATGTCGCCGCAACATCGATCCCCGGCACTGCACCTGGTAACAACGTATTCGATATTCCTTGGAATGACTCTGTTAACTCTGAAACGAAAGTTCGCACTCCTAGTTGTAAAATAGCGAGATAAACCGCAAAGTACAATGCTGTTTGTAATATATAGAAAACAAAACTTTGTCCTTCTACCATAAACCCTGCCTCAATCAAATATGCGGGCCCTAATACAACTAAAATAACCCCAAAGAAGAAGAGCATCAAAATGGACGTTGCAACCATATTCTCATTGAAAATTGATAAAAATCCTGGCAATTGTACATCTTCTAATTTGCGATTGTTCTTATCTTTTTTCATTTTTTCTGCTAATCGAGCGAAGATATAAACACCAAACATCTGTTGATGTGCGATTGCAAAGCCTGCCCCTTCAGTTAAATCTTGCGTGATATCCACTGTTAAGTTTGAACCGACAGCCCAATAACAGCCTAAAATAAGGCCCATGATCAACAGTATTTGAATTTGATCTAAATCAGGAAAGCAAAACAACAAAATCCAAAATGCCGTTGCGGCTTGTTGAATTTGAACATTACCAGTTGTAAAAACTGCCCGTAACTTTGTATATTTTTTAAATCGAACCAATAAGATATTCATGACAAACGCAATCAATAATAATATCATCGTATCACTAAATGTTCGTCCAAACGTTTCTTCAATTCCTGCTGTTACAGCATTTTGACCAAAATAAGGATCAATGACCATGGCATCTAAATTGAAACGTTCTTTTAAACCAACTAGGATTGGTCTAAAATTATTAACTAAACCACCAGATCCAACAGTTAAAATCAAATAGCCAACAGTTGCTTTTAAAAAACCAGCAATACTTTCATACAATGGTTTTTTTAGCAGAACATAACCTAATAGAACGATAAACCCAATTAAAAATGCTGGTTGTGTTAAAATATTTGCAGCGAAATAATCCCAAATCCCCATCAGAAAATCTACTACTTGTGTCATTTACTCCCCTTCTCTCTATAGATCAAAAGTTGCCATCACGTTTTTGTACTCCTCAATCGTCTCAATTGTCATCAATGCTTCAATCAATCCATCTGTCATCAGCATTTCTGATAATCTCGAAATATTTTCTACATGTTCTTCGCTATTTTTAGCTGCTAATGTGAAAAATAAACGAGCATTTTTTTCCGTATTCCCTTCTTCAAAACTCACATCTTGTTTCATTTTTGTAAATGAAATCGCTGTTCCTAAAACACCTTGACTGTCTTCTGACGAATGTGGCATAGCTACGCCTGGAACGATTACGATGTATGGTCCATACTTTTGAACGCATTCTACGATTTCATCTATATATTGTTGCGTGATCATTCCTTTTTCCAATAAAGTCTGACAGCTAAGAATCACAGCCTCTTCCCAATTTTCAGGTGTTTCTTCACAGAATCGAATCAAATTATTATCGTAAAAATACTTTAACATCCAGTTTCTCCCTTCTTATAAAAATGATGGAAATGGTGTATCGTTGTCTGTTGTAAAGACATCATCAAAACCGCGATAGAAGTTAAATTCAAGTTTGTCTTTATCATTTGGATACGTAAATTTTCCACCAACTTGCCAAATAAAAGGTTTAAATTGATAGTCTAAGCGATCTTTTTTAAATTTCCAGATTTCTGTAATTTCTTTTGGATCAGCCATAAAGTTTGCCCAAATATCATAATGTACGGGGATAACAACATTTGCATTCAAAGCTTCTGCCATACGCAACATATCGACTGATGTTACTTTATCCGTGATTCCCCGAGGATTTTCTCCATAGGCACCTAAACAAACGTCGATTTTATGTTCATTACCATGTTTGGCGAACAGGTTAGAATAATGAGAATCACCAGCATGATAAATACTGCCTCCGCTCGTTTCAAACAAATAATTAACGGCAATTTCATCCATATCTTGCGGTAATCTACCTTTTAATATCACTTCTGGATCTTCGCAAGTTACTAAGGCTGTTCTATCAAAAGCCTCTAAAGCGACAATCTCTATATCTTTGATCGAAACACGGTCGCCAGGTTTTACAATTGTTGTTTTCGATTCAGGAATCCCCCATTTTAACCAAGTAGCAACAACTTCCTTCGGTCCAATAAAACGGGCATCAGGGCAATTCTGATGAACTGCTGCAGCCGTATTGATATCTAAATGATCCGAATGAATATGAGTAACAACCAAAGCATCCACATCTTTGATTGCAAACGGATCGATCACAAAAGGTTGTGTTCTAAGATTAGGCTGCATATTTTCGCATCCACTCATCCGCATCATCTGATGTCCCTTTTTCATTTTCCCATTACCATGTGATCGTTTTCCTGTACCACACCATAAATCGCATAAAACATTTGTTCCTTCATGTGATTTTAGCCAAATTCCTGTACAGCCTAACCACCACATGGAAACTGTTCCCACTTTGACGTCTTCTTGCTCAATTTCCTCATTTAAATAGGTTCCCCATTCAGGAAAAGTACTTAAAATCCAACTTTCTTTTGTTACATCATGAATTGTTGCCATATGATCCCTCCGAATTGTCTTAATCTCAATTACATTTTCATTTTACAATATTATGAAACGTTTTCAATCTATTTATATGATCGTTTAAAACTTTTTAAGAACGTTTTTGTCATTTAATGATTTCAAATAGCTTTATTTGTCTTTTTTTATGTTCATATCAACCCTTTTATGATATAGTTTCGGTGAGGTGAGAAATATGAAGCATTTAATTTGGAAAATTATTTATGTTGGAAAAAAAATTTCTTTATGGATTGTTTATGGGTTGTTTGCCCTCTATATCTGCTATCTGATCACTCATACTCATGAAGTAGGAGCAAAGCTTATTTTTGGTGGTCTTGGCGGTATTGTACTGAGTGTAGTTCTCCTTTTTGAGTATTTAAAATGTATCTACGAAAAAATGATTGTTGCGCTGACTGTTGAGTGTGAGTTGAAAAAAGCAATCGCTCTAAAAGAAAAACTGCAAAAAAAAGATTTGTTTAATGGCTTCAAACAGTCTATTATTATTTTTGACAGCTTATGTTTGTTAGACGAAGGGAATTACCCTGATTGTTTGAAACATTTACATAAGAATCACCATTTCTTTCACTCCACATTCGATTACCTCTTCATCTATTATCATACGCAAATGTATTGCTTTTCTTTTTTAAAAGATGAAGAAAATTTAAATACTTGTCTAGAAAATTTGTTTAAACTAAAAAATGTTAAGAAGAAGCAAATGCGGGGATTGTTTTCATGGAATGAAATTGCTGGAGTAAGATATTTTCATCAAAATAGAAATAACAACTGTTTAAGTGAATTAAATTTAATTGATCAAAATCGATTAAATAACCGAGAGTTAACTTATCTGCTCTACCTAAAAGGCCAGTGTTTACTTAAGCTAAATAGGCTGCCGGAAGGATATCGTTCGTTAAAAGAAGCTAAAACACTTGGCAATACACTTGCAGTTGCTCAAATGATTTAGAAGGGAGGATTTTAAATGAAAAGCTCGCACCAAACAATCAAAAATCGTAGAGATAAACTACTTGAATTACTGAATAAAGAAACAAGTTTGTTAGTGAAAGAGATAAGCCTGAAACTTGGTGTTTCAGAAATAACTGTCCGTCGTGATCTAACGGCGCTGGAAAAGATGGGCTTGGTTCAACGCGCTCATGGAAAAGCACAAATCGTTCCAAAAACTGGTATAGAAGATTACAATGAAGAAATTGAAATTTTAAAAAATGTGATTGCAAAGAAAGCAGCCGAATTTGTTAAAGAGGGCAATACATTATTTATCAACACAGGCTCTACAGCGCTTTCCTCTTTAAAAAATTTAGAAAATAAACGTGTAACGATTGTCACAAATAATGTCAAAGTCGCCAATCTGGATCATAATCCAAATTCAACCGTGATTTTATCCGGTGGTGAAATTCGTTTTCCTAAAGAAGCCTTAGTGGGGGATATTGCAATTGACTCTTTTTCAAAAATGTCTTCTGACATTTCAATTATCGGATGCTCTGGGCTTAGTATCGAAAATGGGATTACTACTTCCGTCTTACATGAATCTAAAATAAATTCGCTCATCATTGAACGAACAAATGGCTTAGTGATTGTTGTTGCAGATTATCGTAAAATTGGATTTTCCTCTAATTTTACGAGTGGAATGATTAAAGATATTAATTATTTAAT
This sequence comes from Enterococcus sp. AZ177, assembly GCF_050544585.1. Taxonomy (NCBI): domain Bacteria; kingdom Bacillati; phylum Bacillota; class Bacilli; order Lactobacillales; family Enterococcaceae; genus Enterococcus; species Enterococcus sp. AZ177. Next base: position 2,232,009 of record NZ_CP172944.1, read on the forward strand.
CACAGATACATTTGCTGCTCCTGAAGTGATTCGAGAAATCGAGAAACAGGGCGTACAAGTGATCCAAGTTGAAATCTAAGCTTATTTAATTATAATTATCAACGCAAAGTTACGTAGGTTCAATACGATTAATTAAAAAGAGGGGGGTAGATCATGCGGATCAAGCAATTGGATTATATCGTAAAAATCGTGGAATTAGGTTCTGTCAATGAAGCGGCAAAACATCTCTTTATCACTCAGCCAAGCCTTTCAACAGCTGTAAAGGAATTAGAAGAAGAAATGAATATTCAGATTTTTCAACGCACACAAAAAGGAATGGTTCTTACCACAGAAGGAACTGAATTTTTATCCTATGCTCGTCAGATTCTGGAGCAAGTCGATTTGATGGAAGAAAAATACAAAGGCACCGAAACTCGTCGAAGATTATTTTCAGTTTCTGCGCAACACTATGCGTTTGCTGTTCATGCATTTGTACAATTGATCAAATCTTACGAAAAAAATGAATATGAATTTACGTTTCGTGAAACACAAACCAATAATATTATAGAAGATGTCAGTACCTTTCAAAGCGAGTTAGGTATTTTATACTTGAATACCTTTAATGAAAAAGTGATCCGTAAATTATTAAAAGAAAAGCAACTACTCTTTCAACCTCTATTTACCGCTCATCCACATGTTTTTGTTAGTAAAAAGAATCCTTTGGTTGGAAAAAAATCAGTAACTTTAGCAGATTTAGAAGATTTCCCTTACCTTTCATTTGAACAAGGTCAATTTAATTCCTTTCACTTTTCAGAAGAAATTTTAAGTACACGTTACAATAAAAAAAGTATCCGTGTTAGTGATCGAGCAACGTTGTTCAATTTTTTGATTGGAGTAGACGGTTATACGATCAGTTCAGGTGTATTAAGCCGTGAATTAAATGATGAAAACATTGTGGCATTACCTCTTGAAGTGGACGAAACAATGGAGATTGGTTGGATTCGACCTGCTCAAATGTCCTTATCTCCGATGGGTGAAGAATATTTACGTTATTTAAAAGAACATATTGTAGATTATGGCTTCACTATTTTACCTGAAAAATAACAAAAGGGTGTGAAACAAAAGTAACAATCACTTTTGTTTCACACCCTAAATACAAATAAACAGTGAGGCAGAAGTAATCCCTTCGGAAATAAACTTCTGTCTTAGTATGGTTTAACTAACGAGTTTTGCTTGCTTTTTTGATTTGCTTACTTCTCAATTGTCCACAAGCGGCATCAATATCTGTACCATATTCTTTTCTAATAACGCAGTTAACACCGTTTTTCTTCAAAATATCATAGAACTTCATAACATCCGCTTTTTCACTACGACTATATTGATCATGTTCACTGACTGGATTATAGGGAATCAAGTTAACAAACGTCAACTTCTTCTTATCTTTTAACAAATCAGCTAATTGTTGTGCATGTTCTGGTAGATCGTTGACATGACTCAACATGATATATTCGAATGTGATTCGACGATTCGTTTTTTCCAAATATTCATCGACTGCTTCCATTAATTTCTCAATTGGGAAGCTACGGTTGATACGCATGATCGATGTTCGAACGTCGTTATTCGGTGCATGAAGAGAAATCGCCAAATTGACTTGTAGGCCATTATTTGCAAATTCCTTGATTTTAGGCACTAACCCACTTGTTGAAACAGTAATGTGGCGTGCGCCAATTGCCAAACCTTTAGGATCATTGATCGTATGTAGGAAGTTCATTAAATTATCGTAATTATCAAACGGCTCACCGATCCCCATTACCACAATGTGGCTCACTCGTTCACCTTGACCACGCTCATCAAAATAATGTTGAACCAGCATGATTTGAGCGACAATTTCTCCTGCGGTTAAATCGCGTTGTTTTTTCAGTAGCCCACTTGCGCAAAAAGTACAGCCAATATTACACCCCACTTGTGTTGTGACACAAACAGACATACCATATTCTTGGCGCATCAAGACCGTTTCGATCATGTTTTTGTCTGGTAATTCAAAAAGATATTTCACTGTGCCATCTTTTGCTTCCTGGATGATTACTTGGCGTAAAGGATTGATAATAAAGTTTTCTTCTAATAACTCAATGACATCTTTTGATAAATTCGTCATGTCGGTAAATGCCATGACACGTTTAATATAAAGCCATTCCCATACTTGAGTGGCCCGGAACTTTCTCTCGTCATGTTCGATGAACCATGCGATCAGCTCTTCTTTTGTTAAACCATAAATGGACGCTTTTTCCACTAGTTTTCTTCCTCATTTCTTCTAAACATTCGCTTCATACTATAACTTATTGTACCCGATTTGTCTATATGTTATCTAGGTTAGTCCGCAGATTTAGACATTTCTTATTCCTTTGATTTTCCCTTCAACAATCTCCATTCGTATTGTTTGTTTCACTCTCCAATCGTTGCTATACTTAAAGATAAGAAAAGAGGTCTTTTTTATGAAAACAAACGTATGCTTCTTTACAACACCAATCAATGAAAATACCAGTAATTTTAAAGGTCACACCGATTTACTGTTTGGCTACATTCAAGATGCCTTTGTTAAAAACAAATTAACATTTGACCTGTTAAAAGTTGATCTTGATACAGATCAACGCCAAATAGAGCAAAAAATTCATGATGGTTTAGAAAAAGCGGATTTGATTATTACTGATTTATCTAGTCATGATCCGAATAGTTACTACGAATTAGGCTATGCTAAAGCATTGAAAAAGCAAGTAATCCAAATCCAAAACAAACATCGTGAACCCCTGTCATTTGATTTAGGCCATCCCTCTGTTTTATATGACACAACAACAGATGAGGGAATAAAACAATTCCAAAAAGACATAGTAGAAGCTGTAAAGTCTCCTATAACTTCAGAGACTCCTCTATCTTTTTACGCTGATAATGATGTTGAACTCTCTGGTCGGATTGATGACCAAGGAATCGTGGAACCTTGATTAATCACAGAATGTGAGTAGGATACAATGATGTGATCCCCAAAAGTTGTACGTGAAAAATACAATTTTTGGAGGTTGTTTTTTGTGAGTTATTATGAGGTAGAATTCAAATTAAAGCTAGTGAAAGAGTACCTAGAAAGCCCGCTGGGCGGACGAGCCTTGGCTAAAAAATACGGACTCCCATCAAATGCCTTAATTTACAATTGGAAACACTCCTATCAATTATTTGGGAAAGAAGGGCTCAAAAGACACCGTTCACTGACAAAATATACTAGTGAATTTAAGCGAGATGTATTACACTTTATAGAAACGACAGGTGCTTCTTACTGTGAAGCAGCAAGACAATTCGAGTTGCCTAGTGGGTGGATGAGTTCTCGTTGGCAGAGGTTATGGTCGATCTTCCTTTCACTTCTTACTATAAACCTAAAAATAGAGGGTAAACTTATCCGTCGATGAGTTTACCCTCTAATCTTAGTATGTCTTTATGATGCTTGAACTAAACGATATACTTTTTTAAAATAGAATACACGAGCTATCAAGTAGTACACAACTTGAATCAAGACGAACACGCCTAACACTTGCCAGCCAGCTATTTGCATCCCCATATTGAACATATGATACATTGCAGTTAACGCTACCGCTCCGTGGATCACAGAGACAATGATCGGTGTAAAGAACAAGATACCTACTTGTTGATAGATCATTTTCTTCAATTCTTTTTTCGCCAACCCCATCTTATAAATCATCTTAAATTTCTCCACATCGACATCCATATCACTATACAATCTGAAATAAAGGAAACTTCCAGCTGATACAAAGAAAACTATTCCGATAAAAATTCCCACAAATAAAATTGGGGCGTATCCATTCGTGATCATTTGTTGCGAATAACTTTTTGCTATAAATGGCATATTTTTATCTTGGAATTTCCCTACAGATACCAATTCGTCATAATTACTATTTTGCGGTTGCCAAACAGTTGTGATCGTACTTTCCATATTTTGAACATTTGTATCATCTGGTACGACAACCGTTGTACCGTAAGCCGAGACAACAGTCGTTTTCTCTGTTTTAGTAATCGGTAAAATCACATCATCTGCTACTGTCACTTCATTTACTTTTGCTTCTTCCATTCCCGTCACGTTGCTTGGTAACAGCTGAATCGCTTTCCCCTCCGTTTGAAGGGTTGGTTTTTTTGCTATTTTTGCAAGGTGATTATACTCAGATTCTTTTATCAATTCAACCTGATCTCCATTTTTATAGGTCGTTAGGTCTCCTTCTTCAACATGGATCCCTTTATCTGCCAATAATTGAGAGAAGTTTTGTTTTATAGCGGCTGTTTCTTCCGCTGTTCCTGAAATTTGGAATTCATATGGTACTTGGTTCATACTTTCTAAAATCATATTTTGAAAACCATACAATGTACCGATTGCGGCAAAGGCCACAGTGGAAATAATCGATACTAAGAAAAATGAACGTGCATTATCTTTCATACGAAAAGCTAAATCAGAAAAAACAACCATATTCGTTTTTTTCCAAAAGATAGTTTGTTTCTTTTTCAATCCTTCAATAATTGAAACACTTAATTGATTGAATAAAAAACGTGTCCCCACCACAACGAGAAAAATCACAGGGATCATGACAATCGGTACTAGCATTCCTTTAACTAAAAGAGCCACTGCATATCCTACGCCAATCAACAAAATAGCTAAGAAAGTTTTGATATGTGAGCTTTTGATGGTTCCTTTGCCGATATCTCCTGCTTTCAATAATTCCTGTAAACTCAACTTTGGTAAGCGGAACTGAATGAAAACCGAAATAGCTAAAAATAGTACAGCAAACGAAATAATCGTTAGAACAAGTGCTTGTACTGGAAAATAGAAACCAAAATTCACATGCATCAATTTATTACTTAACCATAAGATCACTTGTGAAAAACCAACTCCAGCAATGCTTCCAATGATTGTCGCAAAAAATCCAATCACTAGATTTTCAATAAAAATCATTTTTTTCAATTGCTTTGGGCTCATCCCTTGAATCATCAACAGGCCAAATTCTTTTTTTCTAGATTGGATAAACACATCCATCGAATAAAGAACAAAGAAAAATGCAAAACCATAAATAATGATCGCTGCAGCCAGCATGCCCATTTGTGCGTTTTTATTTAGCCCATTAGACAATGCTGGATGAAAAGCAAATACCGTAAATGTGAAAAACACCATGACAGAAAATAAGGTACTTAGGAAATAAGCCATGTACAGGTGTTTGTTTCGTAAAGTGTTTCGAATAACAAATTGACTAAAATTCATTATCGACACCTTCAATCTCAGATAGTTTTACCATGATTTCATCGTAAAACACTTTTTGATTTCCATTATGATGGATCTCATCAATCAGTTCACCATCTTTGATAAACACAATTCGCTTGCAATAACTTGCAGCTAGAGGATCGTGAGTCACCATCAAAATCGTTGCTTTTTCTTCTTCGTTTAATTGTTGCAACAATTGCATTACATCTTTTGATGATTTTGTATCTAAATTTCCAGTCGGTTCATCCGCCAATAATAATTGTGGTTGATGAATCATTGCCCGAGCCACAGCCACACGTTGGGCCTGCCCACCTGAAATTTCTGCAGTTCGTTTTTTTAATAAACTTGCAATACCTAAACGGTCCGCTAAAATAGTAAGTTTCTTTTTCATCACTGAGATTTTTTCGCCATCCAACGTTAAGGGTAATACAATATTTTCTTCTACAGTTAAAGTTGGCATCAAGTTAAAACTTTGAAAAATAAAGCCTAACTCTCTTCGTCTGAATTTAGCAATTTCCTCTTGATTCAGCTGATTTGGATCTTTTCCATTCATTAAAATCTGTCCAGCTGTTGGCTGATCGATTGTTGCTAATAGGTTCAAAAAGGTACTTTTTCCACTTCCAGATGGCCCCATGATCCCAATAAATTCACTGTCATTAACGGTCAAATTCAATCCTTTTAAGGCTTCATATTTAATTTCTTGTCCATACGTTTTAGATAAATTTTCTACTTGTAACATCATTATCGCTCCTTTTCTCTACGTTGTTAGTCTAGTCCAAATAATTCGAACACACCATAGAAAAAAATAACAGATTGCTTACATTTTTGTAAGCAACCTGTTATAGCGACTAAATGAACTAGTTATTCCATTGTAATTTCAGAATCTGGAATTGCTTTTGGAGAATAAGGGTTACTTGGTGTTTGCCACCTTAAATGAAAATAGGAAACCGGCGCTTCTTTATTAAAATGCTCCGTTGTAATTTTAATCCTTTGTCCTGCTTTGAAATAGCGGAAATTCTTTAATGTTCCTCCAGTGATATTATCGCGATCAATAATTTTTTCGTCATTTAAATAAACGGCACCATTATCATCTACCTCAATCGAGAAAGTATAAAGACCAGTGTCTTTAAGCGTCACATATCCTACTTTTTTTACCTTATAATAATCAGTTCCTAGACCTTTGTAAGGTTCTACATTATTATAATCATCATCAAAATTTTTCGCGGTCCCTGTTCCTTTCTGTATAAAATAGCCCAAATATCTTGGATAGTCATAGAATGTAGCGCCAACACCTTCTCTTTCTTTGACTGTTACATTTACCTCAAACGTTAAGCCATTTTCAGTCTTGACTTTTATAACCGTAACTCCAACTTTTTTAGCTTCCCAGTTTCCATCTTTATCCACTGTCATAACAGTTGGATCGTCACTGATGTAAGAAACCTCTTTATACGTTGCATTCTCTGGAGTAATTGTAACTGTCAATTTGCCAGTATCTCCAACATACTGAATCAATTCTTTTGGTTCCACATTGATACCAGTTACTGGAATCGTTTCATATAATGCTAAGTCTACATTGTATTTTTTATCTAGTGTTTCTAAAACGAATTGAATGCTTTTCCCATTCTCATCAAAATTACTATTTTTAATTATTTCATATTGGGATGGCAGTGAAATTGGCTTTATTTCGTAAGTTTTACCGGGTGGAATCTTTACAAAAGAATACTTTCCATTTGCATCAGTTTTGACTGTTTGAATAGGATTTGTGCTTCCGGCTACATAAAGACCTAATTCGATTCCTGCAAAACCTTTTTCTGCTGTATCCTTATCACCGCTCTTATTTTCATCATTAAAAACGGTTCCTGTTACAGTTGGGTCTGTAGACTGGAATCCAATCCAGGCATCCGTAAACATTTCCCCCTCATCTAGTTCAAACGGGAAAGAAAGCCCACTAGAAGAGAAATTTACAGATCCATTTGTAACCTTTATATACCCCTCTGGATAGTCTACTTTTAACTGATATACATCTGATACAAGCTTATCAAATGTATATTTCCCCTGTGCATTCGTTATAGTTTTCGTAATTTCTGTTCCAGACTCGTTTAGTAATCTGACGGTGATTCCCTCCATTCCAGGCTCATCCGTCTCCTGTTGACCGTTGACGTTTACATCTTCAAACAGGATTGCACTAATAGAAGCTGTTCCTTCCGCTTTACTGTTGCTCCCTTTTGCCATTACAGATACACCAGAAGTCAAAAAACTTACAATAATCATTAGAGCTAAAAACATATGTTTCATTTTAATTTTTTTCATATTATCCACCTTTCTCAAAAAAATTTTAACTATTTTTATACTAAAAATCTCCCAAAACTATAAAATATTCTCTCTCTTTTGGTTTATCCTTACCGAATTAAACCACGTGAAAGGGGAAATATTTAGCTTTGGGAGGTTTTATCATTGTTACTTTTACGTATTTCTAGAATCATAACGTATTAAAAGGGGTAAACAATTTACTACTCGGTTCTTTTAAACGCCATTTAAGTCTGGTGTTGTATAAAGTAATTCTTGTGGAATTAGTTTATACGGAGCTGGACTAGATGGTGTCGACCACGCCAAGTCATAGTTGTAACCATTACTTGGAGAAGGCTTGTGGAATGCTGCTACTACCTTCACTTTGATAATCTGACCCGCTTGAAGATACACTGGATAACTATTTTGAACAAGTACATCATTAACATAGATTTGTGGAATTACAATACTGTTAGCAGAATAAAATCTGTATGTTCCAGTATCTTTTAATTGAATGTATGCTGTTTTCTTCACGCGGAAACCCGCTGCAGGATCTATTCCTGGGTAAGGTTGCTTGTTGTATTGACACCTAAAATCAAGTGTACCGTCTTCAAATTGACTTGCAACAGGAATAAAAGTCCCCATTGGTTGACGCCTTTCATACTCTGTATAAACGCCATGAACCAATGTATCAGGAACAACGATATCTATACCTTGTAAATCGGGCGTTGTATAAAGCAATTCTTGTGCAATTTGCTGTGCTGGAAAATTAAGACCAATTTCTGGAGATTTCCAATAAAAATCCGTAACGAATTGCCCAGCTTTACTTTGTGCATTCGTTGGGAAATTACTAACGACTTTGATCTTGATGATTTGACCAGCTTGCAAATTAACATATGGATAGGTTGGTTGAACAAGAACATCATCAATATAGACTTGAGTATTTCCAGTAGTACTTGTCATAAACATGTAAGTACCTGAACCACTTAGTTTAACATAGGCAGTTTTAATTACTCTAAAGCCATTATTCGGATTAATACCTGGATAAGGTTCTCTGTTAAAACTACAAGCAAAATCTAAATTGCTATTTTCATATTGACTTGCAACTGGAATATAATTAATGCCATCTCTTCTAAAATATTCTGTATAGACGCCATGAACTAATTTGCCTTCTGCTCTAGTGAGCGAATTTCCTTCATCAGCTGAAGCCACACTTGAATTGATACTAAGTAACGCAAAACAAGCAATTAAAGTACAAATAATTAACGGCATTTTCTTTCTTATTGTTGATACCATACATTTCCATCCCCTTTTTATTTTTTTGTTTACCCCCTTTTTGATTGTACCACTAAAAAAATAACATGTAAATTGTTTATTTTTAATTACTTTTTGATAAGGATTAATTATTTACAAGTGAAAAACACAGGATCATTGCGTTTCTCTCTTTAAAAAATAGTCTCCCTTTGTACCATCCTTTAAAATAATTATCCTTCAGTTACTTTTTTATTCTTTTTACTTTTCTTTTTATTTTTACGTTTAGCTGCATTTCTTTTTTGAATACGTTTTCTCTTTTTTCGTTTCCGCCAAATAATTATAGCCAACATAAGGACTATTAAGGTGCCACCAGTTCCCATAATTAACCATAAAAGAAGGTTCGAATCTTCTTTTTGTAAATAGACAGATTCATCGTTGAATTTCTTTGCCACTTCTTTCGAAATCGTGAATTCTTTTTTTAACGCATACTTCTGTTTATCAGCTGTCACGTTCATGACAATTTCATAATTTCCAGCAATCATTTCAGTGTCTTTCATGTCAAAACCAAATCTTACTGTTGAATGAGGTGCCATCTGAAAGGCATCTTCTTTTCGAGCATAGATTACCTTATTCGTCTTTTTAGCGATCACTTTACCATCAATTGTCATTTTATGAATAATACTAGGTGCTTGATTTTGTAGGATCGCTTCAATAAAATTATGAAAATTCCGTTGTCCTGCTTCTGCCTTAATCAAGTCTAGTTTATTTTCAGCTTTTGTACTTGATTCCGTCAATATGATTGGAAGACTATAAGAAAAAGTATTGATCACGGATTTCTTTTGGTCTTCTTCAGACGATTGATACTTTTCTGAGAAGTGAAGTCCGCCTAATAATTGGCCTTCATAAGGAGCTTCTGGTACGCTTAACTCAGCTACTATTTCTTTACTCTCTTTTGCGCCTAGTTTCACTATAGGTTCCTTCACCTGTACTAGTTTTTTTATATCTATTAACATGCTACTATCTTTTTCTTTATCAAATTCTTTGTAGCTAATAACGCCACCATCACTAGTAGTTCCTCGTGTGACGTCAATAAAAACCTCTATCGTATGATCAGAATAATTCTTTACTTTTGCTTTTATTTCTTGCTTACTTCCTGGTATGACGTTTAAATCATAGTAACCACTTTCTCCTCTTTGCTGATTCTCAGGATAAATAGCCTCAACAGAAAAAGCCGCTCCTGTGCCTCCCTGTTTCGTTGACTCCGCAGCGTGTCCTTCGTTTCTTGAAAAAAGAAACAAACATAGTCCTACTAAGCATAAAATATATTTATTCAGTTTACGCATCTAACTGCTCCTTCTTGGAAATTAGAGTTTAAGATAAAAGTCCATAACGAGCAATACGTAAATGAGTATCCTCAAAAAACATGTAATTCTACCATCCACTCAATCATTATAAATCTGAGGTACAACTCAAAGAGCTATACCTCAGTTTTCCTATTTCATTTTATTATCCGAAAGGAATTAGTATTGGTTTTAATTCCCAATTTAATACAGCTTGATATTCTCCTGTTTCAACAGCTGTCTTCGCTGGCATTCTAAATGTTACGCCATCTGTAACTGAATCTGCTTTATACGTCCCGTTACCATTTGTTCCTAATGCTAGTGAATAATCACCAATTCCTTGAGCTCCTGACGAATCAGAACTTGCTATTGAAACTTCTGTTCCAGGTGTTAAAACTAATCCTGTAGCAATGTCTTTTCCAACCGCTTTTGAATGAATGGTTGGTTTAGTAGTACTTGAGCCTTCATAATTTGCATTTGTCAATACGATCTCGCCACCATTGATTACTTTGTTTTGATTCCCCGCACCAGTCAATGTAAATTGGCCTGAAGTTACTGAAACAGTCCAACCCGTATCGCGTTCTGTTCTCATATCATGCGTCGTGATCCATGGTGCACGATAAACCTTATTTTTATTCTCATCCCATGCTGCAACAACTTTCGCATTCGCAGTTACTTCTCCACTAGATTTTTTTTGTGAGCCAAAATCAAAATCTGGCACGACAACTAATTTTAAATCTCCTGGATTTTCATTGCCGCCTGGTTTATCTGGATTATCTGGATCTGTCGGATCAACTGGATTCGTTGGTTTATCAGGATTTTCTGGATCTGGAATATTATTTGTTCCATCATCCGTAAAGCTAATATTCCCATTTGTTGCGGCATTTGTAGCGTCTTTATAAGTTGCTGCATCTGCATTTAACGCCCCAATTCCTACTATTGTGGCCAAGGCGGCACCGCTCATTACTAATTTTGTCAATTTCATTGTCAATCTCTCCTTAAAAAACTTTTTTTATTATTAAAGTATTGATACTTTAGTAACCCATAATGAATTGTTTATTTCTTACTTCTCTTGTTCATCAACCCTACAAATGCTATAAAAACGAATACTAGACCAATAACAAGTATAAAGCGCGTACTTGTCTCTCCTGTATTTGGAAAGCGCGGTTTGCTCGAAAGCTCTTTTGGTTTCTCATAAGTCTCTGTTTCTGTTGTATTAGACGAATCAGAAGTAGTAGTTGTTTCTGTATCGTCTGTTTCATAAAAGCGTATTCCCCCAACAGTCGTTATGTTCGCGGGACCATTGTACTCTTGTGCCATTGCTGAATAGTTCGAACTTAATAAAACGGTAAAAAGGAGCATGAAACCCATGATATACACTAATTTTTTCATATCCTAATCCTTTCTGTGTAGATTCTCTGTTTAGCTACTTTTTCAACACCTTCGTTCGCTTCTTCTTTTTCCTTCGTTGGTCTTTCCGTTTTCTTCTAGCACGTTTCTTTTTATATATACGGAAAAGTAAAACGATTAGAATCAGTAGTAACAAAACTAGAAGACCTATCAATATCAGAACTAGACGGTTCTCAAAAATAGTTTCTTTTTTGATACTTACATCTTTTTGGTTTAATTTCTTGGCTTCTTCTGATGTGATTTGAAATTTTTGGTCAAATTGCCAGACTCTTTCCTTTTGAGTAGCTGTACCTTTAAACTCATACTTCCCAGCTTTAAACGGCTCACCATTTAGAGGAATCGGTAAATCAAATGTGCTATTTGGCGCAATCGACAGATTCTTTTTTTCTAGTGTTAACAGCGGTTCTTGAGAGCCGGATTTTGTTATGCTTCCTTTAAAGTCCACTGCTGATAAATAAGCTGGTTGCGCGTTCTCTAATAATAAACTAATAACATTTCTGGCATTTTCTTGATCCGTACGCACCTTTGTCAATGCTAAATCACCGAGTATTTCTTCACTATTATCTGTCGTTCTCAGAATCAAGGCAATTTCTCTAGCAAAATGATTTTTTATGTTCCCCTCTGTTTTAGCTGTTGTTTTATTGTATAAATATAATCCTCCAGCTAAAATACCCTCAAATGGCTGTTCTGGCATTTCCACCTGCAACTTTAGCTTATATTGTTCATGGGCTTTTAAAACGATCTCTTTTTCAGCAATGGTTATAATATCTTCAATGTTGTACGTTAAACCCGCATTGTTTGTTTCACTTTTAACCGAATAGGTCACTACACCTGCTCGATTTGTTTGAGCACGATTAATTGAAGGGACAACAACAATCTCCTTAGAGGAAGCATTCGTTAATATAACTTCTAGTTCTTGTTTTTGACTAGGTATCATCTTCAAATCAAAATAAGTGACTTCTTTTGTGTACTGATTATCAGGTAATTTGGCATCTGTTGTAAATCCAGCAAATGTTTCATCAATTGTGGCGTAAACAACTGTAGTTGTGCCAAAAAATAAACTGATAACGAATCCTATAACGAAAAAATTAAATCGTTTTTGATTGCTACTCATTGTTATCCCTCTCAAAATTTATCTAGTTACTCTTTTATGGTGCTGGTGTATCAGATAATGTCCAAGTCAATGTAGATTGATACTCTACAGCTCTTCTAGCAGTATCAACTGGTACAGCCAGCTCGAATTTTGATAATTCTAATGTTGAAATTCCATCACCTGTTGCTACTTTAGCACCAAATATCAATTGCTCTCCTCCAGCACCAGGAACTAAGGTCAGTGAATTATTGATTTTACCACTTGTAGGTCTTGTTCCTCCTGTATTCGTCGCAGAACCGGTCTTGATAGTTAATGCAGCATTCGTTAATTGTCCAGTTCCACCTTTTTCTGTAAATTGAGATGTTTGAACCACTTTCACACTCCAACCTGCTTTGGTTCCTCGAGCATCATTGACTGTCAGCTTACCAGTCGTAACTGGACCACCTTCCATTCCATTGTCAGTAGCTATCCAATTTTCGGCTGTTTTATTTTGAATTTTGTGTGCACCAAAGTTTAAATTGTCAGGTAAACCCGAGCCTAAACTTCCATCTCCAGGATCAATCGTCATATCCCCTTCTGTATAGGTAATTGTTGCATTTGTTGATTTCGTGTCTTTATCTACAGCTAATGATTGATTGGAAAACCCAATCGCAGTTAATGCTAATCCAGATAATAACGTTGCATGTATCAACTTTTTCATTTAAAATCCCCCTAAAAATATTTTTTATATTAAGCTTTTTCAAGCTTGATAACGTATTTGATCGAATCTATTGTGGAACATCTGAAAGTGTCCAAGTGAGCGACGAATTATATTGACTTATTTTCTTAGTTGTTTCTTTTGGAACAGTCAACGAAAATTTATCCAAAGGAATCGTTGTTTTCCCTGTTCCTTCTGTCGTTTTCGCTATAGCAATCGAATTTTCTACCCCGCTTTTTAACGAAACGACTTGTCTTATATAACTCGGTAAATTAGAAGCTGTATTCGTTACGCGACCGATTGCAACATCAAGCGTTGTATTCACCAAAGGACTACCATCAGTCGCAACAAAATCTGAGTTTTGCTTCACTTTTAATGTCCAGCCACCATTGGAACGCGTATCATCAATCACTACTTTTCCAACTGTTGGAAACCCATACTCTGTGGCAGTGAATGTTTCATTTCTAGAATTTTGAATTTTCGTCTTTCCAAAATTTAAATTTGTTGGAACTGTGCTACTGCTCATTGTTATATCTGCTTTTTTATTTGTTTTAGTTTTCTTGCTCTCAGGAGTCCAAAGTGGTTTAGATTTAGGATCTGGATACACTAATATTTCATGTTTGAGACTAACCACTATCGGGGTGCTATCAAGAATATACCCCTCTGGTGCTTTAGTCTCAATGAATGAATAATTTCCTACAAAAAGCTGATCAACTTGAACAATCCCTTTATTTGTTGAAACTATCCCTTCTTTCACCACTTCAATTGAATTATCTGGATTATTTTTTACTAATTTAAATTCTGCTCCTGGAAGAACAGCGCCAGTTGTCTCATCTTGCTTTGTCAATCTAACACTTCCCCAACCTCTCAAATATTCAACAGTAGCTGTTTGATTAGTAGAGGGTACAATGAACTCATGATAATTTGCTACTCCTACACGTGCATAATAACCAGCGCTTTGGCTTGCCCCAGCAGCAACCCGATACCTCCCAGCTGGTAGATCAGTAAATGTAAGCTGACCATTCACTGTCGTCTCTATTCTTATTGCCTCTGATAGATTATCGTAAGAAAAAAGCGCAATTACCCCATTAACAGGTATGCTGTGATCCTCTTTATCTATTGTATACACCTTGATTGAATAGGTAGCCGCTTTATTTTCCACAGTTGCATTTTTTGTTCTTGGTGACACCACAGTTGCTCTCTTAGACCGAGTTTTTTCGTCACCTTTTACTATTGATTTTTCTGGTATTTTAGTGTTTACTTTTTCGGTTGAACCATCTAAGAAAGGAACCTCTAAAACCGTTAATTCTAAATCGGATTCTTTCTTGGTCTCAAATTTAAATGATACTATCTGCTTTTTATTTGTGATTGAAGAATCTAGACGAGCAGTAAATTCGATATCTGCTTCGTGTTTCTTTGATTCGACGAAAAAATCACTTACTTGAAACGACAATCGCTTTGACCCCTTAGCGTCTGTTATCATTTTCCATTTCCCTAAGATATTTTTGTCTTTATCCTTTACTTCAACTGGTTCTTTACTGCTTGGGGTAAGATAGGGAAGGTTCGTAGTAAATGTTTGATTCTTTGTAAGCTTCATCTCATCGGGGATTGATAGATGGTATTTCACTTGAAAAACATCATCATAATTAATTGATTCTCCGTTTTTAAGCGAGTTTTTCGCTACAGTGCCCGTTTGTTGCTCGATTTTTGATAAACTAACATTTTGGAAAACTGATGACTCTTTATCTAGTGTTTCATTCGCTGCATTAATCTTTGTATTCCCAAACAAATTTAGACATAATACACCTAAACAGCTAATCAAAAGGACTAGACTCATTTTTTTTCTCACGTTTAACAACTCCTAATAGATATGGTATTTTGAAAAGAAAGCCCGATTCAAGGCATTTACAAACACTCCGTTTATACAAGCATTTTATTTAATTGGAACCCTTTCGTTCGGATTGTTCGAATTAAATCCTTTCCTTCTTCTCCTAATTTTTTCCGAATCAGAAAAATGATATTCGAGATACGGTACTGTTGGACTTCCCGCTCTCCATTACATAAATAATCGGAAATCTGTTGATATGTAACAACTTCACCCGCATGATCATAAAGAAAAGAAAACACCTGAAACTCCAATCGTGTAAAACTAATTTCTTCCTGACCATTAAATGACAAACTGTGTGCTTCTTTATTTAGAATGACCAACGATGAGTTTTCTGGCTGAACGAGACACCCTAATATATTTTTCATTATAATAAAGTCATTCTCTTCTTCTTCGCTATCCCTAACAAGAATACCGTTAGCCCCTAAATGAAGACACAACTTCCGTTCAATCGGTGTCATAGGAGTATCTGTATACAACCATATTGGAACGCCACACTTTTCTTTCTTCAAATTAGTCAACCACTCTAACCCTTTGATTGTATGATTGTTTATTTTTTGATTTACATTTATTAAAATCCCATCAACTTCACTTAATTGGTCCATTTTTTTGATTTCTTTTGATTCAAACCCATAGGAATGAAGTTTCTCGCTCATTTCTAAATCAAAAGAATAGTCCAACATGATTATTCCTAATGTATACATTAAATAGGTCTCTCCTTGTTTCATATTTTTACTTAAAATATGAAAAACAGCTAAATCTCTTGTCCTATATGAAAAAAAACATGATCTGACGGCGGAAATGACGGCGGGAAAAATAAAAAAAGCTCTGTTTATGTTCAACACTGTTGTCGAGTAAGGAATGTTAGCTTCTATATAAAAAATAGATTTGCTTTATCCTACTCAATTTAAAACGTTAATTTATCTAATTTTTGAATAGCTATGCGGTTTTCTTCTAAAAATGAACTGGTGTACGTATCTAATGTCAATTTTATAGATGAATGACCTAACAGAGAACTAATGGCAGCAATATTTACCCCGAGTTCTACACATCTAGTGGCAAATGTATGCCTCAATGAGTGGAACGATATATCTGTCAATCCAAGTTGACTTTTTATCTGATCAAATCGATAACTGACTGTCCTCGGTTCAATGGCGTGTCCCTTATTTGTAATAACGAATGATGACTGAGATTCATCTTTCCACTGTAGCAGTGCTTTTTTTAATTTTAAGGAAAGTGGAATAAAACGATTGGAGTTTGGTGTTTTTGGTGCTGTTTCAATAATTTGGGTTTTATTTCCAGAGTCATCAGGCAAACAGATTCTTTGTTTCGTTCTACTAACATGAATAATAGAAGAATCGAAATCAATGTCGTCCCATTTTAAGGCACATATTTCACCAATACGCATTCCGGTTTCTAAGGCTATTAATATAGGAAGTCCTCTTTTCGTTTTCAAACTTTCCAGTTCGATTGCCTTGTGCTCTGCTCGCGTGAGCGCACGAACTTTTTCTTTTTTAACTTTTGGTAGAATCACTCCTTCACATGGATTGGAGGAGATATAGCCACGTTCCTTTGCTGCTTCAAGGCAGCTTTTGACTATACGAAAGATGACATGAACCGAGCTTGCTGATAACTTGTTAGATAATTGATTGATTACTTGATCAATATCGTTTAAACCAATTTTCTGCAGTGGTCGGTGCTCTAATAAAGGTAAAATATGTAGATCCATTTTGTTCTTGTAACTTGCAAAGGTACTTTCTTTTATCTTTGGCGCCATAATAGAGGTCATCCAAATCTTAGTCCAATCTCCAAATGTTCCGTGAAATTCTTTTTTGCTTTTGGAATAGAACATACTTGTTTGAACTTTTTTCTCAAATAGTTGTTCTTTCACAGAACGATAAGAATATGCATAAACATACCCATAATGAATTGAACCATCAGTCTTTCTTGCTTTTGGGTATCGACCTTCCCATCTACCATCTTTTCGTTTATAAATATTTTCTCCTTTAGCCAAAAAATCAAATCCTTTTCTGTAAATTTTGACGGCGCAATTGACGGCTTTAAAAAACAACCTTGATTAACCTAGGTTATTTAACAACATGATAAACGAAATTCTCATTTTTTTATATTAATATGCTAAAAATTGAGAATTTCCATTTAAAAAAACTCTTGATTTACTGATTTCAAAGGGATATACTGTTTCTAGTTAAGAGATTTCATGTTTTAAGTAAAAATATGAAACGTAATCATTTGATTACATAAAGTTATTTTTAACGAACTAACCTATCCGAATTATTTCATTCAGTCAAAAATAAAATAACAAAAATGATATAAATTATAAAACAAGAAATCTATATACTTGTAACAAAAAGAACAATTTTTCATTTATTCAAGTTATTATTAAGAGAGAATTATGCCATTTACAACTATAACATAGAGTAATGTTTTAAATACTCTAAGATAAAAAAGATTCAAAAACCGGTTATTCTAATCATGAGCAATTAGGATAATCGGTTTATCGTTTTGGATGTATTCTATTCCGTCTAGAAAAAAGAGATTTCTTACTAACTATCGGATGATTATTCAATACACGATAACTAAATAAGAGCTTTTTATCAAAAACATTGATAAAAAGCTCTTATTTTAATGGTATTTACTCGTTGATCCCTGTATTTTGCTCAGCAGATTTAAGCTCCGTTAACACTTGTTATTAGGCTTCATATTCAATCACATACGGATAAAGAGCGGTATTATAAATGGCTTCTGAAAACTCAACGATTTCCTCTGATAGCCCAATAGATTTTCTAATACGTTTTAATCCATTCTTTTCAGATGTAGCTAGAATTTCTTGTTGTTGTTTTGTTAATTCAATGGTTTGGAAGCTATCTTCGAACTTGATGATCTCGATGCCGTGTTGATCCATTAGTCGATACAATGATTCCTTTTCAAAATCTTCTAAAGGTACATCTGCTAAACTACTCGGTAAAAAATAGTTAAAGTAGATGTACGGTTGCTCATCTAGTGTATATAAACGCGAAACTTTTACTGCATGCTCACCTAGAGATTGATACACTGGAGAATCAGGTGCTAACGTTACTTTTTCCAAATTCAAAATTTTCTTAGCTACTTTTTGTCCAGACTCATTTAAATATTCTGTAAAGGTTCCCGCTTTAGACAATTTATTGTAAGGACGATTACTCAACACAGTAGTTCCCTTACCGCTTTTTTTCTCCACTAATTCTTCTGACGATAATAACTCGATTGCACGACGAACTGTGATTTTACTTACATCAAACAGCTGCTCAAGTTCAGCCTCTGTTGGTAATAATGACCCTACGGGATAGGTACCATTCATGATATCTGATTTGATTTGATCTGCTACGTCTAAATACAATACGCTTTTTCTTCTCATGTGATCCATCCTTATACTCTTTATTTAGTCTATCGTTTTATTTTAGTTTATTCGTTATTCCGTTAGATTATCCTCATTCTAATCGTATTTGCCATTTAATTCAACTTTTCATCTATCCAAACGATAGTATTTCATACATTATACCAAAGATTCCATTTATGGAAAACGAATTTAAAAAGTAGTCTACACAAAAGATACATCATTAATCGATCAAAAAAATGGAGCCAGCTTTTCAGCTCACTCTATTTTTTATTCATACTTATTTTCACTCTGAATCATGATCTATCGGCATATCTTCTGGTACTGGTTCAAGAAAAACTTTTCTTGGTTTACTCCCTTCAGACGGTCCAATTACACCATGATCTTCTAATTCATCCACTAAACGTGCTGCACGATTATACCCGATTCTAAAGCGTCTTTGCAGTAAGGATATACTTGCTGTCTGCATTTCTACGACTAAAGCTTTCGCTTCTTCATACAGTTCATCTTGTGATGCTTCGCTACTACCACCAGTGTTCTCTTCTTCTGTTGGCATCATACTTTCTTGATAGTCTGCTTCCTGTTGTTCTGTGACAAAGGCCACGATTCGTTCAACCTCATGATCGGAAATAAACGCGCCTTGCACACGGATCGGTTTATTTTCACCCATTGGCAAGAACAACATGTCTCCTCGACCCAGAAGCTTTTCTGCTCCATTACTATCAATGATAGTCCGTGAATCCGTTCCACTTGAAACAGCAAATGCCATTCTAGAAGGAACATTCGCCTTGATGATTCCTGTGATAACGTCCACACTTGGACGTTGTGTTGCCAAAATCATATGAATTCCAGCAGCACGAGCCATTTGCGCTAAACGAATGATAGCATCTTCTACTTCATTGCTAGCAACCATCATCAAATCTGCTAACTCATCAACGATGACTACAATAAATGGCAAGATCGGACGATTTTCACCGTCTTCTAAATTTTTTTGAATGACTAACTCATTGTAACCAGAAATATTTCGAACCCCAGTAGCGGCAAATTTTTCATAACGGAATTCCATTTCCTGCACGACTTTTTGCAATGCTTGTGCAGCTTTTCGTGGATTTGTTACGACTGGTGTCAACAGATGTGGAATCCCATTATAGACATTCAGCTCAACCATTTTTGGATCGATCATCATTAATTTCACTTCGTGTGGCTTGGCTCTCATTAAGATACTGGAGATAATCCCATTGATTGCAACAGACTTCCCACTACCGGTTGAGCCTGCAATCAGTAAATGAGGCATTTTAGCTAAATCAGCTGATTGAACCATCCCAGAAATATCTCGTCCAAGTGGTACTTCCAACAATTTATCTGGATGACTTGGTTGTGCTTCAATGATATCTCTAAATGAAACTGTACTTACAGTGCTATTTGGTACTTCGATTCCAATCAGAGATTTCCCAGGAATTGGTGCTTCCATCCGTACATCTTTTGCAGCAAGCGCTAAAGCAATATCATCTGTTAGACTAACGACTTTGCTCACCTTCACCCCAACTGCTGGTTGAATTTCAAATTTTGTAACAGCAGGTCCAAGACTTGCTTTGACTACTTTAGCATCAACACCAAAACTTTTGAATGTTTGTTCTAACACCCCAATATTTTTTTCGATTTTTTGGTACTCTCCACTTTGATCCGCAGATGGAATCGAATCTAATAGTGTTGAAGGTGGGAGTTCATAATCACGATCTTCCGCTTCTTCAGAAATTTCAAAGTTTAATTCGCCGCCTTCATCCATTTCAGATTCGACAATAGTTTTTTGTTGGACAGGCTGTGTTTCAGCTTGGCTTTGGAAACTGTCGATTGGCACAAGTGTCAGTTGCTCTGGTTCCTGTGCTTCTTTTTCTTCTTGCTCCCTTGCTTTTTGGGCTAATTTTTCACCTGGAGTTAATTCTCTTACCTCATTTTTTAGACGTTCTTGAGCACGTTTCTCCACTTCAGCCTGTTTCGCCGCACGTTTTTCAGCTCGTTTGGCTTCTTTTTCAGCTTGACGCTCTGCACTTCTAGCCGTTAGCCCACTAAGCATTTCCCGAATGCTTTGCAATCCGTTCATTACTTGCTGAAAATCAAGCATACTCATTAAAAATAGGCCTAATGCAATCAATAAAGCAGCAATTAGATAGCTACCAAATTGTGCAACTAAAAAGAACGTCACGCTATACATTGCAGCACCGATCATACCACCACCGACATTTTGAGCCACAGTACTGGCCTTTAAATCCATTCTAAGAAATTCCCATGTTGTTCCTATAATATCTGGCGTTTGCGTTCCTACATTACGAAACATATACGCATGCAAAAATAGCACCACACCCAAGTAAACAAATACACCACCGATCATCGGTCGACTTTTTTTGATAGGAAACTCTTTCCCAAAAATAACTAGAGAAAGCCCGTAAAGCATCAGTAATATAGCTGCCACTGGAAATGTATTTCCTATAACCACACGTAAACCATTGGCAATCAAAGTGCCAAGAAATCCTAATTTTAAAAGTCCAAATAATCCGAAGAAGATAAAAAAGATACCGAGAAAAATGAAATTAAGATGCTCTTGCTGTTGTTGCTGTTTTTTTGTTTTTTTCTTTTTTGCACTTTTCCTTTTTTGTGCCATCTAACATCCCTCTTTTCAATCAGTATCCATTATACCTAAAAAACGAGCCGAACAAAAGTACCCCCATTGTTTCTCTTAAAATTTTAATGTTTTAGTTTCTATTTTTCTACTTACTTTCGTGTGGTGATCCTTTTTTTAGGTATCCCAATACCAGTTAGCCCAGAAAGGATCGATAAAATAGGACAGAATACTATAAAGAAACTAAATGGTGCATAACTTAATGTAGAAACTTGTAGTGTACTTGCCATGAATACCCCGCTTACTCCCCAAGGAATCAATGAGTTTAGAACCGTTCCTGAATCTTCCAAGGCTCTAGATAATACTTCTGGTTCAAGTCCAGCTTTATCATAACTTTCTTTAAACGCCCGTCCCGGTAAAATGATCGATAAATATTGTTCGCCAATCATCACGTTCGCCAAAGCACCGCTGAAAACTGTTGCCGCAACTAAACTCCCTGTTGACTTTAATTTATCCGCCAGCGGCGCCATCAAAACAGTAATCACATCCATTTTCATCAGCAAACCACCTAAGGATAAAGTCAATAAAATCAATGAAACAGACCACATCATACTTTGGATACCGCCACGAGTTAATAAGGCATCGATTTGTTCCATCCCTGTTTTTGATACAAACCCATTTTCTAAAATCGAACTCAATTGTTTTAAATCAACATTTTTTGTCTGAACCATATACATCACACTGGAAAGTAAAATCGTGACTAGTAATGAAGCAATTGCTGGAACACGTTTGATTGAGCAAAGAACAAGTAACAAAATCGGTAGAAGCGCCCACCAACTGATAGCAAAATTATCCTGTAAGACATCTAAAAATTGCGTTGTTTTAATTTCTGTTTGGCCAATTTCTGTTTGAAACCCAATAATTGCATAAAGGATAAATGATATAATAAAAGCTGGGACCGTTGTCCACATCATATTTTTAATATGTTTAAATAAATCTGCTCCAGCAACTGCTGATGCTAAATTCGTCGTATCTGATAGAGGAGACATTTTATCCCCAAAAACAGCTCCTGAAATGATCGCTCCTGCTAAAATAGCAGAGTTGAATCCCATCGAAATCCCCATCCCCATCAACGCTAAGCCAATCGTTGAAACGGTTGTAAAAGCACTCCCAATCGAAATTCCAACCACTGCGCAACTGACAAAGGCCGAAGGCAAAAAGATTGTTGTGCTGATAACTGAAAAACCTGCATACATCATCGTTGGAATAACACCACTGGCGATCCAAACCGCAATCAAAGCGCCAATCAGAATAAAAATAATCATTGGTACAATACCTGTTTTTACACCTTCTATGATTCCTTCATGGATTTTATCCCATGATGCTCCTCGCCATTTACTCCAACCAATCAATAAACCCAATGCACACAATACGGGAAAAATTGGACTCATCCCGACACCAATCACACAAATACTGATAATCAATAAAAGGGCCAAAAATACAACTAATGCTTCTTTTACACTTAATTCTTTCTTCATTTACGATCCTCATTCTTTTTAAAAATTTAATTATTGCATACAAAAAATCCCTGACAATCACAAATAGACTGTCAGGGACGTATAATAGCGAGAAAAAGCAACTTCCTTTGGAAACAAGCGCTTTTGTCTCAGCCGCAACCTATACGCGGTACCACCCAAATTGAAATTAAAAAATAATTTCCACTCAAAAGACGCTAACGGATCTTACCCGAATCTATTATTTCGCTCCAGATTTGTACTTCAAGTATTTGCTTTGGTCAACTTCCATCTACCGTTGACTTTCTGTTATTTCAAAACAACGCTCTACTATAATCTTTCCTAGCGCTTCTTGTTATTCCAACTGTTAACGGTAAAAATCAAAACGACCCTTCGCTAACATTTCTTTGATGCCGCCTGTTTCGAATAATGAACGATCCATGATTACTTTTTTGATCACTGATGCTGGATAGCCTTTAACTTCCATTTTTCCAACTTCACCGAAGGCATGGCTATTACCGATTGAGGCAACAGAACCAAGTGATTTAAAGGTAAATTCTTTCGTTGGTTCACCTTTTAGTTGTGCTTTGATATTCTTACCTGCATGCTCACCCATTTTAAGTGAAATTTGCGCAGTTGTTGGATACGGACGGTTCGATTCTTTATCCATCACAGCAGAACAGTCCCCAATGATATAGACATTACTATGATTTGCATCCGTTAGATCTGATTGAACCATCACTCGTCCGCGTTTTGCTGCAAAACCAGAATCACCCACTACATGGCTACCACTTACTCCCGTCGTCCAAATAATTGTTTTAGCGTTTAGTTCATTCAATTCATTTGTTTCTTGATTATCTAAATACACAACAGTATCTTGTTTGATTTCTTTGATTGGTTTTCCAACTAAGAAATTGACACCCCATTTTTTCAAATGATCAATCCCGTAACCCCCAAGTTTTTCACTAAACATTGGCAATAAACGTGTCACTGCTTCAACGCAATATAATTGAATTTTTTCAGGTTCAACGCCAGCAATAGTAGCTAGTTTTTTCTTTCCTTCATGTAATGACCCTAATAATTCGATTCCTGTAAAACCAGCTCCACAGACAACGATTTTCAGACAATTTTCGTCTTTCGTTTCTTTGTATGCTTCCATTTGTTCCGTTAGATGTTGATAGACTTTTTCTGATGTTGGAATATCGACCATTTTTAATGAAAATTCTTCAACACCAGGAATCCCAAATGACTCTGATTCATAGCCTAATGCTACGATCAAATAATCGTAAGAAATCGCTGCTTGATCTTTCAAATGAACGAGTTGGTTTTCACTATCAATTGTTTCTACAGTTCCTTGTACAAATGTCGTGCAAGCAGATTTTACAACATCTTTAATTGGATAGGTAATTCTTTCTGACGTTTGAATTCCTGCTGCAACTTCATGGATATCCGTTGCTTCAAAGTGGTAATCATTTTGATCGACCAATGTGATTTTTAATTCGTTGTCTCCTTTTTGTAATTCATGTAGCGCTCTTAAACCGGCATAGCCAGCGCCTAAAATAACGACGTGCTTACTCATTTTTAAAATCCCCTCTTAACCTTTTTATTTTATTATTTAAGCCATAATCCTATGGCAAAAAATACAACTTGTGCTAATGCTCCGACTGCTAAAATTTTCACAGCGCAGATAAAAGTTTTTGTTTTGACTTGTTCGTGTAAAAATACCTTTGTTTGTTTCCAAATAAATGGCACGACCAAAAGCGTGAGCAACATCGTAATCGGTGTTAACCCTAATACAACGCTTAACACGATCGAAGCAAAGGCGATCACGATCAACCCCACAAATAAACCAATCGACGTTTTTTTCCCTAGATAATGAACTAAGGTAAAACGATGGTTCATTTCGTCTTCTTCTAAATCACAAATATTATTCGCCAACATTAAATTGGCAATCAAACAAGTATTGGGTAGCGACACTAAGAAGATACTGCCAAGATTGCCCCATGTCCACTGAAATGAATCAAATGTATTGATATAGACACAAATCAACATGATCATAAACCCCATCGTAAATCCCGAAAAGAATTCACCCAAAGGTAAGCTTGATAATGGTTTAGGTCCAGAAGAATAAAAGATGCCAATCAAGTAGCAATACAGTCCTAACCATAACAATGGCCAACCGACAATCATAGACAGACCAATCCCCATCAATGCAGAAATGGCCACCATCCAAATGATCCAACGACGAATCATCGGCAAAGATAAATTTTCTCGCCCAATGATATTCGTCTTCTGTTTGTAATCATGCCCGTCTTTAGCATGATGGTAATCATTATAGTTATCTAAAATATCAACAGCCATATTGAAAATAAACATCGCAATAAAATAAATAAGAACATACCCTAAATGTAAATGTCCATAATGATACCAACTAAAACAAATTCCCAAAAGAAAGGGCAAAATACTGGCTGTCTTTGCTTTTAGTTCAACTAATTCAAAAAATACTTCTCTATTCAAAGTATACTCCTCTCTCCCTACAATATTTAGTTTTATGCTCACAGAATAATTTACTTGTATTTCATCACTAACATCGTATACAATCAATAGTATTGAATTACTGAAAGGACTATTGTGTTATGAATGATTTTTGGAAAGAATTTCCTATTATCCAACAACAATTAAATGAAACTTGTGAACTGATCAAACATCAAGTTAAAATACGAAACAAAGATATCGAAGCCGCTCTGATCGAGTTAACCAGTTCAGGCGGTAAATTACTACGCCCAGCTTTCTTTTTTTTATTTACCCAAATCGGCGATGAGCAAAAACAAGACCGCACACAACTGATTAAAATCGCCGCTTCTATCGAAATTCTACACATGGCGACATTGATACATGACGATATCATAGATGACTCTCCACTGCGTAGAGGAGCTGTGACGATTCAATCCCGCTATGGTAAAGATATTGCTGTTTACACAGGAGATTTATTGTTTACTGAATTCTTTGAATTACTAGCCGAAACGATGAATGGCTCTGATTTTCTACATACAAACGCTTCTGCAATGAAACGACTTCTACTTGGTGAATTAGATCAAATGCACACACGCTACAAAACAGACATGAGTATTTCCGATTACTTACGAAGTGTCAATGGAAAAACAGCTGAATTATTTTCTCTAAGCTGTCTGGAAGGCGCTCATTTTGGTTACGCTTGTCCAGAGGTACAACGCTTAGCCAAACGAATTGGTCGGCATATTGGAATTGCTTTTCAGATCTATGATGATATCTTAGACTATACAGCAGATGTAAAAACCTTGAAAAAACCAATTTTAGAGGATCTGGCACAAGGTGTCTATACATTGCCTTTGATTTATGCAATGCAAAAAGCGCCCGAACGCTTTGCCGTTTACTTAGAGAAAGGGGCTGCTATCACAGCCGAACAAGCAATTGAAACAGCTCAACTGGTTCATGAGCTAGATGGCGTCAATGATGCCAAAGTATTTGCGCGACGTGTCACTGAAAAAGCCTTGACTGACATCGAAAAATTACCAAATTGTCTAGGGAAAGAACAATTAACTTTGTTGACAGATTTATTACTGCAACGCTCTTTTTGATACTCAACTTCACTTTTTAAACGAATGAAGTTAAAACAGAAGTAGTTCGTTAAAGTTATTGAGGCTGAGATGTGACTCATAGAGTTATATCCCAGCCTCATCTTTTTTAGTTTCATTAACGGTGATTTGTTCCACGATCAATGGCATAAAGCTGTTGGTAATGCTGATTTGTCGCTAATAACTCTTCTGGAGAACCACTCATCTCTAGTTGTCCATCTTCAATAAATATCACTCGATCCATTTTGTGAACCCCTTGTAAATGATGAGTGATCCAAATAATGGTTTTGTCTTCTAATGCCTCAAAGAATGTATCTAATAAATGTTGTTCTGTGATTGGATCCAGTCCTGTCGTTGGTTCATCCAACAATACCACTGGTGTATCCTGAAGTAAAATACGAGCTAGCGCTAATCGATGACGTTCACCACCGGAAAAACGTAAACCAGCTTCATCTACCATCGTTAATAGTCCCTCTGGAAGACCTTCGATCATTTCTTTCAAACCAACTTTATCCAATACTTGCCAAACCTCTTCTTCAGAGGCTTCTTCTCGGCCGATTCGGACATTATTTAAAATCGTTGTTCTAAAAAGATACGGTGCTTGATGAATCACACCGATTGATTTCGTAATTTGATCCCCAAATTCATAAGTCGGTAGTCCACCCAATGTAATCGATCCTTTATCAGGTTGTAAATCTCCACGAATCAATGTTGCTAGAGTACTTTTCCCTGAACCACTACGACCTAAAATCGCTAATTTTTCTTTTGTATGAATCGTTAACTCTATGTTTTCTAACACTTGTTTAGTTGTTCCAGCATACGAAAAAGAAACATCGCTAATTTTAATTTCCGCATCTGTGATTGAGATTTCTTTTGTTACAACTTGGTTTTCTTCTAATTCCGGCAAATCATTTAAACGTTTGATTGAATCCTTGTAAATATTCGTTTCTTGCGCTGCGTCGGGTAGCGGTGCAAAAGCGTCAATCAACGGAAAAACGGTCAGTGTAAAAGCCGCAATCCAATTTGCCGCACCACCGTGATTTCCAGGAAAACGAACGCTCGCCCATGCTAAAATCGCAATAGTGATTACACCAAAAGCCACTTGTAATACAAAATCTCGAAAACGATTGAAGCGTTTGATTTGTTCATCTAACTGTCGTAATTTGGCTTCTTCTTTTTCATAAGAATGAACAAATTCCTGTCCACGCTGACTGAATACCCAATCTGAAACACCTAAGATATTATCCGTTAACGTTTTATACAATTCATTTTTTGACACTTTTTGTTTTTCTTGTCTGGCGCCATTCACTAAAACTGAAATCAATGGCAATAGAAAAATCACTACACCTAACATTAGCAACATACACAACCCAAACCACCAAGAAAATAATCCTAGGCCAATAATGATAAAGATATATAACAACCAAGCAATCACAGTTGGGAACACCGTACGTAAATACAAATTCTGCAAATGATTGATATCTTCTGATAATAACCCTAAAATATCACCCGTTTGGTATTTTGATTTAAAGAAAATTGCATCTTTTTCTAATACTAGATAAAGCTTCAAACGTAAATCAGACGTCATTTTCAACACCCAATTATGACTAACTAAACGTTCAATATAACGAAAAACTGGTCGACTAATCCCAAACGCACGTGTTAGTACAATAGGAATATAAATCATCAAAATATTCTCTGGAAGTGACGCCGCTCGACTAATTAAATAACCAGAGTTAAACATCAACGCTCCTGCACTGAAGAAAGTCAAAAAACCTAAAACCAATGCTAAGTATAATAATCCTTTGTATTTTTTTAAAAACGGTTTGATCCATTTATCTTTTTGGTATAATTCTTTATTTGTTGGGGTATTTTCCATTATTCTGTCCCCCTCATTTGATTGACTAATTTCACATAATAACCATTTTTATCGGTCAATTCTGATAAAGTTCCGGCCTCAACCAGTCGCCCTTTATCCATCACTAAAATATAGTCCATTTCGGCCATCCAATGTAATCTGTGTGTAGCAAAAAATACAAGATGATCTTCCATTAATGGCAACATTCTTTCTTTTAATTCCACTTCCGTTTCAATATCCAAATGAGCAGTCGGTTCATCAAATAATAAAATTCGACGTGTTTTGTCTAAAAAGGCTCTAGCAAGCGCTACACGCTGCGCTTGACCACCACTTAACATTCTGCCACTTTCACCGATCACCGTGCTTAAACCATCCGTAAGCTCTTCTACAAGCGTTTCTAATCCTACTAATTGAACTGCAGCTGAAACTTGTTCATCTGTCGCTTCAGGTGTGTAAAAACGAACATTGTTTGCCAATGTATCTTGGAAAATATAAGGAGACTGCGGAATATACACGACTTGCTTCTGCCATTCTTTTTGTAAAAAATGAGGAATGGATTGCCCATCAACTTCAATTTCAGTCATTTGTGTATCAGGTTCTAAAAATCCACTCAATACATTGATCAGCGTCGATTTTCCTGAACCGCTAGCACCAATGATTCCAATTTTTTGATACCCTCTTGCTGCAAAGTCCAGTCCTTTTAGAGCAGGATGAGTTGCTTCTTCATATTGGAATGTCAATTGTTTAACAGATACTTCACTTAATGCAGTCCAATCCCCTAAAGTAAGGCGATCCGTTTCAGTCATTTCTGGTAAATCCAATACAGCTTGAATTGCCTGGAATGAATTTTTCCCGTCTAATGTCGCGTGATAATCACTGGCAAAATCTCGAACAGGTAAGAAGAATTCTGGTGCTAAAATCAAGGTCGTTAATGCTGGGAATAGTAAAATCCCCCCTTCTAACAAGCTCAATCCTAAAAACACTGCCACAACAGCCACAGATAACGTTGTGAAAAAATCCAAAGCAAACGTTGATAAAATCGCAATTTTTAGCGTACTCATCGTTGCTTCTCTAAACCGCTCACTCGTATTGTAAATGCTACTTGCGTATTTTTTACTCAAGCCAAACAACTTCAACGTATCCAATCCTCGTAACGAATCAATAAAGTGATTAGACAAAATTTGAAAAGCTTTGTATTGTTTATCCGCTTTACTTTGCGCTGCATAGCCTAAAATGATCATAAAAATAATGATCATAGGAAACACAACCAGTAAAACAACCCCTGAACGAACATCCAACATAAAAACAAAAATCAAAATGATCCACGGAATAATCATCATATTCATGATTTTCATCAAGATCAAATGAAGATAATTTTCCGCTTGACTAATTCCTTCAAGCGCCATTGTAATCATATTTCCCGTACCATTTTTTTGAACCACCGTTGGTCCTAAGCGGAAAACCTTTTGTAACAAAGCTTCCCTTAATTCACGTGACCGCTCATAACTAAAGGTGTCTAACATTTTCTCACGAAGATACGTCACGACATGTCTACCAGTGTAAAACAAAAAGAACACCAAAATATTCAACAGCTGGTCGTGTAGCTGACCACCTTCCCATAACCCAACAACGGCTTTAGATAAATAAAATGCTTGTCCTATAATAAATACTGCTTGCAGGAAAGAAAAACCTGCAAGCAAGATCATGATATTTTTGATTTTCGGCATTTTTAAGATGGCTTTATCAATCATCCTTCATACCCCACAGCAGCAATCGCTGGATGTTTGATACGTTTTCTAAAGACATAATAAGACCAACCTGTATACGCTAGTACAAATGGTAGAATCGTTAATGATAACCACGTCATTGTCTTCAATGTGTAAGGAGAACTTGAAGCATCTTGGATCAAGATGTCATAATACCCTTCACTACCGATCATCACTCGTGGGAATAAACCACTAAATAATAACGCCACTAGAAGAATCAGTGTTAAACCACTAGCAAGAAACGCCAACATTTCTTTTTTCTTAAAGACACTAACGTTAGCAACAACTGTCAATGCTACAATTGCTACAACAAGTAACATTGTCACTAAAAAGTGATTATCAAAGAAATCTGTTTTAAAGTACAACAAAGCTGCAAACACAACTAAGCCAACATATAAAACCCAATAGAAGAATGACGCATAATTGCGAGCACGTTCTCTAACTGGTCCTTCTGTTTTAAGCGTAATATAGTTTAAACCATGCAAGTAGCAAAGTAAGGACAATGCAACACCACCAACAACAGAAAACACATTGATATAATCTGTAAATGACGCCATCATATTTCCGTTCACATCAAGAGGCATCCCTTGAACTAGATCAATGAATAAAACCCCAAAGAAAAATGGTACGATAAAACTACCAATCGATAATGTCCAGTTCCACATTCTACGACGTTTGCCATCTGGCATACGGTGACGGAATTCAAACGACACTCCACGAATGATCAGACCAACTAAAATAATAAACAAAATCAAGTAAAAACCACTAAACAATGAAGCATACCAGTATGGGAAAGAAGCAAACATCGCCCCACCTGCTGTTAATAACCATACTTCATTACCATCCCAAACCGGTCCAATTGTTTGGATGATTTGTTCTTTCTCTTCTTCATCATGAGCCAAAGTTTGAACCGACATACCCACGCCAAAGTCAAACCCTTCTAGAAAGAAGAAGCCTGAGAATAAAATACCAATTAGGACAAACCAAAGTAATTGCAACGTACTCATTCGCCAAAGACCTCCTTATCAAATGGATCTACATCAGTAGAGTTCGCCTCTGCTAATTTCTTTTCTTCATAATCTGGGCCTTTTTTAAGTTCTACAGTAATCAAGTAAACCATTACTGAGCCTAGACCAGCAAAAAGAATGAAGTAAATAATATTCGATGTTAATAATGAAGCCACTGATACATTTGGTGAGACACTATCTTCAATCGTGAATAGACCATAAACAGTCCAAGGATAACGACCAAGTTCAGTGATCAACCAACCTGTTGTATTTGCCAAGAATGGAGCAAATGTACACAATGCTAATATCCAAACCATCCAACGTTTTTCATAAAGTGAAGGTTTTTTCTTGCGACTAAAGAATAATCCTAAAGCTGAAACTAAAAGCATCAATGCACCAAAGCCAGCCATGACTCTAAAGCTCCAGAATAATGTGTTGACTGGTGGATAATAATTTTTATCATCACCATACTGTTCTTTCAAACGTTCATTCACAGTGTCCATTCCATCAACAGAACCAGATAAACTATTATAAGAAAGAATACTTAGCATATAAGGAATTTGGATTCCAAATACTTGTTTATGCTGCGCTTCGTCTGCCCATGCGATCAATGTCCAAGCTGCTGGATCTCCAGAATCTTCATAATCGCCTTCCATTGCCGCAAATTTCATTGGTTGATCATTGATCAAAGCTTTCATTTGTAAGTCCCCTGTAAATAAAACAGATAGTGAACCAAATAAAGCAATCCATAACCCAATGCGCATAGACGTTTTGTGGAAATTAAGATCACGTTTTTTCAAAATTTGGAACGCTGCAAGACCTGCAACGATCATGCCGCCCATTACAATTGCGCCAGACAGAACGTGGGTAAACTCATACCACACTTTTGGATTGCCAATTACGGCTCCAAAGTCGATCAACTCAGCACGACCATTATTTAATGTATAGCCCACTGGATGTTGCATAAAGCTGTTTGCAGCTAAAATCCAGAAAGCAGACATCATTGAACCAAATACCACCAACCAAATAAATGTTAAATGTAGTTTAGGACTTACTTTATCCCAAGTAAAGATCCATAACCCTAAAAATGTTGATTCTAAAAAGAATGCAAGTAACGCCTCGATTGCCAGTGGAGCACCAAAAATATCTCCAACAAAGCGTGAATAATCTGACCAGTTCATTCCAAACTGGAATTCTTGAATAATTCCTGTTACAACTCCGACTGCAAAACTTAATAGAAAAATGTTGCCCCAAAACTTCGCCATTTTGCGATAACGTTCATCTTTTTTCACGACATACATCGTTTCCATGACTGCAACTACAAGTGCTAATCCTATTGAAAACGGTACGAAGAAGTAATGAAAGACTGTTGTCATTGCAAATTGGAATCTTGCTAATGTTACAATATCAAACATCAATAATCCCCCTTTTTTACTGTCTCCACAAAAAGAATAAGCTAATTTCATTCAACATAATTATTCATTTGCGCAGTTGGTTGGTGCTGCCAAAATGAATCAAAACTCAGAATAAAACAAACCTAAATACAATATGTGCGCGGAAACTCTTTTTATTAATTTTAGAATGATTCCAATCTAAAGTATACTCTTTTATTTACAAAATACAAATGTTTCTGTCCTATTTTCATCAAAATATTCCTTTGTTCTTGGGGAAAAATAAGAAAAGTAGGCTCAGATGATAGAATATAAAAAAAACAGTCTGAATAAAGTTTTTCTTCCTTAATTTAGAAACAACTTTTACTTTAGTCGATATTTCATAAATATATTCCTTAATAGTAAGATTTTGCCTACAATAATTTTTTCATATGATCAATTACTTGTAATTGATTCAACATACCGTAAATGGTTGTCTAACTTTTAAAAACTCTACACTCTGAAACTGCTTACTCTATTTATATCACTGAAGTGACGGTAAAGTAAAGCTAATATGTACAAATATATAACTTTTTGTTATAATTTTTTAAAAAAGGAGGTACTATTATGTTGTTGTATATTCGTCTTTCACGTGCGCTAAGTAAATCAGGAGTCTTTCTTTTATTGGGGCTAGTTTTCCTTTTTATGGGGTTCACAAAAGATACCTATGTTGATTGGAATACTGGTTACGCAGGTTACGTTTTGATAGGCGGTGGTCTATCACTTCTCATTGGCCTTTTTATTTTTATACGGAATTTATCTGGCTCTGCTTCAACCTTAGAAAATCAACAAGAAGATTTTCTATTTAACCATATTGCACCGGAAGAGAAAAGAAAATATCTGGCTCTGGGCGCGTTATTTTCACTTCATCCCTATCGGACTGTTGAATGCTTGAATAAGTTTTTTCTGCAAAAACCCGAAGATACTCTAAAGGGAAAAGAGAATATAAACGAGTCTTGGGGAATTGTTGATATGACTTCTGCAAAAAAACAACTTGATTGGTTGCTTCATTCTGGTCATAGAAATGACAAGACTATCATCACTCAAAAAAATGCCCTCATAGCTCAGCTACGTAATCCAGCTGAGTTAACAGAAGAAATCTCTGAATTGATCAAAAATGTCAATCAAATTACATATTCTATTCACAGCAAACAGATTGATTACATCAACCCCAACATCATCTACAACTTTACGAATCTTAGTGGTTGGGATTATATCCGTGGCGCAAGCATGGCAAAAGATTGTTATAATTTAGGCTATCTTGATGAAAACGAAACGTGGCGCTACATCCTTGCATTTAACGAATTGGTCGTACAAGACTTTTCTTCTTGGGAACAACTTGCAGTATCTTTTTTAGTTGGCCGATATATTTGGTCTGGTGATCCTTATCAAGAATGGTATATCGAGCATTTTTCATGGCTCTTTTCTTTTTATCCCGAGGATGACGTAAATGAATTCCAGCAAAATATTTGGAAAAAATACCCGCTTAGTGAACTGTAACGTAAAAAATCCAACCAAAAGAATAGCTAATGGTTGGATTTTTTGTGATCAATCGTTTTTCATCGCTGCTTTCAGCGCTTGTGCTAATGCACTTTCTTCTGGTTCTTCTTTTTGTGAGTATTTTTTCATTAACTTACGTTCTTCATGTTTTGTAAGTTTTTTACTACGTTCTTTTTTATCTTGCATTTTTTCAGTGATTGAGCAGTACTTACATTTGAAGTATGAACCGTTTTTACCATCGATGATTTCCATTTTTCGATGGCATTGTGAACAACGATGATTAGATACTTTTGGATCTTTTCTACGGCGATAGCTACAATCTTGGTTGGAGCAAACATAGATTTTTCCATCTTTGGTATTTTTCTCACGTAAATTTGAGCCGCATTCTGGGCATTTCTTTTGCGTGATCGAAAAGTCTTGGTATTTGCTTTCGCTTTGTTTGATTTCGTTGACTAATTTTTTCGTGTCTTGTTCGATTTCTTTTAGAAAAACAGTGCTACTTTGTTTGCCTTTGGCGATAGCTTCAAGTGTTTTTTCCCATTTTTCAGTTAGTTCTGGCGTTACCAATGACGGATTGACTAATTCTAGTAATTGCTTCCCTTTCGGAGAAACATTTAACCCATTCGTATTCCGTTCCATCAATTCTGATTTGATTAGTTTTTCAATGATTTCTGCTCGTGTAGCAGGCGTTCCTAAGCTGTGTTTTTCCATCAAACCGAGTAAGGTTCCTTCAGTTAAAGGTTTAGGTGGCGTAGTGAGTTCTTTGTTTATAGTGAAATTCGGCGGTATGATCATGCCTAATTTCCAATCCACAGACGGAACGACTTCTTCTTTTTCTTGTTTCCAGCCAGCAACTTCAACTTTACTTTGACGGAAGATAAATTGTTCTTTGCCAAAATTCACGATTACTTTTGTTTGTTTCGTGCGATGAGATTCTGCAAACATCCCTAGGAAACGAGTCACAATCATGTTATAGATTTTTTGTTCATCCCCACTTAGCTTCTCATAGCGTGGGCGTTGTTCTGTTGGGATTAAGGCATGATGATCTGTGACCTTCTCATTTTGGAATACTTTTGTTAGTTTCACTTGACCGCCGTCTTTGATATAGGTTTTAACTTCTGGCGAAAAATCGCTGACTGCTTGCAAGCGTTCTTTCATAGTAGCTTTCATATCCGTTGTTAAATATTTACTATCCGTTCTTGGATACGTCACAATTTTATGAAATTCATAGAGACTTTGAACAAGCGATAGCGTTTTCTTCGCTGAAAATTGGTAGCGTTGGTTCGCTTCTCTTTGAATTTCGGTTAGATCATAAGGTAACGGTGCTTGTTCTGTCTTTGTTTTTTCTTGAATATCAGTTACTTTTCCTTTGCCTTCGTTTAATTTTTTTACAAAGGATTCGACATCATTGCGTTCTTTTAAGGCATATGGATTACTTTGAACTAATTTAGCTTTTTCTTTTTGAACGTGTAGTTCCACTGAAAAATACGTTTGCGGTCTAAAGCCTTCGATTTTCTTTTCTTGTTGACGGACCAAAGATAGGGTTGGTGTTTGTACACGTCCTGCTGATAAGCTATCTTGATACTTCACAGTCAAAGCTCTAGTAACATTCAATCCCACTAACCAGTCCGCTTTTGCACGAGCTAAGGCTGAATAATATAAGTTGTCATATTCTTTAGCTGGTCTTAATTTTTTGAAGCCATCTTTGATTGCTTTGTCTGTTTGAGAAGAGATCCATAAACGCTTAACTGGCTTATTAAAATGAACATATTCTAAAATCCAACGAGCAACAAGTTCTCCTTCACGTCCAGCATCCGTTGCGATAACTGCTTCTGTGACATCTTTTCTGTTCGCTAATTGTTTGATGGCTTTTAATTGATGACCCGTTTTGGGTAATGGTTTGATCCCTAGATGTTTGGGTACCATTGGTAAAGTCTCCATTTGCCAAGACTGCCATTCTTTGTTGATATCTTCCGGCATTTTTAATCCTAGCAGATGTCCTAATGCCCAAGTCACAATGACATTTGGGCCTTCGTAGTAGCTTTTATTTTTTTGATTGGCGCCAAGTACTTTACTTAAATCTTTGGCAACACTCGGTTTTTCAGCAATGATCAGTTGTTTATTCGCCATTTTATTCACTCACTTTCTGTATTCCTTATGTAAATTGAATTTATCTGTAAAATGTCAATAGGTAGATTTTACCACACTCTCCCTATTCTTTTCGCCTCTTATTTACGCT
The DNA here is from genome assembly GCF_050544585.1 of Enterococcus sp. AZ177. Classification (NCBI taxonomy): domain Bacteria; kingdom Bacillati; phylum Bacillota; class Bacilli; order Lactobacillales; family Enterococcaceae; genus Enterococcus; species Enterococcus sp. AZ177. Next base: position 2,268,194 of record NZ_CP172944.1, read on the forward strand.
TTTTCATTGAAATGCCTATAAAAGAGCATATACTTACTAATTGTAAGATAAAATAATGATTATCAAGGAGAAGCTATGATTGCAATTAAATTTTTTCACGACGTTATCTGCAGTTTTTGTTTTCCCATGTCCTATAGAATGAGACAAGTTCAAAAAGAAATGCCTGAAGTCAAAATTATACACCGCTCTTTTGCTTTAGCTAGAGATTCAAAAGGTCACGAGGAAATGTTTGGCTCAAGAGAAAATGCAAAAAATGATATTTTATCCCACTGGGTTCATGCGAATCAAAATGATGCTCTCCATCGCTTTAATATCGAAGGAATGAACGAGGCTGATTTTCTTTTCCTAACCTCTATGAACAGTTTGCTTGCTTCAAAGGCAGCTGGTGTCGTAGGAGGGCAGACCGGTTATTGGTCTGTTTTTGATGCTTTGCAGACAGGCTTATTCGTTAATAGCCAAAATATTGATGATCTAAACGTGATTGAGTCCATCGTAAAAGCTAGCTCGATTGATTTTAAAAAGTGGCAACAGACCTTCACTGATCCAGCTACTCTAACTTTAGTTGAAGACGATTTTCTTTTAGCTAATACTTATCAACTTACAGGCGACCCTGCATTGATCGTTAACGGAAAATATCTGATTAGCGGTGCACAACCAATGGACCAAATCAGCCAAGCTATCGAGACGATCAAAGATAAAGAAACACCTATTATTGAAGTAATCGAAAATAATGAGTCCGAGCATGGATCTTGCAACATGGAAAATGGCAAATGGGTTTGTACAGATTAATCATGTCTTCAAACTAATTTTTGTACAGCTCATACTGTGAATCAGATTTTTGATTACTCGGTTGTTTGCTCTAATAGAATATAAAAAGTTAGAAAAGTAAGAAACAATTCTGTTCTCTCACTCTTCTAACCCTTTATTGGTTCATTTAAGCAAAACTCGATTTACAACATTTCGGCTTAGCACAGTCATTATGCCTTTCATGAAAATCATCGCCACTTTCAAATGTTACAGCCTGCAAGTCTTTCAGCAAAGCTATTCCTTTGTATTGTTGCAAATCTTCGTCACATTCCTCGCACCAGCGTTCATCACCAGCATTCCAAAAGGCTGCCAAATAATTCACTTTTGTATTTATGTATTCATATGTTGAAGAAAGTTCTTGCCATTTTTTTATGTAGTAACGTTCGGCATCTTCTAAACAATTAAACGTTTTATTTTCTTCAATATCTTCTTGCCAGTCTTCAAAAAACCACCAAGGTTCATTATCGCCGTACATGGTAACTACTTGATACATTGATCGATCACTCCAATTCTTTCTACAAGAGCTATTCTAGTCACTTCCCAAAAACTTTTCAACTTAAGTGCTTGTGAAATTCTTTTTGTTTAAACGTTTGCGTTTTTTTATTCCACCACAAGTTATTCTGTACGAAAGAATAAACTTAATTTCTACTTTATTTGATTGCGAATAGAAATAGCATTTGCTAAAATATGGAAAGAATAGAAAGGAACGTTTCTTATTATGAAAAAACCTGTATTTTGGAACTCGATTGCGATTTATTTACTCTTATATAATAATATTTTACTTATTATTTCATTGATCATAGCGCTAAAAACGGTGGTCGAAGGAAATGGAACATTTGGATCGGATGTTTGGTATCAGATATTTGTCTATCTTATTTACATTATTGAGATTGCCGGATTGATGACGGGTGGTAAAAAAGGGTACATCATTTCCATTCTTTTCATTCCATTTATCTTTTTAATGTACATTTATCCTCCTATGATGGTCAGTATGTTTCCTAAAATGCTTATGCTAGCATTTCGTGTGATCGAGTTTGCTTCAATGATTTATCTTGTTATTTCGCCTGAATCAAGAGCTTATATTACTAAAAAAAATGAGTAGGACAACTCTTTGAGTCATATCCCGCTCACATTGAATCCTTATAAACGGTGGGTTCAGGAGCAATCCCTCCTTATTTTTCGGGATTAAACACTCCTGTCCCAACCGCTTTGATTAAATATATTGCAATATTTTTTCTTCTTGATAGGCTTGGTCAATCAAGCCACCACCAAGACATTCCATGCCATCATAAAAGACGACTGCTTGTCCTGGAGTGATGGCACGAACAGGTTCAGAAAAAATCACTTTCGCTGTCGCTCCGTCACCAGTTAACACAACTTTGACTGGTATATCCTCTTGACGATAGCGGAATTTCGCCGTACATTCAAATTCTCTTGGCATTTCTGTATCGACTGTGAAATGGATTTCACTTGCGTCTAAATGCGTTGCATATAATTGTTCATGATGAAACCCTTGTCCAACATATAATGTATTCGTTGCTAAGTCTTTTCCCACTACAAACCAAGGTTCTTGTGAACCTTTGCCACCGCCAATGCCTAAACCTTGACGTTGCCCAATGGTATAATACATCAAACCATCATGTTGTCCTTTGATTTCACCATCTAAAGTCACCATATTTCCTTTGTTAGCAGGTAAATAGGTACTTAAAAATTGCTTGAAGTTCTTTTCTCCAATAAAACAAATCCCGGTTGAATCTTTTTTCTTCGCTGTTGCTAAATCAGCACGTTCAGCGATTGCTCGAACTTCTGATTTTTCCATACCGCCTAAAGGAAACATGGTTTTAGCCAATTGAGCTTGAGATAATTGACTTAAGAAATAAGTTTGGTCTTTATTGTTATCTATACCACGCAACATACGTACGGTGCCATCTTCTTTTCGTTCTACTTGAGCATAATGTCCAGTTGCAACATAATCTGCGCCTAATTGCATGGCATATTCCAAAAAGGCTTTGAATTTGATTTCTTTATTACACATCACATCAGGATTTGGCGTTCGTCCCAAGCGATATTCTTTAAGGAAATACTCAAATACGCGATCCCAATATTCTTTTTCAAAATTTACAGAGTAATAAGGAATACCTATTTGATCGGCAACTTTTGCTACATCTTTGTAGTCTTCGGTAGCTGTACACACACCATTTTCATCCGTGTCATCCCAATTTTTCATAAAGATACCCACAACATCATAGCCTTGCTCTTTTAAAAGCAGTGCTGTAACAGAAGAATCTACGCCTCCGCTCATGCCCACAACGACACGAGTTTTGCTGTTATCTGTCATTTGATCACCATCATTTCAATTTAGATTCTGAATGCATCTACGATTTGAAGGTCGTAACTTTTCAGTGATACTTATTATACTAGGATTTTGGAAGAAGTAAAGGTATTAAGAGAATACAACGTCCTTCTTTGCAAAATCTTTCTTCATTTTGATAGTAAAAAAATAAGACTCGATCTTTTTGACCTTGTCTTATTTTCAGGATTTGAACATTACGCTTTCTCAAACACACCGCGGTTAATCATACCATCCATCAAGAAATAAAACTTCTCTTGACTCATTGCATGAGATTCACTCTTAAAGATATTCATTGCTTTTAATCCATTTGCAGTTGTTACTGACATTTTCAATGTTTTCAGATCTTCAGCAATCGTGATTTTTAATTTAAATCCTTCTTTACTTTGGGGTGTCCCATCTAATGGACGAATCAATTGAAAATTTCCTGAATTTGTTTCAGTGAAGCCATTATCTTTCAGTGTGTATTTTTTTGCTTGTTCATTTACCTTATAAAATACCGTACAACCTTCGACTGTTGCCTTTTCTTTAAATGCCATTTTTCCACCTCTTTATTTTTTGTCTCTTCTATTATAATTGGTGCGCTTTCTTTTTACTAGTTCTAATCTTATTTTTATTGCATTACTGTTTAATTTTTTTGATTGTTTCGATCAATAGCGCTACGAAACGTTGAATTTGTACTTCATCATTGCCTAACCCAAAACTGATCCGAACAGATTCCTTGATTGCAGGATGGTTCTCGCCATACATTGCTTCTAAAACATGAGAAGGCTCTACTGTGCCAGCCGTACACGCCGATCCCGTTGAGATTGCCACACCTTGAAGATCTAAATGCATCAATAACAGCTCGCTTGAGACACCTGAAAACCGTAAGTTTAGAATATGAGCTAATTTATTTTCAGGATTGCCATTGACCTGATACTCAATCTGAGCTTGATCTAGTTGAGCTAAAATCATTCGCTCAAAATCAGCATATTTTTCATGTCGTTGTTTTTTTTCACTATCTGATAAAAGCTCAACCGCTTTGCCCATACCTGCAATGCCAGCTAAGTTTTCCGTTCCTGCCCGACGTTTTTCTTCCTGCTCGCCACCATGTAAAAATGAGGGCAACGAAATGTTGTCATTTTTAAATAAGAAGCCCACACCCTTTGGTCCATTGATTTTATGAGCAGAAATACTTAATAAATCAATCCCTAATTCGTGAGGTGAAATCTGTTCAGAACCATACGCTTGTACGGCATCTGTATGAAAAATCGCTGGATGTGATACTAGTAAAGCGCCGATTTCTTTGATTGGGAGCAAATTACCGATTTCATTATTACCGTACATCACAGAAACCAATGTTGTATCTTTTCTTAAGGCATTCTCGAAATCTGTGATAGACAATTCTCCACGTTCATCAACAGGTAAATAGGTGACTTCAAAACCTAATTCTTCCAAATATTTCATGGTTTCCAAAACAGCTGGATGTTCGATCGCCGTTGTGATCAAATGCATCCCTTGATTTTTTCTAGAAAGCGCCGTTTCGATGATTGCTGTGTTATCCCCTTCAGTCCCACCACTATTAAAAATAATTTCATGAGGGCTCACTTTAAGACTAGCTGCAATCACTTGACGGATATCTTCTAAGGTACGATGTGCTTTTCTACCAAATGTATGGATACTAGATGGATTACCAAATGTGTTAGCCAATTCACTGGCCATTATCTCAATAACTGCTGGATGCGCTGGTGTTGTTGCTGCGTGATCTAAATAAATGGGTTCCACTAAACTCGTCCTTTCTGAATCCTTTTTAATGGGATTAGTTTAACATAACTAGAAATGTTCCTCAAAGATTGATTCTTAAGCTTCTCACTTGGCGAACCGTTTTTCCTTGCGATACGTGTAAATATTGCCATACGTAAACACTGCTATCGCTAACCAAATAAAACCAAAGGCGATAAATTGCTCTGCTGAATAGGGTTCATGGTATAAAAAAAGTGCAGATAGCAACATGATTGTTGGGCCTATATATTGAATGAATCCTAGAATAATGTAGGAAATTTGTTTTGCTGCTTGTGCAAATAGCAATAATGGAATAGCCGTCACGATGCCTGCTCCCATCAATAATAAATTAGTAGACAGTTCATAGTGCATAAATCCTTGGCTTGAAAAGAAGACTAAATAAATGACCGCTATTGGCAAAATAACCACTGTCTCAATGGTCAAACCCGTATATGAACTTACGGTTATCCCTTTTTTGATCAACCCGTAAAAACTGAAGGTCACCGCCATAATTAATGGCGCATATGGAATTTCTCCTGTTTGAATCGTTAATAACAGAACACCGAACAGTGCTAACCCACATGCAATCATTCCCGAACGACTCAATTTTTCCTTCAAGATCAATGTTGCTAACAACACATTCACTAACGGATTTATATAATAACCTAAGCTAGCTTGTGTAACATGTCCTTGGCTAACCGTATAAATAAAGGTAAACCAATTTACTGAAATCAGCATAGCGGCGCAAATAATAGCGAATAATTTTTTCTTATCTTGTAATACAACGTTAACTTCTGCTAAAAATAATGACCATCTTCTAGTGATCAAAATATAAAGAATCATAAAGACAAATGACCAAACTATTCGATAGCATAAGATATCCAACGGATCGACTGTAGGTAGCAATTTCCAGTAAATTGGGATGATCCCCCAAAATATATACGCAATAAATCCAAATAAGATTCCTTTTTTCTGTTCCTTCACATGTACAACTCCATTCTATTAAATGATAAAAAGAAGCCCAGTATAAAACAATAACTGAACTTCTTTCTTGATTTAACTCAATCGGTCTTATTTCTCTTCTAAACGAAATAGTGGACTCATCGGCGTATTTTCGTGGATTCGTTTAACTGCCTCACCCATAAGCTCCGCACAAGAAACGATACTTAAAGCATCAGGTTTGCGGTCCTCAGAAATGAAAACAGAGTCCGTTACACAAATTTGCTCGATCGGCGATGCATCTAACCTCTCTTTAGCCCCTTTAGATAGTAAACCATGAGACGCACAAGCATAAATAGATTTGGCGCCATTTTCTTTTAAAATCTTAGCAGCTGTTGCCATAGTACTACCGGAATTTAAAATATCATCGACTAAAATACATGTCTTACCTTTGACTTCTCCGATAACGTAACCTGAACGTACACCATCTACTTCATCTTGATCAATAATTGCAAGTGTCGCATCTAAATATTCCGATAAACTTCTAGCACGCTGCACCCCACTATTTTTAGGTGAAACAACCACGATATCGTCACCTGTCAACTGTTGCTCACGATAATTGTGCGCGAATAACGGCATTGTGAATAGATTGTCTACTGGAATATCGAAGAATCCTTGGACTTGAACAGTGTGTAAATCCAAGGTCAAGACACGCGTTGCTCCGGCTTCTTCTAATAAATTGGCGACTAATTTTGCGGTAATAGGTTCTCTTGGCTTAGCCGTACGATCTTGTCTAGCATACCCATAATAAGGCAGCACTACATTGATTGTTTTAGCACTTGCTCGTTTTAATGCATCAATCATGATCAACAATTCCATTAAATTATCATTAACTGGAAGGTTGGTTGACTGAACAAGAAAAACATGGTCCCCACGAATACTCTCTTCAATATTGATTTGAATCTCTCCGTCACTAAATTGGCGCACCGTACTTTTTCCCAGTTCAGTCCCGACAACTTCAGCAATTTTCTCCGCTAAAGGGCGATTGGCATTCAAACTAAAGATTCGTAATGTTTTATCCTTGTATTTTTGGGTCATGATTTCCTCCGTGATCTAGGTATTTTTCTTTTCCTATAGTTAAAAACTTCAGTTTCTATTTTAACATTGATTGCTAAAAAAATCATGAATCTTTTGCTTTCTTGTGAAAAATAATTGAAAATCTATCGACTTTTAAATGAAGAATAGTTGTGCTTACAAAACTGTTCGTAAAATCTTATAGGATCATCTTGTGTTTCAACAAAATATAAGTAAAATAAATTAATAATCGGAGGTGCCTGAACTCATGCATTACAAAAAACATCATAAAAAAAGAAATTCTTTTATCCCTGCATTCATCATTTTAGTTTTGATTCTTTTGGTCATGGTAGAATGTTATCTTTTGTTCTATCAAAACCAGCCTGATTCTTCATCGCAAACCAACTCAAGCGAAACAAGTATGATGACTGAATCTTCTCCTTCAAATACCCAAGATATAGAGCAAACGAAAAACTTTAATCAAGAAGTTCAACCCAGTTCAGATTTTGCTGAAGAACTAAACCAAAAACTAGAAGATATTCAGTTTACAGGTACAGCTTTAATTATTCACAACGGACAAATCATATTGCAAAAAGGCTTTGGCTATGCCAATGTTTCTGAAAGTCGACCGAACACTTATGACGCTACCTTTCAAATCGGTTCGATTCAAAAAGCTTTTACCGCTTCACTTATTTTAAAGCAAGTTCAAGCGAGAAAACTTTCGTTGGATGATACTTTAGATCAATTTTATCCTACAATTCCAGATAGCCAGAAAATAACCATTCGCCAATTACTCTCAATGACTTCCGGATTAGAGCAAAAGGTCAAGCCTACTATTTTGATGACGGATGATGATTTCATTCAGTTTTCTATTGCCAATGCCACTATGGGCGTTTATGGAAAATATAAATATGAAGGAGTTAATTACTCCATTTTAGTTGGTATTCTAGAACAAGTGACTGGTCAGTCTTATCGAACTTTATTTACGCAAACCTTTATTCAAGGACTAAATTTGTCTCATACATGCTTTTATGATGACTTTATACACTCTTCGAATCGAACCTATGCGTATAAACCAGCGTCTGGTAAAGATTTTGGCACCCAAATCAATGACAATCCATTAACATTTGATCAAGAAGTTGGAACAGGAAATGTTGGCATGACCGTCGGCGATCTTTATTTATTTTACTCTGACTTATTTGAAGGAAAAATTATTGACCAACAAATCATGGAAGAAGTTTGGACTCCTGAAACTGAAACAAAATATATGGGCGGATTATACAATTTCGCAACCCATATCAAAGGACATGGTAACGAAGCAGGTTTCGAATCAAATGCAATGTTCTCAAAAGACCGAAAAAATGCAGTCATTTTATTATCAAATCAATACCCAAAAAATGATTCCCATTCGAAATTAGCTGATTCAATTTTCGACTTATTAGAATCCGATCAAAGCGAATAATTTTACTATAAAGAAGTTGAGAGAGACGTAATTAACTCCGAAAAACAAGTAGATGCTGTATAATATCAATACGTCCCTCGTTGTGTTTTTGAGCTAATTTCCGAAGGCGTTGCTTTTACTTATATCGTTTATTTGAATTCTTTTAGGCTGAGATATGACTCGTAGAGTTGTATCCGGCCTCTTTTTTCGTTTATTTTTAGGCGAACCTAAAAAATGGATTGATTTTATTTTAAGTTTATCTTATACTGATTTTAAGGCAAACCTAAAAAGGAGGTTTTTTTATGTCTATAAATAACAATAATGTTACAATCAAACAGTTAACAGTTAGTTATCAAGGTCAAAAAGCGCTAACTGATATTTCTTTAAACATTCCTGCTGGAAAAATAACGGGGATCATCGGTCCAAATGGAGCCGGAAAGTCAACATTTCTAAAGGGATTGCTAGGTCTACTTAAAACAGACTCCAGAACTGTAGCAATTGGAGAGCAACCTCTGGATACACAGAAAAAGAGAATCGCTTATGTAGAACAACGGAGTGCATTAGACCTTTCTTTTCCAATCAATGTTATGGAAGTCGTTCTCTTAGGAACATATCCGAAACTGGGTTTGATGAAACGACCTAAAAAGAAAGAAAAAGAACAAGCTTTGGCAGCCCTCAAAACCGTTCAGTTGGAGGCATTTGCCAAACGTCAAATCGGTGAATTATCCGGTGGTCAATTACAACGAGTATTCATTGCGCGCGTTCTCGCTCAAAAAGCAGATGTCATCGTCTTGGATGAACCCTTTGTAGGCATCGATATGACCAGCGAAAAAGTGATCATGGATATTCTAAAACAATTAAAAGATGCCGGAAAAACGATTTTGATCGTTCATCATGATCTTCACAAAGTTGCTCATTACTTTGATAATGTGATCATTTTAAAGAAAAAATTGATTGCTAGTGGTCCTGTTGCAACAACGTTTACAAACAAAAATATTCAATCAGCCTATGGTGACACAATGGGTGATATTATGATCAAAGGGGTGGCTGACGCATGATTGCAAATTTTATTGATGGTTTGGTTCGTTACCAATTTTTACAAAATGCTTTGATCACCTCGATCATCGTTGGATTGGTTTCAGGAATTATTGGTTCATTTATTGTTTTACGAGGAATGTCTTTGATGGGAGATGCAATTTCTCATGCCGTACTCCCAGGAGTAGCAGCTTCTTATATGTTTGGGGTCAATTATATTTTTGGGGCATCGATTTTCGGTATTCTAGCTGCTTTATTGATCGGATTTATCACTCAAAAAAGTCAGTTAAAAAACGATACAGCTATTGGGGTTGTCTTCAGTTCATTTTTTGCTTTAGGAATTATTATGATTTCTTTTGCTAAAAGTTCGACTGACCTTTATCATATTCTCTTTGGGAATGTTCTAGCTGTTCGTGATTCTGATATATTGATTACTGTGATCGTGGGGATTATCGTATTGATTTTTGTCGGAATCTTCTATAAAGAATTACAAATTACTTCTTTTGATCCTACAATGGCACAAGCCTATGGATTAAATGTTCAATTTTTCCACTATGCTTTAATGTTTTTATTAACGCTCGTTGCTGTTTCATCTTTACAAACAGTCGGAACGATTTTAGTGATTGCTATGCTGATTACTCCTGCCGCTACCGCTTACTTGTTGACGAATCACTTGCCTACTATGATTGCCTTAGCTTCTCTTTTCGGAATTCTAAGTTCGATTATCGGCCTATTCTTTAGCTATTCGTACAATTTAGCATCGGGGGCTACGATCGTTTTAACTGCCGCAGCATTTTTTATTATTGCCTTTCTATTTTCACCAAAAAAAGGACTATTTTTTGTCAATAAACAGAAAACGGAGGAACCAACTTTATGAGAAAAAAAATACTTTTTATCACTGCTCTAGCCAGTTTATTTTTACTAGTCGCTTGTCAACCTAACTCTGCCAATACTTCAGAAAAAGAAAAGATCAACGTTGTTGCCACGAACTCGATTCTTGCCGATATGGTCGAAAATGTTGGAGAAGATTTAGTTAATCTCCATAGTATTGTGCCGGTCGGAACAGATCCACATGAATATGAACCCCTACCTGAAGATGTGGCTAAAGCTTCGGAAGCTGATGTTTTATTCTTCAATGGGTTAAACTTAGAAACAGGTGGTAACGGTTGGTTCAATAAACTAATGGAAACCGCTAAGAAAAAAGAAGATGAAGACTTTTTCTCTGTAAGTAAGAAAGTCGAACCCATGTATTTAACGAGTGCTGGAAAAGAAGACGAACAAGATCCACATGCATGGCTAGATATTCAAAACGGGATTGCTTATGTAGAATCGATCAGAGACACATTGAGTAAAAAAGATCCAAAAAACAAAGAAACTTATGAAAAAAATGCTAAAGAATACATCGAAAAGCTTAACACTCTAGACAAAGAAGCCAAAGAAAAATTCGCAGATATTCCCGAAAATCAAAAATTACTCGTTACCAGTGAAGGGGCTTTTAAATACTTCTCTAAAGCATATGGACTGACTGCTGCTTATATTTGGGAAATCAATACAGAAAGCCAAGGAACACCCGATCAAATGAAACAAATCATTGATCAAATCCACAAAACAAAAGTACCTGCTTTATTTGTTGAAACAAGTGTCGACAAACGTAGTATGGAACGAGTATCAAAAGAAACATATTTGCCAATTTATAGTACGATTTTTACTGATTCTATTGCTAAAAAAGGGGAAGATGGCGATAGCTATTATGCAATGATGAAATGGAATTTAGATAAAATCCATGATGGGTTAATGAAATAAAAAAATTGCTTCTAACGGTCTAAATTGTTAGAAGCAATTTTTTTATTGTATCATTTCCTCAATATTGATCACACGGTCTGTAATATCAGTATAAAACTCCTCCTCATGTGAAACGATGACAATCGTTCCCTGAAATTGCTGAATCGCTTGACGTACGCTTTCTTTTGCAGCTGCATCAATATGGTTCGTTGGTTCATCTAAAAAAATAAGATTACTAGACTCCATTGTCAACTCACATAGCTTCACTTTCGTTTGTTCCCCTCCGCTTAGTAGACGCAATTGTTGATTCACTAATTTGTCTGGTAAGCCACATTTCGCTAAATACGTTCGAATTTCTTTCACTGTTTTTTTTGGAAAGCAATTACTTAAAAAAGCAAGGGGTGTTAAATAATCATTTTCCCAAAGTAAATCTTGTGAAAAATAAGCAATTTTTGTGTTTGCAGGATAGTGATATTCTCCATCGATTGGTTTGATCTTTCCTGTCAACGTTTTGATCAATGTCGATTTTCCTATGCCATTAAATCCTTTGATTGCCACTTTTTCACCACTGTGGACAGATAGATTAATTGGCGCTAATAATGGTTCAGTGTAACCAATCGTCAATCCACCTGTAATCAGGGACAAGCTGGCAACGATTGGTTGGTAAGGAAACTGAATCTGTGGTTTCATCAAACTGCCTGGAGGTGCCATTCGTTCTACTCGGTCTAATTGTTTTTGACGACTTTTCGCCATTGTAGCACGATTTCCAGCTTTGTACTTCCGAATATACGCTTCGGCTTTTTCGATTTTCGCTTGTTGCACATGGTATTGTTTTAAGTAGCTTTCTTTGTTTTGTTCTTTTTGAGCAAAAGATTTTTCAACATTTCCTGTATATTTCGTTAATTTAGCAAATTCAATATCACAAATACAATTCGTTACGGCATTTAAAAAGTGATAATCGTGAGAAACTAAAATAAAGGTTCCATCAAAATCATTTAAATAATGGATCAACCACTGAATATGAGTGTCATCCAAGTAGTTTGTTGGTTCGTCTAATAATAAAACATCTGGTTCTTCTAAAAGTAGTTTCGCTAAAATAACTTTAGATCGTTGTCCTCCACTCAATTCTTTCATTGGTCGTTCCAACCCGATTGCTTCAATACCCAGACCATTTGCAAGATCGTTGATGATTGTATCGATTTGATAAAAATCACTTTCATCTAGCTGTTTTTGCAAGTTCCCTGCTCGCTCTAATAATTTATCTGCACCATTCTCACCAAATTCTGTGTATAAATCATTGATTTTTCCTTCAATTTCGTATAATGGCTTGTATGCTTGGTGTAAAAATTCGTTAATCGTACTATTGCCAATCACTTCCACATATTGATCTAAGTAACCGATTTTCGTATTGTTTTGCCACGTGATCGTTCCATCATCCGCTAAAATTTCCCCTGTTAAAATCTTGATTAAAGTAGATTTCCCTACACCATTTTGACCTGTTAACCCCATGTGATCCCCTTTATTGACACGAAGTGATGCATCTTCATAAAGAATTTTCTCCCCAAAACGTTGGGTTAAATGTTCGATTGTTAATAAACTCATCTTTCTTCCTCTTTTCGTTTATTGCAAAGATTTTTCTGCTCTCTTTGCTTCTCTTTAATGGTAAATTGTAGTAATTATCTGTTTTATTGATTCAAAATTAAAATTGTTTGCTCCAACGTTCTCGTACGTTAGGCTGAAAGGTATTTGCTTATCCAGACAAAAAAACAAGCAATCAAATAGGTCCCCCTATCTCATCCCTTGTCAGTATCAACAAAGGACAACGTACGAAACACGTTGTCCTTTGTTCAGCGTTATAAAAATCAAGTTCATCGCCAAAAACAACACAAAATAAGACTACAGCTTAGTCTCAAAAATTCAGTATTGATTTAGACGATGAAGGGTTCATTTTATTAGGCTCCACAACAATGCTTCATCACATTCATTTGTCGGGAGCTGCTTCTTTTCACAAATTTATCTGAAAGAAAAAACATTCTTAATCACCTTTCTTTACAAAAATAGTTTAACATAATTGTTTTGAAATGCAAGAATAGTGCTATATCTGATCACTAAACCTGTCTTCTTACCTCACAAAATGAAAAAGTATAAGATTGAACGTCAATTACTCTTAAAACCTTATACTTTTATAAAAATTATTCAAAAGAATGTAAATAGGTCAGTGCATAACGCACATGAAATTCTGTTGCTAACGCCAATCCAGCTTCATCAATATCAAATTTTTCATGATGATGGCCATATTGTGTATCCGGATTATCTAAATTTCGAGTTCCTACTCGACCATATACGCCTGGTGCTTTCTGTAAAAAATCAGCAAAATCATCAGCGCCTAAACTCTTTGTATGATCGGTCACGACATTTTCACTGCCAACAATTTCAGCTGCTACTTTTTGAGCTAACTCTGTTGCAGTATCATCATTGATCAACGGTCCTGCCGCATCGTAGATATGGAAAGATGAAATTTTAGTCCGATGAGCTTCAGCAATTTGATGCGCAATCTCTTCCACACGTTTTAAAACAAAGGCGCGCGTTTCGTGACTAAAAGCTCGAACTGTCCCTTCGATTTTCGCATGGTTAGCCACAATGTTATATCTAGTGCCAGCGTCAAGCACACCAATACCGACCACGATTGGATCTAGGGGACTAACTTCTCTTGCAGCAATTTTTTGTAGTTCAACTACAATACTTGCTGCAGCTAATACAGCATCCCGTCCAACATTCGGTTGTGCCACATGACTGCTTAACCCTTCAACTTCAATCTTGAAAATATCACAAGAGGCATTAGTCGCACCTTTAGTCGCAACCAATTTCCCTACAGGAACACTTGAATCTAAATGGATGCCAAAAACCTGATCGATATTTTCAACAAAACCGCCAGCGACAAACTGACAAGCGCCAGCGCCAATTTCTTCTGCAGGTTGAAACGCTAATTTGATTGTTCCAGCAAAATCGTCTTTATGGTTTTTCAAGACTTTAGCAGCGCCTAATAAAGCTGCAGTATGACCGTCATGACCGCATGCATGATTCAAGCCTGGATATTTAGATTGATACTCTTTTCCTGTTGCGTCTTCTAATTCCAATGCATCAATATCGGCTCTTAAAATGATTGTTTTACCAGGCTTTTCTCCAACGATTGTTCCAAGTACGCCAGTTTTTCCGACTTCTTCAAAAGGAATGTCAAGCTTATTTAATTCTGCTTTGATTCGTTTGATTGTTTCAAATTCCTTTAAACTAGCTTCTGGGTACTGATGAAAATGTCGTCTTAACGCAATCACTTCATCTGCATATTGTTGAATTTCTTCTTTGATTGATTGTTTTGTCAATGTAGTCATATGATCATCCTCCTTTTAGTTTCTGCCAAATGTTTCCCAAGCTGGAATACTTGAACCTTTTGATGTTTCTTCAATAACTTTTTTCGTTTCTTCTTGTTGATAAACATCAACTACTTTATTGTATGTTTTATTGTCTTTGTCCGCTTCACGGGCAACAATGATATTGACATACGGTTTTGATGTTTCATCCACAGGTTCTAAGAAAATTGCATCTTTCGTTGGGACAAAGCCTGCATCAACAGCCATTCCACTATTGATGACAGAAGCGTCGATATCTTGTAGCGCCCTAGCTGTTTGAGAAGCATCTAATTCTGTGATTTTTATGTTCAATTTATTTTCTGTTACGTCACTTACAGTGGGTGTTTGTTTTTTAGCAGGGTCCACTTTGATTAGTCCCGCACTTTGTAATAACAATAATGCTCGTCCGCCATTTGTTGCGTCATTTGGAATCGCAATTTCAGCGCCATTTTTTAATTCCTTGACGTCTTTGATTTTAGAAGAATAGATACCTAATGGTGCACTGACTGTATGACCAATTGAAACAAGCTCTGTTTTGTGTTCTTTGTTATAGTTATCTAAGAAAATCTGGTGTTGGAATGAATTCAAATCAATTTCTTTTTCTGCTAAAGCAGCATTGGGTTGTGTATAATCAGAAAATTCAACAAGTTGAAGGTCAATTCCATCCTCTTTCAAACGTTCTTTGACCGATTCTAAGACGTCATTATTTGCACCAACAACACCTATTTTTACAACTTCATTCTTTTCTTCTTTAGCACTTCCAGCAGAACATCCTGCCAATACAAACCCGATAGTTAACGCTAAAACGATAAATTTAATTGTCTTTTTCATGTACATTTCCTCTTTTCGTTTTTTTAATGTGATGTTTTCTTGATCAATGCGTTACTTATAAACTGACTGGCAAAAACTAAAACTAAGATGATCAATGTTGCCACAATTGTCACATCTGTTTGGAAACGATTATAGCCTCTTGTGATCGCCAAATTGCCTAGACCACCAGCACCAATCGCACCAGCCATTGCTGTTAACCCAATCAAGTTGATGATCGTAACAGAAGAAACGCGAATGATGCTTGGTAAGCCTTCAATTAAGTACACCCGAAAAATGATCCCTAACGGACTCGTTCCCATTGATTCTGCGGCTTCTATCACTCCTGGATCAACTTCTAATAAGGCATTTTCGATTTGACGTGCGAAAAATGGAATCACCCCAATCACCAGCGGCACTAAAGCAGCCGTTGTCCCAATCGTTGTTCCTGTTAAAAAACGAGTGATTGGCTGAATCAATGCCAGCATGATGATAAAGGGGATAGATCTAAAAATATTGATGATTTTTTCTAAACTATTGTAAAGAATGCGATTCATTAAAATGCCGTCTGGCCCTGTTGCAACCAGTACAACACCAAGTAATGTCCCCAGAATTCCAGCAATAATAGCTGTCCAAAAGACCATATATAAGGTTTCAATTGTGCTGTTGATAAACTCTTCTTTTAGTGATAAGACATTTGGAAAATACCGTTGTAAAAAATCTTGCATTTCAGTCACTCCTTCTCGCTGTTCTGTTTAGATAACATGTACTGGTATGATTTTGTCTTCTGATCCGCTATTTTTTAAGACTTTGATTTTCACGTCTTGTGCTTGTAAAAACGTCAATGCTTTTTCTCGTTGAATTTCTTCTCCCGAAAGAATAACGATCAAATTGCCGATGGGAACTTGTTGTACTATTTCTACATTGCCATATAAAATATTCGTGACCACATGATATTTGCTGTAAAGTTGAGCAATCAGCGGCTCACTTGTTTGCTCTCCTACATAAGAAAATTCTACTAACACTTCATCTCCACTTAGTTTAGTTAAACTTGGATGTTGAATAATTGTTTCCAATGCCTGATCAATATGCGTTGCTGTTCTTATGAAGTCCTTCGTCAAGGCTTCTTTAGGTTGACTGAAAATCGACACAATATCATTCTCTTCAATTACTTGTCCATCTTCCATCACAGCTACTTTGTTACAAATTTCTTTTACAACTTGCATTTCATGCGTGATCAAAACAATCGTCAACCCCAACTCTTTATTTAACTTCTTCAATAAATCTAAAATCTGAATCGTTGTTTTAGGGTCTAATGCGCTTGTTGCTTCGTCACATAATAATATCTCTGGATCATTCGCTAAGGCTCTAGCAATGGCTACCCGCTGCTTTTGTCCACCAGATAATTGACTAGGATAGGCCTCTTTCTTCTCTGAAAGTCCTACTAAATCAAGCAATCTTTCAATTTTTTCTTTCCGTTGCTGTTTTGACAATCCAGAATACTTTAAGGAAAAATCTACATTGGCGAAAATTGTTCGTTCCTTCATCAAATTAAAATGTTGGAAAATCATCCCAATTTTTTTTCGCTGTGCTCTTAATTCTTTTGGTGAAAAACCAAGAATATTTTTATTGTGGATAATAACTTCTCCAGCGGTTGGTCTTTGCAGTAAATTGATCACCCGGACTAAAGTGCTTTTTCCAGCTCCTGAATACCCCACGATTCCAAAAACATCTTCTTTTTCAATTCTGAGGGAAACCTTCTTGACTGCATCGATTTGCTGTTTTTTCTGAAAAAAAGTAACATCTATATTCTTTAATTCGATCATTTTTGCTCCTCCTGTAATTCTTTTGGGATAAACCAGTAATTTCCTTGATTAGTTTCCTTTAAGTAGTGTTTGAACTCATCTGAGCGATAGGCTTTAACTATGGCTTTTGCCCAATCAGTCTCTTGATTTTTTTCGTCGACCGTCGCAACCAATTCATAGTCTTTTAACACGTCTTCTGAAAGTAAACTGTCCTTTGGATCAAGTTTAGCACTGTAAACAATACTTCCTGGAATTACTGCGTATTCTAAATCTGCTAAACTCCTCGGAATTTGAGCCGATGACATTTGGATAAGTGCTAATTTTTTAGGATTGCTGACAATATCTTCTTTTGTTGCTTTGACTGGATCGATGCCTGTTTTCAATTTGATCCAGCCTGCCTTTTGCAAAAGATTGAACGCTCTCGCAGTATTTGAAGCATCATCTGGAATACCAATTTTGTCTCCTTCTTTTACTGTATCCAAAGTGCTTCTATTTCCCGGAAACAGCCCTGCCGGAACGGTAGGAAGTGCTGTTATCCCAATCAAGTGGGTTCCTTTATTCTCGTTGAAATTATTTAGATAAGCAGTATGCTGATCAACATTTAAATCAATCGTACCTTCTGCTAAGGCTACATTTGCTTGAATCAATTCTGTAAATTCCGTTTGTTCTATTTGATACCCTTTGTTTTCTAAAATGGGTTTGACAGCTTCTAAAAATAATTCGCTATACGGTCCTGGTGAAGTCCCAATTCGAATCGTTTTACCCTCTTTTTCTTTATTCACAGCCGAATCTTGATTCTTACCACATGCCGTAATTGTTACTATTCCCAGCAAAATCAACACTATACTCAAACACTTTTTCTTCATGTATCGTCCCCTCCATTATTGTCATATATAAAAAGAAAAAACGCCCTCAAATGTATTTATCATACATTTGAGGACGCTTTTGCGTGCTACCACCTCTATTTGATATCCACTCACGTCGATATCCTCATCAAGTACGTCGATCAATGATCGATTATACTTTAGCACATTAACGGGTGCATCCGTCGCTGTCTTATGAATCACTCACTCGAAGCGCTGCTCAATGGCCATTTTCCAGATTTCGTTTATCACTTGTTTTCAGCTACCCAAGCTCTCTGTTAGATATCGTTTCATCTGTACTTTCCATCTCATTGCTTTATTTATTTAGTTAATTTTAAGGGTTAATACGTCCTTCGTATGTCTTGTACGAAACCTCTCATTTGTATCGATAAACATAAAAATAGCCCTCTACCAGCTTCTGCTAGTAAAGGGCGAATAATCGCGGTACCACCTTTGTTTTAAAGTAAGTCATGCTTACTTTTCTTAGACCAAGTCTTATAACTTGTCGCTTTGATAACGGGTGCTTTCCCGAAGCTGCTTACGTATCAACAGCTTGTCCTCTTGAGGCCATCTTCAACTCTTATGCGCTTATCTCTTTTCACCAACCGAGACTCTCTACTAAAGCACGTCCAAATTTACTCTTCTCTTCAACGGATTATTATTCATTTGTTGTTACGTTGTATTTTACTGGAAAGTAAATTACATGTCAAATGTTTTTTTATTTTTACTCTATAATTGTTTCAGTGGAATTCACTAAGTATTGCGCCAAGATTTCTTTAGACAATTCTTTTCCATATCCACAAATTGGACACAGCAAGTAATGACTAGATGATGTGGTAAAAATTGGAATCCAAAATAACGTAAATTTTCTTCCGATTTGTTTTCCTTGCATAACCACTTCATTATTACAATGGCTACAGTCACATTGAATCACTGTATCGCCTAACGCTCTCTCAAATCCTTTACTACCCCAAACAATAAACATATTTTTTTCTCCCCTTTATTTTAGTTTATCAATAGGTATTATCCAATGTCAATAGGATGATACAATATAGGCTCGGATTAGACCTTCGTTCTATAACACTCTATTAAACTATTTGATCTTCTTTTACAAGTGAAAATAGATTGACAAACATTAGTTTCTAAGGTAATCTGGTATCTGTATTATTAATAGTGCCGCCTTAGCTCAGCTGGTAGAGCACCACCATGGTAAGGTGGGGGTCGACGGTTCGAATCCGTCAGGTGGCTTACAAAAAACTGTACCCGATTTATTTGGATATAGTTTTTTTCTATTGAATTACCCAAACTTTTAAGTGAAATAGGTGAAGAGAATGACCCATTCAAAACAGTTAACCTTCGAGTTCTATCAAAAAGATGATCAAGAACTTTATTCTGTACTCACAAAAGAGATTCGAGTCATGCGCTACATCACTGAAAAAGCAGAACCTGAACAGGACGTTATTGAAAACTTCAAAAAAATTTCAGCTTATAATCAGGGACACCACGATCAAACCGGCTACTACAAATTCTTTGACAAAGAAACGTATATCGGTTTTGGTAAGTTATCTTGGGATGAAGAACACAAAATCGAGATAGGGTATATGCTTTTACCTGAGCACTGGGGGAAAAGATACGCCACACAAGTCATCGCTACTTTACTACGTATAGTTGAACATTCTGAACGATTATCTGAATCCACTGTTTACGCCATAATTGATCCTAAAAATGGTGCCTCAAAACATCTATTAGAAAAAAATCACTTTGTCTCCATCTGGCAAGGAATCGAAGAGGGATTACCTTCTGAACACTTGATCTGGCAACCATAAAAAAGCGTCTAACCCTTTGAGTAGAACTCGAGAGTTAAACGCTTTTTCTTAATTATCATATCGTTTTCGTTTAGATGAAGCGGGTATTCCTAATGCTTCTCGATATTTTGTAACAGTACGACGAGAAATTTCAATTTCTTGTTCCTTTAGTAAATCTACTAGTTTCTGATCTGAGAGTGGCTTGGCTTTGTTTTCGCTGTCCACTAAAGCTTGTATTAGTTTTTTGATGCTACTTGTTGACGTTTCTTCTCCAGTGGTTTCGTTTGACAACCCATTTGAAAAAAATGACCGTAGCTCAAAAACACCAAATTCTGTTTCTAAATATTTACCATTTACAGCTCGGCTAACGGTTGATTCATGGATATCCAAGGCCTCTGCAATTTCTTTTAGAGTCATTGGTTTTAGCGGTCTGTCTTCCTTAAAAAAGAATTGTTGTTGGCGCTGAACGATTTCTGTTCCGACTCTTAAAATAGTATCACCACGTTGAAGGATCGTTTTTTCTAACCATTCAAATTCATTTTTCTTTTCCTTGATATATTCTTGGACTTCTTTGTCATCGGTTGCTTCCATTCGCTCAAAATAGGCTTGTTGAAATTGAATCGTTGGAGTACCTGTTCTATTAGATATCACGTTTAGTTGATTCTCTTTGATTCTCAAGGTTAAATCGGGACGAATATACAGTCCCAATGTTGACTCGAAAATGCTTCCAGGAGCTGGGTTCAATGTCTGAATATAATCAAAAATCGTTTGAATTTCTGACATCTCTACTTCAAATTTTTTAGCAATCAAGCTCCACTTACGATTAGCCAAATGATCAAATTCTTCCTCAATTACAATATAGGCTAATGCTGGTGCCGTATCGTCCCGCTCAACTTGCAGTAACAAACATTCACGTAAATCTCTTGCACCAACACCTGCTGGATCTAATTGCTGAATCAGCGTCAATGCATCTAGCATTTCAATAGATTTTGCTCCTGTTTTTAGCGTTGCTTCATCTAAATCAATCATTAAATATCCATTTAAATCAATATATTCGACTAAAAATAAAACCAATGTTCGTAGATATGTATCACGATAATTCAAGTGGATTTGATCGATCAAATATTCAAAAAGTGATGTGTGATTATCTGGAATTTGATTTAGATAGTTATTTTCTTCGTTGCTATACGTTTTGTTACTAGAACTCGGAAAATCTCCATAGTTGGTCTCTGTTTGGATGTCGATCAAAGGATTTTCTAATGACTTGGCTTCTATATAGGCAAAAAGTTCTTCTGAATTGTATTGTAAAATCTGGATCGATTGTTGTAATTGTTGCGTCATTGCAAGCTTTTGGACTTGTTTTTGTTGTTGCGATTGATGTTGTTCAAATTTCATTATTTTTGTCCTCCCCCTTGTAATTTATCGAAATATCAGCTAAACTAGTAAACGTGCTTGCGCCCTTAGTGTAGTGGATATCACGTAAGATTCCGGTTCTTGAGACGGGGGTTCGATTCCCTCAGGGCGCGTCTTTATTCTTAGATAATTGCTTTACTACTACATGTAGAATTATAGCATAATTTAAAATCAGATGTCGCAATAATCATGAGAACTTGACCTTAAACACTACAAGTAAGTAGTGTTTTTTTATTTCTATCAAACTCTTCTTAACAATAAGATCTAAATTGCAAACGTCCCTTCAAAATTCTCATTTATTTGTCGATATCATCTAAAAATTGATAAAAAACTATCTTTTTTTATGCTACTATATTTTTTTAATCATTCTAATCGTTAGGTAGTGAATAGTATTGAGTCAGCGCCATCAAAGATTATTAATTTCTTCACTTCTTTTAACCCTCGCAGAATTTATCTTGAATCGTTATGTTATTCAATTTACGTCTGTTGATTATCAGCTTGTCTTTTTGATTTTCGTTTTCATTCAAGGAGGGATCTTTTTCTATTTTCTACTTTCATTTTTACTGCTCTTATTTATTCATTATTTGACTAAAAACTAAACATGCAGTTAATGTATATCAAAAAAGAGTAAAGGAATTTTCAGCCCTTTACTCTTTTTCTCTCTATAAAACCATCTTTTCTAATTCAAAACGTATCTCACTTTGAATCTTCTGGATTTTTTCAATTTCTAATTGTTCCTCTTCAACTTGATACTTCTGTGCAATTGAATGGTTGTAAGAGCTCACATAACTCACAGCCCACAACCTTGGATCTTCAATGATTTCATCTGCCAAAGGATAAAGTAATGCAAAATGCAGACGAATCTCTTCCATAATGTCTACTAGTAAAATAGGATCATCGTTAATTAATTCTTTTTCTAAAAACAATAAGATTCTTTGATACGCGGCACTATCCAACGGCGTACCAACAGAAGCTGGAACAACGGTATATTTTTTGTTATCTCGCCAAAAAAACTCAACTTCTTCTTTAACATGAAGGCGGACAAGTTCTTCAAGTATCCAAGATCGAACCAAATTATGTACCTGCACATCTACTAATATCTTTTTTCCAATTACAATAAATTCTTCTTGAGGCAATTGCCCTGCTTTTTTTACAATTGCCATCTGCTCATAGTAATTGTGTTTATTTAACTGTTGTAATTCTTCTTTTAATTCTTTGATTTTTCCTACTTCAAATTGCTGATACATCAGTTCAACGTGTCGGATTTTCTTCTTTAAAGAAATCAACTTTCTCATTTCTCCGCTTTGCTCCATCAAAATTCGTTCATTAATGATGCTATGTGCTTGAATAAACAGATGATTTTGAATCAAAATTTGAATGTAAATTTCTACATAATCTAAGTAAGCAAAATATTTTTCTTTCATTTCTGAAGCTAATGATAATGCTTGCTCGTTTTCACCTATTTCTAAGTACATGTTTACCAACACTAAATTCAATGTAAAATCTTGTCTGATTGCATACGCGTGTTCATAATAATCCACAGCGCCAATCAGATTATTATTTTTTATTGCTTCTTGTCCCAACTCAATAAACCGTTCATAGTTCTTTGGAAATGGAATTTTATTTGTCAAAAGAAACACCACCTTCCTAATGATTATTTCCCATGATATAGTATCATATCAAAAAAGATATAGTGTGTATCTATAAAAAGGGAAAACTTAATTTGGACTTAAAGCCCCGAAACATCAACGTCCTACTAATATAAATTTCTAATAATAACAGCCGTTTCTGTTTGCCCTTGTGCCTGCATCCGTTCTGCTTTTTCGCTCAATGTATACCCAACATAAAAATCTTTTGTTAATTCATCTTGTACTTTAAATTCAACAACCTCTTCTACATGAAAAGCATTTGGTTCAACTTCTTGAACACTATCCCACCCAGTATCAATAAATACTTTTGTATTATCATCGATGGAATTGTTTGTCTCAAGTTCTTTCACAAGCTGTTTTAATTGCGAAAAAGTCATTACCTCAACTCTGTTATCCATTGTACTGCCTCACTTTCTGATGTTTAATTCTTTGATTTATCATACCAAACACATGTCTATTCAACCTTTTTATTTATTCTACTATCATCATAACCTAAAATTGATTTTTATAATACTCAAAATTAAAAAGAAGAAAAATAAACTTTTTTGTTTATTTCCCTCCTTTGATTGTTTACTACTCTTTTGTTAATTCACCGTCTTCAATCCGATAAACATTATCACTCCACTCAATCATTCTAGGGTCATGAGTAACCATGATCGTTGCTTTTTGTTTTTCGTGTGCTTCTTTTGCCAAAATTTTTACAACTTCATACGCATGCTCTGTGTCTAAACTAGCAGTAGGTTCATCTGCCAAAATTAAACTTGGTTCATTGAACAATGCACGAGCAATCGCTACTCGTTGACGCTCTCCACCAGATAGGTCCCTTGGGAATTTATGCAGTAAATCAGCGATATCTAATGATGTTAATAATTCGTTGATTCGTTCTGTTTCGATTTTTTTCTTTTCGATTTTATCAACTAATGTAAACTGCTTTTCCACAGTCAGAAATGGAATCAAATTGGAAGATTGTAAAATAAAGCCAATTTCTTCAAAACGCAATCTCGAACGTTTCTTTTCATTTAAATGGGTAAAATCTTTGCCATTGATTTTAATCGCACCTGAAGTAGGGCTTTGCAACCCACCTGCAATGGTTAAAAACGTACTTTTACCTGAACCAGAAGGACCAATAATACTAACAAATTCTCCTGCTTTGACCTTTAAATCAATTCCTTTTAATGCTTCAACTTTTGCATGACCTGTACCAAAGCTTTTACGAATATCATCCATTACCAAAATATCAGTCATTTCTTTACCCTCCTATCGCTTTCATTGGATCAACATGTGTCACGGTGCGAATCGAGAATACGCCACCTAATACAGCGACGATAATCAATACTAGACTATAAATCAATAGATTCATACTGTCTAATTCAAACGGCATTGCAGATGGTAAAACAAGATTTGTCACTAAAGTCAAGACCACACCGATCAAGACACCGATTACCCCTAAAATAAACGTTTGGGCAATGATTGATTTGATAATATATCCATTAGAGATACCTTGAGCTTTCATAACGCCGAACAAGCTTGTTTTTTGTAAGGTCATCACATAGATAAAAATCCCAATAATCGCAGCTGTAATTACAAACAAGAAATAGATCATCGCATTTAAGGTGAGATTTTGTTCACTGTAACCAGGTAATTTCTCGATAAATGCTTCAATTTCATATTTGGCCAAATGACCATCTTTGTCTGTCAATTTAACATCCTTTGTTTTAGTCGAGCGAACAACAATTCCATTGATCGGTGCTTTATCTCCTTCAATGATTTTGCCGAATTTAAGCTCTTGCCATTGAGTAAGCGATGTATAAATCAATGGGACAATGCTAAAGCTGTTTTGCTTCGTGATGCCCACAACTTTCAGCTCTTTATCCAATTTTCCAATTTTCACAGTATCTCCGAGCTTAATTCCTTTATCCACTAAATTTTGCGGAATGATGATTTCACCCGACTCCTTAAAATAGCGTCCTTCAACTAGTTCCGGTTTGATTGAACTAGTTTCGGTCACGCCAAAAAGCGAAATATTGATTTTATCCGCCTCTTTGTTTTGACCGACTTTATTTAATGCACCAGCATATTGTCCAAGGGGTTCTTTTTGCTTCGCTTCCACCTGATTTAAATCTTCCATGACCAGACTTGAAGCATTCAGACTTTTATTCGCATCTTCAGACAATACAATACTTGTAGCATCCCACTGATCAACGCCTTGTCTCACTCCTTGAGCAAGCCCATTCGCCAAACCAGACAACATAAACGCTACATAAGCAACTAGTACAATGACACCTATTACTAATGTGTACCTAAGCTTAAAATACTTCATCTCTTCTAAACCTAAAAACATTGATTCCACCTCTTTTTTATCAGTTGATAAAAAACGGCCGAAAAAAAATCAACCTTTATTTATCACTTGATAAAAAGTTTACCACAAAAAAAAGAATTAAACAATATTTTTATCAGATGATAAAAAAGTTAATTCTTTACGCTATAACGCCATGTAAAACCATATCCATCAATTCAGCAATTTGTTCTGAACGTTCTTTTTCTGTAGATAGTTGGTGAACAGTTGAGAATAACAATGACAAACTCATAAGATAAAACTGAGCTGCTTTTTTTGATGACACCTTGGTGTTTAAAGGTGTTTGGCTTGTTTCAAAAATAGCTTGTAATGGTTTCAAATAATAATCATTCAATATATAAAACAATTTTTGTTTGTTTTCTTGCTCCATTTCAGCTGCACTTTGATGGATAAAGGAAAAAATATCTCGGTGATAGACATTTAGCAACGCATTAGTACAGTTGATCAATTGGTTTTCAAGTGAGTCTGACGCATACTGAATTTGCTCTATCTCTTGTTTCAACTGACTACCAATTTGTTTATTGATTTCAATAAACAAAACTTCTTTATTGGAAAAATGGTAATACAAAGCCGGTTGTGTGATATTTACAGCTTTCGCAATGTCACGCGTAGAAGTATTTTTATACCCGTTTGTCAAAAACAGTTCCTTGGCGGTTTCTAAAATCGAGTGATGAGTGATCTCAAAAACTTTTTCTTTTTTCATTGCCCTACCCTCCAATTTTTTCATAATCCTACTCTTTGACTGTATGAACTATTTTAAATCAAAATTAGAAAAAAAGATAGTCAATAAAAATAGTCAGTGAGCTTTCAACTATAAAAATCTACCATTTAGTCTATTTTAGAAAAACACATACTATTGAAATCTATTCAATTTTATATTACATCGAACAAGAAATTTGAAATAAAAGTACCTTTTTTGTAAAATCAGAAACAAACATTTAACCTCCCTTTTACATACTTTCCACTCTACCTATGTTTAAATATTAACTGGCCTTAAAAATAGAAATCCTACATTTTAAGCAATATCACCAAATTAATCAAAAAATTTAAATAATTAAGGAGCGTTTTTTTGAAGAAAAATAAATTTATCACTAAATTATTACTCAGTTGTTTAACACTTTCTGCTGGTTTACTACTAAGTGACCACGCCTTTGC
Organism: Enterococcus sp. AZ177; assembly: GCF_050544585.1. NCBI lineage: Bacteria > Bacillati > Bacillota > Bacilli > Lactobacillales > Enterococcaceae > Enterococcus > Enterococcus sp. AZ177. The sequence continues at coordinate 2,294,646 of NZ_CP172944.1, forward strand.
AACCTCTACAGAAGCCACTACTCAAGACAATCTCATCCATGACTATTCTAAAAAATTAGCACAATTAAAACAAACGAAACAAACATTTTCAGAACAAAAAATGGAGAATAATAACCAACTTTCTAGCATAGAGAAAAAAATGCAAAAAATTCAAATCGATCTTGATCAGTTGGAAAAAATCGAATCTATCGGTGCAATCTCAGAAACAGAAGATGATGATAATGACAAGGCATCAATACTTTCGGTACAGCTTCCATCTATAAAGATAAAAGATGATTCAGTAATAGAGAAAAAGGAACAATTAGAAGGATTAAAACAAAAACAAGTCTCATTAACCTTAGCGACAAAATCGATTTCAAAACAAGTATCAGAAACAGTTGAGCAAGAAACTCAATTATCAGAAAAGATTGCTCAAGTAAGTAAACAAAAAACGGAACAGGCAAAACAAACGGACATTCGTTCAGCTATAGTTGCTGCTGCAAAAACACATTTAGGTAAGCCCTATGTCTATGGTGCAGCTGGACCTGACGCTTTCGATTGCTCTGGTTTGGTTCAAGTCGCTTTTGCTTCTGCCGGTCGTTCCATTGGTAGAACCACCGTTGATCAAGAAACCGCTGGTGCTACAATTTCAGTAGCAGAGGCACAAGCTGGCGATTTAGTTTTTTGGGGGAATCATGGTGGAACGTATCACGTCGGCATCTCAACGGGGGACGGTTCCTATATCCACGCCCCCGTTCCTGGTGATGTTGTACAAGTCGCAACGGTCGCTTCTTATGCTCCTGATTTTGCTGTTAACATTTTATAAAGTGCTCTCGAAAAACAATCATCACTCACATCAATTGAGCAATGATTGTTTTTTCATTTTAAGGAACTTCTTAATGATTTCCTGATAAAAACCATAATAAATTGAATAGAGAATGTTTTGCGCCTAAAAAGTTTCTCATTTTTTTAAATAAAAAATGAAATTGTTGAGAATCATTAAAAATTATGGTACTTTATTAGTGTGTGTAATTTGATTTGTGTTCCCTCCATCTTTCAGATGAGGGAATATTTTTTTATTCATTTTTCACAAACTAAAACCATTCAATCTAGCATGGCAGATTCTGCTTGTCATTTCCATATAATCTTTTTCTTAAATCATAAGCAAAACAAACAAGGGTGTGAGACAAAAGTAAAAATCACTTTTGTTTCACACCCTAAATGCGATTAAACGGTGGGAGCAGAAGCAATCCCTTCAGAAATAAGCTTCTGTCCCAGCCTCGCATTGTTTCATTCTTATTCTACCGTAACACTTTTTGCTAAGTTACGTGGTTTATCTACATCGTAGCCTCTTTGTAATGTCGCAAAATAAGCAATTAATTGAGTTGGAATAACACTAACTAAAGGCGTCAGCAACGGGTGGACATCCGGTATGATCAATTGATCCGTCTCTTTCGCAAATGATGCTAAGGCAATGACAACATTATGAGCGCCACGACTTTCAACTTCTTTCAAATTTCCACGAGTATGTGCCGCTGTTTTTTGATCTGTAATTATACCGAAAACGGGCGTCCCTTCTTCAATCAAGGCAATCGTGCCATGTTTTAATTCTCCAGCTGCAAACCCTTCAGCTTGAATGTATGAAATTTCTTTTAATTTCAATGAAGCTTCCATCGATACATAGTAATCAACGCCACGACCGATATAAAAAGCATTTCGAGTAGTTGATAAGTAATCTTCCACTAACTGACTGATCGTCATTTTCTCATCGATAATCGTTTCCATTACTGCTGCAATTACACTTAGTTCATGCGCAATATCAAAGTCTAATGATAACTGATTTCCCTTATTATCTCCCGCTGCTTTGGCAAGAACTGCTAAAACGGCAATTTGTGCTGTATACGCTTTTGTTGAAGCAACAGCAATTTCTGGTCCAGCATGAAGAAGTAAGGTATAATCGGCTTCTCTGGATAAGGTCGAGCCAGCCACGTTTGTTAGTGTTAATGATGGTAACCCAAGTTCAGTTATCTGCACTAATACCTGACGGCTATCAGCTGTTTCTCCACTTTGACTTAAGAAAATGAAAAATGGTTTTTCTGATAGTAATGGCATGTTATAGCCAAATTCGCTTGAAAGATGAACCTCAACTGGTATATTCGTCATTTTCTCAAGAATCGCTTTGCCGACCCAGCCAGCATTATAACTAGTCCCGCAAGCAACGATATAGATACGATCACTAGCAGTTAATTTTTCGATGATTTTTTTATCGATCACAGCATCACCTACTGTATTCGTATATTCCCGAATAATACGACGCATTACAGTTGGCTGATCATCGATTTCTTTTAGCATATAATAAGGGTATGTTCCTTTTCCGATGTCACTTAAATCAAATTGAGCTTCATACGACTCTCGATAAACTACATTCCCTTTTTCATCTTCGATTTCTATCTTGTCTGCTTTAACTATCACCATTTCGCCATCCGCAATCTCGACAAAATGGTTTGTTTCAGCAAGCATCGCCATCGCATCACTACAGATGACATTAAACCCATCCCCTAATCCAATCAATAATGGGCTTTTATTTTTAGCAACATAAATAGTATCTGGATCATTTTTGTTGATCAACGCAAATGCGTATGAACCTTTGATTACTGTTAAAGCTTTTTTTAACGCTTCTTTTGTTACGAGTCCATCTTCTGCAAAATGCTCGATTAAATGAACAACGATTTCTGTGTCCGTCTCACCTTCAAGTTGCTTGTTTTGAAGAAATTCCTGTTTTAATTCTTCAAAATTTTCGATCACACCATTGTGTACCAAAATAAACTGGTGGTTACTTGATGTATGTGGATGAGCATTTCTCTCACTGGGTTTCCCGTGTGTTGCCCAACGAGTATGGCCGATCCCGACTGTTCCCTGAACTTCTGGAGTGATTTTACTCTGTAAATCAGCAATTCTTCCTAGTGATTTTACTAAATGATCTTCTTTGTTTTTGCCTGTGACAAAAATCCCAGCAGAATCATATCCTCTATATTCTAATTTTTCTAATCCTTGAACTAAAATATCCGTTGTATTCTCTTTTCCAATAATTCCTACAATTCCACACATATTATCCATTTCCTACTTTCTCGATTGTCTTGAGTCACTATTCAAGAAAAAGAAGCAAATCCATAAAAAATAAGCCTTGAGTTATTTCAGTAGATAACTTCGTATTTTTTAGTATCAGCACATTCTATTTCTTGAATTTCTATCATAGGTTTCTATTCTGCATAGCTAGATTTTTGTTATAACCTTGCAATTATTTTTTCCCTCTAGCTTGTAGAGTGCAGTCCCTAGAGCTATCCGCCGAATTTTTCGATCAGCTCTTTCCTCGTCACCTGAATGTTCAGGCCTGGCGCTATCCCTATTGGTCTAACTACCCTCCTTTTTTCATATTAAATAGAAACTGCATTAATAATACAATAGAACAAGTATATATGTCAATAATTTTATGAAAAACCCAAAATTGGTCTAGTTATAAAAAACAAAAAAAGGGTGTGGGACAAAAGTAAAATCACTTTTGTTTCACACCCCAGATACGAATAAACGGTGGGAGCAGAAGCAATCCCTTCGGAAATAAGCTTCTGTCCCAGCCTCCACATGGAATTCATATAAAGATTCGTGTTCTAACTTCTTAAAAACAATCAACTAAACGGATTATAAAATCTTCCGCCATTGACTTTAAATAAGGAAAAACTTATGACAGTTAATAAAACTGCTAAGCCAATAACAAGAAAATCAGAAGCATGAAATGGTCGCTGAGCATACCAAGTCCTTTTCTTTTTTTCCCCAAAACGACGTAGTTCCATTGCCGTACTGATTGTTTCAATTCGATCTAAGCTAGACAAAATCAAAGGAAAAACAATTTGAGCGGTTCCTTTTAATCGTTGCATTAGTTTGCCTTTTTTAGACATTTCAAACCCACGTGCTTGTTGCGCCAGAGAGATATTGAAAAAATCTTCTTGAATGTCGGGAATATAGCGAATTGCCAGAGCCACAGCATAACTAATTTTATAGCTAACACCAATCCGATTTAAACTAGATGCAAATTCACTAGGGTTTGTCGTTAAAAGAAAAATTAGTACCAGCGGTATTGTGCAAAAATACTTTAGAACTAAATTAAATTCATAAAATAATTGCTCTTGCGTTATAGTAAAACGTCCAAGCCCTTCCCAAATAAGCGTTCTAGACTGGTATAAGTCTACCCCATATTCTGGTGCAAAAAGATAAACGGCAATAATGTTCAGTAATGAAAATACAAAAATAAATTTTACAACAAATGAAATCTGGTGCCACTTAATATTTGATAACTTAAATAAAACAAGTGAAAATACCGTCATACCAATCAAAAAACGCGTATCATATGTGGTCATACATGCCACAGACAATAAAATCAAAAAAATTAATTTAGCTGTTCCATTCAATTTATGAATCATTGTATTATCAGGAATATAACCTAACATTTGATGTTCATTCATTTCAAACGCACCTCCTGATCATAGGTCATAAAGTTTTCTGTAAACAAAAAAGGATCGTCCAAACCTAAATGTTGAGCAAAAGTAAATAAGCTTGTTTCTTTCAATGATGCACGCTCCACTAATTGAGAATTAGTCAATACTTTAACTGGCGATGTATCTGCGATGATTTTGCCATCATACAAGACTATTGCTCGCTCTGTATATTCCAACATAAGATGCATGTCATGAGTAATCATCGCAATGGTGACGCCACGTTCATTGAGCTTTTCTAGAAATGTCATCATTTCAGTATAATGTTTAAAATCTTGTCCCGCCGTTGGTTCATCTAAGATGATCATTTCAGGTTCCAGAACTAAAATCGCAGCAATGGTGACTCTTTTTTTCTGACCAAAACTAAGCGCTGAAATTGGCCAATTGCGAAATGAATACAAGCCACAGATTTTTAAAGCTTGTTCAACGCGTTCCTTGATTTCTGCTTCTGGCATGCCTTTCAAGACCAATCCTAAAGCAACTTCTTCAAAAATCATTTTCTTTGAAATCATTTGGTTCGGATTTTGCATGACAAAGCCAATCTTATCTGCTCGTTCTTTAATTGAAAACTGAGTAAAATCTTCGTCTGACCAAGTCATTTTGCCTGATTGCGGTGTAACAAAACCACAGATTGCTTTACTTAAAGTGGATTTACCAGCACCATTTTTCCCAACGATACTCAGCATTTCGCCACGATTGAATGTAACCGAAACATCATTTAAAACATATTGATCCTTTCGATTATATTGGTACATAATAGTTTCCAATTTCAATAATGGTTGTAACGTTTCTTGCTTGGGTATTTGAGCTTGTTTTTTCATCCATTTTTCCATTTGTAGTTTTAAGTCAGGTGCTTGGACTTTTTCAATGTCAGCCAAATATTGAACTGTTTCCAAATCTACGCCTGCATATTTCATTGCTGTCACATAAAGTGGTTCTCGAATTCCTTGTTCCGTTAATATATCTGTTTTGAGCAGCTCATCTGCAGGTAAATCGGCGACAACTCGCCCATCGTTAAAAACAATCACACGATCAACCGAACGATATAGAACATCTTCCAGACGATGCTCGATAATCAAAACCGTCGTTTCTGTCTTTTGATGGATTTCTTCAATCAATGCAATTGTTTCTTTACCAGCTTTAGGATCTAAATTCGCAAGTGGTTCATCAAATAATAAAATCGGTGCTTCATCGATCAACACACCAGCCATCGATACTCGCTGTTTTTGTCCGCCTGATAAATCTTGCGGCCGATACTGTAAAAAATCATTCAATCCAACGATTTTAGTCCAATGATCGACTTCTTGTTTCATCTTACTTTGCGATACTTCATCGTTTTCTAAAGCAAATGCAACATCTTCTCCTACTGTTAATCCGATGAATTGACCATCTGTATCTTGCAACACTGTCCCAACGTCAAAAGATAACTCAAATAGACTTGTCTTTGTTAATTCTTTATCCCTGATCGTAACATTTCCAGTTATTTCGCCCTCATAGCTATAAGGAATCAGTCCATTGATACATTGGGCAAAAGTTGATTTACCACTACCGCTTGGACCTACGATCAAGACTTTCTCCCCTTCATAAATCGTTAAATCAATACTATGTAATGTAGGTTCAGCCTGACTATGATATTGGAAAGTAAAATTGTCAAAAGTTATCAGTGGTTTCTTCATTGATGACGCTCCCTCATTCTATGTAAAAAAGGACAAGAAAAGGCTGTTCAGCTTTAAAAATCAAGCTTGCTTTTTCTCGCCCTTAATTTTATTTCAGAAATTATATTTATGCTAATTTCATTTTACTACATAATCAATCTTTTGTTAAACTACCTTTTTTAGTCCGTGTTGTAGCATACGCTGCCATCAACAATGTACCGATGATTCCTACTGCAATAATATTTAATACAACAGCAATCACACCTTGTGTATAGACTTTACTAGCAGGTTCACTGTAAATCAATACATCTAATGTCGGTGCAATCAATCCCCAAACAACGGCATTTCCAATCACTTGATAAATATTAAAATAAATAATGTCTTTTTTATTAAATTCGCCGTGTATAAGATCGATTTTCCTTCCTGCTAAACCATACACCACTCCTATAATACCAGAACAAATGATCCAACTCCACCATGCACTGCCATATGTTGTAAAGTCTTTTAGCGTATGACCAATCAGCCCAATCAAGCCACCTGCAACCGGTCCAAAAATAACAGAAATCAGTGCTAAAAATGGGTAGGCTGTCTCTAAGTTTGTATTAGGAAAGCCTGTTGGAATCACCACAAAACGCCCTAAAATTACGAATACAGCTGATCCGATACCAATTGCCACAATTGTTTTTACTGAAAAATCTTTTTTCATATTCCCTACTCCTATTCAAAAATGATCTTCGGTGCTTTTCTTAATTGGGTCGTCCAATCCGTTCCAGTACCAATGTGGTAGAGTTTAGAAAATGAGTCTTGATTGACTGCTACACCAATATTTACTAATGAATTTACATAAACTAAAGGTTCCCCAATATTAACATCTGCGAAAGATTTAGCAAATTTCATAATATTTTGATACACTTTTTTCCCTTGATGATAGATTGTTACTTGTAGCTGGTCATCATGAACAATCTTTTCTTCCTTCATAAACGCCAATGGAATATTGGTCCATAAGGAACCAAAACGGATATCCAAAACATCGATACTGCCTTCTAAAATATGTTGATCATGCTTTGCTTCAATCAACGGTAACGCTTCAATAGAATCAATCGCAACAGTCTTACCTAATTCCTCAAAAGCAATTTCCTCACTCGCTAAGCGCGCTCCATTGTATGCATAAATATCTCTGCCATGAAACGTATGACTTTCTTCTGAATGTGGTAAACGACTCGTTACTTCGTCAATTGCACGAATCTCTTCAATTCCTTGATAATGAGAAATATGCGTTAACGAACCATTATCTGGAGTAATAATATAATGCCCCGAATTTGTTTTCGCTACGATGCTTCGTCTTGTACTGCCTACCCCCGGATCAACAACAGAGACAAAAACACTGCCTTTTGGCCAATATTTCACTGTCTGATACAAACGATAAGACGCTGCCCAAATATCATAAGGAGGAATTTCATGAGTCAAATCGCCAATGATGATCTCATCACTTACCATATGAGCAACACCATACATTGCACTTACTGCGCCATCACCAAGCCCAAAATCTGTTTGTAAAACTAAATAGTTCCCCATTTAATCTCCCCTCTCACTAATTATTCTATTCATGATTTTTTACGAACGAACAGGCTGACCACTGATTATTTCACTATCAATTCTCAAACATAGTACCTTTTTATAGTAGTTCTGTCAATAATATTATCGAACAATCACCTACTTTCAGCAACGATTATTCGTCCTTTATAAAAACAGAAAAATAACCTGATACATTTTCCATGTATGCAGGTTATTCTAAAAAAGATTATCATCCTATGCCGATTTCAGCTTTCACGACTTCTGCGATTTTATCTACATAATAATCCACTTTTTCTTGTGTTGGTGCTTCTGCCATCACTCGTAATAAAGGCTCTGTCCCAGAAGGACGAACTAATATACGACCATCGCCATTCATTTCTGCCTCCATTAAGTCAACAATTTCTTTGATTGCTGGAACTTCCATTGCACCATGTTTATCAGTTACACGAATATTCACTAATTTTTGTGGATAAACAGTTAATTCTGACGCTAACTCAGATAATTTTTTCCCAGTTTGTTTCATAACATTCAATAACTGAATACCGGAAAGCATGCCATCACCTGTTGTATTATAATCTAAGAAAATCATATGTCCTGACTGTTCTCCACCAAAATTATAATCATTTTTACGCATTTCTTCCACAACATATCGGTCACCAACTTGAGTGATTACATCTTTCATACCAGCGGCTTCCACTGCTTTGCGGAAACCCAGATTACTCATAACGGTCGTGACGATCGTATCTTTTTTCAAACGATTTTTTTCGGCAAGGTATTTTGCGCAGATAAACATGATCTTGTCTCCGTCAACAATATTTCCTAATTCATCCACTGCAATAATTCGATCACCATCACCATCGAATGCAAGACCCACATCAGCGCCTTTTTCAACAACCATTTCAGCTAACTTTTCTGGATGTGTAGACCCTACACCATCATTGATATTCAAACCATTAGGACTTGTACCCATTGTGTAAAAATCAGTTTCTAAGTCAGCGAATAAACGGTTGACAGAAGTTGCCGTTGCTCCATTTGCGGCATCGATACAAACCGTTAAACCAGATAAGTCACCTGGTATCGTTTGAACGAGGAATTGAGAATATTTCAATAAGCCTTCAGGAAATTCATCCAATGTACCTAAGCCTTCAGCTGAAGGACGAGGTAAATTATCTTCTTCTGCATCTAATAACGCTTCAATTTCAAGTTCTTGATCGTCCACTAATTTAAAGCCATCTGCCCCAAAGAACTTGATCCCATTGTCTTCTGCTGGGTTATGAGAAGCTGAAATCATGACACCAGCTGATGCTTTTTGTAATCTTGTTAGATACGCAACGCCGGGTGTTGAAATAACACCTAATTGAAATACCTCGATCCCAACAGATAAAAGACCTGAAATCAACGCCTGCTCTAATAATTGACCTGATATACGTGTATCACGACCGACCAATACTCTTGGACGACGTGTAGAATCTTCATGTTGACTTAAAACATATCCGCCAAAACGGCCTAATTTGAATGCTAATTCTGGTGTTAATTCCTTATTTGCAATTCCTCTAACACCATCTGTTCCAAAATATTTACCCATCATAACTCTCCTTCTACTTACTAAGCTAGCCTCGATTATTCTTATGAGGTGTCCTCAATAGAATAATGGGTTTTCTTAGTCAATCAACTTAATTTGCAGGAACTGAACTACTCCCATTTTCCAGATCATCTTCAGTTGTACTTTCAATGCTAGACGAACTCGACGAGCTTGATGTACTAGAGGAACTTGTTGTTTTTTCACTGGAAGTCACAGACGTTGGGACCGATCGACTCGAACTTGATGTCGTTGTGCCTTGTCCGCTAGTTCCAGAAAAACTTGTACTTGTTCCTGCAAAGACTGGATTGATCGTCACTTCTACTTCCTCAGGTGAAACAATATACTCTGTATTTGTCGGTATTTTTATTTTTTGTTTGGTTGATGATTTTATATTACTTATGTCAACTGGTAACTCTATTGTATCAATTGCATCTAAAACAGATTTTGTTCCTCTAATTTCCACTTTTTGTTCTGAAAGATTAAATGTGAAATTCTCAACCCCTGTTGGTGGTGAGCCAGTTGGACTGATCGTAAGACCCACTTCTTTTGAAGGTAAGGTCAAATCAACAACGACTTTTACTTGAGGTGCTGGATTTTCAATACTTAACACTTGTCCTTTGCTATCAATTGCTTGAACATTGACCGTTTGCTTGATCGTATCAACCGATTGTTTGACATTGGACAAGGGAGCAATAACACGTGTAATCGCTTTGGCAGTCTCTTCTCCCGTTGTGATTTCAACAGTTTTAGGACTAACCGCAATTTTCTCTACTTTGTAGCCTTCTGCCTCAATCGATTCTGGTAGTTGCGCTTCAACATCGAACGATTTTGTTACTTTGTTCTCTACCGTTACAGTAATCGTTTTAGGCTCGATTTCAGCTGTTACTGCCGTACTCAATCCTTTAACTCGCAATTGGATTTCTGATGTCCCAATCGGTGTTTTGGTCAAATCAGCCACGACTTGAAAGTTTCTTGTATCTTCATTTGCTTCTAAATTCAGTTGAATTCGATTGGCACTACTTAAATGAACATTGACAGTTTCTTCATAACCAGACACAAAATACTTATCTTGGTCATATTCTAATTGAACAGGAATGTTATACAGCATTTCATCATAAACTTGGCTCCCACCTGTTATATCGGATAAATTCCCTGATGCATTGGCATTAAAAAATAATAACAAAGCAAAAAGTAACGCTAATAATCCTGAGAACCAATTGCTTTGATAGGGGATCTTCATTTCTTTTTCGCCCCTTTCGATACACCTTCAATAAAGTGTTGCAAAAGATTCTTTTTATCCTTGCGTTCTTCTTTTGGCACTAATTCTGCTCGAAGAATTCTCAGGTATTCTTCCTGTGTCAATTTAGGAATCAGATCATTATTCAAGGTGAGACTGACATCCCCTGTCTCTTCAGACACAATGATGGTCACAGCATCACTAACTTCACTGATACCGACGGCCGCTCTGTGACGCGTCCCAAATTCTTTTGGAATCAAGTTACTTTCAGACAACGGCAGGTAGGCACTTGCTACAGCGATTTTTCCTTGTTTCACAATCACTGCTCCATCATGCAATGGCGTATTGGGAATAAATATATTGATTAGCAATTCTCCTGTGATATCGGCATCTAAAGGAATCCCCGTTTCAATATATTCATCTAGGCCAGTATTTTTTTCCACTGTGATCAGTGCACCGATTTTTCGTTTCGACATATACTGAATGGCTTTATCAAAAGCAAGAATCATTTTTTCGTCTTCCTGCTGTTCAGATCTGCTTGCACGGAAAAATGAACTTCTCCCTAAATGCTCTAAGCCTCGGCGGACTTCTGGTTGAAAGATCACAACTGCAGCAATCACACCATACATGATAACTTGGTTCATCAGCCAGGACAGTGTATGGAGTCCAATGATCTCACTCAGTATTCGAATCACAATGAAGACTGCGACCCCTTTTAACAATTGAACAGCTTTTGTCCCTTTGACAAGCATGATCAATTTGTAGACGAGGTACCATACTACCAGAATATCTATAATATTGATGATATAATCACGCGACAAGAAATCTGATGAGATCAATTGCCGCCAATAATTCAAATCAAATAATTGACTAAGTTGAAAAGACATCATAAACCTCACTTCTCTCTGAAGATTTCTTAATAAGTATACCATAATCTTTTGCTTGGTTACAGGATGAGAATGAACGATAGAAAAATTTAAACAAAATGAACGGAATGGTGATAAAACTCTTTGAATTTTATTAACCTCACCTTGAATTAAAAAAACGGTGTGAAAAAGTCAGGTTCGTCGAAAATTTCCTAAAAACCGCACAATACACAAAACGCATTGTACGGTTTTTAGTCCAATTGCTTGAGCCTAAACGACTTTTGTCACAACCTAATTCTAAAATAAAACACGTTATTATTCTTCTACTTTCCCTCGTTTTGCAGCACGTTCTGCCCGTCTAGCCGCTCTTCTTGCTTCGGCTTCTGGATCAACTACTCGTTCTTTTTTGATACGAGGTGCTTTTTCACTCACAGCTTCATCCGTTGTTTTTTCTAATTTTGCTCGAATTTTTTCTTCTTGACCTGCCATACGAGCATAATTGTAAAATCGATTTTTTGCATCCTCGACTGTTTTCTCAAAAAGTTGACCAGCAAATTCAGGCTGTGTAGATTCTAATGATGAAAAACGAACTTGTTTACGCATAAATTCTTGCATCGTATCAAAATTTGGCTTTTTATAATCTAAGGTCATTGGATTTTTTCCTGATTCTCTTAATTCTGGATTATAGCGATACAACGACCAATATCCCGAATGAACAGCTTCTTTGGCTTCTTGTAAGGTTTTACTCATTCCGCCTGCTAAGCCATGTGTGATACAAGGTGTATACGCGATAATAATCGATGGTCCTGGGAAGCGTTCTGCTTCTTCTAAGGCTTTGATCGTCTGCATTTGATTCGCACCCGAGGCAATTTGAGCTACATAAACGTTACCATACGTCATTGCCATCATGCCTAAATCTTTTTTAGACACGTACTTTCCACTAGCAGAGAATTTTGCGATGGCAGAAGCAGGGGTTGCTTTTGATGTTTGACCACCGGTATTAGAATACACTTCATTGTCTAAAACCAACATATTCACATCTGCTCCACTTGCAAGGACATGGTCGATTCCGCCATACCCAATGTCATAAGCCCAACCATCTCCACCGATCATCCATTGACTATTTTTCACAAATAAATCATGATCTGCATAAATTGCTTCTAGTAATGGTTGCCCATTTTTCTCGTCGATCAAAGCAACTTTCAGTTTTGCGGCCCGTTGTTGTGTGCCTTCACCAGTATGCATATGATTGATCCAATCTTCCATTAATAACGCTAACTCCGATGAAGCACTCTTCATTGCCTCACTCATCTTCATCGCTAAGTGTTCTCGACGGGTTTGACTGGCTAAAAGCATTCCGTAACCAAATTCAGCATTATCCTCTAATAATGAGTTAGACCAAGCAGGACCTTGTCCTTCATCATTTGTTGTATACGGAGAAACTGGTGCTGCTCCGCCCCAAATAGAAGAACAACCAGTAGCATTGGCAATCATCATCCGATCACCAAACATTTGAGTCAATAATTTCACATAAGGCGTTTCGCCACAACCAGAACAAGCACCTGAAAATTCCAATAGCGGCTTATTAAATTGTGATCCTAAAACAGTATTTGGTTTGGCTGGATTTTCTTTTTGCTTCAACGTCATGGAGAATGCCCAATTCATTGCTTGCTCTTTTTGCTCTTCGTATGGTTTCATTACTAGAGCTTTGCCTTTTGCTGGACAAGCATCTACACAAAGACCGCAACCAGTACAATCTTCTACTGAAACTTGGATTCGGTATTTTAGGCCATCCGCACCACGCATTTCTCTGACAATATATCCTTCAGGTGCTTCTCCCATTTCTTCATCATCTGCCAAAAATGGACGAATCGCGGCATGTGGACAAACAAATGCACATTCGTTACACATTGTACAACGATCACTATTCCATTCTGGCACTTCAACAGCAATTCCGCGTTTTTCCACAGCTGTTGTCCCAAGTGGCATCCGACCGTCTGTCATATCATTTTTTATAAACGCACTCACCGCAAGCTCATTTCCTTCTTGGCGATTGATTGGTTCTACGATTTCATGTATATAATCCGTCACATTTTCTTTGCGTACTCTTGGTTTTAATTCAATAGTTTTCCAAGTGGCTGGCACTTTGACCTTATGCAAAAGCGCCACTGTCCGTTCGATTGCCTGAATATTTTTTTCAACAACGGCCATTGATTTTCTAGAGTAGCTTTTGAAAGCTTCTTCTTTTAAGATCGGTAATACTTCCTCAAACGGCATGATAGCAGCTAATTTAAAGAAAGCCGTTTCCATTGCCGTATTGATTCGACCGCCTAAGCCAACTTCACTGGCTAGTTTAACAGCATTGATCGTATAAAAATCAATTTCATTTTCAGCTAAGTAGCGTTTTAGTTTATTTGGTAAAAAGCGTTCTAATTGCTCATCATTCCAGACGGTATTAAGTAAAAAAGTTCCGCCCTTTTTCAATCCTTCAACTAAATCATACGTATTTAAATACGCAGCAGTATGGCATGCCACAAAATCAGCATGTTCGATCAAATAAGTCGAACGAATCGGTGTTTCGCCAAAACGTAAATGAGAAACCGTTAGTCCACCAGATTTTTTTGAATCGTAATAAAAGAATCCTTGCGCATATTTATCCGTATGATCCCCAATAATTTTGATGGCCGACTTGTTTGCTCCAACAGTTCCATCTGAGCCAAACCCCCAGAATTTTGCCTGATACGTTTTTGGGTTGGTCAGATCGAGTGCTTCACCGCAATCCAATGAGGTGTAGGTCACATCATCTACAATTCCGATCGTAAAACGACTTTTTGCCTCTTTCTTATCTTTTAACAGCTCATCATAAATCGCAACGATTTGATTCGGCAACACATCTTTTGAGCCTAATCCGTACCGTCCTCCAATGATCATCGGACGCAAATCAGATTCATACATCGCACTTTGTACATCTAAAAGTAAAGGCTCACCGCCCGCGCCTGGTTCTTTTGTACGATCCATCACGCCGATTGCTTTCACTGTCTTAGGCATTTTTTCCAAGAAGTTTTCTATCGGGAAAGGACGATACAAATGAATATTTAAGAAGCCAACTTTTCTACCTTGCTTTGTTAAGTGATCAATTGTTTGTTCGATTGCTTGAGCAGCTGACCCCATAGAAACGATTACTTCTTCTGCATCTTCAACACCATAATAAGTAACTAAATCGTAGTTAGTCCCTCTCAAGGCATTGATTTCATTCATATAATGTTTCACAACAGTTGGAATCTGTTCATAATAACGATTGATTGTTTCACGTTGTTGGAAATGGATATCTGGATTTTGGTTCGTTCCGCTAACTGAAGGATGATTGGGGTTCATACTTCTACTACGAAAATCGCTTAATTTTTTTTGATCTAATAAAGGAGCTAATTCTTCATAGTCCAGTACTTCGATTTTTTGAATTTCATGACTTGTCCGAAAACCATCAAAAAAGTTTATGAACGGGACACTTGATTCAATGGACGCTAAATGCGCGACGGCTGATAAATCCATGACTTCCTGGACGCTACTTTCACATAACATAGCAAATCCTGTCTGACGAGCAGCCATAACATCTCCGTGATCGCCGAAAATATTCAACGCATTTGTTGTCACAGCTCGACTTGCTACATGAAAGACTGATGGAAGCAACTCTCCAGCAATTTTGTACATGTTCGGTATCATCAATAACAATCCTTGTGAAGCAGTATATGTAGTGGTTAATGCGCCTGTCTTTAGCGATCCATGGACCACTCCAGCAGCTCCTGCTTCTGATTGCATTTCAACAATTTTAACAGGTTGTCCGAAAATATTTTTCTTTCCCTCAGCCGACCACTGATCTACAAGTTCGGCCATCGTTGAGCTTGGTGTAATTGGATAAATAGCGGCTAATTCAGTAAACGCATATGAGATGTATGCAGCAGCTGTATTTCCATCCATCGTCTTCATTTTTCGCATTATTTAGTCATCATCCTTCTATCTAAAAGTAGAATAGTTGCACGCATATTCTTCTCTATTATAACGGAAGCCTCCCTATTTTAAAACAGTTTGTGAAAATATTTCACAAAGTTTATTGATTATTTCGCTTTTCCACTTTAGAATATACCGAATTTTTGTGAAAAAGAAACAAGTTGGGACGGAAATCTCAATTTTCGTTACTCTTGATTTATATTTTAATTCTTATTCTTTTTACCTTTGTATTTGAATCCTTTTTCAGATAATCTCCTAATCAATTGATAAAATCGATTATCAGTTGGCGAAATCCAATATCGTTTGAGTTGATTCCGCTTTTGCGTGTCGAAATATCTAGGAGGGGTTCCATCTAATTTATCGTGTGTATGAAAGGGATCAAATCTAGGGCGCTCGCCATAGTTGAAAGATTCTCCGTTTGCGATTGCACATTCTAAATAGTCTTTTTCATCGCTTTCTGCTTTCCATTGACTTAATAACTGACCTTGTTCATCTAAAATAAATTCACTATGATAATCTCCAGATAGCATTTTTCGATAGAAACCTCGTTTTCTGATTTTTTTTACTAATCCTTTATTTGTAAGAGTTCTACTTCGTTTTTGAAGATCAACCGTCGATATCTCTACATCCAAATGAGCGCGATTATGATACTGAGGATCAGCATAAAACCAATTATTTTTAAGAATCATTTTTATGGCTGCTTCATCATTTTTCAAACTATTTCTTCTTTTATACCTTTCCACATATTCAATAATACATTTATCTAATCGGTTTCTAAATTGATGAATTTTTGTTTCGTTTGCGTATTTTTTCTTAAGGATTATTTTGGGTAATTTTTTATCTATTTGTGTAATGACCAACCCATTTGGATACGCACGTTGGACTGCTTTTGAGTAGCTATCGAAAAAAGGAGCTCCTGGAGGCATTTGATCGTAAAATTTATATTTAGAGGATTCGAAGTGTAAATCACCTGACTCATTTAGATATCCCCCCAAATGATCGATAACGAGTAAGACCTTTTCTTCATCGGAAAGCTGGCTTTGGTCAAACATTTCAGTATAGATTTCAGAACCAACTAAAAAAACCATCTGATCAACGTTCAGTTTATTTTCGTTTTTATTCATTATGTATACGCGCAGAGCCGCTTTATCCCACCCATGTTGTTGAAGTTTTTCAAACATCGTTGGAGTAAAATTCGATTTTTTCATTTCTGTTCTCCTTAATAGTTGTTTCCCTTCTACTATACCTGCTTTTTTATGAAAGTTACACTTATTTGAACAGACTCGAAGTATAAAAGAAAAGAATCCAAAGCAACTAAATTCACCTTAGACTCTTGTATTTTTTAAGCAGAAACTTCATAGCTCTTTCTGGTTTTTTCTATGACGATAGACGGTGTAGCTTTTTTATTTTGATGTGCCTCTCGATGCTCTTGTAAATGCTCTGGACGTTTTAACCAGTTTTGGAAATCTTTTTTACTCTGCCATTTAGATACCAACATAAACTCACACGTATCTTTATTTTCTGTATACCAACATTCACTTGATATACAACCTGGAAACTCTAACATTGAAGCGACATCTTTCCCTGTTTTAGCATCAAATCTTTCTTTTCCTTCTTTTTTTATAATAAATGTAACAGTTTGAACGATCATGATTTCCACTCCTTTTCAAGTCCAATTGATAACGATTCTCACTTATAAGTATAGCATACTTTGTACTCATTAACTGAACAATATAAAAAAAGGGGCTGAAACATCACTCTACGAGTCACATCCCAACCTCACGATTCTTAGTATAATTCTAAATATTGTTCTCTTTCCCATTCCGAAACAGTTTGACGGAAAGCAGCCCATTCCATACGTTTCGCTTCAACAAAGTTCACATAAATATGCTCACCTAATGCATTGATCATTACATCATCTTTACGTAATTCTTTAATAGCATTGTGCAGTGTTGAAGGCAAATCATGTATATGTGCTTCTTTTCGTTCTTCTTCGTTCATCACGTAAATGTTACGGTCAACCGCTTGTGGCGGATCGATTTCATTTTTGATTCCATCCAATCCCGCTTGTAAAAGTGTTGCCATTGTTAAATATGGATTTGCTGATGGATCAACAGAACGTAATTCTAAACGAGTAGATAACCCACGTGATTCCGGAACACGGACTAACGGCGAACGATTGCGTCCACTCCAAGCAACATATACCGGAGCCTCATATCCTGGTACCAAACGTTTATATGAATTAACAGTTGGATTACAAACCGCTGTATAAGCGCGAGCATGTTTCAATAATCCACCAAGGAAATGATACGCCGTTTGACTTAATTGCATTAGACCATTTTCATCAAAAAAGACATTTTCTTCGCCTTTAAATAAAGACATATTGCAGTGCATCCCCGAGCCGTTGATGCCATATAAAGGTTTTGGCATAAAAGTTGCGTGCAAGCCGTGTTTTCTAGCAATTGTTTTAACGACTAATTTAAAGGTTTGGATGTTGTCACAAGCTTCGATAACATCTGCATATTTAAAGTCTATCTCATGTTGACCAGGCGCTACTTCATGATGTGACGCCTCAACTTCAAATCCAAGACTTTCTAACTCAAGAACGATATCTCTACGACAATTTTCACCAAGATCGGTTGGCGCAAAATCAAAATAGCCACCTCGATCATTTAAATCAGTTGTGATTTTACCATCTTCATCTAATTTGAATAAGAAAAATTCTGGTTCAGGCCCAAGATTGAATGAAGTAAAGCCTAGTGATTCCATATCCGCCAAGGCTCGTTTTAAATTGCCACGAGGATCTCCAGCAAACGGTGTACCATCTGGATTATAAATGTCACAAATCAAACGAGCAACTTTCCCGTGTGTGCTCTCCCATGGAAAAACCATCCATGTCGATACGTCTGGATACAAATACATATCACTTTCTTCAATTCTCACAAAACCTTCAATAGAAGACCCATCAAACATCATTTTATTGCTTAATACTTTGTCTAATTGACTCACTGGAACTTCTACATTTTTGATTGTTCCCATAATGTCTGTAAACATTAATCGTAAAAATCGAACATTTTCTTCATCCGCTATTCGTTTGATATCTTCTACTGTGTTTTGTTTCTTCTTCATTGTCTTCCTTCACGTCCTTCATTTTTTGTGTAAAACTCAACTGTTACAATTTGGGTACTCTGGATTGGAATGGATTTTGTTGAGTAAGCCCACCTTGAGAAATAAGTTCATCATATAGAATCTTTCGAACATCTTCATCTGTCAGCGGTTTATTTGATTCTTGCGCATGCATTTGCTCTTCCAACTTCATTTCATAAACGCGTTTGATACCTGCCATGTTTAGACCATCTGATAAATAATCTTTGATCTCCAGTAATACATCAATGTCATTCAGTGAATACATACGTCGATTCCCTTCACTTCTTTCAGGATGAATCAAATCTTGCTCTTCATAATAACGGATTTGACGTGCTGATAAGTCAGTCAGTTTCATAACTGTACCAATTGGAAAAACTGACATCGATCTTCTCAGTTCCTTCTCTCTCATATCCACCCCCCTCTCTTAGTTAAATATAGGATATCAATACTTTTTTCCGTTGTCAATGATTTATGTTAGGTTTTCTAACATAAAAATAAAAAATAGCGCAAAACACAGCTATAACAAGGAAATTTCAGTTAATTCGTACGAAAATGAAAAAAGGCATCGTGAACAATACCTTTTTTCATTTACTTCTATTTCTATTCAGTTTAGAAAAAGTACACAGAATAAATTGATCACAGGTATAAAGCAGGCATAAAACACTATTCGCTTGTTTGCATGTTGACTGCCATTCTCTTGAATTTGTTGATAAAGTAGGAATAAATTGATCAATAAAAATACTGAGGCACACATAAAAACTCTAGCCCCTGAAGCATACATTGTCGGTGAAAACCACATCATTATGGATGAAAATAAGGCCGCACTATAACTTAAACCAATAAATATTTTTTGTTTTGCAACAGATATAGACAACGCAATCACTAAACCAAAAAACAGCCCCCATAACAGATAAGGCAAAATAGCATTCATGAACGTCCCACTCAAAAAATTACCGAACTTGAAAGAATTAATCCAATTCCCTTCATTAATAAGTTGAAAATTGGTAACTCTATCAGGAAAATTATAGGTCAGTAATACCAAAAATAATGTATATCCTATTCCTATTTTAGCTAGTAATTTGGAGGAATCAAGCACTAGAGAAACCACAAGTATCAAAATGAATAGAAGAAATAACTTCGTCTGCCACCCTTCAAATAACCAAGTACTTCCTCTCAACACTCTTGCCATTGGTGACAAATCACTAAAATCTGGCATCCACAATTTAATTTCCTGTTGCATTCTAAGTTTATTTCCCGGAGCTAAAAACATAAATAAAAATCCCGTTACAAAAAATGCTGTTGGAATATAAAGATAATAATGCTCTTTTTCTTTCTTTATTACTATTGCCACATGATAAATTAAGACTACACCTATAACACAAAGAATCAGCTGCTCATTCGAAAATGAAAAAACAAATGCAGGCAATAAGTATAACCAAATCGCCGTTTTTTGATTTCTAAAGAAATGATCTGCATAAGGAATCAGTGCAAACAACCCTAATGCTAATGGCCATAAATAATTGACTGCGCCCGTAATCCAAAAAATGGCATCTTTCATAACCCAGATATTGATAAATCCAAGTGATAAAAATGCAACTAAAAAGTTCTTACGATCAACAGTCCCAACAAATATCCGCACTAAAGAGTAACTAAATAACATCCAGGCACACGCACTGATCAGATGATGAATAAATAAAGGAACCAAGAAAATCAGATACAACATCGCTTCTGGAAATAGCCGGGCAGACCAATTATTGTAACGCCATTGAAGAAATCCAACAAAACTATACTCTTCAGAAATTTTCATAAACCAACCGTCGTCTGATCCCAAGTCTACGTTAAAATTCATAAAATATAAAACTGCTAAAACAAACAAACCAACATAAAAGAAAGAATTACTTTTAATAACCTTTTGCAAATCCAGATACCACCTTAACCTCTCATTTTGTATTTAGTATATCATTACACAAATCAAATAACTACAGCAAATAAAGAAAAAAACTGAGTGAGAAAACCACTAAATAGGTTCTCCAACTCAGCTCTTACTTTTTCCAACAATCTACACACAACAATAGACCTCGTTATTTAATCGTCTAACTCCCGCGTCCATTTAGAGTTATTTTTAGCAAAGCCTTTAACATGATACGCATTTGCCTCTTCTTCAAATGATTCTGATAACAACAGAGTATGGCGTTTCAATTCACTTAATTGTTGCCCTTGGTTTGATGGTATATCAAACTCATATGGAACCAATAATTCCATCATTTTTTCTCTAACAGCTTTTGTGAGTTCTTCTTTCCCTAAAGTACTTTTAGCTGACACTAATATGTTAGGAAATAAAGTTGGAATAAAGTCAGATTCGTCGATTTGATCACTTTTATTGTAAACAGTCAAAACCGGAAGTTGCTCTAAATCTAAATCATTTAATAATTCAACAACTGTTTGTTCATGTTGTAAACGATCTTCCGCACTGGCGTCGACTACATGTAATAACAAGTCCATACCTCGGCTTTCTTCCAGAGTTGATTGAAAGGCTTCGATCAACTGTGTCGGCAAATCTTGGATAAAACCGACAGTATCTGTCAGCGTTACGATCATTCCTTGAGGTAACTGCCATTTTTTTGTTAACGGATCTAACGTAGCAAATAATTGATCTTCAGAATATGTGCCTGCTGTTGTTAGCAAGTTTAAAATTGTTGATTTTCCTGCATTCGTGTAACCAATCAAACCAATTTGAAATAAATCTGATGATTGCCGTTTTTGCCTGCTTCGCTCACGGTGAGCTGATACTTCTTTCAATTCACGCTTGATTGCGATAATTTTATTACGAATATGCCGGCGATCTGATTCCAGTTTGGTTTCCCCAGGACCTCTAGTACCAATCCCACCACCTAAACGAGACAATTGTTTCCCTTGTCCAATCAATCGAGGAAGCAAATAATTTAACTGCGCTAGCTCAACTTGTAATTTTCCTTCTTTTGATCGTGCCCGCATTGCGAAAATATCTAAAATCAATTGTACCCGATCAATTACTTTGACACCAACAGCTTCAACAATCAATTGATTTTGCCGTGGTGTTAACTCATGATTAAAAATAACGATATCTGCTTCATACGCATCAACTAACTGTACTAATTCTTCAACTTTCCCCTTACCAATCACTGTCTGTGAATCAATTCGAGGACGCTTTTGTGTCAATGAAAAAACAACTTCTCCTTCAGCAGTTTTAGTTAAATTTTTCAATTCTTTCATAGATCCTTCAAATCGAGTGTAATTTCCCTCTGTTTCTACGCCCACTAAGATAACCTTTTCTGCTATTTTATCCATTTTTTATCCTTCCTAAGAATCCAGCCATTTTTCTATTTCCTTTTCTAACTTTAAAATAGTATCAGGTGTTTGTACTAAGTCCCACCAGCTGGCATTCATGCGGTTTCTAAACCAGGTCAATTGCCTTTTCGCATATCTTCTAGAATTTTGTTTTACTTGATCAATTGCTTCTTCTAAAGACTCTTTCCCTTCAAAATAGGGGAAAAACTCTTTATAGCCTATTCCTTGAATCGATTGTTGTGTCTGCCTGTTATAAAGTAACTCAGCTTCTTTTAAAAGCCCTTGTGTCATCATTATATCCACACGCATGTTGATTCGATTATAAAGTTCAGCTCGCTCCGTTTCTAATCCAACTAAGAAATAATCATATAATCTTTTTGGTTTTTCCTTCGGAGTTAAAATACTGAATCCCGTTTTATCAAACACTTCAAGTGCTCGAATCACTTTTTTACGGTTGTTGAAATGGATACTTGCAGCTGCTTGGCTATCTTTTTCTTGCAATAAATTCCACAAGTATTGATTTCCATGTATTTCAGCAAATTGCTCATATTTCTCACGAATTTCAGTCGATTCATCTTTGGCACCTAATTCAAAGTCATATAACAATGCTTGAATATACAGTCCTGTCCCACCAACAACAATTGGCAATTTTCCTTTTTCTGTTATTGCATCGATTGCCAGACGTCCTTCTTTTTGAAAATCTGCTACAGAGTATGTCTCAGATAGTTCACGACAATCAATCAAATGATGTAAAATACCTTCACGCTCTTCTTCCGTCACTTTTGCTGTGCCTATATCTAATTGTCTATAGACCTGCATTGAATCACCGCTAATGATTTCTCCATTTAACTTTTTGGCTAACTCAATACTTAAAGAGGTTTTTCCAACTGCTGTTGGTCCTGCGATTACTAATACTTTTTTCAATTTTTTCATCCTTTATTTTGTATCAATTTGCGTATTTGCAATGCCTTAGCTGGATAGTCTGTATGAATTGCGGTCAAATGATGACGAAAGCAATGTGTCATAGTGTCTTCTTCGTTAACAGTCCACGGACGAATTGCTTTTGGAAAATCCGCCAAATCATCTAAATGGTCGAATACCCAATCTATTTTAGGATGGATTCCTTCAATAAACTTTGATTGAAGCGCTCGTGTCTCCTCTTTTTCTGACAGTCTAAATACGGCAGCAATGTTTTGATTTTGTTCAATTTCCCAGATTTTCTCCAAACTTTTAAAATAAAAGCTTGAATACATATATTCAAAAGGCCAACACTGTGACTTCATGAGCTGAACAATTAGCTGTTCGATTCCTTCATAATGGATTTTATCTGTTTTGATTTCAATATTCAGTAAACCTTGAAAATTCTCTTCTTTAAGCAGCATGACTACTTCTTCTAAAGTAGGAATTTCTTGAATCATCGGATTTTTTTGGAACCAACTACCGGCATCGTATTGTTTTAACTCTGTTAAGGTTAAACTACCAACCTCCCCATAACCATTGGTTGTACGATCAATCGTTTCGTCATGGATCACCATCAGTTGGTTGTCTTTTGATAACTGCACATCTAGCTCGATTCCATCAGAACCAACTAAAACAGCTTCTTTAAACGAAGCTAAAGTATTTTCTGGATGGGTTCCTTTGCTACCACGGTGGGCGATTATTTTTGTCATCGTTCTCCCTCCAATCGACATCATTGTATCATTCCTAAGAATGAGTATCAAACAATTAAAAAGATTTTATTCGTTCAAAAAAACAGACAAGAATCTCTCATCTCGCCTGTTTCAGTCGTTTATTGAATCAATCAGATTTAGATATCTTTGTCAAAGTTACCAAGTTCGTAAGCAACATACTTTTCAAGTCCTGACTTGATAGTGTATTTAGGCTGATACCCTACAGCTTTTACTTTCGAAATGTCTGCAAGAGAATGTTTGATATCTCCAGAGCGTTCCCCTTCATACTGAATCGGTAAATTCACTTGTAAAAAGTTATCTACAATAGAAACTAATTCATTCAAGCCGATCGCTTCACCTGTACCAATATTATAGACTTCGCCTAACGTATCTTGTGAATGTGCAATGATATCCAATGCTTGAACAACATCCTCGATAAAAACAAAATCTCTTGATTGCGTCCCGTCACCAAACATAGTAAACATTGTTTCTTCCTTATTTAACACTTTCTTATAGCGATCCATCATAATCGATATAACACCTGAATACGGTGATTCAGGATTTTGTTTTGGTCCATAAACATTAAAGAAGCGTACCGCACTCGTTGGGACATCAAACAAGTGATAGTAATCAACAACATATTTTTCCGCAGCAAACTTATCGATTGCATAAGGTGTTAAGGGTCTAATAACAGATTCTTCTTTTTTAGGTAATGTTGGTTCATCACCATAGACTGCAGCTGATGATGCAAATAATAATCGTTTTAAGCCAAACTGATTAGACTTTACTAACTCTAACAATTGAAAAACACTATCAAAGTTTATTTGATGCGTTTCTAAAGGTCGTTCGACAGAATCAGCTACACTTGCGATAGCAGCCAAATGAAAAATATATTCAAACTGCGTATCTGTTAACACTTTTTCCATCAATGTAGAATCTGTCACGCTCCCTTCTATAAAACAAAGATTCGCAGACTCATCTAAATTACTCTTACTTCCCATTGATAAATCATCAATAACAGTGACTTTATGATTTTTACTGTAAAAATTAGCTAAAGTAGAACCGATGAACCCTGCTCCACCAGTGATTAATATATTATTCATTTATCAGTAACTCCTAATTTTAGATAGAATAAAAAACTTACTTTCATAACCTCTTTAGTTTATCACGGTTTTTTAAAGAGGTCTACTTTAATTACAAAAACTAGCTGTCCTAGAAGACAGCTAGTCGATTTTCCCCTCAATCAATCTGCTATGAAAGAAGATTAATTTATTTCTCTTTTGCAATCTCAACCACCGATTTTTTTTCTTTTTTCGCTTGTTTTATTAGATCGATAATCTCGTTATTATGCATCTTATCAGGATCGATATTTGCCGCTTTTAACTCCTCGCGAGCTTTGTCGATTTCAGCTTCATCGATGCTTTTATCTGGTTGATCTTTTAAATATTGAGAAATAGATTGACCATTTTTCTTTATTGCTGACCTCATTGTCTGAATTTCTTGATCTGTAAATAATGTACTATCAAAGCCAGCTTGCTCAATTTCTTCTCTATACTTCATTAACTCTTCCACACTAAGAGTGACTTCTTCATAGCTATAAGATACTTCAGTTTCACTAGAATAATCGATAACTTTTGACTTGTCAAAATTGTTTGCACTTGAAGATGTACTTGTCTCTAAGTCCTGATTTTTCGTACTTTTTTTGTCATTCATTTTAACAAAAATTATGATGCCTATTATTAAAATGATGATGCAAAATAAAAACATTAGTCTCTTATTTTTCATTTATTTGTCCTCTATTCTACTTATCAATAGAAACAGCCATTTTATTTGGGCTATAAGAAAGTGCTAAAGTTCCTTCACTTACCCACATCGTTCCATAAATTGGATCTGTCACATGGAAACTATTTCCATCAAAACCAGTCACTAACCAAACATGTAAATTAGCAACTTTTAAAGAACCATAATACGTACCGTCTATTCTAGGTGCCGCTAAATAAGGGTAGGTTCCCCAAACGACAATTGGATTTCCTTTCATCAATTCTTCTTTGAATTGACCTGTATCAACACCACTGATATCTCTTGAATTAGGTGCATATCGTTTAGCATATGGTGTAAAGGCTCTTGGATAAATCGTGTGGAAGCCGTATTTATCTGTTGGGCTTCCATTAAACCCTTCATGCGGATTTCCCCAAGAAGGAACTTTAGGAACCGCATTGGTCACTTGATGCACATTCTGTCCATGTGTAGCCCCTAAATATTCTAATGCCATGTATAAAGAAAATTCTTCACAGCCGTTCGGATACCCCATGGTCATTTGATTATAGTATGGAACATCCATAAATGTTTTTTGTCCTTTATTTGTTGCTGTTACGATATTTTTTCCTGCTGTCACATAGCCGTAAGGTGTTTCTAAAATAGGATAACCATTCTTATCTAATACTCTTCGTTTAACATTGATCACTGTTCCAGCAGCGATATCATTACCTCTTCTTAGTGATCTATCTGTATAGTAGTGTCTTGTTTTCAGTTCGATTCGTTTGGGCGCATCCATGTAATAGTTTCCCAATCCAGAAGGAGCTTTTTTATAATTATTTGAAATTGTTGGCCCTTTAGACATTTTTTTGACTAAGACAATATCAAATGCTTCCATTCTAAAACGGTAACCAGACGTACCACTGATACCCGCATTTTTATTCCAACCTAACCAACCAAAGTATTCTGCATGTGTTCGATAATAAACATCAAAATGTTTAGCTAGTTCCCCAGTTAAACGAACATCGTATGCTTCAATTCGTTTCGACTCACCTGTTGTTCCACTTAATTGATTGTTAGAAACATAATTTTGCCAGCCTTTGTCTTGCACATGGCTTCTATATTCAATTCCACCAGTAACTGGAGCATTCTCAACTCTTATTTTGATTGCTTCTACTCGCTTACTTTGTCCCATCGAACCATTTGTTTGACCATTTTTGCTTGGAGGTTGCCAACCTTTGTCTTGTACATGACTTTGATAAACGATGTCAGGTTGCTTAAATTTTACAAAATACTTAGTTTTAGCCCCTGGAATTGTCAGACCTTTTTTTACTAATTTAACTTCTATTGATTCTAACTGATAGCTAAAGCCTGATGTTCCTGCATTTTGGCCATTACTTGCCCAATCTAACCAACCGAAATTTTTTGCATGCACACGATAATAGACATCAAAATGCTTTGCAAGCTCGCCCGTTAGGCGAATACTTAATGCTTCCATTCGTTTTGATTGCTTCATCGTTCCTGTAATTTCGTTATTAGAAACGTAATTTTGCCAACCGATGTCTTGTACATGACTTCTATATTCGATTCCACCGGTAACAGGTAAGTTATTAACTGCTATTTTCATAGCTTCCATTCGTTTTGATTGACCCTTTGTACCACTCATTTGTCCATTTGATTTTATATCTTGCCAGCCAATATCTTGTACATGGCTTTGATAATTTACATTTGGCTTTTTATATTGTACTGAAGGACGTTTTGTAGAGCCTGGTGCTGCTTGACCTTTTTCTTTTAATTGAATTTGAATTCCTTCAATTTGATATGAAAAAGCCATAGTTCCGGCACTTTGTCCATTTACTGCCCAATCTAGCCAACCAAAATTTTGAACTTGAACTCTATAATAAATATCATAGTTCGCTTTTAACGAATCCGTCAGTTGAATTTGAATTGCTTCTAATCTTTTACCTGCTATTCCACTGATTTCGTTAGCGGAAACATAATTTTGCCACCCAACATCTGATACATGTGCACGGTATTGGATACCACTTGCAGTTGGTTCTATTCCTTCGATTCCAATTTTAATCGCTTCAATTCTTTTATTTGGAAAAGAACTGCTTCCACCATTTGCTTGACCTACTTGCCAACCTATTTTTTCATTATAGATTGAATAGGATAACTTTGGCTGTTCGCTTCTTAACTCGGTTGTTTCTGTAGTATCTGTTGTTATTCTTTTTTCAGCGCTTTCATTACTACTTGAATCCAATTCGCTTGATTGTACTTCAGTATTTTCTATTACCTTTTCTGAACTTTGTTCAATGAATTGACTTTCACTTGTATTTTCAGAATTATTTACTTTATCCTCTGCTAATACCAAAGTTGGCATAACCATTAAACTCGTCATAATACCAACTAACAAATAACCTAAATTCTTTTTCAATTATTCCACCCCTTATAGTTGAATAATTTAATTGTAGCAAAGTTATTTCTTTTTGTCCACAATCTCTAAATTACTATTTGTAATCTATTTGAAACAATTAAAAAATAGAAAATAATGCAAAATCTAAAAATAAATTTGCATTATTCTCTATTGAATTTAGCGAACGACTTATAGTCATTCATTACTAAGTTCCCTTTAGTAACCCCCGAAACTCTCTGAAACTTCTTGTTATTTTTTTGTAACTAAATAAAAGATATATTAAATAACATACTCCATAAACCGCAGTGCTTACAAAACTTCCTCCGAATAATACGTTACTAAGTATAAACAAAATAGTTAAAAGAGTTTCAAAAATCATCGATTTTTTAATATGGATATTCATCGATTTACACAAGAAAAATTCTGCAAAATTACAACGGAAAGCTAAACTTATCAATATAAGTCCAACTGCCCAAGTCAAGTTGCCTAGACCAAAAATAATTATAATTGATAAAATTAACGATAATGATAAGGTTGTCACATTAACAAATAAAATCGTTTTTTCTTTTCTTAATGTTTTTAGATAGGTATTGATCAGTAAGGACATTCTACCTTCATAAATGATGATTGGGAATAATATTCCCATGAATTTCAAGCTCTCTGCATAATCAGGAAGCCATAATGAAAGTACAAATTTAGCAGGAACATAAAATAGCAAAATCGCATAGGTGATTGGCACAAACAAGTCTCTTAAAGTAACAAACAAAGCTGGCAATTTTTGCTGATTCGTTCTCCTTAATAACGGAAACATAACTACTCCAACTGCATTAACAAATGTTAAAAACATATTGGAAATACTAAGCGTAAACGATAATTTACCAAAAGTTTCAATCGTCCATTTCTTTTCTACAAAGAAGCGAATCGTCCCAATAATTAGCATACTTGCAACACTACTAAGCATTAATTTACTACCAATGTTGATATTATCGACTATTTCAGGCAAGATTTTTTTTAAACTCACTATTTTCAAGTTCAGCATATCTCTGATTCGATACATTCCCCAAATCGTCATGATCAATCTAGAAAGAATATCCATAACGATTAGCCAGAAAAAGTTACGCCCTCCTAAAAGGAAATAACCGCCAATCAACATTACATATAGATATCGATCACTTCTAGATAACTGCGCATACTCTTTAATACGATTCGTAGATTGGAAAATATACAAAATAAAGGTTTTAGCTATCGTTACTAATGAAACAACTGCAGTGAGCAGTATAATCACCATCTTATTTCCTGGAGTCATGAAAAACAGTGCCCAAAAAATTACAAGCGAGGAAACAATGCACTCAAAAATAGCTAAATACCAAAACTGAGACCCTAAATTTCTTTTGTCAAGCTCCTCATATTCTTCTCCACCAATTTTTAAATAAATACCGTCGATCCAACCTAAGTGAAAAAAACCGACATATGAAGAATAAAATACATACAATTGCCAATAACCGTATTCTCTAACCCCTAAAAGTTTAGGTACGAATAGGTTTAAAAGAATTGAGATACCCAAAGTAGCAAAATTAGCCGCAACTGTATAATATAAATTTTTTATGACTGATTTAGCTTTTTCATTCATGATAGGTCCCTCGAATTTCATTATTTATTTTCACAATTAAAATTGTCATTTAACAGAAAAAACATCTGGTCTATTTCAAAAAAAAGTTGTTAAACCAACCTTCAAATTTATATTTCTCCATCACCGTTTCTGGAATAGTTACGCTAGGTATTTTTAGGAAGCCTAGAATTTCATTTTTATTACTCTCATTAAGCAAAAATATATTTTCAGGTGCATAAAAATCCATATCTTGGACACTTGTGTTGTTCGTTATTAGTTTTTTTTTCAGAAACATCGCTTCAATCGGTCGCAAGGAAAGACCGTATTGGTCATTTTGAACAATATCTAATACTGCTGTTGTATTCCCTTCATAATTAATCAACTCTTCATATGAAATAGGCTCTTTATAATCATAATCAGAACGAGAATTTTTAGATGAATTTACTACATAAATGAAAGGTTTTAATTTCTTACTAATGAAATACTGCTCTAGTTCTAATAATAAATTTAAGCGGCCTTTGTCGACACCAATAAAACAAATATCGGAAAGATACGTAGGATCACTCTTATAAACAATTAATTTTGACTGATCAATAAACTGATTATTATGATTTAATCCATATTTTTTACAATCATCCTTGTCAAAAGACCATAATTCACAATTCAAATCAGCAAAAAAATGAACTGGCGTATCTTTAGATACTGGATTGCTGTACCAAACAACAATTCTAATAGATGGAAATTTCTTATTCAAGTACTTAATTACAGGTCGTGAGAAGAAATGGGAGTTTAATAAAACAAAATCAATCTCTTCCAATTTTTTTTTCCAATCTCCATAAAAGAAAGAGGCAGACTGTAAATTCATTTTTTTATCTAAATAATTCATTACTTTAACACCCAAAGTTCGCTTATCGAAATACTTTTCTACGTGTATGCCCAAATCTTGTGCATCGCTTGAAAATAGCACTGATTTTTCATCTAAAGTAATAATCATCATTCGGCTATAATCCAATGATTTTTGCCCCCTTAGTTAACTTCTTTCCAATAAAACGTATATGGATGATGCGTAACTCGCTCTGATTCTGGTGGTAATTGCATATAGTCATCATAACGCAACGTTAAAAACTTTTCACGGTCTTTTATAGCGCGAACCGTTTTCCCTGCAAATTCTACATCTTCGTAATGTTCAAACCACTCTGTAGGAAAAACGCCCCATTCTTCGTCAACGAATTCAATATAACCACATATAGGTGTTTCAGCAATAGGATACTTACTCATTTCTCCCATTAGTAACTTTTTCCAATGTTTATAATCCCCTTGTTTCATCAACTTACGGTGCTTCGGATAGTGTAAGATTCTCTTCCCGTAAGCTTTCCATCTTGTCTTCGAAATTGCATATGAAGCATTTAATGTTCCTATCATATTATCAAAGTACAAGCTACATTTTTCACCAAACGCCTTTCTAACAGAGTCATCTGATGGAAAACCATCTATTGGAAAAATGTCTACAAAAACCCCTAAATCTGGATCTTCACTATGATAAAATTGTGTTGTTTTCACGCAAGTTCTCTTATCAACCAATTTCGCAAATGGATAGCGATACTTTTCTCTGGTTTCCAAACTCAATAATAAATAGGTTTCATCGTTTGCCAATAATTTTATTAGACGATCATAGTTCGGACGAGTCAGCACAATATCTAAATCATCATCCCAAGGAATATAACCTTGGTGTCGTTCTGACCCAATCAAACTACCATAATAAATCGAATAGTCAATATCATTCTTCCGACAAATGTCATCGATGTGTACGAGGATCTCGACACTAACGTCTTGAATTTCCTTAATATTTAGTTCTTTCATAACTCTATTTCACTCGTTTCCTTCTCGTTTTTTGAATTCAACCTGCCAATGTATAGAAAGAACATCATTGCACCTAATCTATTTACCAAAACAATATCAGTAATCAAACACGCTGAAATTAAAATCGTCAATACGATCAAACTTTGAAATAAGTATTCTTTATAGTTCCTTGTATTCATTTTAAATAGTGTAATTAATGTTTTGATCATATTATATAAAACGAATAGAATAAATGGAATCGTTCCTAAAACACCGGTTGTTGCTAATAAAAAGAAGAAAAAGTTATGTGGCGTCTGTTCTTTTTGGGAAATCCACGTGTTTGGTAAATTTTTCTGTGCATAAGGAAGTATCCCTTTTGGAGAAGTTCCGATTACTGGTGTGCTCTCAAAAATCTCAAATGCACTATTCCAAAGTTTGAATCTACTATTAGAAATATCCGAATCTTCACCCGTATCTGGACGGTCCAAAGAAATATTGTCTTGGTCGTTGCTTTTAATCACAATTACTTTACTTACTGCTTTAGCTGACACTAGTGATACTTTTTGTGTCACTTCCATTGTAAGGTAAAGTCCTACAACAGCTACCACGGTAAGAACAGATGAAATAACCAATCTTTTTAGTATCACAGTCGTTCTTTTACTGTAGTAGCTATAAAAGAATACCCATACAACTGTAATGCCTAGAATTTCTACAGTTGCTGTTCTTGAGCCTGAAAGGACAACGAAGAAAAATTCAAAAATAATACTTGCAATCAAAATGCCTTTATAAAGCTTTGATTTTGCTTCTTTGAAGAGATGTAAAGAAAAACAGATTGCAACTACTGAAATCGTTGCAGCGTAATTAGGATCTACAAAAACACCGTACAAGCGATTTTCAACAAATCCCATGCGAATACCATAATAAAGTTTATCTAATGGTGCTGTGTATTTAAACTGGACAAAAAACATACCTAGAGAAATAATGACTAAAATCAACCAAGTGAAAACTAACACTTTTTCTACTAACTTAAACAAGTCTTTCTGATTTTTTTTTCCTAACTCATAAACAACGAAGAAAAAAAGGACTTCCCAAATTATTAACTTAAAATTGGCGACTAATCCTGTTGGCCCATTTACAATAGATGACACAATCATCACCAAAGTAAATAGCAATAATAATACACTTGGCCTCTGGCGTTTTTGAAACCAATCAACACCATTGCGGATAAGCAATAATCCTCCAACTAATGAAATAATAGTAAAAATAATACTATCAAATTTTGATGGAATAAGGCTATACGTACTAATCATACGTAAAATTAACATAAATTCCCAAACGAGGATAAAAGGTATTTCCACCTTATCAAGTATTTCATTCGCTTTTTTTATCATTAACCCTGTCTCCTTAACTCAATAAAGTTTATTTATTTATTCTTCTGACCATTCCATTTTCTAAACGTGACATCAGTTTATAAAAATAAGGATGTATTCTTAGCGCAATCATTGATAGTTTTCGTGGTTTAGTAAAGTAGTGGTTTTTTAGGACAAACATAAAATTCTTGCGTAAAAATTGAATAATTTCTTTTTGTGTTTTCTTTTCTTCTATCCCTAATTCACCACTGTTCATCATCTTATCTAAAACAGTGAAATACGCCCAACAAACTCGTGTATGTGCAACATTCACTAGTTCTGGATATTTTTCTAAGACACGTGATTCATTCTCTTCCCACGCTTTGATCATATCCAGATCTTTCATCGTAAAATGATTACTTGAAATGCTATTCTCTCGGTGATAATAATAGTACTTTTGACTTGTATCAATAACTACCTTAGATGTCTCTTCCAATACATCTAAAATCACTGCAGCGTCTTCCGTGATCATTCCGACTGGATAACGAACATGCTTGAATATTTCTCTTTTATACAATTTATTCGTTGCACTTATAGTACTTAATTTTCCTTCAAACATGATTTTTGCTGCCCCAACCATATCTGTCACAAGATATTTTCGTTCTTTCACAACAGGTTCTTTTCCAGCATAAATATCTAGAAAACCAACCGTTGCTAAATCAGCCTTTTCATTTTTCAAGTTTGTATATAAAAGCTCATACATGTCCTCTGCAATATAATCATCACTGTCTACAAAACCGAGATAGCGACCTTTAGCAATTTCTATACCTGCATTTCTTGCAGCACTCAATCCACCATTTTTTTGATGAATAACGATTACTCTTTGATCTATTTCAGCATAATCGTCACACATTTGACCGCAATTATCAGGTGACCCATCATCTACTAGAATTAGTTCAAAATCTTGGAATGTCTGATTCAAAATAGAGTTGACACATTTGTCTAAGTATTTTTCAACATTATATACTGGTACTATAATACTTATTTCAGGCACTACCATTTCACTCCTCAGTTTTCATGATTCTAATTATTTGTTCCAATCCTTCATTCAAAGAATAAATAGGCTTCCATCCTAACGTTTCAATTTTCTTTGTATCTAAAATTGCCTGCGTTGCTTTAGAATAACCTGCTGATTCACTTGAATCTGGAATCTCAAAAATAACTTTTGTCCCAGCGATTTCAGAAAGTTTGGTTGCTAATTCTCTTAACGTTAAATCAAATTCACTATTAGCAATGTTATAGGCTTCGCCATTTTTACCATTGAGTAGTAAATAT
The DNA here is from genome assembly GCF_050544585.1 of Enterococcus sp. AZ177. Lineage (NCBI taxonomy): Bacteria > Bacillati > Bacillota > Bacilli > Lactobacillales > Enterococcaceae > Enterococcus > Enterococcus sp. AZ177. The sequence continues at coordinate 2,328,539 of NZ_CP172944.1, forward strand.
AACAAAGCATAGGCTGCATCAGCTACATAACAATATGAATAGTACTGTGTTCCTTCACTCTTCAATACGATGTCTTCACCATTTACTGCATTTTTAATAAATTGAGAAGAAGCTTTTGAATCTTCTGACAACATAGTAGGCCCAAAGATCCGACAAAGTCTTGGAATGACTACATCAATGCCGTATTGCTTTATATATGCTTGGCAAAGTGCTTCACTTGCACGTTTTCCTTCAGGGTAACCAGCCCTTAAAGTGTTGCAATCGATATAGCCACAATAGCTCTCATCAAATTTTTCAGTATCGCCTCTGTTTTCACCATAAATTTCAACCGTTGAAAGAAACAACACACGCTCAACTTTGTTGTTAGAAGCATAATCAAGTACTTGCTCGGTCCCTTTTATATTCGTCATTATCGTATTGATTGGATCACTTACATAGGCTTTTGGATGCGTGTTACTTGCGCCATGGATGATAAAATCATAGTGAACATCAGATGATAAGGGTTCTAGTATATCTCCAACAACTAAATGAAAATTGGGGCTCTCTTTATAGTTGATAAATCTTGATTCTAACTTATTTAGATTTCGTCCCATTGCATAAATAGAAATATTCAAATTTTGTTTTTCATTTATGGCCATTAAGCAGTCAATCAAAAAGGTACCGATCATTCCAGATGCACCCACAAAAAGTAATGATTTATTATTTAACTTTCCCCAGTCTAATGGATTTTGGATCACTTTTTCAACATCGTTTTGATAATCAAGATTTCTTGAAAACATATTATTCTCCTATTCTTCCTTCATTCGAAGATATCCTTTGAACAATTGCAGATCGTCTTGTGTTGTCAACTTAATATTTTTATCCGAGCCCACAGCAAAATAAAGAGTCTCTCCCAGATCAACCATCATTGTATTTGTGTATGATGACTCTGAAATACCGATTCCTTCTCTAAAAGCTTTCTCATAAGCCCAAACAAGTTTATCGAATTGGTACGCTTGAGGTGTAGATACTCTTCGTAATGTCTCTCTATTAATATATTGTTTGGTTGTTTCTTCTGTTTCTTTCACGAAAATTTGTTCATTATAAGGTAAAGAAGTGACTGCATTGCCGAACTCTTTACATTTTACGATGACATCAGATAATACAATCTCATCTACTAATGGTCGAATGCCATCATGAATCACAACAGTATCCTCTTCAGTTGAATGTTCTTTAAGAAAATCAACACCATTTCTGATAGATTCTTGTCCGCTATTACCACCTTCAATGATCCATGCTAGTTTATCAATAGTATATTCTTTTGCGTAAGCATATAAAGTGTCTTCCCATCCTTTTTTGCAAACAACTAAAATTCTATCGATCATCGGATGTTTTTGAAAAGATTCTAACGTATAAATAATAATTGGTTTGTCTTCCACCATAATAAATTGTTTCGGAATATCTTGTCCCATTCTTTTGCCGACTCCACCGGCTATAATCAATGCTGTAATCATTTATTTTTCCTCCTTCAAACTTTCCACACAATAGTATAGTCCTTTATATTTTTTATACGTATGTTCAGTATCTATCAAAACAGCTTCATGATGGGAAATCCGATCTTTTTCATCAGGTAACTCCATATAATGACCAAAAACTTGTGTCAAATAATTATCATAGCCCACAGGTACAGGCATATAAGTATCTTCAAAAGGAAGATATTCTGCTTTTTCAAAATCTTGTCTCTTATATAAATTGCCCATATATCTTGGACCTACACAAAGCTCAGTTACAAATTCGCAACGATCGAAGTCATATTTTGACATTTGTTTGCTCGCAAATGACCAAATGATATAACGACTTTTTTTAGTTGGAAACAATTTTAGTAGAATTCGACTCCCCATCGCCATAATACCTCCATGTTTTTCAGGTACTACTTGTGAACAAAATAGCGCATAAATGAGTGCCCATCCTTTTTGGATTTTTCTCTTGATTGTTGAGTTTGGTGCACCGTCCAAAGGAAATATATCAATCGGTAATCCATGAGGGATATCTAGATATGCTTGATACGGTTTAATAAACGTCGTATTATTCGCTCGGATCGTAGTGAAAGAATTATGGTCAATAAATGTTTTTGATGGTCTCAAAATCGAATATTTATCCATGTCCGCATGTTGAGACCATAAATCATAAAGTTTTTCATAATCCTTACGCGGCATGAAGAAATCTAAATCATCATCCCATGGTATAAAACCTTTATTCCTAACAGTTCCAATACAGCCTCCACCGCAAAAATAACACAATAATTGATATTTTTCACAAAAGCGAACGAAGTACTTCGCCATTTCTAAATTTATTTTTTGAATCTCTTTTATCTGATCTGTATTTTTTATATCATTCATGGTTGAATACTAAGCTCCTCAAAACACTTAAATTTTTTCAAAAATACACCTTGTCCATTCTCTCACATCTATTAAAAACTTTCAATAACTTGCCTAATATCTTAATGTAACTGTAAAAGACAATAGCGATTATACAGATTAATAGGCTCTTTTACTTAGTTTATTATTTATTCAAAAAAAATACTGAGATCAAGTATCAGAGAAAATCTGATACTTGATCTCAGTATTATTAATGATAAAAATTTAATACAACGTATAGTTTTTATAAATCAGACTATTTTTTTATGTTTTTCTTCTGATTTTTGAAATAATAACCCAATTGCTAAAATAGCTGGTATAAAAATCCCCATAGAATACCTTGGACTGGACTCCCATATTAATAAAAATACAAAATATCCCGTTATATAAATACTACTAAAAAATATAAATGGATTTATAACTTTGAAAAATTTAATTGCAGAAAAAATAATACCTAAATAAATCAAATATTGGATGACCATCATGATTGAATAAACAATCAAACCGCTGAAATTATTTTGGAAAACCCACATTTTTTCTTGATTTTTTCCAGTACCCAAAAAGACTTCAAAAGAAGATTTTAAATCTCCTGAACCCCACGTTACAGAAACTTTGTTATTAAGTGCCTGAATTAGTTGTATCAGATTCATAGCTTTAAGTCTTTGTTTAATGACTTTTATATGTTCTACTTGAATTTTCTCTTTTGACATTTTTTTATCTAAAAACATATCCCAAGTAAATCGTTGCTCACTTGAATCATAAGCGCCAACTGTCCATTTAGCCTTGTTCTCATTAGGCAAGTCATCAGGAATAGGCGTGTTATGTAACCCCATCATTATATAATGAGTATTAGGCTGTCCATAATTTTTATCTGGAAATAGATTCTGAGAATCGATAAATTGTCCCCATAAAAAATGACCGAAAAATAAGAATATAAAAGGAACCAGCCCTATGACTCTTCGCTTTCCATTATTATATAATAATAAAAATAAGGATAACGCAATCACTAGTATAAGCACCGTTCCCTTACTAATAAAACCTAACACACAAAAAATGGAGGTTAATATGATATAAAGATAGCTGAATTTATTTGTTCCTTCATTTGCTGTTTTTAAATAGCTCGTAAAGAAGAACAACGTTACTGACATGAAAAATAGAGATAATATATCTGTATAGGCAACAGGAACATGTAACGTAATTTGAATAGCAAAGACAAGAATCTGAATCGCTACTAAGGACACTAAATTACTGACTTTTAAATTCTTTAACGATAAAAAGGTCAACAGAATCGTGATTATATGCATTAGACTAAATACTATAATGATTGAACTGTAGTTAGGACCAAAAAAGGTCCGAATAGCTGAAAAAATATACATTAGAAGAAGGTTTTGAGGGTTAGAATACATATAATTATATCCCCACTTCTCACCAAGAGATAACTGATCCAAAAATTTTAATGTAATTGCAGCGTCATCTACAGCTTGTTTAAAGCCAATAAATTTGATAAACAGTAATAGCGAGATAAAATAGATTGTCAATTCTATCGTAAAAAAAATAAAAGTGAATTTATTACTGAGTACCCATTTTTTTGTCCCTTTCGCCAAAAAGCGGGCAATAACAGGATACAAAAGTAACGTAAAAACGAAACAACTACTATTAATCAAGATAATTGTTTTGGTTGAATGAACATTTCTAAATAACGAAAATATTTCCCCAATCCTAGGAGAAAAAATTGTCGTAAAAATAGCCCATAACATTGTAAAAATAGATGCTGCTAAGAAAAATGTATAAATATAATTCAAATATTTTTTCATATGCCACCTCTTTATAATCATTATCTCTACACCTTTTTTATTTTCAGTCCGCTAGCGAATAGAACAAATCTTCTTAAAACACACTAAGTTTATTGATATCTTTATATCCAAAGTATAGACCATCCCAGACAAATACATTTGCTATAGATGGTCATTCATTTAAATATCGTTAATTTATTTATTGATCCAACTACTTATCGAAGCCTTTCGCATCCATCCAACCGATTACTTTTCCACCTAATTTGAATTGGTACCATGTGGCTTTTACTGTTTTCGCTTCTTTAATGATTTCAACGTCTTTTCCAGCGTACGTTGGGCTACTTGCTAGTCTTGGATTGTTGCCTTCCGTATAGTAAATTTTGTTGTAGATGCCGTGGTTTTGATTTGAACTTACTTTTGCTTTGAAGCTGACAGCTCGCTCATATTCAATTGCATCATACTTATCGAAGCCTTTCGCATCCATCCAGCCGATTACTTTTCCACCTAATTTGAATTGGTACCATGTGGCTTTTACTGTTTTCGCTTCTTTAATGATTTCAACATCTTTTCCAGCGTAGGTTGGGCTACTTGCTAGTCTTGGATTGTTGCCTTCCGTATAGTAAATTTTGTTGTAGATGCCGTGGTTTTGATTTGAACTTACTTTTGCTTTGAAGCTGACAGCTCGCTCATATTCAATTGCATCATACTTATCGAAGCCTTTCGCATCCATCCAGCCGATTACTTTTCCACCTAATTTGAATTGGTACCATGTGGCTTTTACTGTTTTCGCTTCTTTAATGATTTCAACATCTTTTCCAGCGTACGTTGGGCTACTTGCTAGTCTTGGATTGTTGCCTTCCGTGTAATAGATTTTATTATAGATGCCGTGGTTTTGATTTGAACTTACTTTTGCTTTGAAGCTGACAGCTCGCTCATATTCAATTGCATCATACTTATCGAAGCCTTTCGCATCCATCCAACCGATTACTTTTCCACCTAATTTGAATTGGTACCATGTGGCTTTTACTGTTTTCGCTTCTTTAATGATTTCAACGTCTTTTCCAGCGTACGTTGGGCTACTTCCTAGTCTTGGGTTGTTGCCTTCCGTGTAGTAAATTTTGTTGTAGATACCGTGGTTTTGTTTTGAACTTACTTTTGCTTTGAAGTTAACTGTCTTTTCATATTCAATTGCATCATACTTATCGAAGCCTTTCGCATCCATCCAACCGATTACTTTTCCACCTAATTTGAATTGGTACCATGTGGCTTTTGTTGTTTTCGCTTCTTTAATGATTTCAACATCTTTTCCAGCGTACGTTGGGCTACTTGCTAGTCTTGGATTATTGCCTTCCGTGTAATAGATTTTATTATAGATGCCGTGGTTTTGTTTTGAACTTACTTTTGCTTTGAAGCTGACTGTTTTCTCATATTCGATCGCGTCATAAGTGTCAAATCCTTTCGCATCCATCCAACCTACGACGACACCGTTTACTTTGAATTGGTACCACGTCGCTTTTACTGTTTTCGCTTCTTTAATGATCTCTACATCTTTGCCAGCGTACGTTGGGCTACTTCCTAGTCTTGGATTGTTGCCTTCCGTGTAGTAGATTTTATTGTAGATGCCGTGGTTTTGTTTTGAACTTACTTTTGCTTTGAAGCTGACTGTTTTCTCATATTCGATCGCGTCATAAGTGTCAAATCCTTTCGCATCCATCCAACCTACGACGACACCGTTTACTTTGAATTGGTACCACGTCGCTTTTACTGTTTTCGCCTCTTTAATGATCTCTACATCTTTTCCAGCGTACGTTGGACTACTTCCTAGTCTTGGGTTATCTCCCTCAGTATTGTAAATTTTGCTATAAATCCCATGATTTTGTCCACTTTTTATAATCCCTTTAACGTTTACATCTTTCTCATAATCTATAAGATCATAGGAATCTCCTGAACTTAGAAACAAATTATTATACGAAATATTGACATCAAATTTACCGCCTATTCCAGTATTAACATTTGGGAAAGTTACCTCTGAGGACCATTGCCATGCTGCATAATTTGTATGAAGTAAATTTGTATTTACAGGATTGTATGGATACTGAGCGACCCAACTATTCTGTAAACCTAGAACAGCTGTATCTAATATTTTTCTGTTGAACCAATCAAACATAGAATAATGAGCAACTTTATTATAGCCCCAAGCATTTAATCTATTTCGAAAAACTACTGAATTAGCCGTTACATTTCCTTCCGCCATCTGCGTTTGTTCTGCATCGTTTACCATCACCGTATTCTTAGACAGCCCTAACGCCGAAGCTTGGCTTGCAAAAAAGTCAGCTTCTGCTTCAGCCATTTTTGCATCAGAAAACCAACTATAATGATATACCGATACAGATAAACCAGCTTGTTTAGCATTTTCAATCTGAGTTTTTGCATATGGATTGACATAGGTCGTAAACTCCGTTAATTTTACAACAACTCCCGTTACTCCATAACTTTTCATTATATTGTAATCATTAACTGATATATTACCGTTGTGTGAAGATACATCGACAAAGTTGATTGACGGTCTATTCGGTTCTGTTGCCGTAAAATAAGGAACTGCAAGTGCATAAGAACGGAATTGTGGTGTTGCAACTAAGTCTGAACGTCGGTTAGGATCTGTCGGCAAAAAATCTGGATTTTTTTGCGCTTGTTTGCCCATTGGTGAATTATTGTTCTCAGTGATTTCTATATCTTGTGAAGAGTTCAGCTCCTCTTCTTTCGATTGATTGTCACTCTCCATTTGTGTTGAATTACTCGACTCTTCTGTCTCACTAATACTGCTTGTTGTTTCCGTTGTCTGTTCAGTAGAGCTTACTACTTCGGCATTTTCGTTTGCCCAAGCTTGAGAATTGAAACCAGTAATAGCAACAAGTACTCCTACTAAAATAAAAATTTTTTTCATCAAATATTCCTCTCATAATTATTTAACATGCCCATCAACTTATTCAAAATCCAACAGTTCATGATTTTATTCTTAAAATTAGTCGTATCAAATTTTTTCAACTCGATTATGGGGTTCATTAAACATATTTTAGTTTGTTAAAAATTTTCGTATAAATGATATGGTACGTTTATAACTCAATGTTCATATGTATGTAGATTGGTCTTTAAACTATTTTATGTACAAGTTAAAACAGCTTCTAGCTACTCATAACTTTATGGTCACAATAATTCAATAAAACGTTAAATACTTATTAAATTAGAATCAGGATTCCTTATAAACAAGTGTATATTTTACAAGGAAATCCCTTCTAAAATGGCTGATAACACAACAGCGAAAGTAATCTTCTTATTTTAGCAACTTCTATCTTTAATTTCTAAGTTGTTTTTGATAAAACGAGCCTCTTAGTTTATTCGGCATTAAACTAATGATTATATGGACTAAAGAAACAAATAGTAAATCATTGATTTTCCCCAGACCCTTTTTGTAAATAATCCATCTAGCTTTTAGCCCTGGAATCAAGTAGGAAACTCCACCTCTTCTAGAATACATTTCAGCCCCTGTTCTTGCATAGACAAGAGTCTGCTGTAAGTTTAAACTTACTGAATTCTCTTTCAAAAGACGCACCCATAAATAATAATCCTCGAATCCTGGCAAAGGCTGATAATTCCCAACTGCTATGACTGCCTCTTTTTTGAACATTATTGTCATATGATTGAATGGATTTCTTCGTTTTGAATAGGTTCTAATTGCTTCATTACTTTCAGGCATATGTTTTCTTGCAAGCTCATTATCAGGAGTTCCTTCAAATTCAATAATATTTGAACCCAAGATCGTTAACTTGTCATTCTTCAAAAACTCTTGATATTGTACTTCTAAACGATTTTCTACCATAATATCATCAGTGTCCATTCGAGCTATCAAAGAATTTCTACACTTCTCTACTCCAATAGCTAAAGCCGTACCAAGCCCTTGGTTCTCTTCCAATGAAATCACTGTGAGTTGTTCCCCAAGCTTTTCTTTGTACTGCTGAATGATTTCATATAACTCATTCGTCAGTGGGCCATCTTCGACTAGCAGAATTTCTTCTGGTTGAGCCGTTTGGTTGATCGTACTTTCCATAGCTTGAATAAAGTATTCTGGTTTCTCTTTAACATAGATCGACATTAATACACTAACAGCTATCTTTTGCATTTTTTTCACTCGTTTCATTTAAATAAATCGATTTTGTTTTCGCTTAAAAAAGAAAGATCTTTCTCACTACGTTCAACCTCTTCTACACCTTGCGAGGATACCTTATCAAATAAAATTTTGATTGTTTGCAATAGTATTTTTAAATCCAACATCAAGGAATAGTTCTTAATATATAATAAATCGAAATTCAACTTACTATTGTAATCTGATGCGTATTTTCCATACACTTGAGCATATCCAGTAATTCCAGCTCGTACATTATGTCTTAGATAGTACTGAGGATTTTCACTATTAAATTGGTCAACGAAAAATGGTCTTTCTGGTCTTGGACCAACAATTGCCATATCTCCACGTATAACATTGATCAATTGAGGTAGTTCGTCGATTCTTAGTGCTCTTAAGTATTTACCCACAACTGTAACCCGACTATCATTACTTGTAGATAATACCGGACCTGATTTAGCTTCTGCAGTTGCAGACATGGTTCTAAATTTTAAGATAGGAAATTCTTTTTGATTTAATGTAATTCTCGTTTGCTTGTAAATGATTGGACCTGGAGAAGTTACTTTAACAAGAATAGCTGCTATTAGCATCAAGGGCGAGGCAATTACTAGTAGAACAAACGATAGAACAATATCAAATAATCGTTTAATAAAGTTGTCTTCCCCTTTTATTCTAAAGTCAGAAACTTCAATGATACTTTCATCTTCAAAGTTCATCATATTAGGTTTCAACATGATCAAATTCTCAAAACTTGTATTTAAAAACAATTTCTTTTCAGCCTTTGTAACGAGTTTATAAATTTTAAATTTTTCATTTTCATCAATGTGGCTAGAAATATAGACAATGTCGATTTGATCCAGCAACTTCGTCAAATTATCATAATAATGATCTACAATAACCGTTGTCACTTGATGTTTTTTATTCTTATGACTAACGAAATTTTGAGCTGCTGATACAACACTTTCTTCCGTCCCTAGAATGACAACTTTTTTTATTGAACTAACTTTCAAATATAAAAAGTATACTAGAATTCGCCAAAGGCTCAGCAATACAATACTGACAATAAATGTATAAATCAGTACTGACCTTGGAAACGTAAACCAGCGACCAGCAAAGGTTATCGTCATTATGAACAGAATCGTTAGAAACTGCCCGATGACAGTCACAAAAATAATGTCATTGATCGTTCGATTATAAAAAACATATGCACCCAATAACAAATTTAAAAAGATAAAAAATAGCGAAATGTAAATAGCAGACTTTTCATATGAGACAAAATTATATGAAGGAATGTTAAATCCAAATTTAATCCAAAATCCAACCAATACAGAAAAATTGAAGACTAAAACATCTACAATAATAATCGCAATTCGCTTTGCATTATTCCATTCATTTTTAGTTGACATTTTTACCTTCCTTCCTAATGACTTAAAGTGTTGATATATTATGACTAAAATACTGTCTTTCATACAAAACTTCAAGTTTTATGTTACCATATTGCGTCTTAAAAAAAAACAACAATCTAATGATCAAACCAACTGGCTTAACGATGCTCCCTTAAATAAAACTTTCCTATTCTAAAGGGCTCTCTTCCGATTTCTGTAGTGCAATTCCTACAAAAGCATAAACAATAGGTATCCAGTAGTTGGCTAATAATGTTTCTTCCATCGTAGACTGGACACATATCGCCAAGAATCCTAGAAATAGGCTAACTTGAAATAATGAAAGATTTCTTTTTTTGCGTATATTTGAACTTAACAAGTACAACAGTACGCCAAAAATCAAGATATAGCCAATAATTCCATAGTTCCCTAAAACATAAATATAGCTATTATGCGTACCTAATGACTTCCAAGAAGCGGTAAAAGGTTCCATACCAATCAGCATATTTTGACTACTAGAGAACCACTTTTCAAAAAACTCTGCCCAAATTCTTTCTCTTCCCGTAAATAAATTAAGTGTATCAGATTTTGAAAAAGCGTAAAAAACGATTGGTCCTAAACTGAACATCAGGCTAAAACAAGAGAGTAATACATAATTGTTTTGAAGTAATTTTTTAGGGATTACATTATCGATGAGTATAAATAATACCAACGCCCCCAATGAAGCTTTTGACTGACAGACCCAAATAGCCATCAATCCACTAGCATAGATTGGAATAACAAGCAATTTGAAATAGCCAACATTGAATGATTTTATTAAACTCGTCAGCATTATCACAGATAAAAGCAGTGTCATTCCAATTGTGTTAGTGTTGATCCAAATAGCTTCTAACTTATTGCTATTTTTCCAAATAGCGTCTGCTGGTACTAGTTTAGGCAATTCTGTATAGATCCTATATAGTGTTACCCCTAAAGATATACCTGTGATCCCACCAAGCAAGCCGAAATCTTGCTTGGTAAATCTTGCCTTTTTAAAGCAAAGTAGAAAAAGAATAATCAAAGGAATTGATACATTAATAAATCGATTACTATGTCTTATTGAGGAGGTCACTGTATAAAATATAAAAATAGCACCTGCTAAAAAAATAAGTATCCAGTCATTTTTCGTAAGTTCTTTAACTTTTAACAACAAAACGAATACAATTGCCGCTGCTAAAAGATACACACTGTTTTCATAAATAAATGAAGTTGTTTTTGTTCCAATTCCCACCACCCACATTAAATATGAAGCAGCAATAGTAACCAGTAAAACTAGGTTACTTACCCTATTTAGGATTTTGTCCATATTAACATCCTTTCAACAGACCGCTCAATTAGTAAATAACTTGATAAATATAAGCACCATTTGTGTCTGGTCCGTATAACTGTTTCAACTGAATTGTTTCTGTGGCAAATTTATCGATATTCTCATACGTTACTAAATACTTGATATTGTATTTTTTCAAGTCTTCCAATCCTAACCTAACCACAAAGGCATCCGCATTCAGCAATTCAAATTGTTGCTCGTTATTGCCAATTTCAACATAAATATGAGAGTAGCGATTATAAATATCTTCATGTTTCCCAGTTGGATCAAGTGGTTTCCAAGAATCCAGATTAGGGGTAAAGGCCGTTCCATTAAAAGTATGAACACCTAACATCGGTAAGTAGGCATGCATCATACGTTCACCTGCCCACACCTGGTTTGGATCTTTCTTCTCTATTTCCATCACTGATTGCGCAAGTTCCTTCTCATAAACAGCATTTACGCCCCTAGCCACAGGATTTACACCACTGCCGGTGAAAAGAACAACACCTACTAATACTAGTGAGAATAGATATTTTCGTTTATTGAGCAGAAGAAAAATAAGTACTCCAGCTAATACTAATATCATGATAATTTCAAGCTTACTCAAATACAATCTTAGATTTCCTTTATATAAGGCAAAAAAGTACAAGCCAAGATTAAAACCAACGATCAAAATTTGAGGCAGCAATGCTAATTTTTTCTGTTCCCAAATATAGTGAATGAACCAAATGCTTAGTAAAATCGCGGAAAAGCTGAAGGCTAGATAAGCTCTTTCTTCTGGCACATATGACCAAAGCGTAATCTTCGCAAAAAAAGTTGGGAAGCGAACGCTCATCCATATTAAATTAAATACACAGAATATAAATAAGAGGAATCCATAACTATTTTCCTTGATTTTCTTGTAAAATAGTACAGGTGACATCAATAATATAACGAAAAAGAAGTGATAAAAACTACTTAATTCTGAATTATTATTGTACACAACATCTTGAAACTGCATCTTCCAATTCGTTAAGAAGAGAAAAATATCTTTTTTGGCAAAATCACCACCAACAGATACTCTATTTCCAGGATAAATTGTATGCAAAACACCCATAAGTGAGTCCCAAGAAGTAATCAGAGAAACTGTAACGATCAAGCCTGTTATAAAAATAGCTAAACCAATCGAAACAGCATCAAATTTATCAAATTTCACTTTATGACGAAAGTCCATAAAAAATGCAATCAAGAAAAGCAAGATCAGATACCCAAACGGCACTTGAAGGGCTGGATATAATACCAGAATAAAACCTGATGCACAAATACTTGCAAGCAATGAAAAGAATATCCGCCAACGTTTATTTTCATGATAATAAAAATAATTATAAATCCCAACCAGAAAACCAAAAGTAAAAAAGACCAAATCTCCAACTGGAGAAACAAACCACCATTGAATCGCGGCTGAGAAAGGAATCCAAACACTTGTTAAAAGCGCTAAGTACTTATTTCTCTTTGTTAAAATAAGGCCTATTTCAAAGGACAATAACATCAATCCTATCAATTTGAGGCCCCAATACCATGATAATCCTCTTTCTTTTCCAAGAAGAACATAGCCCCAAGTAAAAGGTTTAGCAAGGGTTGCTAGATTTAAAGCTGGAGAGTTGTACCCAATGACCATATTTTGGCCATCTATGGTTATCATTTCATTATGATTTTTTAACCCAGTTTGCGTTTGCGATAGACTATAAGGTGTTTGAACCATCCATTCATCTGACCTTATTGGTCTTGGCTTGCCAAAGATTACTCCTTGTTTATCTGCCCCTTCAGTATAATCTGAAACATATTCATCCCACATATTGATTGAGCTACCATGTAATTTGAAGATCAAAATCAAAATAAACACGAGTAAAGCAAGCCAAAAACGAGCGTTGATCAGTTTATCTATTATTGTAATAAACTGATGCTTTAGATTGTTTCTTTTTTTCTCTTCTACTTGATTGAATTCCATCTCTAACTCCATTTCATCGTCACAAAAATTATTGATCCTGTGTCTAGTCTCTATATGAAAAATTAGGTATTTCTCTTGTAAGATTAGGATTATAAAACGGATCATTTTCGATCAAAGTCGACCATTTACGTTCCATCATCGCTTTTTCTTTTTCAAAGCGTTTTTTCTTTTTCCCTTTATCATCATATCCTCTGGTTTGAGATTCAAAATGATAGAGTTCCGCTTCATGTAACCAAACATTATCTCGACCTAGTTCTTTTACTTTTAAGCAAAGATCGACATCATTAAATGCCACTGTAAATTCTTCATCAAAACCAGAAACTGCTTCAAAATCTTGTTTTTTTATTAAGAGACAAGCGGCTGTTACAGCTAGATAATCAACATTTAAGGCTAGCTTTCCAAAATAACCTAAATCCCCATGCGGATAGCCATAATGTCCATGCCCTGCAATTCCACCTAATCCTAAAATCACCCCAGCATGTTGAATCGTGTTATTTGGATATAATAATTTTGCCCCAACACAACCAATTCGTTCTTGTTGCGCAAAAGAAACCATTCGTTTTAACCAATCAGCGTTGATCACTTCAGTATCATTATTTAAGAATAAGAAATAATTCCCTCTCGCTTCTTTCGCTGCGATATTATTTATTTTAGAAAAGTTAAATGGAATATCAATCACGACTACACGAAAACGAGCATCAAGTTGTTGTGCGAAAGAGTCATACAATTCGTTCATTTTTTCATCTGTACTACCATTGTCCGCAATAATGATTTCATAATTTTTATAGGTCGTTTTTTCGATAATAGAAGACACACAACGTTTGACATCTTTATACCCATTCTTAGTTGGAATAATGATTGAAACCAAGTCTTCTGATTCAATATCGTAATAGACATCGTACAACCCATTTGCCCGACCATGAGTAGCATGCCCTTTGATTCCACGACGAACTAAAGCGTCTTGAACTGCTCTAAGCCCTGCTTCAAATGCGTACCCTTTTGATGATTGGTCAACAGCAGTTGACGTCGGCAACATACGCCAGTGATACAGAACTTTAGGAATATGTTTGATTCGAGCTTCTGTCGTCTTCTCAGTGAATCGAAGAACTAAATCATAATCTTGAGAACCTTCATACCCTTTTCTAAACCCACCGATTTCTTCAAGTATCGTTCTACGGTACACCCCAAGATGAGAAATGTAGTTTGTTCCCAACAATAAGTCAGGCGACCAATCTGGTTTAAAAGAGGGATCTGAACGATTGCCTTCCATATCGATTTTATCTTCATCGCTGTAAATTAAATCCAATTCAGGATTTTCGTTCAAAGCTTTGATAATTTCATAAAAAGCAATTCTTGGCAGCTCATCATCATTGTCTAATAATGCCACAAATTCTCCAGTGGCTATTGCTAATGCAGAGTTCGTTGCTTCACTGATATGACCGTTTTCAGGTCTGAAAACAACCTTGATTCGTTCGTCTGCATTCCTGTAATCTGTTAAAAGTTCTTTTACTTTAGGGTCTGTCGAAGCGTCGTCCGCCATACAAAGTTCCCAATTTGAATAATCTTGGATCAAAATAGAATCAATACAGCGTCGCAGCCATTTTTCTTCGACATTATAAACTGGCATTGCGATCGAAATTTTAGGTTGATAGCCAAAGGTACTGATTTCAGCTTTGATTTGCTCAAAATCGAACTGTTCATTTCGTTCTAACCAACTTGGATAAGAAGATTGGTTTCTGATTTTTTCGATTTTTACTCGTTGTATCGTACTTTTGATACCATTTCTTTTTAGATAACTAATGCCTTTATGTACTTTTGTCATCAATCTTGCCATCTTATCTTCAGTACCAGGAATTAAAGGATATTTTTTAGCTAAGTCTATCCATTCTGTTCTACTTGACTTTGAATCCTCTGAAACAAAATGAACTTCCAGTTTGTTTTTCTTTTGGATACCATCTAATTTTAGTTCAAATCCTGCTAAAACATCTGGATTTGCCTCATAAATCTGATTGACATCTTCCCTTAAAACACGCTTGATATCATAAGACGTTACTTGCTCTTGATTGTTGATTGAAATAACTGGAGAGGACTTTGAAGTTGTATTCAAAGCCCAGCCAGTTACCGTCAAATTATTTGTTTGTTTCTCTCGATAGATACTATCAATAATGATTTTTATCTCATCGTTCATGTTTAGCTCTCCTTGTATTTAGAGGTCCGACCTTCAATGCTTTAGCATTTAGCAATTACTGCGATCGAAACGTAAGTGTAGTATCCGTTGTCTCTACGCAACTAAAGTGGCAGGAACAATGGCTCTCCTTATATTTAAAGATCTGATCTTACTGTCGTTTTGGATTTCTATAACAATCAACTAACTCTTGTTCAGACCATTTATCTGTTAACGCTTTGAAATTACCTTTTTTATCAAAATTTTGACTTTTTTCTTCTGCTTTGAAGATTGCATAAGAACAATAGATAATTTTTTTGTCTAGCTGTTTCGCAAATTTCAAGGATAAATCTACGCCCATGACATCTTTACCCAACTCTTCAGTGATACCAGAAACCGCAAGATAATCGGCTTTTCTAAAGATCATACAGGTTTCTGATGCCGCTTGAACGTTTCTTGGTAAAGCGATTCGATAATAATAACCTAAGCTCTTACCAGGTGTTCCTTGTTCTGGGTAAATCAACCGTTTTTTCTCCATATCAATAGACATACCAATATTTTCGATACGATAACGATAATCTACTACTCTCCCTGTTACGATACCCGCTGTCGGTTGTTGCACCATATTCATCATCTCAACAAGCCAGTTGCTTTTTGTTGGAACGAGACCAGCGTCCAAAAGAACTGTGTATTCACCATTCGTCGATTCAACCAATTCGTCTCTTGTTTGCCCTTCACTAAAAACGATTTTGTTACTCGATGACTTAATTTTTTCTTTCATCGATTTCGGCAAGACGATCTCGTAGTTTTCGTAGATTGTTTTTTCAAGTAATTTTTTTAGATAATCATTGATATCTGTCGTGTCATTGGTAATCACGATTGATACTTTAGGTATCGTATCATAAATATAATTAATTTTATACGAGCCATAAAATTCAGCAATTTCCACAGTTGCTTTGATATTGCGACGATCCATTGCTGCTTGTACTGCACGTTGCCCAGCAACATAGGCGTACCCTTTACTTTCAGGATTCAAAGCGGTTGATGACTCAATCGCACGCCAATGGTACATCATACCTGGGATATGAGCGATATTTTCTGCATTCTCCGTAGCACGTAAGACAAAATCGTAATCTTGAGCACCGTTAAATTCTGTTTTTAACCCACCTGTTTTATCCAATAAAGAACGTTTTATCACAACGAAATGTGTAATGTAATTATGGTTTAAAATCAGCTCAGAATTCCATTTAGATTTATAGAATGCATTGAAACGCTTGCCACTCTCCGTGATTTTATCTTCATCTGTGTAGATAAAATCGATTGTTTGATCTTCATTTAAAGCTTTAACAACTTCGTACAACGCTTGTGGAGCTAATTCATCATCATTATCCATAAATCCGATATAATCACCCGTTGCAATCGTTAATGCTGAGTTTGTTGCTTCTGAGATATGACCATTTTCTTCACGATAAATGACTTTGATGCGATCATCTGCATCCGCATATTTTTTAAGTAAAGGCTTGATGTAGTCACTTGGTGAAGCATCATCGGCTAAACATAGCTCCCAGTTTTCATAGTATTGATTTTGAAGGGAAGACACACAGGCATCTAGCCATTTTTCTTCGACATTATAAACAGGAACCGCTACAGAAATTTTAGGCTGAAATTGAAATGTTTTGATTTCTTCTAAAATAGCTGAAGGATCGACTGGTGTTTCTTGTTGTTCTTGACGTTTAAAATACCATTTCATCGAGCCGATAAGTCCACGTGTCTGCACAGAGCGCAGCGCGCGTTGAATCTTATTCCCAGGTTGAACCATATTAGGTTTTTCTAAGCGATATTGTAATTTCCGACCGTTATTAGCTGCAATATTTAAGAGGTAGGTTGGTTGATCGTCCGGATCGATCACCTCAATCACGAAGCCATACTCTTGATCGCCTTTTAGTTCAAACATGTCGATAACATCTCTTCGGTATTCTTTTGTTACAGAATATTCAATAGCTACTTCAGCCGATACTTTAAAATCAATAGGTAACTTATCTTCTTTAGAATATGCCCAACCGCGAATCACAGTCTTCTTCTCTTCAACATGACGCACGATATCATCGATATTCAGTGACACGAGTGAATCAAATTTACTGATGGATACTTTTTTATACTTTGTCATTGTTTTTCCACTCACCATTGATCCTGTATTTTTTGCCTGATTATTTCCTGCTTTTTGTTCAATTGCATAATCAATCAGTCCATGAACTGTATCAGAAAAATTACCTTCGTATTTGTAGTCTATTGTGATTGTCATTGTTTTTCCAGCAATTTTTTTTCCATCTACTTCCATGACAGGTACTTGAATGTCAGAGAAAAAATAGCGTGCTTCTTTGTTGTAAACAGCATTTGTCGCACTAGGCTGTATAGCTGTTCCGGAAACCGTCAATTCGATATCTATTACTGCTCCCGTCAGGCTTGGGAAAATTTTCAATAACTTGATATTTTTTGGAATATCGATCGTGAATGTTTTATTTTCACCTGACACGTTATTAAGTTGAACATCAAATTCTTTTTGCTCTTCTTCACCGCAGTCATATAGGAAATGAATATTCTTCCTATAGCTTGAATTTTCAGGCACTGTACGAATCGGATGTGCCACAGGTTGGGCAGAAAGTGCGTAAAAATACTGATAGACTTCCCCAAATGGACGCGCTTTAAAAGCAGCACGAACTTCCACTGGCAAGTCTTCATAGGTAGATTCAAGTTCATTATAGCCCACTTCATTGAGTGTAAAATCCTCTTTGGCAATAAACAAACCAATTTCTTCGAAAAGTTTTTCAAAGCCGCTTTGAACGAAGAAAGACTTATGTGTTGCATCAAGTAAGCCTGTTTCACGCCAATCTAATTTATTATTAAATAGATCGATCAAAACAGAATTATGTGCAATATTTGGGAATGTGATCAAGATTTGTCCTTCTGCACTTAAAAAAGGTTTCACTTTCATAAGTGCATTTTTAGGATCCATCAAATGCTCTAACACATCCGCAAAAATAATATAATCAAAGGTTTGCCCTTCAAAATGTTTCGTCCAAGCTTCTTCATCGATATTGCCATAAAAACCATCATTAGAAAACTTATCGACGTGATTATATAGCTCTTTATCAAGTTCAACGATTGCGACATAACAATTTTTCTCTTCGATCAAATACTTCGTCATTCGACCATTTCCTGGACCGAATTCTAATACTCGACTATTCTCTTTAATTTGGGCAACGATTTTACCAACACTGGTACTCTCGTCAACTTCCATTTCAAAATCATATTTCATCTTTAATAGTATCCTTCCATTCATGATCTAAAATGACAATGCCTTCGCCTGCATAGCGACCACTAATAAACATGTTAAGGTATTTCGTTTTGTAAACCAAAGGTACTGTGGCGTGTTCTTCAAAGAAGGCAATATCAAAGTAATATTCACCTGTCAAAAGAGACATTTTCCCGTATTCAAGATAAAAGACGTTTTTACCTTTTTTCCACGGGATTTTGACGCCATCCAACAATGTATTTAGTCCACAAACATAATTATTGTCGACTGTTCGAATCGCAACACCACAAACAGGTGATTTGATGGCATCATTTTTGACAGTATACTCTAATTTTACAATGACCTTCTCATCTTGATTAACAATCTCTAATGGCTCCAAAGCGTAATTCAATAAGGTTGCTTTATCGATCTCGATAATATCTGGAACTGTTTCTTCATTTTGGATTGTTTTTTCGCGGTCAACCGTTTTGATTGATTTTTTCTTCAAGAAGTTTTCGTAGTTTGTCGTTACATCCATCGTATCTCCGTATTCAACAACTTCTCCATTTTTCAACCAAAATGTGCGATCACAAAAACGACGAACAGAATTAACATCGTGAGAAACAAAAAGAATTGTCTTACCGGAATTTTTGATTTCAGTAAACTTCTCCATACATTTCAGTTGGAATTCTAAATCGCCCACCGCTAATGCTTCGTCTACGATCAAGATATCAGGATCAACATTGATAGCTACAGCAAAAGCTAAACGGACAAACATCCCGCTTGAATATGTTTTGACCGGTTGATACAAATGATCACCGATATCAGCAAACTTGATAACATCCTCTACTCGTTCTTCCATTTCTTCTCTAGAAAAACCAAGAACCATTCCATTTAGAAAAATATTTTCATAACCAGAATACTCTGGATTGAATCCTGAGCCTAATTCCAATAATGCTGAAATTTTCCCGTTGATTTTCATAGAACCAGAAGTCGGTGTTAGGACACCTGTAATTATTTTAAGAATCGTTGATTTACCAGAACCATTTTCTCCAACAAATCCGATCATTTCGCCTTTTTCTATTTGCATCGTCACATCTTTTAACGCATAAAAGAGTTCGTGATATGTTTTTTTCATTGGATTCAGAGCTTCTTTAAAACGATCAGATGGTTTTTTGTACATATTATATGTTTTAGTTATATTCTGTATATCGATTGCATATTCTGACATTGTTTAATCTCCTTGTGTTTATCGATCACATATTTCAGTATGTTTTAGCTCTACTGGGTCCTGTTTATAATACATCTGAAAAATGTGGTTTCAAACGTCTAAAGACTGTAGACCCAATTAATAAAAGAACTATTGTAAAGCCCCAGAAATACAAGCCATACTGCCAATGTTCCCAGAACCAAGCTCCACCTGTAAAGGAATCACGATAGCCTTGGATAATATAATATAGCGGATTTAGTTTTAGCACTTGCTCAATCCAACCAGATGGCTGCCATAAGATTGGCAAGGTCCACATAATTGTTTGCATCGCTACATTAATAAATTGCATAATATCTGGTAAAAACGGTTGGGTAGAAGCTGTCAGCCATGTTACACCTGTCAAAAAGATAATGAGACAAAATAGATAATAAATCAACTGTAAGCTTTGCAACGTTGGGTAAATACCACTTAGTGACGTAATCCCAAAACCAATTACAATAAAGAATAGGTGTGTATATAAGCTAGATAAAATCTTTGATGTTGGTAGAATCTGTACGTTAAAAACTACTTTTTTTACAAGGTAGCTGTATTCCTTAAACACGTTGGTTGCAGACAGCAATGAATCCGAGAAAAAGAACCATGGAATCAAACCTGTAACGAGATAGACAATAAACGGAAACTCTTCATTAGCTCCCCGAGGTCGTATTTGCGAAAAAACAAACCAATAGGTCAACACAGTTACTAAAGGCGTAATAAATGCCCAGATGATCCCTAGTGCAGAACCTGCATATTTTGATTTAAAATCATTAAACGAAAACTGTATTAATAGCTTTCTATTTTCAAAAATATTTTTAAAAATGGATAGTGTTTCTCGTATCATTGACTCTTTTCCTTTCCTATTCCCATCGCTTTTATATTTCTACTAAAAATAAGCTGCATAACATTACTAGTTTAAAGAATATGCGCACTTTTTTCAAGTTATGTAAGTATTTTCTTAAGATTTAAACTCTAAACGTTCATTTTAAAGGCTTTTTACTTGGCGATTTGAATAATAACAATCCCTAAAATAATCACACATGTCCCAATAACGGTCCCAAGGGAGACTTGTTCTTGCAGGATAAGTTTAGAACCTATTAACACAGCAATATTGGTAAAGGCAACGCCCATAGGAACAATATAAGATACTTCTGATTTGCTGATAATGACCATCCACAGAACAAAACTAAACATGTAACATAAAAAGCCTATGATTGTTGTGAAAGACATTGAAAAAGAAAAAACAGCATTCGTGATTTGAATTGAATTTGCCTGAGAACCTAATTTCACTAAAATCAAACCTGAAGTTGATAATACAACATATATTAAGAATAATAACATTATTTTTTCTCCTTTTTATCTTTCAATATTGAAAGTTCTTGAATTAACAGTTTTAGTTGGTTTTGCTGTTTTGATAACAACGCAGAATTCTTGATTTCAATAAACAGCAAAACAAAGATTGCAGCGATGATTAAAAAATTAGAGGTTGTTTCAAATCCTAACAATTTGGCAAACCATTCTGGTAATTTAGGAAAAAGAGCAAAAATCACCAAACCCGCCGATATAAACAACCACCTAATCGCATTTTTTAGCAAAAAAATATTTTTATTAATCGAACGAATAATATAAACAAAAAAGAGCAACGAGAATAGTAACATTTCAATTCTTAAAATTGGGCTCATTAGTCTCCCTCCCGCATAAAACCTGAAACAATGATTGCAATACTTACTTCAAACATATATTTGACCGAAGTAAACGAACGAATCGATGATTGACCACCTGATCGTTCCATCATATTAACAGCAACTTCCTTGATTTTGAATTTCTTTTTAAGCAGATGTACAGTTGATTCGGGTTCTGGATAACTCGTCGGATACTTTTTAGAAAAATAGCTGATGATTTCCTTATTGCAAGCACGATACCCAGAAGTTACATCATATATTTTTTTCCCTGACGATAGATAAATCAAAAAAGAAAGAATTCTAATCCCGATACGACGCATAAAGGTTGTTTGGAAATCTGCTTTTTGGTTTGGTAAAAACCTTGAACCAATTACGAAATCAGCTTCTTTTTTGATTATCGGTTGTACGACTAAGTCTAAACTGTTGATATCATGCTGTCCATCCCCATCAAATTGAACCGCAATATCATACTCGTTTTCTTCAGCATACTTATATCCCGTTTGAACAGCTCCACCGATCCCCAAATTCATCACTAAATGAACCGCATTAATTTCATTTTTTTCTATAATTGCTTGTGTTTTATCAGTTGAACCGTCATTGATTACGACATAATCAATTGTATAGGAATAGTGATGACTATTCTCTTTTTTAAATGATTCAATAGACGTAATTGTATTTAATATATTTGATTCTTCATTATATGCAGGAATAACTAAAAGAACGCGCAAAGTAACTCCTCCTTTACCAATTAGTAACTATTAAGAATAGTATTTTATTAAAATTTGAATAAAAACAAAGATAAGCAACAATAAACTGCTAAAAAAAGCTATTTTATCCATTGATTGTTCGCTATACTTAGATTCTAACTTTCTTGACGTCAACATGTACGTGGCTAAAAATGCCATTGGGGTTAGATAACGTGCCTGATATCCATCCACTTTGTCGGCTCCCACTGGTGTGAATGTCATGTAAAGTGCTGTTGCACTTAGAATAATCATACTTAAAATAGAAAAACCAACAATCATTTTTTCTGTTATAGTAAAATAAACATTTTTTTCTTTTTGAATTTCTTGATAATCGAACAAACATAAGAACACCCATACACATATATTTAGAAGAGTAACGAACGGATTAATCACGAGTACGTACCCCATTAAGCCAAATGTTGCAGATAAGTAACTTATGCTGTTTGATGAAAAGAAAAGAGTTAGCATTTTAAGATAACTGATTGGATTTTTTATAATTCCAACCGTTTGTTTATCAGAATCAACGTTCGGTAGTCTCCATTGATTGATCCCCATGTCAGCAGAATACTTGTAAACTAAAAGAGCGACAATAAATAATATTATAGATAGCGTACTATATAAAATCCACTGGGCTTTTTTATTTTTAAAATTTTCTCGCCTTAATAAGAAAAATAAAACTAACACAGGTGCATATACAACTTTGATAATGATCGCCATACTAAAACAACTGGCAATCAAGATAAATTCTGACAATTTTATATGGGACTTTTCATAACGAATTCGCATGATCTGGGCAAAACCTAACATGACCACGCCCACTAGTAGTGCATCTACCCCAACTGATGCTGCGAGATACAACATAACAGGTTGAACTGCAAAAAACGCCATTACCCTCTTACCATAAGGCATTTTTTTGATTGAAAAAAACGCTAGCAATCCGTATGCTACTACATTAAAGATTCTAGCAAACCATACATAAAAAATCATGGGTAGCTGAAACAACATCGCTACTTTTATCCCGATTCCGCTAAATATATAGGAGAGAAAGGGGTAGGTTACTGCAGAGGTCTCTTTTTTCTCTTCTATTGTTACTGAGGTTTCTTTGGTTGTATTTTTATTATACATATCTCTGAACTCTTCATAGGCAGTGTAAGGTTCTTCCTTATACATTGTTTCAAACCCTGCAGGTAATTCCAGTTTATCTCCATTTTCGAAGAATAAATTTCCCTCTGCTACAGATATACTCTTCAAAATATGAGCCCGTTCATCCATTGTTTGTCCTACTGGCATAAGTATGGATAGCAATGAACCAAACAAAATGATCGTTAAGAAAGCAAAATACTCATAACGATTTTTAAATGTCCCCTTCGCAATCAAGACAACAAATATAACGAACGATACCAAAACAAAAAAGCGAATCACATTAAAATGAAACTGATTTGTTTTCTTCATTTCTGAAACTTGAAATTCTCTATCCCCGACGTCAATAAAGGATAGGGTTAACGGCTTCGTTTGATCTGTAAGTTTAATTACTTCTAGCGAATGTTGAATCTTTCGTTCACCGTAATTTGTTTCTGGACTAGTTATTTTTATTTTCGCTTCTGGGCCTTCGGCAACGGATGTAATGAAGGAAAGCCTGGTCGCCTTACTTTCAGTATTTGGAATAATTATTTTGCCTTGAACAGTTTTATCAATCAGCTTATAGCTATTTTCTCCTGTTTTTTTAATATTCTCAAGCGTTACATTCGTTACATCTTCACTAACATTTCCATATCTAAAATAGGAGAAATTAAATACAAACATCTCAATTAGCAATACAACAAACACACTACTCAATAATATTATCAGCCACTTATATAGATTCTTTTTCTTTTTATCCATAGAAATGTCAGCCATCTTACTCCACCCTTTTCATTCATTTACTCCTCAATTAGTAACAAAAATACCTAAAGAATAGAAATGCCCTAACCATTTCTATTCCTTAAATTCTTTTTATTATTTTGAAAGGGATGCAAGCATACTTTCTAATGCCTTTTCCCAAGTCGGAATTTCAAAACCTAACGCCTTCGTTTTAGTAAGATCCATCACTGAATACTTTGGTCTAGTCGCTTTTTGTGGAAATTGGCTTGAATCTACTGGGAGAACTTCTACATCTGTATTCTTTAAGATTTCTTTAGCAAATTCATACCAGTTGCAACTATTATCATTTGAAAGATGATACACCCCATAAGGAGCTTCTTCTTTTACAACAAAAACCATAAATTCAGCTAATGTTCTTGTCCAAGTCGGACGACCGAATTGATCGTCAACAATAGTCAATTGATTGCGTGTTTCCGCTAATTTTTGCATTGTGAAGACAAAATTATGTCCATATTGACCAAACACCCACGAAGTACGGATGATGTAATATTTTTCCAGGATATCCTGAACAATTTGTTCCCCTAGTAATTTCGTCCGACCATACTCGTTTTGAGGATTTGTCTGATCATCAGTCTTGTACATTTCATCTTTTTTAGTCCCATCAAATACATAATCTGTACTGATATAAACTAAGGTTGCATCAACTGCTTTAGCCGCAACGGCTACGTTGCGTGTACCCTCTACATTGATTTTCTCATCTAGTTCTTTGCCTTCGTCCTCCGCTTTGTCCACAGCTGTATACGCCGCACAATGATAAATCAATTTAGGCTTCAAATTAGTGATATAAGCCATTGTTTTCTCTGCATCTGTAATATCTAATTCTTTTGAATCTGTGGAAACGTATTCCATTCCTTGTTCGTCCAATAAGTGACGCAACTCCGTACCAAGTTGCCCATTACCACCGGTTAAAAGTATCATTTTTGTTTCCTCCTCGTAAATTTAAAAGCATGACGGGCTCATTTTATCTTGACTGAAAACAGATAAAATCAACCTATTTTTGCTTCTATCCGCTATCCATTCGTATTTAGAGCGTGGAGCAAAACCAATTTTTAGGTTTGTTCCACGCTCAACAACTCATTATTTTAATCATACTCGGTTAAAATCTGATGTAATCGAAGTGTAGCAGAATAGTCACTGAATACACCGTTTATCTGGATTCTATGATCCAGTCACGATTTATTGACCGTTTTTCGCATAATTGGCTTCCACAGCAGCTTTGTCTGCTTCCCACCAACTTGAATTTTCTGTATACCATTTGATTGTATCAGCTAAACCATCACGGAAATTAGTAAATTCTGGCGTCCAGCCTAATTCTTCACGTAATTTTGAAGAATCGATTGCATAACGTAAATCATGACCTGGTCGATCATTTACGTGTTCATATGCATCTTTTGGTTCACCCATTAATTCCAAAATTAATTCCATTACAGCTTTATTATCTTCTTCTCCGTCTGCGCCAATCAAGTATGTTTCACCAAGTTTTCCTTTTGTTAGGATCGTCCAAACAGCTGAAGAATGATCATTTGTATGAATCCAATCACGAACATTTTTACCCGCACCATATAATTTAGGTGTAATTCCGCTTAAGACATTGGTAATTTGACGTGGAATAAATTTTTCAATATGTTGGTAAGGTCCGTAATTATTTGAACAGTTCGAAATTGTTGCTTTTAAGCCAAATGAACGTCCCCACGCTTTTACTAATAAGTCTGAACCTGCTTTTGTTGATGAATATGGGCTTGAAGGGTTATAAGGTGTTTCTGCTGTGAATTTTTCCCCTTCCCCTTCACCATGTCCTGGCAAGTCTTCACGTAAAGGTAAATCACCATAAACTTCGTCTGTTGAAACATGATGATAGCGTACATCATGTTTTCGACAAGCTTCAATCAAAGTATACGTACCAATAATATTTGTTTGCACAAATGGAAACGGATCATTCAGGGAATTATCGTTATGAGATTCTGCCGCATAATGAACTACTGCATCAGTATTTTGAACCAAGCGATCCACTAATTCAGCATCCGCGATATCGCCAACGACTAATTCAACACGGTCTGTTGGTAGTCCTTCAAGGTTTTTCTTATTTCCTGCATATGTTAATTTATCTAATACCGTGACATGGACTTCTGGATGATTGTTCACGACATAATGAACAAAGTTTGATCCAATGAAGCCAGCTCCACCAGTAACAATGATGTTTTTCATCTTCAAGATCTCTCCTAAATTTTTTTAGATTTCACCGTAAACAAAAGGATTTTCTGATTCAAATTCTTTTAAGGTTGGATGATTTTTATCTTTTTCAGAGGTAATTGCTTTTTGAATATCTATCGGCCAATCAATCGCTAAATCTGGGTCATCAAAGGCAATACCACCATCTGCAGGTGCATTATAGTAATTATCGCACTTATACATAAAGTTAACATTTGGAGTCAACGTTACAAAGCCATGGGCATAGCCCTTCGGTACCAATAATTGACGATGGTTATGTTCAGATAAAATATATCCTTCCCATTGTCCATATGTTGGACTACCTTTGCGGATGTCAACGATCACATCTAAAACCGCACCTGTTACAACACGAATTAGTTTTGTTTGAGCTGCTTCACCTTTTTGAAAATGCAAGCCACGTAATACGCCCGCTTCGCTTGAAAGAGAATGGTTGTCTTGTACAAAGTCAAAATCTAATCCTTTTTCAGCAAATTTTTCTTTAGAATAGCTTTCAGTAAAAAAGCCGCGGTGATCGCCAAATACGTCCATCTCAATGATTTTTACATCTTGCAATTTTGTGTCAATAACGTTCATTCTAATCGCTCCTAATCTGTTTCTGCCAATCTTAGTAAATATTGTCCATACCCATTCTTCTTCAATGGTTGTGCCAGTTCAATCAATTGCTCTCTTGTGATGTATCCCATTCGATAAGCAATTTCTTCCAAACAAGCTACTTTTAAGTTTTGGCGTTTCTCGATTGTTTCAATAAAAGTTGACGCTTCTAATAGGGATTCATGAGTTCCTGTGTCTAACCATGCAAACCCACGTCCCATCACTTCAACAGACAATTTATTTTTTTCTAAATATACTTTATTTACATCTGTGATTTCTAATTCACCACGATCAGATGGTTTGATATTTTTAGCGATTTCGATTACTTCGTTATCATAAAAATACAAACCAGTAACAGCGTAATTTGATTTTGGTTTCTCAGGTTTTTCTTCAATTGAAAGAGCAGTCATCTGATTATCAAATTCAACTACACCAAAACGTTCTGGGTCATTCACATGGTATCCGAAAACAGTGGCTCCGTTTTCTTTTGACGCTGCACGCTGCAACATATTCGATAAACCACCACCATAATAAATATTATCACCTAAAACTAAACACACACTATCATCGCCAATGAATTCTTCACCAATAATGAATGCTTGTGCTAATCCATCAGGACTTTCCTGAACCGCATATTCAATATGAATCCCTAGGTCTTTCCCGTCGCCGAACAAACTTTCAAAGCGAGGTGTATCATCCGGTGTCGATATAATCAGAATTTCTTTGATACCTGCTAACATCAAGGTTGACATTGGGTAGTAGATCATTGGTTTGTCATAGATAGGCATTAATTGTTTTGATGTGGCTTTCGTTAATGGATATAATCTGGTTCCACTTCCTCCAGCTAAGATGATCCCTTTCATGAAAAAACTCCTTATACTAATTTATTTTATTGTTATTTACTAACTGTTATTATTGCATTATTAGCTATGATTGTCATTCATTTTAAGAATATTTTACAAAACTGTAAAATAGCAGTTGACTATGAATTTAAAAATATCCTTTTGAAGAGCACGTAACTAATAGCACACCGCCATTTCAGTTGCTGATAAAAGCTGGCTTTTGTATTGATTTCACTCGCATTATCGCTATGCCTACGATATAAAGTAAGCGGTTGTGCTATCAATGCACTTTTATTTCCATAAGCTGCAATCAAACCGATCCACATGTCATGCATCGGGACCTTAGCAGGAATGGGCAATATCCTTGTCTTTAACTCACTGCGAAATGCCATACCTGCACCGATATATTTATTTTTGACAATATTATGAAGAAAGCCTAATTTAACGTTTCGGTACTCAAAATAAGAAGGTTCGATTACATCCAACTTTTCGTTCACGATCACCAAATCACTGATTACTAACTCTATTTTAGGATGCGTGTGAAAAAATTCTAAGGTTATTTGAACTTTTTCAGGCTGCCAAACATCATCTTGATCTGCCAAAAAAATGAATTCGCCCTGACTTTGATTGATAGCAAATTCAAAATTCGCAATCACGCCTTTTCCTGGTCCGTTAAAAAATTTTACCCGCGAATCTTGTGCTCTATATCGTTTGATTATAGCCAATGTTGCATCTTTAGATCCATCATCAGATATAATCAGCTCATCTTGAGAAGCCAATTGAGGTAAAATACTATCGAGCTGTTCTTCTAAATATTTTTCTCCATTGTAGGTGGCAATGCAAACTGAAATCATTTATTTTCCTTTCATTAGCGATCGATATTCTAAAAATGTTCGTCGCCAAATTTTACGATTCTTGACCCGCAAAAATTGCTTGACCGTTCTTAAAAGCAAATGTCTTCTGTGGTTGTAAAATTGCTCTTGATCATACTTCTTATAAAATAGCGTTTCTCCTCTAATAATCGATTCATAACGTTTACTGTTGATTGTTTGGTAGTCCAACACAGATAGATCATGCGTTAGATGATTATTCAACACACTGATTTTTTTATCTAATTGATGGATCTTCCAAAAAAGCCAATGATCTAAAAAGTCCAACGGAAAATCCAAGTTAAAGGAACCAATACTACTCAGTGTTGCCTCAGGAAGTACAGTTCCAGAATTAATGCTCATAATTTTTTCTGAATAGATACCGGCTTTTGGCAGTTCAGATTGACCTCCGATATATTTATCAGAAAAAACCGGAGAAATTTGTCTGCCATGAGAGCTGACAATTGGAACATACGCTCCAACCTCAGGATCTAGAGATAAACTAAGTAGACGTTCAAGGTAATGCTCATCAAGCAAAGTATCTTGATCTAGCAATAACAACAAGTCGCCTTGCACTTCATTAAGACAGTGCCTTCCTGCGTTATATGCTTTAGCCAATCCTGGATTCGTTCCATCATGAACGTAACGAACATTTTTAAACAAGAACAATGTATCCGCTTGCTCGTTTTGACTATTATCGTAAATAAATAAATACACTGATTTTTTTTCTGATATCACTCTTTTGATATAGTCATAGCTAGGTGTTTCTGAGAATTTAGTTTGATATAAAACCATCGTAATGACCAACTTATTCTCCACTAGAAAAACCTCCAGCCCCATTTGTTGAAAAATTTTATCATTGAGTGTAAAAATATCTTAAATAAATCTTTATTTTTATGCGCACCCTTCTCATACAAGTGAATCACGGTTTCAAAAGGGGTGTATAAAATGTTATATCCAGCTTTGCCAAAACTCAAACAAAGATCATTGTCTTCAAAATACATGAAAAAGCGCTCATCAAAACCGCCGACCTGTTTAAATTTATCGATATCGATCACCATAAAACAACCAGAACCCATTTTTATATAGGAGGTACGATCATCAGGTAAGTCGCGACATTCATAATAACTTAAACGCTTATCAAATAGCTTTTTGACTGATTGAAATGGAACAAATCGTAGCATATAATCAAAGACATCTAATTTTTGACGGACTAAATACTGCGTTGTTCCATCTGAATTTAAGACTTTAGGACAAACAGCAGCCAATTGTTCCTCTGCTTTGATACGCTGAATCATTTCGTCCAAAGCCTTTTTTGTAATCAAAACATCTGGATTAAAAATGACCGCATAACGCGTAGCAACCTTTTTTAAAATCTGATTATGTCCATAACCAAAACCATTATTTTCCTCAGCTCTATGTAACAGAATAAATGAACCATACTGTTCAAGTTTCTCTATATAGCTTTGCTCAGAAGCATTGTCAAAAATATGTATATCATAGTTTGACTCTAGGCCCAATTCAGTTTTTAAATTATCAAGCACATCAAAAATATGACGGCTATTATGAGTAACAATGGAAATCGTTATTCTATCATTCATATTTTTTGCACCTCATTTAAAATCAAATTAATCAAACCAGTCGTTTTCTAACTTAGCCTGTCGTAACCCAAAGTCAAGGAACTATTGTTACCAACGCTTTACTACTCAATTATTAGCAGTTTTTCATTCTGTATAAAACGTCATATCCCACAGGTTTTTTCATTATTTAACGAACTTCGTAGGAGAGCGGAGCAAAACTGTCACTGTTCTGTCCCGCCCTCTTTTTTGCTCAATCAGGAAATTATAACACAGCTTATGAATCCAGCAACTATTGTCATGGAGCTATTACTTTTTTTTAGAATGTTTGCCTAGTCTTTTTTCTAATTGCTGATGACGAAATTCACGATTTCCAAACATGCGTAAAATGTACATCAATGGTTGATGATTTTCGCCAACTAATCCAATCATTTCTATAAATAATTCTAGACCAATTGCGCTAAAAACAATCAACAAAATGGATGCAACATTACTTGCATAACTAAATAATAGCGCTACAAAAGAGAACACCAGTGCTAACCCATAAATCGTCATTACCGCACCTTTGTGGGTAAACCCGAGTGAAAGTAAACGATGGTGTAAGTGCATCTTGTCTGCTGATGAAATCGGTCGCTTATTCATTAAGCGACGAATAATCGCGTAAACAGTATCTGTAATGGGTACACCTAAAATTATCATAGGTGTGATCACCGTAATAAACGTCGCATTTTTCAATCCTTGCAAAGACATGACTGCGATCATAAAGCCCAAAAATAAAGCGCCAGTGTCACCTAAAAATATCTTAGCTGGATAAAAATTGTACGGAAAAAAACCTGCAATACTCGCGACTAAAATAAAAATCACGATTGGGATATATACTGTTTTCGCATGAAGGAAAAAATAACCGATGACGCCAATTGTTGCTAAGCTAATGATCGAAACCCCCGAAGCCAGTCCATCTAACCCATCAATTAAATTAACCGCATTCGTAATCGCAAATATCCAAAACAATGTCAATGGTAAACTAAACCAACGTAAATCTATGTGACCTAGGAAAGGTAATGTTACGGCATCGATCCGAATCTCTGCCACAAAATAGATAACTAATGCACCAAGTATAATTCCTAGTGTTTTTTTCTTCGGGGATAATTCATAAATATCATCGAGCAAGCCCGTTGCAACAACGATCCCAGCTCCCAAAATGATTGGCCAGATATAATTGATTGGTATAATAGACTGAAACATGACTAAACAAGAAAATGAAAAAACAAAATAAATACCTAATCCACCCGCTGTTGGCATATTTTTAGTATTCACTCTTCTTTCACCGGGAGCATCATATGCTCCTATTCTAAACGCCAATAATTTAACGATCGGCGTCGTGATCAAAGATAAGATAAACGTCAGAAATAGACGGATAACAATTTCATAAATAAACATCGACATGATGAACCTACTTTCTTAATGTACATCGTATATTATACCGAATCATTCTACATTTACAAGTTGGAACAGGTGTTTCCACTGGGTAGAAAAACGAAAAATTCTACTTGTTTATTTGAATCGAAAACGTTCGGTCTACTTCTTTAATTTTTCTTTTGCTTTGTCCACTAGTCGATTGATCAAACCATAGCGGTGTTGAATTTTTTCATTCGAGAGGTACTCTTTAACGACTGCATTGATAATACCACCTAGAATGATGATTGTGGCTGCAAAATTCAGCCACAACATTAAGATAATAAAGCTTCCTATAATTTGATAACTGGCGATTTTTGAACTGAAGTATTTGATATATAAACCAAACGCTTGTGACAATAACATCCAGCCCGCCGTTGCAAAAATAGCCCCTGGTATGATCGAACGAAATGTCAATTTTGCATTAGGAACAACGCGATAAATCAAACACATAATAACCAATAGGACCAATGATGTGATCGGCCACTTCAAGGCTTGAAAGGTATCAATAAAATCAGTTGAAAAATGAACTATTGGCTGCAGTAAATCTAAAATCGTTTTCCCTAAGCCCAATACCCCAACAACACCAACGATCGCTATCATAAATAAGAGAATCACAAGTAAAGACATGATACGAACAATGATAAAGTTTTTGCGTTGTTCAACACCAAACGCTTTATTCATTGCCGTTTGCAGTGCATTAATACTTTGACTCGCACTCCATAAAGCGGCTAAAGCAGAAATCGACAGTAAGCCACCTGAGCGTTGTGTCAGCAAGGATTGGATTGCTGGTTTTAAGTCCTCAAATATAGCCTTTGGAATTGCTTCAGCGATATAGGGTAGCACTTCGTTTGGATCAATATGTAAGTACGGCAGGAGGTTTCCTACCGCAATCAATAGAGGAAACAGGGACAAAAGTAAATAGTAAGCCACAACGACCGACGTATTTCCAATCTCTGAATCAATCATGCGATGTTGTGTTGTTTCAATGAAACGCATTAATTTTTCATTCCTCTTTACTTTGTCTACCAGTTTCATACCATTCTCCTCTAATTGATTAATAAGTCAGTTCTTCTCCTTGAGAAGTTAAAATTTTTGGTCCATCTTTCGTAATAGCCAGTGTATGTTCAAATTGGCAACTGATTCCACCATCTAAAGTATACGCTGTCCAGCCATTTGGATCCATTTTCATACGCCACGTTCCAGTGTTGACCATCGGCTCGATCGTAATGACCATTCCTTCTTTTAAACGTAATCCTTTACCCGCTTCACCATAATGAGGAATAACTGGACTTTCATGAATAGTCGGACCAATACCGTGACCCACGAAATCTCTTACGACAGATAAATGTTCACTTTCAACATACGTTTGGATTGCATGTCCGATATCACCGATACGATTGCCAACTTGCGCTTGCTCGATCCCTAGATACAAGGCTTTTCTTGTTACTTCCATTAAGTGATCTAATTCTGGTGTTGACTTGCCGACTACATAAGCCCAGCAGGAATCTGACATAGCGCCTTTTAAATCAATGCACATGTCTACTTTGATCAAATCGCCATCTTTTAATGGCTTTTTACGAGGAAAGCCATGACAAATTTCATCATTGATACTACAGCATGTTGCATATTTATAGTCTTCAAAACCGATTTGAGCAGCAATGCCGCCATGACTTTCAATAAAGTTTCTAACGAACACTTCAATGTCCCAACTCGTAACTCCTGGTTTGATAAACGTGCGTAAATGACGATGAACGTCTGCCAATAATTCTCCAGACTCATCCATCATTTCAATTTCTCTTGGTGATTTTAGTGTAATCATTCAATTTCGTCCTCCTAAAATATAAAAGCTGAAAGAGCTTGGCCAGCATTGACAGAAAATAGAAAAAATAAATGCAATGCTCTTTACCAAAATTATTTTTTATCTTTTCCGATACCTTCATTTTTTAAAGTGTTAGATCTTATGAATCGATAAGATCGAAGCAAAGCATAACGGCTAGCTCTTGAAGCTAAAAAATCTTCATATAAGAGTATTTTATCATAATTTATGAAAATTTCACTGAAAAATAGTTGTTAAAAATAGATTTCATTCTTTTTTAATCTTCTAACCATCAAAAACGTTGAAATGTAGATAATTTATCCATTTTAAGACTTCATTTTGTAATTTACACAGCCTTCGTTTTTCTGATATAATCAAGGTGGTATTATTTGAAGGAGGAAATCTAATGACCTTAGCTAAAATCGTTTATGCAAGCATGACTGGAAATACAGAAGAAATCGCAGATATCGTTGCTGAAGCTCTTGAAAATTTAAATATTGAAGTTGAAATCAATGAATGTACACAAGTTGATCCTGAAGATTTTGAAGAGGCGGATATATGTGTCGTTGCGACATATACATATGGTGATGGCGAATTACCGGACGAAATAGTAGATTTCTACGAAGAACTACAAGAAATCAATCTAGCTGGAAAAACTTACGGTGTTTGCGGATCAGGCGACACTTTTTACGATGAGTTCTGTAAATCAGTGGATGACTTCGACGCTGTTTTCACAAAAATTGGCGCAACCAAAGGAGCAGATAGCGTAAAAGTCGATCTAGCTGCTGAAGAAGAAGATATTCAAAATCTTGAAGCTTTTGCTAAAAAATTAGCAGAAGCTGCAAAATAATTATTAGAAATAACGATAATTAAACAAGAAAAGGCTGAAAGCAACGTCAATGAGTTTGCTTTCAGCCTTTTCGTTTGATTGCTCTTAACTATCGATATCAATCGGTTCATCGCGCTCTAAAATCTGCTCGATTGCATCTTTCATCAACTGTTCAATTTGTTGATCACTTGGACGAATGATTCCCGAAGTCATTAATGCCGCAATTCCCGTTGCAACGATCCAAGTTCCCATGTGAAGAGAATTGATTTCTGAGTCATTTAATTTTTCGTAGTCAGGGTCTTTTTTGACCGCATTGGAAAAATAGCTATAAGAAAACTCTTGCATTCTTTTTCCACCACCATATTCTTCTAAATATAATGCGCGGTATAATTTACTTTCGTTTTTAGCAAAGTGAATGTAATTTAACGCTAAGTCCACAATAGTATTGTCTGTATGAGTGACAGGAAATACTTCTTTTGCTAAATATTCGTGAATCTTTTCAAATAATTCTTCTTTTAAATCATCCATATTTTTAAATTCTAAATAAATAGGTTGTGTTGAGCATTTCATTTTGGTTGCAATGTTTCGTGCGGTGAATTTCGAAAAGCCTTCAGTGGCCACTACTTCGTATGCAGCATTTAAAATCTGATCTTTAGTAATTGTTTTTTTTCTTGCCATAATCTTTCAATCCCCTCTACCTATCCTTTACAACGCTTCCATATCAATACTACAGTTATTGTAACACGATTTGTTTAATCTGCAAAATTCTAGTACTTCAATTTATATTATTTTATTAATTTGATTAGACGGGACTTTCAAGAGCTTTTTTTCAGAATTAAATAAGCTGTTAGACTTGCTCGTTTGTTTGAGTTCACGAACTCTACGTGTTATGATATGAACGGTTACATGAATGAAAACTAGGAGGTTATTCTATGACATTACCAAATTTTAATGAGATATTAAAAAAATATGCGAGATTAATTGTCGCAACTGGTGTAAATGTTCAAAAGGGACAAAGTATCGTTTTACAAATTAATGTTGATCAAGCACCTTTGGCTCGATTGATTACAGAAGAAGCATATAAATTAGGGGCTGGTGAAGTAATTGTTCAATGGAATGACGATATCATTCAACGTGAATTTTTATTACATGCAGACGAAAAGTACTTGGAAAGTATTCCTCAACATAAAATAGACCAAACGGATGACTGGGTCAACAAAGAAGCTAGCCGAATCAGTGTTGTCTCATCTAATCCTGATGCTTTAGCTGGAGTAGATCCAGATCGTGTAGCTGCTTTCCAATCTGCTTCTGGCAAAGCGTTAGTTAATTTAAGAAAGGCTACACAAGCGAATAAAGTCAGCTGGACAGTTGTTGCCGCCGCAGGTAAAGAATGGGCAGCTAAAGTCTTCCCAGACTTGAAAGACAGTGAGCAACAAGTCGATGCACTCTGGGATCAGATATTTAAAACAACTCGTGTTTACGAGGCAGACCCTGTTGCCGCTTGGCAAGCCCATGATAACAAGTTAGCTACAAAAGCAGACGCGTTAAATAAAGAACAATTTAAAGCATTACACTACACAGCACCAGGTACAGACTTAGTGATTGGTTTGCCCAAAAATCATTTATGGGAAGGTGCCGGTAGCGATAACGTTCGTGGTGAAAAATTTATGGCTAATATGCCAACAGAAGAAGTTTTCACCGCTCCTGACAGCCGTCATGTTGATGGTGTTGTTTCTAGCACTAAACCATTAAGTTATGCCGGAACAACTATCTCTGGTATGAAATTTACATTTAAAGACGGTAAAGTCATTGATTTTTCTGCCGAACAAGGAGAAGATGTATTAGCGAAATTACTTGAAACAGACGAAGGCGCACGCCATTTAGGCGAAGTAGCGTTGGTTCCAGACCCGTCTCCTATTTCTCAATCAGGTATTATTTTCTACAATACTCTATTTGACGAAAATGCTTCAAATCATTTAGCGTTTGGCTCCGCCTATGCTTTTAACTTAAAAGGCGGAACTGAAATGACTGAGGAAGAATTAATAGCAGCAGGTCTAAACCGCAGTCATACTCATGTTGATTTCATGGTGGGATCAGATCAAATGGATATAGACGGCATTAGAGAAGATGGCACACGAGTTCCGATTTTCCGTAGTGGGGATTGGGCATAGCATAAAAAAAAGCTGAAACCAACCTCTTTAATATGATTGGTTTCAGCTTTTTTATTATTAATAAGGGAAATAAAATTCAGCAGTGTAGCCGATAGTTGTAAGCCCTCTTCTGATTATATATGTTTGATAAGCAATTGCTTTGCGATTAACATCTTTCAACTCTTTGTCAGCATAAGCGTTCATTGATTTAGCATTTTTGAATAATTTCAAAGAATTACTCAACATTGATTTTGGTACGCCTACTGATTTATAGTTGATCTCACCAGCGAATGTTTTATTATCTCTATAAGATATTTTTCCAGAGTAGTTGATTGTTGCGTAGTTTTTCTTAGGAACTAGTTTCACTTCAATTGCTTCTAAACGATAAGAATATTTTGATGTTCCTGAAGGGACTCCGCCTTTTTCCCAACCCATCCAGCCAAACTCTTGGGCATGAACACGATAAAATACATCATATACTTGACCCAATTGACCTGTTAGCTTGATTTGAATGGCTTCTAAACGTTTTTTCTGACCAGACGTTCCTGATGATTGGCCATTTTTCTTCCAAGCTTGCCAACCAATATCTTGTACGTGTGTACGGTATTCAATATTTCCACTATAAGGTGAATTTTTAACTTTCAATTGAATGGCTTCTAAACGTTTTTTCTTACCTGATGTTCCTGATACTTGAGCATTACTTTTCCATCCTTGCCAGCCGATATCTTGTACATGTGTACGGTAAGTAACAGATGCTGATTGTGCTGCACGTTCACTTCGCGCAAATGATTCTGCTGTTTCTGAATCATTGCTTGGCAAAATCTCTGCAGTTTGTAAATCTCCATAAGGTGCTACTGTGATCTCTTCTTCTGCCGCCCTAACATTTGATGCTCCTCCAAATAATGATAACGACAATGATAAACCTAATAATACTAAACTAACCTTTTTCATTTTCTCACAATCCTTTCTTTGTAACATCATAATTATATAATATATACTAGTTAAATTACAATAGTCATTTAAAAACATTTTTAAATTTTTGGTAGTTTTTCCATATCTAGTGAAACAACTTCTATACTAATAGTGTGAAAACAAAAAAACACCTATCAAATCAACGTTTGACAGGTGTTATTTACGTTCTCGACTAACTAAACCTACCTATTAAATAGTTAGAAACTGATAGAACTTTCTTATTTATATTGAGTTTGTCTCTATATAAATAGACTGCGTTTTATAATAATTTGGCACAAAATTTGGCACAAGAGAATTTCCGACAATCAGTTAAGTATCTCATTCTGGACAAACAGAACATACATTCGTATAATAGCCATACATTAAAAGGATGGTGTTTATCATGACAGATCATATTGATTTATCAGATCCTTATTTCCGAAAATACGAAGATAGAGGGATGAAAAAATGGCAAGGTTTCTTTTTGGCCGAACATACGGCAAGCGTATCGCGAGAAAATAAACGTCTACGCAAAGTAGTCCCGCAAAGAAGAAAAATGACCGAGGGGGAAATTGGACAAATATGTGAATTTGCTTTTAAAAATGATCGGCAAGTGACTGTCCAACTTGAAATTAAGGATACCGAAGGTAAATATTTTGATGATACTATAGGTTTTATCGAAGGATTTGATGAGTTAGGTTATATCATCAATGACACAAAAGTACATTATGATGAGATTCGCAATGTAGAGTTGTTTGATTTTAGGAAATGGAACAGCATATGAACTTAATCGATGACTATGAGGCTGGGTTATTATCGTATGAAGAGTTCCAACACTTCTTATGGGGTTGTGGTCAAAGATTGATAAACGAGGTTGGATTAGATAAGTTTGTATTTTACTTAAATGCTGAGGAGGGCGAATTTTATGAACAAGAATAGCTATGTTGGTGTAGTAGATAAGATCAGGGTAATCAACATGTTTCC
This sequence comes from Enterococcus sp. AZ177, assembly GCF_050544585.1. NCBI lineage: Bacteria > Bacillati > Bacillota > Bacilli > Lactobacillales > Enterococcaceae > Enterococcus > Enterococcus sp. AZ177. Next base: position 2,366,971 of record NZ_CP172944.1, read on the forward strand.
AGTTACTAAAATCCGTTTTACACTTCACTCCTCTGAAGATATCAACTGTATAGTCAGAAAAAAAGAGTTAGCAAATTTAATTTTATTTTTAGATGAAGGTAAATATGAAGTATCTGTTCATGGTTATTATAATAGTAGAAATCAGCTAGTTATCGAGAAATTCTTCGTTCGCAATCCTGATAGTTTTATCCGTGAGTTTGTTTTAAAGCCTATGGCAAATATCGCTTGATCCCTACTTTTATAGTAGGGATTTTTGTTTTCACTGACTCAAAATTCTTCTCTTCCCTCTATTCTAGATTCTCCCCATTCATCCTCTTCGTAAAGCTCGCCTATACTTCCGCCTGTAAATGGATCGTCAATTTTTGGTACTAAAGTAATTGTGCCATCCCCTGAATAAACAACAACATACTCTTTGTTAGATTCCAGTTTCTCTCCGTTGTTAGCTGGTAATGTCACCACAACAGAACTACCTTGTAATCTCGTCTTTGTTGTTATCATACGCACTCCTCCTATAAGCATTTACTTTAAATATATACGTTCTTCCCGCATAAACCAGTTATTTTACAAAAAAGATTAATTATTTTACAAAAACCACTTCCCAAACCACGCTTTGCGTGGTAAACTAAGTATGTAATCAAGTAAGAGAGCAAAAGGAGCGTACAAAAATGAACTTAACAATAGACGAATTAAAAGAACTTATGGAAGACTTTGAGTGGGATCATTCAGCTGCTGGTATCCGTTTCGAGGAAAAAGAATATAAAGTTGGAGATGTTATCTTTGATAGCAAGCATAATCATGACAGAGAGGACGAAAGAGCGTTTCCGGAGTACGGGACTGAAGAGTATTACGAAATGGCTGAGTTCCCTGGAGTTAGCACTTACAACTCAAGCATTATCGAGCAAGTTGAAGAATGGATTGGCTACCACAAACATTGTTACATCGTAGTAGGCGATGGCAAAAGCTGGCATGACAGTATTGACGATTATGTATTAGATGATGATGAACTAGTCATCGAAGACGGAACGGTTGCTTATATCATAAAATAATTTGGAGGGAATCTCCTTCCCTCTCTTACTTAAACCAGAAAGAGGTAATAATATGAAATACGATTTGTTTGCAACACTTTATGCGGAGGCTCAAGAGTATAGCAATGTGGAAATGTACATCGCGGAACGCGGATGGCAAGAATGGATGGATAACTACCCAAGTGAACAGCTCGGAAACATCTTGACATCTATCTACGAGTTGGCTACAACATCACTAAAAGAAATTAGAGAGTCACGAAAAATCAGCCGGGCAGCATTTTCTCGAGTATACAATATCCCGGTTAGGACTTTAGAGGATTGGGATACTGAAAAAAGAAAAATCACTGATTATAACAAGATGCTTATTGCTTACACATTTTTCATGAATGACTTTTTAGATAAATCAGCGGAGAGCAACAAACATGAATGACATTGTAATTTCGGGTAAGCACATAATAATTTTAGCTTTCATCATTCTGTTGTTATCTCTTTTTATAACAAAATCCAAATTTTACAAAGAAAGATTTTGGATAGCCTGTTTTTTATATTTCGTGATATTGGTAAAACTTGTTTTGGATAGCGTTAACAACCTTTTACTATAGATTTTAAGCGTGAAACAAAAAGGAGAAACAGATATAATGACCTCTAAATGCGAATTTTGCGGAAAAGAAGTTAAGCGTAAAGGGAGCAAATTTTGCTCTAGAAAATGTTACGCAGATTCTAAACAGAATATTAAACAATGTGTTGTATGCGGTAAATCATTTGCGGAGCCGCCTAGTAGTGAAAAAGTTTGCTGCTCTCATTCTTGTGGTAAAGAACATCGGCAACAGCTACAACTCACTGGCACTTATGACAAAACAAATGAAAAGTGGTTGCTAGAAAAAGAAAAGTATTTTGCTGAACATCAAGGAGATAAACATCCGAACGCAAAATACTGGAAAATAAAATCACCAATAGGTAAAATCTACGAAACAGTCAATCTTAAAGACTTTATACGCCAAAACCTTGAGTTGTTCGATGGTAGCTCTGTAAGACAAGCTTTTGATGGTATCGTTAAAATAAAGGCATCAGAACAAGGTAAAAGAAAGCGTCCAGTAAAGTCATACAAAGGTTGGACTCTATTAGATTGGCGAGATTAAAATAATTTCCTCCCCTCCTTGCGTATATTATCGTAAGGGGGTTTTTATGTGGATCGGATAATTATGTTAGATGGTAATGTAGTAGGATTGGTCAGCGATGATGGTGCGGCTCGATGGGAGTTTGAGAGTTTCGAGGATGCTGTAGAGTTGTATAGGTTACTGGTGTTGAGTATGGATATTGAGGATAGGATTGCAGTGTTGTGCGAGAATAGTTTATAATCAAAAGTATCACAAAGGGGGATTCGTAACATGAAAAAGACCATGTTAGTAGGTTTTATATCTTTTGTTTTAGGTGGTTTAGCTTTTACCGCAATATCGCAAACCGTTGAAGGTGCAAAAGACAAAGTAAAGGCGTCTGACTATTCTATTTACGGTTATAGAGTAGGTCGCTCCAAGTCTGACGAACTTATAAAGCAATATAACGACGCTTTGAAAGCTAAGGATTCAGAAGCGACAAGAATGTATCAAGAAATATTAATTGAGCAAAATTTTGTAATAATAGGACAAAATTTAGAAAGCCAAAGCCAGAACGCAGATATAATTAAGGCGCTAGGTAAATTAAGATAGTTTTTTCGACTTAAATAAGCCCCCACAATCGTGAGGGCTATTTATTTGCATAAAAAAACCGATCTTAGCTAGTCGCTTTTTCAAAAATATTATTCTATTTCTTGCAAAGAAACATTGGCAAAAGAATTTACTTTAGTAATTGGACTTGCGAAAAGAACCTCTGTTGCGATTTTTTTTGTATTGGCAGAATAGTTCAATTGATATTCATACTTGCTTTTAGCTGAATTATAATAATTAATTATTTGAATATTTTTATCATAGGTTGTAATCCAATGGTAGTCAATTAATGAAAGAATATTCCTTGCAAGCCTTTTATGGTCCTTTTGATTAATAAATGACAGATAAAGGTTCTTTCCCTGAACATAGTACGGCGGATCAAAAAAAATGAAAGTTGAATTTGGAGAATAATTTTCTTTGATAATGCCTATTAAAGAGTTAGCCTCTTTTCGAAAGATTTTGATATCTGATTTTCTTTCGGCAATTGCAATTATCTTGCTTATCAATGCCACTTTATTAAATCGACAATCTAACTTATAAGCACCTTCTTGTCTTCGCCCTCCTATTGGTCCACCATTTATTATTCCACTGACATTAGTACGATTAAGATAGAATGTTGCAAATCCACCCTCTAAAGAATTCATTTTTGACTTATTTTGTAGGTAAATTTCCCTTTGATTATTCCATTCTTCAATTGTAATCGGTGTATCTTCAATCATTTTAATAAATTTATCCGTCTGATTTAATATTGCATTCCAAAATGAATAAATGGATTTATCATAATCATTAATCACTATCTTAGAGACATCACGATTAAGTAACAATTCGATAGCTACTCCTGCTCCTCCTGCAAAAGGTTCTATATACGTCACATTATTCAATTTATTGAGATCAATCAAATTTTTTACATATTTAGAAAGTTGCGTCTTACCACCTGGGTATCTCAAAGGAGATTTTGTAACAGGCATCTTCATCACCTCGCCTTCTATTCTATCAGAATTAATTCATTTTGGCCAGTTATGAAATGTTTATTATTGTTCGACCAGAATTAACCGCGATATTATTATAAACACTAATAAACCTCTTCATAAAATGTTCACAAATTTCTTGATTTTCATTAAACCAGTATGGAAATACCAAAGTACAGATATCCTCGTTATCAGAAAACCATGCTTTAATTTTATCTTTTTTTGTACCTCTTCTATATTTTTTGTCCGGTCCTCCATCTAATAATGTTTGCTTGTAAAAACCCATACTTTCAAGATCTGGTTCATAATAAAACCTATTATTTTCATCTAAATTTGAGATATATTCCCACATTTCTTTCTCTATATATTGCTTTCCAGGTAATACAAGTAAACTTTCTTTCGGATTATCAATTTTTTCATTATAACTATACATTGAACCTTTCAATCCTTGATGAATATCATTTGATTTTACATCAGGATCCAAAACAGTAATAACGTTTAAATTAAAATAGTTATAATCTTCTCTGATTAGTTTAAGCAATTCATTATAGCCAATAAATGTCTCCAACAAATTTATGTTAAAATTCACGTTTTTGTATGGTTCTTGCAAAAGAATATTATTTAACATCCAGCGACCCACCTCGTCTTCAGTATAGATAACTATAGGTGTTTTAACCGTTTGTCTACTGTATGATATCATTAATTGATTTCTGATGTATGATATCGAAGGATTCTCTTTTATCTCTAATTTTCCTCTTCCAGTACTGAAATATTGCAGTGTAACTTTATCAGAATGTTTTTTTGATTTATTTTGAAAGTTTTTTATATGTTCCAGCATAGTCAAACTGTGTGTAGTGAATACAATTTGCACATCTAGTCTATTTGATTCTTTAAACAAAAAATCCAAGAGGTGATTTTGCGCTGCTGGATGGAGGGTAGAATCAATTTCATCAATTAACAGTAATCCTCCGAAATAGTTTTTATCTAATTTGACTTTTAATCTTTCAAATGATAACAAAGAAAGTAAAATTTGAGATAAATTATCTTGGCCTGCTGAATTCGACAGTGCGCCGTAATCTTGGGTTATAATCCCTGAGCTCTTTTTTCCTTTAGCCTCTTTAATTGACAATGAGCTAGAAGCTTTGTACTCATCCATAGAACTTAGTATAGATTTATGATTTTCCAAATAGTAATTCTTTTCATAATCACTAAACTCCATATCAGTTATGTCGACCTCAGCAGCTTCTCCTATTGGATAAAGTCTTCCTAAGCCCAAATAATATGTTGGCCACTCCAATTTTGCGCTAGTCTCCCTTATATTTGACAACTCTTTTGGTAATAAGCGAAATCTGTTTCCTGATTGCCATGTTGCTCTAAATGGTAGACTATCAACAAATTGGTAGTTATAGATATCCCCGTCATTTCTAACATCATCAAAATATAAAGTATATAGATTTGTTCCAGAATCATCATAAGGTTTCTCGCCTTTTATTATATCTGCCCATTCAGATCTAAATCTATTCCCATTAATATGTTTTCCTATGTCGGAATCAAGTTCCCCACAATTACCGAGAATTCCTAAAACAGTTGACTTTCCTACACCATTTTGTCCAGCCAAGCATGTCAGTTGAGTACCGAATTTAATATCTACATCTTGTAACTTCCTAAATTTCTCTGCATGGAGCCTTGTAACTTTCAAGTTAATAATCTCCCATCCAATTTGAATTTTTACATTTCGTAAATAATTATATTTCTTTTGGGATGTTTTTTCAATATACTAATAAACTTTAGGCCCTTATAATTTTTTTATGTAAAAGCCCTCCAATCAAGGAGGGCTATTTTATTAACCAAAGAACTCTCCACCCTTTAGTTTTATATCTTTAAGCAAAAATATTTATTTTAATTGTTAGAAAATTATTGACAAAATAAATACCTTTATGTAATATAAATTTAACTCAATCGCGATGAGTAAAAAATGAAAGTTGGGATAAAAATGAGGAAAAAATTTTTTAAATTGGCTGTATCGGTATTTGCGGGAGTAATATTTTGTTCAGCGACAGCACCTTATGCTGTTTTCGCAAACGAAGTAGAAAATATTGAATCGGCGGAGAAGGAAGAGTTAGGTCTTGACGGAGACAGCTCTTTAAATACGTCAGAAGAGGATGCAGATGTTTACACACTAACAGCAGAGGATGAGGCTAAAATTAGTCAAGCGGTTGATAATTATCTAGCAGCGTCAGGATTTAACCCTCTGATGCAAGCTCGAGGTTTCGGAAAAAAATGGTGGAACTCCAGATCATTTGTTGGTAATGTTATTGATGCTGCTTTAATTGTTGTTGGAATTGGTTCTGCAGCAAAAAGCGGGCAAGCTGCAATGAAACTCATTAGAGCAAACAGACGTAATATCACAAGAGTTATAGAAAAACAAATAGCAAATAGAATTGGTATTAGTGTTAGTGGCATCCTTAGTAGCGCATTTGATTTCGTAGGAACTATTAGTGGTTATTTCAGCGTTGGGTATCTTATTGCGTGTGGTTTAGATAAAGCAGATCGTAGATATGATGGTTATATTTTAGCTTAAGAAAAGGGGCTTTTATATGGCGTTTAAGAACAAAATGAAGAAAAGAGCTTCATTGATATTGATTGCTTCTGTTATAGTATTTATTGCGTCCTTCTGGGCAATCATTGAATCGAAATACTTTTTCGGAGTTTTTGGTATTATAATTAGTTTAATAGGAATATATATCTACTCTAAATTAATAAAAGAGATTAATTCTATAGAAGAATAATTAGTTAAAAATAGCCCTAGACTTTTCTAGGGCTATTTAATTTAATTAAAAAAGCCTTTGCCCCAAGTCGTATCGACCTGCCCATCATCGGGACCAACAGCAACATACCGACGTTTACCGCTACAAGCAATATAACTAATCCATGCATAACCGTTGGCCATAATATAGCTATCATACGGAATCGCCATACCTGCATTGTAATAGTCTAGAGCTGGGCTTGCTGTATCGTCTGGATTTGTATCTGCGCTTACTGCCAGCTGTCTATCAGGATAAAATGTACCGCTCATAGTAATTCTTTTACCTGGATCTTGCGGAACTGGATCAATTGGCTTTGGTGTGCTTGGTTTAGGATCAGGGCTACCGCCCGTATTACCTATAAAACGATAAATAGTAATATCTGGTTGTCCGTTATATCCCCAGATAATATCATGATCGTTGATTGTAATGCCATTATAGCCGTAGTTACAATGAATAATATTGTCGTTATCATCTACAAAGATACCAGTGTGCCCTGCCTCACCTAACGTAAAACCACGAGTTCCCCAGATAAAAATATCCCCTCTTTTAGCTGGATAGTTCCCGTTGATAGGTTGCACTTGTTGCCAGCCGTTACGTTCTAAATCGATAAATAATGTCTCCGTGTTGCCCATTGATCCAGCTTTCAAAAATCCACCAGCTATTAGAGCATTGTAAACGGCGCTAGAACAATCATAACTACTAGGTCCTAGACGTGCTGTCATGCTGTAAGTAACTTTTCCTAGCCGTTCTGACATCCATTTAATCATTGCGTTAATGTTGCTCATTTTAGTCCCCATCTCCGCTCTTATGATAATTAATACTTGATACGCCTAAACTAGTGCCTAAGAACACAGTTAAAGCATTCAAAATTGTCACGGTAGGTTCTGTATATTGCCAATCTAAACTGTTACCGACTGTAGAAATAAGGACGGCTCCAGCAGGCAATACTGTGATTACAATCCATTTCAACAGATTATAAGTTTTGTTGTTCATATTCATATTATCCGTACCTCCTAAAAAAGAGAAAGCCACTAAGCTTACTCTTTTGTTTTTTTGATATTCTGTTCTTCTTTTTTCTGTTCTTCGAGAATTCTTAATACTTGATCGTTTAAAACATTTTTTACTGCTCGTTTCCCTTTACACCAGGGATTCCACCATTGACAATAGCTCATATTGTTCACTCCTTTCTAGAAAATAGATAACTTATTGTTGCAGTAGCTACCGCCACATACAAACCGTTCGTTTGCATAAATTGATTAGCAGTCTCGCCTATTAGCGCCGAAAAGATAATCAACAGTAGGAATATGCTAATCGTTATCACAAAGACCCTCACAATACGAGGTAACGATTCCCAAACTTGTCTAAACAAAACCTTCTTTGCAATCTCTACGTCAGTTGCTAAAAGAGCAAGCTTTGCTTTTTGTTGGCTTTGGTCTTCTTGTATCGAGATAACAATCTCATAGATTTTGTTTAGCATTTCAGTGTTCCGTGTCTGTTCAACTTGCATTGCTTCAATTTTTCCAATTGCTTCTAATAAATCTTGTTTACTTGCGTACTTTTTACTGGCAACTTCATTTACCTGCTTTTCTAAATCTTCTTTTTTTATATAGCGATCATCGAAAATGTCCTGTAATTCTTCGAGTTTCACATCATTCATTTGTCCACCTACTCTCTTAGTAACTAAATTCTCTATTTGTCGCTCTTCCGCATCCTAAAATAGTAATTTTTCGATTATTTGTATCAATCTGTATCACTTGTAAAGCATCTTCTTTGGCTGTGCCCAATGACGTTTCTGGTTGCCAATCTTCGAAAACAGCTTGGCGACAAATGATTACATTAAACCCCTCAACTAAAGTCATTTTTTCTGTATGATTGTGCCCGGCAATGTATCCTACAAAATTACTCGTTTTGCGATTCGAAAAGTCTACCGCAAAATTTACGCCGAAATCTTCTTGGTAAACACTAGTACTATCACTTACAAGTTTTACTGATGTTCGATCATTAAACGCCTTGATCATTTTTATCAAACTCTTATGATTTATTGAGTTCGCCTCATTTTGAGAACCATCAATTGGGACGTGACTAAACATCACTACATGATAATCATCTGGGCAATTACCTAGCGCTTCTTGTGCTATCCATTTTAGCTGCCTTTCTCTAAATCCCATGGTGCCCATACCGTAATACTTCAGCTTGCCTGCAGAATCAACTATTGTTGGATTATCAATCGAGTCTAAAAATATAATTCTGATTTTGTATTTTGTATAATCTTTGTAGCCATAAAGACTATCTCCATCTCTCACTTCACCGTAATTACATGCTTTTGTTCTATACATGGATTTAAACTCATCCGCAGTGATAACATCACTTAAAGCTGGTTTTACTTTGTTAAAATCACTCGGCTTTTGCGATCCGTCATCATGATTCCCTCGTAACGCAAAGCGGTCAGCTTTATTGCCGGCGAAGAAAAACGACAGCCATTGATTCATTATAGTTACGTTAAGTTGTTTCCCTATCCGTCCACTTTGAACATTATCGCCTCCAGCAATCAGTACATCGACAGAATCTTGTAAATAAACTAAATTATTTACCTTGGATATTCCGTCTGCTACATGTTGCACCCAATACCACAAATCATAGTGATTGTCCGTCTGATAACCGATGGAAATTAAATTGGGATTAATTTTATTTTTTAATTCATCAAGTGCAGACTTATAAAAGACCTCTGGTACATCCAGAGGCTTAACTGGGAAAGTTTGATTCTGTATAATAAATTCCCGTACCTTGGAAATCATATCCAGAAGAAGGTAACGAACCGGCAGTTAAAAGTCTGAAGTTTCCAGATCCACCATAAAGTGTAGCAGCAAGTTGTTCTCCGCCGTTTGATCCTAACGGAACACCAAAACTTCCAGGACTTTGCGGAACAAACCCTTTTGGGAAAGGCGCAAGATTTGCCCATCTGACTGGACCAGATAAACTTAGATAGATACCAACAGTTACTAGGTTACCTACACGCCAAAGTCTGATAAAGCCACTTTTTATATTTGCATTTGTTGAAGTATTGAGTTTTATTTCTTTATAGGCTACCCCTCTATCGACTGCAATTGGAATATTGTTAATTTGAGGAATGCTAGTAAAGTTTTTAACACCGCCAACATCTTCATCTCCTACTTTTCCAACAAATTTTCCTTTGACCCACTCTGAAATTGCTTGGAAAACGCGAACTGGCGTCATATATTTGTTGGATACTTCCCCAATTTCAGCTTCTTCCTGTGTAGCTACACTGTAATTTTCCACTAGGCCTAATCCTATTTGAGATTTTGACACATTATGCGGATTATCATCGTTATCTGTATGTTCATCTAATTCGGTTTTAGTAGCCAGATTCGATACCTCTGATTCAACATAACTTTTTTTCACGAATCCTGACGTCTCTAGTACAGTCAAAGGATTCAAAGAAATCGTTAATTGTGTACCTATATAATCCGTATCAACTAAAGATGCAGTAACACCATTGGCACTATCTGTGTAAACCAGGACATTCAATTTCCCCTCACTACTGATAAAGTTACTATCATTGATGTCAATCTTAAAATCAGTATAATCAGCTGCGTTTTGTTGGATTTGTGTAGTATAAGTATTCGCTGATTCTAAATAGGTAGCTACTTTTAAAACTTTGTTACCTGAGGAGCTGGCTTTGCTTCTTGTATTTAAGCTAAAGGAGATGAAATTATCTTTCACGAATTTAACTGATTCGCCAATGTCTAAACCATCAAATATATTTGGTGCCAATTGCTTAACCGTTTCTAATATGTCAAACTCGTATCTCTGTTGCGGAACAATACCATTTCTCATCGATTCAGTAGAAACACCCGTATCATCACGACCAGCTACTTTGTTGTATTCTTCTTGATTCATTTCTGTCCAACTAGCAGTAGGTGTTTTTAAACTCGTTGAAGAGTTATCTGCGTAAGCAACATGGGGATTGCTAGATTTATTGCCAGCCGTTTTACCAGAAAAATCCATAGTTTTAGAAGTATTTATTGGACCGCTAAACATTTGTACAGCATCAGCTGAAGTCAATCGATCCCCAAAATCTTTGATTAATCGAGCTTGTAACGTGGTTTGTTTGATTCCTTGTGTATCAGTTCTTGCCTGTACAATTTCTGGAGTGCTATCCCCAGATTCAGCAACTACGTCCTCAAATTCATTTCTTAGCGCATCGAAATCTTGTTTGTTTTGGTTGGCAGTACCAATTGCCCGATTTGACGTATCAACGGCTGTTTTTGAATCAGCAATTGCTTGGTCCGCTTTTTTATTGGCGTTTTCTCCAGCTTCTTCGGCTATTTCCTTAGCTTGATTACCAGCATTCTCAGCTATCTCTTTTGCTTGTTTTACACCTTCTGTCAGTTCAGTCTTGTAAGCATCTACCTTTTCTGATGATGCGTTTGATTGATCTAAAACAGCATTAATTTTTACGCGTCCTTGGTTTAGTGTGTCTGTTTCTTTGATTTGTTCAACTGCCATTTAAATCACCTCTATTCTTTTTCAATTGATTGGATTGTCATTTTTTGTTCGATGTGTTCCCCAAGTAAGATAAAGCTATTTTCGGAAGTGTTAGACAGTTCTTCAAAAATCTCATCTAAAGTTTTATTTGTTTCTGCAGTAAATGCTTCTCCATCTATTTTTTTCACTTTAATTTTCATTCTATTCCCTCCAATTCAGCATTAACGATTTCGATCAGAGCAACCTCACTCACTCTTACAGTTGCAGTATCGATCATTTCACAAAACTCGCTTTTACTTTTCAATATTTTGTTCCGGATTTCCTTTGCTTCTGATTCTTTTTCAAAATACATCTGTACATGAACACCATTCTTCAAAGTAACTACTAAAGCTTTCATTAAAATTGACCTCCTAGTTGTGATTGAATAAATACACGACAAATAACTTGCGCTTCGATTCTCGCAAGTCTGTTTGGTTTAATCTGTATTGTATGATTACCTCTGGATATTTTCCCAGAGGTTGTTTTTCGTAGATGGTCCACTAAATTAAGTCGTTGTTGGCTTGTCTCATGTTGCGTAAGTGTTTTCCCATCTACAATGATATCAACACTGCTTGCACTATTCGGAGCTTCGTATATCCCCCATTCGAGAGGATGTGTATGGTCTGGTAACGTGACTTGATGCGTATGTGCTGGAATAGTTACATTGTGAGTATGGCTTGGAATGCTTACATTGTGAGTATGTGCTGGAATACTTACGTTATGCGAGTGGGCTGGAGTAGTTACGTTATGCGAATGATTACCGCTCTCTTCTCTTGTATACAAATTACCGTTGATACCCCTGAATTCTACTATTTGACCTCTTGCTGCCTCATACCTCAATGTATTTTCTGAGATTGGTCCAGCCGTGGAACTTCTTGCAAACATCAAATGCCTATGGTTACCTCCAGCGCTGCTTGTCTGAGTGCTCTGGCCATTTACAGAGCTAGTCGCCACGCTACCGCCGCCAGCTCCACTTGTGGCTATGCTCCCGCCACCAGCAGTACTCGTTTGAGTGCTAGCACCACCAGCAGAAGTAGACTGTACTCTTGCCCCTCCGCCTTTGACTGCTTTAGTGTATCCTCGATATCTTTTCGTTTTAAACGTCAATTCAACCGTGTTCACATGAAATACATCGTCATCCAAGTAAAACTCTATAATCGCTGGATATGCTGACTCGCAATTATCTTGATAGCTATAATTTAAAATGTTTGTAGCACCTTGTGAGTATGTCTCATTGATCTGTTGTTTACGCCCTAAATCCGACATCGTAGTCGTGATATCATCTTTAAGATTGCCCAAATCTAATTGCAAATTTTGCGGGGCGCCGAACACATCACTTTTAGCTTCTTTCTTAATTCTTAAGTTAACGGAGCCAAAATCATTTGTATTAATCATTGCAACTCCACCCTTACGAAGTTTGTCTACGATTAGTGGGTCATCTGTTAGTTTTGTTAAGTCAGCAGCGTTTACGGACCAACTGACTTTAGGAATCGACCATTTTTCCAACATGTTGAGAGCATTATCTTTCAAAGCCTGTGGAATAGTAAATCGTTGGTCCACCCAAACATATTCGACTAAGCCATATTTTTCTATGGAATCCTTGTCTTCAACATATGAAATACCATTATTGACTGATTTTATATTTATTTGGTTAATTCCTTCGCCCGATCCTAAAGGATAAACCCGGTTGACAAGATTATTCGGATCTTTTTCGATCTCAAAACCTTGCATATTGTACCCTTCTTGAATTCGAGCAACTACTTCTGTTTGTGGTCTAACAAGTGATAGTTCAAATGGATAAACTTGTGTGTCCCATTCCCAAACATAGTCTTCGTCAAATGCAGCAGGAATAGAAAACAAAGCATCCGCTAATCCATTTTCATTCTCCCACGCATAGCTGAAATACCGTGTAAACTCACAATTCTTCAGCACCCAATGCTTTGTTGTTTGCTTCCCTAAAACATAATTAATCACATCAACAGTTTTGCGATTCACTAATTCATGGTAGCCAAAAAGGACACTGTCGAGTAGTGTCCCTAGGGCGTGAGTTGCAGTATAGATTATTTTATTGTTACTGGCATCTTTTTGAATTGTTGACGGCATCACTCGATATAGACCAATGTATTCATCTTCATTATCGGTTAGTTCTACCCATAATAATTCTTGCAACGAATCATTCTTTGGATCATCTAATGGCATCGTGAATTCAATATTACCTATCTGATTTTCAATTTTATCGTAGCTGACATTGTAAGCATTATCTAAAATAGCTGTGTACTCCCGATTTAAGTCCATTGACATTAGCAAGGTGATAACCTCCTTATAAAAATCTATTTGAATACCTTATAGTAAGAGTAAAGTCACTATCCTTCGCTTGGATAAACAAAGGTTCGTTCGGGTAAATATAAAAATCATTCATTGGTCTAATCATCGGGTTACCATTTTTTGTAATATTAAATTTTTTCGTATCAATAAAAATATCAGCATCATCGAAATCACCTAAATTTATGGTGTCGTTGCGAGTTTTGATCCACACGTCACGTCCAGTACCTTTTAATAGTATTTCGGGTTTAACTTTTAGTCCCTCAACCGTTGGATAAATTTCAATAGGTTTAGATTCTGTTCCGTCATCCCCCATCAGATAAGAACTATTTTGGAATGTTATCATAGTTGATCCCCAATAAGCCCCGCCTTCAATAACAATAGGCATGTCGACAGCACCAGACCCAGTGTTCCCCATTAAATAGTTAGCTTTAAACGTTATGGTTTCAGAGCCCCATGTGACACTTGTTGCATCTGACCTAGTATATTTATACGGGTCATTAAGAGTGATAGAAAACGTGCTTATGATTTTATTAGTACCATCTGGTACACTTGATACTTTAGATTTACTACCACTCCATAACATTTCAGGCTCATCGTTAAACCAAATTTCAACATCTTTTTCACTAAATAATGTGATGTTCAGTCGATTGAATAAGTCACGAAAGTCAGATTCAGTATTAGCAATCAGAGCATATTTAATTGTAAGCTCTCTCTCTGGTATGCGAGAGTAAACCTGTCTTTTCCCGTCTCTTATTCCTAGCTGATAGCTTTGGATTTCTGTAGTAGCGAGCTCTCGCCCAGAAACTGATAATGTGCGATAACCAGGGATTATCTCTTCTAAAAATTTCCCATTAAAATTCATCGCTTCCTTTGGAATATCATTCATATTAGGGATTTCGGTAGTATCAACAAAGTTATACATCAAATCCTCCTCCCTAACGCTGCGTTCTTTTTATTGCTAATACCCTGTAATTCTGCTGCCATAAAATATGCAGTTTCTCTTGCTAAAATTTTTCCATCTAAAATCGATTCGACTGTTATACTTAAACTCTGACTACTTTCTCCGGTAAGTTGGCTAGTTTGTTGTCCGATAGCTCCAGATGAAATATTCATAGATGCATCCGAAAGTAAGGTACTTGCTTTTCCTACTAACTTAGCGCTCTTTTCCATTCCAATAGCTAAACCTTCTCCAACAAAACCTCCGATTTTCATCATTACTCGAGAAGGGGAATGGATATCTAATGCTGATCTCATTGTGTTTGCAACATCATTTGCAATTCTATTCGCATTCTCTATTGCGTGTTCTCCACCTTGATTTATTCCATCTGCAAAACCTGCCATCGCATAATTACCAATCGTATTCATTTCATTAGGTAATCCGTTTAATTCATTTTTAAGGCGATCCGCAATAGTCCTAATATTGCGAATTGGCTCATTTTGACCGTTTTCAATCCCCTGTGCTAAACCTGTTGTAATAAATTTTCCGTTATCTGCCATCACCCGTGAAGGGGAATGGATTCCAAGCGAACTTCTTAATTGCTCATCTACTGTGTTCCCCATTTTCTCGGAAGCTTTGCCGGCAACATCAGTATTTTCGCTTATTCCTTGTGCTAACCCATTAGGGGCTTCTTTTCCAGATTGATAAAGTTTTGGTTGCAAGTCTTTTAATGGGCTTACAGCTTTATTAACTAGGCCTTTCGAAGCTTCCTCGACTTGGGTAGAATTTTTTTCAATGTCATCTTTTAGAGTTCCTGTAATCCTTCCACCTAATGTGAATAAATCACTTGTTTCAAACTTTTGTTTAGCTCCAATTGATGCTTTATCAACTGTTTTACTCATCTCATCTACAAAGGGTTGCGATCCTTCTCCAGCAGTTCTTACCATCGCATCATTAGCAGCTTTGACACTATTAGAATAAGTATCGCTAAGTGTTTTTAATTCCTCATCACTACGATTAACCAACTCTGCTGCCTGTTGAGCTCCTGCAGGACCCATTTTCTCCAATTGAGCAATCAACCCTTGATCAACACCTCGTTCAGCTAAAATTGCAACGTTGGACGACCACTGTTGCACAGCTTCGGCATTTTTATTCAAATTTTCTATCATCTGCTCTAAGCTTATAGCTTGCTTTTGCTCAATGGCATCAAATGCACTAGTAGTCTTTTCCCTCAATGCATCATATTGTGTTTGCATCGCATCAAATGCAGTCTTTTGAGATTCTGTTAGGTCGGTATAACTCACCTTTTGTTGTTCAACCATTTGAGCTTGCACATAGCTTAATTCTTCAGCGCTTGCCTTAAGTCCATTGTCTCTTGTGATAGTCGCTTGTGCAATTTGTTCTTCAATATTATTCCGGTTCTCTTTGGCAGTTGTCAAAGCTTCTTCCGTGTTTTTAATTTCATTGCCCCAAGTAATGAACTTATTGTCTACTTCCTGTTTCGCTTCCTCAGCTTTTTTCAAGTTTTCTGTAGCTTCAACTCTTTTTTGCTGTAACTCTATCAAACGTTCTTCCGCAGCATTACCCATTTCTTGCTTTTCTTGCAGTTCAAGACGCTTTTCCAGTTGTTCATTGCTCATTGTAATGCCGTCAGCTTCTTCATTGTAGGCTAAGCCAAGCCCTTGAACCTTGCTGTTTAATTCGTCAACTTTTGTTTTCAAGAGTTCTTTTGTTTCAGCAGATTTGTTTTCTTGTACAGCTAAATCCACAACTTCGTCTTTCAACTGACGATTCATTTCGCTTTGGGCTTTGGTTTTCTCTATGCCTTTGTCGTAAGAAGTAACGGACTCTTCTAAAGATTCTTTCATGTCAACTTGCGCTTGCTTTAATTCTTTTGATGCTTTAGTATTTTCGTTATTCATCCAGACTAGTGCAGCTCCTGCAGCAGCAACAATTCCCATTGCAATTCCAACTGGTCCTAAAGCGGCGTACAATCCGCTAGCAGCCGCTTTGAAACCGATGGTTGCTTTAGTTGCCAACATTTGAGCCCCAGTAGCAAGACTTATTTTACCTGTAAGAGCCCCGAATAATACTGTGCTAGTTTTTATCGCTAAGTTACCACCGACTGTTGCAGCTTGGTATGCTTTAGTCGATGCCATCCCTGCTTTTGTTGCAACGGTGTACGTTTGAAATACATTCGAAGCAATTTTTACGGATTCGCTCATTTTTGTTATCATCGGTGTAATAGTGTTGATCACTTTCATCGTACCGATAGCCGTTCCTACGCCAGTTACTGCTACTGTCAGTGGTGGTAACAAAGGTTTTAAACTACCTATAACTTTAATAAATTGCGCAAAATAGGGAGTTACAACTTCAATCGAGTTAATAACGAATTTAAACGAGGTATTTATACCCTCTTTCATTTTGTCAAAAATACCCATAATACCGTCTGCGTTAATACCAGCATCTTTTACAAATTGATCGAGCGCTTTGATAACATTAGCTACACCTTTTGTAACAGCATTTCCCATGTTTTTAAAAGATGTTCCAATACCTTTTGAGTTAGCTCTAGCCAGCTCAGCAAATCCGCCAACACCACCATTCAATTTAATTATTTCATCGTTAAATTGAGTAACACTTTTTTCTCCACTTTGTAATGCTTTATAAAGGTCCTGAGTAGAAGCTCCAGCTCCGAGCATAGATTTAGCTGTCTTATCTAGTCCAATTCCCATAGTGTCCTGGAGTGTACCCCAAACATCCATGTCAACTTTCCCTGAACGCAACATTTTTAAGTATTGCTCTGTTCCTCGAGCTGCCTTATCTCCACTAGATCCGCTAGCCAGTAACGCATTATTCAATGCGATTGTACTTTCAGAAGCCTTGTCCGCATCACGAAAAACCAAAAACATTTGTTGAGCTGTTCCTGTTACTTCATCTAAAGTCGATGGTAAGCCATCTATGCCATCTGAAAGAATCTGCATCCCACTATCTGCTTCTTCTGCGCTTGCTCCCAAGGATTGTAGAACAGTTGGATATTGATTCAACGTGTCAAATCTTTTTATGGCACCACCTAAAGAGTTGGTGATAGCAGATACACCAATATCTACCAATTTAAAAACACCAACACCTTTGGCAATATCCAAGATGCTAGTGTTTGTTTTTTTCATTCCATCGTCTAGTTTGTCTGTTGTACCAACAGCGTTGTTCATTTTACTAGTGAAATCTTTATCTACCGCAGATAAAACAGCTTGTATACTGTATGATTGAGACATTATTTACCTCCTTCCTCACATTTTAGATAGGAGCTTGTACATTTCTATTTCAGATTCATCAACATCTAAAGATTTACTAGATACGCCAGTTTCTATTAGCTTCTTATCATAAAAGTCGTAAAATGTAGGATAAGCTGGAACTAATTTATCCCCTTGCTTTTTAGTGTTTTTAGCCACTTGAATCTTATAGGCTAATAGATGGAGATTTTCCATTTCGTCCATTTTCTGTAATTTCTTGCCTTCCATGAGGATTGAATATTCCCATACAGTCATTCTGTTGATTCTGTCGAAATCAAGAATGTTTAAGTATCTGATAATATTTAAAACAATTTCGTCATGTGTTAGTCGTTTATTTGAAGTTGTTTCTTCCACATCGCTAGTTTCTTTTTTGCTACATTAGATTCCCCTAGCTCTGTTAAAACTTGCTTGAATAGTTCATCCATATTCTCTGATTCTTCGATGAATTTATCGACCTGATGGCCACTAGGACGTCCTTTTTTGATGTGTGCTGTTCCGTGATAAATTACTTCTTGAAGTGCTGTAGCACTTTCAGAATACAATTGAGGTAATAACGTATCTAGTCCAGCCCCGAAGGTTAAACCTTGTCCCTCAATTCTGTAAATCATGTCTATCTCACGATTAAACGCTAACCCGAAAACAATCTCAGTGTCTTGTCCATTGATTTTTAATTCCATGTGTATTCCTCCTAAATAAAATGGAGCAGATAATTTCTGCCCCATTCCTTAATTTATTTTTTTTCCGTTTTAGCTTCTCCGCCAGTTTCAGGAACATATTTACCTGTATCACGGAATGAGTATTGAATAACTTGTGATTGTTCATCAGTAACGGTAGCCATTCCTTTTGCTCCAGTACCATTGATTGCTAATCCAATAGATAGTTCTGTTAAATCTTCAGCGCCGAATGTCGATTCAGTCGAAGTAATGTATCCTTGGTAATATGTCGCTGGATATTTTTTTGTTTCGGCCGCTTTCGTCAGGTCCTCGTCAGTTGTCTCCGTTTTAGTGATTTCCCAAATTTCGTATAGACTTCCATCGATTACAGCCTTTTCTAATTCGTCTTGCAAGGTGTCTCCTTCCGCCAAAACCGAAGTAACATCCATTTCGACTGTCGCAACTCCTGGGACGTTCACATTACCGTCTTTGGTGATTGTATTACTGGAATCACCTTCGATGGTACGACTATGTTCCGTTTGAAAAGCTAAACGTTTTGCTTCGACCGTTTCAGCTTCTACTAATTTTCTAAATAGTAAAAATACATTAATACCTTTGATTGCTGTTGCCATTAAAATTCCCCCTAATTTAAATAAATAGGCACAACTAAAACCCCATGCAACAGGGTATCAGTTGTGCTTGTATCTGTTAGTATTCGATCTTCTATTTCTGATTCTTTAACTTGAAAATTACGAATCAATATATCAATAATCATAGATTTTATTGTCGTTACATCTTTTCTTTCAGAGGCTAGCCCCCAAATATCTAAGAATAAACTAATCGTTTGAATACTCCCACTCTTCGTGATTAAACGGTCAGTGTCAATATTACTCATCTCTATAAATGGATAGTCTACATCATTCATCTGTTTGTTTGTGTATATGTCAATCCCAAGTTGTTGAATTAGTGTATATGCCTTATCAAAAATATATTGATCATTCATTTGACTAACCTCTGCATATCGCTTTTGTATTTCTTAATTTGCTGTTTAAAAGCTGGTCCAATGTATGGTTGAGCTTTCATGTAACGAGTTCCCCACTCAACGTATCCATCGTATTCAGTATGCGGCTCGGTAACGCTAGTTAGACCATTGTCCTTGATGGTTTGAGTTATCGACCTTTCAAGCGTTGAAGTATCGACTGGAGCGTTCACCTCGGCTTCACGAGTCAATTCAGTACCATTCATTCTCACAACATTTTTCAAATCATCTAACGTTGCATTTCTTTTAAGAGCTTTTTTGAACTCTGCGGCTCCGATGATAGTCTTTGATTTGCCCACTAGCTACTCACCTCTTCCACAACAAAAGCAGATTTGCGACTAGGTTGTCTCTTCATGGCTACTTTATACTTTTTGTTCTGATAGATCACATGTGTAGGATTAAAAGGTATTTGACTTAGTAGCCGAATGACCTTAGTACCTTTTCTCCAATCCCCAAAAGCAACCTGCATAACCTCTTGTGACGCATCAGTAACATTGGCTCGTCTCTCTTTAAACTCAGTAACTCTTGTAATTTCTTTACCTTGCTTCGAATCATACTCTTTTTTCTCTATGCGGAACTCAACTTTTTCATCATATTTCATATAAATCGTGCCACTCCCTTTCGGGGAGAAACATTCTGCTCTGCTTCTTCTTTAGCTTTCCAAGCATCGATGTCGTCTTGAAATTCATCCAAAAGTTTTCCGTAGTTAATCGTTTCTCCTTCTTGGCCGTAAGAGTTCATTCCTTCATTCCCTTTGCGGTTGAATCGTTTAATAGTACATTCAACTACGATATAAGATAAAACGTCAGGAACAGCTTCTAAGAAGCCTAAACGGACATTCAATTGCTGAGTTGTTCGCTTTATAAAATCCGTCAGCTGACTATCTAAATCAGTATCTTCAATTTCAAGAGTTCGTTTGACTTCTTCTAAAATATTTTGATCACTCATGACTGCCTCCTTTCAAAAATAAAAAGGCTAGTCATTGACTAACCTTTTGTTCTAGCGTTCTTTTTTATGTCATTTCCAGCGATATTAGTATTCAAAATGAAAACTGATGAAGCTTGCTCGAATGATGGTAAAGAAATCATAGACACTTTAGTTTCTACATTAACAGGATCTGATTTCTTCATCGTTGTAATCGCAACTCCTGTATCTACAATTGATACTGTCGAGCTAGTTCCTGCCATTAAATCAGATTCTTCAGGCGTGGTACCGAACCAAGTTTTCCCTAGAGTTTGAGCAGGTAATAGAACAAATGTTTCATCAGGTACAAACTTATGTGTTCCTGATTCTGTAGTGTAAACTTTATCGTAAATAACAATTTCAAGGTTCAGTTCTTCCGAGATATAATCTAATAGAGATTGTTTGGATAGTTTAGCTGCTTGAGCATTAGCATTGTTACCTAAAATAGTAGCCTTGATAGAAGCATTCTGACGTAAACTGCGGAAAGTTTTGCTATTCATAATCGCTCTTGCAGGGCTAACTCCATCTTCTTGCATTACTGCGATAGCTTTCTCGATATCTTCTACTGGATCAGATTTTTCAGAATCAGACCAAGCTACCGCGGCATTCCCTTTGTGTTCATCTGGAATTTCGTAATCAATGTCATAAGATTGCCCATTCTCATCAATTTTGATAGACCCAGTTGTCAACATCTGCATACGCATAATTTCTCGACGTACAGCTGCACCTCGTAACAAGTCAGCTATATCATCGAATACTCGGTTTAACAATACATCACGATAAGCAGCATTATTTGTTTGGTTCACCATATTTAATTCTTGACGTAACTCTTCATCGATATAATACGATTCTTTAAAGAAAATCATTTTTTCGATTAATTCTTGGAATCCTTCACGACCCCGCGGAATAACATCCGCATCAAACGCTGATGGTCTCAATGCTACTGGTGAACCTGTTTTACCTTTCAACCAAGCTAGCTTCATACCAAGTTGTTTATCTGCTGGGAAAAGTTCTTCTCCTAAATACGGTTGAGCTGCATTAACTTTTTCAGCCCAATATGTTGCTACATTCGGCGCTTGCACAAGATCAAAAATATTAAAAGTAGCAAACATTTGCAAATTCATTTTCATTAGTGTCTCTTTATGGATTTTTACTTTCATTTTATAATTCCCCCTTATTTATTACGTTTAACAAAGTATACTTTGCCATTTAACGCCGCTTTTGCTTCTTCTACTACTGTTAACCCGTCTTCTAAGCGATATTCATTTACAGTTCCGAAGTAAAGTAAAGTACCGTTTGCTGTAGAGGAATCATTATCAAAAACTACATCGTGCAACAATACCCCTTTTGCATTCGCTGCACTTTCAGCTGTATTAGTAACTGTAACTAGTGCTTGCTCGTCCCCGAAAGGATCACCACCACCTACTGGAGTACCTGCGGGGATATATTTTTTCCCTGCGGCGTTCAATTCTGTAACACCTTTAGAGCCCACTACGACAGATAAACTTTTTGTATTGTTTACATCTGCCAAAATCTGTCTTTTTGTTCCAAATATTCTTTTTTCCATTATTCTGCCTCCTAATTTTTAAAATAAGTTTGCTTTGTTGTGTCATTATTTGTTTTTTGAGCTAACTTTTTCCCATATCCGCCAACATCAGACATATTACCTGTGCCATCCATCGGCAATTTAGACCCTAAACGTTTTTCAAAGTCTAGTTTCATCACTTCGCGCTCTGCTTCAATCGACTCTAGGTACGTTTTGACATTGGTTGAGGTTGTTTCAGCATCTTCAGAAACAATTAATCGCAGCATTTCCTTAGTTGGCTTAGACCCCTTATCAGAAAGCATTTCGCTAGCTGTTTCAGTCATTTCTGCTAGAGTCTTCTCTCTTCTTAGATTATCGATTTCTTCTTGCAATTTCTGTTTCTCGTAATCCGTTTTTTCTTTGTCGTCCATTTCAGCTAATTTCTTTGCCTCATCCTGTTCTTTTTGCTGTTCTGCCTTCCATTTAGCAAATTTAGCATCAATGATTTTGTTGACGTCCTCATCCGAATATTTTTTATCAGATTCGTTCGTCTCTTGCTCATCTTTTGCTTTTTCTACAATTTCACCGTTAGTGGTGTTATCCGGATTATCACCACCACCGTTAGATCCTGTATCTTCCGCAAAAAACTGCAAGTTCATTCCTAATTTCTTTCTTTTCATGATAATCGTTCCTTTCCCATATCTTTTAACGTGGATAAATGCTTGCACTTCCATAGCTTTTAATGTCATCAATGCTTGGACATAATAAAAAGTTAAATTGCTAAGATTTGATTTCCCAATCTTCTGCAAATATATCTCCAATACTTGGCACCCACATCGCATGAGTTCCATCGGCATTTTTGATTTGTAAATACGGATTGACTTTAAATAAATCACCTTCTGATAAATCCCAAGCTTCAGCAGTCTGCTTGTTACAAGAGATACCTTCTGGATACCCTTTTTGGCGAACTATAAACATTCCTCTTCCATTCCAACCAGTTCGAAATACTTTCTTTCCTTCTTTTAGTAATGGTAAAATCTGCTCGAATTTCATTTAAATTCCCTTCTTTCCCTATAATAAAAAAAGCCTAGTAATCTGCTAGACTTAATCTTCTGTGTAATTCATTTCATCTATAATCGTTTAAACAGATACTCCACTTTCCTTTTCTTGTCTTTTCGCTAACATACTTTTCATATTTTTTTCTTCATCCAATTAATGATTTTTTCAAGCTCAAACAACCTACCTATCGCTAACTTAAAATCTCTAATAGATCCTTTTAAATCCGAATAAGCTTGTGAATATGTCTTTTCTTCTTTCATAGTCCTTTCCCCTCCAAATACTTCTGAAATTCTTCACGGTCAAAATACGGTGCTGTGCTACATCGGCAATTAGGATGTATTGGTGCTGCGTTCACTCCAACTTCAAACTTATCAATAGATATCGGTTCAGTTGATACAGCTTTGCAAATCGGACAAGCTGTTGCTTCTCGAATAAAAACAAACTTATCTATCTTGTTAGACGTATAGGATTGTTTCTGCACTTCGGATTGGACTCTTGCTAATTCAGTTCGAGCCAAACGCTCTGCTTGATTTTTGGCTACATCAAAGTACTTTTTTAGTTGCCTAGCGATTTCACGAGGGTTTAAACCTTGAACAATTGCTTTTAACAAAAGTTTCTCTAAAGCTGTCCTTAAATCTACTTGAATAATTCCCCAAATACGATCACTAAAGTATGCGTTTTTGTATGACCCATTGACTATGGAATCAATTTTGCTTTTGTAGTCTCCAGTGACATTTCCCAGAATCCCTGATTGTCTGTCAAATTCGCTTCTTGCTTCCGATGATAGGTATTCTTCAAATATTTTCTGCAACGTATCACTAGAGGCTGTTAGTTCCAGTAATAAGTTAGAGCGCAAGAGCTCTAAGCGATTCAGTTTCATTTTAAGGTTATAGATTTTCAATTCTCGATTCGCTTTAGGCGAGAAGTCTTTTTCTTTAACATACTTCTTAGCCTTTGTTTCAAATGCTTTGACATCCATTTCAGAAACTCTTTTTCTAGCATCTTGCATTGATATGCCTTCTTTGCTCGCATACCTTCCTAAAAAACCATCGATTTCCTTTTGGATTTCTGTAAGTGTATCAACATATAGGTTTTCAATCTCTTTCGCAATTTGTTTATCAGTTTTTTTACGAGCATTAATATTTTTTTCTTCTCGATCTTTCCAATAATTAATCTGGTTGTTCTTCGCCATCGTTCACATCAACCTCTTTTTCAGGTTCTTCATCATAGACCCGATTAACACTATCATCAGTTTCTTTCTTGATTCGTTTAATTTCTGTTTCTGCTGGAACTCCAGTCAATTTAGCAGCCATTTCACACAATGTTTCATCTGATACAATCCCGACCATGCCAGCAATAACTTTCATGATCTCCTCATCAGATTGTGGAACATTAGGAGTAAATAGGATTTCAATTTCATTAACTTTGTCATACAGTGACTCTTGTTTCTTATCTGCAGACATAAAAATAGACTTTACTTTGTCAGCAAAGCCTTGCGGTTTATTCAAATTGTCTTTTAGTGACCAGGAGTGGGTAAGCAATCTCAGACGTCGCATAATAGCTTTTTTAATCATGCGTTCTTTGTTCTTGCGATCGTTATCATTTCCCCAGCCTTTAAACCTAAACCCAATACCAGATTGATTGCCCCCCATATTTTCGTCTGTGAAGTCAATTAATGATGTAAAGCGCAACATGTCAGATACTAATCTGTCATTATACGCTTCTGTTCCAGCTGTATCGTATTCTTTTTTGAGATAGTAAGCATCTGGTTCACTTCCTGTTTGTCCCTCACCGTAATGCTTTTTATCTCCCAAAACTAATACTCTTGCCTTTATCATCGCATTAAGGACTTCTAGCTTAGTATTTTCTCCCTCTTCATCTGCTGCCGTTTCTGGATTACCTTTAATTACCAAATAAGCCTCTGACGAATCCTGTTGAAAGTTGGCCATAGATGATTGAGACAAATCATAAGCATCAATATTATCCAAAACTTTTTCAAAGTCTCCCAATCGTTCCTCATTATTTACCCATTCGTTAATTTGGACGGTATTAAAATAGGTTTGGTCGTGATCATAAAGAGTTAAGTCATCATAATCTTGATCTTTAGTCTCAAACTGATAAAGAAATCCATCGTTGGTATAAATATCGATGTAACTTGTTGTCTCATCATTAAACTCAACATCGTAATAATTTACACCACAAATAGAATTAGCATTTTTAGTTGTATCATAGATAACAAACGTACATTCCGAATTGAACTTAATTAATGTTTCTTTTCCATATTCATCACGACCTACATACTCGTAGGCTCTTCCTAAAGCGAGTAAATCGTCTGCCATTAGTTGGTTGTGGTAGTCTTCATTTGATTGACTAGCAAACTCATTAATTTTATTAGCAATTGTTTTTTCTCCGCTGTACTTTAACGGATTTCCCAGTAGTACACCTTTTTTAAAATTTACAATAAAACTTGCCCAATCGTTAGCAATCTTATTGTCTGCTCGATCTGCACTTTTATCCTCAGTAAATTTAATATTATTTTGTGCTAACGAATACCGCTTTAACTCCTGTAACCTTGGAACTTGCTTTTCTTTGTGATGACGGATAAATTTAACGATCATCTTCAGCATATCTTCGTTTTCGAAGTCGATCACTTCTTCTGTATATCCGTCAGTCGTTGCCATTATTCTTTTAGGCAATTTATTCACTGGTAAGCGATAGACTTTATTTGCTTCTTCATCAAATCTTGAACCGTTCAAAAGTTTCTTTTCCATTTAATCACCTACCTAATCCTAGTTTCTTGAATGTATCTATTGTTTTCTTAACGTTGATCGGTTCTGGTTTTGGTTTGTGTTGGTTATAAATCGCATATCTAAGCGAATCGAGTACATCATCAAATTCTTTGATAGGTTCGCCTTTCTTTTTGTCCCATACGTACTGGTATATTTCGTCTTTAAACTTTTCTACTTTGTCTCTACAGATAAAAAGTTTGTTTGTTTTGAAATGTTTTGCCACGGATTCAACTCCAGATAATCTTGCCTTATCTGCATTATGAGCCTTTATGCCTTCTCGTTGGAATCTAGCGACGTGTTCAGGTCTTGCGCTATCACACCAAAAAGGCACCCTAGCCCCGTAACGGGATTGGATCCCTTTCGCTACATCTACCCAATAATCTATTTCTTCATACTGTGAGGCATGTTCTTCTATTAAATATGATACCCCGTCATCTGTTTCGCCAATAACGATTATAGACCCCCAGTGTTCATATCCCCAGTCAACACCACAATAATATGTTGTTAATTTCGGCAATGATTCAGATTGCACATAATGTACACTTGCATCAAAATCTCGATAAACCACACCTTCGGCAGATACCCACAGGCCTTTTATGTCTCGATCGTAAAACATCCCGCTTGGGGTAGCTTCTTTTATGTTTTCTCGATAACGTTCAGCCAAAAATGTGTTATCATCCAATTCAAAATGAAACGATTTAATATTTTTACTAGGATTATCAATGTATTCTTTTTTTAACCAATGTTCTGGGTTATCTGGGTTTGTATCGCCTAATATCCTTGCACCAGTTCCAGAACAACGCGAAACAATTTCAGCAAACACTTCTCGCTTGGCTAGCGACGCTTCGTTTACATAAGCACCGAAAGCTGTCATACCTCTAATAGCTCCAACGCCTCCAATATTTCCCGTATAGGCTTGTACCACCTTCACTCCAAACAACTTAAAATTTCCGTGTTTGTCATACTTGGGTTCGATGTTGTACATATTATATAGCTCTTGCAATATGTTCTTTTGAATCGTCGAACTGGAAACACCTGCTAATATGTACATCGGCTCTTTTACGCCTTCGTCATCGGCTATTTTTCTAACACGTCGTAACTCGAATAGAAATAAGTCATTATTTATTTTCGTTTTACCTGACCGCTTCGCTCCATGCAGCAACGTTATAAACCAATCTTGTTTTATTGTTTCTGTCAGTACCTCAATCTGTTTTGCGTTATATACATCAGTTAGTGCCATTTAATTCACCGCTAATCTTATTAAGTAACTCATCAAGTTTATCTTCAGTTGTTTCAGTTGTTTCGTTTGCTGACTGCATTTTTGTAATTTGTGCTTGCCTCAAAGCATCGCCGCCCAAGTACTTCATAAGCTCGCTCATAGCCTTCTGCTTATCGTAGAGCTTAACCGATACACCGTCCTTGCCCTTTTTAACTTCTTGTATTAAAGAGCCATCCACTTCATCAGAGTTTTTGAGTCTCACAAACGATATAGGACGTTCTTCGCCATCCTCAAACTCAACTAATTCTTGCCCAAACTCTGTAAAATCAGATATATCAGCAAAGGCTTGTTTGGCATATTCTTGGATCAAGTCTTTAACATCAACAAAGGTATCTTGTTGCAACTCTGCTTTAAGTCTATGCAACTCTTTTTTTATGTGAACATTTGTCAACAACCGGTTACCAGCTGTTTTAGCCGATTGGTAATCGCACTGATAAGCTTGTTGATATGCCTTGGTCGCATTAAAGTGTTGCAAATAAAATAAGCAGAACATCTTTTGCTGTTCCGTTAAATTGTCATTCTCTATTACTGGTTGCAACTTCTTTTTGTGTGCAACCTTTTTCTTTTTGGTTGCAACCTCTTTATCAGGGGGTGCATTCCATTTGCGAGACTTCCAGGACTTAACTGTATTAATAGATACTTCATATTTCTCGGCTATGTCTTTGTATTTCATTCCTTGTTTATAATCTTCGTAAGCTAATTCCCATTTCTCCACAAATTTAACACCCCCTTTAAAAATAAACTAAAACAACCGCCACGAATGACGGTTTATGTAATATAAAAAGCCACCGCATATGCGATGACTATATAGGCGCAAAGCACCCGGATTTTAAATTAAAGCAACCTACACAATGTGCTACGGTATAAACCGTCACATCCCTATCCCTTCGCTTCCTCGGTTGCAACTGAGATAACAGGACTCGAACCTGTGACAACCTGATTAACAGTCAGACGCTCTACCAACTGAGCTATACCTCAATAAAACACCCACAGGCAAGAATGAAATAAACTCTACGAGGGAGAGTATTCACCATCCTTATTTTTAGTTTTTTGTTGTTAGCCTGTGAGTGATTATAAACTACCTACAGCAGTAATCTGCCTTGTCATAATTTGGGAAAGATGTGTGTAATTGTTTGCCGTAGGTGGTTTATCTTAGTATTTCATAATATCAATATACCATTATCAATGTACCATTGTGGGGCATCATTTGGACATTTACAATTTATTAAATATAACATCGACCCCAAACACCATTATAGATAAGTCTTCTACACCTTTATCTTCCCATCTTTTTATTGTGCGGCGGTCTACATCGTATTTACTGCCTATAAGCTCGTCGGACATTGAGTTAAATCTAAAATATTTATTTGCCAGTACATCATATTTTATTGTGTCTATGATTTTGTATGCCTCTAAAGCTCTATCGACATGATTCATCAATTTTACAGTTTTGGCTTTATGTTCTAGTAGCGAATCAAGATCAAATCTCCAATCGCTCCATAAAGTACCTAATTCTGATGAAACTTGTTCGTCTACGATTTCACAGTGTTTCTTTAATTTATTGTAGTTCCGAAGAAGCATTCTTGTGTTGTGATAAGCGTTACTCACTAATCTTCGTTTCTCATCTTCCCTATCCTGTCTAGCGAGGTTATTAATTTCTTTTGCAAGTGTTTTTAATTGCTCTTCTGATAATTCTGTAATTTGATTCAATTCGCTACCCCTTTCTAATCTGATCCAATTTCTTTTTAACTTGTTTATCTGATATTTCAACAGGATAACCTTGCAGATAAGCTGAGAAGCTTTCTAAACGTTTGCGGCTTCTGGCAATCACTACCGGTATTCCGTCGACAGTTAATATTTTACGCTTTGGACCATTGTATTGCTTTGCGCTATAAATTTGAATATCCAATATCTTCCCCTCCTGCATTATTTAAATAGTCCACTAAACGCTTGTTGCCTGCTCATGGTGCCGTTGCGTTTGTCGCCTTTGGATTTATTCTGTTGTCGCTGTTTCGACAAGTTAATCATCACTTTTGGGTATCTCCAATCAGGTATCATTGTTTACCTCCTCAACCTCGCTATGTCCACACAGCAAAGATTCTTGTTTCCAAATCCCGCCATTCTCGATCGCCACTTGATGTCTGTCAGCTTTCGGGAAAAGTAGGCTTACGCACTTATCATTGACAAACTTTACTTCCAGCAATTGCCCTGTATACTTTGGTACACCAGTACCGATATATTTTACTTTTTCGCCTTTTTTAATCATAAGCTATCACCTGCTTTCATAATCCTCTCGACTGACTTGTCAAAGTATTCCTTTTCTTTTTCCATGCACAGAAATTTACGATTGGTATTGATAGCAGCTACTGCAGTTGTGCCTGATCCGCTACATCCGTCAAATACCACCTCACCCTCATTTGTATATGTCTTGATAAGGTACTCAAATAGCGCTACTGGTTTTTGAGTTGGATGTATAACGCTTTTTTGTTTGTCTGTTGCGTAGGTCATCACACTGCGTGGGTAACGCTCCGCACTATCATAACTAGATAACTCATAATCATTATAATTTGTTGATTTTTTACTGTTGCGTTTATGACGTGCTGTAGATATCTTGCGTTTGTGTCCTGTCGTCATTTGTGGATTATACGTTGGCAACTTTTTGTAAAAGACTAGTATATTTTCGTGCGCTCTCATTGGCATTTTTTTTGCATTAAGGTGTCCAGTTGCTGTAGTCTTTTGCCAGATAAGCTCATATCTATATAACTTAGGGTTACTCATGATCAATTGACTGGTAAATGGTTGGCAACCTGTTAAAACTATAGCTCCGTTATCTTTAACGATTCTTTCGTACTGTCTCCAAAGTGGATTAAGCGGAATAATGGTATCCCATTTATTTTGAGTAGTCCCATACGGCAAATCACACAAAATCATATCAATGCTTTTATCTGGTATCTGCTGCATACCTACAAGGCAGTCCATGTTGTAAATTTTGTTTAGTTCAAGCATCAGCTACCACCAACCAATCTAACAGCAACCGCCCTCTTGCCTTTGTGTGCTGCGTAATTTATAGTTTTCATAAGATCACCTCGAAAATACTCTCAAAGATTGTTACTGGTATACTATTACCAGCTTGATGATATAAAGCTGTCTTTTTATTTACACTAGCAGCGTTCATAAAATCTAAATCCGAATAACCTTGAAGCAACCAACACTCTTTTTCTGTTAGTAGCCTAAACTGATCATTGCCAATTGGGATTATACCGCTGTTAGGATTTCTATTTTGTTTGGTGGTAATGGTCCAGCAATAATCCTCAATAATTGGTAAGTAACCTCCGAAACCTTTTAAAGGTTTACCGATAACTTTAAGCATCGATGGCGAGGTGATCGTATAACTATCATCAACATTAGTTTCCAGATACTCGTTTATATTCCTAGTTGGACGTTTAGCCAATCTCTCGAAATTAAAAGGCTCATTTTTTAACGTCGAAATCGTAAACAGTCTTTTTCTCGCTTGCGGAATCCCAAAATCACGAGCATCAAGTATTTCAAAACTATTCGTATAGCCTAGTGATTCCATTTTTTCGAGGTACTTCTTGAAAGCCCCTTTTGATTTTTTTAGCTTTAAAACACCTGGTACGTTTTCCCATATGACTGTTTTAGGTCTCCATGATCCCATTTGTTCAAAAGATTCAACTGATTCCCACAACAAGCTTGATCTAGTGCCTGATTTTATTTCCATTCCTGCGGCACCGCCTAAAACTGTATTGTCTTGGCAAGGGCTACCGTGGATGGCAATGTCAGGCTTTAAATTCCAACCAACAACAGATTGCGTTTTGTAATCCAGTTCATCCGCAAACATGGCGTTATAACTATCAACTGC
The DNA here is from genome assembly GCF_050544585.1 of Enterococcus sp. AZ177. Lineage (NCBI taxonomy): Bacteria > Bacillati > Bacillota > Bacilli > Lactobacillales > Enterococcaceae > Enterococcus > Enterococcus sp. AZ177. The sequence goes on from NZ_CP172944.1 coordinate 2,397,758, forward strand.
CTTCTGGTCAATTTCCACATAATCAATAGCTTTGATTGGTATGTTTAAATTTCGCAAAGCGATTCTAGGCGATCCAATACCGCCAAATAATTCTAAAGTTTGTATCATAATCACAAAGGAGTAAAAAGCTTTTTAGTGTCGGCCGACAAACCTCCACTCCTTTCTGTTTAGTTAATCAACAATATTTACTTCTAAAACTTCAAAATAAGCATCTGTTTTTTCATTCAAAATATCTCTTAATCTAACTGCATCTTCTTCTGACATAAAACAAGCTTCTTTTAAATCATCTGAAAAGTGCGGTTTTACTCCATCCAACTCTACAAAATAACATTCCTGCCCACCTAAGGTAGTGCAGACTAGATACGGAGTTTCGTTTTCCATCCCTACTCATTCCTTTCGTTAATACTTTTCTCGGCAAAGTTGCCTCATATTTTCACATTCTTTTTTAAACTCTTCGTCGTGATAAGTTATTTCAAAGTCTTCCTCAGCCTCTTCATAAAAGTCTCTGCATAATTCTTCTAGTTCAAAAAACTCTATATCGTAACTATCAAAATTAACTACATAAATATTTCCGTTTTTTTCTAAAATCTCCATATACTCACTATCCATGGTAAAACTTGCTAAGTGTTTAATCATTGTTCTCTACCTCCTGCAGTTCTTCGGCTGTTTGGATGAGTTCAAATTCATCGGCGTTCATATCCTCCCAGCCATAACCGTCAAATCCACTCACACTAATTAAGTTCGATTCGCTAGTTGTCTTTGCGAAAAATAGCTCTCCCTCATACTTCACTATGTCTCGATCACGAAACTCATCCAACTTACGCCCGTGTTTTGCAAACTGCTCGGCACGATGAAACGTTACTATCTGTTCTGCGGTGGCTGGTTTGTCTTCGCACGGAAAATCAATCTCGTAAGTGTCTTCATATAGATCACCGCTGTATAAAGCTAATACAGCCAACCCAACTTCTTTCGTATCAGGATATTCCTCTATTTCAAGAACTTTATAAATTACTTTTCCATCACTGTAATACTCCCCGACCGCAAAGGATGGGGTGCTTTTTTCTTTTTCCATTAATGTCAACATGTTATGGGTCATTCTCAGTAAGTCACCTTCCAAGCTATTCGGAAAATTGTATGATCCATCAAGTTGCATATAAAAATGTTGAAATCTATCTCCGAGTTCTTTTTGATACCATTCTATTGTTTTCTCTGTCATTGTGTTCCCTCCAATATATCTCCAAATTGATACCGCATCGCAAACTGTTGATCTTTGTACGCTTTAAGAGCTGACGTGTCTGTAGCTTTTGATTTTTCCATATTTTGGATAGTAGTTTATGTTGCCCAATAGGTTACTTTTATCTTTTCGACTAGTTCTTTGTATTTTTCTTCGTAATTCATTTTTTTACACTCCTCAAATCACATTTTGTAAATTAACTGATGTAACACTAAGGTCATGAACATCGACATGATACTTTTTACCAGTAGTAACTTGCCCGATCCTAGCTAGAGCCAAGTCAGTCTCTCTTGTGCCAAAAACAAAGCCGCCTTTTTCAAAGTTGTTTAGTAAATAAGAGCGTTCAAATTTATCAGTTTCTCCGTCAAATTCCGTAATCAATATGACGTTTCGAGCAGGAATATATTTTTTTCTTTTGCTCATTCTGCTTCCTCCTCTACTGGTACAGCAAACGCCCTATATTGTTCGCCAACCTTAGTGATTTCTTCATCAGTCAATTCAGCTCTGGCGCCGTCATTTTGCTTCAATAACCACCAGACTTTCCCTTCCGCTCTGTCATAACCTAAATATTGATCTGCGATCGGATCATAAATCCAATACAACTGCTCTTTTTCCACGGTGTAGCCGTCTAGCCATGCACGGGCGAATATCTCTACGTTGTTGTTCATCCAATTAAATAATTTAGGGGACTCCTTGGCATCGAACACATGCATAATAGCAACTCCTAAACCACCAATTTGAAATTGATCTTTTCTCATTTCCAAATATTCCGCCACAAACTCTGGCACCACAACCTTGTCTTGTTGGGTTGGTAGTGATGATTTGTACTCTTTGGCTAACTCTAAAGCATGCCTTATTCCTCCGTTATACCCATCCTCAAAATCCTTATTTATCGATTTACTGCTTACGTTTTCTAGTTCCTCTATCAATTCCTCAATCTTTCCCATGTGTTGTGTCCTCCTTATTCAAACCATTCTGAATGTTGTTCTTTACACCATTTCACGTAAGATTCGTTTTCTCTTTCTTGATGTTCATCAAGTTCTTTTTGCGTCCACTCTTTATCGCAATCCACGCAATAGTAAAGACGTTCTAATTCTTCATCGCAATTCGGGCATACTGGTATACAGCAATCTTCATGCATCTACTCCACCTCGTTTAGTAATTCTGGGTTGGCGTGGATTGATCCTAGAATATTTCTATTATCAACTTCAAACAAACAGATTGCATGAAAATCTCCTATCCTCTGGAGGCAATGACATCCATCTATGAATTGGATGACCCCTTTTACATAAGTTCCACCGTAAAAACCTTCTACAAAATCTTTACCAAATATCTCCACACCATTCTTATCTTTTAGTCCTGTGTATTGCATGAGGATGACGTTATCTAAGCTTTCCTCATCAATCCTAAAAGTATTTCCTCCAGGATTCGGATATTTGATTTTTATTTTATTGTTCAACCAATCAATTGCGACTACTTCGTCAAACATTTCTTGGATACGTATTTTCTTCCACGCTCTAAACTTCGGTTTATTCATTTGGTTCAGTCCTCCCTATTATCAACGCTTCTGGATAAATGCCAGTCTTATTTTTGTCGTAGCGGAAACTTTTATCTAAATTCCTCAACAAGTCACATTTTGTATCTGCGTATCCGTATACCGCCCCTGTATCTTTACCAATTGCTTTATACATGTCATCCACTCCTTAAAATGGTAAGCCGTCTGTATCGTCACTGACAATTCCCGAGCCACTAAATGGATTGTCTTGTATCGGCTTATTCGGATTGAAAAATTGGTCTTGTGATCCTTGGCTATTATCTTGCGATTTAAACGTGTTGCTTTGATTCGATGAAGAATTACCCTCGAACTGGTTTGAAACGTCTGTATTTTGATTCTGTGGCGAATTATCGCTACTTGAACGACTTTCTCTAAACCCGAACGTATCAACTACGATTTGTTTGTTGTAATGCTTAACGCCATCTTTCTCATAATTGTTATCTTGCAATTCACCTACAATGCCAATCATTGACCCTTTTATAAAATGATCCGCTATGATCTCAGCCGTTTTGAGGAATGCTATACAATTATGAAAGTCAGCTTTTCTGCTTCCGTCTTGCTCTTTCCGACTTCTACTCACTGCAACAGTAAACTTTGCTACAGCATTTCCATTTTGCGAATATCTTAGGTCTACTTCTTTTGTTAATCGACCATTTAAAACCACTAGGTTATCTGCGTTCATCAAACTACCTCTTTCCATGTCTTGAAATTCCAAATTTGTTTTATAGTATTTTCACTTACTTGATATATAAGAGCTACTTCTTTTCGCTTTTTATATCCTTTTAATGATCGGATGGTTTTAACAGCTTCTTTGTCTAATTTCGTTTTTAAAACACCGTTTTTCATAGCATCAGACATATTCTCTTTTTGTGTCCCTTGTTTTAAGTTGCATACTCGATTATCTGATTTAATATCATTCAAATGCCTTATAAATTTACCTTCCTCAATATCTCCAACAAACGTCTGGTATATAACCCGATGCACTAACTCTTTATCTTCTCTGCCGAACGAAACAACAAAGTGACCTGATTTACTTTTAGAAAAATTGAGCTTTCTGAATCTATTCCCCATTACCAAGCCATGTCGTCCTTTATTTATCCATAAAGAATAAATATTTCCATCTACGTCAGCGAAATAGCCTAATTTACCTTTAATCGGTTTAACTTCGACAACATTATTAATCATTTAATTCCCTCCACTTCAATTTCTGTCCTCGGGTTTAAGCTGTATAACTTTTGCGTAGTCACTGCAGCGATCTGCCCGTCATTCTTGTATAAGACACCTTCTAAGGCATCTGTCACCGCTTTAAAATAATTGTCGATATCAGGCTTCTTGTCCACGTACAGTGTTTCATTCGCCAGCTCTTGGTCCATTTTCTTTTTGGTTAACAAATACTTAGGCTGATAGACAAAAAACGTAATGGACACGCCAATCGGTCCTGTCTCAATTAATTTAGGCTTACTAGCCATCACATGGTATTTAACCGCTCGTTTGTATGCTGTCATAGCACTATCTTCGTATGCTCGTTTGTTAAAACTGTTAAATCTCGGTCTAGCTTGTGGCTTAGGTGCTACTGGTATTGTGATCAACATCAGTTACCGCCTCCGTTCAAGAACGCTTGTATTTCTGCATCCAACTTGGCTTGTTCCTCTGGTGATAACTTAGCTTCTGGTGTTGGATTGGTTACCGATTCTGGCATAGTCTCTTCTCTAATTGGTTGGCGGTAATAAGATTGTTTAGGCGATGCCTGTTTTTCTTCTTGCCATTTGCGTTCAGAATCGAGGTAATCATCATGAGTTTTTACCCCTGCCGCTCTCCATCGTTTGAGGATGCCAGAAAAATAGTTGTAGGTTCTCTTATTTTCCCTGGCACATATATTTACTGCATCTTTCATCAGTTCTAAGTCTCCATTAAAATCGTTTAAATCATATTCAAGGTCAGTAATATTGACTGGTGTTGCTGGACTAACATTTTTAGAGTAATAATCAATTAATTCTCCTAGCTTGTCGCTTCCAAAAGGTTGCTCGATAAACTGATAACTAGAGGACAACTCATCGACAAAATCTTTTTCTTGTTTTTTATTGTTTACTTTACTTTTATTTACTTTAGTTTCCTTTACTTTACTTTGTGCATTAATGTCTACATTAACTTCCTTTGGAATGTAATTATTGTTTTCACTAATTACGTACTTAGTAGGTTTTGGTGATTTTCTTCTTTTTGTTGCTTCAAAATAGATAGCTTGGATATTTTTGCTTGTCAGAACCTTAGCCGAGTTAAACAGGTCTTCATGAAAGAATTCCCATGTAACTAAGCGGATGACAATTTGATCTAATAATTCCTTACTCATTCCAGGAAGGCGTTTCAAAAGAGTTGCTTTGGTTAAATCATTCCACACAATGAAGTATCCTTTTTTGTATACCGCACATAGCAGCTTGACTACCGCAAGCTCTCCTTTGATGCCAAACTCTCCTGCAATAGCTTCTATTTTTTCGTCTTCAAACATATCTACATCAAAAGGAAAATAATCAAGACCATCTTTAGTGGGTCTTGCCACTTGATCACCCTCCTATCGCTTTCTTGTATAGTTCTTCATCTTTGTACTTTTCATCAAACTTCATAATCTGAGCATTTGAGGTTATACCAATTTTTATTAATGTTTCTTTATCCAGATAAACTGGTGTAACTTCATATCGTGCCAGAAATTCTTTTTCTCCTAGCGCATGTGCTATGTTATGATGCTCTAAGCAGACACAAGCGAATGGGAAAAGCCTGTGATCAACGTTCTTTCTCTTTCTGTTACCAACTGCAGTGACATGGTGTATTTGACCATTTTCTTTCGCACATACACAGCATTTCCTGTGCTTACAAGCGAAGTAAAAAAACTTGTCGTAGTCTAGTAAATAGGTATACCTTTTTGGCAAATCAACGCCGTTCATCAATATGAATTCAATTAAAAACTCAATCCATTTAGCTGCATCATCCATAGTTGCATCTGAATGAGAAAATCCATTGATTTCTCTATAGCTGTATTGATATTTCAGACTGATCTCCATCTCTTGAGCATCTACAAAATAATGATTCGCTATATCCCTAATCAATGTATGAGACACTGCATTTTGAGCAGAGGACATTTTTTCATTGTCTAGTAGTTTAGCTAGTACATAGTTTGATTTTCCTCTGCTCAAAAGTTTTAGGTACTCAGGATTGATATCTTCGTCAAACTCAATTGTCAGTTTGTTTTTGTCGTGAGATATGATTTTTCCAATCATTTAAATCACTTCTCTTTAGCTTCTTTTTTTAGATTTTTGCTAATTTGAATTAGGCAATTTGATATAATGCCGTATTCTTCATTTGTGAGTTGTTCAACACTTTTGTGGATATTCGTTTTTTTCTGTGCTGCTTTATAAGTCTTTTCCTCGCTAGTTTCGTGTTCTAAAGAGAATGTTTCGATTTGTTTGTTTAACTTTTGTATTTCTAAGTCTGATATCATCTTAGGCGCATTTTTAACTGCTTCATTTCCGTCATCATCCAGCTCACTAGTAACGCCGAATACTGCACCTAGTGTATATCTTCGTGCGTATGTTTCGGCAGACCCAAAAGCTTGGACATCAATTTTAGATGTATTAACAGTTAGTGGATCGTATAAAATATACTCTCCGCTTTCGTGAGTTACTAATGTGGCAACTGAAACTTGGTTGTTGGAAGCACTTGTTACTTCTTGTGTGTAACTCATTCCTGTACCTTCTATCGCTAAGTCAATAGCTTCTGTCACGTTCTCTAAAGGAACGTATTTACTTTTAAAGAAAGGATTGTCAGCATCTTTTTTTGGTTGTTTTAGGTTTTTTCTAAATAGAGCTAATGCTTTGAATATTTCTTGTCTCGTTTCACTAAATTTCATTGTTTGTTCAACCACTCTTTCCCACTGATAATTTCTAATTTTTCAGCAATTAGATTTGATGGATCATATTCGTCTAATGCGGTCATGAATCCTTCTTGGCTACCTACTAGTTTCTTTTCGATATCCATATGCTTAAAATACATAACGAATACCCAATCACTCTCGTATACGACATTTCCGAAATCATCTATGTTCCAATTCGCTGTATCATCTATTTCGTCTCCATACTCCTGGTAAAAATCTTCTGGCGGAGTAGTCAAGTAATGGTCCAATGCTTCTGCTTCTTTTGGTGTCATTGTCAAAATCCACCTTTCCGTGGTATAATTTTGTTAATATATTTTCGTTATCGACTGACAGGACTGCCATCCTATCGGTCTTTTTCAATTTCAATTGGAACCCAATTCATTTTTGCTAATTCGTGTTGCGCTACTACTAATGCCTCTCCGACCCAATCCGAATCAATCTTTATTGTTTTAATCGGTTTATAGCTACTTCCGACATTTACAAAAAGTCCTTTCCAAGCATCACGCTCAATGCACACTGCGTTATCTCTAAATCCTTCTCTAACAAATTCCAACTGTAAACTAAATGTGAGATAGATATAATTATTGAATTCAAAATTAACCACATAACTTTTGCTATTTTTAATGCTTGCTAAAAAATTAACTAGATATAACATCTCTTCATTCATTACCATTTGCTCCTATCGGTCTTTTTTTATTCAAATAATTCACGTTGTCTATTCGCTTCTTTGATCAACAAGCGTAAATCTGTATCTGGTAACCATTCGTCAATGTATGCTAAAGCATCATCAAACTTGATTCTTGGTAGTTCTCCATATCTTGGTAGGTGGAAATACTGTTTAAAATCTTTCCAGTAGTTTGAGAATACTTTTTTAGCATGTCGTTTATAAGCTGGACTATCTTTCCCACCAAGACACTCTACTACTTTCTTATTGGACTGCTGCTTAATTTCGAATTCTTGTTGCCCAGTGATCCGCATCGTGTCTTTTAAAACAGTTACGTCTTTCTTTACTTCTTTCATGTCTTCTAATTGATAAATCATCATATCTTCAATTGTTTGAGGAACTGTATTTTTTCTAATTGTGTCTTCCATATCGTTAAACGCTTGTATATATTTTTGCTTAAATCCAATTGCTTTTTTTCCAGTAAATCCCATCGCTAAAAGGAAGAAGCCATCACGACTGATAAAATAGATTCGTCTTGGTCTCCCATATAAATCAGGTTCAGTCCCTTCTATAAACATCTGTCCAAAATTGGACACATCTTCTTGCAATGTATCAATGTCTCTTAATACATGTTGATGTTTCTTGTTGAAGCTATCAGCTACTTGCAAACTAGTAGTTACAGCTTCTTTATTTTTCATTATTACTAGTTCTTGCATTTATATTTCCCCTTCCAATTTACTCAACCGATCAAAACTAATATTTGTACGGTTATGATATGCATCTTCCACTACCGCAGAGCAGTTACCCTTATTTACAATCCTTACGACTACATCGCAATCAATCAATGCTTGATCGCCTATTTCTAAATCTGTTGCAATTTTCTTTCTAGCCTTGTACATCTTGTGATTCTTAGGAAGTGTAATCACGTTTGCTGATGCTACTCTCAATCTCGCTGGCGCTGACATTCTATTTCCCTCCTACTCTCGGAAACACTTCTTCGACACGGCAATCCAAAGCGCCTGAAATCTCATAAGCTAATTCCAGTGATAATTTGTGTTTCCCTAACTCAATACTGTCAATTGTTTGTTTGGACACACCGACTTTTTCGGCTAATGTTTCAACTGACAATCCTTTAGCACGTCTGATCTCGTTAAGGTGACTTACATATACTGGTTCTTTCTTTTTAAACATGATCGGTTCCTCCTAGTCTTTTTTATATGTTCTAAGCGCATCCTCTGCAATCCAAACGTTAAATGATAAATACTCAGCTACTAAGCTATAGGTCATCAATAACAAAGAATAGCCTAGGCAAACTTTACTATTAACATCTAACGTTAAGAGTAGAATCATGCCGATTACATAAACAATATAGGTAATTTTGTTTAGATTTTTTGATATTAGTTTCATTTAGTTTCTACCTACCTTTCTATCAATTTGAAATTCTTCTATTGTCCAATTTGTAATTTCTTTGCCTACACTAATATCAAAAGCGATACGGTGTAATAATGTATCTTGAAACCCTAATTCATATAGAATTTTCAAAAATTTTTCTGTTTGCAATAACTCTTCATATCGTTCCTTGTCAATTTTCATTTCGGTTGCTCCTTTCTGTATTGTTAGAAATCATTCACCTTGGTATACTTTATATAGAAAGGTGGTGAAAATATATGTCCATAAATATGTCGCTAACACAATTCTTAACATTTTCTACTAAAGTCAGTACAAGTGCTAAAATAAATTACATCAAAGAAGTCAAAAACGATTCAGACTATCATCCTGCTAAAGATTACTGGAAACCGTTGCGAGACGAGATTAAACGTATCCACGAGAATGGATTACCCATCGAAACTTTAGACGATTTAATTGAACGAACTACTGACGAGAAAAAACTAAAGAATTATATCGCAGCTGTAAAAACTTACAAGCGATTTATCAATTCAAACGAAGTTGAATATTTCCAGACAGGTCAGTCATTTTGGAAACTTAGAGACGATCTATATGTTAATGCTTCCCCCGAATTTGGATTGTCCATTAACGGTGAACCAATGCTAGTAAAGAACAACTATAAGAAAAGATCTACATCGAACAAAATTGATAAACGAAATATCAACGCAACATTAACTTTGATGCAACTCGCCGAAAAAAATTTCTCTGTCCCTGATAATCAAAAATACTGTGTATTCAATTTTCAGAATGGAAAAGTAATTGAATCTAGTCCGTTACGATCAGAGAGTATTCTTGAATTAGAAATGGATGCAGAATTCATTTTGAACATATGGAATCAAGTCTAGGTATTACTTTTGCAACTTAGCTCACTCATAATCAGAGCGCAATTTTCACAAATATATTCTTTATCATTGATATTTAAAACGCCTATTCCTTCGCACTTGATACAAGGTGGGCGTTTTATTTTTTTAATGTACAAATCAATTACAAATACTGGTAAAATTTTATAGACAATCCTTTTCATTCTTCTCCTCCTGTTTTCTGTATTCTATCTACTACACAACATGTATACATCACCGCTAATAACGCATAGCCTTGCACCGTCTCGCCTGTGGCAAAACAGATGATCGATACTGTTAGTAGGATTAGGTTGGCTGTGGTGATCATTTCATAATCTCCTTGAAATTTGTTTCCAAAAAATTAATCATCTCTGACCTCAAAAATGAGTATGCGTCCCCACCACCTCTTGGATAATGAACAAATCCACCATCATTTAATACATCCAACTTTTTTCGATATTGTGGCTTTTCCAATACCTGCTCACAAAACCATTTACTTGATCGATTGATTCTAGAGACTACTTCTTTTAAAGACATCCACCTACCTCGATCATCCGCTTTCTGCAGCTCTTCGTAATCAGTCTGAAGGATCATTACATATTCTTGAGGTACTTCGATTACGGTTTCGACCTTAATTTTTTGAGTAACCGAATTATTCATTGTTTATCTCCTTTCTATGCTGTTTGTTGTTTACTATTCAAATGTTCAAATTTTTGAACTTTTGTATTAAAAAAAAACTTGGGAATATCCTTTTCGGCAATCTTTAATAATCTAACTGCTTTCATTATTTCAGTATCTTTCCAGCTCGTCTTGTTATTTAGTTTTAAAGATAAACTTCTTTCTGATAAACCTATAGCGATAGCAAAGTTATATTGAGTTCCGTACTTCTCTACGATCTTACCTGACAGTCTAGAATAATCGAATGTCATTGCTTGCGCCTCCTTTCTTAGTTCAAATATTTGAACTTTATAACTAGATAATAGCAAAGTGAATAAACACTGTCAACAGAAATGGTTAAAAAATTTGAACTTTTATATTGAATTTAGGTTCATCGTGCTTTATACTAATATTATCAAGGAGCGTGACTATGAAAACAAACACAGCAGCAAGATTAAAACAAATTATGTCGGAACGCAATTTAAAGCAAGTGGATATTTTAAATATGTCTAAACCTTATCAAGAAAAACTAGGTATTAAACTATCTAAAAGCCATTTGTCTCAATATGTAAATGGAAAGTCATCACCTGACCAGTACAAGTTGTATCTACTTGCTGAAACTTTAGGGGTAAACGAAGCATGGCTAATGGGGTATGACACTTCAAAAGATCGAGAAGAAAAGATCAAAGCCTTTCAAGAAGAGATATCGAATATCGATAATGTGGTATTAGCAAATCTTTTGCTAGATGATGAAAACAAATATACTTCCGTTATAAACAAAATAACTAAACTATCTCCTGAACAATTAAAAGCAGTAGAATATCTACTAGATTCTTTTGTAAAATAAACAAGCAGATTAGGGGTTAATCTGCTTGTTTTTAATTATTTCCAAAACTACATACAATTTTTTTAGAAATTTCAAGTTAGTAATCTCATCCAAGTCAAAAATAATTTTTTGTTTAATTGAATTGAGTTCAATTTGTTTAATACGTTTTCTGTTTTCCATACTTTTCACCTCGTCATTTTGTTTAGAGTACTCTACTATCCTTATGTACAAAAAGAGCCAATGCATTTGTAGTATGCATTAGCTCTTTACTCGCAGCAATCAACAACACTATACAACAAATAGACTATAAATCACCACTAATTGAAAAAAATGATGATATTAGGACAATAGTTTGTTATACTTAATATGTTGTAGCGATAGCTACAAGATGAGAGTAGCACACTAAAGTTCGTACCTTTAGTGTCTGGTCCTGACAATTGACACAGGTTGGTAGCCCGTGGATGTTAGGATCAGCTCTTTTTTTATTACGCGCTTTTTATTTAATAACAATTATGACTGTTTTTTATTTTAAACTCCTGATGTAATAACGTAGACTGAAATAAATCCACTAACCGCAGCTATCAAAGTAATCATTGTATCCACCCCTTTACATTTATTAAGAAACGTACGCTTGCAAACTAATATGTCTCTGTAGGTAAAGTTTAGCAAACAACATCCGTTAAATAAAGAACAATTTGACGAATTGTGAATTTAACATCAAAAACAACAGTTTTTTATTAATTTTGTCTTATTTTAGTTTTTTTATGTTTTTCTCATGCTAAAATCACATTAAGAGAGGGTGAAGCTTATGAATATTGGGGATACTTTACGTTTTTTTAGAACTAAGTTAAAAATATCTCAAAAGGACATGACTCCAGAATATATGGATGCATCAGCTTATTCTAGAATAGAAGGTAATGTTAGGAGCATAAAACTAGATGAACTTCAAAATATTTTTGAAAAAACTGGCATACACTCAAGTGAGTTTTTTCGTTTTTATGATTTAGATTACAGACAAACAAAATTTAAAGAGCTATATATTTATTGCGCTACCCATTTAGAAAATAAGAGTAAGAAGAATAAATTAATAGATTATTATTATAAACTAAAATCAAATAATCATAAAAACTCAACAGAACTTTCAAATTATATAGCGATAAAGAATTTTTTCGGTCCTCATTGGGATGAAGTTGAAGAAATAACTCAACAAGAAGTAGATCATATCTTCAGCATTCTAATAAATAAAAAATTCTATTTACATCACGACTATGTACTAATTTCGAATATAGTCAGATTATTTTCCGCAAAGCAAACTGACTTAATCGTTCCTAGAATTATCCCGATCCCGTTTGATAAAAATAGAAATATTGAGACAAAAAAGTTTGCGCATAATACTTTGATTAATATAATATCGCTCAAACTTTATGCGATGGATCACTCAGGCGCAGAAAAATATATAAAATTAGCTAAAAAACAAAATAAACTGGAGACGGACTACAATTTCAAACTAAACTTGCAGTATTTGAATAACTTACTTCAATACTTGATGACAGGTGAAATGGTCTATATAGAGAGAGTTCATGATTTTATCCATATTCTGGAGGATATAGGTGATGATTTACACGCTGATCAAGTTAAAAAAGAAGTTAAAATACTCACCCATGATAAAGATAGTAAAAAGATGCTCGAAAGTTACGAAGTTGGTTTGTTCAAACAAGATTAATGTTTCCGTCGCTTTAACAAACCTGTTCATGATATAATCATATAACTAATATAAATTGTAAAGTGGGGATTTAAAATGAAAAAGTTTTTTGTTCTAAGCTTGTTATGTGGGATAATTTTAGTTGGATGTGTATCTAAAAATGAGAAAAAGATAGACTCTGAAAGCTCTTTAACTACTGAAAAGAACTCGCAACAAAAGAATATAGACAATGCAATTAGTTCGCTGAAAAAAGGATTCTCAGCATACCACGATGTTTCTTTTGATAAAAAAACTAAAAGCTTTATCTTAAGCCCGAAAGAAGGATTATCCGAAACAAAAACACTAATTAAAATAGCTGATAACCCTACAGAGCCTAAATATGAGGAAACTCTAAAAGGTATCGCTTCTAATTTTATCGAATTATCTATTTCTATTTCAAAAAACATTGGTAAGGATTATAAGATAAAATTGGCAAGTCCAGGAAATGACCACAAATATATGTTTGTGGTACAAGACGGAAATATAAGCTATCCAATTATCACCGAATTTAAAGACAAAAAATCTAGCTCTAATACTAAAACTGGTGGTTCTACAAAATCTGGAAGTCAACAGAACGTTGAAGCTGAAAATGCCAGATTAAAAGCTGAAGAAGAAGCTAGCGAGGCGGCGATTCAAGCTCAATTTGAAGAAGAACAACGAAAAGCTGACGAACTTAATGCTCAATTGCAAGCTCAAGCAGATGCTGATAACGCTAGGTTCAAAGCTGAAGAAGAAGCTAGTAAAGCTGACATGCAAGCTCAATTTGAGGAAGATCAAAGAAAAGCTGACGAATTTAATGCCAAACTGCAAGCTGATTGGGAAGCCGAAAATAGACGCTTAGCTGAGCAAGACAAAGCAAATGGATATTAAATAAATTCTTTTGTCCAAGAAAGATAAACAAAGAACTAACATTTAATAGGATTAAATACTAAAAGTATTTTTATCAAGCTCACAGGAGTGATACAACATGGCAAGACTCGTTAAACGAGGTAATTCATGGCAGTATGAAATCTCATATAGAAAAGAAGACGGTAAATTTACTAAGCTTAGAAAATCCGGCTTTAAAACAAAAAGTGAAGCGAAAGCTGCAGCTGTTGAGTTGGAATACGAAATTTCAAAAGGTCTTTCTGCTGAAAAGAAAAACATGTTTCTGGCTGATTATTTTGAAGACTGGATGATACTTTACAAAAAAGACAGTATCTCTCCAGTAACTTACAAAAAATACGAAGACACACTAAAGAGCTTGCAGAAACTGGCTCCATTTTTAAAACTCTCTGAAATGGACAGAGACAGCTACCAGAAGCTTTTAAATAAGTATGCAAAGAATCATGCCAAAGAAACTGTAATCAAGTTTAACAATCATGTGAGGGCCTGTTTAAAGGATTCTATCGATGATGGTGTTATCAATAGAGATCCTACAAGAAAAGCTGTAATTAAAGGCAATAAGCCGTCTAAACCAAAAGAAGACAAGTACCTTGACTATTCCGAGCTAAAACTTTTACTTAAAGAAACTGAAAAACACTTAAATCCTGAATACGCTTCTCCGTATTTAGTTATCACTGCAGCTAAAACGGGTTTGAGATTTTCCGAGTTGTTAGGTTTAACTTGGGATGATATCGATTTTGATAAGCGACTCGTTGACGTCAACAAGACATGGAATTATAAGATCAAAGAATTCGGTCCAACAAAAAACGAGTCATCTATCCGCAAAGTAGTGCTAGATGACAGAACAACAGAAATGCTGGCTGAATTAAAGATTAATCAGTCTGAGATATTTAAGAAATTTGGTATCATAAATCCCGATAACTTAGTCTTTTATAATTTAAAAAACGGAATCGTCTCAAATAATGCAGCTAACAAATTTTTAAAGAAGATGCTTAATCGTTTGAACATTGATACAAACTTAACTTTACATGGATTAAGGCATACATATGCATCAGTTTTATTGTACAAACAAATAAACATCCTCACAGTATCCAAATTGTTGGGACATAGGGATACAACTACAACTCAAGAAACATACGCTCATATAGTAAAAGAATTGGAAGACCAAGACCTAGAAAAAATTAGCGATATTATGAAATACTTATAAGCGATTTGGCACAAAGTTGGCACAAATAAATTGAAACACCTATCAAATCAACGTTTGACAGGTGTTTTTTACGTTCTCGACTGGAATCGAACCAGCGACCTATCGCTTAGGAGGCGATCGCTCTATCCTACTGAGCTACGAGAACATTCCTTATTTATTTTAGAAGTCTTTTCATTCAGTGTCAATAAAAATAAAAAAACAGACAGGCATATCACTCTGCGAGTCATATCCCTGCCTTAAAAATTCGAATAAACAATGTGAGCAAAAGCTACTCCTTTAGAAATAAACACTTCTGCCTCATTCTTTGTTTTTTTTATTTTTTGATTGCCTTTTTACCTTTCAGCATTTTGACTAAATAAAGTCCACCTACCACAACAGCTAATGTTTTACCAATTTTACCATTTCTTGCTACTTTTTCTTCTTTTGTTTTGCTCATGCTTCTCACGACCTTTCAGTTTTAACTTTTGTCTGTTTCCCTATACTTGTATTATAAGGAGTTAAAGATCGTTTTGCGAATCATCTGCTTGAAATCAAAACGCTCGTAAAGTCAGTGTATGGATGTTATGCTTACCTTAAATCTTTAAGGGTAAATGAACGTATGGAGGTAATATGTATGACAGACGATTCAAAAGAAAAAGTTATTGCAGAGCGTCAAGATGATTATCAACAGAAAAAAGAGGACATTATCAAAGAAGCTTTAGAAGAACATGAGGAAAAAAACGATAATGACAAACAAAACGTATAACCACTGATAGGCTAAGTGAGTATTAAACCAATGAACTCACTTAGCCTATTTTTAAAAGTAATCTACTAAAATTGGTTTGCCTTTCGCTAAGCGTCGATCTAACAACTGAATCCACTTCTCTTTTCCACCGATTTTTCCATAGAAATTCAACTCACTAGCTGTTCGATACTCCATGAAAAGTTGCGTTGTGGTTTGAATCGTACTTACAATAAGTTCTTCTTCACTCACTGTAAGTGAACTGGAATCAATTTTCTTCACAATTCCCTGTCCTTTTTCATCTATTGCTAATTCCCAGATTCCTTCAGTCCATGAAGCTTACTCGTCCGCAACTTTAAGATAATAAACTTCTCAATTTCCTGCTTAGAAGGGATACTTAAGTAAAAACCCCCTCTAAATCAATAATTCTACCCATCATATACATGGAGTATAAATAATTTGACTCTTTAATGAATCTTCTAAAAAGCACCCACAATTCGATGAGTGTGCAACAATTTTCTTAAAATGCTCTTTGCGTTTATCTGTTGTCTCAGCATTAAAAGTATAGGCAGCTAAATCAAACATTTCATCCAATCTTTCTTCGCCCATAAGACACACTTCTTTTTCCATGGTGGTCCACCTCATCTACAACAAATTATTTATTGTTCATTTTACGCTAATATAAAATGATGTCCAGAAAAATAGCTAACCTTTCTACACAAAAAAAGGCCAAAACATGACCTTAAAGATCATATCCCAGCCTTTCTATTTAATTCACAAAAGATTAATTCCACTCTATTCTTCTGGCTCACCAAGATTTGGATCCATTTTATTCGCAGCAATAACAAACGGAGCCCAAATTACAAATGCGACAGCCAAATTAACGATTGTTAAAACAATTGCTCGCCAATCACCTGCTGTGGCTAAGAAACCGCTGATGATCGTCGGCATTACCCAAATGACATTTACAACAACAGGATTGACTAATCCAGCCATTGTAGCAAAATAAGCGATCGTAGCTGTTACTAATGGCGCCACAATAAATGGAATCAACATAATAGGATTCAATACAACTGGCATCCCAAACATGACTGGTTCATTGATATTGAATAAACCTGGTCCTATGCCCAATTTTCCGACGGTTTTATAATCTGCACGTTTAGATAAGAGTAGGATTGAAATAATCAAGACTAATGTCACACCAGCCCCGCCAGGCCAAACAAATGCTTCAAAGGAACCAGCAACCCATTTATAAGGGATTTCTTGTCCTTGTTGATATGCATTTGTATTATCAACCATTGCTACTCCATAAATTGACTGTAAAACTGGTGACATAATATTCGTTCCGTGAAGTCCAAAGAACCATAAGACATGCACTAATAACACAATCAACAGCACAGCACCATAGCCCTGAGATAATCCAAGCAATGGCGTTTGAATCGATTCAGAAATCCAATCGATCAATAATTTCCCAGTTAATTTTTCAAATACATGATAAATCAATCCTGAAACATATAAAGCTGTTACACCGGGAATAATAGCAGCAAATGCTTTTGAAACTGCTGGTGGTACTGAATCAGGCATTTTAATTACAATATTTTTCTTAATTAATTTAGCAAATATAATAACAGAAATAAACCCAAAAATCATTGCTGTAAACAAACCTGTTCCACCCATGTACTTACTAAACGGGAAAAACCCCCAAGCACCTGCGTCAACAGCAGAAACACCATCAACTGTGTTGACAGTCGCACCGGCATCCGTAAAAAGTTGAGCGATATTCTTTGGTAACTTTTCAGCCAATGTCACTGTTGCTGTTGCACTTTGCGGTAATCCAATGAAAAAAGCCGCTAATGACACCAACATACCAGATAAAGTATCGACATCATATGCTCTTGCAACATTGTATCCTAGCGATGCTGCAAAAACAACGGCCATGATCGCTAAGGTACCTGTCCAAACCAACCCATTGATTGCAATAACAGGTTCAAAGAAACTGGTGATTCCATTACCTTCGCCTAAATATGTGTTAGGAAAGTCACGCATAAACGCATTTAACAAAACCGCAATAGCACCTGCCATCGTAACTGGCATCATGCCGATAAACGCATCTCTAAGTGCAACTAAATGTTTTTGTGCTCCGATCTTCGCAGCTACAGGCAAGATGTACCTTTCCATCCAAGCTGTTAATCCATTCATTTTTTATCCTCCTAATAATTTATTTATTTAAAAAGTTTTTACTTTCTAAAACAGATTTATATATCTAAATACAATAAATAGCCTCTCTAAACATAGCATCAATATAATCTTACATTCTTATAATAAGCAAAAACTATGCCAAATTGATCTAGACCAAAACCAAGAGTTATGAAGCGCTTTCTTTACACAGATGAATACACAGTGGTTGCACTGTGCGTTTTGTGTGTAAAAACGCATGAAAAAAAGAGTGCCTCTATGACACTCTCCTCAAAATGACTCTTCCATCATTTTTAACATTTTAGTAAATTGACGCTTTTTGAAAAACATAAGAATAGTCCCAAGTACTGCATCATTCATTTTCTGTAAAAATCCATATGATTCCATCTTCTCATTATAACGAATCTCACAAGACTTTTCATCCAACGGCTTGATATCATACTGCACTAAAAAGTCGTTTTTTGTTGTAGAGGTGCGAAAATGGTAAGATGTATTCTCAACAAGTTTTTCCACTTTGATACGAGCCCGGCTATTTTTGGAAAATTCCTTCACATATTCAAAGTTGTTTAATTGTTTTCTTGTTAAACTTTTGCCTGTATGCTTCCGTATATCAAACAAAACAGAATCCATGACTTGGTCATAAAAAACAGATGCAGGAATATTCATTTTTTTTATAATTTCCATTATCTTTTCACCTCGTTACTATTTTTCTTATTTTGTTCTTCTTTCTTCCTGCCTTTGAAGAAAAAATATCCTCCAACGACTACTAAGAATATACCTGTAGTCATACTTAACAAATCATACGTCATTGATGCAGGATTAAGCGCATATAAGATTATAATTAAACCGATACTGCATACGAATAAACCATTTCTTACCATTTTACATCCATCCAATCTTTTTAAACTGCAACGGCTTGGAAGAACAAGACACCGCCCCAAGGTTGTGCTTTAATTAGTTCTTTTGCTTTCTTAGCTGCTTCTTCTTTATCTCCTGTTACGTCGAATGCTAGTTTGATGCCTTTTTTTTCTTTGAAAGTGTATGTAAAGTCGCCACCATCATAGCTTTCTAATAAGTTCTTGATTTCTTCTTGTTGCATTGCACTCGCAATTGTGATCATTTTAACCTCTCCTTAATCATAAAGCAGTTGCTCTCACTTGGTTAAAAGTGAAAGCAACAAACTATTTAGTTTTTTTATTCAAAATCAGTTGGTTCCATTCTGTTAGCCGCAATAACGAACGGTGTCCAGATTAGGAATGTTACAACCATACATACAATTGTTACAATTGGTGCTCTCCAGTCAGCTCCTGTTGCTAAGAATGAAAGCAAGATTGGAGGTACTACCCATGTTACTTGTTGTGACACTGGTGCTACTAAACCAAAGTACGTTGCTAACCAGCCGATTGTTGTTGCAACAACTGGAGCGACTAAGAATGGCACAAACATGATAGCATTTAATACAATTGGTAAACCAAACATGATTGGTTCGTTAATATTGAAGATACCAGGTCCTAATGATAATTTACCAACCGTTAGGTAATCTGCACGTTTAGAGAATAACAAGATAGCGATGATCAAGACCAGCGTACCACCTGAACCACCAAACCATGCGAATGCATCAAATGAACCACGAACCCACATGTACGCTTTCCCTTCATCAATGGCTTTCAAGACAGCTGGGGTACCAGTCAAGCCTTTGTAGCCTTTTTGGAAAATATCAATATTGATTAATTG
Organism: Enterococcus sp. AZ177; assembly: GCF_050544585.1. NCBI lineage: Bacteria > Bacillati > Bacillota > Bacilli > Lactobacillales > Enterococcaceae > Enterococcus > Enterococcus sp. AZ177. The sequence goes on from NZ_CP172944.1 coordinate 2,417,385, forward strand.
TGCTTGTCCCCAGATACCTTCTAAAACTGGTGCCAATACGTTTGGACCATGAATACCAAAGAACCAGAAAATTTGAACAAAAATCGTTACGATCAATACAGCACCTAACCCTTGAGATAAGCCCAAGAATGGTTCTGCAATATATTTTTGAACAAGATCGATGATCAATTGTCCATTCGTTACTTTCCCTACAACATAGTTAATAATTGCAATAACATATAACGCAATCGTCGCTGGTAAAATAGCTGCGAACGCTTTTGAAACTGCTGGCGGAACTGAATCAGGCATTTTGATTGTGATATTCGCCAACATTAATTTACAAAAAATGATAACTGAAATCGCGCCCATGATCATTACAGTAAAGTATGCGTTACCATTTAAGTGATCTAGTTTTAACCAACCCCAACCGCCTGCTGTTAAACCTTCAGCTGTTGCTGACCAACCAGAATCTGCAGAGCCAGCATTGATTGTGTTCATCAATTCTTTAGGTACTGCTGTTTCTAATGTATTAGAATAAGCAAATGCAATTCCTTGGATCAATGTCGCTAACCCAACGATACCCCCAGCTAAATCATTTACTTTGTATGCTCTAGCTAGATTGTACCCCCAAGAAAAGGCAAAAATCAAACCGGCAATCGCCAAAGTTCCATTCCAAACAAATCCGTTGATTCCAATAATAACATTAATAACTGCAAAGATTCCCTTGTCTGCTGCAAGGTTTGTTGCATAGTCTGAGAAAAATTGTTGTGGCAAGTCACGAATTATCGCGTTGATCATTACTGCAATCGAACCTGCCATTGTTGCTGGCATTGTCCCAATAAAAGCATCACGTAATGCAACTAAGTGCTTTTGCGCACCAATTTTGCCGGCCACAGGTAGAATATATTTCTCCATCCAGGCTGTTAATCCATCCATTTTTTAATTCCTCCTATAAATAATATTTATTTAAAGAGCGGTTAAACTCCTTAAAACAATGTCATCGTTAAAGTCCCGTTCAAAAAACTTTAACATCCATCTTCTTCCGTTCAAAAAAGAAAATATCTTCTCTTACTCATTATCCATACGACGATACAAATCGACGATCTCTTTTGCTAAGTCTGTAAAAGCGATCGACGTCATCAAGTGGTCTTGACTATGAACTGTCAATAATGTGACTTGACTGTGATTTCCTTGAGCTTCTTGCGTTAACATTCCCGTTTGAGAATGATGTGCTTGGACTAAAGATTCTTCTGCATCGGCAATTTTTTGATCCGCTAATTCGAAGTTTCCTGCTTTGGCAAATGCAACCGCTTCCATAGTATCGCTTTTTGCATTTCCTCCGTACATGATCAACCCCATTATTGCTTCTAAATGTTGTTGCTCTTCCACGTTTGTAACTCCGTTTCTTCATATTATTTTTTACTCACCTATTAAAGCGATTGCTTGATCTAACACTTTTTCGCCATTCATCATACCATAATCTGACATATTGATCACATCAAATGGAATACCTTTAGGTGCTAACTTTTGTTCAAACTGTGATTTCATGAAACGTACTTGTGGACCTAAAAGTAATACGCTTACATCTTTAGCTTCTAAATTATTATCTGCATCTGATGCGGATACTGCAAAAATATCTGCTTCCATTCCACGATCTTCTGCTGCTTTTTGCATTTTTGTTACCAATAAACTTGTACTCATTCCTGCTGAACAAACTAACATAATTGTTTTTTTAGCCATTTTTTACACTCCTTCAAAATTTGTTGTACTTACACTTTTATATAAAGCAAGAAGTGTGCCAAAGAAACATATAGACCAAACCTCACAACAACAAGGTTTTGGTCTATACAGATTGTGTACACACTATTTACTTAACTACTGCACGCTAATATTTGTGTGCGCTTTCTTTGTTGATATATTAATATTTAAAATGATTTATCGTTTCATTAGAGATCCTATATTTTTAGTTAAAACCATTATTTTTTGTGAGCTCTTTAAACCAATAGCCACTTTTCTTAATCGTTCTTTTGGCCTCTTGATCTAAATCTACTGCAATGAATCCGTACCGGTTTTTATAGGCATTTAACCACGACCAATTGTCCATACATGTCCACATATGATATCCCTGAACTTGGCTTCCTTCTTGAATTGCTTGATGGACCCATTTTAGATGATCTTTTACAAATTCGATTCGATAATCATCTTCGATCATTCCCTCTGCATTTACAAAACGTTCTTCACCTTCTACCCCCATACCGTTTTCAGAAATGTAGCAACGAATATTGTGATAGTTTTCTTTCAAATTCATTAAGGTATCATAAATCCCTTTTTCGTAAATTTCCCAACCGCGATAAGGGTTCATTTTTTTCCCTGGCATATCATACACATCATAAAAATCTTCTGGTAAAATACCATTGCTTGATATTTCAATTGGTGATTCTTTGGCTTTTACTCTACGTGGTTGGTAGTAATTCACGCCTAAAAGATCAATCGTATTTTCAGCAATCGTCGCTAAATCCTCTAGTGTTGTTTCAGGCATCAAGTCCTGTTCTTTGAGCCATGCTACTATATCTTCTGGAAAATGACCTTTTACAGCTGGATCTAAAAACGAACGATTGAACAATCCATCTACCAAACGGGCAGCTTTAACATCTGCCTCATTTCCAGGATCTCTAGGATAACTTGGTGTCAAATTAAGAACGATTCCGATTTCACCTGTTAAAGCCAGACTATGGTAGACTTCTATCGCTTTTGCACTTGCTAAAGCTTCGTGATAGGCAACTTGAACACCATGCTTTAAGTTTACTTCTTCTGGATAATGCCAGCCATATAAGTATCCACCTTCGACAGGCACGATTGGTTCATTGTGCGTAAACCATTTTTTCACACGGTCGCCAAATAATTCAAAACAAGTCTTAGCATAAACAACATAGTGATCCACAACTTCTCGGTTCAGCCAGCCGCCTTTTTCTTGTAACACCATCGGCATGTCAAAATGGTATAAATTCATGAACGGTTCAATACCTTGATCCAACAAACAATTGATTACATCATTATAAAATTCAACAGCTTTTGGATTTACTTCGCCTGTCTCTGGATCAGGAATCAATCTGCTCCACTGAATCGACGTCCGAAAAGAGTTATGCCCAGTTGCTTTCATTAGTTGGACATCTTCATGATAGTTCTTATAAAACTGAGAAGTCTTATCTGGACCTACTTCATTGAAAAACTTTTCAGGTTTCTCTTCATACCAAAAATCCCATATATTTTGTGCTTTTCCATCCCCTTTAAAAACACCTTCTGTTTGAGGGCCACTAGCTGCTGAACCCCACCAAAAACCTTCTGGGAACTGATAATTCATGCTCGTCATCTCCTACATTAAATTTATTTAAAAAGAGATAAAATCCCTCAAAATGCAAGATAAAACAATGACTTTGTTTTGTCTCGCTGCTCTTGAAGAGATTTTATCTGTTGGTTATATCATTAAGCTTGTGTTTGCTCTTCTTGAGCTAAGGTTGCTGCTTCCTGTTTTACAAATTGATCCGTTGCGACTTTGACAAACGGAATATAAATCAATATAGAAATCACTAAGTTCACGGCAGCTAATACACCACCCGCAATACTCTTAGTTGCTAAGAATCCACCAATGATTGGCGGAGTTACCCATGGTGGCATAAATGTCGCAGCTGGTACAAGTCCTGTTGAAGTTGCAATATACGCCGTTGTTACAAGAACCATTGGCGTAATGATAAATGGAATAAACATGATTGGATTCAATACGATCGGAAGTCCAAACATTACTGGCTCATTAATATTAAAAATACCTGGTGCGAAACTTAAGTTTGTGATTACTTTAAATGGTTTATTTTTACGTCCTACTAAGAAGATTGCAATCAGCAATCCTAATGTAGCACCTGTTCCACCTAGGTTTACAAATGAATCAAAGAAAGGTTTATTTACGATATAAGGAATTTTTTCCCCTGCTTCTAACGCTTTGATATTGGCATCGATCGCTGGTACATTGATTGTTTGCATCAATGGATCAACCATATTGGCGCCATGTAACCCAAAGAACCATAAGAAAGGTGTAATAAACGCTAATAGTAATGCTGATGGATAGCTGTTTGCTAATCCCATAAATGGTTTTTGAACTGCTTCATAGAATGACACTACGATATTTTCAACACCAAAGCCTAATAAAATTGATGTGATCAAACTAAAAAAGCTGATTGTGATCATTGCAGGTAATAAAGCCGCAAATGATTTGGCTACCGCTGGCGGAACACCATCGGGCATTTTGATTACTAATTTATCATTTCCAACTAATCTTTGGAAAATTTCTCCTGAAATAAGTGCAATAACTAGAGCAATGAATAATCCTGTAGCATCTGTTCCACTTAATCCACCAACTGCAAAGAACGAAGCAACTGAAACTGTCCCTGCCGCAATTCCGTCTTTACCGTAAGATTTTACTAAGTTATATGCTACTAAAAAGGCAACTAAAATTGAAAAAATAGCAAATGTTCCATTCCAAATATTGCCACCGAAACTTTTCCAAATCGGTGCATCGTTGACAATCATTGGGAATAATTTATCCATTAATTCTGGAAATCCAGGTATTGGTAAATTGTTGATAAGTACCGCTAATGCTCCTAAAATCATTAATGGCATCGTAACGACAAATGCATCACGAATTGCCACTAAGTGGCGTTGAGCCGCAATTACTGAAGCTTTCGGCATAAAATGTTTTTCCATCCATTGAACAAATCCGTCCATTTCTTGTAAATCCCCCTAAATAATATTTATCTAAAAAGCCTGTACACTCTTCAAATCTATTGTAACTACTGTTCCGTTTTCTATTACTCGTTATCCATACGACGATACAACTCGATGATCTCTTTTGCTAAATCTGTAAACGCAATTGCAGTCATCAAATGATCTTGACTATGAACTGTCAGTAATGTGACTTGGATATGATTTCCTTGTGCTTCTTGTGTTAACATCCCTGTCTGAGAATGATGTGCTTGAACTAAAGATTCCTCTGCATCTACAATTTTTTGATCTGCTAATTCGAAGTCTCCTGCTTTCGCTGCAGCAATCGCTTCCATTGCATCGCTTTTAGCATTTCCTCCATACATAATCAATCCCATTACTGCTTCTAAATTTTGTTGCTCTTCCATATTCAAAAACTCCATTCATTTTTTATTTTGTTGATTATTCACCCATTAAAGCAATTGCTTGATCTAACACTTTTTCGCCGTTCATCATGCCATAATCTGACATATTGATTACGTCAAAAGGAATTCCTTTAGGTGCTAATTTTTGTTCAAATTGAGCTTTCATGAAACGAACTTGTGGACCTAATAGTAATACGTTTACATCTTTGGCTTCTAAGTTATTATCTGTATCTGATGCTGATACTGCAAAAATGTCTGCTTCCATTCCACGATCTTCTGCTGCTTTTTGCATTTTTGTTACTAATAAACTTGTACTCATCCCTGCTGAACATACTAACATAATTGTTTTTTTAGCCATTATTAGTCACTCCTTCTAAAATTGTTGTATTTACACTTTTATATAAAGCAAGAAGCGTGCCAAAAAAAATATAGACCAAACCTAGTCACAATAGGTTTTTGGTCTATACAATTTGTGTACACACTATTTATTTTCAATCTACACACTAATCAATGTTGCTTATTTTCTGTGATCATTTCAATTCTATTTTCTAAAAACAGTTGTGTCAGATGTGCGATATCCGACTCGGTAAATGCTACACGATAGGCTTTTTCAATAGTCATTAAATTAGTCCTAGTGACATCAGTTTCTAGTCGGTTCCTTTTCATGAAGTCTGCTAGATTCTCGAATTCTTTTGATTTTTCACCTTTCAAGATAGCATCTACTAAAAATGCTAAGTGGATCACAATACCAGCATCCACACCAGGTTCTACTATAATATGCATATCCGTTTGAATTTGATGAACCGTTTTTTGCAACATAACAATCAATTTCTGCAATGAATCGACTGCAGTAATTGTTCCACCTAATGATTTCACGATCTTCTCTGTTGGAACGTCATCACCAGCAATTCGTTTAAGAACATTTAATTTCTCGTCATCGAAAATGTCGTAGGCTGAAAAGAAAGGAATATTTTGATATTCTACATCGACTGTTCCTGCGATTACTTTGATTTCATACTCTTCCATTAAACTGTCGATATGTTTTTTAAAGGCTTCTCGTTCTAAAAACTGCATTTGAATAATTTCTACTTTATTTTCATCAATCACAGGTAAAATCCGTTGATATAGTTTTGCTGCAACGCCTTCACCAGTGAAACAAGTCACAACTACAGCTTTTTTTACGTCCTCACGATTTTGTGGACTGGTACGAAACTGCTCTCTGATGATACTTTCAAATGACATTTGGATGTTTTGATAAATATCTTCTAAACTGCGTCCCACACTCGCCATACGAATCGCTTCTAAAACAATCATTGTACTCGTCATTGTGATTGCTTTTGTCCGAATACCGGTTTCTTCAAAAATCAGATTTCCAAATGAATTCAATGAGCCCATATCTGTTAAAAGAAGCATCCCATTTACTAATTTATCACGATAATTTAAGACAAAGCTTTTTAGTTGTTCGTACATTGTTTGAACTTCCATCGTAAGCGGCATGTTCATCGCAACACCGGTTTCTGTTCCTAGTAATTCCTGAGCCGTTTTCAACATACTGGAAGCTGTTGAATCCCCATGCATCAAAACTACCACACCAACGTTATTGGCATGAACTTTTTCTTTACTTCCAACATTGATCGACAAAAACATACTGATAAAGCCAATTTCATCAAAAGGAATTTCGATATTGTTTTCTTCTTCTATGATAGCAGATAGATCCATCGCTACCTGAAATTCTTTCTTCATTTTCTTGCGAACATTGTTTAAATTAGGATGAACGATTACGTGTCCTTCTCTCACTCGATCGATCGTACTTTGTAAATGTAAAGCAAAAGCAAAACGGGCTTTTTCGTTATAGGTACGTTCTAATCTCTTTTCAGCGATATCATATAACTGATCCGTCAATCTCCAAATCGGTTCTGGTAATAATTCCTTATGCACAGGATTTTGTGTCAATTCATCTACATATGTTTGAAAATAAGCATCCATGTCGCGTGATATCAGCTGTTCTAAATCCACATTTTCTAATTCATTCGCTGACAGTGTTGCTACTTTCTCTTCAATTTCATTATAGACTTGCATATCACGAGCCGGATCTTGAGGCCAAACCACTTCATTTGTTCCTGGCTCAAAACTCAAATAATTGCTTTTACTATCGACAAAACGGTCTAAGCGATCAGAAACTTCTTTGATTTTTAATAGTCCTTTTTGAACTTGCAGCGGTAAATCTCGTTTTTGAATCACCAAACTGGATTCATCATGCGTTCGATAATGAAGAAACGACTTGGCACAGACGAGTTTTAAATCCCGTTTCACTTGACCGATATTCCCTTCAGCATCATAGAGCATAAAGGCTAGGATTGCTTCTCTTTTAATGTCGATTCGTTGGTTCAAACGATTCGCTTCTTGTTTAATAAATAATGAAATAATATCATACCGTTCATCAAGTGAGCGCGCGTCTAGAGACGGTAATGTTATTGCCATTGGAATTCTGCGATTAAACGTTGTTAAAAAGCTTTCAGACGATTCAGTTGTTGCACCAATAATTTGAACCGAGGCTTCATAGGTTTTACCACTTTCACCAAGCGGACGGTAAATACCTTTGTCAATAAAGGTGAACAGCATTTCCTGACCTTCTGGCGGTAAGCGATGAATTTCATCAAGGAAAAGTATTCCTCCATCGGCTTTCGACATCAACCCAGGACTATCTTCATTTGCACCGGTATATGCTCCTTTTTTGACCCCAAAAATATGACCAAAAAGTAATTGTGGATTCTGAGCGTAATCCGCACAGTTAAATGAAACAAAAGGCGCATCTGCTGCCAAGGTTTTTGAATCAACTGCAAAACGATACATACATTCGGCAAATAGGGATTTACCCGTTCCTGTTTCACCAAAAATAATTGTGTGTAAGCCACGTGGAGGATATAAAATCGCGGCTTTTGCTTGTTGGATGCTGACCTTTAAAGAATCTTGCGCTCCCACTAAGTTATCGAATGTTACCTCACTGGAACTATCCACGTGCACTTTGGCTTCTTCCGTAACAACTGAATAGATGACGGGTCGACCATCACTTTTAATGATTTTGTGCTCTTTGAACAATTCACTTAAATAGCGGCTAGCATTGCTACGATCAATTGCTAGCTCACTAGCGACATCTGCTGCTGTCATGCCTTGCTTTTTTAATTCTAAGACTGCTAAAATCTCGTCTTTTCTAGATTTCATGGATAGCCTCCTTAAATCATGACGTCTTCACTTATCCTTTATAGTTCAGGTTTAGACGATTTTCGTCTAGCCCCTTTGTTTTTGGTATTTTTGGGACGGTTTTTAGGTTTTGCTATTTTTTTCGTTGGAAGTGATTTTGACGTTTGTTCTTTTTTTACGGTCACATTCGCAGAACTCGTTTTTTCTTCTGTTGAACTTTTTTCTTTTCTAGTCAGGTGGATTGCGCCGTCGTAAAGAAAGATTTCTTGGAAAGGGCGTTCTATTTTTTTCATCAATCGTTGATAATCTCTCTTAGTTGCATCATTGACAAAGGTAATAACAGCACCATCTGCACCCATTCTTCCTACGCGCCCTGCTCGGTGTATATAGCTCTCCTCGGATAGTGGAACTTCAGCGTTCACAACAAATGGAATCGCATTAAAGTCTAATCCTCTAGCCGCAAGATCTGTTGTTAAAAGCATGATTGCCCGCTCTTTAGCGAATTGATCGATTGCCAATTTACGCAAGGTTTTATTTTGATCAGAAGCAAGACCTGCTACTGTTAGTCCTTCATAAATCAATTTTTCTTCTACTGAACCTAAATCAGCCACTTGATTAAAGAAAACCATTGCTCGAAAATTAGGTGTATAAGCTAAACTTCTTAAATATTCGCTTTTCTTTCTTGGAGACAATGCCATAAAATAATGTTTCACTGTGCCACCAGATTGATCTTCATCTGTTACATCAATAATCATTAACTGATCCGTTAATTTCTGAGCTTCTTCTATGACTCGATCGGCAGTGGCTGAATAAAAGACTAATTGAAATTCTGTCGGTGCACTTGCTAGAATTTGCTTTGTTAAATTTAGTTCTTTTTCGTGAAATAGCTGATCCACTTCATCCATTACAACAGTCTTTAGCAAATGACTTTTGATTTTTTTCGTTTTGATCAACTCTAGCACACGTCCTGGTGTCCCAACTAAAATCTCAGGCTTCTTTTTTAATTTTTCAATTTGGCGGCCGACATTGGCTCCACCAATCAAGCTTTGTGTCTTTAATTGAAGCAAGCTTGCCCAATCACGAACAACTTGACTGATTTGAACCGCTAACTCTTGTGATGGTGCCAAAATCAATAACTGATTGCCTTGTTCTTTTTCTACATTTAAAAGCAATGGTAAAACATACGCTAAGGTTTTACCCGACCCTGTTGGGGAAATGCCCAAGACATTCTCTTTTTCCTTCAAAGGCTGAAAACTTTTTTGTTGAATCATTGATGGTTCGCTAAAACCAGAAGCTCGCCAATGTTCTTGCCAAGCTTCTGGTAAATTTTTGTTAAATGTCATAATAGTCCTTTCTTCGTTAACGCTAGTTATTTTGTGTCTGCATCAAAAACGATACCCGCACTTTTTCTTAAGGTTGTTACTACTTTGTTCACATTACGTGATAATTCCACCCATTCTTCATAACGTGCTCCTATAGTTGGATCATTGGGATTCTCAAGAACATCCGCGAAATCATTGGCTTCTTCGATCATTGGATTTTCTTCGGTTGTTAAAGAAATGATCTCGCGTTCTTGATGGTTTCGATCATGAAATTCTGCTTTAGAGATGGCATTTACACTGTCTAAAATCAATGTACCGCCTTCAAAATAAATTTCAGAATCTAGGAAAGAATCTGCATTTTTACCAGTCTGTAACGTTACATCAAACAAATCATATCTTAAGATTGCTGTACCTAGTCCATCTACATCTGTCGGGATTTTTCTTGCAAAATAATGGCTTTCATTCGGCATACCAAACCAACCAACAGCGGCATAAACCAAATAGACTCCAAGATCCGCCATTGCGCCTCCAGAAAAATGGGGTGAAAAGATATTTGGCTCTTGCCCGTTAAGTACTTGATCATAACGAGATGAATATTTCATATAAGTAAAGTTTGCACCGATAATTTGATTTTTCAATGGTAATAAGTCGCGAATTTTTTTGAAGCTTTTCTCATGGATATTACGAGCTGCTTCAAAAAAGAAGACGTTCTCTTGGTTTGCTAACTCAATGATTTCTGCCATCTCTTCAGGTGTTGAGAAGGCTGGCTTTTCGACAATGATATTTTTCCCTGCCAGAATCCCTTGTTTCGCTTGTTCAAAATGAAGAGAATTAGGGGAAGCGATATAAACCGTATCCATATGCGCAATACCAAAAAATGTTTTTAAATCTGTTGCGTATTCAACATCGCCGTACTCTTTACCAAATTTTTGAGCGGTTTCTAATTTACGTGAATAAACCGCTGTCAAATCATAGCGATTCGTTTCCAATGCTGCGTTGACAAATTGATGGCTAATCCAGTTTGTTCCAATAATACCTAAGTGAATCATCTTTACCCTCACCTTTCTGAATTTGGATCTTCAAACGTTGTTTTAACATCGAATGGTACTGGATGTTCTATTGCTATTGTATCAGGTGTGACACTGCAATTGTAAGCAATGACGCTTAATCCTTGTGTTTGCCCTGATAAAATCATTTCTGTTAAAGCTGGTTGCATATTTGTATGGATTGTCGCAGCTTCAACCTGTTCAAATTGGACTACAAACAATACATAGCTTTGATACCCTTCTTTCATGGCTTCGATCAATTCGGTCACATGCTTTAAGCCTCGAAGTGTTGGTGCATCAGGAAACGCACCAACTCCATGATTTTCTAAGGTCATGCCTTTCACCTCAACAAATGCTTGATTTCCAGTATCTGTCTCAACTAATAAATCAAATTTTGACTGAGCAAATCGTTTTTCTCTTTTTATGGAAACAATATCGCCTTTTAATCCAGGCAAAATAATCGTACCGTCTTGGATACCATCCGCTGCTAACGCGTTAGGAACTTGGCTATCGATATTAAACCAAGCTTTGTCTTTTTTGACAGCAATCAGATCATACGCTGTTTTTCTCTTAGGCGAAGGTTGGTACGACAGAGCAACCTCTACTTCTGGATGAAATAGTTCTTTGCAACGGCCGGTATTTTTTACGTGAACCGTTACCATTTCGCCAGTTTCCTGCAATCGACATTCTGCTATAAAACGATTTGGTCTATTCATAAAATGTGCTAAATGCACGTTCTGATATGCAATCATTGTAACACCCTTTCATCAAAACAATACCATATTTTGAATGAAAAAGCATCGTCAAACTTTTCATCCATTTTTTTGAATGTATAACGGAAATATTCATGAACAATTACCTTTTTTTTAATCATTGCGACTTCATTAAATTTTCTTTTAGGAGAAGATTTTCGAATAGTTTGTTTTTTAATTTCGTGCTATGATTGTTTTGGAGGAGAATGATAGTATGAAAAAAAATTGGTCATTATTTTTAGGCGCATCACTTATTACAGGGATTGCAGGTTCATTGTTCTTAAAAAAGAAACAAGAAAGACAGCGATCTGATTCAGATATTCCTAATTTATATAAAAGTTATTTAGGCAGTTGGTGGTTTGTCAATAAACAAAAAGCCACCCAACATACCTTGACGATCGAAGATGATTTACAGATCACGATTGATGGAAAAAAATTAAGCTACATGTTAGTTGAATTGACTAATAAACGCTTAGTTGCGCAAGATGAATACGGCTATCATTTGATCGTTCAGTGTTTAAAAGATAAGCCTGCATCATTATATGATGAAGCGGATGATGCTACTTATGTTTTAGAATCTACTGATTCTTTAGAACGTCCATAAAAAAGACGAGGTTGGGACGTAACTCATAGAGTTATGTCCCGGCCTGGTCTTTTTTAATACTCTGATCGTTTAAAGTTCATCGATTTGTTTGCGTTCCTTCGTCTTGCTCAATTTTCCTTCTCGTTTCTGTAGTTCATTTTTAATTGCTTCTAAAGAGACATCTTTTTCAGCAAGCAAGACTAACATATGATAAATCAAATCCGATGTTTCAGTAATCAATTCTTCTTGATTATTTTTAGCTGCAATGATCACTTCTGTCGTTTCTTCTCCGACTTTCTTTAGAATTTTATCCAATCCTTGATCGAACAAGTAATTTGTATAGGAGCCTTCTTTTGGTTCTTTTTTACGCGCTTGTATTTCTTCATAGAGTGTCTTGATCATACTTTTTACCTCCTTACTTTTATATGAAAGACTAACTTTTATAGTTAGATAATGACATTGAAAAAACAGCTATGTTCACCAGTGTGACAAGCGGGACCCTTTTGTTCCACAGTGATAAGCAGTGTATCTTTGTCGCAATCCATAACCAGACTTTTTACGTGTTGTGTATGGCCACTCGTTGCACCTTTATTCCATAATTGTTGACGTGAGCGTGAATAAAACCATGTGGTTCTAGTTTCAAGTGTTTTTTTATAGCTCTCTTCGTTCATATAAGCCAACATCAAGACCTCATTCGTTTTTTCTTCTATAATAATTGCAGGTAATAGACCTTTGTGAAAATCAGGTTTCATCTTCGCACCACCATCCCAACTTGTTTCAAGACTTCTTTCAATTCCGGAATCTTTACTTCCCCATAGTGAAAAATACTCGCAGCTAACGCTCCACTTGCTTTGGTTTGCTCAAATACGTCTATAATATCTTCTGCACTACCACAACCACCTGATGCAATCACTGGAACAGTGACAGCTTGGCAAATCGCTTGATTCAAGGCAAGATCATACCCGTTTTTTGTCCCATCTGCATCCATGCTTGTTAATAAAATTTCACCTGCACCTAAAGTCACCGCTCGCTTAGCCCATTGTATTGCATCTAATCCCGTATCTTCTCGACCACCTTTAGCAAAAACATGCCAGGAATCACCTTCTCGTTTGGCATCAATTGCGACAACGATACACTGAGAACCAAATTTTTCAGCTCCAGCCTGAATCAATTCCGGCTGTTGAATCGCTGCTGAATTAAGAGAAATTTTGTCAGCTCCTGCTTGTAGCATTTTTTTCATATCTGAAACGGTTCGGATTCCCCCGCCAACTGTTAAAGGGATAAACACTTCTGCTGCCGTTCGTTCTACTACGTCAATCATCGTATCACGATCGTCGCTAGTGGCAGTAATATCTAGAAAAACCAACTCATCTGCTCCCTGTTCATTATACGCCTTGGCAATAGCTACTGGATCTCCCACATCTTGAAGATCAATAAAATTGACTCCTTTGACTACTCGACCATTAGTTACGTCTAAGCATGGAATAATACGTTTAGTCAGCATTTTTTTCTACCTCCAACATATCCGCTAGCGAGATAGTGCCATTGTAAAAGGCCTTGCCGACAATGGTTCCATAAACGCCCAATTCGGCCAATTTTAACAGGTCTGCTTTTTTACTAACACCACCTGAAGCAATGATTTGTACATCAGGTACAGCTTGAGTCAACTTGGCGTAATCTTCAAACGTTGGTCCAGCAAGCGTTCCGTCTTTCGCAATATCTGTGTAGATAATCGTCTGCACTCCGATTCTTGCCATTTCTTCAGCCAGTTGTAGATAATCCGTTTCACTAACATCAAGCCAACCACTAATCGCAACTTTCCCATTCTTAGCATCAATACCAACAGCGATTTTATCCCCATATTTTATAACAGCTTTTTTAACTAACTCTGGATTTTGTAAGGCTGCTGAACCAATAATAATTCGATCAATTCCAAGTGAAACATAGGCATCAACTTGTTCCAGTGTACGGATTCCCCCGCCAACTTCTATCTTTAGCCCCGTTTCTTTTTTCATTTCCTCAATTAATGGGGCATTCGTTGCTTTCCCCATTAAAGCGCCATCTAAATCAACAATATGCATCATCTCAATCCCTGCTGCTTTAAATTCTTTTGCCTGCGCTACTGGATTGGGATGAACAACTGTTTTTTGTAAAAAGTCACCTTGTATCAATCGAACAGCTTTTCCTTCTCTAATATCAATCGCTGGTAAAACGAACATGATCTACCACCTCCTTAAATCCTCTTAAAATCCTCAAACCAACATCACTACTTTTTTCTGGATGAAACTGAGTCCCATAAATATTGCCACTTGAGATCATTGCAGGTATTTTAATGGAATACTGTACAAGAGCATCAATTTTATCTGGTTCACAATCTGCATAATAAGAATGAACAAAATAGACATACTGTTCATTCACCTCTTTTGTTAGCAAGTTTTCCTTTGTAGTAATCAATTGATTCCACCCCATGTGAGGAACAGGTGAATTGGGATCATCTGGAAGTTTTTCGCAAAGTCCTTCAATCAAGCCTAATCCTTCAGTAAAACCATTTTCCATACTTCCTTCTAAAAGCAACTGCATACCCAAGCAAACACCTAAAATAGGCATACCTTTTTGAGCAACATCTTGAATCACGCTGATTAACTCGCGCTGTTTTAATTCCTCCATTGCCAATGAAAAAGCGCCTACCCCAGGTAAAATCAGCCCATCTGCTTTTAGGATCTCATAAGGTTCTGCAGAGATTTTACTTTCCAAGCCAACGTACTCTAACGCTTTTTGAACATTCCGTGTATTTCCAGTGTCGTAATCAATGATAATAATCATCTACAGAATTCCTTTCGTGGAGTTGATTCCTTGAATCGACGGATTTTCCGTGATTGCTTCCCTCAAAGCTCGACCAGTTGCTTTAAATAATGCTTCTATTTTATGATGGGTATTTTTGCCATGTAAAATTTTTAAATGAAGTGTCATTTTAGTGTTAAAAGCCAATGCTTGGAAGAATTCTTCTGCTAATTCTGTATCAAAATCACCAAGTTTAGGATTAGCAAACGATGCATCAAATACTAAATATGAACGCCCACTTAAATCTAAAGAAGCCACACCTAAAGATTCATCCATCGGTACAAAGCTAGTCCCATAGCGATTGATTCCAGCTTTATCTCCTAGCGCCTCTCGAATACATTGGCCTAAAACGATCCCAACATCTTCTACCGTATGGTGACTATCTACATCTAAATCTCCTTCTACTTTCACTTCCAAAGATATTCGACTGTGACGAGCAAATAAAATCAGCATATGATCAAAAAATCCAACGCCTGTTTCGATCATAACTGGTTCTTGACTGTCTAAATCAAGTCTCAATTCAATTTTTGTTTCTGCAGTTTCTCTTGTTAAAGCGGCTGTTCTCATTCCTTTTCTCCCCCAGTTATAAAATCTATTTTATAAAATCACTCAAAGCGACATTCGACTGCTCTAGCATGTGCTTCTAGACCTTCTTTTCTCGCTAAAAGTGCAATGGCATCCTTAGCCTTTGCTAAAGCATCTTTTGTATAATAAGTGACTTGACTATATTTCACAAAATCATACACACCTAAAGGGGAATAAAATTTTGCTGTACCACTTGTTGGCAATACATGATTGGTTCCTGAAAAATAATCTCCTACTGGTTCTGATGCATACGCTCCTAAAAAAATCGATCCAGCATTTTTAATTTCATGTAAATAACTGATTGGGTCCGCCAGCTGGACTTCTAAATGCTCTGGTGCTATTTCATTCATAATCGTAAACATCGCCGATACAGTTGATACTACAATAATCAGACCATTATTTTTAATGGATTGTTCGGCGATTTCTTTTCGCGGTAGTGTTTCTAACTGTCGATCAATTTCTATTTCGACTTGTTCTGCAAGTTTGACTGAATCTGTCACTAGTATCGCTCGGGCAAGCGTATCATGTTCTGCCTGAGACAACAAATCGGCCGCAATATAAATGGGATTTGCTGTTTCATCTGCTACTATCCCAATCTCTGAAGGTCCTGCGATCATATCGATTCCTACAGTACCAAAAACTTGTTTTTTTGCAGTTGCTACATAGATGTTTCCTGGTCCAACTATTTTGTCCACTTTGGGAATTGTTTCTGTTCCATAAGCAAGGGCGGCTATACTTTGTGCTCCGCCGATTTGAAAAATTTTGTCTACTCCTGCAATTTTTGCCGCTGCTAAAATAACATCTGGAATTCCTTCTTTCGACGGCGGTGTGACCATAATGATTTCTTTAACCCCAGCAATTTTTGCTGGCAGTACATTCATTAAGACTGAGGATGGGTATGCCGCCGTTCCACCTGGAACATAGACTCCTACACGAGCTAGTGGCAATACTAATTGTCCACGTAACACTCCTGATTTTTCTGTATCCATAAAATCATATTGTTTTTGTTTTTGATGGTAACTGATAATATTCTCTTTGGCTGCTTCTAAAGCGGCAATCACCTCTTTTTCTACATTCTGATAGCCTAACTCTATAGTTTCTTTTGATAGAGATAACTCCTGCAGTTCCACTTGATCAAACTTCTTAGAATACGCTTTTAAAGCCTGGTCTCCGTTTTGAATCACTTGTTGAACGATTTGACGAACTTGTTCTTCTATTTGCTGATTGTCTTTTTGTATCATCTGGACATCTTCATTTAGTGCCCTTAAAATTTCTGTTGTTTCTCCCTTCAGCCATTTCATTTCTATCTCCTCCAATCACTGTTTCTAATTCATCAAACAATTGAAATATTGCTTGGCGTTTTCTTTTCAACATTGCTTTATTGACAATCAAGCGAGCAGAGACTGAACAGATATCTTCAAAAATTTCTAACCCATTTTCTTTTAATGTTGTACCTGTTTCAACGATATCAACAATTGCATCGGCCAATCCTAAAACGGGCGCAATTTCAACAGATCCTTCGATCTTGATTATTTCAACATCTTCCCCTTTTTTACGAAAATGTTCCGAGGCAACTGTGGGATATTTCGTTGCAATCCGTTTTCTTTTATAATCATCTGGTTGGTAGTTTTTTGTGGAAGCAACTGAAAATTTACAGACACCGATTTTTAAATCCAGCATCTCATAATAACCAAAGGGATGTTCCATAAGGACATCTTTGCCCACAATTCCAATATCAGCCACACCATGCCGTACGTAAGTCGTTACGTCAGCTGCTTTCACTAATAGAAACTTAAACCGTTGATCTGGGCTGGTGAAAATCAATTTACGTTGCTTGTCTTGCATAAAGGAGACATCGATTCCTGCCTGTTCAAATAGAGAAAGTGTCTTTTTTTCCAACCGCCCTTTTGTCAATGCAATAGTCAATTGTGTCAATTTCAATCACCAACCTTTATCTTACGTATAGTGTCTTGGGTTACTTCTATCACCTGGTGGTATCGCCATTTTTTTCCATAGCTTATCGCTTCTTCGACTGTTTCAAATAAAGATAATTGATAATCTGGATTCTCCTTCACTAACGCTTCGGCTTTTGACAAGAGGGCCAAAGAGCTGTGGACTAATGTTGTTGGCTGTTCCAAAGAAGCAAGATTATTGAGTTGATATTGTAAAGTAACCAACGTATCTAAATTAATTCCCAACCCAACAGCTGGAATGATCGAATGACCGAATTGTTCTGCCAAATGATCATACCGTCCACCTCTAAGAAAAATATCTGGCACCAAATCAGCATATCCACTAAATAAAACACCTGTGTAATAATCCATTAGTGCTACTAAGCCTAAATCTACCGTTAATGAGATTTTCGAGTGTAGTGATTTGATAATTTGCACAACTCTATCTAGTTCATCGATGACTTGTATGATTTTTGATGATTTTGGCAATAGTTCTCTTGCGATTGATAATACCTCGTGAGGTTCACCAAAGAGTTTAGGAATCGCACAAATAAACGCATCCAATTCACTTGGATAGAGCGCAACAAATTGGTTGAGATCAGTTAAACTTTTATTATTAAAATAAAGTTGAAGATTTGTTTTTGCTTGGTCATCCAACTTGAGGAATTGTACAATTAAACGAAAAATTTGAGCATGTCCCAATTCAAAATGAAAATTAGGAATTTTCAACTCTTCCAAAATTTCAACCGCACAAGTAATACATTCAACGTCGGCTTTTAAAGAGGTGTAGCCAATCAATTCAATTCCAACTTGTGTTACTTCATTTTGTTCTCCCAGCATAGCATCATTTGAGCGAAATATTTTTCCACTATATGATAATTTTAGCGGTGGTTGAATGCCCGTTGTGGCAATCACTCGACCGATTGGCATCGTCATATCAGGTCTTAATACTAGTAGCCGGCCCTGCTTGTCAAAAAAACGGTAAAACTCTTTTTCATTTTTTTCTTCACTGTAAAATACATCTTCAAACTCGATTACGGGTGTATCGATTCGTTGATAGCCTCTTTTTTTTACGATATCGTTGACTTGTTTTTCTAGTTGATACGCGCCATTAGCTTCCCGAAATAATTTATCTCTTGTTCCTGATGGTAAACTACGATTCCATTTCATTTAGTTCCCTCCTTGTTTTTAGATAATCACTATTAGCCTAACATTTTACATACAATCCAATTTCATATTTTTTCATCGAACAAGCCTATAAAAGTAAATACAAAAACGCCCCTTGGCAAATAAGCCAAGAGGACGAGAAAATTTTCACGTGGTCCCACCTCAGATTTACTTTTACTTCACAATAAAAGCCTCTGTTAGTTCGATAAACTAAGGAGTGATAACGGACTCTCCGATTTTTCCTACTGATTTAGGTAACAAATACTGTCATCCATAAATCTATTATTTCAGAAAAACAACTTACAGGCGTGTTCGATGATGATTTGTTATTTCCTTACAGCGAACGGAAACTCTCTAAAACAAATCACTTCACCTACTATTCTGATCATCGTTTTTTCATTTAATTATCATTTAT
This sequence comes from Enterococcus sp. AZ177, assembly GCF_050544585.1. NCBI lineage: Bacteria > Bacillati > Bacillota > Bacilli > Lactobacillales > Enterococcaceae > Enterococcus > Enterococcus sp. AZ177. The sequence continues at coordinate 2,436,405 of NZ_CP172944.1, forward strand.
TTTTAAACAATTTATCACGAAAATGAAATTTAGTCAATAGTTTTTGAAAAATTGATTGCTCTCTATTTTATTTTGGTTCTCTGACTAAAGTTATCACGACAGACGCACTTTATAATCCTCTCTTTCTTTTCCTCTACTAGTAGCCTCTATTTTCGGTGTAAGCAATTCAAAAAAGACTGAGACATAACTCTACGAGTTACATCCCAGCCTTATGGAATCCGAATAAATAGCGAAAACAAAAATAGCTCTTATTTCAACTACTCAACGAATCAATTTAAAGAGTGTCTATTTTACCGTTAAAATCAATATAGTCGGTCATCGGTGTAATAAACTGAACGCTATTTTCTGATAAGTAAACATTAGGTTTGCCTTGGTCTTCGTAGACTAATACTTCTAGTTCCATATTCATAGAAACTGCTAGCGATAAATCTTTTGTCGCAAACATAAACGCCTTTGCTTGTTCTTCACTTAATTTACCAAGATCAAATTGTTCTTTGATCAATTGCCACTCGCCCTCTTCAAGTCTGTCACGAATTGCGGCAGAATCCGTAATGATCTGACTCGGTTCGCCTAACTTACTGATTACTTGCTCTTTATTGTATTGTGAATAGTCTGGAACAAAAGCAGAGATATTACCATCACCTGATGACTGATAACTTACTTCTTCATCATCATCTTCTGGATTTGGTGTAAAAAACTGCTCATTTACCTCTGTTTTCTTTGCTGCTTTTTTCTCTGTTGCTTTTGTCTTACTGCCTTCAGTTGAACTTGTAGAAGTCTTTGTTTCTTTTGTCGTACTTTCAGTGAGAGCACTAGAAGTGCTTGTCTCTTTTGATGTATTAGTTGCCTTGGAATTAGCCTCTTTTTTCGTAGCACATCCGCCCATTAATACGATAAATACTCCACAAAGTAATAGTGTCTTTTTCATTTTACTCTCCTTTATTTAATATTAACCAACCATACTCAAGCTTATCATAACTTTAAAGTAAAGAAAATAGTGAAAAGGAGGGAATGACTTAAAAATAAATTCCTTTACCTTCTTCTCTTTTGTAAAAGTATTATTATATAGAGAAAAAACGACAATCTTCAAAAAATGCATGGGCAAACTGATGTGATTATCCTGCTGATGAATCTTTCTATCAAGATGCTGAACGTGAATTGCTAGAAGAAACTGAGATTCGTGTTGATTTGAGTACTATTCCAAGCCGTTTGACTGTCTCATTTGAAAAAGTTCGCGAAATGAAATAGGGAACGGAAGAAGACTATCTAACCATGCTTGCTCAAAATGAATTCATCCCTTACATTTACGCAAAATCGATTTTTGATTTTTACCGTAGCCAAAGTGAATTTCTCAATTAAATAATTATCTTACCTCATACTCTCAATTTTGTAAGGCTTTTGTTCGTTGATTCATAGGACTTGACGAGTTATTTTTTATATACTTTAAAAGTTAAAAATAACATTTACTTAGGAGAATGAAATGAACGGAAATCAATTAAAACTATTTATGATGAGCTTGATGTTATTAGATCATCTTATCCCACTATTACCACCACAATTTGCTACACCAATTCATATGGTCACGCGCTGTGTTGCTGTATTCTTCGCCTTTATGGCAGTCGAAGGGTTTCATTATACGAGAAGCCGAAAAAATTACCTACTTCGTCTTTATGGTTGGGCTGCAATCATGTTTACAGGAAATACGTTGATCAACTCACTGATTATCAAAGACCCAATGTATTTTTCTTACAATAATATTTTTCTGACATTAGCTGTAGGTGTCACTATTTTATCCTTGATTGATTTCGCAAAACATGAAAAAAAAACTGTCTTTAAAATCATAACTACTATCCTAACAATCATTTTAACATTAGCTGTTTGTCTAGGCTTGATTCCAGCAGAAGGCGGATTTGTCATCATTCCTTTTATGTTGCTTAGTTATTTCTTCAGGAATAATGCAAAAAAAAGAGACATTTCCTATATGATTTTTGCTATTCCTTTATTCATAATGCCTCTTCTTGGATTGCCCAACTATTCTTTTGAGATGATTAAAGAGCAGATTGGAGGTAACCCTGACTTTTTATTTATTTTAGTGATTCCTTTTATTCATCTATATAATGGGAAGAAAGGGAACAGCAATCCAGCTTTTAAATATTTATTTTATATCTTTTATTCAGTACATTTGTGGATTATCACATTGGTTAACTTTTATCTACATCAAGGGTGATTCAAAAACGTCGTTTTAAGACTTTCATCTTAAAGCGACGTTTTTACATCCATTCATAAATACTTTATTTGTACTTTTTTCGGTATTTTTTTAATACTAATGCGTATGATTTTTATGAGAACACAACTAACTGATCTTCTGTAAAAGATGAATTTTCTAATAGATAAGAATTCCAGTGTGTTTTATTCGCATAATATCATGGAGCTACATCTGGGTATTGCTCTCGTAACACTTCATTTTCTTTTGGATAACCTTTGACCGTCATCACCCAATCACCTGCTTTATTGGTTCCGAGCATACAAAAACATTTCTTCTCGATCCCAAAGTAATCACAATTCCAATCTTCCCGGTAATCAACTGAAGTACCCGGCCATGTTTTAGCGATCTCTTTTAAGTACTGAATTTTATTTTTCATTGGTTTCTCCCAATTGATTATTACAAAATAAGCTCAACAAGTTTCCATCTGGATCTTTGATAATCGCGTAATACTGACCCCAAATTGCTTGCCATGGTTCCTTAAAAATTTCATAACCAGAACGTTTCATTTTTCCACATAGCTGATCGATCTCGCTAGGAGAATCACAAAGAAAAGCCAATTCTATTTTATCCCCTTCACTTTTTGGTAGGTATCCATAGATCCCTTCAATCATGTTTTTAGTATTTAAGGATATTCGCATGCCATCATTGTTCAATTCTACGTAATCTGCATCTTTTTCGCCTACAACCTCAAAACCTAAATGTTCGTAAAATAAAATCGCTTGTTCCATTGATTCTACAATAATCCCAACCATATCTAATTTCATACTACTAACCTCCATTCTTTTCCTTCATTCCTGAACTATATTTTCACTTCTTTTGCCCTATATCTTAACTCTGATACGTATAAATTCGTTGTATTAGCATAAATAACTTTTCCCAATATGACGATTCTAACAAATTGAGACAGTACAATTTTCCACTCAAAATCAACTATCAAATAGATAAGATTAATGATTGCAATAACCATTAACACTTTTGTTAAATGATAGCCCCAAATACTTCCTCTGATTAAAAGCACACCCACAACAACGGAAAAAATGACACTCATCAAACTTATCCACATTAGCATTCCAAACATAGAAAAAATAAAATGAATACCAAATTCCATAGCTACTCTGAACAGACCAACTAAACCAAGCAATGGAACAACTACTAAAAACCAACCCAATCCCTTCCAAATCCATGGTACTTTCATTTTACCTCTCCTTTATTATACAGTTGCTTGTTTATTTTAAAGATTCTCAAGGAAATAATCAATAGTCCTTTTATCTACCAAAGCGCAATTTATCTTGTCCAAGCTAGCGATATTTTCTAATCTTTCTTTAATAATAGTTATCTTCTTATTCATTGGTTTACGGTGCTTTGCAAATCCAACGGGAAGGATAGGTCTATTATTTAAATACCTCACCATTTTAGACGATAGGTAGGGAAGGATATTTCTATCGGTCCCTTTATACTTTCCGTTTTTACTAAGTCCATACTTAGACAATCTATTATTCATAGCTAGTTTCAATTCATAATTAATTCTATTTAGGTCAAGATTAACCATGGTTGCTATTCGATAATAATTGTGTATGCCCACTACTTTACTGTTATAAATGGCAATATTTCTAATTGCCGTATCACTATTAGGTGACTTTTGAATAACCTTTATTTGTTCTTTGAGCTGATTCTTTATATTTTTTTTCGCCTTTTTACTTACATGAGAGCGCATAATATAAGACTTTCTTTTTGGTTTCATGGTGAGTTCAAATCCTAGAAATTCACTTCTTTGTTTTTTAAGATTCGTTATGTGCGATTTTTCCTCTGATATCGGGAGTTTTAGCCGTTCTTTCAACCATAGTTTAACAGCTATAAAGATTTTTTGTGCTTCCTTTCTAGTTCTACAGAATATTTTGAAATTATCTGCATAACGAATGAGATACATTTCTTTTAAATTCGTACTACTTCTCAACTTTTTATAGTAATTTCCTCTGTATAGTGTTCCATTATTCCTAAAGTATGCTTTGTATTCTTTTGCCGTTCTCGTTTCCCATTGTTTTGCAACCCACCAATCAAATTCGTTTAAACAAACGTTTGCTAACAAAGGGGACAGTATACCACCTTGAGATGTGCCTTTATTCGGGATAACTGTTGTACTATTAGGAAATCGAATAGGTGCTTTTAAGATTCTCCTTATAATTACTAATAATTGTTTATCACGAATCCCCAATGTCCATAATTGCCGCATTAGCTTTGTATGGTTTACTTCATCGAAAAATCCTTTGATATCAACGTCTACAACATATTGTAAATGTGCCAAGGTTATTTTTTGATGACATGCCGCAATGGCATGTTCTGTGAAACGATTAGGGCGAAAACCATAGTTATGTTTGTAAAACTTGGCTTCGATAAGGGTTCTAAAACTTGAAGAATACATTGCTGAATAATCCTATCCCATATAGAAGGAATCCCTAAAGGTCTGATTTTACCATTGGATTTTGGGATATTTACTCGTTTTACTAGTCTAGGTTTATAGTATGAAAACTTTTTTTTAATTATTTTTAGAAATGTAGAAGTTGGAAGAACTTCGATATCTGAAATGGTCTTACCGTCAACGCCCGCTGTTTTGCTTCCTGTATTACGTTTAATATTTCTATATGCTAAAAGAATATTATTTTCACACAGAATATAGCACATCAAATTTTTAAATATGTGATTTTCAGAACTCGTTTTATAAAGTTTGTCCATGGAACTTGTTGTATCATAGTACTCAGCGTATCTCAAAGAACTATTTTTGGTTATGTTCTGTGTCATGGTTTAACCACCAGCCTTTTATTAATATATTGGTAATCTTTTTTTTATCCTACAAGAATCCATGCTTTGATTAAGTTTTGCTATTTAATTTTATAAAATGACTTGTGGCTGTTCCTCCCGTTTCATTACAAAATTTTCACAGGTCGTGCCACTACTTTCACCATTGTAAAGAAAAGTTATGATTTCTTTTTCAACGCTTCAAAAGGTGTGTTTCCTTCCACGTCAATGGTTTCCAACGTTCCCTTAAACTTATCTGTCCATATTAGGTTAGGTGCTTACTTTACTCCTGCATTTTCTATACTGCCTGTAACAGTATCAGGATTTTCATAGGGGAAATTTTTACTCATCCTTGAAATGCATCAACACGCGGGTTGACTTCATCATTTATAATGATTCTCCTTTAAGGAGCGTACATTCGCAAGTTCGTCAGTCTTTTAGACATTCTCACCATACTAACTTTATAGAATCCCGACCTATTAATTACAACCACAGAAAGCGGTATTTCGGTTATCAAGAATCTGATACTACGGTAATTGTCAGTCGACTTCACCGAGCTTCATACAATATGATACTACACAAAATCACATTGCATGTCGGAGTATTAGGCTAGACGCTTCAGGTTGTTAATCCGTCATTTCATCTATCAGTTTAAGAGTTCACACTCTTATTGAGTATTCATCGATACTCTTCAAAGCGTGCGTAACCTTTTCAGTTACGAACGTTTCGCACTCCCCCAGGCATGCGCATACAGCTGCAACCCTAATACGCCAAACTCTCTTTTTAACCGGTAGGGATCAGCTTCAGTTATTTCCTTTATGGTCCTGATACCTAACCAATTGAGTCTCTTAACAGTGCGATTTCCGATACCACAAAACTCAGTCATTGGGTGGATACTCCATACTTTTTCTTCTACATCCTCATAACGCCATTCAGCGATAAAATCCTTGCTATGCTTTGCTCCATTATCCAGGGCTAACTTGGCCAATAAGGGATTGGAACCAATACCCACAGTCACATAGATTCCCGTTTGCTCTTTCACCTTCAGTTGGATTTTCTTTGCCATTTCATAGGCATTTTTGCAGTCAAATAGCATTAAAGAATCGGTTACGTCTAAAAATGATTCATCCACGCTAAAAATAGAGTGATCTTCATCCGCAACAAATGATTTGTAAATTTGATTAATTTCAATATTCTTTTTCATATAGAGTGTCATACGTGGTGGTACGATCAGTAAATCTTTATGATACGGAACTTCATTTGATCGAGTGGCATTCGTTATGCCTAAAACTTTTTTTTGCTAAGGGGGAAGCAGCTAATACTAAACCACCTGCATTCTCTGCACCACTCATAACAATCAACATCGTTTTCAACGGGTGCAGTCCACGTTCAACACATTCAACACTACTATAAAATGATTTACAGTCGATATATAAGATATCTCTATTAGGTTCTTTGTCGTAATCAAATTTCATAAACCTCACCTTTTCTAAAAGAATTATCTACTCATAGTATACGAACTTGAGTTCCCTTTGTCTAGTAGCATGAGATATTATTCTTATAGACAAGAAAAGCCACATGTTGTAAATCACATGAAGCTTTAATCAATTCTATTCCACTTAAAGGCAAACAATACGGTTACCGAATTATTATTGAGGCCATCGGCCTTTATTATCATTTTTCTTTGAGCTATCGAGACTGTGCAAAACTGATGAGAAAGTTCAGCATTGGTATGGATCACACCACTATTTATCGCTGGGTAAAGTAATATGGAAAAGTTCTCTATCATTTGTGGAAAAAGCGAAATGAAAAAGGAAATGTGAACAAATCATGGCGGATCGATGAAACGTATTTAAAAGTTAAAGGGAAAAATCGGTATCTCTATCGAGTTATTGATTCCAAAGGGATTACACTAGATATGTGGCTAAGGAATCATCGAGATACTATTTCCACCAAAGCATTTATGACGCGTCTCATTCGTGATTATGGTCAACCAAAATCCATTGTGACAGACAAACATGCACCTTCTTTAAAACTATAAAAGAGCTGAAAGAGGATGGGATTCTCACACCAGCAGTCAATCACTGGAAATCCAAGTATCTTAATAATATCTTGGAACAAGATCACCGACAGGTGAAGTCAAGGCTTTCCTACGGGAATAATTTCCAATCCACTTACACTGAAGCGGCAGCAATCAAAGGAATTGAAGTTGTTTCTGCATTATATAAAGAAAGTCGAAGAGATATATCGCTCTTCGACTTTTCGCCATGGGATGAAATTGAAAACTTGCTTCAGACAGCATGAGAAATCACTTGAAAATTGGAGTAGTTTGATATTTTTTAGAACTTTGCAACACAACCCTATTCATTGGATTTTGATCTTTTTAATTGAAATATACCCGAAATCAATAATGCAATACTAAAAATTCCCAAGTACCATCCACTAATATTTACTATTTTTATTTCTTTTATGGTGAAATAATTTCCTAAAAAAAAGAGACCTATAGAAAATAAAATCAAAAATACGGATATTATTTTTCTCTTCTTTAGTGGAAGAAAAGTAATAAACTTTTGTAAACTTGTTAAAAAAAATGCTCCCCATACTAATGAAAAATCTAAATAATAACTATTCTTATTAAAAGCAGTTTCAAAAATAAGTAATAGTAAACTTATAACTGTTAATAATCCATATATATATTTTTTTTTCAAAGCAATTATTCCTCCTACATTAATTATAAAAATTTATTTTTTTAAAATTAATTTTTTGTATATATCGTTCTTTAACAATAACTCACTATGAGATCCCATATCTTCAATTGTACCATTATTCATTAAAATTACTTTATCAAATTTGTTAATATTGCTTAATCTGTGTGCTACAACAACTACAGTTGTTTTATTTTTAAAGATACTATCCATAATAACATTTTCAGAAATATTATCCAAAAAACTTGTTGGTTCATCAAATACCATAATGCGAGGGTTCCCAATCATTGCTCTACAAATTGCTATACGTTGCTTTTGTCCTCCTGAAAAGTTTTGTCCATTCTCTGAAATAAGAGTATTCAGGCCAGAAGGATACTTTTCAATTAATTCAAGTAAATTGATTTTATTTGCTGTTTTCAAAATTTCTTCGTCAGTGAATTTTCTACCCATGAGGATATTATCTCTTATAGAACCACTAAATATATCCGAATCTTGCATTACAATTCCTAGTTGTTTCCTATATGAGTGCTTTAAGTATTCCTTTAAATTTTTATTGGATACCTCTATTTCTCCAGAGTTTGGAAGGTACAAACCTGTTAATAACTTAATTAAAGTACTTTTTCCAGATCCACTAGGACCTACTATTGCAATTTTTTCACCATCAGAAATCTCTAAATTTATATCATTCAAAATATTTTTAGATAGTAAATCATACTTAAAAGAAACATTCTTTATGGAAATATTTCCTTTCTCTAATAAAAACATATCTTTTAAGTTTAGGCTATCTTCTTCATCAGAATCAAGAATATCAATTAATTTACTTAGGTACACTTTTACTAATAATATTTCTGTATATGAAGAAGATAATGATGCTAACGGTGACAAAAATCCTGCACCCAAACTACTGAAAGCAATAATTGTTCCTAAAGATAAATCTTCATTTTGAAATAAATAAAGTCCACTTACTATAATAAGTAACGGATATAAAATTTGCAATGTCAGAGGAACCGTTGATATAAACGCCGCATATCTCCCCTTTTGACGTTCAAAAAAAATACTTTTTTTAATTTTATTATCCCAATTCATAAACATTTTTTCTTCGGCACTTACAGATTTAATCGTTGATATACTACTAATTATTTCTGAAACAACGTTTTGACTATCAGAAACAGAAATGATTTGATTCTGACTTACTTTATAAATCATTTTACTACTGATAAAAGACGAGAAAACAATCATACTTGCTATAATTAATGTCAATATTGTTAGCTTAGGAGAATAGTATAACATTAATAAAATATAGAATAGAGTAAAAATAAAATCTATTCCCACAGAAATTATTTTATCACTTATTATATTCTTAATAAATGAATTTGAATTCACACGAAAAATCAATTCACCACTACTTCTATTTACAAAAAATTTTAATGGTAGAGCCAAAATTCTCACTATTGTTTCACTTGTTAAATCATAATCAAAAGCTATTTGCAATTTAGTAATAATCAATCTTCTTAAAGCATTAATTGAATAAAAAGCGATAGTAAATGATAGCAATACAGTAACTAATTGATTAATTGATAGTTTATTATTATCATCTATAATTGATCGCATTGAAATAGGTATAACTGTAGCAATCAACTGTGACAAAAAAGTAATAAAAAAAGTACTTATTAACGCTTTTCTATTTTTTTTATTATGCTAATAATTTTTTCGTTTTTTCGTTTTTTTCATTTCTCTTCTTTTTTTTTTCATCTGTAAATAATACAACATTAGAAAAAATATCTAAGAACTCCGTATACTTATATTTTACTCTACCAAAAGCAGGGTCTATTATCATAATACTATTTCTATGTACTTTTTCTACAATAACGAAATGACTGGTTTTAACATATGCAATGAATGGTGCTGGTAAAATATTTAATACTTTATCATCTTTTACTCGAACTACCTTAGAATCTATATTATAATCTTTAATTATCAAATTTATCTGATATAGATTTAGTCCTCCTACAGGAACACCATATTTAGAGCGAAGTGCTACTAATGATACATCTTTTTTAAAATAACTAATAAACATTGCTGCTACAGCTAAACCGCACTCACTATGCTCCATCTGCTGAATTACACTCATTTTTTTCAAATTATCATAACACTCCCTATAATAGAGGTCGAAATTAATTTTTTATGAATATTATAACTCAATAATATTAGCTAATAAATAAGTCTAAGCGTAAGAATTAAAAGTTATTCTTAACGCTTAAACGCATTATTATTGTAATTTAAAAAATTAGTTGTAACCACTATTTACTAATTCAGTTAACCAATCCGAAACTTGAATACCACCCGTAATCCAAAACCAAGTCCCAGCTGCACCTTGAGTTAATTCCATCTCTTCATCAGAAAGTTCTTCAAAAGCATAACCAATTAGTTCCTCATTTGTACTTTCTCTTTTATTCATACTAAACACATCCTTTTCTATTCTACTTCTACAGGTTTACAAAACGCTAAACTAATTGCTATTCCAGCAGTAAAAAATGGTGTACCTGCACTTGTTCGAGACTGCATCTCTACCGATTCCCCACCTTGAAGAAGATTCATCTCTTCTTCTGATAATTCTTCAAACGCCTTACCAATAAGATTCTGTTCTAACATTATAATCACTCCTTTCAAAAAAAATATATATAAAATCCCTATAGGATTTTACTACCCTAATTTAATTTTCAATATATAGACAATGTAAGTAAGTTATCTGTATCATTAGAAAGAATCTTAATTAAACTAATCCCAATACCAGCATAACCTGTAAAAATACCTTTTGTAGATATGCTTGGAACTCTTTCAATATTGTACTCCTGATTAATCAATCTGTTCACTGCAATAAAAGAAATTATACTATCTATTTTATCAAATGAATTTTCAATTTTTAAATTTGAAATTATATCATAATTATAAATAAAACCAGCCAATCCATGACATAAACTATCATCTAATGTCGTAAATGCATTCTTTATATTAATTTTATCCTTAATAGTTTCTATCTGTTCTGCAATAACATTACTATCGATAATGTCTTTTATAAGAACTCTTGCTTGGAGCATACCCATTGATCCTGCACACCAATACGAACACTTGTTAAGATCAGTAGATGTAATTTCTTTCTCAAGTAGTTCAATAATGCTATCTTTTATGTCATCTGCTGGAAATAATTTATAATAATACGACATAGCTAAAGATACTCCAGAGTATCCATGAGCAAAACCTATAAAAATTTCATCTTTATTTCTATTTTTTATTAAAGCTAATAGCTTCGAAAAAATACGATGAATTATTGGGATATAATCGCTATCTCCAGTTATATTTAAACATTCTATTGATAATTTTAGAATACTACTCAAACCATCAATCCAATCAATCTTAGCATTTTTTGAAAACCCTTGTTTATCTAATCGAGTAAACGTTTTTTTTATAAAACAATAATTAGAATTGGTTCCCATTATATAGTCTTCAAGAAGTAACGGGTAGATTGGAGAAAGAGCTCCTGTATATGCAGACTCATACTCATTATAGTATTCGGATATTCTTTTTGCAGTATCTATGCAATTACGGTATTCGCTATAGTAATTAGAATCTTTTGTTATTTTGTATAGTTTAAGATAGAACAAGCCAATGCCAGACAATCCTCCATAAATATCAGAATTCATTGGTCCTATACTATGTTGCCCACTCGAATTAATCTGTACTGTTCTCCAAGTCACTTCATTTTTATATCTATCAAATAAAACATACTTAGAATCATAAAGTTTTGACTATATGTCATAAACTATAGTCATTGGATTACAATATAAATTAGAAAAATCATTTTCTTTCTCTTTACCTAACAATTGTAAATTAACTATTAGCAAATCTACTTGTTCTTCTATAGATTCTTTATTAAGATTCTTTATTTTTTCAGTTACAATTTCATAACCAGATCGTTTAAAAAAATTTTCTATTATTTTACCTCTACTATCAATAATATTTTGGGAATCAACAAAAGTATAAAATATAGGAATATCGTTATACAAAATATCATCTAGTTCACTTTTCACTATGCGCTGATCTTCATGAGGATATGCCCAAATATTTTCAAAAAGTTTTTCTCTATCTCTCATTTCAGAACAGTAATTAGGATGTGAAGAAAATTCCAACAGCTCTCCATAAGTTTGTGTCGATTTAAGAACACATCGTATTTTCATCTCTTTAAAAAATGATATTTGCTCAAGCAATAATGACTTTTTTTTATAAAATGATAAAAGCATCTTTCTTAAACCAAAAATTACTTGTATTCTATACCTAAAAGGATCACAATTAATTCCCTTAAGATGAGGAATATTTTTTGCCTGTTTTATTTCAAAGAAATCATATTCATATTTAAAATCTATTGAATTTAAATTTTTAGGCTGTAGAACTTTTTTATTATATTGCTGTTTATCTCCTGAGAAAGCAGAGATATCTAAGTTTGAACACCATTTGTATACTGAGGAAACAATGCAGAACTCAAAACAGAGTCAAACATAAGCTCTCTTTGTACTAACTCCTCTATTCCTCCTTCCACTTTAATTTTAGGAGGATTTTGAAAAAAAGTTTCTCCGTCAACTATTACTGGAAACTGTCCGTTAGCAATTATATTTTCATAATGAAAATCAGTACCAGAAAGAATATATGATATGGCAGAGAGATACCCAAAACGTTCATAGAAATCAGCTACTTCTTTTTCATTATTACATTCTTCAACTTCTATCCATTCTTGGAACGCATATTCTTTCTCATAAACACCCCGGGGAAATTTAATCTCCAATAAATTCATATCTGTGTTTACCCAACGTATAAAGTTCTCAAATTTTTTGCATACATCTAAATTTTTAGGTTTAAAAACTATTTTTTTACTATCTATTGTCAAAATTACTACGCTTTTCCCTTTTTCATGAGAATCCCCTGCAGAAAAATTCAATTTCTCAATATTTATTTTTTCTATATTGAGTAATTTCTTAATTTCATTTTTAGAATTTTCGATTGCAGATAACATGAATTCAAAATTATTTACAAAGTATTCTGTTCTCATACAAAGTAATTTAGTACAAACAGCATATTTTCTATAAAAATCTAAAAAATTTTTTTCTGATTCAAAATAAATATTTAAACATTCTATCAATTGCTCTTTCGAATCTTTAGTTTTGAAATTATGTTTTTTTCTAAAATTGTTAATCTCAATTATCATAACTTTCCCAACGATAGATAATAAACTTAAATTAAACATATCTACCATATTTTTTCTTTCATATACTGGAATATTTATATCAGGAAATTTATTTAATATAGAGTCTATTTTTTTTGATACATACTGTAAAAATGGTGCATACGAAATTGAAATTTTATTTTCAGTACATAATCTTAAATCTTTAATATCAAAGTTAGACATTACTTCCAAAAACATATTTACCCAATCTTGTTTTCTTATACTATTTATTTTTTCCTTTTTTAAAGGAGACACTCCATAACTAAATTGATCAAGAGAATACCCTAAATTATCTAATTCATAGTTAAAGATCTTTTTATTAATTAAACTTTTTTTTCCTTTCCATTCTTCAAGATATGAATAATCAATTGATTCATAGTTTTGATAACAATTAATCTTATCTTCAATGGTTGTAGTTTTTTTTATAATATTAAAAATATACTCTTCATTTGAATAAACATTGTTCTTCAAATCAAATTCACATCCTTTTATAACTTGACGTTATCATTTTTTAATTCAAAGTCAACTAAATTTTATATTAAGAATGGTTTCGTCAAGAATTATGTGTAAATGGAAAATCCATTCCCTTAGTTAAGAGTTAAAACATTGATTCTAACGTATCTTGAATTTACTTAAAACCTTTATGAATCCGACCTAAAAATTTTTGATTATAATGGTTGAATTGAGAAACCAGGAATCTCTCCAGAGATTCTTCATTAGGAAATTGTTCTTTTCTCTTTGTGTACTTTTTTAATTGTTTGTTAAATCCTTCACAATTAAATTCGTTGAGTATATGGTTCTTCTAATTGACGAAGGGAAGTAAAAAAAGTTAATAGAGCAGGGTTCATGAGCGATTTAACTACTCGTGGATACTGTTTTTTCCATTTGTCTGTCATAAAAGCTATTTGCTCAATTGCTTCTTCTTTTGAGACAGCCTGATAAACTGTTTTAAAATCAGGGGTCCACGTATCAGTGGAACGAAATTTTACGGTATAAAGTCGAATATTTTAGTTCTTCTCTATAATAATGTTTGTTTTTCTAAGTTCGGTCTGTCAAAAGATATACATTTTGATAAAGTCATTATTAGTGTAAATCCGTATGTCAAAATCTATATTTTCTACTTTTGATATATGTCAAAAGTAACAAGTGATATTTGATACGTTCGGTTTTTATTCTATACCGTAAAATTTCGTATGACTGATACGTGAACCCCTACCTATAAATAATACGATATACTAATAAGGTAGAAAAGTTATGACGGTGGCTATCTTTGAGGAGGTGGTGCTTATGAAAGTAAGTACACAATCTTGCGAAAGGAGAAGCCTTTTTTCGGCATTAGAAACAATTCAGCTAATTCTAAGCTTTGGTATGTTTACCATTGCATTGATTAAGTTGATTGTGGATTTGCAAAAAAACGACAAAAAAAAGTAACCAGTCATTAACTTTAGCAGAGTCGACTAGTTACTAAATTAGTATAAAATTTTGCTACCGTCTTAAATTATTTCGTTTTATTATTTCGTTCTATTATATTGTAAACAGTTCTTCTGCTAACACCAGTTTCTTTTACTATATCAGTTTTCGAGTAACCTTTTTCAAGTAAATCTAAAATTTTAAAATAAATCACTCGTTTCTGGACATTTTGAGAATCATGTGTGTATTCTGTTTTTCGCCCTTTGTATATTCCTTTTTCTTTTGCAATAGCAACCCCCTGCTTCTGCCTGCTTCGTATCTTTTCACGTTCATTTTGTGCTACATAGCTTAATAAGGAAAGAAACATATCAAACATAGCTTTATCTAATAATTCATTTCCTGTATCAAAGTTTAAAAAAGGAGCGTCTAAGAATTGAACTTTAACCCCTTTACTCTTTAAAGAAACAACCGTTTCCTTTATTTCGTCATAGTCTCTGCCTAAACGTTCTAATGATTCAAAATAAATTGTATCGTTTTTACGAACATAATCTAACATTTTTTGCAGTTCTGGACGATTCATATTTTTGCCAGACATTTTATCTTGAAATAAAATATCTAAATCAAGTTTCTCCATTTCGACAATTTGCCAATCGAGATTTTGGTCTGTAGAAGAAACTCGAATATATCCTATTTTTGCCATTTTTTCACCTCATTTTAAATTTAATTAATGCACATGTAAAATGTACACTAA
This sequence comes from Enterococcus sp. AZ177, assembly GCF_050544585.1. NCBI lineage: Bacteria > Bacillati > Bacillota > Bacilli > Lactobacillales > Enterococcaceae > Enterococcus > Enterococcus sp. AZ177. Next base: position 2,451,605 of record NZ_CP172944.1, read on the forward strand.
AAAAGGCTTTAAATTAATGTTTCATTTTGTGCATTATGAGTATACCCTATTTTTACATACAGAATTTTTCTGTTTTATATGATTTACCATAACCTTCATAAAATTTATCTATACTTTCTACAGAGATATCTGTCATTTCATATACGGATTGTATAAATCTTTTCTTAACTTTTGTTGGAATAGCATCGTACATATTATATTTTTGTTCGAGTAACTGATATTGGTAGTTCAATAAAAAATTAGTATAGTTTGTTGGGAAATGAATTTTCAGTATGTATAATTCACGATAACTAATTATCAGCTGTTGATATGGATTAAATTCTTTTTTATCTAATAAGTCAACCACAGAATAACCAAAATGAAAATAATAGTGAATGAACTTCTCTTTAAAAAGTTGTCCTTTTTCTATTGTTAACCCACTTAATAAAAAAATTCATCCCATGAAAGTATATATTCACTTTCAGGATAAATATAAGTATCTGAATCTACAAATTTGCTATATCTTTCTCTTTTTATAGCTATTAGGTAATTTCGACTTCTAAATCTTTTTATCTTACTATACTTATTCATATTATTTTCCTTTCCAAAGCGCATAGTTTCTATTAACTTGATAAACAAAGTGAAAAAATGCTATAATGAAAACGAAAAGAGAGATATACTTCAACATATCCCTCTTGTGTAGAACCGTTTAAGACGGTAGCAAGTTTTTAAATCAGATTAAATGATCGCTAACTTCCCAAAGTTAATGAGCGGTCATTTATTTTTTGTCGTTTTTTAGTAACTTCACAATCAAACTGATTAAAGCAATGGTAAACATACCAAATGCAAAAATCGTCTGAATTGTTTCGTACGCAGACAAAAAGGCATTTACTTTCTAAAGATTTTAGCACTTACATTCATAAGCACCACCACCCTTCAAAGATAGCCACCGTCATAACTTTTCTACTTCGTTAGTATGCCATATTTCATCGTCTAATTCTTTGTTGCTTTTCCAGTCGTGTAATCGATTGTGTATCCTTCCTGAATATTAAAAATATAAACATTGTAGGCAAAATCATTCGATTCAACACTTGTTGCTTCCATTTGCACACCACGAGCCACTAATTCATCGCCAATAAAATGAGGTGTTACTCGATAACGAACGTGATTTCCTGTTAATCGGATATAATCCATGATCTGATTTTCATAGTTCAACATGTGTGGTGTGTTGAAACTACGTGTGCCTGTCATGAGATTTTTCATGTTGTTGTTCTCACCTGTAAGCTGATAGCCTACGAGGTGACAACGATTATATAACCATTGACTATCCGATAATTTCTTTTGATTCCAACCCGTTGGTTTGATTGACAAAGGTTCTATCGTTTCATGTTGAAATGATTCTTTTCCAATCAGAGCATTTGCTACACCAACACGATTGAGACTATCTAAGTCTGAAAATATCTGCCACACACCGTTATCTAGTGACAATTCTTCTTGTTCATACGTTGGTACATTATCATTAATTACGATTTCTTGGTATGATCCGTCATACTCTGTAGGTAATTCAGTTTGGTTAGCTTGTACTGCTGCTGATCGATCCTTACTAAAGATATTATATTCATGTTTAGTCTGTCCAACACTTCAGTACAACCACTTAAATTTAGTGTGGCGACTGCTAATAATAGCAGCCACCAACTTTTTTTCAGTCTGTTCATATCAATACTCCTTTTTAGAATGGTAAATCATCATCCGAAATATCAATTACCGCTCCAGAGCCTTCAAATGGATCAGAGTCTCGATCAAAATCAGGCATTCCGTTATTGTTTGTTTGATAAGCTGACTGGTTAGAGTTATTTTGTGATTGGTAATTCCCACCACTATCGCTCGTATTCGGTTGATAATCAGAACCACTTTGTCTTTGCTCTGAAGCGGAGCGTGATTCTAATAATTGAAAATTCTCGCAGACAACTTCTGTGACATAAACACGCTGCCCTTGCTGATTCTCATAGTGTCTTGTCTGAATACGTCCCACTACCCCTAGTAACGTTCCCTTGTGTGCGTAATTAGCCATTGTTTCCGCAGGTTTGCGCCAAATCACACAGTTAATAAAATCAGCCTCACGCTTGCCTGTTTGATTATTGGTAAAATTACGATTGACCGCTAACGTAAACGTAGCGACGGCATTTCCGCCAGGAGTATAACGTAAATCAGGCTCTTTCGTTAGTCGTCCAACTAATACAACATTGTTAATCATATAACTTCCTCCATTTAATTATTTATTTTTTAGGGACTAATTTGCTTCTAATATACAATGTATTTCATTTACTGAAAATTTTATAGATTTTTAGATAATTTCTGATTTCCACGTTATCCATCGTTTTGATTTATTTCTATCTTAGAAAACGTTATCAACTCTACGGTTTTTTACCCTCTTTTTGTATTAAAAAAATACTGACCATTTTTTTTAGATTAACATATTATTAAATGGTCAAAAAAACAATTTTCTGATAAACTTATCTTGATGGCTTCTTTGAAAGGATGAACTATATGACCCCGAATCGTGAAGACTACCTAAAGCTTATTTTCGAATTAGGTGGCGATGAAAATAAAATCAACAACAAACAAATCGTTTCTGGCTTAGATGTCTCCGCTGCATCTGTCAGTGAGATGATTTCAAAGTTAGTTAAAGAAAAACTAGTGGAACATTCTCCTTATCAAGGGGTTCAACTAACAGAGATAGGGCTAAAAAAAGCAAGTACGCTTATTCGCAAACATCGATTATGGGAAGTATTTTTAGTGGAACATTTGAACTACTCGTGGAATGAAGTTCATGATGAAGCTGAAGTCTTAGAACATGTTACCTCTCAAACCTTAGCAAATCGATTGTCTGACTACTTGAATCAGCCTAATTTTTGTCCTCATGGTGGTGTTATCCCAGGAGATGATCAACCTGTCCATGAAGAAAAACGACAAACTTTAATAGATTATCCAATTGGCACTAAGATACGCATTGCGCGTGTACTAGATGAAAAAGAATTACTTGATTATCTAGTATCGATCGATCTAAAAATCCACGAAGAATATATGATCGATGAAATCGCAGCTTATGAAGGTCCAATCAGTATCAGCAACGGCAACAAAACATTAGCAATCAGTTATAAGGCAGCAAGTACAATTTTTGTTGATAAATTATAAAAAAATAACAACGACGCGGCAGGTACAAAATTCCATAGGACCTAGCCTCCATCAAGAAAGCGGGGAAATGAAATGAATGAAAAGATCGCTCTATTTACTATATTTGGCGGTACTGGTGATTTAGCCAAAAGAAAACTTTATCCATCTTTATTCCGTCTATATCGTAAAGGAAATTTAGCTGAACACTTCGCAGTGATCGGTACTGCAAGAAGAGAATGGTCTGACGAGCACTATCGTGAGATCGTTCGTGACACAATCAAAGACTTGGCTCCAACAGCTGAAGAAGCAGAGGCATTTTCAAGTCACTTCTACTATCAGTCCCACAATGTCAATGATTCTGAACACTACGATACCTTAAAAAAATTATCTGATACTCTAAACGATAAATACCAACTAGGTGGCAACCATATTTATTACTTAGCAATGGCGCCACAATTTTTTGGCACTATCGTACAACACTTGAAATCACAAGAAATTCTAACGGACAACGGTTTTGATCGTTTAGTCATAGAGAAACCATTTGGCTCAGATTATGACTCTGCTTATAAATTAAATGAAGAAATTCGTGCCGTTTTCCCAGAAAAAGATATTTTTAGAATCGATCATTACTTAGGAAAAGAAATGATCCAAAATATATCAGCGATTCGTTTTGCGAATAACATCTTTGAATCACAGTGGAATAATCGCTATATCGATAATGTACAGATTACCTTTGCTGAGAGTCTTGGTGTTGAAGACCGTGGTGGCTATTATGAACACAGTGGTGCCCTAAAAGATATGGTTCAAAATCATATCTTGCAAGTTGTTGCCTTATTAGCAATGGAGCCACCCGTTGCTTTTTCAGAAGCTGAAATTCGTGCAGAAAAAGTCAAGGCATTGCAAGCTATTCGTCTTTATTCAGAAAAAGAAGCATTACAACATTTTGTTCGCGGTCAATATGGTCAAGGCAAACTAGATGACCAAGTATTTGTTGGGTATCGTGAAGAACCTAATGTTGACGAACACTCTCAAACTGAAACCTTTGTCGCTGGTAAATTCCTGATCGATAATTTCCGTTGGTCTGGCGTTCCTTTTTATATCCGCACTGGCAAGCGTTTAACAGAAAAAGGGACACGGATCAACATCGTTTTCAAACAGGTCCCAGTGAATGTCTTCAAAGATGATGTTGACAAATGCGGTGAAAAGACCGATCTACCACCAAATGTCCTAACGATTTATATTCAACCAACTGAAGGTTTCTCTATGACTCTAAATGGCAAAGAAATTGGTCAAGGCTTTACAACGACACCAGTAAAATTAGATTACCGTCACAGTGCAGAAACAACTGGCAATAGTCCAGAAGCTTATGAAAAACTATTATTGGATAGTTTGAACGGGGATGGCACAAACTTCTCTCATTGGGATGAAGTGGCTCAATCTTGGCGTATTGTTGATATCATTCGTCATGCTTGGGATAAAACATCTGTAGATTTCCCAAATTATGAAGCAGGTTCAATGGGACCTGATGCTGCATTTAAATTGTTAGAACAAGATGATTTCACTTGGGATTGGCAGCCTGATATTTGGTATCGTGAACGGGGAAAACTTTAAAATAATGGGGGAACTAATGAAAATAATAAAATTTAAAAGCACGATCCTTTGCGCCTTTACCGCATTGACCATCAGCATGAACTTACCAGCTTACGCAGAGGAAACTTCAAATGTAGACAGTTCAATTTCAAGTACACTCGAGTCGACTCAAAGGGTAACAGAGACAAGTTCTAGTGTAGTTGAATCAACTGAAAGTAGTTCTGAAGTGAATTCTTCTACTGACTCTGTTGAAGTTGATTCTGAAGAGGAAACAACTCAACGTTCTGTAACTGAACCTGATGAAACGCTCTATTTTGAAGATTACTATCTTCCATCAGGTCGTTCAGATTCAACGCCTGTAGCGCGAAGTAGCAATCTACTTCGCAACTCTATGGATATTGTCTATGCTGGTGAAGCAAATAGACCTAAATCACATTTTATTGATATATCCTCTCACAATAGTTCAATATCTGTTGCTAATTTTAAAAAAATGAAAACATACGGCATTAAAGGTGTAGTTGTAAAACTTACTGAAGCGGATTATTATACTAATCCTTTTGCGCAAGAACAAATAAATAATGCTACAGCTGCTGGATTAAAAGTATCAGCCTATCATTATGCACATTACACAACAAGCAGCAGTGCTGCAAAAGAAGCAAATTACTTTGCTTCACTTGCTGACCGCTTCAAATTGCCAAAATCTACTATTATGGTTATTGATATTGAAGAAGGAAAAATGCTGAACTCTTCTTTAACGCCTAATACTACGACTTTTGTCAATACGCTAAAATCTAAAGGGTACTCTAACCCCATGTATTACATGAATAGATCATACGCAACAAGCGGTTATTTTTCTGTGAGTAAGTTTGGGGCTAAAAATATGTGGGTTGCTCAATATCCATATACACCAACGGCTGCTATGAAATGGAATAATGAATTCTCTGCCTGGCAGTGGTCTTCTCAATATTACATTCCTGGAATTGCTCATCCTTTTGATATATCCATGGACTATTCTGGCTACCTTGAAAGCGGAGCTCAAGGAAGATGGCTCAGTGCTAATCAATATGTAACGATCACTAAAAAGAACTATTCAATTTGGTCAAACTTTAATTTTAACTCAACGACGAACTCTACAACAAAAGTTTACAATAAAACGTTTAAAGTCAACGGTAAATATAAACATATGAATGGTGCTACATATTACTCTCTTTATGATAATAACGGCAACTGGAAAGGTTACTTGAACGCAGAAGCAACGACTAACGCCTCTGGTCCTCAAGGAATTTGGTTAAGTGAAAATAAATATATTACCCTTACAAAAAAAGGACAAACCCTTTGGGGAGATATCAATAAATTCTCTAGCAAAAAAGGCAACTCAACTAACCTTTATCAACAAACATTCCAAGCTAAAGGGAAATACAATCATGTTTCAGGTGCTGTCTATTACTCACTTTACGACAATAAAGGAACATGGAGAGGCTATCTAAATTCTGCGGCTACTATGAGCGCTACTGGGGCTCAAGGAGCTTGGTTAAAAGAGAACAAGTACGTCACGCTCACTAAAAAAGGACAAACGTTGTGGGGAAATATCGATAAATTCTCTAGTAAAAAAGGCAACACTACGGCTCTTTATCAGCAAACGTACCAAGTGAAAGGCAAGTATAAACATTTTTCTGGCGCCGTTTATTACTCTCTCTACGATAATAAAGGCAAATGGAAAGGGTATCTAAATTCTGCATTGGCTACAAGCGCTACAGGGCCACAAGGGGCTTGGTTAAAAGAGAACAAGTATGTCACACTTACTAAAAAAGGACAAACACTGTGGGGAAATATTGATAAATTCTCTAATAAGAAAGGCAATACCACTCCTCTTTATCAACAAACATTTCAAGTCAAAGGGAAATATAACCACGTTTCTGGCGCCGTCTATTACTCGCTCTATGATAATAAAGGAAAATGGAAAGGGTATTTAAATGCTGCTGGAGCAACAAGTACTACTGGCGCTCAAGGAGCTTGGATAAAAACGAATAAGCAGGTAACTATCGAAAGAAAGAAATATACCGTCTGGGCAGATATCAATACCTTTTCTAAAAAGAAAGGCAACACGACTGATCTTTATAAAAAGAACTATCAGGTGCAAGGAATGTACAATCACTTTTCCGGTGCTGCCTACTATTCAATTTATGATAAAAATGGTACTTGGATAGGTTACTTAAATTCAAATGCTACTAAATAACTCTCATACATTGCGAAAAAGTTTTCAGTCTCTAAAACAAAAGAGTATTAAACAAAAATTGTTTAATACTCTTTTTATTGTTTTAACGATTTTTACGCTTCAAATCCTTCAGCAACAGCCTCAGGATAATTTTCTTCAACGATAGTGGCACAACGCCCACATAAATGCGGAAGTTTTTCATTTTCACCAACGTCTGTGCGCACGGCACGACAGCGTTCACACGTTTCCCCTGCTGCTTTTTCCACAAGAATCGACATATCCTCAAATTTTTCAACATTTTCAGGAATTTCAGCTGTTAAAGTCGCTACCTCAAAATCAGAAACAATCAATAATTGTGCGACATCTGCATCCACAGCTGTTAACAATTCTTTGATTTGTTCATTCGGATAAACCGTTACTTTCGCTTCTAACGATTTACCGATCAATTTAGAATTACGCGCTTCTTCCAACGCTTTTAAGACATTATCTCTAAAGTCCATGAACGCAGCCCAAGTATCTAATAATTCTTGTTGATTTGTAAACTCTTCATAACCTGGGAATTCAGCCAATTGAACATACTCTTCGTCTTCTTTCAAGAAGCTCCAGATTTCCTCGGATGTATGCGGAATAATTGGTGTTAACAATTTTGTTAATGAAACAGCTATTTGATAAAAGACTGTTTGCATACAACGTCTTTGGTAGTTATCTTCTGCTTCAATATACACTACATCTTTAGCAAAGTCTAAATAGAAAGAAGATAAGTCTACCGTTAAGAAATTCATCACTGAACGATAAATTTGCATGAAATTATATTTCTCATACCCTTTTTCACGAATTTCTTGGATTACTTGATTTAAACGAACCATCATATATTTATCCACAGAACGTAACTCTTCATACGCAACAGTATGTTCTTTGGGTTCAAAATCACTTGTGTTTGCTAATAAGAAGCGCATTGTATTACGGATTTTACGGTACACTTCAGACACTTGGTTTAAGATATCCATAGAAACGCGTACATCAGCTTCATAATCTACACTACTTACCCACAGGCGCAAAATATCCGCACCCATTTGTTTGATTACTTTATCTGGTAAAATTGTATTTCCCAATGATTTACTCATTTTACGGCCTTCGCCATCCAGCGTAAACCCTTGTGATAAAACAGCTTTATAAGGCGCTACACCATTGATAGCAACACTTGTTGTAATACTCGAATTAAACCAACCACGGTATTGATCAGAGCCTTCTAAATACATATCAGCTGGGAAAGTTAGTTCTGGACGTTGACGTAATACGGCCTCATGAGAAGAACCTGAGTCAAACCAAACATCCATGATATCATTTTCTTTTGTAAATTCACCATTTGGAGAACCTGGATGTGTATATCCTTCTGGCAATAATTCTTTTGCCTCACGTTTGAACCAGATATTTGATCCATGTTCAGCAAATAAAGTTGCCACATGTTCGATTGTTTCTGGTGTAATGATTGCTTCACCGTTTTCAGCGTAGAAAATTGGTAATGGTACGCCCCACGCACGTTGACGAGAAATTACCCAGTCACCACGATCACGAATCATGTTGTAAAGACGCGTTTTTCCCCAAGGAAGAATCCAATCCACTTTCTCAACTTCATCTAAGATATTTTGGCGGAATTTATCGATTGATGCAAACCATTGTGGTGTTGCACGATAAATGACAGGTTTCTTTGTACGCCAGTCATGTGGATAACTATGTGTAAAGAAATCCAATTTCAACAGCGCATCTTTTTCATCCAGTAAGGCCGTGATCATGGGGTTTGCTTTATCGTAGAAAACTCCTTCAAAGCCTGGTGCTTCATCTGTATACACCCCACGATTATCCACAGGTGAAAGAACGTCTAAATTGTATTTTTTCCCTACGATATAATCATCTTCACCATGTCCTGGAGCCGTATGTACTAACCCAGTACCTGCATCTAATGTTACATGATCCCCTAACATAACTAATGATGTCCGATCATAAAATGGATGCTGTGCTGTCATATATTCCATGTCTTTACCAGCAATTGTTTCAAGAACCTCAACGTCATCCCAACCGATTGCTTCTTTGACTGTCTCTAAAAGATCTTTAGCAACAACGTATTTTTTACCATAGGCTTTCACAACAACATATTGATACGCTGGATTCACGGAAATTCCTAAGTTTGCTGGAAGTGTCCAAGGTGTTGTCGTCCAGATTACAAATGACGTATCTGTATCTAAAATTCCTTTGCCATCTACTACTTTAAAAGCAACATAAATAGAAGCTGATTTAACATCTTTATATTCGATTTCTGCTTCCGCTAGTGACGACTCACTTGATGGAGACCAGTAAATTGGTTTCAATCCTTTATAGATATAGCCTTTTTCCGTCATTTTACCAAACACACGAATTTCAGCTGCCTCATAAGTTGGATCCAGTGTGATATAAGGATTTTCCCAATCTCCCGCAACCCCCAAACGTTTAAAATCAGCACGTTGAGTATCAACTTGCGAACGAGCATACTCTTCACATTTTTCGCGATATTCAGCTAAGGTCATTTCTTTTCTTTTAATCCCTTTATTTGTCAATACTTGTTCGATCGGCAATCCATGTGTATCCCAACCAGGAACGTAAGGTGAGCGGAATCCTGACATAGATTTTGAACGGATAATGATATCTTTACTAATTTTATTTAACGAATGACCTAGATGGATATTTCCATTGGCATATGGCGGTCCATCATGTAAAACAAATGTTGGTTTGCCTTCGTTTAATTCTTGACGTTTTTCGTAGATTTTTTTTTCTTCCCACTCTTTTTGCCATTCTACTTCACGATTTGGCAAATTCCCACGCATTGGAAAAGCTGTTTTTCCCAACTGTAATGTTTCTTTCATTTTCATTTTTATTTCCTCACTTTCGTTTATTGCTATTATTTATAAAATATTGATTGTGGATAAATTAATTATTGTGTAGCCCAAATCATCTACTCTGGCAGAACCAATCGTAGTCTTTCAATTTTTAGTGTTTTAGCGCTTAGAAATTGATGAGATCGAAACGAAGTGTAGTGATTCTTAGCAAAATAAAAAGCACCTTCATCCCAAGGGACGAAAGTACTCGCGTTACCACCCAAATTTAAAATAATCGATCAACTCAATTATTTCCTCTGTTAATTGGTAACGAAATCACTCGTCAAGTTTTACTTTATTCAAACTTGAAGTAAAATAGAGGATCTTTTCAATACCAGGGTCTGTCAAACTTTCACTATCATTGACTCGCTAAAAGAATGGTTATTGACTTTTCTGTTCTATTTATCTACAGAATTATTTAGGATCTTGATTTAATAAATCAAGCATTGCTTTTGGATCAATTGCAGCTTTTTCAAGTGTAGGTTGTTCTTCTGTTACAATCGGTTCTGTAGCAACATCATCGCTCTTATCAAGTTCTTGTGCTAAAACTTCTTTAATAACAGTATGTGAGTCACTTACGTAACTTGAGAAGGGTTTTAATAGTTCATTCCATTCTTCACTCTTCACCTGTTCCAGTTGTGCTTCTAACATTAAGCTTAAACGTTGATGGAAGACACGTGTTTTCTTCTTCAAATCATCGGTTTCAGCAGCTAATTGACGTGCACGGTCCGTTGCGTCAGTTAGAATTTCTTTTGCTTTTTCTTCTGCAGACGTAATAAGATTGCTTGAACGTTTTTCAGCAGAAGAAATCATTTCATTTGCTGTATTTTCAGCAGAAGTAACGATTACTTCTGACTCTTTGTTCGCACTCGTTTTTACTTTATCAGCAGTGTCTTGTGCTACAATAATAGATTGATTCAATGCATCTTTTAATTCATTGAAATATTGTAATTTTTCTTCTGCGTGTTTTAATGATTTTTCAAGCTCACGTGTTTTTTGAAGAGAATCTTCATAATCTTTCGTTACTTGATCTAAGAAATCATCGACATCATCTTGGTTGTACCCTCTCATTTTTGTAGAGAAGTTCTTATTTTGAATATCTAATGGAGTTAATGCCATATTCCTTCACCTCTTTGGATTATTTTCGTAGAACTCCCAGTAACAAACGAAACTTGTCCTTTTTCGTCTTCCCCTCTAACTCTTGAATTTGGATTCGCCCAAACCCTCTAATAGATACAATATCTAATAAATCTACTAAAAAATCTGGTCTTGTATTTTCTGTCCAATTCACTTTGACTTTTCCAGATTCGATCAATTGTTTTGATCTCTGTCTAGATATATTATATACGCTAGAGATCAAATTATCCAGACGTAACGAACTTATTGTTGTCCGCTCATGCATCCAATCATCTTTAGGAAGAATCATCTCTGTATATTTTCTTTTTTCTACTCTTACTGATATTTTCCCGATTTTTTCTACCTGATTTTCAACGAAATTTGCTATTTCTTTAGCAATAAAAACTTGCCATTGATTGCCATCAGAAATAATATCGCCAAAATAATCCCGTTTGATCCCAGTGTTGACTAAGGTACCCAATACCTTACCGTGGGATAATGTGGAAAACTTTACAGGATAAACAATTTCTAATAATTCTACTTCGAAATCTTCTTCCTTTGGTTCGTAATAATCAGGAAAAATCAAACAGCGTCTTCGTTCAGCTTGTTCATATCCACCATAAAACTGAAATTCAAGTTCACTATTTTGACGAATCAACGTCTCTAAGATGTATGCTTGCCTCGGATCTAAGAAATCCGATAAGTAAGGAGCGTACTGACTTTCAACTTGCTCCAACCAATCACCAACGGAATCAATAAAAGGATGCTCATCTTTGCGAAAATGTTGATACACATTTGCGTTCATAGATAAATCATCCTTTCTTTTATTAATACAAGATTAGTTGTAAAATTCGTCCCAGTCCACTCGCGGCTAAATTCAACACAATGATTGCAATCATTACATTAAAACCAACCATACCTATTCTCAAATTTAATCGATCAAATAAGCTTAAGTAAGGTTCGGAAATTCTTGAAATCAAACGACCAAACGTAGAATCATAAGCTCCTGGAAACCAAGATAATAATGCATATATGATTAAAACGCCTGAATAGATTTGAACACCTTTGTATAATAGAAATATAAATAGAGCGATACTCATTACCTCCTAACTAAAAATCAAACATTTGTTTCTTAGCTAACGATTGTGCGGTAGCACTATCGATTTCTATGTTTGACGGCGTACAAAGAAAAATTTCATCGCCTACTCGTTGAATGTCTCCATCTAATGCATAAACAGTTCCTGTAAGAAAGTCCACAATTCTTCTTGCTTGATTTTCTTCCACTAAATGAAAATTAATCAACACAGCGTCACTTGCAATAATATGTTTAGCGATATTCATTGCTTCAGAATAAACTCTTGGTTCAATAATCGTGATTTTTCCTGGTTTAACTGAACTATGTGTTTCTTGCGAACGTTTAGAATTTGAGTTATTAGAACTACGCATGGAGACAACCTTTTGCTCATTAAATGCTGTTTCCTGACGGCTTTCTTTCTTATCTTGTTGTGTTTCTGTTGAACGATAACGAGCAGATGGTTTTTCGGTTAAAGGCTCAGTTACAGTCGGTCTTTGTACCTGTGCTTGTGATTGTCGAACCGCCTGTCTGGGCTGTTCATTCACAACCTTTTGCTCTTCGTATTCATCATAATTATCATATTCATCTTCACCAGATAATCCAAAAAAGCTCGATAACGCATTTTTACTAAAAATTGACATAGATTCCCCTCCTTTACGCACCTCTGAAAATTGCTGTTCCGATTCGTACAAAAGTTGCACCTTCTTCAATAGCAATTGAGAAATCATTACTCATTCCCATGCTAAGCTCTGTACATGGTGCATATGACAGATGCTGATTATTTACTGCTAGTTGCAATTTTTTCAACTTAGAAAACACTTCGTGAAGAACTTGCTCTGAAGCATTCAACGGCGCCATAGTCATTAACCCTACGACTTTGATTTTATCAAATGCTGCTAATTGCTGAATAAACGCGATAACATCATCTGAATTTAATCCGTGCTTACTTTCTTCGCCAGTAACATTCACCTCAACGAAACAGGCAAGTTGCTTCTCTGCTCGTTTTTGGATTTCTTCGGCTAATTTCAAACTGTCCAAAGCGTGAAAATAATCTATCTCATTTATTATTGATTTTACCTTCCTACGCTGTAAATTACCAATCAAATGCCACTTAATAGATGGAAAGTTTTTAAGTGCTATTTTTTTCTCTAGTAACTTATCGACTCGGTTCTCAGCCATATTCTCAATACCAAGTTCAGCAAGCTCCTTGGCAATGTCTTTTTCCACTGATTTGGTTACGGCAATCATTGTTATATCATTGTCTGAACGAGCTGCTTTTTGGCATGCAAGCTGAATGTCTTGATTTATTTTTTCTATGTTATCAACAAGCATGCTTAAAAATCGCTCCTATCTTTTTCTGCGGAAAAATGGTGGTGTATTTAATTCATCGTCATTATTTTGTGATGGCTCTTCACGATGAAATGTTTCAAAATCTTTTTTCTCAACATTTTCAAATGTTGTATCTTCAACTTTTGGTCGTACGTTTTGCTCACGTCGGATATCCCAATCACCAAAAGCACTTGTCTCTTCTTGAGGTTGCGGTTGTGACGGTTTTGATTGTTCCATATCCAAAACGGGTGCTTGTTGCACTGTTTGGATTTGTGTAGGTCTGCTTTGACGTTGTGATTTACGATCTTTTTTTGAAGGATCGATTCCTGTCGCAATAACAGTAACACGAATTTCGTCGCCTAGATCTTCATTGATTGACGTACCTAGAATAATATTTACATCACCAGTTGCGGCACTTGTCACGATATCAGAAGCATCTTGTGCTTCAAACAATGTCATATCTAAACCACCCGTGATATTTAGCAATACTTGTTCAGCGCCATCAATAGATGTTTCTAATAATGGAGAAGAAATAGCTTTTTTAGTTGCTTCGATAACACGGTCTTCACCGCTAGCAACACCGATCCCCATTAAAGCAGTGCCTTGGTTTTCCATTACAGTCTTCACATCGGCAAAGTCCAAGTTAACATAGCCTGGAGCTGTAATTAAATCTGAAATACCTTGTACGCCTTGGCGTAATACATTATCTGCTTCACGGAATGCTTCAAGCATTGGTGTCTTTTTATCTACAACTTCTAATAGACGATTGTTTGAGATAATCAATAATGTATCGACATTTTCTTTTAAAAGAGCAATTCCTTCAGCTGCGTAGCGTCCGCGTTTTGGTCCTTCAAAGCTAAATGGTCTTGTGACAACACCAACTGTTAATGCACCTAATTCTTTTGCGATTTTAGCAACAACAGGAGCAGCTCCTGTTCCTGTTCCGCCGCCCATTCCAGCAGTGATAAAGATCATGTCAGCACCTTGTAAGGCATCTGAGATTACTTGTTCACTTTCTTCTGCTGATTTTTGGCCAACTTCGGGTTGAGATCCAGCACCTAAACCACGTGTATACTTAGGTCCAAGTTGGATCACTGTTTCTGCTTTTGAGTTTTTGAGAGCTTGTACATCTGTATTTGCAGCGATAAATTCAACGCCTTTGACGTTTTCATCGATCATGCGATTAACAGCATTGCCGCCACCGCCGCCTACACCGATAACTTTAATGACAGCGCCATTGTTAATGTTATTGTCTAAAGAAAATTCCATAGTATCGTTTCCTCCTGTTTGAATTGTTAGTCAAAAATGTTTGAGAAGAAGTCTTTTATTTTACCTGTAACTTTTTCACCAGATTCGTGAATTTCAGAATCGTCGTAATCATCTTGAGTTGTATCTGTATAAGTATCATATTGTACTTCTTGTTGAACTGCTATTGGCTGTGATGACTTGATCTTTTCGCCTGGAATCGCACCCTTGGCAATATGATAAATGTCATTCAGCTGAGCAGAATATTCTACAATACTGATCACATTTGTAAAGACTGGGTTACGTAATCCCATATGGTTCGGTACATATAGTTTCACACTTGCATCAAAAATTTCTTGTGCTAAATCAACGACACCCGGAAGGCTTGCGCCACCGCCAGTTAAAATTACTCCACCAGGAAGTTCTAAAGCATCGATTTCGTCTAATACTTCTTTAGATTTCTTAAAGATTTGTTCAACTCTCGCTTCAATCACTTCGGAAAGGTAACGTTCATCAACTTTTACAGGTTCAGACTTACCAATCACATCTACTGGAAATTCTTCACTTACTGATGTTCGTTCAGGATAAGCATCACCATAATTGATTTTTAGTGCTTCCGCGTTATTAAATGATGTATTCAATACGATCGAAACATCTTTAGTGACAAACTCTCCACCTTCTTGGTTTACATGAGTAAATTTCAATTGTTTATCATGCATCACAGATGTTGTTGTTTGTCCGCCACCCATGTCAATCACGATAGTACCAAAATCTTTTTCACCATCAGAAAGAACTGTTTCAGTTAGGGCTAATGGCATTATCACTAATTCATTAACTATTAAGCCTGCTTTTTCAACGCATTTTCTAGTATTGTGAATAATTGTTTTCGGACCTGTAAAGACCACTCCGAACATTTCTAAGCGAACGCCAATCATTCCCCGTGGATCTTTAATCCCTTCGAATCCATCCACCGTGAATTCTTGAGGCAAGATTGCTACGATTTGACGTTCAGGAGGAGTTGAACGAACCAGAGCTGCAGATGCTACGTTTCTTACATCTTCATCAGTGATTTCTTTTGACTCACTACTTACAGCGATCATTCCTTGGCAATTTTCAACTTCAAGTAAGTTTGCTGGTAACCCCACATTCACACTTTTAATTTGAATTCCCGCTTTTTCTTCTGCTTGTTTTACTGCTCTTTGAATCGCATTAACTGTTTTATCTATATCGACAATGATCCCTCGATTTAATCCATCAGATTTTGCGTTTCCTACGCCGATGATATTCATTTGACCTTCGATAAACTCAGCAACTACAACTTTCACTGATGTTGTACCGATATCAAGGCCTACATACATTCCTGTCTTTGCCATGAATGGGGTTCCTCCTCCTATTAATTCCAATATGTAAGCGGGCAAAAAACACCTGTTTACATATATATTTTTTATGAATACTCACTTCTTTCAATTTTACCATAAACATAGGCTTTTTAGAAAGTAGATTCTACTAATTTGTTGTTTTATTTTTTTTTATATTATTCTAAGACCTGTGAAGATTCTTCCACACTTTCTTCTGTCTCCTCATTCTTAAATGGATATGAGAAGATTCCCACTTCCATATCGATGATTCCTGGTTTCTCCATTTGGCTTGCTACCTTGCTATAATACGCCATTTTCTCATCTAATTGAGAGATATTTACGATTACTTCATTGGCATCTTTCATATTAATATTAATCAACTCTTTGTTTGCTTTTGATGGAGCATAACGAATTTCCGAGATATTTTGTTTCAATTCCTCAGGCAGTTTGTTATAAGAATTCATTAAATTTTTTATGATCGACTGATCTTTGAAGTTTAGAAAAATGGGCATACCACTTATAGGTGCTTTCATCTCTTCAGGTAAAATTTTCCCATTTTCTAAAATCGGATGATAATTAGGATGAACAGATTCTAAAGCAACTACTTTATATTCTTCAATTTTTATATTAAATGAATTGATCCCACTTAATGAAATCGTTGCTTTTTTTACACGGGGGATTTGACGCTTGATCTTATCTTCATAAATTTTTCTATCCCCAAACTGTTCCCACAAACTTTGGTCCTTCTCTAATTTAGACTGAGCAATGATCTCTTGACTATTAACATCTTTAGTTCCTGTCACACTAATCTTACCTAACTTACTAAGTGGCGAAACAAAATAAAGTACAATGAGAATTGCTATCAAAAAGACTGAAACGATCAATGTCAATCTACGAAACAATCGTGTATTTCGTACTTTTTTTATTTTTGGTAAGCGGTCTGCAAAAGATTCGTAAGTTTTCTTTTGTTTTACTTCCGACTCCTCTGAAGGCGTTTCGTCGTCTGTTTCAGTGTTTTCATCTTCAACAGGCTCTTCTTCTTTTTCATCTGAAACCACAGAAGGGTTCCATACTGGCTTGTCGCCTTGCTTTTTTAAATATTCTAGATTTTCTTTTTGCCATGGGGTCAGATTTTGCTCATCTATTTGTTCAGAATTATCTAATTTTTGGTCTTCTTGACCCCTTGAATTGTCTTTTTTCTTACTAATCTTTTACACCTCCTATCAAGTTATCTCTTTCACCACTTTGTACAGTCTTTCACCGGCATCTGGAATTCCTTCTTTTTTAGAAGCCTTAGCCATAGATTGATGGCGGGATTCATTTAACAAAATTTCATCGATTGTTGTTGCTAGATCAGAACCAGTAAGTTCTTTGTCCGCGATCATCTCAACTGCTCCAGATTTGACTAAACTTTGGGCATTCTTTGTTTGATGATCATTTGTGACGTATGGACTTGGTACTAAAATCGCAGGTAATCCTAACGCTGTAAATTCTGCGATAGAGGTCGCTCCAGCCCGTCCAACCATTAAATCTGCTGCGGCTAAAACCTCAGCCATTTTATCAATATAAGGCTGAATACTGATGTTTGTCAATTTTTTTTCTGACAGTTTTAATGTTTCTTGTAATTCTTTATAATATCGCTCGCCTGATGCGTATAGAACTTGATACTCACGCTGTTCAAATAGAGAGAAGGCTTCAATGAACGCTTGATTTATTTTCAATGCACCACGGCTTCCACCAAAAATTACGACTGTTTTTTTGTTAGGGTCTAGTCCATAGTCTTTTAAAACATCCGTTTTCTCGATCATAACGACTTCTTGAGCTCTTGGATTCCCTGTCAAAACGACCTTATCTTTAGGAAAATATTCAGCAACATCAGGAAAACAAATGGCTACTTTAGTCGCATATTTACTTAAAAACTTGTTTGTCATTCCAGGTATACTATTTTGCTCATGTATGATGGTTGGGATGTTTAACTGCTTTGCAGCATAGACCACCGAACCTGAGACATAGCCACCTGTTCCAATGACAACATCAGGTTGAAACTCTTTAATAATTTTTTTAGCTTTTCCGATACTGTTTAGGAAAAGATAGACTGTTTTAATATTCTGAGGACTGAGCGAACGACGAAACCCTTGGATTCTGATCGTTTCAAACGGAATATTGTATTTTGGCACAATTTTGCTCTCTAGGCCTATTTGTGTTCCAACGTACATGAACTCAGTATCAGGATCTATTTGTTTCATATAGTTCACAAAGGCTAAACCTGGATAAATGTGTCCACCTGTTCCGCCGCCGGTTATTAATATCTTCATAATTATCTCACTTTTCTATGTCTTTTAGCTGGTGCATCGCTTGGATAAACGCCTCTCCGCGCAGTTCAAAATTAGGATACTGATCCCAACTTGCGCACGCAGGCGATAATAGAATAGTATCATTTTTTTCAGAAAAATCATAGGCTTCTTGTACAGCCGTTTGAACGTTTTCTGTCAAATAAATTGTTTTGATTCCGGCTTCGACTGCTGCTTTGTGCAGTTTATCTTTTGTTTCACCGAAAAGAATAATTGCCTTGATTCCTTTTAGTGAGGGAACCAACTCATCAAAGCTATTTCCTCGATCTAGTCCACCGGCTAATAAGACAAGCGAAGAGTGATTAAACCCGCTTAAAGCCATCTCCGTAGCCAAGATATTAGTCGCTTTTGAATCATTGTAAAATTTTCGTCCTGAGATTTCTCCAACATATTGCGTGCGATGAGGTACTCCAGTAAACACCATTAAAGTTTTTCTGATCACCTCTGTTGGAGTATCTTTTAATTTAGCAACAGAAATCGCAGCCAATGCATTCTCAATATTATGACTGCCTGGTACACCAAGTTCTGCTGCCAGCATGATATATTCTTCTTTGAAGTAAATTTTCCCGTCTACAAGATAAGCACCGGCAACTTTTTCTTTCGTTGAAAATGGAATAATTTCAGCTTTTGTTTGCTTGCTTAACTCTTGTAATTCTTGCTGGTTCCAATTTAAAACAAGAAAATCATTTTCTTGCATATTTTCTTGTATTGCCCATTTGGCTTTTACATACTCTTCTCTTGACCCATGATAATCTAAATGTGCTTCGTAAATATTTGTGATTACAGCTATTTGTGGACGAAAAGTTTGGATTCCCATCAATTGAAAACTTGATAATTCCATAACAATATCATCTGCTGCACTAGCTTTTTCAGCAACTTCGCTTGCTGGATAGCCAATATTCCCAGCTAAACGAGCAGTGCCATTTTTACGCTCTGCATTCAGCAGTAACCCAATCATTGTAGTGGTTGTTGTTTTCCCATTTGTTCCCGTAATCCCAATAATAGGACATTCTGCGATTTGATAAGCAAGCTCTACTTCTGTAAGCACAGGTAATTGTATGCTTATTGCTTTTGCTACCAAAGGATTTGAATAAGGAATCCCTGGATTCTTTACGATCAAAGAAAAATCTTCATCTAAAAGTTCAATTGGATGCCCCCCTGTAACAACACGAATACCCAAGGTTAATAAATCTTGGGCTTCAGGGTTTTGATCAAATTGTTTAAAGTCATTTACCGTTACTAATGCACCTAGCTCATGCAACAACTTAGCCGCACTAACACCACTTTTAGCAAGTCCAAGAACAAGGACTTTTTTATTTTCATACTCTGTAATTTTTTTCATTATAATTTCCCCTTATCTTAGAAAAGCTGAATGAAGTGTTGCTTCTTGATGCTAGACTTTTTTTATCTAGGACTCTCTAAAAAATAATCCATAATGTGATAGCTGAACAAATAGCGCCGGTTAACCAAAAGACAATATCAATTTTCCATTCAGACCAACCACACATTTCAAAATGATGATGAATCGGCGACATTTTAAAAATTCGTCTACCAAACAGCTTAAATGAAGCAACTTGTAAAATAACACTCGCTGTTTCACATACATAAACCAATCCGATCAACAATAATGTCCACTCTTGACGCAATATAATTGAAATCGCCGCCAACAAGCCGCCTAAGGCAAGTGAACCAACATCACCCATAAAAATTTTAGCTGGTTTTCTATTATATGGGAAGAAACCTAATAGCCCACCGATCACACTTAAACATATGATCACAACATCAAATTGTTGCTGCTTCCAAGCAATGATGGCATATGTACCAAAGGAAATCGTCCCTAAACCTGCGACCAATCCATCGATCCCATCAGTTAAGTTCACAGCGTTGGAAAAACCAACCAACCAAAAAATGACGAATACGCCATAAAAAATACCTAAAGGCAACGTCATAACACCAAATAAATCTAACGTATCAGGTAATCCTTCTGAACGGTAAACAAAATAAAATACTAACCCGCCAATGATTTGACCAATCAATTTTTGACGGGAATTTAACCCCATGTTTCTTTTTTTAAATACTTTAATAAAATCATCTAAAAATCCCAATAAACCATAAAGAACTAAGATGAATAAAATAATCAGTAAAGAAGGAGTGAGTTCTTGTTTCCATAATCCCACTAATAATGACGTGATAAAACTTGCAACTAAGAATACTAAACCACCCATCGTTGGCGTGCCTGTTTTTACGTTATGCCAAGTCGGACCGTCTTCACGTGTTGTTTGTCCTTGTTTCTTCATTTGGAAGTAACCGATAAACATCGGCATTACCGCCACTGTTATCGCAAAACTACATACTATGGGAATAAAAATTTGTGTCCACTCCATGATATCTCTCCTAATTATTCAACTCGTATTGGTTTACTTTTTCATTTATTTCGCCACATCTTCAGTTGCAGCTGAGTCACTATCCATCGAATCCATTACAACTTTCATCAACGGATTAGCAATTTTAGCAAGTGCATCTCTAGTGTAGGTTTGAGGTTTTTTCATTGTAAGATACAAAATATATTCTGGATTATCTGCTGGTACCATTTCTACAACAGAATAGGTATAATCTGTTAAACCAGCCATGTATCCATTTTTTCCAGTGATTTGAGCTGTACCTGTTTTAGCCGCTACATGATATCCTGGAACTTTGTAAACGTCATAAGCAATACCATAATTAGGATCTTCTACTGTATCGATCATATATGTTCGAATATCACTTGCAGCTTGTGGTGCAATGACCGGTTGCCCTACTTTTTCTGGTTGAGTAACTTTTTCTTCTCCAGTATTTTTATCTACAATTTTACTGATATACTGCGGCTTCAACATTGAACCGTCATTGGCAATTGCTGTATAAGCTTGCATCATTTGGAAGTTTGTAACAGAGATTGCTTGACCAAATGAAGACATCGCTTGATCGACCCAGTTATCTCCTGGAAGTTCCCCTGCTGACTCCCCTGCTAGATCTGAATTCGTTGATTTACCAAATCCAAATTTTTCCAGATACTCTTTCCACTTGTCGCCACCAATCATTTGCTCTAAAGTAAGCATTCCTACGTTACTAGACCAAGAAATAGCCTGACGGAACGTCAAAGGCCCCACTGCACCAAAATCATGATCGTTTACAGTTCTGTCATCTAATTTATAACCGCCAGCTGGATAAGCAAATGTTGTATTGGGGTTAAACTTCCCTTCTTGCATTGCTGCGGCTGTAGTGAAAAGTTTCATAGTGGAACCTGGTTCGAACCTGTCTTCTACTAACAAGTTACGCCATTCTTTTATTCCTTCTTTTGTTTCAGGATTGAATGAAGGTCGTTGTGACATGGCAAGTATTTCACCAGTTTTTGCTTTCATCAGCATTGCTGTCATATCTTCTGGTTTGTATTCTTCAACAACTGGATCTAATAATGATTCCAATTGGCTCTGTATACGACTGTCGATCGTTGTATAGATATCTTTGCCATCTACAGCTTCTTTTTTACTAGCAACTGTACCAGGTAAAGGATTTCCATATACATCTTTTTCATATTCGATTTTGCCATCTTGCCCTTTTAAAATATCATTGTAAGACTCTTCTAAGCCCATTTTCCCAACTAACCCTTTTGAATCGTCTTCAGCATCGACAGAATCTGTATACCCGATAAAGTGAGAAGCAAAGACACCATTAGGATAAATTCTAGCTGGATGTCCTTCAAAATAAAGTCCTGCAAGTTTTTTCTGTTTTAATTCATCTTCAATTTTTTGTCTAGTTTCTAACGTGATGTTTTTCCCTTTGCTTCCAAATTCAACTTGAAACTTCACGGTACCATCTTCGTTGACACCTTTATTTAAGTAATTTAGTGCTTCATCTTTAGATAATTCTGTGTTTCTATCTAAGATTTCAGCTAAAGCATCAAAATCCTTTTTCTGTGCATAAAGTTTTTTATTATCTTCGCCAAGATAGGTTTCTGACAAAATAGCGTAGACGGAATATGAAGTAGCATCTTCTGCGATTACTTCGCCGTTACGATCTAATATCGCACCTCTTTTGGCTTTAACAACTTTACTACCTTGATAAAGGTCCGCTGTTTTTTCTGGCAAAGAAACACCAGCGACTTTACCAACAGCCACAATATACGTTAATCTAAAGGCAAATAAAAAGAACAATCCAATACTCGTAGCAAATAAAATAATGCCTACTTTTTTACGATTGTTCATTGGATTTAAGTTCTTCTTTTTGACAAAATTCTTTATTTTATTTTTTGTGCTCATCTATTTCACTTTCCTTATATTTCCTTATTTTACTTTCTTAATATTCTCAATATTATCAGAAAGACCTTTGCTTTTTGCAACTTCCTTAATACGATCTGCTTTTGATAATTCATTTTTTTGTTGCTCTAATTTCAAAGCTGATTCTTCTTTTTCTTGGATCGTTGCTTGTGTTTCAGTGATTTGGTTCGTCATTTGTGTAATAGATGTACGTACTTGAATGGTGAGAATTGCTATTCCAATAATCGCTACTAACAATAAAAAGCCGATTGCCTTTTCTAAAAGCGAGATATTTCTCAACTTCCTTTTCGGTGATTGGGGTAGGTCTACATTTTTTTGAACTTTAGGTTCATTATTTGGACCTTTGACTGGTTCATCCATCACTGGAATATCATATTGAAAATCTTCCATTTTTTTTAACTCAGCCATGTCAGTACCCCTTTCTTTATAAGTTTAATTTAACTTTTTCGGCAATTCTTAATTTAGCACTTCGTGAGCGATTATTTTCAGCCAATTCAGTCTCACCTGGTAAAATCGGCTTTCTAGTTATTACATTTAATTCTGGTTGAAATTCTTCTGGAACTACTGGTAGCCCAGGTGGTAAATCCTGCATTGTGCTATATTCTTTAAACATGCTTTTTACAATCCGATCTTCTAAGGAGTGAAATGTAATCACGCTGATCCGACCGTTTTTGTTTAATAAAGCAATCGCTTGTTCCAAAGACTCTTCTACGACTCCCAGTTCATCGTTGACCGCAATTCGAATTGCTTGAAAGATTCGTTTTGCTGGATGTCCACCTTTGCGTCTAGCAGGTGCTGGAATGGCAGATTTTATAATTTCTACTAGTTCGCCAGTCGTTTCAATCGGTGCTTTCGCACGTACTCTTTCGATCTCTCGAGCAACTTGTTTAGAAAATTTTTCTTCGCCGTAACGGAAAAAAATCTTCACTAATTCATGATAAGTATAGTCATTAACGACTTGGTAAGCAGATAACTCTGCTTCTTGATCCATCCGCATATCTAACGGTGCATCTTGGTGATAGCTAAATCCACGCTCAGCTTCATCCAACTGAGGAGAAGAAACACCTAAATCGTATAAAATACCATCGACATGATAAATCTCCTGATTCGCTAACTCTTCTTTTAAATATCGAAAATTCGACTTGATAAAGGTTACCATCCCTAGATCAACATATTTTTTTAATCGTTGTGCTGCAAAATCCAATGCTTTTTGATCTTGATCAAACGCATATAAATGCCCTTGCTCGCTTAGTTGTGAGAGTAAGTACTCACTATGACCTGCGCCGCCCAATGTGCAATCGACATAGATGCCATCTTCTTTCACATGTAAGCCATCAACTGTCTCTTTTAATAAAACAGTATAATGCTGAAAATCTTCTGTCATAATGCTCCTCTTTCTAAAAGCCAAAATCAATCATCGATTCTGCAATTTCATCAAAATTCTCTTCAGCTTCTGTAGAAAATTCTTGCCAACGTGCTTCATCCCAAATCTCAATTCGATTTGAAACACCGATAATCACGCAAGCTTTTTCCAAACTACCATGCGTTCTCAAAGTAGCTGGGATATTAATCCTGCCTTGCTTATCGATTTCACATTCTGTAGCAGCCGAGTAAAAAAAGCGGACAAATGTACGGGCATCCTTCTTGGCTAGAGGCATTTCTTTCAACTTCTCCTCTAATTGCTCCCATTCGGACATTGGATAACCAAATAAACAGCCATCCATTCCCCTAGTTACCACAAATTTCTCACCTAATTGGTCTCGAAATTTAGCTGGTACGATGAGTCGGCCTTTGGCATCTATATTATGTTGAAATTCACCCATAAACATAGCCAATTTTCCCCACTTTTCCACTTGATAGAAACAGTCTACCACATCCCACCACTTTCTACCACCAAAAACAATAAATCTTCCACCTTTTAATGGTTATTTAAAAAATTTGTAATATTCAAGTGTGTAGAACAACTATATGAAAAAGCGGTACCAATTCCTATACAACGGATTTTATAAGGATTTTAACTTCCAATTTTCAAGTGAGATTTCTCATAAAAATATTTCAAATAAAAAGGGTGGGGACAAGTGGTGAGATGTCTGCCACCCTTTTAAATTTATGAAAAATAATGAACGATGTTCAGCAAAATAAGCACTGCATATAAGACTAAGCTTAAAAGAAAGACTAAGCGCCAAAACATTTTAAAATATCTGCCATAAAGAATCTCTCCATAATAGTATGCTTGGAAAACAGCCACGCAAATCCCCAATAGCAAAACTGAAATGATCATATAAGGCACAATTGTTTGTCCGTAACTATCTTTTGATAATTCGTTTAATCCTATGAATAAAAATGGAATTGAAATATCCGGCGCTTTTACTTTAAAACGCTCTGTCAATGAGAACGTTGAAATAATAAAATTACTCGCAAATAAGACAATTACTGGGAAAACATACCAAAAAAGCATAATGATTGAAAAAGACACCATTTACTAACAATTCCTTTCGTAACACGCTTTATTAACTATACTTTATTTTCTTTACACAGATGTTTCATTTCGTTTAAAAGTTCATGCCTAAATAATACTAAATTAAGAGAGCTTTGTTTCCCAAAAATACACTACTTCTATTATAATGGAGCTATAGTAGTTTCATAAAAAAAGAGGTGGCATTTTGATTAATTATTTAAAGATAGAAGATGGTCAACTGATTCCTTCTCATTCCGATACAGATGAAACCATTTGGCTTGCTGTTGAAAAACCTACGGAAGAAGAAATCGACCAATTAGTCACAACTTATAAACTCCCTAAAGATTATATCACAGGTGTGCTAGATGATAACGAAAATTCTCGGTTTGAAGGGTTACATCAAAATACTTTAGAAGAGCCTGCTTTGATGTTGCTTCAATATCCCCATGAAACAATCAGTCCTAGTGGGTACACGCAATTAGATACTTTCCCTTTCGCAATTATTTTGACGACTGAAGGAAAAGTAATCACCGTGATCAATAATTCAGCTGATTTTTTAAAACAAACATTTTCTACCCCAGTCCCTAGTAGTGAATTACCTATTCATGAAACCTTGATTCTACACTTATCATGGCAAATATCGACTTGTTATAACCGCTTTTTAAAAGAATTGATCCGACAAACAAACATGCTTGAAGGTGAATTAAAAGTGTCAACCGAAAATAGTCAACTATATCAAATGATGGACATTCAAAAAAGTTTAGTTTATTTTGAATCTGCTATAAATTCCAATTTAGAGGTTTTGAATATGCTCTATAATGCTAGAATATTTACTGATCCTAGAGCTCACTTACCGCGGCTCCATGATATTCTAGTGGAAACAAAGCAAGCTGCAACAACTACTAGTATTCAACTTAAACTTGTAGATAAAGTTAGCGATACATTCTCAGCAATTGTTTCAAACAATCTCAATAACGTAATGAAGATTTTGACTTCTTTAACGATCGTCTTGACAATCCCCACAATTATCGGTGGAATCTTCGGTATGAATGTGAAATTACCCTTCGCCAACCGAGCAGATGCCTTTTTTTGGATTACAGTTGTCACAACAGTAACATGTATTTTTGTCATTCGACGGCTTAAAAAACGAAACCTTTTGTAAAATTTTAGTTGCTGATTTTTGTAAAACGATGTAAACTAAAGAAAGTAAAGAATAAGGATGTGTAGAATCAATGAACGATAAAAAGACTAGTACATTTTCTAAAGTCACTAAAGTCGTTGTTTGGTTGATGCTAATTGCCATTGCTGGCTCAACAATATTGACTGCAATAATGAGTTTACGATAATCAACTAAATAGACATTAACAGAGAAGAAGATAGATGCCTTGCATCGTTTTTCTTCTCTATTTTTTTGAGTAACGTTAAACTTATATAAAAACGAGCATGAGGCAAAACCCAAAAATAGTTTTGCTCCATACTCTAAATCTGATTAAACGCAGATAGCTAGCCTATAAGTTTTCTTGATTTCTTTCGCTTTTAAATTAAAGCCTTCTTACCCAAAAAGCAAACCCCTGTTAGCCTTTGCGTTCTTTACCAGCCATATTCAATAATTCTTTGGCGTGTTCTGTTGTCAACTTAGTGATTTCACTTCCTGAAAGCATGCGAGCAATTTCAGCTACTCGTTCAGATTGCTTCAATTTCCTAACTTTTGTTTCAGTCCGTTCCCCAATGATTTCTTTTTCGATGAAATATTGGTAATCTGCTACGGCAGCCACTTGCGGCAAATGCGTGATACACAATACTTGAGAATTTTCAGATATCTGATAAATTTTATCCGCAATTGCTTGTGCGACACGACCACTGACACCTGTATCGACCTCGTCAAAGACAATACTCGTAATTCCTTGAGATTTAGAAAAAATTGTTTTTAATGCTAACATCACACGGGACAATTCACCACCAGAAGCAACTCTTACTAAAGGTTTTAATGGCTCTCCCGGATTCGTAGTGATATAAAACTCCACTTGATCCAGTCCTTCTTCCGTGAACTGCTCTTCCGATAATTCAGTAAAACGAATATCAAAAACCGTTCGTTCCATATACAATTCTTTTAGTTCCCTCAGGATATTTTTTTCAAGTTTTTTTGCAATTCTTTTTCGAATATCCCGCAATTTCAACCCATTTGAGATTACCTGATTTTTCTTTTCGACCAGAAGTGTTTCCAACTCGCCAGTCCGTCCTTCTAGAAAATCAGCATCTGCCAATTCTTGTGTGATCTCTTGATAATAAGCAAGGATCGATTCAATTGATTCGCCATATTTTCTTTTCATCTGACGAATAAGTTCAAGCCTCGTTTCTACTTCGTTCAATCGGTTTTCATCTAATTCTAAGCTATCGATATGGCGAGACAAATCGCCGCTAGCTTCTTGTAAAAGATAATAACTGTTTTGAACTGCTTCAGAAATAGCTTTATACTCTGGATCCAGCATCTCGATCGAGAGTAATTCATTCATCGCATAGCCGATCTTATCTAAACTGCTATCCCCGTCCCCATTGACTGCTTCATAACTGGCAGCTAAAGCGTCTGCTATTTTTTGGAAATTCCCTAGCTTATTTCGTTCTTCGATCAATTGTTCTTCTTCACCTAAAACAAGTTGTGCTGCAGCTATTTCATCACTTTGAAATTGTAACATATCCATCCGTTGTGCAAATTCTTTTTCGTTCTTTTGTCTGTTTCTGACTTTTTTTTCGATCATGCGGTACTCTGAGTAAATTTCTTGATATTGCTCTTTTATCTTGAATAATTCTTTGCCGCCAAAGTCATCCAACATGCCTAAATGTTTTTCACTTTGCATCAATTCTTGGTGTTCATTCTGACCATGAATATCGACTAAAAATTCACCAATTTTTCGTAGATTTGAAATATTGATGATTCGGCCATTCACACGACAAACATTTTTCCCCGAAGTTGAAATATCTCTTTGGATTACGATTGATTCTTCATCGGTCTCAATCCCCAATTCTTCTAAAAGGGTCACTAATTCTTGATTTTTTGGCATTGTAAATAGGCCTTCAAGCGTACATTTAGTAGCGCCTTGGCGTATATAATCACTTGATCCTCGACCACCTGTCAACAATCCCATCGCATCAATAATGATTGATTTTCCCGCACCTGTTTCCCCAGTCAAAACGGTCATTCCCATTTGAAATTCTAATTGTAAGGAGGATATGATCGCAAAATTCTTTACAGAAAGCTCTTGCAGCATGTTTATTCACCTCGATTTTATAAATATCGGAAAAACTCATTTTTTAAAAATTCAGCATCTTTTTCAGTTCGTGCAATGATCAAGACACTGGCATCATCATTAAGTGTTGCAAAAACAATGTCTTTGTAATGCTTTTCTATTAATTTAGATGCTGCTGCAGCGTTCCCTGGTATAGTACGCAAAATAACTTGCTTTTCCATTTGATCGACTGAAACAAATGCATCTTTCATCAATTTTTCTAGTTTGACCGACGTATCTTCCTTTGTTTCTGCCGGAATACTGTATCGATAGCCGCCATCTACGGAAGGTACTTTGATTAATTTCATTTCTTTAATGTCACGAGAAATGGTTGCTTGTGTCACCTCGATCCCTTTTTCTTCTAGATATGTCACAAAGTCTTCTTGTTTTTGAATATTTTTTTCAGCTAATAAGCGAGTAATCAAACGATGCCGATCTTTTTTTCTCATACTAATATGCTCCCTTTCCTAATGATTCGTCTTTCCAAACATCGCTTTTCAGCACTTAGAAATAAAAGCTAGTGTTATTTTTTTCTACCATTATAACGTACTAAATAGGCACACTTCTTTTTCGATTCATTTCCATTTTATAATAGCGTATTTTTATTCATTTTGAAAGGATAAAAAATAAGGCTGAAAATAAAACACTGAAGGTTTTATCTCAGTCTTATCAATAAGATCTTGTGTTTAACGAGCAACTAATCGTTCTTTCGTCTAATTTTATAACCTAGCCTTTCAACTTTTTATGCGCAGCTTCAACAACTGCCGTAGTTTCTGCCGAAAGATCTTTAGGCTCTGATGTTTCTTTAGAGGTTAAATAGGCTAAAAATTCGATATTTCCTTCTCCACCAGTGATTGGTGAGTAATCTAATCCGCTAACAGAGTATCCATGTTCTTGCGCAAATGAAAGAATATCATTTAAAACAAGTGTGTGTGTTTCTGGTTCACGAACAATCCCTTTTTTCCCTACAAGCTCTTTGCCAGCCTCAAATTGAGGTTTAATCAAAGCGACTACTTTACCACCTGGTTTCAAAATTTTATGCAATGGAGGTAAAATCAACTTCAGCGAAATAAAGGATACGTCGATCGTAGCAATATCAGGAACACCTTCATGAAAATCTTCTGGTGTACTATAACGAAAATTGGTCCGTTCCATCACAACAACTCGTTCATCTTGACGAATTTTCCATGCTAATTGGTTATATCCGACATCCAAGGCGTAACTCAAGCGAGCACCATTTTGCAACGCTACATCCGTGAACCCTCCAGTCGAAGCACCAATGTCCAACATGGTCTTATCTGTCACATCTAATTCAAATACGTCCAACGCTTTTTCTAGTTTCAATCCCCCGCGGGATACATACGGCAGAGTTTGACCTTTTACTTGCAAGGGGGTTTCACTCAAAATCTTCTCCCCCGGTTTATCTAATCGTTCGTTTTTATCATTGTACACGAGCCCAGCCATCACTGCACGTTTGGCCTTTTCTCTTGTTTCAAATAATCCTTGAGTAAACGCTAAAGTATCGACGCGCTCTTTTTTCATAAGTGCCTTCTTTCTATTATAACTGCAATTGTTCTAATAATTCTTGTAATAATTCTGAATGAAACTCCGAGCTTGTTTCTTTTATTGCTTTTAACGTATTACTGCCCTTAGTTAATTGTTCGTTCAAGGCTTCTTTAGCACCTTCTAATCCAAGTAAATTTGGATAAGTACTTTTGTTTAGTGCTTCATCTCGCCCAACTTGCTTGCCTAATTCTTCTTCTGTACTTGTCGCATCCAGCAAGTCGTCTTTGATCTGAAAAGCTAACCCTAAATGTTGAGCAAAAATACCCAGTAAATCAACTATTTCTTCTGGCTGCTCCGCCAAAATCCCACCTGCTAAGAGAGCAAATTCAATCAAAGCTCCCGTTTTCTTTTCATGAACATTAGCTAACTCGGACAATGACAATGAGCGTTTTTCTCCTTGTAGATCACCTGCTTGCCCTGCGACCATTCCTTGAGTTCCAGCAGCCTTACTTAGTATCTGAATCAACAATATTTTTTGATTTGACTCTATTTGACTGAGGGCTACGAGTTGAAAAGCCGCAGTAAGTAAGCCATCGCCGGCTAAAATTGCCTGGGCTTCACCAAACACTTTATGATTTGTTGGTTTTCCACGACGCAAATCGTCATCATCCATCGCTGGCAGGTCGTCGTGAATCAATGAGTACGTATGAATCATTTCCAGAGCTGCTGCAACTTGATAATCATGCGTTTGCGCTTTTTTATTAAACGAACGAATGGTTGCTAACACTAAAAGCGGGCGAAATCTTTTACCTCCAGCATGAATCGAATACAGCATAGCTTCTTTCAACTGGTCATTTGCAGTGTATTCATTGATAAAATTTTCCATTTCCTTTTCAATAAGCGGTAAACTTTGCTTACGAAAATCACTGAAAGCTTCCATCAATTATCCTCACTCTCTTCAAACGAAACTTCTTCATTATTTTCGGTCATGACTTTTGTCAATGTCTTTTCGGCTTTTTGCAACGTATCTTGGCACTGTTTACTCAAAATCATACCTTCTTGAAAAGCGGCTAATGCTTCTTCTAAAGGTACATCTCCACGTTCTAAACGTTGGACGATTCCTTCTAATTCAGTTAATGATTCTTCAAATGTTTTTTCAACTGCTTTTTCTTTGGCCATTTTTTTACTCCTCTTCAGCGGGTGTTATTTTTTCAATCACCGTATCTACTATGCCATCCACATAATGGATTTGAATTTTTTCTTTTGGTTTCAGTTCGTTAACTGATTTGATTACTTGCTGTTCTTTCGTTGTATAACTATAGCCTCGACCCATGATTTTTAATGGACTCAACAAATCCAATTGCTGAACAGCAGAAGTAAATTGTTTTTCCCTATCCTTCATGTATTGCGCCATCCGATCATGAAGTGATTGGTTCAAAAACTTTAGTTGCTGTTGCCCTTCTCTAATTTGCCCAAGAGGCGTTTGCTGTCTAAATTGTCCAATAATCTCTTGTGCTGTCCGTTGTTTCTGATGGTAAACAGTTTCCATTGATTGAATTAACCGTTGTGTGATTCGATCTAATTTGATTGTTTGACCTTCATACAAACGATCTGGTTGTTTGAATACATATGAATTTCTTAACCGTTGATACCGTTCATTTTTTTGTTGTAATTGATAGAGGAAACTTTGCTCTAAACGAGTTTGTCGGTCTTTGATTCTTAGTAATTCTTCATTCAGTACCGGAACGGCTAATTCTGCTGCAGCGGTCGGTGTTGCAGCTCTGACATCCGCTACCATGTCGGCAATCGTTACATCTGTCTCATGACCTACTGATGAAATAACAGGTGTGTTTGCCTGATAAATTGCTCTAGCTACTCGTTCTTCATTAAACGGCCACAAATCCTCGATCGAGCCACCACCACGACCAATGATCATCGTGTCAAAAGTACCTAATTCTTCAATGCGCTGAATATTGCGAACAATATCATCAGCTGCTTGATTGCCTTGAACTAATGTGGGAAATAACACCAGCTGTGCAATCGGATATCTTCGTTTGACTGTCGTAATAATATCTCGGATGACCGCACCACTTGGACTTGTAACGACCGCAATTCGTTTAGGATATCTCGGCAATATTTTTTTGGGTCCTTCAAATAAGCCTTCTTTGCCTAACTTCTCACGCAATTCTGCCAAAGCTTGATATAAAGCACCAACGCCATCTGGTTCCATATGCTCTACATAAATTTGATAAGAGCCGCCACTCTCATATAATGAAATACGACCAACTAGAAGAACCTTCATCCCTTCTTTTGGTTGAAATTTCAACTTTTGAAAGGCCGACTTAAACATGATCGCGGAAATCTTCGCACCATCATCTTTTAAGCTAAAATACTGATGAGCATTGGGGCGAAGACGGAAATTGGATATTTCTCCCGTCAAATAAACCCGTTCCAAGTATGGATCAGCATCAAATTTACGTTTTAAATATTTTGTTAAGGCTGTAACTGTTAAATATTGCTGCTCCATCTTCTCACCTTACTTTTGTTTTTTCGCGGCTTCGACCGTTTGATACATCAACATTGTGATCGTCATAGGTCCAACACCTTTTGGAACTGGCGTGATAAAGCTTGCAACAGGTGACACTTCATCAAATTTTACATCGCCGATCAATTTTCCATTCTCGTCTCGATTCATCCCGACATCGATCACGACTGCACCAGGTTTTACAAATTCTTTTGTCACGAAATGACCACGGCCAATCGCAACAACTAAAATATCTGCTTCTCTAGCTATAGCTGGCAAATCAACGGTTCTTGAGTGTGCAATCGTAACCGTAGCATTTTTCATCATCATAAGTTGCGCCATTGGTTTTCCAACAATATTGCTTCGTCCGATCACAACTGCTCGCTTGCCCTCTAAATCAATATTATAAGCTTCAAACATTTTCATGATGCCGTAGGGTGTACAAGGTATCATCGTGGGCTCCCCAATAAATAAGTGTCCCATGTTCATCGGATGGAACCCATCGACATCTTTTTTAGGATCCACAGCTAATAAGACTTTTTCTTCATCGATATGCTTTGGTAACGGTAACTGAACTAAGATTCCATGGTATTCTGGGTCTTGATTATAATGTTCGATAACAGAAACTAGTTCAGTTTCAGAAATTGTTTCAGGTAAACGTTCAATTTTTGAATGGATTCCGATTTTAGCTGCTGCAATGTCTTTATTTTTCACATAGGTCTGACTGGCTGAATTTTCACCAACTAACAATACAACTAACCCTGGACGAATGTCTTTTTTTTCAAGTTCTTGCACTTCTTCTTTGATTTGCGCTTGCATCTTATCTGCTAATTCGCGGCCATTGATTAACTCTCCCATATGCACACTCCTCGTTTTGTCGATATTCTTTTATTTTAGCATAATTCGGCTAGTCTTAACACTCTATGATTTCTAAATGAAAAAAGATTCAAAGCATCTCTACTTTGAATCAATTTCTTTCATTACATTCGCTAAAACACCGTTAACGAATTTTCTAGAACGATCATCGCTATATTTTTTAGCAAGCTCAATTGCCTCATCTAAAGCAACCGTGTTGGGAACATCTCCAACATACAGCATTTCAAAAATCGCCATACGCAAAATGATTAAATCCATCTTAGCAATACGAGTGATCGACCAGTTATTCCCTAAATGTTTTTTGATAATCTCATCAAGTTCTGCTTTTCGATCACAAACGCCGCCTACCAATAAATCTAAATAAGTTGGGACAAATTCTTCCCCATCTTCACTAATGATTTCTTGATTGTCTAACTCTAATGCATATGAAATCGCATCTTGCTTTGTTAAGTCAACATTAAAATCTAAAGGAAACAACGCTTGGAGCGCTTTTTCACGAATCTCATGACGAGTGAAACTTGGCTTACTCATTTTCTCCCTCATCTTCCGGGAATAATTCATCGAAATCTGGTTCAGGTAGTTTTTCTGGAACTACTGCTACAACATGGATATTGACTTCCACTAAATCGATATCTGTCATGAACAACACTTGCTGTTTGACACGATCTTGCATTTCTAATGCTACTTTAGGTACAGAAATACCATAATTCAAGTAACAGTAAATATCCACCTTCAGCCCTTCTTCTTCCGCTCTTAAATAAACACCTTTACCGTGAGCAGCACGGCCAAGAAATTCCGTTACATTATTAGCAAATGTTCCACGCATGCCATAAACGCCATCCACTTTAGATGCAGCAATACCAATAATGACTTCAATTACTTCTGGTGCGATAACAATTTCACCTAAAGAATCTTTTGTATTGATCACTAGATTTTTTTCTTCAGTCATTTTAATCCTCCTTATAATAAAAGCGCAACAGGCTCACGAATGTCTCTTTGGTTGTAACATTTCAAGAGACAGCCTGCGAAGCTAGATGATAGAACGGTCATAACGTATAGCCCTGACAAGAAAATAAGAGAATAACGTTTTTTCGTTTATATTCAATTACCTATCTATGTTTCTATTCCCTCATAGTTTATCATTAATCCGCTCATTTCGCTACCAAAAAAACTATGAGAAAATGAGTTGAAAAGGGTTTATTTAAATAAAATAGCATCTATTAGACTATCTATTAGTTCTTTCCTCATCGATGGTCTACTTATTTTATAAAATGATCAATTCTTTAGGTGAATGTGTTAAAACACGATTCCCCTCATTAGTAATCAATAGGTCATCTTCGATCCGAACACCGCCAAGACCAGGAATATAAATTCCCGGCTCATCTGTGATCACATTTCCAGCAACAAATTGTTTGTCTGCTCTAAAGGAAACATTTGGACCTTCATGTATTTCCAAGCCGATACCATGCCCAGTGCTATGCCCAAACGCCTCACCGTAGCCGTAAGATGCAATGTGATCTCGAGCAATCGCATCTAGTTGAATGCCAGTCAGTCCTGGTTTTGCTTCATCTAAGACTTTTAACTGTGCTTCTAAAACGATTTGGTAAATATCTTTCAATTGACTATCTGGCTCACCAATTGCAAAAGTTCTCGTCATATCCGAAACGTAGCCTTGATAGTAACAACCAAAATCTAATGTGATTAGATCCCCTTTTTCGATAATTTTTTCGCTGGCAACACCATGTGGCATCGCGGAACGCAAACCACTGGCTACGATTGTTTCAAAAGAGACACCAGAAGCACCTAAAGAACGCATATAAAAATCTAATTGATTGGCGATTTCAATTTCCGTCATACCAGGTTTGATCACAGTTAAAATATGTTTAAATCCAAGGTCGGCAATACTGCAAGCTTTTTCGATGATCGCAATTTCTTCTTCATCTTTAACTTCACGCAATTCTTCAATTAACCCCGCTACCGGAATTAGATCACATGGCTTTATTTCTTCTAACAAACTATATTCTGCAAAACTAACAAAAGTTTCTTCAAAAGCTAAATTAGTCAACTCTTCTCTTTCTGCGATAGCTACCACTTCATCATAGATTGGACCAGCATTTTGAATGATCTCAAAACCTTGTGCTTGCTCCGCTGCTTGTTCTGTATAACGAAAATCCGTTACAAAAAAAGCCTTATCTAACGTAATCAGCGCAAGTCCAGTTGTTCCTGTAAAATTGGTTAGATAACGTAAATTGTACGGACTTGTAATTAAAAAACCTGAAAGATCATTTTGTTTCATTAACGCTCTTAATTTATTTACTCTTACCATCATTGTTTCATCCTTCTTTCTAATAAGTTCTTCTCTATTATAGCAAATAATGATTTTGAAAAACACCGAAGACCTACAACCTCTAAATTATTCTAAAGTTTCTATGCTACAAGTCTCATTTTACCATTTTTTAATTTCTTTTCGTTATAGTAAATAGTGAAAGTGAGGTTACTCATGAAAAAAAGATACGTTTTCTATTGCGTTATATTCGTTTTTATCGGCATAGCTCTTTACGCCTTCTTTATAGAACCAAAAAGAATTGTCACTCATCACTACACACTAGGGAATAATGATGGCCAAAAACCAGTCAAAGTAGTGCAACTTTCAGATATTCATATTCAAGAAAAATATCCAGTTGCACAACTAGAAAAAATCGTCACGAAAGTCAATAACGAACAACCAGATATTATTTTATTTACAGGCGATTTATTTGATCATTATGCAAAATATGGACCAATTGATGAAGTGATTGCCGCACTGAGTCGTTTGTCTGCCCCTTTAGGAAAATATGCAGTTTGGGGAAATCATGATTATGGTGGCGGCGCTACTCGTGTTTATCCTGACATTTTAGCAGCAGCAGACTTCCAACTACTGGAAAACTCCGGTGCTAATGTTTCACTTCCTGATGGAAAATCAGTCTACATTGGTGGTTTAGATGACTCTTTGTTGGGAAATTCATCGATTGATGAGACCTTAGCCGCTCGTCAGAGTGACTATACTATTTTATTAAGCCACGAACCCGATAAGGCAGATGAACTAATTGATCACGATATTCAGCTGATTGTATCAGGTCATAGTCATGGCGGGCAAGTAAAGTTGCCCTTTGTTACAATCAAAAATGTATTGGCAGAAAAATACTTTGAAGGTTTTTATACGTTAGCGAACGACACCACTTTATACGTTAATACCGGTTTAGGTACCACAAAAATTCCTGCTCGCTTTAGAGTTCCACCAGAAATTGCTGTTTTTGATCTTTACATTTAATATATTTTTACAAACGAGCAGCCCAAACTAATTATCGTTTAGGCTGCTCGTTTCCTGTATATATAACTTTATCCTAGTACTTTAACACGTCCGCCAATTTTGTCAGCGAATTTTTCTGCGTAATTTTTTGTTTGAAAGATTCGAACATGGTTTTTATCTCTTGTACGGTGTCCGTCTTTACCAATATACCCATGTAATACTTTTACAGCGTACATCGTCATTCCCCCTTTCTTTCATATGGTTAATAGCTTTAAAATCCATTACCATTATTTGTTGATAATTCATTATAACCCCAAAAACTTAACTCAAACATAAAAATCTTCGAATAAATGATGAACACTTCTTAAGAAAAAATGAAGATCGATCACGTTTTATTAAGAACGCTAAATTATACTACAAAAAATAAAAAGAGCAGAGATCGTTCATCATCTCAACTCTTCATACTCCTATTTTAAAAAAAATATCAGCTTTCTATCTATTCTAAACAATGATATCTTTTGTTTTTTTATCCATATGTATCCTAGCGGTCCACGTTTCAAAAGTAACCAATACAGGGTCCGAGTGATTTAATTCTTTTTGGTAGCTTGACAATTTAGGCTCAATCGATTGAACAGACTCAATGTGTTCGATTGTCAACTTCCCTTTTAAAAGCAAGCTTTCATGTTGAATTTCCTCATAACAACAAACAGATCCATTCGGATTACTTTCAATATTCTTAACCGTTTCTCCATTTCCATCCAAATAAAATTGTAACTTTAACAACCCTTCTCTCCACAACGGTTTAGAAACAGCAATAACGGTTGGAAAATCTCGTTTATCAATGGTTGAAATTAAAAATACGGTACTTGAATTTAATAACCTGACAATTCGCTCATGTATCTCCATTGTTGAAGGCCCCCTATTTATCAAGTTTCTATTAATTATAACAACTTTTTATCGATTTTGGAAAGCTCGACCCTCTTTTTAGCCCACTCCTTTTACTTCACCAAAAAAACGAATAAAGTAAACTCCTGTTAATCGGCTTACTTTACTCGTTTTGATTCGTTTAATTATTTGTTTCTTTTAGCCAGCTACTTTGACGACTCATGCTCAAAATCCTTCTACAAATCGGTCCTACAATCAATAATTGCAACGGCAATGCCATAATCAGGTTTTTAAAAAACGCGCCGATATAATAGCTCAAAAAATTCTCTGTAAAGCCAAATTGCATAATAACTCCATACATCGACATAAAAAAGACCATTCCTAAAACCATACAGCTTGAAACAGCAATGATCATCTGGATTTTTTTCTCTTTATTGATAGGCAGAGCAAATGCAATTTTCTTAGCTGGTAATGAGACAATCAAGACGTCAAATATAAACGCTACAATAAATCCTGGCACTAATCCACCCAATAAATTGCTTAATGAAAATTGTCCGTGTAATAAAAGATTGTAAGCACTCATTGAAAGCACCATCGAAAAACAGACAATTGTTGTGAAGAATATTCCTTCTTTTTTGTTTTGTGGCATACATACACTCCTCTTTTTTAATAACAGAGTTTATGCTACCATAAAAAAAATTTTCTCGTAAGTTAAAATTACAAAAATAATTTGAAATGTTGCTTTTTTCTAAAAAAGTATGTCTATGCGGCATATTTTAAAAATTATTCCTCTTATTATATCAAGCTCATAATATCATTTTTTTATACTATACATTTTTATTAGATTTATTAATCCAAAGATACCTTATCCCATAAATTAGTAACGCAACCATAGAAACTATTTTAACAACTATTGATAACTTAAAGAATAAACTCGGTTGATACCCCACTACAAGTCTATTTTGACCAATCGGTGCATCTATAATCAAACTACCTATCTTTGAAAGTTTATATTCAGATTTTAATAATTTTTTCCCATTCAATTCTACCGTACTATGATTATAAATTATTATCGGAAGTAAAGAACTATTCTTATCTTGTTTATTTTCCCAATTTAATTCAATCTGATTATCAGACGTAATCTTTTTAATTACGTTGTTTTCATTATGGATGATTTCCGCTGAGTATGTTCCATAAGTATCAAATTTCTCCTTACTGTGGTTAGGTAAATAATCCGAAGTTGGTTTCACGACAATAGAAAATCCTTTCCCAAGCTCGTTACGCCCTCCAAAAGCTTGCCTAATCTTTTCTGGATCAGTTTCAAATATCTCAGATGCTCCCTTATCTTTTATCGGTTGATTCGATTTCCAAGCATCCGAACTGGAAGCCATCTGCAGATTGATATTATTACAGCTAAGAATTGCCATAGTAGCAAAGAAAATTAAAATTGGTTGTCTAATAATTTGACTTTTATCAGAATTGACGTCAAATAATCGTTGTATTCTGATAGCCCAACCTAATAATAATAAGATGCATGCAACACAAGCAAATCTTTGGGGAAATTGCATACCTTGAATAAAAGTAAATCTTGCTGCGATAGCATTCCAAGGAAGTAATTTTGATGAAACAAGTAAAAAGAAAAGCCCCACAGAGTTAATCATCTTTTCCATATTTGAGAGATATCTCCAAGACACAAACGTAGTTACTGATTGAAAAATAAATAGAAATGAAAAAATCAAGCCAAATGTTGCCCATCCTGGTGCACCAATTGAAAAAGAGGTACTATTCGACATCATATCTTGTACAGGATAAGGTCCAATTAAAGTATCGCCAGACAAATCTATTATACTCCCAAATGTATTAGCTGAAAGAGCTACAGCTATTAATATTGCCCAAATAGTATCCTTTATCATAATGGATTTTTTATTACAATTTATGAAGGCATAGATGTAGAAAGGAAGCAATCCTAAGACGGCCAGCACTGTTGAAAACATGTGAACAGATATTAGCAAAGCAATCGGAACACCCAGTAATAGTGGTTTAATTGGTCTCTCTTCATTTTGTAACATGCGAATTGCCGGAAGAAATGCTAGCGGTAAAAAGGCTGCTCCCCAACCAGAATAATTTGTGACTAATGCATAATACGCAATAGTTGAAGTGGACATATAAAAAGCAGATGCCACTATGGAATATGAATTTTTGACCATTGCATATTTACACAATATATACATTGAAAAGCCACTGACAAAAAAACATAAGAAAGACGAAACGATTTGAAATTTAAACCAAGTTCCTAATAAAGTTAATATAACAGCTTGAAATATAGCAAAATCCATTCCATACATCGCATTTACTATTCTTCCTGACTGAGCAAAGCCATATAATGACTGAAAATAATTAAAATTTCCTGTAGTCATTTGCTGATTTAAATCATAGAAACGATTCATATGAAATAAAAAATCATTTGAAATAATTAAAGCATGTTTATATAGTTGAGGTGAAACCATAAAAAAAGACAGCATAGCTATAATAAAAAAAGCTTGAAAAATCTGTTTTTTTTGAAAAATCATTCGTTCAGTCATAGTTCTTGAAAGCTTCGACATTTTATCTCCTCCATTTAATATTTGCATCAAATAATTACATAATAACATAAAATACATATTAAACATAATAGACTAGCTAGCAATATAGCAAGCATTTCTACGCTACAGCTTTAAGTATAGTTATTTACTCTTTAGTTCCCTTGCTGTTCACCCCATAAACAAAGTAAGAGATAAACAAAACTGGAATTATCATTAACGGTGTTTTTAAAAATAAATATTGATCACGTACCCCATTAATCACATCTTGATCAACTAATATCCAGTTTAAATAGCTTATAGTCTGTAAGATGAACACCATAATTAAGCCTATAACAAGACTTACTAGATACTTTGTTTTAATCACTTATTGTACTCCTTAGATAGATTTGAATGAATAATCCCAATGACTAAACGATTTCACCATAGCCGTTTGAGTAGTGTTTGTTTTAGTACCTGCTAGATATTTTCTTTGTTTAATCTTGGTTAGCTTATAGACTGGTCTAAAAATAATTTGCTCTCTTTTCCCAGCTGGTATCAATCTAGAGTATGATACACCATATGTCTTTGATTGCCCTATCGTTATTCCTAACGATGCGCCTATTTTCCCTTTGCCGATAGGATAGTCTCCCGATATACTCGATGAAACTGACCTGCTACTTGTATTTAAATTATTAGCAGATAGCGTCGCTTTCCCTTTTCCAGACGGACCTTTTCTCCACGGACCATACGATGTTCCAGACGTTTTTTCGATTCTATCTTCCAAGTTATGAGGAAAGCTGCTCTAGCTTGAGGAGACGAAACATCTGTTTCATATTCTTTGAAGTCGTCATCTAAATTTATTTCCGGAACATCTAAATAGCCTGCTCCTTCATCGGATAAGATTGATGCATCAGAATCCGGACGTATCTCTTGTATTACTTCTTTTTCGTTGGCGAGCGCTACATTTGCAATTGGAATTACCGCTGATCCTATCAAAAAACTACAACTCAGAACATGAATCAAAACCTTTTTCATACATAACACTCCGTTTTCTTTTAAGTGGAATAATAATACTTTATAGAATATATTTTTGTCAATAAGTTTTTTATAATAAGTAGAAGTTTAAGAAGTTGTTACGCAAGGTAAAACGAAAACGTTTTGTTATAGGGTGTTTGGTCAATATCATTATACATGTGAATAGAAGCGAATTTAGGTATTAAAAACCGACAGGTCGGAGTCGGTTAAACAATTATTCTATTCAGTATCCAAGAGTCTTTTGACCCTAAACAAAAAAGCCCTATCCCTTTACTTGATAAAAGGATAGAGCCGTTTAGTTCAACTATTATTGAGCTACTGGGTAAACAGACACTTGTTTTTTGTCGCGGCCTTTACGTTCGAAACGTACTACGCCGTCAACTTTAGCAAATAAAGTGTCGTCTCCGCCGATACCTACGTTTGCTCCTGGGTAAATTTTAGTTCCGCGTTGACGGTATAAAATTGATCCACCAGTAACAGTTTGTCCATCAGCACTTTTAGCGCCTAGGCGTTTAGATTCTGAATCACGTCCGTTGGAAGTAGAACCTCCACCTTTTTTGTGGGCGAATAATTGTAAATTCATATTTAATAACATAGTCTGCACCTCCTATTTTTCGTTTATGGTTTTGACTTGAATAAATTCAAGACTTTCTTGCTCAATTGCTTGTAAACCTAGTAAAAGATTTTCCAAGAGAATCTGGGCAATGTTTGTTTGTTCCTGATTTGCATTTGAAATCATCTCGACATAAAGGTAACCACCTTCATCTTCGTTGGTTTCAACAATCGGTTCAAACCCAGCTAAAGCATCGATACCATTGACCGTACTAATCGTTAAAGCAGACACAGCTGCACAAACGATATCACTGCCATATGGACCAGACTCAGCATGCCCTGAGACTTCAAAAGAAACGATTTGGCCAGCGCCATTTCGTTTAAAAGAACTTTTAATCATTGATAGGCCTTCTTTCCTATGCAACTTAAAAGAATTATGCGTTGATTGCGTTGATTACAACTTTTGTATATGGTTGACGGTGACCTTGTTTACGGTGAGTGTGTTTTTTAGGTTTGTATTTGAAAGTCACGACTTTCTTTTGTTTGCCGTGTTTTTCTACAGTTCCTTCGACAGTTGCACCTGCTACGGTTGGAGCTCCTACTTTCGTAGATTCGCCACCCACTAAGATAACTTCGTCAAAAACAACTTTTTCGCCAGCTTCTACGTCTAATTTTTCAACGTAAATCGCTTGACCTACCTCAACTTTTACTTGTTTACCACCAGTTTTGATAATTGCGTACATGCTATACAGCACCTCCTTCTTCTAGACTTAGACTCGCCATCCCAAGTGATGACTAGTGTCATGCTTAAAAACTTGTTCTGTGCGGTTGTAGCTGTGGAGTCCACAATTACAACATTAACATTGTATCAAAATAAGAATACTGAGTCAATGAAAACTTCACTTTTCTCTCCTACAAACTCTTTTTCAATTTTTTTCGTTGTTATTTCTAATTTATGATTGACTTTGTTATGTATCTTCATTATAATAAATTTTGTTGCGTTAACATTTTGCGCCAATAGCTCAGCTGGATAGAGCACTCGCCTTCTAAGCGAGCGGTCGGGAGTTCGAATCTCTCTTGGCGTATTATTTTAAACGTTCATATCAAAAAACACCAATCACTAAGTGATTGGTGTTTTTTATTGTTCTCATGAAAGTTCCACTTTCCCTGTATATAACTGATGGTAGATTCCTTTTTCTTCAAGTAAATCTTCATGACTGCCTCGTTCAATAATTCGACCATGATCCATGACCATGATTGCATCTGAATTTTGAATCGTTGATAATCGATGTGCGATGACAAATACTGTTCTGCCTTTCATGAGGCGATCCATACCAGCTTGTACATGCTTTTCTGTTCTAGTATCTATACTAGATGTTGCTTCGTCCAAAATCATTACAGGAGGATCCGCAATCGCTGCTCGAGCGATCGATAACAATTGGCGTTGTCCTTGCGATAATCCTTCG
The DNA here is from genome assembly GCF_050544585.1 of Enterococcus sp. AZ177. Lineage (NCBI taxonomy): Bacteria > Bacillati > Bacillota > Bacilli > Lactobacillales > Enterococcaceae > Enterococcus > Enterococcus sp. AZ177. The sequence goes on from NZ_CP172944.1 coordinate 2,494,695, forward strand.
CCGTCACCAGTGATCACTGTATCATATTTATCGGGTAAATTATTGATAAAATCCTCTGCATTTGCTAACTGTGCGGCCTTGAGTACATCTTCATCAGAAGCATTCAATTTCCCATATCGAATATTCTCACGAATCGTCCCTGTAAATAAATGAGTATCTTGCAAAACAATCCCTAATGATCTTCTTAGGGAACTTTTTTTGATTTTTTTTACGTTGATTCCATCATAACGAATTTTTCCCTCTTGAATATCATAGAAACGATTGATCAAATTTGTGATGGTCGTTTTACCTGCACCTGTTGCCCCAACGAAGGCCACTTTTTGACCTGGTTCCGCATAAAGATTGATATCTTTTAATACGCGATTTTTATCTGTATACCCAAAGGATACATCTTCAAAACGAACATCTCCAGTCAATTCAGTATACGTAACAGTTCCATCCGCATGTGGGTGTTTCCAGGCCCAAATTCCTGTTCTAGCTTCACTTTCGACAAGAGCACCTGACGCACGATTTACATTAACTAACGTTACATAGCCATCATCTATTTCTGATTTTTCATCAATCAACATAAAAATACGGTCAGCGCCCGCTAAAGCCATAATCACAAAATTGATTTGTTGTGACACTTGACTGATTGGCATGTTCAACGAACGGCTCAATTGTAGAAACGAAGCAATCATCCCAATCGTCAAACCAGAAACACCATACACTGAAAAGATTCCTCCAATGACTGCCAAGAGTACATATTGAATATTTAACAAATTCATCATGATCGGCATTAAGCTATTTGCGTATTTATTCGCTTGAGTAGCACTTTGTCGTAATTCTTCATTGATTTTTTTAAATTGTTTGATCGTTTGCGGCTCATGGTTAAAAATTTTCACCACTTTTTGGCCATGCATGATTTCTTCAATATAACCGTTTACGCTTCCTAAATCACGTTGCTGCTTACCAAAATGGCGACTACTGCGTCCTGCAATCATCCGAATCGTCACAATCATTATCGAAACAGAAACTAACACAACTAAGGTCAATGGAACACTGATCGTAAACATCGCGATAAATACACTAATAAAACTGACCACAGCAGCAACCAGATTAGGGATACTTTGAGAGATCATCTGACGTAATGTATCCGTATCATTCGTAAAATGGCTCATAATATCCCCATCAGAATTTGAATCAAAATAGCGAATCGGCAATGTTTCAAGATGAGTAAACATTTCATCTCGAATTGTTTTTTGCGTTCCTTCACTGATACGTACCATGATCAAGTTAAACCCTAAGTTTGAAATGATTCCAACGCCATAAATCAGTGCCATCGTTGTAATTGCCTTTAATAACCCAGAAAAATCAGGGTCACTTTGACCAAGTAACGGTGTAATGTAATCATCGATCACCACTTGTAAAAATAACGAGCCCCGAACATTCGCAAAGGTGCTTAATAAAATGAGAATAAGAACAAATAGAAGCTGGAACTTGTAGTTTTTAAACATATATGAGAATAGTCGTTTCAACGTTTTCAAAGGATCTTGACTTTTGCGAATCCCTTTTGCTTGTTCATCACGCATCTTCTTCACCAAATCCTTTCTGTTGAGACTCATAAACTTCTTGATAAATCTGATTAGTCGCTAATAATTCGTCATGGGTTCCAATAGCATTGATTGCCCCTTTATCCATCACGATGATACGATCAGAATCTTGAACAGAGGAAACCCGTTGTCCGATAATGAATGTTGTAGTCCCTGGAATTTCTTGTCGCATTCCTTCACGGATCAAACGATCTGTTTTTGTATCCACAGCACTAGTCGAATCATCTAAAATCAAAATTTTAGGTTTTTTCAATAATGCACGTGCAATACACAACCGTTGTTTTTGCCCACCTGAAACATTATTTCCGCCTTGAGAAAGCATCGTATCATACTTATCAGGGAATTCTTCAATAAAACCATCTGCCTGAGCAATCTTGCACACTCGGATCAAATCTTCATCCGTCGCCTCTTCATTTCCCCAACGAAGGTTTTCTTTAATTGTTCCAGTAAATAATACATTGTTTTGTAGAACTACGCTGACTTGGTCACGCAATGATTTCAAATCATAGTGCCGAACATCATGTCCACCAACTTCTACTGACCCCTGTGTTACATCATACAATCTCGGGATCAATTGAACCAATGTTGATTTTGAACTACCAGTCCCACCAACAATCCCAATCACTTCACCTGACTTGATTTCCATATTCGCATGCATCAGCGCCAATTTTTCAAGATTATTCGCATAACTGAAACATACATCGTTAAAACGAACAGAACCATTTGGAATGTCATAGAGTGGATCTGGATTATTTTTTAAATCACTTTCCTCTGATAAAACTTCAGTAATCCGTTCAGCAGATGTCCGTGCAATCAGTACGATGACAAAAACCATTGACAGCATATTTAAACTCATTAAAATCTGCATTGTATATGTAAACATACTGACCAGTTCCCCAGTAGTCAACGTACTCCCTACTACAAATTTTGCCCCTAACCATGAAATCAACAACATACACGTATAGACAGCAAACTGTAAAATCGGATTATTGAAGGCAACAATGCTTTGTGCTTTCGAGAATGTTTTGTAGATATCTTTAGAAACCGTTTTGAATTTCTCGTCTTCATGTTCTTCTCTTACATAAGATTTAACGACACGAATCCCTTGTAAATTTTCTTGAACGACGTTATTTAATTTGTCATAAATACGAAAAACTTTATTAAAATTAGGGTGAGCAAAATAAATAACTGCTGCTAAACCAATCATCAAAAATGGCACGACGCCTAAATAAATCAAGGACAGATCCTTGTTGATACTATAAGCCATGGCTAATGAAAAAATCATGATCAGTGGACTTCGAACTAACAGCCGAATAATCATTTGGTACGCATTTTGAATATTGGTCACGTCTGTTGTCATCCGTGTGATCAAACTGGATGTAGAAAAACGATCAATGTTTGAGAATGAAAATCCTTGAATACGAACAAATAATTGATCGCGTAAATTTTTCGCAAATCCAGCTGAAGCAACTGCAGCATAACGACCTGACATCGCTCCAAAAAATAACGCAATAATTGCACAAATAAATAAAATAGCCCCATACATTAAAATAGCGTTTGTATTTCCCTTTTCGATGCCATTATCGATCATCATTGCCATAACCAAGGGGATGATAATATCTAAAATTACTTCTCCAGTTACATAAATTGGCGTGATGATACTTTCTTTTTTATAGACACCTATGTTGGCGATTAGTTTTTTTATCATGTAACTAGTTCACCTTCCTTATTTATTTTTTTGCTGTTCTCAGATAATTTTTCCAATAATTTGAAAAAGATTGCTAGTTCTTCTTCTGGAATTCCTCGCACAAGTAACTCATCGAATTTATGTAGCTTTACGATGTTTTCTTTGACTTTCTGTTCGCCTAATTCAGTTAACATTATCGTTTTGTAACGATTATCTTTTTCCAAACATCGTCTTTCGATAAACAAGCGTTTCTCCATTGTTTGCAAAACGCCCGTCGCAGTGGAACGTCGAATGTCAAATTCTTGTTCGATGTCTTTTTGATAGACTGGTACTTGTTGGCTATTACGGCGGTGAATGAAGTTTAGAATGCGCATTTGGATACTTGAAGAGGCTTCGCCGTCTTCTTCTTTTAAAATTTCTGCTGACTTTCGATTGATTTCATTCGCTAAAATTCTGATTTTTAGACCGATTTTTCTGTCCATTATTTACCTCCTCTTTCAATAGTTCGGCTCCTAACTATATTACGATAAGAATTGTAATAAGGTCAAGAAAATAATCTCAAAAACAATGACCTAATGCAATCAAAACCTCCAGTTCTCACTGGAGGTTTGCTCTTCGGCTGAAAGCCTCTTTTACCGGACACGGCCTGAAAGGCCTTCTGAGCGGATCTCCCTTGCGCACCACTTCTTCTCGCTGATTCTTAAAGAATTTCATTTTTTATTTTTTGCTATTTTTATTACCTGTGAACGGATCATACTCCTCAAACAATGTCAGCTGATCTGCTATATAATCTTCCTAAACTTGATTGCGAATATATTCTTCTATTTGTTTTTTGTTTCGGCCAATGATATCGACATAATAGCCACGACACCAAAACTTACGGTTGCCATATCGATACTTTAAATTCGCATGTCTATCGAAGATCATTAAACTACTTTTTCCTTTTAGGTAACCGATAAAACCCGAGACACTTAATTTCGGTGGAATACTGACCAACAAATGAATGTGATCTCGACATGCATTTGCCTCGATGATGTCGACGCCTTTTCTTTCACATAAAAGTCGAATGATTTCTCCGACACTTTTCTTGTACTTGCCATAAATGATTTGGCGACGGTATTTTGCCGCAAAGACGATGTGATACTTACATTTCCATACGGTGTGTGATAAACTTTGATTGTCCTTTTTCATAAAGGAACCTCCTTTAATGTTGATGATTCGGTCGGGAAACCTATATCAGTTTAACATTTTAGGGGGCTTTTTTATTACCTCGCTGGAAGCTCTATGGAACCACCCGCATAGCAGGTGGTTTTCAGAACACACAAAAAAGTCTGTAGAAAACTACCCGAATAGTTTTTCTACAGACTAAATATTCACTTTTTAGTAATTATCACCTAAAAAATCGAATTCTATTTTTATTATTAAGTGTGCCAAGAAGCTGATAAATAGTGATTTCCAGTTTTATTGGTATAAACAAGCAAACTCTTCTTTGCACCATCAATGATAGAAATTCTAGTCGCTTCAGCGTTACTTAATTGGTTGATTGTGACCGCTACGTTCCAATAACCTGTAGAGTTAGGTAGAAAATTAGAAGGTATGGATAATATTTCCAAAAAACTGCTGGTTTCATTTGCTATAGAAATATTAACTCTTCCGTTAAAAGTAACTACGTTTCCTGTTTTAACGAAAACTCCCGCTAACTCAGAGACGTTCTTTTTCGCTTCCGTATTGATCATCGTGTTTTTGAGCGTATATTTTTCATATCCCTTAATTACTTCTTTACCAGAAATTTGTAATCCGTCCTTAAAATTCTTAACCCCAGCAATTTCTTCATCTCCACTTTTCTTGACAACTGTTTCATCAAAATTATCAATCGCACTTACGTGTGTTTTAGGATAAAGTAAATTTCCTTTTTCTTCTAATTGTACAATATCTGCCATTATACTGCTCCCACCTTACTGAATGTTATTGTTGGTAATGTATCTAATTTTTTCTTATCAGCTGCACTCATCAATCCTTTAACTGTTTGCGTTGCATCAGCTGTCGTTGTTGCGTTTATTCCTGCTGGTCCTTGTAATCCAGGTACACCTTGAGGCCCTGTATCCCCTTTTTCACCTTTGATCGTTGTCATTCCTTCAATCGCACTGACATGGGTTTTAGGATAAACAACGAATCCATCACTTTTTAATTCAACGATATCCGTCATACTGTTCCCACCTTCTCTATTGTTATTCCTGTTCCCTCAACACCTAAATCTTTAGCTGTTAAGGTGATGTCGCCTGTTTTTCCGTTGATCGATCTAACACCAATTCCTACTGTTGCGATTTGATCTAAACCAAGAACTGCACTAACATGGGTTTCAGGAAAAACTTGACGTTGTACACCTGATTCCTCGGTTTCCATAACTTTTTTGATTTCTACTTTATGTGCCATTAGACTGAGCCTACCTTTCTTAGGAAGAAAGTATGTTGTTTTTCACTGTCGATTTCAGCTATCACTAAGGCTGAAGCTTCTTTTTTATGAGTAACGCTTCCTACTTTCGTCACCTTATGATTCAAGCTAAATTTATCATCTCGAATCGTTCTAAGAATTCCGGTTTCACCACTTTTTAAAGTAAAATGTGCTCGTTTTAATTCTTCGATCAAATGCAAAAGATTTCCCGCTGCATTTTCATCTAAAATTCCTTTGATCGTAGCAAACCATTGGTCAAATTCTGTTCTTTGACCTTGTGACCATTGATCATAGCGCTGCTGGTTTGTTGTGATCCACGCTTGGAATTCAGCAATAATCCGCTGTAGTTCTTCTTGTGCTACCACATACCAGTCATCATAGACCTCCTGACATGTTTTCACCCATTCAGTAAAATAGCGTAAAATTTCTTCAAATGTCCAAATGTAGTTACTGTCTTTGACCCCATCATCATAAATGCTTTTTTTGACTTGATACGTAAAATCACTGGTAGAAAATTGTTGGTGCCAGCTTAAGTCTTTTTGCAGTTCTCTAAAGCTAAAGTAAGCCGTATTTTCTCCAATATTTTGCATATCGTAATTGGTTAAGGTGTATTCTAATGTTCCTTTTTTTGCGTCGATGATTTTAGTGACTTTTTGTTCCGATAAACCGAGACCTGCATGATGTCCTTGTTTGACGCAGAAAAAAGGGGTTAAATTTGAAATGTCTTTTGGTTTTCCATGTTCTGTTATGGTTACAGCCAAGACTTGGCTTCCTTCGTCAAATTGACGAATCATGATCGAAGGAATATTATCGTTTGGTTGTGTTGTTGATAAAAAAATTGGATAGACGATTGACATTTACTCACTCCTTTCTAAAAATTGTTTATTTGGGCGGGATGACAATTGAGCTGATTTCACTTGCTCCGACCCATGAACGCTCATATTTGCCGACTACTTGTCCTAACCCGATATTTTGTTCGTACGTTTGGAAGCCTCCATTGGCTAAACCACGGATGACGCCTGTATGACCATATGTGCTATCAACAGTAAAGCCGCCAATATTGCCGCCGCGCTTCCAGTTGATGATCGCCCCTACGACTAACTGTTGATAAGACGGGTTATAAATAACTTTCCAACCGACTGCGGCCCAATTATATCCACTACCAATTTCAGCCGCTGCTTCTGTATCTCCGATCACATGGCTTAAAGGATATCCTGTATTAGCGCCTAAACCACAGCCTCCTAGAAATCCAGAATACTCTGCTGAGACAGCATAACATTGTCCATTACCTAAAGGCTGTTTGTACAATGTATCTAAATGGGCCAAGCCTGCTGCTCCAGTATCAGCTCCAGGTTTTAAATTTCTTAATTTGTCATACCAATACTGAGCTTGCTGTGCTCTAGCTGGTTGATTTGGATATTTAGGATGCTCATAAAATGCAATAAAATATTCCGCTGCCAGTCTAACATCTGATAATTTGGTAAAGTCCCTAAATGATATAGTTGATAAGTCTGGACGTTCATAATTTGGAAACCACTGTTGATTATTTTCCATTTCCCATTGAATCCGTTGGCATTGAGTATCAAGTGTTCGGTGATCTAATCCATGTTCGTTACACCAATTAACAAGCTTAGATTTAGGAGTCCATTGGGTTAACCCATAACCACCTCCACCACTTAATTCGTCAATATCAGGCATGATTCCCGATTCTGATTGGATATTTCCAAGCATTCCAGCGATAGATTGCTCCGTCCAGCCTTTATTTTTAAAGAAGTGCCAAATTCCCCAAGCATTTTTTTCTTGATCTGTTGTCAGTTCTGGGGGTATTTCGCCGCCTCCACCAGAGCCGCCGCTGCCGTTACCTGTTATTTCTTTTCCATTAATAAATAGTTTCCCTGTAATATGCAAATCACCGTTATGCTTCCATATCGCTTGTGAATTGAGTTTAGGTTCTTCCATCGTACTTTCTTTGGGAATTTGGATCACATAGTTAGATGTACCATTTTTGTCTTTACTCCCAGAATTTAAAGAAAAAATAAAACCCGGTTGTTGAATAACAGCAAATCCATTTACTCCGTTAGCACCTCGTGTTGCACTAATTGATCCTAGTTTTTTACTCATTTTCTTATCACTGAAAATAATATTGCCGTTTAAAATCTTTATTTGGAATGTGTCATCTAAAGTTTTAAACTCACAACCTTCAATTGTTCTACCTCGAATCGTACCTGCTTGGATAAAATCTGCATTGAATTTCCCATCGATCGTCCATGCTGTTTTGTATTTACCTTTATTAAAATCCCCATCGATAAAACCTATGCCTTCACTATTTGCTACTAGAAAATGGTCACTTGTCTCTAGCGAATCCTTGTTCATCCATACCATTTGATAAGGTTCACGACTGTTAGACTTCCCAGTTTCAATACCGTTCATCAATTTGATAGAGCCACCCTTGGCTCCACGAATAATATCATCTTGCCACTTAGAAATCTCTTCTGAATCATAGAAAGTCATCTTCTTTTCTTCCAAAGTATCAACATTTCCTTTTAAATCAGAGGTTGCTTTTGAAATACTTTTCGTAATATTATCTCCTAAACCCGCTTCGACTTTTCCTGTTAAACGATCGATTTTGACTTTAAAAATTCGTGTTTGATAGTGATAATTTCGATCATGGCGATGAATTGTTACAGTATTTCCAATCGCATCTCCACCTAAAATTTCAGTTTTAAATTGAACGAGTGGACGAGAATATTCAATGAGTGAATCGTATGTTTTTTGTAGTAATTTTTCTGGATTCTCTTCTTCATCAAATGTAATGACTTTTTCTCGTCTTCTCATCCCACCATTTTTTAGTGGAATACCATATTGTTGGGTCATTTCAGGAAATTCCAACCAATTTTGTCCCTTTGGTTTATTCAACGGTTTCCCTTTTGCTTTTTTCCATTCTATAGTTGTGAACTCGATTCGCTTGCCTTTTCCATCCCCAACGTCTTCGCCACGACCACGACCGATCAAGCTTGTGTATACTTGATTACGATCTTGTTCTTTCACAATGCTCAATGCTTTGTCACCATAAGTAAAACGCTGTTTGCTTTTTTCACCGATTTCACGATAAACTTCTATCCATTTATCTGTGATTCCAATGCCATCTATCTTATATTTAAAAAGAATTTCACAGCCTTGTGTTTGAATATTTTTTAATGCATCTCGTACAGATAGAAAACTAAAATCGTCTGTTATTGCAGGTAAATTTGCGTTTACTTCGCCTACACGCCATTCTGTTTCAACTAACAATTTTTTTAGAGTATTTTTGATTGATTCATTTTTTACTTGTACATTTTTGATAACGTAAGAATCTAACTCATCTGGTGCAAAGCTAATGCCGACAAAGGATAGACTATTTTCCTCTTCACTGTCTAAAATAATTCTGTATAAACTATAAAAAGATCCTTCTTCTTTTACAGCCATGTATGCCGCTTGTTTCAACTCTTCATCATATATGGTGGACACATTTAAAGTATCATTCATCAATTCATTTTTACTTGACGTAATTTCTTTTTCTTGAATGGCTTCTATCAATTCATTTTCTTTAACGATTCGGAGTAAGTGCTGACGTTCATCAAAGAAATAAACATTCTTATTCATAATTGTACCTCCCGGTAGGAAATAGTCATTTTGCCATTGTTGCATTGAATAATTTGGCCTTCTTTAATAGTAAAATTTTCGAAATCACTTTCTAAATCTAGTAAAAAAGTTTGATCTAGCTCATTGACAAAGACTTTTCCCTTTAAGAAATCAAAAACAACCTGGTCACCAGCACTTAAATTATAACTTGTGATTTTAATCGTCTTTGCTCCATTTGTAATCATCAAAGAACCAAATACTGCAACTGTTACTTTAATTTGTTCAGGCGTTGTTTGATAAGGTAAATACGTCGTAATGATTCCGTCTGTTTTCAACAAAACAGAATATTTTTTTGGATCTGTACAAAGTATTTCAAAACTTGCAATAATACTATTTGTATCTCCCCGAACATCATCTGTCGTTATATATTGTCCATGATAATGGTAGTCCAATTCGTCTTTGAAACGAATCTCGACATCTGACTCTTTATAAAGTAAACGCATCAATTGATGGTATTTCTTCTGTACATCGTTTGCATCTTTCCCAATCAATTGATAGGTTACTTTGATTGTTCGAGCTGGTAATTTTTGATTTAGTTTGATGCTTCCTACTTGTGTTTCTTGTGTTTCAATATTCAGTGATAGCATTTCTCTGCCTGTTACAGCTAACGTACGGTAGCCATCAATCATTTTTTCTAGATACACACCGTCATACATCATGGCTGAAGAAGGAAGGATCAACTCATCTTTGTGGACTTTTTTCGTTGTGTCTTCAAAATAATACATGTTTTCCCTCCTTCTAAAATGCTAAGTTAATAGCAGAATCTTGCCCCATTGCTTCTGAGATATCTGAAACAAAGGCTTTGAATTGTTGATTGCCGAGTTTGATGTTGAATGTTGCTGGTTGTTTAGTTTGAACTTGCATTTGTTTACTACTGGATTGGACGGATACATCTTGGACTGTTGCCAAATGCTGATCTAAACTGTCTAGGCTTGGTAGCATGATTTGTGAAGCTAGTTTGTCCATTGGTTGATCTATTACATGAGCATTTCTTTCAATCCCAATGGCAAGCCCTGCTGGCAGCATTGCGCCGATTTCATCTCGCATCCAACGGGATGGTGAGTGGATTTTAAAGTTTCCTGTAAAAAAGTCTTTAATCCCGTTCCCAATATTTTCAAGAACTTTCCATATTTTTTTTGCCTTTTCTGTAATACCATCAATAAATCCTTGGATGATATTCCCTCCAATTTCAAATAGATCAATGTCAAATAGAGCCTTAGAAAGTTCATTAATAATCTGATAGCCAACTGTTGCGATGGATGGTAACGCACCTAGAATTCCTTTGACTAGTTCCCATATCAACTTTCCTGCTGCTACTAAAATACTTGGAAGCTCCTTGAGTAAACCAGCAACAAGAGTGGAGATAATTTTTACTGCAGCAGAAATAATTGTTGGCAACTGTTCAGACAAAGTTCTTACTAACGTAGCAATAGCCTCAATTGCGACTGGAATTAAAACAGGCAATATCGAAGCAATTCCCTCTGCAAGTTTTGTTAATATTTCAATACCTTTTTTAATGATTTCAGGTAGTTGTCCTGTAATATTAGTAGTAAATGATTCAATGATTCTTGTGACTGTTGCAACGATTTGATCTTTGTTATCTACAATTCCACTAACCAAAGCCATTAATAAATCTAATCCTGTCATTAACAACTTAGGAGCTGCAGATAATAAACTCGTAGCCAAGGATTCAATTAACATTAAAGCTGCTGGAATCAACGTTGGTAAACTTTCAATTACCCCACTAACTAGAGCACTAATTAGGTTAACTGCACTTTGCATGATCACAGGTAGATTTCCTGTGATTGCTTGTGCCAAGCCCGCTATTAATTGTGTGCCTGTTTCCATCAATGCTGGAAGCTTATCTATGATTCCCTGAACAAAACCTGCAATAATAGCTGGTCCTTTTGTAGTTGCTGTTTCTATCATCTTACCGATTTGTCCATCAAACTGACTATCTAATAAACCAAAACCAGCTAATGCAACACCTAAAATAGCCGCTGGTCCTAAAGCTTTTAGTGCAAAACCAAAAACAGAAGATAATCCTTGAACCATGGAAGTCATAGCTGTTGTTCCCACATTAGCAGAACCTTGTAAGGTTGTTCCTATTCCGCTGAAGGTAGATTTTAACAGTTTAGAATTTGTAATTGTATCAGCAAATTTCCCTCCTAAAGCACCAAATTTAGAAGTAACAGTAGAAATCGTTCCACCTACTTGAGAAGACATATCTGAAAACTTGGTTCCTAATTCAACCAACGCTGGATGCTCACTTCTTATATGCATCCCTAAAAGCTTCATTTGATATCTTGCACTTTCAGGTAGTCCACTCATATAATCTTTTACACCGTTAAATCCTTCACCAACTTGTCTAAATGCTGAGCCCATCATTCCAGAGCTTTGATACATTTTTGAAAAACCTGATGAAACTTTAGTAGAAACTGCATCAAACGCTGTACCTAACTTATCGATAGGAGACCCCTCAGTTCTCATGGCCATCGTAAACAACTTCATTTGGTATTTAGTATTTTCTGTAAATCCAGTAAGATTTTGTTTCCAATTCGACATACCTGAAATCATTTGTTTCTGTTTATCACCAAAGCTTTGAGTCATTCCGCCAAAAGACTGCGTTACTTTATCTATATTACCGTTGATTTTCCCAAAAACAGAGTCGTCCCCACTCATCATTTTTCCCAAACTAGGCATATGAAATTGTTCCAGCTTGCTGTTGATATCATCAATTGTTTTATCAACAGTATCTATCATTCCAGTCAAATTTGGCTTTTCAATAACTGGAGTAAATCTTTTTTTTAGCTTTTCCCCAAGGTTATCCACCATAGTTGAAGCATCTTGTGCACTTTGCTTGAATACCTCGAAACTCTGAGTAGGGATATTATATGATGCTAATTTAGTAAAAGATTCATATAAACGATCTGATGTTCCTTTAGTACTGTTAAGCGCCCCCTCAGCACTAGCTAATGTTTTAAAAAAATTATTGTCTATAGCTGATAAGACTGTCGTTACATTTTGTTTTTTCTCCATTTTCCCCCTCCTTTCCTATGAATTAAAATTAGCGATCCAATTTTGAAGTTTTTCTTTATCAGGAGTAGTTCTTTTTTGTCTACCAAGTATTTTCTCTTCTGCCTTGCGATAATCGAAGAACTTATCAAAGGTTCTGAAAATCGGTTTGCCCTTGCGTGTTTGTCCTGCCATAACCGTTGCCCAAGCTTGCAGATGGATTTCGTATTGTCGATCTAACTGTTTTAATTGATAGGCCTTCATCCGTAATTCGTAATCTGGAATCGTCAGTCTTGCAATTTCATTAAAATTTTCAATCTGCAAAAAACGTAAACAGTTTAAGCAAACTTGCTCATAGACTTCATCAAAATGTATGTTGGTTACGCTTGTGCTTCTTCCAACATCTTGCTGGTCATCGTCCCGGTATATTCCGACTTTTTTAATTCATCAATCACTTCTTCAAACAAATTTTTTGTACCATTTTGTTCAACATAATCTTCTAAAAATTTAACCGTCATACGAGGTTTCTCTGTCATATTTGCAATCAATAGGACTTCAAAAAGAGTATCCACATCAGATAAAATCAGGTTTGAAACAATTGCGCCTACACCTAATTTCAACTGCATACCGCCGCGTTCTATTGAGTACCGTTTGTTGATTTCTTTTAAGAATCCATAACCAAATCTACAATCGAATGTTTTTTCGTTCATCGTTAATTCCATATTATTTTCCTCCTAATGAAAAATTGTCTAGCTACACTAAACTATGTGAAAGAGGCTAAAATTTAACCTCTTTCAAGTATTTTATAGAATGAAGTGCTTATGCTTTTGGTTCCACTTTTACAGTGTCTTTAAATTCATAATCGCCGCCTTCTGATGTATCTAACTCTAATGCTGCAAAACCATTCTTCCCAGCACCTTCGATTGCCCATTCTAAAGAATATTCAACTTTATTCTCTGCTGAATCAGTTTCTTCAAATGACGTAAAATAGCCTTCAAAATATTTCGCTTTAAATTTCCCTTCGTCGTTGCCAGTGCCGATTTCTTTCGTATTGATACGCCAAATTTGAACACGTTTGTTTTCATCCATCGCCGTTTCTAATTTATCAATTTGTGTCGAACCGATTTTGTACAATGTTGTGGCAGTTACTGTTGTTTCAGTAGCGCCTGGTGTCACTACGCTGCCATCTTTGGTTACAGTTGATTCACTTTCTTTTGATTTTGAATACCCATTTTCTGTACTATAGGCTAATCCCCAAGCACTTTCGTTTCCTTCGTCTTCAGCTAAACGAAAACGCCAAACCACATCTACTCCACTTAATGCTGTCATCTGTTTATTTCCTCCTTAGTGTTTTGTTGCTGTTTTAGTTCTTTTAGTTGAGAAGCAAGCTGATTTTTTCGTCGTTGTTCTGCTTTCACCCTTTTTTGCAGCTTTCCGATCACTTTCAATTGTTTTTTGATTGCCTGATCTTGCTGCTCAAAAGTTATATGCTGACTTTCTCTCACAAAAATAGTACTCAATCCTACTTGACATCCCCTCTCATTTAAAGTCACGGGCGACTCTTTATCAAATAGTCACAGCCATTCGTACTTGATGAACCTAGTATACAAAGAAATAGTGATTCTAAACTCCCAGAATTCTGTTAAAATTATCCCAAGATTCTGTTACTTTTCTTTCACTGTTTGGATTTTTAAATCGTGTTTTTTATAGCCTTGCCTATTTACTATGGTAAAATAAAGAAAAGTCATTTTGTCTTATAACTGAAATAAGAGTAAGAGAAGATATACTACAGATGATCTTACAGAAATACACCAATGACTTTTCAAAAATAATCCAGCAATACCAGTTAGATAAGGAACAATTTCTGTTTAAAGGGGAATATGGTCCTTTGTGCGTCATGAATTTATGTCTAAATTAAAGGAAGTTTCGTATGAATAAAAAAATAGTTGAAAATGAAAAGCTCTATTTAAGAAATTTCACATCCGAGGATTTTGAGGATCTAAGTTTGATTCTACAAGATGAAGAAACGATGTATGCGTATGAAGCAGCCTTCACAGAAGAAAAAGTAAACGATTGGTTGCGTTGGAATATAAAAAGCTATCAAGAAAATGGTTTTGGTCTCTGGGCGATCATCGATCAAAAAAGTAAAGTTTTTGTCGGTCAATGTGGAATTGTCTATTCAAAGGTCGAAGATGAATCCTTATTAGAAATTGGCTTCCTAGTCAATAAACACTATTGGAATCAAGGTTATGCAACTTCAGCTAGCCAACTATGCATTGCCTATGCTAAAAATGAATTAAAAGCGAAAAAAATTTGTTCTATCATTCGAGATACGAATCTCTCCTCTCGAAAAATTGCTGAGAAAAATGGTATGACCATCGTCAAACAATTTGATAAAAATTATTCTGGTCTGTCCGTTCGTCATTTTGTGTATAGTCTTGATTTAACGAACGAATATGAACAAAGAAAGTAGGGAATATCTTGTTATTTTTAGATTATAGTCCTGATCTTAGTCCCATTGATTTAGAAATCTATAAATATATTGCCTCTCATATCGATGAAGTAGTATATATGCGGATTCGTGAATTAGCCAAAGAAACCCATAGTAGTACCGCCAGTATTTTGCGTTTTTGTCGAAAATTTGGCTGTGAAGGGTTCTCAGAATTTAAAGTTAAATTAAATTTGTATCGAAAATCTTTAGCTGAACTCGTTACAACACATGCAGTAGATGAAACATCTTTTACCAATTTCATCCAGCGTTCCACAGAAGCTTTTTATCAAGAACGAATGCAGGCTGCAGCAAAAATGTTAGCTAAAAGAGAGCTTGTCGTTTTTATTGGAACCGGCTCATCAAAAATCATTGCTGAATATGGTGCCTTATATTTTTCATCTATTTTCAGTATGGCCTTCCATATAGAAGACCCAATTAATCATCCGGTAAACTTTTTTAATAAAAGTATGGCAAAAAATGTTTGTGTGATTGCCTTGTCTGTAAGTGGTGAGAACGATGCAATTATCGATTATTTGAATCATTTTATTACGAATGACTGTTCCATTATTTCGATTACTAACAGTGAAAAATCAACAATAGCCGCTCTTTCAGATATAAATATCCCTTATTATATTTCAACTGAAAGAATTGGGGATAGCGATATTACATCCCAGGTGCCAGCACTTTATACGGTAGAATATTTGGCAAAAGAAGTACAAAAACAAAAGCAAGACAACTCATAAAAACGAGTTGCCTTGCTTTTTATCTTATTTAAAGAAAGCTGGTAAATATTGTTTGTGCGCTTCTAATAATTCATCCATTACTTCTTTAGCAACATCACCACTTGTAATCAACGGATTCATTGTAAAAGCTTGTAATAATGTACCGTAATCACCTGTAACAGCCGCTTCGATCGTTAATTCTTCCATTGATTTCATCACTTGTAACAACCCACGTTCTTGCGGTTTAAAGCTGCCGAAGTTATAGGGAACTGGACCTTTTCCAGTAATCGTACACGTTACTTCTACGGCACTTTCAGCCGGTAAGTCTGTAATCGTCCCGTTATTTCTAGTGCTGACAGTCATTGTTGTACGTTTGTCATTGTGAATCGAGTTGATGATTTCACACGCTGCGTCACTGTAACGAGCGCCACCACGTTCTGCTAATTGTTTTGGCTTGTAGTCTAAATTAGGATCTTTGTATAATTCAAATAATTCATGCTCGATTTCTTTAACTTTTTCAGCACGCGTGCCATTGTTTTTGAAGTCTTCTAATTCTTCAGCTAACATTTTATCTGTATAGTAGTAATAATTGTGGTAGGGACATGGAACCATGTGTAGATTTTCAACTTGTTCCCAGATTAGGTTGTTGTCTTTGATATTCGCTACGATTGATTTAGCATCATCTTGACCATACATTACCTTAATTAATTCATCCGTACGATCTTTTCCATTTTTATCTGTAATTGTATGCCAATGTAAATGATTGATTCCTGCAAACTGGAAGAATAGATCACGATTGTTTTCACCTAATAATTCTGCTTCTTCAAATACAGCATTAACTGGAATGTTGCATAAACCAACAACTTTATCCCAATTACCATAACGTAAAACAGCTTCTGTTACCATACCAGCTGGGTTGGTAAAGTTAATTAACCAAGCATTTGGACAAAGTTCTTTCATATCTTCTACGATATCTAAAATCACAGGAACAGTTCTCAACGCTTTGAAAATACCACCAGCACCATTGGTTTCTTGACCGATTAAGCCATGACTTAATGGAATGCGTTCATCTAAGATACGTGCATCTAAAAGTCCCACACGTAATTGTGTTGTCACGAAATCAGCATCTTTCAATGCTTCACGACGGTCTAATGTTAAATGTACTTCACAGTCAACACCTGCGGCTTTAACCATACGTTTCGCCATTGCGCCAACGATTTCTAGTTTTTCTTTTCCAGCTTCAATGTCGACTAGCCATAACTCGCGTACTGGCAGTTCATCGTATCGTTTAATAAACCCTTCCACTAATTCTGGTGTATAACTTGATCCTCCACCGATGGTAACGATTTTAATTCCCTCTGACATCTCGTTCAGCTCCTTAAGCGTTTTATCTGACCCTAGTATAGCCTTTTACTGTGAGAGAATATATAGAAAAAAAGAAAGTGGTTACATAAAAAAGAAGATGTAAATTGTGACATTTGTGTATCAAGGTGTTACAAAAAAAGAGTGGTGTGGGACAAAAGTAAACATCACTTTTGTTTCACACCCTAAATGTGAATAAACGGTGGGAGGAGAAGCAATCCTTTCGGAAACAAGCTGAAATTGCTGTAAACACAGCAAAGAACGAGTTGATATTGCACAGTACCTACTTGGGCACAAAAATTCGAAAAAACAATTTTCGTGAATTCCTTCTTAGTTCTCGGGATTAAACGCTTCTGTCCCAACCTCCTCTTTTATTTTTAATCAATCAGCCTACTCATTAAATGTACATCTAAAAATTCATCCTCATCTGTTTTAGCACCTCGAGCCATGATTGTTTCCGTTTTAAAGCCTATTTTTTCATATACATGAACCGCCCGCTGGTTTCGATGTTGTACCGTTAATTCTAAACGGCGAATCACACCACTTTCTTTTGCCCATTCGATCAATTCTTCCATCATCAAAGTCCCTAAGCCAAAGCCCCAATAATCCTTTAAAATACTGATCCCAATTTCACCAATATGCTCTATCCGTTTTTTTGATGATGCTTTGATAGATGCTGTCCCAATGACTTGCTCATCTGCTAAAGCAACCATCAATAGATTATTTGGGGATTCATAAAGATTGGCTAAATTCTCACTCATCTCAACTGGTGTCATTTCTAAACCTTTTTCATCCATTACTAAAAAAGGAGTCTCACTGCCAGCTATTTTTAGCGCACGCAAAATCTCTACTGCATCGTCTGGAATTGCCTCCCGAATCGTAAATTCAACCTCTGTCATATAACGTCCTCCATTTTTTTCTGAATACGATCTAAGTAGTTTTCCGCTCGTTTTCCAAAAGCTTGGAATGACAAGACTCTTTTTTCTAACACTTGCGGATCTTTAGTGATCGTAATATCTAAATAGTCTGTCGGTAAGAATTCACCCAATAATTTGCCCCATTCAACAACAGATAATCCATCGCCTTCAAAATATTCGTCCAAACCGAGATCATCCGCACCATTTTCTATGCGGTATACATCCATATGATACAAAGGCATACGTCCTTGTTGATACTCACGAATAATTGTATAAGTGGGACTTTTAATCATCTGATCAATGCCTAAACCTAAAGCGATTCCTTTAGTCATCGTAGTTTTGCCAGCACCTAAATCTCCGGAAAGAATAATTGTATCGCTTGGTTCAGCTACCAGCCCGATAATTTTTGCTAAAGATTCCGTTTCTTTAGGATTGTTGATTGCAATATCCATTCTTTCACCTACCTAAACTTTCCCTGTTTGTATGTAATGTAGTATACCGAATTATTGAAAAAAAAACTAGGGAGTCAGGACAAAACGCTAAACGTCTTGTCCTGATTCCTTAGTCAATTTAATTAGTTCATTAATGTTTGAGCGGCAGTGATGATTGATAACTTGTAAATATCTTCTTCATTTGCTCCACGAGACAAGTCAGATACAGGTTTGTTCAATCCTTGTAAGATTGGACCAATTGCTTCAAAGTTACCTAAACGTTGAGCGATTTTATACCCAATATTTCCTGATTGTAACTCTGGGAAAACAAAGACTGTCGCTTGTCCTGCAACAGATGAATTCGGTGCTTTCAATTGAGCAACAGATGCTACGTAAGAAGCATCAAATTGTAATTCACCATCGATTTCAAGTTCAGGAGCTAAGCTTTTCGCAATTTTTGTTGCTTCAACTACTTTATCAACTTCAGGTGCTTTTGCAGAACCTTTTGTTGAGAAGCTCATCATTGCTACTTTTGGCTCGATATCAAATAATTCAGCTGTTTTTGCACTATCAACAGCAATCTCAGCTAATTCTTGGGCTGTTGGATTGACATTGATTGCACAATCGGCAAAAATGTATTTCTCTTGATCGCGACCACGAACCATGATCATTGCACCACTTGTACGGCTAACGCCTGGTTTTGTTTTGATGATTTGTAGGGCTGGACGAACTGTATCGCCAGTTGAGTGGATCGCACCACTCACCATTCCATCAGCAAGACCCATGTAAGTAAGCATTGTACCGAAATAGTTGACATCTTTTAAGATCTTACGAGCATCTTCATCTGTGACTTTTCCATTACGGCGTTCAACAAACGCTGTGACCATTTCTTCCCATCCATCATAATTATCTGGATCAATAATCGTAAAGTTAGACGTTTTGATTCCACGAGCATGTGCTGCTTCAACAATTGCTTCTTGTTTACCAATCAAGATTGGCTCCATTAATTCTTCTGCTTTCAAACGAGCTGCAGCCCCTAAAATACGAGGATCTGTTGCTTCTGGGAAAACAATTTTGATGTTACGGCGAATCACTTTAAATTTTAAGCTATCGAATAATTCCACGATATACCCTCCAACTGATTATTTATACAAACTTATCATACACCATTCTTCAAGAAAATAACAGTTATTTATAGCTGTATTAGTGTAAAAAATGCTGATTCTGATATTATTTTCACAAACTCGCCTTTCTGCACTATAACAGATAGAGCTGTTTTAAGACACTGTATCAGGTAATTGCCAGTTGATTGGGGTCTCCCCTAACTGCTCTAAAGCCTGATTTGTTTTCGAAAACGGCTTTGAGCCAAAGAAGCCGCGATGTGCAGCCAAGGGACTTGGGTGTGGCGATTGAATAATGATATGCTTGTTGGTATCAATCATTTTAATTTTTTCTTGCGCTGGTTTGCCCCATAAAATAAATACAATCGGTTTCTCACGTTCACTTAATTTTTTAATGATCGAATCCGTCAACTTTTCCCACCCTTGGCCTCGATGAGAATATGCTTGACCATTTCGAACCGTTAAAACTGTATTTAATAAGAGAACACCTTGTTTTGCCCAACTTTCTAAAAATCCATGGGACACAGGAGGATACCCCAGATCTTCTTGTAATTCTTTGTAAATATTCTTTAAAGAAGGCGGTGTTCGAACACCAGGTTGTACAGAGAAGCTCAATCCATGCGCCTGATTAGGACCATGATAAGGATCTTGCCCTAATATTACTACTTTAACCTCTTCATAAGACGTCAGTTCTAACGCTGAGTATATGTGATACATATCTGGATAAATCGTTTGCTCGCTATATTCCTGCTTTAAAAAATCTCGTAATTTCAAATAATATTCCTTGGTGAACTCTTCTTCTAAAATATCTTGCCAACTATTATGAATGATTGCTTTCATTTGCCAGCCTCCTTCATTTTTTTGCAGTACGGTATTTTTCTATTCTTACTAATTAAAACTTCTATTCTGGATGCTTTCTTTTACACTTTAAGGATATCTGATTTTGTATGAGGTGACAAGGAAATTTTTTCTACACTGAAAAAGAAAAAACATGGTAAACTATAGATAAGTTAAATAAACGAGGTGTAGAAAATTTCATGATTAAATTGATTGCTTCAGACATGGATGGAACATTATTAGATTCAAAAATGGGTATTTCAAAAGACAATGCTTCTGCTATTAGAGAAGCTGAGCGTTTAGGTATTGAGTTTATGGTTGCTACAGGCCGAGCTTATACAGAGGCAAAACCAGCTCTAGATGAAGCCGGTATTAAATGTGCAATGATTACTCTAAATGGTGCTCAAGTATTTGATAAAGCTGGAAATTCACTTTTTACTGCTGGAATAGACAAGAAGACGACAACTGAAATCTTAGACATTTTAGATGCACACAATATCTATTTTGAAGTCTCTACCAACAAAGGCATTTATTCTGAACAACAAGAAAAAAGAATCGAGAACTTCGCTTCTCATATCGCAACATCAATGCCACATTTGACATACAAAGTAGCGATTGCCATGGCCGCAGCTCACTTGTCTTTACTCGATATTACCTATATAAACGATATGCGCGCTTTGATTGCTCAAAATGATATAGAAGTGCTCAAAATAATCGGTTTTAGTATGGACGGTCCAAAAGTGTTAGGGCCTGCAAGTAGTCAAATTCGCCAATTGAATGATTTAGCAGTCACTTCATCTGCTCAAAATAATATTGAAGTCAATCATAAAAATGCACAAAAAGGAATCGCAGTCGCTCATGTTGCAAAAGACCGTGGCATTTCTGCAAAAGACGTTATGACGATTGGGGATAATTTCAACGATGTTAGTATGCTTCAATGGGCTGATGTTAGCTTTGCCATGGGAAATGCTGAATTAGAAGTCAAAGACCATGCAAAATACCTCACTTCTACTAACTTAGAAAATGGGGTAGGCGAAGCAATCTTACGAGCAATTCGAGAAAATTTATAATAGAACAAGCGAACCAACAAAGAAAAGAGGTGAGCTAAGGTGTCTGAGTTTTTTATTCAAGAACAACAATTAAGCAATATCACAAGAACCATTGTCAAAGATGAAGATGGCAAGTCTCTTTTCTTACTTGTTGGACGTTGGGGAACTCGTGGTGATGCACTTACTCTATACGCGATGAGTGGTGAATTGGTCGCTAGTATCAAACAAACCTCATTTGCCTTTGGTACAAGATTTGAACTCTATAAAGGGTTTGAAAAAGTTGGGGTATTGCGAAAAATTTTACATTTGAATGCTGACTTTTATTACATCCAACATTTGCATTGGACTGTTTTAGGCGACATTAAAAATCACCAATACTCCATTTATCAAGTCAACCATAAAGTTATGGACATGAACAAAGCGACTCTTTTTTCAGGTGACTATTTTAGCTTAAATGTCTCAAATGACGAAGATGCTCCGTTATGTATATGCGTAGCAGCAGTACTAGATTATTGGTTGTACAATAAAAAAAAGAATGCCACTCGTAAACCAATCATCGGTTGGGGAACTTGTTAAGATAACTAAAAAATCAGCGAAAATTATTCGCTGATTTTTTTTTGCATATGATCGTATAAATGGCCGCTGATCATCATCTCCGAAACATCTTTAAACCCTTTACGACTATACAGCTTTTTAGCATTAGGATTTCCTTTATCCACGCTTAGTCCAATAATGTCTTTTCCATCTCTTTTAGCCATCTTTGGCAGAGCATCCAATAACGCGGATCCGATTCCTGATCCACGATGCTTTTCATCAACAGAAATTGAATCTAAATACCACTCACCTGGTAAGGTCTCTGGATCAATAAATAGTCTTATTTCTTCATCCAAATTATAATTTTTTAGGATTTTTTTTAGTGGTTCATCAATTATCGGCTCATCTTCATTAGGATAACCAAATGCTATTCCAGCTACTCGGCCGTCTTCTTCGTAGACTAAACCTCGTTGGTAACCATAACGATATGTTGGGTCTGCCACTGCCTCAGCTAAAACTGCTAACAGTGTTTCTTCTGGAACAATCTCTAATAAAGGCAATTCCATATCTTTTAAAATAACTAATATTAACGGAGCAATAGCCTCTCCGTCTTCTTTTGTAGCAAAACGAATCATTGTTATTCCTCACTTTCTTTATTGAGTGTACCATTTATTTTTTGTTCACGCATTACATTCAATTGTTTTTTAATTTGTTTTAATAATTGCTCAAAAAAAAGACACTCAAACGAGTGCCTATTTTTATTGAATTGTCACTTTAACATTATTTCTACGACCCCAGTTTAAACATTGTTCAACAGATGGGAAATGTACATCAATAATGTTGCCGTTAATTGCGCCACCAGTATCTCCAGCAACAGCAAAACCATATCCTTCGACTTCAACAAAAGAGCCTAATGGAATCACACTTGGGTCAACTGCGATCACATTGCTTTGTGAACGTAAATCAATTCCAGTTGCAGTAATGAATCCTGAACCAGCTTCTTTCCATGAATAAGCTGTTGATTGCATGTACAGTACTCGACCGTTTGATTCACCGTTATTTTCTTCACCAGTGCTTGGTACCTCTACCGGTGGTGTTGGTGGTGTAACAACAGGTTGTTCTTCACTGCTTGAGCTACTGCTACTTGAATCAATGCTTGATGATGAACTGCTACTTGAGCTTTCTTGAGAACTAGCATTAGTTTTTCTTTTTGCTTCTTCTAATGCAGCTTGCTTTTGACGAGCTTCGCTAGCTTTCTTTTCATCTGTGATACGTTTTTGTTCTGTCTGTTTTTCGCTGGCGATTTGTTGTAACGCTGCTTGATTATTAGATAATTGCTCTTTTAATGTGACAACTTGTTCGTCCATTGCAGAGGCTTCGTCCTGTAATTTTGATTCGTTGGTTTGTAATTCGTTTTGTTTGTTTTTTACAGTTTCTTGAAGTTCAGACAATTTCTCTTTATCTTTAGATAGACGATCAATCTTTTCTTTTTCTGCGTTTTGTAAGATAGTCATCGCATACGCTTTATTAAAGAAATCAGATACACTTTCAGCATCTAATAATACTTGCCATGTACGCTGTTCCCCACTTAGCTGGACATCTTTCATACGATTTCCAACGACTTCTTTACGGCGTGCAATACTTTGCTCTGTTGCTGCTATTTCGGCTTCAGAGTTCTTGATTGTTTCTTCAGCTTTTGAAATATCTGCTTTAAGTTTTTCAATTTCAGCGTATTTTTCATTAACATCATTTAAAGCTGTATTGATATCTTGGCTAAGTGATTCTCCCGTTTGTGCGGCTTGTACTTCTTTATCCTTCAGCTCATCTAATGACTCTGCTGCGGCACCGATTGGAAGAGCAACATTTACTAGCATGATAGCAGCTAAAAATGGTATCAATTTTTTTACTTTCACTGAATCCAACACCTTTCCTAACTAAATCCAACTCCACCTATTATACTAATCTATAAGGGTTATTTTGTTGCAGTATCGTTACAATTTATTACATTTTTGCGAAAATGCCCGTTTTTCTGTAACATTAAGCCTTTTTCTCTTACTTGTTTTAGTGCTAGTCCCCCTGTTAAAACCTCTATCTATCAGCATTTCCCTTAAGTATGAAACACAAAAATAGACTGTTATACTAAAGAAAAATTATTTAGACTTTTTTTTGTTTTTATTAATAACTTGTTGGACTTCAGAAGGATTTTTCACATTTTTCAGCTTTAACTTGGGATAATTTCTCACCCAGCGTTTTTGATTGTAGTTCAGATGTGTTACTAATTTTTTAATTGCTGGTGTTTCTTTAAACTCTTCCATCAAAGAATTTCTTTCCGTCGTTTTTGCTTGTTTTCGTTCATTAATTCCTTCTGAAACAGTCTCTTTTAGTTCAGAAAGGTTGGAAGAAAGCTCATCACGTTTTTCAGTCAATACAGTTTCTAGTTCTTGTTTGCGTTCTTCAATAGCTGTACTGATTTGAGCTGTAACTTTTTTGAATGCCTGCATGTTACCCAATGTGTAAATCAAATCTGTCATGATCAGAAGCAATAAGATTATTGGCAATAGGATACCAAATTTTTCAGATAAAAAGTCTTCGAATAGCATTACCTTGGGATGAATGATGCGTACAATCAGGACACAACCAATTCCCCAAAAGAGAGAAACAGGTAAAGCGACCCGACCATTTATATTCAGCGGTACATCTTTATAGTCCCACCAAGAAGCATGGAACATTTTTTCTAGGCCATAACTTGTGATGTATTCAAGAATCGTTACTAAAACTGTCGATAATAAGTACAAAATAACGATATTTTGTTTGAGCGGCTCTAAAAAGTAGAGAACCCCCAAAATACCAAAACCATAAATGGGACAATAAGGGCCTACTAAAAATCCTCGATATACAAATTTTCTAGCTTTCAATGAACAGTAAACTGTCTCCCACAGCCAACCGATAAATGAGTAGATGAAAAATAATAAAACGATCTTAATAAATTCATTCATGTGTCTTCTCCTTTAAATTAGCATTTATTCGTTATTGTAACAAATAACCATGGGTTAATGCGAGCAACTTTATTCTCAGTAGCAATTGATATACAATAGAAGAGAAAAATTATTTTTGTTCATTGCTTTCTATTTATTCGTTCAGTTTTCTATCAGACTGGACGAGCCCGTTACACTTTTAAATTTAGGAGGAAAACCATGTTCAGTTTACTCATCTATGCGAAAAAATACCGCAAGCAAATCATTCTAGGCCCATTTTTTAAGTTTCTAGAAGCTTGTTTTGAGTTAGTTTTACCATTATTTATGGCTCGTTTAGTCGATCAAGGTATTCGAAATAATGACCGAAGTTATGTGATCCAAATGGCAGGTTGGATGCTGTTGATGTCCGTCATTGGATTAGTCTGTGTAATGATCTGTCAATACTATTCTTCTATTGCTTCACAAGGATTTGGAACAGAATTGAGAAATCAATTGATGAAAAAGATCAACCAGCTTTCCCACGCTGAATTAAACAGTTTTGGAACAGATACCTTGATTACACGGATGACAAATGATATTAATCAGCTACAGCTTGCTTTGGCGATGCTGATCCGCCTCGTGATTCGAGCTCCTTTTCTCAGTATCGGTTCCGTTATCATGGCTTTTTATATCAATGTACAGATGGGCCTTATTTTCCTACTGATGTTGCCAATTTTTTGCCTTATTCTTTATTTTATTATCAAAACAACTGTGCCTTTGTATAAAAAAGTTCAAGAAAAACTAGATCTGTTAAATCGACAAATCAGCCAAAATCTAAGTGGCGTTCGAGTCATTCGGGCCTTTGCCAGAAAACAAACAGAAGAAAAACATGTCAATGAGGTGACGGATGATCTTTCTTCAATCTATATTCGTGTTTCGAATATCTCGGCATTGTTGACTCCTGCTACTACTTTAGTAATGAACCTCGGCATTTTAGCTTTGCTCTATCTTGGTGGAATCAAAGTCGAAATCGGTGGATTACAGCAAGGTGAAGTGTTGGCTTTGATCAATTATATGAATCAGATGTTGCTTGCATTGATTGTTGTTTCAAATTTAGTTATCATTTTTACGCGTGCTTCAGCTTCTGCATCAAGAGTTCAGGAAGTATTAGCTGTTGAGCCAAGCATTCAAGCAACACAGCACGGTCTTTCGTCTGATGGTAACACAAAAGAAATCGTCTTTGATCATGTTTCTTTCCGTTACCAACCAACTGCTGGATTGGCTTTGAGAGATATTTCATTAAAAATTCCTAAAAATTCAATTCTGGGTATTACAGGACCGACTGGTGGCGGAAAGAGTACCTTGACTCAATTGATTCCTCGCTTTTATGATACTAGTGAAGGAAATTTATTTGTTGATGGAATCAACGTTCGTGATTGGTCTATAGAAAAACTACGCAAAAAAATCGCGATCACACCACAAACTGCGGTATTATTTACAGGTACAATTCGCGAAAACCTTCAATGGGGGAAAGAAAATGCGACCGATGAAGAATGTTGGCAAGCATTAGAAACCGCTCAATGCAAGGATTTTGTTGAAAACTTAAGTGATGGTTTAGATACAAAAGTATACGAAGGTGGGAAAAATTTTTCCGGTGGCCAAAAACAACGCTTAACCATTGCACGTGCTTTGATTCATAAACCGGACGTTTTGATTTTAGATGATTCGTTGAGTGCCTTAGACTATCAAACGGATTTAAATTTACGTACTGCATTACGAAGAGATTTAAAGGAAACGACGCTTATTATCATTTCACAGCGAATCAGTTCGATTCAACAAGCAGATCAAATTTTAGTATTAGCTAGTGGTCAACAAGTTGGGCTAGGAACCCACGAAGAATTATTACGTCAATCTAAAGCTTATCAAGAAATCGTCGCTTCACAAGAGGAGGAAACGAACGAATGACACCCAAAAAAACAACGACAAATTCATTTAATCGTTTCATGCCCTATTTACTCCGATACCCTAAGGAAATGATTGCGGCAGTTGTTCTAGGAATTCTTAGTGGATTAACCACCGTTTTGATGACTTATTACATGGGGAAATCTGTAGATACAATGATTGGAAAAGGCAATGTTGATTTTACGATTCTCTTGGGATTACTTGCTATGTTAGCTGGGATTTTGGTCATTACAGTGATCAGTCAATGGCTGATCCAACGTTTAGGTAATCGCGTGTCTTACCTCTCAGTGGCAGAACTACGAAAAGATGCTTTTGCTCATTTAAATCGTCTACCTTTAACTTATTATGATCAAACATCTCACGGAAATATTGTTAGTCGTTTTACAAATGATATGGATAACATATCTGTCGCCTGCTCAGCTGTTTTTAACCAATTATTTTCAGGACTTTCTGTAGTAATCATTGCATTTTTCTTTATGCTCAAACTAAGTCCACTCCTTACAGCTGTTGTTCTGATTGCTACACCAATTATTTTTCTAGTCAATTGGATCGTTGCAAAATCGTCTCAGAAAAACTTTTCTGCTCAGCAAAAAATCGTGGGTGAAATTTCTGGTTACGTTTCTGAAATGGTTGGCAATCAAAAAATCGTCAAAGCATTTCAACAAGAAAATGTTGCCCAACAACGTTTTGAATCCTTGAATCAAGATTTGTATGTACGCGGGCAAAAAGCACAGTTCTCGTCTTCACTCACAAACCCACTTTCCCGTTTTATTGATCATCTAGCCTATCTATCGATTGGTCTTGTTGGTGGCTTGCTGTTATTAAGTGGGAATCAAGCAATTACGATTGGTATAATCTCTAGTTTTACCATTTATTCAAGTCAGTTTTCTAAACCGTTTATTGAGTTGTCAGGAATCACTACTCAAATTCAAACTGCATTGGCCGGATTAGATCGTACATTTGACATTATCAGTCAACCTGAAGAAAAACCAGATGGTGAACATGCACTTGTCCTAAATGATGTTACAGGCAAAGTCGTATTTGAACATGTAGATTTTGCTTATACCCCCTCAAAACCATTGATCCAAGATTTTAATTTAACTGCATTTCCTGGTGAAACAATTGCTATTGTAGGAAAAACAGGTGCTGGCAAATCAACCTTGGTTAATTTATTGATGCGTTTTTACGAAGTAGATCATGGACAAATTTTGATTGATAGTCATACAATCACGCAAGTGACAAGAGATAGTTTGCGTAAAAGCTTTGGGATGGTTTTGCAAGATACTTGGTTATTTGATAGCACGATCCGTGATAATCTGACTTATGGAAATCCTAAAGCAACCGAGGCTCAAATTGAAGCTGCGATGAAAAAAGCTTATATTTTTGATTTTGTCACTCGCTTACCTGAAGGATTAGATACTCTGATCGGTGCCAGTGGCATCAAAATTTCCGAAGGACAACGACAACTGATGACGATTGCTAGAACGATGATCAGTGATCCACCGATGCTGATTTTAGACGAAGCGACTAGCTCTGTTGATACTTTGACCGAAAAAAATATACAAGATGCCTTCTTACAAATGATGGATGGCCGCACAAGTTTTGTGATTGCTCACCGACTTTCTACTATTAAAAATGCAGATAAAATTTTAGTCATGGAGCAAGGTTCTGTGGTTGAGATTGGTAGTCACGATGAGTTGATCAATAAAACAGATGGTTATTATCACGCCTTGTATGAAGCGCAATTTAAAAATCAATTGTGATTCTTTTTATTAAAGAAAAAACCCTCAAACTTCCTTGGGATGTTGGAAAGTTGAGGGTTCTTTTTTTATTTTAAATTGGTCAATGATCTATTCAAAAGTTGTTTATAAGGAATTTTATTTCCTAAATAGTAAGTGGCTACTACTTGTATCGGGAAAAAGATAATATTCTTCACGATTCTAGGTGCCCACCAAGCAAGGTTGGAAATATTCACACCGTACATCAAACCAAGCCACAAAGGCGTTAAAAACATGTGAATAATCAACGTAACAGATAATGTCGCCATGATTACTCGCTTCCATGTTAATTCCTTCTTGTAATAAAAGAATCCATAAATCGCACCAGAAATAAATGCATTCAGGGTAAACCCAGGAAAATAAGGACCTTTAGGAAATAATAACATGCCGACCGTATCCGCTATAGCACTGCCGATCCCTGTCCAAAACGGTCCAAACAGAATGGCCATCAGTGATTCCGGAATAAAGGTCAAACTAACTCGTAAAAACTGTGTTTCAAACGAAATAAACCGTGTAAAAACCACCATTAACGCAATCAGTAAACTCATCAGCGTAATGGTTCGTGTATCAATTTTTCTTTTCTTCATTTCTAGCATCTCCTCTAAGAGCTGCTACACAAAATATGCAGCGAATGCGAAAACAAAACCGCGAATATAGAAAAGTGAAACGAACTGGTCGTCTCTTTTGAAAATTAGGAAAGTAGTATTGAAACGCTTTTTGTTTCACTGATACTTTATCTATTTTCCTAAAGAGATGGTTCGTGCAACTATACCATAGAAAAGTAAAACGAACTGGTCTAGCTATTTCACTACTCTCATCTATTCTTCGTCCGAAAGGCAACATCCCATCCTTTCAGCACTTAACGCTTTATTTCCTACTCTGTTTTATTTAGGCCTAAGCCTAAACGAAATATAACATATTCCCTACCTTGCTGCAACTAACTTAGACGAAACATCATTAGAAAGACAATGGTTTATTGTCTAATGCATGAACGACATTTCTAAAGTCCGCAAAACCTGCTTGTAAGCCTCTTAATAAAATCTCTGCCGTACCGATGTTGGTTGCCAAAGGAATTTCATAAACATCACTCAAACGAATCAGTGCTGTTACGTCTGGTTCGTGAGGTTGTGCTGCTAATGGATCTCGCAAAAAAATGACCATGTCTAATTTATCTTCTGAAATCATTGCTCCGATTTGTTGATCTCCACCTAATGGTCCAGATTTAAAACGATGAACAGGCAACCCAGTAGCTTCAGAAATTTTCAAGCCAGTCGTTCCAGTCGCAAATAATTCGTGTTCTTTTAGTATTGGTTGATACGCTAAAGTCAATTTGACCATTAATTCTTTCTTTCGATCGTGTGCTATCAATGCAATTTTCATTCGTTATCCCTCAATTCAGTCTTTTTCTTATTATAACAAAATCTTCCAATATAGAGTTAAAGGAATGATTGCTACTTTGTCACTTTGACGAAGAAATTGACTCTTTCTTGTGCAACCTTACGTTGAGAATGTATAGCGCTTTCATTTATACTAAGGATACAATAAAAAGAGAAAAGAGTGACGAGAATGGTAGAAATGGCGTTAAAACATGTCTATAAAAAATATGATCATGCAGAAAATTACTCTGTAACAGATTTTAACTTAGAAATTGCAGACCGCGAATTTATTGTTTTTGTAGGCCCTTCAGGCTGTGGTAAATCAACTACGTTGCGAATGATTGCAGGACTTGAAGATATCACTGAAGGTGAACTTTCTATTGGTGGAAACGTAATGAACGATGTTGCGCCAAAAGATCGTGATATCGCAATGGTGTTCCAAAACTATGCCTTATATCCTCATATGACTGTCTTTGACAATATGGCCTTTGGCTTAAAACTACGTAAATATGATAAAGCGGAAATTAAAAATCGTGTTGAAAACGCCGGAGAAATTTTAGGGTTGACTGATTATTTACATCGTAAACCAGCTGCTTTATCTGGCGGACAACGTCAACGTGTCGCTTTGGGTCGAGCAATCGTTCGGGATGCGAAAGTATTTTTAATGGACGAGCCTTTATCTAACTTAGATGCAAAATTACGCGTAGCCATGCGAGCCGAAATCGCCAAATTACACCGTCGACTAGAAACAACGACCGTTTACGTTACCCATGACCAAACAGAAGCTATGACTATGGCCGATCGTATCGTCATTATGAAAGACGGATTTATTCAACAAATCGGAACACCAAAAGAAGTCTACAATACACCAAATAATGTCTTTGTTGCTGGCTTTATCGGATCACCTGCCATGAACTTCTTTACGGTAACCTTAACTAATGGCGTCATACGTGACGGCCACGGATTAGAACTTATAATTCCGGAAGGAAAAAATAAATTATTAGTTGAAAAAGGCTATGAAGGTAAAACTGTTATCTTTGGCATTAGACCTGAAGCTATTCACAGCGAACAGGTTGCCTTAGATACAATGAACAATGCTGTCGTTCGTTCTGAAGTCGTGGTGTCTGAATTATTAGGTGCTGAAACAATGCTCTATACAAGATTAGGTGATACAGAGTTTATTTCAAAAGTAGATGCGCGTGATTTTCATAAACCAGAAGAAATGGTCGACTTAGCATTCAATATCAACAAAGCTCACTTCTTCGATCCAGAAACTGAACAAGTGATTAAATTGTCTTAAATCGTTCAAAAAAGTGAAAAGGGTGTAAGGAAAAAATCAAATGTTTCTCTGACATCTTCCTTACACTCTTATTTTATAACCAATTAATGGCTATCTCATAGTTTCCTGTGCTACTCGAATTACGTTTGCATTTGATATAATAAGTTCCTGCATCTAAATCATACTCTAATTCTTCTGATTTCACTTCTTTTTCTGATCCGTTTAGATATAGATTTTCCTTTTTGACAGTTAGTTTATCTGCCGCATTAATAATTTCCAATTCCATTGATTGAAAATTAGCGGAAACCCGAACCTTCAATTTCCCTGATTGTGCAGCAGTGATTTTGAAATAGTGACAATCATCTTGCATTGAGAAAAACATATTTTTTGTATCACCAGAATTGACTTCCAAGGATTTCTCTAAGGTATCATTTTTTGTTTTTAATACACTATTACTAATCGTAAAATCTAATTTAATTTCATATTTGCCAGTATCCTTTTTTTTGTAACGGACATAGTATGTTCCTGCTTCTAAATCAAACATTAATTCTTCTGTTTTTGGTTCTTTCATTGATGCTTCAGAATCATAAAAATTATTTGTTTTGATTTCTTTTCCATCTTGGTCGAGCAAAGCAAAATCAACTGCACCCATATACATTGTCGTGGTAACTTTTAGTGTACCAGCATTTTCTGCTAAAAATTTATAATAATCTAATTCATCTTCTTGTGTAAAATTAGCGCTTATTTCATTCCCATTTTTCAGTACAATCGCTGATTCCATATCATTATTTGGTTCTTTTTCATTCGATTCAAATGACACAAATGTTGCTTTCCATTCCATTTTTTCTTCTTGTTCTTTTTCCTGATACGTTTGATTTTCGGTTAAAACAATACTATAGGTATCGGCCGCTAAATCTAAATTAAGCGATTCGACTGTGGGCACACCGTTACTTTCATAAAGATTAAATGTTGTAATTTCTTTTCCAGATGTTTCGGACAATACTTTTCCAGAAATGCTTTTATTTTGAAAACGAAAATCGATCGTCAAATGACCTGTATCTGTGATTTTTATCTGATTATGTACAGAAAAATCGACTATCGGCTGCCAACCATCCGGCAATTGATTTTGAGTATAGTGGGTTTTCACTGACGACTCTTTTGAAGAAGTTGTTGTATCTTTGATGCTGACTGTCGAACTGTTGATTGTGCTATCCTTTTTTTGGGCAAGCTCTGGCTCTAAGCTACCAAATAAAATATAAGCACTCGTCCCCATTAATAATACTGCGCCTCCTAAAAGGAGCAGCCCCCATTTTTTTCTTCCAGTAAACCCTTTAAACTGGATCCAACCATAAAAACAAATCAGACCTAACACAAGTGCAATAAGTGCAATCGTTTGTTTTTCAAATAACGCAAAAACAAAACTACCAATCAACCCAATAATTGATAATATCAAATTAAATTTTTCATATTTATTTTCCAAAAAATCCCTCCTATCAACTAGATAGTATAGTGCATTTCGAGGAATAAATAAATAACTTTAGGAATAAAATCGAATATTCTTTATCAAATGATCGGATAT
Source organism: Enterococcus sp. AZ177 (assembly GCF_050544585.1). NCBI lineage: Bacteria > Bacillati > Bacillota > Bacilli > Lactobacillales > Enterococcaceae > Enterococcus > Enterococcus sp. AZ177. The sequence goes on from NZ_CP172944.1 coordinate 2,527,513, forward strand.
CCATATAAATCAAGTATCTATCATCCTTTATATGTTGAAAAAACGGTTTTTTTATAAAAAAAGGATACAACTTGTTAGGTCATATCCTAGTCTCTTGGGGAAGAATCGTTATTTATACTTGTTCCAGTTTTTTAGCCTGACTAAATACTGGAATATCAAATTGTTTGCTTAATGCATTTGCCACAAAATACGCAATGTTGTAGTCGACCAAACTATGAATTAATCCACCGATGCCCATCAACAAAAAGATCGAGTACATATATCCTTGTGTGTAATACGTTTCCGGCATATTTCCCATCGTATAAAAAGCACTAACTACAGCTAATTCTGCAACTGAATGTATTAAGCCAATCACAAAGTTAAACAGTTGAAAGCGACCGTTAAATAAACTAAATTTATTTTTAGTTAAAACGATTGTCGGATGTTTTTGTAAATACATCGCACCGATAAGAGCAAAAAGTAAATGAGAAAGTGCTCTTACTGCTATGATTGGTGTTGCTGACAGAAAGAAACCAAAGCCAGTACCTAAACTAACAGCAACTGCCACTCCTGGTGAAAAAAACATCGCTAAAAATACTGGCACATGACTAGCTAAAGTAAATGAAGCTGGCCCTATCGTGATTCTTGGCATAACCATAGGAATAATGATGCCCATTGCAACGAGTAAAGCTGATATCGTCAACTGTCTAACTGAATTCTTTTTCATGCTCTCCTCCGATGTGTCTTGACATATATAACAATCTTTATTTTAAGGGAGAAAAAGGTGCGTGTCAAGACACATCTGCTATTCAATTTAACGAAAGATGATTTATCTTGCGTTTTACTTCTTAAAATATGAAATAGAGTGTGATACAAAAGTAAACATCACTTTTGTATCACACCCTAAATACGACTAAACAACGCTTCGCTTCGATCACATCAAATTCTAAGTGCTAAAGCACTAAGATTTGAAGGCTTCGGAAATAAGCTGAAATTGCTGTAAAGCACAACAAGGAACGAGATGATGTCCCACAGTACCTACTTGGTCACCAAAACTAAAAAAAAATTTTCGTGAATTCTTTCTTATTTCTCGAGATTAAACGCTTCTGTCCCCGCTGTTATTTTCTTCTATTGTGTTTGATTTTACTTTAAAATAGGCCAATTATCTTTCCGCTAGAATCAACATCGATTTTTTCATAAGCCGCTTTTTTCGGTAATCCTGGCATGGTCATCACTGTTCCTGTGTAAGCAACGATAAAGCCAGCACCCGCTGATATCTTGATATTACTGATTGTTATCGTAAAACCAGTTGGTCTCCCCAATTTCGTTTGATCATCTGAAAGTGAATATTGAGTCTTCGCCATACAAATTGGCAGATGAGCAAACCCTAATTTTTCTAGTTTGGCAATTTCTCTTTCAGCAATTGGTTCATAACGAACTGCATTTCCACCATATATTTTTTCTACAATCGCACTAATTTTTTCTTTAATTGGTAGTTCATCTGGATAAGCAAATGAAAAGTGATTGTCCTGATCTGCTAAACGAACGACTTCTCTCGCTAACTCTTCACCACCAGCACCGCCATGTTCCCAGACATCTGAAAGAACCACATTTACATTACGTTTTTGACATTCTTCTTTGACAAGATTCAATTCTGCCTCGGTATCCGTTGGGAATTTATTAATAGCAACAACGGTTGGTAGACCAAAAACGGTTGTTGTATTTTCGATGTGTTTTAAAAGATTCGGTAAGCCTTTTGTTAACGCAGCTACATTTTCAACCCCAAGCTGATCTTTTGAAACACCACCATGCATTTTTAGTGCGCGAACTGTTGCCACGACTACAACGGCTGAAGGTCGAATACCAGATTTTCGGCATTTGATATCGATAAATTTTTCCGCACCTAAATCAGCACCAAAGCCCCCTTCTGTCACTACGTAATCAGCTAATTTTCTAGCCGTCTTGGTTGCGATCACACTATTACACCCGTGAGCGATATTCGCAAATGGCCCACCATGGATCAAGGCTGGATTATTTTCTAAGGTTTGAACTAAATTAGGTTTGATTGCATCTTTCAGTAAAGCGGTCATTGCACCTTGCGCATTCAATTCTTTCGCTGTAACTGGTTGATTATCGTATGTGTAGCCAATAATGATATTCGCTAGGTTTTCTTTTAAGTCTTCAATATCATTGGACAAACACAAAATAGCCATGATTTCTGATGCAACAGTGATTTCAAACCCATCTTCTCTAGGAACACCATTAACGCGAGCACCTAAACCATCTACAATCTGTCTTAATTGTCGATCATTCATATCAACTGCTCGTTTCCAAGTGATTCGGCGATTATCAATGCCTAGTTCATTTCCTTGAAAAATGTGATTATCAATGATTGCTGCTAACAAGTTATTTGCTGCTCCAATTGCATGAAAATCCCCTGTAAAATGAAGGTTGATATCTTCCATTGGCACAACTTGAGCATAACCACCACCAGCAGCTCCTCCTTTTATCCCAAAAACTGGGCCCAAAGAAGGTTCTCTTAATGCAATGATCGTATTTTTTCCAATTCGATTCAACGCATCACCTAATCCGACAACGGTCGTTGTTTTTCCTTCACCAGCCGGTGTTGGCGTGATGGCTGTAACCAGGATCACTTTTCCTTCTTTAGTTGCGTCGATTTTTTCAACTTCGATTTTTGCTTTATATTTTCCATAAGACTCAAATTGTTCTTCATTTAAACCAATTTTTTCTGCTACTTTCGCAATAGGCAGCATTGTTGCTTCTTGTGCAATTTCAATATCTGATTTAACCACTTCTATCCCTCCAGTTCATAAGCTATTCCATATAAAAATATTATGAATTTTGTCCTTTTTTTAGCCAAGACATTGCTGTATCTGTGTAGACTTTCGCCCCTTCAACTAAAACAGATTCATCAAAAACAATCGCTGGATTATGAAGATTGATATTTTCTTCTGATGCGACTAATAAAACAGTCGTTGTTGGAATCAATTGACTGATTTCACCAAAATCCTCACTGCCCATAAGCGGTGTTGATGTCGGAATAGCTACGATCCGATCCGTACCAAAAGTTTCAATTAGCGTTTCTTTGGCAAAGATCGTTAAATCTGGATCATTCACATTCGGCGTACAGCCATTAGTGAAAACAACTTCTGCTTCAGCACGAAACGCCTTAGCAATATTCTCAGCCATAACGGTCATTCGTTCTTTGACCTGCTCACGAACCTCTTCTTTTAAGGTTCTAAGAGTTCCTTTCATTACCGTTGTTTCTGGAATAATATTTGACGCACCCGGCGTACCTCCAGTAAATTCACCAATTGTCAGAACAAAGCGTTCTTCTGACCCAATTTCTCTTGCTGAAAGTTCTTGTAAGGCTGTGTAAATATGAACGGCTACGTTGATTGGATCGATCGCAGTCTCTGGTTGTGACCCATGTCCGCCTCGACCTTTAATGTTGATTTCAAACCAATCCGCACTAGCCATAAATGTCCCTGCTGGTGTTGGCATGATTTGTCCTGCCTTAAATCCTTTAAACGGGAAAACATGAATCATCATTCCAGCGTCTACTTTAGGATTTTCCAGTACATGATTTTTGATACACTCTTTTGAGCCTGAAAGAATTTCTTCCCCTGGTTGAAATAGTAATTTCACTTGACCTTCTAGCTCATCTTCAAATTCTTTTAATAACTTAGCGGCTCCAAGGAGCATTGTTGTATGCATATCATGACCGCATGCATGCATATAGCCATTTTCCGATTTAAAAGGCAAATCAGTCAATTCTTGGATAGGTAATGCATCCATATCACCACGTAATAAGAATGTTTTCCCACTCTTTTTGCCTGCAACTACCGTGACACCTGACTCTCCGCAAGCTTCTGGTTCATAGCCATATTCTGTTAATTTCTCTTTTACAAAAGCGACAGTGTTCGGCAATTCCATGCCAATTTCTGGATTTTGATGAAGATGTCGTCTAATGTGAATCAGCTCTTCTTCTAAGCTATCGGCGAAACGTTTTTGTTTTTCTGTTAGCATTATTTTTTCTCCTTTTCTTTTAAAATTAAGTGGTTCTTAATCCCTGTGTATAATCCACTGCTACAATCAAATTGAACAGATAAGAAACTTCTCCTCTTATAGTACCAAATATTTCAGACTTTTTTACCTATTTCTATTATTTTTTTTAGGATTGAACTATTTTTTATCACTATTTTCAATATCGTATCGAACAATCGGAGGTCTTGCTGGTATTACTTCGTCTACACGTTGAATTTAAGCAGGCAGAGAATCGTCATGATCCTTCACTTTTTTGAATCTGTAAAGCACAGGAGCTGTGGACAGAAGCATTTAATCCCACCATTTATTCGCATTTAGGGTGTGATGCTTACTTTTGTCACACACCCATACAGCCGAAAATTAATACCGCTTTTTTAATAATCCTTACTGAGTTAAACGAAAAAGTGAGGTAAGAAAACCCCTTGACTGTTCTCACCCCACTTTTTACACTATTCTTTTAACGATTTTTTTCCAACGTATTACTTAAACGGCCAAACTCAACTAATGACAAGGTCTCTCCGCGACGTGAAGGATCGATTTCTGCTTCTGTTAAACTCTTAGTCAACCACGCTTTTGTTTCATCATCTTTTCCGTAAAAATGAATCAGGTTGTTCCATAATGTTTTACGGCGCAATTGGAACGATGCTTTTGTCAATTTAAAAAATTCTTTTTCATTGGTTACTTCGACAGCTGGTTTATCTCGTTTGATTAATTTGATGATGGCAGAATCAACATTTGGTTGCGGAATAAATACAGTTTTCGGTACAATAAATGCGATACTTGCCTCCATAAAGTACTGAACAGCAATCGATAACGAGCCATATGCTTTTGTTCCTGGTTTAGCAGAGATGCGATCTGCGACTTCTTTTTGCATCATGACGATCATTTCTTGTACAGCTAAATCAGATTCTAAAAAGTGCATCATGATTGGTGTCGTAATATAGTATGGTAAATTAGCCACGACTTTGATAGGAAGTTCTTGTTCAAAAACTTCTTTGGTTGTTCCTACTAAATCTGCTTTCAGGACATCATTGTGGACAACTGTGACATTTTGATAAGGACTCATCGTGTCTTCTAAAACAGGAATCAAGCGATCATCGATTTCAAATGCTAAAACGTGTGCAGCATTTTTGGCTAGCTGTTCTGTTAAGGCCCCGATTCCAGGACCTACTTCTACCACATTGGTTTGTGTATCGATTCCTGCAGTCTCGACGATTTTACGTAAGATATTCGGTTCTGTTAAAAAGTTTTGACCTAAACTTTTTTTGAATGAAAAGCCATATTTCTTCAATATTTCTTTGGTTCTTGAAGGTGTGGCTATTTCTTTATATTCTGTCAAATTGATTCCTCCGATTTTTCACTAGGTAATACGTTTATTTTATTCATCACGCCTATTAATTCTTTTTCTGTGATACGGAACATTTTTAAGCGTTTCGTTAATTGTTTACTGTTTGTATAGCCAATGCGCAATTCGTCTCCTAATTTTTCTCGACGTTCTTTCGCATGAGCCCCAGCTATTAAACCATATTCGATCAGCGTTTGTCTAGGGATTTCTTGATAATCATCTGCTTCATTGACAGGTGTCACAATTTTTTCCAATGCTTCTAAAATTGCTTCATCATCAGCATGTTCCACCCCTAAACTATTCCCTCTTTTTTTAGGTGCAGCAAGCTGGCGAGAGAGAAACGCATGCTTGGCATCAGGCACAACTTCCATGATTGTTTTACGAATTTTTTCACCTGAAAAATCTGGATCAGTGAAAATGATCACACCGCGTGTTTCTTGTGCATGTTCAATTTGTTCTAAAATATCCTCATTGATTGCTGAACCGATCGTTTCGATCGTATCTGCATCCACAACTTCTTGGATTCGTCTCGTATCGTCTTTCCCTTCAACGACAATAATTTCTTCAATTCTTAACTTGTCCGTCATTCGGCTAACCTGAATAAACGATGAGCATTATTTGTTGTTTGTCTGGCTATTTCATCAAAGGAAACTTCTCGCAGTTCTGCGATTTTTTCCACTACATAACGAGTATAGCCTGGTTCATTGCGTTTGCCTCGATAGGGTACAGGTGCTAAATACGGTGCATCTGTTTCAACCAATAAACGATCTAACGGAACTGCTTTAGCGACCTCTTGCACTTCTAATGCTTTCTTGAACGTTACAACACCACTTAAAGATATATGCATCCCCATCTCTAAAAATTTTGCCATCCATTCAGGATCTCCACTAAAACTGTGCATGATTCCACCAATATCTCGAATATCTTCTTCTTTTAAAATCTTATACGTATCTTCCATCGCATCTCTTGTATGGATACTGATTGGTAGATTCATCTCTTTAGCGATCGCGATTTGACGACGAAACACACGATCTTGTACTTCTTTTGGATCTTCCATCCAATAATAATCTAAGCCGATTTCGCCAAGGGCTACTACTTTTGGTGTTGTTAACAATTGCTGCAGTTTTTTTTCGATTTCTGGCGTATAGCTGCCAGCTTCGGTTGGATGCCAACCAATAATACTTTGGATTTCTTTATATTGTTGACTAAGTTCTAAAGATTTTTCGATTGTTGGTGTATCAAAACCAACCACCGCCATCTCCGTTACACCTAATTCTTTCGCATGTTGAATGGTTTCTGGAATATCTTCATTAAATTGTTCTGCATTTAAATGGGTATGAGAATCAAAAATCACGTAAACCCCTCCTCTATCTTCTATACTTTATCACATTTTAACTAAAATCTGAATGGACAGCACCGATAAATTATTAGCTTTATATAATTGCTTTATTCAATAAAATAGCTTATACTATTCGGTCACGGCAATTTATGTCAGGAGGAACCAATATGTCAAACGAGCGTACACAAGAAACCCAGCATCTGCACCAAGTTTACGAGGAATTGACCCAAGCAAAAGAGGTCTATCAAACCGCTATTGATGATGTTAATATGACAGGACAATCAGTATTAGACCAATTTAGCGGTGATACTAAACTAAATTTCGACAGTTATTCTGATAACTTAGAGACATTTGCCGTAATGGAAATGAAAAATAGAGAACTCGATCAATTGAATTTGCAGCAGGCAACTGCGGCTAAACAATTAGAAAAAGTCGAACGCCTACTTCAAGTCCCTTATTTTGGAAAAATCGATGTGACTTTTTTAGATGATGGTGCGGATCGTGACGTTTTTTATATCGGCATGAATGATTTTACCAATTTGGATGGAGAATCACGAATTTACGACTGGCGTTCACCGATTGCTTCTCTTTTTTACAATAATGTTTTAGGCGACAGCAATTATCATGTCAGCAACAATGAAATTCCTGTTACCTTAAATTTGAAAAGACAATTGATTCTTGAGGAAGATCGTTTGATCAACTTTTTTGATACCAGCCTTGCGATTCAGGATGATATTTTACTTCATACACTTGAGGCTGATTCTTCTCAATATATGAAAGATATCACGACGACGATTCAACAAGAACAAAATGAGATCATCCGTGATGAAAGCCATCCCTTGCTTTTGGTCAATGGCATTGCCGGCAGTGGGAAAACGTCTGCAATCATGCAACGAATTGCTTATTTACTTTATAATCATCGGACCAAAATTACTGCCGACGATATTTTACTGCTCTCTCCTAATTCAACATTTATCGATTATATTTCTCAGGTATTGCCGAATTTAGGTGAGCGTAATCCATTGAATTTGACGTTGTTGCAATTTCTTAAATTTACTTTTCGTGAAAAAGCACCGGTTGAAAGTGAATCAGACTACTTTAAACGAATAACAGATGAAGAGGTCAATGCTCAACAAAGAGTCCTTCAGTCACAAAAATTTGTGTCATTCATTCAAGATTTCCAAGATGCATCTCTCATTCAACAATCGTTGTTTCAGCCGATTGTATTCAAACGCAAACCTATATTTTCTGCCGAACTGATTTTTAGTCTTTATCAAGAAACCCCAACAAATTTATCAATCAGAGATCGACTTTCAGCAACAAAAGAAAAACTGTCAAGTTTGTGGCATCGTTATTTGATTAAGCAATCAAAATCTAAACAAATGATCGATCAGATGCAAGACTTGACTGAAGCGGAACAATTACGCTATTTCGACACAACTTTTACCGAAGAAGATGAGGAACAATTAGCGGAGTTTGCTCTTCAACGATTGCAACAAAAATACCGCAAAGTAGTGGATTCGATTGCTGATTTTGCGTGGTTTGATCACTGGTTACTTTTTGAAGCACTGTACCAAACGTATCAACACGATTCCTACAAACGAGTGACAAAAGCTTATACTGCAGATGAAGTGGTGATTTTATTACTGCTCAAAGATAAGTTTATTGAAGATTTATCCAATCGACAAATGGCGTTTATTTTGGTAGATGAAGTACAGGATTATACTGAAGCACAAGTACTTTTATTGCTTAAATTGTTCCCACAAGCGAACTTTACTTTAGCTGGAGATGAAAATCAGGCGATTTTTAATACCTCAATCAGTTTTATTGATTTGAAAGAGTTATTATCTGCTTCCAATCGTTCTGTTACTTCGTATCAATTATTGAATAGCTATCGTTCAAGCAAAGAAATCACACAGCTCTTCCAAACGTTAGTGACAAATCATGAGAAACTCAAGATTGTTTCTATCCGAAAAGATGGCGAAAAACCGACATTTATTTCGTGTGAAGATGAAGCGAGTTATCTAGATACACTTAGTTCTCTTTTGGATTCATTGGCAACGGTGGAAGATACTGTGGTAATTACCAAAACAGCGGCTGAAGCAGCCTTATTGAAACAACAACTTCTACAAAAAAATAATGCTATTGAGACACAAGTTCTTTCCATTGATATGGCGAAAGGGCTTGAATTTGATAATGTGATCATTCATAATCCTTCAGCAGCTCATTATGGGACAACGGACAGAGAGAAGAAAATTCTTTATACAGCGATTTCTCGGGGAATGAAGCAGGTCTTTCTACCTTACATTGGGGAGATTTCTGAGTTATTTTCGTCTAAGTAATCGATCCATGCTATTTAATGAATTCTTAAAAATATCGAGCTAAAAGACCGACTTTAGCCCGATGTTTTTTTACCTATTCAGCAGTAAACTTAATTCCAGTCTGATTTTCAATTTGATAGGAGTGTGTGTGTGTTGAAAAATTTCTTTGAAGAATCTGACTTTTTAAAATCAACGATTCAAGAGAACGTATCAATTCAACGGAAACCTCAGGTCAATACCATTTGGCATTGGTTATTACTGATTCTCTTTGGTCTCTTAGCTTATGGGACGATGACACAACAATTTCTTTTGATAACAATTTTTATAGCTATCGTAGCTGTTGTGAAGGGACCATTGATGCTTTTATGGGGCGCTATTTATTCAGTTTTAATCGCGTTTTTCCCACCATTAGGCCTCGTGCTTTCTCTTGTATTTTTTTTGATAAATCTTGGAACTATCGCAAAAAGTTGGCGGATATCATTAACGAGTGCTTATTTTTATTTAGTCCCTCTAATCGGTGGAATCTTCCGAGCCATCAGTAAAGATGAACCGAAGTATTTGGTTTTGATGTTTGTTGCATTTAGTCTATTAGGACTACATTTTTTACTTAATTGGTTGTACAAAAACAACAGTTTGAGCCGAACCTTGACTTGGTCGATCATCAGCGTGCCTTATGCGCTATTGATCATGCTTTTACCGACTCGTTTCCGCAGAATTAAATCAAATAAAAAATTAAGATTTTAGTAGTCTATCATCAAAAAAGGGTGTGATACAAAAGTAAAAATCACTTTTGTATCACACCTTAAATGCGAATAAACGGTGGGAGCAGAAGCAATCCCTTCTTATTTCTCGGGATTAAACGCTTCTGTCCTAGCCTCCTTTGTATGGTAACTTAATCTAATTTCCTTGGGCAATTTCACCATGGTTATTTACTAATTTTATTTTAAACGGTTCCAGCACTCAAAGCTTGCTCTAATACATCATTTAATTTTTTCATTTGCTCTTCGTTGAAAATATCTTTCACACCTTCACGCAATTCATTGGCATTTTCTTCTGTTATAATGCCTGGATTGGCTTCGATTTGTTTGAGCATTTCATTTAATTCCTCGTCCATCACTTTTTGAATCTCCGGATTATCTTTCAAATCATCATAATTGATCGAATCATCCTCTATATCTAAGTCAGAATCCATGTCAGATTCATCTGAGCCAACACCAGTGATAGTCGATAAAATATCCTTTAATTCATCTTGACTGATGACTTCCTTCTTAGTTGGCATCTTGATGTTTTGGTCATTTTTTTGAGGAGTAACAGAAACGGTCATAACAATACTCATTTTAGCATCATCCTTATCAGCAGCTGCCATAGACATTTCCATATCAAACGCTTTAGTCTTATGATTGATGCTGACTTTAATGTCCAATTTATCTAAATCATTTTTTAATGACTTGATAGCCTCTTTCACATCTTTTGCATCACTTGATTTTTGGTACTCTTTATCTTCTTTTGCAACTTCATCGATTTTTTCTAACATTTGGATGATTTCTTTTTTTGTAAACGTATGTGTCACGCTATCTTTGTCTTTTGTAAATGATTTTTTGTCGAAGCTTTCGATCAGTTTTTTCATTTCTCGACCCATTTTAGAATTTTCTGCATTGGTGAAGGTCTTATTCTTAAGCGAGTCTGTTTTTTTATCCAGTTCACCTGAAGTAAGCGTCTCACCAGCCTCAGCAATATCAATATATTTCCCCTTTAGTTTGTTCAACTCACTTTTGCTAAGCTCAACTGGATAGTTAAATGAATTTGCCAAATCTAGCATACCCGAGACAAAACTAGTAGACATGTAGTATTTATCTTTGTTCCCAACAAATTGGAATGGTATTTTTTCGCCAAATAGATTCGCTGTGATTTCCATTTCCATCGTATCTTTTTTATCATCGATCGCATACTTTCCATCAATACTCATATCTTTTAACTGACTGGCGATCATTTTTACGTAGGCTCCGCCATCATCACCATCGTATGTCAAATCTTTCATTTTCATCTTAAAACTCGCGGCGTTGTATGCATCGCTCTTGGTATTAAACAGCTCTTTGGTAAACTCTTTTCTTGGATCTGATCCACAAGCTGCTAATAAAAAGATTACGACTCCTGTAATGATCCCCAACATGTACTTCTTCATTTTCATCAAACATTCTCCTTATTTTCTTACTCAATTTTTTTGGTACAAAATAATGATACAATAAATGATATCTTTTTGATATAATTTATTATCATATTCTTCAAATTGTTCACATAATCGATTCATTATTTTTTAAAGTTATGTGCATTTATTTCTTTTTTCAGAAAAAAAACGACCACAGTTTCGGTAATCCCTATGACTAAGGATACCGCCTGTGGACCGTTTATATTTAAACTTTTTTACGCAATTACTGCTCCATTTGGCATTTCTTTTGGTGCATCAACGATTTGCAGTTTGCCTTCTGGCGATTCAGCGGAAAGAATCATACCTTGACTAATCTGTCCTCGCATTTTTCTTGGTTTTAAGTTCGCTACGATTACGACTTTTTTTCCAATCAAAGCACTTGGATCTGGATAAAATTCTGCAACACCAGAGAGGATTTGACGATCTTGTCCATCTCCTGCATCTAAACGGAACTGCAATAATTTGTCTGCGCCTTTGACTTTTTTACAATCAATGACTTCAGCTACTTTTAACTCAACTTTATCAAAATCTTCATACTTGATTTCCTTTTCTTTTGTTGAAACAAGTTCGGTTTCTTCTGGATCCCATTTGATTTCTTCTGTCGTTGTTTGAGTATTTTGAGTCATTTTCTTTTGAATGTAAAGAACTTCCGTATCAATTTCCAAGCGCGGGAAAATCGGGGTTCCTTTTGCGATCACTTTGATTTCTGTTGGAAATTCACCAAAATGAATTGCTTCCATATTCATTGTTTCAGGATCTAGTCCTAATTGTTCAAAGATTTTTGCTGGGGTTTCCGTCATGACGGGCTGTAAAAGAATAGCCACGATGCGCAAGCTTTCAGCTAAATGAACCATCACGCTATCCAATTCATTTTTCTTCTCTTCATCTTTCGCTAAAACCCAAGGTTGTGTTTCATCAATGTATTTATTGGCACGCGAAACTAACGTCCAAACTTCAGCAATTGCTGTATTAAATTCCATTTTTTCCATGGCTTCATGATATTTACCAATCACATTCGCCGCAGTTGTAGATAACTCACTGTCAAATGGCGTAACTTTTGAGGCATACGCTGGGACATGCCCACCACAATATTTATTGATCATAGCAATCGTACGGTTTAATAAATTTCCTAAATCATTCGCCAAATCATAATTCAAACGTGAAACGAAATCTTCTGGTGTAAAGACACCATCACTACCAAAAGGAATCGCGCGCAATAAATAATAACGTAATGCATCTAGGCCGTAACGATCCACTAAGATTTCTGGATACACGACATTGCCTTTAGATTTAGACATTTTACCGTCCTTCATCAATAACCAGCCGTGACCGAAAATTTTCTTAGGTAATGGTAAATCTAAGGCCATCAACATAATAGGCCAATAAATCGTATGGAAACGGACAATTTCTTTTCCGACCATATGGACATCTGCTGGCCAATATTTTTTAAATAAGCTGTCATCATCGGAGCCATAACCTAATGCGGTGATATAATTTGACAACGCATCGATCCAAACGTAAACTACATGTTTTGGATCATTGGATAAAGGAATCCCCCATGAAAATGTCGTACGTGACACCGCTAAGTCTTCTAAACCTGGTTTAATGAAGTTGTTGATCATTTCATTTTTACGTGATTCAGGTTGAATAAATTCTGGATGTTCATTGTAATACGCTAATAAACGATCCGCATATTTACTCATACGGAAGAAATAGGATTCCTCTTTAACTAATTCTACCTCATGTCCGCTCGGTGCTTTCCCACCGATTACTTTACCATCTTCATCGCGATAGACTTCTGCTAATTGTGTTTCAGTAAAGTATTCTTCATCTGAAACCGAATACCAACCTTCGTATTCGCCAAGATAGATATCACCTTGCTCTAATAAACGATCAAAAATTTGTTGAACCGCTTTTTTATGGTAATCATCTGTTGTACGGATGAATTTATCGTAGCTGATATCAAGTGTTTTCCATAGCTTTTGAACATCTGCCGCCATTTTATCGACGTATTCTTTTGGTGTAACGCCTAATTCCGAGGCTTTATTTTCAATTTTTTGTCCATGCTCATCCACACCTGTTAAGTAAAATACGTCATAGCCCATCAAGCGTTTGTATCGGGCCATCGCATCGCAGGCAATTGTTGTATATGAATTGCCAATATGTAGTTGTCCGCTTGGATAATAAATCGGGGTGGTGATATAAAATGTTTCTTTTTCTGACATGTAGAAACATCCTCCTTCTAGCATTCTCTTGAATTTACTCCTAAGTAGTATACCACATTTGGCTTTATTGAACTAGAAATCCTTTTATTTTCTCTATATAAAAAAAGTTCCACCAGCTTCACCTTACAAAAAACTGATGGAAACTTCGAATTGCCTTTTTGTTTAAGCTCTTATAACACCATCTTGTATAGCAGCTTCAGCGACTTCTCGAATAATAACATCCACTAACTCTTTGTTGAAAGATGATGGAATAATATACTCACTCGTAAGCTCTGAGTCTGGAATGATTTCAGCAATTGCTTTTGCTGCTGCTAACTTCATATTTTCAGTGATTTTTGTAGCATTTGCTACAAAGGCTCCTTTAAACAAACCAGGGAAAGCTAAAACATTATTGATTTGATTCGGATGATCTGAACGGCCCGTTCCGACGACAGCCGCTCCAGCATCAATTGCGTCTTGATAGGCAATTTCTGATTCTGGATTAGCCATTGGAAATACGATAGCTCCCGTATTCATTGAAGCAACCATTTCTTTTGAAACCAATTTAGGTGCGGAAACACCAATAAAAACATCTGCTCCTGCCATCGCCTCTTCTAAAGAACCATTGAAGTTTTCATGATTCGTGATTTCTACCATTTCTTTTTCTAAAAAATTCATTGGTCTATCCATTGTCTTAGACAATGCGCCATCAATATTGAACGCAATAATCTTTTTTACTCCAAAATGATGCAACATTTTTATGATTGCACTGCCAGCAGCACCGGTTCCAGATACAACGACTTTGATTTCATCGACTTTTTTATTTACAATTTTCAATGCATTAATCAATGCTGCAATCGTTACGATTGCGGTGCCATGCTGATCGTCATGAAAGACTGGAATATCTAGTTCCTCTATCAACGTACGTTCGATTTCTACACAGCGAGGAGCAGAGATATCTTCCAGGTTGATCCCGCCAAAGGTTGGTGCCATTGCTTTGATGATGTTGATGATTTCTTTCGGCTCTTTCGTATCTAAACAAATCGGAATTGCATCAATTCCTGCAAATTCTTTGAATAATAATGCTTTGCCTTCCATAACAGGTAAAGCTGCCTTAGGCCCTATATCCCCTAACCCAAGAACTGCTGTACCATCCGTCACAACGGCTACCGTATTGCCCTTCCAAGTATAGTCATAGACCGAATTTGGATTTTTATGAATTTGTCTACAAGGTTCAGCTACACCTGGTGTATAGGCTAAAGATAAATCCTTTTTCGTTTTTACTTCAACTTTTGACTGAATATCGATTTTCCCACGCCACTGAGCGTGTGCTTTTAATGCTTCTTCATAAATATCTGCCATAATTTTCCAATTCCTTTCCAAATGAACGTTATTTATTTTCCTAGCATCTGTTCTGGTTTGACCCATCGATCATATTCTTCTTCTGTCACTAAGCCAGAAGTTAAAGCAGCCTGTTTTAGCGTTGTATTTTCTTCAAAAGCTTTTTTAGCGATCTTTGCGCCATTATCATAACCGATATGAGGATTTAAAGCTGTTACAAGCATCAACGATTGTTCCACATATGCTGTCATTTTTTCCTGATTCGCTTTAATGCCCACCAAGCAATTTTGCTCAAACGAACGCAATCCATCAGCTAGCAATTCAATACTTTGAATCAAATTATACGCTATTACCGGCATATAGACATTTAATTCAAAGTTCCCTTGTGAAGCACCAATGCCAATCGTTGTATCATTTCCCATGACTTGAATTGCTATCATGGTCAAGGCTTCACATTGCGTTGGATTGATTTTCCCTGGCATAATCGAACTACCCGGTTCATTTACAGGAATCGAGATTTCTCCTAAACCACTCCTTGGTCCGCTCGCCATCCAGCGAATATCATTAGCCATTTTCATCGCATTAGCTGCGAGCGCCTTTAATGCTCCTGATGTAAAAACAACAGCATCTTTGCTTGCTAATCCATGAAATTTATTAGGATTTTCTATAAATTGATTATTTGTCTCTTCATTCAAAGACTTAAAAAATCGTTCGATATATTCTTTTGATGCATTTAGCCCAGTTCCCACTGCTGTGCCTCCAAGCGCCAATTGTTTCAGTTCAAATAACGTCAAATCTAGCATCTGGTAACTATGTTCAAAACCAGAACGCCAACCACTGATTTCTTGAGAAAATGTCACCGGCGTTGCATCTTGTAAATGAGTTCTTCCTATTTTTACAATTTTTTCATTTTCTCTTTCCAGTTTTTTTAATGTTTGAATCAGTTGTTTCATCACTGGGAATAACTGCTGTTCCATCAACTGAACAGCGGCTACATGAATCGCTGTTGGGAAAACATCATTTGAACTTTGGGACATATTGACATGATCATTAGGATGAACCATCACATCCGCTTTAGCCGCTAAATGAGCAATGACTTCGTTAACATTCATATTTGTTTGAGTCCCACTACCAGTCTGCCATAAAGATAGCGGAAACTGCTCATCTACCTCACCATTAATGATTGCATCTGCTGCTTGTTGGATTGCTTGACTAATTGTCGTATCCAACTTTCCACTTGCTTCATTTGCCTTAGCCGCATTCTTTTTTACCAATGCTAGCGCATGAATAAGAGCTATCGGCATTTTTTCTATACCTATATTAAAATTTTGGCGGCTGCGCTCGGTTTGCGCTCCCCAAAGTGCCATTTTCGGCACTTGAATTTCTCCCATTGAATCCCGTTCAATACGATAGGTCATGCGTTTGATCCTCTCCTTTTTCACTATTTACTATCACTATACTGTAAACGAATCGTGATTTACAGTCTAAATCCTTGATTCAGGAAAAAGACAGAAAAAAATCAGCAATCCTTTCGATTACTGATTTTACGTTTAATTTTTGATTTTCCCTTCATTACTATGTTTATACCCATACGTAAAATAAATAACAAACCCTAAAACCAGCGCTATTGCGAAAGCTTTCCAAGTTGCTGCTTGTAATTGTACCATCAAACCAATACTAACGATGACCAATAAAATTGGAACAAATGGAACAAACGGAATTTTAAATTCTCCTGGTTTAGGATCTCCAGCCACTTTTCTCAAACGAATAATTCCCATCGCCATCACGATCAAGTACATTAACGTCACAATATTCGTTAGCTCAGCCAATAGCTCCATCGGAACGACTCCCGCAAAAATCATTGTACACACACCCGCTACATAGGTTGCATTTTTGGGTGTACGATTTTTTTCATCGATCTTGCTCATAAATTTAGGCAATAAACCATCTTTACTGATCGCATAAATAATTCTTGCTAGACTATACATCATTGAGATTGTCACCGTTAAAAGTGTTAGAATCGCGCCAACAGAAATGACTCCTGCCACACCGTCACGTTGGACAAAACGCATAGCAAAGGCGACTGGATCTTTCACACCTAATGCATCAAATGGGACAATTCCCGTTAAAATCAATGTCACAATCACATATAAAACGGTGGCTATGATAATCGAGCCAATAATTCCTCTAGGGATATCTTTTTGTGGATTTTTAACTTCTTCTGCTGTCATACTTACTGCATCAAACCCTAAAAAAGCAAAGAAAACAACCGCGGCACCGCTGACGACTCCAGAAAAACCAAAAGGCATAAACGGTTGCCAATTGTTGGGTTTCACATAGAAAATACCGACAGCTACAAAAAGTGCAATGATACCAAACTTAACAAAAACCATCACATTATTTAAACGTAAAGCCGTTTTTGTTTCTAAAGAAACCCAGAACATAACAGCTAAAAGCACCAACATTGCAATCAAGTCAACATACGTACCCTTCGCCGGATTGTATGCGCCACTTAAGGCTTTAGGCACATTGATCCCAAGACTATTCAAAAAGCCATGTACATAACCAGACCAACCCGAAGCGACTGAAGAAACTGCTAGAAAGAATTCACAAATCACTAGCCACCCCGTCATCCAAGCGACCAACTCCCCAAATACAACATACATATACGCATAAGGACCGCCAATTGCGGGAATTCTTGAAGCAAACTCTGCATAACATAAACCTGATAAAACAATTGCTCCTGCTGCTACCAAAAACGAAAGTGACAATGCAGGTCCAGCATATTGTTCAGCAGCAACTCCTGTCACGACAAAAATTCCTGTTCCAACAATGGCACCGATCCCAAGCATGATCAAATCGATTGTCTTTAAATCTTTTTTCATTGAACTCGGCTCACTTGAAACGGCTGTCAGCTCTTTTTTTCGAAACATCGACATTTCTTTTCCTCCAATAAATCAATCCATTTTCTAGTCATAATAAGTGCAAAAGTTTTACATAAAAATAAGCGTAAATAGGACATTTACACTTTCATATCCTCTAAAAGAATACCACCTAAAATAACAAATAAGCAACCAATTATGACAGATCTCATTTCTTTTTTAGACTTGCGTTCACCGAGTAAATAGATTCTACTTAAAGTTAAGAGGATGACCCCCATTTTATCGCTTATAAGACCAATACTGCCCTAAGCAAATAGCGGGATCAAAGACACTATTATTTCCATGATATACTCCTATAAAAAATAAGTTAGGACAGACGTGTTTAACTCCAAAAAATAAGAAGGAATTCACGAACGAAGGAGTTGCTTCTGCTCTCACCGTTTATTCGGATTCCTTGTGGCTGGGTCGTAACTCATAGAGTGATGTCCCGGTCTCCAACTATAATACAGAAAAAAATCGATAGGGTCTCTCTCATTAAAAAAAATAATGTTGAGAAATAAACCAATTATTTCTCAACACGCCTATTATCTTCTCTCATTAAAATAACTCAAAAACGGAAACAACAACTTCATCGTTGTTCCTTCACCTTCCACTGATTCCATCATCAAATGATGACCTAACTTATCTGCTAAACTTTTCGCCAAGTATAACCCTAACCCAGTTGAATGTTGCTCACTCGTCCGACCATTTTCTCCAGTAAAACCTTTGTCAAAAATACGGCGCTGATCTTCTTTTGGAATACCAATTCCAGTATCTTTTAATGATAACCACGCACCATCTTTAGTACGCGACAATGTCACGACGATTTCCCCACCAGCAGGTGTATATTTGATTGCATTGCTGACTAATTGTTTGAAAATAAAGGCAACCCACTTTGCATCCGTCAGGATCATTTGGTCATTTCCTTCTATTGAAAAACGCAAATTCTTTTGAATAAAATAATTCCCCTGTGTCCGGATCACCGATTGAACGATTTCTTTTAATGAATATTCTTGAATCAAGTAATCCCTAGAAAAACTGTCCAATCGAGCATAATAAAGAACTTGTTCCACATACTCATCGATTTTGCTTAACTCATTTTCGACTAAATAATATTTCTTTTCAGGAACATCATCCTCGATCGATTGTAAAATCAAATTAACCGCAGCCAAAGGAACCTTGATTTCATGTACCCACGAATCGATATAATCTTTTTGATCCTGTTGATTATTGATTGCTTGCTGCATGATTTGCTGATGTTCCACTAACAAGCCATTAATGTAGTTTTGGACTAATATTTCTTCTGACTTTGAGGCTTCACTTAAATAATGCTCCAACGAAGGCGGCTGTTTTGAAATATCTAACGAACACCACCAGCGTTTTTTTAATGAATAATCGATTGTCATAAACAGGAGTAAAAATAAACCTTGTAATAATACCAAATAACCAATTACTGATGGATTCACGACCATATCTGGAGATAACCACAAAATAAAACACGTCACGCCAATAAAAAATAGCCAGCCAATCAACAGAAGCCAATGATCCTTTAAATACTTACCAATTGTCATTTTCTTCTCCTATTCTATGGTACGATGTAGCCTTGTCCCACTTTTGTCTCGATATATCCTTCAAGACCTGCTTGTTCAATTTTTTTCCTCAAACGATTGATATTAACAGTCAAGGTATTATCATCAACGAACCGCTCATCTTCCCACAAGGCGCGCAACAATTTCTCTCTCGTTAAAATTTTCCCGTGTTTTTTGATCAAAATATACAACAGTCGATATTCATTCTTACTTAAATCAATCACTTCGCCATTGATTTCCATACTCCCATTATCAACATTCAATGTAATACCATTATGAGACATGATTTCACTGCCTACTTCAGAATAATTATATGAACGGCGTAAAAGTGCATTGATTTTAGCAATCAACACATCGATTTGAAATGGTTTGGTGACAAAATCATCTGCGCCCATATTCATCGCCATGATCATATCCATGTTCGTATTTCGACTAGAAATAAAAATAATTGGAATTTTAGAAATTTCACGGATTTTTTGACACCAATAGTAGCCATCAAAAACGGGAAGATTAATGTCCAATAATACCAATTGAGGATCTTCACGCTGAAAATCTTCTAAAACATTATTAAAGTCTGTCGTCCCAAATGTATCGAATTGCCACTTTTGCAACTCTTCGCTAATCAACTGGCGAATCGTTGTTTCATCTTCTATAATCATGATTTTTGCCATCATTTACCCTCCACTTGTTTCTTTCTATTGTACCTTATCAGAAATTCTGAGTCATTCATATAGGACTTTTAGCCGAGTTTTCATTAAAAAAGAACAAACCAATGCTAAATTCTCTCTTCACTCTTTCAAAGCTTACTCCAAAACAGCCACGCTATTATTTGCAATTGCTTTACCAACAAATAAAAAGACCCCATCTAAAAGTAAAATCGTCATATTTACTCCAAAAAAGATCGAGAGTTTTTCGATTCCTTGAATTTTTTCTTTTGTTCTAAGAATCAGATATAAAATAAAATTACTGCCATAGGTAAAAACGGTCAGTACTATAATCAGTTCAATCAACATTTTTTATCCTCGCCATGATTGCCGTATTTTTCTATTCCCTTTCATTTTACGTCAATCGAAGTATTTTTTAAAGAAAAGAACTGTTTCTTTATAACCGTCAAACATCAAAAATTATTTCTATGGTAGAATAAACGAGAAATAAAGATGTTAGGAGAATACACATGAACGATTTAATTACAGAAATTAATGCATTTCGAGATGAACGGAATTGGCGCCCTTATAACACACCAAAAAGCTTGGCGATTTCCATTTCCTTAGAAGCATCTGAGTTGTTAGAGAACTTCCAATGGTGTTCTAGCGAAGAAGCTGTTGCGGCAACTTTCGAAAATATCCAAGAAGAATTAGCTGATGTGCTTATTTACTCACTCATGTTGGCTTCTGATTTAGAATTAGATGTACCACAAATTATCCGTGAAAAAATGAAAAAAAATGCGTTAAAGTATCCTGCTAATCCGAATCAAGCAATCAATGATTCTTCAAACTCTCGATAGAGCCTTAAAATTTATACATTCATTATTTTGAATCGGTTAAATGTAATTCATTTATATTGTCTATTTAGCGTAAAATGAACTTAGGTTATTAGAATACACTTAGTGAAAGAGATATTTTACACCATAAAAAGCAATAATTTGGTTACTCATGTAATTTTTTTCAAACCCTTTATTGACCCTAAAAGGGTTTTCCTATAAAATGGAACTTAGATAGAAACGAATAGGATAAAAAAAAGCACTTCACAATTTAGCTACCAACTAAATCATGAAGCCCTGAATAGTCAGTGAACACCTGACCAATCAAGTTGCTTAAGCCAATATTTATACATTGACATCTTCCATTTTACTCAATTTTGACAGAAATTTCTAGAGGTTTATGCTAGTTTTTTCTGCTATGGAGATGTTTATGCTTATTTATCGAGCTTACAATGGCGTTGGATATGTGTCCGACGCCATTTTTTTGTGTATTCGTTTCTATCTAAAAGAACCGTTTGTTTACTTTTTAGATCATAATATTTAATAGTCAACCAACCATTGACTAAAATTGAACGCTGATCCCAACCAGCCTTTACCCATTCTCCTGGATGATTTAAAGAGTAAACAACGATTCTTAAAAATAATAGTCAAATTACTACTCCCAAGTATTCTTTAAGAAAAAACAATGATTAAAAACTAACGTAACCTTTTTCAATACTTCCTTTTATATGAATATCATTGTTTGTATTTTCTTTATTGATGACTATTAGAGCTGAAAATAAGCGTTATTGCTTATTTTCAGTTTTTTTATTTTAGCTATCCTGATTGACTCACTTTTATTATCGCTTCTTTTTCTAAATAAAATGCTGCTTCTTTTAAGAATTTTTTCAAATGCGGTGTTTCATTGTGTTTTTCTACTGCAGACGTATCTTGCCAATTTTCTACAATAATAAATTGATTTGGGTGATCCACCTTTTCAAAATGGTTGTAAAATCCTTCATCTTGTTGTGATGCCTTGACGAGTTCAGCTATAAAAGCTAAATAATCCGTTCTTTTTTCTGGTTTTACTTGCAAAAATACATTGATTGTAATCAAACGTTTGCTCCCTTCTCATTTCTCAGGCTCTAATCTAAATATAACTTTTTCAGCCGTTTCAAGTCGTGCGTGGTCGTTAGATCAATAAAGAATGGACTTTGCCATCGTTGCGTCCTCGTGGCTGTTTTGCTCAATCCTGTTACCCAATCAGGATAGACGCGTAATGCCATCTTGCCTTTGTGTTCTCCGTTCCTCAAGATCCTTTTCTCTGCTAACATCTCTTTTGGAAATACAAATTGTCCTCGTTTATCTTGATCAACTATTGTGATGATCAATTTATCGGGTGCAGAAACAAAATCATACGATTTATTTTTATTTGCTTCGTCTTTTTCCCAAAATACGACAAAGTATCCCTGCTTTTTGGGCGTCAATTTTGCCATTCTACTTCGAAATGATTGATTTCCTAGGACGAATGTCGCCCCTTCATATTCTTTATTTTGTTCTTCCATTTTGAAATCTTTTAAAGGAATATCACTGATTTCTTGGACAATACTTGATAGATAATCCATGGATTTCATCACAATTTTTCCTCTACTTTCTTCAAAAGTTCCTTTGAGTAATACTTCTATAGTGACTATTTTATTGTATCATGCGGTATTACTGAAAATAAAGATTTAAAACAAGGAACAACAGAAAAAAAGCACAACTACAATCGTTTCATAGTCGTGCTGTTTTCATAACAGACCCCAATAGTTCACTTATTCCTCTTTTTCAAGATCCTATGTAAAAATACATCTATCTATTAAATAATTCTTTGGGAAATAGACCATGTTTCGTATTCGGGCATATCAAAAATATATTTTTCTCTATGTGTTTTCTTATATTCTTGTTCAATTAACTGGATTGTATCAAGCGCTGTATCATTTTCCAATGCATATCCGTTAAAGATATAAAAAATGACCAATGTACATTTCTCATCTATAGCCATCAATTTTGGTAATGTCGCAGCCAATGTTGCAGCATTTATTGTCTCAACTAGTTGATTTGCTTCTGTCGCTAAACTATGATAATAATTGATAAATTCTTGATCGATATCGATTGTTTGATCTACTTTTGCAACATATTCCTTTAATTGAATGTTCCATAAAAATGAATCCACCTTATTTCCTCCTATCTTATAAGCATTTCAATAATCTTAGCCTAGAAAATGCTTCATTCGTTCATTTTCACCATTGAATAACTTCTCCTTAAGATAGCACAAGGAACCTTCTTTTTTCCATTAAAACGTTTATTTTATTCGCATAAATAATAATATTTTAGTAATTATCTAACTATTTTACTATTTTTGTCCTTTACTTTTTTCGATAATAGCTAGTAATAAACAAGTCGATTTCACGCAACTGAATAGATTCGATATGTTGACCTTTTATAAAATAGAAACTTCTCTGATACTCTTGGCTTAAAGAATGCCACTTTATCTTTTCCGTTAACGCTCTTTTTGAGAGAATCGATTGTCCGACTCCTCTCTCTAAACATCTGACAATCATTTCATTATTTTTCACGATCATTGTTTGAGGCGTTATATTATGTTCTAAAAAATAGCGTTCAGTATAATGAAAAACACCGGAATTTTCTTCTCGAACCAACCATAATGCTTCAGAAGGATCACCCGCGTGAACCAATTCATCAGCTAAAATCTCTTCACGGATGATTGTTCCAGTTATTAACGGCTTCTCTATGAAGCCAAAATGAGCTTGGTGCTTCTCGATTTTATCTAATACTTCTTCTGAATTTTCCATTTCTAAAACAAATGAGACATGGGGGAATTCTGGTATCAACTGTGCCATCAATTCTGGCAAATAATAAACCGCAAAGGTATTCGAAGCAACGATCTTACACGTTTCTCTAGGAGTCGCTTGTGTGCCTAACGCTTGTAGCGTATCTTCCCAGTCATCTGATAAATTAAGCAAATGATGGTACAAAATATCCGCTTGTTTTGTGGTACTAATTTCTTGCCGTCCATTTCGATCAAATAGCTGAATGTCCAATTCTTCTTCTAACTGTTTAATCTGGTTAGAAACAGCTGGTTGAGAAATAAATAGCCGTTCTGCTGCTTTTGAAAAATTTTTTGTTTCATACACAGCACGAAACGTTTTCAGTAATTTAAACATAGAGACCCTTTCCATTCGTTTTTATTATAGATATCATTTTAACTATTTATTTCTCAAATGCAATTTTTTTCGTTATACTGGATTTATAGATAGACAAAGAAAGAAGATGAATGATTTAGTGGAAAATAACAATAAAAAAGATTCTTATTTAACAAAAAGTATCGCCATTTTCCCTGGACTAGTTACAGCTTTTGTTGTGGCAGTTATTAGTAAAATTGCAGCAATTTGGTTGCCAACTTTAGGTGCTGCGACGATTGCAATTTTATTAGGGATTTTGCTAGGAAATACTTTTTTGAAACAGCCTGTTTTGGAAAAAGGAACAAAAATAGCAGAAGGTAAGCTATTAGAATTTTCAGTTGTGTTATTAGGTGCAACTGTTACTTTTCAAACTATTTCTCAAATAGGTATTTCTGGCGCTCTTTTTGTTCTTTTACAAATGAGTATAACGATTGTTGCTTCTTATCTACTTGGTAAAAAGATGCAGTTTTCAGATAATATGTCCTTATTGATGGCTGGTGGAAATGCGGTCTGTGGCTCATCTGCAATTGCTTCGATTGCCCCTGCTATTCATGCAAAAGAAGAAGAAAAAGGCCAGATCATTACATTGGTCAATTTGCTAGGAACAATCTTGATGTTGCTGTTACCAATTATTGGCTCGCTTATTTATGGTAGTGATATTTTAACTAAAAGCGCCTTGATTGGTGGTATCTTACAGTCTGTAGGTCAGGTTGTAGCAAGTGCCAGCATGGTCAATGGACAAGTTGTAGAGCTTGCTATGCTCTTTAAAATCATGCGTATTATGATGCTAGTAGTCGTTGTTTACTGGTTCGGTAGATTTAAACAACAAAAATCTGAGTCTTCTGCCACAATAGAAACAACGCCTAAGCAAAAAAAATCTGCTTTACCGTGGTACGTTGTAGGATTTGTTTTATTTTGTATATTCAATAGTTTAGTTCATTTACCCACACAATTTAGTGCAACAGCTAATTTCTTTAGCGGTTGGTTTGAAATCACTGCTCTAGCCGCTATAGGTTTGCGTTTGGATTTCCAAAAATTCTTCAAAGAAGGGAAACGATTCTTGATTTATGGATTATCAGTTGGTGTTATTCAAGTGTTTTTGGCTATCGTCTTGATTTCTTTATTAAGAATTTAATTTAAAAGTAGAAAAGGTCACTCAATGAAATGTTGAGTGACCTTTTCTACTTTTAGTTCTCTGTTTTTTGACTCTCATTTGCATGAGGCTTAAACCCAACATAGGATTTATTGCCACTTAAATTAAGTACAAACAATACAATAACGAGTGACAAAATCGATACAGATAATAATAAAGTTTGAACTGCATCGCCATGTAATACCATTAACTGTCTTAAAATGGCCGTAATACAAATTAAAATCAAATATCTGATCGGAATATGATGTCCTTCTTGAATATAGCGGATCACCATCATAATAAACTCAAATAACATGAAAAATGCCACAACTTCTTGCATCACGATCGATAAGTTTTTAGGTGTCATAGGTTTGTTGATAAATGTTCCAATATCAATCAATTGACGAATCATGAAAATCAAAATAAGTAGGGCAAGTACTCCTAGAACAACATCCAATACCCAATTGACATATTTCTTCATGATTCCAAATCTCTGTTCCTCTTTCATTTTTTTCCTCCTAAATTTAAAAGCGTACCAAGCCAGACTTGCTCCGACTGAAAAGTAGTAAAATCAGAATGTAGTACTTTGTCAAATTTTATCTTTTTCCCGAAACGCGCTAGCCTATAAGGTTAAACAATATAATGCAGTTGCATCACTCTCTTTAAAGATTCCTACAACTATTTGATTATAAGAATAATATAACATTTTTTCTCGATGATGTAAAAATCTAAATCTGGAATAAACGCACGCATATCAGTTACTTAGCCTCTTTTTCCGCAAAAATCATAGTAAAAAGTCTAGATGAAAAATGAAACTATAGTTGCAATAGTTTGATCATGATTCTTTTACTATCTTGTCTCACACTCTAAAAAAGAGGCTTAGACAGAAGCGTTTAATCCCGAGAAATAAGAAGGGATTGCTTCTGTTCCCACCGTTTATTCGCATTTAGGGTGCACATCAAAATGATGTTTACTTTTGTCCCGAACCCTTTTTTATTTATTCTGTTATACTAAATCAACCCAAAAGCCATCGCGATTGCGGCAAGTATGTTATTTAAAAAGTGGATAGATATACTGATCTCTAAACGTTGTGTTTTGTAATAAGCCACAGAAAGAATTAAACCTACCAAACCGTACAATAAAAAACTAATCAAATTCGTAGGGCCATGCATTAAACCGAACAAAATAGAACTCACTGCAATACCAAGTATTGGAAATTTCCCTAACCAAAACCCAATAATTCCACCTCTAAAAACAATTTCTTCCATAATAGGTGCTGAGATTCCAATCAATAATATAATCAATAAAGGATTTTCTCCTGAAAACATTGTCTGAATCGCTGCATCATTTGCTGTTGATTCTGTTCCCTGAGTATTTAATAAAAAGGTTCCTCCAATAGCGATTACTCGAGCTAAAATAAAACCACCTAAAATAATTCCAACATTTCTCTTAGTGAAAAAATCCAATTTCAAGTTAAAAAAACCCAGTTTCTTTCCTAAAAATATCAACACCCAGATATTGCCAATAACTATAATTATCAGCATAATCGATGCAACCAAAGACAAATTTGTCTCTCCCATTCCTTGAGAAAATTCTTTGGCTATACCAAATGCCATCATACTAATTTGACTTACTAGAAATAAACCAACTAAAATAAAAAAATTTTTTACATACACCATCGCATTACTCTCCTTTTATAAAAATCTTCTTTATACCACTTTTATCTTACCAGACTACAGTTACAGAGTAAAACGAGCTTGGATGTAATAGTTAATTCAGTTATTTAGCGACTCGCTTACCGTCTTTATAAGCATAAACTCGACCTAATGAGTCTTTTGCTACATATTGATAGTTCTTCTGTCCACTAAAGTTTCGTGGAGCTGGTGAGCCTTTTGGTACAAGTACGACTTTGTAGGCTTCAAGGCGCTTTGCAACACCCGCTGTCCCTGCTTTATGTGCTGTTGATTTACTGTCTTCCGTTTTTATTTTAGCTCTTGACCAACCTAACCAACCATAATCTTGTGCGTGAACACAATAATACATATCGTATTGTTGCGCCATGCTACCTTTCAAGGTAAACTCTACTGCTTCTACTCGCAATGCACCTCCTGCAGTCCCACCACGGCCTGTTTGGTAGTAAATCGTTGTATTACGGCCTTTGATAGTACGTTTAGAAATACCTGCACTCTTCTCTTTTGCAGTCAATTTTTCAGATAACCAACCAATATTTTCAATATGTGTATTGATCATGATGTCACTTGTTCCTCGAATGAACATCGCTTCCATTCTTTTAGATTCTCGAGTAGAACCACTTCCTGTTCCATATGGCCCCATCTCACTTATTGTTCTCAAACGTTTATCTCTACTAAAACCAGTATCACCATAATCTTGAACATGCGAACCAAATCTTAGATCATTGATTGAGGCTGCTTCTGTTTTCACCCCAAATGAAAATAAAACACCCAAAATAAGAACAACTACCACAAACATCTTCTTTTTCACTTAAAAACCTGCTTTCTATTTATTATTTTTGGATTAATCAAAATAATTATAGCATTTAGTAGAATAAAAATGTAAAAAATGATCAAAATAATAAATCATAACTTTCTATTAAAAAAAATGCCCCTTTCATACGAAAGGAACACTTTTATTCAGTCATTATTTAGCTAAAGCACCTTTAGCTTGTTCAGCTAATGCTGTAAATGCTGCTGCATCATTCACTGCTAATTCAGCTAACATTTTGCGGTTGATATCAATCTCTGCCAATTTCAAACCGTGCATTAATTTAGAATAGCTCAAGCCATTCATACGAGCCGCTGCATTGATACGAGCGATCCATAATTTACGGAAATCACGTTTCTTTTGACGACGATCTCTGTATGCATAACTATAAGATTTCATTACTTGTTCTTTTGCTGTTCTAAATAAAGTATGTTTTGATCCGTAATAGCCTTTCGCTAACTTAAGGATCTTTTTACGACGTTTACGGCTTACTACGCCACCTTTAACACGTGCCATGGTTAATTCCTCCTAAATATCTGTTATCTCTATGAGTTATTTTAATTGCTAAGTTGTTGCATGAATTATTTCAACTTTCCCAAATTCAGCAAGCTTTTTCACTAATCTAGCTTCGTGGACTAGGCCTCTCGATAAATAGATAAATTCTTTTAAAAGATAAAAAGCATCTTTAAAAAAATTTCCTAATTTACTCGATGCCTGATTGAGTCCCCTACGCTTTTTTTACTTCATTCTTGCTAATTGTTGACGAATACGTTTGAAATCGCCTGATGAAACCATTCCTGCTTTACGCAATTGACGACGTTGTTTTTTTGTTTTACCGTGGAAACGGTGACTTGTAAACGCACGGAATCTTTTTAACCCGCCGTTACCAGTACGTTTGAAACGTTTTGCTGATCCGCGGTGTGTTTTTTGTTTTGGCATGACTAATTTTCCTCCTACATTTTCATTTCGCATACAGTTCAACTAAATTAGTTGAAAAAGTTGAACTAGCATCCTAAAAAAATTTGATTAACTAGTTATCAGCTTATTAGCTTAATTTTCATTCTTCGGTGCCAGCGTTAGGAACATGCTGCGTCCGTCCATTTTCGCTTTTTGTTCCACTGTAGCAATGTCTGCAGTTTCTTCCGCTAAGCGATCAAGAACTTTCTGACCAATTTCTTTGTGGGTAATGGCACGGCCTTTGAAACGGATCGACGCTTTTACTTTGTCGCCTTTTTCTAAGAATTTACGTGCATTACGAAGTTTTGTATTGAAGTCATTTACGTCAATTGTTGGACTTAAACGAACTTCTTTTACGTTGATCACTTTTTGTTTCTTACGAGCTTCACGCTCTTTCTTTTGCGTTTCGAAACGGAATTTACCGTAATCCATAATTCGCGCAACAGGCGGTTTTGCAGTAGGTGCTACTAGAACTAAATCTAGATTAGCTGTTTCAGCAATTTGTAATGCTTCCACTTTTGTTTTTACCCCTAATTGTTCGCCATCTTGTCCGATCAAACGTAACTCGCGTGCACGAATGCCGTCGTTCACCATCATATCCTTTGCTATGGTCATTCACCTCCAAGTTTATTAAGAGAAAATCAATACTGAAACTCTTTTTCCAAGAGTCTGTTATTCTAAAAAATACAATAAAAAACAGGCTCTGTATACAGATCCCGCGATTTTCGGATTTATATCGATTGATATAAACAATCCTATATCCAGCCCAGTGACACTGTCAGCTAAGGCGAGAAGCGGGTGCTTCTGCTTTCATTTCTCAACTCTAACAGTATACGATATTTTCAAAACCTTGTCAATGCTTTTTTCTAATTAAGACAGAAACCTTTGAGGATCGAAAAGTAGACTTCTGTCTTAATCTTTTGCACTCTAATTTCCAAGTAATTCTTCTATTTTAGTCAATACACCATTTTCGTCATTGGATAAAATGATTTCTTTAGCGACAGCTTTGACTTTTGGTTGTCCATTACTCATCGCATAGCTAAATCCGGCATGCTTCAACATTTCCAGATCATTACCGCTATCGCCAAAAGCAGCAACTTCGTGATTTTTTATGCCCCAAACTTCTTGTAGCTTCATCAACCCATGTGCTTTATGGATGCCCGGAATGATCAAATCGACATCACCATGCCCGCTAGAAATAGGAATCACTTTCTCTCCTAATGTATCATGTAACTGTTCAAGAACTTCTGATACTTGTTCTACAGGAAAACTCAAAGCGAATTTAAACAAAGTGTCCTCTTTTACCTCAAATAGATTAGGCACTTTTTTTAAGCGATGATAGTATTTCCGACCATGTTCAATAAAGGACTCAGGTTCATTTTCAGCAACATAAGCGCTGTTTTTTCCACAAAGAATCGTATGCCCTTCTGTGAACGCCGCTAAAATAGTCAGCACGTCATGAACTAGCTCTGGATCGATTTCACCCGTGAATAGTTCTGCACCCTCACTAATAACATATGCGCCATTTTCAGCTACAAACGCCAATTCGTTCTCTACTTCTGGAAAAAATGATTTTAGTTGATAGTATTGATTGCCACTAGCTATCACAAAACGAACCTTTTGTTGTTTCATTCTTTGATATAATTGACTAAATTTTTCTCGGTCGTACTCTTGTTGACTATTCAAAAACGTTCCATCCATGTCTACTGCAATCATTTTCACTGTCATTATTTTACTTCCTTTCAGTCTAATAATTTAAACTGTTTTAATCCCAAACGAATACCATCCTTTATATGAGACTTGGTAATGTAATCAGCGTGACTTTTTACATGTGCCGAAGCATTATCCATCGCAATGGCCGTATCCACGGCTTCAAACATCCCTATATCATTATTTCCATCCCCAAATGCATAGGTTGGGACACCGTCTAAATCCAATGTTTTGATCACTTCTTTGATACCAGCTTTTTTTGACTGCCCTTTTAACACGACCGCCAAGGAATAAGGACTATCTCTGAAAAAGGTGAATATATCGGAGAATTTTTCTTGATATAATACATCTTTGGCGACTTCCTCTGAAAAAAGATAAAGCATATAGATTTCATGTTCCTTATAAAAGTCTGGTGCAATCTGTGGTAATGGTGCATGATCTAATTGATATAATTTTTCCATACTTTCAGTCAAATAACGTGTAGCATATTCAGTTTCTGTATAACAGGCCAAGGAATGACCGAATGATTCAGAAAATCGCATTAATTCTTTAATCAGCTTCAAAGGTATTACATGTTTGGAGACAACCTTATTTTCAACAACATTATACTGTCCGTTTAAGCTTACAAAAGAATCAATTGGTGTTCCTTTTGTGATTTGGTTGATTTCCTTTGGAGAACGACCGCTTGCAATCAAAGCCAAGATATCGTTTTTCTTTAATACTAAGATAGCTTGGTGATTTTCTTTAGATATTTTAGAATCAGCATCCAGTAATGTTCCATCTAAATCAAAAAAAACAAGTGCTTTGTAGTGGTTCATAACTTCCCTCTTTTTCATATCTTTTCTTACTTAATATTGTACTATACTTTTTAGCCCATAGCGTAAAA
This sequence comes from Enterococcus sp. AZ177, assembly GCF_050544585.1. Classification (NCBI taxonomy): domain Bacteria; kingdom Bacillati; phylum Bacillota; class Bacilli; order Lactobacillales; family Enterococcaceae; genus Enterococcus; species Enterococcus sp. AZ177. The sequence continues at coordinate 2,558,717 of NZ_CP172944.1, forward strand.
AAACTTTATTCTATTTTGTTCAAACAAATACTTGTCAAAACAAAGAGAATAAAGTTCGAGTTTTTATTTTCCATACACTTATAATTAGTGAACTATTTCTATGAAGTTAGAAATTTCCTAGAAAAAGATAAATAATCGACTAAACGTTATATCTATCTTATATACCCTAGGCTAGCCCTGTAGTCCCTACAGTTTTTTACTTTTTTAATAAGTCATTATTTCCTTTAATCCTTGCATCAACACTTGAATACTAGCAGCCGTCTCAGGATCATGCCGTCCTGTTTTCTCATCGATATCTTGCATAAATATCTGACTCACCGGATTATTATCTGAATGTTCCGAACATTTCCCGCATGCTGAAACTTTGATCATCCTTTTATTATACCATGTTGCTTTATATTCGAGTTTTGAGACAAATAACGCCCACGAAACATCTGAAAATCCACGTTGTAATTTAGAATTTCTGAAAAAATCTGCTTGCTGAATGTCTTCAATACAGATCAAATCATATTTCTTAACAATTTCTGTTGTGATTTTGTTCAGAAAATCGATTCGTTGATTCGTTAACTTTTCTCGCATTTTCGCTACTTTTAGCTTTTGCTTTTGATAATTTTTTTGCCGAGATAATTCTGTTCCTTTTAATTTAGCAATTTCTTTTCGCCGTTTTAGTTTTCTTTCTTCTCTAGTGATCCGCTGTTCAAATTCTTTCGTAAATTTATCATTATCGATACGTCTACCATTAGATAATACAGCAAATTCCGAAGCTCCTAATGTTATCCCGATTGCTGAATACGTCTTATCAATTCTAGGAATCTCCTCTTCACAAAGAATAGAAACAAAATACTTATTGCTAGGGGTCAAAGAAATTGTTGCTGATTTTATTTTCCCTATTACTGGACGATGCATTCTCATTTTAATCAACGACTTCAATTTAGGCACTTTCAAATATTTTTCGTCAATAATTTTAATCGTTCCATTTTGATTGTTCGTTGTGTAAGATCTGACAGCGTTCTTCTTTTGTTTTAGCTTAGGAAATCCCACTGATTTTTCTCTATGAAATTTTTTAAATGCTCGATCCAAGTAAACCTGCGCATTTGATAATGCTAAACTATCCACTTCCCTTAAACAAGGATGCTCTTTTTTATAATGAGCAGGAGTGGGTAACTTTACTTTCAAATCAGGATTTTTCTTCAACTCCTTATAAAGCTGAATTCTTTCCTGTAATAAAAGATTATGCACAAGTCGAACACAAGAAAATGTTTTTTTGATGAATTCTTCTTGTAGTAACGTAGGGTAAAGTCTATATTTATACGCCTTTAATACCTTCATTAGAATACCACCCTACCAATAAAAGCTGAATGAGCTTGTTCACCTTCGACTGAAAAATAGGAAGCTAAGATTGTGACACTTTTCGTCTCACTCTTAGGTTATTTTTTTCGAGAAGCCAGCCCCTAAAGCTACTTTAAAATGATTGTGTCACAAAGAAAAATGATTCATTCATCTTAGGTTTAAAAATTCTAGCTAAGAAAAAGAATTCTTTTCTTAGCTAGTCTTTCTTGTTCAATACGATTATTCGTGATTTGCCTTAGCTTTTTTCTCTTCAATTTTTTTACGATACACTTCGACTTCATCTTCAGAGCAATAAACATAATGCTCTGGTGTGATTTCTCTTAGTTTACGTTCTTTGTTATCTTCTGGTAGTGGTTTGTACACAATACGTTTACGTGTACGTTCATAATCTGGGTCTGGTAGTGGAATAGCTGACAGTAAACTTTCAGTATACGGATGTACACCAAAGTTATATACATCATCACTAGAACCCATTTCCAATAATTTACCACTATGCATAACACCGATACGGTCACTGATATGTTTTACCATTGATAAATCATGGGCAATAAACAAATACGTCAACCCAGCATCTTTTTGTAAGTCTTGTAATAAATTGACAACTTGTGCTTGGATCGACACATCCAACGCAGAAATTGGCTCATCACAAATGATAAAGCGTGGATCAACAGCCAACGCTCTAGCAATCCCGATACGTTGACGCTGACCACCTGAAAATTCATGTGGATAACGTGTGCCATGACTCGGGTCAAGCCCAACGACTTTTAACAACTCGTTGACTTTTGCTTCACGTTCAGCTGTATCTTTAGCTAAATGGTTGATGTCGATTCCCTCAGCAATAATATCGTTAACTTTCATTCTTGGGTTCAATGAAGCATACGGATCTTGGAAGATCATTTGAACTTCACGACGAAATGCTTGCATCGCTGTCTTCGAACGAATTTTACTGATATCGTCACCGTTAAAAACGATTTCGCCATCCGTTGGATCGTATAAACGAATCACACTACGACCAGTTGTTGATTTACCACTACCAGATTCTCCAACTAAACCGAACGTCTCACCTTCGTAGATATGGAAACTGATATCGTCAACAGCTCTAACTTCGTCAGGGCGTCCAACGTTAAAATATTGTTTTAGTCCTTTAACATCTAAAAGTACTTTTCTTTTTTCACTCATTATTTAACGCCTCCTGCAGTCGTATTATGGCGTTCAGCATAAATCGCCCAACGTCTTACAATTTCAGCTGGAGGGGTGATTTTTGGTGCTTGCGGTGCTAATAACCACGTTGCAGCTTTATGAGTTGGTGATACTTCAAAATAGGGTGGTGCTTCTTCTGCATCGATTTTCATCGCAAACTCGTTACGCGGATAGAAAGCATCTCCTTTTGGTGGATCTAACAGATCTGGAGGTGAACCAGGAATTGCATATAACTTATCTTCGGTTCCTTCCATTGTTGGCATTGAGCCAAGTAGTCCCCATGTGTATGGATGTTGTGGATTATAGAAGATTTCTTCTGACGTTCCCACTTCTACTAAACGTCCGCCATACATAACTGCTACACGATCCGCAACGTTCGCTACAACACCTAAATCATGTGTGATAAAGATGATTGATGTGCTGATTTTTTGCTGTAGATCTTTTAATAATTCTAAAATTTGCGCTTGAATCGTAACGTCCAAAGCTGTTGTTGGCTCATCAGCAATTAGAACTTCTGGGTAACAGATCAACGCAATCGCGATCACGATACGTTGGCGTTGCCCACCTGAAAATTGGTGCGGATAATTTTTCAAACGTTTTTCAGCGTTTGGAATCCCTACTAATTTTAGTAATTCTAATGCTTGATCCAGACCTTCTTTTTTCGATACTTTATTGTGTTTGATCAACGATTCAGCTACTTGTTTGCCGATCGGCATTGTTGGGTCCAATGATGTCATTGGATCTTGGAAAATCATAGCAATTTCTTTCCCACGAATGGTTTGCATTTGTTTTTCCGTCTTGTGTACGATATCTTCACCTTTAAACAGAATTTCTCCATTGTCGATATTTGCATTGCTGCTCAACAATCGCATGATACTTCTAGTAGTTACTGATTTCCCACTACCAGATTCTCCTACGATTGCAAGAGTTTCTCCTTTGAACAGCTCAAAGCTCACACCACGAATAGCATTTACTTTTCCAGCAAACGTATCAAAAGAAATCTGTAAGTCTTTTACTTCTAATACTTTTTCCATAGTCATTCACTCTACTCTTTCATCTTAGGATCGAAGGCATCACGTAGTCCGTCAGCTAACAAGTTGAAGCAAATCATTACGACTGACAAAGTTACGGCAGGAATCCACATCAAATATGGAAGGAAACGGAACGTTTTATATCCTTCATTTAATAATGTTCCAAGTGAAGCGGTCGGCGGTCTTAATCCTAAACCGATGAAACTTAGAAACGCTTCGAAGAAAATGGCCGACGGGATACTGAACATCATTTGAACGATGATCACGCTTGAGATATTCGGTAAAATATGTTTAATAGCAATCTTTAAACGAGATTCGCCTAACGTTTGGGCAGCTAAAACAAATTCTTGATCTTTTAATTTCAAGGTCTGAGCCCGGACGATTCTGGCCATTGAAATCCAGTTGGTAATCACCATCGCTAACACGATTGATAAAATACCTGGATCAAAAACAGTCAGCATCAAAATCATCACAACAAGGTTAGGAATTCCAGAAAGAACTTCTAAGATACGTTGCATCACTGTATCGACACGTCCACCTAATAAACCTGAAATCAAACCATATGTTACACCGATCGTAATATCAAGTAATGCCGCGATAAACGCGATCAACAATGAGATACGAGTTCCCATAAATAAACGACTCAATACATCACGACCTAGGCCATCTGTTCCAAGATAGAAATTCACGTTATCAGGAACATTTGCTTGTGCATACTTATCTACCATTTTACCCGCAACATTTGCTGTACCGTTAAATCCATTAATACTATCTAAAAACGGAATACGTGGTGGTAAATTGATATATGCTACATTTTGTTGTGTTGGGTCATGAGGCGAAACCCAGATAGTGATAATTGAGATAAAGATGATGATTCCCAAAAGGATCAAGGAAATTACAGCCGCTTTATTCTTTTTCAAACGACGCCAAGAATCTTGTAAAAAACTTAGTGACGGCGTTGCGATTCGTTCACGTTCCTTTGTTGTTGATGTATCCAAAGGTTGGAATTCATCTGTCGGTATTTCTTTAATTTTATCTGGGACATTGTTCAAGTCAACTATTTCCATTAACCTTTGGCACCTCCTGAAACACGAATTCTTGGATCAATCAATCCATAAAGTAAATCAACAATCAAGATTACAAATACTAATAATGCAGAATATAAAATCGTTACGGCCATAATCGTTGGATAGTCATTGGTCATGATTGATTTTACGAATTGCTCCCCAATACCCGGGATGGCAAAAATATTTTCTACAACTAATGATCCTGTCATCAAACCAACTGCTAATGGTCCTAACAATGTAATCAATGGGATCAAACTGTTTCTAAGTCCGTGCCTAACGGCAACTTGCCAACGGCTCAAGCCTTTAGCACGCGCTAACTCTACATAGTCACTATGTAAAACTTCAACCATTTCCGTTCGTATAAACCTGGCGGAATCGGCCATCGGACTCATAGCTAAAGCTATTGTCGGCAAAATCGTATAAGCAAAACCGTTCCACATTGCGATTGGTAACACTTTTAATTTCATAGCAAAGATATATTGTAACAATACGGCAAAGACGAAGTTCGGAATCGAACGACCTAAGATAGCCATTAAAGTAGCCAATGTATCAACCCATGTATTTTGGCGCATTGCCGCAATGATCCCTAATAAAATACCAACTAGTGTACCAAAAACGATTGCTTGTGCACCTAATTGTACTGACGGTCCAATACGACCTGCTAAAAGTTTTGCTACTGGTTGGTTTTTGAATTGGAATGAAATACCAAAGTCACCAACTAAAAGATTTTTTAAGTAAATTCCATATTGAACAATCACAGGTTTATCTAAACCGGATTGCTTATTCAACATAGCAATTGTTTCTGGACTAAGTTTTTCTTGGTTGGTATAAGGAGTACCTGGTAATAATTGCATCAAGAAAAAAGTAATCGTTGCGATCAGCCACAATGTGATGATCATAAAAAAGACCCGTTTAAGAAAATATTTTCCAAAACTGTTCAAGAATGACACCTCCGAGATTATTTTGACTTCATCAGCTTTTTTCGATAAAGTAAGGATAGAAAATTAAGTAAGGATGAGCACATGAAAAATTTAAAATGGCCCTTGATTACCTCAGCGGTCTCAAGCATCGGTATTTTTACTTACCTATTGATAAAACAGTCACTGACTATCCTTTCTGTATCAGATACCTTTTTCATCGTTTCGTTATTCTTTCTGATTATCGGGTTAGCCTTATGGATCATGTCCTCAGGATTTTTTGATAATTTCCAACGTTTTATGAAAATGCATTTTCGTTTTAGAAAGAAAAATGAGCCGAAAGAATTCATTCCATTTTCAAAAATCGGTAAAGCACATCAGCTTTACTGGCTTGAAACTGGGGGTATTTTACTGATTGTCGCTGTTGTTTCTTTATTATTTTACTTTTTATAAGCAAAGATAGCAAGAGAGAGAAATATAAAATTCTCTGATTTTTGCTAACTTGCTCAAAATCTGAATAAATGGCGAAACAGAAGCAGCTCCTTTAGAAATAAGTTGAAATTCACGAAAATTGGAAACCCAATTTTCGTGAATTTCTTTTTATTCCCTGAAACCATTCGGTTCGTTGGAGTTGTTTGCTTCTGTATCGGTCACTTTTACTATTAAAAACTAGTTCAGATTATTCTGAAATGTATGTCCATTTGTAATCGTATTGCGCACCTGCTGGATGGAAACCAACATCTTTCACTTTTTCAGCACGTAAGTGAGCTTCAGCTTTTTGGTAAAGAGGAATCACACCCATGTCGCCCATGATTATTTTCTCTGCATCTACTAAGTTCTCCCAACGTTTTTCAGGATCATTAGCATTGGTTGTTGCCGCTGCTTTGACTGCTTTATCGTAGTCAGCATTGCTATAGTGGCCACGGTTATAAGGAACGCCCGTTTGGAATAAATCTAAGAAACTACTTGGATCTACATAGTCAGCTCCCCAGCCACCGATAACGGCTTTAAAGTCACCTTTGTTAGAACGGTCTAAACGAACGGCAAATGGTACAGGGCTTACCGTTACTTTCGTCCCTTCTAAGCTATCTTGAATTGCACCTTGGATATATTCGACTGTTTTCTTAGAAGAATCTGCATCAGAAGATAAGATGTCGATATCTAATGTTTTGATACCCAATTCTTTCTTCGCTTTTTCCCAATGTTCTTTTGCTTTTTCTTTATCATAAGCAATTTTATCTTCCGCTGCATCAGTGAAGTCTTCTTTTCCATCTGGAGACTTAGACATATCTGCTGGAACTAAGCCTTTAGGTTCTACTGAACCATCACCTAAGATTTGTTCAACGAGAGATTTACGATCGATTGAATAAGAAATCGCTTTTCTTAAGTTTTCATTTCTATAAGGTGAATTTTCGTCGATTTGATTTAATTCCATATATTGAGTCGATGCTTCTTTTTGGATCACAAGAGCTGGATCATTGGCAGCTTGTTGTGCTAATTCACCAGTCAAGGTTACATCATCTGCTTGTCCGTCTTGGAATAAGTTGTATGAAGTTGGTGCTTCTTTCACAACATTCGTTTTTACTTCGTCTAATTTTACAGAATCTACATCCCAATATTCTTTATTTTTCTTATATGACCATTCAGTATCTGTTCCTGCTCCATCAAAACCATCTAATACAAACGGACCATTATAGACTGAGTTATCACTATTTGAAGCATAGTCTTTACCATATTTTTCCACGATATCTTTTCTTTGCGGGAAGAATGACGGGAAGGCTAATAGATAATCAAAATAAGGAGTTGCTTTTTCTAAGGTGATTTCTAATTCATAATCACCTGTCGCTTTGATTCCTAATTCAGCTTTGTCTTTTTTACCTGCTGCAATATCTGCACCATTTTTTACAGATTCGTAAAGGTAAGCATACTCTGAAGCTGTCGCTGGATCAACCGTACGTTGCCACCCATAGACATAGTCTTCTGCTTTTACGGGTTTTCCGTCTGACCATTTCGCTTTTTCATTTAGTTTGATTTTATAAGTAGTACCATCCTCACTGACCTCTGCTTCTTCACTAGCTCCGGCAGGTTCTGGTTTATTATCTAAATTCAAACGATATATACCTTCGTATACATTGTTTAGTGCAGTAAAGCTGATAACGTCTGTCGCTAATGATAAATCGGCACTTGGCATTTCTTGTAAAACATTGACACGGAAAATTTGCTCTCCGCTTGGTTTACCGTCGGCTGCTTTTGAGCTGCCTGAATCGTCTGTTTTTGCTCCGCCGTTACCACATGCTGCTAATGTTAAACTAAATAAAGTGATGAATCCAAAAGCAAATGACTTCTTTAACTTCATTCTTTTTTCCTCCCTAAATGACCCTAAATATTTTCTGAAAAATCAGAATTTAATAATTATTTATTGTGTTGAGGTATAGTTTACAATTTTTAAATTAAAAAATCAAGAATAATCTTATTTTTTCTTAATACTCACATCATTAAATTATATCATCATTAGAAGTAATTTCTTAGAAACAAGCTTAAAAAGCGATTGTCTTCTTACAAAAAAGTATGTTAGATTAGTATAGGAAGAAACATACCATAGTAGAAGCAAATACTTTTTGGTTCATATAGTATTGTTTAAAAAATTAGTTTCAATAGTTCACAATAAATAGTAAGGAGTGATTAGATGCACCATTCATCTTTCTTCAAAGAACTAACTACATTTCACAAACCTCAAAAAGCACCTTTTCGCTTGATTGGTGCAGGTATTTGTATGGCAGTGCCTTTATTCATCGGTTATTTTTCAAATAATTTACTAATCGGTAGTTTTGGCTCACTGGGGATTTTTACTTTTCTTTATTATCAAACACTACCTTTGAAAAATCTACTCATTCGTTTGAGTTCCATTGGCGCATTTTTACTTTTTGGAAATCTAGTAGGCGTTCTTAGTACTCATATTCCTTGGATTATCCCAATCGTTATTGCTTTGATGGCATTTTTGGCTCGAATCATTTTTAGATTATACCGAATTGCTAAGCCGGGGGCTTTTTTTATTGTCATGGTAACCGCAATGGGCAGTGGGACAAAGATTCCTTTGGAAAAAGTTCCGACCATGATGAGTTATGTTTTATTAGGTGTTTTGACCTCTCTTGTTGTGGCTGTTCTCTTGTATTTTGTTGAAGGAGAAACGGTGGAGCCAGAGAAGACCATCTCATTACAAGAACGTCTTTACACCGACCCTGCAGCACTTTTAGATGCTCTACATTATGCCGCTATTTTATTTTTAGCGACCTATATCAGCCAGTCCCTGCATTTAACTAATGCGTATTGGATGGTTGTTTCATGTGCTGCTGTTTTACAAGGTGATAATTTACGAGCTGTCATGCATCGTAATGTTCAAAGAATTTTTGGTACAATGATTGGTTTATTGATTGCAGCACTTTTATTGAGTATTTCATTTACTTCATTAGAAACCATTTTTCTAATTTGCTTTTTCTTTTTAACGGTAGAATTTTTTATTAGACGAAATTACGCGATCGCAAACTTTTTTACAACGCCAATGTCTTTACTATTAGCAAATTTAGCTCGCCATCAATATTTGGTGAGTCTGCTGAATTATCGCTTAATCGGGATTGTTTTAGGTAGTCTCTTAGGTCTTTTGGGTGCATTTGTATTAACGACTTGTTTAAAATTTTATAATCGTGCGTATCAATTAGATGAAAATTTAGATAAAGAAACAGAATAATGTGGCCCACTTTATCATAAAAAATTTGGAGGTTATATTTATGAAAATCAAAAAGCCTGTTGCACCTCTTTTGCCTCAGCTGACTGAGACTGATTTTATTTCTTTAGATGATGAGCTCGTTATTGAAGGCTTAGTATTAAAAGACCAAGACCTTAGTTATCAGGATGTGCGTAATTTAGTTTTTAGAGAATGCCGTTTTGATAAAATAACGATGAATCGAAATCACCTTGAACGTTTTGACTGTAGTAATGTGATTTTTGATCATTGTGATCTTTCTAATACGGAATGGATCGGAGCTAGTTTTCATCAAGTTCATTTCCGTCAGTGTAAGTTAACGGGAACAAATTTTGCTGAGAGTTATTTACGGGATTGTTTTTTTGAAGATTGCTTAGCTGATTATGTTTCTTTTAGTGCGACAAATCAAAAAGTGGTTCAATTTCATCAAACAAGTCTAAAGGATACTGAATTTGTTGAGGTGACTTGGAGTAATCTCCTTTTAGATAACTGTTCACTGACTGGAAGTAATTGGTTCCATACGAAATTGGCCGGTCTTGACCTTACCAAAAGTACTTTTGAAAAGATTGCCTTCTCTCAAGAGCTACTTCGAGGATTAAAGGTTACGCAAGAACAAGCGATTACGATTGCTGCAGGATTAGGGTTAGTTATTAAAGAATAAATAAGAAGAAAGGTTGGAGCCGAGCTTGAGGTTTTAGCTCTAAGCTTTCTTTTTTGCTTGCAGTTATTACTGAGATATTAATTTTTTACTTAGACAGAAACTAACAATTTCACTTCATATATTTTTTTGGTAAACTAACAGAGTGACTGGGACACTGAATCTGTAAAATGCTTCTGTCCCAACCTCAATACATTGGAGGGCTTTTAAATGAAAAAGAATCTTATCGAGCTTTGGGGTGACCTAGTTGATTTAAAAGATTTGATTATAGCCATTGGCATTTGCAGTGTAACAACGATGGGAGGCTTTTTTCTAGCTCCTACACAAGATACAACAAAACAATTATTCTTCGGCCTAGGTGGAGCTGTCCTTGGCTTTATGATCAGTACTTTTTTAATTACTCCTAAACGAATAGTTATCGAGGAGGAAGACAACTAATGGATGCAGGGCTAATCTTTCAAATGCTACTAGCCGTTTTGGGCGCAATTATTTTATATACATTCATTGGATTTGTACCAGGAACAGATGAGACGTCTGTTTTGATGCCAGTCACTTTAGCAGTCGTTTTAGCTGGCGTTCAGCCTATCGTCGTTCTAACGTTTTTTATAGCTGCCATTATTACTTTAAATTTAATGAATGCAATCCCGACGGCACTGGTCGGTTTGCCCGGCGGTGTGTTATCCACGCCAATGATCGAGCATGCACTGTATTTAAAAGAACGTGGTATGGCAGCCACCAGTATTAAAAAAATGGCGACAGGTTCCATCATCGGAACTGCAGTTGCAATACCTGTAAGTTTACTTTTAGCCAACATCTTAGCTCCTTTTTCAGATTCGGTTAAGGAATATGCTCCATTACTGTTTGTTTTTGGTGCAGTCTTTTTATCTTTGATCGGGAAAAATAAGCTATTAGCGTTGATCAGTATCATTCCACTTGGATTGCTCTTCCAAGGTCTGCGCTATTTGTATTGGGGACTCGGAGCAGTTCCACAAGAAAAAAATGTGACAATTTCCTTCTTTCTTGGAATCACAATTGGGCCATTACTTGTTTCATTGTTAGGGTTGTTAAACAAACAAAATCGGGATTCCTTGCCTCGACATGAACAGAATAAAATCAAGCTGAACAAGGTAGATGAAAAGCAAACGTTACTCAATCCTTTTGGAACGATCACAAAAAAAGAAGCTGGAACGAGCGCTATTGTATCATTACTATCAAATTTTCTGTTTTTTTTAAGTCCTGTTGGGCTAACGATTTTGTTTGGTGAAGCTGTATCAAATAAAGAAAAAGATCCAGTAAAAAAAGCCAGTATGGCGATTACCTCAATGAGTGCTTTGTCTCATGCAACATATCTATCAGGTTTGATCATTCCATTGATTGCTTTAGGAATTCCTTTATCACCGGTAGCTGTTGGACCCGCCAATGCCCTGTTCAACGCGCCACCCGTTTTTACATTAGAGCATAATCTTCATCATTTATTGAGTACAAGTGAATTTGTTTTTGCTATTTTATTCGCTGGAATCCTTGCCTCTGTCGTAACTTATTTTATAGCAATGAAATACGCTCGTCAGATGACCGTATTTGTCTTAAAAAAGATTCCGCATGAAGCAATATTAGGTTTATTTATTGGATTTATTTTATTATTGGCTTATATGGATGCCGGATTGATCAATATTTTTGGTGTTTTGCTGGTAGGAATCGTTTGTGGTACTCTTAATAAAATGGGCGTTAATTACGGTGTTCAATTTATGATTCTTTATGCTGCGCCTTGGATCACCACGCATTTGATATTTAAATAAAAGGACTGTTATTAGAATGAAGAAAGAAAAAACTGGTCATGGACGAGCTTCTGGGAAAATTATTTTAATGGGTGAACATTCTGTTGTTTACGGTGAACCTGCAATTGCTTTTCCCTTTCAAGAAACGTATATTTCAACAAAAGTTGAACCTGATACCAATATGTTAGTAGATTGTCATTATTTTTGCGGAGAATTGTCAGAAGTACCTCCTCAGCTAAAGAGTGTCAAAGAAGTTATCAAGCAAACCTTGAATGTACTTCACAAAGAAAAGGAAACGTTTAAAATCACTATTACCAGTACCATTCCAGCAGAACGTGGAATGGGTTCAAGTGCTGCTGCGGCCGTTTCTATCGTTCGAGCATTATTTGATTATTTTGACATGCCTTGCACCCAATCAGAGCTACTTCCATTAGTCAATCGGGCGGAAAAAATTGCCCATGGCAATCCTAGTGGCATTGATGCAGCGGCAACTAGTGGAAACGATTCGCTATTTTTCATAAAAGGTCAACCGATAGAATCGTTTCCAATGAATGTTTCTAATGCTTATTTAATAGTGGCTGATACTGGCATCAAAGGGCAAACCAGAGCTGCTGTAAGTGACGTTGCACATCTTTTTGAGCAAAATAAACAACGCGTTTCACAACATATTACTGAGTTAGGCCACTTGACTAAGCTTGCAAAACAAGCTATTTTAACAGATGATGTTTATTTATTAGGCAAAATCATGAATCAAGCACAAGTTCAGCTTAAAGCATTGACCGTTAGCAATGACCAATTAGATCAATTAGTCGTTACGGCTCGGGAAAATGGCGCCTTAGGGGCAAAATTAACCGGCGGTGGTCGGGGCGGTTGTATGATTGCCTTAGCAGATTCTAAAGAGCAAGCGGTAAAAATTGCTACAGCAATAGAAGCAGCAGGTGCAAAAGCCACTTGGATTCAATCATTAGGAGTGAAAAATTAATGTATGCTGGAAAAGCACGAGCTTATACGAATATAGCGTTGATAAAATATTGGGGAAAAAAAGATGAGCGCTTAATACTACCTATGAACAGTAGTCTTTCTTTAACATTGGATGCATTTTATACCGAAACTAGCGTATCTTTTGATGAAACATTAACTGAGGATGTTTTCTTTTTAGATGGAAAAAAACAAGATTTAAAACAAACAGCCAAAATTTCTAAATTCTTAGACCTTGTTCGTCAAAAACAACAGTTGACTTTATTTGCAAAAGTTGACAGCCAAAACTTTGTTCCGACAGCTGCTGGTTTAGCTTCATCTGCTAGTGGGTTAGCCGCTCTGGCTGGTGCCTGTAGTGAAGCGTTGAATTTACAATTGACCGAAACAGAATTGTCCCGCTTAGCTAGACTCGGCTCTGGCTCAGCCTGTCGTAGTATTTTCGGCGGATTTGCTGAGTGGCAAAAAGGGGATTCTGATCAGACATCCTTTGCACACGTTATTCCTTCTGATAAATGGGAGGATGATTTAGCAATGCTTTTCGTTTTAGTCGATGATGGTATAAAAGATATTTCCAGTCGTGATGGCATGAAACGAACGGTAGAAACATCAAGCTTTTATCCTGGTTGGTTAGAAAATGTCGAAACAGATTTGGCTACAGCCAAACAAGCAATCACCGAAAAAGATTTTAATAAGCTTGGTCAAGTCACTGAAGCAAACGGCTTACGCATGCACGGAACCACCTTAGCTGCCGTACCTCCTTTTACTTATTGGTCACCTGAAAGCTTAAACGTCATGCAGTTAGTGCGTTTAGCCAGAAAAGAAGGTCTACCTTGTTACTTCACAATGGACGCTGGGCCGAATGTGAAGATTTTAGTAGAAAAGAAAAATTTATCTGCGTTAAAAGAATTTTTAGGAAAGCATTTTGCTGAACATCAGCTAATTGCCGCATACGCAGGACCAGGAATAGAAATGATTCCTATAGAAAGGTCGGAAGAATTATGATAGAAGTTTCCACACCAGGCAAGCTATTTATTGCTGGTGAATATGCCGTTGTTGAACCTGGACATCCGGCAATCATCGTTGCAGTGGATCAATTTGTAACTGTTACTCTCGAAACAGCAGAAAACGTCGGCAGTATCCAATCAGCTCAGTTTAGTTCACTACCTGTTCGTTGGACGAGAAGAAACAATGAACTGGTTCTAGATATTCGGGAAAACCCCTTTCATTATGTACTTGCAGCAATTCGCTTAACTGAAAAATATGCACAAGAACAACACAAAGAATTATCTTTTTACCACTTGAAAGTCACTAGTGAGTTAGACAATTCAAACGGACGTAAATATGGATTAGGCTCGAGCGGTGCTGTAACAGTCGCAACTGTAAAAGCTCTGAGTCTGTTTTATGGTTTAGAATTGAACGAAGAAGAAATATTCAAACTCTCTGCACTGGCTCATTTAGAAGTTCAAGGAAATGGTTCTTGTGGAGATATTGCAGCAAGCTGCTATGGCGGTTGGATTGCTTTTTCAACGTTTGATCATCAATGGGTCAACGAACAAGCTCAAAAGCAAACGCTGACCACATTACTCCAAACAACATGGCCAAAATTAATGATCCAACCTTTGACTGTTCCTAAAAAATTACGTCTATTGATCGGCTGGACTGGCAGCCCTGCTTCTACTTCTGATTTAGTTGATCAAGTCAACCAGTCAAAAGAAGTACAAGAAATAGCATACCAACGATTTTTAGATGACAGTAAAACGTGTGTTGAAACAATGATTACAGGCTTTACTTCAGAAAATATCTCATTGATTCAAGCACAAATACGAAAAAACCGAAAATTACTCCAACAATTAACCTCGATCACAGGAGTTACGATCGAAACCCCTGCTCTTAAAAAACTATGTAATTTAGCACAAACCTATGGCGGTGCAGCTAAATCATCTGGTGCAGGTGGTGGTGACTGTGGAATTGTCTTATTTAAGCAAAAATCAGGTATTTTACCTTTGATGAGTTCTTGGGAGAAAGAAGGCATTACTCCGTTACCATTACATGTATATTTTTACGGAAAGAAGGAAAAAAATGAATCGAAAAGATGAACATATCTCTTTAGCGAAAGCCTTTCATAAAGACAAAACAAACGACTTTGATCAAATCCGTTTTGTTCATCATTCTTTTGCAGAAATAGCGATGGATGACGTTGATATCTCAACATCTTTTCTTGATTTCTCCTTCAAGCAACCATTTTACATCAATGCTATGACAGGCGGTAGTGACCGCGCAAAAGAAATCAACCAGCAACTAGGCATCATCGCGAAAGAAACGGGAATCCTGGTAGCGACAGGATCGGTGAATGCTGCCTTAAAAAATCCTGATTTGGCAGACACTTATCAAATCATACGCAAGGAAAATCCAAACGGTGTACTTTTAGCAAATATCGGCGCTGGACTTTCTTTAGAAGAAGCCAAAAGAGCTGTTGATCTTTTTCAAGCTAACGGATTGCAGATTCATGTAAATCTCCCTCAAGAGTTAGTAATGCCTGAGGGGGATCGTGATTTCCATGGTTGGCTAGATAACATTGAAGATATTGTTTCTCATTTGTCTGTTCCAGTCATTGTTAAAGAAGTTGGTTTTGGCATGAGTAGTGAAACCATTGAACAATTGGTTTGGCGCGGTGTAAAAGCTGTTGACGTCAGTGGTCAAGGCGGCACTAGTTTTACACAAATTGAAAATGCCCGTCGCAAAAAACGAGAACTTGGCTTTTTGACAGATTGGGGACAGTCAACAGTTCTCTCACTCTTAGAATCGATAAATTGGCAACGTGACCTTACTGTTTTAGCTTCTGGTGGTGCCCGACAATCGTTGGATATCGTTAAATCACTTAGTTTAGGTGCAAAAAGTGTTGGTGTAGCTGGAACTATTTTAAATCAGCTGATGACACATGGTCTTGAAGAAACGATTGAGCTTATCCAACAATGGGAAGATGAACTTAAAATGTTATATACCTTACTTGGGAAACAAACAACAACTGACCTTACAACAACAGATATTATTTTTTCTAGTGAGATCATTCGGTGGTGTGAAAGCCGTGGCATTGCTTATCAGCCATTTGCTAAGAGAAGTAGATAAAAAAAACATACTGAGTTTACACTCTATGTAGTGTCCCCAAAAGTTAGACGTTTAAGGAGTGGAGAAATCCACTCCTTTTTCATACGCTTCTCTTACCGTCATTATCTAGCCCCCCAATTTCATTTACTAATATTATATCTCTTTTCGTAAAAAAAGAAGTGCTTGGGTCATGATGCGTGAAGTCATCATGTCCCAAGCACTTAGTATTTTTATAGACGTTTAACCATTATATGCATCAATGATGATTTGTTTCAATTCACTGATCAATGGTTCTTTCGGATTAGCTGTTGTACATTGATCTTCATAAGCTAATTCAGCCATGTGATCAACAGTTGAATCAAGAATTTCTTGTGTTACACCTTGTGCTTTCAAGTTCATATCAATTCCAACTGATACCCCTAAATCGTAAACAGCTGTTGCTAGTGCATCCACTAATTCTGCAGTATTTTTGCCTTTAAGACCCAAGAATTTCGCAATATCAGCATAATCTGTATCTGCACGGAAGTAGTCATATTTAGGGAACATTGCATGTTTTGAAGGATCTTTGGCATTGTAACGGATGATATGCGGTAATAAAATCGCATTTGTACGTCCGTGAGGAATGCCGTATTCTCCACCAATTTTATGTGCGACTGAGTGACAAATTCCTAAGAATGCGTTGGCAAAAGCCATACCAGCCATTGTTGATGCATTATGCATCTTTTCACGACTTTCTGCATCCGGACGTTTCACTGAGTTTTCTAAGTGGTCAAATACCAATTTAATCGCTTGTAAACTTAATCCACGCGTGTAATCAGAAGCCATGACTGAAACGTAAGACTCAATTGCATGTGTCAAAACGTCCATACCAGTATCTGCCGTTACAGAAGCTGGAACTGACATCACAAATTGAGGATCAATGATCGCAACATCTGGCGTTAATGCGTAATCAGCTAATGGGTATTTCACATGCGTATCACTATCTGTAATAACAGCAAATGGTGTGACTTCTGAACCTGTACCTGATGTTGTTGGGATACATACAAATTGCGTTTTAACTGCTTTTTCAATTTTGTATATGCGTTTACGGATATCTAAGAATTTTTGTTTAGCGCCAAAGAATTCTGTGTCTGGGTGCTCATAGAACATCCACATGCCTTTAGCTGCATCCATTGCAGATCCGCCACCTAAAGCGATGATTGTATCTGGTTCAAAATCAACCATGACTTTTGTTCCAGCATACACTGTATTTGTAGATGGATTTGGTTCAACTGCTGAGAATACTTCGATTTGAACGTCGTTTTTACGTTTTTGTAATTCTTTACGAACCGTATCAGCATAACCAAATTGAACCATTCCTGGATCACATACAATCATCACACGTTCAACATTTTCCATTTTTTGTAGATATTGTAATGAATTTTTTTCAAAGAAAATTTTTGGCGGTAATTTAAACCATTGCATATTATTTCTCCGTTTCGCTACAGTTTTGACATTGATCAAGTTAACAGCAGATACGTTTTTAGAGACTGAGTTTTTACCGTAAGATCCGCAACCTAATGTTAATGAAGGAATCATTTCGTTATAGATATTCCCGATTCCGCCTTCAGCTGATGGAGAATTCACTAAGATACGGCAAGCTTTCATACGCAAACCAAATTTCACTTGTAGATCCTCATCTTCTGTATGAATCACTGCTGTATGACCTAAACCACCTAATTCAAGCATTGCTTCACATAAATCAAAGGCATGATCTGTATTTTTCGCTTTCATCATGGCTAAAACTGGCGATAATTTTTCACGAGAAAGTGGGTATTCCGCTCCTGCTCCTTCAAGTTCAGCAATTAGAATTTTTGTGCCTTTTGGTACTTTGATTCCTGCTAATTCTGCTATATGTTCAGCAGAATACCCAACAATTGCTGGATTTACTGCATATTTCCCTTCATTCATCACGGCATCTTCAAGTTTTTGTAATTCGTTTGGTTTGACGAAGTATACTTGGTGTGCTTCAAATTCAGCTTTTACAGCTGCATAAACTTCTTTATCTACGATCACAGCTTGTTCAGAAGCACAGATCATACCATTATCGAATGATTTAGAAACGATCAAGTCATTTACTGCACGTTTGATTTTTGCTGTTTTTTCAATATATGAAGGAACATTCCCTGGTCCAACACCTAACGCTGGTTTACCAGTTGAGTATGCCGATTTAACCATGGCGCTACCACCAGTAGCTAAAACAATCGCGATTCCAGGATGATTCATCAAACCTGAAGTTGCTTCTAAAGAAGGTTGTTCGATCCACTGTACACAGTTTTCAGGAGCCCCTGCTTTGATTGCAGCATCGCGAACGATTCGAGCAGCTTCAGCAGAACATTTTTGTGCACTTGGATGAAAAGCAAAGACAATCGGGTTACGTGTTTTGATAGAAATCAACGCTTTGAAAATTGTCGTTGATGTTGGATTGGTTGTTGGTGTAACCCCACAAACCACCCCAACTGGTTCAGCGATTTCGATTAAACCTGTTTGGTCATCTTTATTGATGACACCCACTGTTTTGTCATGTTTGATACTATTCCAGATATATTCAGAGGCATACATATTTTTGATTGCTTTATCTTCGTATATCCCACGGCCAGTTTCTTCGACAGCCATTTTTGCTAGAGGCATATGTTGATCTAAAGCAGCCATTGCCATTTGGTGCACAATGTGGTCAACTTTTTCTTGATCAAAGTCTTCCATTTCTTTTAAAGCAACATTTGCTTTTTTTGCCAATTCGTCGATCATTGCTGTTACATCAATCTTTTTAGTATCTTCTCTCTTCATTGTTTTAGCCATTTTGATCCTCCTAGAAAAATAAATAAATTAATTTTTTCTTGTTAACTATTTCACATACACATCATACAACAATATTTTTTTCTTGTAAATAGTTTTTTTGTGATTTTTTTCACATTTAACGCTTTTTTTATTTCATCTACTAAAGCAAGCGTTTCCTAATTTATAAAAAGAAAAAGAACCTATTCAAAATTAGAATAGATCCGTCAAGTCATGCCAATCTTTAATGGTCAAACTACTTGTTTGAGCAATCAACTGCTGATAATCAAAAAATTCATTTGGCTCAATATGTAAAATGTCTTCACGACAAGCTTTGATCGATGATGGAGCGTTCTTTTTCCACCGATAAGAAACAAGATAGTTCATCAATTCGGTTTCATTAACAGATGAATAACCAAGTTGCTGAAAAGATCGGCATTTGATTTTTAATTCTTTTTTCAATAAGAACTTTTGATGCCACGATAGCTTTTCGATGGTTCTCCCCTTCTTTCTAAAGAATGACCTATGTACTTTCTTATATGTTTTAGAAAGAAAAAATTCCAGCAAGCTGGAATTTATTCTTTCGTTTCGTTGTTTTCAGAAGTTTCTGTTACAGTTGGTTCTTCAACAACTGTTTCTTCCTTCGTTTCAACTACAGTTACATCATTATCATTTGCAACAACTGTACCTGGCTTCACTGTTTTGATTGCTGCACGATCAAATTCAAGGATAATTCCTTCACAATCGATCAATACAGTTTTTTTGTCAGCATCAAGTTCAGAGATCACGCCGTGTAAACCGCCGATCGTTACAACTTCATCGCCCACTTTCATTGCATCCAAAAGTGTTTGACGTTCATTTTGTTGTTTCTTTTGCGAACGAGTCATAAAAAACATCATTCCTGCTAAAAGAATTAATGGTAAAATAAACGAAAGTCCTCCACCCATTATCTATTCACCTCTCTATCCTATAATCACTAGTTTACTGTAACAAAATTTCTTTTACAACACTAGTCTTTTGTTCGTTTTTTTAGAAACTTTTCGCATTCTCTTTATTGAAACCATATTCTTCAAAAAAGGCTTCTCTAAATTCCAATAAATTATCATCCATAATTGCTTGACGAACTTGTTTCATTAAATTCAATAGGAAATATAAATTATGGTAAGACGTTAAACGAATCCCAAATGTTTCGTCAGCCTTGATCAAGTGACGAATATAAGCCCGCGTATAGTTTTTACAAGTGTAGCAATCACATTTCTCATCCAAGGGACGGAAATCTCTTGCGTATTGCGCATTTTTAACAACCAGACGACCTTTCGATGTCATACACGTTCCATTTCTAGCAATACGAGTTGGCAAGACACAGTCAAACATATCGATCCCACGAATCACACCATCGATTAATGAATCTGCTGTTCCCACACCCATTAGGTATCTTGGCTTGTTATCTGGAATCAAAGGTGTTGTAAAATCTAGTACACGGTTCATCTCCGCTTTTGGTTCCCCTACAGATAAACCACCAATGGAATATCCTGGAAAGTCCATGCTGATCAACTCTTTTGCACTTTGGCGACGTAGATCTTCAAACCCTGCGCCTTGAATGATTCCAAATAAGCCTTGACGATCTGGATTAGCATGCGCTTTTAAGCCACGTTCTGCCCAGCGTGATGTACGCTCAATCGATTTCTTCACATACTCATAGCTTTCATCGAACGGCGGACATTCATCAAAACTCATCATGATATCAGAGCCTAGATTATTTTGAATGTTGATTGCTTTTTCTGGTGAAAGAAATAGTTTTGACCCATTCAAATGGTGTCTAAAATGAACACCTTCCTCCGTGATTTTACGCATATCACTTAATGAAAATACTTGAAAACCACCAGAATCAGTTAAAATTGGTTGATCCCAATTCATAAATTTATGTAAGCCACCAGCTTCTGCAATCAGATCATCTCCCGGACGAAGCCATAAATGATACGTATTGCTCAGGATCACTCCTGCGCCCATTTCTTTCAAATCTTCTGGTGACATTGTTTTTACTGTCGCTAACGTTCCTACAGGCATAAACATTGGTGTTGGAAACGTTCCGTGAGGGGTGATGATTTCTCCTAAACGGGCACCTGTATGTTTTTCTTTCTTTATTAAACGATAACGAATGGCTGGTTCTGTCATTCATTCTCCTACTTTCTTTTGTATATTTACACTTTCCTCATCATACTTTTTTTTGTTCGTATTTGCAAGGTTTTACGGGCTTTCTTTAGTATATCCTTAGACAATAAAACTGGAGATAAGAGTTCAAACTCTTTTATCTCCAGTTCTTTTGTTTTTTAGTCTCTCTTATTTTACTGCTTCAAGTTTGATCATTGCTTTTTTTACAACTTCTGGTGTAATTTTCTCTTTCATATAATGGATTGTTTCATGTGGTTCAGCAGCTCGCTCCGCCACTCGCTGATAATCATCCTCTGTTAAGTTTATTTTCATGTCTTTTAAAGAAGTTGGTAAATCAAGACTGGAGTAAAATGGCATTAGTTGTTCGATTTCATTCCATTTATCTTCGATCACCAATTGAACCAGAACACCGTACGCGACTTTATTGCCATGTAATTGATGATGACTTTCAGGTAAAATAGTGAGTGCATCATGAATTGAGTGAGCGCCAGATGTCCGACCATAATCGTCACCAAAGCCTCCCACCATTCCTCCAAGTAGGATAATTGTTTCTACAATATTTAAAAAAGCTTGATTGATTTCTTTCTCTTTCATTGCTTTTAGCGCTTCTTGGCTGTCAGCGAGTAAAACATCTCTGCATTTTTTGGCTGCGAAAGCAGAGACTTGGATTTCAATCGGCTGTACCGCTAATTGCGAGATCATCGCATCGGCTTCATACCATTTAGCGATCGTGTCACCAATTCCTGCGATCATCAGCTCGATCGGTGAATCTAAGAGAACCTTAGGCTCGATTAAAACTAGGGCATTGCTATTCGCAAAAATATCATAGCGATTCATTGCACCATTATTTTCGTATATCACACTTAACGGTGTATACGCAGCACAAGTTGCTGCTAAGGTTGGCAAAATCAAGATAGGTTTAGTACATTGATTCGCTACTGCTTTACCTAAATCTGCAATTTTTCCGCCTCCTACAGCAATGATACCTTCCAGTTCTTTTTGTTCAAAAAGCTGTTTCAGCTCTATTGTTTTCTCATCCGTGCATTCTCCTCCATAATATACAAAGTATGTATCTATAGTCGTTAATGTTGGAAAATATGGCTTGGCAGCTTCCCACGAATCTTTTCCATGTAATATCATCACACGTTTAAGCTTTCTTCTATTTAAATGTTCTTCTAAATCATCCCACGCACCAACACGGCATTCATATTCTTGTGGCGCTCCTCTTACTATCAACGATTGATTCATTGGTCCCAACCTTTCATTTTTACTAATTTTTATGCAAAAGTGACATTTTTAAATTCTTTGATAAAATTCACTTTTCCTTTCTCTTAATCTATGATATGATAAAACACATCCAAAAACAATAAATTTTTATACATTTATACACGTTTTTTAGAATATTTATTGAATACAAGCAGTTGCGCATACTCAACTGTTATTACTCTATTATAAAGGAGAAGAACAAATGAAATTATGTAAAAAAAACCTAGCACTTATTATTCCAATCTTGCTGGTACTACTGACTTTTATCCCAGTAACTACAGCAATCGCTGAAGAACCTGATCCAGTCTATGACAGCATCATGAAACGTGGGGAACTGATTGTTGGTTTGTCTGCTGATTACGCACCATATGAATTTCACGCAGATGTTGACGGTAAAGACCAAATCGTTGGTTTTGACATCTCAATTGCACAAAAAATTGCAGATGATATGGGCGTTAAATTAAAAATCGAAGAATTGGGATTTGATGCATTATTAGGTGCAATGAAAACAGGTAAAATCGATTTAATCATTTCAGGTATGGCACCAACACCTGAACGACTACAAGAAGTTAATTTTTCAACTCCGTATATGAACGTCCAACAAAAAGTAGTCGTTAGAAAAGCGGATAAAGATAACTTTCAATCAACAAAAGATTTTGATGGTGTGAAAGTTGGCGTTCAAAAGCAAACGACACAAGAAGAATTAGCTAAGACGGAACTTATCGGTTCGATTCCTACTTCTTTACAAAAAGTACCAGACATCATCATGAATTTAAAAAATAAAAAAGTAGAGGCTGCTGTTTTGGAAGGCCCAGTTGCTGAAGCTTACGTTGATCGTGATCAAGACTTGACGTTTGCAGACGTTTCATTTGAACAAGGCCAAAAAGATGCTGCCGTTGCGATTCCTAAAAATGCACCTGTTTTAGAACAAAAAGTCAATGCTTCGATCGAAACAATCAATGATAACAATTTACTTGAGGGTTATAAGAAAGAAGCAGGCAAATTAATGTTTACAGATGATGAAAGCTTCCTTGGAAAATATGGTAAATTCTATATCAGCGGTGCTGGTTATACGATTTTCTTAGCCTTTATGGGCGTATTATTTGGTGCTATTTTAGGTGGACTGCTTGCTTTGCTGAAATTATCTAAATCAAAAATTTTACGTGGTATCGCCATCTGCTATATTGAATATGTTCGTGGTACTCCATTACTAGTCCAAATCTTTATTGTTTATTTTGGCACGGGTGTTTTAGGGCTTGATTTATCGAAAATCGCTGCTGGCTGTATTGCTCTTGCATTGAACAGTGGTGCCTATGTTGCTGAAATCGTTCGTGCTGGAATCAATGCAGTCAACAAAGGTCAGCTAGAGGCTGCGCGTTCTCTAGGTATGAACCAACCACAAGCAATGCGTTACATCATTTTACCTCAAGCAATCAAAAATATCTTACCTGCTTTAGGAAATGAATTTGTAACTGTAATCAAAGAATCATCTGTCGTTTCAGTTATAGGTGTTTCAGAATTGATTTTCCAAGCCGGCAATGTTCAAGGAGCTAGCTTTAAACCATTCTTACCTTATTTAGTAGTATCATTGATTTACTTTGTTTTAACCTTTACCATTTCACGCCTATTAGGTGTTGCTGAAAGGAGAATGAGTACTAGTGATTAATATTAAAAATCTACACAAAACCTTCGGAAAAAATGAAGTCTTAAAAGGGATCGACTTAGATGTTAAAGCTGGAGAAGTTGTCGTAATCATCGGGCCTTCTGGTAGTGGAAAAAGTACCTTCTTACGATGCTTAAACTTATTAGAACAACCAACAGATGGAACGATTGAATTTGAAGGGAAAAATTTATTGGACAAAGATACCGATATTGATGCTCTACGCCAGAAAATGGGTATGGTATTCCAAAATTTCAATCTATTTCCACATAAAACCGTTTTAGCCAATTTAACAATCAGTCCAGTCAAAGTAAAAAAAGAAGCACCTGATATGGCGAAAGAAAAAGCACTGGCTCTATTAGAACAAGTTGGTTTACAAGAAAAAGCCGAAAGTTACCCTTCAAGCTTATCTGGCGGACAACAGCAACGGGTAGCGATCGCTCGTGCTTTAGCAATGAATCCTGATGTCATGTTATTCGACGAACCAACCTCTGCACTTGATCCAGAAATGGTCGGTGAAGTTTTAGCCGTTATGAAAGCTTTGGCAGTTGAAGGCATGACAATGGTCGTTGTTACACATGAAATGGGCTTCGCACGTGAAGTTGCCGATCGTGTGATTTTCATGGATGCTGGAATCATTCAGGAAGAAGGGACACCTGAAGAAATTTTTGGCGAACCGAAAAATCCAAGAACCCAAGATTTTTTAAGAAAAGTTTTATAACAGTCGAAAGAGGACAAAGCAAGTATAAATAAGCTTGTTTTGTCCTCTTAAAAAATAGTATATGAATAAAGAAATCGGAGGTAAAAACATGGATCGTTCAAACATTGCAAAAAAACATCAACAACCTACGGAGAATATCTTGATGGATATTGCCACCTTAGCGAAACAAGTACCTGATTTACTAGATTTATCGATTGGTGATCCCGATTTGATCACAGATGAAAAAATCATTGAAGCGGCTTTTACAGATGTTAAAAATGGTCATACGAAATACACTGCATCCGGTGGCAGTCAAGCCTTTATTGAAACCGTAGTAGATTTTTATCAAAAACAATATGATCTGTCCTTTGAACCTAGCCAAGTGCGTGCAACGGTCGGTGCATTACATGGTATGTACCTAACACTGCAAGTAATACTCGATCCTGATGATGAAGTAATCATTCACGAACCTTATTTCTCGCCGTATAAAGACCAAGTATTATTTGCTGGAGGTAAACCAGTTTTTATTCCAACTTATGAAGAAGATGGTTTTCAAATCAATATCGATGTATTGAAAGCAGCTATCACTGATAAAACAAAAGCGATTATTATCAATTCGCCAAATAACCCAACAGGCGCTGTATTTTCTCCTGAAACGTTTAAAGCAATCGCTGATTTAGCTATCGAGAATGATTTTTACATCCTCTCTGATGAGGTATATGAGGCCTTTTGCTTCTATGATGATTTCATACCAATGGCTACTTTTGCTCCTGAAAATACAATTACGTTCAGTAGTTTCTCAAAAGCATTTGCAATGACTGGTTGGCGGATCGGGTATATGATTGCACCTGATTATATCAATGACGCAGCAAAATTAATCAACGAAAGTATTACTTACTCTGCACCAAGTCCTTCCCAACAAGCAGGAATCTATGCCTTAAAGCATTCTGAAACATTAATACCAAGTGTTGTGTCTGTTTTTAAAGAAAGATTGGAGTATCTGGAAGAAAGAATTGCCAAAATCTCATTTCTTTCGCTTCACCCAATTAAAGGAAGTATGTATGCGTTTATCAACATTTCTAAAACAGGCCTAACTTCTGTCCCATTTGTTGAAGAAGTCTTAAAGGAAACGAATGTCTTGATGATTCCTGGAAAAGCCTTTGGTGAAACAACTGGTGACGATTATGTACGGTTAGCAGCCACACAAAATATAGAAGTTTTGAAAGAAGCCTTTGACCGAATCGAAAAAATGACGTTTTAAACTAAAATAGTTTTGCTTTTTCCTAGTGAATTAATGGAAAAAGCAAAACTATTTTTAATTGATTTTCTATTACTGCTGTTCGCTATCTGATAAAGTGTTATAAAGAATAACTACTGTTGAAACAACACAGACCACGATTTGAATCAGTATATTGTCCGAAAAGTTCTCAGTAATTTTAATTGTAGCAATTGTCAAAAAGAAACACATTGCTAAGATAACTGCTAATTTTACTCGTTTAAATTCTTGCTGGATTCGATAAACCGTCTCAACTGGAACGCCTTTTTGTTTAGCAATCGTTCGTAGTTTATTCTTACCGACTAATTGCCACATGACATCACGATAGAGTCGTTTAGCTTCTGCATTTCTGGTAAATACAGAATAAGTTTCTTTCGTTTGCTTTTTTCCTGGCTTTAAGTTTAGCTTGATTAAACGTGGATGTAGTAACTGATCATTACGACTAACCCACGAAAGCACTTCCCGCCAATCATTTAACGTCAGCTCTGGTGAAGTCAATACAATTAAATCTAACTCTAAATCTTCCAATTCATTAAAAAAAACAAGTAGTTGCTGGTAATCTCTGGAAATAACTTCTAAAAAAGCAATGACTAAACAATCACCTGGTTCCGTATAATCCAATAATCTCTGATAATCACTGTCAGGATCTTGGAATACGTCATAACTATGATTGTCATCTGAAAAAATTTCGTCTAATTCGTACGATTCTAAAACATCAAATTGCTGATTCAATTTGTTTCCACGAGCATAGCCTATATTCATCGTTATCTACTTCCTCGTTTCGTTAATTTAGTCTTGCGCTCATTTGGAAATTGCCGCTGACCGCTGGATTTTGAAAGAGAATTTCGCTTCTCAAGTTGGGCAATTTTCTTTGTCATCTCTGTATTTCTTTGAATGATAGTCATGAGCAAGAGGCTATGGATAAATATGATTAATCCAAGAGCAATTAATAGTAAATACACAAAGAATCTTCCTTTTCTATTAGATTTAAGAATCCAACGCTTTCTACTTGGCATTGCATAAACTTGCTCTTATTGTCCACTATTCTCAATTTTCCCTAATTGATTCTCCTTATAATTCCAACTGTATGGTGTAGGCGAAATAGTAGAATCAACAGTTGGTTCTACGTAAATTGTCAGCCAATAATTCGTATCTTCCGTAATATCTAATTTAATTTCACCGTCTCTTTTCACTTTTCTATCATGTGGCACATCACTTGTTGTCGCGATATATCCACTAAAACGATAATATTCTGGGACCATTAAGGTTACTAATAATTGATGATGACCGCCACTCTTAGCTAATTTTACCGATGAGTAATCAATATCTTCCCCATCTTTTCCTGAAGTCACCGCTAAATTAAATAGATTACTATTTTTATCAATTTTTCCATTATCTATCTGAACGTACCCGTCACTCGGTGAAATTACTTCACTATTGCCTGATACTATCATCTGTCTAACATTCAATTGTATCAGCTTGTTGTAGTAGTAAGTTACGGTATAGTTTTTGTTTACCTTCTCAATAGATACTTTAGCATCTGGACCCGTTGCTACGTCAGTTCCAGCGTCAATTTTATAACTATCTATGACATAATTATCAATGTTCATAACTATCTTTTCATAATTACTGTCTTTAGGAATATCTTGATATGAATCAGCCTGAAGTTGTGTTCCTTCGGTATCGAAATACTTTTCAAAAACACGAAACTCATTCATCAAATCCTTGATTTGAATTGTTTTTACTTTGCTCACATTATTTGAACGATCAACTGATACTATATGAATATATTTTTCCAAATCAGTTATTCCATTGATGCCAGAAATTGTCCCTTTGGTATCATAGTCGACTAAGTTCGCGTCTTGTGTAGGATCATAATTTGGATCTGCTGGATTTGTACTTCCTGTTGGTGCCACATAAATATCATATTTACTAGAACCAATCCGACCGAATTCATCCTTATATCCTTCAACAGTCCCTGCTAAAGTTGAAGTCGCAGAATTGTCGATTTTATAAAAATAGCCAGCTATATTACTCATAATGGTCTCTTTTACGACATCTGATTTTTTTAAGCCACTGGATATCGTATCTGCTTCGATATACCACTGATACTCTTTCCCTTGATCCATACTATCAATTTCAATGTCAAAATTATCTACGCTACCACCCGGTTTCTGTACAGCATTTGCCAGTGCTGGCGCTCGATCATCTTTAACAGTTTGATCTTGTGCCGTTGTTTCAAAAGAAACCTGAGCTAAATTGTATAATGTATTTGCTATGATTTTTCGTTCATCAGAAGTAGATGTTCCATTACTATGACCCGTTTGGATCATACCAAGATTATTAGTGGTGGCTAGATAAAAGGTTGGATCTGCACTGCCATCCCCCGGTTTATCCCAATTAAATGGTGCTTCAAATTCTAACCATTTAGTTGTTTTTGAGTTAGGCAAAATCCCTTGCCCCCACGTATGTGTAAGTGGAATTTTTAATTCCATATCATTCTGTAGCTCGTACGGATATTTCATTAAATAGCCATTATTAGTTATTTTTACATTTGTACTTCCAATTTGAAAAGACTTTGCTTGCAATTTAAACCCTAATTGACCCGCAAAGCTATTAAAATTCGTATGACCACGATCATTAGGGGTAATCGTATCGTGCCCAAAAAGAACGCCTCTTCCAGAATCAATAAATTCTTGTGTTGCGTTTTTTGCAGTAACCGAGATATCTAAATGATTATTGTAATCCCAAGAACCAAACATGATAACATCATATTGAAATTCGCCTTTTGCGTCCTTTAGATAGCCATTGGGATTAGTTCCGTAGTTGTTTTGACTTACGGCCTTAACATTAATTAATTTTTCGCCACTAGAATTTTTTAAATTTAAACCATCCATCCAGCTTTTCAGTGTGTTAGATCCTGCTATATCTGGATAAATATTCAGAACTTTTATTGGTTTCCCATAATTTAGGGAACGTACACTCCAAGAATTGCCATCTTCCGATTGATATAGTTGATATCCTGACTTACTCAAGTCCTTTACACTGTCCCATTCTAGATCAGCATAACTTTTTTTATCTAGTCCACTCCATCTATTTTCAGCTTTTAACCTAAAATCTCTTTTAGTTACCACAGTAGAAGCCTTCAAATCACCTTGCCCCACAAAAAGATAGCCGCTAATAACAAATAAAACAAGTAGTACAAAAAGACTCATTTTTTTCTTTTTACTCTTCAATTTCTGTCTTTGCTTTTTCATTTTATCTCCTTCTTTTCAAAACTTATCAAATCAATGATTTCTTCCTAGAAAACACTCATTTCATGAGTGTTGAATTGAAATAGGCATACATGGAATAATTATTCCATGTGCCTATCCTTACTCCGCATGTTCAGCTAACTTTTTATCGATTGCCTCTAACGCTCCACTGCTAGGTGTAGACCCTTGCCACCATGCATCACGATAAGCATATTTAGCACAATTAATCGCTTCTACTTTTACTAATAAGTTAAAAGTTGCATTGTGATACTCTAGTCCTAAATCTTGTTTTAATTTGACCTCAGTGAATAAGTTTTTAGTAGTATTACTGGGAGTGCCTGACTTTAAAACATTTAAATAGTAATAATAACCATCTTCACCTAATGTCCAATCCGTAAGATTCAGCTCTAAAAGAACCTCTTCTCCAATCTTTGAGGGTAATAATCGCGTGCTTTCGCCATTTTCTAAACGAATTTCAGGCTGAAGCATCACTCGGACAAACTGATCTACTGTTCCTGTATTTTCTACTGATACTTCCTTTGTAACTGATTCATTTGGCTTAATTGTTGTTGGCTCCGTAAAAACTTCTTTCACTTTCGTCTGAAGATTGCCAACCTGAAAAAGATTAACTTTCTCCTCACTCATCATCATCGCTGCATATGCTGTTACACTTCCAATAAGTAAAAGCACAGCAAGGACAGGCAGTATCCATAAAAAATGAACAACTTTTTTCTTTGATTTCATTTTGAATCCCCTCCTAATGAACTTTTTCACGATATATCGCTTCCAGATATGAACTAGAAGGAATATTCCAGTTCTCCATTAGAGATTTTGTAACATCGTGAGCATCCATAACTGGAATCAACTGATATAAAGAACTCTTATACTTGTTTGGTAACATTCGATCTAACGTAATACTTTCGATAAGCAATGTCGTTTTTTCCTTTGGCTGCAATACTTCTGAATAATAAAAATACCCATCAGAATAATACCAATAATTTTGTGTTTCAGGCATTGGTTTATTATTTTCATCATAAATGTCATTATCATTAAATTGAATCGTTAAATACTTCAGTGCCTCGATCGGTCGAGTTCCTTTGTAGACATAAGCTGTACTTGCGTTTTTTTTATCGGCTTTGTAAACCTCTGAAGCTACATAATACGTTTCAGAAGCAATCTTATATGTACTGCCTTTTTCCCAAGTAGCAGTATCTTCCATTGTTAAATCTGATCCACTTGAACTACTTACAATTTTTTGGTTACCATTACCAACGCCATCAGTCATATCAAGCTCAAACTGGGCAAAAAATTCATACAAAGATATCCGAACGATGGCTGGCATTTGTCCGTTGTTCCTCACTAGCAATTTCTTTTCAGTAGTCTTCCCTTGCGCCCATTGTAGATTTGGGGTGAAGACTTCATCGATTGCCGCGGATAGTTTCTTAGTATTAGGATTGCTTTGATTGATTTTTTCATCACTATAGGTAATCCACGAGTATGTACTTCCTACTATAAGTAGTAGGCTTAAAAATACAGAAAATACAGCCAAAAAAGGTTTATTTTGATTGATTATTTTCAACAATTTTTTCTTTCTACTCAATTGTCTCCCCCTTCCTCTACTCTACATTTTCTTGTTCTTCTTTACGTTTTTTCCATAATAAAATTGCAATTAACATCAATAAAAGTCCTGCCAATGTTTTATAAATCAAATTTTTAATTTCTTCGCCAGTCATCGGGAACATCCCTTTAGATGCTGGTTTACTTGGTCGATCTGTACTACTATCTTTAGTCTCTGACGTTTTTGGCTGATTTTTAGTTGCGACAAAAGTCCAGTGATACAACAACTGGCTTTCTTCTTTATAATCTGCCTGGTTCAAGTCTTTATCAACCTCGAACACTGCATTTAAAATTTGATCTTTACCATATTCACATGTTCCTACTATCAATGGTTGAACTGTCCAATCAAATTCTCCATTCCCTAATAACGGTCCCTGATAAATTTTTTTTCCGTCAATGGACAAGGTCAATGTGATCGATTTGTCAAAATCAATCACCCCTTTTTTATTATCTGGGGTTACTAAGATTCCTAATTCAAACGGTTCTTTTACATCCAGACTACGAATCGTAATCGTTTTTTCATAGCTTTCTCCAGGTAAGACATTCGGCAAATCAACATAATATTCTCCTTCCGAAGAGGCAGATATTCCTGTTTCATCGCCAATGACCACCCCTGGAGGAAGGGTTTGACTGGCAATAGCTAGTAACGTTCCACTTGTGAAAGTGATAAAAACACTTAATAAACTGTATAAAACCAATAATAGTAGACGTTTTTGTACTTGATATTGCTGCATCTTTTTATCCCCTTCCCTTTACTTTTTCATAACTAGAATTTAGCTTGCTGCTTGTTCATCTAAATAAGCTGTAATTTTTTTAGTTTCTGAGTCGTCTGCTCCATTTAAGTTCCAACCAGTGCTATCAGTTAACGCTTCTTTAGTTGCTTGAATAGCTTCCATTTTTACAATTAAATCATATGTTGCATTTGTATACTCTGTTCCAATATCGCTTGTAAAAATTAGTTTTTTCAACAAATGCGGTGTTGTCGCACCTGAGATAACTGGACTCGTGAAGTAGAAATAGCCATCCTCTTTGTTGTAAGCCCATTTATCTTTAGCTAATGCAGCAGTTGTCACCATATCTGTACCATATTCTACTCTGATTCCACTCACTCCTAGAGCTACTTTATCCGCTTGAACGCCTTTTTTCTCTGAATTTGCAACTGGAATTTGATCACCATCTGTTGCTGGTGTTACTGCAGGAAGTGCATCTAATCCTAAAGCTTTGCTTGTGTAATCGTAATCAACATCATATTTTTTGCCTGCACTACCTAAAAGTGAAGCTTTAGCTGTAGTCGCATCTGCTGAAGCACCTTCTAAAGAAGAAGCAGCCCAGTTTGTTGCCATATTGCTATAGCCACCTTTATAAACTGAATATTCAGCTTTTGACATCACAAAGTTCCAATCTTCGATTTGTGACCCAACAGCATTTCCGCCTGCCACAGATACTTCTGTTTCCATCGCTTGGTATTTACCACTAGCGTATTCAAAGAATGCAGAATAACTGAATGTTGTATTTTCAGTACCAGTTACAGGATCTTTAGTAACTGAACCTTTTGCATAAACTTTAACACCTGCTGGTAAAGCGGCATTAGAGCCATCTTTTACCTTAGCTGTAACATCTATGTAGTCGCTCTCTGGACCCGTATACTTTTCTCCATCATATTCGACTGGAATATCATCAGATAAAGACAAGACTTCATTCGCTTTCCAACCTGTCGTACGATTCGTTACAGCGCCTTTTTCTGTTAAATGTTTTAATACTTCTTCGTATGAAACACGCACAAACACTGGAGTATCACCAGAATTCGTAACCGCTACTTCTTTTGTGGCATCCGTACCTGGAACGATTGGTTTTGGCTTCCAATTTTCTTCAACACTGACACTACCATCTTTAATTGCGGCAGTTTTCACACGGTTAATTCGTTGGTCTTGAGAATTGATCCACGCAAAGGTACCTGCAGCTGCAGCTAATAATGCTAGACACGCTGCAGCTACCAGCTTTTTCTTTTTGTTTTTTTTCATTTTAAATAATCCTCCTATAAAAATATAATATATATATTCTCACTTTACCTTATTAGATAAGGCAAAGTGGTAATATCATCGTTCATATGCTGGGCGTCTTCTGTTTTTTCGCCTAACAGGTTCTTCTTTGGGTGAAAATAAATAGGCTTTAAGCACTAAGAAAAAGCCGTATAATGACAAAATACAAACCAAGCAAGCCCAAAATTCTTCACGAGCAAATTCTATAACGCTCCCTACTTTTGGCACTGCAAATACTACTTTTCCAAGTACTCGATCTGCTTCTACGGGTGGATCATTGGTTTTATTGGCATCTCCTTTGGTAATAAGGTAATCTCCTTTTTCTCCATTTAACTCACCTTTGCGTTCTACTACTCTATGAGTCAGATACCGTGAACCATCGCCCACACCAAATGTGACAATATCATCTTTTTTTACCTTATCGCCATCCATCAATTTAACAACAACAATATCTCCAGCGTAAAAACCACCTTTTGGTCCATTTTCTTGTGGCACCATAGAATTAGTCAAAACGGTGTAAAATCGATAACCAAAAATCGATGCTGTCGACTTTGAGCTAAATGAAAACATTACAGACATCAAAATAATGCCAATGATAACAACATAAAAAATTAGATTACCTAGGTAAGCAAATACCAATAGTCCTGGACTTTTAGGAGCCTGATTTGGGAGCTTGCCTCTATAGTTCTCCCTCACCTTTCGTTCTTGAGCTGTTCGACGAGGTCTTACTTGACGAGGAGATTCTTGATAGCTTGAGCCTCTAGGGTTTTCAGAAATTTTACCGCGGGAGCCTTGCGCTACCGGCCGTAATCTTGGCTTTTTTCTAGGCTGTCCCTCTCTCACCTTTTCCGAATATAATCTCTTAGATTCTGTATATCCACGCGAACGCTTTTCCGGAGTACTCTGCCTAGCCTTTTCGTCTTTAGTACGTACACTCTTTCTGACAGGCGTTTTTCTCGGCATATATATGCTCCTTTCATTTAGTTGGATATTCTTAACGGCTACTTTCTATTGTAAAAAAATAAAATTCATACTTTTCAGCAACTAATTAAAAAATATACTAAAATAATAATTTTCTCATCTATATAAAACTATAACCACTTGTTATTTTTATGTCAATAAGTATATGAAAATTTCTTTGTAATATTTTTTACTAAATGAGGAAACTTAATTTCTATTAAGAACTCAAACTAATCTATATGTAAAATAAAAAAATAAAAAAACAGGTTGAAAAGGCTTTATTCTCATATATAAACATTTTTGCAAAAAAAACATATAATAAACGTTTAAAAAAAAGGTAAAAAAGACAATTATCTAATCTTTAAATAAACAAAATAACAAAATTCGTTTTTGTTATTTTATAAAAAATAAAACAAAGTAAATAAAAAGAATCGAATAACCCTTAAAATATCAAAAAAATAAAAATTTAACATCTGAATATATAAAAAAACCACACAATTCACCTATCTAAGGCAGGTGAATTGTATAGTTCTTTGAATTTCATATTTTTCAACTAAGCATTAAATAAACTGCGTGTTGCGTCTCTAATTTTTTGTGCGACATAAGGATTATTCATCGTATACAAATGGATTCCATCTGCTCCTTGGGCAACTAAATCTACAATTTGATTAATGGCATAGGCAATTCCTGCATCACGAATAGCCTCTGGATTGTGCTCGTAGCGTTCCATCATTTTTAAAAATTTTGTTGGTAAGGTAACACTCGACATCTTTATCATACGCTCGATTTGCTTTCTATTCACTACAGGCATAATACCAGCTTGAATCGGCACATTGATATTGGCAATATCACACTTTTCTTTAAATGTATAAAAATAGTTATTATCAAAAAATAATTGTGTAATCAGCTGGTTAGCACCCGCATCAACTTTACGTTTTAAGTTCCGAATATCTTCAACAGAACTCTCTGCATCTCCATGCGTTTCGGGATAGCAAGCACCGATAATATTAAAATCTCCTTGTTCTTGGATAAACGCGACCAGATCACTGGCATAGGAAAAATCTTTCTTGGGCTCTTTGTTTGGTAAAATATCGCCTCTTAAAGCTAAAATGTTTTCTACCTTTTTTTCTTTTAGTTCTTCCAAAATAATAAGAATCTCATCTTTTGAAAAATTCACAGCAGGCAAATGTGCCACACTTGGCAAAAATTGTTCCTCTTGTATTTTCTGAGCAATCTCTGCGGTACTCAAGTTTTCACCAGTTCCCCCCGCACCTAACGTCACACTGATAAAATCAGGTTGTTGTCCTTTCATACGATCCAATGTATGGTAAATCGTTTCAATGGGTGCTGTTCGTCTAGGCGGAAAAATTTCATAAGAAAAGACGGTCTTTTTTTTGAACAAGATATCCGTTCTCATCTAAATCCCTCCACGTACCTTTTTTGCCGCAAGTACTAAATTTTTCAAGCTGGATTCCGTTTCTAGTACTCCTCTTGTTTTCAAACCACAGTCAGGGTTGACCCAAACTTTTTCAGTCGGTAGTTTATTGAGAATATTGTGAATGGTTTCTTCGATTTCTTCCACTGAAGGAACACGCGGAGAGTGAATATCATATACTCCTGGTCCAACTTGAGTTTGAAAGTCAATTGCTTTTAATGCATCTAAAATGTCTAAATTTGAACGAGAAGCTTCAAATGAAATAACGTCCGCATCCATATTATCGATATCCTGAATAATATCAGCAAATTCGCTATAACACATATGTGTATGAATTTGAGTTGTCGGCTGTACTTTGCTGTGAACGAGACGGAAAGCGGGAATCGCCCAATCTAGATATTCAGAGTGCCAATCTGTTTGACGTAATGGCAATTTTTCCCGCAGAGCTGCTTCATCGATTTGAATAATTTCAATTCCGTTAGCCTCTAAATCCAATACTTCTTCTTGAATCGCTAATGCTAACTGAAGCGTTGATTCTCTTAAGCTGATATCTTCACGAGGGAATGACCAATTCAAAATCGTTACAGGACCTGTCAACATTCCTTTCATCGGTTTGTCCGTTAAAGTTTGAGCATACTTAGAATAAGCAACTGTGATTGGATTTGAGCGTGAAACGTCCCCCCAGATGATTGGCGGTTTTACACAACGAGTTCCATACGATTGAACCCAAGCTTTTTCAGTAAACAAATAACCTGCTAAACTTTCACCAAAGTACTCAACCATGTCATTGCG
The DNA here is from genome assembly GCF_050544585.1 of Enterococcus sp. AZ177. Taxonomy (NCBI): domain Bacteria; kingdom Bacillati; phylum Bacillota; class Bacilli; order Lactobacillales; family Enterococcaceae; genus Enterococcus; species Enterococcus sp. AZ177. Next base: position 2,594,543 of record NZ_CP172944.1, read on the forward strand.
TTCAAATTCACCGTGAACTAAAACATCCAACCCGATGTTTTCTTGAAAAGCGACACATTCCGCAATTTTTGCTTGGTTAAAAGCAGTATATTCAATTTCAGTAATTTCACCTTTTTTAAATTTCGCCCGATTTTGTTTGACTTCATTTGTTTGCGGGAATGAACCAATCGTCGTCGTCGGTAAAATGGGTAGTGTTAATTTATCCTTTTGAATCGCTGCACGATCCGCTAAGATGGGTAAACGAATAAAATCCTTCTCAGTTAATGATTCAACTTGCTGTGCTACTTGTTTATTTCTAGAAAAGCGTTCTTGCTCGAATAGCGCAGTGTTAGCATCCAACAGCTCTTGATTGTCTTTTTTATTCTCAACTATTTTCTTTAAATCGGTCAGTTCAGCTAATTTTTCTACAGCAAAAGCAAAATAATTTGTCACCTCTTTGGTCAATGCTGATTCATTGGCTAACGTAAAAGGAACATGAAGCAGTGAACAAGATGTGTTTAACACACTATTGCCAAATGATTGTATTTTTTCAAGTAATGCCAACGTAGCTTGATAGTTGTTTTTCCAGATATTTTTCCCATTTACGACTCCTGCGAATAATATTTTATCTTCTGGAAATCCATGTTCCTCAAGTAAACTTAGTGTCTTCCTTCCTTCAACAAAATCTAAGCCGATTCCATCAAAAGGTAATTCAATCAATTCCTGATACGCATCTCGGACGTCTCCAAAATACGTTTGCACTACTATTTTTACGTTGCCTTTTTTCGCTAATAATTTTTGGTACAATTCTTTAAATTGTTTAACTTCAGCAGGTGATAGATCCAAAACTAAAGCTGGTTCATCGATTTGAAGCCATTCACCTCCTAGTTCTTTTAACTGATCAAAGATTTGTGCATAGGCAATAATCGCTGCTTCATAAAAATCATGTGCTTGTTTTGATCCGTGATACGTAGCTAATTTTAATAACGTAAAGGGACCTACTATAGTTGGACGAGTAATGATCCCTGCTTCTTTTGCTTCCTTAAAGTTGGTGAAAAGCTTATCTCCAACCAGCTTAAGTTCTGTCTCATCATCGAGTTCTGGAACCATATAATGATAATTAGTGTTGAACCATTTTTTCATGGCTAAAGCTGTAACATCACCCGCTTCTCCTTGATAGCCTCTAGCCAACGCAAAGTAAGTCTCTAAAGGGGATAATTGCAGCGCTTGATATTTTTCTGGTACGATATTCAGTAAGACTGCAGCATCTAATGTTGTATCAAAAAATGAAAAATCACCACTTGGAATAAAATCGATTCCCTGATCGACTAACAATTGCCAATGTTTGTTACGCAATTCTTTTCCTTTTGCTTCTAATTCGTCTGCTGAGATTTCTTTTCTAAAATATTTTTCTGTTGCAAATTTCAATTCTCTCAACTCTCCCACACGTGGAAACCCGATAATAGATGTTTTCATACTTTTCCTCCTCCTATAAGGTATTGAATCTACTTTACCACGTGAAAGAAATATAGAATAACATTTATTTTCTATCAGTTTATATAGTTTAAAACTATACACTTGCGTTGCATCTTTCAAAAAAAATAAGCTGGGACATAACTCTACAGTCATATCTCAGCCTCAAGGAATCCGAATAAACGGTAGGAGAATAAACAACTCTCTCTTATTTCTCGGAGTTAAGCATTGCTCTCCCATCCTTGTTCTATTTTACTGTTTTGATTGCTCCACTAAAAATCCTTTTGCTTCTTTATTCACCACTTTTAAGTCAACACCTTGTTTTGTTGCCGCAAACATACAGCCACAATAGCATTGACGATATACATCGTATTCTTTACACAACTCGATTGAACGCTTATATCCGTTATTCTTCTTGAAATCACTAGGTAAATAATTGGTTGCATAAAATTTTTGAATATCAATGCCAATTTCATTGATCAATTGGCTATTTTTTTTCGGAGAGAGTGTTAGTGCACTCCCAAAGTAATCATAGCCTAATTCTTGTGCTTTTTCCGCAACAATGTCTAAGCGCATTTGAAAACAAGCAGAGCATCTTTTTCCGCCTTCGGGTTCTTCTGTCAATTTATTTTCCTGCACCATCTGAATGAATTTATTTGGTTCGTAAGGTGCCGCTAAAAACTGAACTTGGTTATTGGTTTGCTCATTGAATTTCTCTACAAATTTTTGTTGCACGATTTCGCGGCGTTGATATTCTGCTCTTGGATGAATATTGGAGTTAGCGAAAAAAATCGTAACATTCGCATAGTTCGTTAGATACTCAAGCGAATAGGTACTGCACGGCGCACAACAGCTGTGAAGCAAAATAGTTGGACGAACCTCCAATTTTTCCCATTCTGCAATCACTTTTTGCAAAACACGATCATAATTGATTTTCTGATTCGGAGACATTTTCTCCGTTATTTCTGTTACATTTATCAATGAATTGCCTCCATATAATAAAACGTTATGTAAACCCGTTCGTTTTTTAATTTTTGTTTATTCGTTAAAAAGATTTGTGCATCTACGTCAATCATTTCTGATTTCACTTTCCTTAATCCTAGCTGAATAACGACTTTACGTCAATCATCTTTTTGGGTTTTCTCAACAAGTACAAAATGAATAAAAACACACGGAGAATTTATTTTTTCTCCGTGTGTTACTATTGTTATTCGGCTGATTTTATTACCTTAAAGTAATCAATATGGGCATGCTCATAATCCATCACTTCAAAAGTAAAACGATCGATTTTTATTTGATCTCCTACAACAATTTGATTGTTTTTTTGCTCCACGATAAAGCCTGCTATCGTAGACATTTCAGAGTTTTCAAACAATGGAATTTTAACATTGAAATAGCGTTCAAAATCATCCAACGTGATTTTCCCTGAGACGATATAAGAATTATCTGCTTCTTTTGCAATCAACGCATTTTCTAAATCTGTCTCATCCCTGATATCTCCAACTAGCTCTTCTAAAATATCTTCAATCGTGACCATTCCTGTTGTTCCACCATATTCGTCTTTTAAAATCGCAATATGTTTTCCTTCTTTTCGCATCATCGTTAACAAACTTTTGATTGGGATAGTAGCCAAAGCAATGATTGGCTCCTCTACTAATTCGCCGACTTTTCTTTGATCGTTGATAAACGATTCTTTGATTAAGGCGGGCAACGTTACATACCCCAATACATTATCTTTCGATTCATCAATGACTGGATAGCGAGTATGTCCTCTTTTCAAAGAGTGTTGAATAGCCTGCGCCACCGTTTCATCTGCTTCAAAAACCTCCATTGAGGTGCGATCGACCTGAATTTCTTTAGCAAGGGTATCATCGAATTCGAACACATTTTCCATATAATGATATTCCTCTTTAGTCAGTTCCCCTTTTTTATACGAATCAACGGCTACATATAACAATTCTTCCTGCGTCAATGTTTCTTCGCCTTCTGAAACTAATTTTATCCCTAATATTTTCCCAAGCTTCGCTGCAGAATGGTTCAACAACCAAATAAAAGGATACATCACTTTATAAAAATAATGCAGAGGTTTTACAATGGCTAAAACAACCTTTTCAGTTTGGGCAATACTGTAACTTTTGGGCAGTAACTCACCGACCACAACATCCACATATGTGACAATTGCAAATCCTAAAATCACTGAGACCGTCCGACTAAGCGCAGCGCTGACTGGTAAGTTTCCTATCAGCGGATGCAACAATGTCGCTACCGAACCTTCGCCAACCCACCCAATAATCAATCCTGTTAAAGTTATACCTAATTGACTGGCAGATAAATAAGCATCCAAATGATGTGTCACATGGATCGCCAACTCAGCATTTTTGACATTTTCTTTTTTCAATTGTTCTAATCTAGACATACGAATTTTTACTAGAGCAAACTCACTCGCGACAAAAAAAGCCGTAATCGCAATCATTAAAAATAATATAAAAAAATTTATTGCAAGCATCTTTTACACCTCATTTTTATTCTCTTTACTTATTATACTTGTCCTTTAGAAATAGCGCGAATAGGAACTATCGAATGAAAAAAGGCAGAGAAAAAAGCATTTAGCTCCGACAATTTCGACTTTTATTCGAAAGAGCTACTTTTTTCTCGCCGTTTAATTTAAGCTATTTTTATTTAGGATAACCCTTTTCGTTCCCTTAATCTAGTCTTCCGCGTATCACCAATAATCAACGGAACAGATTCATATTTTACTTCACTATATTCCAAACCAAACCAGTTTTCTGGCGTTGTCGTTCTTTTTTTGATTGCCAATTTTAATTGCATGATTTGACGGTCCCATTTCTTTAACTCCGTCACTTTAGATAGCTCTTCACGAATAATAATAAACTGGAAATCTCCGACTTCACGACCTGGTGTCAATGAATACTTCTGTGGTTGTTTAGGTAAACGACCTTCTTTCATTAAATCGTGAACGATTTGTCGAATATAAACATTGACCTCTTGCGCCACATGGAAACCAAGGTAAAGCTGTACTTGCACAATAAAATCTGTACCCATCATATCCACAGAATACTCCTTCGTAAACGGTTCGTCGGTTACTTCAACATTTACAAACCAATAGACATTTGCTCTTTTTGGTTGTTTATCTAAAATTGAATAGATGATTTGTCGTCCAATCTCGTCCCCAATCGTATCTGGTGTCATGAAAACAACATTTGTTTGAGATTTCGGAACGCTTGTATCGTCTTTTAATTGCCGTAATTGTTCAACATATTGTTTAAGCGGAACGGTATCCGATGTTTTCTCTTTGATAATATTGCCACATTCCCATATCGTCATTACCGCTAAGATCAACAACGCGATTCCGACAGCAACATAACCACCATGGAAGAATTTCGCAATACTTGAGACAAAGAAAATCGATTCGATACTCCCAAAGAATAAGGTAACCAGATAGGCAACCCATTTTGGTACACCTTTTTGTAGTAAATAAAACATCAATAAAATAGTTGTCATCAGCATCGTTACAGTGATTGAAAGACCATACGCTGCTTCCATATGCGTAGAGGTTCTAAACGTGATTACGATCAATGAACAGACAATCCATAACATCATATTGACTGCTGGAATATACATTTGACCAATATTCGCACCTGGATAAATAATTTTCAATCTTGGAAACAACTTTAATTTAATTGCTTCTGAAACTAAAGTAAATGAACCTGAAATTAAGGCCTGTGATGCAATTACTGCTGCCACTGTAGCAAAAACAACACCGATAAACATAATACTATTTGGCATCATTTGGAAAAATGGGTTTAGGTTTTCAATCGCTAAAATAGATGGATCATTTTTTGCGTTCAAGATCCAAGCTGCTTGTCCTAAATAGTTTAAAATCAAACAAATTTTGATATACGGCCAACTTGCACGTATATTGTGTTTACCAACATGTCCTAAGTCAGAATACAGTGCTTCTGCACCTGTTGTGGCTAAAAATACATTTCCTAAAACAAAGATCCCTAGTTTATTTTCAGGACTAAAAAGCAGATGGATTGCATAGTATGGATTCAACGCACGAAGAACGGTCCAATCTTGCCCAAAATTAATTAACCCCATGACACCTAAAAATGTAAACCATGCAAACATAATCGGCCCAAAAGCTTTTCCAACCGCATCCGTTCCGAAACGCTGAACAGAAAATAAGATAAGAATAATAACTAAGGTAATCATCACGATAATGTTTTGATTGCTCCCGAACCGATCAAAGAAAACTGGTATTCCCCGCAATCCTTCAATCGCAGTAGTCACCGTTACCGCAGGTGTCAATACGCCATCGGCTAATAACGCTGCACCACCAATCATGGCTGGAATAATCAAGTATTTTCCTTTTTTGCGCACAAGCGTGTATAAAGAGAAAATCCCCCCTTCACCATGGTTGTCCGCATTCAAAGCAATCACAACATATTTGATTGTTGTTAAAATCGTTAATGTCCAAAAGATTAATGATACCGCACCAATAATGAAATTCTCTGAAACATTTTGAAGACCACCATTGTCTCCCACGATCGCTTTCATCACATAAAGCGGACTTGTTCCGATATCTCCATAAACGACACCCATCGCTACTAAAAGACCAGCAGCCGTCAATTTCTGATGATGCGAAACTTTTGACTTCTCTACCACAAGATTCTCCTCCAATTTAAAAGCTAGGCAGGCTTGTATAACTCGGACTAAAGAATAGGGACCTTTATGTGTGACATTTTTTATCACTAAAAGGGTTCGTTCTCTTTCCCAAGAGTTAGCTTGCGAAGCTAGATGTTGTTAAAAGCCAAAGTATTTATTCAGCTTCAGCATGAAAACACAGTACCAAAATTTCCATTTTTAAATAAAACAAGAGACCTAAGTGAAACGACACTTGGCCCTTACACTTAGGTCTCGCAATTTCATTCTTAGACCAGTGTTTTCACACTTGCTGTTGATCTAAAAACATAGATAAACTATGTTGCTACTCCCCTAAGATTTTTATTTGGGCATCCAAATAAAAATATCGGTTGTTTAGTTATAATTAATTTAAAAAAACATCGCTAAAAAATCAAAACAACTGATTTTGATAACAACTATAATACTCCTTTACCATTTTAGCAAGCCTTTTATGTAAATAATTTCAATAGTCTTTTCACAGCGCCCTTTCACATAATTAAATATTTACAAAAAAAACGCCTGAAGTACTAAATTCTATTAAGGAATCAGTACATCAAGCGTTGCAGTTATTCTATTTTTATTCAGTTTCTTCTTCTGTTGAATAATGGAATTTGATCATCTCATTTACAAAAATTGGCACGATCGATAAGCCCATTACTAATAACCAGTGATTCATTCCAATTGGAACTAATCCGAACAGATCTTGTGTGAATGGTAATAAAGCAATAACTGTCGTAATAATAACAGCCAACACAGCCATTTCAAACAGTGATTTATTCGTTGATAATTTTACTCTAAAAATCGATTCTGTACTTCTAACATTAAAGACATGTAAAATCGATGAATAAGCTAAAATCAAGAATGCAACAGTTTGACCAATTTCATGACTTGCTTCGAAAAAGTATGACACTGAATCAACATTTGCACCCAAGTAAAAACCAAACAAGGTGATTACCGTGAAGACAAACGCATTGATCCCAATTTTCTGCCATAAACCACGGGCAAATATTCCTTCATTTCTTGGAATTGGCGCTTCATCCATGATCCCTTTTTCAGCTGGCTCTTTCCCTAAAGCAAACCCTGGAAGACCATCTGCCACAACGTTAACAAATAATAATTGAACCGCCGTAAATGGTGCACCCCAACCTAACAACATCGCGATCAATACAATGAATATTTCCGAGATATTACAGCTCAGTAAAAAGTTTACCGCTTTACGAATATTTCGATAGACGGCTCGGCCTTGTCCTACTGCATCAACGATGGTTGCAAAATTATCATCCGTTAAAATCATATCCGCAGCTCCTTGAGCGACATCCGTTCCTGTAATACCCATGGCACATCCAACATCACTTGCTTTTAGAGCTGGTGCATCGTTGACTCCATCACCCGTCATAGCAACAACCGCTCCTGTACGTTGCCAAGACTTAACAATACGAATTTTATCCTCTGGTGTCACTCGAGCATAAACAGAAAGTGATTTCACTCGTGAATCTAGTTCTTCATCAGACATTTTTTGCAACTCTGATCCTGTCAAAGCTTCACTCTTATCTGTTAAAATCCCTAATTCTTTCGCAATCGCTCCTGCTGTTACTACATGGTCCCCTGTGATCATAACTGTTTTGATTCCAGCCTTTTTAGCTCTAGCAATAGCACCTTTACTTTCCGGTCTCGGCGGATCGATCATACCAATCAATCCTAACAGTCGCAGATTCTTCTCTAAAGCCTCTGAAGTGATTTCAGTTGGTTCTTCATCATAGATTGCATAACCAACTGCAATAACGCGTAATGCCCGTTTTCCAAATCGGTCGTTCACTACAGCTGCTTGATCTAAATCGCCAAAACGGAAACGTGTCAATAAAACATCAAACGCACCTTTGGTTACAGAGATATATTTTTTCCCCATTTTATGGACTGTTGTCATCATTTTACGCTCTGAATCAAATGGAATTTCACCAATTCTTGGGTATTTTTCTTCTAATTCAGCTTTTGTATGATAATTTTCTTCCACTGCGCGTACAATTGCAGCCTCCGTTGGATTCCCTTGGATAACCAAGTCGTCTCCTTCTTTGTCCACAATAACATCCGTACATAAAGAAGCCATTTTTAAAACTTCCATCGCTTCATCTGTCATTGCATCTTCGGTATCCGTTACTTCGTCTCCACGAGACCAGACACGTCTAACACGCATTTTATTTTGTGTTAACGTTCCTGTTTTGTCAGAACAAATAACGTTTGCAGTTCCAAGTGTTTCAACAGCTGGCAAACGGCGAATGATTGCATGTTTTTTAGCCATTTTCTGCACACCATAAGCGAGTGTTAATGTTACAATCACCATCAACGTTTCAGGTACCGCTGCTACTGCTAGCGATACTGCTGTCATGAACATTTCCAACATTGGCTCACCTTGTAATTCACCAATGATAAACACTAATGCTGCAGCACCTAACGCAATGAAACTGATACGCTTACCTAACTGATTCAAACGTTTTTGTAACGGTGTCTGCTGTGTCACGTCATCGTTCAATAATCCAGCGATTTTTCCCATTTCAGTTTGCATACCAGTTGCTGTAACGATTGCTCGACCACGACCGTTTGAAACCGTACAACCTTTAAATACCATATTGATTTGATCCCCGATTGGTGCATCAGATTTCCCTATGTACTCTGAATCTTTTTCAATAGGTTCACTTTCCCCGGTAAGGGCAGATTCTTCCACTCTAAGTTGCGATGCTTGAATCAAACGAGCATCTGCTGTAATCATCGAGCCTGATTCTAGTACAAGTATATCGCCAACAACAACATCTTCTGCATCGATGGTCTCTACTTTGCCATCACGTAAAACAGAACTGCTTTGCTTATTCATATCCTGCAATGCTGCTAACGATTTTTCAGCATTTCCTTCTTGAACAATGGCCAATACCGCATTGATGATCACAATTGCGATAATCAGAATCCCTTCAAAATAATCTCCATGATCCGTAGCAATTGCTGTATAAAACGAAATAGCTGCTGCAACTAATAAAATCATTGTGGTGAAATCAGATAAACTGTGAAGAAACTTTTTCAGGATCGATTCTTTTTTAGCTTCCTGAAACTTATTAGCGCCATGTTCATTAAGGCTTCTCTTTACCTCTTGTTCCGTCAATCCTTGCTCTTTATTTGTGTTCACTTCTTTGATAATTGTCTCGATAGGTTGTTTGTATGCTTCCATCCTATCCCCCCATTCTTATTTTTTCCTTCTATTAATATAGTATCTACATTCACTATACCATGTTTTTTTTTCAAACTTCAATAAATATGGCTAATTTTTTATTTTTTCTTCACACTTTTTTTGATTACTCACTCAGCCATTAAATAATTAGAGAAAGTGAAAAATAAAATTCTTTTATTTGAAAACGTTTTCTATCCGTGTTATTATACTTGTAGAAGGAAGGAGGATTAATCAGTTGGATTGAAGAATTTCTCGAAGCACGAAACGAATAAACACAAAATTGTTAGCAGAACAGGATTCACCTTTCAAAACAGTGTGTCTATGTAGAGTATAAAGATCATAAAAACATCTTTACAAATAGTGAGTATGTGTAAAAGGTTGGATGATTCATCCAAATAAATCAAAAAACACATATAAAGATTGTTTAATCAAAAAAAAAATTTAAGCAACGAAATGTAGAAAATGTAATGAAGACAAGATTTGGTTTATGAACAAGAAATTCAACTAATTACTTTGCATGTATAACGAAAAGTAAAAAAAACTCATTCGATACACTGATTCCTTCCAGAAACGAAAGCCAGGCTAATCGAGAAGCTTGGCTTTTTTCTCTATATTTTATCTGCATGATATTTGTAAGTGAAAGTAAGATATGGTATATTGACTATGCGCTTTTTATTTAATACATAAATTAGACTATTGGAGGGATTTGCATTGCCAAAAAAGAAGAACTCATCTTTTGAGAGTTCCATTCACGTCTACAGAGCCATGAAACGCATGACCCAACAGGAACTTGCTGACAAAGTGGGAGTATCTAGACAAACAATTATTCAACTAGAAAGAAATAGATACAATCCTTCCCTTTTACTGGCTCACGACATAGCAGACGTTTTCGAAGTGCCGATTGAACAGATTTTCACTTTCAAGAAATTAACCGAAGACGAGCAAACAGACGAAGAAACCGACTAACGGAAGGAAAGGATAAATTATGACTGAATCACTTAAATCTTTTTTTGATAACTTGCCTGTCAATCACTGGTCTAGCCTAGTGGTTATTGCACTATCCATTGTGTTTATCGTATATTCTGTTTACTTTTTCTTTAGTAAAGAAGGAAAAGACGAACGTGGAAAGAAAATTATTTCAGCAGCAAGTTTTATTTCTTTTATTATCACTTTAATTATACTATTTGCTTTAAGTAACTTATTCTACGATATTGCATCTTACAATGAATTAGCATATTCATGGATTTTGAATTTTGCTGTATTAATTATATCTGGTACTGAAGCTATTTGTATTATGATTTTAAAGAAATCAATTTAATAGATAAAAAAAAGAACTAACTCTTGTTAGTTCTTTTTTTTATCTATTCATGTTTATGGCCAACAAACTAACCGAGACCAACCGCCCACAGTATTTGCAACGATTGTTTCTGATCTATCCATAGTATCTTCAGAGTTCTTACTTCTTTCAAACGAAGCTCCTACTACTACATCAACTTTTTTTGAATCTTTTGTAGTTTCCATTTTTTCAATAGATAATTTTCTCATGATAATATTCCTCCCCTTACTTCAATACATAAATTATAAAACGTTCTCACGAATAAGTAAAGTTCTTTTTTCAGATTGTTTCACTTAACGAATAACAAGGAATGAACATTGAACGAGTCATACGCTCTTAACAATTGAAACCCTATCCCTGCTAAGCCGCAAAAAAGACCAATGGGAATGCATTCTGGATCAGATTTTAATTTAATGACATTACCCATTAATAAATTAATATCATTTAAATAATTATCGTTATTTCCAAAATTTCCATGGCATAAACAATCATCCTCTACATTTTCAAGAATTTCCTTCGTAAAAGTGAGGTTCAATACTTTTCCTACTTCCATAATGCCCAATGTTCCTCGACACCATGATTTAGTTACAATTACGTCTTTTTCAAGCCTTTCTTCAAACTTCTCTTGATACCAAGCTAGTTTTTCTTTTGTCTTCTTGTCATTAAGAACTTGGTCTGCTCTACTCAAACCATAACATACTCCCGCATAACCATGAGCAAAGCTATTGTCATCCATCTCGTCACAAGTCACTGCTTGTACATATTTTACAAGTAGTTCGTAGGCTTTTTGCTCCTGGAATGTTTGATAGACCGCTGCTAAAACTGTTAATAAGCTAGCTTTACCATAAATCCATTCATTCCATTTATTTTGTTCTTCTATCTGAGATTTTTCTAACGTTGCTAAGCTATTTTCCATGTATAAACGATGCTTGTCATCCTTGAGCAGTCTTGTCACATAAAATGCAACGGTCAGACGCATTCCATCATCGAAGAAAGCACTTTGGTAAGTCTTTGATTCGTTTTCAATTAGAAAAATTTCTTTTTCCAATAAATCAATCATTTCTTGGTAGCTCTTTTTTGGAACAAAGTAGTTCAAATATACTAAAAACAGGTACATGCCCCCGCTACCTTCATAAAGGTCTGTTCCAGGATACACGATTCCTATCTCATCATCTGATTCTGGAAAAACAGACATCCAAGTTACATCGCCATATTCTGGATCTACCATCATCTGATCAACGATTTTATCACCAATATCAGCCGCTTTTTGTAATAATGAGGAGTCAATTGAACCGTTTTCTGTTGGAATCACTATTTCTTGCGTATTATATTCTAGAGTACCTAGACTTTCCTTTAGTAACAGATACGAAAAATGACTGGTTTTCTCTGTTATCTGCTCCATATGCTTTACCGTATCTTCTAACGGGGTCTGTATTAATAAATGCTCTAGCTCATGACCGTTTATGCCAATCGTTGTTGATGAGGTGTTAGCTGTCACTAAAGGCACATCATGATCTAACATCGCGTTTATTTCGAAAGGAATCAATGGTTCTGGAACAATTTTGCTCCTCCATAGACTTTCAATGACCTTTTCACGTTCAATATAATTAGACATACAATCTGTGTGTAAAGTAAAATTCAATAAATTCCCATACTGTTGTGTATCTCTGTATATGAGTCGGATCGTTGTATTTGCCAATAATGTTTTGACTTGTTCAATAAATTTAGCTTTGTTTTTTAGTAATAGTTGATTCATTTTTTCAAACGACGTTTGGATCACCTGACGGTAAAGTAGATAATCAACTTCTTTTCCAGCTAGACGCGGAATATTCTGGGCGCCGTCCATATAGGCTTCTTCTAATTGAAAAGCAATATCGCTAGAACGATCATTTCTCAATCTTCTGACCTTTTTTGGTAATTTTTGCTTGGTACCAGATAACGCGTCCATTTCCAATTCACGTTTCCATTGTTTTTTTTGCGGTAGTAAACCTGATACAAGTACAGATTGTTTTTCTATTCGCGTTTGTTTCGATATTGGTTGAGTCAAGCTGAACATTTCAGGCCGAATCAACGTCTCAACATCGATCAACACAGGATGTGGCCCATGAGCAATCACGTTTTCCATATGTAAATCCGTTGCCCCTAACCAATAGACGATTGCCAGTAACTGGCCATACTCTTGATAAAAATCAGTCACATTCCCTTCATTTTTACATTCCTGATATGCGACTTTTTCCTCAATGGTAAATGTCGGGCGAATGATTCGCTTGATTTTATAAAAGGACAACGTTGAATCTAAGCTTTCAAGATAGGTCAATAAAGCATTAAAACGCTCTCCTATTTCTAGATTCTTAAACTTAAAAATCAGCGGTGTACCTTGCACTTGAAACTGGATCACTGTTCTCCCACGATTATGACTATCTCCTTGTCCGAGTTCAATTTTAGTGAGTTCCATCGGCGTAGAGATAGCAAACGTTTCAGTTAAAGAGTCTGATGAAGCGTTTACAGAAGAGATAAACTCCTCGATTACTTCACACGCAAAAGTCAACCTGACCGCAAGAATTCTAGCCAGTGTAGGATATTCTCCAAAAAAAAGATAGGTTCGTTCCTTATCACCAAGAAATTCTTCGATGTATTTAGTGAACTCAGCTTCTTTAGATTCAGCTTGAAGCTGATATTCTTCAATCATCTGATGGACATCCCAGACTAATGTTTTTTGCGCAATAAAAAAGAACTCATTGGATAATTGATCGACTAGCTCTGTCACTACTTTTTCTGGTATGTGAAGCGACGGAAATTTTTGTAAAATAGTTCGGATATGTTCTTCGTAATAATGCAAATGAAAACGCAATGCAGTGACTAATGTCATTTCTTTTATTGGGATTTCAACTGAAAATAGCTGTCTGTGAAGTTGGAACCACTCACTTTTTTCAACAGTCGGCATTAATAATGTCGCACGTTCTTCAGTAAAAGGTAATAGTCCCATGCCAAACGTTCGTTTATCTACATGATAATGTTGAACTATTTTATCATAATCGGCTATTTTCAATAAACTTTTACGTGCTTGCCACTGTTTTAAATAATCCTCGGATTCTATATCTAAGTCTTTCCAACACTGGATTCTTTCTGATATTGTTGTAGCGTAACTATAGGTTAATTCTTCCATCAGCGATCCCTCTCCTTTGACATTTTCTGTCTTCTTTATAATCATAATAAAAAAGTAGGAAAAATACTATCATAAGTTTATTTCATTATTAATTCTAACAACATAAAAATGATGATTTCCAACAATTAACCTCTCGAAATCCAGTATTTCTTTGTCAAAGGAATAGCGACATTTTTAATCGCTCATTAAAATAAAGCCTTTACATAACAAGCCCGATTTCTTAATGTCACAATTGGTATTGAAATGACCCAAAAAAATAACAAAAGTTTGTGAATTTTCATTTATATTTACCTTTTGATAAAAACAAACAGCTATTTCGTAAGCATTTATTTTGTGAATCTTTTACTTTTAGTATATTATAGTTATTAAGAGGTATGTACCAATATTTTCGAAAGGATCTGAAATTTATGTTAAAATTGTATACAACAAATAGCTGTACATCATGTAGAAAAGCACGGAGATGGCTGATCGATCATGATATTCCATTTGAAGAAAAGAATTTTGGCACTACTCCTATTACATTAGATGAACTAAAAAATATATTAATCCTTACGGAAGAAGGAACAGAAGATATCATTTCGATTCGTTCTAAAGTCTTCCAAAAGTTAGATACAGATATTAATGAGCTCCCTTTGCACGTATTATTAGAACTTATCCAAAATAATCCTGGACTACTTCGTCGTCCAATTATGATTGATGAAAAAAGATTACAGATTGGTTTCAACGAAGATGAAATTCGTTGTTTCTTACCAAGATCAGTCCGTAAAAAAGAATTGTCCCAAACATTACTTTTAAGCGGTTTATAATTGCTACTACCTCGAATCCAAAAAATAAAAAACTCATTCATTTCTAAGTTTGAACAAATAGGACAAGCACAATCTGCGAACCAGATTGCACTTATTTCCTACTCACTTCACTTAGAGATAGAATGAGTTTTTTGTTAGACGTTTATTTTGTATCACTTCACAAACATTGCGTCTCCAAAACTAAAGAACCGATAACGTTCATCAATTGCATGCTGATACGCCGCAAGTGTTAATTCTTTACCAGCGAATGCACTGACTAACATTACTAAGGTTGACTTAGGCAAATGAAAATTCGTTGAGAAAGCTTGTACGACTTTAAATTCATATCCTGGCGTAATAAAAATATCTGTCCAGCCACTATCTGCTTTGATTTGTCCATCAAACTTGGTTCCGATTGTTTCTAACGTACGAATCGATGTTGTTCCTACTGCAACAATTTTCCCTCCGTTTTTACGAACGTTATTCAGTTGAGCGGCGGCTTCTTCTGTTAAACGATAAAATTCACTATGCATTTCATGTTCTGAAATATTATCCACACTAACGGGACGGAAAGTTCCTAATCCGACGTGTAAGGTCAAATAAACAAGCTTCACGCCCTTTGACTGAATTTTAGCAAGTAGTTCCTGCGTAAAGTGCAAACCTGCTGTAGGGGCTGCTGCAGACCCATTTTCTTTGGCATAGACGGTTTGATACCGATCTGGATCTTCTAAACGCTCTTTAATGTACGGCGGCAAAGGCATTTCTCCAAGAGATTCTAAAATTTCTAAAAAGATTCCTTCATACTTAAACGTCACAATCCGACCACCATGTTCTAATTCTTCCACAACAGTTGCCGTCAGACGACCATCGCCAAAGCTGATTTTGGTGCCAACTTTTGCGCGTTTGGCTGGTTTTATCAGTGTTTCCCATGTGTCTCCATCTGTATTGGTCAAAAGAAGTACTTCTAAATGCCCACCTGTTTCAGGTTTTTCACCATATAAGCGAGCCGGCAGCACTCTTGTATCATTCATGACCAGTGCGTCACCAGGAGTTAATTCATCAATGATCTCGTGAAAATGTTTATCTTCTATTTCCTTGGTTTCTCGATTTAAAACTAAAAGTCTTGAACTTGTTCGATCTTTTAAAGGCGTTTGGGCAATCAGTTCTTCTGGTAAATCAAAATCAAAATCTTCTGTACTAAGCATATTTGTCACTCTTTCTACTTGATTTGTCTTGGCTATTCTACCATTTTTTAGGTTATCTGGCTATGAAGTTCATTTCTTCTTTGGTGATAAGTTAATTGATAGGGCTCTTTTTACTATCAATGAAACTAAATAAAAAGTCTAGAGCTAAAACTAAAAAATAGTTTCCCTCTAGACTCTATATTTCTATAAGATTTGAAGCTACTGAAAATGTTATTCAACTTTTTCTAAAATTTTGACATCTCCGCTTTTTGATTTTACATCAATTAAATAGTTTGTGTTATCTTGCAGATCAGCAAAATCATTCCTCATCTCACCAGTATCTGTATTTGCTTTAATAGTTACGGGTTGACTGGGGCCTTGCAGCCATTTGATAAAGCCCGACTGGCTAGATACAGTTGCATTTACTTTGCTTTCCTGGATAGCAATCGTGGTACCTGATCCATTTTCAAGTGCTAATGTACCTTGATTTTCTTCTGAAATGATTTTACCAGTTTCATTGCTTATCATGAGCTCACCTTTTGTTCTCTTAACAATGACTTGGCCATTTGTGGCAGTAGCGTTCAGTTTCTTTGTTTCAGAATCTTCTAAAATCGTACGGCCCGATCGATTGTTTAGGACAACATTATCTGAGCGTAGGAATTTTAAAATAGACAGTCCTTTATTCCCTTCAATGCTCAGATCACCTAACATGCCCGTGATAATTGTTTTGCCAGAATCACTGTTTACTTTCAAATTCATTGCAGATTCTTCTATGATCACATCACCATACGCACTACGTATAGTCCCCGTATCTGCAATAATATTTTTCACATAGACATCACCTGTAATTAATTCTAAATCAAAATTCTTTGTTTGAATATCCAACAAACGCAAATCTCCACGGCTTAAGCCTAAATGAAAATCATCAAGAATTGCCCCTTTTGGAATGAAAAAAATCACTTCAGATCGTCCAGTTTTAGTAAAGACATCAAACATATTTTCTTGATCCAAAGTCAAATTTATTTTATTTTCATATGAACCACGTTCAATTTTTTGGATATCACTTTCTTTAAAACGCCCCTTGACCATCAAGCTTGGCTTTTCCGCACTAGATACTTCTACAGTCGTAAACTCAACATCCGCATCTGAATCAAAACGAAAGGCAGCATGTTTTTCAGAAGATAAACGAATCTCCTTATAGTAAGGTCTACCTCTGTACAGCAATTGATTGGTTACAGAAAAAAACAGAAGCATCAATAAACTCAATCCCAGCAATCCACTCGATAAACCATTGATCAACCGACGTTTTTTTAAAATCCAACTTTTAACTACTTGCAAAATAATTGCCAACAATAGTAGACTCAAAATCGTTGGAATTCCGGCAAGATTTTGTTCTTCATTCAGCTCTTTAAATAGATATATCAAGAAGAAAGAAAGAGTTGCTAATAGGATGAGTAGTATAAATGGTTTGAAAAAATTCAATACTGTTTTTACACATTTGTGTATTCTTTTTTTCTGTGTTTGAATGAATACCTCTTGAATTGCTTCTCTTGGTACAACAGAAGTTTTAGCATTGATTGCCGCAGATAAACTGAGATCCGCATAAAAATCTGCGGCAATCTCTTCCGGTGGCGCAAGTCTAGATACTACCTCAGCCTCTGTCTGTCCCTCTTCTAAACAAATAGCTAATTGTTCCAATAAATCTTCTTTTAACTCATTGAACTGTTCTATATCTTCTTCAGCAAAAGCAGCCTTTAGTTGGTTTAAATAGTCTTCCATCGTCTGTACTATTCTGCCTCCCTTAGTTTACTTACTTGTTCAACGAAATCATCCCAATCACTTTCTAAAAGTTTCAAGTATTCTTTTCCTTTGTCAGTCATTTTATAGTATTTTCTGGATGGACCATCGGGTGATTCTTTTGTATAGATATCACAATAGGATTCCTTGACTAATCGACGTAAAACGGGATAAAGCGCGCCTTCAGTAATAGGTATAAACTGATTCACTCGTTGTGTTAATTCATATCCATATCTATCTTCTTTTTGAATAAGATGAAGCACACACATTTCTAAAGCACCTTTTTTAAACTGGCTAGAAGCCCTCATCGCTCAATCCCCTTATCACAGTTTTGATTGACAAAATTACCCGCTATCTCTTATAAGTATCCACTGAAATAAACCGATTACAACACCAGTTAGTAAGATGCCAATCTTTACGATTCTTCTAGAAAAAAACGTTCTCCTTAATAAGTAAAGTCTAGCTTCTCAAAACGTTGAAAATCAGTCCTGCTACAAAATGATTTATGCTTTAGAACAAAAAAGGTTTGGCCTTCTATCAGTGGTTATAGCGGTTGTAATTCTTTTTCTCTTGAATGATACCTTGACGTTCTTCCGGTGTCAAATTAGGATCGCTTAACTGCTCGCCCCACTCTCTGTTTCTCCGTCCTATTTCTTGTCCATTAGCTGACGCACCAGAAACGGCCTCGGTTCCTTCTGTATTTTCTGGCGATAGAGGTGATGTCTCCTCTACTGCTTGTTGACTTGCCGCTGATTCTTTTTCTGTCTCTTTCAGAGCTTTCTGATTAGCAGCTTGTTCCTC
The DNA here is from genome assembly GCF_050544585.1 of Enterococcus sp. AZ177. Taxonomy (NCBI): domain Bacteria; kingdom Bacillati; phylum Bacillota; class Bacilli; order Lactobacillales; family Enterococcaceae; genus Enterococcus; species Enterococcus sp. AZ177. The sequence goes on from NZ_CP172944.1 coordinate 2,612,985, forward strand.
TTCTACTTTTTTCGCGTCCTCTTGTTGCTTTTTTTGGGCTCGTTTTGTTTCTTTTGCCTCTAACTTTTTCTTAATTGAATTTTCAACATGAGTAATCTTTTTTGATACGACTTCAGCAAGATGTTCTCTTTTTAAAGCAAAACGTTCCTTAACTGCCTCATCTTTTGAAAATGTAGCATTCGCGGTATTGATTGTCTGAGACATTCCCACACCAACGATAAAAAGAGCCAAACAAAATACTATAAATTTTTTCATTCTAATTTCCCCTTAATCACTATATTTTTTATCAAATTATCCTTGAAAAGCATCCAATAGTTCTCCGTATCGTTTCTCTTCATCTACAATGATCCAATATTTTTTTTCTTTCTTATCCGGCTCCAATTCTAAATAAATCGTCTTCGTTTCTTTGGATGCTTTCAATTCTTTAAACGCTTCTTTTAGTGCCTCAAATTGAAGTTGATTATGGTCTTTCTCTGTTAGTTCGTTTAATTCATTTAAAATGCCTTTTAATTGCTTTTCATCAGAAATTTTGTCTATGTCTTCTATATGTTTGACCGTGTCATACCCTTTATCTCTTAACCACTTTACTAATTCTTCATCTGTCTTCTTATCCAAAGTCTGATTAAACGCTTTCTGATCTAAACCCGTCACTTTTACTTGTGCTTTATACTTATTTGAGGAACTGTCTTTCATTTTTACAGAAAAGCTGGTTTCTTCATCCAATCGTTCTTGATAAATTTCTACCAAGTCCTTTGCTTGTTCTTTTGAAACATCGAATAATTCAGAGAAATCCTGAATCAGATCGTTCTGACTAGGCGCATCTAATTGATAGAAGTACTTTTCTGCCTCTTCATTATCTGTATCATAAATGACATTATTGATAAAAGTTGTGGCAACATCTTTCGGATCTGCATCCTTTGCGCATCCAGTCAAAATAACAACTATTAAAGCGAAGATTATAACTATTCTCTTAATTTTCATGTGCTTAATAAACTCCTTTTATGCTATTAATTACTGTCTTTTTTTGTATCTTTTCTATTTTTGAGTAAATCAGATCTACCTTATGATAATAGTAACGCTTACGTGAAAAGTTCTGCATCTTAAAGGTAACCGTAACGTTACCCACTAACATAATCATACGCAATCGAACCATTTTTACAGGTTAACTACTATTAAATGACCCTACACACCAACTATCTTAAACTATTTCTTTAAATTTCATGCTCCTTCCCTACTCTATTATTCATAAAACAGTAGATGCTCATCATCAATATACTAAGGTTCCTTACTATTGTCAATAGAATAATAGTTCCCTAATCACGCTCACTATTCTTTACTCCCAAATTCGTTGGTAAAATCGAATAATTTTCTCACAAATTTTAATTTAAAATGACAAAAAAAACATCTGATTTGTCCAAATCGTTATTTTGTAGCATACTAGTAGTAGAAACGTTTGTTAGGAAACACTGCAATCATTTAAAGAATGAGACACAGAAAAAAGAATTTGGGGTGAGAAAGTTGATCGAATTTCAACATGTTTCAAAAATTTACAAAGGCGGTAAAATCGCTGTAGATGACGTCAATCTGTCTTTTAATAAAGGGGAGTTTATCTGCTTTATCGGAACTAGCGGAAGTGGTAAAACAACCTCTATGCGGATGATCAATCGAATGACTGATCCTTCAAAAGGAAAAATCATGATCAATGGTGAAGATATTCAAACAATCAATCCAGTAGAATTACGCAGAAAAATTGGCTATGTCATTCAAAATATCGGCTTGATGCCACACATGACGATTAGAGAAAATATCGTTCTTGTACCGAAGTTATTAAAAGTTGACCTAGAAGAACGAAATAAAATCGCAGAAAAAATGATTGATTTAGTTGAACTCCCTAGAGAAATGCTAGATCGTTATCCCAATGAGCTATCCGGAGGTCAGCAACAACGAATCGGTGTTGTCCGCGCTCTTGCAGCGAATCAGGATATTATCTTGATGGATGAACCTTTTGGAGCTTTAGATCCAATCACAAGAGACTCTTTACAAGATTTAGTTAAAGATTTACAAGAACGTTTAGGAAAAACCATTGTGTTTGTTACCCACGATATGGATGAAGCATTAAAATTATCGAATCGAATTGCCATCATGAGCGAAGGGAAAGTCATTCAATTTGATACACCAGACAATATCTTACGTCATCCAGCCAATGAATTTGTCGAAGAGTTGATCGGTGAAGATCGCTTGATCCAGGCTAAACCAGATATCACCACAGTTGGTGAAGTCATGCTAAATAACGCTATCACGATCACCCCGGAAAAATCATTGTCAGAAGCAATCAAACTAATGAGAGAAAAACGTGTTGATACACTCTTAGTGGTAGATGGCGCAGGCGTCTTAAAAGGCTTTGTTGACGTTGAAACGATTGACCGCCGTAGAAATACCGCGACAAGTGTCAGCGATATCATGAATCCTAAAGTATTCTTTGTAAAAAAATCCTCATTATTACGCGATACCCTGCAACGAATTTTAAAACGTGGACTAAAATATGTTCCCGTTGTTGATGACCGACAAAAAGTCGTTGGAATTCTAACTAGAGCTTCTTTAGTAGACATTGTGTATGATGTTATCTGGGGTGAAGAAGAAACAGAAGAAACCACTCCATTTACAAGTGAAACAGAATCAACTGATGTCAAACAACCTCAAGCGGAGGTGTAGCAAAATGAATCAGTTTCTTTTAGAAAGAGGAAATGAACTTGTCACTAAAATCGGTGAACATATTTTTATTTCTGGTGTTGCACTTATCTTAGGAATTTTGTTTGCTGTCCCAATTGGAATCTTGTTGACGAGAACAAAAAGAACGGCTGCCATTGTCATTGGTTTAACAAGTGCCTTACAGACCGTTCCTTCATTGGCACTACTTGCATTGATGATTCCGATCTTTGGTGTTGGTAAAATTCCAGCAATCATTGCGTTACTTATCTACTCTCTATTACCTATTTTAAGAAATACGTATATTGGGATCAAAGAAGTAAGTTCTGATTATAAAGATGCTGCCAAAGGAATGGGCATGACAAATGTGCAATCGATTTTCATGGTTGAGTTACCTATCGCTATGCCAACGATCATGGCCGGAATTCGCCTAGCTGCAGTGTATGTCATTGCATGGGCAACGCTCGCTTCTTACATTGGTGCTGGTGGTCTCGGAGACTTCATTTTCAGCGGATTAAATAATTATCAACCTGATTTGATTTTTGCGGGAACCATTCCTGTTACTATTTTAGCTTTAGCTGCAGACTTATTATTGGGTCTGTTAGAGAAGAAATTAACTCCTAAAGCATTAAGGGAGGCAGAATGATGAAACGTAAATTAAAATTATTACTCATAACATTTTTTAGCGCATTGCTTTTATCTGGTTGTTCTTTACCTGGGCTTGCTTCTAATTCCGATGATTCTACGATTTCCATTACTGGTGGAATTACATCAGAAGCGCAAATACTAGCAAGTTTAGTTGCTGGCATGATTGAACATTATACAGATGAAAAAACGACGATCATCAACAATTTAGCAACAACTACGATCAATCATCAAGCAATGATGAACGGAGATGCTCAAATTTCAGCAGCTCGTTATACCGGAACCGATTTGACGACTACCTTAAACATGGACCCAATCAAAGATCCTAAAAAAGCGTTTGATGTCGTGCAAAAAGAGTTTCAAAAAAGATTCCAACAAAAATGGTTTAATTCTTATGGGTTTGCTAATACCTATGCATTTATGGTCACACAAGAAACAGCAAAAAAATACAATTTAAAAACCATCAGCGACCTAAAAAAAGTTGGTGATCAATTGACCGCTGGCGTTGACACCTCTTGGATCGACCGTAAAGGCGATGGGTATAAAGGATTTACTGAAACATATGGCTTTGACTTCAAACGTGTTTTTCCTATGCAAATCGGTTTAGTTTATGATGCTGTTGCGGCTAATAAGATGGACGTTGTTTTAGGGTATTCAACAGATGGCCGGATTGGCAGTTATGATTTAGTTATTTTAGAAGATGACCTTCACTTCTTCCCACCTTACGATGCCTGTGCCGTTGCAACGGATGAACTCTTAGAAAAACATCCTGAATTGAACGATGTCATTGCTAAACTTTCAGGAAAAATTTCGACAGAAACAATGCAAAAACTAAATTATCAAGCAGACAACGATTTAATGGAACCAGCAACAGTTGCGGAAAACTTCTTAAAAGAACACCATTTCTTCGAATCTGAAGGAGGTGGGAAATAATGCAGAATCTACAAGATATGAATTTACTACAACAGTTTTTCTATTACTTTGAGCAAAACGGTAGTTATGTTTTGAGTCAATTTGTTCGGCATTTCTTAATTTCCATCTACGGTGTATTATTTGCTGCAATCGTAGGAATCCCAATTGGTATTTTCATTGCTCGAAGAAGAAAAATGGCTGGTTGGGTCGTGAGTATCGCAAACTTAATTCAAACAGTTCCTTCCCTAGCAATGCTCTCTATTTTGATGCTAGGTCTTGGCCTTGGAGTGAATACCGTTATTGTTACAGTCTTTCTCTATTCTCTTTTACCGATCATTAAGAATACCTATACTGGGATGATTCAAGTTGATCGAAATATTTTAGATGTCGGTAAAGGCATGGGGATGACAAAATGGCAACGACTTTATATGGTGGAATTGCCACTCTCCGTTTCTGTAATTATGGCAGGGATTCGTAATGCTTTAGTTGTGGCGATCGGAATCACAGCAATTGGTGCTTTTGTAGGTGCCGGCGGTCTTGGCGATATTATTATTCGTGGAACAAATGCCACAGATGGTACCGCAATTATCCTTGTTGGAGCATTGCCAACGGCTTTAATGGCTATCATTACAGACTGGATATTAGGCATGATCGAACGCCGATTAGATCCAGCGAGTAAACATTCCTAGAATTTGACAAACAGAGCAAGTAAGAATGTTAACTATTCTTACTTGCTCTGTTTCTATTTCTTCAAATGATAACTATACGTTGCGACAACGATATTTTCTCGCCAAGATAACCGTAGACGTAAACGTAAACTCGTCTGATTATGCAAAATATTTTGCCAACGTCGATTAGGGACAAATTGCGGGATCAACACCGTCGTCGTATACTGTCGCTTCGCTGAATTTTTACTCACCAAATCAACATAACGAAGAATAGGGTTCGTAATCGACCGATAAGATGAATGAACGACAGAAAAACGAATATCAGGAAAATGTCGCTTAAATTCTGCTTCAATTTCCTTTTCTTTTGCGATATTTTCATCTAATGACACATGCATCGCAACCACATAATCACCGATCGAACGAGCATAATTTACAGCTCCCACATTTGCCTGAGTCGCATTCCCAACTAAAACGATGACTGTATTGCCATAAAATTCCTGTTGCTTCACAGTTTCCTCTAAGCGCAATTGTTCAGCTACATTTTGATAATGAGCATGGATACTGTAAAAAACAAAAATCAAAACAGGCATAATAATAAAGAATGGCCAGATATCGCCTAAACGATACATGAATAAAATAACGATAATCGCATAAGAAATAAACGCACCGACAATATTAGCAATCGATTTTGATAACCATTTTTCAGTCTCTTTCCGCCATTTAAGAACCATCCCTGTCTGAGATAAGGCAAACGGAATAAGCACACCAATGGAATACAGCGGAATCAATCGTTCCGTCGACCCTTGAAAAATCAATAACAAAACAACCGATCCAGCTGCCAAAGTCAAAATCCCATTTGAGTAACCCAAACGATCTCCCCGATCCATATACATATGGGGCATAAATTTATCTTTTGCTAGATTGTATGCGAGTACTGGAAAAGCCGAAAATCCCGTATTAGCAGCAACAGCTAAAATCAACGCTGTAGAAAATTGCAGTACATAATAAAGAATATTCTGTCCAAAAACCGCTTTCCCGATTTGAGCTAGCACAGTTACTTCAGTTTGTGGGACGATTCCATACCAATAGTTTATGAACGTGATGCCGACAAAGAAAAATCCTAAAATTGCCGCCATCAATGTTAATGTTCCAGCCGCATTTTTTGCTCGAGGTTTTTTGAAAAATGGCACGGCATTGCTAATTGCTTCAACCCCCGTTAAAGAAGATGAACCAGATGAGAATGCTCGTAAAATCAACGCAATCGTGATACCTGGTACAACGGTTCCTGGAATTGCGGTCGCATGTAATGGTACGGCACCTGTAAAGATTTTAACTAAACCTGTTGCAATGAGCAGTGTAATCACGGCAATAAAACTATAAACAGGCAACATCAAAAAACTAGCGGATTCTCTCAATCCCCGTAAATTCATCAACATAATCAACAAAACAATGACAATCGAAATTGCAACTTGGTGACCGTATAAAGCCGGTACCGCCGAAATGATCGCCTCAGCTCCTGCAGAAACCGAAACAGCAACCGTTAACATGTAGTCAACTAACAGTGACCCACCAGCCACTAGACCTGCATTTTTTCCCAAATTTTCACTACTAACAACGTAAGCTCCACCGCCATGAGGATACGCATGAATGATTTGCCGATAAGATAACGTTAATGATATAAGTAAAATAATAACAAAAGCAGCAATCGGTAGTGAATACCATATAGCAGCAGCAGACAGTGTAACAAGTACAACAACTATTTGTTCTGTACCATAAGCAATTGAAGACAATGCATCTGATGACAACAAAGCCAATGCTGCAAATCGACTTAATTTATGTTCATCATTTTCAGTAGATTTCAATGGTTTTCCGATGAACAATCGTTTTAAATAGTCCACTTTTTCCCCTCTCCTTCTCTATTTTTTTATAACCTATTAGTAGGAAAAATTTGTATTTTTTTCCACAAACAATGACATATGCTACGCTCATAAATTGGGATTGTCAATTATTTTCATGTTAAACTATTAAAAAATTTATCACTCTTTCTTTATCCATTAAAGAAACGCTCAGTCCGTTGATTTTCTTCATTATAACAAGAGTGTTATTTTAAAAAAAATAGTTCGTCTTCCATTCTTTTCTCGGCGTTAATAGAAAAAGAACAAACCATTTCTTAAACCTTACTAAAAACGTCTAAACAATATTCGTACAGACTTTAAAAGTAAAAAAGCGACTGAGTGATAACTATTTTGTTGTGTGCTCTAAAAGTTAGACTGTTTTAGGTGTGGAGAAATCCGCCCTTTTTATATTGTTAAAATTTTTTCAATTACCAACTTCGTTGCCAAAGGAGTCCCTCCTTCATTAAGAAGATACGCTTGAACTACTTGGTATTTTAAATTTACTATCCTATTTTGCCATAGTAAAAAGGGTGTGATACAAAAGTAAAAATCACTTTTGTATCACACCCTAAATACGAATAAATGGTGGGAGAAGAAGCAATCCCTTCGGAAATAAGCGCTTCTGTCCCATCCGCCTCACAACATTTTACGTCAGCTCTTCGTCACTGTTTTATTGATAATACTCTCGGTTCATACTTTCATATTCATCCAAGTGCCATTCTTGAATAGCAGATTCTTCTGAAGCATCTCGATTCAGATACCCCAGTCCCACTGGTTTAGAATACTGCGTATTTGACATCAACATATGAGAAATTGTTTCATCTTGCATTTTTATTATATGCTTTAAACGAACTTTTTCTAATTTCAAATCCGTAATTTTTTCTTGTTTTCTCTCTTTTTTTTCTAACAAATTCTGTAATAATTGTTTGTCTCTGATAATCACTAATGTTAAAACAACAATCACTATCACTAAAAAATATAGAACCATCAATAAATTTGTATCCATTTTTCTATTTCCCCCTAACAAGTCCTCATCTATATTAACATGTTAGGAGCTTTTGTTTTTCTCATTTTTTTATATAAAATAACTATATTTATATAATTTTTGAGAAAAATTATAAATATATTCTTTTTTTCGTCATTATAGAGACCTCTACAATAGGTAATTGTGATCAAACGTTATTTCTACTATATAATCGCCAATATTTCTATAGACTTGCTCTTGTAGACGAATCTTTAATTCTTGATCGGTTCCTTTAAAATGATTTGGGACAACTAAGTCGAATAAAATGCGCGGTTTTCCACCATGATCCACTAAACGAATATCATGTCCCTTTAACTCGTCACTAATTCCTTTAATAACCTTTTTCAGCTCTTGATGAATAAACTGTTGCCTTTGATCATGTAAATTTACCGGATCGATATGACAAACGAGTTCTACACCCAACTGCTTTTTAAATTTATTTTCGATCTCGTCGATTGTTTCATGAGCCTTTGTTAAATCCCAACGATCATCGATTTCAATATGTACGGAAGCAAACATTTTACTTGGTCCATACTGATGAATCAATAAATCATGGTATCCTACAATTTCTGAAACAGATGATAAATACAGCTTCATTTCATCGATTGCTGCTTGATTAGGGCGTAACCCCATCAACTCATTTACAAATTCTCGAATCAACTGAAGGCCACTAAAAATAATGTAGCAAGCAATGACCAATCCCACGATTCCATCGATCTTTAATCCCGTCACTCCTTCAACTGTAGCTGAAACTAATACAGCAATCGTCGTAAATACATCATTTAAACTATCTTTAGCCGTTGCAACTAGTGTATTGGAGTCAATTTTTTTAGCAACACGCTGATAAAAAACACTTTGCCACACTTTGATCAATATCGATAAAACTAAAATAATCAAAATTACTGGAGTAACTGTAATACTTTGCGGATTTTTGATCCGATCGATCGATGTCATAAAAAATTGAAAACCGACAAATGTAATCAGTAAAGAAACCAACATACCACTGATGTATTCGAATCGTTCATGACCATATGGATGTTCTTCATCTGCTGGCTTACCAGAAATATAAAAACCGACTAAGGTCAAAACAGATGATACTGTATCTGACAAGTTGTTCATTGCATCTGCCATGATCGACACACTACCGGAAATCAACCCTATCAAAAATTTACTGACAAAGAGTAGCATGTTAGATAATAATCCTACGATTCCAGCAAAAATCCCAAATGCTGTTCGAATATCTGAACTTTTTTGTTGCTTTTTTTCAAAACGACCAATTAAAAAATTTATCATCATAATCCCTACCTCGTTTTTAGCATATTTCAAAACTATAAAATGATTTCAAAAATTTGTATAGTGAAAAACGACTTTTATTAGCGACTTTTTATTGTTTAGAAAGCCCCGATTTGAATGCTTGGAGGTCTTTTCTTTTTTGTTAGGGGCACCTTGAAAAGAGGAAGCTTGTCTCTATTATGTCCTGTTTATCACAAAATAGCAAAAGAGTGAAGCAAACTTATTCCAAAGTTGCCTCACTCTTTTGTTATAAATAACTACACTATTTTAGTGGAAGATACGACTCTCATGAGAGACCTTCTCTAATTTCTTCGTTTTTTCCTCGACATACGGATATAAGAAAATCCCTAATACACAGAAAACGATCGCAATACCACTTAAAATGATAATTGCTTTCCACGCGTTTGGCCAGTAAATTCCTCCTGCCGATTCTCGCAATAAATTCACCGCATAGGTAAATGGTAAAAACGGATTAATAAACTGGAAGAATTTACCAGACACTTGTATTGGATAATTCCCGCCACCGCCAGAAATAGACAGTACTAATATAATGATCGCAGCTCCTTTTCCTACGTTTCCGAACAGCGCTACTAAAACGTAAACAATCATCATAAAGGCGAAAGCGATCAATAAGGCAAACAAGACACTATAAAAAGGTTGTCTTACATCTACACCCAATAAGAAATAATTTCCTAACGTCACAATCAACGCTTGTGCTAATCCCATGACTAAGAATGTCAACATTCTTGCAGAAAATTGTTCTCGTTTAGAATATTTCGTGCGGTCCTTTTCGTCTAAATAAAAATCGGTTGTTGCAACGCTTGAAAACAACACTGCGCCGACCCATAAACACAAAGCTGTATAAAACGGTGTACTCGCTGAGCCATTATTTGCAATAGGATAGATTTTATCTTCAGATATTTCTACGGGTTTCGAGAAGAAGTCACTTTCAGCATTGGCGTCAAGTTTAAACAGTTTTATCACTTGACCAAGGTCTACATCCTTTTCACCTTTTCGGATTGCTTCAGCGGCTTTACGCACCCCAGTTTTGATGGTTGGCCAATCGTTTTGAACTAAGTCATTGGCTTTATCTAATGCAGACTCTAAATCCGGCATTTTGTCATTGACCGTATTCAATGTATCTGTGATATTATTTCTGATTCCTAGATAATCATTTTGAATGAAATTTGCTGCTAATCCAAGTTTATCTTCTATTACAGGCAATTCGTTATTGTAAAGGTCGGCACCTTTGTTGATCCCATTTACGATTGTATCCATATGGCCGTTCAATAAAACATTGGCATCATGAACTTCTTGTTTAATTGCAGGTAACTCTGCTTGGTATTTTTCTAAAATGCCGATTGCATTTGAAACAGTACCTTGTGTTGCGTTTAATAATGAAGCAAAGTCTATTTGTTTTGCCTTATCAAGGAGTCCTTGAGCGGTACTAATTGTTGCGATCAGTTTCGTTAAGATATCATTGACCATCGTTGAAACCGCCTCAACATCAATACTTGATGCGGTTGTAGCAATTTCATTGGCTGCATTTTGAATCGCTTCTAAGTCAGCATCTGTAATAGCATTTACATCTAAATTATCCACTTTGACTTTTAAATCTGAAATCATATTACTAATTGTTGTTAACTTATCAATAGTAGGCTGTAACTCTTGATTTCCAGCGGATTCTTGAATCTGTGTCAACGTTTGGATCAATTGTTGAACAACCACTTGCTGTTTTCCTAGACTAGCTGACAATTGTTGTTTCAGCATTTCGCGCTCGTCAGGTGTCAAACGATTGTCTCGTAGTTGCTCGACAACAGATGAAACGCTAGAACTGATTGTTCCAATTGCTTGTAAGGTCACTTTCATACTACTTGTAATGCCTGGTAGTGCCTCTTGCAATTTCGTTGCCCCTTCACTCGTGGCAGTCGCTAATTGATCTGCTTGATTTCCAAGTTTTTCAATGTCTGGTAGTGCAGTTTGAACTTGTTGAATAATCGTTAAGCCTTGTTTCGCTTCTTCGATCCCTTCATTCATCGTTTGTTCAACAGAAGCAAAATCATCATCGATCATCGCTAATTGTTTACCAGCATTTTGAATTTCCGGAATTTTTTCTTGCAACGTTAAAATAACTTTCGCTTGTTCTTTGATTGTCGGTATCTTATTATTTAAATCAACTAATTTCGCTCCTAATGCATCGACTTCTGGCAAATATTCAACAAACTCATTTGCTTTCGCCAATTTTGTTTTTAGTTCTGGCATTTTCCCGTGTAATGCTACAACTTCTTGTGTGTATTTATCGATTTGAGCCATGTTTTCATCTGTTGAAAGAATCATGTTTTTTACTTTTGTGATACTGACTAAATTAGAATCTAAGTTGTAGCCAATATCATTAAAAACCTTGACCAATGTCCCACTAGCTGTTTTAGTAAATTCATCAGTGATTTGTGCTTGTAAAGAAGTCGCGCCCTTTTCCGCAATTTTTGGTGCAATTGCGTTGATCTTCTCATTGATTGAATAGTCTATTTTAGGCTTAGTGATTTCCCCTGTCGTAAAACTTAACAAATCTTTGGAGAAATCTTTGGGTAGATAAATACCAGCATAATATTTACCTGATCGTACGCCCTTGTCTAGTTCTTCTTTAGAATCGACGAACCGCCAACCCAATTGTTTGTTTTTATGAAGATTTTTTAAGACTTCCTCACCAATATTGACTTTTTTACCTTTGAATGATGCTGCTTGATCATCACTGTATACTGCAATTGGTAACTCTCCTGTGTTTGCATAAGGATCCCATAAAGCTTCAATATTGAACCATGCATAAAGTGATGGAATAATCATCAGTGCAATAATCAAAAATGTAGCGATTGGGTTTTTAAAAATGCGTTGCCAATCTAATTTAAATAACTTCAATGTATTTTTTATATGTTTCATCCTGCTCACCCACTCTTTTTAATGACTGATTTACTTTAGCATAATTATTTTATCAATAACAAATGAAAAATCCAATTTTTGTCTATTTCTACGACAGGTTTCTTGAACTGTCGTAGAGATTTCTTCTATGTATTTCTGCATGCGATTGAATTAAGATATTTTTCGATTCTGATTTCTTCATCTGGAATTTCCTACACCTAAAAAAAAGACAAACTCATCCACCTGAATCAGCTTGCCTTTATTTTTTAACTTATCGTTTTGCTGTAAACTCTGACACTACTTTTTTTACTTCATTAACTGCATCATGGTCTAAATAAGAAAGAGCTCTAGGAACCACACTCATCAGGTACATTTTATCGAGCTTGTCTGTTGATCTTCTTTCCATCAGTTCTGCTAGCAACTGTTTCATGTCTTCTTGATGACCAGCTTTCGTTCGATCCATTATGAAGTCATAAACTTTTTTTTCGTCTGCTTTCATCGGCTATGCCTCCTAGAATTTTAGTTTATTATAAGCTTAAATAACAATAAGTAGAAGTGATTTGCTTTCTATTTTTTGAATCATGTGAAAGAAATTTAAAAAATCTATCTTAGCTAACTACGTTCATTATACTAGAATGGACATCAATTGCTAGGGCTACGATCGCACTTGCGATGGCCGACCATCGTTGCGCTTTTTCTAAATCCGTTAATGGCTTCCCTGTTTTTTGGTTGATCCCTGTATTCAATTCTTCTGTAATTGTTTGAAAACACTCGTCAACCAAATCCTTTTCTGGTTTCGTCAAAATATCTAGGTATTCTTTGTATTTTTCATTGAATTGAACGTCTGCTTGTGTGACTTTACTTGGATCAGTCACCCACATCCATACATAAGCGCCTGTGGCAAGTTGGACACGACAATGGTAACGACCGTTCATTGATCGAAGTGGCCCAGGTCATATCTAATTAATTTTTCGAGGTTAAATGCATACTGTATAAATAACTATATGGTTTATCCCTTTAACTTTTTATTTATTTTCTGTTTGAATATTTTTTACTACTTCAATTTTTTGATATATGAAAAAAACGGATCAGTAGTTTTTCACCCACTCATACCGTTTCCGTAGTCGACAACTTAGTTGATTTGTATATCAAAGAATAGTCAAAAAGATTAGAAAAGTCTCTTGAATTTTTGTCCAATAAATACAGCTAGCTTTTTGTTAGCTATTGGCAACTTGATTAGTGAGATTGTTCCTTACTAGTCAAGGCTCAATCACTTGATTACCAGTCTTGTGATTGAGTGCCTTTTTTGTTTTTTGATTATTCGTATTCAATATAGATTTTACTCAAACGATTAATTTCTAAAAATGAAATAATCGTTTGAACTACTTCTTCTAGATCTTCTTTCATTGAAGTTTGATTAATTTTGTTAATATCAAAACGTTTTAATTGATTAATAGTAAGAGAATTATCTTTTATCAGCCATGGTGAATCATCATACCATCCTTCATGATTAAAATATTCATTCATAATTCCCTCTTTTTCTACATTGCAATCTAATAAGTTATCTAAAATAGTCTCGAAATAGCCATTCCAAATTACAAGTTTATTATTATCAGCAACAAAGGTAAACTCTGCTTCGCCCTGAAAACCTTCATAAAACCTACTATCAATCATTTAATTCATTCCTTCCAATGACCCTTATCTAAAATTTTTATTTGTTCTGGAGTAGCATTTCCTGCTTTTCTAGCATTTATAGCATCATACCATTTATATCCTTCTACCCATTCATTATCACCAATTTTAAAGAATGTTTGTGGCTTGTTTCCTCCATTTCCAGGTACTGTTCTTTGAACAACCCATGTATTACCTTGTTCTACAGGTGCTCCTGGAGTTCTTGTATGCCACCTTACTTCATACTTAAATTGACCATCATTCCACTTATAAGTAATTTGTTCATAACCAGCATTCATTTTGCACTGTCAGGAATACCTACTGGTGCAGTCTGCTTATATTGATTAGCAATTTTAAGTTTTTCTGCTTCGGACAAACTAGAAAGTTTAGGAATATTAGCTCCACTAGCTTTCCTAGCTACATCGTCCACGACCGATCCTACTTTTGGCGCTTTCAACTTAGTTGTAACATTCTTTGCCGTGTTTTTCAATCCGTTTACTGCTGATAACATGGTGCCCACTGTCAAAATATCTGTCGTCATATCATAGATATCTCCACGTTTAAAGTCATCAGCCATTGCGCCTATCGCTGCTTTACTCATTTCAAAAATGGCTTCAGGAGTTAATGCCTGAACATTCTTAACAGCTCCTGACCAATCTTTTCCAATCCAATCTGGTGATTTTACGCCTCTTCGATTATTGATCCCTGCAGCGAGTCCTCCACCTAATAGCTGACCAACTTGTATACTCCCAATCGCTAATGAACTGATCCCCTCTCCTACAAATCCTATCGTAGATTCTAAAACTAGTAAAATGCCTTTGCCTGTTTCTAAGAGTAAAAAACCTTCGGTATTGAGCCCTTTTGTTCCTTTGACAATCCCATTCCACCAACAACCGATTCCATCTGTAAAATGATGTGTATTCTACCGCAGTTGTTTTAGCCGATTCTAACGTTCAAAATATTGTGAATGAAGTGAAAAAAAATAACTTTTCTTATGACGATGAAGTGAAATTTATTTCATTAATAAGAAATTATATAGAATCGGTAAACAAAGAAAAGCAACTAGGGCATATGCTTGACATGTATGAATATGAAGGTATTACTATTCCAAAATTTGACGAATTAAAAGCTATGGAGAAAAAACTGCAAGTACCTTCTAATTTTTTGCTCTGTTTACCAACACTTTATTTTTTAGATGATTCAGATAATACAAAATTGAACTTTAAAAATGGTGTGGATACCAAATATACTATCACTTCAGAGGAAGAGTATGAAATTATTCAAAGCCTACCTAACTTGACTAAAAATGAACTAACAGAGATTAGTGATTTAGTTCATAAATTTCAGAAAAGAGACTGGGATATTTTTTAATTGTCAAACATCAAAAAGTGTAACGTATTTTTAAACAAATACATTACACTTTTTTATATTATTAGCTATCAGCAACCTGATTAGTGAGTTTAGGCCTTATCGCTTGATTAACAGTCTCGTGATAAAGTGCCTTTTTATTTTAAAACTGATCTTTTATTTCTTCCCAAATCTCACTAATAGACTTCCCATTTATTCGTGCATTCTTCAACAAATCTTCTGAGTTTTTAAACTCTTGAGTTTCTCCACCAACTTCAGTTAAGTAATTCCCGTCAGAATTTTGACTAATCCAAAATTCTTTATCCTTATAATAAAAATTGTATTCTTCTCCATAACCTACGCTTTCTTCCATTTCTTTATAGTCCATAATTTACGAACCTCCACATTCCATATATATTTTTTATTCTCTAGTAGGTTTTCCATTAGGATCGTACTTCCACTTATGTTCATGAGGGTACTCAGGATGTCTTTTAGGATTACCATGATTTGTCATATCAACATCACGTATAGCTTTTCCTGTTTCATCATAAAATCGTCTTGTAGTAAGTTCTCCTTTAGAATCTAAAATATCTACACTACTATTAGGTTCACCAAATGGTCCCGGGTTTTTATTCACCTTAGTATGAACTTTAGAAGGGGTTATATCTATTTCTTTACCTAAGTTATTTTTAATAACATTTCTAGCCCCACTAGGTTTCTTATACCCAGTTTTCCCTTTATTCTTCCCTCGATCCAGTGTATAATTCTTACCGCCTTTATTTCCCTTTAAAGTAGGCGTCTTAGGTGCGTTTGTCCCTTTGCCAGTAAACCCTTTTCCTCCATAATAAGCACCAATTGCTACGGCTGCGATCGCACTTGCGATGGTCGACCAACGTTGTGCTTTTTCTAAATCCGTTAATGGTTTCCCTGTTTTTTGATTGATCCCTGTTTTCAATTCTTCTGTAATTGTTTGAAAATACTCGTCAACCAAACCTTTTTCTGGCTTCGTCAATATATCTAGGTATTCTTTATATTTTTCATTGAATTGAACGTCTGCTTGTGTGACTTTACTTGGATCGGTCACCCACATCCATACGTAAGCGCCTGTGGCAAGTTGGACACGACAATGGTAACGACCTTTCATCCCTTCCGCAAATTCTTTTGCTCGTTTGTTTTCGATTGCTTCAGCGCGATTTTTCCACCGTTCATTGATCGAAGTGGCCCAGGTCATATCTAATTTCCCAAGGTCAAATGTCCCCGAAGCCCCATTCCAAGCTTTACATCCACTGACTTGTGCTATCCCTCGAGACAGCTCTTGTTGGCAAGCTTCGTATTCTGAAAAGAAACTGGCCGAGCGGGCGTTAAAAGCATGAAACTGCTCTAATTGTTCTCTTTTTTTAGCAATACTCTCACAAGCGTTGATATAGCGACGTTCTAAACTTGGCTGGACCTCTTTTGACACGGTCATCTGATGCTCTAACTGTTGTTTCAACTGTTCGAATCGGTTGATTTGACTCATGATTTGGTCTTCGTCTGTATCGATACTTGAAACAGAACTTTGATACTCGTTGATCAGTCGTTTGTGGGTACTTGCCATTGCTTCTCCTGTCATAGTAACAGAACGACAGATTGGTGTATAGACCACATTGAAATAACGCTTCGCCGAGTCATAGGCTTTTCCTGATAACGGTGCGAATAAAAATTGCGCGATACTTTTTTGAAGCGAAGCGATCGCTTGATTTGCTTCTTGGTTCATTCGTGAAGCATCACTTGCTTGCGCCTGCATTTCACCAACATAAAATTTCAACCCCATTTACTGCTTCTCCTTTTCTTCCTCCAATAGCGCATTCCGTTGTTTCCGATAGGTTTCTTCTTCCGCTTCCAACAACTGCTTTTTCGTTTTGTTTAATTCTCTTTCTTTATCTGCTAGACGCTGTTGCGCTTTAGTTGATTGATCTCGACTATCCAGACCTCTATCTTGAAAATAGTGTCGTTCTTCCGGCGAAGAAGTTGCAACCACTTCAGAATATAAGCGCTGTTCTTCTTGATGGATAGAGTGAAGGTCCTCCAGTTGTTTACCTATTGTCCGGATTTCTCTTGTGACTAACTCTTGTTCTGCTTGAATCGTTTTAAGTGTTGCTTGGTCACTCACCTCTGTCATTAGAACCACCTACTCATTGGCGATGTGTTCGCTTGAAATTGATGTGATGCTTTTAAGTCGATTTCGGAAAAATCCTTTGCAACAGAGTGTATATTTTTCCCAGTAGCTACAATACTAGCTGAGAGTTTTTTAATATCGTTTCCAAAATTAGTCGCTGTTTCTTTCGCCTTCGCATTGCCCATCACGTTCGTTCTCGTCGCGATATTGGTTGGTCCTTTTATGTTGTTTAAAGCATTGGCTGATTGACTAAAAGAAGCGGATACATTCCCTGCTATAGATAGACTGCTTTTTATCCCCATATTTTCACTCCTTGTTAAATTTATACGGATAAGTATAACAAAGCACACATATAGACACAATTGTATTTTTCACTTTTTGTGAAACGAAAAAATCACAAAACGCAAAATAATTCCTTATGCAGATATTGCTAATTTTCAATATTTACTCAACCGTTTGCCCTCTTAATAAGGTTATTAAACCATTTTTTCCAATTGCATATAAATCAACAAGAAAAAAGAAATCAACGAATATTATGCCTACGGTCATTCATTACAGACTTTTTTATAGAATTTATCCGTTTTAGGAAAGCAAAAAAAGTAACAGCTCATTTTTATAAAAAAAGAGTAAAGTCTAATCAACAGACCTTACTCTACTCATGGAATATGAGTTGAATCTTTCTCTTCCTCACATTCTCTAAGTATTATAGCAATAATAGTAGAAATTAAAGTACCTTACTTCAAATTTATTCAATCTTATACTTTTCAATCAAAAATTCATAGGCTGCCCGACTAATGATCCCCATCGGTTGATTGATGCTTGGGTTAAAATAAAAATCCATCGTAACTAATTCTTCAAGTGTTATTCCTTGGTTGATGGCCAAAGATAACGTGTTGATTGATTGCGTAATATCTTTTTCTGACATCAATTGAGCGCCAATTAATTTGTGCGACCCTTTTTCAAAAACCATTTTGATATGCACGTCCTCCTGCAATTCAAGGTAAGGCAATTGGCATGGTACTGTCAAAAAGATACTTTCAACTTCGATGCCTTCAAATTTGGCTTCTATTTCGGTTAATCCAGTGCTTGCAACGTAGCAGTCGAAAATGTTAGCAGCGGTTGTTTTTTGTGTTTTATTATATTTCATCGGATACCCTATTACGTTCATTGCAGCTACTGTTGCGCTGCGAACAACATTATTGACTAAAGGAATAAAAGATTTACGATAACTATTGTGGACAGGATAAGAAATAACATCACCCAAAGCAAAAATATCAGGATCACTTGTCTGCATCTGCTCATTAACACGAATCGTTCCGTTTGCATTCAAATCTAGAAAATCCTTTACTAATGTAGTATCTGGTCGAGCATTGACAGCTACGATCACATAATCATTTCTGATTTCTTCATTTGTTGTTTTCGTGACAAACAACTCTTTGTCTGTGTCTGAAAAGCCAATAACACTCTCATTTAAATGAAGTTTAACGCCAGAGTCTCGAATTTTTTGTTCAATCAATGAAGATAGATCCTTATCTAAATAACGAAATAGAACTGAATCAGCACTTTCAATCAAGTGAATTTCTTTGCCTTGCCCTCTCAAAGCATCGCACAATTCTACACCGATATATCCACCACCAACAATCGAAATAGATTTTGCATGTTCTAATTTTTCCAACACTTCCTTAGAGCTTGAATAGCTTTTAAAAACAGTAACCTTGTCTTTACTTGGTAATGTTAGGTTCGTGGAAAATTGATTTGATCCAGTTGCAAGGATTAACTTCTCGTAGTTGATTTCATGTGATTTTTTAGAGGTATCCAAGTAGGCAATGGTTTTT
Organism: Enterococcus sp. AZ177; assembly: GCF_050544585.1. Taxonomy (NCBI): domain Bacteria; kingdom Bacillati; phylum Bacillota; class Bacilli; order Lactobacillales; family Enterococcaceae; genus Enterococcus; species Enterococcus sp. AZ177. The sequence continues at coordinate 2,632,052 of NZ_CP172944.1, forward strand.
TTATCAGGATCGATTGTAGTCACTGTTGCGTTTAGTAAGACATCTACACCTTGTTCTTCTAATTCTTCAGAGGTAAGGTATCTCACGTTGTCCAAATCATTGACTAATTGATTTAATTTCAAAACAATCCCACTTGAAACAAAGCTAAGCTCACCTCTTTTTTCAATTAAAACAACCTCTGTTTGAGGATTTAACTTCTTTATCGTTACCGCAGCTTGAAGCCCTCCATGTGAGGCTCCGATAATTACTACTTTCACTATGGTTCTTCTCCCTTCAATTGAATAAACCATCATTGCAATTACATAATTATAAATTAAAAAAATTATTACACTTCATTATATATATAATTTCGTTTTTTTGAAATAATAATAAAGAGTTACTTTCTTTTTATACAATGCGTATTGCCATTTTCTTATGAATCAAGTATGCTTAAAGTGAGGTGTCTATTATGCTAAAACGAGATTTTTTAGAAAAGCCCTTCGATTATATGAATGATATATTATTATTTTTATACAACAATCAAGGCAAGGCAACAAAAAACGAGCTAGTCAACGAATTTCAAATTAGCTTACCAACATTGAATGAGTATCTGTCATTCCTCCAAAGTTTTCTGGAAGAGAATCAAGTAAGCGAGCAAGTTGAAATAACATTACAAGGTGAAAATATCTTTTTAAAAAAACAACCGACATTCCCATTGAAGAAGGTTGTTGTACTTTTTCTAGAAAAATCAATTAAATTTCAAATGATCAATCAACTGTTCAATAAAGGGGAATTGACCTGTGATTATTTTCAGCTGAACTACGCAATCAGCTCAGCGACTTATTATCGCAAAATTACTGAATTAAATGAACTGCTAAAGGAATTTCGACTTCAAATCAAACGCGGAAAATTAATCGGTGAAGAAAAACAGATTCGCTATTTTTTCTTTAGTTTCTTCTGGTTTCTTTTTGAAGACAAATCAAGTTTAGAAAAAGAAACGGCTAATCAATATCTTGGTTTTGTAGATATTTTAAAAGAGTCTCTTAATCTAGTCTTTGATCCAACCGAGGTGCTACAAATCAAATTATGGATGAAAATATCTTTTAGACGACAGACGACTGAATTTAATCCGGTCATTAGTCCAAACTACGATTATCCTGACCGACCGTTATTTGAAGAGATCAATTTGTCTTTACATACATATATGAAAAAAATCGACCGTCCATATACTATTTATGAAGCATACATGTTTTATGACTTCTTTTGTTCTATGCACAATTTTTCTCCTAATTCTTCTTTTGCTTTCAGATTAGCAGAACAACAACGTAGACAAAGTTCTTATTTAAACTATATGAACAAAGTGATCTTAAAATATCTAAAGCAACAAGGATATTTATCGAGTTATGCGTCATCCGCTCGATTATTGTATATTGAAAATCTATTGTTCCAGCTTCATTCTCAACTATATTATTTCGATGGGTTTATTTTGCCTTTTGATAGTTGGACCATAAAGTCTATCGTCAATGCGCATCGTCATCCATTTTCCGGTAATGAAGTTTTTGAATTGATGGATATTGCGACTAAAAAGTTTGATCAAGATGGTGAAAAAGACAGTTACAAAAATAAATTCACTGAAATTCATTATACGATCATATTGAATCACATTGCTGAATTAAATGAAGAGAAAATTTCGATTGGTGTTTATCATTCATTAAATCCTTTTATTGGTGAATTAGTTATCCAACATTTAACAAATGTTTTAGGGCATAAATACCCAATCAAGGCGGAAGCTTTTAAAGAGGATAGCCATTATGACATCCTACTTTCAAATATTTATAGTGACATGATTTCTGAAAAACAAGAACTTATCTATATTTTTTCTGATATTGGTAATAGTTATGATATGACTGAAATTGAAAAATTGATTATTCAGCTGATTGATACGAGATAATTATTTCTATCACTAATTGAAATTATAGCAGAGAACAGACCCTTGATGTTCTCTGTTTTCTTTATACCTACTAAATTTAATGAGAATAGTAATTAAATTGCAATAAAAAAATTTTATTTCTGTTTCTTTTTATTTATTTTAATAACGATAATCATCAACCAAAATCATATTTTTTCTTTATAATAATGAAAATAAAAAAACGATAAAATATTATCGTTTTTTTTATTTTATCCAACCGACATTATTAAACGGTGCAAATCTAAAGGAAACAACTCCTTCGATTGCAAGACCATCAACTAAACCAAATGTTCTGCTATCACTGGAATTATTTCGATTGTCTCCTAATACAAAATAATGTCCTTTAGGAATTTTTTTCAATTTTGACATCTGGTCCAAACTGTCTTCAGAGAGATTGACTTTGATTGTTCCATCAGGCAGTTCACTTGCGGCAGATAATTCCGAAACTTTTGGTAACGATTCCGCTTGATGATTAATAAATAAATCACTACCTTCAGTCCAAACTAAGTCTCCTGGCATACCGATGACACGTTTCACATACTGAAACTCGCTTTTTACGGGTGGTTTAAATGTGATGATTTCGTATCTTCTAGGCTCTTTTGTTCGACGTACAATGACCCGATCACCATTTAGCAATGTCGGTTTCATTGAATCCCCATCAACCATATGAGGTGAAGTATTTAAAATAAAGAAGAAAACAAAGATTGCAAATACTACAACGGGTAACATGAACTTGATGATTTCAATGATACTATCTTGTCTTTTTTTCTTTCTTAGTCTTTCAATTTCTTCTTTCGTTAACTTTCTCTTTTTCCTCTTTTTATTGATTGGTTTTGAAATTCCGACTATTTCTTCTTTTGGCCTTGGTCTTACTCTTGGTTTTTCACTTTTAGGTTCCACTTGTTCTGTAGGGCGAGGACGTTTCTTTTTTAGTCCTGGCTGGGGATGTTTTCTATTCTTGTTTTTACTTTTATTTTTTGTTTTTTTGTTTTTATTAAATTGTCTTTTTAATTGTCGTATCAGTCGTTCAAAACGTTCTTTTATTTCATCCATGATGCACCTCAATCATACCAATTAATACTCTTAGTTAAGAATAACAGACTGCTATGTATTTTTCCATATAAAAACCCAACAATAGGACTACTCTTAAATTGAAAAAAGTGAGCGAGGCAAAACTCTAAAAAGTTTTGCTCCACCCACCTAAAGCTTACTATTGATCGAATACTAATTCCTGTCCCTCAACAATGATGCTACTACTAAGCTGATTTTTATTCATTAATGTTTGGATCGATAAGCCTGAATCTTGAGCAATTTCCCATAAAGTCTGACCGTTTTTTACAATATAGACTTCTTTAGGTGCCTCTTTTTCCTTGTCTTCAGCAACGGTATTTTCAGATGTCGTTTCTTTCTTTGGTTCCGCTTGTGGAACTACAGGTGTTGGGGGCGGCGCAATTGCTGTTCCACCGTCTGCTGTTACTGGTACAGATTCCATACCGCCACCTGCTGAGGCTCCTAAAACCATTGAACTAGACATAAAGTAAATAACAGTACTAAACAATATTGCAGAAAAAATCAACAGAATAGAATTTTTTTTATTGATTTGTTTTTTCATATTGTTCTTCCCTTCATTCGTTTTGTGATTGTTTAGTTTCCAGATTTATCCAAACGTGATAGTTTGCTTAAACGTTCCTCTAATTCACGGTAAATCGTCATTACTTCATTTTTAGATTCTTCTACTTCATTTGAAATATTTTTCGCACGGTTGCCAATATTCAACATTTCAAGTTCTGCTGAGTTGACCATGTGTTTCGCTTCAACTTGCGCTTCACTGATAATGCGATTTGCTTCTTTCTTGGCTGAAACCATTACTTCACCGATCTCTTGTTGTGATTTCAACGCCTCTTCTTGTAAGGATTGATTTTTCAACAATAAATCATTGATTTGTTGTTTTGCTTGCAATAGTTCAGCTAATTGGTTCCCTGTCGCTTCTCCAGTTGCAGACATGCTACGCATTGTTTCAAGTTCAGCATTTAAGGTTTCTAATTCTTCTTCTTTTTCTTTGTAAATCGTTCTTAAACCAGCTAATTCGGATTCAAAGACATTTTTTTGGATAGAATATTTATCATTCAACCCTTGGATACGCCCTAGACTTGTTTCCAACTCGCTTTTTTCTTTTAGAACTGTTTCCAATTCTTTTTTCAATTCATCCACGCGACTGTTGTCAACAGAAACATCACTATCTGTTGCTAAAGTGATTTCCTTGTCTTTTAATTCTTGGTTTTCTTGTTGTAAACGGCGCATTTGTTCTTGAAGATCAGCAAGTTTTTGTGTCAATTCTTGATTTTCTTTATCCGTAGTTTGAAGTTTTTCATTCAATGATTCTAGTTCCATCTTCACCGTCTCCAATGCTTCTTGTTTTTCTCCGATTGTTCCTCGGGCACTTAAATCAGCTTGTAATTGTTGTATTTCTTTTTCTTTTTCGAAAATTTGAGTTTCCAACGCTTTATCTTTCTCAACAAGCGCTGTTTCTAAGTATGCAATTTGTTCTTGCTTACGACTATTTTCTTTTTCTAATTCTTCGATTTGTGCGTTTAAACGAGTAATTTCTTCTGTAGAATCCGCAGTCTCATTTGCATCTTCCAGCTCAAAAATCTCTGTTTCTTTTTGATTGAGCTGTGTCGCTAAATCGTCATTTTTCTCTTTTAATGATTCAAGTTCTTCTTGGCTATTTTCAACCTTTAAAACTAATTGCTTATTCTGTTGAGATAGTCGGAAATTTTCTTCTTTATTTTGTTCGAATTCAGATTCTTGCAATCTGTATTCTTTGATCAATTCTCTTAAGCGTGTAATCTCTTGTTCTTGTTCCGCTAGTAAGTTGCTATTAGTGTTCGTCGTTACTGAATTTAGTTGTTTTTCTTCTACCGAATTAAAATCTACTTCTTGTGTTAATTCGTCATCGGAAACCTCGTTAATTTTTTTAATTAACCGTCTCTTTGCCATGTGTTTACACCTCGTCTTTTATTTCTCTACTCTACTTGTCTAATACTATTTTTTCTAAGTTACTGTCTGTAGTTCCTCTTGTATAAACGATTGATTTTTTAGATAGCTTGTTCGTTTGATCTCGATATGTAAAGTTAAAATCAATCATTGTTATCTCTTTTACTGGCTGTAACTCTTTGATAAAGGTTTCAATATTTTTTTCAGCTGTTTGGAAATCACTAAATGTCAATGCTGTTGGAAAAACTGACACGGTCAATGTTTCCGTTTTTTGACTAATCATGATCGCCACATTCGCTTCTCCAAAAAAGGGCTGCCAATCTCTTAGAAGTTGAAGTTCATAATTATCAAGTGCTTGAGCATCTCTGCTTTCTACCACTTTTCTCCAAGGAAATTCGGTCAATTTCAACGCATTTTCTTTATAACTCTCAATTTCAGCGCCAGAAGCTCCTCCTCTGGCGTCTTTGATCTCGTCAATCTTCAACTCTAAATTTTTATTATCTTTTCTTAAAGCATCTTGATTATAAAGTATCCCAAAGAGTACTAAGCAAAAAACAAGAGCGCCAATCATCAAAAATAGTAATGAGCGATTATTCTCTTGATACTTATAAAAATTGATCTTGCGCTTCATTTTTGGACTATCAGAATCTAAGGTCTCCAGTTGAAATCGTACATACAGCTGATAACTGAAAATAAGAAACAGTATTACTACTAATACAAACATGAAAATCGTCATCAAATATAAACTCCTTTACCCTTAATAAAAAAACACTAACTATATCTATTTTTTGAAAGTTATCCACTTTCCACCCAATTATATATAGTTTATTGTAACATTACGCACCCTCATTGCCAACGTTTTTTTATAATAATGCAAAAAAACGTTAATACAAGACGAAACAATTATGTCAAATTATTATTTTTTTAGTATTTAAGATAAAGGAAATTGATTCTAATTGATTGATTTTTCGTTTCCAGCTGCTGATATTAGTATTTTTAGTATTTAGTAACAAATAACAAAAAATAACAATGTATAAGTAAAAAACAAGGTGATTCTTTTTAGAATTACAATGTCCTACATGACTATCCCGACATTAACAAAACAGGATATGTCCTATGTTCTCCATTAAAATACCTAATACATTTAGCGATATGTACCAAGATTTTCTTCTTCTAGCTCTGCTTCTACGATCCCTACACTAACACCTAACGCGCGGTCAACAGAGTCCATGATTTCTATACCTAAATGGCAAACTTTTTCTTTCAAACGTATTTTATCAATAGTACGGATCTGCTCTAGTAAAATGACCGAATCACGTTCGATTCCAGTTTCTTCAGAATTAATCCCTATATGTGTTGGTAATTTTGGCTTAGCCATCTTCGCTGTGATTGCAGCGACAATGATCGTTGGGCTAAAATGATTGCCTAAATTATTTTGTATGACTAGTACTGGACGTACTCCCCCTTGTTCCGATCCTACAACAGGGGATAAGTCTGCAAAATATATGTCACCCCTTTTGACCATTTTAAACCTCCTATTCTATTTATACTCCCTTGGCATACGTTCAGAAAATGTGCATGCTACTTCATAATGGATCGTTTCTAGTTTATCTGCGACCATTTGCATCGTAATCTCTTCTCCATGATCGTGCCCAATCAATGTAACTTGCGTCCCTATTGCTGTTTGCTTTGGCAAACGAATCATGCATTGATCCATACAAATCCTACCAACGATTTCACATCGCTCACCATTCACTAACACTGAAAAGCCCTGTAGATGACGCAGCCAACCATCTGCATAACCAATTGGTACTGTGCCGATCCATTCCTTTTCGGTTGTGGTATAGGTATTACCGTAACCAATTCCTTCTCCAGCTGAAAGTTCTTTGACCTGAATCAGTTTTGAAACCAAACTCAGTGCGGGTTTTAATGGGTAAGTTTCTGGTAACGCATGTCCCGACGGATTCAATCCATACATTGCTATACCAAAACGAATCATATTTCCCACATTTTCAGGATGCCACAAAGCTGTCGCACTATTGCTAACATGAACATATTTTGGTAAGTCAACAAGTACTGCCAAAATTGTTTGAAAACGATGTGTTTGTTTTTCAAAATAGCGTATATCTTTTTCATCTGCTGTAGAAAAATGGGTAAATAATCCTTCCCAAATAAGCACATTTGTTGATCGAACTAAATCAACTGTTTGCTTTACCGCTTCTGGCGTAGTAAATCCAATGCGCCCCATGCCTGTATCCACTTTTATATGTATTTTCAATGGTGTTGGTGTTTCTATATACTTCAATTGCTCAATCGCTTGTTCCAACCATTCTTGAGTTGCTACCGTGACAGATAAATCATATTTCAACAGCAAGTCTATGTAAGAAACGTCAACGACACTTAAAATCAGTATTGGTTCTGTAATGCCTGCTTCACGCAGTTCTATCGCTTCATCTAAGATTGCTACACAAAATCCCGTAGCGCCTCCCTCAATAGCCGCTCTGGCCGTTTGAACAGCTCCATGACCATAGCCATTTGCTTTAACTACTGCAAATAATTCTGTTCCTTGCGGCATTCGTTTTACTTCGTTGCCAACATTTTCTTTAATTGCTTGTGTATCGATCACTAACTTTGTGGGACGATGCCATCCTACAGCCATATGTGTCCTTCTTTCTTTTAAGGTCGAAACAAAACCTGATCAAACGCATTGTCATAACCTTTATTCAAATTTAATAGATAAATCCAGCTTCACTTTATACAACTTCCAAAATGATTTGGGCAACCGCAAAAGTGTCTGTATGAGAAATTGAAACAAATACATTGCCTTCATGAGGAGATTTAGTAACTTTTGGCGCACCATTCTCTTCTTTTAACACTTCAACATCCTTTAACCCAACACTTCCAATCCCTGTCCCCCACGCCTTAGAAAAAGCTTCTTTGCAAGCAAATCTACCTGCTAAAAACTCTACTTGACGTTTATGAGGTAATGTTTGAAAAAGAGCGAGCTCATCATTAGTCAAAACTCTTCTTACAAAGGACGTTTTGTTTTCGATAATTTTTTCAATTCTTGAGAGTTCTACCATATCTATACCAATTCCTTTAATCATTCTTCCGAGCCCTCTTTTTTTATTTTATAAATTACTCTTATTCTATCAAATTTTAGCAATTTTTCCACATAATAATGTAAAAATTAATAAAAAGCTGAAAGAGCTCGCTCCTCACTACCAAAAAAACAGGAAAAGTTGACTATGATTCTTTTTACCACTCCTATTTTTTTCTTTTTTCAAACTTCTTTAATCCTCAGAACCACAACTTTTTAGGGACTATTAACATTGAAATAACATGCAGTGTTAGCTCTTAAAGCTAGAATTCAATAAAAGAGGGTAGAACAGAGCATTTAAGCTTTGTTCTACCCTCTTAAAATCCAATAAACAGTTAAATTGAACGTTGATTATTTTTATTTATACTTTTTTTGAATTTATTAATTTGAGTTATCTCTAATAACAAAGCTACGTTTTTTATCGTTGTGACGTTTTGCTGAACGATTGTCTTTGCTCTTATTATAGCCGCCGCCGTTTCCGCTGCCGCCAGTACCTTTGTTATTTTTGTTTCCACGGTAACCGCCACCGCCATTTTTATTACGATTACGGCTGTTGCCACCGCCACCGCTACGATTATTTTTGTTGAAGCCTTTTTTAGTTGATGGTAATGGACGCTCTGGTGTAATTTTTACCGGCACAGCATCTGATGGATCTTTAGAAATAGTTTTTAGTAATAATGCTGCTAAATCTTCAGCAGAATATTTTTCTAAAAGGTCTTTAGCTGCAGGCAAATAATTTTCTAGACCATTTTCTGCCATTTTTTCTTCAACCGTTTCGATTGCTGCACCTAATTGTCCTTTAAAGGCTTCTTGTTCATTTGGTGGACGTAACGGTGTCATACGTTTTTTCGTTAATTCTTCGATAACATGTAAGTAACCCATTTCGTTTGGTGTCACAAAAGTTACTGACATTCCGCCTTTACCAGCACGACCTGTACGGCCGATACGGTGAACATAACTCTCTGGATCTTGTGGAATATCGTAGTTGTAAACATGCGTAACACCTGAAATATCTAGTCCACGAGCTGCTACGTCTGTCGCAACTAAAATATCTAAGTTTCCATTTTTAAATGAACGTAAAACGCTCATACGTTTTTGTTGTGATAAATCACCATGGATTCCTTCAGCTTTGTATCCGCGCGCTTCTAAACCACGAGCTAATTCATCTACACGACGTTTTGTACGACCAAATACGATTGTCAATTCTGGTGTTTGAACGTCTAATAAGCGCGTCATTACATCGAATTTTTCGAAATCTTTTGAACGTACGTAATATTGATCGATCAAATCAGCAGTCATTTCTTTTGCTTTGATCTTCACGTGTTCTGGTTCTTTCATGAATTTCACGCCGATATTTTTAATAGCTGGCGGCATTGTTGCTGAAAATAGCAATGTTTGACGAGTTGATGGAATTTTTGAGATGATTTTTTCGATATCTTCTAAGAATCCCATATTCAACATTTCATCTGCTTCATCTAAAACTAACGTTTCAATTGTATCTAGTTTTAGAGTACGACGATTGATATGATCCAATAAACGTCCAGGTGTTCCGACAACAACATGTGGATTTTCTTTTAATCCACGAATTTGACGGCCGATATCTGCTCCACCGTAAACGGCTTGTACACGGATTTTTTTATCGCGGCCTAAACGATATAACTCTTCTTGTGTTTGGATTGCTAACTCACGAGTTGGTGCAATCACGATTCCTTGCAACATACGTTTGCTTGTATCGATTTTTTGTAACATTGGTAACCCAAAAGCAGCTGTTTTACCAGTTCCTGTTTGTGCTTGTCCAATGACGTCTTTTCCTTGCAATGCTAGAGGGATTGTTTCCTCCTGAATCGGTGTTGCTTCTTCAAATCCTGAGCGCTCGATTGCTGCTAATAAATCTGTTTCTAAACCTAGTTCTTTAAATTTCAAATGATATCCTCCTAAATAGTGTTTGTTGCAGAAGAAATAGATTCTTCTAAAATTGATGTTACAGGTGATTTGACTTTCACTAATTTTGAAAATGTTCATGGAGTCAATAAACCTTCTACATAGGTTTCGTTTATTTTCTCATTAGTGTTACCGAAAAATCCACCTTATGAAGCTACAGGCACTAGAAAAGCCAAACGAGTTCGTTCAGCTTTTTTAATCTTTATATGATAGAAAAGTATCTTCAATAGGTACTTTCGTTTTATCTACTTCGATCTTTCGGCAATAGGTTATTCTAGCATAGTTTTACATTTTCAGCAAGTTTTATGAAAGCTTGCTAAATTTTAATAAGTTTTGACACGACTTCCTTTAATCCCATGCCATTGCTTGCTTTCAATACGACCATATCTTTGGGTTCAAGAATTGATTTTAACGTAGTTGTCAATGCTTCTTTTTCTTCTTTTTTGAAGTAATGAAGCTGTTTTTTTTGATATTTTTTTGCAAGTGTATCATATAAGGCACGCATTTCAGCGCCATACAGGACAACTTCTGTAATTTCGTTTGGATCCAAATGCTCGTTCACAGACATATGCATTGCTGCAGAATCTGGCCCTAATTCAAGCATATCACCTAATACTGCCACTCGTTTTCCTTGTGTAGGCATCTGGCTAAAACTGTCTAATACTAAGTTCATTGCTGTTGGGTTGGCGTTATAAACATCGCTTAAAATCTCGATCCCTGTCTTACTTTTCAACCATTCGGTCCGATTTTTGGTTAATTGAAAATCAGCCAAACCTGCTTGGATTTTTTCTTCCGCCATATCAAACCATTGCCCGATACAAATAGCAATCAATGCATTTCCAACGTTATATTTGCCTGGAACAGGAATAGTAAATACAGTGTTTGAGCCGTTGATCTTAAACGATGTATAGTCTTTTTGTGCTTCAACAATTGCTGCTTTGCAATCCGCTTGTTCCAAACCAAATGTTTGGATTGTTTGAGTGAATCCTACTGTTAACGGTACTAGTAAGGGTTCCTCTGCTGGAATAATTAACAAGCCTTTACCTGCAAGTCCTGCAGTGATTTCCATTTTCGCTTTTGCGATCCCTGCTCTTGAACCGAGATTTTCAATATGCGCCTCGCCAATCATTGTAATTGCAGCCACATCTGGCTGGGCTAACCTTGATAGAAAATCGATTTCATTTGCATGATCCATGCCCATCTCTAGAATCAGTTTTTCTGTTTCATCTGGCATATGTAAAATAGTGTACGGTAACCCGATATCATTATTATAATTGCCTTGCGTTTTATATGTCTTGAACTGTTGAGCCAGAACAGCTTCTGTCATATCTTTGGTCGTGGTTTTACCATTGCTCCCCGTAATCGCAATCACCGTAGGCTTCATTTTCTTTAGATAGTAAGCAGCTAGGTCTTGCATGGCTTTCAAGGTATCTGTGACTTTTAAAATCGGAAATTGTTCTGGCGCCGTTTCTAAAGAACTCCAAAAAGCAGCTTTTGCTCCGTTATCTATTGCACTGGTAACGAAGGAATGACCATCATTTTCACCTTTTAGTGGAACAAAAAGATTGCCTTGGGTTATTAATCTGCTGTCAAATTCAATTCCAGTCAATTCAAAATCTGACCATTGTTGCCAATCATTCGTAGCTTTTGTCGCTTCAGCGGCTTCCCAAAAAGTTAATTTCATCGGTTTCTCTCCTTTTTAAACGTAAACTATAGTTTCTTCACCATTCAAGGCTTCTACTTAGATTGAACTCATACATAAAAGGGCTGAAACAAAACTTCCAATGTTTTGTCTCCTCCCTTTTTTGGTGTGTTATCTTTCGTAAAAACTTTGTCTTTGTTTGAAACGATTTAAAGCTAATTGAATTAATTCTTCGATCAAATCACTGTATTTTAAGCCCATATTTTCCCATAACAAGGGATACATACTAAACTCAGTAAAACCAGGCATCGTATTTAATTCGTTTAAAAATAATTCATTTTTACTAGTCAAAAAGAAATCGCATCGACTTAACCCACTACCATCTAAAATAGTATACGCTTTTTTAGCAAATTCTTGTGCTTTTTGATGCACTTCATCCGGCACTTCAGCTGGAATTTGCATCGTGATTTGATTGTCGATGTATTTAGAATTGTAATCATAAAAATCAACATCTTTGACGATTTCACCAGGCAAGGTCGTTCGAACATCTTCATTACCTAAAATCGCTACCTCGATCTCACGAGCCTCGATTCCTTGCTCGACGATTGCTCTGGAATCATAACGATACGCTTCTTCCAACGCATTTTGTAGTTCTTCACGGTTTTCAGCTTTGCTGATCCCTACACTTGAGCCCATGTTAGCTGGTTTAACAAAAACGGGATAAATCAATGAACCTTCACACTGTTCAAAGACTTTTTTAGGATTTTCTTTCCAATCACTTCTTAGGACAGGAACAAATGGCACTTGAGGAATTCCTGCCGTTTGCAGTAGATATTTTGTCATGATTTTGTCCATTGCATTCGCACTTGCTAAAACGCCAGCTCCTACATATGGCATACCAATCGTTTCTAGAAAGCCTTGAATCGTCCCATCTTCACCGTTTGGTCCATGTAACACTGGGAAAACAATCGTCTCTTCTTCTTGGATTTCACACGGTAAAATCACACGTCCATTGTATTCTCCCCACTTATCTGTTTCGCCTTTTTCAGACCAATTTAGCTTCAGGACATCTGGACTTTCTGGCTTCTCTGATAGAAGTGGTCCTTTGACCCATTCTCCCTCTTTACTAATAAAAACCAATTGAACTTCATAATAATTATAGTAGATCGCATTTAAAACAGAATAGGCAGATAATATAGAAACATCATGTTCCTCACTTCTACCACCATATAACAATGTAATCTTCAAATGCTTTTCCTCCTAATTTTTGAAGCTAAACAGACTTGGTAGCTCTGATTGGAAAATAAGAAGGTGGTGCTTTTCGCCACAATCAGATTTTCTCTTTTTTCCGAAGAGCTAGCCTGTAAAGCTAGATAATTTTAAAGCTGAAAGAGCCCGTTTTGCCTTGAAAAAGAATATATGTCTGAAGTTTTTTTGTAGCATTCAGTTTTTCTCTTTTTTCCCAAAGGCTAGCTCTTGATGCTAAATATTCTTACGTAAAAAGGACATATTCAACTTCAATTAACACGGTTGTTGCGTCCAATAAATAAATTGAAAATAGTTCTTTCATATTTTAGCATAAAAGCGTTAGTCCGAATAGAAACAAATCACGAAATCAAAGAATTTTTTTTTCTTGTTCTTTCGAATAAGATGAGTATTTTTCCTGCTATTCTATGTATCCGTTGATCAGCTCAACAAGATTGGCTTTGAATTTTTCACGATCTGCCTGTGTGAATGCTTTCGGCCCTTTCGTACGGCCACCACTTTTTCGTACTTTCGCACTAAAATAACGTTGTTCCAGTAATCCGTCCATATTTTCTCCTGTATATTCATATCCTAATTGATGCATCACTCGAGCACCTTTCGGCAAAACTAATGAAGCTAGCCCATAATCTTGTGTTACTAAAACATCACCCATTTTAATCAACTGAACAATCTTATAATCTGCTGCATCAGCTCCTTTATCTACATAGACAAAAGAAACATTTTGAGGATACTCTTTTAAAGAATAATGATCGATACTCGTCACAATGACAACGTCGATCGAATAAGCTAGTGCAACTTCAATTGTTGTCTCTTTTACTGGTGAACCATCACCATCAATAAAAATTTTCATAACCGCCGCACCTTTCAATGATGAGCCATTCGTTTAATTTAAGTACCACGCCGGATGCCGTTTTAAAAAGATTGATACTTCAGTAAAAACAGCTTCTTTCACAATTTTGTAAAGCTCAGGATTTCTAATTTTCTTTTTGATGGCCCCAGTGTATCTAGGGCGTTTGACTCTGACGGAAAGAACCATGTCATAGCGTTCTGGAAAATTATCGATCGTTAAATACTTTAAACGATTCGTTTCTTCTAGAAATTGATTGATTGCATCTACCGTTCCTTGGATGAACCCTTCAAGATGTGTGCCACCATCAGATGGTAAATGACCGTTGACAAAACTGTCTTTAATGCTCGTAGAGCCATTCTTGGAGATAACGGCTTGAATCAAAACCCCTTCACTGATCGTGTTGATAATCAATGGTTGACCGCCTCTTGTGATGCTATCATCCTTTTGAAAAATGTATTCCACAAGTCCTTGTTCATAATGGAAAAAGTTTTTCTGTTTTTTTCCGTCAGTCAACGAAATGGTCAACCCACTGTTTAGCATCGCCAGTTCTTGACATCGATTGAATAAAATAAAATAAGACAATGGTTTATTGCCAAATAGCAGTTCATCGGGTGTAAAAGCTAGTTCGATCCGTTGTCCCTCGTCTTCTGATGGAATCAACGCTTTTTTGTTCAACTGCCCATTTTGATAAATTTGAATCGTACGTTTGCCTAATTTCTCTACACCAAAACCAAGCTGTTCTGATAAGGCATTGACTACAGATAGAAAAAGATACGGGGGGGTGTACTGTTCTTCTGGAATTTTATCTAAAAATAACCCTTTTTTACTGAAAAAAGAAAAAATAAATTGGGTATTAGAAAGTTCTATCGAAAGTTCTGCCTGCTTTAGATCAACTGCTAAGTACAATAAATGATCTAGTACTTGCAAGACCATGCTTTCCAAGCCAGTTTGACCAATCCCACCAATGTACATACCTGGTCGTTTTCGAATACTATCTTTCAAAACATCATCGTCTAGCGCTTTCCAAATATTTTCATCGGTCATGTCGATCTCCTCCTCTAAACAGACTTTTTTATATAAAAAATAACGTATTGCATAATAGCTCCGCTTCCTTAGCATACCAATTTATCTGCATCACGTAAATGGTTTCGCTAAAATCATTGCTTATCTTCATTATAATGAAAAAAAGAGTAGAACGAAAGTAGTATAAACGCATTTACACTATTTCATTCTACTCATTCTCCTACCGAATCAGATCCACTGTCGGCTGTTCCATTAGATGTTTTACCTGTTTTCTAGTTGTAAGTGGCACATCTCCTTGGATCGTATGTGCTAAAACACCATTAGCAGTAGCAAATTCTACTGTTTCTAATAATGACCATCCTTCACTGATGCCAAGCAAAATTCCGGCAGCGTATCCATCTCCAGCACCGATTCGATCTAAACGAACGATTTCTCTTGGTGCTGCTTTGACTTGTTTTTCTGAATCAAATAAAAAACCTGTTAAATAATGTTTGTACCCTTCACCTTGACGAATCGTTCCAGCAAAATATTCAATCTGGTAGTCCGTCATAAACTGTTGAACCAATACTTCAAATTGTTTAGAGGCGTCTAACGTTTTAGCCAATTCCATTCCTAACAAGTCAGTCAAATCCCGCTGACTGCCAAAAACCACGTCACAATACGGTAACATTTTTTCATATTGTTCCTTCATAAATAAAACACCATGAGCTTCGTTTAAACTGGGGCGAAAATTAAAATCAAAACAAACTTTTTTTCCTAAAGCATGTGCCTTTTCAGCTAACATAAATGCCGCCTCACGCGTTTTTTCAGTTAAACTCAATGCTATACCACAAATATGGACTAAATCAACTTCAGCTAAAAATGCATCGAACTCATAATTAGAAGCTCCACTCACACCAAATGAACTATTTCGGCGATTTTGATAGGTTACTTGAGTCGGTCTTGGTCCAAAACCCATTTCAGCAAAGTAAGAGCCTATGTGATCTCCATATACGCCAATCCAATGATCTTGAATACCTAACTGACGAACACGCGCTTTAGCGGCTTCACCTAAACGATTATCAGGTAGGTTTGTCAGTAAGCTTGTTTGACACCCAAAATGCGCAAGATTGCTTAAAATATTGACACCTGTCCCTGTAAAGTCTAAACGTAATTCTTTGGTTTGCTCCAGCATCAAATATTCTGGTGGAGTTAGGCGCATCATTATTTCACCAAAAGCTGCAATTCTCATTTCTGACCCCTGCCTATTTCTAGCTTTTCAAGCTAGGACTTCGAAAAAAAGAGAACTCTTGTCTATTGTTTTGTCAGTCCTGAACGAGCTTGTTCTGCTTTTATTTTTTATCTAGCTCAGTTTTTATTTGCCCAAAGTGTTTTTCATCATCCCAAGCAAGGTTTTCACATCTTCTGGTTTAGTATCACCAGTCGCTGAGTCGATGATCGAGCTATACACATGAGGAATGATTTTCTTCACTCCTGCTTCCACTGCGATTTGTACGATTTCTTCAAAGTTTTCTAAATCAATACCACCAGTTGGTTCTAAATAGAAGTCGTATTTCGCACAAGCTTCAGCGACTGCTTTGTATTCTTTGATATGCGCTAAGCCTTTCATCGGGAAGAATTTGATCGAGCTGCCTCCCATGTCTTGTAATAAGCGAATGGCTGTTTCGATCGTCACTTCTCCCGCTGGTGCTTGTGAACTTAATGACCCTGTAGCGATATTGACGATGCCGACTTTGCCCGTTGGAGACACTAAGCCGTTTACGATCGTTTCATTTTGCCCTAATAAAGCACGAGATGTGCCAACACCTGTAAAAACCTGGTTGACGTGTTGAGGTTGTAAGTCTTTTGAAATTCTTGACACCATTTGGCTTTGGTTTGGATCACCAGCTCCTAAGCCGACAGACAATGCGTTGTTGGTTTCTGCGGCGTATTTTTTCATGTCTTCGATCGCCGCTTCGTCTGTTGGATAGTTTTTAGATAATACGCCTAAAACAATGTGTCCCTCTGCTGCTTCGTAACAGTCTTTCGCATTTTCTACTGAGTTGGCTAGGACGTTTAGGCAAATACGGTCTTCTAAATAGTTGGGTGTTAATGTCATAATTGATTCTCTCCTTTAATTCATCATTTCTTGTAGTCTTTTCGTGATCTTATTCATTTCCGCTTCATTCACTGAACGGATATCGAATTCGATAATGCCGTTATTTGCTTGGTATTCACGGGTGTAAATTGCTGGACTTTTCGCTTTTAGTTCTTGAATGACCTCTTTAGCTGATTTTGGCCCACTGACTTTGATACTGGCACGGTAAATATCTCTTCCAGCGCCGTCTTGAACGACTTTGGCTTCAAGGTTTGGGATAGTGTTCAATTTTTCAATAAATGGCGCCAACCGTGCTCGTATCGACGCTCCTGTTTCACTACCATTTTTTACATACTCTTCAACGGCTTGGGTGAACCCTAAAATATTCTCTTTACCGATTTTCATTGCACGGCCAATGCCTTTACCTTGCAGACGAATCCATTCGATGTACTCTTTTTTCCCAATCACAAGTCCTGCGCTTGGGCCTTCGATGGCTTTCGCTCCGCTGTAAATCACTAGGTCTGCGCCAGCCTTGATGTATTTGAAGAGATCTTCTTCTGCTGCCGCATCTATGATTAGTGGTAGCTTGTGCTTTTGGGCTACCGTTGCGGCTTCTGCCACACTTAGCATACTTTTTTGAACCGTATGATGGCTCTTGATGTATAGAATCGCGGCAGTTTGGTCCGTGATCATCATTTCGATGTGTTCTGACGAGCACATATTTGCATACCCTGCTTCCACTACTTGACCGCCACCTTGTTGGACCATTACTTCAACGGGCGTGCCGTAGTCTACATTGTGCCCTTTAGGCAGGATGATTTCACGTTTCGTTACCTTCTCTGTGTACGGATGATAAGCATGATAGACAGAACCTTCCCCGATCAAAGCCGCCACACTTTGCGCAATACCAGCAGAAGCGCAAGACACGACTTGAGCATCTTCGACCTTTAATAATTTCGCTAAATAGGCACCTGTTTGAATACTTAATTCACTCATTTCAAAGAAATGTTCGCCACCGAACTTTTGAGCAGCTAAGACATTCTCTGACACTTTTGACACGCCTAAGATTGTCATTCTGCCTGACGCATTGATGACTTCTTTTAACTTGAATTTTTCGTAGCTAATTGTCATAAACTGTTCCTCCAATAATGGTTTTTACAGGTTTGATCAATTCTTTTGTTTCTCTAGTAAATCCATTTGAATCAGTCACTATTTTCTGCCCTGCTTCAATCTTAAAAATCGTGATATCACCATCATACCCTTCTTTCAGATGTCCTTTTGTAGCCAACTGGAAATTTTCAGCAGGCGTTACAGTAACTTTCTCAATAATTTCAGACCATTCATACCCTACTACGCGCAATTTCTCCATTGTCGTCGCTAAATCATACACTGGTCCATTTTCTCGATTTCGAATATAAATGTCTGTACTGATAGACGTTGCCTTCATTCCTTCTCTTAAAGCTGTTTCTGCGACATGGAAATTAAAACTATCTGTCCCATGACCGATATCAAATACAATCCCTTTATCATAAGCAGCCCAAGCAAAATCTTTGATTTGATTGGTTTCTTTATTGACTATTCCGTTCGATTTCCCATTGAAACAGTGGGTCAAAACATCTCCTTTTGACATATGAGCTAAAATTTCTTCTAGTTCCGGAGGCGCAGATCCAATGTGAACCATTAACGGCAAATGATTATTTTCTTTTTGAATATTCTTAGCCATTTCTAAAGGAGTAATACCATTTTCTCCAATCACCGTTTTGCTCATACGAGCTTTGATCCCTACCACAAAACCAGGTAATTCAGCTAATGCATTATGCACTAATTCTTCTTTGACTTTGCTTAAATCAGCCAGTTCATCTTGTTCAACAATCCCCCATTTTGAAATATTGATTAACGCATAGACATTTGTTTTTGCTTGTTTTGCTAAGTCGTAGAATTCATGGATATTTTCTGCACCTGTCGTACCCGCATCAATTAATGTCGTTATACCTTTTTTGACACCAATTTCATCAGGAAAATCGTAATATAACGTCATCTTCTCAAAACAATGTACATGATCATCGATCCAGCCAGCTGATACGTAAGTCCCTTGCTCTAACTCGATCAGTTCTTTACCGTTCGCATCAATTTTCTCTGAAACTTTTGCAATTTTTCCAGCATTGATTGCTATTTCTACTGGATTTCCTTTAATAGTTTTCCCGTTCTTTATGATTAAATCGTAACTCATTTTATCCCCTACTTTTCTTTAAATCTAAATTTAGTCCAGGGTTTTACAAACGCCAACAACAATAATTCTTTTTCTGTTATTTTCCCTACTTTATTTTTACGCTCATCTGAATGTGGCTGTAAAACAATCTGCAGTTCATTTTTGTATTTTCCAAAAGCATCATTCCCAATGACTACATCGCCAATTTGAAAGGTTTGTACATTGTCATGTGCTGGATTGGCTTTATTTTTGTATTTTTTACGAACTTCGGTTGAACGAACTACTTGGTCTGTGATGTCACCACGACGGAAGTGCTGTTCCTTCAACGTAATTTCTTTTTCAATCGCGCTGACATCTTTTGTAAATTCGATAGCCAATTCTAACTGATAACGATTTAAACTACCTAATAATTCTAATTCTTCATCTGATGCATACGCATTTCCAATAATTACATCATCAATCAATCCCGTCGCAAATAAATGTTTTGTTTGGATGTCGACTGGTAAATGTCGATGCATTTCTAAGGTTGGTAACCCATCATTGACATCCCATGGACCAATCTCACCTACTTGAGAATTGATAAATGCCGCTGTACGAATCCCATGTTTTTTAAAACGAATGCTACAACGCTCAAAGAAATCATACGGTAATGCTGTTCCTTCTTGCGGATAAAAATTGTGGCATCCGTAAAGAAATGGGACATTGGCTTCATAAGTCAAAATATTGTCTAAGTACGCTACATCGTTACTCATATTCAGCTCAATTGCTAATTCAAACGGATTAAAAGTCAATTTTGCTTCTTTGTTTCCATCAAATCCAACATCCAAACGAATACCATCAGCACCAGTTTCATCAAAAAAAGTTAAATCATCATATGAAATTTGCAACTCATCAAAAATAGTTGGCGCCACATCTAAAATCGTTTCATACCCTAATTCTTTTGCATAAGTGATCAATGATTTGAATGTTTCTTTTACCACTTCTTTGCCTTGCGTTACCTCTAACATACTCATGAAGATTCGTGAAAATCCACATTCACTTGCTTTTTTTAAATACGCTTTGTCTTTTTCTATATCACTATGATCTGGATAAACGGATATTCCTAATGCTCGTTTCATTCATTTTGCCCTCACTTTATATGATCGAATTTATGTCTGTATTTCCAAGAAATAACTGAACTGCATAAAATAGTTACGCTCCCTACTATAAATAGAGGCTGTCTAACGAAAACTCCAACTAGGATGGAGAACAAAATCAACCCAATTGATACAAGACATAACTGCAACAACCGTAACCCTGTAAATTTTGCAGGTAACCAGTTTTTTTCAATCATGACTTGACTAAAAATAAAAAATATACTAAACCAAATGAACATGATCTTAATCACCAAAGAGGATAGTAACGTTACTACCCTCCCTTTCTTATTTCTTACTTATGCAACTGTTTTCGCTTTCTTTTCAGCTGCTAATTCCTCTGCTTCTTTGTCTAACTGTTGTTTTTCGTATACTTTGAAGAATGGATAATAAATCGCCAAAGTAATTACGAAATTGACACAGACTAATAGTGCTGCTGGGGCACTCCAGTTTGTACTCATCCAAGCAGCAACTGGCGCAGGTATCGCAAACGGTAAACGTGCCGCCATCATTGGAATCACATTTGTCACCGTTAAGAAATAAGAAAATGTCGTTGTGATCAATGGTGCAACGATAAATGGAATCCCCAAAATCGGGTTCATTACGATAGGTGTCCCAAAAATCACTGGTTCATTAATATTAAATAATCCCGGTAAGAAGGACAAGCGTCCTAAACTTTTCAAGTAGGTTGATTTGGAAAACATCATTAAAACGACTAATGCTAAAGTAGTACCGGCTCCACCGATCCAGATAAACCACTGTAAAAATTGTTCCGTAAAGATATTCGGCAAGCTATGAACCGATGCACCTTCTTGGAAAGCAAGGGTATTTTCAGCAATCGACATATCCCAAAAAGGTCTGATAACCGGTCCCATGATTGCTGGTCCATGAATCCCTAAAACCCAGAAGAAACAAATCAAGAAGACTGTAAGTAATCCGCCAAGCAAACTGTTTCCTGCTAAGGTGTCTTTTAACGGCATCAATAACGTACTCAAAAAACCATTTAAGTCAAAACCGATAACATGACGAATCACCCAAAATAATAATAAAATCACTGCACCAGGAATCAATGCGATAAATGAATTCGACACTTCTGGCGGAACACCGTCCGGCATTTTGATTGTGATGTTCTTTTGGATAAAGAAACGATAAATTTCCACAGAAACAAGTGCAGTAACAATAGCCCCAAATAAAGAAGCTGACCCTATATTAGCTAAATTGATATAGCGTCCAGCACCGATCACATTTTTAACATCTTCAAAAACGCGTGTCGGAGGTGCTGCTGTGACTAAAAATGCCATCACCGCTAAAATCCCACATGTCAAAGAATCTAACTTATAACTTGTCGCCAGAGAAGAAGCAATCCCAAACGTTGCATATAGAGCTAAAATCCCCATTGTATATCGTGACGGAATATCTAAAACTGCTTGGTAAGGCTCGATAAACTTCATGTAAGCCTCAATCGGAATATTCTGAAATACTGTGAAAAAAGCACCCACGATTGTCAAAGGCATTGTTGCAATAAGTCCCTTTCTAATCGCCGTCATATGTCTTTGTGAACCAAATTTATTGGCAATTGGCATCAATTTTACTTCCATCCACTGCACAAAACCATTCATTTCTTTTGTCCTCCATTCAAAAATTAGTATGAATAAAAAATCAAATTATTTCCAATTCATAATAACATGGTAACATTATAATGTAAACGGTTTTAAAAGAAAAGTGCAACTTTAATCGGTTTTAACGAGGCAAATCTACTGGAAAAAGTGCACCAAAGATCATTGCACCTAAAATTGCACCACCTGCTATCGGTTTTTTCCATACATAGAAAATCACAGCGCCAATAATTGACCCAATACCGATTGGCGCTGACGCACCACATGCACTAATTATGATCAGCGGCCCTAAGAAGCGACCTGAAGCATTTCCAGCTCCCATCATGACATCTGCACCAAAGGTAGAATTTGACTGATTAATAGTGAATTTCCGAATCATAATAATGATTCCACCGATGATCAACCCTAAGATCATTCCAGTCGTTAAGGATAGACCAAAATTTTTAACAGGTGCTGTGATTCCCATACTTAAAAGAATCGCTGGAACCCCAATCCCAACTCCCGTTAAAATCGCTCCGCCTATATCTAAAATCCCAACCAATGATCCTTCTAAAATACGTGCAAACAAGAAGCTTGCGCCGAATGCAGCCGCAGCCCCGTATGAGCCACCATCCATCCCAGCTTTCAACATCGCAACGATCGCTACTTCATTAAATGCCCCCACACCATGCTCAATGTACATATGCGTTCCAGCAAATACACCTGCTGACAGTAAACCGACCAAAATTGGAAATGACCAATCAGCAAACCAAAAATTCTTTTTTTCTAACGCTACTATTTCATCCATCAAAGTTCCTCACTTTCTACTTGATTAGTTGCCAACACTAAAAACATCATGCACATTTTGCAGCCAACCTGGAATTTGCAAACGGAAACTTTCAATCATTTGTAAATCAAATCCACGGAAAAAACCACTAAAGACAAATAACAAAATTACTGCTATCATCATACTTTTCGTTACTTTATTCCAGCCAATTTCGTCGACTCCCTTACCAATCAAAATTCCTAATACAACACCTGGTACGGCATTTCCCATAATCATTGTCGCAAGACCCCCAAAAATAGTTGCCCAAAGTCCAGAGCGTTTTCCAGCATCGATTGCCGCCAACCAGAATAAAACGGGCATTACTGTGTTGATCAAAAGATTCGCTGCTGGTACTAACACAGCAACCGCTGTCACTTGTAAAGACTCTGGAATCGCTGATGCGGTCGTATTCAAAAATGCCACCACCAACATCCCTACGATTGCACCTGAAATCCCCATTTTCTTAGGATTGTGCATTGTTTCAGCGATATTTTTATTTTTTGCTAATAAAGCGGCTGCAGCCCAGTTAGGAATGACACGATGATCGACATCTTGTGTAAAAGCTCCTGCGCCAACCGTTGATGCCCAAGCATTGAAGAAGAAACCTAATCCAAATGAAAAATGACTGGCTGCATCTCCTTCACATGCATTCATTTCACCTAATGTCCTAAATGCACCTAGGCCTTGTGTAGTTGGTGCGTGGAACATTCTTGCAGCGCCGGCACCCGCTGCAAATCCAACCAATCCCCCAATCAGTAATGACTTGAGTAAAACGACTAAAACATCCATCTAATTTGCCTCCTTATGCATTTTTTGTCTCTTTCCAAAAAAAATAGGAAGACCATTTGGATCAGCAACTTTTTTTTCTACAAATGTAATCGTGTCCGTTTCAATCAGTGTAATCTCCACTTCCACATCTAGCATTACGCGATAATCGGCACGTGCTCGAGGTAAAAAGAAAAAGAAAAAGCGTTCTGTATAAGTTTCTTGTTCTGCTGTGATAATCTGAATATCTAATGGCTCTATTCGAACGATCACATCCTCTCTTTCCTTTAGTACACGATTATGGATTTGATTCAGCGCACTGGCGAAAGCCAGATTTTTTTCTTTCCCCGTTCCTTCAACCTGAATCACCTGACGTTTTTTTATCGTTACTTGTTCCATTCGGTTTTCCCTCCTAGTTTAATCGTTACGCTTTCTTTTTCAGATACGCTTCAACTATACGTTTGCCTAATTCTTCTTGATCCATAAAACCAAAACCTAAAACTGTTTTCCCATCATTTATTGCCGTTACACCTTCGTCGATCGAACGCATACCATGACGTTCTGGATAGCCGTATTTTGTAGCCGCTGTCAAGGCACCAGCTCCTCCGCTTCCACAAAATGAAATGCCTAAATCTGCCTTTTCTTGTTGCATAACATCTCCTAAACGCATATCTGCACCCATTCCTGGCACAACAACGGCTTTGCCTCCTGCGGCCTCTACACCTTTTGCAACATTTTGTCCTTTACCTAAGCGATCTGCGATTACTACTGTTATCATAGTTGATTCCTCCATTTTTTATTTAGATAGTGATAGTCAAACTTCAATTCTTCATACTTAACTATCGTTTTGCCTTGCCGCTTCAAAATGAATCGATAATACGTACATTTCATCTTGTGGCAGATTCCCAATATGTTGAACCACTTGATCTGCAATTGCTAACGCCTCTTTCGATACTTCTTCAAACATCACAGGATCAACGCCAGACATTTTTTCTCCAGCAATCGAGCGCTTGATCATTTCGTTGACGTGGTTGATCAAAATTGTCCATTGTAATTGAGTCGGTTGCATTGCTTGCTTCTCCAACAATCCATAAATTTGCGCAACTGTCGCTTCTAACGCCACTTTATGTGGACTTTCATCAATGATTTTTTTTGCATCCTCATTTAACTTCATACCTGTTACTCCTCTCTTATATAATTCAATAAAGCAGTAATTTCTGCTTGATTAACCATTAACTCATTTTTAGCAAAAATCCGTTCGATATGTTCCACCAATTCTTGTTGCGCCAATAATGTTTCTTTGACGATATTGCCTTCATTCTCATATTGACTATCAAAGGTGATTCGATGGACCATCAACATCACATGAAGCAAAAACGCTTCTTTATATTCTTGCGTTAATTTTTCGGCGAATGCTTTAAGTAACTCTTCATAAATCACATATGTACGCACGACAATATCTCGACTTTCCGCTTCAATGCCTTGCGTTTCCTTAATTTGCTGACGAGGAATCAATCGAGGTACTTTTCCCGATTGAGTATGCGCCAAAATTTTATTTACTTCTTCTTGGATACTGTGAATATCTGCTTCTGTCGGCAGAGGATTTACTTTGACAAAAGGTCGATTCACAATTTCGATTGGAAAAATACTCAAAACCAAATCTGGATTTTTTTCTTCTATTACATCCACAGCGTTTAAAACAGAAGCAAATCCAGCAATTTCAACATTCGATACTTCTTCTAGAATCTTCTGTTCGATCAAACTTGTCACACCTAAGCCTGTTGAACACACATAGACAATTCTCACAACATTGATTTCATGAAGATTTTTTTCATATGCCACCAAAAAATGTAGGGCAATATAGGCAATGAAAGAATCATTGATCAAGAGCGCAGACCCTACGATATCACTTTGGCTAGCCAGTTGTATTGCTGAAAATAATTGCGGATACTTCGCCTTGATATCATCAACGAAAGGATTATATTCGTTTATAAAGAGGTGTTTTTTTGTTAAACGTAAGGATAAATGAGCGAAGAGATTCGTAAATAACTGACGATCTCTATAAAAAGGAAAATTGACTTCTTTTGATACATCTTTGATCAGCTTCTCCGTCAACCCGACAATATCTTGCTGGTTATTCGCAACAAATACGTCACTATAAATATAAAAATACTCATCGGCTAAAAGCGGCAACTCATAATGATCAAAGACTTTTTTCATCAATAAAAATGGTAATTCTCGCTTTTGCTGTAAAACGTTTTGATTTGTCAGCATTTTGTACCCACCAACGGTATGATGAAGCTGTATTCTTGAAGAGGCAATCGCCACTCTTAATGTAATCGAAAGAATTTCAGCGTAGTTAAACTGATCAAACAAAGACGGATCTAACAGACCTGTCATTTCCTTTAGTGCAACTTGGTATATTTTTTGAAATATCGTATTGACACCAACATGAACTTCCTGCATTTTTCTCTGTTGGCCAGATTGGACAAAGTAGCTCATGATTTGGTAAATATCATATTCAGTTATTTCCTTTTGAGTGATGTATTCCATTAATAAGCGAATTTTACTTTCTTCCCCTATAATCGAAAATCCCTGACGACTTTGACGGTTAAGTGTCAGTTCATACATTTGAGCTAATTCTTCTACTCGATCTAAATCACTGATGATCGTATTTCTGCTGACTTGTAAATCATCTGCTAATTCCTGAGAAGTTAGACATTTTGATGCTAATAACAAGCGGAAAATCAATTGATTTGCTCGTAACTCCTGATCAGGATAGGTTTCGAATCGCTCTACTTCGATAATTTCATTTTTCAAGGTCAATCGTTCTGAATCTGGTATTTCTAACCAAATTCCTTTGTTCCGTCGCGTTTTAAGCAAGACGTTTTGATCTTTGAACCAATCACGTACATTTTCCAAATCATACTTGATTGTCCGCACACTAACTTCAAAGGTTTCTGCTAATTCTTTTGTTGTAACGCTGTCTTCTAAATCTAAAAGCAGCAACAAAATTTTTATTTCCCGTTTTGATAAGTGCAATGACATCCTACTCACCCACTTTCTTTCCCTTCCACTTGAACTATAGCTTGATTTTTATTGCTTAACAACACAAAAAAGTTGCACTTACACAAGTGCAACTTTCTTCGTATACTATTTTATTCAGAAATTTTATATTCAAAAAATCGTTATTTTATAAAACCATCTATAATTAATTTACTTGTAATCAATGGATCTATCAGACTTTTTTCTTAGTGCAATCAAAATCATCCATTATTTAATACTCCTTGCACCAACTTGAACAAGATACAAAAAAAACAATTCAGTCTAACGATGTGACATGCAGTATTTACACCTCATCTTAAAACAAAAAAGAAGACCGAAGTCTTCTTTTTTGCCACAGTATTTATAAAAATAAATAGATAAAATCTTCTCCACAAAAATATTTATCCGACACGCCTACATCCGGTAGGTATGATTTAACATATGTGCCTCTGTTGTTTTGTCAATCACTAGCCGTCAAAACGGAACAGCCGAAGCTATCTGATTGAGTCAACTCGTCGCATGAGGATAACTTTAACATAGATAAGCTTCGATTGCAATATCTTTATAATTTATCGTCCTCTTCCAACCATTTAGTATATAAATTGTCCACCAAATCTACCGTCGCTACTGTCATTTTTTTAGTCATGATGGGGCTTTCTATACAATGGTTTTGAAGGCATTCATTCACATGCTCTACTTCAAAAACAAATTCACTGTCAAATTCCCCTAACAAAGTCTCTTGTTTGCCATCTGCGTAGTAAATAGTAGCTTGCTTTGTTTTCCAGAAATAAGGGATTTCTATACGGCCTAACTCACCATAAATCGTCATTTTACTTGGAATATCTACTTTTACAGAAATAAAAATGTTTCCTAGGGCTTGATTTTGAAATTTTAAAGCCAGATTTACCTGATCGTCTGTTTCACCTTTTCTTCTTGTAACACTACCACTATATTCTGTAATTGGTTGATCTAGAATAAACTGCATGTACTGTAAGGGATAGCTTCCTGATCCATGTAGCGTTCCACCCCCAGCCTCTAAGGAATGAAACCAACTGATATGATCGGCATTAGGGTACGATGTAACGGACTGCAACCAGTGTATTTTGCCAATTTTATTTTGTTGAATAACTTCTTTCACTTGTAAACTAATCGGTAAAAACACAGATTTTTGTGCTTCCATCAAAAAACAGCCATTTTTTTCAGCTAATGCAAATAGCTCTTCTGCTTGCTGCAAATTCAACGTAAACGGCTTTTCAACCAATACATGTTTCTTATACGTCAATGCCATTTTTGTCGCTTCATAGTGCCCTTTATTATAGGTCGCCACATAAACAATATCTATTTCATCGTCTTCACATAATGCTTCATAACTGCCATAAGCCTTAGGAATAGTCAATTCTTCTGACATTTCTACTGCTTTTGCCAAAGTACGTGAAGCAATTGCGTGAACTTCTCCGGAACGGCTTTCTCTGATTCCCTTTACAAACCGAGGGACGATTTGAGCCGTACTTATTATTCCAAAACGAATTTTCTTCATACTGATCGACTCCTTTGACTATACTATAGCCATAAATGCTGAAAACTTCAAAAAAACGCTTTTAAGTAAGGGAACCCTTTTAGACTCAATAGAGCCATTTTAGAGCCTAGAATAAGACTACTATACAGTCTTGTTCTAGGCTCTAATTCCTATTCACATTTCCTAAAGAATATTCGCGAATTGTTTCGTTCGATTAACTACTTTTTCAACCCGTTGCTTACGAATATTTATGTATATCTTTACCTATGTACTACTCCCATTTAACGAATACCAATACTTATTTTCAGTGCTTGATTGACCTTCAGCATATCGCCATCTTCTAAATGACAAATTTTGTGAAGAATTCGTTCTTTATCCAACGTTCGGATTTGTTCTAGTAATACCAATGACGGTGTCATTCTTTCGTCATGCGGTATATCCACCTTGACCTGTGTCGGCTGCATTTTCTTATTCACATTTCTAGTAATAGGTGCAACAATCAACGTTGGACTAAATAAATTGCCTTTATTATTTTGAATAATTAATACTGGTCTAATCCCTCCTTGCTCCGAACCAACAACAGGCGAGAGATTTGCATAAAAGATTTCTCCCCTTCGCATCATAATACTTTATCACCCCTAACCTAACAAAAACTTCTTTCGTGTAAATTATATCATGCTTTTCTAGAATATTTTTTCAAAAATTTATACTATCCCCTGAAAACTTTGATAATTTCTGCAAAAAAAGGGTTTCATGAGAAAAAAATATATAATATATTTTATTTTAAAAAACTTAAAATATATCAAAACCTTTCTTTCTTAATTGGTATATTTAACAAAATAACTATATATATTCAAATTAGCACTGCGTAATCTCTTTCTAAAACCCCAAAAAAAGATGGATTTGTATCGTTATAAGTCAAAAAATACACTAAACAATAATCATTAAAATCAACCCACATATTTTCCTATTTCTATCAAAAACAGATTTTATATAGAAATAAATCAATTAAAAAAAAGAACTCTCTTTAATTGTTAACTGGTAAGAACTATTGTTTCTCATCAAACTTTTATTTTGTCATCTCCTATTATTTCATAACCAAAGAAAAAAATCAGGACAACTTACTTTCCTGATTTCTCTCTTTACTATTTTTCAGCGTATTAGGGCATTTCTTTTGAGTCTGTTTCATTCTCAGAATCTTTTTTAGGTATTGGATCAGATCCGCCATCTAAATTCCCCAAACTAATATCTAACGTAACCGTGTAATCCAACGGTACATATAAATTATAGGCGCTCATACCGACCACTGTGCCTTTAGGTTGTGCAGAGTCAACGTATCTTACAGTATATTGGATATTTGCTCCTTTTGATTGGAATTCGTCATAGAAATACTTTTGTAAATCCCCTTCTACTGTGTTCCCTCTTAGATCTTTAAGATAAGGTTGCCCAGCAGAGTAGTAGACTTTAACTTTCAAATCATCTTTGCTTGTCAACTGAGTTCCCGCTTCAACACTTTGCGAAACTAATTGACCATACGCTACGTTATTCGTAAACACGCTCTTGGCTTGAACTGTTAAACCTTCGACAGCAGTCCCAGCTTCTTCTTGTGTATAATCGGCAAAGTTCGGCACAATATAGCCTTTACCTAAAGATACTGTCACAGTCAAACTGTCTTTTTTAGCGACTTTCTGATCTTTCGCAATGCTTTGAGAAATAATACTTTCTGCTGGAACCTCTGCTGAGCTAGCTTCTTCATAGGTCACTTTTATCTCATTTGTTTTAGCCCAACTTTCAACTTCCGTCTTCATTTTTTTCGTAAAATCAGGGACAGAAATATTTTTTTCAAACGTCTCTTTTCCTTTGGAATAATACATATTCGCTTTGTCTTTACGTTTATAATTTTCTTTTGTCACATCTTTATTGACGATTTCAAAGCGCACAGCTTTGCCTTTTTCCAACGTATCACTATATTCGTCGATCAACGAAATATTGTCTGCTTTATTATCCTTGATCCATTTTTCTACTTCTGTTTTTTTCATCGTCATAAAATCAGGGAGCTTCAATTTTTCTTCTGGGTCAGCACCTATGCTTGCTTCAACCGTTAATTCAGCCCCTTTTTTGATTTTTTTGCCTTTTTTTACTGTTTGGGAAATCACTTTGTTTGCTTCGACCTGTTTACTGTACGTCTGTTCAACTTTTAATTTCACTTTGTTTTCCGTCGCCCAGGTTCGTACTTCTGCTAAATCTTTTCCAGAAAACTCTGGGAGTGCAACATGGGTCATTTGGAAATAACCGAAATACAACATACAAAGTGCTACAAAGGTCCCTATCCCTGTTATTAAAAATTTTTGTTTCCTTTTCTTATGGTACGTAGGATCTATTTCCGTTTCATCTTCTGGCTGACTTCTTCTTGTTTGGTCATTTCCTGCTTGTTCTGTATCTGGTGAAAAAGAGGAACTATCAACTTTGGGATCAGTCACATTGACTGGTCCCATTCTTGTTGGTTGCTCACTTGGTTTTTCATCGGACACTTTATTTAATGAAGAATCTGTTGACCCTTCTTTATTCAGATCTTCCCGCAGCTTTTTTTCTTTTGTCTCATCGTAATTCGATTTATTGAAATTCGATAAAAAATCACTCATTCAACATCAACTCACCTTGCTTAAGAAAATAGGTTTTATCTGATTGTTTGGCTATTTCATTCGAATGGGTCACGACAATCACACATTTATTATGTGTTTCTGCTAAATCTTTAAAGATATCCACGATTTCTTGTTCCATGCCTTCATCTAAATTTCCTGTCGGTTCATCAGCAAGAATGATATCAACATTTGTTGCTAAGGCTCTCGCAATTGCTACACGTTGTTGTTCTCCCCCTGATAATTGTCCCACCAAACGATCTGCCTTCGCTTTATTGATACCGATATAATCTAATAAATTGTAGGCAACTGCACGGTTATCTTTTGGCATATCATTATCTGTGATCGACATCGCGACTAACACATTTTCTATAGCCGTTAAATAGGGAACTAAATTGTAACTTTGAAAAATAATACTGATATCATCTCTACGATACTTTTCCAGTCCAATTTTTTTGATGTTCTGGCCTTTGTATAAAACTTCTCCAGATTTTGGTTCATCCAATGCACTGATCAATGAAAGAAACGTTGTTTTTCCAGAACCAGATTGCCCTAAGATCGTATAAAATTGTCCTTTTTCAAAATGAATGGATGTATCATGTAAAATCATTCGACGTTTGTCTCCGTCTTGATAAAAATAGCTCACGTTTTTCGTTTGTAAAATTGTCATTTTGGTTTCCTCCTACATCATGATTTTCTTTGGATTCAACCGTAAGACATACGTCAAAGGTAAAATCGCAGACAATAGAACTGTGCTTAATCCTGCAATTAAGAAGGTCACGATATAGCTAATTGAGAATTTCACTTCATATGCATTGGAAACATCTTCAGTTGTTAATGATGACATATTTACCCCACTGCCTCCACCGATCGTCATGGCAGCACCATTGCTCGCTGCATTGCTCGTTTGTGAAAAGGCGTCGCTTGCAATCAAGGATTCTGAAACCATTTTCCCAAGCAGATTCCCTGTAACAAGGGATAAGCACATTGCAATTAAACTAATCAACAACAATTCAATCAAAATCTGTTGCATTACTTTGGCCCTTGTTTCACCTAAGGACAAATAAATGCCTAATTCATGTTTACGGTCGCGCAAGAAAAGAATGACTACTAATGAAATAATCAATAATGTAGCGCCAATTGCTAAAATCACAACATAACCTGAAATTTGTGACATTTTTTTGAATGTACCGCCAACTTCATCATACTGATCCGTTGATGCTGTTACTTTGTAGCCTTCTGGTATCATTGATTTTGATTCTTCTTTGAAGGCTTCGACATCTTCTGGAGACTTAAGCACATAGATAGGAGTGATTTGGTCCATATCCTCTTGCGTCATGTCTGTCCCGTCAGCTTTTTTATAATGATCTGGTAACAATGATTTTCCTTTTTCAAATTCTATTTTATTGATGTTCATCACTGCATCATTTGGCATATAGACCGTATTAAACTGCTCGGTTTCCATGAATTGCTCTTCGAAACCTTTTTGATCTTTTCCATCTGATTTTTTCTTTTCAACACTTGTCGGTTCAAAGATACCAATAATTTCTACTGGGTGATCTTGACTTGCAAGTTCTTCGGTTGAGCCATCTTGTTTATAATCCATGATCAAGCTATCTAAAACGACTTTGTCTCCTACATTAAAACCATTTTCTTCTGCAAGTTTTTTTGAAATGATTGCAACATCTTTTCCGTTATTGATTTCATCTTGCTTAAATGTTCGTCCTTCAACTAAATTGACTTTTTTATCCTTAAAATCTAACGGTTCCAGTAAATTGTTTCCTTTAATACTCAACATTTTGGGCATACCACCCATTGTTGTAGCATTTTCCATTTCATAGGTCTTGATTTTTTTTACAAAAAAGTTGGTTTTCACGTTATAGTCAAATTCTTTGACATACGATGACTGTCCCAACTTTTTAACATCCTCCACTTTTAATGTGGAAGGGGAAAAAGACTGACCTTCATCCATCATTTTTTGATAATCCAATTCAACACTCACAGTAGCGCCTAGGTCATGTTTAATTTTCTTTTCGACGTTTGCGGTGGATTGTTGAATCGCGATCGCCCCGGCAATCACGTTTCCTAATATAAAAATAACTGCAAATAAAATAATTGATTTTCCTTTTCTTCTTGTAACACTGCACAATGCTCGATTCCAATAGTTCATATACTCTTCCTTCCTGTTAAAAAACAATGAAGAATAACTTAGACAGATACATCACACTGTTCAGTCGATTCAACAACAACCTTTGATATACGCTAAAGCTTATCCTATTCACCATTGTCTTTTATAAATGATAGTTTCCCACCATTCAATCCCCATAATTCGTCAACATATTCCGCAATCACTTTTGATTGAGAACTGATGATGATACACTTATTTTCATTTTTCGCGTATATACGTATGTACTCCATGATCATTTCTAATGAAAGTTCACTTAACGTCACAGCAGGTTCGTCAATTAAGACGATTTCAGGATCATTGATTAGTGCTTTGGCCAAATAAATCCGTTGCTGATTAGCAATAGACAATATTTTAAGTTTTTGTCTTGCTACTTTCTCATCGATGCCAACTTTTTTTAGGGCATCATAAAAATAACCATTTCCATGTGCAACAGCACTTGAAGCGCTCAAATTGAGGTTAGCCAAGGCCGTTTCATTTGAAAGGACATTGTACTGTTGAAAAACTGTGCCGATTTCGTGTCGCCGATAATTGTCGCGATCAAGGTTTTCAACGTTTTGGTTTTTATAAAAGATTGTGCCTGAATCAAGCTTGTCTAGTCCTGCAATCAGTGCAAGCAAGGTCGTTTTTCCTCCCCCACTTTTTCCTAAAATGCCGTAAACCTTCCCCAATGAAAAATCGATCGTTGTATCGTCCAATACGGTCACGTTGTTTTTCTTATTCGTATATACTATATTTTTAAGAGAGAGAATCATCGCTCATCTAAATTCCTTTCTAACAAAAATTCAATCGGTTCAAATTTAAAAACTTTATAACTGTCAATGGACATGATGGTAATCAAGAATAAGCAGGTAACTCCAATAAAAGTGATGAAAGAATTAGCATTGAACACCATTGGGATAGATGCTATAGATTCGTTTTTTTCACTAGCGACGAAACTAAATAGCTGATCAACGTTTCCCATCAGTTGCCTTTGGCTGTTTAATTGCCAATCTGCAATCGGCTGTACGATAAATTTTGTCGCTATCAAGGCAAAAGTAAAACTAAAACTCGCAACTACCACCAACTCGATCAGTCGACTTTTGATTATTTGCTGTTTCGTGATACCAATATTACGCAACACATAAATTTCTGTTTGCTTTTGTCTAAACAGCCGAATTGAAAGTAGTGCTAACCCAAAGTTGCCAAAAATCAAGAAACTTAACAAAATCGTTCCAGAAAGTGTACCTGTCCCGTTAACTGGACTTAACAATAGTTTCATATTCGCTTCATTAGTCATCACTTGATATTCACTTGGTAACCCTTTTGTTTTGATCTCATCGAAAAAATCTTCAAAGATAGCCATGCTTGTTAATTCATACGATACACTGTTATACACGAATTGATCGTCTTTTTCCATCGCATGCAAGGTTTCCCAATTTGTAAAAATATCATTTCCTTGCCCCCCCACCAATTGACTAGCACCATCTGATTGGACTTGTTCATTAGGTTGATACATTCCAGCAATAACTAATGATTGTCGTGCCTTTTTTTCATTTCCTGTTAAAACGACTTGAATTGAATCTCCTATTTTGAGTTGGTTCAATTCGGCAAATTCATTACTGACCAAGCATTCATTGTCTTTTAGAACTGTGCTTCCTGCGCTAATATCCAATCCATTTTCAGCGAGTTCTTTTACAAGACTATCTGATTCAGCTCCCCACCAATTTGCTAGGCCCTGATTGTAATTCTCTTTCAATGCATTTCCCTCTGATTCTCGGAATTGAACCATACTTGGAGATGGGATTGTTGTTAACGTTTCAAAGGAAATCGGCGTGTTCTCAATCATTTTCATTCCATTTACGTACTTAGACTTTCCAAATTTGACATATTGTTCCTTTGTTAGTTTTTTTTCATGCGATATATTACTTAAATCAGGTTCTAGAATCGTTACTATGGTCTTAAATTGGTTGCTGTAATGTTGCGTGAATAATTTAGCAGAGCTATAGAGGGTACTTGTAACCATTGTCCCTAAAATCATAAGAAATAGCATGATGCCGACTAGTAAATAATTCCAGATGTGTCTTCTAAGATTTAAGAAAGCATGTTTAAAGACGAACATGTTCTAGCTCTCCTCCTTTCTTGTTCTACAATACCAAACCAATTGTTAACTGAATGTTAACTTTCAGCAATTTGTGGAAATGATAGATAAAAAGTTGATCCCTGATTTTTCTTACTTTCAACATAAACAAAGCCTTGGCATAAATCACAAACATGAGAAACAACCGATAAGCCAATCCCGTAACCATCTTGTTTTAGTCCGTTGATTCGGTAATTGTGGTTAAAAATAGTGGTGTGAACCTCTGGGTCGATTCCTTTCCCATGATCTGTTATCTCAACAATAACACTTCCGTTTCGGTTATTAACAGCCACTTCTATAGGCTTTTCATTCCCATATTTGATTGCATTGTCCACTAAATTTGATACTGCTCGATAGATCCAACGATTTTTGCCTAAAATCAACGTCGAGCCAATTTCATCAAAGGAAAATGTAAGTTCAGGGTAACTTTTGCGATACGTATCACATACTTCTGCGCAAATTAATGACACATCCACCTTCTCACTCATTGCTTCTTCAGAACTGTTTGAAAGGGTCAAGATATCATCGATGCTATCCGTTAGGCGATCTAAAATGTGTAGATTGCCCGTTTCATTGTGTTCTAATTCCAAATTAGCCCTTAAAATCGCAATAGCATTTTTCTGTTCATGAGTGAGATAACTACTCAACCTCTTATAATCAGCTAGGTTCCCATCAAACTTGTCTTTTAACTGTTTGAATGCTTTCGCAACAGTTTTATCTTCAACTTTATCTTCAGAAAATTTCTCTAAAAACTGTAAATCATGAATGATCGAAACCATCTGCTTCGTATAAATTCGCCGTAAAACAAACCATAAGGTCATCGTCAGTACTAAAATAGCTGAACACACTGCTAAAATGATCATCGGCAAATATTTTAATAAACTATTTAAATAAATATCATCTAACGCTTGAGTACTGACTAATTCAGATGCTTTTAATGCAACGGTTGTGGTTGGCTGTGCTTGAGCCATCGTTTCATTTTCATCGTTTACAATATAAATCGCTGAACCGATCGATTGACCGATATTCAGTGAACTCCAGTTACTTTTCACTGCAAAAAAGCCAGCACTAATGATCAAAATAACAAAAAAAGCAAAGGTCAGCACCGTTAAACTGATTTTAAAATTTACTCGCATAATTGATATCCTTTCGCTCGAATCGTTTTAAGCAATTCTTTTCCAGATGCTTGAGCAAGTTGTTTTTTTAACCTAGCAAGATGAACACGCAAAACAGACGAAAATGGATCAAAATTTTCATCATAAACATGTTCAGCGATTACTTCTGTGGAAACAACCGCCGGATGCTGTTGGGCAATACATAATAAAATATCAAACTCTTTTGGCTTTAAAGTGATTTCCGTTCCCCCATAAGAAACAAAACGTTTTACAGGATCGATCATCAGTTGATTGATTTGGATATGAGGTGATGTTCGACCGTGAAAACGTCTGATGACTGCACGAATACGGGCAACTAATTCTAATAATTCAAATGGTTTTACTAAATAATCATCTGCTCCAAAATCGAGACCCTTTGCTCTTTCTTCAATTTCATCTCTCGCAGTGATAATAATGATTGGACTGTCTATATTGGATTCTCTTAAAAAGTGTAAAATCGATAATCCATCTTTATCAGGTAAATTCAAATCTAATAAAATAGCATCATAGTTATTTACATAGGCTTTCTCTTCTCCTTCTAGCCCAGAAAAAGCCAGATCGACTAAGAATTTTTCCCGTTCTAATCCTTTTTGAACTGATGTCGCCAGTTCACGATTGTCCTCAATAATTAAAATTCTCATCTAATCCATTCCTCTCTAAGATCACTGATGCCCTCGTCAATAGTTATCTCATAAGATACTACACCTAAGAATAGTTTGTCTATATTTCCTGTTTTTGCACTAGAATAATATAACAAAAAAACAACGACTCTATTTGATAAATTCAAATAAAAACCATTGTTTTTTAGTGATTCTCTATTTATACTTCATTTAAAATACTTGCTACTTTTGTCGTGATCAAATCAATCGCTACGTGATTTTCTCCGCCTTCTGGAACAATCACATCTGCATATCGTTTTGTGGGTTCGATGAACTGATGATACATTGGTTTTACTACTGATAAATACTGTTCAATAACAGAGCCTAAAGTTCTTCCGCGTTCTTCCATATCACGTTTGATTCTGCGAATGATGCGCATATCATCATCTGTGTCGACATAGAGTTTAATGTCCATTAGCTCTCTTAACCGAACATCTTCCAAGATCAGTATCCCTTCTAAAATAATGACCTCTTTTGGTTCTTGAACAAGAATATCTGAACTTCTAGTGTGTGCAACGTAATCATACACTGGTTTTTCGATTGTTTGATAGTTAATCAACTGTTGTATGTGCTCGATTAGCAAATCCGTATCGAAAGCAAACGGGTGATCATAATTCGTTGTTAGTCTTTCTTCAAAACTCAGATGGCTTTGATCTTTATAATAAGAATCTTGTTCCAGCATCATGATAGAATGATTGGGAAAATGATTAAAAATCGCTCGACTGACACTGGTTTTCCCACTGCCCGAACCGCCAGTAACACCAATCACGATTGGTTGAGTATTTTTCATTCAACGAAACCTCTCTCTTATATGTAATAGTCATAATAACCTTTTTCTATTATAATAGAAACGAGCATAAATGCCACAATTTTATTCACTTATTGACTATTTTATTAGAAAGGAAAAAACAGTATGACGATCAAGAAAATCGAAACTCTTCAAACAGTCCACTATGACCTACTATTATTAGCTGATCCAGCTAAACATTTAGTCGCTAACTATACTAAACGTGGTTTATGTTTTGAACTACTTCATGATGAAATACCGATTGGTGTTCTAGTCTTACTTCCTACAAGACCCGAAACATTAGAAATTGTGAATATTGCCGTTTCAAAAAGCTATCAGGGGCAAGGTTTTGGTAAAAAATTGATCCAGTTTGCTTTCGTTTATGCTAAAAATAATCAATACAAAACCGTTGAAATCGGTACGGGCAGTACTAGCTTGGGTCAATTATATCTTTATCAAAAATGCGGCTTTCGCATGACAAGTATTGATCGTGATTTTTTTCTTCGTCACTATGAGGAAGAAATAATCGAGAATAAGCTTATTTTAAAAGATATGGTTCGCTTATGTATAGATCTATAAAAAAAAATAGCCGTCGCAAGTCTTATGAACTCCTGCGACTGCCAATTTTTATTGTTCCAACACGTTAAAAATCTCATCTAAATAACTGATTTCATATGTTGGTTTAACCTCAGCTATTGGGTGTTGTTTCCCTGGATTTAACCAAACTGTTTTGATATTTGCCGAATTCCCTCCTTGAATATCTGAAGCCAATGAATCTCCAATAATCAATGTTTTTTCTCGCTCAAAATTAGGAATTCGTTCAAAAACATAGTCGAAATATTCTTTCATCGGTTTTTGAAAACCTACTTCTTCTGAAACAAAGATATCATTAAAAAAGGGTGTCATATTTGAATCGTTCAGTCGTTGATATTGCGTTTTTGCGACACCATTTGTCACAATATACAGATCGTAATCAGGTTTGAGTCGTTCAATGATTTCTTTACTATTTCCCAACAAATCGTGCCCCTGACCTAGATAATGGCGATATTGTTCCCCCATCTTTTTCCCATCTACTTTTTTATCTAATTGCTCAAATAGTAAACTAAAGCGCGTATCCGTCACCGTTGTTTTATCTATTTTTCCTTGCTCAAATTCACGCCACAATTGACTGTTGATTTTTTTGTATGTTGCTTCTATTTCATCTGTTAGCGTGACGTTTTCTTCTTGAAAAAGAGCTTGTAGTGCTTTTTTTTCTGTTAATTGAAAATCTAGTAATGTATCATCTACATCAAATAATAATGTTTTAAATTTCATCTTCCACTCTCTTTTCTTTTTTATGAGTCGTAAAATAAGGCAACAACATCTGTAATTCTGCTTGGTTTAAGGGACGATATTCCCCTAAATCAAGGTCTGTATCTAATTGGATTGGCCCCATTGATAATCGTTTCAAATAACGCACTTTTTTTCCAACAGATAAAAACATTTTTTTGACTTGATGAAATTTTCCCTCCGTGATATCTAAATAGGCATGGCTCTCATTTTTTTCTGATGTTAAAATTTCCAGCTCGGCCGGCTTACACCTATTTCCGTCAGAAAAAACGATTCCATGCGCAAATGCTATACGATCCTGAGCTGTTAAAGGTTCATTCACTCTAACTTCATACCTCTTTGTAACCTTTTTATGTGGCAACAATAATTGATACCCTAACTGACCATTATCCGTCATTAGCAATAATCCTTCTGTATCACGATCTAAACGACCTATAGGATATAATCCTGCTCGTTGATCACTAGGATGAATTAACTCAATAACGGTTTGATGTTGAGCATCTTTGACTGCCGTCACAACACCTTTAGGCTTATTCAGCATATAATACACATGGGATTCGTGTTGGATTTTTTGATCCCCAACGTAAATTTCTTGTAATGTTGCATCTACATTCAAATTTTCATTCAAGATGATCTGACCGTCAACCGTAACTTGTTTACTGCGAATCAGTGTTTTTACTTTTCTTTTAGAACCGATTTTTTTTTCTTCTAATAATTTATCTAACCGCATTTATTTTCCTCATTTCATTTAATATTTTAGTATAAACTTTAAAAAATGAAAAGAAATCACCCTGAACGACGTACGATTTTTCCGAATCGATACTTTTTAAGACTCTTTAAAGGTCATCCGTTCTTTCTTCACTTCCCTTGACTTACCATTGAATTCGCGTTAAGGTTGATGTAGAAAGTGAATAAGGTTTCTCAAAAACAGCGTAATGACCTGGGAGAGAATAAGATATCATATGGAATTCCCCCTGGATAATTGTGCACAATTATTCGGGATTTTTTGTTTTTGTTGTTCGTTTGTAGAAGCTGCTTGTTCGTTTCAAATTTGAACAGGAAAACCTTAGCTAAGTTTATGCTTTTACATGTTTATACTCTACGTCAACAAAACTCCTTTTTTCCATCATGTTGCGTTTTGCAGATAACCAAATATAAATTCATTTTGATTTATCTAGCTTTATAAGCAAGTCTCATAATACAGGGAGGCTATAAAAGCTTGTTCAGCTTTTAAATTTAAGGGAGGAATTTAGGTTATGTCAGTATCATTAGAAGTCAAAGAAAGAGCTGTCCGTCCGCGTTCACTAAGAAATCAACTACGTCACTCTGGCCAAGTTCCCGCCGTCGTTTATGGGTATGAAATTGAAAGTACACCTATTTCAGTTGATCAAAAAGATTTAACAAAAATTTTACGAGACAATGGTGCCAATGCCGTAATCACAATGACTATTGGTGGTAAAAAAATCAATACATTGATGTTTAAAGCTCAATTGGACACCTTTACAAATCAAATGAAACATATCGAATTTCTAGCTGTAAATATGAAAGAAACAACGGAAGTAGAAGCTGAAATCGTGCTTATCGGTGAATCCGAAGGGGTGAAAGCTGGTGGTGAACTTGCTCAAAACTTATATAATGTTTTAGTTTCAGCAACACCAGATAAGTTACCTGAACGTGTAGAAGTGGATATTACAAAACTTGCAATTGGCGATGCTATTACCGTGGCTGATTTACCAGAAAGTAAAGATTATGAGATCATTACTGACAGTGAAGAACAAATTGCAGCCGTAGTAGAAGCGAAAACGGAATCAGAAGAAGAAAGTTCTGGAGAAGCTACTGAACCTACAGTGATCGGTGAAAAACCAGAATAATCCATCTATTAAAATAGATTTTAGAAGGTTGAGATGTCACTCTTAGAGTGATGTCTCAATTTCTTTTTTCTATCTTTGCATTCAACAGATTGTGCAAGCTTTTTAGTTGCTTTTTTTTTGAAACATGACAGAAGCGACTTTTTCCTAAATAAGGTATACTGTTGATATTAGATAGCTAAAGGAGGTCATATAAATGGTTGAAAGTTTTGATAGTGAACGTAGTCGTTATGCATCTTTAGGTGTGGTTGAAAGCCTACCTGGCGCTTTGATCGACAGTATCTGGCTGATTATCGATTTGGATTTAAAAGGGGTCATCCCACTTACGAATATGCTGTATTTTGATTTAATAGACAATGGTGGGACAGTAACTGTTCATTTTTCACAAGAAATCAGCGATGTTCAAATGGCCGTTGACTTACCTTTTCCTTACTCTGAAAACTATCCGTCTCAAGTATTTGCTTTTGATGATGGTCATAAAGAAACGATTTTATTGCCAGCAGAAATGCTGGAATAATAAAAAAACCAGTTCTACATAGCTTGTAAAAGTCATGTAGAACTGGTTTTTATTTCTTTATACTTATGCCATTCGTTTCGCAATAAATGAATAAATTGCGATACAAATCACTGCACCGATCAATGCGGAAATAATTGGAAACCCACCGATAATTGGGCCAAAGTTTCCTAAAAGCATTGTGCCTACCCAGCTACCAATAAATCCAACGATAATATTGCCAATTACACCACCTGGTACATCTCTACCTAAAATTGCTCCAGCAATGGCTCCTAGTACACCACCGACAATCAATGACCAAATAAAACTCAACATAATAAACATCCTCCTCTAATTCAACTACAGCGAAACATTATTGTAATGTACGTGTATTGTTTTCTTGTTTTTTATCATTTTCATTATCATCTTTTTTCTTGTTTTCAAATTTTTCTTCGTACTGTTCCTTTGACATCACATCATCTACGTTCATGTTAAATTCAATAACATCTAGCCCCGTCATGTTTTTTACTTCTTCTGCAACTTTTTTTGTTGCTGTATCAAATACTTGAGCAATATTCTTACCATATTCCCCAATGACATCTAAATCAATTGCAACTTGTTTCGTTCCAACTTCTGCACTAATGCCTTTCGTTGGATTGTTTCCATTCGTAAATTTATCGGTCAAGTTTGTAATCGCATTTCCGCTTAATCCTAAAATACCAGGGATTTCTGATACGGCGATACCAGCAATTTTTTTCACGACTTGATCGTCAAATGTTAATTTTGTTTTGATTCCATTTGCGTTTGTTCCTTCAGTTGTGTTTCCAGTTGCTTTGTTATCCATATTTTTCTCAACCTTTCTGATTTTGATTCGATTTATTTTTATCTTTCAAAAAAAGCCTGTATTGTAGCTAAAATTGAAGAGATAGAGCGGTTTTCATCTTGCGTTTTGCCAATAAAATAGCCGATTCCTGTTAAAGCGACAAGCAAAACTGTTTTCCAAAATCCAATTGTCATAAACAGTATGGCAATTAGAACAGCTAATCCGGTACATATAATTTGATTGCGGTAAGGAGCTATTGTCATTCTTTTTTTCATTATCCTTCCTCCTTTAAACCACACGTGACTCTTTTTTACTGCTTGGCAATAAAGACGATTCTGCTTTTTTCTTTTTGAAAATAACCTTGATTTTATTCGTCTCGATCATTGCCATGTTTTGCAAGGCTTGTGGGATTGATTCTTGAATTTGTTTCCCTCTACTTAAGAACTGCTGTTGTTGTTCGTCTGCTATCGTGACTTCTACATCTGCCGTTTGTTTCTTTGTTAATCTAACTTTTACCTGTGTATTATCACCATTTACAATGCCATGTAATGAAGCTCTAGCAATCGATTCCAGTGTGTTCAGTGGTAAGTTGACCTGACCGGTATCTTTTTTTATGTGGATTTGTTTTGACGTGATCGGTTTGAATATAATCATCAAAAAAGCCAGCAACAAGATTGCTAATAAAGCAAAAAGAACAACTTGGTAAAAATAAAATAGCCAATCATATTGAAACAGTAAATTATCAAAAAATGTGGTCACAACACCTAAATCTACTATTTGAGAATATAAACCAGCAATCCCAAAAATACCAGCTAATAGTATAATAGAAATAAGTACTTTGATTACTCGCATAGATTTTCTCCCTCCAACGTTGATTGTACTTTTTCAAGATTTTTCTCTAATCTATACTTTTATGTTAAACGCATTATCAAACAATTACAAAAGATATGCATGCTCTTTGTTGGATCCTCGTTTACGCCTTTCTCTTTTTCACTGTAAACACTGCGATGAAGATACTAATGACTTCA
The DNA here is from genome assembly GCF_050544585.1 of Enterococcus sp. AZ177. NCBI lineage: Bacteria > Bacillati > Bacillota > Bacilli > Lactobacillales > Enterococcaceae > Enterococcus > Enterococcus sp. AZ177. Next base: position 2,675,069 of record NZ_CP172944.1, read on the forward strand.
TAATAAAAAAAGGGAACATAAAGATGTTGATCTTTATGCTCCCTTTTTTATCTATTATTCAACATACGCTAAACGATAAGATACTGTTCTACCAAACGGAAAAACTTGTAATTCTTTTAATTGATCCGCTTTTAGATACCCAATTGCTCCTTGATAAAGCGGCAGAACAGCGGCATCTTTTTCAATCAAGGTTTCTTCTAATTCTTTTAATTTATCCCAACGTTTTTCTGGTTCGTTAGCTAAAGTGATTCTAGCATCATTCAATCCTTTGTCATAGTCAGAATTATTATAGCCTGAAGTATTCAACCCACTTTTAGAGTCATAAAATTCTAAAAAGTTGATTGGATCAGCATAATCTGGTGTCCATGTACCAAAAACTAAGTCAAAATTGCTTGCTGTTTGCAAGTCCAATCGATTTTGCAGTGGAATAGATTTCAACGTAATTTTTAACCCAGGTAGATTTTGTTGTAATTGCCCTTGGACATACTCGATTGTCTTTTTCGCAAGTGCGGAATCGGCTGATAATAATTCTAATTCAATTTCATCTTTACCTAATTCTTTCTTAGCTATTTCCCAACTTTTTTGTGCTTCTTTTAAATCATATGGAAGGAAATCTCCATTTTCTTTTCGGAAATCTTCGCCTGTTTCAGGATCTTTCGCAAAATCTTTTGGCACAAAACCGTTGATAGCTGTAGAACCATCCCCTAAAATATCTTTAGCAAATGTTTCTTTATCGATTGCTTGTAAAATAGCTTTACGCGCATTTACATTGCCGGTTACTTCTCGCTTATGATTAGGACTCAAATAGCCAACCATTGCCTTAGGAATAAAATGTGCTTGCGGTGAGTCTTTGTATTGCAATGCATACGTATCTGCTAGAACAGTGTAATCTAGATCACCTGCATCAAAAAGGTTTGTTCCAGTACCGATTTCTTTCACTACTTGAACATCAATCGTATCTAGCTTAACATTTTCCTGATCCCAGTAGTCTTTGTTTTTTGTTAGTTTCCAATTTTCTGTATTACCGTCCCAACCAGAAATTACAAATGGGCCATTTCCAACAAAATTATCTGTTGATGTACCGTAAGCATCGCCTTTTTCTTTGACGAACTTTTCATTTTTTGGCATAAAGGGCGTTCCAACCAATACTTGAGATAGATAAGGAATTGGGTATTCTAAGGTCATTTCTAATGTTTGATCATCAATTGCTTTGACCCCAAGCTCATCCACTTTTGCTTCCCCTTCTCGGATTTTTCGACCATTTTTGAAAATATCCATTTGGTTACTGCTACTTGAACCAAAACTTGGATCTACAACATTTTTAAATGCTGAGACAAAATCACCTGCTATAACAGGATCACCATTGCTCCATTTTGTCTCTTTTAATTTAAATGTGTACACTAATCCATCATCACTAACGGTAGGCTCACTTGCTGCAACAGCTAATTCTGGCTCATGATTTTTATCCATTCGATAAAGTCCTTCTACAACTTGACCAATCATATCCGAACTGTATACATCCGTATAATGTGCGCTATCTAGTGTTGATAACTCTCCTCCAGAAGCAACTTTGATTACTTGTGTCTGATCTGTTTTACCGCCATCCGTTTTTTCACCAGATGTGCTGGTCCCTTGTCCCCCATTGCAAGCCGTCAATAATAAACCCGCTGCTAATACAAAAACACCAAACTTTTTCTTCATTGTCCAATTCCTCCTCTTTCTTAAAACTGATCATAACGCTTGTTTTCTGTTCAATCTACATTACCTATAATTCTTCAACAACATAACGAAAAACAGCCATTTCTTGTTCTAAATGATCAAAAGCAAAATCAGGGTGCCACTGCACGCCTAAAAATGCGAGATTCGAATCGTTACTTTCCACTCCTTCAATAATGCCGTCTTCACTAAGTGCTGTAACTTTTAGTTTCTTTGCTAATTTTTTGACAGCTTGAAAATGAAACGAGTTAACAGTTGTTTTTTTACCGTAAATGTCACGTAAAATACTCGTGTCTTCTGTTTGGATCTGATGTGTAGGAATTTCACGTGATACCGGTACTTGCATATGGGCAATTTTCCCATCGCTAAAATGACTGATGTCCTGATACAAACTGCCACCAAGTGCTACGTTAACTAATTGGAGACCACGACAAACCGCAAAAATCGGTTTATTTTGTGCAATAGCTTCTTCAATCAACGCTAACTCAAATTGATCTCTTTTTTCTGATAATGACGCTTCTTCAAGTTGAACTGATTCACCATATAATGCTGGTGAAACATTCTGTCCGCCAGCCAAAATCAACTTATCGATTTGTTTGATATACTCCTTAGCCAAATCAGGAGAGCCCACTGGCAAAACCACCGGTAAACCACCAGCGTTTTGAACGGCTTTAACATATCCAAAAGGAGTATAACTGATCGGTAAATGATACAATTTCGCCCCTGCGTCTTCAATTTCATTCGCTGCAATTCCAATAATCGGCCGCCTCAATCGATACCACTCCTTTTTTACTTTCCGACAATAATTGTACATAGTTTATCAGATATATTTATAGAAGGATAGTACAAATAGAAACAGTGCGATAGTTTTTCACTATCACCGTTTACTTACTTTTTAATAGGAAGTAACTATTTCTATTTTACCTCAACTTTGTTCAATCAGTTACTTTTATGCTTAAAACAAGCTATTTTCTGAATTTTCTAAACAAACAGTTGTTGACAAGCGGAAAAACTGGTGGTAAAGTTATAAAAAAACAAAGAACAGAAGAGTACCTTTATTTTATTCTCAAAGAGAGTCTTTGGTTGGTGTAAAAAGACAGAAGGATAAAGCGAACCACATCTGGGAGTTAACTTTTTGAATGTAGCAGTAGGAAAGTTCGGGTATGCCCGTTACAGCGTTGGAAGTCTATGACTTCATGAGGTTATCGTTGTGAAGCGATAATAAAAAAAGGTGGAACCACGATTTTTACGTCCTTTGGCTTAATTGCCAAAGGATTTTTTGTTTTTTATCCCTAAACATCGTATATTGTTACAATAAATAGAAATAACTTATTAGAACAATTCGTATTAGCTATTCTAATAAAATTAAAACGCACAAACAGAACAAGTAATCAAAGATACTTTCTTGACAGAGACTTTTTTATTCGCTGAGAAAAAAAGCTGGAAACCTTCGATGAACACACCTGTTTTAGTCACCTTCTGAATCAAGTAAGAAGATGCGGCATTCTCCGTTATCAGAAAAGAATCTTTTCTTTTACAAAAGATTCTACGAGGTTAATATTGTGAGGTATTAACGAATTGAGGTGGAACCACGATTATTTCGTCCTCTTGGCAAACCAGTCAAGGGGACTTTTTTGTTTACTCTTATAAAAAAATAAAAAACTGGAGGAAAAATGATGAACTATATTTTAGAAATTATGCCGGCTTTAGTTGACGGCGCACTCATGACATTGAAAGTATTTATTTTTACACTATTAGGCTCGATTCCACTTGGGATTTTAGTTGCATTTGCCTTACAGACAAATTTTAAACCTTTGAATTTTCTGATTACTATTTATATCTGGCTAATGCGTGGGACACCGTTGTTACTACAACTTATTTTTGTTTTTTACGGCCTACCATTGATTGGCATTGTCTTTGAACGATATGATGCAGCTTTATTCGCGTTTATTTTAAATTATGCAGCTTATTTTGCAGAAATTTTTCGTGGCGGCATTCAATCGATTCCAGAAGGGCAATATGAAGCGGCGAAAGTTTTACGTTTAACACGATTTCAAACCGTCACAAGAATTATTTTACCCCAAGTGATCAAAATCGTTTTACCTTCTATCGGTAATGAAGTGATCAATTTGGTTAAAGATACTTCTTTGATCTATGTACTTGGTTTAGGGGACCTATTACGTGCTGGTAAAATTGCGATGAGTCGCGATGTCAGTTTATTGCCTTTAGTTTTAGTTGGTATTATTTACCTTTTGTTGACGGCCGTCCTAACGTTAGCCTCGAAAAAATTGGAAAAACACTATCAGTATTACAAATAAACGGAAGACTGTTGCTATATGTCATCTAGCTTTACGGGCTAACTCTTCGGGTAAAAGATAAATTTCGATTGAGGCAAAAAGCGCCTCATTCTTAATTTCCTATTTTCCTGTCAGAGTAGAACGAGCCCGCTACGCTTTTAAAATTAGGAGGAAAATCATGTTACGAATAAAAAATTTAACTAAAAGTTTTGATAGTCGTCGCATCATCGATCAATTAAATTTAGAGATCAAAGATGGAGAGATTTTAACGATTGTAGGGCCTTCTGGTGGTGGTAAAACAACGTTGTTGCGTTGCTTAGCTGGTCTAGAAACCATTGATTCAGGTGAATTAACGATGGATGGTGTCCCCTTTAATCCTGTAGAAATGAATAATGCAGATCAAGTCGTGGGGATTGTTTTTCAAGATTTCCAATTATTTCCTCACCTTTCAGTTTTAGATAATATCACGTTAGCACCTATCCTTTCCTTAAAACAATCGAAAGAAGCAAGTGAAATGGAAGCAATGGACTTATTGATGAAATTCGATCTCCATGGAAAAGAGAACTTGTATCCTTATCAATTATCCGGCGGTCAAAAACAACGAGTCGCTCTCGCTCGGGCTCTTGCAATGAAACCTAAAGTATTAGGCTATGACGAACCTACTAGTGCACTTGATCCTGAACTTCGCCAACAAGTCGAAGAAGTGATTTTAACGTTAAAAGCACAAGGCATGACTCAAATCGTCGTCACCCACGATATGAATTTTGCTGAAAATATTGCTGACAACTTATTAACAGTAAAACCGGTTCAGTAGAAAGGAAAGATTATATGAAGAAAAAAAATTATCTAATCCTTGCCATAACAGCTATTTTTGCAATAGTATCCATAGTCGGTTGTGGTAGAAAAAAAACAGATGCTGATCAATGGACACGAATCAATGATGAAAAAAGAGTTATCGTTGGCTTAGATGATTCCTTTGTCCCCATGGGCTTTCAAAATAAATCCGGTGAAATCATTGGATTTGACGTTGATTTAGCTCGGGCAGTATTTGAGTTATATGGGATCACTGTGGACTTTCAACCAATCGACTGGTCCATGAAAGAAAATGAATTACAAAATCAAACAATTGACTTGATTTGGAATGGTTATTCTAAAAGTGCTGAACGAGAAGAAAAAGTACTTTTTAGTGATGAGTACATGAAAAATGAACAAGTCGTCGTTTCTCTGAAAAAGAATGATATCCATTCATTCTCAGATATGAAAGGCAAAATTCTAGGTGCCCAAAATGGTTCTTCTGGCTACAACAGCTTTGAAACACAACCTGACATTTTGAAAAATTTGGTTAAAGATCAAACAGCTATTTTGTATGATGGTTTTAATGAAGCATTTATGGATTTAAAGTCCGGACGAATTGATGGCTTATTGATTGATCGTGTTTATGCCAACTATTATCTTTCTCACGAGGATAATCTAGCAAATTATTCGATTGTTAGTGGTGAATTTGAAAGTGAAGCTTTCGCTGTTGGTCTGAGAAAATCCGATAAAGAACTAGCCGAAAAAATCAACAACGGTTTTGAAGAGCTTAGAAAAACCGGAAAACTAGCTGATATTTCAAAAAAGTGGTTTGGAGAAGATGTAACAAAATAAGAACTATTTTTTAGATAACCCAATACTTATCTTGCCTACTTTAAAGCGTTATCTAATCACCGCATTTAAGAAGTAACAATCTATTAGGCTGTCTATCCAATAAAAACCCCCAAGAGAAGTGATCTCGTTTGGGGGGGTAATGATTTCTAAACTATTTATGATACCACTATCGCATTCTTTAATAAAAAGAACGCAATAGTGGTATCGTTTTACTTTTTTTAACCTAAATAATTACTTGTTACATCAACCAAACGTTTGGTTTGATCTTGAACTGCTGCTTTCACTTCGTCCGCTTTTAACATATTCCCTTCACCGTCGATTGAAGCACTTGTTCCATAAGGGTTACCGCCAGCAGCAAAAGTAGATGGATTTACGTAACCTGCTGGCACGATGATTGCACCCCAATGTTGCATTACTGTGTATATCCCTTGGATTACTTGCTCTTGTCCACCGTTTGGATTTTGTGCAGAAGAGAATGCTGTGACAAATTTATTCGCTAATTTTCCTTGTGCCCAAAGCCCGCCTTGTAAATCAAAAAATTGTTTTAACTGGCTGGCCATTACACCAAAGCGTGAAGGTGAAGAGAAAATGTAGGCATCTGCCCATAATAAATCGTCACTTGTCACTTCTGGAATTTCTTTACTTGCTTCGACATTTTTGCGCCAAGCTGGATTTGAATCAATTGCCACATCTGGCGCTAACTCATGAACTTTTCTTAAACGAACTTCTGCTCCATTCGCTTCTGCTGCTTCTTTGGCCCATTTTACCATTTGTGTACCTGTTCCTGTTGAACTATAATAGGCAATTAATAATTTTGTTGTCATGACTTTTTCCTCCAATAACTGTTGTTTTCTTATCTACATTTATATACTAACAAAAAGTAAGTATACTTGCAAAGGATTTTGCTTACTAAAAATAAGTTTTCACTTTAATTCTGTTCATCAAAAAAATCGCAACAAGCATCAGGCTCATTGCGATTTTTTTATTGATAACTATTTTCTTTTCCATCCCAAACAGACATACCTTCTGAAACAGAAACAACATTGTAGCCATAATTTTCAAGAAACGAGCACGCATGCTCTGAACGCACGCCATGCTGACAAATCACATAATGGGGTTGTTCACGATTTATCTCTGTCATTGCCTCTGGTAAAGTGGACAAAGGATAATTTTTAGCGTTGACGATATGACCTGCAGCAAATTCTTCCACTTCCCGGACATCAATGATTGAAACGGGCTCACTCACTGTTAGTTCGATTAATTCTTTTAATTCTTTGATTGATACTCTTTTCATCTGATTATGATTCCTCCTGCGGCTTTTTCAAACATCTGACTACACTTATTAAACAATTTTGTAACCAGAAAATTCGCCTCATTAGCAGTATACCATGGTTGATTTTTACTACAACATTTTACGCCCAATTTATGAACATTTATTTTAAGAAAAGAGAATGAGCCTGGGACATAACTAAAAAAGTTATGTTTCAGGCTCTTAGTAACCGAATAAACGGTGGGCGCAGAAGTAACTCCTTCGGAAATAAGCCGAAATTCACAAAAATTTGAAAAGCAATTTTAGTAAATTCCTTCTTATTTCTCGGAGTTAAACACTTCTGTCCCAACCTCCTACCCCGCCTCTTTATTCTTGTAGACCATTTGCGGCAATCAATTTTTTGTACCAATAAAATGATTGTTTTCTAGATCGATCCAATGTTCCATTCCCTTCATCATCCATATCAACATAGATAAAACCATATCTTTTTTTCATTTCACCTGTTCCAGATGAAACGACATCAATACATCCCCATGGCGTATAGCCTATCAAATCAACACCATCTAATTCAATGGCATCTTTCATCGCAGCGATATGTTTGCTGAAATAATCGATACGATAATCATCTTGGATCGTACCGTCTGTTTCTAGTTTATCCACTGCACCAAAGCCATTTTCTACAACAAATAATGGTATATTATATCGATCATACAATTTACACAACGAAATACGCAATCCTAGAGGATCAACAGCCCAACCCCACTCTGATTCTTGCAAGTATGGGTTTTTGACTGCTGGCATTTGATTTCCCCCCACATATTTCACTTCATCTGGATTAGCTGCAGAAACGGTCGACATATAATAACTAAAGCCAATGTAATCAACGGTTCCTTCTTTAATAAGCTCATCATCCCCCGCCTCTTTTTGAATGACGACATTTTTTCGTTCAAATTCTTTTACTTTGTGGGCTGGATAATAGCCTTTTACTTGCACATCAATATAAAATTCTTGTTCCCGATTAAACTTGATTGCTTCCATCACATCATTTGGATTACAACTCATTGGGTAACTCGGAATATAAGCCACCATCATCCCTATATTAAAATCAGGATTGATTTTATATCCTAATTTAACCGCTTTAGCACTAGCAACGAATAAGTGATGTGCTGCTTGATACTTTGCTTGTTGATCATTTTGGTGAATCCCAATTTGAGTCCAGCTGCGCAAAAAATTAATTTCATTGAAGGTCATCCAATATTTGACTTTGTCTTTGTAGCGTTTAAATAACGTTTCACAGAAAAACACGAAATAGTCAATTACTTTTCTATTTGACCACCCATCTAATTCATCTGCTAAATACATTGGAATATCGAAGTGATTGATTGTTACGATTGGCTCAATTCCGTAACGTAACAACTCATCAAAGACTTTATCATAAAAAGCCAAACCTTCTTCATTGATTTCCTTTGTTCCTTTTGGACATATTCTAGCCCAAGCGATTGAAAGCCTAAAGCATTTAAAGCCCATTTCTGCAAATAATGCAATATCTTCCTTATAATGATTATAAAAATCTGTGGCTACATGACTAGGATAATACTTATCTGGATCAACATAGCCAACTGCCCCTTCTGGCAAAGCTTCTCCTCTACTACATGTTTCAACTTTACCCTCTTTCGTTTTATAGGTAATCATTCTAGGTGTTGTGTGACTGCCTCCTGTAATTGCATCAAGCGTACTAAGCCCTTTGCCTCCTGATAGATAGCCGCCTTCATATTGGTTAGCTGCTGTTGCGCCACCCCATAAAAAATTTTCTGGAAATACTGATTTGCTCATTGGTCATTTCTCCTCACTATACATTTTTAAGAAATACAGTCCAGTCATCTCAAAACATCGATTACCAGAACCTTCCTTCTCAATCTTTTATCCAAAAATATAAAAACCATAATAGAATAAACACAACAAAACCCTTGTCGTCTTTACGCTATTATGGTTATGCCTGAAAATTCAGTTACATTCCGTTACTTATCATTATAGCACAAAGGAAAGCGCTGTCAAATCTGTTTTTGCGTAACGCTTCGAATAAAAATAGAGGATGGAAAAAACGAACTATCCGTTTCCTCCACCCTCTACATTTGAATAACGAGTTAGATTACAATAGTGCTATACAAACTATTTATTTCTATGTGCTTTCCACCTACTGAGCAATAAAAAAATCAACAGGAGCAATAAGCCAATCGGCGTTAGCTGTTCGACAATACTACCAGCGGTTGGAAAATTTTTTACTCTTATGTGCGTTTGCTTTGGTTGTGCTAATTTCGTATCTGACCCTGGTTCTGGTTTGATTGATGGCTGTATAGTTGTCTCATTTCTACCGATTTGTCCATGGATCTCTATATCAGTTGTAGCATCCGCAATCGTTTGAAAAGAAGTAATACAACTCACCAAAAGAATGATCGTAATGATGTAACATTTGAATTGTTTCATCTTATATCACGGCCTTTATTTAATTATGGTGTTACACCAATCGTTGTTCCATCTTTTTGGATCGATGTGAATTTCAATGTTAGTTTATAGTCTTCTTTTGCTGCAGTTTCATTGACATTTGTTGGCAAACTAGCCGTTGTTGTACCAGTATAAAAGAATTTAGCAGAATTCGCATAGGCTGAAGCTGCATCATCTTCGATATTCAAACGTCCATCTTTATTGGCCAATCGCATCCAAACTGCTGAACTTGTTAGGTCAACTAACGCATTGTTTGCAACCAAATTAGTCTTTTTTGGAGCCTCAACTAAATCGTTCCCTTTAGCTTCGATTGCTAAGGTGTCCACGTACTTAGGAGTTCCTTCCATTTTATTCAATGTCACTGCAACACCGCGACCTGAATTATTTACGATGTTATAATCAGCTGACTCAATGTTTTTATGTGCACTAGCAGTCGTAGTATGGAAGGCCGTCACTGTATCAACAGTAACATTAATCCACTCATCAGAGCCTTCTGGGATATTCGTATCTGGATTTGTATTATCTAATTTACCGATTGATCCATTAATCGTGATCTCTGCTGAATTATTCCCATTAATATCATCAGCTAAAGCTATTTGTGTTAGTCCTGATACGCTTAGACCTAGCATCATTGTAGTAAGTAAAAAGTTTGTTTTCTTCATTCTGTTTCTCCTTCTGTGTGTGAAATGATTTATTTTTAACAGAAAATCTGCTAAATAACGATATTAGTTGTTGATGCGAATTGTAATGCCAGCTTGAACTTGCCCACGTTTCTTGTTTGTCTTTGAATCATAAATATCAAACGTAGCTGTTGCTGGATAATCTCCCTGAGCAAGTTTTTTCTCTAGTTTTGCTCCATTTATTTCATACCCTGGCTGAATTGCACCAGAGGAATAAACTTGTTCATTATTGCTATCTAAATGAATTACCACATTGATGGGATACCCGTTTTCGATAGGATTTTGAATGTATAGACTACCTTCACTGTCGCCGTTCTCAAATACAGCCTCTGATTTAATGACCATATTGAATTTACTTGCATCCACAGCTTTTTGTTCAGCTGCTTTGAGATCTTTATCACTCATTTTTTTAGCGCCTTTTGCATCTGGTAAGTAGTCTCCTGAAACAACTTGTACAGGTTCCGTTTTAGTTGAAAAATAATAATATAAGCCTGCCGCTGAAGCTGCTAATAAGAATAGCAATAGTAAAATCAGCAATCGTTTCTTTTTCTTCTTCTCTTCGTTTGTGTTATCCATAAAATCCCTCTCACTTTTCATCTTTTTCTACTTTGAATGTCACTTTGTACGTTGGAAATATTGCTTGTCTTGTGGCGTTAAAGTACTTACCTTTAAGACGCAAGTTTTTTTCTTCATTCACGTTTAAAACACCGACCGATAAAGGATTTTGTGATAATTCGTTCGTTAAGAAAAGTGGCTCTGCCTGATTGTTATCAACAAGCAATTGCAACGCTAGTTCATCCTGACCTAAATTTCCTGATAGACTATCTAACAGTTGCAACTGATTGGCCGCTGCATTTTCCTTCGTTAGATTGGTTATCGATACTTTTGTTGGGGTGTTTCCTTTGTTTACGACTGGATACTCACTTGAAGACACTTGCCCTTCTTGCAAAGTTCCAATGTCTTTATTTTGGGTTTGAAAGGCCATTTCGATTGGCACTTCTACTTTGATAATATCTGTTATCGTTTGGAATTCTGTTAACGGTGTCATCGCTAAAACAACTTCTTCTCCATAAACACCTGCAACACTCACACGAACATAATAGGTTACGTCTCCTTCAAGTCCTTTTAATTTCGCACTGAAATTTTGGTTTTTATTACCAGAAAGTACCGCCACTTGAGACATTGTTTCAGCTTTTGGAAAGTCTTTGTTTTTACTGTACTCTACTGTAACTTGTCGGTACTTACTGCCAAAATCTGCCTGTTGGTCAGGTATTGCAGCAGCTTCTCCATTTGAATAGTCTGTCCATTTTCCTGTATCACTTGCCAATACCCCGTTGATGATTGCAGTAGTGGTTGTGACATTAGCTGTAAGGTTGCTCAACTGTGGTTGGGTAGCAAATATTTCTGCATCAGAAAATTCACTCTCACCAGCTTGATTGATCACAACCATTTGAGCCCAATAAAGTGTGTTTGGGTTCAAACCGTCTATAGTGATTTCGTACTGAGATTTAAGTACTGTATTTTTCTGATTTTCAAATGAATTTAATGTAACAATTTGCCTTGCTTTCCTTAAATCATTTGTATCTTCTTCAGAAGAGAAAATGAAGAATTTCACTTCGGTTGCTTGACTCCCATTATTTACAGAACTTCCAATTAGTGAAACGGATGTATCCAATGACTTAAGGGCATATAGTTCTAATTGATCTGGAACATCCACGAATTCACTAAATACCAATTTTTGTGCGTTTTTTAAAGCAAGTAATTCTCCATCACTAAATGGGCTACTCGAACCTGATATATTCGTAAAATTCGTTCCTTGAACACTTAAATCTGAAGCTTGCTTAAATAGTTCTTGTGTCGGCGCGCTGTCCGTTTTACTTGAAAAAGTTTCTATTTTTTGTAAATAGTTACTTGTAAAAGATAGATTATTTACGCCATTGGCACCATTTAACCCCAAAGTTCCTAGACTCGTTCCCGCAAATGAAACCTGTTTTGCTTTATTCATATTGAGTGCAAAATTACTGGATGACGAAGTTGTAAAGATGGTTCCACTTGCAACATCTAGGGAAACATCAGCATTTTCTCCAATATTCATCCCACCTTTAGCAGTATAAAGATTGATTGGCAAAGGCAACTTAAAATCGACTTGAGACTGCTCTTGAAAATCAAATGTTACAGGTTGTGTTTGATTAGATGCAAAGAATTGATTCCTTGCACTATCTGTAGCAAGTGTTACTTTATCCAAATTAAAAACAGCATTCTTTTCAACAACATAGCTCGGAGCTAACGTTCCATATGTCATGTTACTATTCGTCTGTATATCAAGCTGTGCATTTTCTCTTACCACTATTTGAGATTGGTTTGCGTGAGGATTTGCTAAATACGTACTTGTTGACCAGATAAATGCTCTTGTTTGATTGGAGGAATGTGTGATAGATGTATGTCCATTCTGGATTTCTACGTAGTTGATTTCTGCCCATTCTTGGGAATATGTACTCGTACCTCTTTGATCGATCGTATTTTGTCCTCGCATAAGGACCGATCCATTAGTGTTGTAAATCATTTGACCATTTGTTGAATAGTAATCAACACTATCAAAAATAAAGGTCATATTAATGGCTGAACCTCCAGATAAAAAGCCATAATACCCAACAGCACCAGAACCATCGCTGTTTCCAAACTGTGTATTACGAATTTCAATTACTGCGTTCTCCTGATTTGCATAAAAACCACGAGTAGCCGAAGCGCCTTTGTTGTATGTAATAATGTGATTAGCACCATCGATGATCATGCCATCTTTCAACTGATAGCCATTAGATCCCAAATCAATATTATCCGTTAGTCGAAATTTCAGTTTTTGACTATCTTTTAAATACTCAGTCAAAGTAGCTGCTGTGTCGACCAACCAGAAGCCATCTGTATCTTGTGGATCATCTGCTCTTAACATATTTTTGCTATTTATTTCAGAATTATTTTCATCTACTAAGTTATTCGTATCATTTGTATTAGTTATTTTTCCATTTTCTATTGATTCTTCTTCAGTCGTTGATTCTTGGCTAAACGAAGAATCATCAACAGGGATCTCTGACGACTCAGATGGCATACTTTCTTCCGTTGACTCACTTGTTACCGATTCTTCTGCAACAGGTTGCTGAATTTCTATAGCATAGGACCAGTCACTTGGAAAAATAATTAAAATGATAAAACTGATAAATATCAATCGAATATTTTTTTTCACGACAGTCCTCCCTTAATATTTTGCATATAAATCAACAAAAAATAAATCTTTCTTTTATTATTGTATTGTAATTCGTAGTGAATATCAATTCAATGGCGTTAATTTTTTAAAAAAATATACTTATTTCATTAATTAAAGTAAGTTATTCTTTACTTTTTATTTCTTTTTGATTATTCAAGCTTGATTATTCAGCTTTTCGCAATTGTTAAGTTTTTTATAAACTATTCCATTTTTCTTTTACTCTACACTATTTTATGACTCAATTTCGAGATTTTTCTTTATGAAGACCAGTTGAAAAAGAAAAACGGGTGTGGGACAAAAGTAAAAATCACTTTTGTTTCACACCCTAAATGCGAATAAACGGTGGGATCAGGAACACTCCTTCCAGAAATAAGCTTCTATCCCAGCCTCACCTTTTATTTTTGATTTGTTTTTATCTATTTAAGAGTAAGTAAATCTGAGTAATCTCCAATTTCTTTTGTGATTTTCTGTTTTTCAACAATTAAAAATGTATCAACCATTTTTTGTAGAAAGAAACGATCATGCGAAACGACTAACATCGTTCCTTTAAAAGCTTCTAGTATTTCTTCTATTTCTTCTCTCGTTTCGATATCTAAATGATTTGTTGGCTCATCTAATACTAAAAAATTAACCTCGTTATACATCAGTTTTGCTAATTCCAAACGCACTTTTTCTCCACCACTTAAAAATCGAACCTGTTTCATTACATCATCATTGTAAAAGTCGTAGTTAGCTAATGCACGACGACTTTCTTGTTCATCTAAGACGCAAGCTTCCCTGAACGAGTGTAATAGAGTTTGTTTAGGCGTATCGTAATGTATTACTTGAGGCAAATAGCCAATGCGAAGATTCGTTCCCTGCTTGATTTCCCCACTATCAAGCTCCTCCATTGCAAGTGCCAACTTTAGTAACGTACTTTTTCCTACGCCATTTTCTCCTACAATCGCTGCACGCTCTTTCCAAAATAGTGAAAATTCGACTTTATCGAACAGTTTTTGGTCAGCATAACTTTTGCTGACTTCTTTAAATTGAAAAACTTCTTTCCCAGATCGATATGTTTCCTTGAATTTTTTTCTTGTTTTCGCGGTTTCGTCTTTAGGTTTTGGGATTTTCTGAATTTTTTCTAACCGTTTTTCAAGTTGTTTGGCTTTTTTGAAGAATTTTTCATTATCTCCTTCGTGTCCCCACTGTCGAAAGCGACGAATTGCCAATTTCAATTTTTTCATTTCTTTTTGCTGTTCTACAAAATTTTTTCTAATTTTTTCAAGCTGTTCTTCCTTTTGTCGCTTATATGCAGAATAATTGCCTTTGAATTCTTGTAATTTACCATCTTCTAACTCTACGATTTTTTCAACTGTATGATCTAAAAACAATCGATCATGGGAAACAATCAAATAAGCCGTTTTTTCGTGAGTCAAATAGCCTTCCAGCCAGGTAATTCTTTTGGCATCGAGGTGATTAGTTGGTTCATCTAACAGTATAAGATCATTTTCCTGTAACAGAATTCTTGCCAATGCAACAATTGTTTGCTCACCGCCGCTTAATTCCGAAATTCTTTTTGGTAACAAGTAATTGATTGTTAGTCCATTGGCGATCATCTCTAGTTTGTTTTCCATCTCGTAACCGCCAGCTCGTTGAAATTCTTCTTGTTTTTGACCGTAGCGAGTTACTATTTTGTCTATGTCACATTCTGGACTCATCATTTGCTCTTCCAATTGTATTAATTGATTTTGAATCGTATTCAGTAATGTGAACGTTTCTAATAAATAGTCTTTGACCTTCTGTTCGCAAATGTCCGGTATTTGAGCTAAATAGCCAATTCGTGTATTTTTCTTGCAACTGATTGTTCCTGAATCTATGCTTTCCATTCTAGTAATAATTTTTAAAATGGTCGATTTACCAGAGCCGTTTGTTCCGATCATTCCTATTTTTTCACCTTCATTTATTTGTAAATTTAACTCTTCAAAAAGTGGTTCTGTTCCATAATTTTTAGTTATTTTTTGTAATTGGAGTAACATCTTTGCCTCTTTCTGCCATTCAGACAGATCACCATTAATAAATTTTAGCATACACAAAAAAGCTGAACAATTATCTTCGTTCAACCTTCATTATTTACTATAAAGCTAGAGAAGCTACACTTTTTTGATTAAGACAAGTGAACCCCTCATTGCTACTTCTTCGTTATTTTATGATTCATTCGTTTCAAGTAAATAAGTCTGAATGGTCTGTTTTATTTAATTTTTTATCCCTTTTTGGACACACTTGTCCCTTGAGATAAAAAATTGAAAATAATAACATGACAAAAAGCTAGGTAGCCTATTACATAAGAAAAACCCGTTGTTATTTTTGGCATGTTGACCATTGTACTTATTCACCACCTTCGTCATTTATTAGGATTATTGTAGCATGATAGTTTGATTTGTGCAAAATGTGTTTATTTACTTTTTTTATACTATTTTAATTGTTCCACTAGTTCCCCTATTTGTCGGTCAAATAAACGTGATATAACTGATCAGTTTTCTCTCCTATTCCTATTTATAGCGAAACAGAGACACCGATTTTATGCAGCACCTCTGTTTCAACTATATTTAATTCGCTACAATATTTACCAATTTATCTGGAACAACAATGACTTTGCGTACTGTTTTCCCATCAATAAAGGCTTGAATCTCTTCTGCTGCTAAAGCTTTTTCTTCTAATTTTTCTTTGCTCAATCCTCTAGTAATATTCAGTTTCGCACGAACTTTTCCATTAACTTGGAAAACAACTTCGACTTCGTCTTCAATCAATGCAGCTTCATCAAATGTTGGCCAAGGCGCATTTGTTAAACTTTCTTCGTTTCCAAGGATTGCCCACAGCTCTTCACCGACGTGTGGTGCGATTGGCGCTAGTAATTGAACGAATCCTTCAATATAGTCATATGGTAAAACATCGACTTTATTTGCTTCGTTCACAAAGACCATCAATTGCGAAATTGCCGTATTAAAGTGTAGGTTTTCCATATCTTCTGTCACTTTTTTCACTGTCTGATTATACACTTTAGTCAAACGTCCATCGTTCATTGTCGTGATACGATCACGCATCTTATCATTTTCATCTACGATCAAGCGCCACACGCGATCTAAAAATTTGCGACTACCTTCAAGTCCATTTTCGCTCCATGCAATCGATGCATCTAGCGGTCCCATGAACATTTCATACATTCTTAGTGTATCTGCACCGTATTTTTCGACAACATCGTCAGGATTTACAACGTTTTTCAAGGATTTACTCATTTTGGCTGGTGCTTCTTCAAGCTCTTCCCTTGTTTCAATATTTACCCAAACGCCGTCTTTTTTTTCAACCATGTTAGTAGGTACTAATACACCACGACTGTCACGGAAACTTTGACCTAAAATCATTCCTTGATTGTACAATTTTTGATAGGGCTCTTTTGTTGGTACAACACCGATATCATACAAGAATTTATGCCAGAAACGCGCATATAATAAGTGAAGAACGGCATGTTCCGCTCCGCCAATGTAAATATCAACAGGTAACCAACGCTCTAATTTTTCATAATTCGCTAGTTCATTTTTATTGTGTGGATCGATATAACGTAAATGATACCAAGAGCTACCTGCCCATTGTGGCATTGTATTCGTTTCACGTTTGCCTTTTTTACCCGTTTCAGGATCAATGACATTGATCCACTCAGTAATGTTTGCAAGTGGTGATTCGCCAGTTCCACTAGGTTTGATATCATCTGTTTTCGGTAATGTCAAAGGTAATTCAGATTCTGGAACTGTCGTTGTTGTCCCATCTTCCCAATGAATCACTGGAATTGGTTCGCCCCAATAGCGTTGACGAGAAAATAACCAATCACGTAAACGATAAGTAACTTCTTTTTTACCACAGCCGTTTTCTTCTAGCCATTGGTACATTTTTTCATTCGCTTCATCTTTTGTTAGGCCATCTAAGAAGCCAGAATTGATATGAAGACCGTCACCAGTGTACGCTTCTTCCTTGATATTTCCGCCTTCAATCACTTGAATCATTTCGATGCCAAACTTATCAGCAAACGCGTAATCTCTTTCATCATGAGCCGGTACCGCCATAACAGCACCCGTTCCGTAACTACCTAATACGTAATCGGCGATCCAAATCGGTATTTCTTTGCCATTCACGGGATTGATTGCATAAGCTCCTGTAAAAGCGCCTGTTTTTGTTTTAGATAAATCGGTACGATCTAAATCAGATTTTTTACTAACTTCTTCTTGATAAGCTATCACTGCTGCTTTTTGCTCCGGAGTTGTGATTGCATCAACTAGTTTTAATTCAGGTGCAACAACTAAGTAACTAGCACCAAATAAAGTATCTGCTCGTGTCGTGAAGACGGTGATGCTGTCGTCACTTCCTTTGATTTTAAAATCAACGTTTGCACCTTCAGAACGGCCAATCCAATTACGTTGCATATCTTTAATGCTTTCAGGCCAATCAACTAAGTCTAGATCATCCAATAATCGGTCAGCGTATGCTGTGATTTTTAGCATCCATTGACGCATCGGTTTTCTAACAACATCGTACCCCCCACGCTCGCTTTTTCCATCGATAACTTCTTCATTCGAAATCACAGTTCCAAGTTCTGGTACCCAGTTAACGGCAACTTCTGCTTCATAAGCCAAACCGTGTTCATATAGTTTAGTAAAGATCCATTGTGTCCATTTATAATAATCTGGATCTGTCGTATTGATTTCACGATTCCAATCATAACTAAATCCTAGTGAATTGATTTGACGTTTAAAGGTTTCAATATTTTTTTTCGTAAATTCTGCTGGATCATTTCCAGTATCTAATGCATATTGTTCTGCTGGCAAACCAAATGCATCCCAGCCCATTGGATGTAACACACTGTATCCTTGACTTCTTTTCATACGTGACAAAATATCTGTCGCTGTATATCCTTCTGGGTGACCAACATGGAGCCCTTGTCCTGACGGATATGGAAACATATCCAAAGCATAAAATTTTTCTTTGGTTGGGTTGTCATGAGTAGTAAAGCTGTTATGTTTAGCCCAATATTTTTGCCATTTTTTCTCGATTTTCTTGTGATCGTAACTCACGTTTTTTTCCTCCTATTTAAGTAGCTTTTTATTACTTTTTTCCGTTTTCTTAAATTAATTCTCTACCATTTTTAAGTCATTACTTGGCAGTCATTCAATGATATGTTGATGGCTGTTTCTTTACGCGTCCGGTATTGTTCATCAGCTACTCTGGCAGAGCCAATCGTAGTGATTCACAACAAAAACGTCCTACAGGAAAATATTCCTATAGGACGTGTGATTGACAACGTGGTACCACCTAACTTCGCTTGTATAAATACAAACCTCAGCGTTGTAACGGCCGCCGCCGATTATACTTAATAAAGTTAACTACATCTAACTCATTCAGTAAAATAACTCAAAGGCGAGTTCGAAAGCTTCTGTACGTATTTTCACCAGCCATACGCTCTCTAAAACATGGTTCTTTCTACTATTCCTCTTCACTGTTTACATATCTATCATGTGCTATCATACTACCAAATATTTCAAACAATTTCAATTGTTTTATTTAACTTTCAATTTTTGACCAATATAGATTATATCGTTAGATACCCCGTTCAATTGTTTGATTTTTTGGACGCTTACTCCATATTGTTGAGAAAGTCCCCATAAAGTATCTCCACTTTTTACAGTGTGTGATCCTGCTGTTTCGTTACTACCTTGATTACTAGGTGAACTAGCAGATCCTCCTTGGCCTTTTCTCACAACTAAACGTTGACCTGGGTAAATCACATCTCCGCTTAGATTGTTCCATTGACGCAAGTTTGCAATACTTATGCCATTTTTATTGGCAATCGCCCAAAGTGAGTCACCTGATTTTACCGTGTAGTGACTAGTAGCTGTTCCAGCATTATTTGAGCTACCAGTATTACCAGTTGAGCCACTATTACTACCACTTGTATTCTCTGCACCCTTTTTCACGATCAATTTTTGACCGGGGTAAATAATATCGCCATTTATCTTGTTCCATTGACGTAGATTAGTAATACTTATACCATTTTTATTGGCAATTGCCCATAGTGAATCTCCTGATTTTACTGTGTATGAGGCGTTTGAAGTTCCTGTATTGCCAGAGCTTCCCGTATTACCAGTTGAGCCACCTGCATTACCGCCTGTGTTACCTCCACCAGTATTTCCTGACCCTTTTTTCACGATCAGTTTTTGGCCTGGATAAATGATATCGCCACTTAAATTATTCCATTGACGCAAGCTTGCAATACTTATACCATTTGAATTAGCAATTGCCCATAACGAGTCACCTGATTTTACTGTATAGTAAGAATTCGAGGTTCCAGTGTTGCCAGAACCACCTGTATTCCCGTTTGAACCTCCAGTATTTCCACCAGTGCTACCACCTGCATTACCAGAGCCTTTTTTTACGGTCAATTTTTGACCTACGAAAATGACATCGCTAGAAAGTTTGTTCCAATTCTTGATGCTCGCTATTGACGTGCCATATTTAGCTGACAATCCCCATAAACTATCACCAGCTTTTACAGTATGTGTCACATCTTGATTGCTTGTTCCACCACCTGTATTGCCACTGCTATTGCCACCTCCGGCATTTCCACCTGTATTGCCGCCTACGTTACCAGAACCTTTTTTAACGATTAATTTTTGACCTACATAAATGACATCTCCAGAAAGTTTATTCCAGCTTTTAATATTAGCAATTGACGTGCCATATTTAGCTGACAATCCCCATAAACTATCGCCAGCTTTTACAGTATGCGTCACATCTTGACTGCTTGTTCCGCCGCCTGTATTGCCGCTATTATTGCCACTTCCGGTATTTCCACCTGTGTTGCCCCCGGTATTACCGCTGTTATTGTCGCTACCTGTATTTCCGCCGCCTGATGAAGGCGTATCATATTGAGTTAAATTGTACGTTGTTATGATATTATTAAGTTTGGTATTATAGGTAGGATCAGTTGCATAACGTCCTGTCAGCCAAGCTGTTGCGTCTTTGTAAGAATTCGTGTTGCTTTTCCATGCACCTGAATAATAATAAATCCCTGATTGAAAAGATGTATTTCTTAAGACATACGCATTATCACTAAATGATTCTGAATAAGAAGGATATTTTCTAAAAGTAGCATTTACTTGAACCCACTGTCCATTATAGACTTCCCATGTCAACATGGTAACCGATTGTCCTTGATAACTACCTTTGATTCCGAATAAGTTGTGATTCGGTGCTGCCGATAATGTACTTCTGCCCCAATCACTTTCAAGAATTGCTTGCGCCATCATTACAGAAGCATACAAATCATTTGCTGCTGCAACTGAGCGTGCGTGACCAGAGATGTCAGCAATGAAGGTACTCGGGCTAATACTTCTAGATTGAGGGATTGCTGCTGAACGCATCATAATTTCTGGCATTTTTGATTCTTCCTTTTCAGGAGTTGAAGAATCTGTCGTTACAGTTGATTCAGTTGTCTCAGTACTTTCGATTGTTTCTGATGTATTTAATTCTGATGATTCTTGTGTTTCAGACGTTTCTTCACTGGAAGAGGTCTCAGGTGCTGTCGTCTGAGTTTCTTGCGTCATCGAATCGTTAGAGTCAGTTGTCGTTGGTTGAACGCCTTCTGTATGTGTATTTGTGTCTGAGTAACTTACTTGAGCACTTGAATGTTGATCTTCTGCCGCTTCAGCTATTTTCGGAGCGGCAATCGGGGCAGCAATTGAGGAAACTACAATCGCAGAGCTAAGCACAGTGGTTCCTTTTTTTAGCTGATCATAAGCAAGCTTGTTCTGCTCCGCTTTTCTTCGCTCTTTTCTTGATGTGTTGTACTTCTCCATGATAAGTCCTCCAAATTTTCTAAAAAAACTATTCCTTAATTTTTATTATACCCTTTTTTTAAAGAAAATAGAAATATTTTTTTAGTTTTTCTTTCCAAAATCACACAAAATATTGTTTAACATTTCTTTCTAATTGAATATTTTTATCGATTAGATAATTGATTTTTTCTTTTTCGGCTAGACTAGGTCTCAAGTCTGATGTCGCTCTTTACCTTAGGCTGATTTTTTGACGAAAGACTTGTTATTACGTCTAAAAAAAATTATAGTGGAAAAGGAGAAGCTGACGAATAAAATGAGATGGGGGAAAAAAATGAATAAAGAGCACTTTTTAATCGAACTGAAAATCTACTTAAAGCCTTTAACAAATCAACAGCAAGGGTTTATCTTGAATAAATATGAAACAATCTTTAAAGAGCGCTTAGCTGATGGTGAAACGGAAGAACAGATTGCAAAAAGCTTAGGAAAACCAAGAGGGATCGCTGAAGAAATTTTACAGGAATTCGATATCACTGTTCCTGAAAAAAAACTTGAACGAGATGGTTGGCAAGAAATACAACCTATCACAAATAATGATGATCATTATGAAGATACACCTGAACATCCTTATGATGATGCTTTTCGTTCTTATGAACGCCCTCAACGTAACGGCTTTACACGGTTCTGCCAGGTTGTAGGAGTTCTTGCCTTTAATTTTCTCTTTATGTTTTGGATGATTTTTGCTTTTATTATGGTTTTATTTTCTTGTTGGTTAGTCGCTATCGTTCTCTTATTTTCGCCAATCCTTGGAGGTATTTCAATCTTTTCTGGATTTAATGATGGAGCGATGTTCCAATTGTTTGTTAGTATTTTTCTTTCTGGTGCTGGTATCATCGGCTTATTGATCCTGACACCTCTAACAAAATTCTTTGGAAAAATATTAAAACGTTATCTGCAATGGAATATTCACGTCTTAAGAGGAGAGATTTAATATGAAAAAGACTACTGCTTTTTTTCTAACTATCGGAGTTTTAGCTATGATCATAGGTGGAATAGGGAGTGCTGTTTACTTTAGACGCGCTGAAAATTATATGACAGATGTAAAAAGACAAACCTATGAGATAAAAAATAAACAAAGTACAAAAGAAGTCCATCTTGATCTTTCAGGTAATGCTGAGTTTCACATTATCACTGAAAACTCGAACAAAATTGTATTAAATACTCGGAGTTCTATGCCAATTTCAATTAAAAGCTCTTTAGATGTTCAGGAAAAAGAGGATCATTTAAGTGTTTCAGCCAGTAGTACTAAGAAAAAACAACAACTAGACGGAATAGCGTTAGAGATGTTCGACCGTGGCTCAGCTGTAACGTTGACAATTCCTGATGATACCGAACGCCTGATCATCGATGGTAAAGCTGATGGGACTATCAATCTTTCGAGCATTACAACAAAAGATTTATCTATTACATTAGCTAACGCTGATCTTAACATTAATAATACTAATACAGAAAAATTGGCGCTTAAAACATCTAATGGTGATCTTAACATTCAAGGTGATGTTCGAGCGGATAAAGCAACATTCAACACCAACAGTGGTGATATTCAAGTAAATGATTTTACTGCAGCTAATTGGTCTATTACTAGCGCATCTGGTGATGTTTACCTGAATGCAGTAAAAGGAATCACTAAAATAGAGACTACCAATGGTGAAATCCAAGCAACTGATCTTAAAGGCGAAGCTGACATCAAGAGTGTCAATGGTGATTTTTCATTATACGGAGCTGTAATTCCTAAAAAATTAGCAGTTGATACTAAAAGAGGAAGTATTGACCTGCATACCGAAGAAATTTTATATGATGTAACAATCGAAACAAAAACAAAATTAGGTGATAGTACGATTTTCGGTAAAGAACGAACGTCTTACAAAAAAGGAAAAGGAACAAAATCACTCACTTTACAAACAAATTCTGGGGATATTTCAGTTGAAGGTCCTTCGGATTATGAAGATGGCGAAGAAAGCTAGTTTTTTTTTGAACTTAGAGAAGTTGGTATAAATATCTTGCGAGAGATAGCTCTCGTGGTATTTATACCAACCTCTTCTTTTTTGATGATTCTCAGCTGTGTTCTTGATTATTTGATGTTATAATAAACGTTATCTACTTTGGAAAGGATTTTTCATGAAAAATAAACTATACTATCAATTTGCGGGCAGCTGTTTTTTAGTTGTCTTTATGTTTTTAGGTTATGTCGTGCGTTTTTATTCTAGTTGGTTAAACGGTTTTGATCAGACAATCACGACAATCGTACGAACCCCTTATCCTTCTGCAAATCAGTTTTTCATCTGGTATACAAAATTTGCAGATCCGTTGACAGTCGGAATTCTCACCTTAGCCATCACATTTATTCTCTACAGAGGAAAATTTTATGCGGAGATGTTTTGGCTATTGATAAATGTAGGGTTGATTGCCGGTATAGCCAATCCATTGATTAAGTTATTATTTATGCGCCCCCGCCCAACATTGAATCATTTAGTAACAGAACACAGTTACAGTTTCCCAAGTGGCCATTCTACTGGAAGTGTCTTGCTGTATGGCACGATTATTTTATTACTGCCACAATTTATTAAACAAAAAAATCTTTGTTTATTTTTGCAAATTCTCTTGGGATTAGGAATTTTTCTAATCGGTATTAGCCGAATTTATGTGGGCGTTCATTTTCCTAGCGATGTCATAGGTGGGTTCTGTTTTGGTTTAGCTTGGCTCTTAATGACGTATCCAATTTATTTAGAAAAACGTTTTGTCTGGCGCTTTAAAAGTAAACAACATTAGAAGGAAGAAGAAAGATGGCTGAATTTATCTATACAGAAGATCCACACAAACGCTACCATACATGGAATTATGCTTTACGTCAGCAATTTGGTGGGAAAATTTTCAAGGTTCCTTTAGACGGTGGGTTTGATTGTCCGAATCGAGATGGGACTGTTGCTAAAGGTGGTTGTACTTTTTGTAGCGTATCAGGCTCGGGTGATATGATCGTTGCACCACAGGACCCTTTACCGATCCAATTTCAAAAGGAAGTTCACATGATGCATAAAAAGTGGCCAAATGTCGCTCAATACATCGTCTATTTTCAAAACTTTACAAATACTCATGCGCCTATTGAAGTCATTCGGCATCGTTTTGAACAAGTCGTTAATGAAAAAGGAGTTGTCGGCATTTCGATTGGAACTCGTCCAGATTGTCTGCCTGATGAGGTCGTCGAGTATTTAGCTGAACTGAATCAGCGGTATTATTTGTGGGTGGAATTGGGGTTACAGACGACCTATGAAAACACAAGTAGTATAATCAATCGAGCCCATGATTATCAAACGTATTTAGAAGGTGTAGCAAAATTACGGAAACATGATATTCGAGTTTGTACTCATTTAATCAACGGTTTGCCTGGAGAAAGTCTAGACATGATGAGAGAAAATGTTCGTCGCACGATTCTTGATTCAGATATTCAAGGCATCAAATTGCACCTATTGCATCTTATGACTAATACTCGTATGTTAAGAGATTATCACGAGGGACGTTTGCAGTTAATGACCCGAACTGATTATGTAAATGTTATCTGTGATCAGTTAGAAATGATTCCACCAGAAATCGTGATCCATCGTTTAACGGGGGACGCACCTACTGATTCTTTAGTTGGTCCGATGTGGAGTTTGAAGAAATGGGAAGTCCTGAATGCCATTGATGATGAGATGAAACGTCGAAACAGCGTTCAAGGTTTTTATAATGTGCGTAACGCTAAGGAGGTTTTTAGTTGATGTTGCAAACAGCGCTTCATTTTAGTCATACGCTTTTAAAAGAGATCGTTCAAGTTGGAGATGTCGTCGTAGATGCTACGATGGGTAATGGGAACGACACCGCTTTTTTAGCAGAACTCGTTGGTTCAACTGGTTTAGTCTATGCATTTGACATCCAAGAGCAAGCACTGATAAACACTGAAAAAAAAATTACTGAATTAGGTTTAAACAACCAGACTATTCTATTACAACAAGGTCATGAAACCATTGGAAAAACAATTCCAGAAGAAACAGAGCTAACAGCAGCTATTTTTAATTTAGGGTACCTTCCTAAAAGTGATAAACAAATCATTACAAAACCAGATACTACTAAAAAAGCTCTAGATGCACTAGTTGCTCGCTTAAAGCGGAAGGGACGAATTATTTTAGTCGTTTATTATGGACACGCTGGAGGAGAAGCTGAATTAGCATTAGTTCAAAAGTATTCTCAACAATTAGCTCAAGAAGAATATAGTGTACTGACCTACCAATTTATCAATCAAAAGAATAATCCACCAATTTTATTTTGTATTGAGAAAAAATAGAACCCACACAACCAATTGAATATATAACAAAAAACGAACTTGAGTCTCGCAATAAGCAAGAATCAAGTTCGTTTTTACATGTTGATTTTCTTATATTATTTTAGACTATTTACTCAAATACAAACTGATTGTAATAAAGTTCTGAATAAAAACCTTCTTGTTTCAACAATTCATGATGACTTCCTTCTTCAATCACTTCACCATTTCTTAAAACGACAATACGATCTGCATTCAAAATTGTTTTCAAACGGTGAGCAATTACGAAGCTGGTTCTGCCTTTGATTGCTTCATCCATAGCTTTTTGGATCTTAGCTTCTGTTACAGTATCTACGTTACTAGTCGCTTCATCTAAAATCAATAATGATGGATTTGTGATGATGGTTCTCGCAATACTGATCAGTTGCTTTTGTCCCGTACTGAAAATATTATTTTCCTCAGTGATTTCAGTATCATAGCCTTTTTCTTGCTCCATAATGAACTCGTGAATATTCGCTTGTTTAGCCGCCGCTATAATGTCTTCCTCAGCGGCTTCTGGTTTACCGAATGCAATATTTGCTCGAATTGTACCAGAGAATAAAACGGAATCTTGTAAGACAATTCCTACGTGACTTCTCAAGCTACTTAATTCAATTTCACGAATGTCCGTTCCGTCAAATGTAACCGAACCACTATTTACGTCATAAAAACGATTCAATAAATTCATGATTGTCGTTTTTCCTGAACCTGTCGGACCAACTAAAGCGACCATTTCACCCTTACTTACATTAATTGAAACGTCTTTTAAAATTGGCACTTCTGGATCATAGCCGAACTCAACATGATTCAACGAAACGGATTCATTGATTCCATCGATTTCTTTTCCATCTTTTGGATTAATTTCATCTGGCTCATCAAACATTTCATTCAAACGACGAGCGCCAGTAATCGCTAACTGGATCATACTGTAACCAGAAGAAATCTGCATCAACGGTTGGTAATATTGTTGTGAATATTGAACAAATGTTACTACTAATCCTAACGCAACAGTTTTTTCCAAATCACCGTTCAAGGCTAACCAACCACCAAAGAAAATAACAATAGCGGTATTTACAAGAGACATTCCCTGCATCATTGGAAACAATAGACCAGAGTAAACTTGTCCTTTAAATGTTGCTTTACGCACTGTTTCATTATGTTCTAAGAAACCATCGATTGTTTCTTCTTGTAAACCATTTGTAATGATCACGCGTTGTCCGCTGATTTTTTCATCCATATAACCATTTAATTTACCAACTTCATCTTGTTGGATATCAACATATTTTCTTGCCTTGCTGATAACAACGACAGCAATCAGTATTGCTACAGGTGTAGAAGCAATCGTTGCCCATGCCAACTGAACATTTTGACGAAACATCATGATCAACACTCCGATGAATAATGCAAGATTGGTCAACACTTGAAGCAATGCTTGATTCAAACTATTTTGGATGTTATCCAAATCACTGGTAAAACGACTTAAAATTTCACCATCTTGATGAGAGTCAAAGAAACGAATCGTTAACTTTTCTAATTTATTGAATAATCCAATACGCATACGATTTGTTGATTTTCCAACAACTTGCGTGAATAAAATGCTGTAAATAAAATTTGCTGCACTAGTCAGTACATAAAAAATCAATAACTTCCAGGTAATATCGATAAACTTGCTCTTATCATCTGTTCCTTGCCCTAAAGCTCTCACGTAATTTGCCAATTCTTGAATCGCTTCCCCAATAAATTGAGGCGCTTTTACTTGTAAATAAGTTGCAATAACAATCGTTACAAAGATAAACAAGAAGGAAAGTTTATACCGTTTTAAATAATGAAAAAAGAATTTACTTGCTCTTATTAAATCAGTCATTATTTTCATCCTTTCCTTTTTGTGTTTCGTAGATTTCTTGATAGATTGAATTTGTTTTAGCTAACTCTTCATGGGTACCTTCACCCACTAAATGACCTTTGTCCAAAACTAAAATACGATCTGCATGAACAACTGAAGATATTTTTTGTGCAATCACGATCGTAGTTGTATCTTTTAGATCTCTATCCAAAGCTTCTCTAACTAAACGTTCTGAGCGAGCATCTAAGGCACTTGTGCTGTCGTCTAAGATTAAGATCTTAGGATCTCCGATTACGCCTCGTGAAATAGATAAACGTTGTTTTTGGCCCCCGGAAAAATTATTGCTTCGTTCAGCAACTGGCGCTTCGTATTGTAGCGCTAATTTCTCGATGAATTCTTTTGCTTGTGCAATTTCAGTTGCCCGAGACATATCCGCTTCACTCGCATCCCGTTTTCCCTGACGTAAATTCTGCGAGATGGTACCAGAGAAAAGAATTGATTTTTGTAATACGAAAGAGACCGCTTTACGCAAACTATGCTCATTAACCTCTTTCAAGTCGATACCACCAACTTCTACCGTCCCTTCAGAAGGATCGAATAAACGTGGAATCAATTGTGCTAAAGTGGATTTACCAGCACCAGTTGCACCTACGATCCCAATCATTTCACCAGGTTTAATAGAAAATGAAACATCCTTCAAAGTATCTGTCTCATCACCTGGATAACGGAAACTAACATGATCAAACACCACGCTTCCGTCTAAATTTTGTTCTGGTACATCTTTATACGTAAGCGCTGGAACTGTCTCTATAACTTCTTTGATCCGTTTGATTGAGACCGCCGCACGAGAGGTCATCATCATCATCATTCCACCAATAATAATCGCCATCATAATTTGCATCAAATAGCTCATAAACGAAGCAATTCCGCCAATTACAGTTGGGTCATCTTTGACTAGGTTACTAACTAGAAAAATCGATCCTACAACCGCGAGATTAGCTGCTAACATAAATGAGGGAATCATGACAGAAAATAGTGTTCCAACAATCAAATTATGTTTCGTCAATTCTTCACTGACTTTGGTGAAGCGATTTAACTCATTCTTCTCTTGAACAAAAGATTTCACCACGCGAATTCCTAAAAGATTTTCTTTTGCTAATCCATTTACTTTATCGATCAATGTTTGGATAATCATAAAATGTTTGCCCATTTGCGAAAATGATAATGCTGTGATAATGAATACAGCGATAACTAATAACACGATGACCCACCATAATTGTGGTAATGTCATCATCGCTAGAATAAAACTACCGATAAATAAAATCGGGATTCTAAATAAGGACTGTAATGCAATCATGATCACATTTTGAATTTGTGTCACATCATTGGTTAAACGAACAACTAAATTTCCTGCTGAAAATTCTTCGATATTTCCAAATGAAAAAGTTTGAATCTTACGAAACGTTGCTTCACGAATATCTGCACTCACACCTTGTGCGACTTTTGCAGAATAAATCGTGTTGAAAACACCAGCAATCAACCCTAAACCTGCGATTCCAATCAAATACAACCCCAGTTCTTTCATTTGGCTCTTATCCTCTTTAATAATTGCTTCTAACACTTTTTGTAATAGTTTAGGTTGCCATAATGCCGACATGACCATAATAACGACAGTAAACAACGCTATGGTAACTTCCAACTTGTACTTTTTAACATGTTCCATAATAATACTCATTTATATCCCAACTTTCTTTGTAAAACTAGCCTAACTTGATTCTTTGTACAACTTTCAACGATTATTTAGTGTTATAATTCGTTCATGAGCATACAAGATGAGACATTAATCCATTGTTTGACTCCCTTAATTTAACACTGTAAAATTAAGCCGCACACCAATGTACCATTTCTGAGAAAAAATTTCAAGAAATTAATCTATAGTTGTTATATAAAAGGATGAGAAAATTTGGAATCAAAATTATCAAAAGAAAGAATCGTTCAAGCTGCATTTCAGTTATTAACAGAAAATCCTGAATTAGAAAAATTATCCATGCGGAAAGTCGCTCAAAAGCTTGATATAAAAGCCCCCGCTATTTATTGGCATGTAGAAAATAAACAAGCGTTGCTGCAAAGTATGGCGGAAGAGATTGAAAATCAATTTATCCCACCAAAACCGCAAGAAAATTGGAAAGAAACAATTTATGCTTATATGGAAAACTATTATGAATTGTATCAACAATATCCTTGTGCTATGGAGATCGAAATTCATACAATTCCTTCTTATCCATCGCGTTTAAGAAATCTAGACGCCATTCTCGGGATTCTAAATCAAGCTGGTTTCTCCATCGAATTAAGTTATATGACGGTTACCTCTTTACAGCATTTACTATTTGGCATGCTGATGGATTCTGCCGAAGAGAAGAAACTTTATAATAAAGTCATGGCCGGTGACGACTATTTGAAAACGCAAATTATCTTGATGAAACAATACGTTCAAGAGCATGAGTTACACAATATCAGCGAAAGTATTCATTATCGCCAGAAGGAAAAACAAAAAGATTTCTTTATGAAAACATTGCGGGTATTTTTGAATGGGTTAGATACGTTCGTCTAGTATTAAATACGCAAAAAAGCTCAGACATTTTTATTTGTCCAAGCTTTTTTTATTTTCTAATGGTAGCCAGTTTAATACTCGTTGAATCCACTCATCCCAAAAGACCCAATCGTGGTTACCTGGCCCCGTTTTAAATGTATGATCAATATTGCGAGTTTTTAGTGCATTTGCCATTGTTTTATTTCCATAAAGAAGTAAATCTTCTTCACCACAACAAAGAAAAATATCTGGTACTTTCTCCCCGCTAGCGACTAGTTGGTCTAGTAAAAACATAGGGTCATTGATCGATCCTTGAACATTTTCTAATGGACCGAAAATTCCTTCCCAAAACGTTCTCCCTTTGATTGCTAGCAAATCTTCTATTCTATCAGCAAGATTCACAGCACCTGATAAGGAAGCCACAGCACCGAATTTTTCAGGTTTGGCAAGCCCAAGTTTTAAAGCACCGTATCCCCCCATCGATAATCCAACCGCAAACGTCTTTTCTCTTTTCGTTGATAGTTGAGGAAATAATTCATGACAGATGGTTGGTAGTTCCTCAGAAATAAACGTCCAGTAATTCATATCATAGGTTGTATCCGTGTACCAACCCAGGTCTGTAGATGGCATAATCACAGCCAGCCCTAAATCCGAAACATAACGTTCTATCGAAGTCCGACGTTCCCATACGCTATGATTTCCCCCCATCCCATGAAGTAGATACAAGACAGGGACATCTGTAAAATTTCCTTTTGTAGCAGTACCAATTTTTTTCTCTGTTTTTTGTGGTAAAACTACATTTACTGATACTTCCATTTCTAACACGTTAGAATAAATATTTGCTTGCAAAAAAGCCATCCAATCTCCCTCATTTTCTGTTTTCTATTATTGTAGCATTAAATCGCCCTTTTTTTGCACTGTATAGATCAAAAAAACTCGTTCTTCAATGAAGAACGAGCGGGAGGAGGAGTTAAAATGAAACGAACTTTATTTTGTTTAGTTGCCTTTGGTATGTCTTTATATTACAAAGTAATTATGAACTTTGTATGTCAAATTTTCGTCTATCATGGTTCTTTTTTATAAAGAAATAATGATCCATCTACTTTGCTATTTTCTTTTTAACACTCACATTTAAAATAATCGCAACAATAATCAAGCCAATCCCAACGACATATACATTATGAAGACCTGCATAAAGCATACCTCGTAAAGGTCTCAGTAAATCTGCTGGTATTGTATTTGCTGTATGTGGATTAACAAGTTGATTCATCACATCCGGATCGACCTGTAATGTACTTTTCGCTAATTCTGAGGTTGTGACTGCATTGATGATTACCCCGAAAATTGATACCATCAATGTTTGTCCAATGGTTCTCGCTAATGTATTAAATGACGTTGCAACACCCATTTCAGATGGATCCACGCTGCTTTGAGCCGTCACTGTAGTGGTTGTGATCGTAATCCCAAAACCAACACCCAAAACAGAAGAAATCGCAAAGAACCAGACAAATGAAATGGACGCTGGTACTAATACTAAGAAAATACCGCCTAACAATGTAATACTTAAGCCAATCGTCAGTACTCGTTTTGTTGTATGTTTCTCCATTAAATTACTCGCAATGAACGAACCGACCATCCATAAAATGGACATAGGCGCTAATACTAAGCCACCAATCCCTGCGCTTTTCCCTAAAACGCCTTGCATCCACATTGGAATATAAACTTCTACGCCCATCAAAAAGCCACTGATCAAAGCCGCTACGATATTAACAATCACAAACGTAGAATTTTTAAACAGCATTAAATCAATAACAGGATCTTTGGCTCTTTTTTCCACAAAAATAAAGCCAATAAAGAATAAAACTGATGCGCCCAAACAAAGAAATACTTTTAAGCTAAAACCACCATCACCAATTAATTGGAATCCTAATAACAGTGTTAATAAAACGAACATCAGTTGAACACTACCTAAGATATCCATTGGTACTTTAGATTTTTCTCTTTTTGGTTCCACTAAAAAGTAAGCAATCAAGCCCATTAAAACAAGTCCGATCGGTACATTAATGAAGAAAATCCAGTGCCAACCAACTGTGTCCACAATAAATCCACCTGCAAGTGGACCAAATATACTAGCAATTCCCCACGCAGCACTATTTAATCCAAGCATTTTTGCACGTTTATCAATTGAATAAATATCAGCTAAAATCGTTAAAGCAACAGGCATGATTGCTCCTGCTCCAATTCCTTGAATTGCCCGAGCAATGATCAATGTCATCATATTTTGTGCTAAACCACAAAGTGACGAACCAATGATAAAAATAATAATTCCAACCATGAATATCGGTTTACGCCCAATTTTATCTGCTAGCTTTCCGTAAATCGGTGTTAGCATCGCATTTGTTAATAAATAAATAGAAAAGACCCAGTTCATAATTTCCATGCCATGTAATGATCCTACGATTGTTGGCATTGCTGTTGAAACAATTGTTCCTTCGATTGCTGTCATAAATGTTGCAACAAAAACACTGATTGTTACAAGTTTGACGTTTGTTTTTCTTTCCATGTATCTCCATCCTTTTGCTATTTTTTAGTTTAATAAAGTTACTTATGAATTCATTTACAACATTTTATTGGTACAGTGTTGAGACTTTACTAAGTAAGGTAGCGACACTCTCTTTGGTTCCTAGTACTGTTGATTAGGTGTAACTTTGTAGTATACTTGATGTTTCTTTTAATAGGTAACTTCTCTCCCTTTGGTCGTCAAGTACTGTTCATCATCCACTCTGGCGGAGCCAGTCGTGGTGGTTCACAGCAAAACGGCGCCACTAATTTTCATTAGTAGCGCCGCCTCGTTTACTCCATCAAGCTTTTCTTGATTGCATCG
This sequence comes from Enterococcus sp. AZ177, assembly GCF_050544585.1. NCBI lineage: Bacteria > Bacillati > Bacillota > Bacilli > Lactobacillales > Enterococcaceae > Enterococcus > Enterococcus sp. AZ177. The sequence goes on from NZ_CP172944.1 coordinate 2,708,006, forward strand.
ACTTTATCTGTCTGCTCCCAAGGTAGTTCAATGTCTGTACGACCAAAATGACCATATGCTGCCGTTTGCTTGTAGATTGGACGGCGTAAGTCAAGCATTTCTATAATTCCCGCTGGACGCAGGTCAAAATTTTCTCTAACGGCTTCGATCAATTTGCTTTCAGGTACTTCGCTTGTCCCAAAAGTATTGATTGAAATCGATACAGGTTGTGCTACACCAATGGCATACGCTAACTGAACTTCAACTTTTTCAGCTAATCCTGCTGCAACGATGTTTTTTGCAATGTATCGCGCTGCATAGCTTGCAGAACGATCAACTTTAGTCGCGTCTTTTCCAGAAAAGGCGCCGCCACCATGACGAGCATATCCGCCATATGTATCGACGATGATCTTACGTCCAGTTAAGCCGGCATCTCCTTGAGGTCCACCAATAACAAAGCGACCTGTAGGATTAATAAAGTATTTTGTTTCTTCATCTAATAATTCTGCTGGAATCACTTCTTCAATGACGAGAGATTTCACGTCTTTTTGAATCTGCTCCAGCGTAGCTTCTTCATCATGTTGTGTACTGATCACAACAGTGTCTACACGTTGCGGTTTGCCGTTTTCATCATATTCTATTGTCACTTGTGATTTTGCATCAGGACGTAGATAAGGCAATTTTTCCTCTTTACGTAATTGTGCTAAACGATTTACAAGTTTATGACTTAAAGAGATTGGTAACGGCATTAATTCTGGCGTTTCATCTACTGCAAAACCAAACATCAATCCTTGGTCTCCAGCTCCAATATCATCTTTGGTATCTTTCTCACCACGTGTTTCTAGTGCATCATCCACCCCTTGTGCAATATCGGGTGATTGCTCGTCTATTGCAACAAGAACTGCAACGGTATCGCCATCGAATCCATATTTAGCTCGTGTATAGCCAATATCTTTCAATGTTTGCCGAACAACTTTTTGGATATCTACGTATGCAGTAGTAGATATTTCTCCAAAAACTAAAACCAAACCTGTTGTTACACTTGTTTCGCATGCCACACGGGCTAACGGATCTTGTTCTAAAATCGCATCTAGTATTGCGTCACTTACTTGATCGGCAACTTTGTCCGGATGTCCTTCTGAAACTGATTCTGATGTAAATAAATGTCTCTCTGTCATAATGTATTCCCCCTAAATTTAGTCGGTTACAAGGCATCTTTGTACAAAATGTAGTACCACTCGCTTCATATCCAACAAGAATATTTCATCGAAAAGTCTACTATTTTACAACAAATCCTTTCGGGAACTTGTAACGCTTACTAGTATAACAGATTATCTAGCAAAAGACTTGCTATTTGCAAAAAAATACAGTTTACCATTAAAAAATAAGACAAAGCTGTTGGGCCTGTCTTATCACTTCTATAAATAAACCATCTTTCAGATATGAAGAAAACTAGAATCTTTGTAACAGATGCAACGGTAAGATTCTCATTTCCACCACACCAATAATATCTTTTCGATCTACTAATCCATACTGACGACTGTCAACTGAATACGGTCGATTATCCCCTAACAGTAAGTATTTTCCTTCTGGAATTTTTGATGTTCCAGTTAAAGTAAAAATCGAAAAATCATCCGTATAAAGTCGACCGTTTTCTTGTGAAGTTTGCTTTTCATCGAAGATAAATTTTTCTTCTCTATCTTGTCCATCTATTTGCAGCTGATCATTTTTATAGGTTACCCTTTGTCCTGGCATCCCGATGATTCGTCGAACTTCTTTTTCCTTGGTTCCTGGTATTTGAACATATACTAATTCAAACGTTTTGAGTTTCCCAATCTTATTTACGTAAACCCGATCTCCATCTCTCAATGTGGAAACCATAGAATATCCTTCAACTTTAGGAAGAGAAAATAAAAACAAAGACATGAAGAAAACGAGAATACTAGTAATAGCTATTGCACCTAAAAATTCCAATAAAAAAATTTTTCGTTTGCGATTCTTCCTTCTCTTTTTGGCTTCCATGAGCGCTTTTTTTGATTTTCCTGTACGCCGTTTTTTGATTTTTGATGAACTATTTTTTTGTTGTTTTACATTTTTCGGCTTCCGTTTTTGATTTTGATTAGCGCGGTATTTTTTCTTTTTGGCTGTACGTTTTTGTGATTCCATGATAAATCACCTCAATTGTTTACTTTTTTTGATCCAAAGCAGCTTCATTGATATTGTACAGTTTGAATACTTTTTGTTCGTATTCCTTTACTTTCTTGACATCTTCTTGATAGTCTTTTGCCAAATCAGGATTGTTATAAATTTGAGTATAATTTCTCATTACGTTTGTACCGAGTTCTTTCATTGCATTATAATAACGGTTTAAGGTTAATTGGCCTTCTTGGGTATTTACAGTACTGGCTTTTTTCGTTCCATAACTTGCGATGCTATTTGCAAGATAACGTAAATTTGTTTCCATTTTATCTTGAGATTCTGATCCACTGCCTGCTTTGGACAATTCACCATTAAAATCACTTAAAAGATAATACCCTTTAGAAATTGAGTCAGAGTCATCTGTGGTTAAATTCATTGCTTGATAATAAGCCGAATAAAAAGCGCCAGCTCCTAGCAATAGACTTGCCACTAACGAAATAATCGCAGCTGTACGCTGATTCTTCTTTTGTCGAATCAATTTCTTTTTTGCAATGCGAAGTCGTTTCTTCTTTTTCTTTGTTTTGGCTCTTTTTCTACTTATAGTTTTTAATTTAGTTCCAGTTCTGATTGTTAAAACCAGAAAAAGGATAAAAAATAGGATGGCAAGGACTGCCAACACTAACCCTATGCTAAAAAACCAATCTAATGTTGTCATGATCCTTCCCTCCAGCTAGTATGTTCCTTACTTTAGCTTGTTCTTTTTATGACGTTCTGCTTTTTTAGCCGCTTCTCTTCTTTTACGAATCATACGAATAATAAAGAAAATAACTAAAATAACAACGAACAATCCTACTGCTGCACCGATGATCAGTGGCCAGTTAATTCCTTTTTCTTGGACTAATCCAACATCTTCTCGGTTAAATTTATCAGCTTCTTCTGCAGTAATTTCAAATGATTCTGTCCATTCCCATTTTTTACTTCCAGAAGTTGCCAAAATGTGCGCGCGGTATTTCCCTGGAACCATTTCCTCTCCTTGCATACTTACAGGAAAAGTCATATTAGAGTTTGGGGCCATCCGCATGGAAGATTTCTTTGTTTCGTACAATACTTCATCGCTTTTGTCCGACATGATTTGAGCTTCCATTGATAAATTGTCTAAGAAGTTTGCTTTCGTGTTGGAAACATCCACATAGACAACATTTCGCGCATTTGATTGTCCTGCATTGACTTTATTCAAGTTCAATTCTGGTTCTACTTTAGTATCTGTTTCTTGTAAAACCATCGCAATAACATAGGCGTACTTATTGATTACGTTTGCGCCGTTTTGCGTTTTTTGATCCTCATCATCTGCTTTTTTCAACTGAATTCCGCCGACAATCACACCATCATAAGAGGCTTTGGGCATGGTAATTTCTATGTCTAATGTTTTTTCAGAGTTTGGTGGTAATACCACTTTTTCTGGCGCTTTAACAAGATCAACAAAATCATATTTTAGCGATGCGTCTTTTTTTAGATTGATTGGACCATATTCTAAAACACCATTCATGTTCGTTTTGGCACCATTTAGGCTTGTTTCAACGGTTATTTCTTTGTCTCGTGGATTTTTTAGTAACACTTGTACTTTTTGGGTTTGACCGGGTGTCATTTTTAAATCAAAATAGCCAGCCTCTTTTTGTTGATTTTCAGGAAATTTAATTTCATAAACAAATCCTGTTGCACCACCTGCTTCTTGAGCGAGACTATTGGTTGGCCTTGCGATAAATGTAATAAGTGAAATAAGAACTGCTGTTACTATGTATGTTAGTTTATTTTTCATAATTTTTCCTTCTTCCATTCAAAACTATAAACAAGATCACTGATTCCAATAAAGGAATCAGCATCTTGAGTATTGACTATTTTGTTATGTTTTATTTTTAATTATTCTGCTGGGGTTTCTGGTGTTTCTGGAGCTGCTGGAGCTGCTGGAGCTGGAGTATACTCGATTGACCAAGTAATATCCGCAACATATTTACCTTTAACAATGTTTTGACCAGCTGGAACTGATAATTCAACAGATTTGCCTGCTAAACCAGTAGATTTTTCTTCAAGAGTATTTTTAGCATCTGCAGTTGATGTCCCAAATTCAGCGTAGAATGTACCTAAACCACGGGCACCTGTTGATTCAGCTGTATTGTTGTCAAGAACAACTTGACTCACTCCATCCTGAGATAAAACAAAGTCTGCTGGACGAGTTTTTGGCCAGTTCGCTTCTCCCATTTCTGAGTTTAGGAAGCCATTAGCATAAGAAATTGTTGCATTGTTCAACGTATTTGAACCGTTAGTAAATTGTTTAGTCATCGCTGCTTTGATTTGGTATTTGTGGTCATTCCCTGCACGTTTATCTGTCCATTGTACGTAGTTACCACGTGTTACAGTTGTTCCATCTGTTAACGTTAATGAAACAGGATTTGCTGTTGCTGTTGTTGGTTTTGGTGATACACCAATTTTTTGGTTAGGGAAAATCAAGTTAGACACAACGTCTATTGTGATTGGTCCGCCATCAGGGTTAATTGTGATGTCCGGATTTTTCCCTGGATCAACGTCTGTTCCATCAGGAATTTCAGGGTCACCAGGGTTGTTTGTTCCGTTATCTTCTTCGTACGTTACTTCACCTTTACCTGTTAATGATTTTGCCTCTGTTTCAGCATTCGCTGCCATCGGTGCTAAAGCTCCTGTTGTGATTGCTGCTACTACTGCTACTGAACATAATGTTTTGAATTTCATTTGTGTTTCCTCCTAGTTTATATATGTGTGTGTTTTATGGTAACTCGGCTAATATCCAAGTTAACTCGGTTTGATATTGTACAGGATGGATTTTAACTGCATCCGGTACGGATAAAAAGATTGCTTTGTTTCCCTGAACTTGCTGATTTTCGAAGTTCTCATCTAAGACCGGCTGATTTTTTTCATCAACTTTAGGGAACATGGTGTTTGCTTGGTCACCATTATTTTCAGCGGATGCCCCAAATGAGATAATCCATGTGCCTTTTCCCTGTCCTTGATCAGCTGAAGCTACTGGAAATGTTGTGCCAGGTGCATTCAATTGAATGATATCTTTACTGAGTTGGGGCGATTTTTCTTGAGTATACGCAGAATTTGCCCACGCTTTATCAAAGGATAGAACTGCCCCTTTCAATTCTTTTTCAGCGTCATCTTGAATAACATCATTTTTAAATTGGTACTCTTGACGAACTTGAAGCGTCCATCCTGAAGCTTCTGCTCTGGAATCCGTTATTTGCAAATAGTTTCCTCTGGCAGGCGTGCCATCATGAAACAATTGCGCATTCACGTAAAAGTTGCGGTCTGTTTCAGTGATTTTACTTCTACCAAAATTCAACGTCGGCGCAAAATCAAATCTAAGATCCCCATCCGTTGAGGGTCCTGGACCTGGATCAACTGGCTTGACTGGGTTTTCAGGATCAACTGGCTCTTTTGGATGTTCGCCAGTGTATTCGACGGTTCCATGACCTGTCACCGTTTTTTCTTCCGCAGATGCAAAATCCATTACTCCTACTGTTGCTAAAAACAACATGAAGGCAGCTAAAATCAATCTTTTCTTTTTCATCCATCTGCCTCCTGTTCTTTTTTACGCTTCTTGAAGAAAATAAAAAGTGCAACAGCAACTAGAACAATTCCGCTAATCCCAATTGAGCCTTTTATAATTTCGCCCGTGGAAGGATATCTTCCAACAGGTTTTGTGACCTTAGGTTCAGACGAGTTAGGCGGGGTTGGTTTTGAAGGTTCTGTTGTTGGTTCGGTTGAGTCTTCATAAAACGTAATGATTCCCTCAGTCGCAACTTGTCCACCATTTTGGTTGTCAGCTGCACTCACATTTGATGAAAATGATGCGAGTGCCACCATACACATGATAGAAGCCAGCATAATAATTATTCTTTTTTTATTCATACTTTTCTCTCCTATTTTATGGATTTTCTGATGGTGGTCCTGCAACTAATTCCCAAACGATTGTGGCTTCATATTTACCTGAAGCTATTGATTGACCAGAATCAACATTTAATTTGAATCCATCGCCATCTGGTGACCAAGTACTACTGATATTATATGGATCATTATTATCATTTTTACGTGATATGATTGGTTGTGATGCACCCATTAACGTGATTTCATCATTTTTGTGTACATAACGAATCGCTCTTGGAATAAAGACATCTGGCTCATCGACTTTGGCTAATTCTTTTTCTAGACGTACATTCAATGTCCATGTTTCTTGAACAGCACGGCCATCTTTCACGACTAGATCTTCTCCTTCATAAGAAGGATTATTGATTTTTGTTCCTTTAGGACTGAACGTAGTTGCTCCAAAGTTGATATTTTTAGGCGCTGAAACAAGCTCTAGAATACCAAAAATACTTCCTCCTGGATTATCAACGTTTGCCTCTTTAGAGAACACATCATGCGCTCGGCTAGGATCATCAGGTCCCTCTATAAATTCCCCAGATTCTCTTGGTGAAAAACCAGTTGCTATCCCAACGTTATTGATCACTTTACCAACTGCAGATTGTTGAACTTCTGTTTTAAAGGTTACAACTGCAGAAGCTCCCGCTTTCAAGTTTCCGACGTTAACCGTCAACAAGTGAGAATCGACGTCATAGGTAAAGTCAGTTTCTGCTGCCACTTTGCCATTAATCGTAACGTCTGCTGTTTCTGGATCAAATTTTAATCCATCTGGAATCGTATCTTTTACCGTTACTTTATTCCAAACAGCATCTAGACTAGCATTTTTTCCATTTGTGGCTGTTAATGTATACGTTAGAATGTCACCAACCTGGGTTGTTTTATCGCCAGAAGAAACAACAGTTTTTTCCATTAATGGATTGTCTGGAAGTCCGTCTTCTACACTATATTTCGTTGCAGGCTTGAAGGTTGCATCACGATAATTCATTTCGGTTGCCGGATTGATATTTCCATTAGCACTATTAGTTGAAGGTGCTGCTGGATCTAGAGTCTCAGTAATTTTGCCAGCATTATCTTCTAAGAAAATTTGGACGGTTTCGCCTGTGTTTAAATATCTAGGTAAATTATATGCCCATGTACCATCATCATTGACTGACCCTACATTTGTTTGACGCGTACCATTGATATCAACATAGATTTTCGCTTTTGGTTCAGCATTTTTCCCAATCAATTGCTTCATTCCATTAGTTACTTTATCGCCAGTCACAATAGCTGGTTCTGGTGGCGTAACATCAATTACAGTTGTGGGGGTCTTTTCCCCCATTCTATATGGAGTCAAAACATTATTGACGTACGATGCACGATAAGGCGTTCCAAACATGTCTTTTTGAGCAAGTTGAAAGCCTGGTATCTCATGATCTGCTTTTTTCCAATGGACATAGTTATCATCGGTACTTGTTCCTGTATAAGTATTTCCCAAAGTATCAGTGAAATCGACATAAGCCTTACGAATGCTATCTGCATAAACGGGTTTTGTTTTTGCATTACCATCTTCGTCAAACGGATCACTACCACCAACTGCTGTATATCCTATTAAAATACGTGATTGTTGGTCGAAATCCGCATCAGTTACGGGCGTCCAAGTGAGTTCAGGTATACTATTCATTCCTGAGATACGTTTATAATTTGGACGAAGATATTGACTTTGAAGAGCCGGATCGGAGCTTGTCACTCCTCCATTTGCAGATGCATTTGTTACAGTGAAGTCTGTTACATTCGAATAATCATAGGTTGGCGCACCATCAATGTCTGCTTGATTATTCCAAATAGATATATCAGAATTTTTTATAGTGAAACTGTTGGTTCCTCTATTCGACGTTGTATCTCCCAAAAAGGCATTGGTTGTCGTTGTACTATTGAACGAATTACGAATGTCAAATGACTCTGGACTATCAAATATGAACTGATTGCCTCCATTTGTTGAGTTATACGCAAGAACTCCACCATTATTATTCCCAACAATGAACACATTTGATTTAGGCTTAAATTCATATTTAGTGTTTTTAGGGTTTGCTTGTGAACCAGCATTCGTAGCATTTACTGCACCAGATTGAACAGTAGCTCGACTGCCTGCACGAGAAAGTAAATTGACTGTTGAACCTTCTTCCGCTATAAAGCTTGCACCGTCCACATTAAAATAGGCAGCTGATCCAGGCATGTTCGCATTATAAGTTGCATTTTTCCCGACTCTTAGCTCATCGAAAAAGTTATACACTGCAGGATAATTGGTGCCATTAGCTGTATAATTTAAATACACAAAACTGCCTTCTCCAATATCAAATTTCCTGGTCCCTGTTGAATCAGTGTCCCCATTTTTACCAGTATTATCCATGAACCAAACAACTGAATAATCATACTCAGCGTTTGTGCCTTTATAAAAGGTACTAGGCTCAAATGTCATTCCACCGGTATAGAAATTTTCAGCACCTGTTACGATGACATTGTATCCATACATGCTAATCTCAGCACGAGGAGCACTGATTAAGCGGCCACCCACACGTTGGTTATCACTTTTTTTACTAGTGTCATACGGAGTGTAAACATTCCCAATTCTGTAACGCCATAATCTTCTATTTGAGCCGGTTGAACCGCCAGTGCCCCATTGTCCTTTACCATTAACAAATGACCACGCAGTTCCAAGATTCCCCTCTAGCGCTCCATACCCAGTATTATTCGCAATTTGAATATCATGCATGTGGAATACTGGTACGTCAGAAAACGCTTTGCCAAAACTTGCCAAAGAATTTAGATCATCAACATTGATTGAACCATTTCGCATCTCAAGGAGATGCCCTTGACCATCTATTTCAATTGATTCTGCTCTAGAGATAGCAATCGCAGTGCCATAATAAATATCTGCATCAAGGATGATCTTTGAGACTTGATTATTCTCAAAAGCTGCTCTAAACTCAGCCCAAGTTCCTACATGAACCGCATTGGTATCAGGTCGGAAATTATATTGAGTATTCCATGCTTGATTTTGCTGAGCATTCAAATCAGCATATTGTGTTTGATACTGCTCATTTGTCATGCTTCCAGTGATTTTATTCTCAATTTTGGTCTGAGCTGGTTGATAATTAGTTCCATCCATGTAAGCTTCCATTTGAGGAACAGTGATCGTTTCTTGATTATGCAAATCCTCTTCGGTTTTTAATAGAGTGGAAGAATCCACGTTTCCTATCAAAGGTTCCTCAGCTGCTTCAATTTTATTAGAGTTATTTAATAAAATAACCGCTAAAATACTGAACAGAAAAATAACTAGTCCAATAAAATAAGACTTTTTTCCGATTTTCATATCTTCTCAACTCCTCCCTTAACAATTTTTTTGTACGTCTGTCTTAGAAGAACGCACAATCTATTTCTATTTTTCTTGCCAATTGTTCCATTTTTTGATACATTCACAATACAGGGGAAAATTAGTGTTACGCTTTTGTTCAACGCTCCATAGAGAATGGCTGTTCTCTACCTGGATGTCGACAAAAAACACACTGATTTTCTCTATTTTTGTTTATGTTTTCAACAGTTGGCTTGAAAAAGAGAAAACATATTTCGCTTGATTCTTTTGTCACCGTCATTGTCGTAATACATATCCGATCAACCGCCATGACAGATTCAATTCATTCAGTAAATAGCACTACATCGATAGCTTATATCCTTTTGAACGAACAGTTTTAATGTATTCAGGATGTGCCGCATCTTTTTCAATTTTTTGTCTTAAATGAAAAATTAAATTCGATACACGGTATTGTTTATCATTTCCATCGTTCTCCCAAACATTTTTGTAAATTTCCTCATAAGATACAGCTACGCCTTGCTGTGTTTGTAAAAATTCAATTGTTTTGAATTCAAGTTTGGTCAAATTGATTTCAATTCCATTTAATATAACGCTAAAATTACATGGTCGTAGTTGGAACTGACAGTCGTTACTCACTTTTTCCGTGCGTTTTACATTAACTTGATGCACATTTTTGTATCTATTAAGAGCATTTGTTATCATAAGTTGACACTCTTCTGGAGCACATTCATTGTCTATTATTCCATCTGCACCAAGCTGTAAATAAACAATGTGATTCATTTTATTTTCTCTCTCTGAAATCACCCATATAAAAGTATCCTGTTTTTTCTTCAATAGAATAATCAATTCACAGATCATACCAATATTTTGTGCTTGTTGTTCATTGATGATGATTCCATCATAATTCCCTATAGTTTCAGCAGCTTCATCTTTGTTAACTGGATGCACGTCCAATTGAATACTTTTTAATGAATCTATGTATTTTTGTTCATCTGTATTACCAGCCAAAACGAATCCTATGTTGTACATTCGGAATTCTCCTTTACGATTTTGTTATTAAATGAATTGCTCTGATCGTTATAATTTATTTATTACATACTTTTCCATATCAGAAAAGTTATAAATAAGATATATTAAAGATATACTTACAAAACTAAAATAAGTTTAATCTATTTTATTTATCAAGTCTACATAATTTAGTTCTTTTATTTATCATATTTTTGATAAATAACACAAATTTTTGAGAATTATGTGAATAACCTATTGATTCTTATTAATTTTTCTACTTTTTTTTGGAAAGTTATTGATAAAAGTATTGATGTAGAAACACTTTCTAAAGGACAACTCATCTCCTCTAGCATTATGTTGTAAACATTAGGACGGTAAAAAAAAGGAATAGAAACAAACCGATTGAACGATTACTAACTCATTTTAGTGAAAAAAAGGAAATTTATTAGCGATGGATTTTATGGAATTTGAACACTTGATGAGTATACAACAAAGTGAACTTATCTTGTTTTAGGGCCTTATGGCGAAAACCTTGTTCCTCCCTCAAATGACCATTTCTTTAATTGGATTATACGCAACCGGAACAACTTTAATTGCAAGAACTCTTTTCAATCGGTATTTTTACATATAGATTTTGAGAATGCTCATAGAATTGAGACTGCATTAGATCCTTTAATCGATAAAGTTCTTAAAGATAATATAGAAATAAAAAAATCCCAAGACTAGATGTATACTAGTTTTGGGATTTTCCAAATAAATAATCAAAAAAATTTCAAACGCTAAACAATTAAAGCTCTATAGTTTATTTTAATCCTTATAATTTTTGATAGTTCACAAAATAATTTTACAAAATATTTATTATCTGCTTATATTCGGTTATTTTTTTCTCTTTGACTAAACATTACTACATTTTATGAACACTATGCGCACTTTGGATACCACCGCATGCTTCCTTACAAGCCTGATTGATCAATCTAAACGAACTTTTAGTACTGTTTAATCCACGTGTGTACTTGATTTCATCAACTACTTCACATTTGTCATTCAATGCTTCTAGCCAAAAGTAGATTCCTTCTTTATAAGTATCTAAGCCCTCCAACAGGATTTTGGTTGCTTCTTTTTCGCCATAAAATACTAATTCTTTTCTAAAACTTGCTTCTTCTACAAAGAACCGGTTAACATTGCTGCGGCAAAATAAATAAGTATCTTTACCCCTTCTGTTAATGGCTTGGCTACAGCTGTTCTCTTGTACTTCCTTAGAAATGGCATTAAAAATCTCATTGTAGACTTCAACTCGTTGCATTACTGACAAAATCATATCCGTATAACTATACATAATGCTCTCTCCTCCCATAACTAAGCAGCTAAAAACGCTGACTTATCTCCATTATAGTATCTCTCGAGCTCTTATATCAAGTAATATGCTATTAAAATGAAATTTTTTTGTCATTTTTTTCATTCCTTTGTCTATTTTTTTTCTACTTTAAAATAAAAAAAAAGCCCATCACCCAGTGTTTACAAGGGAAATCGAGTCATTTTAATTTAGTTCAACATCAATTGAACATTATTATTTTTTGATTTTATTATTAATAAAGTTTTAATCGTTTCTTCTAAAAGAATACTTTTAGTTACTTTAATCTATTATAAATTAGATAAAAAAGCCGTTACATTAGATTATACACATTAGTCTGTAGAGGTTAAACTATATTGCTCAAAAGGAAGAGATTTTATCTAACCATTAAATGAACAGTTTCTCTCTTCTTTAGACTTTCATTCGTGAAATAGAAAGAAGTAATAAGGAAAATGTCACTTTTCCTTGTTACTTCTTTGTAAATGTAAAATTGGATATGGTCTGCCTGCATCATCCACTTCACTTCGTGCATATTCCTCAAATCCCATTACGTGATAAAATGCTTTTGCAGACTGATTCTGTTCGTTAACATCAATCAATTGAATGTCCTTCATCTTAAGTAAATTCGTCATTACTTGCTTGCCATATCCTTTTCCAATATGAAGTGGATCTAAAAAAAGCATTTCTAATTTATTACCATCCACACCAGAAAAGCCGATGATCTTGTCTCCCTCTGTCCAAACACATACATCTAGATGAGGCAAATAGGTCGGTAGTTCTTTCCTTATTGTTTTAAAATCTTTAATGTCTAGAAAATCATGGGTTTGTTTAACCGACCTTTCCCATATTTCAACGAGCTGATTGTACTCATTCTCAGTTGCTTGGTGTTGTTCCATGTTATACTCCTAAACTATTTTGTCTTTCTACTTGATTTTATGATAGCATTTCTTCAATTATCGTACAATGAACCAAATTTTTAGACTAAAAGTGGCTAGGACAGAAGTATTTATTCGCATTTAGTGTATGATGCAAAAATGATTTTTTTGTTCCATACCTTTTTTTGGACTGTTATTTCGATTCTTTATAGATATTTTTTAATGTTAATGGTGCAGCAAAAGTGTGATAGTTTACCCCTTTAATCTGTTCATTTTGTAAAACTGATTGCTGATTTTGGCTTATAATAATCATTCCTGCCGTCTCTTCAATTCCTTCTTTTTCAGCGGCAATCAAAGTCTTCCAGCGTTTTTCTATATCGGTCGCGTATTTTTGTGATGCATCATTTAACAAAGCATCATATTTAGCATTTGAGTAATTACGATCATTTCCAGTCCGTAACATGTTTAGTGTCGAAATCGGGTCTTGATAATCTGGTGTCCAGTAAATCAAGAACATATCATAGTCACTTTCACGACTAAGATTCAATGCTGTTTCAGTTGGTAATGCGGTTAAGTTGATAGTTAAACCAGGTAGTAGTTTTTCTAAGCTACCTTGAAGACTTTCGCCCATTTTTTTATAAGAACCATCATCTGTTACCATTAAATCTAAAGTAATGTTATCACCTAATTCTTTCTTAGCTAGTTCCCAATAGTTCAAAGCTTCTTCTTTATTGTAGGTCATTAAATCACCAGCTTCTTCTCGGAAATCTACGCCTGTTTTCGGGTTACTTACGAACCCTTCTGTTACGGCGCCATACAATGGTTTTGATCCGTCGGCAATAATATTATTCACTAGATTTTCTTTATCGATTCCTAGTGCTAACGCTTTTCTTAAGTTTTCATTTTTTAACGGTGTCTCTTTGTTTTTACGCTTTTGGTTTAAGCGGATATAGTTCATAGTTGCTGTTGGATAAGAGTGATAGTTTGGATTACTTTGGTTTTGTTTTGCTAATTCTCCAGTTACTGTTGCTACATCCAGCTGTCCATCTTCAAAAAGATTTAATGCTGTTGAAGCTTCTTTGACTACCTCATAATGGATCTTATCTGATTTCACATTTGCTTGATCCCAATAGTTCTCATTTTTCTTGAGATCCCAGCTTAAATCGGTTTGTTTCCAGTTTTCTATAGTAAATGGACCATTGTACACAACATTTTCACTCGTTGTTCCGTAATCCGTTCCCATTTTTTCAACGAATTTTTGATTTTGAGGGAAAAATGTTGGAAAAGCAAGAACTGATGTAAAGTAAGGTTTTGCTTCTTTTAGTTTCACTTCTAGCGTTTGATCATCAATTGCTTTTACACCAAGTTCATCCACTGACTTTTTGCCAGCTGAAATTTCTTCAGCATTTAAAATAGTATCTGCAACTAAGAAGCTGTATACGAAACCATTTTTAGGATCGATCATTTTTTTCCAAGCATATTCAAAATCTGCTGCGGTCACGGGATCATCATTACTCCACTTAGCATTTTCTCTAAGTTTAATCGTATACGTCTTACCGTCTTGAGAAATTTCAGGCATTTCTTTTGCTGCTGCCGGAATTAATTGATCTTTGTCATCTAGTGCATATAGCCCTTCAAATGCTGCGGTTTGAACAATTGCATCTGGAAAATCCAACATAACGGATGTATCCAAGGTCGTTAATTCTGAAGGTGACATTAAGTTTAACGGTGCTGTTTCCTTTGCTTGTTTTGCTTCTTTACCACTAGAACATCCCGAAATAATGGTCAGTATTAACGTTAGACCAATAATTGATTTGATTACTTTTTTCATATCGTTCTCCCTTATATTTGTTTTATGCGCGTTCTACTAACATCCAAACAACCACTGCTGCTTGGTCCCCGTCGTTATAATTGATATGCCCTTCTCCTGCCTCGATCAACTGAGCATCGCCAGGTTTTCCTACCAAGTCTTGGCCGTCTTCTAAAATAGTATGCGCTTCACCCGAAACAACATAAGAATATTCATCTTGGTCATGTCTAGCAAATCCTTCTAATGGTCTTTTTTCTCCTGGTTGTAGGATAACTACACCCATTTGAACCTTTTCATTTGGTTGATTTTCTGCATCGAAAAAAATTGTCATTTCTTGAGGTAGTGATGGTTTAATGATCATATTTTACAGCAACTCCCTATACTTTTGTATGTAATTTTATTCATTATTACCTTTACTTTTCAATAAGTCAATAACATTTTTGAAAATTCTGACTTTTTATCTAACTTGTTAGATAAATTGTCTAACGTTAGAATGTGGAGCAACACTAAAACCAAGTTTTGCCCCACATTTCTATAAATGATTTCTATTTTTAATTCCAGTATCCTTGATGAACAGCAGCTGCTGCTTGTTCAACTTCTGGAAAAGGGCCAATGACTTGGATATTTTTTTGGCCATGATTCACTATTTCTTGCGAAGGTAAGTCAAACGTTGGGTTTTGCTCATTGTCACCCGTTAGTTCTAACAAACGTTTTTCAGTCATTGCATAAACAATTGTACCAATATTTCCCCAATAAATTGTGCCAGTGCACATCGCACATGGTTCAGCAGTAGTATACAATATACACTCCCATAAAAATTCTTTGCTATATTTTTGTGATGCTTTTGCTGCCAATGTAGTCTCTGCATGCCCCGTACAGATATTTTCAGTGATTTCGATATTTTCCTGTTCTAAAAGAATCATTCCATCTTTGTCCGCAAGCAATGCCCCAAATGGTGTATTACCATGTTCGCGAGCATTACGGGAAATTTCAATACATCGATTCAATAGGTCAATATGCTGACTTTTCATCATAACTAGTCCCTCTTCTTTCAATAATCTTTAATCAACAAAACGGTTATTGAATGCTTCTCTCGTCACTTTATCAATTCCAATTGCTTGTTTTAAATAAGTCGAAACATCCCCGTATTGCTTTTCAACGGTCTGATAAAAATTATCTAAATAACTGCTATCTACATTTAAAGCAACATGTAAAGCTTCTAAATTCGCTCCTTCTAAATCGGCTTCTTTCGCTTGTTCTAAAATCATTGCATTTTCTTTTTTTCTTAAATTATTAGTTAATAAATAATCAGTGTAAATAGCCTCTCTTGGTACGTCAAGCGTTTCTAATACCAGCAGTGCAGCAATCCCAGTACGATCTTTCCCCGCAAAACAATGGAATAGAATACTTTCTTCTTTTGGTAACGTTAAGATTTGTTCAAAAAATTTATTGTAGCCCTTTTGTGATGTCTGATTCAGAGCAATATCAGCATAAAGTTTTTCCATGTAAGCAGCTGATTTCTCAGGGGAGCCGATTTTAACAAAATCTTCAATTGATGCTCCTTCATCTTGAATATCTTCCAAAATATCAATATGGATATATTCTGCTTTTGGAATAGACATATCCGGACGCTCTTCGACTTCAGCTTCACTTCTTAAATCAATGATCTTACCTACACGGTATTTTGTTTCCAAACGTTGCTCATCATCTTTCGATAATGTAGACAACTCACCTGACCTTAAAAATACGTTCTTCTTAATTTGTTTCCCTTCTTTATTTTGGATACCACCGATATCACGAAAATTTGTAATAGTCACCATAATTTTTATCCCTTTTCTTTCTTTTTGTTCTTATTATACACAAAATTCGATCAAAATGGTTTCTTTGATCGAATTTTGTCTGAATAAGATTGAACTAAACAAGCTAGTTATTGTTCAACTGTTCTTCTATTTTTTTTGACCTGCTTCAACATAACTTAAGTCATTGATTTTTTCTAAAGTATAGTTTCCATCTTTGTATTTCACAGTACAGACACTTGCATTTTTTAAACCACCTTCGGGTATTTTATAGTCATCGAATAAGGTAGCAAGTAATGCAGAAATACTTAAACCATGCGAAGCAATCAAAATATTTCCTGAGCCTTCATTCTTCATTTCTTTTTCAACGATATCCTCTATCCCCGCTTTAAGTCTGGTAGTGATCGTCTTATAGTCCTCCGCTGGCCAATTGACTTTAGCTTCTTCTACATTTTTAGCATCTAATTTAGCTACGCTATTGGCAAACGATTCTGGCGTCATATTTTTCAAAAATTCTTCTAACGTTACTCCTTGATCGTCCGCTATATCTTGCCACATAGTGTGATTCAAATCACCTTCATATGTGCCAAAGTTGAATTCTCTTAAACGTTCATCTGTCATAACTTTTAAGTCTGATGATTTTTCATTTTCTTTTATGATTAGATTTGCCGTTTGAATCGCACGACCACTGTCACTACTATAGGCATTTTGGAAATCGACTGCTTTCAATCCAACACCTGCTGCTGTTACAACTTCTTCACCGGCTTTCGTTAAAACTGCATCTGACCAGCCCTGAACTCGATCGGTTGTATTTAGCATTGTTTTACCATGACGAACAATATACAAAGTCAACTCTTCTGGTGTCTTTTTAGCAACTGAGGTATCCTCTTTTTTAGTATTACCATTACCACATCCTGCCACTACTAACATACTTACTATGAAAACCCCTAATAGTTTTACTATCTTTTTCATTTGATTATCTCCTTTTTTATTCGTTGTTCAGATCTTCTCCATTCGTCGCAATCACTTTTTTGTACCAGTCAAATGATTTTTTCTTCGAACGGTTCAAGGTGCCATTTCCCTCATTATCGCGGTCGACATAGATAAAACCATAGCGTTTTTTCATTTCGCCTGTTCCGGCAGAGACAAGATCGATACAGCCCCATGTTGTGTACCCTAATAAGTCGACGCCATCTAGCTCTACCGCATCTTTCATCGCTTGGATGTGCGCTGCTAAATACTCGATTCGATAATCATCAATCACATTGCCATTTTCATCTGGTGTATCAACAGCACCTAAGCCGTTTTCAACAATAAATAATGGTTTTTGATAACGATCGTACAAGTCATTCATTGTCACACGCAATCCTAACGGATCAATCTGCCAACCCCATTCGCTTGCTTCTAAATATGGGTTTTTCACTGAAGCGAAAATATTGCCGGCTGTTTTTTCATTGACTGCTGGATCTGTTGATTGCACACGAGATGAATAGTAAGAGAATGAAATAAAGTCTACCGTATGTTCTTTCAGTAGTTCCAAATCACCTTCTTCAATCGGTAATACAATCCCGTCACGTTCTAACTCTTTCAGTGCATATGCTGGGTATTCCCCACGAGATTGCACATCGATAAAGAAGAAATTCTCACGATCCGCTTTTTTCGCTGCCCAAACATCTTCTGGTTTACAAGTATAGGCATAGTTTGTGCCTGCCGCTAACATACAGCCCACTTGGTTTTCTGGATCGACTTCATGCGCAATTTTTGTTGCGATTGCACTTGCCAACAATTCATGGTGAGCCGCTTGATATTTGACTTGTTCTTTGTTTTCGCCTTCTTCAAAGTAAAGACCAGCGCCCATAAACGGTGCGTGTAAAATCATATTGATTTCATTGAAGGTCAGCCAATATTTTACTAAGCCTTTGTATCGGTTGAAAATCGCGTGACATAAGTTCTCATAAAAGCCAACCATTTCACGGCTGCGCCATGCGCCATATTTCTCTACTAAATGCATTGGACAGTCAAAGTGCGTAATGGTTACAAGGGGCTCTATATTGTGTTTGCGGCATTCTTTGAACAAATCCTCATAGAACTTCAAGCCTTCTTCATTCGGCTCTGTTTCGTCTCCTAGAGGGAAAATACGACTCCAAGCAATCGATAACCGGTACGTCTTAAAACCCATTTCGCCAAATAGTGCAATATCTTCTTTATAACGATGGTACATATCGATCGCATTTTGAGCTGGGTAAAAATGGTCCTCATCAAACGCAAACATTTTTTTCTCGCCTGTGATCACTGGAAAACGATCTGGTCCAACAGGTGCTAGATCTACATTCGCTAACCCACGTCCGCCTTCTTTATAGCCACCTTCACATTGATTGGCAGCTGTTGCGCCGCCCCATAAAAAATCTTTTCTAAATGCCATTTCAAAATCCCTTTCTTTAAAAGCTTACAGCAAAACCAATCAAGGTTCACCGCAAGCTTCATTCTTATCTGTTATGTTTAAGTTAAACCAGTAATCAACGTATCATTTGAGGTAACTTCACGTTCTTGTGTCTCTACAATATCTAAATAATCATCCGTATTTGTCACAATAACTGGTGTCTCTACACTGTAGCCAGCAGCTTGAATCGCTTCAATATCAAAAGTGACTAACACTTGT
Source organism: Enterococcus sp. AZ177 (assembly GCF_050544585.1). Taxonomy (NCBI): domain Bacteria; kingdom Bacillati; phylum Bacillota; class Bacilli; order Lactobacillales; family Enterococcaceae; genus Enterococcus; species Enterococcus sp. AZ177. Next base: position 2,726,932 of record NZ_CP172944.1, read on the forward strand.
CCTTTTTTCACTTTATCGCCTTGTGCTACTTTCCCTTCAAATCCATTTCCTTCTAGTTGAACGGTATCCATTCCAATATGAATCAGTAACTCCATGCCTTGATCAGATATCAAGCCAATTGCGTGCAGAGTTGGAAACAGGGTCATCACAGTGCCATCAAATGGTGCTCTTACTACGCCTTCTGTAGGTTCAATCAAAATACCTTTTCCTAAAGCTCCTTGCGCAAATGCTTGATCGCTTGCTTTGCTTAAGGGTAAAACACGTCCTTTAACTGGACTTAAAACTGCTTCTTTGATTGCTTTTTGTACTTTTTTGTTCTCTGTAATTTCTTCTACTACAGCATCATCTTTCCAAAAGAAGAAGGTTAATGAAAAACCAATAACCATAGCAATTAAAATAGCTACAAAAGAATGAATCATTCCGCTTGCGTTATCGCCATTAATAAAGTTTAAAACACCGAAAATTCCTAATCCACCCATTGTATAAGAAGTAACACTGTTAATCATCAAGTATAATCCACCAACTGCTGCACCAATCATTGAAAAAATGAATGGCGTTTTTTTAGGTAAAGTAATACCATAAATGGCTGGCTCTGTTACACCAAAGATTCCCGAAATAATTGCTGGTGGACAAAGAGCTTTCATTTTTGCATCTTTTAATTTGAAGAACATTGCCATAACAACTGCTGTTTGAGCAAAACTTGCCGCAAAAGAACCTACTAGTACCTGGCTCGCCCCTTCTTGGGTAATTTGCATGATTGCAAGTGGTACAACACTCCAATGTAAACCAAAAATAACCAGTACTTGCCAGAAGAAACCTAGAATCACACCGTACAATGCTGGAGAGAAGCCCATCAAAGCTTGGAAACCTGCACTTAGTAAATCTGTTAACATACTGATGATTGGTCCAATCACTAAAAAACCAATCGGTAATGCAATTAATAATACAAAGAATGGCACCAAGAACGTTTGAACCACTTCAGGAATAATTTTCTTGAAGAGTTTTTGAATTTGAGCTGCAAATGCAACAATAAAAATAATCGGTACAACACTACTTGTGTAACCAGCACCTACCCACGGAATACCTAAAAACGTGTCATAAGCAGGTAACCCTAACAAACTATAGGGTGCTGCTGCACCTGAACCTGCGGTTGTTTCAAAGGCTGCTTGTAATGCGCTTCCTTGAACCGTTGGATAACAAAGAGCTGCTCCAATAACAATTCCCACCATTGGATTTAAATTGAATTTTCTAGCTGCGGTATACCCTAGGATCACTGGCATGAAATAGAAAATTGCATCACCAATACCATTTAACATCGTATACGTTCCAGATGTAGCTGAATATAGTTTCAAGAAAACAAGTAAAGCATTTAGTCCTTTTACCATACCAGCAGCAGCTAATGCGCCCAGAAATGGTTGAAAACAGCCACTTAAAATATCAATTAAACGATTGAATAAATTACCACCAGATGATTCTTGTTCTGCATCTGCTGAAATTCCAGCAATACTTACAACATCCTCATACACAGCTGGGACATGGTTCCCAATTACTACTTGATATTGTCCACCGCTTTTCATTACAGTAACGACACCGTCCATGTTTTTTAACACTTCGTCATTTGCTTTTGATTCGTCTTTCAATTTAAAACGTAAGCGTGTAATACAATGTGTCAAGCTATTGATGTTTTCCTTTCCACCTACATTGTTAACAATTTTCTCTGCTAAATCATGATATTTTCCCATTTTTTATTCCTCCAAAGTTTAGTTTTTTACTACATTACTTTTGAAGGTTTAGCCAACTTAATGTCACTATCCAAGGGTCTTGCCGAACCGCTACTTCTATCCACCTTTCATCCTATTACTGATCTATCAATATTTAATAATCTCGCTAACTATTGGTTTGTATTACACGTGCAATGTGAATGATCAAATACATCTTTTCTTCCTTTGAAACAGTATAAGAATAACGTTCAGTTAAAAAATCAGCAATTTTATTCACACAATTATATGCATTACGATACTTTTTTTTGATTACTTCATATAATTCTCCATCATCTTCATCACGAAATTCTTTATGATTTAATAAACGATAAGCAAAAAATTTTAAATGAGTACTAAAACGATAAAAATAAACGGAATCTTCATTGAAAGTAATTTTAAAATGATATTTAACGATATTCGTGATCTCCTGCATAATTTTTGTTAATTCGTAAACATTGCCAACTTCTTCATCCATTTCAGCATTAACAAGATGTAGCGCAATGAACCCAGCTTCATCTTCTGGTAGCTGCACATCGAATTTTTCTTTAACCATTTCAACAGCTTTACTTCCAATAAAATATTCATCTGAAAAGAAACGCTTGATGTCCCATAATAAAAAATTTTTCACTTCAATTCCTAGTCGCATCCGTTCCAAGGCTGTATGAAGATGATCTGTTAAAGAAATAAAAATCGTGTCATTTAACTTCCGACCAAGTTTTGTTTTTGCATATTTAATAATGTCATCAGATAGCTGCATCACTTCCAATGGCAACTCTCCCAGTAACTCTTGAAATTTTAACGATGTATCCTGATTTGCTAAACGAAATACTTGATCTACCTGTTCTTCTGCAATAAAGTCTCCTATTTTTCTTTTAAATGCAATACCACGTCCCATCACAATTTGTTCTTGTTCATTCACATCCAACGTAATCACAACATTATTATTCAAAATTTTTTGAATAATCATTTTTTCGCTCCTTTCATAACGCCAACTCCTTTGATTGTATAAAAAGAAAAACCCAACCTTTCTAAATAAGAAGAGACTCTTCTTATTTAGAAAAATTAGGTTTAGCTTGTATTTAAACAATCACTATCCAGATATTCACTTGTTGTGTACAAACATAGAATACCTTATAGTAATAACAATGTCAACGTTTTCATAAAAATATTTTATAAATAAAAAAAAACATTATGCACATAGCAAAATGCTGGCTCTATAATATATTGTGTTGGTGGAAATCAAAAAAGATTTTCTACCAGCACTTTTTTGAGCATTTAAATACAAAAAAGGAACAACTAACTGATAAAATGAAATCGACAAAAACCACAAATCATCAGAAAGGTTGTTCCCTATGGATAAGAATACCAGATTATTGCTCGGACTTACAGACAAAAACCTCCGGTTTGAAGAAAATTGGTTGGAACAAAGACCAGTAAAAGGAGTGCAAGCTCAAGTGATTAAAGCCAAGCTGACCTATTCACCTACTCATTGCGAGAAATGTGGGCGCCTCAATCATGGACAAATCATCAAAAATGGCAGTCATACAACAACAGCTCAATTGCCTGTTTTTAATGAGCGCTTCACTCTATTAGAACTAAAACGGACACGTTTTCTTTGTCATGAATGTGGTGCTACTTTCCACGCTCATACAGAGCTGATTGAAGAACATCATCACTTATCTAAACAGCTTCAATACCAAATTATGCTTGACTTGAAAAAGAATGTTTCAAGAAAAATGATTGCTCAAAAACACTTTGTTTCAGACATAACAGTCCTTAGAATGATGGAGAGACTATCAAAAAATTATCGAACAAACTGGAACTTCCTCCCTAAAATTCTATGTATCGATGAATTTAAATCCATGAAATCTTGCCAAGGAAGTATGAGCTTTATTTGTGTGGATGGAGAACGGAATCAGTTGTTAGAAGTGCTGGAAGATAGACGACTATACAAATTGACCGCTCATTTCATGCGCTTTACACGTGAAGCTCGGCTACATGTAGCGTATCTCGTAACCGATATGAACGCTAGTTACCATCAACTTCTTCGAACGGTTTTTCCGAATGCTCAATTAGTGACGGATCGCTTTCATATCGTCCAACAAATGAATCGTACGTTGAACCAACTGCGAATTCAAACGATGAACCGTTTGAAAAGTTCTGAACCAAAACAATACCGTCGCTTAAAACGCTATTGGAAGCTACTATTGAAAGATTCCGATAAATTAGATATAAACTGTCGAGCTTATCAGCCCTTATTTAAACGGCCATTAAGTCAACAAGATATTGTCGATGAACTGTTGCACTATGATGATGTCCTACGAACAGGCTATGATACGGTTCAATATTTAAAATATGCTTTTTCTCATCGAGAACATACGCTCTTTTTTGAGTATCTTCAACAGCTAGATAATCAGCTACCACACTGGTTCAAAAAGAAATTACTCTTCTTTAACAAATATAAAGAAGGCATTAAGAATTCGTTTCGCTTCCCTTATTCTAATGGTATTACTGAAGGCTTAAACAATAAACTTAAGGTAATCAAACGGGTAGCCTATGGCTATCGAAACTTTTATCATTTTCGTTCACGTATTTATATTATTCAAGGTCTTATTTTTTCACAACAATAAAAAAGCCTGATAAGAATGTTCTATCCTTACCAGACTTTGATTTCTATTCAGTTTTTTGTTCACCAACACAATTTGACGTAGAACCAAAATGCTTCAATAGACATGACCCGTACGGGAATCGAACCCGTGATACCGCCGTGAAAGGGCGGTGTCTTAACCGCTTGACCAACGGGCCTTTTAAAATTATGGGCCTAAATGGACTCGAACCATCGACCTCACGCTTATCAGGCGTGCGCTCTAACCAGCTGAGCTATAGGCCCTTAAAGAAAAAAGCGGGTGACGAGAATCGAACTCGCGACAACAGCTTGGAAGGCTGTGGTTTTACCACTAAACTACACCCGCATGTTTCTTCTTTCAAATGGCGCAAGACAGAATCGAACTGCCGACACACGGAGCTTCAATCCGTTGCTCTACCAACTGAGCTACTGCGCCAAAAATTATAAAACGGTCTGGACGGGACTCGAACCCGCGACCTCCTGCGTGACAGGCAGGCATTCTAACCAGCTGAACTACCAAACCAATGTAACTGTATTGCATCACTTTATGTTACTATGCTTTTATATTTAAAAGCAATTGCGGGGGCAGGATTTGAACCTACGACCTTCGGGTTATGAGCCCGACGAGCTACCTGACTGCTCCACCCCGCGATAATTATAGTCCCTATTGACTATAGAAAGGTGTTAACATGTACTAATTCATCATCAATGCTAAAGCATTGTGATTCTTAGCAAAGGAGGATAAGGGATTCGAACCCTTGCACGGTTTTACCCGCCTGACGGTTTTCAAGACCGTTCCCTTCAGCCGGACTTGGGTAATCCTCCGAAATAAATATTAAAAAATGACCCGTACGGGAATCGAACCCGTGATACCGCCGTGAAAGGGCGGTGTCTTAACCGCTTGACCAACGGGCCGCTATGAAACGGAGAAGGAGGGATTTGAACCCTCGCGCCGGTTTCCCGACCTACACCCTTAGCAGGGGCGCCTCTTCAGCCACTTGAGTACTTCCCCAAGAAAATAATTTAAAAAATGGGCCTAAATGGACTCGAACCATCGACCTCACGCTTATCAGGCGTGCGCTCTAACCAGCTGAGCTATAGGCCCATAAAGCGGGTGACGAGAATCGAACTCGCGACAACAGCTTGGAAGGCTGTGGTTTTACCACTAAACTACACCCGCAATACTTTAAAACGGTCTGGACGGGACTCGAACCCGCGACCTCCTGCGTGACAGGCAGGCATTCTAACCAGCTGAACTACCAAACCAATGTAACTGTATTGCATCACTTTATGTTACTATGCTTTTATATTTAAAAGCAATTGCGGGGGCAGGATTTGAACCTACGACCTTCGGGTTATGAGCCCGACGAGCTACCTGACTGCTCCACCCCGCGATAATTATAGTCCCTATTGACTATAGAAAGGTGTTAACATGTACTAATTCATCATCAATGCTAAAGCATTGTGATTCTTAGCAAAGGAGGATAAGGGATTCGAACCCTTGCACGGTTTTACCCGCCTGACGGTTTTCAAGACCGTTCCCTTCAGCCGGACTTGGGTAATCCTCCGAAATAAAAAATACTACTATTCAAATCGTCACTACAATGGACCTTGTAGGACTCGAACCTACGACCGGACGGTTATGAGCCGTCTGCTCTAACCAACTGAGCTAAAGGTCCTTGGCTCTTAAAAAATCGCGGCGAAGGGGATCGAACCCCCGACCTCCCGGGTATGAACCGGACGCTCTAGCCAGCTGAGCTACACCGCGAAAATAATAAAGTACTAATGGAGCCTAGCGGGATCGAACCGCTGACCTCCTGCGTGCAAAGCAGGCGCTCTCCCATCTGAGCTAAGGCCCCACAAAAATAAAATCGGGAAGACAGGATTCGAACCTGCGACCCCTTGGTCCCAAACCAAGTGCTCTACCAAGCTGAGCTACTTCCCGTAGCTATAATGCACCCAAAGGGAGTCGAACCCCTAACCTCTTGATTCGTAGTCAAGCACTCTATCCAGTTGAGCTATGGGTGCTAAAGCAAGGATCAAAGTCAGATGTGTTCATCTGCTTCGTACTTGTCACATCTATTCTGTCAATTTTAGAATTGCCATTCATAGTGCTTCAAAGCAATGCCGAGGACCGGAATCGAACCGGTACGGTGATCACTCACCGCAGGATTTTAAGTCCTGTGCGTCTGCCAGTTCCGCCACCCCGGCGTTTTGAAAAGGCTAAGCGGAAAACGGGGTTCGAACCCGCGACCCCCACCTTGGCAAGGTGGTGCTCTACCACTGAGCTATTTCCGCAGTCTGGATGCCGGCTAAAGGATTTGAACCCTCGACCCTCTGATTACAAATCAGATGCTCTACCAACTGAGCTAAGCCGGCGTTATAATCGCCTAGTTATAAAACGAGACTAAAAATGCGGGTGAAGGGACTTGAACCCCCACGCCGTAAGGCGCTAGATCCTAAATCTAGTGCGTCTGCCAATTCCGCCACACCCGCAAAATATTTCTATGAGCCGTGCAGGGCTCGAACCTGCGACCCTCTGATTAAAAGTCAGATGCTCTACCAACTGAGCTAACGGCTCAAAAAATGGAGGTTGACGGGATCGAACCGCCGACCCCCTGCTTGTAAGGCAGGTGCTCTCCCAGCTGAGCTAAACCTCCAAGACAACACTTTAGCGTGGCGACGTCCTACTCTCACAAAGGGAAACCCTTCACTACAATCGGCGCTAAGAAGCTTAACTTCTGTGTTCGGCATGGGAACAGGTGTATCCTTCTCGCTATCGCCACCACACTGGGTGTTGTTGCTATTTAGTTGAGTGATTATTCACTCAAAACTGGATTGAAGTAGTAATCAAACATTCCGAAACTCTTTTTTATTTCGTTTCTTTGGTTAAGTCCTCGACCGATTAGTATTGGTCCGCTCCGTACATCACTGCACTTCCACTTCCAACCTATCTACCTGATCATCTCTCAGGGGTCTTACTTTCTTAAAGAAATGGGAAATCTCATCTTGAGGTGGGCTTCACACTTAGATGCTTTCAGCGTTTATCCCTTCCCTACATAGCTACCCAGCAATGCCCTTGGCAGAACAACTGGTACACCAGCGGTAAGTCCATCCCGGTCCTCTCGTACTAAGGACAGCTCCTCTCAAATTTCCAACGCCCGCGACGGATAGGGACCGAACTGTCTCACGACGTTCTGAACCCAGCTCGCGTGCCGCTTTAATGGGCGAACAGCCCAACCCTTGGGACCGACTACAGCCCCAGGATGCGACGAGCCGACATCGAGGTGCCAAACCTCCCCGTCGATGTGGACTCTTGGGGGAGATAAGCCTGTTATCCCCAGGGTAGCTTTTATCCGTTGAGCGATGGCCCTTCCATGCGGAACCACCGGATCACTAAGCCCGACTTTCGTCCCTGCTCGACTTGTAAGTCTCGCAGTCAAGCTCCCTTCTGCCTTTACACTCTGCGAATGATTTCCAACCATTCTGAGGGAACCTTTGGGCGCCTCCGTTACTCTTTAGGAGGCGACCGCCCCAGTCAAACTGCCCACCTGACACTGTCTCCCACCACGATAAGTGGTGCGGGTTAGAGGGTTCATAACACAAGGGTAGTATCCCACCAGCGCCTCCACCGAAACTAGCGTTCCGGGTTCATCGGCTCCTACCTATCCTGTACATGTGGTACAAACACTCAATATCAAGCTACAGTAAAGCTCCATGGGGTCTTTCCGTCCTGTCGCGGGTAACCTGCATCTTCACAGGTACTAAAATTTCACCGAGTCTCTCGTTGAGACAGTGCCCAAATCGTTACGCCTTTCGTGCGGGTCGGAACTTACCCGACAAGGAATTTCGCTACCTTAGGACCGTTATAGTTACGGCCGCCGTTTACTGGGGCTTCAATTCTGAGCTTCGCCGAAGCTAACCCATCCTCTTAACCTTCCAGCACCGGGCAGGCGTCAGCCCCTATACTTCATCTTTCGATTTTGCAGAGACCTGTGTTTTTGATAAACAGTCGCTTGGGCCTATTCACTGCGGCTGACCGAAGTCAGCACCCCTTCTCCCGAAGTTACGGGGTCATTTTGCCGAGTTCCTTAACGAGAGTTCGCTCGCTCACCTTAGGATACTCTCCTCGACTACCTGTGTCGGTTTACGGTACGGGCAGTTGTTTTCTCACTAGAAGCTTTTCTTGACAGTGTGACATCAGGAACTTCGGTACTATTATTTCCCTCCCCATCACAGCTTGTCCGTATAGAGTAAAGCATTTGACTCTACTCAAGACTTACTGCTTGGACATGCACTTCCAGTCGCATGCATTCCTTAGCCTCCTGCGTCCCTCCATTGCTCAAACAAAAACAACTGGTACAGGAATATCAACCTGTTGTCCATCGCCTACGCCTATCGGCCTCGGCTTAGGTCCCGACTAACCCTGGGCGGACGAGCCTTCCCCAGGAAACCTTAGTCATACGGTGGACGGGATTCTCACCCGTCTTTCGCTACTCATACCGGCATTCTCACTTCTAAGCGCTCCAGCCGTCCTCACGATCGACCTTCAACGCCCTTAGAACGCTCTCCTACCATTACACCAGAGGTGTAATCCACAGCTTCGGTAATATGTTTAGCCCCGGTACATTTTCGGCGCAGGGTCACTCGACTAGTGAGCTATTACGCACTCTTTAAATGGTGGCTGCTTCTGAGCCAACATCCTAGTTGTCTGTGCAACCCCACATCCTTTTCCACTTAACATATATTTTGGGACCTTAGCTGGTGGTCTGGGCTGTTTCCCTTTCGACTACGGATCTTATCACTCGCAGTCTGACTCCCGGATATAAATGAATGGCATTCGGAGTTTATCTGAATTCGGTAACCCGAGATGGGCCCCTAGTCCAAACAGTGCTCTACCTCCATCATTCTTAATTCCGAGGCTAGCCCTAAAGCTATTTCGGAGAGAACCAGCTATCTCCAAGTTCGTTTGGAATTTCTCCGCTACCCACAGCTCATCCCCGCACTTTTCAACGTACGTGGGTTCGGTCCTCCAGTGCGTTTTACCACACCTTCAACCTGGCCATGGGTAGATCACATGGTTTCGGGTCTACGACTACATACTCATTCGCCCTATTCAGACTCGCTTTCGCTGCGGCTCCGGCTCTTCACCTTAACCTCGCATGCAATCGTAACTCGCCGGTTCATTCTACAAAAGGCACGCCATCACCCATTAACGGGCTTTGACTTGTTGTAGGCACACGGTTTCAGGATCTATTTCACTCCCCTTCCGGGGTGCTTTTCACCTTTCCCTCACGGTACTGGTTCACTATCGGTCATTAGGGAGTATTTAGCCTTGCGGGATGGTCCCCGCGGATTCCGACGGAATTTCTCGTGTTCCGCCGTACTCAGGATACTCCTAGGTGTTGCCAACATTTCGTCTACGGGGCTATTACCCACTTTGGCGAACCTTTCCAGGTTCTTCGACTATCTTGACAGACTACCATATCGGAGTCCTACAACCCCAACAAGCAAGCTTGTTGGTTTGGGCTCTTCCCGTTTCGCTCGCCGCTACTCAGGGAATCGAATTTTCTTTCTCTTCCTGCAGGTACTTAGATGTTTCAGTTCTCTGCGTCTACCTCTAACCAGCTATGTATTCACTGGAAAGTAACATCCTATAAAAGATGCTGGGTTTCCCCATTCGGAAATCTCTGGATCATAGCTCACTTACAGCTCCCCAAAGCATATCGGTGTTAGTCCCGTCCTTCATCGGCTCCTAATGCCAAGGCATCCACCGTGCGCCCTTATTCACTTAACCTGATGACCTTGCGGTCAATTGTTTGGTTCGTTTCTCTAGCGATAGAGGCGTCACCAATAAAATAAGCTTCGAACTATTTTACTTAAAAAACTCATTCAACGCGGTGTTCTCGGTTTGTTTTGATTACTTTTTTACTTCAATATCCAGTTTTCAATGAACAATTCGTTTGAGAGAATCATATAATAAGGAAGAAAATCCAATGATTAACTTCTATTTATAAGAGTAAACCTCTCAAAACTGAACAAAGTGTCGACGAATGTGTAAGTTTCCGTAATATTCCTTAGAAAGGAGGTGATCCAGCCGCACCTTCCGATACGGCTACCTTGTTACGACTTCACCCCAATCATCTATCCCACCTTAGGCGGCTGGCTCCACAAGGGTTACCTCACCGACTTCGGGTGTTACAAACTTTCGTGGTGTGACGGGCGGTGTGTACAAGGCCCGGGAACGTATTCACCGCGGCGTGCTGATCCGCGATTACTAGCGATTCCGGCTTCATGTAGGCGAGTTGCAGCCTACAATCCGAACTGAGAGAAGCTTTAAGAGATTTGCATGACCTCGCGGCCTAGCGACTCGTTGTACTTCCCATTGTAGCACGTGTGTAGCCCAGGTCATAAGGGGCATGATGATTTGACGTCATCCCCACCTTCCTCCGGTTTGTCACCGGCAGTCTCGCTAGAGTGCCCAACTGAATGATGGCAACTAACAATAAGGGTTGCGCTCGTTGCGGGACTTAACCCAACATCTCACGACACGAGCTGACGACAACCATGCACCACCTGTCACTTTGTCCCCGAAGGGAAAACTCTATCTCTAGAGTGGTCAAAGGATGTCAAGACCTGGTAAGGTTCTTCGCGTTGCTTCGAATTAAACCACATGCTCCACCGCTTGTGCGGGCCCCCGTCAATTCCTTTGAGTTTCAACCTTGCGGTCGTACTCCCCAGGCGGAGTGCTTAATGCGTTAGCTGCAGCACTGAAGGGCGGAAACCCTCCAACACTTAGCACTCATCGTTTACGGCGTGGACTACCAGGGTATCTAATCCTGTTTGCTCCCCACGCTTTCGAGCCTCAGCGTCAGTTACAGACCAGAGAGTCGCCTTCGCCACTGGTGTTCCTCCATATATCTACGCATTTCACCGCTACACATGGAATTCCACTCTCCTCTTCTGCACTCAAGTCTCCCAGTTTCCAATGACCCTCCCCGGTTGAGCCGGGGGCTTTCACATCAGACTTAAGAAACCGCCTGCGCTCGCTTTACGCCCAATAAATCCGGACAACGCTTGCCACCTACGTATTACCGCGGCTGCTGGCACGTAGTTAGCCGTGACTTTCTGGTTAGATACCGTCAAGGTAAGAGCAGTTACTCTCCTACTTATTCTTCTCTAACAACAGAGTTTTACGATCCGAAAACCTTCTTCACTCACGCGGCGTTGCTCGGTCAGACTTTCGTCCATTGCCGAAGATTCCCTACTGCTGCCTCCCGTAGGAGTCTGGGCCGTGTCTCAGTCCCAGTGTGGCCGATCACCCTCTCAGGTCGGCTATGCATCATGGCCTTGGTGAGCCGTTACCTCACCAACTAGCTAATGCACCGCGGGTCCATCCATCAGTGACACCCGAAAGCGTCTTTCAAATCAACACCATGCGGTGTCGATTATTATGCGGTATTAGCACCTGTTTCCAAGTGTTATCCCCCTCTGATGGGTAGGTTACCCACGTGTTACTCACCCGTCCGCCACTCCTCTTTTCAAATGAGTGCAAGCACTCGGTAGAAAAGAAGCGTTCGACTTGCATGTATTAGGCACGCCGCCAGCGTTCGTCCTGAGCCAGGATCAAACTCTCATAATAAAAGTTGAACACAATCCGAAGATTGTTAAGCTCATTTGTTTGCTAGCATATTGCTTCGCTTTGTTAAAAATTGTTGTTTGTTTTTACCGTTGTAAAAACAACCTACACGTTTGGTCCGTCTTACTTTGTTCAGTTTTCAAAGGTCTACTGTGTTACCTCGCAGCAACTTTTATATCATATCAAATCTTCGATTCGATGTCAACACTTTTTTTAAAAAGTTTCAAAGTTTTTTCTGCTCAATGTTATCGAATGTTTCGTGACAACTTCATTAGTTTACCAGGTTGTTTGTTATTTGTCAACAACTTTCTCCCTGATTTTTCAAGTTTTTTTAAGACTTGAAATGTTATTCTATTTCTTGTTCGTTGTCTTTAGTTCTCGCGACAACTTCATTAGTTTATCAGGTTACTTATTGTTTGTCAACAACTTTTTTTCCTGATTCTCAAAGTTTTTTTAAACTTTAAGTTGTTATATTATGCTCATCGTTCGGCGTGTTTCATCAGTGCCTTGCGACAAGATATAATATACCAAGATTATAGGCTTAGGTCAACTAAAATTTGCGCTTTTTTTAAAGTTTTTTCGGTTCCCGATTGTTTTATTACTTTTGTTCTTTATTGTTCGTTTCTAATCATCTAAATTGCATGATACGAGGAGCACATACACTATTTTTCAGTAAATAAAAAAGAGGAGATTATCGATAAATAATCTCTTCTTTTAAAATTTTATCTCATTGTTGGGAATAGCAAGACGTCACGTATTGATTGAGCATCCGTTAAGAGCATAACTAAACGATCTATCCCAATACCTAATCCGCCGGTTGGTGGCAATCCGTATTCTAGAGCTTCAATGAAGTCTTCATCCACACCGTGCGCCTCATCATTTCCTTGTTCACGTTCTTTTTCTTGGTCCTCAAAACGTTCACGTTGATCAATTGGGTCATTTAACTCAGTAAATGCATTAGCAAATTCTTTTCCTACTATAAATAGTTCAAAGCGATCGGTAAAGCGACCATCTTCTGGATTTTTCTTCGCTAAAGGAGATACTTCTACTGGATGCCCATAGACAAATGTTGGTTGTTGAAGCGTTTCTTCAACAAACGTTTCAAAGAATTCATTTAAAATATGACCAACTGCCATATTATTATTGATTTCTACATTATGTTCTTTCGCTAAAGCGCGCGCTTCATCAACAGTCATTTCCTGCCAGAAATCTACACCGGTTTGTTCTTTGATTGCATCTGCCATGTGCACACGTTTAAACTCAGAACCTAGATCAACTTCTTGACCATCATATGTGATAGTTGTTGTTCCCAATACTTTTTCTGCAGCATTCCGAATAATACCTTCAGTTAAATCCATTACATCTTTGTAATCAGTATACGCTGTATAAGCTTCTAGCATTGTAAATTCTGGATTATGTGTTGTATCGATTCCTTCATTACGAAATACTCGACCGATTTCATAAACTTTTTCCATGCCACCGACAATCAAACGCTTCAGATGTAACTCTAAAGCAATTCGCAAATATAGATCTATATCCAGTGCATTATGATGTGTGATAAACGGACGTGCAGCAGCTCCACCAGCATCATTGTGCAAAACAGGTGTTTCTACTTCCACATAACCGTTACTATCGAGATAGCGGCGAATCTCACTAATAATTTGACTACGTTTCATGAAACGATCGAAACTGTCTTTATTACTAATCAAGTCTAAGTAGCGTTGACGGTAACGTTGTTCGATATTTGTTAAACCGTGGTATTTATCTGGTAAAGGGCGCAAGGCTTTCGTCAATAATACGATTGTTTTTGCTTTAATCGTCACTTCGCCTGTATCAGTTTTCATAATTTGTCCAGTCACACCAAAGAAATCACCTAAATCTGCGTGTTTAAAGATTTCGTACGCTTCATCGCCTACTTGGTCTTTCCGCACATAGAGTTGAATTTGACCTTCACGATCTTGCAAATGCGCAAATCCTGCTTTTCCTTTGCCGCGTTTTGTCATCATTCGACCAGCTACACTTGCTGATAAATCTTTTTCATTCAATTCTTCTTTTGAGTATTGGTCAAATTGTTCATGTAATTCTTTTGAATTATGTGTCCGGTCAAAACGTTTACCGAAAGGATCGATCCCTTCTTCACGTAAGTTTTCCATTTTTTCACGACGCACAAGCATTTGATCGTTTAGATCCTCTAGGTGCGCTTGTTGTTCATCTGCCACTGTATTTCCTCCATTCTGAAATCACATACCCTTATAATGCCACATTGAAACAAAAAAAAGCAAGCCGTATTTCTGTTTCAGCCTGCTTTTTTTATTAGATTGTTTCTTTTTCTGCATGTTTTTCTGCTTTTTCCTCGAAAGCATCTAACAAGTCAATCATCACTTGTCGAGTCTCTGCTTGATTGATTGCTACTTTTACTTTAGCCGCACGAGGAATTCCTTTTAGATAGTAGGAAGCGTGCTGACGAAACTCTCTGGTGGCGATTTTTTCACCTTTTAATTCTACTAAACGTTGCAAATGAACTTTGGCTGTTTCGATTTTTTCGTGTGGCGCTGGTTCAGGCATAAGTTCTCCTGTTTCTAAATAATGTTTTGTCCGTTGGATCATCCACGGATTTCCTAAAGCGGCTCTACCGATCATCACACCATCTGCACCAACATATTCCAACATACGTTTAGCATCTTCTGGTGTACATACATCACCATTTCCCATGAAGGGAATGGTTAGATGTTGTTTCACTTCTTTTAAAATATCCCAATTTGCTTGTCCTTCGTACATTTGAACTCTGGTACGCCCATGCATAGCGACGGCAGACGCTCCGGCTTTTTCTGCAGCCAGTGCATTTTCTACAGCAAATAAGTGATCTTCATCCCAACCAGTTCTCATTTTGACGGTAACTGGTAAATCTACAGCAGAGGAGACCGCCTCAACCATCTCATAGACTTTATTCGGGTCTAAAAGCCATTTAGCTCCTGCTTCTGCCTTAATTACTTTATTTACTGGACATCCCATATTGATATCAATAATGGCAGCTTTAGTATTTTCTTCAACAAACTTTGCCGCTTCAACTAAGTTCTCTTTGTCTCCACCGAAAATTTGCACACTTAATGGATATTCTCGCTCATCTATATAGAGCATATCTAACGTTTTTTGGTTTCTTTGCTGGATTCCTTTATCGCTAATCATTTCGCAGACAACAAGTCCTGCACCAAATTCTTTGACCGTCACACGAAACGCAGCATTGCTGATGCCAGCCATAGGTGCTACAACGACACGATTTGGAATTTCTATATTTCCTATTTTCCACATAAGGATACGCTCCTATTTTTCACGGGTATTTTTGATTGCTTCATCTCTTAATTCAATTAGATCGTCTTCACTATAATGATATTTATTACCGCAAAATTGGCAAACCGCTTCTGCCCCATGGTCTTCTTCAATCATGGCATTAATTTCATCTAAACCGACTGCAATGATCGCTGTACCAAATTTTTCTTTCGAGCAGTTACAGTTGAATTGTACAGGCATTTTTTCTAAGATTTCGATTTGATCTTTACCGAGTAGTCGTTCTAATATTCCCTCAGGTGACTCACCTTCATCGATCAAGCGAGATATCATCGGTACTTCTTGTAAACGTTGTTCTATAAAATCAATCGTTTTTTCATCTGCTCCAGGCATGACTTGAATCATAAATCCACCTGCTGCTTTGACACTTTCATCTGTATCGACTAAAACACTTAAACCAATCGCTGATGGAATCTGCTCTGAAACGGCCATGAAGTAAGTAAAATCCTCTCCAATTTCGCCAGAAACGATTGGTGTTTGTCCTGAAAATGTTTCTTTCAATCCTAAATCTTTTATCACCGTAAAAATACCTTCTGTTCCGACAGCTCCACGAACATCGATCTTACCGCTTTCGTTTAACGTTAAGCTCACGTGAGGATTTTTTATGTATCCTTTAGTATTTCCGCTACCATCACTATCCACAACAATACTACCAGCTGGTCCATTCCCCTGAACTTTAACCGTTAATTTGTCTTCACCTTTTAATGTTGCGCCAAGTAGTAAAGCGCCAACCATTGTTCTGCCTAATGCAGCGGTGGATGAGCTCCATGTCTCATGGCGTTTTTGTGCTTCTGAAATTGTATTAGTTGCGCAAACTGCATAAGCGCGAATCGATCCTTCATAACATAATGCTTTTACTAAGTAATCTTCCATTTTTATTTCCCTCTTCTCACTTGGTACTTTTCTGACTCATTACCCGATAATACTAGGAATTGATTATTTTTTCAACTAAATAATTCCAGCTAAAAAAAGAGCACCCTATTTAAAGGATGCTCCACGTGTTTTATTTGTAACGATCATCAAAGTTGTTACGGTCATATTCAGAATCATTTTTATGTTCATCATCAGATTTTACTTCTGATTGAACTTTTTCTTCTGTTTTTTCGCTGTCCGCTTTTACTTCTTCCGTTTCGTCGTTTAATTCTTGTTTTGCTTCTTCAAAATCTTGTTTTTCTTCGGCTTGTCTTTGTGCATCTTTTTCTTCTAGTGCACGTTTTGCTTCTTCAAACGTTTGAGCTTTTTCGCTAGGGAATTGGCTATCGATAACGTCTTGAGGCATAACACCTTCTTCAAACAATGATTTGATACTACGAGCATCTAACGTTTCATACTCTAATAGTTTCTCAGCAATCAGTTTGTGTTGTGCACGATGAGCCTCAATGATTTCACGTGCTTTATCGTGTGCTTCCATCAAGATACGACGTACTTCTTGATCGATTTCAAATGCTACTTGTTCGGAGTACGCTTTTGTTTGACCGTAATCGCGGCCAACAAAAACTTGGTGGTTTCCTTCATATTGAACTGGACCTAATTTGTCGCTCATTCCATATTCAGTTACCATGCTGCGGGCAATCCCTGTTGCTTGTTCGAAGTCATTAGATGCACCAGTTGATTGTACATTGAAAATAATTTCTTCTGCTGTACGTCCACCAAGTAACCCAACGATTTGTTCAAACATATCTTCTTTAGTCATTAAGAATTGATCTTCTTTTGGTAAAGCGATCATGTAACCACCAGCGCGTCCACGAGGGATGATCGTCACTTTATGCACGATACGGGCACGGCTCAAGACTAACCCGACAATTGTGTGTCCAGCTTCATGGTAAGCAACCATTTCGCGTTCTTTTTTGTTGATAACACGATCTTTTTTCGCAGGTCCTGCAATAACGCGATCTTCCGCTTCATCCACATCGGATGCATCGATTTTCTTCTTATTACGACGAGCAGCGACTAGTGCTGCTTCGTTTAAGACGTTTTCTAAATCTGCACCAGCAAAACCTGGTGTTTGTTGTGCCACGACTTTCAAATCAACATCGTCAGCTAATGGTTTGTTACGTGCATGAACTTTAAGAATCGCTTCACGCCCTTTAACATCTGGACGGCCAACTAAAATTTGACGGTCAAAACGCCCTGGACGAAGTAACGCTGGATCTAACACGTCTGAACGGTTGGTTGCTGCAACGACGATAACACCTTCATTACCATCAAATCCATCCATTTCAACCAGTAATTGGTTTAGGGTTTGTTCACGTTCATCGTGTCCTCCACCCATACCAGCGCCACGTTGACGACCAACTGCATCGATTTCATCGATGAAGATGATTGCTGGTGCATTTTTCTTCGCTGTTTCAAATAAGTCACGAACACGGCTTGCACCGACACCGACAAACATTTCAACGAAGTCTGAACCTGAGATGGAATAAAAAGGTACGCCAGCTTCACCGGCAACAGCTTTAGCAAGTAATGTTTTACCTGTTCCTGGAGGCCCTTCTAAAAGAACACCCGCCGGAATACGAGCACCTAATTCAACGAAACGTCGTGGATCTTTTAAGAACTCAACTACTTCGACTAATTCTTGTTTTTCTTCTTCCGCTCCTGCTACATCAGAGAAGCGCACGCGGTTGGCTTTTTTGTCTGCTTCTTTGGCTTTTGATTTACCAAAGTTCATAACACGACCGCCGCCACCTCCACCGCCGCCTTGTTGTCCCATCATCATATAGAATAAGAAGATGAACAATACGATTGGTAAGAAGCTAAATAAGATGGACAGCCAAGCACCACTTGTGGATTGCTCTTTTACTGTAAGTTTTACATTATTGTCTTTGGCCATATCTTGGATACCTGATAAGGTTATATCACTAGGCAAGACAATTGTGGTAAAGGCTTTTGTGGAAACTTCTGTTGATCCCCATAAAGAAAGACCCCCAGTGTTTTTGATTTCTTGTTTTTCTTTGTACTGACCTGTGATCTTATATACACCATTGGTTGGTTGGATCGTCAGTTCTTTGACTTTCCCCTCTTCTAACTGGGTATTAAATGTTGAGTATTCGATATCTGGTGACTGGGGATTGTTATTTCCAAAAATGAAATACACAACCATGACCATCGCCAAAATCAGCAATACATAGTATAGGCCATTTTTCATGCCGCTATTCTTTTTATTCATGCCTGTCCTCCTTTGACTAATGCGCGTAATTTAATTTTACGTTTTATTTTTTATCAATTCTGACCTTTACATTGTAACATAACTAAATCTAAGAGAGATATTAATTTGATTCGTAGATTTCAGGTTTCAATACGCCCACATAAGGTAGATTGCGGTAAGCTTCTGCATAATCCAAACCATACCCTACAACAAATTCATTTGGCACATCAAAGCCCACATAATCTGCGACGATATCAACTACACGTCCTTCTGGTTTATCCAATAACGTGACGATTTTAACAGAAGCTGCTTTTCTGTACTTGAAAAGGTCAACTAGGTAGGCTAGCGTGCGTCCGCTGTCGATAATATCTTCTACGATCAGGATATCACGTCCTTCAACATTTGTATCCAAATCTTTGATGATTTTCACTTCTCCTGAGGATACCGTTGCATTTCCATAGCTAGATACAGCCATAAAATCCATTTCTAAATGAGTATCGATACAGCGTGTGATATCTGCCATGAAAGGTATTGCACCTTTTAAAATACCAATTACTAAAGGATTTTTCCCTTGGTAATCTTCTGTTAGTTGTTTGCCAAGTTCAGTTGATTTTTCAAGAATTTGTTCTTTCGTGATCAAAACATGTTTAATATCGTTCTCTAACATATTATTCTCCTTTTTCCTTTAAGGTTCGATGTCCTTTGCTTCTAAGCGAATCCATTCACCAGAGAAACGGCTCTCCTTTCCCTTTAAGGTCTTTAGTTATTATTTTATGTTATTTTGCTTCTTTGAATAAAAGTATTTTTCAGTTGTTACTCTTTTATTTTATAAAGGAGCCTGTAGAGTATTTTATCAGTTTCTTTAGGAATACTCAAATATGAATTTGCGAATTGAGGAACCCAGATAATCTGATCCTCCGCTGAATGAATGACCCACGCACGTTCTCTAATTAGATTGGGCACTTTTTGATCAATAAAAAGTCGGTTTAGCCTTTTGGTGAGGTTCGGTGTTAACGAGATTCTGTCTCCATTTTTCCGATGACGAATCGTCAATGGTAATGGTGTTTGTCCACTTATAAGCAATGAATAATCGGACCATTCTTTTACTTTTTCAGGTAGTACTATTTTTTTCTCTGCCGTTTCTAAACCCAGCCATTCAGTTTCAGAGAGGAAGACGTGGTCGTTTACATTTAAATGAAACGATTTTGCTTCATGGGTTAATTCGCTTTTTTTCAGATGGAAGGTGTTATACTCTTTCACAACTTGCCACCCATATTCCAAATCCATAGACAACTGTGGAGCGGGTTGATCCAGCAATAAAAGAAGCTGATCAATCTGCAGTCGGTTGATGGTTACACCTTTTGGAACAATTGTTCGTTGAAACAAGGTCATCAAGAAAAATATCTGGACACTTCTTTTTTCTTCTTTCAATTCCGTCAATTGAACAAGCCAACCTTCTGTTGTTTTTACCACCCAACTGTCATACTTTGGTTCTATAACCAACTGAATAATCTCGTCCGCTAAGGCGATTTGTTCACTAAAATCAGCCATATGCTGCAAAAATTTTTGATTTTCTTTTTTTAAGATTGGAACCACTTGATGCCTTAAACGATTCCGCATGTATGCATCACTGCGATTTGAGCTATCTTCAAAATACACAATTGTTGACTCTTTAGCGAACTGTTCCAATCGTTCTTTGGAAAAAATTAATAAAGGACGAGTCAATTTGCCTTTTCCAAATGATTGTGTTGCTCTAATTCCGACTAAATTCGGTAAAGCACTACCTCTTGTCAGTTTCATCAAAATCGTCTCAGCTTGGTCATCACTGTGGTGTGCGGTTAAAAGTACTGGGATATTTTCTTGTTCCATGAGCTTCGTAAAAAAATCATAGCGAAACTCACGAGCAAGGGCTTCTGTGTTTTTTATTTTGTCTGATCGTTCCCATACTTTACTAAAATAAGGAATTTCTTTTTGTTGGCAATAACTTTTAAGATACTCTGCTTCAGCTTTTGACTCTAAGCGCAACTGATGGTCGACATGGGCTATCACTAATTTTAAGTGATCTTTTTGTGCGGCAGTTTGCATCAATTCTAATAGAACCATTGAATCGACTCCACCTGAAACAGCCAATAACACTTTTTGATATGGCAACCAGTACTTATTTCTTTTACAATGATCATAAAATTCTTGAAACATCTACTCACCTCTTTGTTTCATCGTTTATAGACTACTCAAAAAAATGCCCAAAACACAAAAGCCGAGCTTTCGCTCAGCTTCAATCATTTATTCGTTAGTTACGACGTCCACCACGTCCGCCACGCTTACCTTCTGTATTGCGTTTTAGAGAAGTTAAACGATCATCACTATCTTTTAAAAATGAACTCATCAATGAATCAAAATCTTGTTTTGAATTCATTGGTTGTGCTCTTGTAAATTGCTTTTTAGGTGCTGGACGAGCGCCGCGATCGCGACTCCCTTGATGCTCATTGTTATCACGACGTTGATATTCACGTTTTGGCTCTGCCGCTTGTTCTTGTGCTTTACGAATAGATAAGCCTACTTTACCGTCATCACCGACAGAAGTAACCTTTACTGTCACTTCATCTCCTACGGTTAATACATCATGGATATCTTTTACAAATCCATTTGATACTTCACTGATGTGAACCAACCCTGTTTTCCCTTCACCTAGATCGATGAAAGCACCAAAATTAGTGATACCAGACACTTTTCCTGGCAACTTCGCTCCTACTTCGATTGACATAAAAAAAATGTTCCTCCTATTATTTACCCTATTATATCTGCAGCTATTCGCCTGATTGTTTTTCAGATGAATGAGACTGTGATTGACTATCTGATGCTTTTTGTTCATTACTGGAGCTAGTCGTTCCGCCTAACTCTGGAATGTTGTAAATTTGTTCGCCTTCTTTAGAGACATAATACCGACTACGAGCCAACTTCGCCACATAATCCTCATCTCTTAGAAGAGCAACGTCCTGTTCTAAACGCTTTAACTTCTTATCGGCTTCTGCCGATTCAGCTACAGCTTCTGTCTGCTGCTTTTTGAAAGCACTCAATTGTTGATAGTCCTTCATTAGCTGGATGCCTGAAACGATAAAAATCACAAACGCCACGAGAAAAACTACTGCCAGACGTCGGCGCCTGAAAATCAACTGCTTTTGCTGTTTTTGAAACTCGGCATACTGTTCTTTGGTATACTCATTATCTAATGCAGCAACTTTCTCCATGTCTTTTTTCTTATTGCCCATGTTTTCCGCTCCACTCGTTTTTTGGTTTGTCTGTCTTATTATACCAACATCTAAGAGGCTTGTCTAATCTAAATTGTCACTATTTTCGACTCTTTTCTCTGAAATAATCTGATACATCTTTTCCGCATCTTCTTTTTTCGTCGAATCGCGGAGTTCAAGGACTTCGATTTCTAAGATTTTATTACCAAATTGTATCTTTACTTGATCACCAATTTTTACATTACTTGATGATTTTGCTAAGATTCCATTGATTTGAATCCGACCTTTATCTGCAACTTCTTTCGCTACAGGTCTTCTTTTAATAATACGTGAAACTTTTAAAAATTTGTCTAAGCGCATAATTTTTACCTCTTCATTCTTAATATTTTCGCTCCAAACGGTAATGTTAGCCATTCCCGTGTTGTAAATAACCGTATTTTAATAATCATAAAAATAAATGTAGCGCCGCCGATCAAAACACCCACAATGGCGATGATCAACGCTTGTCCACGATGCTCAATGTTCCCTAATAAGAGTGCAATAACTCCTTGGTAACAGAGCAATACAATCCCCATTGTTCCAATACTCGCTGTTAATTTTCGGAAGAAGTGATTTTCTACAATAAAACGATTGATTTCATTTTTTGAAAATAGGATCAGTAAACATAAGGTCGCAATTAAACCTGCGATTGTTGAAACACTTGCTCCTAGCGTCCCCCATTTATAGGTCAAAGAGCTTGTTAAAAATAGCTTGACTAACAACCCTATCCCTGCTGAAACTATCGATGTCATAAATTGATTGCGGCTTTGTAAAATACTCTGATAAGCTTGAATGACTGCCATAAATGCAATCGAACAAACATACACGCCTAACACGCCATTCCCTTTGTAATCTTTAAATAAAGCGAAATTTATATATGGCAACAACAAGGCTAATCCTATCGAAGCTGCTGTAGCAACCGTTGTAGTTAAACGTAAAAATAGTTTAGCGACTTGTAAAAATCGAGTCTTTTCTTGGCTCATAAAATATTTTGTCAACGCTGGTAGAAAACTCGAGCTTAAGGCTAGTGCCACAACTAAACCTAGTTGAACCAGTGGCTGTCCACGATCATAGACTCCTTTATCAACTTTCGCAGCAGCATCGCTGATTCCAGCAGCTACTAAAGAATTTTTGACTAAAAAAGAATCGATCAATTGGTAGAAAATCAAATAGGCACTATATAAGGATACAATTCCACCTTCGATGACCAAACGACCAAACAATTTCCCAGAACCTTTTTCAACTTTCCATTGCGTAAGATACGCCGAACTTCCTACCCGTATTTTCCTGTCATAATACCATAAAATCCCCACAGCAACGATGCCACCAAACAACGCACCACCCATTGCAATGGTCCCCGTCTGATAGACCGACCAGCCAAAGCGGCTAAATGAATACGCTGCAATCAAAATCACGCCGACTCGAACAATTTGTTCTGTTACTTGTGAAACGGCGCTTGGAACCATCAGTAAATGCCCCTGGAAATTTCCACGATAAAAAGACAGTATTGGAACTAATAAGAATGTAAACGAAACAACTTGGATCAAAGAGGCTAATCGATGATCCCCCATCATAAAAGCAATTTCATGACTTCCCAAAAAGAAAAACGCCCAACACAAACTCGCAATAACAAAAACAAATGGAAAAAGCTGTTGTAACATTTTCTTTTGCTTGCTGATATCTGGTTGCTCTGCGACAATTTTTGAAATAAATTGCGGCAGTCCAGATAACCCTAAGGTCATCGCAATGCCATAGATTGGGTAAACTTGCTGATAAACATAGAAACCTTCGTCCCCAACCAAATTTTGATAAGGTACTCTGTAAACCGCACTCAGTACTTTGGCAATAAACGATGCAATCGTCAAAATAGCTGCACCTTGCATCATCGACCGCATTTCTTTGTGTGCCATTCGTTGACCTCCTATTTTAAAAGCGTAACAGGCTCATTTAGCTCTGAGTGGGAAATAGAACTTGGACTGTGACGTCTTTTTCACATTCTATTTTTCCCAAAGAGCTTGCCCTCGCAGCTCATTGTTTTACTCTGCCTCAACTGCTACAGTCTTATACTTCTCTTGCCTTAAAGCACTTGTAAATAGTGCTACTTCTTGTAGCCAAGTTGCTTCTTTCATGTCTTTAGGCACTTTTAAACAAACCGCCATTTTCTCATTGTCTACTGCAAGATCTGCTTTTAGCTGCGTGTGTGACAAGGCTTCAAAAATTTGTTCTACATTGTATGTTTTTGTGCCAATTTTACTCAACGTAAACGTAATTTCTTGTTGTCTCTTACGAATTGTTTCTACTAATGCTCGATCTCCATCCATTTTGATTTGTCCCGTCGTTAGTAAATGAGCTACCTCATCTGGATACTCACCAAAACGATCGAGTAAATCTGCTTCCAACTCATCATACATGTCCATATTTTCCAACTGACGAATTCGTTTATAGATTTCAATTTTTTGACGTTCATCCGAAATATAAGTCGTTGGTAAGTAAGCATCAATTCCTAAATCAATTTCCACAGATGTTTTTTGATCTTGAATATTTTTCCCTTGTTTACGTGCAACTGCTTCTGAAAGCATTTGTGAATACATATCAAACCCAACAGAATCAATAAAGCCATGTTGTTGGGCGCCTAAGAGATTTCCAGCACCTCGAATCGACAAATCTCGCATCGCAATCTTAAACCCAGAACCAAGTTCAGTAAAATCTTTGATTGCTTCTAATCGTTTTTCACTAACTTCATTTAATATTTTTTGTTGCTCATACATAAAATAAGCATACGCTACTCGATTGCTTCGTCCGACTCTACCACGCAATTGATAAAGTGTAGATAAGCCCATATAATCGGCATTTTCCACAAATAAAGTGTTCGCATTTGGAATATCTACACCGGTTTCGATGATCGTTGTCGTAACCAACACGTCATATTGGCGTTCAATAAAGTCAAACAGAGTATTTTCAAGCTGAACTTCGGTCATTTGACCATGTGCGTACGCAATTCTAGCATCTGGAACTAACGCTTGAATTTCTTCAACTTTTTGTTCAATGGTATCCACGCGATTGTACAAGTAAAACACTTGTCCATCACGCGCCATTTCACGTTCGATTGCTTCTCGAATCGAGCCTGGATTATTCTCCATGACATATGTTTGGATCGGATAACGATTTTCTGGTGGCGTTTCAATAACTGAAAGATCTCGAACGCCTAGCATCGACATATGCAATGTTCTAGGAATCGGTGTTGCAGTTAAGGTTAAAACATCCACTTGTGCTCTTAATTGTTTCAAACGTTCTTTGTGTTTTACACCGAAGCGTTGTTCTTCATCGATCACTAAAAGTCCAAGATCACTAAACTTCACATCTTGCGAAAGTAAACGGTGCGTTCCAACAACAATATCCACTTGTCCATGTTTGATTTTTTCGATTGTTTCATTTTGTTGTTTCTTCGTTCTAAATCGACTCAATAAGCCGACTTCCACCGGAAACCCTTCAAACCGATCCAACATCGTCTCGTAGTGCTGCTGTGCTAAAATTGTTGTAGGAACGAGAAAAGCGACTTGTTTATTATTATTGATTGCTTTGAATGCGGCACGCAAAGCGACTTCTGTTTTTCCGTATCCAACATCCCCAACCAGTAATCGATCCATCGGTCGAGTTTTTTCCATATCATGTTTGATCTCAGCTGTACTGCGTAATTGGTCGTCTGTTTCACTATATGGAAAGGCATCTTCAAATTCTTTTTGATAAGCATCGTCAGGTGGAAAAGCATATCCTTTCTCGGATTCTCTTGAAGCGTATAGTTGAATCAGATCGTCTGCGATATCTTCGATTTTAGAAGAAACTTTGCGTTTGGTTTTACTCCATTCGCTACCACCTAATTTATTGACTTTTGGTGATTTCGCTTCGGATGCAACGAATTTTTGAATCAAGTTTAATTGAGTAACTGGGATAAATAACTTATCATCATTTTGATATAAAATCGTGATGTAATCTTGATGAACACCATCAACTTCTAACGTTTGCATCCCAATATATTTACCGATACCATGATTCGCATGCACAACATAGTCACCATTTTTTAAATCACTATAACTTTTTAAGCGTTCTGCATTGGAAACGGTTTGGCGTCGTGCTCGTTTTTTCGTCGTAGTATGGAAAATTTCTTTTTCAGTGATGGCAACGATTTTTTCGACAGGTAATTCAAACCCTGACTGCAAAGAACCTTCTACGATTTGAATTTTTCCTTCTATTAATTTATCAGCAGAAGCGGTCACACTGGAAATATCAAAATCCCGAAACAGTTCTTCGACTTTTTGACTCCGTTCTCTAGTTGGCACAAAAACCACAACCGTCTGATCCTGTTTTTGCCAGCGATCCATTTCGGTTTTTAGTAATGGCATTTGACCGAAAAATTGCTGCATCGAGCGATACTGAAAATTATGAACCGCTTGAAAACGCAGGTTTCCCATTCCTTTTTGGAACAACGAAAAAAATGTTGTCGCAAAAGTCATTTTCCTTACTTGCTCGTGAAATTCTAATCCAAAAGTTTGCTCAGGAAAGACACGCATTTCTTCTAGCTTTAAGACTTGCCATTCACTTTCTTCACGAATGATTTCACGTTCTGCTTCTAAGATTCGCGCATAATCGTCAATAAAAACGAAACTATCTTCTGGTATATAATCCAATAAAGTTGTTTTTGTTTCATATAAAAAATCAGTATAGTAATGAGCTGTATCAGTTGGAATTCCTTGGCTCCAAGAAGTCGCCAACTGGCCAAAATAATCTTGAAGAAACTCTTTTTCAGCGGTATCTTTGGCTATCGCAATTCTTTTTTCTAATGCGTTAGTTAGTTGTTTTTCGCCATAGGTCAAGTCTTCATTTGAAAATACTAAATCCGTCATTGGTGAAAGTGTCACCGATTCAATAGCCCCCACTGAACGTTGAGTATCTGCTTCAAAATAACGGAGAGAATCGATTTCAATATCGAATAATTCTGCTCTTACAGGGTATTCAGAATTCAACGGATAAACATCGACGATACTGCCCCGAATACTAAAATCGCCTGGTTTTCCAACTAAAGATTGACGCTCATAGCCCATCAAAACTAGTTGTTGTGCTAATGTACTTAGTTCAATTTCCCCGCCAATCTCCCAATGAAGCTGCGCTTGTTCCCATGTTTGTTTACTCGGTAAATATTTCCTTAGACCTGCTACGGGAACAACAACAATCCCCGCTTGATCCGTTAAAAGAAAATTAAGAGCCGCAACTCTTTCCGCTCTCGCTTCTGGGGAAGAAAAAGCCATTTCCGCAGACAAAACTTCATCTACAGGAAAAATATAGACTTCTTCATCTGATAAAATATTACGAAAATCTTCAACTAGCTGATTACCATAATAAAGATTAGGAACAGCTACGATGATTTTTTTATTTTTTTCTTTATAGCCACTCGTCATGACTAATGTTTTAGCAGAGCCGGCTAGCCCCGTAATCAACTGGCGTGTGTTTTTAGTTAGTTGATTTTGCCACTCTTGGGCTAGCTCACTTGCACCAATTCGTTCAATGATGTTCAAAACTGGCTCCTCCTTTTATACTTTCTATTTTGCTTATTTTCCATTAAATTGATTCATCGTATCAACAAATGTATGGCCTTCACAAGCGTAAATTGCTGCATCTGCCGCAGTTTTCACTGCTATTAAAATCTCTTCGTGTTTTTCTTTAGGAAAACCGGTCAATACATGATGAACAACTGTATTACTACCGATAGGGCGTCCAATACCGATCTTGATTCTTGGAAACACATTCGTGCCTAAATGAGAAATCAAACTTTTAATGCCGTTATGTCCACCAGCACTGCCTTTCTCACGTAAACGAATTTTACCGATTTCTAAATCTAAGTCATCATAAATAACGATCAAGTCCGCTTCTTCTACACCATAATAGGTCATCAAGGGGCCGACTGAACGACCAGACTCATTCATAAATGTAAGAGGTTTGACTAACATGATTTTTTCTGTTCCTATAAAAAATTCAGCGATATCCGCTTCAAATTGACTTCTATTAAAGGGTGCATTGTTGCGTTGCGCAATTTCATCAACTGTAATAAATCCAATATTATGCTTTGTTTCTTGATACTTACTTCCTGGATTACCTAATCCGACAATCATTTTCATCTATCTATATTCTCCTTAATAAAAGGTGCTATTTTACCACCCTGTATTCGTTGTCCAACACAAAATATCTGGGCAGGAGAATTCCTTGCCCAGTTTTTTTATAATTATACCATAAAACAAGCAATTACCGGCTCATTTAAATTCTTAAAAAAGCCGTAAGCTCCATTTATAGCTTAGAAAATTAAAAAAACGATAAAACCAACAAATAGTGAAACACCGCACATGAAAGAGTTTTCTTATGAAACACCTCTGGAAACTGTATTATTTTATATAAACAAAAAACGTGACAAACCTCACAAACGATGGTAATATCATAGTGATAAAACAATTATCTGAAAGGAATGATACACATGACTGCAGCAGTAGGAAACAAAGACCACCAAAAAGTAATTTTAGTTGGAGATGGCGCTGTCGGATCAAGCTATGCTTTTGCCTTAGTCACTCAAAATATTGCTCAAGAAGTTGGTATTATTGATATAGATACAAAGAAAACGGAAGGCGATGCAGCAGATCTATCACACGCACTAGCCTTTACTTCTCCTAAAAAGATTTATGCTGCTACTTATGATGATTGCCATGATGCTGATCTTGTCGTATTAACAGCAGGAGCGGCACAAAAACCAGGTGAAACAAGAATCGATCTCGTTCATAAAAACTTAAAAATCAACAAACAAATCGTCACTGCAATCGTTGATTCAGGTTTTAGCGGTATTTTCTTAGTCGCAGCAAATCCAGTTGATATTTTAACTTATTCTACATGGAAATTCTCTGGATTTCCAAAAGAACGCGTTATCGGTTCAGGAACATCTCTTGACTCAGCACGTTTCCGTCAAGCAATTGCTGAATTAGTGGATGTTGATGCTCGTAATGTCCATGCTTATATTTTAGGTGAACATGGCGACACTGAATTTCCAGTTTGGTCTCACGCCAACGTTGCCGGCTTGCAAATTTATGAGTGGGTCAAAAATAACCCGGATGTAGATGAGGAAGCAATGGTCAACCTGTTCTTTAATGTACGAGATGCTGCGTATTCAATCATCGAGAAAAAAGGTGCAACATTCTACGGAATCGCAGCTGCTTTAGCTCGAATAACAAAAGCCATTTTAGACGATGAAGATTCTGTCTTCCCACTTTCTGTTTACTTAGATGGTGAATATGGCCAAAATGATATTTACATTGGTGCACCGGCTGTAATTAATCGTCAAGGAATCAAACAAGTGATTGAAATTCCATTGACAGATTCTGAAATGGATCGAATGAATGCTTCTGCTAATGCTCTTAAAGACGTTATCAAATCAGCTTTCGAGAAATTTGAAGCAGAAAATAATTAAAAAAATGAGTAAAAAGCTTTATCAGATTTCGTTGTGATCTCTGATAAAGCTTTTTATTTTCTCTACTTACCTCGGTAAATATTCTAACATCACATCGGCGTCTTTTTCTTCAACATTTCCAGCATAATTCGGTGTGGCTAACGATAAGCTACCACTTTTATTCACAAAAACATATAAAAAATCAGAACAGGAAATCCAATACATTTCCTGTTCTGATTTTTTATAATTTTGACAAGTAATGTTCGATTGGTTTTTGATAATACTCCCAATCGTTCTTTCCTTCATTGAAATACTTAGCTAAAAGAAAGCCAATATAAGGTCCAGTTGTTAGTCCGGAAGAGCCTAAACCACTTGCTATGACAGCAGTAGGATTATTTGGTAAAAAATTGAAGAAAGGGGCGAAATCTGAAGTGTAGGCGCGTGTTCCTACACGATAAGTAGATTGGTATTTTTCAAAAAAAGTTGACTCTGCTAAAAAAGGTACTGTTTTTTGTTGCAATAGAGAGAAGGCTTCTTTCGTCGGAGTTAAATCAAACCCACCATCGTTTTCGTGAGTTGCGCCCACTAGAATTTGTCCTTTTTCAAAAGGGATCAAATCACTTTCGCCATCTAACATCGCAACTGGCCAACTACCGCTATCTTTGAAAGGTGTTTCAAAAGCTAAAAGTTGTCCCTTTTGAGCTCTGATATCCGTTTTAAAATCAATAGACGCTAACAATAAAGGCAAGCCAGGTCCAGTACAGAGCGCTACTGCATCGAATTGTTCAGTTGCATTAGCGATTTGGACAAGCCATTGATCATGGCGCTGACTAAGCATGGCTGTACCAGTTTTTAAGACGATCATGTTTTCTTGTGCACGTTGTCTTAAGGTTTCTAAGTAGCTAGCACCGTCTAACTTCCCACCACCTGTGATAAATAAAGCCGATTGTGCCTTCAATAAAGGTAATTTTTCTACGACCTGTTCCCTAGTCAATAATTGAATGTCACCAATTTCGGGTGCATGTTGTTTTCTTTCTTCTGCTAATTGCATCAGTGCATCAAGTTCACCATCTTTTCGAAGAATCAGAGTGCCAGTTTGTTGGTAAACGTTATTCGATAGAGAGAAGTCTTGAACTAACTTAGGATAAAAAGCGGCGCCATCTTTAGCTAGTTGATACCATTTTTTATTGCGGCGTTTTGAAAGCCAAGGTGAAATGATGCCAGCGCTTGCTTTAGTTGCTTGCCCAACGGGATTGTCATAAACTGTTACACTATATTTTGTCAAATCAATGTAGTTGGCTAAGGTCAAACCAATGATCCCGCCGCCTATAATGGCTAATTTTTTCATGAGAAACTCCTTTTTGTCCTTATAAAATCAAGTAACTCATTTTCACATAAGTTTGTAGAGGATGCAAGGGATTTTGACAGTCGAGCATGAGTAGGGATAATGGGGAACTTTTGCGAAACAAATAAATGTCAATATAAAACGTTTAGGTCCATAATGATAAGAAAGAGCTAAATGGAGGAAGAACAAATGAATGAAAAAAATCAAATGAATGTTGTAGGTTTTTTTGAAGGATTTCCAATTGAAAATGAAGCGAGTTTTATAGATGATTATAGCTCGGTTCCGATACCTGGCGCGTCAGATATCCTTATAAAAGTTAAGGCAGTATCTATAAATCCTGTCGACTCAAAATTAAGACTAACGACAAAAAAACAAAATCAATTACGTATTTTAGGATTCGATGGAGTCGGAGAAGTTGTTTCTGTTGGGGAAAAAGTGAGCAAGTTTGTTGTAGGGGATCGTGTCTTTTATGCGGGGACAACTAAACGTGCAGGTAGTAACCAAGAATTCCAATTAGTCAACGAAGGAATCGCCGCTTTAGCGCCTAGCAATTTAAAGGATGAAGAAGCAGCTTCTTTGCCTTTGACCGCTTTGACTGCTTATGAATTATTATTTGAAAAATTTGAGTTGATTCCAAAAGAAAATGCCAATAAAGGGAAATCCATTTTGGTGATTAATGGAGCGGGCGGCGTAGGATCGATTTTAACTCAACTTGCTCATTGGGCAGGAATGACTGTTTTTGCTACAGCCAGTCCCAAAAATGTTGATTGGTTAAAATCAAACGGTGTGAATCACCCTCTTGACTATCATCAGGATCTTAAACAAAGCATTGAAAAAACAGGGACTCATACTATTGACTATATTGCGGTTTTATTCAATATACAGCCGTACTTTGATACAATAGCTGAGCTGGTCACCCCTTTTGGGCACGTTGGGACAATCGTTGGATTAGATGAGAAACTAGATATCGGTATCTTAAAAAATAAATCTGTCAGTTTTGATTGGGAGTATATGTTTGCGAAAACAGATTTTGACTATAAAATCGAAACCCAAGGAGAAGCACTTGCGACAATCAGTCATCTTGCAGAAACTGGGAAAATAAGAGCGACGGTTGGGAAACTTTATGCAAATGGAATCAATGCTGCCAATCTGAAAAAAGCCACAGCTGATGTCGAGGCGGGGCATATGAGAGGGAAAGTTGTGGTTAGTGGCCCATTTAACGGAGAACCAGAAGAAAAAGGGGATTCTGGTACAGTCTAGAATAGTTAGATAATTTTAGTTTTACAGGAGAGTAAAAGGCACAAGAGTAGTCAAAAGCATCTGTCGCTTTTGTCTACTCTCGTGTTTTTTGATTACAAAATGAAATAATCATTCTGTTTTGGATATTGTTTTACTAGTTTTTATATAATTGAATTTAAATAAAAATCTGTGTTAAATGTGGAAAATGATGAATTAAGAGCGGAATTAAAAAGGTGACAAGATTTTGGTGAGTAGCTTATAATAAAGTAAACAGTCGAATGAATTGGCTTCATAGAATCGCCCTATCTAGTTTTTAAAATAAGGAGTACACAGATGACACTAAAAGAAAAAATAATAGAGGAAAGTAAGCGCTTAGGCATCGACAAAATCGGTTTTGCCTCTGCTGAGCCTTTCTATGAATTAGAAGATTCACTGATAGAACAAAGAGAACTCGGGTATAACTCTGGGTTTGAGCATCAAGTGATAGAAGAACGAATCTACCCAGAAAAGACCTTTGAAAATCCTAAAACGATCATTTCTATCGCGTTAGCTTATCCTACTAAAATCGAAGGGAAAGTACCCAGAGACGAAAAACGAGGGATGTTTGCTAGAGCTTCATGGGGCATTGATTATCATGATGTTCTACGAGATCGTTTGTCAAAGTTGATTGCATTTATTCAATCTCAAACACAAGGTCTAGAAGAAACAGGTGAATGGCGTTTTGCGCCTCAAGTTGATACTGGAGAGTTAGTTGATGTAGCTGTTGCGCAACGTGCGGGTCTAGGGTTTATTGGGAGAAATGGGCTGTTGATTACCGAAGAGTTTGGTTCTTTTGTTTATTTAGGCGAAATCGTAACCAATATCGATTTTGAAGTAGATGAGCCGATTCCTTTTGGTTGCGGGGATTGTACTCGTTGTGTGACAGCTTGCCCCACGCAAGCACTTTTAGGGAATGGTAGTATGAATGCTAAAAAATGTTTATCTTATCAAACACAAACCAAAGATATGATGCCAGAAGAATATCGTAGAAAAATGCATAATGTAATTTATGGCTGTGATATTTGTCAGTTGGTCTGCCCTTATAACAGAGGGAAAGATTTTCATTTTCATAAAGAAATGGAACCCGAAGTCGATACGGTGTATCCGAAGTTAAAACCAATGCTGAGTCTGTCCAATAAAGAATTTAAAACACAATTCGGACATTTATCGGGCTCTTGGAGAGGGAAAAAACCGTTACAACGAAATGCGTTGATTGCATTAGCTAACTTAGGTGACCGCAGTGCATTACCCGACATCGTCGTTTGCGCAAAAGAAGATGTCCGTCCTGTTATCAGAGGTACAGCTGCTTGGGCAATCGGCAAATTAGGCAATAAAGAAGCGGAAAAATGGGTTGATTTTTTAACTGAGTTGCTAGAGGTAGAAACAGAGGAAGAAGTCCTTATAGAAATAAAGAATGCGATCAAACAATTAGAAAAGACATAAAGAAAAAGGTGTGAGACAAAAGTAAAAATCACTTTTGTTTCACACCCTAAATACAAATAAACGCTTCTATTCCAGTCTTTTCTTGATAGTTAACTAATAAGTTTAAGCTTTAACAGCTTCTTTAGGTTCGCGGCCTAAAATAGCTTGTAAGACTGTTAAGACGCCATATGAAGCTAAAATTGTGTAAATCAAGCTTGAATAAGTTGTAATCTCGAAATCCCACGTTTTGTAAATAACTAAAACAATTGCTAAAACAATAGCTGCAAGAACGTTGAAGAATGCAAAAGCCCATAAATTTCCGTTTTCTTTACGTGAAAGATAATAGATCGAAAACCATAAACTTAATACGCCCCAAGCGATGCAGACCAAAATTGCTGCCCAATAAATAATAAATGCTACCACGAATTTTCACCTCACTTTTATACATTAAGTATTCTATCACGTTCTCTTTTGTTTGTCATGAAAAGACAGTGAAAAACCTAACATTCTTAAAAGCTTCTCACATGGTTTTTATTACATATAAGTAGTATTCCAAGTTGTACAGCATAGAGTATTTCTTTTGATTTTATATGAATATTTTTTCTTTCTACTCCTCATTTACGTTATACTATATCTATTAGGAGATGAATGTATGCAAACGATTGATAAGAAAAAGGCTGCAACTCTGATTGAGCAAGCTGAAACAATCACATTCTTAACAGGTGCAGGTGTTTCGACTGCTTCTGGTGTGCCCGATTATCGCTCACTATCTGGACTATATCAAGGGGTTGAACAACCTGAATATTTGCTAAGCCATTCATGTATGATTGAAGAACCAGAAAAATTTTATTCATTTATACAAACGCTGTACCATCCGAAAGCAAAACCAAATATGATCCATTTAAAAATGGCAGAATTAGGACGAATAAAAGATACCTGGGTCATCTCTCAAAATATCGATGGACTACATGCCGCTGCTGGAACGAAACATTTGGTCAACTTTCATGGAGATTTGTATGACTGCTATTGCAGAAAATGCGGACAAAACGTTTCAGCTAAAACGTATCTACTGTCTGATTGTCATGATCGATGTGGCGGTCAAATTCGTCCAAATATCGTATTATATGAGGAAGGATTAGAAGAAATAGCAATTGAATTATCTATCGAAGCAGTCGCTAAGGCGGATTTAGTTGTTATTGTAGGAACTACTTTTCAAGTACATCCATTTTGTGACTTGATTCATTATGCAGCAAACACCGCCAAAATTTTGGTAATCAACCAAACAGCGATTCAATTAAATAGAGATGCTTACTTTTTTAAACAAGACGCGGCAAGCGTTTTTGAAACTATTTTATAGAGGAGTTTTTTTATGGAAGAAATCAAATCAGAACGACAAAAAATGATCGATGGCGAACTTTATTTTGCAGGAGATCCAGAATTAGCAACGGCACGCAAGTTTGCTAGGGAGCAAATGAAACTGATCAATGGAGAAGAAGATCGACAAATTCGTCGTCAGTTAGTGGAAGAAACATTTGGCACTACTGGAACAGGTAGCTACATTGAACCGTCAATCAGTTTCGATTATGGCTTTAATATTCATGTCGGAAAAAATTTCTATGCTAATTTCAATAGTATTTTTC
This sequence comes from Enterococcus sp. AZ177, assembly GCF_050544585.1. Taxonomy (NCBI): domain Bacteria; kingdom Bacillati; phylum Bacillota; class Bacilli; order Lactobacillales; family Enterococcaceae; genus Enterococcus; species Enterococcus sp. AZ177. Next base: position 2,761,899 of record NZ_CP172944.1, read on the forward strand.
TAGATATATGTCCAATTACAATTGGTGACAACTGTATGTTTGGGCCGAATGTTCAATTATACGCAGCGACACATCCATTGCATCCGGTTAAACGAAATAGTGGTTTGGAATATGGTAAACCCATCACAATCGGGGATAATGTTTGGCTTGGTGGAGGGGTTGTTATCACGCCAGGAGTAACATTAGGGGATAATGTGGTAGTTGCGGCAGGCGCAGTCGTAACAAAATCTTTTCCAGCTAATTGTGTGATCGGTGGAAATCCTGCGAAAATCATCAAAGAAATCGAATTGGATGAAAAACGTACACCGTTAACTGTTCAACGGGATAAAATCAATGCTTTGGATAAACAAATCGTTGCTTTATTAGAGGAACGAATGGATGTAGTCAAAGCAATTGCTACGATCAAAAAAACATCGGATCAACCCGTACTAGACTCTTCAAGAGAACAAGAAGTTTTAGCAAAAATAGACACATATATTGAAAATGACCAATACAAGGAAACCATCAAAGAAACCTATCAAGAGATTATGGATGCTTCAAAACGGTTTCAACAAAAGCAACTAGATTAGTAAGCGACAGGAGGAAATTGGATGGAGGGTATTAAAAGACGAGAAGCAATTTTACTCGAATTAGAATCAGCAGATAAACCAATGAGTGCCAGTCGTTTTGCAAAAGAATTCAAGGTCAGCCGCCAAATTATAGTTGGAGATGTGGCACTCTTGAGAGCCACAGGATACGAAATTATCGCAACAGCAAGAGGTTATTTGCTTGAGTCTGAAAAAGACAAGCAAGGGGTTACCCGAAAAATAGCTTGCCAACATACGCCAGAGCAAACTGAAGACGAACTGCTAACGATTGTTTCATTGGGTGGTGAAGTGTTAGATGTGGTGGTGGAACATCCGATTTATGGTGAATTAACAGGAGGGCTGCATATTCACACGGAAAAAGAAGTGACTGAGTTTGTCAAAAGCTATAAAAAAAACAGTGCTTCATTATTATCTGAGCTGACGAGTGGCATTCACTTGCACACGATTCGTTGTGAAGATGAAGAAGCACATAATCACATCAAAAAAGCATTAGCGCAAAAAGGAATTTTGTATAAGGAATAACAACGTAACATTCAGTTCGTGCTTGTTTTATTCGAGTGAGCGTTTTGTCAAGAACATGCAAGGAGGCAGTAAGAAATATGAAAAAACAGATAATAATTGGTTTGGGATTGTTTGTATTATTAGCCGGATGCGCAAATGGCAAAATGAAAGAAGTTGCCAGTAGTTCAACTGAAGAAAACAATCAGAGCAACAGTTCGATTACTCAAACGACATCACCGCATACAAGTAATTCTACACTATCTACAACTAGAAACTCATCAGAAGCGTGGAGTTCAAAAGAAACGTCAACATCTGGCGGAGACAAAGAATATTCATATGAAGTATCGTTGGATAGAATAAAAGCAGTGGATGTTTTTACACGAAATGGAATGAATATTCCTCAGATGATCGAATTGTCATTTAAAGAGGCTCCTCAAGGAATAGCTGCCTTTATCATTAAGGGATCAGAACGAGATTCTGTGACAAGCTATGAACTTTCTTATCAGCTAATTGCCACAAAAACAATCCGTGTTTTTTCAGCAGAAACGAATGAAATACGGACTGTACATGTAAATACAGAGTTAGTAATGGGGGAGTTACTTTCCGGTGATCAAGGTCGCGATATGTCCGGTAATCTATAATTTTTTGGCTTCTACAACGAAGTTTGCCATTTCATGATACAATGTTTCTTTGATTTCTTTCAATCCTTGTTCAACCATTTTTTTCTCACTGACTAATTTTCGCCCATTGACCCAAACCGAATTCACGTTACTGGCATTAGCGGAATATACAATTGCTGAATAGGGATCAAAAATTGGAAACATATTTACAGAGTCCGTTTCGATCAACGTTAAATCTGCTTTTTTTCCGATTTCTATGGAACCTACTTGATCTGCTATCCCTAATGTCTCAGCTCCACCTAACGTTGCCAGTCGAACAATTTCTTTGGCAGGAAAAAGTGCGCGATCCTGATTATGCGTCTTATGCATATTAGCAAACAGACGCATTTGACTAAACAAATCTAGGGTATTGCCACTACTAGGCCCATCTGTCCCTAGACCTACAACAATATTTTTTTCGAGCATTTTTTTAATAGGTGCTACCCCTTTTGCTGACTTTGTATTCGCACCGATGCAATGTGCGACGCGGGCTTTGCCGTTTGAACTAGCAATGATTTCTAAATCCTTTTCAGTCGCAAAGATACAATGAGCTAAAATAAAATCACGTTCAAAATACCCTAATGTTTGTAGAAATTCTATTGGTGTTTGTTTATATTTTTCTTGAAATTCTGCCATTTCATAAGTCATTTCAGCCACATGCATCGTGATTGGTGCATTATATTTTTCACTAAGTTCAACGATTTTTTTTAATATCTCTGGATTGTTAGTGTTCGGCGCATGTGGTGCAATAATCGGTGTTACTAATGGATCATTCTGCCAGTTTTTTAAAAACGTTTCGCAGTATTCATAGCCACCAGAGGGACTCTGGCTGTCGCAAGTCGGCATATCTATGATTGTTTCACCAACGAGTGCTCTGATCTCCATTTTTTTACAGCTTTCAGCTACTTCATTTTCAAAATAGTACATATCACAAAACGTCGTCACACCACTCAGCAACATTTCTGCAATCGCATAATTACTACTGGCTCTTACTAATTTTTTTGTCATATGTTGTTCTAAAGGAAATAAAAATCGGCGGAGTCGATCCGGTACATCGTCTCCTAATGAACGAAACGGAATCATGCCTGCATGGGTATGCGTATTGATCAAACCAGGAATCAACAGTCCATTTTTGCCATCAATCACTTGGTCAACTTGAATAGTGATTGAGTCAAGTTCTGAACGAGAGCCGATTTTAGTAATCCGCTCCTCTTCGATCAGTACAAAACCATTTTTAACTTCTGAAAAATCGTGATCCATTGAAAGAATATGAACATCTTTAATGAGTGTCTTCATTCAACAACACTCCATCTTCTGGGAAAATCAAAGGGTAAAATTCTTGTGTTTTTGTATTCATCATTCCCCTATCTGTTACTTTGATTGCCGGAGAGACGGGCAGAGATAATGTTGAGAAAGACATAATCTCATTCATGTTTTTGTATCCCAAAGCTTGCATGCTTGCTCGGACTTCTTGCAAGTCTCCGCCTAGTTCTTCAATTGGGGCTTGGGAAAGAATTCCACCGATAGGCAGAGGGCATTTCCCAGTGATTTCTCCATCTGCAACCACGATATAACCGCCTTGAATCGTGATCAATTCATTTTGTGCTAGCACGATATCTTCTAACGTATTTCCCATAACCATCACATTATGATGATCATGCGCCCAAGTCGTCGCAATTGCCCCTTTTTCACTGATTGGTTTATCCATCAATGAAATTGATATATTGCCATTTTTGCCATATCTTTCCATCACGATCAACAAAGCACAGTCTGCTTCTTGCCATTGTAAAATTCCATCTTTCACTGGAATTTCTTTTGTGATTCGCTCAGTAAACGTTCCGACTTCTTGCTTTTGAATCACGTTACAGCGAACACTCTCTTTATCAGTTGCTACTTTAATTACTAAATCAGCGACCGTGAGCGGTTTGCAATGGACAGATTTTTTGTACTCAGCTGGAAATACCTCCGTCACCTCAGGATAGTCGATTCCCGTTCCTTTTTCATACACTTTTTTTCCTGATTTATAAACAGCCTCAAACGAAAACTCTTCTAAATCATTTATTAAAATAAAATCAGCTGTACGACCTGGTGCAATTTCTCCACGATCATGAAACCCCATACGTCTAGCTGGTGTGTATGTTGTCATATAGATAGCTTTTTCAAGTGGCAAACCGGCTTTTACGGCTTTCTTCAAGTTCTCATTCAAATGGCCATGAAGCAAATCATCTGCCATTACGTCATCTGTGATAATACTGGCATACTCATAAAACTCATTTTCTATAATCACTTGCATATTTTCAGACGTGATCGATTTATTTTGGAATTGGATAAAAACACCGGCTTCAATTTTTTCTTTTAAGGATTCTGGAAACTGATGCGTATGATCTGAGGTAATACCACTATATAAAAAGGCTGCCAGCTCTTCTTCGTAAATCTTAGGACAATGACCTTCTAAGGGCATTGTTGGTCGCTCTTTTTTACATAAATCAATAATTTGTCGAATCAAGGATTCTGGCTCATACGCAATCCCCTTAAAATTCATCGCTTCACCTAAACAAACAATCTTAGGATTTTTTAACAGTTCTGCCACTTCAGCTAGTCCAATGATGCCACCTGTCGTTTCTAATTCTGGTGTAGTCGAAGGCACAGAAGAAGGAATCGCATGGAAAATATCAAGCTCTGTTTCAGCCTTCATAAATTCCTCTAACCCCTCTAAACCAAAGACATTTGCCATCTCATGCGCATCTGCCACAACTGTGGTGACCCCATGACGTAATACTGCTTTTGAAAAGATGGTTGGTGTCGTCATTGAACTTTCAATGTGCATGTGGGCATCAATCAAGCCGGGAATCATATATTGATTCTCGGCTTTGATGATTGTTTCCGGCATTAAGTGAGCCATCTCTGTAATACTGATGTAATGAAATTTTCCGTCTTTAATAGAGACATTTTTTTTGATAAAAGACTGTGTTGCTGTTTGGAAAACCCAAACATCTTGAATGATTATATCTACGTTCATACTTATCGCCCTTCTCGCGTTTATTGATTCATTGTACGGTTCCATTGATCGACCCAATCAGACAGGTTGTCATTGATAAATGAGAAATCAACTGTTTTTGCTCGATCAGCGACTTTACCGTAAGTTTTATTGCTCGCTTGTTTTTCATCAAGAACCACTTTACTATTGGTCGGACCTTCATTTAATGACACTGCTTTTGTTTTTTGCGATTCTTCGCTGATTCGTTCATTAACAAATGTATAGGCTAATTCTTTATTTTTAGAGCTTTTCGGTATGTTGATCGTGTTGAAATTTGCGTACGTACCACTTTCAGGGACAACGTATGTTGCCTCTTTTGAAGCACCTTGAATGATATCGACAGCAAAATCAGCGACAACAGCGACGTCAATCTCACCTGATTGGAACATATTTGCAAGATCTGATGATTTTGAATACGTCTTAACCACATTTGGTTTTAGCTCTTTCATTGCATTAAAAGCTGCTTTGCCTTTATCGGTAGTAATATCAATACCTGCATGGTCACTAGCAATGTATAACATTAATGGTCCTGCTGTTGTAGAAATATCCGGAACTGAAATTTTCCTTTTTAGGTCAGACGACCATAAATCATCCCAGCTAGTAATTTCTTTGCCGACTTTTTCTTTGTTGTAAACAATCCCCACACTATTGACGGCGATCGGGATACCTGCTCCACTTTCGTAGACTTCTTTCGCTCCAGCAGTTAAATCTTTGATGTTTGGTACTTCTTTTTCTGTTACCTTTTCAAAGAGGCCTTCCTTTTCGCCTTGTGTGGCATTGGCTTGCGCTAATTCGATCACATCGATTCCAGCATTGGGATTATTCAATAATTTTGTATAACGATCTGCGCTGTTTCCGACTTCTAAGGTTACTTTAGCATCGTTTGTTTTTTCGAAAGGAGCAATAACATCTTTTTTTACAATATCTTCACTTAATCCAAAGGTAGATACAACTAATGCCTTGTTGCCTGATTTGCTTTCTTGTTTAGTATTCGCTTCGCTATTCCCACAAGCTGCCATTAATAAAGTTACTGTTGCTAAAGCACCGATCATTAGTTTCTTATTCATTCTATTTATTCCCCTTTGTCTTATCGTTTATTTATCTAAAATAACTAATTTATCCGCTGGAAAAGCTAAATTGATTGTGTCCCCTGTTTCATAAATCTGTTCACTTGTTCCATTGACTAATAGTTTGCCAAGTGGTGTTGTTACTTCATATTGATAACTTTTCCCTAAAAAGGTTCTAACAAGAATATTTCCTTCGATTGAGGTTTGCGTTGTTGTTGCGACAATCTCAATATCTTCTGGGCGAATCGTTGCAACAGTCTCCGTTGCCGTTGGCTGCGGGTTTGTGGTAGTAAACACTTGACCATTCTCGCTTTCATAGTGCCCTTCAGCATTTTTCGTTACGTTAAAGAAGTTTTCAAAGCCAATAAATTGTGCAACGAATTTTGTTTTGGGTAAACGGTAGATCCTCTCAGGTGAATCATATTGCTCAATCACACCATTATTCATGATTGCAACCTTATCTGAAATAGAAAAACATTCTTCTTGATCGTGGGTCACAAATACTGTTGTTATGCCTAATTGTTGCTGGATTCGTTTGATTTCGATTCGCATCGCTACTCTTAACTTTGCATCTAAATTACTTAACGGTTCATCTAACAATAATAATTTTGGTTCAATAATCAACGCACGCGCTAAAGCGACACGTTGCCTTTGTCCACCTGAAAGTTGTTTTGGATAACGATCACCAAGGTTTTCTAATCCACAAACTTCTAGCATTTTTTCGACTTTTTCTTTTGTGCTCGCTTTCGATTCTTTTCTTAATTTCAGGCCAAACGCAACGTTCTCTGCAATCGTCAAATGCGGAAATAGTGCATAACTCTGAAATACCATACCAAAATTTCTTTTATGAACCGGTACTTTCGTCAAATCGTCCTCATCTAACTTAAAAGAGCCGTCGTTTGGTTTGATCAATCCTGCAATCACTCGAAGTGTTGTTGTTTTCCCACAGCCACTTGGACCTAGAAGAGAAACTAATTCCCCTTTTTCCATGGAAATGCTTAAATCTTTTAATATATCCTGTTTGCCGTCATAGCTCACACGAATCTCTTTTAAATCAACAAAAGTCAAAATTTTCTCCTCTTTCTACCTATTAAGTTCAAACTCTGTAATTGCGTTCTCTTTTATTTACGCAATCGAAGCTAATCCTAATGTTTTTTCGATCAAAAACATTAATCCCATCGTCAATAACATCAACATTACTGAAATGGCAGAAACCGTTGGATCATAATTGTATTCCATATAGCTAAGTAAAGATGTCGGCAACATCGTAACTCCTGGTCCTGATAAAAACATCGATACTGGCACATTATTAAATGAATTAACAAATGCTAACATAAATGCTGCAAATATTCCTGAAGAGACGTTCGGCAAAACAATTTGGACAAAGGCTCTAGTTTTCGTACAGCCTAATGTCCACGCAACTTCTTCCATCGAATAGTCCAACTGCTCCATGCTTGAACCAACTACTCGAATAATATACGGTAAACTAATCAGAAAATGTCCAATCAGTAAGCCTTGGAAAATCGGCAAACCTAATTTGATTACAATATATTGAAACAAAGTATACCCCACAACGATTCCTGGAATCACTGTTGGGGATAAAAAGAAGCTTTTTATAAAGTTTCGTCCTCTTACTGAATACCGTGCTAATGCATAAGAAGCTGGAATCCCAACAACCAATGCCAAAACAGTCGCTAGCACACCAATGATCAAACTTAATTTAAAACTGCTCATAAATGTATCTGACTGCAACGCTTTTGCGTACCAATCCAGTGTAAATCCTTTAATCGGAAACTGAATTGCTGCGGCTGTTCCAAAAGACGTCACAACAATCAAGCAAAGTGGTAAGAATAAAAATAAGAATACTAGGATCGCAATCAGCGTCATCCCTTTTTGTTTACGCATTGTTTGCCTCTCTCCTATCAACTTTTTTAGCAACCAGATCTAATCCCTTCATGACGATCAAGGTTACACCGATCATGATCAAGGCCAAAACACTTGCTGCTTTCCAATCTCCCAAAGTATTGGCTTTTTGATATAGAAATGTCGACATCATCATCTTCTGATTTCCACCTAATAATTGCGGTGTTGTATAAGCTGTCAATGTCCCAGTAAAAACTAAGATACTTCCAACAATCGTCCCGGGAATAGAAAGTGGCAGCACGACTTTTCGGAAAGCAGTAAACGGGCTTGCACCTAGCGTTTCAGCAGCTTCCAGCATTTCCCCTTCGATATTTTCCACAACACCTACTAGGGTCATGATCATTGTTGGTAGGAAAAGATAAACAGAGCCAATGATAATAGCAAATTCTGTATAAAGTAAGTTTAATGGCTGATCAATCAAACCTGTTTTTAACAACAATGAATTGACCACACCTGTTTTCCCTAAGATATTGATCCAAGCAAAACTACGAATAACAGAATTGGTCAACAACGGAAATAAGGTCATTGCCATTAAAATGCCACGCCATTTTTTACTAACACCAGCGATGTAATACGCCGTTGGGATTCCAAGTAGAATTGAAATCAGCGTAACGATCAATGATACTCTAATTGTGCGCCAAAAGATCGACAGATTATATTCGTCTTTAAAAAAATCGAGGTAGTTGCTTACTGTCACCCCATGATCTGTAAAAATAGTTGGTAAAATACTTGTAACCAAAGGAATCATTAAGAAAAATAGCAATAAAATCATCCCAGGTGCTACAATAAAATACGGAACATTCTTGTTCATCTATACACTCCTCGTTCGTTTTTCCACTGATTCAGTATACTCATTTTTCAAACTAATTTCAATATGTTTTTTGATTTTACACAATAAACATTCGGGTATTAAACGAAAACTTTATTTATACATAAAAAAAAGACAAATCCATACTTATATAACGAACTTAAAACTAAAATCCGCTATTTGGATTGCCTTTTTCTTATTCTTTCGTTAGTTCTCTTCTTTAGGGAAGAGGAGAGCAGACTGCAATAGATATGGTTCTTGATATTTTAGCGTCAATTCTCTTAGGAATAGAGATAATGCATCTTGATCTACCGAAAAATTTACGCTCAACACTTCATACTGTTGCCGTTCTGTCTCTGTTGCTTGTTTTTTAAAATATCCCCAAACATGTTGATAGGCATTTAGAAGATTGCCTTTTTTGTTTGGTTCAGCTAATGCATGCTTCAGATAACCTCGAAATGCTTGTTCTTTTGCTTCGTCCCACCCATCATCTGCAAATAATTTCCGGATTGCTCTATAATCTGGTTGAGATTTTGACAAAATTAAATATTTAAGTGAGCTCCATTCTTGCTGTCGTTGCGCTATTCTCTTCAAAAAGCATCTTCCTTTCTATCATTACATGAAAACAAAATGAATATAAATACAATTTTTCTTATACTTTATTCATGAAAATTTACGATTTCTAAAAGAGTTACAGTATACAATGTACTCTGTATAGTTTTTTCTGAAACATTAGGTTAAATAAATTTTCTGAATATTAAAAAGAATTGAGGTTATTATTTATGGACGAGCAGCAGTTGGACAAGTCATTTTTAGGTCAACCAAAGGGACTGTCCACACTCTTTTTCACTGAGATGTGGGAAAGATTTAGTTACTATGGTATGCGAGCAATTCTACTGTATTACATTTATGATACGGTTGCAAATGGTGGTTTAGGTTTACCAAAAGAAACTGCTTTGGCAATTATGTCGATTTATGGATCGCTAGTATTCATGTCCAGTATTGTTGGTGGTTGGATTTCTGACCGAGTGTTAGGTGCTAGAAAGACCGTTTTCTTCGGTGGCGTATTTATCATGGTTGGTCATATCGTTCTAGCTACACCGTTTGGCATTGCGGCATTATTTCTCTCTATCCTACTTATTGTAATTGGTACAGGGATGTTGAAACCGAATGTCTCAGGTATGGTCGGTCATCTTTATTCAAAAACAGATACACGTCGTGATGCTGGTTTTTCTATTTTTTATATGGGAATCAACATCGGCGCATTGCTGGCACCCTTCATTGTTGGGACTTTGGGCCAAACGTATAACTATCATGTTGGGTTCTCTGTCGCCGCGTTCGGTATGTTTTTTGGTTTACTGCAATATTATTTACAAGGGAAAAAATCATTAGACGGAATCGGCTTAAAACCAACCAATCCGATTGGGACAGCAGAACGCAAAACGTTCCTACGTTCGTCATTGATCGCGCTTGTTTTTGTCATCGTACTTTTTGGCGGTGCCTTTACTACAGGGCATTTAACCATTGGTTTCTTCATCAATAGTGTGAGTGTGCTGGGTATTTTATTGCCGGTATATTATTTCATCAAGATGCTTACTTCAAAAAATGTAACAGCAGAGGAAAGACCGAAAGTACTTGGCTACATCCCATTATTTTTAGCAGGGATCGTCTTTTGGTCATTAGAAGAACAAGGCTCTTCAATTTTAGCATTATTTGCAAGTGAACGGACAAATGATACATTGTTTGGTTTTTCGATTGCTCCTAGTTGGTTTCAATCCTTAAATCCGATTTTCGTTGTTGTTTTAACTCCGGTATTTGTAACTTTATGGACAAAATTAGGGAAAAAACAACCTTCAACTGTCGTAAAATTTTCATTGGGCTTAGTTTTTGCTGGTTTATCTTTTGTACTTTTAATGCTCCCTGGATTACTTTACGGGACGGATACAAGAGTTAGTCCTTTGTGGTTATTTTTTAGTTTCTTCATTATGATCGTAGGTGAGATGTGTATTTCACCAGTTGGACTATCGATTACAACAAAACTTGCTCCAAAAGCTTTTGAGTCACAAACCGTTGCAATTTGGCTATTGGCAGATGCCGCATCGCAAGCTATCAACGCTCAAATCGCACGTTTTTATACACCTCAAACAGAGTCTGTCTATTTCGGTATTGTCGGTATTGTCGCTGTAATTGCGGGTATTTTACTGATTCTTTCTAAGAATCCAATCAAGAAATTAATGGGTTCCATCCATTAATAAAAACAGTTTCCACCAAAGCTAAATGGAATATGCTTTGGTGGAAACTGTTTTTCTAATAATGAAGTTGTTTTTCTTGTTTCATAATTGTCGCCTTCAACAACAATGGTGCAATGATCGTCGTAGCTATAATGACAATGATCACAGATGAATAGTATTCCTCTGAAAGAAAGCTTGAGGTCAATCCTACTTGGGCAATAATCAATGCCATTTCACCTCTGGACACCATTCCAGAGCCGATAATCAGTGTTGAAACACCTTTAAATCCAGTTACACGAGCGCCTAAAGCGCCCCCTAAGAGTTTCGATAACACTGCCACAACCGTTAAAACAATGATGAAAAGAAAATGCTTTGACATACCCGCAAAGGTCATATTCAACCCAATAGAAACAAAGAACATCGGTATAAATACGGTATAGCCAATCGTCTCTAATTTCTCATCTACTTGCTTGCGATAATCGGTCTGAGCAATTGCTACCCCTGCGAAAAAGGCCCCAATTATTGCCCCCATATCTAACATCTCTGCAAAATAGGCAAATCCTAAACAAATGACTAAGGAAATGGCAGAAACAGCTTCAATTGCAATCAACTTTTTGCTCAAATTCAACAGCCAAGGTACGAGCCATTTACTAGCCGCAAAAATAACAACAAAGAAGAAGACTTTCAATAGCAACACTTCCCACATCGGTAAACTTCCTCCCGGTGTAGAACGATTCATCAGGCTTAACATGATTCCTAAAATCAAAACGACAACGATATCGTCGACAACAGCGGCGCCAAGAATCGTCGCCCCCTCTTCGCTATCTATCTTTTTCAAATCTTTTAGCACTTGAACAGAAATACTAACAGACGTAGCACTAAAAAGAACCCCTAGAAAAATCGAATTCTGAACGGAAAACTGAAACATTTCCCCAACACCAAACCCCATTGCCGCAGGAAATACGATTCCCAAAAGCGCGACTGATAAGGCTGGCCGCCAGTATTTTTTCAATAATTCCAAGTCACTTTCTAACCCTGCAATAAACATTAAGATAATAACACCGATCTCTGAAAAATAATGCATAAAATCATCTGGCTTGATCCAACCTAATAAGGCAGGCCCAATCAAAATACCGACTAACAATTCTCCAATCACCGAAGGAATTCCCACTCGATTACAAAAATGTCCCGCAAGTTTTGTAAATAATAAGACCAGACACAACGTTAATAAAAACCCCATATTTCTCTCCCTTTCTATTTATAAAACGATATAACTTATTGTACCATGCCTACTAAATTTGGTAGGCTGAAACGATTCTTCCACTATAAACACAATAAAAAACTGACAGATCAATTGCCCTTCTGTCAGCCATTTCATTTACCTTATTTTGAAGCGCGTTTTAGATACGTACCTTCTTGTGTATTAATTTCTAATGATTCGTCTGCTTCGATAAAATCAGGAACGTTAACCACTAGTCCAGTTTCCATAATTGCAGGTTTACCTGAACCAGAAACTGTTGCGCCTTTGATTGATGGTTGTGTTTCTTTTACTTTTAAAACAACCGTTGTCGGCAATGTCACACCAATTACTTCTGATCCGTAAAACTGGATTTTCACTTCCATGTTTTCTAAAAGATATTTCAATTCTTCTTCGATCACAGAAGTTGGGATTTCGTATTGTTCATACGTTTCTAAATCCATGAAGTTAGCTGTATCATCTTGGCTGTATAGGTATTGAACTGGTTTGCTTTCGATAAACGCTTTTTTCACTTTATCATCTGGGCGCATCGTTGTATCCGTTGTAGCACCAGTGCGAACGTCTTTCAATTTCATACGCATAACCGTATTTCCTTTACCAGGTTTGTGGTGGCTAGCATCCATTACACGGATCAATTTACCGTCTTGCTCAAAAGTCATGCCTGCTTTAAGATCACTTACTGCTATCATGTTGTTTTCTCCTCTTTCTTTAAGGTTCGACTATCTCATTTACATTGATCTTGTCGAAACGCTAATATAGTATCCACTATGCCTAAATCGCTTTGCAACTAGGAGATGGATGCTTCTTAAAAAAATTCTTCTCAATCATTGTAGCAGATTACTAGCGGATATTCTAGAGAATACGTTGTTTGGATTCATTTTTTTTGAGAGTAAATGACATCGTGTCAGTTTTTAACCATAAAAGAGCAGAGACTGGTCTCCACTCTTGAATTTACTATTACATTTCATCTTTAGTCATTCAGCATATCATTGCGATACCTTCTATACATTTGTTTTGAGAACATTCGCAACAATAGGAGAAATATTACCGTGTAGCCTAAGTAAATAAAATAGGTCAGTTTCTGTTCGCCTGTGACAGGTAGCATGCCATTTCTGTTGGTCATGCCCCTTCCTGTTTGCTGAATTGTAGAAGGTTCGATTATTTTTTCTCCTTTTCTAGCGTTTTCTTTTGTCACTTGAACTGTTTTTGAAGCCTCTGTGATGTCAAAAGAAACAGGTTCCACGTCCAATTCATACCCAATCGGTGCAGTGGTTTCTATAAACTGATAGCCGCCTAATGGTAAATTTGTTAACAGCAATTTGCCTTCTTCATTCGTCCTTAAATCACTTTGAACAACGGTACCATCTGTTTTTTCCAATCGGAAGGTTGCTCCTGATAAAGCTTGTTTTGTCATACTATCGATTTTCGTCAACTCTACTGATCCAAGAATCACTATCGGAACAAGAATTGGCGTATTTTCTTTGGTTACTTTTACGATGGTTGCATCTGTTAATTCAATATTGATTGGTGTAGAGTCTAATTCATAGCCCAGTGGCGCTTCCGTTTCTACAAATTTGTAGTTTCCTAAGGGTACATTTTTTAGCCGTATTTTTCCTCCAGCATCCGTTGTCATACTTTTTTCAATTATTCCACCATCTGCTTGTTCAAAACGGAATTTGGCTCCAGCTAATGCTTGTTTGGTTACACTGTCTAATTTCGTTAATTCGATTGTTCCTAAAATCGGAAGATCTGAATCAACCCCCATATTAATCGTGTGGGAAACGGTATCTGGTGCTAGAGTAACCGTCGCTATCCCATCTTTATTATTCGTTGGATCAAGCGTTACATCTGTTGCTATCCGCTCTTCACTACTTTGTGAGTATTCAGAGATGATATCTCCTTCTTTTGTCTTGATTCGGATCGTGTAATCGCCTCTGGAAGGAACAGGTGAAAAATCATATTCTCCCTGACTATTCGTCCATTGTTTCGCAATCGGTTCTGTTACTCCCTCTTGTTCCAACTCTACTTCATACCCTACTAAAAAGGGCTCATCTGACTCTTTTTGACTATTCTCATTTTTGTCTCGATAAACTGAACCTTTAACCGAATAGGCTGTTACTGGAATTTCTGAACCTCGTGATTCAATCCAGTTGGTATCATTCGTTGTTATCGTAAATGTATTAACCATCTTATCCTCGTGTTTGATTGCTTTATCAATCGGTACTTTGACTGGAAAAGTAAATTCTGACTCCTGATTTTTTTCCAGAACGCCATTGGTTAATTCGATTTTAATCATCGTGACTTTATTATAGTCAATCTTCTCTCCTTGTTGTATCCATCCTTTTTGTTGATTTTCTGCCATTAGATGCGATGGTTTATCATATGAATAATAGACCGTATATCCCTCTGGTCCTTCTACTTCTCCATCTAACAAACCACCCAAATCCGAGCCTCTTGGAACATACTTTCCATCTTTGTCTACCACAGTACTGAGGTCTCCAACATGAGGTAAAACATTGATTCCAGTTACATTGCTAACATCATTATTGCTGTAATTGATGATGGATATCTTTTGATTAAATCGTTCCCCTTGATCAACGAAATCGGTTTTGCCGTGAACAAACCCTTGTTGCTCATTGACCTTTGCAGCTACATCTACAAATACACTGCTTGGTGCAATTAGACTGATTGGTTTTGAATAGACGAACATCTCATTTCTTTCAGTTGCATCACTAAGAAGTTGATACGGATCCACGTTAGATAGCTTATACGCTTCTTGATTTCCCGCTCTCGACATTGTTATACCATTCTCTCCATTATTCTCATAGGTCAGATACGATTCAATAAAATGACTACCATAACTTGCAGAATTATTGAATTGTAAGTGTAGTTTTGATTGATGTGGGGCGAATATCTTTGCAAAGTCTGCTAATCTCCATTTTGTCTTTGGCTCGATAATGATGGCCGTCTTGCCACTATTCATAAAATTTTGCTTTTCAGTGTACGTTACATTCGTTGCATCATGAGTGAATTCTATTAACTCTATCCCTCTAGGAAGCATGATAAGCAATTTAGGATTAATTAATTTAGGATTGGTAGTATTTTTAATACCATGCCAAAATGTCATCTCAAATTTTTCACCGAAAAAGACCATTGATTTATTTGGTAGGTCTAAAAATCTGATATCATTCACAGCTTTTTCAGTAGAAACAGAACTAGTTGAAGTATCCTTCCCTTTATCTCCATTCTGGTCAGTGTAGTAAACATTCCCAACATTATACGCTGAATGGGACATCTCTGATAAATTTTCGCTTAAATATTCCCAATACTCTGAACTTCTTTTCGCAGAAAAATTTAATACAACTTCATCAGTTAAATCGTTTAGTTCTACCGTATTATCAAATTCAATATAAAATGAAACAAACGGCTTCGGATCTTTTAAACTAAACGCTGTAGAACCTAAATCTTCAGCAATCAAAGTAGATTCCCCAGTTTCTGTGATCCCGTACACTTTATTTTTATCTGTATTTGTCGGATTCCCTTTTTTACTTAACCAAATTTCCGTAAGAGTAAACGGTGAAACTTCCGCCACTTTGGTCGGTACATCTTCGATCTTACTTAAAAACATTTTACCCTTTTCTTCGTTGTACTTAGCACGTATGCCACCACTTATTTCTTTATCTTGGTTTTCCTCTACGTAATATTTAGCGTTTTGGTCTTTCCAATCCATGAATTTTACACCAGTATCACCAACTTGTCTGGAGAAGAACTTTCTTTCTTCTATTGCGCTGGCCTTCTCTAAGTTTGTTTCAATTTCCCCGTTTATGTTCAATACGTTAACACTACCAGTAAATCTAACAGGGTAGTCTAGTGTATTTGTATAAACATCCTGATACCTCACTTTAAATGTACTGCTTATATTGATGCTTGATCTCAGCATCCTACTAATTGAATGGCTCGATTCATCATATGCCCATGCTACATTATTGTCTTCCGCCTTAAATATAACGTTCTTTGTTAGCTTAATTTCAACTAAAGAATCACCTGCGTCGTTAGCACTATCTCCTACAACTTGGAATGGTACTTCATCGATAAAGTCCGAGCTAATTAAATGATCCGCGTCAACAAATTCATTGGGAACTTGTCTATTATTTTGGTTAAAATATTCCTTACCAAATACAATCTTTCTATTCGATGTTCTTGCTTCTAGGTCAAGAGAATTTTCTTTTAATACTTCTCCATTTTGACCGTAAAGAGTTTGAGTAAGAGGAACTTTGGTTCCATAATATAATCGATCAGAAAGAAACTTCACTCTAAAAGGAATCGCTATATCCATCCCCGTTCGAACATTGTCTATCGTAATATCTAAATATATATTTTCACTGTCACCTGAAAGTTCACTGGTCACTGGAAAGGTTAATCCATCTGAAACTACTCCAAAATACGCAAAATGTTGTTTTGACAAGGCTATTCTAAATTTCACTTGATTGGACGGGAAAGTGCCACTAGAAATCACTAGTTTAGAATACAAAGCAATTTCTTCTCCGGCCTGATAATCTAATTTAGGCGTTCCGTCTGCGTTATTTAGATTTGGATAAACATCTGTTACTAGTTCATAAGTTTGATCTCTAAGAATCTCTTCGTTTTCAATAACCGCCGTCACTTCTTCTTCAATGCCATTATCTGCCAATCGTTGACTCTCTTCACTAGCAATTGTTTCTTGTTCTGGAATATCAAGGATTTGTTTTTCCGAGATTTCAGTTTCCTTTATTTCTTCTTTCCTATTTGTAGATGTATCTATCTCTTCCAATTTCTCATCGTTTTCAATAACCTCTTCTTTAACTGAACTTGCAACAGTTTCTTCTGCATACGCAACAGCTATATACCTGAACATACCAATTACATCTATTGCTTGAACCAACACAAGTAATAGAACCAACACCTTAATTATTTTTTTCTTCATAAATAATCTCCTTATCTTAAAGTTATAAATATATTGTATCACAATTTAATTTCTTTTGTATTTTTTTACATTTTTTCTATTTAACAGGATGTTGTTTTGAACGCAGGATATTTCATAGCATCTAATGAACTAGAAAAGCTGTGTTCCAACAAATGGACACAGCTTTTCTAGTTCATTCAATTCTTAACACACAATCAACGATTTCTCTTTGACCGCTTCAATTCTTTTTTTTGACTTGCTATCGTTGATTGAAAGGTTTTACCTTCTCTTCGTCAAACGAAATTAAGGTTAACATTATCGGATGGGCATCATTAACATAAAAAGCTGAAAAGAACAACGAAACTGCCCCTCTTTCATTCTCTTGGTCTATATCAATTGTTTGTTTTTCTACTGATGCCATTGACTTTCCTACCAATACATTTCTTTAGTTTTTTACCAACTGAATTGATTGTGCACGGTGTTCTGAAAATAATGGGTTTCCTGGATCGATTTGAATCGCCCTTTCCATTGCTTCAATAGCTTCTTGATGTCGGCTCAAACTCCGCAGACTATTGGCCTTATGAAAATAAAAATCAACTCGTTCAGGGTAGTCGGCTAACAAGTCATCCATTAGTTGAACAGCGTCTTCATGATGCCCTAATTCTCTTAAAAAATTAGATTTATGATAGCGATAAAAGAAACTTCGATCCGTTTCTATTGCTTGATCATATACTTGTAATGCTTGTTCTATCGCCCCCATCATCCGATAACTATTGCTTACATAAAAAGCAAATTGGTCGTCTTTTGACCAGCCTTTTTTATAATACTCAAGCGCTTTGGGATAGTCTTTTGCTCGTTGATACGTATAGCCTAAATAATATAATACCTTTAGATTTGATTGGTCTAATGTTTTTAATACTGTTAGAGCTTTTGTCAGTTCATCACTCCGCAAATAATTTCGGATCTTAGTAAAATTTTTCTCTGATGTTTCCTCTTTATCTAGAATAGCCATCAGCTCATCTTGACCGACTTCAATTGCATAATCAAGAGCATTTTTACCAGTAGCATCAACTTGAGAGCTATCAGCCTGATGCTGAACGAGTTCCCTGATTACATCTTGATACAAGAAACCGCCATTGCCTAAAATCACCGCTTCTAATAACGCTGACCATCCTAGACGATTCACATGATTCACTGGTACTCCTGCATTCAAACACAACTGAACTGTTTTTAAATAGCCTTTTTCACTAGAGGGTAACAGAGCAGTTCCGCCAAAACGATTAACTGAAGCTAAATCGGCAGCTCCTGTTTTAAGAATCTCACGAACAATTTCATCAAATCCATTCGCAGCAGCACAGATAAACGGTGTTAGTTGCGTGTTGTCTCGCTGATTTACATCTGCTCCAAAAGCTAATAATTCTTTGACCATTGAACGTTCGTTCTGTTGTACCGCAATCATCAAAAGTGAGCGGCCTGTTTTATCAGTCAAAGAAATATCCAAGCCTTCGTTCAACAACTGAAAAACTTGTTTTTTATCATTGTTCTCTACAGCTTTTAGCAACGCTTGATTGGTTTTTATGGTGTCCATAACTTTGCTCCTCTTTATTTTTTATAGTTATTCGCTAACGGTCACGATTGCTTTTTCAACAGCCGACATTGGTGGAGGGTGATTCCTGCTTCTTTATGAGCAGTAGCTGTATTGATTGGCCATGCTTTTGAAGGACCGACAAACCACCGCTGGGCACAAAATCCAATACTTCCCTCATTTTTGCAATCGAATGACTCGTTTGACTAATAGATAAAGCTGATGTTTAGATCAATAGTTTCGTCTTTACATTATTTTGATTTACACAATCATCACCCAACGAATTTGGATACATTGTCTAACCCCTCTACCACTATCCTATATAGTCCTCCCTTTTCATAAAATGAAGTTGATCGCCAAATTAATCCTACTGTGAATTTCTCCTTTCTATTTTTTTGAATCTTAGCCAAGAATTTTCGCTATTTTGACAGGGATTTTCATGTACAACCCCCTCACTTCCTTATTCATTTCAACTTCTTTATACTCTATAATCTACACTAAGAGAGCCTTCTCATAAACGGATAAAACAGCTAAATATTTCCTTTTCGATTTGTATACTTTAACTAATTAACGTATAGTTAAAGGAATGAAATCATACATTAGAAAGAGGGGATAGTATGTTAACAGTCAATCATTTTCTACAGCTTGCTCCGTTTAAAACGTTCAAATTAGTCGCTGGTGCGAATGGTCTTGAAAATGACATTACTGGCGTCAATATTTTAGATAATCCAAATGCTTCTGATTGGTTGTCCGCTGGGGAATTATTAATTACTTCTGGCTATTTTTTTAGTGAAAATACCGAAATTCAAAAACGTTTTATCCAACGGTTTAAAGAAATCAATTGTTCGGCAATTTGCATCAAACCACATATTTATTTAAAGGGCATCCCGCAATCTATGCGTGATTTAGCCAACGAATTAGCCTTACCGATCATCGAAATTCCTTACGGGATTGCCTTTTCAAAAATCATGAATATCGTTATGGGTGAAATCTCTGGTCGTATGAATGAACGAAATCAAGCCTCTTTAGCTATTCATTCACAATTCTTTGAGATTTCACTACATGGTGGTGGGATGAAGAAAATTGCTGCTAGCTTGGCCAAGATGGTGCAAAATCCTATAGTGCTAATTGACAGTGACTGGTCAGTCATCGCTTGTAATGATAATAAACATCCCTTAATCCAAGAAACGATCAAAAAGATTGGAAATACCTTTACATTTCCAATTGAATTTTTTACTGATTTACCCACTAATTTTGAACGCATAAAAAAGCCGATTACTCGCCCATTATTTTTTGCCGAAAAAGAATATCCCTGTGTAATCGTGCCGGTTTATTTCGATACGGTTCATTATGGTTTTATTCTGGTCGTTCAAATAGAAAGGCCGCTGATTGATTTTGATTATATTGCTTTAGAAAATGGCTCGATGGCATTTGCGTTAGAGCAAATACGTCTATTTGAAATTGAACGGACGGAAAATCGTATTCGCCGTGATTTTTTCGATCACTTATTATCTGGTCAAATCAAGGACCTGGATGCTTTAGCTACCTATGACACGCCAATTGATCCTACCTTAAATTATACGGTTTTGATTCTGTCTCTTCAGAAATCAGGAATACAAACGGACTCTCTGATGAAAAAAAAGCAAGCTGAGGATCGCATCATGAAAAGCTTATTGTCCTCATTGACAAGCTATACAGCAAATCGATTTCCACATCTTCATTTATTCAGCCGTAAAAATCAGTTGGTTCTACTTTTAGGAACAGATCCTAAATCGAGTGCAGTCAAAACGCATAATGAATTATCCGATACAGCTGAGCGAATTCGGATGTATTTAGAACAGCAGGGACCAGCTGAACGTGAATTTTTTTGCACAATCGGCTCAACTCTACCGATCCTAGAACTAGATCAAAGTTTTGAGGAAGCAAAAAAAGTCATCCAGTTATTAGAAAATGACTCAAAAGAAGAAAAAATCTATTTTTTTGATGACGTTTATTTTGATTCTTTTCTAGTTGATTCGATTTCAAAAGAGCAAGGAAAAAAGTTCTATACTCATTACTTAGACACGTTATTGACCTATGATTTAGAAAATAAAACGAATTTCACCCTAACTTTAAAAGCCTATTTAGCACATCACTTGAATATCGCAACAACATCCAGAGCCCTATTTATTCATCGAAATACATTGCTTTATCGGATTAAAAAGATCAAAATGCTGTTACCTGTAGCATTGGATCAGGAGAAAAATACGTTTGCATTGCAATTAGCACTCAACTTATATGATTTACATCACTGAACATTCTGACAAAAAAGGGTATGATACAAAAGTAACAATCACTTTTGTATCATACCCTAAATGCGAATAAACGGTGGGAGCAGAAGCAATCCCTTTTTATTTCTCGGGATTAAACGCTTCTGTCTTAGCCTATTTTTACGCTATTCAATTCATTTATCATTATCTGCCTACAATAAAGGTCAATTCACATTCACACACTTTTTTATCTTCAACAAAAGCAGTTGCTTTCCCAATACCTACATAATCTCTAATCTTAACGATTTCAAAATGTAATTTCAATACATCTCCAGGAACAACTTTTTGACGGAATTTCGCTTTGTTGATTCCTCCGATATAGGCTGTTTCCCCTTTAAATTGATCCATTTTCAAAATTAAAATCGATCCAACTTGTGCTAAAGCTTCAATAATCAAAACACCTGGCATTGTTGGGTTTCCAGGAAAGTGTCCTTGGAAAAATTCTTCGTTGATCGTTACATTTTTTGTGGCAATGATTTTTTTATCTGTAATAATCTCATCCACATAGTCGATAAAGCAAATTGGGTAACGGTTTGGAATCATTTCCATAATTTCTGTTGCGTTCATTAATCTTGTCATTGTTAGTTTTCCTCCCATTTTTTCATACAAATAACACCATTGTGACCACCGAAACCAAACGAATTGCTGATCGCATATTCTGCTTGTACGGGGCGTGAACCGTCTGTTACATAATCTAAATCACATTCTGGATCTGCTACTTTATACCCTACAGTAGGATGCGCTAGACCTTCTTGTAAAGTCTTCACACAAGCAATTGCTTCGATTCCTCCAGCGGCTCCCAAAAGGTGACCTGTCATGCTTTTCGTGCTTGAAATCGGAATAGCATGTGCACGTTCGCCAAACACTCGCTTCAAGGCTGCCGTCTCGGCTGCATCATTGGCTGGTGTTGATGTCCCATGTGCATTGACATAGCCTACAGCTGAGGCATCAATTGCCGCTTCTGCTAAGGCTAATTCGATAGCATCTGCTGCTCCGCTACCATCTTTCAATGGTGCCGTCATATGACTAGCATCGCAATTGCTGCCATATCCTACGATTTCACCTAAGATTGTCGCCCCTCGTTTTTGAGCGTGTTCCAATTCTTCTAGCATCAGCATCCCGGCACCTTCACCCATCACAAAACCATGTCTCTCTTTGTCGAATGGAATCGAAGCTCTCGTTGGATCTTCCGTTGTATTCAAAGCGCTTAGAGCAGCAAAACCAGCAATACCGATTTCACAGATCGTTGCTTCTGTTCCACCTGTGATCATCATATCAGCCAAACCGTATTTGATCGTGCGGAATGCTTCTCCAATTGCATTTGTCGCGGATGCACAAGCCGTTACGATTGTTTGAGAAGGACCCTTTGCCCCTAATTTGATTGAAATATTTCCTGAAGCCATATTTGCGATCACCATTGGTACAAAGAAAGGTGTGACACGTTTAGCTCCTTTTTTATCCATAACTCTGACTTGATCTTGTAAGGTTGTCATGCCACCAATTCCACTACCCACAATCACACCAAAACGTTTTGGATCAATTGATTCTTTCGTCAGACCACTCATATTCCAAGCTTCCATTGCAGCAACTAAACCATATTGCGAAAATAAATCCATTCTCTTTTGTTCTTTACGATCAAGAACCTCACTTGGATCAAAGTCTTTCACTTCACCTGCAAGTGCTACACCTGTATCTTCAGAATCAAATTTAGTAATCTTAGCGATTCCTAATTTTCCATTGACTAAATTTTGCCAATACTCTTTTACCGTATTTCCTAAAGGAGTCACTGCTCCCATTCCTGTTATTACAACTCGTTTCATTGTGCACCTCCACCATTGTTTTGACTATCAAATTAAAAAAAACTAGCATAAACAACACTTTTTTGTTTAAATTTAAGTAAAATAGTTTGACTTTCAAAGTATTTTAGTTAATAATTCAGACATCCGATAAAATGTCTGTATTGGTGTTGTTTATTCGTTCGAGAATTTTTTTATCATTCTCAACACAGATAATACCAGTTGCACTTTTATCCGTCAACTTAAATAAAGTCAGATAGTTAGATTTTTTTAAGATGTGAGACCTTTTTCACACACTAAAAATAATTTTAAAAGGGGAAAAACCATATGTTTCTAAAAAATAAAAAAGTCGTCGTAATGGGCGTAGCAAACAAAAGAAGTATCGCTTGGGGATGTGCTAAAGCACTAAAAGAACAAGGTGCTGATATTATTTACACATACCAAAACGAACGCATGAAAAAACAATTGCTAAAATTAGCTGAACCAACAGATTTACTTGTTGAATGTGACGTTGCTTCTGATGAATCAATTGCACAAGCTTTCCAAACGATTCAAGAAAAAGTTGATAAGATCGATGGGCTAGTTCATGCTATTGCTTTTGCTAACAAAGAAGAATTAGATGGCAATGTAAGTGATATCAGCCGTTCTGGTTTCTTGTTAGCCCAAGATATCAGCAGCTACTCACTTTTAGCTGTTGCACATCATGCGAAACCAATGTTAAATCCTGGTTCCGGGATTGTTACAATGACTTATTTAGGTTCTGAAAGAGCCATCCCGAACTATAACATGATGGGAATCGCTAAAGCTTCTTTAGAGACTGCCGTAAAATATTTAGCTTATGAATTTGCAGCAGACAAGATCCGTGTGAATGGCATCTCAGCTGGCGCTATCAAAACTCTTGCAGTAACTGGTGTGAAAGATTATGACCAATTGATCAAGATTTCCGAAGGTCGTACACCAGATAAAGCCGGTGTTACGATTGAAGAAGTGGGGAATACATGTGCCTTTTTAGTCAGCGAATTGGCTGCTGGTATTGTCGGGGACATTATTTATGTAGACAAAGGG
Organism: Enterococcus sp. AZ177; assembly: GCF_050544585.1. Classification (NCBI taxonomy): domain Bacteria; kingdom Bacillati; phylum Bacillota; class Bacilli; order Lactobacillales; family Enterococcaceae; genus Enterococcus; species Enterococcus sp. AZ177. The sequence goes on from NZ_CP172944.1 coordinate 2,785,667, forward strand.
GTTCATCTTACTTAAAAACCGAGGAACAAAGATAACAATGTTTACTTCCCAGAAAGTAAGAAGGAATTCATAACCACTTTTTCTTCAAAGTGATTATGAATTCCAGCTTCTTTCCGATGGGATTACTTCTGTATCCGCACCTCTCCGCGTTTCATATAAACTTTTCTAAATAGGAACGATTGACTTGCAGCATAAGCTTTAAATCAAAATAGTAATAAGGTAATTGTTGAACCAATGAAATCACGAGTGAACTCAATAAATGCGTTGTAATAAGCGTTACAGTTAGCTGTAACCACGTATTGCCAAAAAATGCATAACTATTTACTAAAGTGGCAGTCCACAAAATACATAATGGATGAATGAAGAAATAATACTTTCCTAACGCTCTTAATCGTTTTACGTCAATTCTTTCATCTACATTTATAGACAAACTCCAACAAAATAGACAACTAGTAAACGGAATCAACATCCACATAAAATTTTTATCGATTCCTACATTAGCATAAACCACACTACCTTCAATTACTAACAATGTTCCCAACCCAACTAAAAGTGTAATCAGATACTTATGGAAGCGAATGAATTTTTCTTGATAATCCCATAAGAAAAAACCTACTGCTACAAAAACTAATGCGAAAAATAAACCATTACGAGTGGTAAGGAATAAACGCAAATACTGATCAACAAACTTTTTCAGCTGTTCATTTTCTATATAAGCATAATAAGTTTCCAATGAACCAAATCCGTATGCTACCCCCGAAAAAACAAATAAAACGATATAGCCCACTTTTTCAAGTAACCACTGAACGAAAATAATACCAAAAATCATAGCTGGAATATACCATAGATGATAATACATTCCTGTATAAAAGACTCCTACTATCAATGCAATTGGGTAGAGCATTGGACTGAGAGAATGATTTTGTTGGACCCACGTAAAGCCAACTGGCAAATAAATCAGACTCCAAAATAAATAAGATTTCGCCAACGATTTGATATATTGTTTTATATAATCTGATGATTGAGTTTGTCCTCTTCTAACAAAGTAGCTGGTAGAAATCAAAAAATAAGGAACAGCAACTCGACATAAGACATTTTTGAATAAATGATTGATTGCTGGATCTTGAAAAATTCTTTCACAATGAAAACAAATCACTAAAATTGCTGCTACATATTTAACTACATCAAGCCCACCAGTACTCATTTGTTTTTCTTTAACCGACCTACCAATAGTACCCAACTCCATAACACCCACTACCTCCTATGGCGATTCTTTCATTTTAATTATAACAAAGTCTATTTTATAATTTATCAGCACTAAGACTGATTTTTTCATACTGCTAAAGGTTCGATAGTTCAAATCTAAATGTCACCTTTATGTTTATAAATAGGCATCAATTTAATAACATACTTTCCCGTATAATTTTTTTTCGTTCTCTGCAAATATAACCTATCCAAAACGGATCTTACGCTTATATAACTTTTTGCAGACTGATTTAACTCCACTTGAATCCCTCTACCTTAAAGACATTCTGTTAAAAGAACAGACTGTTCTAAATGCAAGTTAGGAAAAAATAGAATCTGAAATAATCTAATTTTATATGGTATTAAGAATGTTATAAATGGTATAATAACAAATGGTTTTAAAATTAAGGAGGATGTTAGTTATGAAAGAAAGTTTAAAGGTTGCAAAAAAAGAAATGAAAGACAAAGTTAGGCCATACCAAATATATGGATACTATTTGGCCCTTCCAACCATTATTATCGCTGTATTTATTTTGTCTTTTTTAGGAATGGATCTAAACTCAGTCGGCACGATTATCTTTGTGTTTACGGTTTTAGCGCATATTGGTGCAAGTAAATTAACACTTGTTTCCAAAAGAAAATATGTGGCCCCAATAATCATGTATGTAGCAGATGCAATTGGTTTTTGTATTGGTCTTTTAATGATTTCTGAAATATATAGCGGGGGAACAGGAGATGTGTCTTTGGGCCTAATGGGCTTGATTGTCTTCCCTCTTGAAATTGTAGCAATTATTTTCTTTTTTATTACTGCGAACGATATAAAAAAAGCTTATCCAACGATGAAAGAAGAGTCAAAAGAGGCTCGTGACGTATACTTAGCCTTAAAAAAGAATAGCTAAAATTTTTTAACTAGATGTACCTTATATAAAAAATGATCTTGAGTTCTAGAGCAACTCAAGATCATTTTTTGCAAGGAGTCCATTTATTTCCGTTCAAATTTCACTATTTTTCAAAGGGCCTTTGACGTGAATGATGCTTTTCTTATACGTCGTAGTCAGTGAAGGAAGCAGTCTAACTACCAATCCATTTACAGCTTAAAACTCTTTTTCCATGCCACTAGTCATTATTAAATCCTTTTAATTTATTGAATAATCGAGATAAAAAATTAAGTTTAAATGAATCAGATATATCTTTCCAATTTTTCATATCAGGAATTTTATTTACTTTCCAATAATCAATAAGTATGTTCAAAACCTCTTCTTGATTATCAGTAATATAAGAATAATGAATAAAATCCTTCTCCCGATTTTCAAAACGAATTTCCACTACAAAATGACTTATTATTTGTATGAATAAACTATCTTTAATTGCTCTATTAGGCTTCAACACTAAAAATTCTACTTCATTCTTGTCTACCTTATCTAAACAATTTTTTATAAGTTTTGCTGTAATATCTTCATTACGATATATTCTATCCCCTGTGTCCAACTGAAATTGGATACCCATATCTTTTACTCCTTATGTTAAGCTAGTCAAGACTGAACTGTCCAAAGCCTATCACCCAAAACGGCGACCCTCCCGAACAATTCTTATTTAAAGTACTTAATAAATCAACGATATAAATGACTTTCTTTGTTCATATTTTTCGCTATTGCATTGTCTTATTCAATCATACCAAACAACTCCATCTATTACTCTCCTTAGAACGTTTTAAATGCTTAAACTAAGTCAATAGCACCTAATGCTATTCCTAAACCAAGGTTATCAAAAATTACACCTAAGCAAATTCTCATAGTTATAGAATCTTTTTTTCTCCTAACCAATCCTGTTACACTATTCTACTAATCTTGACTGATTGATTCTTTAAATTCAAATAGTCCATCTGAATACTCAAATTTTAAAATACAACAGTTGGTAAATTGAATTGTTTTAATCTGATCTTGAGATAACCATTTCTGAATAAATCGATACATAGAACCACCGTGACTAACACATAAAACATTTTGATGGCCTTCTTTTTCCATCACCTCGATAAGAGCGGTATTCATTCTCTTTTGTACTTGTTCACTGGATTCTCCACCGTAATCTACAAAAAAATCTCCATACGAGGTCTCTCCTGCTTTAATTTTAGGATTTAATTGTTCGCTTTCACTCTCAAACAAACCGAAGTTCCATTCTTTGACACCTTTTAATCGTATAATACTTTTATAGTCACATACAATTTCTGCGGTATCAACGGCTCTTTCCTGTGTAGATGAATATGCATAATCAAACGTTATACCATGAGCTATAAAATAGTCCCTAGAAATCTGAGCTTGCTCTATTCCTTTTTCAGTTAAAGGTGAATCACATGCTCCTTGAATTTTACCCAGCACATTAAATAGTGTTTGTCCGTGTCTCATTAAATACAATGTTTTCATACTCTTTACACCTATCCTTCATTTTAAATTTTACATTTCTTTACTTCTATTATTAGTCTATTTTAGGAGCTACGATTCTTATCACTTAGTTAATCATTCTTCATACTTACTTCTTACTTTTTTAGGCTTGATTTAAGGTTTAAACGGTATTCTGTATATAGATAAACAAAAGAGATGATCATTGCTTTTGAAACAATTAGATACCTCAGATTCGTTTATATGTTCTACAAAGAAAGTAAGAAACTTGTCCCAAACTTTTGAGTGAAAGAGGCTCATTTGCCTCTTTCCTTAATCTTAATTCATGTGGGTGAACGTGGTGTTTAACTCCTAGAGTCTAAACGGTTGTTTGTTCTCTATCATCGAGGTGTAGGTTCGAATCCTACCGTCCACGTTGTGCTTTGGCACTTGAAATAAAATAAATACTTTAGAAAGGAATGATTTTATGAAAAAAACATTCGTTATACTTGCTGCTATCGCTATTCCAATTATGGTTAAACAATACCGTAAACACTCTTTATTAGTCTAGCCATGAATGTTAGTTTGTCTATACATTTTTCTTTTCCAATTATAGACACGCTCTAAATTAATAATGAAAATGATGATTTTTATTCATATTTTATTCATTAATCTAAGGTACTATTTGCTTATACCAAACAAACACCCTAACAAAACACTTTTTCATTTTTCAACTCCTTTTCCTACCTTCACCTAAAGGTAGGTCTTTTTTTTCACAAGCAAGTTCACCATATTTTTTACGAAATCAACGAACATTACACCAAGTACTACACCTAAGCAAATACCTATAGCTATAGAATCAATCTTTTCTCATTCTTCAGTGACTGCCTTATATTTGGGGATTTTCTTTTTCACGTTTTTCTAAAGCTTTAGATGGATTCCACGAGCTGGCTTCTCCTCCTACTGATCTTTTTTTCACCATTAATCTTTTTCTGAAGAATAGATTGCTGATTAAACAGCTCTTCTGTAACTTTTTCGTATTCCTTTTTTATCCCTAATTTGTAAGCCTTGTAACCTGGAGAATCATTCCATGAGCCCATACCACCAAATACTTGCGATTTTGCCAATATCCGTTTGGCTTTTTCTTGATTCGATACATCTAATTCAAAAATATTTAGAGCGGAATTGAACATTCTACAAAAATTATCTTCGTTTCATTTTTTAGTAAATTTATACTTCTATCACATGTAGACTACAATCATTATAACAGTATCACTCTAATAAAATAAGTAATCAGAGTCAATATACCAAGTATTTGCTACGTCTATCGTCCTTAAAACAAATTATACACCGTGTCAATCAACTGTCTAAATGGAGTCTTCTCGTTCTTTCATTACAAAGAACCAACCCAAATTTCTTCTCACATACAAGCAAAATCATCTTCTGTAGTTCCAATAAAAATATGCGAAAGATAAAAAATTCTTGATTATTTTTATGAATAAAGACTATACTCAATCTTAGGTGTTAAATGATTATTGAGGAGAGGAGAAAATAAATGATTTCTCTTTATTTTATTATTAAAAGACTTTTTAAGGACTTTTTTAAACTCGTAGATGATGATGAGTTCAGAGCGTTATTTGCCTTGACTTTCTTGACATTAATATCTGGCACAATCTTTTATAGTTGGGCAGAGTCACTGTCATTATTTGATGCGCTATATTTAAGTTTTATTACTTTGACAACCATCGGCTATGGGGACATGTATCCTGTAACTGCGATAGGAAAAGCCTTTACAATGCTTTATGTCACGGTTGGTCTAGGAATTATTTCGTTGTTTATATCAAAATTAGCATCTGCAGAAAAAGCGAGAAAAATTAGTAAGCGAAAAGATACTCATTAGTTCAAAATTATTGAGCAAAATAGTCTATGGCTATTTGCTTCGAATTTACACAAAAAGAGCTGGTTTGATTGCCAACTCCTTTTTGACTTTCCATTGTATAACTATGTTGTTTATGTAACTCATCCTCTAATTAGTCCTGACAGGCTTTCGCTTGCTTCAGTAAACGGCATAATACTCTCGCTTTTAAATTTAAATAATCACTCCAAATTCAAAAACCTTATATGATGTATAAATATATCCTACATCATATAAGGTTTTAGGTGAACTGCTTTTACATTTAATCAAGAACTATTTTCTTTCCTTTTGGATCTCATGTAGGCTGCTACTAATCGTTTTTCACAAAAGTTGTACCACTTCTAAAATAGCTCTCTCTTCCGCTCTTTGATTGCTAAATAAAAAATGAATACTGTTAATTTACAGGTCTAAACTCTAAATTTTTTCTTGTAGTTCTATATACAAAATTTAAGCCAGCAGGATCTGTAGGAATTTTATTACCTAACAATTGACTTCTATTCATGTATAACCATAGTTTATTTTGTTTACCTGTTCTAGCTATTAAATTTGTGCTATATACCGCTATATTTCCATAATAAACATCCGCTTCATACTTACCAAATCCAATTTGACCTTTTCCATCTACATTATTCCCTGCAATAAACAAATTATCTCCAGATTGTTTTAAAATCATATCATTATATATGCCCCCCGTAAAGTAGTTTCTAGATGCCCACTCACGTTCGTTTCCCCAGTTACCGTTCGTTGACTTTACTTTAACAGTGTCTCCTTCGCGTACTATTTCTCCGTTAGGTTTTCCCGTTATTACTTGAGCTGTTCCGACTGCACTAGAATTATTAGAAAAAAGTAAATTATCATAACTAAGATGAGGTTCAAAGGTTAATCCACCTCTTTTTATATTTGTATCTCCTATATGCCAAACATAGTACTCTTTTCCGTAAATTAGAGGATTTCCATTTGAATCACATATCTCTCCATTTACTGTATCTGCAAATGCGTCTTTAGTTCCCGTAAAAACAAATAAAAAAATCAAAATACAAAGAATAAAGTTTCTCTTTTTCATAAAATTATCTCTCCAATACTTATTAATAATAGTATATTAACAAATTCAATATTTATATTTTAGAATATTATAAAAATCTCATTGTAATTTAAATAGTATGTATTAAGATGGATTTTATAATGAATTTAGCCATTTGGTAACTGTCATAGCAACATTTTATGTATTATTGAGGTTCCCTATACCAATCGTTTTGATACAGACTACCTTGCTTTTATAAAGAGCTAATGATTAATTTTATAAAACAAATATGAATATAAAGAAAATAGTATCAAGAATGACGTCAACCCTAGAATATAACCGAATATACCATCAATATTTTCAAATAGCATTTCTTTAATTAGCAATGATGTTATAAAAGTAGCAGTAAGTATTGATAACTTAATAAAATTTGAACTTTCATTATAAAAATTGTTAATAAGCTTATAATAGTTTCGAAATATTCTCATATTGCTCTCCTTAAAATGTTTTATTCTTGATCTTTTTTGGGATAGTTACGGCACCAATTCTCAGTAATAATATTATGTATATCATCGTTTGATTTATTAGGTTGCATATCATTAAAGTTAACTTCTATCTCTTTTACCTTCTTTAGGGAAGAATGACTTGATTTTGTGGTATAATTTTTAAACCTAAGAACACTTCGCTAGTTTATTTGTGTCGTTACTTTTATTTTAGCAAAGGTGTTCTTATTTTTGTACAAAAAAATAATCTAGATGGGCGTGGGACAAAAGTAAAATCACTTTTGTTTCACACCCCATATACGAATAAACGGCGGGAGCAGAAGCAATCACTACGCTTCGCTTCGATCACATCAAATTCTAAGTGCTAAAGCACTAAGATTTGAAGGCTTCGGAAATAAGCTGAAATTCACAAAAATTTGAGAAACAATTTTCGTGAATTCCTTCTTATTGCTGTAAAACACAACGAAGTATGAGTTGATGTTGCACAGTACCTACGTGGTTCTCGAGATTAAACGCTTCTGTCCCAGCCTCATCTAGATTTTTCGTTAGGACTTATGTCCCAAGCTCTTTTAGTGCTTTTAAAATCAAACAATAGTCCTACATCAATTGTAGTCTAAAATTGATTTACATTCAAAATTAGCATTGAAAACTACTAGATTCAGCTACAGGTAGATTCAAATTTGACTATACTCTATTTTCACAAAAGTCTGTAACGTTTTTCCAGCTAAATCGTAATTATCCTAAGCTTTATAAGTCCTACCTTGAACAAAAGTTTAGTAGTTTAAATAAGTAGCATTTATTTTAGTTTTCAATAACAACACTAGTTAATTCCTTCTAAGCTCCCCTCTTCTCGTAACTATCAAGCATTCTTTGTGTTCTTCTCCACTCCTAATCTTTCTATCTTTTTTTGAGATTCGTTGCAACAACAAAGTACATTAAATTTTCCATCATAACACATGTATGTTTAGGATATAATTCTTGTTCCACTTTCTCATATTCTAAAATTTCACATACTCTATACTTTAAACTATCCTTAAGAAAATGTGTCATTTCTCGTTTATCAAAGAAACCTTTCCATTGGTTCCCACTGTTTTTCAATATATCTAGCACTTTATTGATCGTGTTAAAATTTGGGTGTTCTCTATCTTCAATAACTTCATTGTTTATCAGATCAACTGTCACACCAACTAAATTCATTTGATTTCGAAAAAAACTTAGAACTTTGAATACTTGTGAAGGATTTAAGTAATATGTTCCGCCCTCCCAAATAATAAAGGTTCTTTTAGTCGTATCCAAGCCTTGTGCCTTTAATTTTTCCATTACATTTTCTATATGATTTATATCCCCTTCTATTAATGATACCTTTGTTTTATATCCCGATTGACTATGAATCCATTCTATATCTTTTTTAGCAATATCAATTCCATAACTATCTTTGTCGGCAAGGCATTCTAACTTATCATACTTAGTATCTAGTCCAATACCTAACACCACTAATTGCTCGAAATATTTGGAATAGTTATTCAAAATAGTTTCAAAATATAAACTCCTTACCTCAACTCCTCTTGTAAACATGCCACCATTTGCTTCATTAATGTTGTTAGTTAAATTGGCAGCTTCTTCTTTTACATTTAGGGAATACAGCATTTTTTCAGATAATTCATCTCCTAAAAAATTACTTCTAATATAGGGAATAGCTAACATTGTTTTATTGAAATTTGTCATTTTTTCCAACTCCTTTTTGATTCCTCGATCTATCTTCTTTTCTTTCCCGATTTAAACAGGCTCTCAATTTATACAATCTATTTTAAATCAACTGTTTTTAAGTACAAAATTAACAACAACATGATACTCCTTCAATAGATTATAGCGAATAAATTGGCCATAATCACTTTATAGGGTTCGAAATACATTACTAAATCCAATAAACACATTTACTATACTTTAAAATTTGTAAGAACATGAAAATAGAAATTTTTCTGTTTAACGGCTTGATTAAGGTAACGTAAAAAAATCAGAATGAAAGAGTTATGTCTCTATAATATATTGTGTTGGTGGAAATCAAAAAAGATTTTCTACCAGCACTTTTTTGAGCATTTAAATACAAAAAAGGAACAACTAACTGATAAAATGAAATCGACAAAAACCACAAATCATCAGAAAGGTTGTTCCCTATGGATAAGAATACCAGATTATTGCTCGGACTTACAGACAAAAACCTCCGGTTTGAAGAAAATTGGTTGGAACAAAGACCAGTAAAAGGAGTGCAAGCTCAAGTGATTAAAGCCAAACTGACCTATTCACCTACTCATTGCGAGAAATGTGGGCGCCTCAATCATGGACAAATCATCAAAAATGGCAGTCATACAACAACAGCTCAATTGCCTGTTTTTAATGAGCGCTTCACTCTATTAGAACTAAAACGGACACGTTTTCTTTGTCATGAATGTGGTGCTACTTTCCACGCTCATACAGAGCTGATTGAAGAACATCATCACTTATCTAAACAGCTTCAATACCAAATTATGCTTGACCTGAAAAAGAATGTTTCAAGAAAAATGATTGCTCAAAAACACTTTGTTTCAGACATAACAGTCCTTAGAATGATGGAGAGACTATCAAAAAATTATCGAACAAACTGGAACTTCCTCCCTAAAATTCTATGTATTGATGAATTTAAATCCATGAAATTTTGCCAAGGAAGTATGAGCTTTATTTGTGTGGATGGAGAACGGAATCAGTTGTTAGAAGTGCTGGAAGATAGACGACTATACAAATTGACCGCTCATTTCATGCGCTTTACACGTGAAGCTCGGCTACATGTAGCGTATCTCGTAACCGATATGAACGCTAGTTACCATCAACTTCTTCGAACGGTTTTTCCGAATGCTCAATTAGTGACGGATCGCTTTCATATCGTCCAACAAATGAATCGTACGTTGAACCAACTGCGAATTCAAACGATGAACCGTTTGAAAAGTTCTGAACCAAAACAATACCGTCGTTTAAAACGCTATTGGAAGCTACTATTGAAAGATTCCGATAAATTAGATATAAACTGTCGAGCTTATCAGCCCTTATTTAAACGACCATTAAGTCAACAAGATATTGTCGATGAACTGTTGCACTATGATGATGTCCTACGAACAGGCTATGATACGGTTCAATATTTAAAATATGCTTTTTCTCATCGAGAACATACGCTCTTTTTTGAGTATCTTCAACAGCTAGATAATCAGCTACCACACTGGTTCAAAAAGAAATTACTCTTCTTTAACAAAGTCTTACTTTTCACAACAATAAAAAGCCTGATAAGAATGTTCTATCCTTACCAGACTTAGATTTCTATTCAGTTTTTTGTTCACAAACACAATTTGACGTAGAACCAGAGTTATTCCCCAATCTGGTTTTAATTTGACTACATCATCATTTATTCGAGCTAATTTTTTAAATTAGTATAATCCTTATATATTACTCATTCTTTTTTCTTTTTAAAAAGATACCACCACTAAATAACATCAATAAAATTCCCCATACAGAGACACTTTGATAAATTTCATCACCCATTTTAGGAAGATTTTTAGATGTTATTTTTTTCTCTGGAACATCTCCTGGCGTACCAGTTCCTGTGACCACTTGGTCGCCTGCTGTTGGTTGGTTAATTGTTGGTTTGTGTGAATCTGGCGTTCCTATGTTACCTGTATCTCCTTCGCCGGTTTCACTTTTTGGTAATACCGTTACTGTTGCTGGCGTGCCTACATTTTCTCCTGTACTTGGCGTTGCCGTGATTACTTCGCCTGCTTCTAGTGGACGGTTCGTATCGATCTTGATACTGCCATCTTCTCCTACTGTACCGGTTCCTAATTCAGTTCCTCCTTGATCGGTGATCACTATGGTATCTCCTGGGGTTCCTGTACCAGTTACTACTTGGTCGCCTGCTGTTGGTTGGTTAATTGTTGGTTTGTGTGAATCTGGCGTTCCTATGTTACCTGTGTCTCCTTCGCCGGTTTCACTTTTTGGCAATACCGTTACTGTTGCTGGGGTTCCGATATTTTCACCTGTACTTGGTGTTGCCGTGATCACTTCGCCTGCTTCTAGTGGACGGTTTGTATCGATCTTGATACTGCCATCTTCTCCTACTGTACCGGTTCCTAATTCAGTTCCTCCTTGATCCGTAATCACGATGGTATCTCCTGGGGTTCCTGTACCAGTTACTACTTGGTCGCCAGCCGTTGGTTGGTTAATTGTTGGTTTGTGTGAATCTGGCGTTCCTATGTTACCTGTGTCTCCTTCGCCTGTTTCACTTTTTGGTAATACCGTTACTGTTGCTGGCGTGCCTACATTTTCTCCTGTACTTGGTGTTGCCGTGATCACTTCGCCTGCTTCTAGTGGACGGTTTGTATCGATCTTGATACTGCCATCTTCTCCTACTGTACCGGTTCCTAATTCAGTTCCTCCTTGATCCGTAATCACGATGGTATCTCCTGGGGTTCCTGTACCAGTTACTACTTGGTCGCCAGCCGTTGGTTGGTTAATTGTTGGTTTGTGTGAATCTGGCGTTCCTATGTTACCTGTATCTCCTTCGCCGGTTTCACTTTTTGGCAATACCGTTACTGTTGCTGGCGTGCCTACATTTTCTCCTGTACTTGGCGTTGCCGTGATTACTTCGCCTGCTTCTAGTGGACGGTTCGTATCGATCTTGATACTGCCATCTTCTCCTACTGTACCGGTTCCTAATTCAGTTCCTCCTTGATCGGTGATCACTATGGTATCTCCTGGGGTTCCTGTACCAGTTACTACTTGGTCGCCTGCTGTTGGTTGGTTAATTGTTGGTTTGTGTGAATCTGGCGTTCCTATGTTACCTGTGTCTCCTTCGCCTGTTTCACTTTTTGGTAATACCGTTACTGTTGCTGGCGTGCCTACATTTTCTCCTGTACTTGGTGTTGCCGTGATCACTTCGCCTGCTTCTAGTGGACGGTTTGTATCGATCTTGATACTGCCATCTTCTCCTACTGTACCGGTTCCTAATTCAGTTCCTCCTTGATCCGTAATCACGATGGTATCTCCTGGGGTTCCTGTACCAGTTACTACTTGGTCGCCAGCCGTTGGTTGGTTAATTGTTGGTTTGTGTGAATCTGGCGTTCCTATGTTACCTGTATCTCCTTCGCCGGTTTCACTTTTTGGTAATACCGTTACTGTTGCTGGCGTGCCTACATTTTCTCCTGTACTTGGCGTTGCCGTGATTACTTCGCCTGCTTCTAGTGGACGGTTCGTATCGATCTTGATACTGCCATCTTCTCCTACTGTACCGGTTCCTAATTCAGTTCCTCCTTGATCGGTGATCACTATGGTATCTCCTGGGGTTCCTGTACCAGTTACTACTTGGTCGCCAGCCGTTGGTTGGTTAATTGTTGGTTTGTGTGAATCTGGCGTTCCTATGTTACCTGTGTCTCCTTCGCCGGTTTCACTTTTTGGTAATACCGTTACTGTTGCTGGGGTTCCCACTTTATCTCCTATGCTAGGAGTCACTGTGATTATTTCCCCTTTTTCTAACGGACGATTCGTAGCAATTTTGATACTGCCATCTTCTCCAACAGTACCCATTCCTAACTCAGTACCTCCTTGATCGGTGATAACAATCGTATCTCCTGGTTGACCCGTTCCAGATATTTCTTGCTCACCTTCAGTAGCTGGTGAAATGGTTGGTGTTTCCGGCGTAGCAGCTATTCGCTCAACTTGTATCGCATTAATTTTATCAATCCACTCTTGTGCTTTGGTAGAAATGGCTGTTCCTTCTGAAGCAAATACTTCTGCTTTAGCTTGAGTAAGATAATCTGCCACTTTTTGATTTGCTTCTTCCTTTCCACCTGGAACAGCATCTGTGATTGCATTAATTTCAGTTGTTTTATTTGCAACTGTTGTATTTAATTCACCAAACCATGTATTCTGGTCTTTTTTATCTGATGACATCGCATCTAAGACAGCTCCATCTGGAAAATCGGGTGAAACAATAGTGTTACTTTCAGGATACAATAAATTGGCTTCGTAACTATTTGCTAATTCATTGGCCTTGGAAACATAAGCCTCATTCGTTTTGATTTTATAGTTGTCATCAAAGTTATTTAACGAATTAATCTGTCTTTGAAGTCGCCTGATAGCTATTTCCATCTCTCGAATTACATCACTAGTCCCAATAGAAGTCTTAAAGGTAGTCCCATCTGTATAAGTAAATATTATAGGATTACGAACATAGCTATCTTGTGCTTGACTTGTAGGGTTCACAGTTAAGGGCGGTTGACTCGTTAGAATTGTATAACTGTCTGATGAAGAATCTTGAACAGGTGATGTAAAGGAACTAAGCGTTTTTTGTCCAGAGCCATTACTAAACGTCACTGATCTAATTGTTTTCCCTAGACTATTAGGAACTCTAATTTCCATACTTACACCAATAGTACCACCACTTATAATTATTGGATTTCCATTATAATAATAATAACTTGGCGTATACTGGCTACTTGCTTCATCAGCATATGCAAGAATACTATGTCCATTAGCGAAGTAATCCATCATAATATTCACACCAAAAATGGTTGTGACGGCATACGAAAATACCCATATTTTTTTTACTTTTCTCATTTTAAATCGATTAACCTTTTTTATGGGTCTTTTTTTCAATATTTCTTTCATACATTCAATTTGATAAATTCTCTGTTTTCTATCCAAAATAAATGCCTCCAATTATGTGTATATACTATTCAAAAAAAAAAATCTTTTCTAATTAGGATGTTTGATACTCTATACCACTTTTATATATAATTCAAATAAAAAGATAGAGAAACGTAATTTTGTTTTAAAAAACATTAATTTATTTAAGAATTTTTAAATATATAAGAGACTAGCGGATAAAAGTACATATTTCAATGGTAAATTCAGGAGTGAAGTAGTAAATACAATAAATAGTCAAACTAACCACAATCATTTCAAATAGAAAACCAAAAAAATTGCAAACTTTACCATCCATTCTACGTTTGAAGGCATTTTATATAAAAACACAAAATAATGGACTACTTATATCGATGATACTATTATTTTTAATAATATTAAAAAAATAACTAATTTAAAGATTATTCGTTTGAAGTTTCCAGAAAAAATTTCAAGTGGAAAAATACGTAATTTTTCATAAGTAATAATGACTTAGTCTTCCTTTTTCTTTTGGTTTTCCTATATGTCACAGCGATTAAGTCGGTAGCACTAGTGGCGTTGGCCCGCGCCAATTTTGCTCCCTATGCTTCATGGCATTACGTTTTATTTCATGGTGGCTTTTCGAGTCATAGAGTCTGGGACATAATGATGTGACCCCCGAAAGTTGTACGTGAAAAATACAATTTTTGGAGGTTATTTTTTATGAGTTATTATGAGGTAGAATTCAAATTAAAGCTAGTGAAAGAGTACCTAGAAGGCCCGCTGGGCGGACGAGCCTTGGCCAAAAAATACGGACTCCCATCAAATGCCTTAATTTACAATTGGAAACACTCCTATCAATTATTTGGGAAAGAAGGGCTCAAAAGACACCGTTCACTGACAAAATATACTAGTGAATTTAAGCGAGATGTATTACACTTTATAGAAACGACAGGTGCTTCTTTCGGTGAAGCAGCAAGACAATTCAAGCTGCCTAATGGGTCGATGATTTCTCGTTGGCAAAGGAAATACATCGCTGGTGGTCAAACGGCTCTGTCTAATCAAAAAGGGAGACCCAAAAAAAGGATGAATAAACCAACAAAAAAACAGCAAGAAACAAGCAAACTATCTCGTGAAAAGGAATTAGAGCGTGAGAATGAACGTTTGCGAATCGAGGTCGAGTATTTAAAAAAGCTACGGACTTTCCAACAAACTATTATGGCGAAGCGAAAAGACGAGTTCAAACCAGAATAGCCATAGAACTTATTGGAAAGTATCGTCAAGATCATGTATTACAAGCGATTAAGCTACCGCGTTCTACCTTCAATTACTGGAAAAAACAGATAATGAGCGAAGAAAAAATGACTCACATAGAGAAATTGATTCAAATAATTTTTGAAGAGAATGATCGCAATTATGGCTATCGTCGAATCAAACTGGCTTTAGTGAATATGGGCTATCAAATCAATCATAAGAAAATCCGACGAATTATGAAGAAATATAACTTAGTATGTATAAGCTTTACTCGTCGTTCAAGAAGGTATCGATCTTACAAAGGTTTAGTGGGAACCTTGGCAAAGAACAAGGTGAATCGTCGCTTTTTTAGCACGATGCCAAAACAAAAAATCTTTACAGATATTTCAGAATTTCACTATACTGAACGAAATTCCGAAGGAATTAAACTAAAAAGAAAAGCCTATCTCAGTCCTTTTCTTGATGGTTTTAATGGAGAAATCATTGCCTATCAATTTCAGCAAAAACCAACGTTGGATTGTGTATTGATTCCTTTAAAAACAGCCATTAAAGAAAGTAAAAAGACCAACTTTCGAACAACAATCCATTCCGATCAAGGGTGGCATTACCAAAATCAACAGTATGTTAGACAATTGAAGCAAGCAAAGTTATACCAGAGTATGTCACGAAAAGGAAATTGTTTGGACAATGCATTAATGGAAAATTTCTTTGGTCTAATGAAACAAGAAATGTATTATGCCCGTAGTTTTTCTAGCTTTGAGGAATTAAACCGAGCAGTTACAAATTATATTGATTATTACAATCATCATCGGATAAAAGCAAAATTGACTGGTTAATCTACATACAATTTTTAGGGCGCACATCATGTTTAATCCCGAGAAATAAGAAGGAATTTACGAAAATTGTTTTTCAAATTTTTGTGAATTTCAGCTTATTTCCGAAGCCTTCAAATCTTAGTGCTTTAGCACTTAGAATTTGATGTGATCGAAGCGAAGCGTAGTGATTGCTTCTGCTCCCACTATTTATTCGCATCTGGGGTGTGAAACAAAAGTGATTTTTACTTTTGTCCCACACCCTAAAAATTTTCTTCATTTATCGTCTTTTTGAAATGCTTTTCTATTTCTTCGATGACTACTTGGGATTCAGTAGATTCTTCTTTTTCAAGTTATTCTAAAACTTTTAAGCAGATTTTATTTTCCCGATTTTTTCTCTTGCTTTATCCCCCATTACTGATGAATATAACATGCTAAAGCAGACTTACAATAATGTAAACTCTACTAAATAAATAAAGCGAACCCCTTAGTAATAATTACCCAACTTATTCTCCATTAAAAGTTTTTTTAGTTTTATTTCGTGAATCTATTATTCGTTTTAATGACAGACTCATACAACCTTGGTCCCCATTCTTTTCCTGCATAATCCATAATAACCCAACCAGCTCTTTGTGAACTATTTGAGTTTATATATTGTGCCGTAGAAGGATTTAAATAACCTGCGTAGTAATATGGGCTACTCCACATTGTTCCGCCACTACTTAAACTGACAAAGTTGATAAAATAACTACCATCATCGGCATTATTATTTGTATAACGAAGGAACTCTTCAATTGCCTCTTTTTTAGGGTAATAGCTCACATTATATTGATCTTGAACATTTATAGCCCGACTGCCTATCCACTTGCTAAAAGTCTTATTGTCATCCCATCTTATATACGGTATACCAGAAAAATCTATCCTACCAGACATCCTGTTCATCAATACAATTTTGCCTCTTACATCTTCTAATTTAGGGTACAAAGAATTTCCTTTGTAAAAGTTATTGTCGTAATAAGTATCTCTGAATATTTCTTCTACACTTTTTGTAACACCTGGCATGGCTTCATACTCCGTTTTCAAAGACATTATAATCGTTTCAGATGGATTATTTTTTAAAAACGTATTAGCACTATTTATAAACTCCCATAGTGATGCATACAGAAATATACTTCCGTGATGAAGGACTAGCTGATCATTTTTTACTGCTCGAACACGGATATCAAAAAACCTGACGCCATAACTGAACTGATCTTCGAAATCTCGATCTTGGGTCATTCCCCAGACTTGCTTGATAGGGTCTCTTAATTTGAACGTCCCGCTATCATGACTTCCAGGTATGGAAAGACGCGATATTTCAGTATCATCCCGTATTGCATTCATCCATTGTGAGTGATTACCCAAGCTAGCTGCTTCTGAGTCATTGACTTTAAATAGCAGGATTAATAATAAAGAAAATAGCACAATTCCTAGTTTTTTCACACTAATCCCTCCAAAATAATATTCTTTCTTTTTTAGCTCTGTCATTTTACGCTCTCCTTTAATAAATATGTACTGGTTCACTATCGGTTGTAACCTAATGCTTTAATTCTTGCCTTCAGTTCCGAAGCTCTTTCTTTCCCAGTTGTAACCTCTACGATCGTTTCTAGCGATTGTTTTGCCAATGAGAAGAATCCCATTATTTAAGCTACTTTTTTCGAATAAATTTGAGTTTTTATTTATTCGCTCTATCCATAAATACTCCTTTCTCCAAATTGTTAAACATAGCATACCGTATTGTGACACAGTACACAATACTAATATCGTAATTTAGTAAGAAAAAGAAAAGCCCAATCTATTTACGTTGCTGTAGATTGGGCTTTTCTCTATGTCATCACTACTATACGACTTAACCTTCGTTCTATTGATTTCGATAAATTGTAGGATGAACTTCATCGAATACTTGATTCCGTGTTTCTACAACTCATTGAAACGTTATACCAGAATGTTTTACATGATTTATTGCTTCACAAGGTGTTTATCCGCAACTGTATAGATATGATCACCTATAGTTGAATAAAACTCTTCGTCATTTGAAATCAATACGACACTGCCTCTAAAAGCCTTTATGGCCTCTTGCAGCGCTTTTCTTGACTCTACATCTAAGTGATTGGTTGGCTCGTCTAAAATCAGAAAATTACTTGGTTGCATGGTTAAATCACATAATTTCACTTTTGATTGTTCCCCACCGCTTAACATAAAAATATTTTTAGATGCAATTTCTCGTTTCACCCCACACTTCGCTAACTCTCGACGAACATCTTCATACGTAAGTTTCGTGTATTTATTGGCTAATGCTTCAATCGGTGTCCATTCAGTATTTTCCCACTCGATATCTTGTGAGTGATAACCTGTAACAACTTGAGGGGAAAATTGTACTTTTCCAGAAATCGCCGGTACCATTGCTAAAAGTGTTTTTACCAGTGTAGATTTTCCTAACCCATCTTGACCCGTAATTACTATTTTTTCGCCTTTTTTCACTTGTAAATCACGTACAGTAAGTAAGGGGGCTTTATAGCCTACTGTTAGTTCATCGATCGTTAACGCATTCGGTGAGCTTTGAGGCATTAATTTAAAGGAAAAGTTAGATTCCACTTTTTTCTCTGGTTCTTTCAAACGATCCATTTTTTCCAAATGTTTTCTTCTGCCTTGCGCCATTTTCGTTTTGATCCCTGCAATATTTTTTTGAATAAACGCTTCTGTTTCTTTGATTTTACGTTGTTGCGCTTCAAACTGACTTTGGTAAGCCTCTGTTAAATGAGCTTTTTGTTTTAAAAAGTCAGTATAATTACTATGGTATTTCTTGATCGAACCAAAATCGATATCACAGATACACGTTGCAATGTTACTTAAAAATTCTGTATCATGGGAAACAATAATAAAGGCATTTTCAAAAGCATTTAAATACTCTGTCAACCATTCAATATGTTCTTGGTCCAAATAGTTAGTCGGCTCATCTAAAATCAAGACAGACGGTTTTTCTAATAGTAACTTTGCCAAAATGACTTTGATTTGATCTCCACGGTTTAAAGCTGCTAATGGTTGATCTGCATCGCTTATCCCAAGTCCTGTAATGGCTTTGTTAATATCGTTTTCAACTTGGTAAAAACCTTTCAGTTCCAAATTTTCTTGGTAAGTAGCTGCTCTTGTCAATAATTGGTCATCGCCCGTTTCTCCATAGGTTTCATAGAGTTTCAACGTTTCTTTTTCCGTAGCAAATAATTCTTGATAGGCTGATTTTAAAAATTCATTGATGGTTAGCGATTGATCCATATCCACGTATTGGTCTAAATACCCTAATGTAGCCACTGGATTCCACGATATCGATCCTGCATCTGGTAATACTGTGCCTAAGAGCATTTTTAGTAATGTACTTTTTCCTGCACCATTTTTACCAACAATTCCCATATGTTCGTTGCTTCTTAAAGTAAATGAGCTGTTCTCATAAAGCTGTTTATCTGGTACTGCATACGTTAATTCTTTGACTTGTAATAATTCCATTTTATTTTTCCTCTTTCATTTGGTTTCATAGATTTTTACTAAAGAACATACAAAAAAGACCCATAGACAAAATGTCTAGGGCCTTATAATCTATATATTCTTCAGTAAATAGGTAGACTAAATACATAGCAAACTTGTGCTATTTTTTAGTATACGACATTTACTGATGAATAAGAAAAGCTCATAAGCTTTCCGATTAAGCTCCACACAACACTTCATCAAAAATAAGTTGTAGGGAGCTAAGAGTTGAAATAAATAATACGTACATTTGAAACACCTTCCTCAGAGGTACTCTACCATTTTGAAGAAATTTAGTCAACTTTCAATTTAATTTGAGTAATTATATTGAGTAAATGACTCCATTCCACAACATGGATTACTATACTTTTTGCAAACAATCCAAAAGAGACACGTATTACTCAAATCTCTTATTTCTCGTCTATTTGAATTTTTTTTATTTCAAAACTGTAATAAACGAATGCTCTTTATCGATGTTGTTTTTTTCTTGATTATCGTATTATTACGTTATAACTAAAGGAGGTTTACAATGAATCAAGAAAAAAAGACCAAAAAATTTAAAAAACATGGCAATTTATACGCTTGGGTCACAACGATTATCTCGGAAATCGTAGATCGAATAATCTTCTAGATTTCATTTATATAGAAAAAAGGCATGAGAAAAAGCTTAATAGGCTTGCTCTCATGCCTTTATTATTGATCTTAGATTCTTTTTTTATTCAACTGCCGCTCTCTATTGATCCACACAATCTCCTCACCAAAATTACGCCAATCGCTTGCTCTTGGGGGCGCTAGCCAGATTAGAGTTCGTGCTGAAAAAGTTGTTTTAGAATGATAATCAGAGACGATTAAATCTGTATCTGGACGTAAGACTGGTTGAAAATTTATGCTAAAAGAATCAAAAATTTGAATTTGTTCTTTGATAAATTGATTATATGTTTCGCCTTGGGTGAAGTTCACATGGATATTTATCGGATGTTTCTCATTTTCCTGATCGTATTGTTGAGAAAGTACAAGTAATAAATTGAAAAAAAGAGATTTTTTACTATGTTTAAATGCTTCTTTATCTAGTTGATACATAAATGAATGGCAGACTTCAAATATGACTGGATAACGCTCATGGAAAAAATCTAAGTCTATCACACGTAGTGTAAGATCAATCAAAGGGGTAATAAATTGGTGCTGATAAATCGTCCTAGTTACATTAAGCCAACATTCTGGTTTTGTTAGTGTTAGCTGTGGATATAGACGAATTTGTCGCTCTAATTGCTGCTTATACTGTTCAACCGACTGATTTTCAAGGTCGCAAAATTCACTTCTGTAAATAGATAACTGGCTAACAATGCCTCTTACTTCGACTTCTTTTTCGCGGTTGGTTCCACTTAACGTCTGCTTGGTCCATTGATCTATTATTTGATATATCACGTTTTTTGTGTCAAAAGTGGCTGAGTGAGTAGGACTAGGCAAAAAATAGTTGTGTTTTCTATTCACTCTTTCTAACATAACAAATAAGTAATGTTTAAACAGATAAAATACCGTAACATCATTGCAATACACTTTAATAGATGCAAGTAACTCACTTACCAATACGTTATCTGATTGATTGTACAACTCATCTGAATCCTTGTAAATTCGATAAAAAAGCATCACAAAATAGTGACGGATCGTCCTTTCATCTCCAACTAGTTGGAATGTTTTGGATAATTTTATATCATATTGCACTAGCTCTTTTCGAATCCTATCAACAATTTTATAGACAACAGTGCGGCTCATTCCATGTTTTTCTCCGTATTTTTTGATCGAAGTAAATTGGTTAAAAAATATCGTTTGTAATAATGTAAATTCTAGTGAATGTTTTAAATAGCTTTCCTCAACAATGCTTGATGATATCTGAGAATCTTGAAATAAGATGATCTCATTACTTTGCTCGATCAATTCCATTTCATCAATCAACTGAAACCTTTTCAAGTCCTCATTTATTTCAATAATGTTCCTTTCTAGAAGGTATTGAGAAATAGTCAATTGCTCACATAAATTATCTTTACGTTCTGAAAATGAATAGTGCTGCTCCAATTTTCGAATAATAGATAGCTTTAAATTCGTTCGATCATCTAATAACAAGAAATCCATTTATACTCTCCTTGTCCCATACAACAGTGTCCCTGACATGAAACTCAACATATTTCCAAAACTCGTGGAATCTGGTAGATCCGCTCCACCGGGTGTATTTAGGTCTCCCTTTGGTTCAGTCGGTTCATTTTGCAACAGTTCATCATTCAACATGATTTTTGTTTGTGCCTCCATCGGAGAATACTGCTTTTTTTCTCTTTTTTTATGTTCGGAACGGATTGAAGGATTGACCGTTACTTTAGCAGTCGCATCGTAATCTTTGTAGGAAAATTTCACAAAATAAAGGCCAGTTTCTTGTGTATTGACGTTATGTTTGATTGTTACTTGGTTTAGTTCAAGTGGCTCGCCATCTCTGTCTTTTAATGAAACAACATTGTCTAAAGGAGACCACTGTTCATTTTGTTTGATGACGATATCTTTCAATAACACTTCCGTTTGATTCTCTTTCACTTCAATTATAGCTGTTTCGACTTTTCCATCTATTTTGTAACTCATTTTATATTTCCCAGGTGTTGTTGCTTTTTCACCATAAAAGGGTTCAAACTGGGTAAAAAGTGCGGATGAAAATAGTAACGCAGTTCCTACAATCAAAGGTTTCTTCTTCATTAGCTCAGCACCTCCAACGTTTGGGCCAACGGAGTAAAAGGCTGAACAAAAACAGTGTTTACACTGCTTCCGTCCTAGCCCCAATCCTCGCGTCCTTCAGTTAATCTGTTCTTCTTTTCCTTAGACAGATCACGCTAATTATCGTGATCCATACGGCTAAGAGTCCAATCAAACGAATAGAATCATTAACTTTTTCACCAGTGTTAGGGTACTTCCCTTGTTTATCTGGTTTCACAATATGAGTTTGATTCTTCGTTGTTGCATTTTGTTTAGATGCCGTTTTTTCAAGGACTGTAATTTTGGCTGTAGCAGTCAATTGTTTTTTGGCTGGTGCAACTTTTCTGCTTTTACTAGGCTCATTTGTTTCCGTCGTTTGAACCGTATAAGCAACATTATGTTCGCCTTTTTCTTTAGTCTCAACTGTTCCAGTAACTTCTACTTCTTCAAAAGAAATTGCTCTGCCATCACGATCCGTTGCCGATACAAAGTTATCAGCACTCTTCCAATCATCGCCTACATAAATTGTTGAATCTTTTACTACTAGTGTTGATTGGTCCGCTTTTACAGTGATTTTAGCTGTCTCTTTTAGTGTATCTGTGCCATAAATAACTTCATAGATACCGGCTTTTGTTGTATCTACCGTACCTGTTACCTTGATATCTTGAATCGGACTATTATGACCATTTTTATCAGTTGCTGAGACAAAATTATCAGCAGCTTCCCAAGTATCTCCTACATAGATCGTAGAGTCTTTAACAGCAAGTGTTTCTTGTGTCGCGACAACATGGATGGTTGCCACAGCTTTTTTGCCTTGATTTTCATATGTGACTTTATTATCGCCTACTTTACTTGTGTCGACAGAGCCTGTTACAGTGAGTTGATCTAGGGAAATCGCTTTTCCTGTTTTGTCTGTTGCTTCGACGAAATTATCTGCTGATGTCCACTTTGTGCCAACTGAAATCGTTGAATCTTTAACTTTTAACGTCTCCTCTAAGATAACAGAAACAGTTGCTTTCGCTTCTTTTCCTTGATTATGATACGTAATTTCATACTCACCGACTTTTGTATTGTCGACAGTTCCAGTTACCGTGATTTGATCAAATGAAACTGGGTTGCCCTCTTGATCAGTAGCTTCTAAAAAGTTGTCTTCTGGCTTCCACGTATCCCCTACATAAATCGTTGAATTTTTTGCTTTTACACCGGTTTGATCAATGACTTCTTTAAGAGGAATATCAATTGTATTCTCATCTTTCGTCAATTTGATTATTTTACCATCCGTATATTCTTCATTGATCGTATACCCTTCTGGTATTTTGTTGGCTCTTAATGTGTATTCTCCAGACATGATGGCATCAACTTTATATTCGCCAGCTTCGTTTGTTTCAAACTCTGTTTTATTATTCGTCACATTGTCGATCAATTCAAATGAAACATTTGGAATATTTATTGTTTGATCTTTTTCATTATACGTGTGAAATTGTGCTTTAGCCAAATAAACGATACCTTCTGCATCTCCTTCAGAGAATCTCAAAACAATAGGTGTTGTCGCTGTATTTCTACGCGTTTCTGTCATTTGTTCTAAATTATCCGCACTAATAGTAGTTTCTGTAGAAATTTGTCCAGCGTTTTTAGACACTGTATTGTAGGTAATCGTAATATCTTGCGTTAATGTATACTTTTCAAAAATAATTTGAGCACCTGTTGCTGTTTGCTTAACTGTATAAGCATCTTGCGGGACATTTGTTATAGCAATCGAATTTAAATCGATGCCAGCGTTCGTTGTTCCTTTAGTCGTAATAGTAAACGTTGGATTTTTGACTGTGCGTGTTCCATTATTGATATTTTTTGTTTTCACTTCATTTTTGGTGACATTCTTCAATGATTCATGGCTTGTTTGACTAGCTGATAGGATTTCTTTCGCTTCATTTTTTATAGAAACGGTCCCTGACATTATCTGATTGCTATACAATGGTTCGGCAGTACTACCGGTCACATTGATTGTTTTCGCATCGATCCAGCCATTGGCGTATTTGTATTCAATAATGTAGCGTTTGGAGGTCTTACCAAAATCGAATTTGTAACTATTTGTCGCTTCATCGAATGTAATTTTTGGATACGCTGCGCTAGTTGGCGCTAAAGGTTTATCGAAATAATAACCACGATCCCAATACTGTGGGTAAATTGATTCCACTTGGTCATTTGACACATCATAAATATCAAAAACTACATCTACGCCTGTAGGAATTTTAGTTGATACGATTAAAGAATCAAACGAATCATTTCTTGCATTTACTAAAAATTGATTACCACTCGTTTGTAATGTTCGTTCAGAATACAGTTTTCTGCCGGTTCTAACGGTTGTTTCCACAGCTTCATAGTTATCCGCACTTAAGGTCACTGCAAGTGTATCGACAGGGATACTTTTACTTTTTTCTAGACTATCTGGTACATAGTTAAAGCCTAGATCAAGATTAAATGATGTCGTGACTGGCGTTGTAAACTTAATAATAGAACCGCTATCAGTCGCTGTTATCGTATAATCTTTATTTAATTTGTACGTAGCGTATTCCCCTTTGGGTGCTCTTAATTGTAAGTAGTTTGGATGTTCGATTTTAATGGTTGCGTTCTTTACAGGATTTTTATTGCTTCCTTCGATTGCTATTGTTGTATCGCTCATGTAGGCTCCGTTTTGATCATAATTTCCCCAAGCGGTCTCGACATTTTTTGGGTTAATAATAGAGAGCGGCTGAAGGTATTGATCAGAGACGAACATGATTTCTTTTCCGCCATTCACAACAGGAGTACTAACCGTAATATCAATGTCTTTTTGTTCAAAAGGAATGCGTAGCTTTTCCGCCATTATTCTCAATACACTGTCTTTCGTTGCAGTCAAAACCAATTGATTTTCTTCTTTTTTTACATCAAAATAATCAGTGATTTGAACGTTTTTGTAAGCTGCATCAAAAGCAGAAAGTTGATAATCTGTAATCGGTTGTCCATTTTTGCTTTTCAAAATGATCTGTTCGCCCACTTTGGTTTGTGTAGGTAGATTGTACAGATAGAGATAATAATTTCCTTTTTCTTGGAAACTAGCGCT
The DNA here is from genome assembly GCF_050544585.1 of Enterococcus sp. AZ177. NCBI lineage: Bacteria > Bacillati > Bacillota > Bacilli > Lactobacillales > Enterococcaceae > Enterococcus > Enterococcus sp. AZ177. The sequence goes on from NZ_CP172944.1 coordinate 2,810,864, forward strand.
TTGTAGCGAACCTAAATTGGCTTCTTTTAAAGATTTTTGATCTTTACTTGTTTTTGCAGTAAATTCAAGTCCACTATATTGTCCGGATGAACGGTTTAAACTAACAGATCCTAATTTCGTTGTAGGATATTGATTGTAAAAACTATAAGAATAATTGGACACACTTTCTAAGGCTAAAGCACGATCGACAGATAACGCGTACGCTTTTTGTTGGTCCATATTGTTTATCGTCACTGCTCCTCGGTATGCATTGTCCTCATCAATAGTGTAGTCCTTCTCTTTTTCTAAAAGTTGTTTTGAATCTGCGATCACATTCCCATTGATATCTACATCATATGAGAAAACACCGATTGCTTCTTTAGAGGTATTATAAAATTTTGCTCCTGGAGACTCTGACATCACTAATTCTAATGTTTGATTGCCTGATAATGTTCGATCTAAGTTATAATAAATATTCCCGTTGATTCCGTATTTATTTGTGGTTTCTTCATACTTGATCGGTGCGACCTCTTCATACAAATCGAAGTTATACTGATTAGTTGTTTGACCAGGCGTTTTGATTGTTACTAAAGGGGCTTCCTCTGTAAATACATAACTTTTCAAGTCTAAATTAAATTGTGTCTCCGTAATTCGTTGATTAAACGTGATCGTCAATGTTTTGCTTTGTGCATCGACTGACCAATGTGCCCCAACGTTTGCTACATCACCACTGATATCTGAATAGCCTAGGTGATCGGGTAAGATCAACGTGTAAACTGAACCTGGTGCATAATCTTTATCTGCAATCAAAAAATTCAATTTTGCTGTCACTGGAGTGCTATTCAATACTCTGTTTAACGTGCTTTGGTTGTATTCGACACCATCCATATTGGTCAGTGTCATGTTGGTTAAAATTTCGTCTTCGATTGCTATGTTTGTTTCTGCAGTTTTCATTTTTGGGATTTGTGTATCAATTGTGTTTGCTTGCTCTGTGTCCTCCGCTGAAGTTGTATCCTCCACTTCATTTGGTAGCGGTGTTTCTGCTGATTTATCAGTTTCAGTTATCACTGTACTTGAGTTTTCTGATGATGATTCCAAAATGTTATTTTCTAAAATAGAGTCAGAATTCAACTCTGCTGGTGTGTCAACAGAAGCTGTATCTTGGGACTGTCCGTTTGTAGTTGTTGTTACCGCAAACGCATTCACCGTTGACCCAAAACTCTGTGCCAGTAAAACCGTAAGCATAAATATATGTAATTTTCTTTTTTTCATGATCAATCTCCTTATTCTTAATTTTCCCATATAACTATATAATATACTTTTTTTAACATTATTATGATTATTTTTTTATATTTTAAAGAAAAACAAAAACATTTCCCGCTATTTTATTGTATAAACTCCTAAACATTCCTTTCCTTTTCTGAAAAAAAAGACCCTTTCTGGAATTTTATTTTTTTTAGATTCAACTCATTCATTATTATTTTTTTAAAGAATAAGAAAAAGACTTTATTTTTACGAACATACGTTTTATAGTAGAAGAAAAGAAAAAGGAGCTAACTATGAAAACATCATTAACAACCCAGATGGAAGAAGTGCTCTATTATTATTGTCGGGAAAATGGAGATATCGTAGTGGAAGAAGTAACGATGCCAGATGACCAAGGGATTGTTGATACATTGAGTTGTCGCTTGAATGTGGGGAAACAATTCGAATGGCGCTGTTATGAATTAAAGGTCAGTAAAGCAGATTTTCGTTCAAAAGCAAAACTTTCCTTTATTGGAAACTACAATTATTTTGTCTTGCCCGCTGCTCTTTTTGAAAAAATAAAAGAAGAAATACCCAGCCATATCGGGGTCATGGTTTATCATCAATATCTTTCTGAAGAAGCTCAAAGATTACCTGGCTATTTTACAATAGAGAAAAAACCGCAAAGACAACCACTTTTGGTCAATGAGCACGAATTGCTTTTTCGTTTGATCACAGCTCAAGCTCGCGAAGTCGGCAAAGCGAAAAAAACCTCTCGCGGTTTACGCGTATTTTCGACGGATCAGCTATACAAAGAGTTAAAAAAAAGACAACCAGATTATGATTTGTTTGGTGGTGGTGTGAATTTTTATGATCGCTTTGTTGAAGATAGTTGTGATCAAGCAGTGGAAGCCTTAAAAAGTGAATTAGACGCCACACGCGAAGCCTATTTGGAACTAGAACAGCGTCTATTGGAGGGGAAATAATGTATTACCCTTATTTTCGCGGTAAGCAGTTTGACTTACTCGCTTTGACAGAATTGGTAGAAAAAAACTGCTTATCTAAAAAGATACTGCCGATTATTGAACCCGTCAAAAATTCGAATACCTTAAAGAAATTCGTTGAGGTATTTCATAGGGAAAAACATCCTTTTTATCTGATTCAAAACCCTCAATCTGGTGATTTTCTGACTAAAGAAGGTAGTCTTTATTTAAACTCATTGCCATTGAACAAGGCAATGATCGTGGAACAGCCTATTGAAACGCTGAATGAACAACCTCAATTATTTGTAATCAGAAACTCAACTCCTGCATTACAAAGCGATTGGCTCGGGAATCATACCAAAGTCCTGATCCCAAAAGAATTTCGTCTACTGCAAAAAGTCAAAGGCGATAAGATTCTTTCCCAAGATGTCTTTACAAGGCTCCCTAAAACCAGTTTTTATCAAGAATGTCTTGATGAATTCTTTTCAGATACGCATTTGACCTTTCAACAAAACGGATTTGTCGGTTTTAGTGATTTTTCTATTGACAGCCGAATCTACTATGAACATCGATATCCATCAAAAATCTTGAGTTTGCATCTTGTTTATTTTGAAAATAGTATGCTGCGAATCCATCATTTCCTTTCAAGTGAAGAAACACCCTCGCAAAGAGACAAATTTTTTGAGGTCATGGACGAGATCCGTACATGGAAAAGTAAATTGTGTGGCGAGAACGTAACGTTAGGAATCGACTTATTGTTTGAAGCAGTTTCAAACGACAAATTTCCTGGTATGGGGGTTATGAGGAAAGCTGCTGTGATGCATCATATGGAATTGATGTCTCGATACATAGATCGTTTTGAATAAGAAAATAGGGCGCACATCAAAAGTAAAATCACTTTTGTTTCACACCCCAGATGCGAATAAACGGTGGGAGCAGAAGCAATCCCTTCTTGTTTCTCGGGATTAAACGCTTCTGTCCCATCCTCTATTTTACTATCCTTATTCCTTTTTGTTTCCAGGTTCCAGTTTGACTTTTTCCTGAAAAGTATTATTGATGTTTTGCGCCATTTTTTGTAGATTTTGAAGCAGTAACACGATCCAGCTAAATGCTAGCATGAACGATAATAACTCAAATGCCGTAAGTGAAAGATAACTAGTCCATTGAAATAACACAACAACTACGACTAGTGTTACTGCAATCATATACGAAATCGACAGGAATTCTTTCGTTACATTAGGTAATAACCACTTGATCCCCACAATCAAAATCACAATCAAATACACTAAATAACCCGCCACTTGATTATGAATTCCTTGAAATGGACCTGTTTCAGTATACGGAAATAATCCGACAGCCCCAAGATCCAGTGCCGTCAAGGTTAAGAGAATTCGCAAAATCGTTAATCGTCTACTATGTGGCATCGCTTTTTGTAATTCTACAAATAGCCCATCGATCAATGCCACCATCAACAATGAAGAAAACATCAACGTTAAATTAAATTGCCAACGACTTTTAGCTTCGATTGTTCCTAAAAAGCTAAAGTTGAATTGCCACCATTGATAATCTTTGTTTGTGATCATGGCAAGCAAAACGCCACCAATAATCACAAATATCAATAAATTAGTCAATTTAGCCGGTGTGATCGACAATGCTGAGTAAATCATAAAATAATTGACTAATCCGACAAACACAAAAAATAACAAGGTTGCAGTATAACGATCAAATGTCGCACCAATAAACACTATTCCAATTACTTTAAAAAATACTAATAATGTAAAAACTAAAATGACAACAAACGAAAGCAAGATTGTAGGAAAATTCCGCCAATAAATATCCTTCGACTGTGTTGTAACTTGATTTCTTTTCCCTTTAATAAAAAAGAGTAAAAAACTAAAAATACCACTTAAGACACCTAATGAAAGGACAAAATTTGCAATTGAATACGGACCTACTAACGCAATTTGGCTGTTGTTAGTATAAAATAAGTAGCCCAAAAATAGAATACTGAACACCGTTGTCGGAATCAAAAACCATCTTAGAGAGAGGGTCTGATTACCTGCCATTTTCTTTTTAGGCTCGATCACTATTTTTTGATCTTTGATACTTACTATTACATCATCTTCATTTTCTAAGTGAAACTCTTCTACTATCTTATCTGGCAGTGTAACACTAAATTGTTTTTCTTCCATGACTATTCCTCCTGAACTAATCTTAACATCTCATAAATAGTATAGATTTCTTTAGTATAAAAGCAAGTTTTAGGTAGCCTATTAGGCGAATCACTTATTAAAATATTATTTTATCTTTCATTATTGTTCGTTTTTATACGTAATAATCGATGGTTGATCTTTCGTTTTTTTCATATACTGATGTTAAATAATTACAAAAGGAGATTTTTATGTTAAAAAAAATGTTTGTTTCTGTTATAAGTTTAGTTGTTTTATCGGTAGGAGGAGTTTTTGCCTACAATAATTTTAAACATAAACCCGTATATGGGATTGTTCTTATAGACAAGGATGGAGCAAAAATAAATGATTCAATCCATGCACAAAAAAAAGATATTGAGAAATCCGTCGTTGTTGAAGGAAAATGGATCGACAACTCCAAAACTCTTGCTTTAAACACAACTGATGCACAAAAATTAATTGCGTTTAATGCGTTCAAAAAAGTAACAGGTTCAAAAGAAAATTACAAATTCGAACCAATAAGAACGATTGCTCCGAACGAAACAGCGTTATATTCAAAAGAACATAACGCTTTGGTTACTGACGAAGCAAACAAAGCATTTCCAACAACTATTAATGAGTATGTTGTTTTAGGTGAGTCCTCTGCAACTGTCAATAATTTGTTAATTCTCCCAGAAAATCAATACAATGAATTTACTGGTTCTCCCATTTATTTAGGCGTTTTAAAAGTCAAAACAGATGCATCTAAAGCCCTAATCAATTATACTAAAATCGAACAGACGCAAATATATAATGAGAGTGGGGCCTAAACGTCACCATTTGCTCCTACTCCCACCGTTTATTCGCATTTAGGGTGTGAAACAAAAGTGCTTTTCACTTTTTTCCCACACCCTTCCTATTTATTTGGTGAAGGAGAGTTAACTATCATGCCATTCGTTATTGTATTTTGTGTTTTTGTTATTATTGGTAGCCTAATCTTACTAAAAGAACGTCGTAGTTTTTTTGGTGGGATGATTTTCGCGTTTGGGGGCTTGTTTCTTACGTTGACTTTATTGATGATGGGATTGTTAAAGGTAAGCGAAATTTCCGCAAACAGCTCTACCCTGGTTCTTATTATTGTTTATGCGTTAGTTCCACTACTATTTTTGGGTATGTGTGTCTTTTTTATTTTTAATACACATACGATGCAGACAAAGGAAGGCCGCAGTGTCACCGCTAAACTTTCCGCATTATTGGGGATCAATCTACTTATTACAGTTCCTGCTTTTTTCTATTTATGGTCAGTTGGATCTAGCAAAATCCCTGCGTTATTCTTTTCATTTTTGATTTTTGTCTTGTTAAGTGATTTACTTTTTTCTTTTCTATTTACTTGCTATTTATTTTATTCTTGGATGTACCAAATGATCCCTATCAAAAAAAAGGTTGATTATATCATTACTTTAGGTTCAGGTATCACAAGTGAAAATGTTCCTCCATTACTAAAAAGCCGATTAGATAAAGCTATTGAGTACTATCATAAAAATCCAAAAGCTAAAATTATCGTTAGCGGCGGACAAGGAGCGGACGAGCCTGTCTCAGAAGCCTTTGCGATGAAAAAATACTTATTGTCACAGAACATACCAGAAACTCAAATTTTAGTGGAAGATCAATCAACGACAACTTTTGAAAATATGTCCTTTTCAAAAAAAATTATTTTTGAAGATTGGATGGTTGAAAAGCGAGAGCCAACTATTTTATTCTCAACAAATAATTATCATGTGTTACGCGGTGCTTTATATGCAAGAAAGGCGCATTTAAAAGCCGAAGGGGTTGGTGCCCCAACCGCAATGTATTTCCTCCCGACTGCACTTATTCGTGAATACATTGCCTTGTTAACGCAATATAAATGGTTTACACTGTCTATGATTTTAATCTGTTTGGCATTCGTGATTTATAGTCAATTGCCTATCTAAAAACTAAGGATATCCGAAAAAAGTAGCAACCCTATTGAAAGGTCGCTGCTTTTTTCACCTTCTATAATGTTTTTTTCATACAAATACATAAATCATCCTCAACAAACTCGCCATAATTTGAAACGATTCGGTAGCCATGTCTTTCATAAAAACGAATAGCCCCTACCATTTCTTTGCCTGTTTCCAACACTGCTTGTTGGTAGCCCTTTTCTAGCATATCCCTTTCCAATGCCTGGATGATTTTTCCAGCTGCTCCATTTCCACGATACGTTTGTTTTACATACATTCTTTTGATTTCTGGTGTTTGCTTATCTAACAGCTTCCAGCAACCACACCCAACTGCTTTCCCATCATCATATGCGACAACTGCATAAGACATCTCCGCTAAATTATGATGGTTTTGGTAGCGTTGAGCCACCTCTTTTCCCCATTCTTCATCGAAGAAGTCATTCAGCTCCTGAATCAAACTTAATAAATCAGGATTTGTTGTCTTTACTTGTTCTATTTTGAGTGTCATTTGGTTCCTCCATTTTTTTATTTTTTTCCCCCATTAGGCCTTGCTTCAATTATACCTATTCCTATAGCAAATAAAAAACCAGAAAGATCAGATAAATGAGTACCATCTTATCTGACCTTTCCTTCTCTAGTTTTATTGAAGTCGTTCTGGCATCATGCCTTCTAAAAATCCCCAAACACCATTACTAATTCGTAACTCATCTCGATCATAGTGAGACAGTTCTGTTCTGATTAGATGATCTTGATCATCTAGTACTTTTTGAGCCCAATGAGGATCGATCAAAATTGCTCGTCCCACGGCAGCCAAGTCTGCAGTTGCTAAAACCTCTTTTGCATCTGCACCATTCCGAATATCGCCTACACCAATCAGTGGAAGACGATCATTAATCGTTTCTTTTATATAAGCTATGATTGGTTTTTCTTGATATGCCTCACTAACTGAATGATTTCTATAATTACCGATTGATAAATGCACGTAATCTAAGGGTTTATTGGCTAATTGATCGACTAAGAACAATGTATCCTGTAAACGAATACCTGGTTCTTCGTATTCTTCAGGTGAAAATCGATAGCCCACGATAAAGTCTTTCACATCTGATCGATCGACAACTTCTGTTACGCCATCAACCAAATCATTGATAAACTTGAAGCGTTTTTCGAGTGTCCCACCCCACTCATCCGTCCGACGGTTAGAATGTGGAGAGAAGAATTGTTGAATCAAATACGTATTCGCTCCGTGAATTTCTACACCATCAAACCCTGCTTTTATCGCTCTTTCTGTTGCTTGTTTAAAACTTTCTATTATTTCAAGAATTTCTGTTTCTGTTAACTCTCTGGGTGTTTGTGCATCAGGTCTTTCAGCTGCAACCGCACTTGGTGCAACAGGTTGACTACCATGTAATATGTTAGAATCTGTCATTCTTCCAGCATGGAAAATTTGCAAAATGGCTTTCGTCTGGTTCTTTTTAATCGCTGCCGCCAATTTAGCTAGCCCTGGAATAAAGCGATCCTCATACACACCTAATTCTCCGTCCCAGCCTTTCCCATTTTCATGAACATTTGCTGCTGCTGTGATAAATGCTCCTACTTCTCCTGAACGCAATCCATAATATTCAATTTCATCATTTGTTACAACGCCATCAAAAAAAGACATCTTAGTGGTCATTGGTGCCACAACAAGTCGATTTTTTAAGTGTAATCCTCTTTTAAATGTGAATCCTGTATCTACGTTATTCATTCAAATTCCTCCCGACCATAAACATGCATGCGCATGCAACTAAATACATAATAAAGAATAAAAGACTAAAAAGCAACTCTTTAGTCTTTTAAATAAAATACTTTTTTAAAATAGCCTCTACTTCTTGCTCAACAGATATTACTAGATTTTCCCCTTCATTGGTTAACTCTACATAGACACCACGTTTATCATCTGCACAATTTTTTCTTGCAATAACCGCAGGAGTTCTGTCTTCCAACCTGTTGATTAAACGGGACAGTGCACTTTGGCTCAAACATAAATAATTTCCTAAATCATTTAACCTCATATGACGGCCATTTTGTTTAAGTTGATATAAAGCATAATACTCACTTGTTGTAAGTTGATTATTTTTCTTCAACATGTCTTCTAATTTTTTTTCAACAATGGACTGCTTCTTTGTATAATCCAACCATTGTGATATAAGAGGTGTTTCCATTTGATCATTCCTCGCAGATTATTCTCTTAAACTAGTTACATTTTGCTTTCTTTTGGTGGAAAAGTCAACGTTTTAAGAAACTTACTAATTAAGAAAAAGCCATGAACCTCAAGGGCATGACTTTTCCTAGTTCCTTATTTTACTTTAACCTGCGTTTAAAATCCACATAAAGCCTACAAACACAAAGAATAATCCATACATGATTGGTGATACTTCTTTCCCACGTTTTGCAGCAATCATTGTAATTGGATAGAAAATAAACCCTAGCGCAATTCCATCAGAAATACTGTAAGTCAATGGCATTCCTAAAAGAATCAAGAAAGAAGGAATGGCAATCTCCATTTCTTTCCATTTGATTTGACTAAGTGATTGAGCCATTAAAACACCCACAACAATTAGCGCTGGCGCTGTTACTTGAGAAGTCACGACTGAAAGCAACGGCGAGAAAAATAGTCCCACGATGAAGAACAGACCTGTTGTTACAGCAGTCAGCCCAGAACGTCCACCGACTGCAATTCCTGCAGAAGATTCTACATATGCTCCAACAGGAGAAGTTCCTAAGAGAGAACCAGCTAACATTGCTGTTGAATCAGCCGCTAACGCTTTTCCAACCCGAGGCATTTTATTGTCTTTCATAAAACCGGCTTGATTCGCTAAACCAACTAAGGTACCCGCCGTATCAAAAAATGTCACTAATAAAAATGTTAAAACGACGACCCATAATTGGAGTGAATTTATGTCCCCCACATGCTTTAAAGCAACTAAAAACGTTGGTTTAAGACTAGGCGCACCTGAAATAATTTTAGTAGGCACTTCAATCAAACCTGTTACTAAACCCAAAATAGTCGTTGCTGTCATCCCGATAAAAATCCCCCCTGGAACGCGACGGACCATCATAATTGCTGTAATCGCTAAACCAAAAATAGTCAACCACGTCGTTCCAACATTCAATGGACCTAACGCAACTAAAGTCGATTCATTTGAAACTATGATGCCACCTTCACTCAATCCAAGAAACGCAATAAATAACCCAATCCCACCAGAGATAGCATATTTTAGATCTGCTGATATTGCATCAATGATCAACTCACGTAATTTAAATATAGTGATCAAAATGAAAATCAATGATGCTACAAAAACACCTGCCAAAGCTGTTTCCCAAGGAACACCCATCCCCACACAAACGGAATAAGCAAAAAAAGCATTGATCCCAAGCGCTGGCGCCGTTGCAATTGGGTACTTCGCAAAGATTCCCATCAAAATACACCCTAATGCACTTGCTAAAGCAGTCGCAGTAAAGACGGCTCCTTCATCCATCCCAGAAGCACCTAGCACAGTTGGATTAACGAATAGAATATACGCCATCGAAATAAATGTCGTAAACCCAGCTAAAAATTCTCGTTTGACCGTCGTATTTAACTTGTCGATCTCAAAATAGGAAATAATTTTTTCTTTCACCTGATATCCTCCTAAAAATCTGAATAATAAATAATTCATAAAAATGCACTGCATTACTTAAACAACGTGTTCAATCATATAATAAACAGCTAGATAAGTAAATACAAAGACTAAAATCTTGCCTTAATCCATACTATTCTAATATACGTAAAAAATGAGGCTAAGGAATAACTCTACGAGTCATATCTCAGCCTCAAGAAATCTGAATAAACGGTGGGAGCAGAAGCAAGCCTTTCGGAAATAACCTGAAACAACGAAATAATTATGACAAATCCTCTCCATCTAAACGCTGATTCAACAGACGAGCAACCACGTATACCACGAAGATAGCAATCACAGAACCGACAGCGACATCACTTAGAAAATGCGCTCCGATCCGTACCCTAGACCAAGCCACAAGACAACCAAATAGACTTGTCAAAAGTACAATATTCCAACGTTTCTTCTTATTAGAAGGAGCAACGAACAAAGGTAGATATAAGGCTAACCAAGCTTGCTCTGAATGTCCTGATGGAAATGACTTATGGCCATTTCCGCCATTAATACTCCACCAATTCGTAAAATTATTCCAATTACTTTGCAGTTCGTACGGTCGAAATCGGCCCCAAAGATTTTTCATTGCGTCCACTATCGTGTTAGCCGTATATACAGCAACGATTGCGCCTAGGCCAACCAAGAGCAATCGATTTAACTCCTGTTGATTTTTTCCTTTTAGCCATCGTTTACAGAGCAGACACCCTGACACAAAGAGAACGAATGAAAGAACCACGAGTACGGGAAAAAACCAATTTGGATAACTCATTGATCCACCGCCATCATTGTTAGCTGCCCCAATCGGTTGATTCGCTTGGTGATTATTCAGTGAATTAACGGTATAAAAAAGCATAATTTTAACCATTTGCCAAATTTGGTAGAAACCAGCAATAATAGCAATAACATAGATACTCCCTTTATCGAAGGTTGGTAAATCACTCTTTTTTGCATAATAGATAAAAATTTGAGTCGCCATAAACAGAATGATACCTGGAAAAATCAATCCATAATTTTGGAAAAAAGTCCCAAACAACGATCCTTGATTCATGATTCCTTGACTGATTTGCTTATCACCTATCCCACCTATCAACAACAAAATCCCTAAACTTACAAGTGTAACAAGTTCTCTTTTTTCTTTTATAAAGTTCATTTATGAACCTCCTCTCTAACCTAAATTGTAAAAGAGATTTGTTGCGTTCTAGTATGATCTTCGTATAGATTTCGTTAAGATTGAGTAAAGTTTTGGATGAAAATTAGTGCTAAAATAAAAAAATCACCGCTACATTCATTGTTTTATGGCAAATACTTTTATCCTATATTTATATAGAGCACAACAACTAAAAAAACTGGGGATGGGAGCAGAAGCAACTCCTTAGGAAATAAACACTTCTGTTCCAACCTCAGTTTTTAACTTTTTTTTAATTTACAAGCTTTAATTTTGTACATCTTGTTCCAACAAAGACAAGAAAAATAATAATGAAAGCTCCCATCGTTGCATCACTAAAGAAATGACAACCTAACAATACTCTGCTGATTGCAGTAATAGCTCCCCAAGTCACACCAAAAATCAATAATCTCTTACGTAATTTAGTATTTTTTTTGCTAGCATATAAAGGGAAAAATATAGCAAACATACTTTCGCAAGAATGCCCTGAAGGAAATGACTTGTGTCCAGTCGGACCATTCATTTTGTACCATGGTGTAAAATTATCTTGAACACCGTTTAGCTCATACGGACGAACACGACCCCATAAAATTTTGATTTCTTCTACACACATTAGATAAACAAACGCCACTGCAATCCCTAAAATAGCCACACGCATCAATCGATCAAATTCTTCCGCTGATTTATGACTTAACCATTTTTGAACAATTAGTGTTGCTATAGCAAAAACAACGAAACAAATAATGATATTGATTCCTGTGGAAAGTGTGGGATTGATTCCTCCATCATTATTCGCTTGACCGATTGGACGATTGTGTTCTAAATTTTGAATTGAAGATAATGTATATTGGATAGCAAATTTTAAATAATACCATATTCCATAGAGAGAAAGAGCCGTTCCTGCCACACCAATCAATAATTTTGCAATTGTAGGTTGACTCGATCGAACCGCATACTGCATGATAATTTCCCCACTCATCATGATCACGACACCTACAGGAAAACAAGCATAATTTTGTAAAAACGTTGCAATATATGAATTTTGACTCATCACTGCATTTGAGATAGCTAAGTCGCCAAAGCTACCAATCCCTAGTAAAACCACAAATATGGCGATAACAATTGCAATTCTTCTACTATCTGACACTTTTTCCAACATCTTTAATTCCTCCTAATTATAAAAGTGTAATGGGCTTATTTAGCTTCGACTGAAAAATAGCTATATCTAATTGAGGGGCTCTTTCCAATTAAATGTTAGCGTTTCCTAAAAACTCGTCAATCTTTAGCAATCTAGGCGTATGAATCAAAACTCACTACTAACTTTTGGTATTGATTATTATTAACTCATTCACAAATCATAGTTTACCACTCATCAACATAAATTACCATACAAATTGTAAATAATTTAGTCCATTTTTTATGTGTGAGATTTTCTTTGGTAATCAAAAAGGAATCACAGAGCTCCTCCCTCCATGACTCCCAGTATTTGATCTTTGTAATTCGTATTCTATTCATCACTTTTATTCTAAAGGTAGCTAAATAGAATCAAGTGAATAGCCAAGGTTTTCCAATTTAATTCTTTGTGTTACATTTCCTTTTTTTGATTTGGTTTCGTGCAAAGATGATGATTGGCAAGTAATTAAACAGAAAACTCACTCTCTGACAAAGGCCAATCTGATTCAATACAGGCAACTGATTGATTGTAGGAATTCGTGCCAAACCATATATACTTGCAAAAACAATACTAACTAAAAACAACATCAAATAAACACCACTTTCCCTTTTTTCCTCTCTTTTTTGATACAGTAAATATAAAAAAAGTGGAAAAAGAAGGAAGCCAATATACCCTAAACCAGAGCCAATATTATGGATCCAAGTAGATAAATTCCAATTTGCTTGCTCAGTATCAATGCTGAATAAGCCAGTAAAAATACAATCTCCAACTCCGTAAAAACCGATTGCTAACGCCAGCAAACTGGCTAATTCTCGCGAGGTGCTCTTAAATGTTTGGTACACTGATGGAATTGCCAAAACGAATAATAAGCCAGACACTACAGACCAAATCAAAAATTCTTGTCTGACGGGGCTGTCAACATCACCAAACACACTAATTACCATAGTCTTTTGGTTCATATTTGGGTAAAAAATCCCCAGAATGTAAGGCGTTAAAAAATCGCTTATTGCACCGAATAATAAAAAGTAATTGCCATATTTTTTTAACCCGTTCATCGTGATCCTCCTAGTTTATTTTTCTATCTGTTTAGTCATTCTAATTATACGCAATTATGAGGTAATTTAATAAAATTTATTCTTTAGTTCGAAAAAAAATGGTGTTTCTTTTACCTTTCATTTTAGCCCTCTATTAGCGAATGTTTTCACAAATGGTATATATGAACACAAAAAATAGGCAGCCACTCATTAAATCAACCATCTATTAGGAGGAAACTACTATGTTAACTAGTGATATTCTAGCACTGCGTGTCCAAATGCGTGAAATGCTGAAAAGCGTGATACTTTTATGGAGATAAGGAACTGTATCGTTTTATATGATGTATTTAAAAACCCAACGATTCACCGTGGTAAACTGCAACTATCGTTTAGCGCCTGATTTCAATATCCTGCTACTTTTGAAGATACCAATTTATTAGAGATGAAACTAAAACGATTACGAGTCTGAGTCCTGTAGTATTGAAGGATAGATAATCGTCACTATAACCTAAAAAAGCCCCAATAAAAGGACAAGTATTACCTCATCTTATTATTAGGGCTTCTTTTTTCTGAAATCGCTCATAGTTATTTAAGCCTTTATCTCAGCGCTTATCAGATTTAGTTAAGAAATTTTTATTCAGTCCATGATTGAATTGCCCATTCAGATGCATACTCTTCACCAGCAGTTAAATCATATTGGAGCAAGCGATAATCTTGCAATAGTTCTTTTTGTTTCTTTGTTAATTTATCTTCTGTTATTGACTCATTTTTATTAGTAACAAAGATTTTTTGTCCATTATAATTATTCGATATACTAGCTGAAGGATCCGTTGTGGATGCTAAAATATCATTTGTAACTCTTGTCATTAATGCATAAAATGGCGTTATTTTAACATTTGCTTGTTGTAATGCTAATGCCGGAAAATTGTACGGGGAAACAATTTTTTTATTTACCTTTTTACTTCGTTCTCGACTATAGCGATTACTATAAATAAAATAATCTGTCTCGTGCTGAACTAAACCATACTTGCTCATATTATTACCACTATAAATCGAAGGTAGATGGTCACCATAAAAGACAAAAGTAATCGGTTTTTCAATCTTATCCAACTCTTTTATAAACTCTTCCACTGCTTCATCAGTATAATGAATACCTTGCATAAAAGTGCTTAGTTCTTGTTGTCGATCTTTCACAACAGCTGTGCCGCTAAACGAATAATTATTTTCATGGTAGAAATTTTCTTTATACGGCATATGATTTTGCATCGTAGATAATTGGATAAATTGAGTTTTATCAAAATTATCATTAATTTTTTCCAAGGTCTCTTTATACGCTGACGCATCAGAAATATAAATGTGATCATCTATTTTGTCTTCATACGTCAGTTTATCCGGACCATCTACGTAATAAAATTTATCAAAGCCAAACTTATTGAATACATTTTTCCGATTGTAAAGACTCGCAGCATATGGATGGATAGCGATACTCTCATCAAATAGATTCGTTATATTAGGAGAAATCAGCTGTTTTTCCACCAATTGAGTATATGGCGTTGGTAAGGTTGGAGAAAGATTACTAATGTCCAAACTTGTTAATGAACTCCATTCCATATTGGCTGTTCCACCGCCGTATCCATTTGACAACATCCAGCCGCTCGTATTTTTCTTCATTGTTTGACGAATATACGGTATCGGATCATTCTCTATCGTCAGATTAGGCACTCGCTTTGGATCACTAAAACTTTCACTTAGGTTGAAGATAAATGTTTCATTCTCAGCCCATTCTAACCGGTTACTATTAATCTCATTCGCTTCTTTATCGTACTTTTCCATAATTTTTTGGATTGCTGTTTCCGAATACCCTGCTGGCTTATCCATAATCGTAATATCGATATTATTCAAAAACTGAACGATAGGTCCATTGATTTGAGCTCCTAATTTCTGATTATAAAAATAACGATTCACTCTAAAAAAGTTAAACATTAAATAAGATGGTGAATTTTTATGGTTGACGAAAAATAGACTTGAAAAAAATACGAGTATAACTATCATCACAGTGATTCTTTTTTTCCCATTTGGTTTTAAATCGTATAACTGTCGTGCTCTTCGTTCTAATAAATAACTGGACACAGCTAATACGAAGACAACGATCACCCCGATAAGAATCACAAATGGATTGACCATATCAAGAATTTCTTTGATCCCAGTCAACATTTTTAGATCTGCTGGTAACACAGGCTCTTCACGTAATGACATCTTCAGATAATTGGAAATAGTAATCAATAAATCAATCATCAATGTCAGGACAAACGAGTGCCAAAATTTATTCGTAAGAACAAATAACAACAGGAAAAACATCATGATTATCAAAACATTCAACACGATGGGTGCTTGTCTCTTCAGTAAAATAAAAGCATATGAATTAACAGTATCTGCTACACTTACCTTTATTTTAGATTCAGAAATCAAAAACATCTGGACAATTGTAAAACCATAAAAGAATGCAGCGGTTAACACCAGTCGGCGTTTTTGAGAGAGCCATTTAGACACTGCTAATACCTTATTCTTCACTTCATCAACTGATTCAACCCTCACTAATTTTTCCAACCATTTAAACACGGGTGTTTTTTGAAACAAGAAATTAATGATTGTACACAAAACGGCTGCACCTAGCCATAGGACTGACGAGAGGATGATTGCTTTAAACCATAGAGCACCTGATTTTTCATAAGGTTTTCTATAAAATGTTCCGATGAAATAGGTGGCTACAGGCGAATTAATTGCGACTTGTGTACTTATTAACGTCGTTGCAATTATTGAAACGGGTACATTTAGTTTAAGTCTTTTCCTACTTTGCAAATTAGCAAATAAACTTAGGGTATAGTACATCCCTAGAACGGAAAACGGCACACAAAAACGAAGCGCTGTTGATGCATCTCCGCGCATAAACATGGAAATCTTGGTCATAACAAAAATGGAACTGATCAACAAGACTCCACTAAACAATAAATGCAGAATAGGCAAGCGTACTTTTTGAACTAAGTTTAACCTTTTTAAGGCATATCCTACAAAAAGCAAATAAAAGATCCATACAACATTTTTCCCACCTTGAGCAGACCAAATGTCTTTACTAAACAAGGTTGGTAACAATACAAACATTGATGAAGTGAGCAGCAACCCACTTTTTATTTGCTGATCAGAATTGTCATCCCACCAACGAACGATCTTCGGTAAACATAACAAAGCCAATACACAAGAAACCGCATAACTATAATGGTTTTGGCTGATTGGAAAGAAAATCGACCAATAGTCTTTCACGTTCAACGACTTTTTAGTAACATAGAAAAAAATATTTACTAATAAAGACGTAGCAACGTACATCAAATAATAACTACTAATGTTTTTTAAAACTTTCTTGTCCTTCATTTTACTCGAATTGAATCCTAGATAGATCGGAAAAATATTTACTCCGACCATCACAATTGTATTTATCGTCTGATAAATATAAAACCGACTTGCATAACTACCATACTCTGGAACAACCGTTGCAGATTGCAACACCCTTTGAATCACCATGAACAGACAGGCTACAATTATTGGAATATAATTTAGCCTTAATGACTTTTCTTTCACTACAAAATCTCCCTTTACTAATTAAATCTAACTCCTAATTTATTTCGTACATTCGCTAGTATAGCATAAAAATACACAAGTAAATCACAAATATCCGCATTTTCTTGAGAAAATCAGATTTTCAAGATTTTCTCAGTTCGTTTTTCACAAGAAAATGATCGATTTATCGTTCAACTAAAAAGTATTAGGCGCCCAGGTAAAACTTGCGCGCCTAATACTTTTTGTTACAATTACCAGACCTTTCTTCACTGTTTTTTGTTCATAAAATAGTGAAAATATTTTTTATCGCTGTACTTACTTCCCACATGTCATTTTAACCTGGTGCTAACGACAACTTTAAACACAGAATACTATCTCTCTAAGTATTTGCGTTAACAATCAAGTATTGCTTTACGATGATTTTACTAAACACACTTAATAATAAACCTCATCTAAAAACAAGCCTTGTGCTGGGACCGTCATTCCAGCTTCACTCCTGATTTTACTTTCAAATACTTCATCAATAACCTCTAATTTCATTGTGCCAAATCCGATTTCTAAGATCGTGCCCATAAGAATTCTAACCATTTTATGCAAGAAACCATTCCCAACAAAGGTAAAATGAATCAGATTCCCTTCTTTTTGGATTGATAATTCATCGATTGTCCGAGTCGTAGATTTTTTCGTCTTTTTAAGAGAAGAAAAACCAATAAAATCATGGGTCCCAGTTAACTTACGACAGGCTTCATTCATTAATTCAAAATTAAGTTCTTCAGAATAATGGAAACTATAATTACGTTCAAAGGCAGAAGGAATTGTATTGTTCCAAACATAGTAACTATATTGTTTACCTTTGGCATTATATCGAGCATGAAATCTTTCGGGGACTTCTTCTGCTTTTTTTACAACAATGTCTTGTGGCAAATAACGATTTAGAAAGTCAATCATCTCAGACAGCACCATTTTACTATCTGTTTTAAAATTCGCAATTTGCCCTCTTGCATGCGTTCCAGCATCCGTTCGACCAGAACCAATGATTTCAATTCTTGTCCGCGTCATTTGTGTTAAGATATTTTCGATTTTCCCTTGAATTGTTTTATCCGAATCACCTAGTCTTTGCCAGCCCTGATACCTAGTCCCATCATATTCGATCGTTAATTTAATATTTCTCATCGTATTCGTTTACTCCTCTTAAAATGCAATTTTTCTTTCGTCCTACTGGTATTCCTTTCTATTATAACAGATTCAGTAGCATCACTTTGTTTTAAAAATAAATCACCTTGACATTCCATTTGTGTTCCTCTATATTAAACATAGACATCTATCTATATTTAGGAGGAATCGATATGGATTACGAAAAAATTTCTTTAATACTCAAAGCTATGGCTGATCCTAAACGAATGAAAATCATCGATTTGCTATCTTATAGTAGTATGTGCGCTTGTGACGTATTGAAGCATTTTGACTTTACCCAGCCAACGCTTTCTCATCATATGAAAGTGTTAGAAAGTGCTGGGATTGTCTCTGTAAGCAAGCAAAGCCAATGGCATCACTATAGTTTAAGAGAAGACTTTGTAAAAGAGTTTATGGGCTCTATGGTGCAATTACTTTCTGACAGCAGTTCAGAGTGTCTTTGCCAAAATACAAAAGAGTTAGAAGGAGACATTGATTAAATGACGTATGCACTAGAAATAAACGACCTAAAAAAAATCTACGGTAGTGGTGTCGAGGCCCTCAAAGGTATCGACTTAACTGTAGAAGAAGGCGATTTTTACGCACTTTTAGGACCAAATGGCGCTGGGAAATCAACTACAATCGGTATTATCACCTCGCTTGTCAACAAAACATCTGGGAAGGTAAAGGTTTTTGGTTATGATCTAGATAATGATTTAGTTCTTGCCAAACAACAGATTGGGCTCGTTCCACAAGAGTTTAACTTTAATCCATTTGAAACAGTCGAACAAATCGTGATCAACCAAGCGGGCTACTACGGCGTCTCGAAAAAAGATGCACTGAAACGTAGCGAAAAATATCTGAAGCAATCAGATTTATGGGAAAAACGAAACGTCCGTGCCAGAATGCTTTCAGGTGGTATGAAACGTAGATTAATGATTGCACGCGCTTTGATGCATGAACCTCGCTTACTTATTTTAGATGAGCCTACAGCAGGAGTCGATATTGAATTAAGACGGGAAATGTGGGATTTTCTAAGAGAGTTAAACGAAAATGGTACTACAATCATTCTAACAACCCACTACCTTGAAGAAGCTGAAATGCTTTGTCGAAATATCGGAATCATCCAATCTGGTCAGTTGATTGAAAATACTAGTATGAGAACACTACTAGCCAAATTACAATTTGAAACCTTTATCTTTGATCTGGCTCCTTTTGATAAGGAACCTGAAATCATAGGGTACAAAAGTATCTTTGAAGATGAGCAAACCCTTGAGGTAGAAGTCGAACGTAATCAAGGATTGAACGGATTGTTTGAACAGCTGACTACACAAGGGATACAGGTACTTTCCATGCGTAATAAATCCAACCGTTTAGAGGAGCTATTCCTTAAAATCACGGACGAAAAACACCCGATGGATGCCAGTTATTAAGCTAAGGGAATAGTTACGCTAGGAGAATCAGATTGGTTTTTCTTTTTAAAAATCACTACATTGATACGAATAAGGAGAATAAAAATGTTTAAGTTATATTTCACGGCTCTCAGAAGTCTTGCAGTAAAAGAAACCAATCGCTATCTGCGAATTTGGGTACAAACGTTGGTACCACCAGTAATCACTACATCACTTTATTTCGTTATTTTCGGAAACCTGATTGGCGGACGGATTGGCGAGATGGACGGATTTTCTTATATGGAATTCATCGTCCCTGGACTCATCATGATGTCTGTCATCACAAGCTCTTATGCCAATGTCTCTTCCTCATTTTTCTCACAAAAGTTTCAGAAAAATATTGAAGAACTACTAGTTGCTCCAGTTCCAACGCACATTATTATTTGGGGATTTGTCTTCGGGGGACTTGGCAGAAGTATTCTAGTCGGTACACTCGTCACAATGATCTCCCTATTTTTTGTCCCCCTTCACGTTTATTCTTGGTCTATTGTGATTATTACCCTTCTGATGACCGCTATTTTATTTTCATTGGCAGGTCTCTTAAATGGTATTTTCGCACAATCTTTTGATGACGTATCGATTGTGCCAACTTTTGTTTTACAGCCTTTAACCTATCTTGGTGGGGTATTTTATGCAATCTCAATGTTGCCGCCGATCTGGCAGGCTATTTCAAAAATCAATCCAATCGTGTATATGATTTCAGGTTTTAGATACGGTTTTCTTGGAACGATCGATGTACCAATCCTATTTTCTCTGATTATCCTGATTCTTTTCATATCAATGCTTTATGCCGTTTGTTGGTATTTGATTGATCGAGGGCGTGGTTTGAGAAGTTAACGATGCTATCTATGAGTATTTTTGAATTTTATTGAAATATAATGAAGCACGTCTCTAAAAAAAAGAGAGACGTGCTTTATTTTACATTCCTTATTTGGAAATAATTGTCATTTCTTTACCTAGATCAGAATCTGCTTTATCCGTAATCAAAATGACTTCATTTAATTCAAAAGATTTCACCGCAGATGTTTTATGAAACTTAGAACTATCACACAGTAGAAATGCTTTTTTCGCATGATCAATTACAGTCTTCTTCTTGATTGCTTCTACTAAATTAGGTGTTGTTACTCCAAATTTCAAATCGATACCATTTGCGCCTAGAAAGGCCTTATCAAAAACATATTTTTGGATATTTGCTTCAGCTAACGGCCCACTTAATGAAGAAATTTTAGGATCGTAGGTTCCACCTAAAATCGTGACTTCCGCTTCAAACTCTCCTGTCAATCTAAGTACATCCGTATTGGTCGTAATGATCCGAATCTTTTTTTTAAGTAATTCTCTTAGAAGCGTTGTACAGGTTGAGCCTGAATCTAAATAAACCGTTTCTCCAGCAGCTACTTCACGAGCAGCTAGTTCCGCTATATAGCGTTTTTCTTTCATTTGTAAACTAGCTTTCGTTGCCATCGGTAACTCTGACACACTTGAAGAAATCTTGACAGCACCTCCTGATAAAGTCTGTACTTTGTTTAGTCCTTCTAGTTCTTTTAAATCACGTCTAAGAGTTGAAATTGATACTTCAGGTATTAACTTTTGTAATTCCTCAATTCTGATCAACTCTCTACTCTCTAGTATTTCAATAATTTTTTCTTGTCGAATGTATGGAATCATAAGAAACTCCTTTCATTTTTTTCATTACTATTGCTTGCAAGAAGATTACCCATTCTTAAAATACCATAAATCTGGATAAATAGTAACGAAATCAATGCATTTGAAAGAAGTTATTTTTAGATGTTACGATAACAGTTCGTCTTTCTCTGTAAACATATAGGCTAACACGGCTGACGTAACTAGTGAAATAGCTAATCCAATCATAGCCTGAATAAAGTTTGACGCATTATCTGTCACAAAAGCTGGAAAGGTTGTTACACTCCCAAACACAAAGGCATTGGTTACAACTTTCATCAGTCCTAAATAAGCACCACCCACGGCACCACCAATAATTTGAGCTAAAAATAATTTTTTGTTTTTTACTAATAAACCAAAGAGTGTTGGTTCAATAATTGCTGAAAGTGCAATCGTTACGAGACCTGTTACGGCAAAACTACGCAATTTTTTGTTTCTCGCTTTACAATATACGCCAATCGTTGTACCAATAACGGCAAAGTTACAAGCAAAGGTAAACGGTACAATATAGTCAAAACCATATGTTGAAACATTATTGATCATGATTGGATTAACAGCCCAGTGAATCCCTAAACTAACAAGCACACTCCAACCACCACCAATCAAAATACCTGTCAAAATGCTACTTCGTTCAATCAACCAATTCACCACTTGAGCCACTGCTTCACCACTATAGACACCAATCGGCCCAATCACGATAATAGTTAATGGAATCATTACCGCCAAGGAAATCAGCGGTACAACCACTAATTTTAGCGTCTCTGGAACATTTTTATCTAAAAACTTATATAGATAAGAAAACGCCCAAATGGAAAGAATGATCGGCACAACCGTTGAATTGTAATTCATCAAAACCACGGGGATTTTCAAGAAGCTTGTTGTTGCACCGTTCCCAGTATCTCCCATCAATGCAATAAAGTCTGGATTTAATAATGCTGCACCAATCAGAGCAGATAAATAAGGGCTGGCACCAAATCTTCTAGCCGAAGTAAACGCTAACAAAACTGGCAAAAAATAAAAGACACTCATCGACGCTACATTTAAGATACTGTACGTTCCGCTATTTTCCGATAAAATCCCCGTTTGGACAGCTAAAATCAATAAACCTCGTAAAATTCCTGAACCAGCCAATGCAGGTAATAGTGGAGCAAAAATTGCCGAAATAGCTGAAAAAATGGCACTTATCAGATTACCAGAACTCTCTCCACTAGTATTCGCTTGAACGTTGCTATCTTCACCTGTGACGAGTGCTTCAAATTCATCATATAATTTGGGAACTTCTGTCCCAATCAAGATTTGGTATTGTCCTGCTTTATTGACAACATTGACAACACCATCGATTTCTTTCACAGCTTCGTCATTTGCCTTTGAAGGATCTTTCAACGTTAATCTCAATCGTGTAGCACAATGGGTCATATTCGCTAGATTTTCTGGACCGCCAATATTTTCTAATATTTCTTTTGCTGCTAATTTGAAATCCATTTTTATTCACTCCCCGGTTGTTTTTATTCTTAGAATCACGTATTAGAAATCTTAAGCTAAGATTTCTAATACTAAATCACTTACTTTAACGGCACTATTTTGTTTAATGATATCTGCAATGTATTCCATCCCTAGTCGGTCAATAATGGCATCAATTTTTTTGATCATATTGATATTTCTTTCACACTCTTCTACAGGATCTTCAATAATTGGGAATGTATCAAAATAGAAAGCGTGATCATAATTGTGTAACTTCGTATAGTAGATAAATTCGATCGTCTTAATCAAGCTACTTGTACCAATCATTAAGCCATCATCGTTTAGCCCATAACCATCATTTAAATGAACCCCAAATAATTTTTGACGACTGCCTAAGATGCTCGCGCCGTATGCTGGATTTTCATGTTTCATTAGCATGTGGCAATAATCTAAGGTAATCCCTAAATTTTCACGACCAACCTCGTGAACCATTGATAAAGCAACTCCGAAACTATCTAAGAATGCATAGGCTCTTGGTTGAAACGGCTTGTACTCAATGCTGATCTTAAGATCAGGCGCATAGTCTGTAATTTCGATCATACAGACTTTGATTTGGTTCCAAACTTTTTCATAGTCAATTTGGAATGAATAATCAAACCCATCAAATCCTAACCAGATTGTGACTACTTCTCCCCCCACTTCACGACAATAGTCACAAGCTTCTTTACATAACTGAACGGCATTGTCCGAAATGGTCTGATCCGAATTTCCCAATTCACCGTTGATAAACTCACTTCTGAAGCGTAATGCGACGCCATTTGCTTGTAAATTATTTTTCTGTAAAAGCTCTTTCATCTTTCCAGCCTTACTATTTTCTACATGTTCTGGATAATTAAAATCAACATGGGTTAACCCTAAACGGCCAAACTCTTGTAACACTTCTTCTACATCATTATTGAACTTCGGTAAAAATGAGTTGATTCTTGTTGCTAACTTCATTTTTATTCCTCCTTTTCTCTTCTACCCCCCCATAATAGCATCTCTTTTTTTCAATTACAACCATTAATTTTCACTTAATTCCACATTTTATCAATTATATTCAAAATTTAGAGAAAATCTGTCTCTTTTTATTTTTCCATTTGCTGCATCATCTCGACTCGTTTGCCATGCCTTCCACCCTCAAACGTAGCTTCTAACCATTCTTTTACAATCATTTTAGCCAGCTCACTGCCGACCACTCGTGAACCAAATGCTACTACGTTCGTATTGTTATGCTCTTTTGAAAGCTTAGCTGAATATGGTTCACTACAAACAACTGCACGAATGCCCTTTACTTTATTCGCAGCAATCGAAATTCCAACACCTGTGCCACAGATTAAAATTCCAGCATCCACATTTCCGGAAGCAACTTCTTCCGCCACTTTTTTTCCATACAGTGGATAATCCGTCCTCTCTGATGAGTATGCGCCGAAATCTTGCACCTCGTGTCCTAATTCTTTTAAATAGTCTACGATGATTGGTTTTAGTTCAAATCCTACGTGGTCATTCCCAATTGCTAGTTTCATAAACTTCTTCCTCCTATTTTGATTCCTAGACCTTGAAATTTTAGGCTCTCAATTTCGCCAATGTTTCGCTATAGGTTCCAGTTTTGCCAAATAACGCTGAGGTTCCTAACACAAAACCCGCTACACCAACTTTACTTAATCGTTCAATTTTTTCTGGTGAAATTGCGCCGTCTACCATCACTTCAAAATCATATTCTTTTGATAAAGCGACTAACTTTTCTATTTTTGGATCTGTATATGCTAAATACTTTTGGCCAGCAAACCCTGGATTAACCGTCATCACCATCACATACTCTACTAACGGTAATAGCCCTTGAATCATTTCAACCGATGTCCCTGGGTTAATCGCAATCCCAGCTTTTTTTCCCTTTTGATGAATCGTTTCAAGTGTTCGCGCCACTTGTTGGTCTGCTTCTGGATGAATATAAATAATATCTGCGCCAAGATCTGCAAACATTTCAACATACTTGCTCGGCTCTTGGATCATCAAATGGACATCTACAGGTTTATCCGTAACGGAACGAACTAATTCAAAATCTTGCAACCCCATTCCAAAATTGGGGACAAAACTGCCATCCATAAAATCCATATGAAAAATATCGATGCCTGCTTGATCAAGTTCTTGAGTCTCTTTTTTGAGATTAGAAAAATTGGCGCACATCATAGACGAGCATAATAATTTGGTCATCGCGTTCCCTCCTGATTTGAGATAACGATTACCCAAATACCAAAAAAATATTGAGTAATCGTTTACCTATTTTCATGGTTAATATATCACCAATATTTTGACCTGTCAACTAAAATTTCCAGTGAAAATTTGTATTCAATGTCTTTTTATGAGAAAATGTGGGTAAATATGTAAGAAAAAAAGAGAACGATTACGCAAGAGGATACCATTTATGACAAACTATTCGATTAAAGATATTGCTGAAATAGCAGGTGTTTCTGTCGCCACTGTTTCAAGAGTTATCAACGATAATGGACGATTTTCTGAAGAAACTAGAAAAAAGGTTCTAAAAGTTATTGAAGAAACAGGATACAAAATGAATTACAGCGCTAAAAATTTACGTATGAATAAATCATTTACGATTGGTATATTGGTGCCGGACATCAGTAACTATTTCTTTTCCGATGTTGTTCAGCGTTTAGAAGAGATTTTATTTGCTAAGGGGTATTCCACCATTATTTGTAATACGTCCAGAAGTTCAGAAAAAGAGCTTGCTTATTTGCGGATTTTAGAGGGCAAAGGTGTAGATGGGCTAATTGTTATTTCTGGTGCAGAGGCGTTTGAATTTGCTTCTTCTAATGCTGAAAAGAAGATTCCTTATATTTGTATCGATCGAGAGCCGAAAAAGAAAGAAGATACTATTTTTATTTCGTCCAATCATTATCAAGGTGCATTTGAAAGTACAGAAGAACTGATCCACGAAGGCTGTCAACACCCTGTTATCGCGATGCACAATCAAAAATCGACAAGTGCGAAAGAACGCTTGAAAGGGTTTAAAGATGCTTTGAAGAAAAACAGTATTCCATTCGATCAAAAACTGCATCTGCTTGCTGTTGATATTGAACAGTCTGATTTTGAAGAGAATTTGCTTGCTTTTCTCAAGAAGAATCCAAGTACAGATGGGATTTTTTCTATCAATGATCTCATTGCTTTAGAGTTGATGCGAAGTTTGAAGAAGAATCAGATTGCTGTCCCACACAAAATTAAATTGATTGGCTTTGACGACACTGCTTTTGGAAAATACACGACGCCGTCCCTTTCATCGGTCAAGCAAAATACGGATTTAATAGCCAATTATGCCGTAGAATCATTATTAGAGTTGATTAATAAAAAAGGGGAATTAGGCAGACAAATCATCGTCCCGGTTTCATTGGTTTTAAGAGAATCTAGTATATCTTAATTAAAACGGTTCTTTCCAAAGTATATTTGGTGTCCATTTAATTTCACAATTACTGGATTGCTTATTTGACGTGACTTTAGTAAGAGAAAAACTCAAAAAAGAATGTCACTCTTGAGCCAAAAATGAATTGGACTTATCAATTACTGTAACATCTTTTAGTTGGAAGCTAGTTTTTTTCTTCCGTTCTATGGTATAAAAATAACTTTACGAGCTTCCCTCATAAGGCTTCATTACTTACTATCGGTTATATAACCTTCTGCTTTCATAGACAGATATTTCCCTCCACTACCAATTATCAGATGGTCTTGTAAATTGATTTGAAATAATCGACAAGCTTTTTCTAACTTCGTAGTAAATTCGATATCCGCTAATGAAGCGATCACACTCCCTGAAGGATGATTATGCCCAACACAAATAGACATACTATTCGACAGCAGCGCCATCTTTAAGATATCTCTAGGAAAAGCTAATGACTGATTGATGGTTCCTATATGAACAACTTGAATAGCCGTTGGTTCATTTTTTACGTTTAAACCAGCGACCACCAAATGTTCTCGGTCTTTTGTTTCAATGAACGGGGCGAATAACTCATAGACAGCTTGAGGGCTAGTACAGGTTCTAGCTGCGTAAAAAGTGGAGGATTCTTTCACCAGTTCAAGACTGACAATAGCTACACGCTTTCTCGGTTGGTTTGTTTTCATGTTTTTCGCCTTTATGATTGTTGTAGTTAGTTCTTAGAAAAATGCCAATTAATAGTCTTCAGGTAATAACATAGTTTGATGACTACGATCATCAATCACCCATATTTTTTTAATTTGGAAATCAGCTATCTTTTCCTTTATGGTGTAGGTATGATAATCGATGAAAAATGGTTCTTCTTGTCGATGAATCACTTCAATTGCTTGGCGTTGGTTATCTGGATTGAACTCAAAGAGTTGTAAGTAGTCTAATTCTGTTTCTGCTTCACTTCTTTTTTTGTCGATCAAATTCCAGCAATAGAGTTGAATTTCTTTTTGTACTTGTTCGTTCACTCCCTTCGTGATGTAACGATTTTCTTTGTTATCAAACATTTTATTCCCTCCTTAAAACACAAAAATAGACCAACCACCATTTAAGATGATTGATCTTCATAGATATAATATATAGTTGTTTTTGAGATGAATACGCTAGTTCAGCTTCATCGTATTAATAGGTAAATTGATCCTAGGTAATACCAACTGCTCAACTTCTTTCTCAATCATTTTAGAAAGTTTTCCTTTTCCAAATGAATATAATCATAAACACTTTTAATGTACATGTAGTCTCATTTGGTGAGATATAAATATAAATTTTTTAAATAATTAATAGTTGTTTGATATTTATTATTTTCTCCTATATCTTCCCAAGTTGATGTAATTTTCTATTAAATTGCTTCTCTCCTATCCAAAATCCCATTGTTTCATCTTTATTTTTACTTAGTATCATATCGTATTCTTTTAGATATTTGTTTTTTTCTTCAGTTGTCAATGCCGTGAAATAATTTACACGAGCTTTACTAATTAGATCCAACTTATCAATAAAAAAATCATTTGATTGAACATGGGGATTTTCGATATAATAATACGATTGACAGTAGGCTCTATATAATTGTTTTGATGTATCTGTACCTTTCATTTTTTCAAGATCAAGAGTTTCATCGAAGATTAAGCTACTGCTCTGATCATCTATATCTACAAATTGGCTTCTATAAAAAGCATAACTAGCTAAAATAAGTCGCTCGCCAATATCATTGTTATCTATAATTTTCTGAATTGCAGACCAACTAATTTCAGGCCATTTTTTTGGTTCTACATTACTTGATAGATAGCTGGATAATAAATAAATAACTTGAAAATAGTTATCTTTTTTGACTAGTTTTAGGAATTGATACCCATCAGAATGAACACCACTAGAATAATACGGAAGAATCGTTACACCAAAAACACCTAAATTCATCACACTCAAACTATCAAAAAGTAAGTTGGGTGTCATTTTTGAGAAAATAAAACTGATAAAACAAAAGATAATACTTGCCAATGGTCCCGCTAAAGCGATAATTGCTCCTTTTTGATATATGCCATCTATATCATCATCATTCCCAACAGAAAATTGGACCATTCCACCAAACCAAGCAAAATTTCTATTTAGTCGCAATTTATAGCCTTGATTCGATAACTCTAGTGAAAAACACAAGACAACGAATTTAGTGATTTTTGTTTTAGTTACCCGACAGCCAAGTACATGTCCAAATTCATGGAAAAATAATGCAAAAAAAGTAGCTAACATTAGCATAAATAGATAAAAACTAACATTTCGAACACTTGGAAAAATAATTTCTAGAATTAAAAATACAATAATCAACGTTGGTATAACTATTTTTTTCTTATTCATTTTATTCCACTCCTCATATTTATCGCTCTATGGTTATAGCTTACCAGAAACAATTGAAAGCATTAGCTTCTATCCTGATATATTGATTTTTAATCATAAGTGTAAAGAGACTAGAGTTTTATAGTAAATAAACTCTAGTCTCTCATTTTTCCTTTTTAGCTTAACACCATTTTACTGATGCAAGTGCTCCGATTCCAATTCCAATTGTGAATCCACAGATTGGTGTTGTTTCTGGTTGAACATCGCCACTTCCTTGCATATTTTTCATTTCTTCTTCTGTTAATTCCTCAAATGCTTTTCCTACGATTTCTTCCATGTTTTTTCGCTCCATTTTTTAATTAATTTTTTTAGTTTTAAATTACTGTTTTTAGCAACGTTTAAATGTTAATACAATTGTGATACCCGTACCGATTCCTGCTCCTACTCCTGCACAAGCTGCTGAACTTGCAGCTACTGTGGCTGAAATTGCGCATACCGGGGTTGTCTCTGCTTGTACATCTCCGCTTCCTTGCATTGCTTCCATTTCTTTTTTGCTTAATTCTTCAAATGATTGTCCTACAATTTTTTCCATGTTCCTTTTCTCCTTTTTCAATTAAATTTTTTAGTTTTAAATTACTGTTTTTAGCAACGTTTAAATGTTAATACAATTGTGATACCCGTACCGATTCCTGCTCCTACTCCTGCACAAGCTGCTGAATTTGCAGCTACTGTGGCTGAAATTGCGCATACCGGGGTTGTCTCTGCTTGTACATCTCCGCTTCCTTGCATTGCCTCCATTTCTTTTTTGCTTAATTCTTCAAATGATTGTCCTACAATTTTTTCCATGTTTTTTTCCTCCCTATTCTTATTATTTATTAACACCATTTTACTGATGCAAGTGCGCCAATTCCAATGCCGATAGTAAAACCACAAATTGGGGTAGTTTCAGGTTGTACATCCCCGCTGCCCTGCATCTTTTTCATCTCTTCCTCAGTCAATTCTTCAAATGCTTTTCCTACGATTTTTTCCATTTTTCTTCTCTCCTTTTTCTAATTTTCTTATGATTTTAGTGTTGCTTAATTTATTTTAGATAACGACTGATAGCCATTTACCTTCCCATAACCAAAATATTTATCCAATCCTGGAGTCCCTATGTCTACTCCTCCAGCTTTTAATAACTTATTTACAACTTGATTTTGTGGATAAATACCATACCGTTGATAATACTTTTCATAAATAGTTGCAACAACTCCCGAAACTGCTGGTGTTGCCAAACTAGTGCCTCCACTGAACATATAGCCTTGGGGAATTCCTAATGAACCTAATCCATTATCTAAATATACTGGATACGTTGTAAATATAAACTCATTCAAATCCAGCTGCCCCTCATCATTATAAATATCTCCTCCTGGTGCTACAAAATCAATTTCCTTTCCATAATTACTATAAGAAGATTTATTATCATTTTTACGAGTCGCACCAATTGTAAAAAGATTTTTCATTCCACCTGGCAAATGTATTTTTCTTTCCCTTAATTTCAATGCATCTAAATCTAGGCCATCATTTCCAGCTGAAGCTAGTACAAAAACATGATTTTTTTTAGCAAACTTGATTGCTCGTTCATACGCTTTAATTGTTAGTCGTTCTTCTTTACTCTTATCATTTTTATACGTACCCAAGCTCAAATTTATAATTTGATTCTTATCCTTGACTGCCTGAATAATCGCCTGTATTGTCCAGACAGACTCGCCTGTTGTCGCGTTTATTACTTTATAAGGAGTTATTTTCACATCCGGGGCTACTTGAGTCAAGACGCCTGTTACCATCGTCCCATGACCGTTTTCATCTATGATTGATTGATCATTTGAAACAAAACTCTTTGCGTTTTCCAAAGTTAAATTCTTTTGAAAATATTCACTTTCAGTATCAATACCACTATCAATAACAGCGACTTTAATATTTTTTCCAGTCGCAATTGCATATGACTGTTTATTGCTTGTAACATCATCAACATGCCAACTTAATAAGTCTAATAAGGATGAACTTTTTCTAGAAAAAAGTGCCCGCGTGTTATCGATTCTTTTGACATCTTCAAAATTTGTTGTAACGTCCGTGAGTTTGATACTCTCTGTTTCTACTTTGGACATTTGACCTGATTTTTCAGAAATTTTTTCAATCTGCGTAATATTTTCAATTGTTTCCAACTCTTCTGGGGTTACATTTTCTAAATGAACCATATCAATTTCTTCTATCACTGTTTGTTTGATTGAAGGGTTAATATCATATACAAGTTGAGTGAGTTGAGTGACTTCTTTTTTATCATTCAGCAAAAAGGTTTGCTCAACTAGGTTCATTTGATTTTCACCAAAAGCACTTATCCCCAAACTTAAAGCTGCGAATGCCCCCAATACGCTAACCAATATAATGTGAATCAAGTATCTCATCATCCTGATCTCCTTTTAATTTATTTTTATACTGCTTCTTGTAATTTTTCCTGTAATTTTTCTCCAGAATAAATTTTATGATATAAACCCTTTTTAGCCATCAATTCACTATGCCGTCCATCTTCTACAATGCAGCCTTTGTCCATGACAATAATTCTATCAAAATGCTTAATTGTGTTAAGCCGATGGGAAACTACAATACAAGGCGTAGCATCATTGATGATATTATTCATGATAAAATTATCGGAAATATTATCTAAAGAACTCGTTGGTTCATCTAAAATCAATAATGATGGGTCTTTTATTAACGCTCTCGCGATTGAAATCCTTTGTTTTTGACCACCTGAGAGATTCATACCTCCTTCTGAAATTTGAGTTTCAAACCCCAACGGCATATCTTTTATGATTTCATCCACTCTGGATTTAGTTACTGCCTCATTAAATTTAGTTAAAGCAACAGATTTATTTTTCAAAACAAGATTTTCATAAAGTGTCGTATTAAAAATTGCTGGATCTTGATTCACAATAGCAATTTCTTTATTCAATGCATTTTTCTCAATATCGTTTACATCTACCCCATTGATTTTCACACTTCCATCTGTTGCTGGATACATTCCTGAAATCAATTTCAATAATGTACTTTTACCAGATCCACTTGGGCCGACAATTGCAACTTTTTCACCCTGTTCAATAGTCAAATGCAGATTTTTTATTAAATGCTTTTCAAAATAGCTATACCTGAATGAAACATTTTCCAATTCTAATTTTTCAAATATTTTTATTCCTTTACTGTTTTTCTTATTTTCATTTGTTTTTTGCAATAAAATATCATTGATTTTTCTAAAGTAAGATTTCAACATTAGTAATGAAGAAAATGAACTTAAAAGAGTAATGATTGGTGCTAAGAAAGATAATGCTAATGAATTAAAACTTACCAATTCGCCTATTGTTAAACGTTGTTGTTGTACTTCTAGAATGCCAAAAGAAGTAATCAGGAATGGCAATACAAATTGAATCGATGTTGATATATTACCTATCCAAGAACTATAACGGCCTTTTTCCTCCTGTATATCCAGTTGTTGACTAAAATTATTTTCCCAAGTAGTATAAAAATGTTCCTCCATTCCTAATGACTTTACTGTCTCCATTCCTTCAAATAACTCTACTAAGTTGTTTTGTACTTTACTTTGAGATAGCATTTCTCTATCCGCAACACTTCGTAACTTTTTTGAGTTCATTACTGAAAATGCTGCAATTATCATTGTAGTTACTACTGTTAAAAAAGCCATTCTAGGGGAATAGTAGACCATCAAAGTAAGATACACTACAAGAAAAATCAAGTCTATTCCAGTCGTTATCATCTGTTGACTCAGTATTTGTTGAATATAAGTTGTAAGATTCGAACGAAAAATCAAATCTCCTGTTGAACGATTTACAAAAAACTTCAATGGTAGCTCCATCACTTTTTTCATAAATTTCCTCATTAAACTTTTCTCAAAATTCTTTTGAAATTTCGCTATAATCAACCCTCGAGTTACTTGAAGTAAATAATTCGAACAAAATAACATAACCAATACTACAACAAAGAATAATGAAATATTTTTATTCTGTGATAATAGAGACATGTTGTCCACAAGGGTTGTTGTAAAAATAGGGACTAGTAGTGACAAGAATTGAGCCAATAACGTAAAGAGAATCAATAAACTAATCTTTAGCTTTTGTGTTTTTAGAATGGTTTGCAACACTTCCCATGATTTATTTTTCTTTTTTTCTGGTATTTTATTTGGTACTTCTACAATTTCCAAAATCACCTCTGAAAAATGTTCTGTGAACTCTTCATAAGAAAGTATTTTTTTTCCTTGCGCCGGATCAATGATAACTATTTTATTTTTAGCAACTTTTTCAAATACTACAAAATGACGCTTATTCCAAAAACAGATGCATGGATTAGTCAAAGTTTTAAAATAACTATAGTCTTTTATACGTACTCCTTTTGTCCTTATTCCATAATGAGAACATACCTCCTGTAAATCTAAAAGCGTATTACCGCCTTTAGGAACACCGTATTTGTCTCTCAAACTATTTAAATCTTCTTTTATTTCAAAATAGTTCAAAATCATACAAACAGAAGTCAAACCACATTCACTATGTTCATTTTGTTCTAAAATCGGTATTCGTTTCTTCATAACTCTCACTTCCTTTTAATCCAACATTAAAACATTAGGTACCTTTTCAGGGGAGGCAATTCTTAAAAGTTCATACCCTATCCCACTTAAGCCATCAAATAAAGTAACGCTCGGTATGTTTTTAAGTCCTAAAAGCTTATAGCTGGAATTGGCGAGCAGTCGTTCTTTATACTGGTTGATTCTCCTCTTTAATTCTTTATCTGCATAATTTGATTCAGAAAGTTGTATAAGAAATTCGATATTTCCATAATTACCATGGCATAAGCCATCATTATTTAATTCATTTTCCAATACATTGTTTGCAGCGATCCTTACTTCATCCAGCATTACTTCATCCTGAATATTTGAACTAAGTAAGCTCAATCGGCTCATTCCAATCCCAGCAGATCCATGACACCAAAAGTGTTTTCCGTTTGCTTCGCCCTCTCTTAAGTCTTGCCACGTTTGCTTTTGTACACTGAAGGTTTTTCTTTCCAACAATAATGCTTGACATATTTTTTCTTGGACATTCTCAGTGTATCCTGCAACCTGTGCAAAAGAATTTAGTGCTGTTAAAATTCCAGAGTATCCATGGGCAAAACCGCCCACTTTAATTTCTGAAATATCTATTTTTTCAACTACTTGATCTGCCGATTTTAAGTAGAAATCATCATTTGTAACTTTATACAACTCTACCAATACTTTTAAAAAGCCTGCTAAACCACCAACCCAATCTGGTTGCAACGAAGAATTATTCATACATTCAATTAGATCCTCAACCATTGTTCTAGTTTTGCCTAAACACAAATCGTTCTTAGAATCTTTACATAATTGAGTATACAAATATAGAATACTTCCTAGACCTGAGAACATATCTGTATTCGCCGGTTTAAATGGATTCTCTTTAAAGAGATAGTTATTTAATGCATCAATAACTTCTTGATAGCTTTGGCTTGGTTTAATTTTGTTTAAATTGTAAAAGAAAAGGTAAATCCCTTGGAGTCCTTCATACAGTCCATAATAAACTGCACTATTTGACCAATTATCATAGCTATCCACTTGTAACTTTTGCCAAGTCACTGTTTTTTTGTTTTCCCCCCAAATAGCTCGATCCAATAAAAAGTCTCCAATTGCAATCGCTTTAGACAAAGCTGTCTTTTTCGTTGTTTCTTCTTTAGCTGATTTAACTACTAACTCTTCCAAACCTCCGTTATACAATCCCAATGACAATGTTAATAAATTCAATTGTTGCTGAAACTCTTTCTCGGTAAGATTTTTGATCTTATTCACTGTACGTTCAATTGGTTTTTCTGCGTAATAATCTGAAATAATTGATCCATCTGATGTAATCAAATCTTTTGTTCCTGTATTATTAAAGAAAATAGGAATATCATGATTTAATAAATCTTCTACCTCAAAAGGAACAGCTCGCAGGTCTTTATATGGGTATGCCCATATATTTTCAAACAATTTTTCACGTTCCTTATAATCCATAGTACAGTTAGGATGAGTTGAAAAATCTAACATGTCAGCGTATCGCTGCGTTGCTTTAATGACATTCCTTACCAAGCAATCATTGAATAAAAGTTCAACCCACTTCGCCACTGTGTCTTTATTTTGAATAACAAATTGCATGAATGTAGTAAAACCGTCCAATATCATTTCACTATATTCTTCAAAGTTAAGTTGTATCCCCTCTATTGATGGAATGTTCAATGCACCTTCCAAAATGTGATCTTGATACTCATATTTCATGTTTTCTGAATTAAGGTTTGTTAGTTTTAATACTTTAAAGGGCAGTTTTTGCGTTCCACCACTCAATGCGCTAAACTGAACACCTTTTTTTTCCTTTTCTTCCTCAGCTACTCTCTCTTGAAATAATAAAGTTGGAACTAATCCTGTATTCACAACAGAATCTGTCGCAGAATATTTGAACTTTCCATAAGCATCCGTTCCCAATTCTATTGGCGGCTCATTTTGAATTAAGGTTTCAATGTCAATAATGACTGGAAATTTACCATGTGCAATAATATTTTCAAAGTGTAAATCATTTGCTTGTAAAATATAGGATAGTGCAATCAAATGACCAAACCCTTGATAAAATTCTCCCGCTTCTTTCTTATTTTCACATTCTTTAAATTCAACAAATTCTTCAAAAGTAAACGATTCCCCATAAATTCTCTTTACTTTATAAAATGAAAACTCAGAATGCTCTTCTATTTTCTTCAAAAAGGTATTGAATCGTTCTCCTACTCTAAGATTTTTGAACTTAAAAGCCAATTTCTTTGTTTGATTGAATGTAACAATGATTACAGTTTTGCCTTTACCATGGCTATCACCTGCGCCAATTTTTAATTTAGTTATTTCCAAATTTTTCACTGATATATTCAACAGTTGAGAAATATCTTTTTTAGACTGATTTAAGGCATTAATAAACTCTTTAAAATTAGCAATAGAAAAAATCAATCGTTTCGCTAACAGTTTTGCTAGTACAGGATATTTTTCATAAAAAGTATTTAGCTGTTCATTGGTTGTAAAGTTATCTGCTAAGTAGGATAAGAAAGTAAACTCTTGATTATTCACTTGTTGTTTTTTCTCATGGACATCCAAAACAACGGTTCGCATAATTATTCCTAACATATCTGTAGCAGCAAATTCGATATATTTGATAAGAGCTTCATCTGTTATATTTATCTCCGAGATATTAACTATCTTTTCAATCTCTTGGTTCAAATACAGTAGGTGCTTGCGAATAATATAAGACACATCACTGATTGTAGCTTCTATTTCGTGAGAAGTTTCATTCGTCAACTCCATATGCAGTTGATACCAGTCTTGATCAGCTAAGTTTTTTTCAAGAGTTCGCCTGTTTTCTCTTGTTAATTCTCTTAACCCTTTTTTATAGTCATCTTCTGTAATTCCATAAATATCTAACTTAGTTTCAAATAACTTAGATCCCATTAATGATTTTCTTTCCAACCATTTTTTCAAATGCTGGTTGTCCTCCTCATTAACTAATTCATCCGAAAAAAGCTGTCCACGTTCTTTCATTGTTGTAGCAAAAGCATACGATTGCTCATTTAATTTGTTTTCTAATACTGCATTTCTCATATCATTCACCCCGTTTTTTTCTTTTGAATTAACTTATACATTTAGTATAGAGTGAATTCTCTACTTTTTAGATTTTCATCAGCAGATGTCAAAAAAAGAACCGGATTGCCAATTTCTCTTAAAAACAAACAGTTTTGATATCAAAACTGTACTATTTTATTCCAATATTAGGATTAAAAATAAAATTTCCACAAAAATTAACTGAACATTCTTTTAGTTATTCTCCTATTAAATAAGTTATAGTATATTACTTGTTTCTCTATTGCCCAATAGAAAGTACATTTAATTTTTTTAGTCTACATTTCTTTCTATAAGATAGAAAAAACAAGAACGCAGGACATAACTTAGGGAGAACGAGGGAATCAATTTACTTATTGCGCTCATACAGCTTTTGATGAGCTAAAGGTTATTTAGGATGTTATTATTACTCCTAAAAACCGTAATTGCTCAAATCTAGTTGAAGCTATTTGTAGCAATTTCTCAAGGATTTATGGTGATTACTATGATTATTACTTATACCTAGAAAATCAAGTGTTGCCGTTTTTCTCTATTACTCTAGAAGGATACTTTGAACGAAGTACGGAAAATGGGGGAAATCGCTGTGCACACGCGGCTAATTTTTGCTGCCATGAATTTAAAAAATTAGCTTTATGAAGCTAGAAAAAGAACAGCAACCTTTTTTTTACCATTATTTTCATTATCAAGATAAGAAAATACGCCCAACATTCTATTTTTGAATGTTGAACGTATTTGTCTACAGTATGTATTCATAAATTACTCTCTTGATCTTAATAAATATAATTGTTCATTAGTCATTAAACTTCATTCTCATTTTTTACTGCTGGCTCACCTTATACAATTACTACGACTACTTTTCTGTCTTGTCTATACTTCGTAACTCTTCTGGAATAGTTGGTTCATATAGTGCCCCAAAGCAAAAAGTCTCTACCCCTACGCCACCAATAAACTCTAAAAATTTTTCAATCATAGCTGACTCCTCCTGTAATGTAAAATTATATTTAAAGCTATTTACTAAGGATGGTACTCGGGTTTGAACCGATACTCAAGATTTTGCAGACCTGTGCCTTACCAATTGGCTATACCATCAAAAATTAAATAATACTTTTGACCTTCTTTTGAACCTATTATTCGATTACTGCGTATACGTACGGGCTTAATGTTAAACAAGAGAAAAAACTTCCAAAAATAACCAAGTTTAGTATTACTAAAGGGATCACATTAATGATTAATAAAAGCATCATTACACTATTGGCAACTAGAGCTTTTCTCCTTAATTCCCTTTTTTTCTTCAAATCAGTTATTGGATTTTTCTTTGTTGCTGCGGGTGCAAATTTATAAATTAGACTACTATTTACCAGCAATACTATAAGCAGCATCTCCTTAGATATAAGCACAAAATTGACTAGATAAAAAGGAATTCCAACAAACAAAATAAGAGAAATAACCGTACATTTTAGACTAGAATTTGAGTGTGCTCCATAAGCATATTTTCTGATATATAAAAATGCTAAGTGAAATACTAAGACCGCTTTTGTAATACCCAGCATAAAAGATAATACATAAATAATGCTCAATTTGGAAAAATTTATCAAAATGATTTCTAAAGCCAATTTACATTTTAAATACTTTATTTTATCTGTCTCCGCATCAACATTTAATTGTTCGACTAAAAAAATTGCTGTGCGTTCTGTCAGACACATGCCTTTGTTTATTACTTGCTTCACTCCCATCACCTCCATACTTCCAGTATAAACATGTTCATGAATGGTGAAAGCTTTTATCCTAAATAGCGAAATTTTCATCAAAACTGTAAATTTTCGTGATTTTCTCTAAGGACTGTCAACATTGAATGCTTTATATATTCTAATAGCAGTATTTTCAAACTCTATTACGTTAATTTTTTTTATTAATTTGCGATTTACTTTTAAGTATCTTTTTATTTTTATATATATTTCCTCCATCATTTCAATTTCAGAATCATCATAAATCATTAAAAGAAGTGTTTGACCTTTAATTTCATTTAATTCTTTATAGAGTTCATTTTTGTATATGTGAATTTTCTCCTGATCATACTGCTTAAGATATATGAAACCTTGCGTAATAAAAATAAAGTGATCATTGTCGCTATCGATAGGTGGATGTAATAATTTTTCTTTTTCATTAAATAATTTGAATACATCATAAAACATATTGTCCCAGCCTTTCGCATTAGACTGATTTTCTAAAAAAGAAAAATCTATTACTGCCAATCTCTCTAAAATCATCGTTCCTCCCCCTTTCTAATAATAAAAAAAAGTCATAGTCATTAGTTTTTCTGCTATCAGTATAACCCACTCTAAATACTTATTATTATTTGAATCATCAAAGAATAAAAAAAGGTCATAACTGTAAGACACTTCTTACTCTTCTACCTTTTATAAAAATCAATATCTAGACTACGAAAATTTAATTATTATCTTTTATATTAAAAAAATTACTGTTATAATGATATTAATTCACAGAAGGCGGTCAGGGTGTACTTTATGGCAGAAATAACAGCATTAGTTATTCAAGCTCTAATTATATATATCAGCATCAAATTATTTATGACGAATAAAAGTTTTTTTTTAAAAGAAATCTTCGTCTTGTTACTTTTTTTGGTAAACAACAGTATTGTTCATATTAATCTAGGAATCTATACAATAATTTTCCAACTAATATTGTTATTTATTATTATTAGAATGCATGAACAAGATTGGAAACTAGATTTGATTATTTTGTCTACTGTATTAATAATCAATATTCTAGGTGATCATATTGCCAGTCTTCTCATTTCATTTTTCTTGAGACTACATCTATTTGACTCTCTCTCAGAAAATATAATTCCTTTTTTAATTTCATATGCAGTAATTACGATCGGTATTATTTTAATTACTAGAAACTTTTCAACCCATTTTTCCGATGCCATGAAATCAAATAGCACAAAAACTTTGTTCGCATTTGGCACCACTTCAACTCTTTTGCTCTTTTATCTGAATGTTTTATTTGAATTAATTTCGGGTAATAATCGTACTATTATCGAATTAAATCTACTCTTTTTTATCATTTTGATTCTTGTGTCTTCAGTTTCAGTTCACTCGTATATCGATTCATTAAAAAGAACATACGAAATTGAAAAAAAAGAGACTGAAGTGAGAACGATGCGTAAATATACTTCTGATTTAGAATATCAATATTTAGAGATCAGAAAGTTTAGACATGATTACCAAAATATTTTAACTTCATTGGAAGGATATTTTATAAAAAAGGATTATGATGCATTAGAAACTTATTTTTTTAATAATATCAAACCTACAGGTAGTCAAATAGAACAGTATAATTTTGAACTTAAAGACATAAGCCGACTGCATTTAGATGATATAAAAAGTATATTGACTGCTAAAATCATTTTGGCTCAAGAAAAAAAAATGAACGTATCTGTAGAAATTCAAGAAACAATTGATTTTATCAATATTCCCCATGTCTCACTTGTACGTATCCTAGGGATATTACTTGACAACGCAATCGAAGCCTTAGAAGAATTGCGGGACGGTCTTTTACAAGTTGCGTTTATAAAACAGAAAAATTCAATACTTATCGTTATACAAAATACTTGCAAAACATCCATTCCAAAAATCTACCAATTAAAGAAACAAGGCTTTTCAACTAAAGGTAATAATAGGGGTTTAGGACTAACAAATTTACAAGAATTGATTGACGCTTGTCCACAATGTACTTCAGAAACCCTTATAGTTGATTCTACATTTATTCAAAAAATTATTATCCATAATAAAACTTAAGGAGTGTCTAGATATGCTATCAATTTTTATTTGTGAAGATGAAACAGAGCAGCGAAAAAATATTGAGCGCTATGTTAAAAATACGATCATGATTGAAGACTATGACATGGAGTTAATTATCTCCTCAGCAGATCCTCATGAGATCTTAGAGTATGTTAAAACACATCCCAAAACAACAGGATTGTACTTTTTAGACGTTGATTTAAAACATGAAATGACTGGTATTGCTCTAGCTTCTGAGATAAGAGAACAAGATGATTTAGGTAAAATCGTTTTTGTTACAACACATGCTGAGCTTTCATACTTAACATTTACTTATAAAGTTGAAGCAATGGACTATATTATCAAAGACCACCCTGAACACATTCAAAAACGCATACAGGAATGTGTTCATACTGCTTTTAAACGTTACAAAAATGATCGACAAGAAAAAAAGAACATCTTTAAAATTAATGTGGGTGATAAAGTGCATGTCATAAATCATGAAGATATTCTCTTTTTTGAAACCTCTCCCACTCCACATAAAATTATACTACACTTGGATAATTCTCAGCTTGAATTTTATGGGGCAATCAAGGAACTTGTATCCATTTCAGATGATTTCTATCGCTGTCATAAATCATTTGTCATAAACAAAAAAAACATTAAAAAAATTCATAAAAAAGAACGGGAGGTAGAAATGAACAACGGAGAAATCTGTTATATTTCTACAAGATTTATGAAAAATCTTATTGAGAATAGCTAAAAAATCTCGTTGTCACTCATTATGATTTTCTTACGCTAGTCAATTTATTATTTCTTAATTGTACATACCTAGTTTTCATTCTACCTAGTAGCAGTTCTTAATTTCATTACACAAAAAAGGGTTCTTTGTCAACTAATGTTGGTGAAGAAATCCAAAGAATTAAATCACTAATGAAGCCTAGAGGGAAATTCCTCTAGGTTTTTCTATTTGATTGAAAAGAACAGTGCCAAAGCATAAAGTAATTCTCAATTTAAAATTATAGAAGTTACGGAAGCCATAGGCGTTTCTCTTTAATACTTTTATATGGTTATTCAAGCATTCTAATGGTCCGTTGGAATAAGGCAAATTCAACGCATTTTTAATGCCCGTTTGACCTTATTTAAAGGTAGTAATGGTTGTTTGATAATAAGCTGGAAGCCTAGAATAATCTTGTTCTAATAACGTGTGAAACAGTGCGTAATCTCTTGTTTGTATGGCATAGAGAAAAGCCTGATAACAGGTGTAGCCAGCTTTCAATTCTTCATCATAGGCGAGTAACCGATCGACAAGTTCTGTTTCTGTTAAATAGGCACGGAAAGAAGGACGCCATTGGTGTTTTTCAAAATGGAGCTTCGATTGATTCTTTTGAAGCAGTTTCCAGTATTTCTTCAAGTGACGGTATTTTTTTGCCTCTACAAAACCTTGATGGAGAAAGGTATTCATTCGCTGAATTCGGTGTTTTAAGAATGTTCGCCCAACGTGTTGCACAATATGAAAGCGGTCAAGATCAATCTGAGCCTTGGGAAATAGGTTCTTAATTAACGAAAAATAAGGCGTATACATATCGCAAACAATGTACTTTACACCTTCACGAACAGTCAAAGGAAATCGTGAGAAATAACGTTCTAAAAAAGGGAGCTGGCGATTTTCAACGACATCGAGTAATTGCTTTGTTTGTCCATCCATCATAATGAAACTCATAGAGGCAGCGACTTGTTTCACTGATTTAAATTCATCAAAACAAAGAATTTCTGGCAAGGTGAGGCGATTGATTTTTTTTGGTTCGTAAAACTGTTTCAATACGCGATACACAGAAGAAACAGAGACCTTCTTCTGACGGACAATTTCACTCATAGATGTGGTGTTTTTTAAACGATTGGCAATCGAAAGCTTCACTTTCTTCGAGATTGAGCAACACTTTTCGATAAGATTTGTTTCAGCGACAAAAGTTCTATCACAAGAATGGCAGAAGAAACGACGTTTTTTCAAGCGTAAGTATGTTTGGTATTCAGAAACATCATTCACTAAAATCAGACACGTTGTAAAGCTCCAACGAATAATCGATCCTTTTTCTTTGGCCCCGCAATGAGGACAGGAGTGAGCGAAATAATCC
Organism: Enterococcus sp. AZ177; assembly: GCF_050544585.1. Lineage (NCBI taxonomy): Bacteria > Bacillati > Bacillota > Bacilli > Lactobacillales > Enterococcaceae > Enterococcus > Enterococcus sp. AZ177. The sequence continues at coordinate 2,853,199 of NZ_CP172944.1, forward strand.
AATGTACCAGCAAATACGTGGCAGATTCGTCCTTTGATCCGTTCCTTTTTTAAAAAATCTTCATTAAAAGTAATGTTTAAGTCTAGAATATCTAGGTATTTTTGATAAGGTTTGTATAGGACATCTTGATTTTCTCCTTTTGATTGGTTTTAGACGACTTAATTCTAAAGGATATCAGGGTGTCTTTTCTAGTATTTCGCATTAAAAAAGATGCCGGTAATTGTTCACCAACATCAGAAAGTATAGTGCCCAAAAACCGATGAAAGTTACTCTTCATCGTTTTTGTGTAATGTATTTTGTGTTTATCCTCTATAATACCAGTTGAATCAGTCTATTGATAAAGTTTACGTATTAAAGGATAACTTTTTTCATTATCTAAATACAAACTGTCATGATGGCAAACTATTTTTATTGCTTATCTCTTCAACCTTTTCTTTAAATGAATTTAAGATACAAAATAGTTATTCCTACTCTCTATAAAAATATCCCTACTTATGATACGGTTCTGCGTATCGTAAGTGAATGATATTTTTCTCGAAATCTAAACTGATTTAAAACCTCCAAATAATACGCAATTATTTGGAGGTTTTTTTATGGAAAATATAATCACACGAATAAATAAATTTAGTTTCTTAGCAAAAGAATCATCTTGTAAATATTTAATTGTCATGGTATGTAATGTAAAAGAAATTACAAAAACACCAGAAAATTATCAAGCAAATCCTGTAGATTCAGAATACTATTCTTTGCAACAATATATCGAAATATCAGAAACAATTAAAGAAATGGGGTTTTCATTAAAAGTTTATTTTGATGAGAATGATTTTATTGAAGAATTTTCTACAGGTAAATTGAAAAATAATAATCCTAAAAAAATAATTGTTTTAAATTCTGCTCAAAAAGGTATCAGTGAAGGTCGAAAATCATTAATTCCAGCATTTTGCGATTTGAATAATATTATACATACTAATAGTAATGCCTATGTAAGTAGTTTTTCTAGAAATAAATATCATTGGTATTCTGTTTTAAGAAATACTAAATCAAATGTTTGTCCAAGTTGGCTTTTTGATCCTCATAAGGGTTGGCTTTTTGATGAGAAGCCAGCTGAAAATATGAAAGTTATCTGTAAACTAAATTCTGAATCATCTAGTATTGGTTTGAAAGAAGAAAATATCTTTACTTATTCAAAATCGAAGGAAAAATTTATAAAAAAAATGAGTCTAGAATATAATTCTCGAATTATTGTTCAAAAATTTATTAGCGGGAAAGAAGTTGAATTACCGGTAATATTAGATTCATATAGCGGAATTGCAATGGAACCTGTTGGAATTAAATTAGGAAATGAAAAAAATCTAAAAAACAAAATTTTGAGTTATGATATTAGAGGGAACAATAAATTTTCTTTTTATAAATTTTCTGAAGATAATCCTACATTAGCTAAACAAATTCAAAAAAATGCTGAAAAAGTTGCTTATGATTTAGGAATTTTTGGATTTGGGAGAATAGACTATCGAATCGATGACAATAATAACTATTTTATTACCGATATATCCACCAATCCACATTTAACAATGAGCATGAGTATTTATTATAATTATAAAAATTTAGGGTATTCTTATGATTTTGTTCTAGCTACACTCTTAGGCTTATCTATCAGTCGAAATCAAGATATATCTTCGTATGAAGAGCATATTCTAACTTCGGGAAAAACAGTATTTTTAAAAAGAGCAATTGTTTCACCAGAAGAATGGATATCTTTGAGAAAAAAAATAGGATGGGAAATACATTCTAAAAGCGTTCATCAAACAGCAATTAACCACACACTTTATGGGATTATTCTGTATGATGCTTCGAAAAAACCAATTGGTATGGGAAGAGTTGTTGGAGATTCAAAATTGTGTTTTTACTTACAAGATATTGGGGTTGTCCCTCGATGGCAAAAGCAAGGTGTTGGAACAAAGATTGTGACGGAATTGTTAGAATATATTAGTAACGTGGCAGATCCTAAAGCAATTGTAGGGTTAATGGCTACAGATGAAGTAACAGAAACATACTATGCCAACTTTGGGTTTAAAACAAGAAAAGAATTACGAAAAGGGGCTGGAATGATTAAAGAACTTTCCTAATAATAAGTATAGAAAAAAATATGAGCTCAAAATGAAAATCAGTTGTATTATATTCCTATACAACAAAAGTCAAAAGTAGAAGTCATTCTTTCAAAAACAATGATTTCTACTTCAATCTTCTTAATGTTTAAATATCCCAATTACTTAATGAAGTAAACATGAATCCTAACTTTTTATAGTCTTCACAAGTTCTAGTTAATGTATGTTCCGCAGTTTCTTTTGTTAAAACGTGTAACCACTGAAATCCTGAGTAAGTAGATTCTTTATTTTTCATCTTTTTTAAAATCAGTTTGGCTCTACGTAATTCGTATACTTTTTCAATATCATTTGATTGCTCAAGTATATTTATATGTTTTTCTATTCTTTCTACCCCGTTTTCAGAAGAGCCATTTAAATAAGAATATACTGCTAGATTATATTGAACTCTGAAATTATATTTTCCTTCCATATCTTTTGTTATCACTTGTATTTTATTCTCATCATTAAGCAGTTTTATAGCAGCATTAAAATCGTCCATTAAAGCATTAAAAATTGATAAATTAGAAACAATAAACAATCGCTCTGCATTTATTGGGAGTTCTTTTACTAGCCCTTTTAATTTTTCTCTACATTCACTGGCATGTAATTGCTTACTCAAATATCCACTTAGATAATAATTGTTTTTCCAAATATGTTGTCTTGGAAAAACAACATTAGGATGTATAGCTATAAATTTTTTAATCTGATTAGAAGTAGTAAATGAATCTTCGTAAAGACCATTAATAAGTTGAGAGGATGCATAGTTTGTCAAAGCATTAAATGTATGGATCAGCCCACCTGTATAATTCTGATTTTCTAAAAAGAATTCTTTCGCTTGTTTAGTCATTTCTAAAGCGACTTCTTCCTTATGAATAGCGTTCGAAATTCGAAAAAGTGTATTTTTTTTGATTAATATATCTATATTATCATTGGGATAGTTTGAAAAAATAGTAAGCAGTCTTTCTCCAATCTCTTGAGCATTTGTTAATCTTCCGGCATGTACATAAATAATCATTAATCGCATCGATAATCGCTCATAGACATCGGGAAAATTCACTTCTAATTCTTGATTTATGATATATTTTTCTAATATATTTACAGCTTTTAACCTGTCTTCATTAACAATTCTTTTAGAATAAGCTAACGCTAATAATAATGCAATCTCAATTTTTTGAGTCATTTCTCCTGTTTTTTTATCGATAATCTCTAGAACTCGGATAGTCGATGAATAATCATTTTTATTTAAATAATCATAAACTTTTTCAAACTGTTCGAGCAAATTTAAGTTTTCTAATGTAAGATTTTCTTTAATCTCTGAATGTATTTCTAAATTATTTCTTAAATCTGAAAGAGCACCCAGAAAATATAACCTTTCTGTTTCTTTTTCTTTATCTTTTACCTGAAATAAATAATTGGCTCTTCTTAAATAATTATGAGGATACAGTTGGGCCACAATTTTTTCTAATTTTTCATGATATTCATTGCGCTTTATGAATGCTCGCGTTTTAAATAGTTCTTGAAAAAACGTAGTTGCAAACATATAACTGTTGTGAGGTCTCTCTCTCAAAATTCTGAGATCTATCACTTTGTTCACAATTGATTGAAATTCATCTGAAGTCAAATTAGAAACCATAGATATTTCTCTTCTAGAAAAAGTATTTCCTAACAAAGAAGCATATTCTAACATTTCTTCTGATTTTTCTGAAGATAAGCTACTTGTATTTAATTTGTCCCTCAAAGCATTATATAATGCTGATTCACCTTCGAAACTGATAGACTTATCTGTAATAATCTCCTCAATTTCTTGAATCATATAAGGTAACTCTTCAAGATTATCTGCTGAAGTTTGCTGAAGTACTTCAATTACTTCGTGTTCAGTTACTTGTTCCATAGATAAAGTCGAGTACTCAAAAATCAAGGTTTCTAAGTCCTTTTTTGACAATGGTGTCATATCAATCTTTTTTGCCGAACATTTTTTTATAATTGTTTGAATTAGCTGTTTTTTGGTGGTGGATAATTCAATATTATTTGATAAAGTAAATATTATTTTAGATTGATTAATTAAAGGATATGTTTCCTCACCATAATCGATCAATTTTTTGACAAGAATCAAAGAATTTTCATCCCATGTATTTATTTCTTCAAAAAAGAAAATATATGTTCTTTTTTCCATCACCTTAGTTAATGAATCGCGAAAATTCTTTTTTTTCAAGAATTTTTTTAATCCTTTTTTTTGATTTAACTCTCTTAACATTTCTTTTGCTATTTTGTAATACATCTTGTTATTAATGGAAGATAAGAAGGCTTCTTCTTCACATTTGAAAAACGGAGTAGAATTTTTATTATTTTTTACTGAATATATGCTTGAAATAAATTGAATAATCACTTGTATAGCCGAATAGTCTTTTTCCATATTTCCATTAAATAATTGTTTTATTTCTTGAGTAAATGGTCCGGTTGATTGTCTAGAAGCCTTGATGAAAGGAGAATAATCGTCATCATTTATCTCATTTTTATGAAAAGTTAAATACTCTATACTAGAATCATCACAAGAATCTAATAAACATGTCACTAATTTACTCTTTCCTGAATTTACATTTCCTTGTAACAAAATAAATTGTTCCTTTTCATTCAAAATTTTTTTCAGTTGTTGTATTGAAATTTCGTGAGAATCTAATAACATAGTTGCTGAAAACCTCCAAATAATTGCGTATTATTAGTAGTTTTATTATATCATATATGTTGTAAAAAAATATAAACTTTTATTAAGGAGAAAATATGGAACGCTATATCAATAGTTTTATTATTTATAAAAAAATGCAAAATCTTTCGACTAAAACAATTCATGCATATACAACTGATTTAAATCAACTTACAAATCACTATGATCCAACTAATGGTACTATTGATGATTGTTTTGTTAATTATACTGATTTTTTAATTCAAACAAACAACTATAAGTCCAACACTAAAAAAAGAAAATTGATTACAATAAAAATGTTTTGGAATTTTTTAACTGAAAAAGAGAATTTACAGCTCATGGCTTTACCTACTATAGCTATACGTAAAGAAAAAAGATTGCCAAAAACACTAAGTGTGCTCGAACTCCGTCGATTAACTAGTAGCGTTAATGACTATCAGCCATCATCTGGTAAAAAAGAACGTGATCACTTAAGAGATAAAGCAATCATCGAGATAATGATTAATTTAGGTCTTCGAATTAGCGAAATCAGTAATATCAATTTGAGCGACTATAATAATGGCGATTTAATTATTCATGGCAAAAATAACAAAGAGAGGATACTTTTTTTAACCACTGATATATCAAAACAAATAATCAATGATTATTTAGTTTGTCGCAAAGAGTATACCCCTTCCCCCACTGAAGATTCTTTCTTCTTAAATAAATATGGTAATCGCTTGTCTATCTTTGGAATTTCAAATATCTACAAAAAATATAGATATTTATCTCAAATTAATTCTTTGTCTACTCCTCACTATTTACGTCACAGTTTTGCAACACAATTATTGAACAATGGTGCTAACTTAAGAGATATTCAAGAACTTTTAGGACATTCAAATATCTCTACAACGGAAATTTACACAAGTGTTTCTTCTACGCGGAAACAAAAAGTTCTTACTCTTTATGGTTTTAGAAACAATTCATAAAGAAATTAGGGTAATTGAAAATGGACAATTACCCTAATTTCTATTTATATGTTTATTTCACCTCTTTTTTCAACAAATACAGGTTTCATAGAATAAGGACTGCTATTTTACTCTATTATGATATTATTTGCGATTTTATTTACTTCGCTCAAATCGCCAACATTATATGGTATAAAAATAACCTTATGAGCTTCCCTCATAAGGCTTCATTACTTACTATCGGTTATATAGCCTTCTACTTTCATAGATAAATAGTTTCCATCACTACCAATAATCAGATGATCCTGTAAGTTGATTTGAAGCAATCGACAAGCTTTTTCTAACTTCGTAGTAAATTCGATATCCGCTAATGAAGCGGTCACACTACCTGAAGGATGATTATGCCCAACACAAATAGACACACTATTTGACAGCAGCGCCATCTTTAAGATATCTCTAGGAAAAGCGAGTGATTGATGGTTCCTATATGAACAACTTGAATAGCCGTTGGTTCATTTTTTACGTTTAAACCAGCGACCACCAAATGTTCTCGGTCTTTTGTTTCAATAAACGGGGCGAATAACTCATAGACAACTTGAGGGCTAGTACAGGTTCTAGCTGCGTAAAAAGTGGAGGATTCTTTCACCAGTTCAAGACTAACAATAGCTACACGTTTTCTCGGTTGGTTTGTTTTCATGTTTTTCGCCTTTATGATTGTTGTAGTTGGTTCTTAGAAAAATGCAGTTAATAATCTTCTGGTAATAACATGGTTTGATGACTATGATCATCGATCACCCATAACTTTTTAATTTGGAAATCAGGCATCTTTCCCTTTATGGTGTAGGTATGATAATCAATGAAAAATGGTTGCTCTTGTCGATGAATCACTTCAATTGCTTGGCGTTGGTTATCTGGATTGAACTCAAAGAGTTGTAAGTAGTCTAATTCTGTTTCTGCTTCACTTCTTTTTTTGTCGATCAATTGCCAGCAATAGAGTTGAATTTCTTTTGGTTCTTGTTCATTCACTCCCTTCGTGATGTAACGATTTTCTTTGTTATCAAACATTTTATTTCCTCCTTAAAACACAAAAATAGACCAACCACCGATTAAGATGATTGATCTTCATAGATATAATATATAATTATTTTTGAGCTAGATACATCAGTTACTCAAGATACAAAACAGAACCAGCTTCTTTCATTGGTTGTTATACTTTTCATAAATAACGTATATAATTGCCATAATCACGGCAAATGGAATAGTTAGCATTAGTCCAGCAATCCCCCATATAAAACAAGCCAACGGATAGGCACCTAATCCATTTTCGCTTGAATCTAGATTAGGAAAAATACTAAAAAGAAATAAAAAAATTGCAGGTATGATTATGAGTATCACTATATTAATAGCAAATAATACTTGGCTTACAAGAAAAATTTTTTTCATTTGTTGCCCCTTTATAGTTTGTTCTAGAGCACTTGTCGCAGGAGTAATGAAATTTTGGGAAAATACCTATTAAAAAGAATCTAACGTTTGTTTTTGTTCCTCAAATACTTGCGTTACCTTCTTACTAAATTGACCTTTCACTGATTCTTGAAAGGAGCTTCCAGTTGAATTAATCATCGAAGATGCTTCACTCATCCCTTTTTCTCCTTTTGTTTTGACTGATTCTTTATCCGTGTTCATTTGGGCACTTGCACTTTTTCCCAGTCCACGTAGCGCTATTTTTTGACTTTCTTTTCGGAACGCTTTTTCTCGTGCTTTTTGTTCCCGTTCTTTTGCTTCTTTTGACACCCCTTTAGCCCTCCTGTTGGATTAATTTTTGACGTTTCTTTCGATAATCAGATTCCGCTTCGTCTTGTTGCTGAATCAAGTTTTTTCGTTCTTGGGTTAATTCTTCCAAGTAATTCGCTTCATTGCGTTGTAATTCTCGTTGTATATCCATTAACGAATCCATAGAACGCTCTCTTTTCCCCACAACTTGCCGTACTTGATACAACAATTCTTGCGTATAATCTTCTCCATTTTGGAGATATTCTTTTACTCTATCTTCTTGCTCCTCCAACTCCACTCTAGTTCTCTGATAATTTTGGAATAATTCTTCTTCTGCATCTATAGTCATTTTTATTTCTCCTCTATGAAACAAGCCCTTTTAATTGGTTCGCTAGTTCTTTGTCTCTTTGAACAAGCTCATTGATTTTACTTCGTATTTCTTGCGCTAATTGTTGGAATTTTTCAGCCATTTTTTTGGCTTTATTTATTTTTTCTTTGTACTCATTCACGGGTTCTGTCACAATACTTTGTTCTGTACAACCACCTTCTGCTAGGGCAGATTTGATTTCTCCTTCAGATAAATCAGTCCCAATCGATCGAGCATCCGTTAAAGTTTCTGTCCATAATTTTTCTGCGTTTTGTATGCCTGTTTGATACACGATCACAACTGATAACATCGCGGTTTCAAATTCTGAGGAAGCATGGCTCACAACCGCTAAGGCTTGACTATCATCTAAATAAATTTGTTCACCAGATGACAGACCCCCACCACTTGCCGTGAATTTCTTCTTTAATTGTTCTAAGTTCTTCACTTGCTCACGCATAATCAACATATTATACGCATGTTTGGCTTGTTGGAATTGTACTAACGATTCCTTCGTTACTTGTAGGTTTCCGTTCTTAAACTGATACCCACCCCACATATGTTGGTCAATCATTCCTGTTTTCTTTGAATCAATAAAAATAAGCATTCCTACATGTGACAATTTAATGTTCCAATCTGTATGTCTATATCCAATGGGAACAATATCTTTTTCATCTACGAAATTAAAGATACGATCTTTTAACTGAGCCACTCGCTTTCGTTGCTTTTCTGTCATCATACAGTAAGCATTCGGTCCTTGATAAAGAAAGGCCCCATTCACTCGGTTTAACTTATCTTTTGAATCCAATGCTCCTAAAGCATATTGGGCATTTGAAGAAGCTTGAGAGTGACCATATACATCAAAGCGAGCATTGGAATATTTGTCCATCGCACTATTTAGCGTTTTAGCAGAAGATTTCATTTGTTTGGTCGGATCGAATATAGTATTCGGTTTTTTATAACTTTTCTCGATATTATTTAAGATTTGCTTGTTGTTGTCCCACCAATCCCGCTTCACTTCTCCAGCTTGACTGCCTATTTTCTCTGGACTTGTAGAGCCTTGATACAGCACCGTTACGTTATTCACTTCAGACGGTTTTTGTACTTTCGGATCTCCGTCTGTAATGATAAAAGCTTGTTCCCCTGTTTTTTTATCGTTCACTACTTTTGATACGTAGCCTATTGTAGTACCATTATTATTTATTTTAACTGGGTCGCCCTCTTTATATGAACGATACTCCATTTGCGCTATATCGACATTTTCTTTATCAGAATATCCCATACTAATTCCCTCCTTTTTTTAACAACTCTTCTAATTCCGCTGTATTTCCACCACCAGAATTTTCTAAAGTGCCATCTTCTGTATTTTTATTTAAAAGATTATACACTCTAAGTTTTTCATCATCATTTATAATTACGTCAAACATAATTCCTCCCATAGGATTGTGTTCTATACTCTCATAATCTATTTCATAAGATTTGATAATTCCCTCTGGCGTTAAAGCTTTTGAATCCAAGTTTTTTAACCCTATTTCTATCTCCCTTTTTGCTTGACCGGTTTTTACCACGTTTACCATTTCATCATTGAATCGTTTGTTATCCATATACACTTTCCCTCCGATACCTAGAATAATAACTAAAACTATTCCTACTCCTATTACTATAAATTTTCTTTTAGTCATCCCTTACACCTCATCATTAATAAGTAAACTATAACATACTTGCAATTTGTTTGGTCGGATCAAATATGGTATTCGGTTTCTTATAACTTTTCTCAATATTATTTAAGATTTGTTTGTTGTTGTCCCACCAATCACGCTTCACTTCTCCAGCTTGACTGCCTATTTTCTCTGGACTTGTAGAACCTTGATACAGTACAGTTACATTGTTCACTTCAGACGGTTTTTGTACTTTCGGATTGCCATCTGTAATAATAAAGGCTTGTTCTCCAGTTTTTTTATCATTTACTACTTTTGATACATAGCCTATTGTTTTTTTACTGTCCCCTTTTCCAATAGTAACAGTATCTCCAACTTCATATTGGTCATACTCTTGTTTAGCGAGTTCAACATTTTCTTTATCTGTTTTCACCATCGACCTTAATCTCCTTGTCTAATAATTCTCTTAAGTCTCCAGATACTCCACCACCACTTTCTTCTAATTCATTATTAGAATTCTTTGACAAAGTAACACGTACATAAAGCTTTTCATTTTTATTAATAATAAGTTTATTCATAATACCACCCATCGGGTTATGTTCAATGCTATTATAATCCACTTCGTAAGATTGAATGATTCCATCTGTTGTTAATGCTTTCGAGTCTAAATTTTTTAACTCTTCTTCAAAAACTTTTTTTGCCTGACCACTATTCACCACATTGACCATTTCATCTTTAAATCGTTTGTTATCCATATACACTTTTCCTCCGATACCTAGAATAATAATTAAAACTATTCCTACTACTATTACTATAAATTTTCTTTTAGTCATCCTTTACACCTCATCATTAATAAGTAAACTATAACATACTTGCAAAATGAATACATTCGTTATTTAAATAGCTAGTAGACATAATCCCGATTAACCACAGCAGAGTCTGTAGCCCACCTATTAAATACAAGCTTTTACTTGATAAATTTAGCTGAAAAGCGTCTGTCAGACGGTCAGTAAAGTTCCTTGACAAGTTATGAATCTTTTTTTGTTTCTGATACTGAAGAACTCCTTCGTTTAGTTTACTCTCTTATTATTTTCCAATAAGTATAGTTTAATAAAAGTAAGAGTAAGAATACAGACCATTTGGTAAAAAGTAATTTCTCATGAGAAATAAAACAGCGTATGACTATAAAACTGACATTATTTACAATTTGAGTAAAAAGACTATAAATAATGTGGTATGCTAATAGTGGTTGATGGTTTTTCTATCCGAATGTAGATTACAGATCTGCTTGAATAAAGATCGGAACATCTTTGCTTTCTGAAAGGATCGAGCAAACTTCTCGCTCAATACTTTTCGCAAAATTCTGCTCTCCGAGCTTCGTTAATAAATGGATATAGTCGTAAATATTTTCTTTATAACTATCGTCACCAGTAATTAAATAACTTGTCAAATTATCCAAGTACTGAATGACTAATTTGTAGTCAAACGTAAGATTGCCTTCTTTTGTAGAGGCTAATCTTAAGTAATAATGACTTTCTTTATATTCTTTTTTACGTAGTAAAGTTGTGATTAAATTGTTTATCATGTTTTTAATAAATTCTGTTGTCTCCACATTTCTGACTTCAATATCTTTAACAGGCAACGCTTTTTTAGCTAGGTGCTTGATTTGCTTATTGTTAAATAGAAAAATTGTATTGGATAATACAGCGTAATCATACTGAAAAAAATACTCTTTTTCTATTAGAAGTTCGTAGATTTGGTTTAATTCTTCTTGGCTTACAGGAGAAATTTCTTTCCAAAAATTGGAGAATAATGTTTTTATCCCGATAAAATTTGCCATTTCCCTAAGATGCATTTCTTTAGAAAAGGTTAATTGGTTGTAGTAGTTAAGTAGCTCTCGTTTACTTAAGTTATCAATTGGATCATTACCACACTGTTTAAACAGTCTACGATACTTTTTTTGTTCCATGCTATCTTCTAAATATTCTGAAAATTCGTCTAGTGGAATAGAGAAACGTTCTAAAATATCTGTTAACTCAGAAAATCTTAAAATCTTTTTTCCTGTTTCAATTTTTGAATAGACGGAAGTATCCGTATGTGTAAGAATATCTTTTTGCTTTAAATTTTTATTTTTTCTAAAAAAATAAAGTGCTTCTTCTACATTCATTATAATTCCACTCCCCTTTTGTATAAGTATAGCATATTATTATATATAAATTGTTTGAAATATCCTATTTTTGAAAGGAGGGATCGCTATGATTACAGTTGCTGCTGCAGTTACTATTTCAGTTTTTATTTGGGTTAATATTTAATTAAACTGCAATTTTATGAAATAACTGTTTAGTTATTTTACTAGACACCCCTTGTATCTTTTTAATGCAAGGGGTGTTTAAATAATTAAGCGCAATATAGCTTTTTCCTATGCTAATCAAGTAATTTGGGAATCATGATGATTGCTTCAGTCCTTATGTTTGGTTAGGGCTAATATCTCGATCAAATACCAACAATGTAATTGAATGTCTTTTCAGACTGCCTTACTCAGTCACTCCTCTCGTTATTAGTATTAAAATATAATCGTCCCAATTTGAACAAAAATTAGACCAACCGTCACTTAAGATGATTGATCTTCTTAGAAATAATTTATATTTACATTGCCCAGTTAATAACAACTAAACTCGTTTAACACAAAGCGTTTCTCATTTTTCCTATTTCAATTCATTCTTTTGTCCTTCTTTGCTAAGTCTATCCATGTCCAAATAAATGAGTAGCCATTCGCTAGTAAAAATAAACTATCCACAAAAATATAAATGGGATCTGTTTTAATATATATCTCCCAGTTCATAGCCGTCATTAAAACGAATAATAAAAAAACAACTAACCAAATGATTGTTAACACACTAGCGCCTATACTCTTTATCATTGCACTTACTCTTCTACTTAGCCATACTTTTCTTAACAGTAGTACTGCAATAAATAGAATGATAAAAGGAATTAGATTCATCATCAACATAACTAGAATTACTAGATCATCAAAAAGTAAAAACACTAACACTATAATACCCACAAGAATAAGTGGCATCAATGCTATAAATAGCGGTTTATTACGACAATACAGATTATTTTTTTTCCAATGATTTATTTTTTTCGTTACCGAATCCATTATTGAAGACCTTGCAATAATCCATGTTGATTCTTCTACTTTATATTTTTGGTAACTATTGCTATATTTTGCAGAAATGCTAACTAACCCATACAATCCGATAATGAGTAAACTTATTCCACCTAACATTTTTAATGGTAGACTGCCATTGCGATAAGAAACGCCACCTTCATCGCCATAAATTTTTATGTCCTGATCAACCAAAAGAATTATTGCCCACATAAAAGTGAACGATCCAACAAAATTACAATAAAACTTCTTCAAACGATTTCGACTGCTAGACTTAAACCTTATAAATGGAGTAACACAGAGTCCTATAGGGGCAAGATAAACAAATAATAATAATCCAGCAGTTAGTAGGACAAACCAAAAATACGCTCCTGAAAATAAATAGTATTGAACTACTTGCCATGTACCAATAATTGCTAACACAACCAAACAAAAGAAACTTATTAACTTATACCTAACCGATAATTCTTGTCCAATTCTAGATGCAAAATTTTTCATTGGCTCATTAATAGAATACATCCGATATAAACAGGCAAACACTATAGAATACACAAAGTACGGTATACACATATATGCAAAAATCAAAAAGAATGGGGCCATAATTTCTCCTAATCTATCATTATATTCGTCTAAAAAATTAACTCTAACCGTTATTTTACCAGAATCGTGGTATCAATTGTGTAAGGTAAAACCTGCTTTCTTAAATTTGCTACAATATCATTCATTTTCACTGTATCTCCTACCACTATACTTTCTACTATCGACAAGTTTTCTTTAGACATTTTTTTCATATCATAGCTAATTAATAGTGAATCCTCTTGTTTATCAATTAATTTTAAGACGAGTACATTTTTATCTAAAATAGCTAATTCTTTATCCAAAAAAGTAGTTGCTACCGTCTCAAAATTTCTGCCATCTGCTGTTACATAATAATTAATCGCTTTATAATTATTCATTTTGGAAATACGTATGTGCCTGAAACTTTTGCAAGCTACAGGTGTTCCCTTCTCTATTACATATTTCTCACTAACGATATATTCTTTTTCTAGCTTTCTTCGATCAATTATGACAAAGATGCCTGTAATAAGTATAGTTACAACAACTATTCCCATTTGTACAAGAAAAAACATAACTTTAACTCCTTTATTTGAACTAACTTATAAAAAAATATCCCTACTTATGATACGGTTCCCCTCGCATTATCCGAAACCCACGATAAATCTGTTCTACCAAAACCAAACGCATCAACTGATGTGGGTAAGTCAATTTTCCAAACGACATCTGTTGCTGACTTCTTTTCATTACCTCATCACTTAATCCCAACGAGCCACCGATTACAAAAGCCAATTGACTCTTTCCATGAATCCCTAATTGCTCAATCTCTTTTGAAAATGCTTCACTACTAAACTGCTTCCCATCTATAGCTAAAACAAAAACATGATCTTGATCCCCTATTTTAGTTAAAATCCGTTCGCCTTCTTTTCTTTTCACCTGAAGCATCTCCGCCTCGCTTAAATTTTCTGGTGCTTTTTCATCGGCTACTTCAATCATTTCGACTTTTGCATAACTTTGCAGACGTTTTAAATATTCATTGATTCCTTGGACTAGGTATTTTTCTTTTAATTTTCCTACAGTAATAATTTTTATTTTCACTCGTTTCACATCTCTTCCTGTTTCCATTTTTCTACTTGTTAACAATTTTATCATGAATGTTTTTACTCTTCCACATACTTTCCCACAAAGTTATACACATATGCACAGACTTATCCACAGTTACAGGTCCAAATATCCTTCATTTCATAGTATTTTGAGATACAAACACATATTCCCATTTGTTTATCCACATTATCCACATTTTGTGGATAACTTTTTAACAGAGGTTTTCCTCTATTTTTCAACCGTTTTTCACATTTTATTGTGTATAAGTATTTCTTAAAATCATTTTTTCATTGTTTGTATCTGTTTTTCTCCCCAACTTGTTCATAAAAAATTCAAAGCTCTTGGGTAGACTAAAGGTGTCTTGAAAGACTATACTAAATAGAACAAATAATGATAATTAAATAGGAGGTTGCTTGTATGCAAAAAAAAGATGTTACACCTAATTCAGATAAAAAGCAAAATGGCTTATTCAAAAAATTTGGGATTGGTTTAGTTGGTGGGTTACTCGGAGGAGCACTGGCTTTCGGTGGTGCGTATGTGATCACTGGTCAAAGTCCATCTTCTAACTCATCTACCACTACAAACACAGTGAAAGATAATAAAGGAGACACGAAGGTCACTAATGTTAATTTAGACGTAACAAGCGATGTGACTAAAGCCGTCGATAAAGTGAAAGACTCTGTGGTTTCGGTCATCAACTTGCAAAGCCCTAGTCAAAATACTTCTGATGGAGGGTTTGGTAGTATTTTTGGTGGAAACGATGGTAGTCAAGAGGACAGTTCAAATTCCGATGGCAGTGATTTACAAGCGGCCAGTGAAGGGAGTGGCGTGATTTATAAGAAAGATGGTAAAACAGCTTATGTTGTGACCAATAATCACGTAGTAGACCAAGCAAAAGGCTTAGAAGTGGTTTTACATGATGGTACAAAAGTTCAAGGTGAGTTAGTCGGTACCGATTCTTATACTGACCTTGCGGTAATTAAAATTTCTTCTGATAAAGTTGATTCAATTGCTGAATTTGGTAACTCAGATAAACTAAAAATCGGTGAACCAGCATTAGCTATCGGTTCTCCATTAGGTTCCGCTTATGCTAACTCGGTGACACAAGGGATCATTTCTTCATTAAACAGAAATATCCAAAATGAAAATAACGGGCAAGCAATCAATATCAATGCAATCCAAACAGATGCCGCAATCAACCCAGGTAACTCTGGCGGTCCCTTAGTGAATATTGAAGGACAAGTAATCGGAATCAACTCTGTTAAAATCGTTCAATCTGAAAGCCAAGTAAGTGTTGAAGGAATGGGCTTTGCGATTCCAAGTAATGATGTAGTAAATATCATCAACCAATTGGAAAAAGAAGGTAAAGTCACTCGTCCAGCTCTAGGTATTTCAATGGAAGAATTAACAAATGTTTCAACGCAACAACGAAAAGAAATCTTAAAACTTCCTGAGTCAGTTCAAATGGGCGTACTTGTTCGTACCGTTCAAACAGCTACTCCAGCTGATAAAGCAGGAATTGAAAGATACGATGTTATCACTAAAATCGATGACAAAGATATTGATTCTGTCACTGACTTACAAAGCGCACTTTATAAGAAAAAAGTCGGCGACAAGATGAAAGTTACCTTCTATCGTGATGGAAAAGAACAAAGTGTAGATGTTGATTTAACTATTGATCAATCCGCACTTAAACAAAACTCATCTAACTCAGACAATTCTCAAAATCCATAATCTCAGTTAAATAAAACTAGGCTGTATTCTTTTCAATGACATGAAAAAGTACAGCCTAGTTTTTTGCTTTAATCATAAAGCTTTATAGGAGGAATAACTCAAAGAATATTGTAGAATAAAGATACAGTAAAAATATTGAAAGAGGGATGCACTATGGCTCACAAATTACGTGAAGAATGGGATAAATTATTTGATAAAAAATATGATTTAGATACAGTAAAAAACGCGAAGCATGATGAAAATGGACATTTCATTACAGGTGACGGTTTGAACACTGAGGTTTTAGGACATCGTTCTATTGAAGATCTAAATGCCATGATGGATGCAGATTGGAATACCTTTTTAAATGATAGTACTTTGTTTACCTCTTTAGAAGAAGGAGAACAAGATAAAGTTCGTTCAAATGGGCCTAGTTTTGCTGAATATAACGGCGACTAGCAAATGTAAGTAAAGTCTATATATCGAATCTACACGTTCTGATGTCGCTGAATAATCACCGACATCTTTTTTTATGAAACTAATTACAGATAAAACTCCTCATCAGTACAGATAAAAGAACACTAAAAAAGCGTAGAAGTTTTTTTCCTCTACGCTTCAAGCTATTTTATTCACGTTCAAATTCAACATAAATCGGGATCATCTCAAAATAAGTAGATTACTAGTCGTATTCTTTATAACATGTTTTGCGACAGATTCTAGTTCTCTTTTAGACAATAATTCATCATAGCTACCTAGGACGATTAAATCCATACTATTTTTTTCGATATATTTATTGATAAAAGATTTTGTACTGCCACTATAAATTGTAGTCACTAATTTGTCTACGCCCTCGGCTTTGACTTTTGAAATAACCTTATCCACATCTTTTTGATAATTTTCGTCATTCTCTTTAATCATATCATATTCATAAGGCATATACATTCCACTATCATATGGTAGATAATTCAGTTGTTCAAGCGCTTCTATTTCAGGTTTGTTAATTAATAAATGAAGTTCAGAATTTTCTCTTTGCGACATAGTAATGACTTCAGCTAATACTCCATTTGGTTCTCCAAATACATCAACCACTGTTACTATTTTTTTATACATAAAATTCACCTCAATTTTTCCTTAAGTATATCATTCATTTGAAATTTATACCTTTAATACAACTTTATATTGGTTTTATTATCTTTTATTTAAGAATTAATTTTTGCGATTCGTGTGCTTTTTATAACCATTTCACTTATGGTATTTTACCTTCTTTAAGCCTACATAACTCACAATTACTATCAATAGTAATCCTATTGCATAGAAAATCCAACTATTTTTTTCTCCCGTTGCTGGATAATCTTTATTAGAGCTATTTTTACTTGGCGTTTTAGGATCATTACCCTTTATTCCATTTTTGGGTATATGGGTATTTGTAATAATAATGTTGCCGCTATTTTCGGCATTGATTGTTGCATCGTATCCCTTAATATTACCTACTTCTTTTACAGTGTAGACAATCGATTGTCCATTTTTTTTCTCTGCCAAATCCGTCCAAGTGGTTGTCCAATTGTTGGCTTCATTTAAGGTAATTTCTTCTCCTGATTTTTCACCATCCGCATATAATTGGACCTTGATGCTGTTAGGACGTATGCCGTCTTGATTGTTTCCATCATTCCACGATTTTGTTACTGTTGCGCTGGTTTTTCCTGGCGTATAATGATTCGTAATAGTTGTTCCTTCTATACTTGTTGAATACTCTGGCACATCATTTTCTGTTACAGTATAAACGATCTCTTGCCCATCTTTATACTTAGGTAAGTTATCAAAATGGTATGTCCAGTTATCTTTTTCCGTTACTTCTTTTGAGTCAACTGGTGCTCCGTTGGCTAAAAGGTTTACTGTTATCGTTGTTGGACGTTTACCGTCTTGATTATTTTTATCATCCCATGTTTTTGTTCCACTGATCTCTGTTACCTCTGGGATATGGGTATTTGTAATAATAATGTTGCCGCTATTTTCGGCATTGACTGTTTTATTGTATCCTTCGATACTTCCTACTTCTTTTACAGTATAGACAATCGGTTGTCCATTTTTTTTCTCTGCCAGATCCGTCCAAGTGGTTGTCCAATTGTTGGCTTCATTTAAGGCAACTTCTTCTCCTGATTTTTCACCATCCGCATATAATTGGACCTTGATACTGTCGGGACGAATGCCGTCTTGATTGTTTCCATCATTCCACGATTTTGTTACTGTTACGCTGGTTTTTCCTGGCGTATAATGATTCGTAATAGTTGTTCCTTCTATACTTGTCGAATACTCTGGCACATCATTTTCTGTTACAGTGTAGACGATCTCTTGCCCATCTTTATACTTAGATAAGTTATCAAAATGGTATGTCCAGTTATCTTTTTCCGTTACTTCTTTTGAGTCAACTGGTGATCCATTTGCTAAAAGGTTTACTGTTATCGTTGTTGGACGTTTACCGTCTTGGTCATTCTTGTCATCCCATATTTTTGTTCCACTGATCTCTGTTACCTCTGGGATATGGGTATTTGTAATATTCACTCCATCACTAATTGCTGTATAATTAGGAACGGAATTTTCTGTCACTGTATAGTCAATCTCTTTCCCCTCTTTGTATTTAGGTAAATCGGAAAATTCATATGCCCATCCTTCATTTTCTGTAACATTCTTTGTTTGAATTATTTCTCCATCTGCTAATAAATTGACCACAATAGATGAGGGGCGTATCCCATCTTGATTATTTCCATCTTCCCATAATTTGACTCCTTTTAGGTCAACTGTTTCAGGTTTATACGTATTGGTTAAAAGAATAGCTTTTCCTTCATCAGTCGAATTTATACTCAAATCATATTTTGAATCAAGTTCTTCTCTAGCCGTATAATATAGAGGATTTCCATTATTATCTTTTATTGGTAAGTTCCCCCAGATATACTCCCAGCCATTTTCTTCATTTAGCTCTTGTACCTCACCAAATTTAGTTTCATTGCCTTGTGTCAGGCTTTCGTTACTTGTATGCGTGTATGGTTTATCGCTCTGATATAATTGTACAGGTAAATTCAATGGACGTATGCCATCTTGATTATTTGAATCCTCCCAATTTTTCAACACTGAAAAAGATGTTTCGGATAAATCTAAATCAATACTAGTTCTGGTAGTTAATGTCCTTTCAATTGGTTGATATCCACCGAGTGGTTGAACTCCACTTGAAACAAATACCAAATAGTAGGGATGTCTAGTCGTGAGCATTGTATCTATATTAAAATAAATGACCGCATCATCGGCTTTATCTTTATCAATTAGGTCTTTCGGTATATCTATAGAGATTGTTCGCTTATTGTAGTCTTTATTGATTGTAGCATCTTTCGTAATATCAGTTATTTTGGAATTTTTATACAGTTGTACCCCTATATTTATCTCTTCATCCTTTACTTGAAGTAATTTTTCTGTTTCTTGATCGATATTGTCTTCAAATTGCAATAAGTAATTATAATTTGTACCATCGTCACCGTTTGGAATAATCTCTTTTGCGTTGATTTCAACGTTATTTATTTTGTTAATCACTTCTTGATACGAAGTATCATCATTGGTCTTTGTTTGCGCTTCTGTGTATAGATCTTTTATTAAAGGATTTGATTCAATTAACTTATTATCAAATTTTCCTCCAGTTAATTTCCAAATAACAACTTGTATTGCAGCATATCTAGTTAACTCGTTTGCATCACGATATCCTTCAACATTTGGTACAGAATTCTGAGTATATTGATTTTCGTAGAAAGTTTGCATCAACCATAGTACTGAGCCAGATATTTTTTCATTCATATCTACTTTATAATCTTGACCTGATGGATAGTATTTACTCTCATCCAAACAAAAATATAAATTTTTATCATTATCGACAATCGTATATAATCTAGAATTCAATAAATTCAAATTAACTAGCTTAACATCAGGATTACCTTTTAAATTAGTATCTAAACGAACATTTTTAATTGGTTCTGGCGGTAAAATAGTCGCCTCCGCCTTGGCAACTTTAGGTAAACAAATAAAACTAAAGAAAATCAACAATAAATATATGTATTTCTTCATCTTTTCATCTTCTTTCTTTTTTATAATTGCATATAAATGGAGTAGTATCTGATTTCCAATAACATTTCAAAGGTAATTTTTAAATTAAACATTTTTTCTAGTTCACTAGAATATACATGTTCTTTTATTAAAATCTACTCACTATTAAAACGTTATTGAAAATCTTATTCTGTATCAAACAGTTTAGATTATACATTACCTTTAGAAATTATAAAAACCGGACACTCGTTATTTAATTATCACATCATGAAATGAAGTTTTCTCTTCCCTAGATATTTAGAGTATCATCTGATTAACTAACTATTCAATATTAATATTTAATTTTATAATATTTTTAATTTAATTTCAAAATAACTGTTTTTATAATAAAAAAAGATGATACACAAGGAGTTTCTCCGCCAATTAATATTTTCTTTTTAAAAAAATATATTTTCTAATAAAATAAAAATTTACACTAAAAATACAATTAATCCTCAATATACTTCTATAAAAATAGAATATTAATTTTTTATAAAGAGTCGCTACTATTAACAATTTCATCTGTCTATTTATTTTACATCCGCAAATATCGCGAGTATTATTACATATACAAATTATGTAGAAAGGTGTTTATTATGATAACAAATTTAAGAGATATAGGTGGCATTACCGTACCTACAGGAACTTTAAAAGAAGGCTATTTCTATCGAAGTGGTCAGTTAGTTGGATTAGAGAAAAAAGACATTCAATTTTTAGAGGATGATTGTAGAATCAAAAAGGTCTATGATTTTAGAAACAAAACAGAAATCTCAGAGCAGCCAGATATGGATATGAACAACATTAAAATAGAGAATATTGATATATTAGCATCTGAGGATTCATCTAGCATCGCTTCTTTACAAGGAATGTTAGATATTGATCAAAGTGATGTCGAAAAAGCGATGTTTGAAACCTATGAGGAACTTGTAATCAGTAATTCTGCACTGTCTGGTTATAGTAAGTTTCTTACGGAAATTTTAGAAGAAAATCAACCTATTCTATTTCATTGTTTTGCCGGGAAGGATCGTACTGGATTTGCAGCTGCTCTTATTTTAAAAATAGCTGGTGCCTCTGATCAAAGCATCATGGACGATTATCTAAAAACAAATGAATCTAGAAAATCAGCAAATAAACAAATTATTGACTCAATGAAAAGCAAACTTACTGAACAGCAACTAAACGCTTTGGAACTTGCTTTAAATGTTGATAAAACGTATTTATGTCATGCAAAAAAAGTTTTAGAAGAGCATTTTGGTTCTTTTGACAATTATTTATTTGAGGGATTAAAACTAGATACTGATTATGTAGATCAATTCAGAAAAAAATTCATTGTTTAGCAGTTGTTGAACATAACCTATCTCAGAAAACGAGGTTGAGATAGTGGCTTCTGTTCCTACCGCTTATTCGAGTTGTCTAAATCGTAGAGGTATGTCCCAATCTCGTTTTAAAATTAATACACTACCATAAAAAAGATCTGCTAGCGAATGGATGGTTATAAAGTGAAGGAAGAATTAAAAGACATCATCTCATATATTCCAATTATTTTTGTTCTTGCATATATCTTATTATTAGCAGATAAAACAGCTAAAATAGGTGTCTTTGGTACGATGATTACATTGTTGATAAACACTGATAACTATGAACTAAAGTATAAAAAAAAAATAAGTGAATCTACTAAATTAAAAATTTTAAAATTTAAAAATATTGCACTTACCTTTTATTGCAGTTGCTACATAACTGGGATTATAAATATTTTCATTACAAACGCTACTCTTCATACAGTAGTAAATTTAGTATTTCCTAGTATATTTTTTTTGATTATCTGGTTATATGTTCAAAAAATAATCCCTACAACGATTGATTATATGGAAAAAAACAGAAAAAAATAACAATGGTATGATTTTAAATTTTTCCGTCGTAATCATAACAAAGCAATTCCTTTTAAGAAGTTTTTCTATGAATGCCAACTATTGTCAAGACTGATATAGCGAGTATTCATCGTGCTATTCTCCTCACTAACAGGGGGAAGGAAACTCAAAGATTGAATTTCCTTCACTCGCATCGATTTTTCTATGTTATTTTAATGATACGCTCTTAACACATCGTTCGCTAATGATGGGTAAGCAAAAATGATTTTTTTCAGCTCTGATTTAGTCCATCCCGCATGCAATGCCATCGTAAAATAATTAATAAACAAATCCGCTTGATTACTTAAGCTAGTTGCACCAACTATTCTATTATCACTTTTCTGATATATAACTTTTACTAACGCAATAGCGTCATTATTTTTTTTATAATCTAGCCAATCAGTCATATCAATCGTTTCAACGCTATATAGATCTTGATGTTCTTTGGCGTGGGAAATTGAGATGCCTACTTGGGCTAATTTAGGTTGACTAAAGGTGGACATCACGGATAATGGATAGTCTATGTTTTTCAGCCCATCTCCGGTCAAATGTTCGACTAAATAGTCTGCCTCCCAAACTGCATATGTAGCTAGTTTTGGTACAGAAGTGTTACTACAATCTCCACATGCATATATAGTTGATATGTTGGTTGTTAGATACTCATCGACGACAATACCGTGTTGATCTGATTCAATCCCGATCCTTTCAATTCCTAAATCAGATATATTTGGTATTCTACCAGCAACACAATAAATAGCATCTGCTTGATACTCGATACCTTTAGCCGTTATGGCACTATAATTGTCTCGATTCTTTTTTACTGCAATAAGCTGTTCATCAAAATGATAGTTTATTCCACGACTTTTATTTAACTCAATCAGCTTATAAACAAGTTCTTGGTCAAAGGCAGCTAAGGCTCGCTCATCATGCTGGATGACAGTCACTTCTGTATCAAAAGCTTCAGCAATGGTTATAAAGGCGAACGCAATAATCCCAGCCCCAATAAAAATTACTTTCTTCGGCAACTCTTTTTGCGTCAAAAAATCAGTACTGTCTTTTAAATAGTCGCTACCTTCAATTTGTAATGTTCTACTTTTTGCACCTGTTGCTATCACAAATTTTTCCCCTTCATATTGAGTGCCAGCTACTTCAATATGATGCTCATCCACAAATATTGCTTCTCCATAAATTGTATCGATTCCAGCCTTTCGCAATGCTGTTTCATGCTCTAGTGATTCAGTGTTCTCGAGTGAATCTATATAGGCCATAGCTGACTGCCAGTTGGGCGTTAGTTCATTTATCGCACCTGTTTTGGCTAGTTGCTGTGCAGTAAGTTTTAGCTCTGCAAAAGCAACCAACTCTTTTTTTCGAGTACTACCGTAGTTTGCAACCGCTCCACCAAACTTGTTAGCTTCGACAATAGCAACACTCAACCCTTTTTTATTTAGTCCGTAAGCAATCGTCAAACCACTTAATCCACTTCCAATAACAATCACATCATACGATTTTGTCATACACTCACTTTCCCATCTAGTTAATTTTAGCTTAGAATGTTTCGCTCTTTACTAAATATTCTTTTTAGTGATTTTATTATTCTTGAAGCAATTTTTTGGTATCGATCCTTAAAACTCGATCAACCCATACTTTTTCGTTTTCTCGATAAGGTTTAGCAGCAGACTCAAAAATCGCATATATTTGTCCTTCACTTGCTGATACTTGTTCTGCATGAGCCGGCATATCAACCACTTTCTCTATATCATTATCTAAAAAACTTTTTTTGTTTGTATCATAATTAAATAGTAGTAATTTAGAGTTGTTGGACGCACCATAAGATTGAGTAACAACTAGTTTATCTTCAACAAACGTAATCCCTTGTAACTCTTTAACGATTGTTTCATTTGTTTTGCTTTTATCTATATCCATAGTTGTGTGGATTACTTGCTCCGAAGCCAATTGCCCTGTCATTTTCCCTCTTTCATCTAAAGGGTACTGTTCTAACTTGCCATCTGATTGACTATCAAAATAGCCGACATATATATTTTTATTTGAATACGTAATGACTGACGCTCTTTTTACTTGTGGTAGTTCTACTTGTTGTGTGTACTTGATTGGTTGAAGCGTATTTTTTAATTCATAGTTTTCTATACTGTCCATTGGAATCGCAACAATTTCTGCTCGATCTTTATGGCGAGCGCAAACCCAGACATTTTTTGCAATCGGATCATATGTGATCCCTCCAACATGGGGATAGCCTTCAAGAACCACTGTTTTTATATACTGATGTGTATTCTTATCCAGCACATAAAAGACTGAATTATGTTTATGTTCATGACAATAAGAAGAAATAAGTAAGTAATCGCCTGCCATCGTGACTCCTTGTGGTGTCATAGAATCGCATTCAACGATTGTTTTTATCTGATTATTTTCAAGTGTTGTTGTACTAAGTAACCCCGGTATCACATACATGCCATTTTCCCTTTTTCCTTCTTGGGATTCGACAGCTAAATTATACAATTCTGAATATCCGATGATTGCTTCAGCCTGTTGCTCGTATGTTTTATAAATGGCAGGTGTTACATTCGTCATAGCTTCTTGCTGTTTCTCTATGTCTGTTGATAATGCCGAATCGTGTTTATTATTGAGTTTTGAACAACCAGAAAAAATCGTCATGAATGAAAGAAAAAGTATCATCCCCTTAAATTGAGTCTGCATAAAATCTCCTCCATTTCCAAATGCTTTATACTTCTTCTATTTCTTTAATTCTATTTAAAAAAATGATAAGTTGCAAATCTAAGGGCATCACTTTTTAAAAAGAGTCGTTTTTATAACAACCTATTCTCAATTAATAGATAGATTTAGCGTAATTAGAATAAATGAATAGGGACTGGAAGAAAACACCAAGTGTTTTCTTCCAGTCCCTAACAACTAATAAATAGATTTAGGTACATTTATTTCCCAACAGGAAAGGCTTCGCCAATTACTGCATCAAAAGGCAATTCTAAAATTCCTTTTTTCGCTGGCGCATCAGGTAAGCGTAATTCACCTGCTGAACAAATCATGCCAAAACTTTCTACACCACGTAAAACTCCTGGCCAAATCATCAGACCATCTGGCATCATAGCACCAGGTTTTGCAACAACCACTTTTTGTCCAGCTTTGATATTTGGCGCTCCACAAACGATTTGTAGTACTTCGCCGTTATCTACTTCTGTTTGAGTGATAGATAAATGATCCGAATCAGGATGTTTTTTACATGATTTAACGAAACCGATGACCATCTTCGGATTATTTTCTTTGACTAACGTTTCGGAAAAACCAACGTTCGCAAGTTCTTCATTTACTTTTTTTAATTGTTCTTCGGTCAATTCTACTTGACCATTGCCTTCAATATTCCCTACAATCGTTGATGCCTCAAAAATATTCCAAGCCACAACTTGATTCCCTTCAGCTACACATACTCGTGCCACGTTCCCTTTACGTTCCACAGCGTTTTCTTGCCCTTTATCATCTGCAGCGATGACCATCAAGACATCACCGATGTGTTCTTTATTATACGCAAAAATCATTTTTTTCACTCCATTTTATCTTTTTTCTATTATACTGCTTTTTAACGATACTGTATTTCTATTGCTTGTCTCATCTTAACAAAAAATTAGCATCCCTGCATGAAATTCCTTAGATATTTTATTGTTTGCTCCAGAAAAATAAGTGAAACAAAACGGTTACGCCTTGCTTCACCTATTTTACATGTTCTATTTTGTTACTTTTTTGCCTCAGGATGGACAATCAAAACATCACATGGAGCTTGACGTATGATATAACTGCTGACACTCCCCATCATCAAACGCTCTACTGCATTCAATCCTGATTGGCCAACCATGATCAAATCAACATCATATTTTTCTGGTAAATCTTGGCACATCACTTCTTTAGCTGATCCGTAATTTATGACTGTTTCCACTTGAGTAAAATCAACACTTTTTGCGTATGCTTTGCAGTCATCTAGTAGTTCCTTCGCATTATCTGTTTCTTGATCTAACAAACTATCATTTAAAGAAGAATACCCCATCATCGTATAGACTTTATTTTCAATCACATGCGCTATAATCACACGACCATTATTTCTTTTAGCAACTTCAATTGCTTGTTGATACGCTAATTTCCCTTGATCGCTACCGTCTACACCCACTAAAATAGTTTTATAGGTTTGTGTTAACACAGTCCTCATCTCCCGATTATTTTATTTTCTCTTGAATCGGCTCGCTACTGTCGATTATTCTCTCAACCGATGCTTTTTAAAAAGGTTGTGATTTCTTCTTTTGTTTTGCGGTCTTTATTTACCAATCGACCTAACTCTTTCCCTTGATCGGTCACCACAAAACTCGGAATGCCAAATATAGTCCACTCTGAAGCAAGATCCATGAACTTGTCTCGATCCACTTCAATAAAACGAAACGCTGGAAATGCTGCTTCGATTTCAGGCATTACTGGTTTAATAAAACGACAGTCACCACACCAGTCTGCAGTGAAAAAGAAAACACTTTTTCCTTCTGAAACGTATCCTGCTAGCTCTTCATAAGATGTCGGAATAATCATAAGTTCTCCTCTACTTTCCGTAAATGATTGTATTAACGGTTGTTTTATCTAACCCTTTTAAGACTTGAATCAGCATTTCACGGGCTGCTTCAAAGTCTTTGATATTAAACATGGTTTGATGTGTATGGATATATCGTCCGCAAACACCGATCACTGTACTTGGTACACCATTATTTGTTGTATGTGCGGCACCTGCATCGGTTCCACCTTTAGAAACAAAATATTGATATGGAATGTTGTGGGTTGCTGCGGTATCTAATAGATACTCGCGTACGCGAGGTAACGTGATCATACCTGGATCATAAATACGTAGCAACGTTCCTTCACCCAGATGTCCATAGGTTCCTTTTTTCGTTTGGATATCATCGGCTGCTGAACAATCTACTGCAAAGAATAAATCTGGATTGAATTTATGCACAGAAGGTTTAGAGCCACGTAGTCCAACTTCTTCTTGCACATTTGCGCCAGCGATCAACGTATGGCCCAATTGTTCATTTTGCAACGCTTCTAAGGCTTCTAAGACTAAGGTACAGCCATAACGGTTGTCCCAGGATTTACTAATAATGTTTTTGCCGTTAGCAGTTTTGATTGTTTCCGTTTGCGGAACAATTGAATCCCCTGGACGAACGCCAAAGCTTTCCGCTTCTTCTTTTGATTCAAACCCGGCATCAAATAAAATATCCGTTACTTCTAATTGTTTTTGACCGCTCGTCCCACGTAATAAATGTGGCGGAACGGAAGAAGAGATACAGGGATAATTACCTTTACTTGTTTTTAACGTAAAGCGCTGCGCTGATACCACATATG
This sequence comes from Enterococcus sp. AZ177, assembly GCF_050544585.1. Lineage (NCBI taxonomy): Bacteria > Bacillati > Bacillota > Bacilli > Lactobacillales > Enterococcaceae > Enterococcus > Enterococcus sp. AZ177. Next base: position 2,880,756 of record NZ_CP172944.1, read on the forward strand.
GATTCCAACCACCCAAAGGCACTACTTGGAATAATCCATTTTCTTTGATTTGTGTCAACATAAAACCAACTTCGTCCATGTGAGCCGCTACCATAACACGTGGTGCATCTTGTTCTTTCGTTCTTTTTAGACCAAAAATCCCACCTAAACCATCATATTGAATCTCGTCTACTAATGGTGCCATATTTTTTTTCATATACGCACGAATATCATCTTCAAATCCGCTGGTTCCTTGTAACTCTGTTAATTCTTTAATGCGTTGAAATGTTTTTTCTTCCATCGTTGTATTATCTACCAGATTTCCTATTTGCTACATTTTTCAGGATAAACCGTTCTATTTTGTTCAAAATAACATGATTTTTCAACAAAAATGGCAGATACTCCTTTCATATGATTTCACATTCATTATAACGCAAATTTTTTCAATTGCCCACGTTTTTTGTTTTTCGATATTTCCATACAATGTGTTAGAATAGAGTCAAAGCTGAAGATTTTTGGCAAACATTTGAAAATACGCGGAGGTTATTCCCCATGAATGAAGAAAATGAATTAAGTTATTTTAAAGGCGGCTTGGCAATCGGCGTGAGTCTTGGCCTATTAAGCGGAATTGCTTCAACTTTATGGTATCAAAAGAAAAGGACAGTAGATGCTGATGTAGTTTTAGAAAATGTTAAGGATGCATTTTTAAAAGAGGGACCGATTGAAGGCTCTTGGATTGAATTTGAGAAAAAACCTCTAAGAAAATTTGCTGTCCATTCAAAAACTTACAATGGCGGCATTTCACGGTTGGAAGATGGGATTATGGTACAATATGAATTTACTGCCGACGCCTTTACCGGTACTGTCATTGATGTAAAACGAATCAAAGATTAAAAAAGCGGTTGAAACGATACATCTTTATGTGTAGTGTTTCAACTGCTTTTGTTTGCTCTTATTTTATTTTTTTCCGTCTGTTGCTTCTATGCTCTATAGGTTATTTTTTCTCAAATTCATTTTTAAAAAAAGGAACTCGAAATGGGCAATCCAATCAATAAAAATATCCTTAGTTTTCAGATTGAAACCTCGCTTCAACGCGATATATTGGCTGACCTTTAGCAGAAAACTTTTCTTCATACTCAGTCATGACATTGCCTTCATACTCACTAGCGTGTAGATCTAGCCAAACTTGTTCAAGAATCATGCCATATTTCGAAAAGCTGCTTAATGAATATTCAAATAAGCCACGATTATCCGTTTTAAAATGAATTTCTCCGTTCGGTTTTAAAATCTTTTCATCTGTCGCTAAAAAAGTTTTAAACGTCAAACGACGTTTTTCATGTCTTGTTTTTGGCCAAGGATCAGAAAAGTTCAAATAAATTTGGTCCACTTCATTTTCTGCGAAGTATTGTGTTAACTCTTCTCCATTCACATGAAGCAATTGTAAATTCGGCAGTTTTTCTTCCAACGCTTTTTCTAACGCAATTGAAAGAACACTTAGTTGCATGTCAATCCCAATATAATTGATTTCTGGATTTGCTTTTGCCATCCCAACTACAAACTGTCCCTTTCCGGAGCCAATTTCGATATGAATCGGGTGATCATTCCCAAAACGTTCAGTCCAACGTCCTTGCCATTTCTCTGGTTCATCCACTACTAATTCAGGATGACTAGCCAAAAGTTCAGCTGCCCCAGGTCTTTTTCTCATTCGCATATTCTTTATTTCCTTTCTCCCTAATAAATTTTAAGAGGGTAGAACAAAACAATCATCGTCTTGTGCTGCCCTCTAATTATTTAAGTAAACGTTGAAAACAGAAGCAACGACTACACTTCATTTCAATCTCATTAACTTCTAAACATGACACATGCTGGAGTTATTGGACGTCTATCTCAACCTTCTGTTAATACCCAAAAGCTTGTTTCAGCTTCAAGATTTCAGCATTCATTTCTCTTTTTTCTCCTGATTGATAGTGTCGGAGAGTTTCTTGTAGAAAATTGAATAACGCGTACCACTTGATTCGTGTCAATGCTTCTTCACTTGGTCGCATACCATATGCTAGCAGCCATTTATTCCAGCTACTTCTTGGAACATAATGACCTAATAGCATGCCCAAATCTAAAGCTGGATCTGCAATCATTACTGAGTCCCAGTCAACTAAATATAAATAATTATTCGATACAATCCAATTACGGTGATTAACGTCACCATGAACAACCATATAATTATGAATAGAATAATTTGGTATATTTTCTTGTAGGTAGCGATAGACTCTAGCAAGATACGAATTGTTTTGAAGTTCTTGAGGCAATCTCTCGCCATATGATTGAAGCATCATCGCAGGTGTTTGGATTTGACCGCCGATTTTTCCTAGCATGCTTTTCAGCATATGTGAATGGTGCAAATGATAAAGGACATCCACAACGTCATTTCTTCCACCGATTTCTTGGGCTTTGAGTACCTGACCGTCTAGCCACTCTTGTGCTGTTAAAATATCGCCTGTCACTGTTCGTTTCGTCCAAACTAGCTTAGGGGCAATTCCTTCTTTAGACAATGCAGCCAAAAGAGGAGAAGTATTTCGTTTAATAAATACTCTTTCAGTCGCACGTATACCCATGAAAGTTTGGCCAGTTGCGCCTTTTATTGGCTGCAAGCGCCATTCCTTATCCAACTGAAATGCCATGGAAATTATCTCCTATCCTAACAACTTCTAATAATTAATTACAGTAAGTATCATTTTATCTTCCACAGCGTTTAACGTCAAGCATCTCTCTTGTTCTTTTAACGTTCACCTTTGTTTTTTGACGTTCCGCATACTGTATCGACACTGGCAATATAGGCATTGAGCAATCGTTTAGTGATTTCTCCTGATTTTCCTGTTCCTACGATATGATCATTTACTTTTATAACAGGCACAATTTCGGTTAGCGATCCAGATACAAAACATTCATCTGCCGTAAACAATTCTTCTTCTGAAACTGCTTCTTCTTTCACTCTAATGCCCATTTCTCTTGCCAACTCGATAATTTTCATTTTAGTGATGCCAGGTAAAATCAATTGACCGTCTGGATGTGTATAAACTGTACCATCCTTCACTACCCAGAAATTGGCAGCTGATGCTTCCGTCACTTTGTTATCACGTACAAGCACTGCATCATCAAACCCTTGACGGCGAGCCTCATCTAAGGATAAAACATTCCCCAATAAACTTAATGATTTGATATCGCAATGTAACCACCGTGTATCCGGAACTACAGCAACGGTGATTCCTTCTTCCATTTTTTCCACTGGACGTTCATACGGTCTATAATTGGCCGTTAAAACTCCTTTGACTTTTTCAGGATCTGGCAGCGCATGATTCCTTGGTGAATCGATGCCTCTCGTTACTTGAAAATAAAGCTTTCCTTCTTTGAACCCTTCAAGTTCGACTAATTTTTTTAAATTAGCGGTCAACTCTTCTTTTGTAAAAGGCAAGTGCATTCTAATTTTTTCAGCACCGTGCCATAAACGATCCAGGTGTTCTTCTACCATATATAGATGACCATTATACACGCGCACCACCTCATACAGACCGTCTCCATATTGATAGCCGCGATCTTCAATATCGATTTTTACTGCTTCTCGTTCAACAATTTGATCATTCCATAAAATATGCATGATTAGCCCTCCATTTTCTTCAACCGATAAGGAACATAAAATTTAGCAAATAACAAAACTTCAACAATCAACGCAACTACCACCATTAGCCCCTCTTTAAGATCAGGTAACGCAATCAAAACAAAGACACTGAACAAAAGAGCTGCTACAAGTAATAACACTGTTACAAGCTTACTCACAGCCTGCTTCTTTTGACCGTCTGGCACGGGATAAAGGTGGGTCATCACCATATAATCAAACTGCGTATAGATTGGAATCAACTGAAAGCCGATCAGATAAACAAATAAAACAGATACTCCCATCGAAATCCAAAATTCTTTCAAGAAAAATAGAATCACTCCAGCAACCAATACCAAACGAATAAATAATCCGCTATACTCAGAGCCTCTTAAAAAACTACGGGCATAAAGATATAAATAGGTATTTTGGCTTGTTTTCTTGATTTTTCCCAATAACGGATCTAGGAATTTCCGACGTTTTACACTGCTGGAAATTTCTGGTACATCTGTAAATAAGTGGATAAATTGATAAATTCGATGCATCCGATTTTTTTCTTTTTGAATCATTCGTTCCCAATCTAACGATACAGTTTGTTCTTTTTTATTCAATAGTATATAGAAAAAAACAACCTGTACTAATGCGATAAGTGGTCCTGCTATAGGTGCCACATATAAACTAAGAACAATTGCGACTAAACTTGTGATGAACCATAGGAGAAACCACAAATAATATTCTCTTGAAGAAATTTGGTACAGCTCATATTTTTGTAACCGCAAATGACTGGCCTTCAAAATCCCTAACATCACAATAAAGTAGAAAAATGTTGAAAAAGCCCACCCTGTCGAAACTACGACTAACGGCATTGACATACCACCCAGCAAGAATAACGCGACTAATGGTATCCAGAAAGAATAACGAATAGCACGATTCAAATAACGATTCATTTCGGGCTCTTTCGGTAAAATAAAAACTTTATCCGCCTCTTCTGCTAATGTAGCAATGCGGCCGATTTGCAACAACGCTAGCCAAAAAATTAAGATGATCGGTCTGCCCCAAACAAAATTTGCCGGTAATGTTTTTAATACTTGAGAATAATAAAAACCCAATCCACCTAATAGAAAAACACAAACCAATATAAAATGGTCATTAAACACATAACGCATATATTTCATCATTTTTTTCAAATGGCGTGCTAAACGAATGCCAAAAAATCCAGACATATTAACCCACCTTTTCTTCTTTTGTCAGTGCAATATAAATATCATCTAATGAAGAACCAGGTAAACTAAACTCTTCACGTAACTCTTCCATTGAGCCTACTGCTCGAACTTCACCGTCATGTAAGACAACGAAACGATCGCAATAGCGCTCAGCAGTAGCCAAAATATGCGTTGACATCAAGATGGCTGCTCCTTGATTGCGCATTTCATCCATCAATTCTAACAACGCATGAATCGCTAAAGGATCTAGGCCTAAAAATGGTTCATCAATGATATATAAACTCGGTTCGATCAAAAAAGCACATAAAACCATGACTTTTTGTTTCATCCCTTTTGAAAAATTAGCGGGAAACCAGTCTAGTTTATTTTCTAAACGGAAGGTTTTTAATAATGTATCTGCCCGTTTAAAAGCTTCTTCAATCGGGATATCATACGCCATTGCAGTAATTTCAATATGTTCTCGCAAGGTTAATTCTTCATATAAAGAAGGCGTTTCAGGAATATACCCAATTTTTTTTCGATAACTTTCCGGTTGTTGCTTCAACGTCTCGCCATCGATGGAAATTTTTCCTTTTTGGGGTGTTAATAAACCAATCACGTTTTTGATCGTCGTACTCTTGCCAGCACCGTTTAGACCGATCAAGCCTACCATTTCGCCTGATTTCACTTCAAAATTAATATCTTTTAATACAGGAATATGGCCATAGCCTCCTGTTAAATGTTCGATCATTAAACTCATTTTATTTCCTCCAACTTATTTTATCATGATTCTATTATACCACGAACTTTTTGAAGGATTCATGAACTTTTCCTCCCAAATAAATTTCAAGGTATGGTAAAGTAAAAGAAACAACAAAAAGAAAGAAGGGAAACCATGACAGATTGTATTTTTTGCAAGATTATTGATCAGGAAATTCCAAGTTATAAAGTTTATGAAGACGACAAGGTTTACGCCTTTTTAGACATTACTCAAGTGACCAAAGGCCATACTTTACTTGTTCCTAAAGAACACGTAACTGACATTTTTGAGTATGATCCAGCCCTTGCAGGCGACGTTTTTGCTCGTGTTCCTAAAGTAGCGAGAGCTTTGGAAAAAGCATTTCCAGAAATGCAAGGATTAAACATTATCAACAATAATAAAGAATTAGCCTATCAATCTGTTTTTCACTCTCATATCCATTTAATACCTCGTTATGGGAAAACAGATGACTTCTCTATCCATTTTGGCAATAATCAGGAAACCTATTCTTCTGAAGAAATGCAGGAAATAGCTGAAAAAATCATGAAGCAGGTGGAACAATAATGGGAAAATTTTCTAAAGGAATGTTATTCGGAGCTGTCGTTGGAGCTGCTAGCGGGTTACTTTTTGCCCCAAGAAGTGGTAAGGCTACTCGTCAAAAATTTGTCGATGAACTAGAAGATTGGTCTGATTTAAAAGAGGATTTTACTGAAAAATTAGATCAATTCAAAGAATCAGCGCAGGCATTCCAAGCCGCTGCTGATATGTATATCGAGCCATTCATCGATGGTGTCAACCAAGACGTTGAAAATTTCATGTTCCAAGCAGAGCCACGTTTAGACCAAATCCAAGAACAAGTTGAAAAAATCCAAGAGGAATTACCTGAGGCAACGTCAAAAGATTAATCACTTTTGAGAGGAAGTCTTTAAGGTGTGTGACCTACGTGAACTATACGTTGGTTACACACCCTTTTTTTACTTTCCTTCCTTTCTTCGGCTTTATTCCCCAGTAAAACTCGAAATTTAGACTTAATTTTTTAAAACCCTCCGTTTTTATAGATGAAATTGTGTCCTAAATTCGAAATTTTTTCGAAACTATTGCTTACGTATTTCTTTTATGAAACATAGTGTGTTATAGTTATAACCGTGAGAAATTATTTCTACATAATAAAAAATAAAACAAACTTAGGAGTGCTTACAAGAATGAAGAAAAAATTAATCTTAGCTGCAGCAGGTATGTTCAGTATTTTCGCCTTAGCTGCTTGTACAGGTGGTTCACAAGACATCGCAACAATGAAAGGTGGCACAATCACTGTTGATGATTTCTACAACCAAACCAAATCAAGTCAACAAAGCCAACAAACAGTTCAACAAATGATCATTTTCAAAGTATTTGATCAAAAATATGGCAAAGATGTTTCAGACAAAGAGGTTCAAGCTAAATTTGACGAAACTAAGAAAAGTATTGAAGCCCAAGGCGGAAACTTTGCGGATCAATTAAAACAAGCTGGTCTTACAGAGAAAAGCTATAAAGAACAAATCAAACAAAGCTTAGCTTATCAAGCTGGGATCAAAGCACACATCAAAATTACTGATGCTGATTTAAAAGCTGCTTGGGAAACTTTCCACCCAGAAGTTGAAGCAGAAATTATCCAAGTTGCTACTGAGGACGAAGCAAAAGAAATCAAAAAACAATTAGATGATGGTGGCGACTTCGCTAAAATCGCTAAAGAAAAATCAACTGATGAAGCCACTAAAAAAGACGGCGGCAAAGTGAAATTTGATTCTCAAACAGAAACAATTTCTGAACCAGTTAAAACAGCTGCTTTCAAATTAAAAGACGGTGAAGTTTCTGAACCAATCCAAGCAACTGATGCAACTGGTTACCAATCAACATTCACTATTGTAAAAATGATTAAAAACAAAGAAAAAGGCAATGACATGACTCCTTACAAAAAAGAGTTGAAAGAAATTGCTGAAACAGCAAAACAAAACGATCAAGAATTCACTCAAAAAGTGACATCAGAAGTTTTAACTGAAGCAAACGTTAAAATCAAAGACGATGCCTTTAAAGATGTTTTAGCCGGCTTAGTTGAAACAAAAGATTCAGCTAAATCAAGCGATTCTTCTAAGAAAGAAGAAAAAGAATCTTCTTCTAAAGAAAAAGAATCTAAATCAAGCGACTCTGAAAAATCTAAAGATTCATCAAGCAAAACAGAAGAATCTTCTAAATAAGCACAACAAAAAAGAGATGATAGTCATCTCTTTTTTTGTGCACTATTTTGAAAAACCAATTCAAAAAGTTCATAAACAATTAACATATCCTCAGAGAAAGGTAGTCCATTCACCTGTAACTCCTGTTCAAAAAACGGTTGGTGGACATTGCGCCAATACTGTAATGTCCGATCCCCCTCGCCTTCTAGATAGCCATGCACTTCGGAGATTTGAGAATAAGGTAGAATATCGACTACTCTTGTGCAAATAATTGCTTGTGCTTGGTCATTGCCATCCAACAGCACACTATAATCCCCAACTTCTGGTAACTTCTCCTCTTCAAAACCTTGTTCATACAAAAGATGTAAAGACGACGTACCAGTCTTTTCTTTTCTGAGAACATGAGCTAACAGTTCATCGGCCATCTTCGAAGAATTGCCAAAAGCCCAAGCTTGATACTCATCATGCGTGATTCCATATTGATTTTTAAATTGTGTCCATAACGCTACCACGGATTGATTCATTCTTATCTCCCGCCTCATTTACTTAAATATCTTTCGGCACATAAAAACTACGATTGTCTAACCCAAAGATACGATCAGTATATTGTCCTGGTTCTGTTTGACGGACTGAGCCTAACATCATTTGGATTGATGCATCAATATTGTCGATTTGATGCAATACTTCCGCTTCCATGATTCGTGGGCGAACAGGTGACCCGTATTCCAATAAACCATGATGTGCTAAAACCATATGACGTAACACAATCACATCTTCATCATTCTCATCGATTTTCAACGCAATACAAGCTTTCGTAATTTCTTCATCTACAAGAACTAAATGACCGATCAGATTTCCTGAAAGGGTATATTCAGTGGTCATAGCTCCAGACAATTCTTTGACTTTTCCCAAATCGTGTAAAATAATACCCGAATAAAGTAGTGCTGCATTTAATTCATTGTATTCTTTACAGATTGCTTTCCCTAAACGAAGCATAGAAACTGTGTGGTATGCTAAGCCATTTGCAAAAGCATGATGATTCCGTTTCGCTGCTGGATAATCAAAAAATTCTTTTTGGTACTGCGTTAATAAATAGCGAACGATTCGTTGCCAATGTGCATTGGTGATTTCAAATACCGTTTGATTGATTTCTTCAACCATATCTTCTCGTTTCAATGGTGCTCTTTCCATATATAGGGTTGGCTGACAAGGCTCATCTGGTCGCGCAACACGCATATGAATGATTTTTACTTGGGGATTTCCCTGATATACTTCTCTTTTCCCATTTAAAAGAATAACGTTTCCAGCTGTAAAACGGCTGATTTCTTCTTCTGAAGCATCCCAATATTTCCCATCGATCGTACCTGACGTATCTTGAAAAGTAAAGGCAATAAATTTTTTGCCATTTTTTGCTACGCGTACATCAGCATTTTTGATCAACAGAAATAATTCAAACATCTCATCTACAGACAGTTCACGGATTTTTTTCATACTTATGCTCCTTCTAGTTCAATAATCGGTTGTTTTAACTCTTTATAATAGCTTACCATTTCTTGGTCAGAAGAAAAACAAATCACTTGCTGATGTTCCGAAAAAACGGCAAATAGTTGTGCTAGTTGTTCTTTTCTTTGACTATCGTAATGCAACCAGCCATCATCTATAATAATCGGGCATAAATTACGCTGCTCTTGTAAAGAAAGAAACGCAAAACGAACAGCCATAATAACTTGATCTCTAGTACCTGTAGATAGTTCGTGCAACATAAACCGTTGCTGATCTTCACGAATCACGATCAATTGCTCTTCATGCAATTGAATTCCTCGATATGCATTTCGGGTCAAGAGTTTAAAATAATCCGTCGCTTTTTTTAATAAATTCGGTAGTTGTTTTTCTGATAACTCGTTTAACAGATCCATTAATAACTGACCAGACAATTGATAAGCTGACCAATCTAAAGCAAGTTCTTCGATTTCTGTTTTCAGCTCGGTCTGTTCCTGATAAAGCTCATCTAGCGTGCCATCAGACAACATTTGTTGCCGCTGATAAAGAATTTTTTGTTCTTTTTCTTGCAATTGTTGGATACACGCTTCTATCTCATCAAGGCTTTGTGCCAATTCTCTTTGTGAGGATGGGAATTGTTTTGGCTCACTCGAATCAGGGTATAAGCCTACTAGCATTGTTTGTAGTTCTTGTTTTCGTTTGTGATTAGCTGTAGCTTTTTGGTAGCTTTGAACCATTTCTGGAATCTCGTTGATTGATCCTATCTGGAACCGTTGTAACATGGGTCTAGCTTGGTCGATCACTTGCTGCTGTTTTTCTTTGACTTCGCGAATCGTCTGACGTGAATAAGCATCTGCCTGATATTCTTGGGCAAAACGCACTTTCTCCATTTTATCCGCAAAGTTACTGATTACACGGATTCTTTCCGCCAATGATGTTCCAGCGATCGGTAGGCGTGCTGTATAGCGTTCAGTTTGTTCTGCTAATACTGTTACACGTTTTTGATCCTCTTTCAATTGATGTTCAAGCTCTTGATTTGTATTGCGCAAAATCAAATAACGGGTAATATCGGTACGATGAGTCACCCAAAACTCGACTTGATCCATACGCCCTAAATTGTTTTCCTTCACTTTTTGAGCAATAAATCGTGCCATTTCTGTTTCTTCTTCACGAATTTTTTTGATTTCCGATTTTATTTTTACTAATTGATCATTTAAATAATCCAATTGTGATAACTTTTCTTGCCATTGCCGTTTTTCATTTTCATAGTTATCTTTGGGTTGATGAAAGAGCGGTAATACCCCTGCAATCAAAAGTCCTGCACTTAAAAAGAATGCGCCATACCGAATTGGTACGGGTAAAAAGAAACTCAGCAATACAATAATTCCTGCAAATCCGCAAAAAACAAAATTAACTGCCTTTTTAGGTTGACGATGATTTTTCCGAAACATTTCTTTATTGATTGTTTCAAACGTGCTTAAATTGTCCTCACGTGTCGTGATTTCTTCTTCCAACAACTGTAAATCAGTCTGAGTGGTCTGTAATTTGACTGCTCGGGCAACGATTTCCTCTCTCATCTCCTTGACCACTTGCTCTTCAAAAGATAGTTGCGGAGGTGTCTCTGAATTCCAACCCCATTGTCTTTCTAAAGGAAACATTTCTTGCTGATTTTGCTGTAAGGATTGGGTCATCCAACTGATTTCAGAAAGTAATTTATCAATATCATATCGTTGATTCAGTAATTGCTGAATCTGTTCTTCTTCTTTTAAATAAAACTGATAGTCCTCATTATGATCCTCTGTCTCACTTTGCGCAGCAATCTCTTGATTCAAACGAGTTAGTTCTTCACTCAAAAAGCGATGCTGCTGGTAGATGGCAAGCAGTTCCTCTTGCTCTTCTGGTTTTAATAGAACAGTTATTTTGGCTTGCTCGATCGATTGCAGCTCTTCGTATAAAGGTAAATTCATTACTTGTTTTTCAACCAGCGCTAGCTGATTCTTAATTTCTTGAGCCGCTTGACGTTGTGTTGCAATCTGATGCTCCGTATCTGATAGTTCTACATTCAATTGTTGAAAAGGTCTCTCTTGCTGTTCTTTGTCATTGATACGCTGTTGTAGTTTTTGGTAAGCATGCAGTTTTTGATTTAATGGTGGTTGACTGCCTTTGCCTTTATAAATCGTTTGAGCACTCTTAAAATAATCTTCTCTGCTCAATAATAGTTGCTGACTTCCAGACAGACCTAAAGAAAGCAACGAGGTTTGCAGTTCTTCTTCATTTAATTTTTCTAATTGGCTAAGTTGTTCCTGTTGGAAAGTAAAGACTGACTGAAATAGCTCTTTCGTTAGTGGATGAATCATCTTTTCCAGCAGTGCCTCGTCTCCTATTTGATCATTAAAATACACTTTAGCTTGTCCTTTATTTTGCCCTTTGAAACGTTCTACTTGCACTTCTCCATAAACTGGATGAGCAAACCATAAACGCCCTCCATAGGCTGCACCATTTTTCGGTTGATAATCTTTTTTTCGTTTTCCTTTGGCCGGAAAACCAAAAAGCATTGCTTGAATAAATTGATAAATCGTTGATTTTCCAGCTTCATTTGCACCAAATAATAATTGATTTTTTGGTAGAAACTCAATTTTATGTTGTTGCCATTTACCAAATCCAACAAGTTCTATTGCAATGAGTTTCATGGCTGATCCTCCTGAATGACAAAATCTTCCTTGATCTTTTGATCGGCATGTTCAAGACTGCGCTCACGCCACTCTTCATTAATCTGTACAACTGAAGAAAATAGCGGATTTTGCGTCAGTTCCTGTAACGTATTTGAGAATATATCTGGTTGCAAATAGATTTTTTCTAGTTGATTCAACAACTCTGGTGTTGCAGTGATCACAACCTTTTTATCCAGATTGTTGTTCAATACCTCTACTCGAAATAAATATATTGCCTGATTTGTTTGCTGTACTAGCGTTGCTTGTAGATATTGAAGTAATTCTCCATTTTCATAAGAGAGACGAAATTCTTCACCTAAATGCTGTGTATCTGCTAATTGGATCTCTTTTAAAACCAGCTGTCCTTGGTTCAGTTCATTCTTTAACAGAAGATCCTGAAGAATAACCAATGCCTCTTGTAAGCTTCCTGCATGTCGCAATGAATACTTTTCCACTTGCCAACTGACTCGAGCTACCGATTCAAATCGAACCGTCGCATGCCCAGCTTCTATTGATACGATAGCGACACCTTGAACTGTTCGTTCTTTTTTCGTGTGTCCTTGCGGTGTTCCTGGATAGACGATCAAGGGGGCTGCACTCACTACCTGCGGCTGATGAATATGCCCTAATGCCCAATAATCATACCCCTTATTTTTCATCTCACTGAATGAAAATGGTGCATAATTCTGCTGACCATTATTCGTTGTATCACCATGATAAATTCCGATATGTAAGTCTACCGATGAATCCTTAGTGGGAAAAGTCGCTAGTTTATCTTCATTGATCCAAGGATGTTCATAACTAAATCCTGTGACGGCTACTTTTTCTTGATTCTTTGTCATAAAATAATGTGTCTCGACTTGCTCTTTCTGAAAAAGGAACATATTTTTCGGAAAATCAAACCAATAGCGCTCAGCTACAAAATAATCATGATTTCCAAATGACATAATCACAGGGATTTTCGCTTGATCCAACCGCTTCATTTCATCAATAAAGTATGCTTGTGTTCGGATCGAAGTTCGACTTTGATGAAAGGTGTCCCCAGCAAAAATCACTGCATCTACCTGATTTTTTAGTGCTATATCAACAATCGCTGTGATTACTTCGTGATTCGCTTGTTGTAGTTTTTCAACGATTTGTTTTGGACTATTTTTTAGGCCTTCAAAAGACCGATCCAGATGTAAATCTGCCGTATGCAATACTTTCATTAGATCCTCCTATTCGCCCTAATTGTTTTCTTTAATCATATCATTTTATTAAGAAGCGGTCAGTAAAAATATACGAAAATTTGTTCGTTTTTTATTTTTTTGAAGAGATAAAAAAGAAAGGGACTGAAATCCAACTCTATGAGTTTCGTTCCAGCCTCTATTCGTTCTATCTTAGTTTGTTAAAATCTCGATTTGAACAATTTCGCTTTGCGTTCCGATTCGCATCGGCGGGCCCCATGTCCCAACACCAGAAGACACGATGACTTGGGGGCTATTTTTATTTTTACGATAATAGCCATAATCCACAGTGAAGTACGCTTTTGTAACTAGATTAAATGGAAAAATTTGCCCTTGATGTGTATGTCCTGAAAGAATCAATTCATTCGCCTGCTCATACTCTTCAATCGTTGAAGGTTGATGATCTAAGATGATTTTTGGAAGTTTGTTGCCTACTTTTTTGAATTGTTCTTGCATGTTTTTTCTACCACCATCTTGTGATCCAATCGGCCGACTATCTTTTCTACCGACCACTAAAATCTCTTCACCTACCACGGTCATTTCATCTTCAAGTAACGTGATGTTTGACGCCTCAACAAGTGCTCTCATCTTCTCAAACGTTTCTCCAGCGTCATGATTGCCCCAACATAGATACGTTCCGTAAGTAGACGAAAGACGTTTGAATTCTTTCTCCATCCCTTGTGGATCTTGTAATGCATTATAATTTCCATCAAATAAATCACCTGAAATAAACACAATATCTGGATGTAGTTGATTGATTTTATTCACGATTTTGCCCAACTTCTTCACGTCGTTGACATACCCTAAATGCAAATCACTGATCAGCACAGCATTGATTTTTTTCTGTTGCTGATTGGTTGGTTCATTGATCACCACTTGATAACTCACCGTCTTGATTTGCTGCGCCTGCCATGAACCATAGCAAAATAGCACAAAAACCAGTAACGCCGCCCCTACCCAAACCATCAGTTCGGTCTTTGAATGAAGCAGAGTGATTTTTCTAGTAATTTTTAAGATCAAGTCTGTCAAACCAAAAATAACCAACGATAAAAACCAAAATGATAACCAGTAGCTACCCATTTTCCCGACAATACCGCCCACATCTGCATCAAATAAGAACATTGTCAGCAACGATGCAATCGAAAATACGCTAATGATGCCCCATACAATAAATGAATACTTAAAAAATGAAAACTGTTCAAGTATGGACAAAAATAGTTTCCCGATGTAAAAATTACTCAAGAGGAATAATCCTCCGATAAGTAAAAATACTAATTTATTCATGCCTGTCCTCCAGCTTTTTTACCCACGATTTGTCCGAATTTCACGATTGTTTCGAGATTATTTTCGGTATTTGACCAAATGTCCGGATCAATCGTCACTTGATTTTCTTGGAATAGCAAGATTACTGTTGAGCCACCAAATTCAAACCAGCCTTTTTTCTCAAAACGCTGACAACCGCCTGAATTTTTCAGATTTTTGATCTTCCCAACCATTAGAGCACCGACTTCGATTTGAGCGATTTTCCCAAAGTGGTTCGTTTTGATAATCGTAACTTCTCTTGCATTTCTCGAAAAGACCGGTTCATTATGAACTGCTATCGGCTGTACAGTATGAAACACTCCCGCTATTTCCTGCTGCGCTAAAATAGTTCCTTCATCAATATAATAATAATGATGATAATCATCTGGTGTTAAACGAAAAATGACAGCACAGCCGCCTTGCCATTCTTGGGCAAGGCTTGTGCTATCAAGTAACTCCGACAGAGCATATTCTGATCGTTTGATTTTGAATGTTTGGTCTGCACTGATTGGATAGACTGTGACCTTGCCATCACAAGGCGCACTCAACACTGTCTTTTCTTGGGACAAAACACGTGCTTCAGGTTTGATTTCACGCATAAAAAAATGGTTGAATGAACGATAGACCATCGGTTCATACTCGTCCATTTGAAGCTCGTTTTTCTGAATAAACGGATTGATCATTGCTTTTGAAAGCGAGCTATTTAAATAAGCTCCAGCCACTTTTGTAAGCGGTGGTTGGATGAGTCCTTTTAGAATAAAGCGTCCAATCGGATTTTTATATAAAAAGTTTAATGACCAGCTATCATTTTCAGTGATAGGCTTTGTTTTAAAGTGCTTCTCCATCTATTTTCCCCTTTGAACAATTTAACGAACAAAAAAAGCAACAACAGCGCCAACTAAGGCTCCGAAAGCTAATTTTCTAGGATCGACTTTTTTGATTTTTACCTTTGAAATAAATAAGAATCCGATAATCAACAGCACCGCTGGATAAACAAGTGTGATTGCTATATGGAAACGACCCGCAGCAAAAAATAACAACGGAATCAATGCTGCACTGCTTGTTACCGGTAGCCCTTCGTAATATTCTCGACAACCATCGGCTTGTTCCTTTCTTTCCATTTCCGTTACATTATAGTGGGCTAATCGAATCAAAGCAGCTAAAATATAAAATGCAAATAATGGCAAATAAATTCCTTGTGTCAGTCCTGAAGCATAACCTAGAACTGTTGGGAAAACCCCAAAACTAATCAAATCAGCAAGTGAATCGATTTGAATACCGTAGCACATCTCGCTTTTTGTACGCTCTTTAAGATTTGCGACGAATCCGTCAAACATATCACAAATCCCAGAAAGGACTAAACAAAAAATTGCTTCAACGATATGCTGCGTTAACGCTAAATACATTCCGATTATAGAAAAAATGGCATTTCCATAAGTTAGAATAACTGTGTAATCATAAATACCAATCATACAATTTGTTCCCCAATTCTTTTTTCGTTTAGTATTACTATATCATTAAAGTTACCGAATTTGGGAGATTTTTTGACATTTTGTGTGTTTTTAGTGCCAGAAATAAGTGCAGTCTCTCCCCTTAGTGTAATCCACTAAAAAAAGAGGATAAAGATAGCGGAAGATATTCCGTGTCCACTATCTTTAACCCCTTCTCTATTTAGCTCTTAATCGTTATATAAATCACGAATCGGTGTCATGATAATACGGTTTAAATCATTCACGATCAGGCTAAATGCTTGTTCTTTTTGCATCAATTGATTGATGACTTCTGCTTTTTGAACTTCCGTTGCCAAAGCTTGAGCTTTTTCAGCATCTTCTTCTGAAAATTCCTCACCACGCATTTGTTTTTCTTGTAGTCCTTGTTGGAACGTTTGGAATTCTTTAAATAATTTGTACGCTTCTTCATCTGCTTTTACATCTGCATACGCTTGTTCTAAGGCTTTAAATTCTTCCATTTCGCGGATTTCGCGTTCTACTTGATTGGCTGTATCATAAATATTACTCATTCAATCTCCCTCGTTTCTATAGATTCTTCTCTTTGATTGTACCATTCTTTGATTCGTTTTCAAACCGATTATTCTCCTGTTAAACCACCCAAAAAGTCTTTAAGACCATTTTTCGCATTGTCCCAGCCCTCTTTGAGTTTACCGCCGATATCTTTCGCACCTTCTTTGACTTGACCGCCAATATCTTTGACACTGTCTTTCCAGGCATCGCTATTATCATTAGTTGGTACTTCACCTGCTGGCTGTACGACGCCTCCTGTAGCATAAGCATCCGCTACAGTAAATGGTGTTTGTGTCGTATAAGGTAATATTCCTTGCGTCTGGTTACTGAAAACAGTCGAAGCATGCGTGGCACTGCTACCTTGTAAGTAATGACTTTCACTCGTTTGTTCAAAGCCTAACCATGTCGCGACTACCACATCAGGTGTATATCCGACAACCCATTGGTCATTCGTTTTATCGGTGTCAAAGTTCGTTTCTGTGGTTCCAGTTTTCCCAGCCATGACATAGCCTGCTGGATCAGCATTCATCCCAGTTCCTGAACTGAATACGCCTAAAAGCATACTCGTCATTTGGTCTGCGGTATCTTTTGTGATAACTTGTTTCGTTTTAGCATTCGTATTATCAACGATGACCGCTCCCGTAGAGTCAACGATTTTGTTGATCAAATGCGCTTCTGACTGAACACCGCCATTGGCAAATGGACTATAAGCATTTGCCATCGTTAACGGAGAAACACCCGTTTTCAAGCCCCCTAAAGCCAATCCATAATACTTATCTTCTTGGGCTAAAGGAATACCAAATTTTTCTGTTTTTTCAAAGCCTTTGTCCAACCCAATTTTATGCAACGTCCAAACGGCTGGGAGATTCAAACTTTCACCTAACGCTTGGTACATCGTCACTTCACCGCTGTTTGTGCGGCTGTAGTTTTCAGCAGGATAATACTCTTGTGGTTTATCTTCTAAAATACTATTGGGCTTCATTCCTGATTCTAATGCAGGTGTATAAACTGAAATTGGTTTCAAGGATGACCCTGGTGACCGTTTCGTTTGAGTCGCAAAGTTAAATCCTCGGTATACATGTTCGCCACGTCCACCTACAACCCCTTGAACTCCGCCTGTCTTTGGATCTAGCGCAACAGAACCACTTTGCACCATTGCGCCATCTTCTGCATTTGGCGGGAATAAGGCGTCATTCGCATAGGTTTGTTCCATCGCTTTTTGATAGTTTTGGTCTAATGCTGTATAGATTTTATAGCCTTTATTCAATAAATCTTCTTCTTTTAAGCCATGTTGATTGACCGCTTCATCGATGACTGCATCAAAGTAATACGGATATCTATAATCTGAATTTTGATCAGAATAATTGTCATTCAATAAGCTAGCCATCTCGACTCCTGCTTGCGCATCTGCTTCACCTTGGGATAATTTCCCGTTATCGACCATCAACTGTAAAACCGTATTACGACGATTTACTGCATTGTCAATATAATCTAGTGGATTGTAGATTCCAGGGCCTTTCAACATTCCGACCAAAGTGGCTGCTTCGCCGACTGACAATTCACTGGCACTAACACCAAAATATTTGTGAGAGGCATCTTCAATTCCCCAAACCCCATTACCAAAATATGAATTATTGAGATACATTTCTAAAATTTGTGATTTATCGTATTTTTTCTCGATTTCAATCGCTAAAAATAATTCTCTCGCTTTACGTGTCATAGTTTGCTCTTGCGTCAGGTAGGCATTTTTAGCTAGTTGCTGTGTGATGGTACTACCACCACCACCGCCACCTATCATACCAAGACTCAACTTTCCAACTACTGCTCGTAAAAGTCCTTTGATATCATACCCATGATGTGTTTCGAAGTTTCGATCCTCAGTTGAGATCAAGGCATCTTTAACGAATGGTGAAATCTGATCTATGGTGACAAAAGTCCCTTTTTGACCAAATAATTTTCCAGCCTGCTCTCCATTTTTATCATAAATAACCGTTGACTCTTCTAGACCGGCCTTCAACGCACCGACATTCGCTGATTTTGCTAAAGTAAATAGATAGATACTAGTTACTAAAACAGCTACCAAACCTAAAAGTAAAATGATTTTATTAATTTGATATTTCTTCCAAATCCGCTTTCTCCAATAGTGAAAACGAACAAGATACGGTTTGATCCACGTCCAAAAGCGTTGGAAACCAGATTTTATTTTTCCCATAATTGTTTTAACGTCCATAGTGCTCCCTCTTTATATAAAAGTTTCTAAGCCATTTTAACATAGAAAGCTACTCTTATTCATACGGCTTTAGCATGAATAATGCACATAAATTTTGTTTTGCCTATTTTAACACGTTTTTCTTTTCTTTTTATGTAGAAAAGGTTAAGAATCCATCAAGAAATCATAGAACTCACGGAGTAGAATAACTATTTAACGTATAAATTCTTATTTTCGTTGTAAAAAAGTGCTACTTTATAAAAAGTTTAATCATAAAAAATTCATATTTTGCCTTTATTATATAAGTATACCAACAAACAACCCTAACAAAACACTTTTTCATTTTTTAACTCCTTTTTCCCACTCTTCCCCAAAGAGTGGGTCTCTTTTTGTCTTGAGAAAGTTTTCAATTAAAACCAAACGAAATGAAAGTTCTACCTATATTGTTGCTGAGAGCTCCTTGCACTTGTGTTTAAAGAATTTTTTGTGCTACACTTTTCCCGAAATGTAAACGTTTTACAAAAAAATGAAGAGGAGCGTTTTTTATGTCTAACAAGTTAGCGTCATTCCTTGTTCCAGTTTTCTTTCTACTAAGCTTTAGTTTAGTATCTACACAAGCCAACGCCGTACAAGCATCTCCAAAAGAGCCAGTTATGATGGCTTACTATCGTACCTGGCGAGACGTGACGATGCCTCATGATGCAAATTCAACGTTACCTGATCAAAATGTCACTGCGATGACTGATATTCCTGAAGGCGTGGCTATCGTCTCTGTTTTTCATTATGTAAACCCAGGTACCAATCAACAGAAATTTTGGGATACATTAAGAGATACTTATGTTCCGACATTACATGCTAGAGGAACGCGCGTTATTCGAACGATCGATATTAGAGAAGTTTGGAATGTCCCTCATGCAGGTGCAATACCAACCACTGAAGAATATGATCGATATGCGCAACAATTAATAGATACCTATCTTACGCCATGGAATCTGGACGGACTAGATATCGATATGGAGTCTAGTTTAACAGCTAAACAAGAAGCAATGGTTGCTGGGACATTCAAAGCGTTATCTCAACACTTAGGTCCTAATGCTAATACCGGAAAGTTGTTGATTTATGACACTAATAAAGACAATCATTCTTTATTTCAAAAAGTTGCTTCTTATGTTGATTATCTTTTTATCCAAGCCTATGGTCGCCCAGCTAGTTCTTTAGATAAGACCTGGAATACTTATAAAAGTTCTGTGACGCCACAACAATTTCTTCCAGGGATCTCCTTCCCAGAAGAACAGGACCACAATAGATGGAACGATACGGTAGAACCTTACGAAACAAGTCGTGCGTATTCTTATGCAAAATGGCATCCAAAAGAGGGTCAAAAAGGCGGAATGTTTGTCTATGCGATTGATCGTGATGGTAAACAATTTGGGGATGATACAATCACAAAAACCGATTTCAGCTGGACAAAACGTTTGATCAATACGATGAATACCCACTAATTAGGGGTGTTTTGTTTGAAACTTAAACACTTCTTTAGAAAAATTTTACAGTTTTGAGTAAATTAATACACAAAAAATTCATATTTGATTTGTATTATATATGTATACCAACTAACAACCCTAACAAAACACTTTTTCATTTTTAACTCCTTTACCCGTCCTTCCCCAAAGGACGGGTATTTTTTTCGTCACTGCCCTTGGCTTTGCCCTAGCGGATAATAAACAGTACTTGGCGAACGCAGTGAGCAACGTTTCCTTACTTGTGCATCACTACTATTTCCAGACTACACAACGTTAGACAAATCCCAAAAGAACAGCATATTTTCCTGATTTGTAAGTTGTTATAACTCAAAAAAGTAACCATGGAAAACTGACGCCTTTCTGTTAATTCTTTTCAAAAATTGATTTCTTCTTCATCAGCTGCTTTAATTCTACCTAACCACTTGAACTTATCCTTTCATTTGTTAAACTATGAGAGAACACTATTGAAAAGGTGGGACACCAATGGAATTATCCATCCAGTTACCTCAGCATTTTAAAGAACAAACCGTTCGAGAATTACTCGAACAAGAATGGCTAGTCCCTCGTAAAGTACGTCATTTTTTACGTACTCGAAAAAATGTTTCGATCAATGGCGAAACTGCTTTGTTCCATTTCCCTGTAAAAAGTGGGGATGTCATTACTTTACAGTTCGAACCAGAAGACTACCCCACACCTAAGATCCTTTTGGGCAATAATTCGAACGTTGATGTACTTTTTGAAGATGAACAGTTGATTATTTTGAATAAACCGATTGGGATGAAAACCCATCCTAATCAACCGGATGAACAGGACACGCTACTGAACCATTTAGCTGCTTACTTAGCCCCTAAAAATCAAACTCCTTATGTGGTTCATCGGTTGGATAAAGAAACAAGTGGGGCGATTTTATTTGCTAAAAATCCTTTTGTATTGCCAATTTTAGGACGGTTATTAGAAAGCAAGCAAATCTACCGACGCTATCAAGCAATTGTCTCAGGTCATTTAAACGAGTCTTTAACGATTCGAAAAAGAATTGGGCGTGATCGGCATGATCGACGAAAACGAGTGGTGGATGAGCGACGTGGGGATATCGCGGTTACTCATGTTGACATTGCTTCTTATGCGAAAAAGACAAACCAAACAACTCTTTATTGCATTTTGGAAACCGGTAGAACCCATCAAATACGCGTGCATTTAGCCAGTATTGGGTATCCTATCATTGGAGATCCTTTGTATCATCCAAAACCCAGTGGACGTTTGATGCTACACGCTTATGAGCTACATCTAATACACCCATTCAGCAAAGAGCAAATCAAAGTGATTACAGAACATAGTTTATGGTAAGGACACGTCAAAAATAGAGTAGACAGTCAACTAAAAATGTCTGTATACTCTATTTTTCGTTTTATATTGGAACAACTGCCTATACGTTACTCAATAGGACCTCCATTTATATACCGGGAACACTCTTGCTTCAACAACACCAATAATGTCTTTTTCATCAATCATTCCATAATAACGACTATCTGTAGAATACTGTCTATTATCCCCTAGCACCAGGTATTTGCCTTTAGGAATATGTTGTTGCTGCCCATTCGACAACTGATTGACTGAGAAATCTTCTGTTAACAACTGCTCTTCTTGCTTAGCGCGATACAGTGGCATTGCCAAAAAGCGTTCTACAATCGGCTGTTGATTAATCAGTAATTGATCATTTTTAAAACTTAGTTCTTCACCAGGGAGTCCAATCACTCTTCTAATGGAGCGCTCTTTACTATTAGGAACTTTAAAATAGATTAGTTTAAACCGTTTAACCTTCTTTAAACGATTTACATAGATTCGATCTCCATCACTTACTGTTGGAGTCATCCCGTATCCTTCAAACAATGGTAGCGCAAAAAAAATCTGGGAACCAAGTAAGAAAAGCCCACTCACGATAAAAGCCGTGATAATCAGTTCTTTCCAATAAAAGGGTAGAGCAGAGAAATGATTTCTTTGGTGTTTCTTTTTCAATACCTTCTTTTTTCTTCTTACAACTCGTTGACTCTTTTTTTCCCCAACTTTAACTTTTGTTTGCTTATTTAGTTTCTTCTTTTTGGTTGTGGCTATTCTCTTAGGTTTTTGTCTTGTTCGATTTCGTTCTGCTTTATCCTTTTTATTAGTAGAAAATTGGGTATGTCGTTTATCTTTTGTCATTGCCTCTATCTCTTATTTTTTATTTTTAAGAGCTGTTTCGTTCACTTTAAAATACGTGATTACCTTCTTTTGAATATTTTTTACTTTATTTAAATTCTCTACATATTCATTATACACTTCTTCGGTTCGAAGGCTTTCTACACTTTGATTATTGAGGTTCAACCCCAACTCTTTCATCTGAATATAGTAACGATTCAGGATTTGTTGTCCTTCTATCGTTAAACGACCATTTGCAGATTTAATCCCAAAACTAGCGATTTTTGCTGATAAATCTCGTAAGTTACTTCTCGTTTTTTCTATATTTGAGGTGTTTTTTACGGACTCTATTTGCTTTTCTACCTGCGATAATAGATAGTAGCCTTGTACGATATTGGCTCCATCTTGGTCTGCCAGATTTGTTTTCTGATAATAACGAGAGTACCAAGCACCTGCGAATAACATTGTCGCTAATACAACGAGGCTAATTGTAGATTGGACTTGTTTTTTCTTTTGGCTTCTTAATCGATTTCGTTCTCTCTTTATTTTTTTATTTCTCTGTTTATTCTTGCTTCTTTTCGCATTTAGTTGCTTTTCCTTTTTGTTGGTTACTATGGAGAATGACAGAAAGAGTAAGGCAAACATACTGAAGAGGATAGCGCCTGATAATAGTCCTATAAAAAACCAATCTAGTAAAAGCATTTATCTATCCTCCTCAATCAGTCTAAATAGTTCTTTTTTTTTTTGACTGTTTTCTTTTCCCTTTTTTCTTTTTACTTGGTTTATTGCTTAGCTTTTTCACAACAAAGAAAATAGCGACGATTGACAGAAATACCCCGCTAACGATTAGAATGATCATGACCCAGTTGATCCCATTTTCTTGCAGTAAAGATACATCTTCTTGGTTAAACTTATCCGCTTCTTCATCTGTAATTATAAACGGCTCTTCCCATGACCATTTCTCCCCATCTGCTGTAACAACCACTCGAGCGCGATAATCACCTGCCACCATCTTTTCTCCATTCAGTGAAACGGGAAAATCAATCATTGAATTAGGGGCCATCCTCATTCTGCTCTGTTTTGTATCATAAACAACTTCATCAGAGGATTTTCTCATGATTTGTACGTCAATGGTCATTTCATCTATAAAAGCTGATTCTACATTAGAAAAGTTAATAAAAATAGCATTCCGATAGTTCTTAAGCTCTGGATATACTTTGTTAAATTTCAAATTAGGTTTGATTTGTTTATCGGTCTCCGTTAAAAGCATTCCCACAACATATGCGTATTTATTGATGACCATTCCTTTTTCACTTTTTTGAGCTTCTTCCGATTCTTTTTCTTGGATTTCAATGCCTCCAGAAATCACGCCGTCAAATGTAGCTTCTGGCATTTTAATTTCCATAGTGTAATCAAGAGTCCCTTTAGCGGGGATTGTAACAGTATCTGGACCTTTTACAATATCACTGAACTCATATTTAAGGGACTTATCTTTTGCCAGAGAAGAAGAGCCATATTCAAGCACCCCATTACTATTTGTTTTTGTACTATTTAGTCGAACTTCCATTACAAGTTCTTTGTTACTACTGTTACTCATTTGCATGATTACGGTTTGTTTTTGCCCTGGTTTCATACGTAAATCAAAATAACCTACATCGTTATGTTGATTTTCTGGATAGATTGCTTTATATGTAAAACCACCCTCTGATGCATTTTTATCTTTTTGTGCTGTTGCTTGAACGGGCATAGTAACATACCCAAACATTATGTATATAAGAGCGATCAACCATTTGATTTTCTGTTTTTTCATTCGATTTATTTACCTTCCTTAAAAGAATGACAGGTTCACTAGCTCGATTGAGCTAGTGTATCCTGTCCATTTTCTTTTTTGCTAATTTAAGTTATGTTTCGTTTAACGTGCTGATGCAATAGTCCAAGTGACTACAGCTTTATATTCACTTTTTGTTGATAGTTTGTTATTTGCTGCTGGAATAGATAATTTCACTGATTTGTCTGCCGTTCCATTTTCCCCCACTGTACCGAATGTTAAATCGAATTTACCAAAACCTTTACTATCATCTTTTTGTTCAATAAAAGTCGTTGGTGTGCCATCCGTTAATAATTCTCTTGTTGGTGCAACAATCGCAGAGGGA
This sequence comes from Enterococcus sp. AZ177, assembly GCF_050544585.1. Classification (NCBI taxonomy): domain Bacteria; kingdom Bacillati; phylum Bacillota; class Bacilli; order Lactobacillales; family Enterococcaceae; genus Enterococcus; species Enterococcus sp. AZ177. Next base: position 2,905,376 of record NZ_CP172944.1, read on the forward strand.
TTAAGTTGCGTCGCTGCATCACCAGTCGTACCTAATTCAATATTAGAAAATGTTAAACTCGCTCCAGTCAAGACTGATTGTGCCTCGTTTGTAAATGGTGTTGTTACTTTAGCAGATACTGTGTGTGTATTGGGAAGATCATCCGCACGTGTATCTTTAAATGTTACAAAGTTAGGCATTTCAATAAGGTTATCTCTATTACTTCTCACTGCCTCAGGTAGTTCAAGAGGATTATCTTCATTCACTTTTGCTACTGCTTTAGCTGTTTGTGCATAGTATTCCCACCCACCATTTGATGCAGCAGTAATACTGTGTTCACCGAATTTAAGTGATGAAATAGCAATAATTTTTAATGGTCCTGCATCAGGATTTGGTGTCGGTTCTTCAATTTCAGGGCCATCTGTTCCTGGTGGTGTAACAATATCTTCCCCGTCATCTTCTTTAAATTTAATTGTTGCATCTCCTGTATGTGACTCTGGTGCAGCATTTACGACGGTTGGCAAAGCTAGCCCTAATCCAACTACTGATAATAAAGCAGTTCCACATAATTTTTGTGTCAATTTCATTTTTGTATCCTCCTACTATTGTGTTTTATTTATGGCAACTCAGATAAAATCCAAGTTATCACCGTTTGGTAGTTTCCAGGCTCTTTTTTTGTTTTTCCTGGCACGTTTAATGATACAGCTGTATTTTCAAATATTGGCTTATTACCGAAATCTGGATCAAGAAGCGGATTGCCTTTTTCATCTAAACGAGGGATAAGGGTATCCTTTTGATTTTGATCATTATCTATGGAAGCGCCAAAAATAATCGACCAACTTCCACTTCCTTTACCGATTTCTGCATTTGCCAAATTATATGTTTCTCCGATGCTGTCTAAGTGAATCACTTCTTTAGACACCAATGGAACCTGATCTTTGCTTGTTGTAGAATTTGCCCATGATTTATCTAATGATATAACGGCCCCTTTTAGTTCCTTCTCGGTGGCAGTATTCTTGAATTGTGTTTCTTGTCGAAGTTGTAATTGCCAACCACTCTTTTGTTCACGATAATCTGATAGTTGGATAAAATTTCCGCGAACCCCTGTGTCATCCTTAAATAATTGAGCATTAGCATAATAGCTTTGGTCGTTATCAGAAATAGCATTCGTCCAAAAATTTAGTTGTGGAACAAAATCAAATCTTAGCGCACCATCTGTAGTTGGACTCGGTCCGGGATCAGCTAATTGTTCTGGATGTTCTGGATCGTAGGTAGCTTTGGGGTACTTTCCACTAAACCCGATACTGCCTTCTCCTTCAGACTGAAAAGCATCTGCAAAAGTCGCATTAGGCTGAATTAGCAACATAAACAGCGTAAGTGTAACAGAACAAATCAATGTTTCCTTCTTCATAACCTTTTGCTCCTTTTCCTTTTCTCCTTTTTACATTTATAGAAAAAGAAAATTAGAATAAGGACCACTAGGATGCTTCCGCTGATGAATAGACTTTTTTTCACTAATTCCCCTGTTTCAGGTAATTTTCCCGTTGGCTTTTCAGCTTTTAATTCATAAGAAGTACTTTGGCTTGGTTGAGAGTCAGAGGTCGAGCTTGATTTGGTTGATGACTCTGTACTTGCTTCATAAAAACCTACACCCGCTTTGGACTGAACTCTTCCACCTTCTTCTGCCCCATAAACTAGAATCGTATCCATCACGAATCCCATACAAACAAACGAGGTCAGAAGCAAATAGAAAATTCTCTTTTTTTTCATTTTTTTCGCCTCCATTGTTTAATAGGTTTCTTCTACACGCCAAGTTAGGTTCGCTTGATAGTCACCGATTTGTTTTACCATGCCTGGAAGTACTTCTAGACGTAATCCTTGTTTAGCTGGTCCCCAAGTCTCTGAGCTAACATTGTATTTTCCTGAGCTGCTATGTTTATGCGTCAAAATTTCCTGAGCGTCAGTGGTTAACGTTTTTTCATCTGTTGCTGTTTTATACTTTAATGCTTCCGCTAATACGTGATGTGTTTCAACGATTTCTAGCTCCTGACTTAATTTTACCGTCAGCTTCCAATTCGTTAAGGTTGCACGGTTATCCCAAATGACCAGCGGCTCATCATATTCAGGATTTTCTTCAACCGTTTTTCTCCATGATATATTTTGAGTACCAAAGTTTATTACTTTAGGACCAGAATCAATCGATAATGTTCCTTTAAATTTGTACTGTACAACATTTCCGCCATCTTGGATGATCACCTCAGTAACATTAGCTGGCTCTTTATCCAAAACATATTTCTTAGCCGCAATAGCAGCTAACGTGTCTTTTACGTTCTTATCACTTGTCAAATCAACTGAATCGCCAATATTCCCTGTGATTACGACAGAATCGATGTCCGCGATTGGCAGTCCTTTTTCGTCTATGAATTCCACTTTTACGGTATCCAAACTTTTTGAAATAGTAACAGTGAGCGTTCCTTGTACTTTAGACTTTCCATTCCCATAAGTGAGTGTCACTTCATAATCACCATTCACTGGCACTTGTCCAGAAGGTGACGGTTCTGGTAAGGACCCTGTTGCAAGAACGATCTCTTCCCCATTCAATTCAGTTACTGTCGTGTCACTTATTTCAAAAAGTTGCAGTTGTCCTTTATCACGAATCATAGCTAAAATACCTTTGGGTGTTTTAGGATAATCAATAGCTGCAATAGAAAAATTCTTTCTTTCAATGATATATTTTTCACCGATAATAGACTGTTTATCTTTCACATAAATCGGCACCTTAACATCGGTCATATTTCCAGCTTCATCCGTTAGTGTGACGTAAAAACTATTAGGCCCAACACTAGAAACAATCTTCGCAATATCTTGATTTTCTTTTAAAGTAATGTCTATCTCTTCTTTGGCCGTAACGTTATCTGACCAATCCGTTAAGAACTTCATATAATCAGCCGCATTAAGAATAGCTGCAGTATCCTCTTTGTCGATTAATGTAAACTTCCCAGTTCCCTTTGGTTTTGTTTTATCATTAAACGTTACGTAAATCGTTACTGATTTTTTTTCACCATTTGAGTTGACGGTCAATACGAGTGGATAGGGCGTCTCTTCTTTATTGCCTACATCTTTCGTGTTCACTGTAAACTTACTGGTATCCTTGGTGATATCGGCAATAGTCTGTTTGTTCACTTCTATTGCTTTGATTTTCCCTTGTGTAATAACAAACTCTCGTAACCTCTCTACTGTTGTCGAATTTGTTTGCCAGTCTGAATGATCTACTCTAAAATCTTTTCCTTTGATGCTATTTGCCCCGCCAGGTCCATCAAATACAAAGATTGGCACTTTTACTGGTTCACTATCATTTCCCGCTTCATCTGTTAAGATTAAATAAAACTCGTTATCCCCTTCTTTGGCGACTAATGCATCAAAATCAGTGTTTTCTGCAAAACGAATCGCTAGCTTATCTTGAGCTGTAACGTCATCTTGCCAAGTTTCTAAAAACTTAGACAAATTAGCTTCCTCTCGAATAAATGCTGCATCTCCCATTGGAACAATGGTCAGCTTCCCTGTTCCACTTGGAGGTGTATCATCCGTTAGTGTGACAGTGAGTACTTTAATCAGATCTTTGCCTAAGCCAGACACTGCACTTGACACTTTCAACGTTACATTATATGCGCCACCCGTTGTACTAGGTGTCATACCACCCAAATCTGAAATTTCGATTTTGTCTTTCAATGAAGCTATCGTTCCATCCATAATTTGATACGCATTTGCTTCACTTTCTTGAATAATATACTTTTTTAATTGATCCAGTTTCATCCCATTGATTATGGCGGCACTAACTTGAATATCTTTCGCTTCAATATTGGCCAACTTGCCATGGACAATCAATTTAGACACGATGGTTGCTTTGTTCCCAGCATCATCAAATAGATCCACTCGTACAGTATATTCCCCTGGTGTTTGCATCCACTCCTCTACTTGCGCTTGAGGTGTCTCCTCATTAAAGACATATTTGAATTTTTGTGGTTCAGGATTCGTATCACTCGGATTACCAACAAATTTGCTGGCATCAGCTGTTTTCTCTCCCATTGCAATATGATGATCCACTGACTCTCCAGTAGGTGCAGTAGCATCTAGTACTTTTTCTATAGCAAACGCATCCTTACCATCTAGCCAAGCATACGCTTTGATTTTTTGACCTGCTTTTAGTTCCACATTATCTGGTAACTTATAAGTAAACCTTCCATTTCCATCTGCTATAGTGTGAAATTTCCTTGTATCTCCGTCTATAGGTGAATCAACAGTAGGCGGTGTCAACAAAACATCTTTACTTGGATCATTTTCATCTGACACGATATAAAATTGAATAGCAGCGAAGTTATTGACAGCTCCTGTTAACTGTTCGCCGTCTATAAGTTTTTTGTTGTCACATGGTATATCTAGTCCTACGACAACATCTGGAATGAACTGGTATAAGACTCTTGAAAAATTTTCAGTTCTATATTCATTTAGAAAGTTCTTTTGCGTATCATTTATCACACTATTCGCAACAACACTAGATGTTCTCGTTCCGTTATAGCCTACCTTAACCCCATACATGGGTGTCCAATTATAAGTAGGATCCTGTAAATACGCATCCCGTTTAGTCCAAGCAGAAACTTCTTGAATATCCGCTAAAAATATACCTGGATTCGTCATTTTAACAATATCAACATTGGTGTTCCCTCTTGAATCTAAATCAATTCGTTTCGCATTAGCAAATCGGAATATTGTATTACTCCCAAAATCTAGCATACTACGCTTACCTGATCCGTTAGTGATCACAGATTCAAATACTGCTTTATTACCAACAAAAAAACTAGAACTGTTTCCTGCATATATTTGAGAATCGGTAGAATTCCTTTCATCTATTGAAGCAAAATGAGCTGTGCCTTCATCCTTCACCTCAAATTGTGCGCCACTGGAAAGTTGTAAACTTCGACCTGTTCCCTTGATCTTATTTAAGACTAACTGCCCTTTCGACCCTACATTGAGTTTGGAGTTAGCCCCCATATCTATAACTGGGGCTCCCGTGGTCATATTTTGTGCATTGACCGTCATTACAGCGCCATTTGCTATATTAATGACAGAATTTTGCTGTAACATAATGGCTGCTCTAGCAGCTGTAGTTGAAATTGGCCCGTTAGCGTTGACATTGAACTTTCCGCCTTCGCCTACTGAAATAGAAGTAACCCATTGTGATGTATTCGCTTGATATCCTAATCGAACAGGTACACGGGTTGTTCCGTTAGCTGTCTCTACATTCAATGCGGCATTTTTACCAACGACTATTTTCCCATTACGTTGAATACTAATAGCAGACTGAATCGTTCCACCAGAAGTTTGCCAAGAATTTGATTCCCCACCATTTCCTAGTGTTCGAATCGTTGCAATAGCATTTTCCTCAAGTACGGCTGAAGGTTGAACGGATTGTGCCCAGTTTGTATTAGAATACCAACTTCCTAAAATGATTCCGTCTCCATTTTCCACTTCAATCGTTGTGTCTGTATCTTTTCCAAAAACCAAGGTATGCGATTCCAGTCCAGACTGATTCGTATTAGCTATCGAACGTCGAGTACCATTATACGAGACATAACTTGTCGCCACAGATCTTATAACATTTTTCTCTTCAAACCTTAAAATTGCTTGAAAAGAAGCTGTTAGCTGCGATCCTGTATAATGAACATTTCGATAAGTGATTCCTGATCCAGGACCATTTTCCTCCCACATTGTAATCGGACCAAAGTAATGTCCACCATACAAATTTACGTTATCCACAACGGCCTTATGAACAGCAGTTGTCGACGTAGGCCATCTATATGAATCGCCAATAAAATCTAACGAATGTCCATTTCCTAATAAAACATAATTAGAACGGGTATTTCCGATATTGATGTCATTTCGACTTCCTCGAGTATTTGTCATTGAGTTTTGGACATCAATAATCGTGATGGATGAATTTTTCAACGCGGCATCTAATTCTGCCCATGTTTTTGGTTTTGCAACTTTACCAACATACACGATGACTTCTGTCGAAAGATCTTCTTCAGTTCCAGCAAGAGCCGCAGGAACTTTGAGTGTGACACGAAATTCTTTTAGAGCGTTCGAAGATAGCGATTCTAATCCTTCTAAGTTATCTATTTGAATCTGGTCAGTCACATCAGAAATAGCCCCACCAGATAATCCGTAGGCTATGGCACCACTATCTTTAATGATTGTCTGTTTCAATTTCTCAACATCACTACCAACAGACTTGATATCAATTACGTTTTTCGCAATATTTTTTGCTACAATGCCGGTAGCATTTGATTTTAAACTAATTTCTTTTCTATTCGTTTGATCTGGTAGCTTTCGCTCTAGATTAGAATTGAATACTTCCGCTGTCGATGGGTCGAGTTGTTGGACCGATTCGCTAGAGGTAGAGCTTTCTTTTGTTTCTGACGTATTAGAAGTCAACTCTTTTCCAGCACTCGTTTCACTTTGACTCACTGAAGAATCTACAGTATTCGACTCTTCTTGGGCTTTTAGCTGTGTCGAGCTGAAAAATTGAAAACTTAGTATAGAAATCACACATACTCCTGTCACTTTTAAAAAGGTCTTTCTTCCCTTTTTATTCTTTTTCAATGTTCTTCCTCCTTTCTTCTTATCTTGCGTGTTCCTACATTTAGAAGCACTATATTTCAAATTTCTATCTATATTTTAGAAACAAGAAAACGGATTGATCATTTTATTTCCTATTTTCAACTGGTTGTATTGATGGACGAAGCTAAAAATAATACAGTCACTTTGTGCGCTTGTTTCAATTACGTCATCAACATATACCCTTTTGAGCGAACTGTTTTAATGTAATCATCTTCAAGCTTTCTACGTAAGTGATAAATAATATTTGTTACTCTATATTGCTTATCTTCACTCACTTTATCCCATATATTTTCATATATATCTTCGTACGTTAATACTTTACCTATATGATTACTTAATAATTCTATCGTTTTGAATTCAAGTTTTGTAAGGCTTACTTCTTGCTTTCCATTCAATAACACACTAGAATTAGAGTGAATTAATTTGAGTCTTTTCCTCTCTTGTTTGCTACCTTGTTGTAGAAAACCTGTTGAATTTTTAGCATGATACATTGATTTCTCAAGATAGCGACTTAAATTTTTTTCAATGATCAAGATCAGTTCCTCTGAATCAATTGTTTTATCAATGATACTGTCCGCACCCAGTTTCAAATAAACCATTCTAGTCGATTTATCAGTAGTATCTGACAAGATCCAAATCAACAAAGAGGTCTGTTCTCGAACTTTGATAATAGTGTCACAAATAATGCTCATTTGATTCTCTATTGAAGCTTCTTCAATAATTAGAACATCTAGTTTTTTTGTAGCATCATTTAATTTGATATTCTCATGTAAATTGAGAAAATGAATATTGTATTCTGCTACTTCTAACATATTTGCATATACACCGTTTTCTAACTCATTGTTTGATGAAATAATTCCTATATTACACATGTACGTTCTCTCCCTTATTTTCTATGTATTTTGGTCAATTTAGTTTTACACTTTTTATTGAGAGGAAAAATAAAAAATGTGACCTTCTTGTTTTCAGTTAAAACAAGAAGCGGGTACCGTTAATCGTTATTTTCCTAGATTTCTCTTTAACGTTGACGGAGATTTTGACGGCGGAGATGAACAAAAAAATGAGTCCCTAAATGAATAGGAACTCACGAAAACTGAAGGAATTAAAATAACGAATGTTATAAAAACGGGTGTATTTTCAAAAGACAATTAAATAAACGCTAATTTTTCAATCGCTGCACGTTGTTCTTCTATAAAAGAATTTGTGTATGTGTCCAACGTCAGCTTAATGGACGAATGGCCTAATAGCGAACTGATTGCCGCAATATTGACACCTAACTCTACACAGCGAGTTGCAAAAGTATGTCGAAGCGCATGAAAAGACACATTATTTAAACCAATTTTTCGTTTGATTCGTTCAAAGCGATAACTCACTGTTCTTGGTTCAACGGAATGTTCGTTGGCAGTTACCACATACTCTGAGTTTGATTGCTTTTTCCAATGTAATAGGGCTTCTTTTATCTTTTGAGATAGCGGAATTGAACGACTAGCGTTAACCGTTTTAGGAATTGTTTCAACAATTTTGGTTCGCTGACCTGCTAAGTTGGGTAAGGCAATACGCTGCTTCGTTCGCTGAACTTTTAACACGGATGAGTCAAAATCTATATCTTCCCATTTTAATGCGCAAATTTCGCCTATACGCATTCCTGTTTCTAAAGCTAGTAAGATCGGCAATCCTTGTTCTGTTTTTTTACTTTCAGCCTCTACTGCTCTTTGTTGTTCTCGTGTTAACGCTTGAACTTTTTGTTTATTTACTTTCGGTAATATGATTCGCTCACAAGGATTCATGTATATGTAGCCACGCTCTTTAGCCGCTCCAAAACAACTTTTTACGATACGAAATACAATACGAATAGAGCTAGCTGCTAACGAGTGTGCTAACCGTTTGACTAGCTTTTCTATATCTAAAGCTGTAATTTTCTTTAAAGCGCGATTTTCTAAGCTAGGTAAAACATGCACTTGAAGTTTACTACTATAACTGGCATAGGTACTTTCTTTTATATTCGGTGCCATAATCTCAGTTAACCAAAGATTTGCCCATTCACCAAATCTTCCATGAAATTCTTTGACCTCTCCAGTATAGTGAAATGGTTTCTGTGCCTTTTTATCAAGTAATTGTTCCTTCACTGCTCGATACGAACGAGCATAAACATAACCATAATGGATGCTTCCATCTATTTTTCTTGCTTTAGGATAACGCCCTTCCCAGCGTCCATCTTTTCGTTTGTAAATATTCTCACCTTTAGCCAAAAAAACAAATCCTTTCTATACTTATTGACGGCGAATCTGACGGCGGTAAAAACCACCCGATTATTCTTAAATCCATTAAATTTGTTGCTAAAAAGTAAAGTATTTCTTCTTCTTTCTCATTTTTTTTAAAATTTCCTCAAAAAAAAGAAAATTCACAGTATTATTTTCTCGTCCCTACTATTGATTTCTCAATTACAAAACAATAGAATAGATACATACGTTAAATATTAAATATTTATTTTCAAGCGCTTCTTGTTTTAACTGAAAACAAGAAGGCTTTTATTTTTTATTTGTATTATAAATAAAATAACAAAAATATGCAACGTTTTTTTGGCATTTGAGTTTAAATACTTGATACATCAAACAGGCTATTTAGACAGCTTGTACAATTAATATTCAGAATTAATCAATTATTTTTTTGTTTTAAGCCCTATTTATCAACACTTATGTGAAAAAAAACAGACTTATACCCTTCAGCAAATAGTGCTTAGATGTATAAATCATTTTAAACATAAAGTAACGGCATATGCGGTTTAAATAACTTGTTTTTTATCGACCGATAGATTATACATTTAATTTTTATTAAAAAAATAATTTATGAGAATAAAAAAACAGAGTAAAAAAATTCACTCTGTTAAAAAATATTAACTTTTATATTTATTTTTTATAATTTAAGATTTGATTTAATTTATCTAAATCTATATTCGGGATTGCTTCAAAATAGTCCGCTAATTTCTCCAAAACCTTTTGATTCATTCCAGCTTGATCATTTTCGACTTGTAACACTAGTAATGGTTCATGCAAACTCAACCGTAATAAAAACCATCCGCTACCATAATCATCAGAAACAGTCACTCGCAGTCCCTCATGATTTTCTGGATCGATGGTCATACCTCTTTGCCTTTCGACAAAACCACACAACTCTCGTATTATTTGTTCCCCATACTCACGAATATTTCTTGCTAGAATTTCAAAGCGTAATTCTTGGGTTTCAGCTGGTTGTTTTAATGAGCTGATCAAATCCCCAAGTGTTTCCCCTTCTTTTTTTAATTTAGGTAACAACATCAGAATTTTAGCAATTACATACGCCCCATCATCTAAAGAATAGTTTTCTTTGAAAGCTGCGTGTCCACTTGTTTCGATTGCTAACGGTGTAGTGATTCCCTCATCATTGAGTTGAATCATTTTATTGATTACATTGCGATAACCAGAAATATAACGTACTTGTGAGCCACCTTTTGACTCGATAAACTCTTTCAAATGACTTGAGGTTGGCGAGTTCGTTACAATACTACCGCCTGGATATTCAGTTAAAACAATTGTTGCTAGCACCGCAATCAAATTATTTCGATTGATCACTTCACCAGAAGCATCTACTACAGCAGAGCGATCCACATCTGTGTCAAAGATCACACCTAAATCTGCTTTATTTTTCAGAACAGCCTGTTGGATGCTTGCCATCGCTTCTTTATTATCTGGATTAGGAATATGATGAGGGAACATGCCGTCGGGTTCTAAAAATTGCGAACCTGTGACATCTGCTCCAAGTTTAGCTAAAACGTTTTCTGCAAAAAAACCACCTGCGCCATTACCAGCATCTACTATAATATGAAAACCAGTGAGAGGTTTTTCTTCTATCGTATCCATCCCTTTACGAATTTTATCTGTTAAATCAACAGAATAGTCCTCTAAAATCGAGGTTTTGGTTACTGAGCCTTTCACTACAAGGGGAGGGTTGTCCGCATGTTCTAAAATATAGACAATATCCGCTTTTTCTGCTCCGCCAGATTTAGTGAACAACTTCAATCCGTTAAAATAATAAGGCAAATGGCTTGCAGTAATCATAATCGCCGCATCACACTCATATTGAGGAAATTGAGTAGCCATAAACATGGCTGGCGTTGTCGCTAAACCAAAATCTAATACTTCAACGTTTTGTTGAACAAAACTGTCTATCAACGCTTGTTTCAAACTATCTGCTGAAATTCGGCTATCATGACCGATACCGATTTTCAATTTTCCCGATTGATGTTTTTCAGCTAAATTTTTCTCATCACGAAGCCAATGAACCATTCCAACTGCAATTTTCCCGACTTGCACTGGTGTTAGGTTCGCTTTTTTGTCCTCATGATTGACCGCTATCCCTCTTATATCCGATCCATTTTGTAACGCTCTCAAATTCATGTAACCGACTCTCCCTTCATTTTTTGATTGGTTAGGTTTAATCCATCATCGCTTGAAAACGTTCAACAACAGCTACTGCGTCATCTTCCGAACGAGCAATAATAATAATTGTATCAACGCCTGCGACCGTTCCTGCAATTTCTTCATAACTGACTTCATCTAAAAAATTAGTAACAACATCTGCTGCGCCCATATCTGTGTGGACGATTACCATAAATTGAACCCGTTCCATCCGAATCACTGAATCTTTCACAGATTCTTTTAGTTTTTCCTCACTACTAGATGCTTGTTGTTGAGAGAATAGGGCATACTTTACTCGACCATCTGAGCCGTGAGTTTTAACGATGCTCATTTCACGTACATCTCTTGAGACAGTGGCTTGGGTTGCTTTGACACCAGATTGTTCAAGCAGTGCAATTAGGTCATCTTGGGTTTCTATTTCATTTTCTGTGATTAGTTGTTTGATCAACCGTTGTCGGTCTGCTTTTTTCATCTTTCCACTTCCTGTTTTGGTTATTTTCTTTATTATAGCGAAAGTTTGGGGAATTTGCATTTCTTTTTGGTAAAAATTACTTTATTTAGAAAAATTATGACAATCCTTCACTACTTTTTTTCAAAAGACGCTTCCTTACAGAATTCACTTTTGATTTATTGATTCACGTGGATAATAAATTTCTTTTTGCCTTCTATACTCACTTGGCGACATTCCCATCTCCTTTTTAAATACTTTACTAAAATAATTTCCCGTTGAAAATCCAACCTTTCTTGCAACTTGGGCAATCGCTTCTTCTTCCCATAATAACGACAGAGACTGAATAATCCGTACCTGTTTTAAATAATTTATGGGTGATGATTTGTAGACTTTTTCAAACTGACGAATTAATGTATACTTGGACATCATGTATCTTTCAGATAGGAAATCTAAACTTATATCTTCAAAATAATGAGTATCAATGTATATTTTCACCGCCTGAATCTCATCCGTTTTTTGTCGAATTTGGTTTTGAATAGTTTCTTTAGTATCTAAAAAAAGTGCAAATGCGATTTTAGCATTTTGTACTGCACTCAACTCACGATCTTTTAGATCAAGGACAACCCTTCTAAGTCTTTCAATCAAATCTGCTGATAATTCGATAATAGAAATGGATGTATCGAGCCATTGCGTCATTATAGCTGAAAATTCGATAAATAAAAACTGCCATTCCTCACCGAAATAGCGATAGTTCCCAGGTATTTTAGCAAAAAAGGCGTTGTTTTCTGTTAGAGAAATTCTTCTTCCTCCCATTTCTATGAACCCTTCCCCTGTTAATGTTACCTGCAAAACGATCAGCTGTTCTTTTCGAACACGAGCATCCCAATGATACGTACTACTGCCCTCACCTATACCAACTCCACGAATGATCGGCAAATGTTGCTCATCTGTATAATGGAATTGCCGAACAAAATTTCGCAATTTATTACCCTCCTTAAAATTATTTCGTCTTGTTCCGTTCTATTATACTCGATACTATATACATAACAAACGAAAAGGAATGATTGATATGACAATATATTTCGATGATTCACAAAATATTTTCCATTTAAGCAATCATAAAATAAGCTATATCATTGGCATCGAAAAAGAAAAATATCTTACCCATAGATATTTCGGTCCCTATTTAAACAACTACCATCAAGTCAACCAATTGCAGTATATCGATCGAGGTTTTGCTACGAACCCAATCAGTGAAGAACGAACATTTTCCTTAAACGCCTTACCTCTTGAAACAAGTACACAAGGGAGTTTAGATTATCGGGTAAGTAATTACCAGTTTCGAAATTTAGATGGTTTTAGAATCACAGATTTTGTGTATGATCGCTTTGAAATTTTACAAGGCAAATATCCGTTAAAAGGGTTGCCTTCATTACGTGGGGACACGCAGCAAACAGTAGAAATCTATCTTATCGATCCAATCCAATCCCTTGAAATGGTTCTTCGCTATACCATTTATGATGATCTTCCAGTCATTACACGCAGTATTGAGTATCGAAATAATGGATCACAACCTATTTATTTGGAAAATGCCGGCTCCATGTTATTAGACTTACCGCGGTCCGATTTTGACTTATTAACACTGAATGGTTCGCACACGAATGAAGCGACGATTCATCGCCAACCACTTCATCCAGGGATCCAAAAAATAAGCTCCACTAGGGGAACGAGCAGTCCACAACATCATCCATTTTTAGGACTTGCCGATCGCTATACAAATGAAGATCAAGGACAGGTTTACGGTTTTCATTTCATTTACAGTGGAAACTTTGTTGCCCAAGCCGAAGTCGAACAATATGGCAGTACACGCATTCAGATAGGGATCAATCCAGAAACTTTTGAGTGGAAATTGATGCCTAAGTCTAGTTTCCAAACTCCTGAAGTCGTATTAAATTTTAGCAATCAAGGATTCAACGCCCTTTCTCAAACATTTCATAAATTGTACCAAACGTATTTAATACCTGAATATTGGCAAGAACAGGAACGACCAATTTTGCTTAATTCATGGGAAGGAAATTATTTTGATTTTACAGAAGAGGACCTAATTAGCCAAGCAAAACAAGCACGCGATTTAGGGATTGAGTTGTTTGTTTTAGATGATGGATGGTTTGGGAAACGTGAAGATGATACCTCTTCCTTAGGGGATTGGGTTGTCAATAAAACTAAACTGCCCAATGGGATTGAACATTTTGCAGATATTCTACATCAACAGAAGATGAAATTTGGTTTGTGGTTTGAACCAGAAATGATTTCTGTGAAAAGTCGCTTATTCGAAGCACATCCTGAATGGAGTTTACAAGTACCTGCGTATCCTCAAACCCAAGGAAGGCAGCAGCTTGTCTTAAATTTAAGCTTACCACAAGTCCAAGAGTACCTTATCCAGGTATTAAGCAATTATCTTTCTTCGAATAAAATTGATTATATAAAATGGGATATGAATCGACACTTAACTGAAGTTGGCAGCTTTATTTTACCAGATGATCAACAAAAAGAAGTAAGTCATCGGTATATTTTAGGGCTGTATCATATTTTATCCGAAGTAACAAAACAATTTCCAGATGTATTATTTGAAAATTGCTCGAGCGGCGGTGGACGGTTCGATCCTGGAATGGTCGCTTATATGCCTCAAACCTGGGCAAGTGACAATACCGATGCATTATGTCGAACAAAAATCCAGTACGGATACAGCTATCTTTATCCACCTATCATGATGGGCGCGCATGTTTCAGATACTCCAAACCATCAAGTAGGCCGAAATACACCATTAGAAAGCCGCTTTCTAATTGCAATGAGTGGAAATTTTGGTTACGAACTGGCAATAGAAAAACAGTCTCCACAAGCACTAGCAGAAATAAAAGACCAAATTAGCTTTTATAAAAAACATCGAAGATTATTGCAATTTGGACAATTCTACCGAATCAAAGAAATTGATTCAACGTATGCTACTGCATGGTTATTTAAAAATGAAACAGAGGCTTTACTTGTTTATTCCAATGGTCTTGCCCATCCTTCTCAACCTGTTCAATACTTAAAAACAAACTATTTAGACGAATCTGCACACTATACAGACACGGAAACAGGAAACATATACAGCGGTAGTGAATTAAATCATGCCGGAATACTGGTTCCAAGAATAAAAGGCGATTTCCAATGCTTCTATAAACATTGGACGGTTCTTGATTAATTAGCTAACGAATCTCTATACTCATTTTCAGAATCAAAACAGCTCAGAAAAATTAGGGACTCTCTACAAAAATCGTTTTTCTATCCTTTGTAGAGGTTGACCTATTTTTCTGGGCTGTATACTTTTCTCTTTTACTTACTTTAAATAGACTGCATAGGCTTCATAAGCCAGTAACTCATCTGTAATCTCTTTTTTATAATTATGGATGATCATTTCTTTTATTATCCGTGTTTTTCCTAATACAAAATGTGCTGGTTGATCAGAGAAATTGACGACAACAAGTACCCTCTCACCTTGATACTCGCGAATATAGGCTAAAACTGTTGCATCATCCGTTGGAATATTTTCAAATGTTCCTTCTATAATAATCGGCATTTCTTTACGAAGCTGAATCAGTTTTTGATACGTATAAAATAAAGAGTTTGGATCATTTAGCGCAGCTTCAACATTGATTTCAGTTGAATTTCCCACTGGAAGCCAAGGAGTCCCTTTTGTGAAACCTGCTTGTTCAGAAGCATCCCACTGCATCGGATGACGTGCGTTATCCCGTCCTTTTGCATTGATCGATGTTATAATTTCTTCTTCTGTATAACCCGAATTGATACGTTCATCATACATTCTGCGACTCTCTATATCATCGACTTCATCAATCGTTTTAATTGGATAGTTGATCATGCCAATTTCTTCTCCCTGATAAATGTAAGGTGTTCCTTGGAGGAAGTAAAGATAGATAGCCAACATTTTCCCACTAATCACCCGATGCTTCTGATCATTCCCCCAACGAGAGATAATCCGAGGTAAATCATGATTATTCCAGAACAGCGAGTTCCACCCTTTCCCCGCTAACTCCGTTTGCCATTTAGAAAACACTTGATGCAATTCTTTAGGATCTAATTTTTTGATATCCCATTTTCTTTTGCCTGTCTGCTTATCTAAATTGATATGTTCAAATTGAAAAACCATTGATAATTCTTCTCTGCTCTCATCCGAATAGAGCTGAGCGATTTCTGGCGTTGCGCCCCATGTTTCACCTACTGTAACTAAGTCATAGTCTCCAAACGTATTACGATTCATTTCTTGTAATAGTTCATGTAGCTTCGGTCCGTTTTTAGTGATCAACTGATCTGGTTCTTTCCCTATCAAATCGATGACGTCTAAACGAAAACCGCCAACCCCTTTTTCAATCCAATAATTCATCATACGATAAATTTCTTGACGCATCAGAGGATTTTCCCAATTCAAATCAGGCTGTTCTTTTGCATGTAAATGAAAATAATATTCCCCGAGTTCTGGGACAAAGGTCCAAGCAGAACCACCAAAATTGGATTGAAGTTCATTCGGTCGTTTACGTTCATTTCCTTTTCTCCAGATATAAAAATCATGATACTCACTCATAGGATTTTGAAGTGCTGACTGAAACCACGGATGCTCTGATGACGTATGGTTTACGACCAAATCCATAATAATCTTGATGTTTCTTTTCTGCGCTTCAGCGATTAGATTATCCATATCTTCCATGGTGCCATACTCTGAACCAATCGCTTCGTAATCACTGATATCGTAGCCATTATCTTCATTGGGCGATTGGTAAACAGGGCTGAGCCAAATTGCCTCTATCCCTAAAAAAGACAGATAATCCAAACGCTGGATGATTCCTTTTAAATCCCCGATACCATCAGCATTTGTATCTTGAAAACTGCGTGGATAGATTTGATAGATCGTGGCTTTTTTCCACCAATTAGTTTTCATAATGCGCACTTACCGCCAATAGATCTTGGCCTCCATCCACTTTTGATAGCTCAATCGCTTCTACAGCAGCGTAGTCATCTGTATTTGTAATAATCATCATTACAGTGCTATCTAAACCAGCCTGTTTAATCTTCTCTAAATCAACGGTACCTAAAATATCCCCTTTTTTTACTAATTCACCGTATTTTCTATTTGTTTCAAACCCTTCACCTTTTAATCCGACGGTGTCGATTCCAATATGGATCAGCACCTCTGCACCATTCATTGTTCTAAGTCCATAGGCGTGCTTTGAATCATAAATAACGGTTAATTCTCCATCAGCAGGTGCGTAAATAATGCCTTTTTCCGGAATCACAGCAATCCCTTTTCCCATCATTTCTTGTGCAAATACAGGATCATTTACTTCTTTCAAGGAAATAGGTGTACCACTTACAGGCGATGCCAATACTTCATCTTGGACAGCCGCTACACTTGCTTCTGGATCTTCATTGATTTCGACGGCAACTTCTCCAGCTGTTTCATCATCGCCTACAAAAACCTCCATATGACGTTTTCCGTATACATATGTTGTCACGAATCCTACACAGATACTGATAACGATGCCGATCATGAAATATGAAATTGATTTTGGTGCAATTGAAATAAATCCGATCACGCTTGCTGGTCCCATCGCTACTGAAAGTACATGGAAAGCACCAATGAATAAACAAGCTACACCAGAGGCAATCATCCCACAAATAAATGGGAATTTAAGTTTTAAATTGACCCCGAAAATCGCTGGTTCAGTAATGCCTAGCATAGCAGAAATACTTGCTGACGTTGCCAAGCTTTTTTGTTTTTTATTTTTCGTTAACAACATGATGGCAAGCGTTGCTCCCCCTTGACCCACATTGGCCATAGAAGCGACTGGGAAAATAAATGATCCGCCAGTTCGTGCTACTTCTGCTAACAGAGTCGTTTCAATGGCTGGAAAACTTTGATGTAATCCAGTGATGACAATCGGTGAGTAGAATAGACCGAATACTCCTAAACCGACTGCTCCTGTTGTATCATACAACCAAACAAGCCCATTCGTCAGACCATCTGATACAATTCTCATCATTGGGCCCACAACAATAAATGTTAAAAAACCAGTAATAACGATGGCCAACATTGGTGTAAATGTAAAATCAAATGCATTGGGAATACGTTTGTGGAAAAATTTTTCTAACGTCGCTAAAATCCACGAAACCGCTAATACAGGCAGTACAGAACCTTGATAGCCGGCTTGTGCAACATCCATTCCCAAAATATGCCAATAGGGCATACTTCCATCTGCGATTGCATTTGCCACACCATAGCCATTGACTAAATCAGGCATAACCATCGCCATTGCCATTGCAGCACCCAGATAAGGATTTCCACCAAAGCGCTTAGTAGCAGAAAAACCAACCAAGATCGGTAGGAAAGCAAACGGTGCTGACGCTAATAGATTGATGATACTCGCAAAGTCTTTTACATTCGGAAATAGTTCCACGACTGATTGAGGACCAAATAAATCCTGAGCAGTCAATACATTGTTTAAAGCCATTAATAATCCGCCTGCGACTAGTGCCGGGACAATTGGAACAAAAATATCAGATAATACCTTAATAAATGCCATAATAGGATTATTTTTTTTGCCATTCGATGCGACTGCTTTCAGGTCAGCTGTAGATGCTTCTTTAACATTGGTGATTTTTATGAGTTCATCATATACATTATTTACATCGCCAGCACCTATGATAATTTGGAATTGGTCATTGGCTTCAAACGTTCCTTTCACCGCCTCATTACCATCTAAAGCTTTCTGATCTACTTTACTCGAATCCTTTAGAACAAGCCTTAGACGAGTTGCACAATGTGCGGCAGCCTGAATATTATCTTCGCCAAGTGCGTCATTGATTTCCTTTGCTACTTTTTTGTAATCCATCTTCTTTCCCCCTAATTGTCATTTAAGCGCTACTGAAATAGAAGAAACTATCTTGTTTCCAAAAAATGTAATCGCTTTTTCACATACAAAGTATGCCACTATTTTAAATAATTGTCAAACGTATATCAATTGTAAATGATACTTAAAAATATACCTCTATACATAAATAAATATTTTGTTATACGTTTGACATTCAAATGCTAAATAGTTACACTATATGTGAGAATACGCTTACGAGGAGAATATATATGTCCGAAAAAAAAGTTTGGTCTAGAGAAAAACGTTATCAGTCTTATGAAGAATGGGGGACAGAACACCTTGCCTCACTAAAACAAAAAATAGATGCGTCAACCTGGCGTTTAGGCTATCATATTCAACCTGCTACAGGTTTACTAAATGATCCAAATGGTTTTTCATTTTTCAATGATCAGTGGCATGTTTTCTATCAATCTTATCCGATGGGTCCCGTTCACGGTATAAAATCTTGGTATCACATGACCTCTGATAATTTGGTTGATTGGAACGAAGAAGGAACAAAAGTATTCCCAGACAGCTTATACGACAGCCATGGCGTTTATTCTGGAACTGCTCTGCCGATTTCTGATCAGTTATTTCTTGCTTATACAGGTAATGTTCGTGATGATGATTGGATTCGCCATTCTTATCAATTAGGTGCTTGGATGGATCAATCAGGTAGCATAAAAAAAATCGAACAGCCGCTTATTGCTGCACCTCCAGCTGGTTATACCTCTGAATTCAGAGATCCTCAAGTTTTTCGTTATAAGTCTGGCTATCTAATGACGATCGGAGCGCAAGATGAAACAGAAAAAGGTAAAATTCTAACCTATCAAAGTTCTGACTTACTTTCTTGGCAATGTATCGGTGAATTAGGGTTTACTGATCGAGACATGGGTTTTATGATCGAATGCCCCAATTTACTTTTAACAGATGAATTCGCTCTGCTTATTTTTTGTCCACAAGGGTTAGATTCTGATGTTTGCAATTATCAAAATATCTATCCAAATATGTATGTCATTGGTGACTCATATCAGTCTGAATCAAATTGTTTAACAAATCCTTCTAGCTTGAAAAATTTAGATGAAGGCTTTGACGTTTACGCTACACAAGCATTTAAAGCCCCCGACGAGCGCTTATTATCAATCAGCTGGATTGGATTGCCGGAAATTGAATATCCCACTGACCAAGAAGAATGGGCGCATTGTTTAAGCATCGTGAAGGAATTGATTGTAAAGGATAAAAAATTGTACCAACGTCCTGTTGAAGAGATGAAACAACTACGTCTAGACGAAGGAATACTTTTTGATAACAGCAAGGATTCTTATCATGAAACAGCAACAAATCATTATGAATTAGCCCTATCATTTAATTCTCTAGCCACTGGAACCCTTACCTTATATGCAGATAAAGAACAGAATCAAGGATTAACGATTCATTTTGATTCCCAACGTGGTAAAATGACAATAGACCGCAGTCATGCTGGTGTTCTTTTTGGAGAAGATTATGGCGTTGTACGATCATTTTCTATCGAACAAAAACCATTGAAATTACAAATCTTTGTTGATTCTTCCGTTGTTGAACTTTTCATCAACGATGGCGAAAAAGTAGCAACCATGCGAGTATTCCCAGAAAAAGGACACGCAGGATTTCATTTAACGTGTGACGGAGACTATCAAGGACAATTTTGGCAACTGCGGAAAACTAACCAATAAAGGATGGAATTGTATGGTCGTCAAACTAACAGATGTAGCAAAAAAAGCTGGTGTCTCGCCTACGACTGTTTCCCGTGTTATTAATAATTACGGCTCATTAAGCAAAAAAACAATTGATAAGGTAAATCGTGCGATGAAAGAGCTTAATTATCAACCAAACTCTTTAGCTCGTTCATTACAAGGTAAAAACACACAATTAATCGGGCTTATTTTCCCAACTGTTGCGAATCCGTTTTTTGGGGAGTTAGTGGAAAGAATCGAACAAAAACTCTTTGATTTGGGGTATCGCGTCATTTTGTGTGATAGTGCCAATAATAAGGAAAAAGAACGTCATTATATAAATATGCTTGCTGCAAATAAGGTTGACGGGATTATTGCTGGTGCCCACAACTTAGGGATCACTGAATATGAAGATGTTGAACTTCCGATTGTTTCTTTTGACCGATTTTTAGGGAATACTATTCCCATTATCGGCAGTGACAATTTCCAAGGCGGGTATTTAGCGACTGAGACCTTATACGTTAGAGGAGCAAGGAAAATTGCGATCCTGACAGGTTCACAAGAATCGAACTCCCCAACAAATTTTCGATTAAACGGGTATTTAAACTTTTTAGAAGAACATGAATTAGAACCTAAAATTTTTCATATTCAAACGACAGCTCGATCAACAACACTAAAAAACTTAGAGATCAAGCATATTTTGGAGACGGAGGACATTGACAGTTTATTTTGTACAGATGATCTAACGGCTATTCTTGCCTATAATCAATGTCAGCAATTAAAGATAAATGTTCCTGATCAGCTGAAGATCATTGGCTATGATGGGACAAAATTCGTTCAGAACTATTTTCCCCAATTATCGACGATTGCTCAACCAATGGCTGATTATGCGGATATTTTAGTTGATCTTTTATTGCAGAGGATACAAAACCCTGAAAAAAAATTGGAGAAAAATTATCTGTTGCCTGTAAAATTAATTCAGGGACAGACAACTTGATGGTTTGGATTTAAGGGGGTTATTTTATCTGTTGTGATTGGGTTGGTTAAAAAATTGAAGCTCTTTGTCTGTATGGCTAGCACAAAAAAAGTTTCAAATTCTTTATGACAAAAGAATTTGAAACTTTTTCTAATAATTGTCCCATAGTATGTTTTATTAGTTACTAATCGCAGAAATTACTAGTATCACAAAGTTATAGCTAGAGTGTATCAAAATACTGTACCAAATATTATTTTTTCTTACATAAATTAAACTTAAAAGAATACCCAACAAAAAGTAAGGTATTAATAATATATAATTGTAATTCGCAGCTGCCGCATGACCATACATAAACCACGTACTAGATAGTAGTATTTGAACTACCATCACATAGATTTTACGAGAGTTAATAAAGCAATATCGAAAAACTATCTCTTCAATAAACAGTGTAATAAGAACTGCTTCTAAAATTAGTATGAAGCTCACATTGTATTTTCCGATAGTTAAATCTGTACCTAAGATTTTAACTACAAGCAGATAGGTTAAACACATAAATAAAAATGTGCCGCAAATTGGCATAATCGTTTGCTTTAATTTTACTTCTTTCAGTCTAAACCATAGATCATTTTTAAATAAGAGTATTGCTAATAATACGAAAATACCTTTTGAATAAGCACAAATATTGGATTAGATAAATCCCAGCTTACTCCTACAGATGGGATTAATTCTGTTATTAAAAAATAAATTAAAATGTAGATAACTTTAAGAATCACTTTTATCACTCAATTCATTATGCTTTATTAAATCGCTACGTAATCGGTATAGGATGTGTTAGATGTTACTGTCTTAGTATCAACATATTTATTATCTATTTTTCTATATCTCTTGTACGTTACTGTTACAGTAACATTTTGTTTGTATTTTTTAAATTTACCACTTTCAGAATAAGAACCTCCTAATTTTACTTCAGCAGGACCTACCATAAATTTAATTTGCAAAGTTGTTTTACGATTGGTTGTATAAGTACCTAAATAGGTTCTTGCTCCTTTTTTTATTTTATAACTTTGTGTTTTGGACCATGTTCTGGATTGGATAGCATCATTATCATCAACAACATAATAAAATTCATCCTCCTCTGATACTACATTAACAGGGATTTCAGCATTCTTTTCTAGCTCTGAAGCTTCTGAGACAGATCCAAACCCAACAACGCCAAACAAAAAACCATTACATAAAATACTTAACAATATCTTCTTCACCAAAAACACTTCGTTTTCTAATTTTATATTAACCAAATTATCATATATAAAACATAACGTCTACTGTTTTTTTATTAATGAGTGATATTTTTATAAAGAAGATTGGGGAGGTTATCGTAAAAAAGCTTTGGGTCCTCTTTATATCAAGGGCCTAAAGCTTTGGTTTCTATTTAAATTAATTTTCTTGTATTTCGATTCCTAGCTCATTTTTTTAATAATCTGCCAATTTTGTGCTAACTTTTGACGGAGCAAGCCTTTTTTATAGACAGATCATTATAGCCACGATAATAACGAGGAAACAGCCGACACCTCAACATGTTAAGCGGCCACTTGACATGTTGAAGCCCAAAATAATCAGCACGAACTGATAAATCAAGTTGCCTAAGTCAATAATGCGCATAGTAAGAAAGAATACTATCTACCAGAATCCGTAGCATTCAATCAGATGAACATTCTCCACGGCTGACTGTTTGCTCGTTACTATTTTGTAAAATATTTAATACACTATCGGTACAATTTTTGTTATACTATAACTAGTTGAATAACGGCTGAAGCTCTGAAAAAGGAGTTGATGCCATAAAGATATGTCTTTATCGCTTTTGTCCTGCTTTATTGCTTAGGAAAAGCGGTCCTTGAAAGATTTGTTAAAAGATATCGCTTCGAAAATAGTTGTCACGCTTGTGGCTTACTATATTGTCGAAGGGATTAAACTTTTTATCACATTGATTTTTGGGTAAAAAAAGACCACTATCTGCTCAGCTAAAGTAAGATAGTGGCAATGCAACAATCTATCAAGCTTTAGTCAAAACTCAACTAAAGAGTCAGTGTTATCAGCACTGGCTTTTTTTGCAATCGCACTTGAGTGCGATTGCTTTCTCCTTTATTATACCTTATAAAGTATAAAAAACACAACATAAGAGATAGATAGCTCTCTTATGTTGTGCCTTTTCATCTATCAACCATTATTTTTCCAACATCCCATGCTCCACCAAATAATCATGCGCAACGGTCGCCGGATCTTTTTGCTCCACATTCACTTGGTAATTCATCTCACTCATTTCTTCTTCCGTGATCTTACCTACTAAAGGCTGCAATAATTCTTTTAATTCCGGATATTTCTCAAGTGTCTCAGCTTTCAGCAATGGCGCTCCTTGATACGGTGGAAATAGTCGCTTATTATCTTTTAAAATCACCAAATCATATTGCTTCAATTCACTATCGGTCGAATAAGCGTCCACCACATTGACATCCCCATTATTGATTGCTTGGTAACGTAACGATGGCTCCATAGACTTGACATCGAAATTCAAGTTATACAGTTTTTGTAATCCTTTATAGCCGTCCTCACGATCAATAAATTCTAACGTAAAACCAGCTTTTAACTGACTTTCAACTTTTTTCAAATCTTCGATTGTTTCCAGCCCATTTTCTTCTGCGAATGATCGTTTAACTGCGACAGCATAGGTATTTTCATAACGCATTGGTTCTAAATAATCCATATTTTCTTGTTTTTTGATTTGATCTCGTGCATATTCGTATACTTCTCTTGGATCATTCGACGTGTTCGTATTGTCTTTCAAAAATGTTTCAAGTACGGTTCCGGTAAATTCAGGATAGACGTCGATTTCACCAGATTTTAGTGCGTTAAATAGGAAACTGGTTTTCCCAAAGTTTGATTTTAAGTTTACGTGGATATCGCTATTTGCTTCAATTAATTCTTTGTACATGTTAATTAAGATATCTGGTTCTGCACCTAATTTTCCTGCAACAGTGATTTCTTTTTGTTCTGTTTCTTGGTGGGTGTAGACAAACGATCCCACTAACAACGCAAGTAAGACCATAAATGCCGCTACGATTCGTTTGACTGTGGCTTTCTCCAACAAATGGATCCCGAAGTTAAACAAGACCGCTAAGACAGCAGAAGAAATTGCCCCAATCAAGATTAGATACACGTTGTTTCGGTCGATTCCTAGTAAGATGAACGTTCCTAGTCCACCTGCACCAATCAGAGCCGCAAGCGTTGCTGTTCCGATGATCATCACAGTCGCTGTACGAATACCTGAAATGATATACGGTAACGCTAACTGCAACTCAAACTTGATTAGTTTTTCCCGTTTATTCATCCCAAAGGCTTCGGCTGCTTCCTCCAATGAAGGATCGATTTCGGTCAAGCCTGTATACGTATTTTGTAAAATCGGAAAGAGTGCATAAATCACTAACGCTACAATTGCAGGTGGACTACCAATCCCAATAACTGGAATCAATAATCCTAATAAAGCTAGTGAGGGAATCGTTTGAAAAATTCCAGTGATTTGCAGAACAAACTCAGCAACTTTTTTATAATTCGTCAATAAAATCGCTAAAGGAATCGCGATAAGAATCGCAATCAGTAATGACAGTAACGAGAGTTGGATATGTTCGACAACCGCTTGAATAAAGTCTTCTTTACGGGCCGCAAATGTTTCTATCAATTTCCCCATATTATTGATCACCTTTTTCTATCTTCGTCTCTAAGAAACGCAAAATCGTTCGATCTGTGATTTCACCGATAGGTCCCTTCTCATCCATTAAAACAACGGTTGCTCCCTCAACAAGTAAACGAATTATAGCCGATACTGTCGTTTCTAATTCGATAGGTGTCCCACTCTCTACTTGACCATCTTCTACAAGACCTAACTCCAGTAAATCAGCAGCACAATAATTTTCTAGACTAGAGTGATCTTGTTGGAAGAATTGTGCAACAAAATCATTAGCTGGGTTACTCCTAATTTGTTCTGGGGAATCTGTTTGAACAATTTTTCCTTCTTTCATCACACAGATACGGTCCCCTAAAAAGAGTGCTTCATTCATATCATGCGTTACAAAAACGACTGTGCTGGCTAACTCTTTATGCAACTCTTTGATTAATAATTGTAATTGCCCTTTGGAAATCGGATCTAAGGCACTGAAGGGCTCATCCATTAAAATGACATCTGGTTTTGCTGCAATCGCACGTAAAATTCCGATACGTTGCTGTTCACCACCAGATAATTCTGCTGGTTTTCGGTGAAGATATTCTTCTGGCGGTAAACTGACTTTTCTTAGTAACTCTTCTGTCTTTTCCCGTCTTTTAGCTTTGTTCCAGTGTTTCATTTCTGGAATCAATTCAATGTTTTCAGCAACTGTTAGATTAGGGAATAGTGCAATTTGTTGAAGAACATAGCCAATCGTCAAGCGTAATTCTTTTAAATTGTAGTCGATTAATCGTTTGTCGTTAAAATAAATATCCCCATCTGTCGGTTCAATCAATCGATTGATCATTTTTAAAGTGGTCGTTTTCCCGCTACCACTTGGACCGACTAATACAAAAAACTCACCGTCTTCAATTGAGACATCAAAGTCTTCTAATACTAACTGATCATTGTATTTCTTTGATACATTTTGAAAATCAATCATTTTTTCACCTCATTTTTCTTGTCTGCACTTGCTCTATATTTTCAGGTAATCTTTCTTTATATTTAAGTATGTTTATAAGTATACTTGAAAATGTTATTTGTTTCTAACGACTTGTTTCTATTGTATAGAAAAACCCCCTGACAACTGTCTGTCAGGGGGTTAAAATTTTAAGATTAGAGTCACAAATTTTATTTCGCCAAACGATAAATGGCACTACTTTACAAACCTTGATTTTTCAATATTTTAAAGGAGTATTTTGAAAATATCCCGCCAATATCCCACCACATTTTTAAAGCTCGGGCGGGCTTTTTATCTAATATCTTCATAGTCTAGGTTTTTATTAATTATTATTTTCTGCGCTAACATAGCTATAAACAAATGAATCTGTTTTGTTTTTTATTTTTACAGTGTATTCCTTACCTTTCCCTGTATACAAACGGTAGCTATAGTAAAATTTATCTTTTGATGTAAAACGATCCTCTCCAATAAAATCTGGCTCTACTATTTTTCCTTTAGAATCAACTACCTCGATTCTAAAGATTGATTTTTTATCTTTTTTTACATATATCGAGATTTGTGGTTCAATATTACTTTCATCGATCTTAACTCTAAGTTCTTTCTCTTGATTCGGGAAGTATAGTGATCTGTATAATAATCTGCCGTTTAAAATAAGGTAAATAGCCAAAATTACTGAAACAATAAGCACAATAACTTTACTAATTCTTTTTATGGTATTTTTCAAAGTCTGCTATTCCTTCCTGTATCATCTTAGCATCACCATCATTGTCCCCATAGTTACCATTTTTAATATTTTCAATCCACTTTGGAATATCTTTATTTGAAATAAACCCTTGAGCTATTCCAGCCCCATATTTTAAAGCATCATTTTTTAACATGAACGCACCTTGCCCATAATAGCCAAATAGATAATTACCCAGATAATCAGGTTTTTCATTATTCCAACCCCTTGACCAGATTGAATAATTAAGTGATTCATCATTAGCTGATTCATGAAAAATGCGTAATTTTAAGTCTAATGGTTTACCTGTGTTTACCATATCAACAAATTCAAGGACATGTTTATCAGAAATTGCTATTGCATCATCACCCAGACTTCTAACTACTGCCTTAATATCAATATCTAGTCCACGCAATATTTTAGCAAGTCTATCTTCCGCGTCTTTTATTTGTTGTTCAGTAGAGCTAGGATTAAGCCTAACTTTATCATACTCATCAAAAGCAGGTTTTGCCAACGAATAAAGGTAGTCTTCATATACACGAGCGATTTTATCAGCTTTTTCAGTTGGAGAAAGAGACTTGTCATCTTTAATCTCCTGAACAAGTTTCGCATAGTCTAACGGCAAAACAAAGTTATCTTTCCATTTCTTATTAATGCTCTTTGCCCAGTCAAGTTTTAAGTTAACAGTGCTATACATACCATTAGAATTATCAAAACAATTTGTACTAGAAAGTGCAGATAAACCTTGGCTGACATTATCTAGTAACAAATTTGCCGTTATATATAAATCAGAACAAGAACTCTCTAAATCATGTAAAGATTGTATTTCTTCTCTAAGTTGATGAATTTGAATTGTAATTGAATTAGAACCATCATCGGCATTGACGTTTCTTGTACCAAACGAGGGACTATTAGTCATTAAGCTATTTCTGTATAAGATTGATCGTCTTTGCTGCTCTAAGCGTTCAATAATTCGGTTTAATGCATCTTCATCAATTTCTTCATTCTCAATCTTTTCAGCTATTCGACTAGCAAATGTTAGATTATCATTTGTAATTTCATCATTTGCTCGAATTTGTCCTCTTAAAAGTGGAATGTGGGCAGTTTCGGCGTAACTTTTGGCAGCCGACCACGCATCACCAGTTAACTCTGGCGCTCCAATAAAGCTTTGCATACCTTGCATAATTTGATTTAAGCCGTCATTTTTAGTAGATAAAGAGGTATTTATCTGATCTAAATAACTAGTTATTTCACTTACTCTAATTTTTAACCCCAATAATAGAATCTCCTTTTAGCGACTCTCTTGTTTTAGTTTCAACTGTTTATTTAGTAAATCTTCTTCTTTATTAACTAATGCTTTTTGCTCATTCTCTAAATTTGAATGGACACCATCTAAAGTTCTCATGGATTGCTTGTATTCATGTTCGTTGTCTTCATGAGCCATATGTAAAAAACGATTTGCTTTGTCGCCTTTCCAATAATAAGCTAATTCGTCTAAAATATCGGTATTTTCTTTATAGATTTGATGAGTAATGTCACCAGCTTCTGTAAGTTTTTCAGTTTGCTTTTTATTTTCGTCTAAATCATCTGTCAGATTTTGCAATTCTCGATTAATCGCAATAATCTCATCTAAATTATCTTTCTTTTCTTCTGGCACTTCCTAACCTCCATTTGCAATTTGCGCATCTTTTTCAGCAAAAGTAGTAGCAATTAATGTAAAGTTCGCTAAGTCTTTAGATAACGCGCTACCGTATTGGCTAGTATTTGTTAATGATTTACCATTTGTACTTTTTACTTTTCCACATACCGAAAGATTAGAAAAGCTGATTGAAGATGAGTTAACACTGGTTTCAAGTACTGAATCTTTTGCGTTTGAAATAGGGTTTATATAATTAGATGCTACGCCTACATCTGAACTTATTGTTCCATTTAACATTTGGTTCACCTCAAGTTATTTATTCTATCAATAAACTTACTATTATTTACTTATTGTAACAAATTGAGCTTTTAAAATGTTTTTTTATTTTATATTCTCAATTTTAACTAAAAGAGGAAAAATTTCAGTAAAAAATACAACTACTACTCCGCAAAATAACAGAATACAGTAGTTGCATTTTTTATTTCAATATAATTTTATAAGTATTTTTTAATGCGATTTATGCTTTGACGGCCAAACGATAAATCGCATCCGCATAAATAGCTGTAGCACGGAATAAATCATCCAATGCCATAAACTCGTTGGCTTGGTGCATTGTGTCTGTATAGCCTGGGAACATTGCACCATAGGCCACACCACGTTTTAGTAAACGTCCGTAAGTTCCGCCGCCAATGATTTGTTCATGGCCTTTTTGACCAGTATGGTCTTCATAGACTTGTAATAACGTTTCAACCAATGGATCATCTGCTGGAACGTAATGCGGTTCTTGGTTACGTCCACCTTGAACGATTTCAGCACCGATTGCACCTGCTGTAGATTTCACACCCACCTCTAATTCAGCAGCTGTTGTTCCTTTAGGATAACGGAAATTCAAGCTCATAAAGTTGCCTTCTTCAGCATCTTTCTTGAAGACAAATAAACCAGCATTCATGGTTAATTTACCCATTTTAGTATCTTCAAAGGCTACGCCTAATTTTTCACCATAGAAATCTTCATGAACAAGTGTAGCGGCCACTTGGATAAATTCTTTCGCTGACCCAGCAAATGCATAGCTGTTTAAGAAAACTGCTAAGAATGTTGCCGCATTGATCCCAGATTGAGGGCTAGCGCCGTGTGCACCTTTCCCTACAACTTTGATCGTAACAGTTGTATCATTCGCTTCTAACTCACCAGAAATTGGTTCTTCCTCTACAAAAACACTGAATGCGCCTTGCATTTTTTCAGCAGCTTCAGCAGTTGGAACTGTGATCACGGCAGTCGCTGTACCTGGAACCATATTTTCACGTAATCCAGCATTAAAGCTTTCTAACCCATATTCACCTTCGCTTGATCCACCAAAGCGAGCGTATAAAGAAACGTTCCCTTTTTCACCATTGATGATTGGGAATTCTGCATCTGGTGAAAAACCAAAATCAGGTTTTTCTTCGTGTTTGAAGTAATAATCCATATCACCCCAGCCGCTTTCTTCGTCACTACCCACGACAAAACGAACTTTTTTAGATAATGGTACACCTAAATCTTTGATAATTCTTAATGCATAATAAGCGGCCATACTTGGGCCTTTATCATCACTTGAACCACGTGCGAAGATTTTACCATCTTTGATGACAGGCTCGTAAGGATCGGTATCCCAGCCATCACCAGCAGGTACAACGTCCATGTGTCCGAAAATTCCTAATGTTTCATTGCCTTCGCCGTATTCGATATGACCAGCGTAGTTATCCACGTTTTTCACAACGAAACCATCACGTTCGCCATACGCTAACATATGTTTTAAGCCAGCAACAGGACCTGGGCCAAATGGTGCATCTGGTGTTACTTTAGAATCATCACGCTCGCTATTGATGCGTAATAAATTTTGTAAATCTTCTAATAGCGCATCTTTACGTGCGTCTACTTCTTTTTGCCAATCAATTGTCATTTTTAGTCACTCCAATTCATTATTCTACCTCCCCATCATACCACTAACTGGCTTAAAAGAAAAAGGCAGGAACAGTTTTTTCCGCAATATTTTGCGCTTGATTCAAAACAGATTTATACTGGAAGTAAATCATGGAAGGAGACTACTGAGATGAAAGAATTATCACATGATGTTTTGAGTGCTGCAATCAAGTCACGTCCTCCCCATTCTCACAAAGGAACTTTTGGACGTTCTGTACTTATTGGTGGAAATGACCTGTACGGCGGAGCAATTATTATGAGTGCAGAGGCTTGTGTCAAATCCGGTTGTGGCTTAACTTCCGTTATAACTGCTGAAAAAAACCATACAGCTCTCCATGCTCGTTTACCTGAGGCGATGGTACTGGATTGGACGATCAGTCAAGAGTTCAACAATTTAGTAAATACAGCCGATGTTCTGTTGGTTGGACCCGGTTTAGGTATTGATTCCCATAGTCAACAGCTGTTAGAAAACGTCCTACTGCAGCAAAAATCATCGCAGTGGCTTGTGCTTGATGGATCTGCCATTACGTTATTTGCTCAAAATCATTATTCCTTAAACTATCCTGAACAGGTTGTATTCACACCTCATCAAATGGAATGGGAACGACTAAGCAAACTTAAAATCGTTGACCAAACGGTTCCAAACAATCGCGATGCACAAAAGCAATTAGGTGCAACGATTGTCTTAAAAAGTCACCGAACCGACATTTATACCGCTTCTTCACACTATCGAAATCCGTTAGGAACGCCCGCTATGGCAACTGGCGGCATGGGAGATACGCTTGCCGGTATGATTACTGGTTTTCTTGCTCAATTTGAAACGAAAGAAACCGCTCTTTGCGCTGCTGTTTATCTACACAGTTTGATTGGAGAAGAGTTAGGACAAGAAAACTACGTCGTATTACCTACTGAAATCAGCAACCACTTACCTTACTACATGAAAAAAGCAGAAGGTTTGACAAGAAGTGTTTAACTCCGAGAACCAACACTAAGTTTTACAATAAATTCAGCTCATTTCCCACGCCTTCAACTTTTGGTACTTTAGCACTTATAATTGAATGCGCTCGAAGCAAAGTGTAGGAATTGCTTTAATGCTGACTGTAGCATACGCTCCTATTTTTTGATGGACGTGGATTTTTTTCACTAGACTTTCAGGTCCTTCCTTTGGTAAACCATATACGTCCCACCTAAGAACAAAATAATCAAGAGGCTCAACAGCACCACATTGCCGCTAGATAATCCTTTATCTAGCAAGTTACTTGGAATCCCCATATGTGTGGGAGATATTATTTTTGCCCAACTAAATGAGTCGTTTAAATCAGAAAATACTCCAATTAAAAAAAAGCCAAAAACAATAGCTAACGAAATACTTGTACTTTGTTTACTTGATTTTAAACCTGTTGAAACAAAAAAGCCGAGTGTTAAGAAAAACAACAAAATCAAACTTTCTTGTATAAATATCTTACTAATTTCTCTAGTAATTGTTTGCACTGAATCTGTTTCTTGGCGGTACATCACGGTCGAGCCTATCGAAACGCCAAATGAACTCAACCAAAAGACAGCCAAAATAAGTAGGTTTGCTAGAAATTTGTTTGTTACAATTTCTCTACGTGTCACTGGTTGGGCATATAAAAATTCAATCGTTCCATCGGTCTCTTCTTTAATCAGCGCTTGACTGCCTAGCATCATAGCGTAAATTGATGCAGCTAGAAACATATATTGAAAATAATAAGCAAAGAAACCCGTAGCAACTGAAAAGCTCGCTTGACCACTCACACTGATATTAAATGTTTTCAAGAGTGCAGGAGAGAGCCCTTCTAATTTTGCGCCTAAGATATCTTCCATTGCAGAACTATGCATTTGAGGATAAATAGCACTAAAGCCAAAAATAATCACCGCAAATAATATCGTCCAAATAATTAGTCCCTTGATAAGTCCTTTGCTTTCAATTTTAGCCGTAATCATTTTACCTCTCCTCCTTCATACAACGCCATAAACTGATCTTCTAGTTCTGGATTTGTAATCGTGAAATCTTGAATCGATGTATCCCCTAACAGCGGTAAGACTTCCCGCAAATCGCCTTCATACAACAACCGTGTTTCATTTCCTTGGTGCTTTAAAATCGCTGCTCCCATCTTTTCAAATAAGGATAAGGGAATATGATCTCCCACCAATGTAATAACTTTACCTAGCGATTTTTCCTTTGTAATATCTTGAACGGTGATGATCTTTCCTTGTCGAATAAACGCAGCTCGGCGCGCATGTTGTTGCACCTCATTTAAATCGTGACTGGATAAAAAGATTGTCATGCCTTTTTTATTGTATTTTTCCAATTCTTCAAACAACCGATGTTGCATCAACGGATCCAATCCATTCGTAGGTTCATCTAAAATCAACAACTCGGGATTGGGCAAAATCCCTGCCGTAATGGCGATTTTCTTTTTATTTCCCAAGGACAGATCAGACATTTTTTTCTTCGCATTAATATCAAATAACTCTATAAAATAGTCGATTTGTTTTTTACTATTCTTTAGCTGATGAAAATCAGCCACATATTTAAGCACCTCACCCGTTGTCATATTTGGATAAAAACGGACATCACTTGATACATATCCTGTTCGCTTACGAATTTCCTTCGCCTCTTTAATACTATCTAAACCAAGTAAGGTAGCCGTCCCTTGATTTGGGTGAATAAAATTCAACATGGTTTTGATCGTGGTTGATTTTCCAGCACCACTCGGACCGATAAAACCATAGATTTCACCCTTTTCTACCGATAAATCTAGTTGATCGATGGCTGCTTGTTTTTTATATAATTTAGTCAATCCTTTAAGTTCAATGGCCTGCATTCTATGTTTCCTCCTCATTGGCTCGCTTATCGATTGGAGTATAGCTTTATCTCGGCTGAAGAGTCAAAGAAAATGTAATGAAAACTGTACTTTAGTACAAAACAGCAGTCTCCATTACATTCTTTTATCTATTCAGCTTCAACTTTTCAAGCTCTTCTTCAGTCAGCGTACGGTATTCCCCTAAAATCAGCTCTTCATCTAACCATAAACTCCCCATACGCAATCGTTTCAAATAAACAACTTTTTTATCGACTGCTTCAAACATGCGTTTTACTTGATGAAATTTTCCTTCTTGGATCGTCAGACGAATCTTTGATTGTTCATTTGTTTCATCCACTGATTCAATGATCAACTCGCTTGGTTTGACTTGCTCCTTATCGGTTAAAGCAAATCCTGCTGCAAAATGGCGAATATCTTCTTCCGTCACGATTCCTTGAATTATGGCAAAATATTCCTTATCTACATGTTTTTTTGGTGATAATAATTGATGTGCAAGCTGACCATCATTGGTTAACAATAGCAGCCCCTCTGTATCTTTATCTAAGCGACCAACAGGAAATATATCTTCACGGTAATCTTCGTCTTTCAATAAATCGATCACTGTTTGATCCCATTTATCTTCTGTTGCTGAAATTACCCCTTGGGGTTTATGCAGCAGATAATAATAGTATTTTTGGTACGTTAATTCTTCTCCAGCAAATTTAATGATATCTTGTTTCTCATCGATTTGCGTCTTACCATCTTTGACGATTTCATCATTGACAGTTACTAAATTTTTCTTCAATAGTTGTTTGGCTTCTTTACGACTGCCAACACCTGTTTCTGCTAGAAATTTGTCTAAACGCATGGTAACCTCCTAAATTTAACTGTCGAAAAGAGCTCATGCAGTCTCATCTTATCCCTCTCAACGGCTATTGTGTTTCTTCACACCTTTAAAAACAAATAGCGGAGCAATCGGCCCCGCTACTTGATTAGTTCTATTTTATGTTTAGTCTACGGCGAATTTTACCGACGCCTGCGCCTAATAACTTGTCTGCTAAACGTAGTTTTAACGTGATATAACCGTAAACTCCGCCACCAAAAGCAGCTACGATCAAGATGATCACAAAAGATTGAAACTTACGTGTTGGATCTAGGAATAAATACAGGAATTGTCTCATCAAGATCGCTGCGATCATCATAATCAATGTAATCAAGAAAATCAATAGCCCACGTCGTAATGTTAAACTAAAATTAAAATGGCTGACTTTTTTAATTTTTCTCATGATCAAGACACAAGATAATGTAAACCCGATCATTGTAGCAATCAACGGCCCATATACTTCAAACAATCGGATACTTGGATACTGAACAATCAATTTCAATGCTAATCCTAAGCCAAAGTACTTGATGGCAGCTTTATTCTCGTACATCCCCATCAACATTGTGGATGACAACATGTAAAGTCCCATAAATAGACCTGCAAAACAGGCTTGAATCAAGACCGATACGCCAAGATCATCTGGTGCATAAAACATTGTATAAAGAGGTTTTGCCAAAACGATCATACCAAAAGTCGCTGGTAGCATCACAAACATAAACAACTGTAAATTATTACTGATCAGTTTTGATAGATCTCTATATTTTTTTAAGGTAATTGCTTCAGTAATCAACGGTAACCCTGTAGCAGAGATAGAGGTTGCTAAGGCAATTACGACCATTGTCAACTTGTCTGGATTCGCATTAAAAATCGCAAAAAGTGTACGCAACTGACT
This sequence comes from Enterococcus sp. AZ177, assembly GCF_050544585.1. Classification (NCBI taxonomy): domain Bacteria; kingdom Bacillati; phylum Bacillota; class Bacilli; order Lactobacillales; family Enterococcaceae; genus Enterococcus; species Enterococcus sp. AZ177. The sequence continues at coordinate 2,940,222 of NZ_CP172944.1, forward strand.
GCCGGAATACGCTGTAAATGTATTCATAAAATTAGAAAACGTGAATTGATCGACTAATTTAAAGACGGTCACACCAGAACCTACGATGATAAACGGAAGTGCCTCTTTTAATGTCTCGGTCAATAAATCACGAGTTGACGCTTCATGTACATTGGCACTATGTTCTGCAAGATAATCAAACATTGGTTTTTGTTTTTGAAAATAGTAAAATAAGACAATGAGACTTGCCAACATGCCTATAAATGCCGCTAACGTTGATTGTGTTACTGCATCAACATAATTACCATCAATTACCTTCATGATAATAAACGCTGTCAACAGCATATAAAAAACACGCGCAACTTGTTCAACGATTTGTGACAACGCATATGGCATCATATCTTGATTTCCTTGGAAATAGCCTCGTACCACACTCATACACGGGAAAATCAAAACAGCTAAACTCAACGATCGCATCGTAGGGATCAATTCTTCTCCCCCACCAGACCATTTTGCCAACATAGGCGAGGCCAAATACATCACGATCGCAAAAATGCCTCCTAAAATAGCCATCAATTGTAGTGCTTTATAAAAAAGCTGACGACTAATTTTATATTCATTCAGTGAATTGTAATAAGACGTCTGTTTGGCGATAGCTGCAGGTATTCCTGCTGTAGATATTAATAAAAAGAGAGCGTATACGGTATACCCCATTGAAGATAAACTATTTGCTTCATTGGCGTGTTCTCCCATCCATGCATACCATGGGATAATATATACCGCACCCAACAAACGAGAAATTATATTACTAGCTGTCATCCAAGCCGATCCTTTAACCATTTTTTCTTGGTTGGTCAAGATCGGTTGATCAGCAGGATTTGGTTGATTTATCATTTAACTCCTCCAACTTTCTTTGAACATGCTTTCTTTATTTTAATTGTTAAATCAAGTATATGCAACGACTTTCTTGAATAAATTAACTTATTTATATTTTCCTAAAATTTTTCATCCAAAAACAGTCTTTTTCATTTCTAAAAAACCAAAAAAGTAAGTAAACACTTTATTTTTAACTATCTATTTTTTATGTATATTCCAAGACCGAAACAACCAATTATCAATTTAAAACTATAATTACAGGCTATATTTAATTAAAATATTTTTATTATGTGTTTGTTATTTTAAATTGCAATTTAATCTTAGAATTAGCTCGATCTCATTAATGATTTCTCAAGTTTTTTTTCGCCTCCACTAGCAAGCGTCTTGAAGTTTTGACGTTTAAATTGTATGATGAATTTCTAAAGTTTTCTATCCCAAAAATCGTATATTCAGATTGTAGATACCACTTGGAGGCGTAATAATGACTATTTCTTTAGAAATAATTCGTGACTGTTTACTTAAAGAACATCTTTTGAAAGAATTTATTTCAGCAGAAGGCTGGTCTTTGACTCTACCTGCCTCGTTGAATAATAAAATGTTCGACACTTTTTCATATGATTCTCGTACAGTAAATGCTGATACACTTTTTTTCTGTAAAGGACTAAATTTTAAATCCGAGTATTTAGCAAAAGCTGTCGACTCGGGACTCGGCGTTTATGTAGCAGAACAACCTTATGATGTCCCTGCAACATTAGGTATCATTGTAACAGATATCAAAAAAGCAATGGCTGTCTTAAGCATGGCCTTTTACGATTATCCGCAAAATAAATTAAAGCTAATCGGTTTTACTGGTACAAAAGGAAAAACAACTGCCGCTTACTTTGCTAAATTCATTTTAGATCAGGCAACACATAAAAAAACAGCAATGTTGTCTACTATGAATTCTACTTTAGATGGTCAGACATTTTTCAAATCACATTTGACTACACCTGAATCGCTTGATTTATATCGAATGATGGCCGAAGCAGTTGAAAACAACATGACTCACTTTATCATGGAAGTATCTTCACAAGCTTATAAAACCAATCGAGTGTATGGTTTATTTTTTGATGTAGGAATTTTCTTAAACATCACACCTGACCATATTAGCCCGATTGAACACCCAACATTCGATGATTATTTTTATTGCAAACGCCAGTTGATCAAACATTCAAAAACCATGGTTTTAAACCATGAATCTGATTACTTTCAATTATTGAAAGAGACAGCTGATCTTCATAAAGTTCCTTACATCGTTTACGGTAATCAAGCCTCTGTAAATACAGAGTATCTCTACCAAACGAACCCAGATGATTCACTTGCCTTTTCTATCGAAGCGAACAACGATACACTAGCTGTTTCTGGTGAGTATCACTTACGTCTAGGTGGGGATTTCAACAAAGGGAACGCATTAAGTGCCGTTCTCGCTAGTGCTTTAGTAGGTGCTACACGAAATGATTGTCAGCAAGGAATCAAGGAAACCACGGTTCCTGGCCGAATGGAATTATTAACAAATAAAAATGGGGCAAAAATCTATGTGGATTATGCGCACAATTACGACAGTTTAAAAAATCTTTTAACGTTTGTCAAAGAAGAACATCCTAGTGGTCGTTTAATTGTCGTGATTGGAAGTACGGGGAATAAAGCCATTTCTAGACGAAAAGATTTTGGCACTGTTTTATCGGAGCTGGCTGATGTTGCCATTTTAACGACTGATGATCCAGCGGATGAAAATCCGGCGGATATCTGTGCTGAGATTGCAGCTCATATTACAACAGATATTGAAATAAAAACAGTTCTTGACCGTAGCGAGGCAATCAAAGAGGCCTTGTCTTTATGCAGATCGGACGATGCAGTTGTTCTAGCTGGTAAGGGTGCTGACTTGTATCAAAAAGTCGGCGGGGAAGATACGCCTTATGAGGGTGACTTTTATATCGCAGAACGTTTGATAATTGACTAAAAACAACAAAGGCGGAGATAGAACTCTACGAGTCACCTCTCCGCCTCTTTTATTTTTATCAGCCCATCAACATCATTACAAGCGTCATCAATACCAAACTGATCAGAATACTTGCGGAAGAGGTAAATCCAACTGTTTCTTCTGACATTCCAGCTTTAACACTATTGATTACTGAAAAGGTCGGCATCGGCGCAACACTTAGAACGACTAACACGATACGCAACAATGGAGATAACGGCACCACGAAAGCAAATAATAACGCAAAAACTGCACCACACAGATAACGCCAAACTAGAACTTCTTTTACTAATTGCAAGGCTTTTTTAGGTAATTTTAGTTCAAAATATAACCCAATCATAAACATCGATAAAAAACCGTTTGCTTTTGCGATCATTTCTACTATGCCCAACACTTCCACAGGCAATCCAACTTGAATGATCCTCAGCAATAACATGACCATATAGACCGTAAAAGGCACTGATTTAAATAAAGACAAAACAATTCGCTTAAGTGTTGTCTCTTCTTTAGTCCCCACGATTTTATCGATCAACAACGTACTTCCGCCTGTCAGCATCACACTATTTCCGATATCAAACATCAAAAGAAATGGCACAGCCAACGGATAGAACCCTTGAATAAAAGGCAAACTAAAGTTGCCAATATTGTATCCTGACATTGAATACATTTGAAATTTCTGTTCTAAAACAGGCCGCTTTTTACTAACTCTCCCACCAATCAAAATCACCAATATATTCAAAAGGATTCCCATTATCAACAAGAAAAATAAGGTGCCCGAAACAACTACATTGGCTAAGCTAACAATGACTGTTGCAGGCAACGTAACATTTACAATAATAACAGATAACATTCCACCATCCACTTTACTTAACAAACCAATTCGTTTCATCAAATAACCCAAAAATATGACAAAACAAAACCCAATTGCTTGTAATAAAATTTCTTTCAACCAACTCGCCCCTCACTTATCAATTTCTAGCATTCCTCTAAAGTATAGCAAAAAAATTGATTTCTTACCGAGTTCAACAAAAAACAGCCACGTAAATTGATTTATGCAGCTGTCTTTTTCCCTTCATAAGTACAAGATAGTGTTAGTATTAAGGTCGTATCAGGAGCTTAATACTACTAGCATCAACTCGCACCTTCCTGTGTTTTGAAGCACTAAGAGAACGGTCAAAAATTTTTGATTCTGGTGGTAAAAATGATTTCAGAGAGATGTTACTCAATTTTTTTGAGACTAGATAGGTCTTCTTCAGTATCCATTTTCTCCCCCATGCAAAATATTTATAGAAAGTAAAAAAAATGAACCACCTATCAGCTAATTAATGATAAACTAATCGTAACGATATACTAGGCAAATACATATGCAAATAAAGGAGCTTCACTCATGAACTTGAAACAATCTATCCCATCAGACTTCAGCGGTTTTGTTAACGTCACATCAAATAATGAATCGTTACTATTCGAAGCTTTTGGGTACCGAGATCTTCCTAATAAACTAAAAAATACTGTTGATACGGCTTTCGGTACAGCATCCGGCAGTAAAACTTTCGTTGCAGTTGCCATTATGAAACTGATAGAAGAAAAGAAAATTGGGATCGATCAACCTATCAACCAAATTATCTCAAAAAAAATGCCGAATATCGACCCTAGCGTTACTGTGCACCAACTACTCAATCACACTTCTGGGATTGGAGATTATTATGATGAAGAAGAACTTAATGATTATGCTGAATTATGGGAAGATTATCCTAATTATAAAATACGCAAAAACAGCGCTCTTCTTCCACTTTTTATTGATAAAAAAATGGTCGACACACCGGGGAAAAAATTTCAATATAATAATACAGGCTATGTTCTTTTAGCTACGATCATCGAGGAACTCACTCGTCAGAATTTTGATAGCTATTTGAAACAAGTGATTTTCGATCCTGCTGGTATGACTTCAACAGGTTACTTTGCCTTAGACCGGTTGCCTGCTAATACCGCGAATGCGTACATCTATGATGAAGAATCAAAAGAATACTATAGCAATATTTATAGCATAGATGTTAAAGGCACTGGCGCTGGTGGTTGTTTTACTACCTTAAAAGATCTTGAACGTTTTTGGCAGACATTGTTAAGTGGAAAAATACTTTCTACCCACGCAGTCAATCTAATGCAAACAATGCAAGCTTCTGATTATTACGGTTATGGTTTTTGGATTGCAAAAAAGAATGAACGGACTTTCCCTTATATGCAGGGACAAGACCCAGGTATTTCGTTTATATCTTCGTATGATCGCTCCTTGAACAAAACCATCACAATTATGAGTAACTTGGGACAACATGTGTGGGCATTGCACAAAGAACTTTCTGCCGTTTTACTTTAAAAAATAGGTACTTCCATTAATAATATGAATAAAAGGGCGTGAGATCATGAAACAACGAAAAATCCACAATTGTTTAGATGGCTGTTCTGTAGAATCAACCTTGCAATTCATTTCAGGCAAGTGGAAATGTGTCCTACTATACCATTTGATTTTTGAAGGTGCTTATCGTTACAGTGAATTACAACGCTTTGTCCCTGGCATTACCAAACGAATGTTGAGCTTACAGTTAAAAGAGTTAGAAATAGATGGCCTTATTCAACGAAACGTACTACGGGAAAAACCGATTGCTGTGAGTTATTCCATAACGGATTATGGCCAAACCTTAGCTCCTGTTATTGAGGCACTGTATCATTGGGGCAATCCATTTAATACGCAACAGTCAAAATCACAAGTACATTAAACGATGGTATAAAAAAATTCCCCGATTTACAACGATGCATGCTTCCTTTACACTAAAGTCACTTATTGCTTATGCGATAAACGTTCAAGTAAATGGAGGAAAACCAATTGACTACAAATACACCAGAAAAAAGACAAGAGATTTTAACAGCTTTTGAACACCGTCATGCTACAAAAGGATTTGACCCCGCTAAAAAAATCCCGACAGAAGATTGGGAAACAATTTTAGAAGCTGCTCGTTTGTCTCCAAGTTCGTTTGGGTATGAACCATGGGCATTTTTACTAATTGAAAACCCGCAGATAAAAGAAGAGTTGAAAGAATTTGCTTGGGGCGCAATCAACAGTTTAAACGGAGCCAGTCATTTTATCATAGCGCTAGCACGTAAAAATGTTACAGCGGAAAGCGCACATGTCAAACACATGGTAGAAGACGTGTTTGGTCTACCGTTTTCAGCCGATGCTCCACAGACTCGAATGTTCAAGCAATTTCAGACAAAAGATTTTGATTTAAATAGTGAGCGTTCACTATTTGACTGGGCATCGAAACAAACCTATATCCCTTTGGCTAATATGATGACCACTGCAGCGTTGTTGAACATAGACAGTTGTCCAATTGAAGGCTTTGATCGAGTTGAATTAGAAGCTTATTTAAGTGAAAAAGGGCTATTAGATCGCTCCGAATTTGGTGTTTCTTATATGCTTGGATTAGGCTATCACAGTGGAAAAATACCACTAAAAAAACGACAAGCAAAAGAGGACATTTTCACAACGGTTGTCTAAAAAGACCTATTTACACGTTTATATAAATAAAAATCGACTACTCGCCTTAGAAACAGTGCTTTTTACTGTTCACTAAGAGAGTAGTCGATTTTTTTATCTAATTATTTCTTCAACACAGAAGGCTTGAACCCTTTTAATCTCAATGCATTCAACAATACAGACACTGAGCTAAAACTCATCGCAGCTCCTGCAATCATTGGATTCAACAACGGTCCCCCAAATAGATACAAGACACCCATCGCAACTGGGATTCCTAACGTGTTATAAGCAAATGCCCAGAATAAGTTTTCTTTGATATTCTTGATTGTCGCTTTACTCAACTCTACTGCTGTTGGTACATCCATCAAATCACTGCGCATCAATACGATATCCGCTGATTCCATTGCAACGTCTGTTCCAGAGCCAATCGCAATTCCAATATCTGCTTGTGCTAATGCCGGTGCATCATTGATTCCATCACCAACCATGGCAACTTTCCTACCTTCTTTTTGAAGTTTCATTACTTCATTTGCTTTATCTTCCGGCAAGACTTCACTTAAGACACGATCGATCCCTACTTGTTTAGCAATTGCATAGGCTGTTCGTTTATTATCTCCTGTGATCATCGCAACTTCGATGCCCATTTGGTGGAGTTTTTTGATTGCAGGAACACTGTTTGGTTTAATTGTATCAGCAACTGCGATAATTCCAGCAATGCTACCGTCTTTTGCAATATACATCGGTGTTTTTCCTTGTTCTGCTAATTGATCTGACGTAGCTCCTAAATCTCCTAAAGAAATGTTGCGGTCATCCATTAATTTTTTATTTCCTAATAATAAACGACTTCCTTCAATCGTTACTTCGATTCCATGACCAGGAATGGCAACAAATTTTTCTGTGGATGCGAAAGTAAGATTTTTTTCTTCCGCACCATTGACGATTGCTTCACCTAGCGGATGCTCTGAGCCTTTTTCAGCGGATGCCGCTAGACGTAGTAGCGCCTCTTGTTCCATCCCATTTGCGGTAATAATATCCGTAACTTTTGGTTTTCCTTCTGTGATAGTTCCTGTTTTATCAAAAACGATTGTTTGGATTTTATGTGTCGTTTCAAGTGCATCACCACTTTTGATCAATACGCCATTTTCAGCACCTTTTCCTGTTCCAACCATAATGGCTGTCGGTGTTGCTAAACCTAAAGCACATGGACACGCAATGACTAAAACGGAGATAGTGATCGTTAACGCAAAGACCCAAGATTCTTGTCCTAAGAAATACCAAGCTAAACCAGCTAACATAGATAAAACCATTACGATCGGTACAAAGACACCAGAAATTTTATCCGCCATTTTGGCAATCGGTGCTTTTGAGCCTTGCGCATCTTCTACTAATTTGATGATTTGAGACAATGCTGTATCTTTGCCGACTTTAGTTGCTTTAAAACGGAAGCTACCATTCTTGTTAATACTTGCACCGATAACATTATCACCGACTTTTTTCTCAACTGGCATACTTTCGCCTGTCAGCATTGATTCATCGATGGCTGATGAGCCTTCAATCACCACACCGTCTACCGGAATTTTTTCTCCTGGACGAACAATGATCGTATCATCTAACTGAACGCTGTCTACTGGAATTTCCATTTCTTGCCCATCACGGAAGACACGGGCATTTTTTGGTGCCAATCCCATTAATTTTTTGATTGCTTCTGATGTTTTTCCTTTTGAAACAGCTTCAAAATATTTTCCCAATGTGATCAAGGTTAAAATCACGACAGCTGATTCATAGTAAAGGGCCATTGTAAATTGTGGATCACCAGCAAAAATCATCGCTGTTCCATACAAACTGTATGCTACAGCCGCACTTGTTCCTAAAGCAACTAAAGAGTCCATATTAGGATGACCTTTGACTAATGCTTTAAACCCAACCGTAAAGAAGCTTCTCCCTAGATACAATACTGGAATCGTTAAAATCAATTGCACCATCGCAAATGTGGCCGGATGCATCATTGGATCTAAAAATGCGGGTAGTGGTAACCCAATCATATGCCCCATTGCGACGTATAATAATGGCACCGTAAAAACTGCTGATAACCAAAAACGTTGCCACATATCCTTGATATGCTTTTGTTTTTTCTCGCGGTCTTTGTCTACAGTATCTGCAGAATCTACTTGCTCAATTGCCTCATAGCCTGCATCTGATACGGCTTTGGTAATGTCTACGCTATTTAAAACAGCGGGATCAAAGTCGACCACCATTTTTTCTGTGGCTAAATTGACAGAAGCTTTTGTGACTCCTCTTAATTTACTTATTGCTTTTTCAACCGTTTGCGCACATGAGGCACACGTCATTCCAACAATATCAAATGTTCGTTGTTGAACATTCCTTAACGCTTCATACCCCGCATCTGACACTGCTTTTTGAATGTCTTGTTCTGATAGTTTACTTTCATCGTATTCAACATTTAACTTTTCTGTGGCTAGATTGACACTTGCTTTTGACACACCAGCGAGTTTAGCAGTGGCTTTTTCTACTGTTTGTGCGCATGACGCACAGGTCATTCCTTCTATATCAAAGGTTTTTGCTTCCATTTTTTACATCTCCTTTGTTTTATTTTTGGCTGTATAAACCAAACGACTATGATTGTAGTCAATCTATTTCTTCTTTATTTTAAGGCAGGATAATAGAATTGTCAATACAAAAAGCAGACCTATACTCACGATCAAATTTACTATTCCTTTCAATTATAAATCGTATTTTAACTCTTCATTTGGGCAAAGCCTTGCACGATTGTAAGCCGGTACCCTGTCATTGAGATGATATGCACTCCATCTTCAGTATCATTATAATAATTATCTAAATCCAAGAGAGCTGTGCGCTGATACATTTCTACCGCTTTTTCTTCCATTCCTAATTCTGCTGCTAAAATCGCATCAACACTTGCCGATAAAGATGACTCATAAACAGTCATCGGCTCATAGAATAAGAAATTTCGCTCTCTCTCCGCTCAAGAAAAACGTTCACCAAAGTAATAAATCCCTTGTAACATATCTGCTTGTTTGATAAAGCAAGAACCTAAAATACAATCCCAAGACCAATGTTGATTCAATAGTAAATCATCTAATGATAATGCTGTTTTCGGCATCAAATCCTTATCTAAGAAAGTATCATGCTGTACGAAAACGCCTAACTTTTCATAAAGTTGAGAATTGACTATAGTTTCACGTCAAAAGAATTAACGGCTTCTACCTACAAAATCGTTTTTGATAGAAAAATACGCCTAAAATCAGCGATCATTTTGGTGTTTCAGTTAGTATACAATACTAATCTTACATGCAATAAGGTGAAGTCAATTCCTTTTGCGTACGTTTTTTTGTCTCATTTTAATAGATAATGATAAACTAACGATAAGACAGGTTTAGCATGATAACAAGAAGAGAGTAGGAAGAGCAAATGCAGATAACTATTTTTGGCGGAAGTGGCTTTATTGGACAAAAACTTTCCGAAGAATTGATTGACCGCGGACACAACGTACTATGCATTTCCCGTAACGGAAAACCAAGTAACTTAACAACAGATTGGGCACGAAAAGTCCATTGGGTTCGCTCTGACATTTTAACAGACACCCATTGGCATTCAGCTGTTCAAAAAGCAGATTGGGTCATTGACGCAATCGGAATTTTAAGAGAGCAACCGACTAAAAATGTTACTTACGACCGCTTTATTCTAGAACCCGTTCGACTTATTTTAACGTATCTGAACACACAAGCAACTCCTGCTAAGTTTCTATTTCTATCAGCAAACAGCGCACCATTCCCGTTAAGAAACTATATGGATGCCAAACTCCAAGCTGAACAATTAATCAAAGAACAAGCAAGTGAACCGGTAATTATTTACCCTAGTCTTGTCGTGGATAAAGAGCGTTTTTCTTCCGTGATAAGCGCGGCAGCGATCAATTTTCTAAAAAAAATACCTGGAATCAAAAAACTTACCAAAAGATATGACCCCATTTCAAGAGAACAATTAGCTGTCGAAATTGCCAATGTTCTCGAAGGAAAACCTTCTGTTTACACACATAGACGAACATAAAAAAAGGATTTTCAAATTGTACCGACCTCAAAAAGTTAGACTTAAACATCTACTTTTTTGAGTTTTTTTATATGGAAAAATATAGTATGAAATTCAAAATGCAAACTGTACATATGTAAGAGATCTTATTGACAATAATCCCACTTGGACGATTAATCAATTATCTGGCTATTCCCAATCTGCTTATATGCTAAAAGCCGGCGCTCACTTTGACATACTAACAACTAATGAAGATGATTTATCACAATTAAAACATTGACTCTTTTTAATTTAGTTGTGATAATTAGTTTATAGTAATATTATTTTTACATATCTATTCTTGCACTAAGATCCTGATAATTAAAGGAGAATGAGCCTTTGAAAAAGAAAAAATGGTTTATTGTTTTACTTGTACTTATACTAATTGGAGGTGTCAGTTTGTTTACTTTTAATCAAAATGCGAAGGAAAGAAAAGAGCAACAAATAATAAAAATGGAAACAGTAACTGCAAAGCAAATTAAAAATACCTTTGCGAATGTGACAAAAATTGAATTCGATGAAGAATATGGTGAAGATAAATTGACTGGTTATACTTTAGTTATGGTTACTATAACTAATAGTTTCGGAGAAAGTTCATATATTGGTGTAAACATGTCTATGAATAATAGAGATAGGCTATTAGAATCTTATTCTGGTAAAGTTGAATTTGAAAAAGGTATCACAGAAAATAAAGTTAAAGTGATTTTCTCAAATAAAGCCGAAGGGAATTTATAATGGCTACAGAAAAAGAATCGAGAGATATGAATAAAGAGGTTTACAAAGTTGATCCTAACTATAAAGATAATGGGAATAAAGTTAAATACACTGATAAAACAGATAGTCAAAGGAGCGTGAGGCTTTGAAAAAGAAAAAATGGTTTATTACTTTACTTGTACTTATATTAATTGGAGGTGTTAGTTTGTTTACTTTTAACCAAAATGCGAAGGAAAGAAAAGAACAGCAAGTAATAAAAATGGAAACAACTGTTGTTAAACTAATAAAAGATAGATTTGCAGATGTGAAAGTTGTAGATTTTATTTCCGAAATGTCAGGAGGATACAATGATAAAACTGGCTATTGGACTTTTACTGTGAATATTACAACCGATAAGGGTACTTCTAGTCCTGGAACAATAAATTTTTCGAGCAATCAACAGACGGAGTTAGGTGCTTTCGGGCCCATTGATTCTGATTTTGATAAAATTGTCCTGAATGGAAAAACACAGGACAAAGTTAAGGTAATTTATTCAAATGGTTCTGAAAGTGAAGTGTAAACGTGGCTACAGAAGAACAGTTAAAAGACTTGAATGAAATTGTATATTCAGTTGACCCAAATTTTAAAGATAACGGGAAACCCGTTAAGCAATTAGAAAAAAATACAATTTTCGAAACTACTGATAAGCAAAGGTATAAAGTATTATCAGTAAAAGATGGAGATTACGGATTTCAAGGAATGGCTGTAGCACCGATAGTGAACGGCACACCAGATGTATCTCAAGTAACAGTTGTGGCAGCTGGAACGTATCCTGACGATGGAAGAGATTTTAAAGCTGCTTTAAAAGGGATGTCTCCCAATGGTTCCCCTCAAGCAGACGTTGCTTTACAGTATGTGGGAGACCTTATTGATAATAATCCAAATTGGACGATTAATCAGTTATCTGGCTATTCCCAATCAGCTTATATGCTAAAAGTGGGAGCTCATTTTCAAATCCCAGCTACAGTTTTTAGTGGCTGGTTTCAATATCGTTCCTTAACACCAGCCGAAGAAAAATTTATGAAAGAAAATCCTCATTTATTTTTAAATTACCGTCAGAAAAATGATGATATTACACGATTGAATGACTTTAATACTCGTTTTGGAAATAGCGATGATTTTGGAACAATTGTATGGATAGACGGTAGCAGCCATGCATTAACTAGCTGGGAATTTGATAAAAAAACAGGTCAATTAAAAATTTCAGATAGTTCGGGAAATTCTGAAGGAGCAATGATACAAGCAAGTCATTTTCTCATGCGAGGATTTTTAACTCAATTGACTATGTTAGATCAACTAAAAGCCAAACTAACTGCCAGTGGTGGTGGACTATCAAAGAATGAAAAAATTTATTTAGATGACCAGCAGGCGTTACTAGCAGTTAATACAGGGCGAGCAGCTTATCAAAATGCGATGGCTAATGCTATAAAAGTATATCAACAGGCAATTACAGATGCAGAAGATATCTGGCAAGAAACATTACGGGAAGCCCGTTCTCAAATAGAAGTACTGTCAGATAATGAAATGAAGGATAGCTTATCAGCGATAGGAGCTACTGAACAACGAATAGTTGGTGAACCGACCGAATTTTTTCAGCAAAAAATCAATAAAGCAAGAACGATGGATGAGAAATTCGAATCGTTATCTAAAGAAATCAAAAGTAAAATCAACGAAATGGTTCAAACAGATCAACAACTAGCGCAACAATTAAAGCCTTAAAAAGGAGCTAATAGATGAAAGAGGAACAGATTACAGCAGATTATCAGCGAAAACGCCGTGAACTCGAAGAGGATGAAGATATACTAAAAAATACACAACGAACAGGAGAACAATTAATACAAGAAACGTTGTCAGATATTTACCGAATTGTTCAACAGTCAGCTGTAGATAGCGAGCCTTTTGATCGGGCCAAACAATCAATTATGCAAATAGAAAATGACTATCACGAAGAGTTATCAAGAGCAAAAAAACAGCTGTATCAACAACAAGAAAAACTTGAACAAGACTATCGAAATGACCTCCAAAAAGCAAATAAAGAATAAGGAGTTGTTCTATTGGAAGAATTAGCAAAAAAATTATTGAAAGAGTTAAAAAAGAATTTAGAAAAAATACGTGTACAAGCAATTGGTTCAGCCAAGATACAGAAATCTCATAACATGAAACAAGAATCTAAGAAACAAGGTGAAACAGCCATAGAAAGTGCTAAAAAGGCATTGTCTTCTTCCTCTCAAACTTTAGAAGGAGCAGTTAAAGGTCAGTTTGGAAAAAAAGTAACAGAAGCTTTTGAGAAGCAACAACAAACTTTAGATAAGCTATCTTCTTAGCATTCAATGATTAAATTGATAACACTCTACTAAAACTGTACTTGTTTTAAATCGCTTAAAGTAGTGTAAAATCATCTCTTGTATAATTTGCATTTTAAATTCCATACTATATTTTGCCATATAAAAAGACCCCAAAAAGTTAGATGTTTAGCTCTATCTTTTGAGGGTCGGTACATCTTATCTAACACTTTTTTTCTATATCCTCTATTGCTTAATAGATTCCCAAACTATTACAGTTCCTGGCTGGTCGCCTTTTGTCCACCATTTTGCTTTGTATGTTTGACCTTGGAACGTTACGGTATCGCCACCACTGTACGCTTTGCTTGTTTCCCATTCCAGAACTTTATCTGAAAGTAATCTCCACGCATCTGATTTGTCTGGACGATCACCCTTGGTCCACCATTTTGCTTCATACTCTAAATCATTGAAGAATACTTTATCGCCTGTATTATAAACGTTGTCGGCCTTCCAAGTAGAATGACCACTTGGTTTTTCTTTTGTTTTTACAGAAAATACATCACTAGTATCTGATACGTTTCCGCCAACGCTGATGGCTTTCACTGAGTATTTATACGTTGTCTCAGCATGTAACCCAGTATCTTTAAAGCTTGTTTTTTCTGTCGTGGCAACTTTTTTTCCATCGCGGTACACTTCATACTGTTTGACCCCTAAGAAATGTGCCGATTTTGTCCACATCAAGTCAACTGAATGTTCAGTTGTTCCCATAGAATGAACGTTGGTTGGTGCTGTCGGTTTTTGATTGTCTTCTGCTTCTGATGTTTGTGTTGTTGCTTTAACAACTGTACTTTTTTCAGAAATTTTACCAGTTGTTCCAACTGCTTCTACTTGATAAGCGTAGCTTGTATTTTCAACTAAATTCGTATCATTAAATTGCGTTCCACCAACTGTCGCAACTTTTTTTCCATCGCGGTATACATTATATTCTTTTACATTTGAAACAGTATCCCATGTTAATTTCAGGGAGGAAACCGTCACATCTGATACTTTGACATTCGTTGGGGCTGCTGGTATCTCTTCAACTGGCGGTGTAATTTCTCCATTCCCTTTTACATTTACATCAATGACATTATAAAAGGCATTTGGTGTATCTGCTACATCCCAAACAGCTAAAACAACATGGTAGCCAGAGTGGTCTGCTGGAATATTTACTTGATGTGATTTATTATTTGATGCAGTTGAACCATCATGTTTTACTTCACCAATCAATTGTAAATCTTTTCTAGCGATTGGTTTTTCTGGATTCCAACCATTTTTAGTGATATAGTAATGCCATTTCGTTGTGCTATGAGGCGCAGTATAATACCAAGAGAATGTATTCTGACCTGTCTTAACCGTTTGCTTCACCCAACGGTCAGCTCCAGTTTCATCTAATACGAAGTCAGAAATTTGTCCTAATCCACCGTTTGCAGAAGCAATACGGCCATCTTCTGGACCCGCTTGCGGAAAGCCTTTTGGCGCTTCTAACGATTGCGGGTTTGTAATAACATTCCCATATTTTTCCATCGCTGCTGTCCAGCCCAGAGTATTTTTGTCTAATGACCCTTGGTAACCACGAGCAGCTGGCGTTTCTACATAGCCGTGAGCATTCACTTCATCTGCATTTAACAAACCTGCTCCACCTAAAATAATTGTTGACATCAACGCTAACCCTAATAACTTTTTCTTCATAATTGTCTCCCATCTATTTGTTTCACCTTCAATTGGCTTAACACTAGTTTAAACGTTTTGTAAGAAAAAAAGAGGTCATTTATCGTCATAAAAAAGGAATACTTGGTTAAATCAGTCTTTTCTATTAAAATAATCATAACAATCAAACAAAATACGCTAAATATTACAAATGTTATCCCAAAATGGCGATTATAAAGGTCATTTTTTTCTACTTAAAAGAAAAAAATGGTCTATATATTTCGAGCTTTTGTAAAAAATAATACATTATTATCTAGGTTATATAGACAAAATAGACTGTTTCAAGTTAAAATAGGGTGCAACTTGATATTTACTTCATTATAAGCAGAATAAATAAAAAAAATAACATAAAAACAGAAAGTGTTGATACTATTGAAAGAAATTCTTTCCTCTCGATCAAAACGTCAATTAGAGTTAGTAGAGCTATTAGCTGATAACGATTGGCTCTCTTTTACGAGAGCATCCGAATCTCTAAATGTTCCTGTAAAAACGTTGAAATCAGATATTGTTGAATTAGAAACAGTACTTTCACCTGCCACGATTGAATCGTCAAAAATATATGGTATTCGTTTAGCCACAAATTTTGGATTCTGCAAAACCATTATTTATCAAAAGTTCATAAAAAATAGTGTTGAATTCCAGTTAATTGAAAAGATTTTCTTACATAATTTCTCTACTATCGTTGATTTAGCTAACGATCTTTACATCAGTGTCTCGACAATCAAGCGAATCGTCCTTCGCGTCAATCAACTTCTTCAAATAGAAGGTTTTACGATCAACTTAAAAAAAATGCAGCTTGTCGGCGATCCACATAGTATTTGTAATTTTATGCAACATTATTTTCATGAGAAGTACGGAGTAGCTGAAAGTTTGTTGACACCCGCTCAGTTAGCTATTTTAGATCAAGTTGACCTTCAGATTATTAGTCAAGCCATTCCAGATGAATCATTGCGCAACTTAGATTTTTCTTTATTGAATCGTCTGCGTTTTTACACGTATACCATTATCAATCTGCTAAAACATAATAGTGACAATCAACTTCACGATTTATCAGAAAAAGAATTTGACATTCTTAACGATTCCTATGCTTGCGCTGAATTTTATAGCCAATTTCAGCTACCTTTATCCGCAAGTAATGTAAGTATTTTTTTCTATTTAATTTTTAGTGATCAATATATTGATTCGATTGAAACGCTACGAGAACTGGTAAAAAGCGACCGCAATGCTCTTTTAAAGTATCAAAAAATCGAACATCTTCTACAAGAAATCGAGAAAAAAATGGATTGTCATTGTGACAATTTTGATGATATTTTTATGCGGCTCTATAACCTAGACTATCAAATTCATGGACGAACCTATATTTTGCATGATAAAAACAAAGAATTTCTTACAAGTATCAAAAACTTATATGGTCATTTTCCAATGGAACTGATCCACTCTTTGCAAGCAATTTTTTATGCGAATCCTTATAAAGAATATATGGTTTACGAAGCGATTTCGATTTTGTTTACCCATTGGCCAAACTTACTTGACCGATTAGAATATTCCACTCCTACCTTGAAAGCCTGCCTTTTATTTAATTCTGGTTTGGATTACATGAACATGCTCTCTGAACGAATTAATTATTATTTACGAGGTCGCTTTTCCTGTACACCGCTACAGGTTAGGTCATTAGATGAGCTGGAAAAAGAAGCTTCTGCTTATGATTGCATTATTACAAATATTCCTGAAATCTATATTGATACGATTCCGATCATTGTTATGCCACTAATCCCAGATGCTAAGAGTTTTGATAAATTAATGTTGGTTTATGAAGATTATTTTGAAAAAAACTGATTTTTTCATTTTATTTAAACTTTATTATATAAAAAATAGCGAAATTATATTTATTCAAACGTGAGAAATTTGTCCTATAAGCGAATAGTAAATATAAGACTATCATCTTCCTCCAAGAAGGATTGTAATACCAGCCATTTTACGCTACTATATATTGTAGAATAGCGATACCTATTCGGCATTATGCGAATAAGGTATCTTTAAATATGTATATAGCGGGTGTGTTTCTTTGAAAAAAAATGAATCTAAAAATTATGAATTTTTAACAATTTTGATTGCATGTTTTCTAATCATCATGCAACGAGTATTACTTTCTGCAACTACTGTACCAACCTACACGTTGTATCCTGGGAAGTTTTACATCTATTCCTTTATGAAGGTGGCAGTAGGAGCTGGTCTTAGTTTGGTTCCCTTATATATGGGCTATCATTATCAGAAAATAGCTAATATAAAAGTCTTGCGCTATCTAAGTAGTTTTTTCCTGCTATACATGGTTATAGCACTTACAAACAATGTCTTTTTTTATATTAAGTCTTCCGCATTGAATCTTCGCGATTATTGGATAATACTATTTCCAATTAGCCAAAACTACTTCATTTATGCTGTGTCTTGTGTCCTTTTATTCTGCAGTATTCCACTATTAACAAAGAGACTCAATACCTTATCGACAGACCGTTTAAAAAGAATAACCATTGGTTTGACCATTGCCTTCGTCCTATTGCCTACTTTATTTAATAAAGACATTTGGGGCTTTCAAGAAGGGAAAAATGTGGTCTGGATTTTCTATTTATTTTTTATTGGTTATGTCGTCAAACAGTTAAATCTAGAAAAAAAAATAAAATTTAAATTTTTGCATCTAGGTTTTAGTTTAGGGCTTCTTTTTGGTTTGATTTTACTGATGACACAAGTTTCTTTATTTATTCGAGGTGATGCATCTACAGCTAATCGATTTTCAGTACCCTATTCTTTATTTTCGGTCTACTATGCTTTAAGCTTATTTCTTTTTTCAGAATCTATAGCACAAAAAATCAGCTTAAAAGCTACTGGTACTTTTATCGCTACCAGTTTGATTGTCACACAAGTACTCACTAGCTGGCCATTGACTAATTATAGAGTTTCCACTTTTTGGAAGATAAAGCTCTCTAGTTCCGGCTTAAATTGGCTATTAAATATCCTTAAGTATACTGGTATATACTTGCTTATAGCGATTAGTTTGATTACGATTTGCTTACTGCTTCAAAAATCATCCTTATATAAAAAGCGAATAAACGACTTAAGTTTCGATTCTCCTACTCAATTTTATCAAAAGCTACGCAGCATAAAATCGTGGATTTACAGAAGAAAAGCGCTCTTTTTCGTTGCAATCTTCTTTTACTTTTTCACATGCGTACAACTCTTTTTACTTGATAAAACAGAAGGTTGGTCGCAGACTTTCCAAGTAATCCTTAAAATTTTTACGCAACGTCAATCTATTTTGATATTAACGACTATGATCATCATGGGCTTTTTCCTATTACTTTTATTACTTATGAATCGCTTTTGGTACGTTTTTTCGTTAACTTTTTTGATTGACTTACTCTTAACTGTCTCCAGTGTGATCAAAGTCAATTTAAGAGATGAGCCTGTTTTTCCTTCAGACTTGAAGATGTTAAATAGTATTTCGGAATTACTTTCCATGGTTAGTCCTGTTTTGGTTATGACTGGTGCGATTTTAATCCTCGTGGTGACCATTTCTAGTATCGTGGTGCAAAGAAAGCTACAGCATCAATATGCGCTAAAATTCAATTGGAAAAAAAGAATTATTGGCATCATTACGTTGTCCGTTCTATTTTCAAATGTCTTTTTTATAAATCATAAAAATTCACCTTCTTTCTTATTGTTTAATTTATTTAGAGTCAATAAACTCTTTATCAACCAAGGTGAAACAGTTTTAGAAAATGGTCCGATTATTCAATTTCTGAATAATATCGATATCAAGATAATGGATAAACCAGAAAACTATTCAAAAAATAAAATTGAAGAATTAATGAAAAAATATGATGCCGAAGCTGAAAAAATCAATCAAACAAGAAACGATTGGTTGGAAAATCAAACTCTTATTTTAAATTTAAGTGAAACCTTTAGTGATCCTGCTAGAGTTCCTAACCTTAATGTACTGAATGACCCAATCCCAACGATTAAAGAGCTCATGAAAAAAAATACCGGTGGTACAATGCTATCCGTAGGTTATGGTGGCGGTACCGCTAATATGGAATGGCAAAGTTTGACTGGTTTGGATATCAGTAGTCTATCCGCCTCATTAGTTACACCCTATACCCAGTTAGTCGGAGGGCAACATGTAAGTCCTAATATTACAAACCTGTTCGACGAAAAAATTGCAATTCACCCTTTTACTGCATCGCTGTATCAAAGAAAAAGTGTCTTTGAAAAATTTGGGTTTGATAAATTTTATTATGTAGACAGCCCAGACAAATTGACTTATACAGATAAAATCGAAAGAAGTCCACGAATTTCTGACGAGTCAGCGTACAAAGAAACATTAAAAGCGTTACAAAGTAATACAGAGACTACTCAATTTATTCAATTATCAACCATGCAAAATCATATGCCTTACCAAGATTATTATGATAAGCTCGATTACAGTGCTGAAGGAAAAGCTGTTTTAGAGAGCAGAAAAGGGGAACTAGCGACCTTCATGCAAGGACTTCATTATACAGATGAAGCTGTTAAAGAGTTCATAAAGGAATTGGATAAAATCCAAAAACCGATCACCTTTGTCTTCTATGGTGACCACTTGCCTTCTCTTTATAGTGGTAATGATCAAAAAAAATATGGTTTAGAGCACCATGAGACAGATTATTTTATTTACAGCAATGCTTTTAGCAGAGATCAAATAAAAAAATTAAATAAAAACGTTGTATCACCCTTTAATTTTAATGCCTTAGCATTTGAGCAAGCCAATATCAAGGTAACTCCTTTCTATGCATTATTAACTCAGGTAACAAATAAACTTCCGGCATCCACGATTGATCCAGTAGAAAGTGTCTCAAACCGTTATAACGGGAAACAAGTATTTGTTACAGAAAAAAATAAAATCATTTTAGAAAAAGATTTAACGGAGGAACAAAAAGAAATACTAGAGGATTATAAGTACATTCAATATGACTTAGTTGCAGGTGAACAATATTCTGCTGAATGGGCAGAACAAAAAGTTAAATAATTAAAAAGGGTGTGATACAAAAGTAATAATCATTTTGTATCACACCCTAAATGCACATAAACGTTGGGAGCAGAAGCAATCCCTTCGGAAATAAGCTGGAATTGCTGTAAAACACAACGAGGAACGAGTTGATGTTGCACAGTACCTACTTGGTCACAAAAATTTAGTTACGTGATGTTCCATCAAAAATAGGTACTTTTGTTATTAATTTTTCATAAATCAGATTACTCATCATATGGAGCATCAATCGTGAGCAAAATTTTTTCTGGTTACCAGTGTTACTGGTCAGTACGCAGTATGTGCTAATCGATTTTAATTTAGTCGCTGCTATATTCGTCACTGAAATGATGGTTGTTCTATTGCATTTAGCTTCGATCATGATCTCATCGAGCTCTTCGTGTCGACCACTTAACGAAAATACAACAACCACATCTTGAAACGTGCTGATTTTAGGAATGCGTTCAATCAGTCGTTTATCTGAAAAATCATTCGTCCAAAAATCGATTGATTTTAGCTTATCATTAAATTCAGATGCGACTTGAGCACTTGATTCCGTTCCTATACAAAAAATTCTTCTTGCATTGATTAGACAGTTACATATTTTATCGATATTTTTTTCGTCCACTAATTCTAAAGTCGTTAACGTCTCTTTCTTTATACTATCTAATACATGTAAAAAATTGGATTGTTTTGGGTAAATCTGTTTCTTTTTCTCTCTCGATTGGATGAATGCAGCTTTCAGTTCGTTAAATGTCGCGTAATTTAATTTTTTACATGCCCGAATGACTGTAGTATTCGATATATACAGCGCATCTTTGATGTCTTTCAATTTTAACCCTTCGATTTCTTCAAATTTTAAAATAAAATGAATAACTTCCCGTTCGGCTTCTGACAATCTCTCATAGTTTGAATTGATATCCTTATAAATATCACTCACACAAATCAAATCCTCTCTATCTCAAAGCGTTACTATTCTCTGAAAACGAACGAACATGGTGGTAGTTCCAAGTATTTCCAACGATATTGATAGGAACTTGCTGTTCTGTTTTAGTGAACTACAACGATTAATCCTGTTTCTCCAGAAAGAAACGCTTAGGTAAAACCGATCGGCCTTCTCCTTTATTCATTAGCTCGATCATCAAGTAAATAGAGTCAACTTCGACCATTTTACATGTCTGCGGATTGATTAAAGACAGCATCATCTTTCTATATAGACATCCCTTATCTTGGCTAAACAGGTTCCCCTGTTGCAGATAGCCAACTGTTTTATCAAGTAAAACATTATACGTGAATAAACTCACTTTGTTTGTACTCTGTATGTCTAGTTCTTTTGTTCCATCTATTTCTTCTAATCGACCCGTTTTTTAATAAATAGCGCACTGTTAGATACGTAATTGCTGCCTTCTTTTATTTCAAACTATCATGAGTCGAAGAAAATGGTGCCTATACAAATAATTTTCAAGATCTACTCTTTAAAGCTTATCTTATTTCAAAAAAAGTACAAGAGGAAATTTCTACTTTATACTCCAGATTGTATGTATGAGACAGTTCTGACGGGGTCAATCTATTTATTGATAAAAAATTGCATGATACTATTATTCCCGTTTTAGGTTGGTAAAACATGCAACGTTCCCTGAAATATATCCTCTACAATCCAGATACATAGCAAACCGTTGCCTTTAGTATGTAAACTGAAAAACGAATTCAAAAGAAAGTAGTTCTTTTTGAAATCCTTTCTATTTTTACACATTAGAAATACCCTGTCCTATGCATTTTTACTCTTCTTGTCGCTTAAAACAATGTGCTAAATGATCATCTACCATGCCTGTTGCTTGCATAAATGCATAGACTGTCGTTGTACCTAAAAATTTAAATCCCTTTTTCTTCAAATCTTTGCTGATTTTATCTGATAATTCCGTTGATGCTGGAACTTCTCCAACTTCTTTCCACCTATTTTTAATTGGTGTTCCATCCACATACGCCCAAATAAATTGATCAAAACTACCATATTCCTCTTGAATCCTCATAAAGACTTGCGCATTATTGATTGTTGCATTGATTTTTAGCTTATTTCTGATGATTCCTGGATCTTTCAATAAAGAATCGATCTTCTCTTGGGTATACTCGGCAATTTTTGTATAATCAAACTGATCGTATGCACTGGTGAGTGTCCCTCTTTTCTTTAGAATCGTTGACCAGCTCAACCCAGCTTGCATACTTTCTAAAATCAGCATTTCAAAAAGTTTTTGATCACTATGCTCAGCGGTTCCCCATTCCTCATCGTGATATGTTTCTTCTAATTCTTTACCCTGTGCCCAATCACATCTGATTTTTTCCATATTCGACTCCATTCTTATAACGTTTAATCAAGAATAACACGAGAACATACGTTTGTAAATTGAGTTTTAAAAAAGATCAAGGCCGTTTACTCCCTTAATCTTTAAAAGCTATTTATCTATCTAATTTACTTGCTGCTGCTTCATCTAAGATAACAGTAAGATTCGGATGTAATTGTAAAATAGATGCAGGGAACTCTTCGGTGACGGGTCCTTGTAAGACGTTCTTTACCATCTCAGCTTTTTTCTCACCATTCACGATCAAAATCAAGTGTTTTACCCGCATGACACTAACAGGTCCCATAGTAACGAACTCCATATCTTTTTCCATCATGTCTGGTACAAACCAAGGTTCTTCACCAGTGACCTTTATCTTGTAAGTCAAATTTTCAAAACTTGTCGTTGTCGGCATATTCCCACAGAAATGACCATCTCCACCTAAACCGATCAACATGGCATCTAATCCGCCGTCCATTGCCAAACGTTTGTCTTGTTCAGCATAATTTTCAACGGTTAAAGGATGAATATTGGCTTCATCGATAGTGGCAGGAGTAAAATATAGTTTTCGTAAATCTGTGATCGTTATTCCTTCCTTTTGACCAGCGACAGGAATTTCATCAAAGTTATAATAGTGAACATTGGCATAATTGGGGGAATCTTTTACAATTTCTACCATTTTTTTATAAACATGAACTGGGGTATTCCCTGCTGTTATTGATAAGTTAACCCGTTTATCTTGGCTCATATGACCAAATAAAATATTTTTAGTTGTTTCGCTCATTGCTTCAAAGTCTTTCTCAATCATAATTTTCATGTGGCTCACTCCATTTCCTTTTTATACGTCCATTGTATAATGTGGGAACCATCCCATGTCAACGGTTTTTCCGAAAAACAGAAAAGAGTGTAGCCCAAACGAAAAACGCCGTTTTGCTCCACACTTTAAATTAAGTAGCACTATGAAATATCAGCTTTATCTTGTTGCGATAATGTACAATTAAAATCTTTCAACTCTCTATTTGTAGATTACCCAAAAATTCAAGGCTTCATTCATCAATTCATCCGCTGTAAACTCTTTTTTCGAATGTCCTTTTGCTTCTGAATCATTTGGATCATTCAGCCAAAATTTTCCGTTATTTGTCCCACTAAGCACCATGATATGACCTGTTTTTGTAAATAAACCTGGCTTTACAGATATGATTACAGGATGTTTCTGTTTCAAGTGCTCTTCTACAGAGGCAATATCTGTTTCAAGATCTTGAAATTGATACCCTTTTACCATTGCAAAATCAGAGAACGCCGACCAAGCCGTACCTTCCCCTTCAACAAAATAATCATTTTTGGACCAGTCTAAAATATCTTGAGGTGTATATGATTTGTTATCTAAATAAGATGATACCATTGCTAAAGACAAAATCGCACAACCATTAATTTCTAAGGTATTCCCATCAGGATTTCCCATGCCATATGGCGTTGTCTTCCATTTATCGTCTGTTTGCAATAATAAGTTGATTGGCATCCGGTTCGCAAATTTCCCATCACTTAAATCTTGATTGATTTGTTCAGTATAAGTTAGTTTTTTGACTTTTTCTGGTTCTTTTTTAGTTTCACTTGTCTCCGTTACTTCTATCTCGTCCGCCTTACTATCATTAAATAAAGCTGAAAATCCGTGTCCTTCTTCCATCGGTGCTACTTTTGCTAAAATCGCTCCTGCAAATGCAGTTGCTACTAATAATCCTATGATATAAACTTTTGAATTCTTCGTCTCTTTTTGGTTCATTGGTATCTCCTTCTTTTCAGTTGAAAGTCTTAGCCGATCACTCACTTTCAAACGAATTACATATACAGTAATCAGTACTTCTAATATTACTGAATATATTGAAAAAAGCAAGTAGGAATAATCATTGACGAAATTATTACGAACATATTTTCTTGAATTTTTTGTCTTTTTTAGGTAGAATGATAGTACCTGATTATTCAGAGTCTGACAGTAGCAGTAAATTCGTAAAGGAGGTAGAAGAATGGACAATAACCATAAATCAACAATGAAAAGCATTTCAAAATTGATCAGCCAGTCTTCCCAAAGTTTCTTTTCGGCGTTTTTAGACGACTCTAAAGATAAGCAGAGCAAAAATAAAGAGCGTGAAGAAATTCTTAAGAAATTACAAGTTGCTTCTGCTCAAAAAAGTTTAGTTGTTTTACAATTAAAGGAAGTGCCGACTTCTCAAAAGTTTGAAACAGTTTCCGGTTGGATCGTTTCTAAAAAAATTGGTGATTCGATCATGCTACGCTTACAAGAAGATAGTCAACAAATTCGGATGATTACTGTTGAACATATAAAAAAAGTAAGTACTTTGTCTAAAAATGACAAACGTCTAATCAAATAAACAAAGCAGTTAGAGGGAAAGATACTATTTCTCTCTGGCTGTTTTTTTATCTAAAAACAAGAGATTACTCGCCAACTTATAACACTAAAAAACTAACGCTAAACACTTCTCCTTATGCTTTTGACTTTTATAAACATCTCGATTTTACGTCTACAGAACCTTAGCAAGAAATAGATGGGCTGTTTTTGTTCCGAGAGAAAAAATAGTATAAGATCACTGCACAAAAGCAAGTAAACGGGGTATACTAAAGATGAAGAAAGTATCTTATCTGTCAGGAGGGACAATCATGTATTTGAAAATGTATAATGATACACATCAAACACTTATCGATCATTACTGCTTATCAGACATAAAGTTACGCTATGTTCGTGAGCCTAGAATTGCTATTGCATTAACACAAAAAGACCCACGACGGCACGCTGTTCTTATTTTCGAAGACGAGCATTTGGTTGCTTTTTTGACCCTGTTTGAAGCAAAGGGCAGTAGTCCTTACTCTGATAATAAAAACTGTTTAATTGTGCAAGATATTTCAACTGACTTTCGCCATTTAAATAATGGGTATGTTCGACAAGCCATTCAATTGCTTCCATCATTCATTCGTCAACACTTTTCAACGATCGACCAACTTATGATTGTTGTCAATGAGGACAAAGCCTTCACCCAAGCATTATGTGTGGATGCAGGCTTTGAAGACACCTGTCAGCTGGTCCCGCCTATTTATGGTTCACAAGTACGGTTACAGCTTCCTGTTTAAATATAAAAGGTATATGGAGGAAACACAATGCAACTAAAATTATTAGATAAACTAAACTATACAATCATGAAATTTCCTACCCATACCAAAATCCCTATGTCTTTTCATGAGATAAACGACTTCAAAAGTATCACTTATGCAGAAGATGAATGTTCGATTGTTGTTCCTTGTGGCTCACTTGAAACGGATCAAGCTCTTTCTGTCGATAATGATTGGTTTATTATCCAGATCGTCGGTGAATTAGACTTTTCTTTAATCGGTATTTTAACACAATTAGCCAACCCTTTAGCCGAAAATCATATCTCGATTTTCGCCCTCTCTACTTATAATACAGATTACCTTTTAATCAAAAACAAGGATAAAGACAACGCTATTCGTGTATTGTGTGATTGCGGTCATACTTTTCACTAAAACGGTAAGCATCAAGTTGCACCTTATAAAAGCTCAACTTCTTGTTCCATTCTCTTTTATGGGTATTATTTTAGCAATCTGATACAATATAGACTATAGAACATACACTTTTTAAAAGGAGCTATACAATGAAAAATGAGTATGACAACCCTATCTTTTTTGCAGCGTACAGCGAAATGGATCGATCAAAAAAAGGGCTGGAAGGTGCCGGCGAATGGCATGAGCTGAAAAAACTACTCCCTGATTTTACTGGAAAAACGGTTCTGGATCTTGGCTGCGGTTACGGCTGGCATTGCCGATATGCCGTTGAGAACGGTGCTAAAAAAGTCATTGGCATTGATTTATCTGAACGAATGATTGAAAAAGCGAAGGAAATGACAAATTCCTCAAAAATCAGTTATCACTTAATGGGTATGGAAGAAATCGACGGGTTGAACGAAACATTCGATATTGTCATCAGCTCGTTGGCACTTCACTATGTGCCTTCATTCCATGAGATTGCAAAGAAGGTCAATCACTGTTTAACCGCTGGTGGCGATTTTGTCTTTTCCGCAGAACATCCAATTTTTACCGCACAAGGAACAGAAGATTGGGTTTACGACCAGGATAAGCAACCCCTTTATTGGCCAGTTGACCGCTATTTTGATGAGAGTATTCGCGAAACAACCTTTTTAGGTGAATCAGTCCTGAAATACCATAAGACTTTAACAACTTATCTAGATGGCTTATTAACGAACGGCTTTCAGCTTACCCGAATTGTCGAGCCAATGCCTGCTCCTGAAATGTTAGAAGCTAGTACTGAAATGCGTAATGAGTTGCGTAGACCGATGATGTTGCTGGTTTCTGCTAAAAAAGGCATCCAACAAGACTAAATCATTTCGATGGTCTTACCAAAAAGGAGGGATACCGAATGCACGATTTAGCTCAAAATATTATGGATAACTTGATTCCATTTTTTGATCTATTTATTTTAGCGTTGAATATTTTTTCAATCATTGTCTTGATTTGGGGTGTTATCATGGCTGGAATCGATTTTCTAAAAAGTGAACGCTTAGACCGAAATCGTATTGTGATGGCCCGACAAAATAATTTCATTAAAAGTTTTCTAGGTAGTTATATTTTGCTTAGTTTGGAAATACTGATTGCTGCAGATATTATTGAATCGATCATCAAACCAACCTTTCAAGATATTTTAAAATTAGCCATTTTGGTCGTGATCCGAACAGTGATTTCGTACTTCTTGCATAAAGAAATTGAAGATGCGTTGAAAGATAAGGAAAATGAACTAGACGAAAAAAAGACAAGCTGAATTAAAAACTAAACCGACCTAAAAGCATTAGATTTTGATCTAACGTTTGTAGGTCGGTTTAGTTTTCACTTTCTTCCGCTTGCTCATTTTATTCTATAATGTCCTTATGCCTGTCTGGGCAAATCGGTGAATCCAAACTCATCTTCTTGCATTAAACGCCATCTTCGTTTGGCTGTATTGTAAATCAGTATTGCTATTACTGGTTCGTTGCGATACGCAAAGTTTTTTGTTTTCCATAAAGAATCCTCCACTACATGAATAGGGATATGGTATTCTTTGCCTTTGATATCCATCTGATCGAAACAAAAAACAACGCCTTCTTGTAAAATTGTCTTCATTTCTTTCAATAATTCTACATCCAGCTTCTCAACTGAAACGCCTCGTTTAAAGAATGTTTTTCGATCATTGACTTTTTCCAAAATCACCCGAGTGATCTTATCCGCCAAAATCCGATAAAACTCGTCGATATAACGATAATAAACCCTTGTCATGTGATCGACAAATTCAAAAAAAACGAAATCATTTTGTAATTTATAAAAAAATGGCGAATGAAGACTCGTTTTCATATGACCAAAGTAAAGCAGCTCTGAAATTTCCAAAGGTGTCAATTCTTTGAGCATTGTAACATCTGAAAAATCGATCCATTTAATCTCTTCGTTCATTTTGCGCCGATGAGCAGTAGAAAAATAGTACTCTACATTCTCTTGTCCGCGAATAATTTTTAATCCGCTGTGCATATCGTACTCCCCTTCTTCAACAGAAGGATTCAGTAATAGCAGGTTCTTAGGGTGATGAACAATGGAGCGCGTAAAGTCTGTATGTGTGATCCCTTTTGATAATACTGCATTACTCGTCATATCAATATGTACATAAATCAAATCCAACATTTGTTCTATCACCCCCATCGTTTGTCTTCTATTCCATTCTACAATATTTCTGAAAGAAAAGCTTGTGTCTTTTATTTTAAGATTAAGTTACAAAGAGTTAAAAAGTGCCCACTTTCTATATCAGATAAAGGATATCCACTAAAAAATAATGTGCAATTTCCGTACTTTTAAGGTTCCTTTTTAATATATCTATTTATAAAAAAAATAAGAATTTTAAACTAGGGTTTCAAATTGATTTATGATACACTTAAAAGAAAAAAGGAGGATGCTTATGGCCTCGAAAAAAGTACGCCCTAAAAAGAAAAAATCAAGAAAAAGTAATTGGCTGATTAATATCTTCCTATTCTTATTACTCATTGTTGGTTTAGCCTTAGTTTTCAATACACAAATCAGAAATTGGTTGATTCAACAAAATGGAAAAGAATATGCTGTAGAGAAGTTAACGCCTGAAATCGTTCAAAAAAATAATCAGACCGATACTTCTTTTGACTTTGCTGCAGTTGAATCTCTTAGTACAGAAGCTGTTCTAAAAGCCCAGCTGTCAAATAAAAACCTGCCTGTTGTTGGTGCCGTTGCACTGCCTGATGTAAAAATCAACTTGCCGATTTTCAGAGGATTAGACAATGTTGTTTTACTAACGGGTGCTGGAACGATGAAGCCGGATCAAGAGATGGGGAAAGGCAATTATGCTCTTGCTAGTCATCGTGTACAGGACATGATTTCTTTGTTTTCACCACTGGAATATTCAAAACCAGGAGAACTGATTTATACGACAGATTTGAACAATGTTTATACATATAAAATCACTTATGTTGAAAAAATCGATCCTTCCAGAGTAGAGTTGATCGATGACGTCCCAGGCAAGAAGATGATCACATTGATCACCTGTGGCGATATGTATGCGACAACACGAATCGCTGTGCAAGGTGAATTAGAATCAGTCACACCAATGGAAAAGGCTACACAAGCAATGACAGACGCATTCAATATGGAACAATTAACATTATAGGTTCTCAAAAATAAAACAGCTAAACTAAAAGTTGCATGCTTTTAATTTAGCTGTTTTATTCTATTTACAGATGAGTCGTTTTCCTCATTCGACCATATCCATAACGAATAGTGGATAAAATAAGTACGATTGGATAGATGAATAGTGTCACCGCAAGCCACTCAACGCTAAAAACAGACATAAATGAAACATGATATGTAACTGCATAAATCAATGGCAACACAATGGCCAACAACCCATAATACAAACTCATCTCAAATACTACTGTTTTAAATACTCGTTTCATGAACCATTCCCCTATTCCTTTTGACTTTATCTGTTATTTTTTCTCTTCTTTATTTCCCTACTTCTCTATTATACGTTTTTGTCTTGAGAGAAACATCCATCTAAAGTCCGAGATTTTTCTAGGTCATTCTTCCTATAACTCTATTGATTAGAGTTATCCTAAAAGAGTAAGGCTAGGACATCACACTACGCGTCACATCCAGCCTCACTCTTTTAGTACCTATCACTTATTATCTAAACATCGTCTGAGCAGCTTTTGCTAACACTTTTGGATCACGATTGTAAGGTGTCACCGGAATGATTTCCTTATCAATATCAAATAACGTATAGACAGCTATTCTCGCAGCTCGTACAGAATATTCTTCTGTAAAGACCATATCTTTCGGAATTTCCACAAATTGACTGACCATCGCAAAATTCGTACTATTTTCTGGAACAACTTGCGGACGATCTGTCATTTTACGTGGTTGGAACTGTGCGTCAATATAAGGCATGTAAGCTGGAATCACATTCACTACATCTTTGATGATTTCATCCCAATCCGCTTGCCACCCCATTTGGCAAATCCATTCGTATAAAATCTCTTCCCCAGTACAATCACGCATTGGTTTTTTCACGTAATCACCGACTTTATCTGTGTAAATACCATAGCCCCAGAAAATAGTCGTATCAGGGTCTTGATTTTTAAAATGAGGTTGCGCCGCCACAACGGTACTCATCAACCAACTTGAATCTTTTAACGTCATTAAAGCACCTGATCCAGGAATGTTGCCAGAAAATTCTTCAATTCGTTTTAATAATTTGTCCCCACGACAAGTGACAGTAAAGCTTTCCCAATTTGTTTCAGCTTCGTTTCCAAAGAATGGTTCAGGATTCCCTAAGCCAGCTTTTTTCTTCGCAATATTGCGCCATAGACGTGCAGAACGAGATTCTTCTGTAACAACTGGCGCTGGTGTGCTCCAATCCCCTTCTGTCGAACTATCTGTCATCGTTCCGTTAGTCATGATTACCACGTCTTCTGCGTTTAGTTCGATTGTTTCTCCATCGCCAAGTTTCAACGCCGTTACGGTAATTTCAGCGCCTGGTTCAAATTCTAAATCAACCACATCTTCATTTAGCGTAAAGTCTACCCCATGTTTTTCTAAAAATGCTTTCAATGGTAAAATCACGCTATCGTATTGGTTTAGCGGTGTTCGAGTAACCCCTTCTAAGGTATCAATACGAGAAAATTCTAAAATCATTCGATTCATGTAACGACGTAATTCAAACGCACTGCTCCATTTTTGGAACGCGAATGTTGTTTGCCACATATACCAGAAATTTGTTTCAAAGAAATGCGGACCAAACCACTCTTCGATCGTTACGTCATCTAAGCTTTCTTCAGATGCCGCTAATAGTTTTGTCATCGCTAGACGATCTTCGTTGTCAAAGCCCATTGTATGAACATCAAGGATTTCTTGATTTTTTGTCACTAAACGAGCTTGTGCATGCGTCGGATGTAAATGATCAAAATTCAAAATCTCTTCTGTCACACTATGATTGGGCCATTCAAGTGAAGGAATACTGTCGAACAATTCCCAGAAATTTTCATAAGTTTCTTCGTTTAGCATCCGACCACCACGCGCGACGAAGCCTTTGTCATTCGTACCGATCCCGTCATTACTTCCACCAAGAATTTTCATCCCTTCGATCACATGGATGTTCTTTCCACTAAAATTAGCATCTCGTATTAAGTAAACCGCTGCCGCCATAGTTGCAATACCACCGCCAATCAGATAAACCTGTTTGTCTCCATAATAACGGCTATTGATTTCTTCTTCTACTTCAGCAGCAGTTGTTGCTTTTTTTTCAGCAGATACTTTTTTAGCAAGGTAAGCCGCACCTAATGCACTTGCGGCAGCTAATCCAATATGTCTTTTTTTCATGAAAATCCCCCCGATTCAATTTATGTACCTAGCGTACAATGCTTTCATGCAAATGTCTTGTGATAGCCTTTCCATTCCGTCTTCTTTTTAGACACTATGGACAATTTGTCACAACAGTTCATTTTCCTGGGCATAGAGACGATAAGAGAAAAATTCAGTATCTTTAGCCAAACGGAATAACTGTGTCGCGATTTCTAGTGGTGATTCTTTGTAACTACCGAGAATCCAATCAATCAAGACACCGCTACAGCCATATGAAAAGAATCGGGCATAAAATACTTTGTCCTCTGGCAGCAATTGGTTTTCTTTATCCATTTGATCAAATAAATTAATGAACAGTTTATTCGTTATCGCTGAAAAGCATGTTCTTAAGATATCTGAATCAGAACTGACCGTATTATAGTAAAAATCACTTTTGGCTTGAATCGCTTTTAGCATTTTCAAAGCTTGCTCTTCCCAATTGTCAATAGACACATCTGGTGAATCTAGATAAATCAATGCATCGTGTGTGTAAATCCAGCGCAAAAGATCTTGTTTGTCGGTAAAATGATAATAAAACGTTTGACGATTTAAGCCAACTTCTTTGGTGATATCTTGAACGCTGATTTTATTGAATAACTTTCTATCGCATAATTCAATCAATGCCGATGAAATAGCTTTTTTGGTTATTTGTGATTCACTCATGTTTTTTTCCTCACTTTTTTTAGATAGCTTCATCATACCAAAAAATGAAAGGAAAATATAAGGTTTTGAGGGATTTTTATGGATTGTTAATGGTTGGTCCTCGTAGAAAATGGCTTTTAATGGATGGTATTTCGTTTTTTCTAAGAGAGCTGTTCAGAAATGGTTCCTACTCATACAGAGTTTTTAATCAATATACTTTCTATACTGGCTGTGGGGATATGTGTACAATGACCCATTTCAAAAGGATTGAAAGCAAACGGTCCAACAGTTCCTGCCATACACAAGCTTTTTAACCCATCTATTCGTTTCTGTACCAATTTGAAGGAAACTACTATACAATCAGTTCAGTTATATATTTATTCTGATAAAGTGGCTGCTAATGAAGAAATGGGACCAAATCTCACTATGTTTTATTAAAATTAAGGAGAAAACTATGACTGAACATGACTTTAAAAATGCTACTAAAATAGATACCACTGATTTAGTTAGAAATACAATGAAACCTGACCCTTCGCAAAATGGCAGTCCAATCCCCTTTCAAAGTGGTTATTCCGAATATGAAGCAAGAAAAGGGACTCAAAGTAGTTGTGAGATTATGGCTTTTTACTTCTTAGGTATTTTCTTTTCTATAATAGCTTATTACAGCTTGATTAATTTATCTATTTTAAACGGAGAATGGCAGAATGACGGAATTAAGGTTGCCATAGTTATTTTTTCAACAATAGCTGTCAGTTTTATTGTATCGAAAATTTTGATCATATTCGTTAAAAAACTAAAAAAGAAATTTTTACCATAATCGATCCTTTTAAGAAAAAATAGCCGGTTGAAAATTTTCTCAATTTTCGGCTCTATAATATATTGTGTTGGTGGAAATCAAAAAAGATTTTCTACCAGCACTTTTTTGAGCATTTAAATACAAAAAAGGAACAACTAACTGATAAAATGAAATCGACAAAAACCACAAATCATCAGAAAGGTTGTTCCCTATGGATAAGAATACCAGATTATTGCTCGGACTTACAGACAAAAACCTCCGGTTTGAAGAAAATTGGTTGGAACAAAGACCAGTAAAAGGAGTGCAAGCTCAAGTGATTAAAGCCAAGCTGACCTATTCACCTACTCATTGCGAGAAATGTGGGCGCCTCAATCATGGACAAATCATCAAAAATGGCAGTCATACAACAACAGCTCAATTGCCTGTTTTTAATGAGCGCTTCACTCTATTAGAACTAAAACGGACACGTTTTCTTTGTCATGAATGTGGTGCTACTTTCCACGCTCATACAGAGCTGATTGAAGAACATCATCACTTATCTAAACAGCTTCAATACCAAATTATGCTTGACTTGAAAAAGAATGTTTCAAGAAAAATGATTGCTCAAAAACACTTTGTTTCAGACATAACAGTCCTTAGAATGATGGAGAGACTATCAAAAAATTATCGAACAAACTGGAACTTCCTCCCTAAAATTCTATGTATCGATGAATTTAAATCCATGAAATCTTGCCAAGGAAGTATGAGCTTTATTTGTGTGGATGGAGAACGGAATCAGTTGTTAGAAGTGCTGGAAGATAGACGACTATACAAATTGACCGCTCATTTCATGCGCTTTACACGTGAAGCTCGGCTACAT
Organism: Enterococcus sp. AZ177; assembly: GCF_050544585.1. Lineage (NCBI taxonomy): Bacteria > Bacillati > Bacillota > Bacilli > Lactobacillales > Enterococcaceae > Enterococcus > Enterococcus sp. AZ177. Next base: position 2,974,185 of record NZ_CP172944.1, read on the forward strand.
GTAGCGTATCTCGTAACCGATATGAACGCTAGTTACCATCAACTTCTTCGAACGGTTTTTCCGAATGCTCAATTAGTGACGGATCGCTTTCATATCGTCCAACAAATGAATCGTACGTTGAACCAACTGCGAATTCAAACGATGAACCGTTTGAAAAGTTCTGAACCAAAACAATACCGTCGTTTAAAACGCTATTGGAAGCTACTATTGAAAGATTCCGATAAATTAGATATAAACTGTCGAGCTTATCAGCCCTTATTTAAACGGCCATTAAGTCAACAAGATATTGTCGATGAACTGTTGCACTATGATGATGTCCTACGAACAGGCTATGATACGGTTCAATATTTAAAATATGCTTTTTCTCATCGAGAACATACGCTCTTTTTTGAGTATCTTCAACAGCTAGATAATCAGCTACCACACTGGTTCAAAAAGAAATTACTCTTCTTTAACAAATATAAAGAAGGCATTAAGAATTCGTTTCGCTTCCCTTATTCTAATGGTATTACTGAAGGCTTAAACAATAAACTTAAGGTAATCAAACGGATAGCCTATGGCTATCGAAACTTTTATCATTTTCGTTCACGTATTTATATTATTCAAGGTCTTATTTTTTCACAACAATAAAAAAGCCTGATAAGAATGTTCTATCCTTACCAGACTTTGATTTCTATTCAGTTTTTTGTTCACCAACACAATTTGACGTAGAACCCAATTTTCAACCGGCTATTTTTGTTAACGGAGCTTATTTGCTGACCTCACTATAGTTTAAAATGCTTTGATTTCATTGAACGGAAACAACTGTGTGGTCACTTTACCAAGGAAACGCTTTTCCGCAACCAATCCGTAATGTCGGCTATCCGTCGCATAGGGGCGGTTATCCCCCAATACGAAATAATACCCCTCTGGAATCACAATCGGTTGTTGCTCAAGATCTTCCGTATAATCACGTCCATTTTTTTGGCTCTCATTGATTTCGTCTACCAAAAATTTTTCGTCCACTGGTTGCTCATTCACAAACAACGTATCCTGAGTATATCGGATTGTCTCTCCTGGTAATCCGATGATTCGTCGAATCTGCGGGTCTCCGTCGCCGACAGTGTATGCGACTAAGTCAAATCGGCGAAACGTTGTTTTTTTTTGAATTAATACCTTGTCTCCTTCACGCAATGTCGGAACCATACTATAGCCGCGAACTGTTAGGATGCTGATGAAGAAGACACTTACCCCTATAGCTATTACGCTAACTAAAGTCACTGCTAGAAAGAATTCTTTTATCTGCCACCCGCGTCTGCGCCGCTTTTTCTTAGAGACTCGCTTGTCTCTTGAAGGACTACGTCTTTTCCCACTAGATGGTATATGGGTGTTACGACTAACTTTGGTCGTGTTCTTTCTTTTAGGTATCGGACGTTGTTTCATCGTTTCTCACTCCATTTATTTCTCTTGTGAGAAGGCAGACTCATCCACATTATAATAAGCGAATGCTGCTTTTTCATACGTCTCTACCTTTTTGATGTCTTCTAAAAAATCGTTGACAACAGCGGCATTGCCATAAAAATTTTTGGTTTGAGTACTGGCATTCATCCCTAATTGTTTGACGGCATTATAATAGCGATTCAATGTCAACTGCCCTTCTTGTGAATTAGACGTACTTGCCGTTTTCGATCCGTAACTTGCCATTGCGGTAGCAAGATACCGAATATTTTTTTGCATTTTTTCTTCGTCATCGCCCTTTTCTTTAGCAATCGTGATCTGTTCTTCAAAATCACGCAAGAGATAATACCCTTTAACGACAGAATCCGAATCATCTGTTGTCAAATTCATTGATTGATAGTAGGAAAGATAGCCAGATGCTCCACCAAATAGAACCGTTACTACCAATAGAACAAGACAATATCTAAGGCTTCGTTTCCTCTTATTTATCAACTTTTGACGTTTGCGCGCTATAAAACGTCGTTTTTTCTTATTTTTTATTCGTCTGACTGGTAGCCGGCGAATCTGCTGCGATGTTCGTAAGATCTGTACCAAAAAATAGGCGGATCCTAGGAGTGCAACGATCGTTAGTGCGATACCTGTAACGAAAATCCAATCTACGATAGACACTCTCTTCAGCTCCTATACTCCATTAATTCTTTGGCTTCTTTCGTTTGTTGCTTGTCGGTTCAGTTACTTGTTTTTTCTTTTTTTTACGTGCTTTTTTGGCTATGTCCTCTTTGGTTTGTTTCTTTTTTCGAAGAAAACGTAGAAGAATAAAGAGCAGAATGATCAATATTAGAAAGGCTGCAACGATTAGTAGAATCAATTTCCAGTCTAATCCTTTTTCTTGAACCAGACCTACATCGCGTTCATTAAATTTGTTGGCATCCTCATCTGTAATCTTAAACTCTTTTTTCCATGTCCATTTTTTTTTCCCTGAAGTAACTAGGATATCCGCTTCATAATCGCCTGGAACCATGCGCTCTCCATTCATACTGACTGGAAAATCAATAAATGAGTTTGGTGCCATCCGCATCGCTGTTTGTTTGCGTTCGTATAATACCGTTTCCTTTCCTTTTTCTGTAATTTGTACTTCAACAGTCATATTATTTAAATACGTGGCCATCACATTAGAAAAATTGACGAAAATTGCATTACGATAATTGCTTTGCCCAGCTTTGACGTTGTTTAGAGTCAAATCAGGATCTATCTTGGTCTCAGTTTCTTGTAGAACCATCCCAATAACATAGGCATATTGATTGATGATTTTCGAGCCCCCACCGCCTGTTGCGGCATTTGTTTGGCCAGCACGCATCAACTGAACACCCCCAGCTATAACGCCATCATAGCCGGTTTCTGGCATAGCCACCGTCAATTCTAAGTTTTTGGTTTCTCCTGGCGCTAGATCGACAGATTCTGGTGCTTTTACTAGATCTGTAAAGTCAAATTTTAGAGACGGATCATTTTTGATTGTAGATTCCCCATATTCAATGACCCCATTTTGATTGGTTTTTGCTCCATTGACTTTCACATCAATGGTCACTTTTTCATCACTGGGATTGCTTAAGGCAATTGCTAATTTTTGGTGCTGTCCTGGCGTCATTTTTAATTGATAATAGCCTAATTCTTTATCTACTTGATTGTCAGGAAAAGTGATACTGTAAGTAAAACCTGTAGCACCTGCTGGATTCTCAGCAGCGGAATAACTAGGAACTGCTTTTAAAAAAAAGAGCCCAATAACCACGATGCTCAAGAAGATACTCACCCATTGTTTTATAGATCCTATATGTGATTTCATAACTAACCTCATTTATTCTAAAGTATTTTTTCTATGTACGCAGAGGAACAAGTTACACTTGTTCCTCTACAAAAATCGAAGAGCCTGCTTATGCTTCTGGCGTTTCTTCTGGTGTTTCTTCTTCAGCTGGTGCAGCAGTAATTTTCCAAGTGACTGTTGCAGTATAATTTGTTGCTGCCATGTTTGAAGCTGTAGCTGCTGGGACAGTTAATTTCACTGAATTCGCATCAGTACCTGCGACACCCACAGTTGAATTTTCACTTTGACCAAATTCCATTGCATAACGACCTTTACCTTCTTTTTTATCTTTGCTTGCCGTTACGATTGTTTTTGCATCGTTCGCTGTTTCCGTTAGTTGAAAAGCAGTTTGTGCGCTTGATGGTACTGTATTTGTATTGTCGCCTTGTGCCGCAAGTAATCCGTTACTGAAATCAATTGTTGACCCTGTCAATACGTTTGTTCCTGTACTATCTTTGAATTGGCTTGATAATTGAGCGGTCACTGTATAACCGTATGTTCCTCCCGCACGAACATCTGCCCATTGTACGTATGCGCCACGCTTTTTCGCACCACTTTCAAAGCTCATTGGTTTCGCAAAACTTGTTACAGTATTCGCTGATGTTTTAATTGTTCCAAAGTCTAAATTTGTTGTTTTTTCAATCACTAGGGAACCAGTATCTGGGTTTGTATTTTCTCCTGGAGAGTCTGGATCTGGAGTTGGTAATGTTTGATCAGGATTTTCTGGATCGACCGTTCCTTGGTCACCACCACCGGCTGTTCCTTCTTCTACAGTTACATTTCCTGTTGAACTTAATTCTGTTGGTGCCGCCAAAGCAGGGGATGCTGTTCCTACCACCGCTACTCCTAAGATTGCTGCTAATGTTGTTGTACAAAGACTTCTTGCTTTCATATTGTTTTTCCTCCTAAAATGTGTGTAATCTATTAAGGCAACTTGGCTAATATCCAAGTTAACTCCGTTTGATATTCGACCGGATAAATAACCGTCGACTCTGGTACAGTTAAAGTGATTGCTGAATTATGATAGACCGGTTTGTTGTAAGTACGGTCTATTACTGGTTTACCTGAAGCATCCACTACAGGGCTCAAGGTATGTGGTTGATTATTCGTATTGGTATCTGACGCTCCAAATGCGATGGTCCAAACCCCTTTTCCGCTGCCAGCTCGCGCTGTCGCTACTTCATAGGCTGAACCGATAGAATTCAACGCAATCGTTTCACGCGTCACCGTTGGTGCTTCGCTAGTGCCGCTAGAATTCGCCCATCCTTTGTCTAAGGAAAGAACGGCTCCTTTGAGTTCTTGTTCCTTTTTATTTTGAATAATCTGATTGGTAAACTGTGTTTCTTGTTTAACTTGTAGTGTCCAACCAGAGGAATCCGCTTGTTGATCCGTAATTTGGATATAACTACCTCTAGGTCCAGTTTCTCCAAAAAACTGTTGTGCTAATGCATTGTACTTACGCGTACCTTTACTGATTTTGCTTTCGCCAAAATCCAGAGATGATGCATAGTCGATACGTAGTGGTCCTTCTGTGGACGGACCTGGTCCTGGATCAATAGGTACTCCTGGATTTTCAGGGTCGATTGGATTCGTCACTACGCTCCCTTCAACTGAAACAGTTCCAGATTGATTTAACGATGCAGGTGTTGCGTTAGCAGTCAAATTGAACGTACTGCTGAAAAGCACGATAATTAGTACCATACTGAGTAAAAAAGTTTGTTTTGTTACGCTCATTCCCGCTCCTCCTTCCTACGCTTCCGTAAAAGGAGTAAGAGAAGGAATAAAAGGATCATACCGCCTAAAATCAAACTGTACGTTCGAATTTGTTCCCCAGTACTAGGAAAGTTCCCAATGGGTTTAGTCGGCTTCGCTGTGCTTGATTCCACTGGAGCAGAGCTGCTGGGTTCAGTCACTTCTTCATAAAAAGAAATCTTACCTGTCGTACTGACTTGACCGCCAGTCCCCTCTTTAGCTTGGACAATGGGTCCAGAAACTATTGTACCCACCCATAGAAGCAGAGAACAGCCGAACAAGATAATGCGTGAATAGTTCATTTCCCTCTCTCCTTTTATGGTTGTCCTGCCATCACTTTCCATGTAATGACGCCGACATAATCTCCCGTATATACCGTATCAGAGGAATTGATTTGGAGTTTTATCCCGTCTGTATCAGATGTTTTACCCCAACCATCGCTGATGGCATAACTACCCGCTGTACCTTTAGTATTAGTGTAAATCACCTGTGCATCCTGAGATAATATTGTTTCTTTGCCTTGATTCATATAGCGCAAGGCATTAACCAATTCTTGTCCTTCACTGTTGCGCATTGGTGTAGATAAAGATGCGGTCATACGCCAACCATTTTTAGCATCTGCTCGTGTATCCGTTACGACTAATTGCTCGTCGAAAGATGGATCTTCCACGCGTTTAGTCCTTGCATCGTATGTCAAGGTTCCAAAATCAAGGGCATTGGGCACGGATGTCAGACTTAAGACTCCTTGCAGCTTGTACTGTACAGTAACTGCCGTATTATCGATTGTGATTGCGTTCTCGTTAGCTGGACGTTCCGCGATGTCATACCCTGCAGCGGTGACATTTTCTACTTGAGTTTGAACGGCATCATTTGTCGTTAAGTCTACGGTATTGCCTACTATTGTATTGATAGTTACTGTGTAACCTGAAAGCACTTGATTCGCTTCATTCACAAATTCAACACGTAATACAGCATCCATGTCAACAACCGTCACATTGATTGTTATTGAGATATCTGTTGCTAATCCTGAATCTGCTGCTTTTATCGTCAATGTTACTGGATATGCTTTAGGTCGAAGATTTTCAGTCTCATTCAATCCGCCAAAATCAGTTACTTTTATCAAAGAACTGATATCCGTTTTCTGCCCATCAACAATTTTATACGCCGTTGATTGACTCTGCTCAAGGATATAGCTTTTTAATTGATCATCGGATAAGTCACGAATGTCCTTATACGGTGCATTAAAATCAGAACCGTCTATCACTTTATTCACTGTAAGTTTTGATACGATGGTCGTCTTATTGCCTGCTTCATCGAATAAATCCACTTTCACTGTATGTTCGCCAATTTGACTCATAAAGCCCTCGACCGTTGATTGTGGCGTTTCAGCATTAAATGCATACGTGAAGTTTTGTGGCGTTGGATTGGAATCAGTCGGATTTTTTACGAATTTATCTGCAGTTGGTGTTGGGCCGTTCAACGCAACCTGATAGTTGACAGATTCTCCTTCGGGCGGTGTTTTATCTGCGACCGTTTGAAGTGCATAGCTGTCTTTACCATCTAACCAAGCGTATGCTTTGATTTTTTGGCCTGCTTTTAACGTTACACTACTTGGTAAATCAAATGTAAATTTCCCATTATTATCGGCGATCGTATTAAATTTACGGGTATCTCCTTCTATAGGAGAGGTAACAGTAGGTGTTGTCAATAGTACATCTGTACTTGGATCACTTTCATCCGTTACAAGATAAAAGAGCATCAGTGCATTATTATTGACCGTTCCCGTTAGTTTTTGTCCACTTTCCAGTGTCTTATTGTCGCTTGGTTGGTCAAATCCTACAAGAACATCTGGAATATAGTCGTATACAATTCTAGAAAAGTTCTCTGTCCGATAATTATCTACAAAGCTTTTCTGAATAGCGTTAGTAATACTATTTCCTACTACACTTGTTGTAGTAGTACCATTGTACTTGATTGACATACCATACATTGGTGTCCAATGGAAAGTTGGCGTTGCTTGGCTAGCATCTGCTTTACTCCAAGCAGAAACCTCTTGGATATCCGCAGTAAATGTACCTGGATTTGTCATATTAATCAGATTTACGTTAGTATTGCCACGTGAGTCCAAATCAATTTTTTGTGCGTTTGAAAACTGAAATGTCGTGTTACTACCAAAATCCAACATATTCCTTACGCCTGTACCCTCTTTTATCACAGACTCAAATGTTCCTTTATCACCAATGATAAAGGATGACCCACTTCCACCATAAATCATTGAACTGGTAGAGGCCCCTTCATTAGTAGAGATGAATTTCGTCACACCTTGGTCTTTTACTTGGAATTTCGATCCCGTTGAAAGATCCAAAAGACGACCAGTTCCTCCGTTTTTGTTCAAGACGAGACTTCCTTTTTGGGCGACATCAAATTTGGCATTTTGCCCCATCGAAATAACCGGTGCTCCAGTGGTCATTTGATTGGCATTGATGACCATCTCTGCGTTATCTCCTACATTGATTGCTGAATTTTGTTGAAGCATGAATCCTGCACGAGAATTGGTGTTACTGATTGGTCCATTGATCGTTACATTGAAATTACTACTGTCTTCAAGATTGATACTCGTCGTCCATTGCGATGTTGCTGCCTGATAACCCAAACGAACTGGTACACGTGTCGTTCCATCAGCCGTTTCAACATTTAGATTAGCATTTTTCCCAACGTCGATTTTTCCATTTCTTTGTACACTGATGACGGACGGAATACTTCCTCCATTTGTTTGCCAAGAGTTGGTTTCCCCTGTATTGCCTAATGTACGAATTGTGGCGGTGGCATTCTCTTCAAGTGTTAATGACGGTTGAATAGTAGCGACCGTATCCCAGTCAGAATACCAACTACCTAAGATCACACCGTCTCCGTTTTCTGCTTCAATAGTCGTATCTGTATTAGAGGCAAACACTAGGGTGTGTGACTCCAAACCAGATTGGTTTGTATCAGCCATATTTCGGACTGTCCCATTATAGGATGTATACTGAGTAGCTTTCGATTTAATCACATTTTTCCCTTCAAAGCGCAGAACAGCTTGGAAAGAAGCGGTCAATTGTGATCCAGTATAATTTACATTGCGGTACGTAATACTTGAACCATAGGCATTTCGATCCCACATTGTCACTGGTCCATAGTAGTGTCCGCCATATAGGTCAACGTTATCGACCACTGCTTTGTGCACGATGGATGTATTCGTGCCCCATCTATAGGAATAGCCTATGAAATCGAGCGAATAGCCATTCCCTAGTAATACATAATTGGGCCGATTGTCTGAAAGATTGCGGTCTGCTCTACCAGTCGCCGTATTTGTCATAGAACTTTGCACATCAACGATTGTTACCGTATTGCTCATTAGAGCAGCATCTAATTGACTCCAATTACTTACCTTTGCGACATTTCCAATGTATACGATGACGTCACTACTCAACGCACTACCTGTTCCTGACTGAGTCGCCGGTACTGTTAGCGTTAAATGAAATTCTTGCAAATTATTCGATGAAACGGTCTCTAGTCCCTTTAAGTCAGATACTTGGATACTGTCTGTGACATCCACTACAGATCCCCCGGATAACCCATATGCTTTGGCACCTGTCTCTTTGAGAATCATTTGTTTAATTGCGGCAATGTCACCATTGTAACCTTGAATATCTGTCATCGTTTTTGCAATATTTTTAGCAACAATTCCCGTACCATTCGCAGTAAGTTCATAGGCTTCAATATTTTCCATTCTTGGTTGAATTGGTTCTTTCATACTCTGTTCGGAATCTATCGTTGTATCGTTTTCCTTAGACATACTTGTTTCAGATGATTTTATAGCTGCAGACATTTCTGTAGTTGACTGAGTCATTTCATCTGCTTTAATCAGTGGCGCACCTAGATATAGATACACACATAATGATGTAATCAAACCCACTAGAAAAAAAATAGTTTTTTTTCTTTTCATTTTATTCCTCCTCTCTTATGTACGACATGGTTTCTTCTAAAAAAATAGTATCACCCCCCTTACATAAAAAAACATGTCTCCTGAAATACTCTCTATTTAATCAAATTCCCGGAACACATAGACGTTCAATATCTGTTTTATCAAGAGTTATTCAGGCGAAACATATATCCTTTTGATCGGATTGTCGCAATAGAACAGGTATCGTTCTTTCCTATTTTATTCCGTATATGGCATATAATATTAGCTATACGTGAAATGTTAAATTCCTTTCCCGGCCACAACGATTTTGCTATGGTGCTGTATAATACAGTAGTATTTGGTTTTTCATAGAGTAATGACAACACCTTGTACTCGTTTCGAGTCAACTCTTTCTCTACTTCATTTACAACTAAGGACTGATTTAGTTCATTCAGTTGAATTACTTGTGGTGCCTCTTCCTCTTTTTCTGACTTCTCCTTGTACTTGTGTCCTAATCGGACAAACGTATTCTCAACGCTCATTGATAGATACGTAAAGGTTTCTGGCATAGCTATCACATCTGTCGCACCTATACTCATCATAATTTTTTTCTCTGTTTCAAGTGGTACTTCGGAGAACACCCAAATGAAAACCGTTGGATTGATTCGACAAGCAACTATCCAGTCAATAACTTGACTTAATTGCTCTGTCGTTTCCATTGGAATCACTACGCCATCTAAGTAAGCGAGCTGTTCTTTGTCTTTCACTTCAATAAGATCATAGAGGTTATTCTTACACTCATGTGTCCATTTATCAGTTAAATTTGTTTGGCCTACAATGCCTAAATGAAGCATGTCTTCCTCTTCCTTTCTATATGTCATCTTTTTAATTATTTGTTGGTAAACAAACAAGTCCTTTTAATTCCAATTTCAACTAAATTATAGTTATATAGAAGAGACGTTTGAAAAAGATTTCCTCGTTTTTTTTATACTACGTAAATAACCATTAAGCCCTCCAGATATACTACTTTGTGCCTACTTGTGACGATGATTGACGGCGTATAAATAAAAGTGACGACAACTAACTAGACTCTATTCGAGTAGAGTCTAGTATCTTTCACTATCTATTTAAAAATTTCACACTTTAAGAAAACGTTTACATTTGTTTGTTTTACTTATTTATAAATGATTAGTATTTTTTACTTTTTATTGCAATGCTTTACTCATATTTGTGATAACTTTTATTCGACTTTCGACCATAGAATCGGCGTAAATATCCAATGTTGTTTTTGTAGACGTATGACCCAACAAACGGCTCAGCGACACAATATCTGAGCTTGTTTCTATACAACGTGTCGCAAACGTATGTCTTAACTGATGAAAATGAAGATGCTCAAATCCGCATTGTTTTCGTATTTTATGGAAATAGTAGGTCAGTAAGCGAGGTTCACTCGGCAGTTCACTATTGGAGCATACATAACTCCCAGGCGCCTTCTTTTTCCACTTTTTTAGGTATTTATATAACGTTGTGCTAATAGGGATCACTCGATTAGAACTTTCTGTTTTTGAACTATCCATGAGCAGTTGCGTTTTTTTTATTCCACCTTCTAACGATACGCGTTGAAAGGTTTGAGTTATATGAATCATTCGCTGCTTCAAATCTATATCAGTCCAACGTAATGCTGCAATTTCCCCTATTCTTAGTCCTGTATTCAGAGCCAATAAAACAGATAATCCTTTGTATAAGGGAAGCCCCTTTGCACAACTTTCTAGCACATGTTGTTCCTTTTTTGTCATAGCACGTACGCGTACTTGTCTTTTTTTTGGTAATCGAATTTTTGTACAGGGTGTTTGCTTTAAATAGCTTTGTTCTGTCGCATCTTTTAATGTTTTTTTTACTAGTTGGTACAAAACATGGATGGTTGAAGCTTTGAGACCGTACTGAAGCCAACTATTCACAAGATTTTGAACAGTTTCGTGCGTTAATTGATTCAATGGACAGTTTCCGATTGACGGGAGTATGTATTTCTTTAACTTATAGAGATAGGTTGTATAGGTAGATACTTTAACGGTAGATTGTTGTTGGGAAAGCCAGATAAGAGTCCATTCTTCATAAGAAAAGCCACTTTCTCCTTGTTGCTGAATGAGCGCATGATAATGCAATTTGTAGGTATAGAGACGGTATTTAACATCTGCATATGTTTGCCCATAAATATAGCCATACTTCAATTGACCATTCTTTTTTCGTCCTTTTTTATAACGCCCTTCCCAGCGTCCATCTTTTCGCTTATAAATATTTTCACCTTTACGTGCCATAATATTCATCCTTTCTAAATTGACGGCTTATTTGACGTTCAATAAAAAGTGTAATTATCTAGTTAAAAACTCTTCTTTTTTGAAAAAAGTAAGAAGAAAATTAAAAAAAGGGTTGTTTTTAATCATTTAACAGATATAATAATAATAGAAAATAAATAGTTTCCTCTTATAAAGAGTATCCATTATCCTTTTTTTTTGATTTAAAACAAATAAAAACTCTTTTGTGGGTTCCAATGCATAGTATTTACACTTATTTACGTAGTATAAAAAAAACGAGGAAACATATCAATCGTACATACTCAACAAAAAGGGAGTTGGTTATCAAACTGTAGATAACGTTGTCTTCCGTAAGAAAACAAGCTTTAAATTAAGTAGTTTTTCTAAATCTTCGAAGGAGCCTGGGACATAACTAAAAAGGTTATGTTTCAGGCTCCTTCGAAGAACATCCGAAAAACCAACAATAAGCACTATTTTCGTTAATTTCTTTGATTCTCTTTCTCATAGAACGAATATTAAACAAGTATTGATTGATCATGTTCACTGTATCAACACTGGGACAAGCACAAGCCGAATACATAGATTCTACAATGAGGTGAATGAAATCAAACTAAATTGTAGCGTCAATCTTTTAGTCCAAGATCATCAAGCGTTAACCTAGCGGATTGGTTTCTTCCTTCAACAAATTGTTTTTTCATCATTAGAATCACTTCCAAAATAGTTTATATAAATTAGTATAAAAAAACTGTAGATAAACTCCTAATGTAGGAGTCTGTCTACAGTCTGAAGGGTGTGGGACGAAAGTAAATCACTTTTGTTTCACACCCTAAATACGAATAAACGGTGGGGGCAGAAGCAATCTCTTCTGTCCAGCCTATTTTTTTATAGAGTTCTATTAACGAATACTTTTACAATTTACTTTCAGTTACAGGGTCTTTCACTAAATTAGATCCCCATAAACCAGCTAGGGAAGTGATGATCATCCCAAGAACCATAGCTACAAAGCCCCAGATAGACGCTTTTGCTACTGTATTTGAAGCATCTTCCGCAGTTTGTCTAGCTTCTTTGATATTTTTATCCAAGTCTTCTTTTGCATCTTCTAGACTTGTTTTAGCATTTTCGATTTGTGTTTGTGTTTCTTTAGACGCTTTTTGTAGTTCATTATAGATATTATCTGTTGCTTGTTCGGCTTCTTCTTGCGATAAATCTGTATTTTTTGCTACTGCGTTTGCGATTGCTGGGCGATCAACTGAATCACCGATTTTTTTCGCTTTTGCTTCTAAAGAATCTGCAGTATCTTTGAAGATTTTATCAGAGTTATCAGGATTTTTGATGATTTCTTTTCCAGCATCCGTGATTTCATCTGTCGCTTCTTTCATTTTATCTTTCAAATAATCTGGTTGTAGTTCTTTTACGTCAGTATCAGATAAGACTTTTTTAACTTGTCCTTGAAGTTCTGTCGTATCCACTGATTGAACCCCATCTGTCACTTTATCAAATCCTTTACTGATCGCATCAGATGTGCCTGAAGCTACAGATTCCACAGTGCTGCCAGTTGCTGAAGCGATATTCCCAAATAGAGAACCTATTGCTGAAAATGCTCCGATTGCTGTATAAGATAGGATAGCCAATAATACCAAGACACTTGTTGCCCATGTTAGAAAACCATGAACTAAGCCTACTCTGCGTGCTGCTACCCCTGCAATAAATCCACTACAAAATAATGAAAGAACAAATGTCACCACTGTCCAAATAATAAGGCCCATTCCTACACCATCTAACGGATTATCCGCTGTTGGCTTAACAATACCAAAACCAATTGCTGAACCAATTAAACTTAAGGTAAAGAAAATCGCAAAGAAGGAAACTAGACCTGCTATGATTGCCCCCCAAGAGATATTTACCCCTGCTTCATCTTGTGTCGTTAAGTACGATACAAACCCTTTTTTTCTCGTATTCTTTTCCATAATTTCCATCCTTTCGTTTATTATTTTTACTAATTGGTACACTATCAACTATAAAAGCTTAAAATATTTTGTGCAAATGATATGATTTTTTTTCTAATCAAACACTCACTTCTTCTGTGACAAGGTATATCATTTGCATCTAATGCAAAAAAATGTTAGGCCATACCAACTATTGGTATAGCTCTAACATGATATGTTCGATGATAATAATAGTATGTTAGTGTGCTAAAGTCCCCAAAATAACACCTATAAAAATCAACCAGTCAAAAGCGATATGAATGATTGTACCCGCCCAGATTGAATTTGTTTTTAATGTCGCCCATGTAAAAGGGATGCGAGTCAACCCAATCACAACCAAGCATTGGAACCAATTCCAATCATACGTTGATAAATGTAGTGACCCAAACATAAGACTTGTTAAAATAACTGAACCAATGATAGCTGTTTTTCGTTCAACTTTATACTGCAGTGCTATATGAACTAGTAAAATCAGTGGAATCGTCGTAATGATTTCCTCTCCTGCAAGCATGAATAACGTTTTACCTAATAAAGTAAGCGCCGGTACCAAGCCATGACTAAATTCATCCACGATTGGATTAGCAGCAGTCGGCTGTCCAATCGCTCCGGCTAAAACGTTTGCCAAGAGAGCCGTTACCCAACTTAAAACGTATGCAATCATTATAATTTTAACTGATCCTTTTTTTAGTGGGGAATAAATTTGTTTAATGCCTTCCACACCATACATCAAGTACATTCCTACTAATCCTGCAACGAGAATCATACAAAAATTCAAAATAAATGCCGTGTTCAATAATGAATAAAACGCACCTCCTAATAATAATAACGAAACAATTGCTGGAACTAATTTTACTTTTCGATCAAATAATTCTTGCATTTTCTCCACGCCCTTAAGGTTATTTTCTTTTAGTATAGTTTTTATCTTTGTAGCAAACAAATGATTCGCCTAGTTTACAAGCAAATCACTTCCGCTGTTTAGATAATAACCACTTTTCATGTTTTTAATTGATTTAGTCTGATATATAAGACCTGACGGAATCCAACCTTTTGATACCTGTAGAAAAACAAGCTAAACTAGCTTTAGGAGGTGCTGAATAAAGGAAAAATTATGGGCTAACTGTCAGACAAATTCGTTTAAATAAAGGATATAGTCAAAAAGAAGTATATAACGAGATCATAACAAAATCCTATGCTATTGAATTTGAACAAGGAAAGCATGATATATCACTCTTTTTATTTATGCAGATTTTAGACCGCTTAATGGTAGGATAGCGACGAATTTTTTTATATTCATAATGAGTATCAATTACGGGAAGAAAATGAATATATCAACAATTTTTCTCACGCGGCCAATCGCCATGATATTCAAGCTTTAGAAAAAATGTACCAAACCCAATTGCACCTCACCGACCCTACTGCTTTGACCCTTGTACGTCAGGCAGAACTACGTTTAAGAATCCAGTCTCTCAGCTATTTTGAGAGCCATAAAAATTTTTAGAATTGGCAGGGCAATCCTGAAGATATCCAAATCCTTAGTCATTATTTGATGAATGTTCAAAGTTGTTCATTACAAGAAATTCTCTTATTTAGCAACAATGCTGATATGTTTAACCAAGAACAGCAACTTTTCTTTTTTAAGCTACTACTAAAATCCCTCCCTCACTACCAATCATACGATCGAGCAGTCCCAGTCTACGCGTCTCTACTCGCGAACCTATTGCCAACATTGTTTCGTAAACAAGAATGGGCTGACATTTCACAGGCATTAGGTTGGTTGGAAGAACTGAGTAAAGAATTTACCAGCAGCTTTTTTCGAATCGTCTTTCTCTATTACAGTGGACTCTTTGCTATTTGTCAGGGAGACACTATCGCTGGAGAAAAAAAGTTCTTTGGGCATTGAATACATTGAAGATACTTGACCAAGCAAATATTGCAGCCGAACTAGAAGCTTTCTTTATGACCCTAAAAAGATAGGAGAAAGAACATCGTGGAATCAAGTCTACTCACAAAGTTTAGTTACTCTTATAATAAAAACTAAAAAAATGAGGGAGGAACAAAAGTAACAAGCACCTCTGTTCCCCCTCATTATTCTTGATAATACGATTCATAACCAAAATGTTCATAGGCTAATACGGTTGCGATTCGACCTCTTGGCGTACGCTTGATAAATCCTTTTTGAATTAAATACGGTTCATACATATCCTCTACCGTTTCAGTTTCTTCACTGATATTGACCGCTATTGTGCTTAATCCGACAGGACCACCGCCGTATAATTCAATCATTGTTTTTAATAATTTTTGATCGACATAATCCAATCCTTGATGATCAACTTGCAATAAGGTCAATGCTTGGTCTGCAATTTCACGGTTGATCGTGCCATTCGACTGTACTTGGGCAAAATCACGGACACGTTTTAGTAAGCGATTCGCGATTCGCGGTGTGCCACGAGAACGTCGTGCAATTTCAAAAGCGCCTTCTTCTACGATCTCCGTTCGGAAAATATCAGCTGAACGTAATACGATTTCTTTTAAATCTTGTGTTTCATAATATTCCATATGTGAAATAATGCCAAAGCGATCACGAAGTGGCGCAGATAACATCCCAGCTCTTGTCGTGGCTCCTATCAAGGTAAACGGAGGTAATGGAAAATGAACTGGATGAGCTGTTGTTCCTTGTCCCACCATGATATCTACATAAAAATCTTCCATTGCAGAATACAACATTTCTTCTACTACACGAGGTAAGCGATGGATTTCATCAATAAATAAAACGTCTCCTGGTTCTAATTCGTTTAATATCGCGACTAAGTCCCCTGCTCGCTCAATTGCTGGTCCACTCGTCGTTCGGATATTAACATGCATTTCGTTGGCGATCACCATTGCCATCGTCGTCTTACCCAGCCCAGGTGGACCGTATAAAAGCGTATGGTCTAAGGCTTCTTCCCGATTGCGAGCAGCTTCGATATAAATCGTAAGCTCTTGCTTGACTTTGTCTTGCCCAATGTATTGTTCGAGAAATTGCGGACGTAGCGACTTTTCCAAGGACTCTTCCCCTTCACTTGTTTGAGCGGAAAATAGTCTTTCATCTTCTGTCATAACGATTCCTCCTTAGCGTTTCATCATAAATTTCAATGCATTGCGCAAGTATTCATCTGTCGCTTGTGTACCTAATTCTTCCAATTTCGGCGTGATACGTTTGATTTCTTTTTCACTATAACCTAACGCACTCAACGCTTCTAATGCTTCTGTCAGCGACTGATTTGCTGATGGCGTATTTGGTGTTTTAGCCATCGCTTCAACAGCAGCATCTGACGTTTCTAGCTCTCCTAATTTCCCTTTAAGATCAAGTACCATTTGTTGTGCAGTCTTTTTACCCACACCAGGAAATTTTGTTAGATAAGCAGCATCTTCACTCTCGATCGCATTGATCAACCCACCGTGATCTTCTGAAGCCATGATTGCTAAACCACTTTTAGGTCCGATTCCTGAGACACTAATCAACTTTAAAAAGAGTTGTTTTTCATCTAAATCACTGAACCCATATAAAGAGTGGGCATCTTCACGAATGACTTGATGGACATAAATTTTAGTTTGCTGATCCGTTTTTCCAGAATAACGATAGGGATTTCCTACAGAAATTTGATAGCCAATTCCATTTGTTTCTACTACAATATAATATGGACTGATAAACGTCACTTTACCAATAATATACTCGTACATAATTTCACCTTTCTTGAAACCTTGCTTGCGCATCACACGCACATATGTTTCTATTTTAGCACAGATTAAAGGAAATCAGTAGCTTGAAAAAAAGCATCTTATTTAACTATAAAAAAACCAATACGAACTATGCTTCCATTCGTACTGGTCATATGATGAGGTAGGGGTATATCTCTACGAGTTACACCTTCGCCCTCTTTTACTTTTTATTCAGAAATGTAAGTCCATTTATAATCGTATCGCGCACCAGCTCCGTGAGCTACTACGCCTTGGACTTTTTTACTACGCATGTGTGCTTCTGCTTTTTGATAAACTGGTGCAACGCCCATCTCGTTCATCAATAGTTTTTCGGCCTCTACCATATCTGTCCAGCGTTTTTCTGGATCAGAGGCGTCTTTACTACCTGAAGCTTTGACTAATTCATCGTATGTTTCATTTGAGTAGCGCCCTCTGTTATATGAACCACCTGTTACAAATAAATCAGTGAAACTGCTTGGGTCTGCATAATCAGCTCCCCAACCGCCCATGATCACTTCAAAATCACCATTTTTACCGCGATCTAATCGAACGGTAAAGGGCACATTTGTAACGGTCACGTCTACACCATCAAGTGTTTCTTTCACTGCGCCTTGGATATATTCTAGTACTTTTTTGGTAGAATCAGTATCATCACCCACGATATCAAATTTGAATGAATCAATGCCTAACTCTTGTTTTGCTTTTTCCCAGTATTCTTTGGCTTTTTTGGTGTCATGTGTCAACACATTTTTATTTTCATCCGCAAAGTCTTTATTGCCTGTGGGTGAGAATGACATTCCAGCTGGTACAAGACCAGTAGAAGCAATCGAACCATCTCCTAAGATTCGGTCAACCAATGCATCACGGTCGATTGAATAAGAAATTGCTTTACGTAAATTTTCATTGTGGTACGGTGAATTCGCATCTCTTTGATTGAATTCAAGATAAGAGGTTCTAGCATCTTTTTCAATCACAAGTTCTGGATCATCCGCCATTTGTTTTGCTAATTCTCCACTTAAAATGACATCGTCTGCTTGACCATCTTGGAATAGATTTAATGATGTAGGTGCTTCTTTAACCACTGTTACTTCAATTTTATCTAACTTAACTGCGTCTTTATCCCAATATTGATCATTTTTTGTATACGACCATTCGGTGTCTGTTCCAGGTCCGTCAAAATCAGTTAACGTAAATGGGCCGTTATAAACGGATGCGTCGCTAGTTGTTGCATAGTCTTTGCCTTTTTCTTCGACGATTTTTTTATTTTGTGGGAAAAAGGATGGAAAGGCCAATAAATAATCAAAGTATGGCGTTTCTTGTTCTAACGTTACTTCTAATTCATGATCCCCAATTGCTTTGATCCCTAACTCATCCAAACTTTTCTTACCAGCAGAAACATCGGCACCGTTTTTAACTAATTCAAACATATAAGCATATTCTGCTGCTGTTTTAGGATCTGCTGTTCGTTGCCAACCATAGACATAATCTGCCGCTACCACAGGATCACCATTTGACCATTTAGCGTCTTCTCTAAGTTTAAATGTATAGGTCAATCCATCATCACTTTTCTTTGCCAACTCAACTGCACCAGCTGGCTGTGGTTTACTTTTATCATCTAAACGATATAACCCTTCATAAACATTGTTCAAAGCTGAAAAACTAATTGTATTGGTTGCAACTGATAAATCTGCACTTGGCATTTCTTGTTGGACTACTAATTTAAAAAGCTGTTCCCCACTCGCTTTTTTACTATCGTTACTACTATCTGCAGAATCAGTCTTACCACCGCAAGCTGCCAAAACTAGAGTAGACAGCATCATCACACTGATTAATTTCCTCATATTTACTTTTTTCATTTTATTCTCCTCAATAAATAATTATATTCTTTCCTAATTTTAATTTTTGGAATGTTTTCATAATACTAGAAATTAAGGCAAATAGCAATTGTTTTATGAAGGAAATAAAAAAAGCCTATTTAAGCAATTTTAATCTGCTTAGATAGGCTTTCCTATTATTTAAATAAGGTTTGATAGTCCCCGTAGCCTGCCTTTTCTAGCTCGTCTACCGGAATAAACCGTAAAGCTGCTGCATTGATACAATAGCGTAAACCACCTTGCTCTTGTGGCCCATCTGTAAAAACATGGCCTAAATGGGAATCGGCTTCTTTACTCCGTACTTCAACACGACGCATTCCTAAAGAAAAATCTGAATTTTCTTTGACACCTTGTTTTTCAATTGGCTTAGTAAAAGCTGGCCAACCGCAGCCTGCATCATATTTATCTGTTGAACTGAAAAGTGGTTCGCCACTGACCACATCAACATAAATCCCCTCTTGGTAAAAGTCATCATATTTACCAGTAAAAGGTCGTTCAGTTGCATTTTCCTGCGTTACGGCATATTCGATATCGGATAGCTTTTCTTTCAACTCTTCTTTTGATGGTTTTTCCATGACAAATCACACCCTTACTTTTTAGTTAGTCCTATCATAGCATTATTAAGAAAAAAACACTCATTTTCTGTTTAGAAAATAAGTGTTCAAGTCGACTTTTAGTTCCAAGGAATATCCAGATCGACATTTTCGGCTAAATCAATACTTTCTTGTCGCTTGGCTTGTCTGAATTGTTTTCTGGCTTCATATCCTTGACAGATAAAACGTTCTTCTTTGGTCTCTGGCTCGATTGTTTTTGGCAAGCTCGCTCCTTTAGGTACGACAAAGGTCATAAAACAAGTTCCAGCTAGATAGCGTTCTCCCGTGAATAAATCTTCCCCGATCACTTTGGCGAATATCTCCATCGAGCGCGTACCTACTCCTGATACGTATGCATCAATACAGACTGAATGGTCTGCTTTTAAAGGGGCTAAAAAGTCTAAATGATCGACAGATGCCGTTACGATTGCCGCTCTAGATATTCGAACAGCTGAGATCCCAGCCGTTTCATCCAGCCATGCCATTAGTTGACCACCAAATAAGGTTTTATGAAAATTTAAATGAGGATACGTGATCATATGTGTCTGAATGGCTCTTGTTTGTGAACATTTCATTTGTTGTTTCCTTCTTTCATCGTTCAGTTACACGTCAAAGGCTGGTAGCATTCGGTACAGAGTCGCAATAGGCAAGCCCATGATCGAATAGTAGTCACCTTGAATATTTTTAACCAATAAAGCACCTTGCTCTTGAATCCCGTAGGCTCCAGCTTTATCTGTGTATTCTTTTGTATCTAGGTAGCGATTGATTTCTTCGTCCGTCAAATCGTAAAATTCTACTGTAGCAGGAACTGTAGCCGAAGATTCTTGATCATTTTTCATTAATACGACACTTGTATAAACTTTATGTGTTCTGCCACTTAGTTGACGCAGCATCCGAAAAGCATCCTCTCTGGAAGTGGGTTTTCCTAATATTTCATTGTCGATTGTGACGATCGTATCGGAACCGATCACTAAATCATTTGGATATTGTTTGGCAATATGTGCTGCTTTTTGCGCCGCCATCGTTAAAACGTAGTCCATTGGGGTGAAATACCCTTTGACTTCTTCATTGATATCAGCTGGCACAATATCAAAATTAGGGATAATTCGGCTCAACAACTCACGTCTGCGAGGCGATTGAGAGGCTAAAATAACTGCCATTAGGATAAAACCTTCTTCCTATGTTTTTTAGTGTGGGTCTTGAATACGTTTAAACATTTTTTCCATGTCTGAATTTGTAAAATGAATCAAAACAGGACGACCATGAGGACAATTAAATGGATTCTCACAAGTCTCAAGATCCTTCAATAAGACACGCGCTTGTTGTTCATTTAAATAATGATTCGCTTTGATCGACCGTTTACAACTCATCATGATCGCTGTGGCTTCACGGAATTTTTTTACACTAACAGACCCTGTTGTCAAAAGCATATCGATCATCTCACGGATGATCGTTTCTTCTTCACCCGCTGGATACCACGTTGGATGAGCCCGAACAATAAAACTATTTTGACCAAAATCTTCTAAATGAATGCCAACTTCTGCTAAAGTTTCTTTTTGTTCTTTGATTTTTAGCGCGTCACTATTTGGATAATCGATCACGATCGGCACTAATAGCTCCTGTAGATCGTTCGTGACTTCACCGATTTTTTCTCTAAAATACTCATATTTGATACGTTCTTGAGCTGCGTGTTGATCGATGATATATAAACCATCTTTACTTTGAGCAAACAGATAAGTGCCATGCATCTGACCAAAATATTCTAGTTCTGGAAACCGTTCTTTCGGACGTTCATCCGACAACTTATTCAACACTTTATTTAAGTCATTTTGAGCTCCAGTTGCGGAAAAATCAAATTCTGGATGATGACTTAATTCTTCTTCATAGACTTGTTCGTCAACCGAGGGTTCTTCATTTTGCGGAGGTATTTCCGCAAGTTTAGTTGGTTCTGCCGTTTGGCTATTATCAGATGGCTGATGTGCCTCAGGTTCATAAGGTGAACTGAAAGCATGGGCCATCAACGCTTCTTTTTCAAGCTCCTCTTTACTCAGAGATTCCGATTCTTTTGCCCCACTGTCCGTAGACGATTGGGGGACATATTCTGCTGTCGTTTCTTTAACAAAAAAGTTGCCACTCGTTGGATCATAGCCTAGGCTACCCGATGTGCGAATAGGTTTTGTTACTTCCTCTTGTTCTGTTAAAGGAATTTCCATTTGCTCCACTTTCGGCTGTGGTTCGACTTTCTTTTTAAAGCGAAGGTTATCTGCAGCATTTGGGATCAATTGCTCTTGGCTTAACACTTCACGAATCGCATCACTAATCAAGACCATCAATTCTTTTTCCTTACTTAAACGGACTTCTTGCTTGGTGGGATGAACATTGACGTCAACTAACAACGGATCCATCTCAATTTCTAATACAGCCAAAGGAAAACGGCCAACCATCAATTTGGAGCCATAACCGTCGACGACTGCTTTGTTCAACGCAAAGTTCTTGATATAACGACCATTAATGATCGTTGACAAATAATTACGACTAGCCCTAGTAACTTCTGGTAATGAAACATAGCCTGTTAATTCAAAATCCAAATCTTCTGCTTCGATCTTTAGCATTTTTTTCGCCGTACTAATACCGTATATTCCAGCAATCGTTTGCTTCAAATCGCCATTTCCCGCAGTATTCATCATTTTATTGCCATCATGAACTAAACGAAACGCAATATTAGGATGACTTAAAGCTAAGCGGTTGACGATATCCCCGACATTGGCAAGTTCAGTTTGGATCGTTTTAACATATTTTAAGCGAGCTGGTGTATTGAAAAATAAGTTTGAGACGGTGATTTTTGTTCCTTTTCTTAAAGCGGCTGGGCGATGTTCTTCGACCTTACCGCCTTTCATTTGAACATAACTACCTTCCTCTTCTTCAGACACAGCTGTTTCTATAACAATTTCTGAAACGGACGCGATACTGGGCAAAGCTTCTCCACGGAATCCCAAACTGCGGATACGAAATAAATCATCTCTTGTATGGATTTTACTTGTCGCATGGCGTTTAAATGCACTAAGAATATCATCTTTTGCGATTCCTTCACCATTGTCGATAATTTGGATCGTTTTCAGTCCTGCTTCTTCAATAAAAATATCGATTTGTGTACTTCCAGCATCGATCGCATTTTCTACAAGTTCTTTGACAACTGATGCAGGACGTTCTACTACTTCACCAGCAGCGATCTGATTGGCAAGTTGTTCTGATAATTCTTGGATTTTTCCCATCTATACGATCCTTTCCTTGCTCAGTTTTTTAGTTTAAATTCTTTTTTGCAGTTCATGCAATTTATTCAAAGCATCCATTGGTGTTATTTCTAATAAATTGATTTTCTTCAAGGTATCGATCACACCTAACTCATCCGTCGATACTTCTTTAAATAATGATAATTGTTCCGTATCTTCTTTAATCTCATCTTTGTATTCAACTGTTTTAAGCGGTTGCTCATCTGATTCTAAAGCCGAAAGAATCGTCGCAGCGCGCTCTAGTAATGCACTTGGTAATCCAGCGATTTTAGCTACATGGATCCCATAACTTTTATCTGCTGGACCATCCATCATTTTATGCAAAAAGACAACTTCGCCATTTTTTTCTACTGCACCGACGTGAATATTTTTCACTCCACTCAACTTTTCATCTAAGACGGTCAATTCATGATAATGAGTTGAGAACAATGTTTTCGCTTTAACTTCTCTGTGGATATATTCGATAATTGCTTGTGCTAACGCCATCCCATCATAAGTAGCAGTTCCTCTACCAAGTTCATCGAATAAAATCAAACTGTTTGGTGTGGCATGACGTAAGGCTTGATTGGCTTCCATCATTTCCACCATAAACGTACTTTGACCTGCAATCAGATCATCTGATGCACCGATTCGTGTGAAAATCTGATCAAAAATCGGTAATTCAGCCGATTCAGCTGGGACAAAACAGCCGATTTGAGCCATAACTACCGTTAGTGCTAGCTGGCGCATGTAGGTACTTTTACCCGACATATTTGGTCCTGTAATCAACAAAATAATGTTTTCTTTACTCATATGAACACTATTTGGGATATATTCTTGATGCCCTAACACTTTTTCCACAACTGGATGACGTCCTTCAACAATATGTAGCTCTTTACTATTGCTTTTTAGGGTCGGGCGAACATATTGGTATCGTTCACTGACTGTTGCAAAAGCTTGTAAGACATCCACTGCACTAATTGTTTTTGCTAGTTTTTGCAGACGCTCGATGTTGGCTTTAACTTGTTCGCGAACTTCTAAGAATAATTGATACTCTAAATCGACCGATTTTTCTTCCGCTTCTAAAATCAAGGTTTCCATCTCTTTGAGTTCTGGCGTAATAAAACGCTCCGCGTTCGCCAGAGTTTGTTTGCGTTCGTATTTTCCTTCTGCTAGATTTGCTAAGTTGGATTTTGTGACTTCGATGTAATACCCAAAAACGCGATTAAACCCGACTTTTAAGGTTTTGATGCCCGTTTCTTGTCGTTCTTTGGCTTCTAGTTCAGCTAACCATTGTTTGCCATGGCGCATCGCATCACGGTATTCATCTAGTTTTTCGTTGTAATGATCTTTGATGATATTTCCTTCTGTAATGGCAAGCGGTGCTTCTTCGTTAATCGCATTACTGATCAGTTCAACGATGTCTTCAGCAGGATTTAACTCTAATAATAAATCATTCCATTCCCCTTGATTGATTCCTACAATCAATTCACGAACCAATGGTACTTGTTCTAACGAGGTTTTCAGTTGGATCAAGTCACGACCATTCACATTCCCAAATGCTACACGACCAGCTAAACGCTCCAAATCATAGACTTTGGTCAATGTAGATTGTAAATCAACACGTTCGAAATAAGCATTTAGTAAGGATTGAACCATTTCTTGTCTTGTTTGAATTTGTTTTTCTTGGATTAAGGGACGATCTAGCCATTGTTTTAATAAACGGCCGCCCATTGCAGTTTTTGTCTCGTCCAGCAGCCATAATAGGGTGCCTTTTTTCAGTCCAGTTCGAATCGATTGGGTCAATTCTAAGTTGAATTTAGAATAGTGATCCATTTTCAAGAAATGATCTGGCTGATATTCTACTGCTTTTTGAATATGAGACAATCCACGTTTTTGCGTCACAGTTAAATATGTTAATAATTTGCCTGTTACATCAACTTCTAGCGGATGTGTCAGTTCACTTGTTAAAAAACTGAATTCAGCATTTTCTTCTGCTTGGTTTTGTTCAGAAAAAATAATGTTTAAGCGATCTTTTAATGTTTGTTGCAATGTTTCTGATAATTCGCTACCTAATACGATTTCTTTCGTTTGCAACGCCGATGCTTCATTAATCACCGCATCTTCATCACTTAAAACAGCTGTTTTTAGTTCTCCAGTACTTAAATCAACATACGCTAAACCAAATGTACCCTCCTTTTCGACGATAGCTGTTAAATAGTTATTGTCTTTCGCTCCTAAGCCTTTACTCGTCATCACAGTGCCTGGCGTAATGAGCTGAACAACTTCTCGTTTGACCATGCCTTTGGTGGTTTTAGGGTCTTCTACTTGTTCGCAGATTGCTACTTTATACCCTTTTTCAATCAATGTATCGATATAGCCTTGTGCAGCGTGATGAGGAATTCCACACATTGGGATTGGGTCATCTGCATTGCGATTCCGACTAGTCAAAGTTAATTCCAATAACTGTGAAGCATTAACCGCATCTTCGTAAAACATTTCGTAAAAGTCACCTAAACGGTAAAACAGAAAAGCGTCTTGATATTGGTCTTTGATTGCTAAATATTGTTCCATCATGGGTGTGTGTTTTGTTTTTTGTGGCATTGTTACCCTTCCTTCTCTAGTTCTTCATTGATTCTATATTGGATCATATCTGTGACGTGCTGCAAGAGGTCGTTGGCTTCCATCAATTGCTCGCGATAGGCCACAACTAAGGGATGTTCATCGAATTCTTTCGTTAATTCGTCCGCACGCTTGATTGCGTCTTTTTCTGCTTCTGGTTTATCATAATGAGCAAATTGAACAGCATCTTTTTGAGCGGCTTTGATTTGTTCTACTAAGCCGGTCAGTTTCTCGTTATTTTGGACTTTTTCTTCTAATTCTTTATAACGCTGAATCAATTCGTCCTCGCCAAGCAAGGTCAATAATTTGGTTAATTCTTCATTTATTTCTTTATCTGTAATGGATGGCTCCATGATTTCACACCTTTATTCTGGGTAAGATTTTATTGTAAAATAGGTCTACTTATTTTAACATAATTCCAGCAGAATCAACAGTTTGCGAAAAAAAATAGCACCTAAGCAGTAAAAGTTATTTTATAAGATAGCGTCAAAAGCTGAAATGGTCGATAAAAAGAACAGAGCACCCTTTTATTTTGGTTACTCTGCCCTTTAAGAATGTTTTGAGAACATGACATGCTACTACGTAAAATTCATCTTATCCTATGTTTGGATAATCCCCACTAACTCTATTCTACAAACGGACGATCTTCACTGATCTGAATCGGTTCGATTTTCTTCGCTTGTCCTGTCTGATCGTCGATATCAATGACACAAGCCGATAATAAACTCCGTCCTTCTTCGATGACTTCAAAACGTTTTGGTAATGCTGTCCTAAATTTTTCAATAATCGGTCCGCGCTTCATGCCTAAGATCCCATCATAAGGGCCTGTCATGCCGACATCGCTTAAAAATGCTGTCCCAGCTGGTAAAATCCTAGCATCATTGGTCTGCACATGGGTATGTGTCCCTACAACGGCACTTACATGTCCATCTAAAAACCAGCCCATTGCTTGCTTCTCGCTCGTCGTTTCACCATGAAAATCAACAAAGATCAATGGTGTCCGCTTGCGAGCTTCTGTGATTAATTCTTCTGCTTTACGAAACGGATCATCAATATCCGCCATAAAAACACGCGCCTGCATGTTGATAACTGCTAATTCAAGTTGATTGACTTTGACAAAAACCATCCCTTGTCCAGGTGTCCCTTGAGGAAAGTTAGCCGGACGAATCATTTTTTTAGCATCGTCGATAAATTCGAAAATCTCTTTGTTATCCCAAGTATGGTTTCCTAATGTGACAACATCTGCACCATCTTGCAAGAACTTCTTATAGATCTTACCTGTGATTCCACGACCTGCCGCCGCATTTTCACCATTAAGAATCGTGACTTGTGGACGGTATTTTTTCTTTAATTTTGGTAAATAGGTCGTGATTGTCTCTCGACCTAATGATCCTACTACGTCTCCTATAAATAATATACGCAAAAAACTTCCTCTTCTCTTTTAATTTCTACTATTATTATAGAGGTTTTTTGAGCGGAAAGAAAGGGCTGTTAGTTTGTGACAGTTGTCATGGCTTTATTTTTAGTAAACACAGTTCAAAAGGTTCGCCACCTTTATTTTCCCTCATGCAAGGAATCAGTTATTCAATACTCATCCATTTTCTAATACCAAAACTTATTGATTTAAAAAATCTAACAATTAGTTTAATATTATGTATATAAATCATTTATTATTTGGTATCATTATGATTAGAGAGTATATATTTAATATATTTCGAAAAAAATCAGACATATGCGCTTATTATCAATACCCATTTTTAATAGGCAAATAAATGAACTTCTAGCATTCAGAACCTGTGTGAAAGTTAGTCACGCTAGCAATCATCGGTAACTGTAATACGTTTTTTTACCAGTAGTTTAGCGTTCTGTATTGAATAGAACCAAAAAGGAAAATCAAACCATTTTTTAGTTAAAATTGTTAGTAAAGACTTCATTATCCGATTTTTTTACTAGCATAAAAATAAAAGAAAGAAGGCCTTATGACCATGAAAAAATTGATCAAAAACAATTTACATGAAATACGAAGTAGCACGAATATCACACAAGAAGAGTTAGCACAGAAAGTAGATGTCTCTATCCAAACAATCCAAAGTATAGAAAAAGGAAAATACAAACCTTCTGATTCTTTAGCGTTAAATATCGCCAATTCATTAAATAAAGAAGTATCAGATATTTTTTCTTAGGTCTTTAAGGATCAAGAAAATAATGGTACATTAGCTTGATACCTTGTCTAACTTATTCTTAAAATATGTGAATCATCAAAAATACAGACTACGCTCATAATCAAGTGAATCCAAAAAGTTTAACTTTTTCGGAGTAGAAAAATCTACTCCGTTTTTTTCTGCGATGAAATTATATATGAAACTACTTGTTGTACTAATTTTCGACATTGGATAGGACTTTCCCCGTTTAATTTCTTTTTCATACATCCATAAATTTATCGGAGGCTGTGGATGGTCCGCTCATCTTTTTTGGGCTCTTTGATGCAATTACGTTCTTCAGGTGTTTCTTCGCTTACGGTTTCTTTTATATTCACATTTTTCTTAGTCAAAGTTAGCGGATATCCTTTCATTTTCAAGGATCCCTCAATACCAAATTTTCTAGCTTTGCGTATCTATGATCCATATTTAGTTAAAATTTCTGATACATAGTTTTGAATCGTTTCGCTAGACAAAAAGACTCTTCCAGCTAGTTGACTGGAAAAGTCTTTTGTCTTGTTTCTTAATCTTCGATATATGTCCATTTAAAGTCATATTTTGCGCCTGTTGAGTGGTAAACAACGTCTTTGACTTTTTCAGAACGAAGATGTGCTTCAGCTTTTTGATACAATGGGATAACGCCCATATCGCCCATAATCACTTTTTCTGCATCTAACATATCTTGCCAGCGTGCTTCTGGATTATTTGCATTTGTTGTTGAAGCAGCATCTACTAATTTGTCATATTCTGGATTTGAATAGTGTCCTCTGTTATAAGAATTGTTTGTCGTAAATAAATCTAGGAAACTACTTGGATCAGCGTAATCTGCTCCCCAAGCACTAACTGCGATTTGGAAGTCACCTTTATTTGAGCGATCTAAACGAACAGAGAATGGTACTGGACTAACGGATACTTTTAATCCATCTAGTGTGTCAGACAATGAGCCTTGAAGATATTCAGCCATCTTCTTAGCATTGTCAGTGTCATCAATCAATAAATCAACTGATAACGTAGAAATACCTAATTCATCTTTGGCTTTCTTCCATGACTCTTTTGCTTTATCAACATCATATACAACTTCGTCACCTGATTCTTTCGCGAAGTCTTCATCTGTTTTTGGATTAACAGCTAAACCTTCTGGAACAAGACCAATCGGAACAGCAGAACCATTTGCCAAGATTTGATCCACTAACGCTTTGCGATCGATCGCATATGAGATTGCTTTACGCAAATTCACATTGCGGTAAGGTGAGCTTTCTTCTCTTTGGTTTGGTTCAAGATAGAAAGTTGAGGCACCTTTTAAAACGATATAATCCGGTTCGTTTTTCATTTGTTGTGCTAGTTCGCCAGATAGCGGCACTTCATCTGCTTGACCATCTTGGAATAAGTTTAATGAAGTTGGTGCTTCTTTTACTACATCGATTGCGACTTTGTCTAATTTAACAGTGTCTTTGTCCCAATATTTGTCATTTTTTGTGTAAGACCAGCTTGTATCTGTCCCAGGACCATCAAAATCAGTTAATGTAAATGGACCATTATAAACTGCTTTATCGCTTGCTGTTGTATAGTCTTTACCATATTTTTCAGCAATATCTTGTCTTTGTGGTAAAAATGAAGGGAACGCTAATAGATAATCAAAGTATGGCGTTGCTTTTTCTAAATTGATTTCTAGTTCATAATCCCCAATTGCTTTGATTCCAAGCTCTTCTTTTTTCATTTCACCTTTAGAGATCTTTTCAGCATTTTTTACAGAATTAAACATATAAGCATATTCTGATCCGGTTGCAGGATCAACCGTTCTTTGCCAGCCATAAACATAATCTGCTGCAGTTACAGGCTTGTCATCTGTCCATTTCGCATCTTCTCTTAATTTGATTTTATACGTCAGACCATCTTCACTAACTTCTGCCATTTCAGCTGCGCCAGCTGGTTGAGGTTTACTTTCTTTGTCTAAGCGGTAAATCCCTTCGTACACATTATTCAATGCAACAAAACTTACTTCATCCGTTGCAAGTGAAGGGTCTGCACTTGGCATTTCTTGTCTTTCAATAAATCTAAATACTTTTTCATCACTACCTGAACCGCTATCGGCATTTTTAGCGTTTCCCCCGCATGCAACTAGGGCGATGCTCGATACTGTAATTAAACCTAGTAAGGCACTTTTCTTTAATTTCATCTAAAAAACCCCCAATTTTAATAAAAGCTATCAAGAATATATCAAAGTTTTAGGCTCGTCACAATTAAAACACTACGATGAGTTTAGTAAAAATATTCTGAATTTTTTCTAATTTTTATGATAAAAAAGAAGCAACCTCTCCAAGGGAGTTGCTTCTTTTGACTTTACTTATTTAGCGTAATCTACTGCACGTGTTTCCCGGATAACAGTCACTTTGATGTGTCCTGGATAATCTAGGTCGTCTTCGATTTTCTTACGAATATCTCTAACTAAACGAACAGCTTCTAAATCTGTGATCTCATCTGGTTTGACCATTACACGAACCTCACGACCAGCTTGTACTGCAAAACTAGATTCAACGCCTTCAAATCCATTAGAAATATTTTCTAAATTTTCTAAGCGACGAATGTAATTCTCCATTGACTCGCTACGGGCACCCGGTCTAGCAGCTGATAAAGCATCTGCTGCTGCAACTAATACTGAAATAACAGAAGTTGCTTCTACATCTCCATGATGTGATGCTATTGCATTAATCACTGTTGAATTTTCTTTGTATTTCGCGGCTAATTCGGCACCAATTTCAACATGGGAGCCTTCGATTTCATGATCTAGCGCTTTACCAATATCATGTAATAGACCAGCACGTTTTGCTAATTGGATGTCTTCACCAATTTCTGCGGCTAGGACACCTGTTAATTTCGCCACTTCGATTGAGTGATTCAATACGTTTTGACCATAACTTGTACGGAAACGTAAGCGACCCAAAATCTTAATCAAATCTGGATGTAATGTGTGAGCGCCAACTTCAAAGGCAGCTTGTTCACCATATTCACGAATGCGTTCATCCATTTCTTTACGAGATTTTTCAACCATTTCTTCAATACGCGCTGGATGAATTCGACCATCTTGTATCAATTTTTCAAGCGTCATACGTGCGATTTCTCTGCGAATTGGATCGAATCCAGAAAGTACAACAGCTTCCGGCGTATCATCAATAATCAAATCGATTCCTGTTAAGGTTTCTAGCGTACGAATGTTACGTCCTTCACGGCCAATGATTCTTCCTTTCATCTCGTCGTTTGGTAAACTAACAACAGAGACAGTTGTTTCAGAAACTGAATCAGCTGCACAACGTTGAATCGCTAGTGAAAGTAAATTTTTAGCTTTACGATCCGATTCTTCTTTTGCACGTTGCTCAGATTCTTTGACCATTACAGTTAACTCGTGACTTAATTCTTCTTCTGTCGATTTCATGATGATATCTTTTGCTTCGTCTTTAGATAGTGAAGCAATACGTTCTATTTCTTGATGTTGCTTTTCAACTAGTTCTTCTACATCTTTTTCTCGCTCATCAATTAATTGCTGTCTAGCACCAAGTTTCTCTTCTTTTTCTTCCAGTGAGTTTTCACGTTTTTCAAGAGAATCATCTTTACGATCTAACGTTTGTTCTCTTTGTAATAAACGATTTTCTTGAGATTTAAGTTCTACTTTGCTTTCTTTCAACTCACTTTCAATTTCTGATCGATACTTCTGGTTTTCTTCCATAGCTTTTAATAAAGCTTCTTTTTTCAGAGTCTCTGCTTCTTTCGTAGCACTTTCGATTATGCCTTCTGCAGAGGACTTTGCACCATCTATAGCCTTTTCATGACGTGATTTTGCAACGACTAACCCTAAACCAAGACCGACAATTACACCGATGATAGCGAGGAGAATTTCTAAACCCATTGTTTCCACCTCCGTACTATCTTCAAATTTTCAATATTCATGTAGTTTTCTGATAAACTATAATCAATTATCAATATGTCTACTTGCATACAGGTAAAAGTTATATACTAATATTTGTATACAACTTTATTCTAATGTTTGTGCACCAGTGTGTCAACTTAAAAAAGCCCTTTCCTATCGAAAGAGCTCTGGTAGTGAAAAGAATTTCTACTACAAAAAAAAACAAACCAACAAAAAGCTTTTGATAGCCTTTAGTGGTTTGTTTCTAAATCTGTATTATTATTCATCAAGAGGAAGTTCTTCTTGCGCTTGTTCTTCTTCAACAAAAGCTGTACCATCACCGATGCCGAATGCATCACGGACACGTTTAGAGACTTCTTCTACCATTTCTGGATGTTCAGTCATGTAAACTTTGACGTTTTCACGTCCTTGACCGATTCGTTCTTCTTTATAACTGTACCACGCACCACTCTTATCAACAATATCTTTTTCGACCGCCATATCAAGTAATTCTCCTTCTTGAGAAATCCCTTGGCCGTACATGATATCTACTTCAGCTACTTTAAATGGCGGTGCTACTTTATTTTTAACAACTTTGATTTTTGTGCGGTTACCGATAATATCTGTCCCTTGCTTCAATTGTTCTGCACGTCTTACTTCTAATCGAACAGTTGCGTAGAATTTCAAAGCACGACCACCAGGTGTCGTTTCAGGATTACCAAACATGACACCAACTTTTTCACGAATTTGGTTAATGAAAATGGCGATTGTTTTTGTCTTGTTAATTGAACCTGAAAGCTTACGTAAAGCCTGTGACATCAAACGTGCTTGCAAACCAACATGACTTGCTCCCATCTCTCCATCGATCTCTGCACGCGGTACTAAAGCCGCTACAGAGTCAATTACAACGATGTCGATTGCGCCACTGGAAACCAATGCATCTGCGATTTCTAGACCTTGTTCACCAGTATCTGGTTGTGAAAGAAGTAACTCATCAATATTCACACCCAATGCCTGCGCATATTGAGGATCTAACGCGTGCTCTGCATCGATAAATGCAGCT
Source organism: Enterococcus sp. AZ177 (assembly GCF_050544585.1). NCBI lineage: Bacteria > Bacillati > Bacillota > Bacilli > Lactobacillales > Enterococcaceae > Enterococcus > Enterococcus sp. AZ177. The sequence goes on from NZ_CP172944.1 coordinate 3,006,730, forward strand.
GTTCCGCCTTGCTGTTGTACAGATGCGATCGCATGTAATGCAACAGTCGTTTTACCAGAACTTTCTGGTCCATAGACTTCAACGATTCGTCCACGAGGATAACCGCCAACACCTAATGCAACATCTAATGCTAGTGAGCCACTAGGAATAGTCGAAATTTGTTGATCGATCTTTTCCCCTAATTTCATTACTGAGCCTTTACCAAAATTCTTTTCGATTTTTTTTAATGCGGCATCTAAGGCCACTTTACGATCATCTGCCAATCGATAATCCTCCTTATATATAAACGATTTAAGTTCCTTTTCAATACATATATCATAACTGGTTTACTTAAAAAAAGCAAGAGAAAAACGAACAAACATTCGCCTTTTTAATTTTTCTTAACTACCGCTCTTCGAACCAGGTCTAAGCCTTTCATCACGGCACTTTGACGAATATACTTTCGATCACGATTAAACTGTTGAAGTACAGCTATTGTCGGTTGACCTTTTTGGGCTAAACCAATCCAAACAGTTCCTGCTGGCTGGCCTTCTAATTCATCTGGACCTGCTACACCTGTAAATGAGACAGCTAAATCTGCCTCTGCACCCTTTCTTGCTTGTTCTGCCATAGCGATTGCACAAGCTTCGCTAACGGTTCCTTCTTTTTCAAGTAATTCCGGATCAATCCCTAGAAAACGTTCTTTTGTCCCTATAGAATACGTAACAAAACCACCTTGGAAAATTTCTGAAACACCTGGTATATCTCCTAAGGTACTCTGGAACAGACCTGCCGTTAGACTCTCCGCAGCTGTGATCGTTTTTCCAGATTTTTTTAATTCGTCTACTGTGACTTTTACTAGGCTATTGTCATCACCATATCCATAGAAATACTCGCCAACTTTATTCATCACTTTTGCTTCTAAATCATCTAACAACTGCTGACCAGTTAATTCATCAGCAATTTTAGCTGTTAAGCGTAATGTCACTTCATTTGGTTTGGCATAGGGGGCAATCGTCGGGTTGGTTTGGCTGTCGATCAACTCTTTTAATTCTGTCACTAGTTGTGATTCGCCAATACCGTAAAACCTTAACACTCTTGATATTAGCTGTTCTGCTTGCGGAAATAGGTCTTCCAATAGCGGCCGGGCATTTTGTTTAAACATCGGGTTTAACTCATTCGGTGGCCCTGGCAATAACAGATAGGTCGTCTCGTTTTCCGTGATCAATGTTCCTACTGCTAGTCCTGTAGGATTTTGAACCGCAATCCCACCCTCAATCATCAAGGTCTGTCTCAAATTGTTTTCGGTCATTTTATTCTTTGAAAACTTGAAAAATTCATGAAGACGAGTAAGTGCCTGCTCATCTTGAACTAAAGTACGATGAATATGTTCGGCTACAGTATCTTTAGTCAAATCATCGTCTGTCGGTCCTAATCCACCACATAGAACGATTAGTTCACTGCGGCCATCAGCTTCAACCAATAATTGTTCTAGTCGCTTCGGATTATCTCCTACAACGGTATGATAGTACACCTCAATTCCCAAATCTGCTAATTCTTCTGATAGAAACGTCGCATTTGTATTGACAACTTGTCCTAATAATAACTCTGTACCAACTGCAATGATCTCTGCTTTCATTTTTCTCCTCTTCTCTGATAAGATACGTAAATGATTCTTATTTCATTTTATCACAGGAATTTTTTTTATTACTACCAAACGCCTTTATCTGCTTTATAATCTAAAACAATGGTATCACTATCATTTGTATAATATTATGGTACAATTTGTATAGTGAGTTAAAGGAGGAAAAGGAGAATATGGCAGTATTTATTGCACTTATAAGCTTTTTAGGAATACTAATTGGAGGCTTTCTTTCATTAAAAGCACTTTTCAAAAAACAACCAAAACAGAAGGCATTACTTTTAACGGGTGCTAGTTTTATCGTAATGATCGGCGCTGGATTTGCACTACCCGCATCTCCAAGCATTGATATTGCGGGCAAATCAATAGAAACAAACGATCAAGGAACCGCGACAATTGAAGGAAAAACGAATGATGAAAGCGAGATCACTCTTGGTGGCGAAAAAGTCGAAACAAAAAACGGTACTTTCTCTTATAAAATTACATTAAAAGATGATCAATCACAAAAGCTAACCTTTGTTGCTTCAATCGGCGATAAAGACAAAGCTGAAACTATCGAAGTCAAACCTTCCAAAGCATTTGTTGCTTTTTTAAATGAAACAAAACAAGATCAGGAAACAGTAAAAAAAGCTGAAACTGCCCTAGTTTTAGCTGAAAATAAACCTACGCAAAAAAATTATAATGAAGCCGCAACACGTATTACTTCATTAACTAATGAACAAAAAGATTTTACCCGACGGTTAGCCATCGTAAAAGACAATGTCCCGATTTACGAAGCTGTTGAACTAGCAGAAACAAACCAAACAAAAGAACATGTCGATTCTGCAACTGCCTTAGTTGCAAAAGCAACCTTAAATAAAGACTCTTTGCTAAAACGTTTGACAACTGTTCAACAAAAAATTACTGAAAAAGAAAAGGCAGAAAAACAAATTGCCACTGCTCGTGAAGCCGTAGAAAAAGCAGAGCAGGAACCGACAGATGATCATTACAATCAAGCAATTGCTAGAATCAAAGAACTGCCAAATGGCAATGCCGAGTTAACTAATCGAGCAAACAATGTAAAACAAACACTTACAAATCAAAGAGAAGAAGCAAAAAGAGTTGCCGAAGCACAGAGGAGAGCTGAACAAGAAGCCCAAAAAACAGCTGAACAAGCGCAAGCTGCCGCTGCCGCTCAAACACCAGAAACTCCTGCTCCAGATACACAAGGGATTGGGCAAACTGTCTTAGTTACACCAACTGGTTCTAAATATCATAATCGCAAATGCGGCAATGGTACCTATACTCCAGCAACGCTAGAAGAGGCACAAGCAAGAGGTCTTACCCCTTGCTCTAAATGTTTTTAAAACTAATCATAAAAAATAGGCACTTCCCATCTAAGGAAGGCCTATTTTTAACGTTAAATCAATGTGTAAACAGATAAGCAGAAACCAAATACAAAATCCAAATATGCAATGGATAGAAGAAATAAAAGAAGTTCTTCATCCCTCTTCCTTTTTCACCATTAAACAATAAAATCGGAATCACAGCAAAAATCATCATCCATTGTGTTGATCCTTGAGAAAAGAAAAATAGAGCTGCTATCGCGATCAACAGACATTGCAACCAACGTTGATTTCTTGCTAAATACATCAATGGGATCAGCAATACCATAAAACTATTTTCTGTAAACAGCAATGCTGGAATAAAATTCACACCCCAGACTGCAACCATGATCGTATTCGGATTTGACAAGAGTGAAAATAAAATACCCGATGAGATGACTGGAAATAGTATAATAGCAACGCCTAATAAAATTTTCCCGATTTTTTTACTTGAACGACCTTCAGAAATTTTATCGATTCCATACATCATTAATGTTCCAACCAAAAGATCACGAAAAATATTATTTATCAACTGAACTTCTTCGTATCCAACAATATTCTGAATTACAAAACTGCCTAATGCCATAAGTACCATGCCTAAATACAACCGAATTATATATTTTTCTTTGCTTCTTGTATGACTAAAACCCACTACACTCACAAAGAAGAAAAGCGTCGCAACAGGTCGTCCAAACCAATCAAGCCAATTCGGCGCTCCCATTGGAACAAACATTTGATGAATATGATCGATAAACATCAGAACAATGCCCATTATTTTTAAATCAAATGTCGTAAATCCCTTAAACTTACTCGTTGTTAAACTATTCATTTTGATACGCTCCTCACTTATTCACCTAACATATTATAAACTAGATAGTTCTTTTCTACCTTAGAATCACCTTTCAAGAATCTTTCAATTTTGTCATTCGAAAACGAGTAGAAAGGGTAATATTTGATGATCCAAATTAAGAGGATTTACATGATAGTTACAGGACTAAATACTATGTTAACAGCGTTGCCTAACACACTTAATTCATGTGCGAGTGAGAATCAATTGAGGAATTTTTTTCTTTTAGACCTAACAACAGTCTATCTTTGAGATTGAGTTTCATATAGGTTGAGCAGATATTATATCCACGCCGGAAACCTTCATGTATATATTGATGAGTGTATAGGATATTTTTGTCCGGTTAGGTAAAAAGTATAAAGAGAAACAAAAAATGAGCCTGGACATAACTAAAAAGGTTATGTTTCAGGCTCTTAGTAACCGAATAAACGGTGGGCGCAGAAGCAACTCCTTCGGAAATAAACACTTCTGTCCCAACCTCAAATGCTAAATTATCTGATTTCATATGATGATTTTATTGAGCTATGGTTTCAACCGTACTATAAATTTTAATTGGTATATGGAATCCATCGCCTGAAACGGCTTCTACAGTTATTCTATCTCCAATTTTCAAGCTAATTGGACCATTGAATTGAGAATTTGTTGAATAGTCACTTGCTCTATTCGATGCCCGACCAACGTATTTACCGTTCACCAATATTCTATAATAAGAAGCATTAGGATGTTTTGTACCAGAAATATGAACAGCGCTATCTGCTGCTACAGGATTCACACTAAATGTTTCAGAAGGAATTTTATCTGGCTGAATGACTCCTTGTTCTACAATTGTTTCAACTGTTGAATAAATATTTTTTTCAACATAGAATCCATCACCTGAATAAGCTTCAACTGTAACTTTGTCTCCAACAGACAAGGCAATTGGACCATTCTTTCCAGATATATTTACGTAACTAGTAGAATACTTTAACTTTCCATCAATATATCGGGTTCCCGCTTGTGAAACATATCGACCGTTAACATACACGGAATAGGATATCCACGGCGTAGATATCGCTGTGCCACTAACATGTTGTAAACCTGACTTTACAGAATCGATAGTTATCTGATCTTGAATACTCGTCTCTCTATCCTGTTCGGAAACCTCTGTAGCATAGCTTGTTTTTCCTATGAATAGACTTGAAAACAAACCTAAAGCAATTACTGAAACTAAAACTAATTTTTTCATCATTTGTACCTCCTATTTATAAGTTAAATTTACAATAGCATATAAATATAAACAAATTATAAACAAATAGAAAATAATAAACAACTTAATGAGTTATAACTTAGATAGTGAACCATAATGAATGTAGAGGGTAAGGAACTTTCATGAAGCGTTCGTTACTACTTCTTTATGCCGGGATCAAACATTAATCATAAAAATTTGATAAGAAATATAGACTGGACCATGCAAAAAAGGATCAAAATCAGAATAACGTGCTAAAAATAACTATTTTTGGTACAAGCACACCTTGTCCTTTAAATCATTTTCTCTGTGTATGTTATACTGTACTCATTATAAACACCAAAGGAGTTTGCTTATGATTATTGTCCCTACAAAAAAATCATTACCACTTTTCAATGAATTTCCAGTCTCTACTAATACCTTAAGTTCAACTGAACGATCCTTTTTCTCTTGGCATGCTAATTATTTTACTTTAGATAGAAAGAAAATTTTAGTGTTGGTTAATGATCTTTCTTTTTCTCCAATCGTTTTAGCTGACATTAACGCTAAAAATAGTCCACAGCTTTCTCTCTATATAAAAGAAGGTATTGAACATGTCTTTAGTTATAGTACAGACAAATCGTATCAAATAAAAAAATATTTTCTGAGAGCTGGTAGAATGGAAATTTCTTATGCTTACAATCGCTCTGTTATGAGTATCAACAATAATATGATTCAACTGTTAAAATCTTATCCTGAAAACATTGACCAACGTTTACGTTTACAAATTTCTGAAATGGAATTTCTTGCAAACATTCCTTACCGTAGTATGACCCCTGAATATTCTTTCAGTACTGAAGTAGTTAAAAAAGAGTTAGAAAAGTTGTAGACTGAACAGGCGCAAAAAAGTTAGACCACAAATCTAATTTCTTGGGATCACTACAGACTTCCTAACTTTTTAGCATGCTGCTATGAAAAATAATGGACTATTTACTCCAACGAACATGACAAAATTTCAATTAGAAGATTACTATATAAAGACAGATAAAATCTCTATATTAAAAAGGTGATAGATGTGGATATTTTATACCCTCCAAACTATAATAAGTATTATTGACTTTTATAAAGGAGCTTTTGCATGTTCAAATTTAAGCGCAACATACCTCTTATTACTAATGATAGTAGATTATTTGCAAGTTTAATGGCTTTTTCTGGTGGAGCTATTGACGTTTATTCCCATATTTATTTTCATGGTTTAGTCGCAACTCAAACAGGAAATGTCGTCTTATTGGCATCAAATGTCTCTCAAAAAGAATGGTATCAAGCTATGCCAAAAATTCTTTCTATCTTGACATTTACAATAGGTTTTTTAATGTGTATTTGGATTAAACATAGTAATTCTAATATTTATTGGCGTAGTTATACGATGCTCCCTGTTATATTGACTAGCTCCTTAGTGCCATTCTTTTCAGAACAATTTGATTTGATCAAAATAGGGTTTCTTGCTTTCGGATCTGGGTTAATTATGTTAACTTTCAATGGAAGTAAAATTGAAGATAATCCTTACACCATCATGATGACATCAGGAAATTATCGTAAAATGCTCAACCAGTGGTATCTCCATTTTAAGTCAAAAGACAAATCATATAAAATAAAGCGTAGTGCGCAAAATTATACAATTGTGGTCTTGGCATTTCTAATTGGAGCTTTTTTACTAGCATTCACCAATGTTTTTATAGGAAAGTATTCTATTTTTTTGGCTACATTCACATTCTTGTTTTCTTTTTTTATTGAAATCCTTCATGCAAAAAAACATCAGAAACAAATTAATAATAACTGATTGTTATAATTTATTAAAACATGTCGAACAAACGTTTAGTATTAGATATTCGTTACAGAAAATACCTGCATATTATTCGGTTAATAAGAGAGATTATGGCTTTATAAAGATTAATTGATTCTATTCAAGCTGTCGTTCAGATTGCAATCATTGGCGATATGGGTACTTTTACGAGAAACTGACATAACATTTTTATGTCGGTTATACCCTATTCGAGTTTTATTACTTATGACCGTAACTTTTGACAGTCAATTTTCCTGATTCAGACTGATCGATTTTATTTGCTCGATCCTTTTAAGTTCTCATAGTCAACGCTTGAGAAAATAGGAGTAACTACATTTTCTCATCTTCAAAGTCATTACGACTAATTTTTTTATACTTTAGTATTACTCGTCCGATTCCAATTGAATGAAATTTACGTTAAGTTCTTCATCCAACTCTAATATTATTATGTCTTCTATATTCGGAGTACCATTATCTGCCAATATTTTAGTTAGCTCATTCTCTGTCAGTTTCGATCTATTCGTCTCATCTTCATTTACTTTACCATCAGAAATGATTAAATAGTTTTTTTCTGCGGCTTCCTTCAAAATAACTGACAAGCTTCCATTTTTCTCAATGGTCCCTACTTCAACTTGTGTTATAGATCCTACTCCTTGAGTTCTCAACATTGAATATAATTGATCGATGGTTAAACTGGCTTCTGTTAAGGAATTTTTAACAATCGTCCCCTTTTCCAAAACTCGAATAGTTCTGCCATCGAGCAATTCTGAAATCTTTGGAAACTGTTTTCTTACATAATAAAATGATATAGATATTAATGCCCATATAAACATTACAATGATAAACATTCCAATTGTGATATCTTGAGAATAGATAGTTCCCCCTATTATTCCTCCCAAAATATAGTTTTGAATTTGATCGATAGGCGATTGAGGTGCTAATGTCGTTTTACCAGTTACTTTAATAATAGCTGTAGCCATTAGCAAACCTAATAATAATTTTATAAATGTTTCTAGATAAAACATGTTATTTCTCCTTTTTACTGTATTATAAAGAGCCTGGGACATAACTAAAAACGTTATGTTTCAGGCTCTTAGTAACCGAATAAACGGTGGGCGCAGAAGCAACTCCTTCGGAAATAAGCCGAAATTGCTGTAAAACACAACAAGGAACAAGTTGATGTTGCACAGTACCTACTTGGTCACAAAAATTTGAAGATCAATTTTCGTAAATTCCTTCTTATTTCTCGGAGTTAAACATTTCTGTCCCAACCTCTTAAATTTAATAGTTTATTGAACTCTTGACTCTGTAGCATCTTTTGCTTTCGCTACACCGTTACTTGCCATTTTTTTTGCTTTTTCTGTTTGTTCACTTGTGAAATTGCTTACTGATTCGGTTGCATCACTTAAACGGTCTTGAACGGTCGTTGAATCTTCTTCATATTGCTCTTTTGATTTTACGTCTGTTACAGTTACATTCACTTCCACTACTTTAAGAGAAGTCATTTTTTCTACTTCTCTAGAAATAACCTCTTTGATTTTTTCATATAACGCTGCGATATCTCTGCCGTATTCGGTTACAACATCTAAATCAACTGCAACTTGTTTTTTCCCTACTTCAACATCGATTCCAGTAGTAACATCTTCCCGATTAACAAGCTTATTAGCAACGTTTGAGAAAAAACCGCCTTCTACTGTTAGTAATCCATCTACTGACTCTAACGCAATCCCGATTATCTTTTGGATCACTTTATCATCATAAGTAAGTTCACCCTTGATTTCATTTACATTTACTTCTTCTTTTTTTTGTACATTTTTGTTATCCATATGCTCAAATCCCTTCTTTTAGCTAATTTATTTATAGTTTTACTTTCTTTTGTTAGAAAGAAAGATATCTATCCATCTCTGTGTACTCGCATACCATCCCACAAAACCACCAACAATAACAAATACGATAATTAGAACCGTTTTGAAAAAACCTAACGTCAATATCAATAGTGCAATCAACAAACCTGCTAGTGCACCAATAATAGGACCTCGATATGTTTCCCATATTTCATTCATATGTTTCCTCCTATTTCACCCGATTATTATTTTCTGGTTGAGGTTTTTCGAATTTAATTTTGATTGAAATTTTTACATCAGGTCCAATCAAATCGTGTAGTTGAGTTTCTAATTGTTCACTCCATTTATCAGTTTTTCCATATAGATCTGAAACTATTTGAAAATCACCTTTAACTTTTATCTTTATCTTTTTTTGACTCATTGTTGCTTTCACATTTGGATTTTTCATCAATTTCTCTGCTGCTAATGCCTCAGCAACAACTCCTTCAACCGCCTTTTTGCTAATTCGTAAAACGCCATCTGTTTTTCTAAATTTAAATTGGCTCAATTTCTTTGGATAAAATATCGTAACCAACATTAGAACAAATAAAACAATGAAGACACTACCTGCGAGATAGAATGTGATTGTAGGGAGCCATTCCCCAACTAATGGATACTCATCCAGATTTAAGAAGTAAAATGGTATAGATACGTATGTTTGATTAGATACTATTACTGAAAAACACAAATACATAAATAACAAAAGAAAAATAGCAACAATTGTTTTTTTTAGTTTACTCAAAGTGAACCTCCTGTCAATTATTGTCTTTATTTATATCTATATATAAAAATAACAATAATTTGCTATTTCTGTCAAAAGGTATGCTTCGGAGTAGCTAGTTGATTAATGAACATAACAAGCAAAAACAGCGCTTAATGATAGAACTATAAAAGTGCTTTCTACCTTTAAGATTATATTTTTATGCCTAAAACGACTGTTTTAGGGAATCATCTAACTAAGCAAATCTGATTCAACATGCTATTGCAAATACTGATTAGTCACATACGTAGAAATTAAAAAAAGTGATCTCGCTTCATCTGCGCAAAATCACTTTTAGCTATTTACTAATTTGATATAAATGGATTTTCTTCTTTCCTTCATCTAAAACCAATGTTTTTGGCATAGGTGAATAAGAAATTATTAAAGAATAAAAACAAGATAGAGAAAGTCTCTATCCTAAATACCAAAATGAACTAATAATACATTATCGATCAAAGTATTTTCGGATAATGAAATAAGAGCATCCAATTGCTTCAATATTTTTCTTGTTTCGACCTTTTCTTTTAAATAAGCACCGCCTTCTACTAATACCTCCGTTGAAAGCTCAATAATGTCAGGAGCATTTTCAAAAAGATTTTTCCAGGATTTTATGATATTTAAAAATTTTTTTATTCCTAATTCGTCAAATATAGTAGTACCATAATAATTTAACCCTTCTTTTTGATTTGACATGTTTTCCCAATGTGACGGAACCCAATTTAAAGAATCGGATAGATAAAGAATAAGATAATCATCTATTTTTATCATGTGCTTTTTTGTCTCATTATTATAATCAATAGTTTCTTCGTTTTCAAAAATTGTAAATTCATGTACTAATGCCATAAAAAATCTATCTCCTTTAAAAAAATTATGTTTTTCCAAATGAAATAATTGAACCATCTGGAGCTAAGTCAATATATTTTCCATTTTTTCTGTATCTTCGAACCCCCGGAGTAGCTCCACCCACATTTGATGGTTTAACTCCTTTTTTAACAGTTCGAGCAAATTCTTCTGCTTTTCTCTTATATTCATCTATGGTGCTTGCTCCAACTTCGTCTCCATGTTTTTTGAAATGTTTTTGAACATTCAATTCCGAAGAATCTGTCCCTCCTGCACCCCATTCACCATTTTTGTTAGTGTAGCTATTATCTTCATAAGAATAGCCATCACCTAAACTACCCCATGCGCTAGTAAATACACCAGCTCCATGACCAGATATGACTAATCCACTGGCATTAATTGCAGGAACAGTAATTGCTCCTGCCCCACCTGAAAAGACTGTGGACGCTGCTGAACCACCGAATGCCCATAATCCACCGCCGATAAACTCTGCTCCACCTTGTACTAAAGAAGCTAAGTCTGCTACAAATTGACCTACAGCATAATTTTTTGTTCCTGAAAATTCTGCGCCAAATTTTCTTTCCCCAAACCATTCATTTAATAAAGATTTACCATTATTATTAGCCAACTGATTAATAAATCCAGACCCGAAGCCTTTAATCATATCAAAATTTTGCGTCCTAATAGATTCTTGCAATGTATTCGTCAATTCTGCATCAAATTTGCCATCAACATACACACCCAAGACATTTCCATATTCATCAAATTTTGTCGTAATCTCTTGATTAGCAAGAGTATATGCTTTTACTTTAGCATCAATTTTTTTCTGGCGGTCTTTCCAACGAGTCGTGATTGACTTTGCCCAATTCATGTCTAACTTCTTGATATCAAACGTTCCTGAAGCAGCATTCCATGCTTTACAGTCCTTTACTTGGGCAAGACCTTTGTCTAATTCCTGTTGTGACGCATTGTATTCCTCAAAGTAGCTTGCTGATTGCGCACTGTATGCACGAAACTTTTCTAGCTTCTCTTGTCTCTTTTGCATTGCTTCGTAGGCATTCATCGATCGCTTTTCCAAATCTGGTCTAGGTGTTTTCGCATCACGTATTAGTTCGTCAATCGTGTGTAATAACTCTCTGTAGTCGTCAATTTCAGCTAAAATTTTATCTTCATCCATATCCATACCACTAACCGTTGATTGATACTCACTTAGAAATTTCTTGTGGGCATTGACTAATGCTTCACCAGTCATAACAATAGACTGGCAAATTGGCGTATAGGCAACCATAAAGTAACTCTTTGCAGAATCATATGCCTTACTTGATAAAGGGGCAGATAGAAATGAGCTAACGCTTTGTTGTAAAGAAGCGGCCGCTTGTTGGGCTTGTGTACTTACTTGTGCAGCCTGCGAGCTTCTCGATTGTGCTTCTGATACACTAAATCTAAGTCCCACTAAGATTCTCCTTTCCTTCCGATTTCAAAAAAGTGCGTTGTTCGGAACGGACAGAATCTTCTTGCTTTAACAAGTTTTTACGATCGTGTGCCAATTGCTCTTGTTCTTCCTCAAACGCTTGTAATGCTTTTCGTGACAAATGAAAACCCTCGTCTTGTCGCTCTTCAAAAAAAGGTCTTTCTTCTGGATCTACTTCATTCAACGAGTGTTCATAAAGTTTGTGTTCTTGTTGTTGCACCCTATAAAAGTGTTCTTGTAGTTGTTCAATAAATCCTTGCTCTTTTTTGTTCTCTCGTTGTGCTTCTTGAAGTTCCTCCAATTGATTATTGAAACGATAATTTTTATCTTCAAAGAGTTGTTGTGCTGTTAATTCCATTATCTCAACTCTCTATAAAAAAGAGTTGGTAACTGAGCAATCCTTTGATCAATCCGTTCAAACTCTTTGGCGACAGAATGAATGTTGTTCCCTGCTTGTACAACACTGTTAGAGATCCCTTTTAGACTAGATTGAAAGGTTGAAAAACTCTGTATTGCCGCACTATTTCCTGTAACATTGGTTTGTCCTGAACTAACAGAGACAGAAATACTGTTTAAGGCGCTTGCAGATTGGCTGAATGAAGCTGACACGCCCCCTGCTATACTGATTGTGCTATTAATAGACATCTATAGCCCTCCTTTTGTAAAATACAGTTTGCTATCATTAGTTTAAAGGATTACATCTAAAAAGGGAAGACTCTATGACATTATAGAATGAAAATAGGCACCTCCGCGAAAACTCTAATTATTTGTAAAAATATCTATTACTGATAACGACTGTTTTAGGGAATCATCTAACTAAGCAAATCCGATTCAACATGCTTAGATCAAATCCTGATCCTTTACACATATAACTAAAACAAAAAAATGAGCTCGCTACAAGCACACAAAATCACTTTTGATTACTTACTGATTTGATACTGAGAGTAACATTCTATCCTTTACCTAAAACCAGCAATTAGAAACTAAAAAAAGCGTTCAAACAAAACTTTTCACAGCTTTGTTTGAACACCTCGAATGGCTTTCTATTGATGAACACTAAAACGTTGGTTAGGATGTGTATTCTTTTCGATTTCATCTACCATCGCAATTGCATAATCAGCGTATGAGATATAGCTCTTGCCGTCTTTATCTACTTCTAGTTCTTCTCCTGCTATCACATATTTGCCTGTAATTGGGCCTTCTGCATCAAATTCTGCTGCTGGGCTAATGTAGGTCCAATTCAATCCTCTGGATGCTTCCAATAAGTCTAAGCCTTTGCCCATTGCAGTCGCTAATGGTTTAAATGCTTCAGGAAAATCTGGTGTTTCGCTTAAACGAACCGTATGTTCTGGATTTACAAATAAGCTTCCAGCTCCACCAACAATGAATAAACGCGTTTTTTGATTTGTTAAAATATCGATCAAGTGTTGTGTTGACCCTGTAAATTCGCTCACATCACCCCAGAACCCCAAGGCACTGACTAAGACATCAAAGTCTTTGACATCCTCTGTTGTTAAGGCATATACATCTCTTTCAATTACAGGAGTACCATCTGTGATTTTAGCTGCATCACGAACAATAGCTGTCACATCTAATCCTCGTTTTTTTGCTACTTTCAAAATTTCTGAACCTGCTTTTCCATTTGCTCCTAAAATTGCTACTTTCATGATGATCTTCCTTCCTTTTAATGAAACTTTTTTTGTTACATTTTATTTTAAAAAGAGAAGAGACCGTTCAAGTCTCTTGTTGCTTGATTTGATGGATTACATCCGACAAATTAATCTCTTTTAGTTCTGCTTCCATGCTTTGCTGAACCTTTGCATATTGCACTTCCAAAGCCGTTTGGATAGTTGCTCCGACTAGACAGTTTGGATTAGGATTTTGGTGAATATTGAATACTTCATGATCTAATTCAACTGCTTCATAGATATCGTAGAGAGAAATATCTTCCGGTTTTTTCAATAAATACGTTTGCGTGGCACCTCTGCTTGTATGAATGAGTCCAGCTTTTTTTAGCTTACTCATCAGTCTTCTAACAACAACTGGATTTGTATTGACACTTGCAGCAATCAATTCAGAATTGACACGATCGGGTGGTCCGATTTCGATCAAACTGAGGATATGGATCGCTACACTTAATTTTGTCGACATGGCCATGTCTATCACTCCAACTCTTAGTAACAAAATAAGTTACATTTAAATCTTACTGCGTTTTCTTGTAATTGTCAATGAAAAGTATTCGATTATTTTAAGTTATTCACATAGTTAGCAACGAAATCCCCATTTCTAAACGAATGATCGCAAAAAACGACTTCCAACTTCCTCACACCTCAATTCCAGAAGGTACTAAGTTGAAAATCGTTTCAAGCAGTGATCTAATCCATATAAAAAGGATCTGTCTCTTTCTTACGCACTATCCAAACATATACAATAAAACTACCCATACATATAAGCAGTAACGCAACGCCTGTCAAAAATCCTTGCGGTAAAAAGACAAATTCAATTTCATGTTCTCCAGCACTTACTGGTAAGGTCAAAAGGGCCTGCTTAAAAGTAGGAATAGGCACTTTTTTCCCATCAATATATGCCTTCCATCCCTTATCATATGGGATACTTGTAAAGAGGACTTGATCTTGATCCAATGATACTTCCGCCTTCGCTCTACGTCCTTCCACTTTAAATTCAACCCCGTTATCCTTGATTGCTTCAATAGATTGACTGAATTTATCAACATCTAATAACGCAACATCAGGTTGAACGATTTGAAAAACATTTTGCTTTTTAACATTGGAAATAGTCATTTTAAATGTAACTTTTTTGGCTTCTTTATGGTAACCTAACGAGTAATACTGCCCAGTCTCACTAACGGAACTGTCATATACCACACCATCTACTTCTAACTTCAACGTCGGGCTCCCAAAGGTTCTATAATCTACTGGAAAAATACTGACATATGCCTGTTTATTAGCTGGCACCTCTACTGTCCATTCCAAAACCATCGGTTCATTTTGTTTTTTAGGAATATAGGTCACAACATCCGTTTGATTGATTCGTCCCTTTTCTTCACGCATGTTCACCATATCCACTTGCTCTAAGTCACTAAACGTAAAGAAATCTTCGTTCGTTTTCGCTAAATGATTCAAGAGTGTTGCTTGAGATTCGACTGCACCAGGTTCATAGATTGCATCATCTGTCCACATCCCTAAAGGCAATGCATACTTATTTTCATAAAGTGCATACTCTTCTTTTTCAGAGATTTTACTATAACCAAATTTCAGAACATCCTCTTTCGCTAAATTGTATTTTATCCCTACTAATGAATCCATCAAAAGAGTATTGTTGGCATAACGAATATTCAAGTTCGTTCCTAACGATCGATACCCTAATCCGTTCAAATAGTACGACGAATGACGATTTCGAATGGAGGAGAACATACTGACACCGCTATATCCATAATTAAACGCATCATTAGGTGAAACAGGATTCAAATTTTCTAAACGATAGAACGTGTCATTATCATCTTTCGTTTGATCCACTAGTTCTTTGATTGGTTGATAGGGATCTGCATAGTATTTTCGAGCTGGATAATGCCACTCCGTTTGGATTCCCTCAACGATACCATAACTATTAAGTCCCGCCTCTACACAAACCAATAGAATAAAAAAGACCCCAATGCCCTTTCTAAAACCGTTTTTTCTTTTTACTAAAGCAAAAAGGAACAAGTAACTAATTAAAAAAACGAGTGTCCAAATAAAATTGATTGATTGAATATAGGTATAATCACCTTGACCCGTCATAAATTTTACCGCCATATACGTGCCTATCAAGCCCAAAACAATGGTTACCAACTGATCAAAATCATCAGGCTTAAATTTTTCAAAACCGTAACCTGCTAGGACTAAAACGAAGAAAGAGAACAAAAAACTAAATCGAAAATTAAACATGTTTGGCGTATGCATCCCTTGCCAAAAGAGATTTAGCGGTTCTAAATAGAAACTCGCCACTAAGACAAGCAGTAGACTGCCATAGCAAATTTTTTGGCGTAATGCTACTTTCTTCGTCACAAAAAAGAATAGACAAAAAACAACTGCCAACAAACCAATATAAATAAAAGGAGTTGACTTAACCTTCGTACTATCATAGATCCCTACCATATTTTTGATCACTAAATCCCAGGGACCAGTGTTTTTTGTTTTCAATCTAACAATTTTACTAAGTGCTTCACCATTGTTTCTCAAATCTAGTAAAGTCGGTAAAATCATGACCATTGATGCCCCACCTGCCAAGAGTGATGTGATCAAATACATTGGAAAACGAGGCAAATATTGGGAACGGTTCGTCAACAAGCGTGCGAGAAAATAGCCAAAAGTAAACAACCCCACCATAAATGCCATATAAAAGTTTGACACAAATAAAAGAAAGTAGCTAACAAACAAAAGAACTGGCTTTTTTTTGTCCATTAAACGGTGAATTCCCAAAACAATCAAAGGTAAGTAAAGCATAGCATCCAACCACATAAGAATTTCAGAATAAGCAATAACAAACGACATCAACGCATATGAAACACTCAATACAACATGATTCCACTTAGGCAAACGAAACGTCTGATAAGAAAAAATCCAAAATGCTCCGCCCAAACTACCGATTTTCAACAGGGTCAGATAATAAAGAAAATCTGGAAGCTGAAGACTTGAAAAGAATAGAACCAACGGACTAAATATTCCGCCTAAATAATAAGCAATAAAGGTCCAATAATTCAACCCCATCGAACTATTCCACGTATAAAAAATACTTTGATCGCCTTTAAATACGTTGTTTAAACTAGCATAAAAATTAACATATTGAGAAAAAGCATCACTCGCTAAAATAGTTCGATGCTCACTTCCTGGATAAATACCGATTTTTGCATATACAACGACCATGATCAACATCGGCAACGCTAGACTCAATAGTATATAAAGGCCATTATCTTTAATAAATAAATGAATTTTCTTTCTCATACTAACCTCACTTTACAGTTTAATGAACAAATCCAAATCGATTGAATGGATAAAATCTAAAGTTAACCACCCCTTCAATTTGATCACTGCTAACAAATCCAATCGAACGACTATCTTTAGAATTGGAACGGTTATCCCCTAAAACAAAATAGTGATCCTTCGGAATTTCTTCTACATTACGTAATAGATTCAAAGTAGGTTCCTGTGTAATCCTCACTACTACAGTGCTATCTGGTAAAACTCCGGCATCGATCCATTGGGAAAGATCCACATCGTTATCTAGATGCTCAACTAGATACAATTGGTCATTCTTGACAAAGATACGATCCCCAGGTAATCCAATCACGCGTTTGACATACGACTCACCCAGCTCATCTTTAGGTTCAAAAGTCACAATATCATAGCGCTCAAATTTTTTACTTTTGTGAACAAGCAAGCGGTCTCCATTTTGGAATGTAGGATCCATTGAATGACCATCCACAAAATGAGCGCGATAGTTTAAAAGAAAATTGATACAACTAATAGCAAAAATCAGAAATACGAGTGTCTCTAAATAATTGGAGCGTTTCGCTCGTTTATTTTTCCCCATTGTTTTTTTTATTTTTTGCTTTTTAGAACTCTGAATTTGGTTTTTCTTCTCAGATGACCGTCTCTTTCTTTTTTTGGGGGGATATGGACTTTTTCGGTTTACCTTATATGCTTCTTCCTGCTGTTTTTTTCTTAATCTTTTCGGACCCATATCATCTACCTATCTTTTCTACAATTTCATCATTTCATGAAGTGGGAGTAATTTCATTGTAGCAACACCTATGATATCCTTCTCGTCAACGAGCCCGTAATATCGACTATCAGTTGCGAAAGTGCGATTATCCCCTAAAACTAAATATTTCCCTTGGGGTATCCTTCCTAGAACTGTTCCTGGTATATCTTCTGTACTAAAGTCTTCTGTTAATTGGTACCCTTCTTTTTTAGCTTTTTGCAACTCTTCAGTTAAAAAACGCTCCACTTGTTCTTGCCCATTAATCAACAAAGTATCCTCTTTGTATGTTATTTTTTCTCCTGGTAGACCAATCACCCTACGAGTAGAAACTTCTTTTGAACGTTTTGGCACATGAAAATAAACAAGGGAAAATCTTTTGATTTCTCCTAAACGATTAACGAAAATACGATTCGGTTCTTTCAAATTCGGAGCCATTCCAAAACCTTCTATTTGTGGAATCACAAAGGTCAATAAAGACACTAGGTAAATGAGCAACACAGCTATTGTGAGACTGGAAATCAATTCTACAAGTAGCTTCTTAATTCTTTTTCGCTGCCTTTTTTTTCTTTGTTTCAATGATTGCTTTCTAAAGTGTTTTTGTTTCACAGATTTTTTAGAAGCAGAATGAGGTGGCTGGCCCCTTTTCCTATTTCTACCTTTTTTTTGTTGAAGAACTTTTGGCTTATTTCTACTCATTAAAGAACCTCCTTAACGTGCGAGAAAATAGCTATTTATTTCCTTTTAAAGATGCTTCATTGATTCGGAAATACTTTAATACTTTTTTCTGATTGTCTTGGGTTTTCTTCAAGTCTGCTTTGTACCCGTCTAATGTTTCTTGGTCGCTTAATGACTCTACCGTTTGACTTCCCATATTCACTCCTAATTCTTTCATGTTTGAATATAGGCGATTCAATTGTTTTTGCCCTTCTTCAGATAATCGTCCATTTGCAGAATGTGCCCCGTAACTAGCGAGTCGCGCCGATAAATCATATAGCGTTCCTTGAACTTTTTTAGGGTTATCTGTCCCCTGTACTTGATTCAGTTGCTCCTCGATACCTGAAATTAAAAAGTAGCCTTGGACCAACGCATCTGAATCTTTTTTTCCTAGATTGGTTGCTTGATAATAACGACTGTAAAACGCTCCACTTAGTCCGATGATTCCTATCAATAAAAACGTTATCACCCAACGAATTTGTTGTTTGCGTTTTTTCATCAAAGCACGGCAGGCTCTCTTCCATTTTTTCAGTTTAGGCTTTCGTTTTGGCTTCTTGACTTTCAGTCGACGAATTTTTTTACCCGTTTGCATTGTCACCACCGAAAAGATAAGCATAAATACAAAACAGAGGATAGCTAAGGAAAGTAATCCTATAAATAACCAATCTAGTATTTCCATTCTTCTAGGCCTCCTCTAGTACTCATTAATTCTTCTTTTTCTTCTTTGGTGATGAAGTTTTTCTTTTGCCTTTTTTCTTTTTAGTATTTTTTTTCATCAGACGGATCAAAATGAAAATAATGAACACTAAAACTAAAATACCACCCACAACGATTGCGATCAGTACCCAATCAATACCCGATTCTTGGACTAAGGTCAAATCCTGCTCATTAAATTTATCCGCATCTTCATCAGTAATTTTAAATCCTTGCTCCCACTGCCAACGATCACCAGCCTTTGTCGTTACTAAGATTTTTGCCCGGTAATCTCCTGGTACCATTTTTTCACCGTTCATTGATACTGGGAAATCGATCAATGTATTTGGTGCCATCCGCATTTTGGCTTTTTTGGTATCGTATAAAACTTCATCTGAGCCCTTCCCCATGATTTGAACCTCTACGGTCATATCATTAATATAAATTGGTTGAATATTTGAAAAATTAATGAATACGGAATTACGATAGTTATTTAGCTCAGGATAAACTTTATTCAGTTTTAAATCTGGTTTTATTTGATCTGTATCCCCTTCACTCAATTGAATACCCGTTTGATAAACGAATTTATTTTTGATCATTCCTTCATCAGATTTAGAGTCTAATCCATCTTGATCTTTTTCTGACAGACTGACCGCTCCTGTAATATACCCTTCAAAAGAAGCGTCAGGTACTTTCAGATCTAAATCCAATATTTTTTCACTTTTCGGTGCTAAAACTACTTCTTTTGGTCCTGTTACGATGTCTTTAAAATCATATTTTAAAGAGGCATCGTTTTTCATTTTATTTTCTCCATACTCAATAACGCCATTACTATTGGTTTTGGCGCCATTTAAGCTAACTAAAACAGTTGTTTCCTTATCTGCTGTATTTCTCATTTTAATTTGAAGCTTTTGTTTTTGTCCTGGTGTTACTCTTAAATCAAAGTACCCTGCTTCGGGATTATGTTGGTTTTCTGGAAGTATGACTTCATAAGAGAAACCGCCAGAATTTTGACTTCCTTTCGATGCTTCTGCCTGAACCGACTCTGCAGAAACAACGATGATTGCAACTATGTATAGTAAACCTAGCAGTTTAATCGCTACTTTTTTTAGCATTAAAAATCCCTCTTTCTATTCTTGAAAATAAGAGGGTGGGACAAAACGATGGATTCGTTTTGTTTCACCCTCTAACTATTGATAAAAGACTAGTGAAGCGAGGATCAGACAGAAGTGTTTAACCTTGAGACCAAGCTATGACTCGTAGCATTATACATCAGTCTCATTTTTCACATTATCCTCTCTAGTCTCTTTTTTAAAACAGTTCTCTACGGTGCAGCAGTGATGGCCCAAGTGATTTCAGCTTCGTATTTAGCTTCTTTCAAAACGTTGTCTCCAGGAACTTTCAATGTCACACCATCATAAGCATCTTTACCAGCTTTGGCTTTTTCGTTTGTGTCAAACATTAATTCAAACACACCAAACCCTTTACCTTTTTGATCATTTGTCAAAATTGTTTGTGCTTTTGAACCATCTTCAGCAAATTCTAAATCGGAAACTGCTTTTACAGCTGCTGAAGTAGGCAAAGTAGCTTTATTTGTACCTGTTACTAAAGAAACATTGTTGTACGTTAATTTTGAACCAGTCAATTCAGAAGCAACTGCTCCTGTACTTGTAAATTGTTTTGTCAGTGCAACGGAAATGCTGTAGAAGTTCTCAGCAACGTTGGCACGTACATCTCTAAAACGGACAAAGTGAGCTGTTGTTTGAGTACCATCTGTGAACGGTAACGCTTTGTATGTCTTTTCAGAGTCATTCGCAATAATATCGTGCTTATCAAAATCCATATCTGTTACTGAAACAATTTTCAATGCAGATGGATCAGGATTTTGAGTTGGCTCTGTTAATTCATCACCTGATGATTCACCTGGTGGTAGGTTCGTTGGATTTGTTGTTAAATCTGTTTGGAATTCAATATTTCCTTTTCCTTTTTGTTCAGGTGCTGCTTTTGTTGCTGATGGCATTGCAAGACCTACGCCGACTGCTGCTAATAATGCAGCACTTGCTAATTTGTGTGTAGTTTTCATTTGTATTTCCTCCTAATATTTTGGACTATTTATGGTAGCTCGGATAAAATCCAAGTTATCACCGTTTGATAAGTTACCGGATCTTTTTTCGTTGCCCCCGGTATGGACAACTTTAATGCGTCATTTTTATACATTGGTTTATTATCAAAGTTCGGGTCCATGATTGGATTCCCTTCTTTGTCTAAACGTGGTGTTAGTGACTCCTTTTTCCCCTGATCATTTTCGGCAGAAGCACCAAATATAATAGACCAAGTACCTTCTCCAGAACCAGGCTTAGCTTCAGCTAAATTATATGTTTGCCCGATATTGTCAATTCGAATCACATCTTTTTGCACAATTGGTGCTTCTTCTTTACTTCTGGTTGAATTTGCCCAAGACTGATCTAAGGAAATCACGGCACCGTTTAATTCTTTGTTTTCAGTATTGTCATTTTTGAATTGTGTTTCTTGACGAACCTGTAAACTCCACCCTTTACCAGTCCCACGATAATCAGACACTTGTACAAAATTGCCTCTGGCTCCAAGTTTTCCATGGAACAGTTGCGCATTTCCTAAATACACAGCATCCGTTGTGGTTTTCTCGTTTTGCCAAAATTCAAACTGAGGAACAAAATCAATTCTCAGATCACCTTTTGTAGACGGACTGTCTCCTGGATCTACTTCATTTTCTGGGTGTTCTGGATCTTTGAGTATTTGATCGTATTCCCCTTCAAACTGAATTTTTCCTGTTCCGTGCCCAGTTGTTTCTGCATATACAGGCACTGATCCTTTCAAGAGCACAACTAAGAAAAACGGCAACATCAACAGAGGACCCATTTTTACTCTTTTCATTCTGTTAAGCCCCCTTTTCCTCAGTGTTTTCGCGCTCTTTCTTACGTTTCAGATAGAACAGAATCAAAACGATTGCAACTAACACAGCCCCGC
This sequence comes from Enterococcus sp. AZ177, assembly GCF_050544585.1. Lineage (NCBI taxonomy): Bacteria > Bacillati > Bacillota > Bacilli > Lactobacillales > Enterococcaceae > Enterococcus > Enterococcus sp. AZ177. The sequence goes on from NZ_CP172944.1 coordinate 3,028,736, forward strand.
TGATTCCAAGGCTGGCTTTCACCAATTCTCCTGTTGACGGATATCTCCCTACAGGTTTTTGACTCGTTGGTTTTGACGTAGTTGAAGGTGTCGTACTTTGTTCGGTTGAGCTATTAGATATACTTTCTTCGTAAAAGGTAATTCCGCCATTTGTCTGAACCGCTCCGCCGTTTTCTTCAGCCATTCCAAACAATGGATAGCTGAAAAATAGGACAACCGCAACTACAGAGACAAAGAAAGCTGAAAATAAATGTTTTTGATTCATTATTCTTTCCTCCATCTGTTATGGTGTTGCTCCAACAGTCCAAACAATCGTCGCCTTATATTTCCCTAATTCACGAACCGCACCAGCTGGAACATCTAATTTAAATCCTCGCTCACCAGTCTTCCATTTGTCACTGACATCGTATTGACCTGTTGTCGTATGCGCATCTTCAACAATTGGCTGATTCTCATTATTCAAAATAATCTCACTTTCTTTTCCTTCACCCGTTCGATAGCGAATGGCTTCCGGTAAGATTTTTGCTCCCTCACCATCATTACTTGTCAAGTAAGATTCCAATTTCGCATCTAAAGTCCAATTCGTTAATTTTGTTCGATTATCCCAGATGATCAACTCTTTATCATACGCAGGTTTCTCTACACGAACACCAAAAATACCGGCATCCTGCAAACCAAAATCAATAGATTGAGGGGCAGAATAGATAAACAAGGTACCTGAAAAAACGTATTGAACTGCATATTCTGTTTCGTTCACAGGAATAGCATCCTCTGGTATTGGAGTTTTTTGAATTTGATAATTTTGACCAATCAAAGTATCCAATACCGCCTTGACATCTGAGTTCTTTGTCAAATCGACTGTCCCACCAATGTTTCCACTGACCGGAACGGTTTCGTGAATTTTTTTACCGGTATCATCGACAAATTCTACATTAACTGTCGAAACACTTTTAATGATTGTTACTTTGATGTTTTTCTCTACCTTAGCAGGTCCTTCACCATAACTTAGCGTTACTTGATAATCTCCACTAGCAACTGGAGTTCCAGGTGCTGCCGGTCCCGGTAAAGTACCTTTATCAATAGAAATTTTGGACGCATCCAACGAAGCAACAGTTGCATCATCGATTTCCCAAAGCGCTAGCTTCCCTTTTTCACGAATCATAGTCAAAATCGCTTCTTCTGAAGTCGGATAATCTTTCGCAGCTATACTGAAATCTCGACCATCTACTACATACTTATTGCTTGTTACCATCTCATCATTTTTGACAAAAATTGGAACAGTCACTTCTTCTGCATTTCCAGCCTCATCAGTTAAGATCACTACAAAACTAGCTGGTCCTACTTTTGAAACAGTATTCACTAGGTTTTGACCTGGTTTTAGCGTTACAGCAATTTTATCTTTAGCTGAAACATTATCCGACCAGTCTGTTAAATAAGCTGTATAGTCGGATGCATTTTCAATAGACGCATTATCCCCTAAATCAACAAATGTTAGCTTACCTGTCCCAGTTGGTTTGGTTCGATCATTAAACGTAACAGTGATCACTTTCGTTGTGTCTTTCAACTTTAATGTTATGTCATGCGCAACTTCTTCAGCAGTTGTTACTTTAGATATATCGATGTTAAATAATGTTTCATCTGCTGTTACATCCGTCACATCGAGGATATTCCCGGCTTCATCTTTGACGAACTGCCATGCTTCAACTTTCCCTTTAGTAACAACTAAAGGACGTTGATCTTTGCTAGGCCAATCACTGTAATCCATTCTAAAGTCAGTACCCTTGATAATACCGTCTTCTCCCCAGTTGTAAGAATCATCAACTACATAAACAAACGTATCGTAATCTGCTGAATTCCCGGCTTCATCAGTCAAACGAATCTTGATTGTTTTTTTGCCCACAGTTGAAACAAGCGACGGAATATCCGTTGTTAAAAGTTTTGCAGTAATCTTTTCTTTTGGAGAAACGTTATCGGATACTGTCGTGAAAAATCCTTTCAAATCAACACTTGATCCAATGATGGCCTCTGCATCATTTAGTGTGGCCTTCGTCAACTTGGCTGTAGCAATTGGGGGTTCAACATCCAAAACATTCAGTAAATGTTCAGTATTTGACTCAGCGATTACTGAATTATCAGGATTCAGTCCTTTTGGAGTAACCTTTGTTTTTAATAGTTTAGAACTAGCAGAGGCATCAACTTGAGCTGTATAGACTAGCTTTAAAATACTGCCTTTGCTTCCTATCAATAAATCATCATCTGCCGTTTGAACAACAGCAAATGGTGTTTTTTGTGATACTACTGGTAACCCTAAATTCTTAGAATTACCGGTTGAATCAATCGTCTCTGCTGAAACGGGCGTTACATTTTTATATAACGCATCTAATTCCGCATACAGTTTTGCTTGCTGCCATCGACTTAAATCATTCGTTAATTCTGATGTTATAGTAAAGCGAACTTCATCCAACGGTTTTGCTTGTTCACTTTTTTTCCACGAACCATCTGACTGTTTCACCTCTGAAACAACCTTCGTCATAAATTCAGGATTACTAAATTGCTTTACTGTAATCGGTACACTAATCTTCTCAGTCAAACCACTTTTGTCTCCTTTAATGACGACAATGACTGTCTCGTTGCCAACTGTTGAAAATGTCTTTTCGGAATCAAAGCCAATTACGCTAACTGTTTCTGAAGCAAAAACACCTTTTAAATTCGATACCAAATCCGCTGGATCCAAATCTTGTGTACTTGATCCGACCATTACTTCTTGCGGTACTGGATCAGCTGTTGGGGAACCGCCTAATTTTGTCTTAGCTATTCCTTCATTGATCTCACTTTGTCCATCTCCAGTAACATTGTAAACAGTCATTGGAATGTGTAAGTACCCATCACTTTGATAATATTTTTCCTTATCAACACCTGCAGTGAGTTTAGACGTAATCTGAAATTCATATGAATTATTAACAAATGATGCGCTACTTAGCGTACTCGCTGGAACAGTTACGACAAAACGATTATTAGGAATGTCTTTTGTAATCGTAAATTTCGAAGTAGTATTAGCTCCGTTCATATCTGTAACTTTCACGGTCGCCTGAGACAAATCAAAAATCTCATCAGCATTCATATACATCGTATATTGCTTAGGATAAAAAGAGGCATCTGATTGTTCTGGCATATCTTGAACAACAGTGTAATCAATTGTATTTTGATCTTCGTTGGTTTCTCCCAGAATTTGAGGCGGTGGAAGAATAATCCTCGTCATAGCTGACGTTTCATATTTCAAATAACCCACTGCTCCTGACGGTAAATCAATTGTTTGTTGCATAGAACCATCTGAATTAAATAGATACGTAAACTCCTGCGTTGCTTTTTCTCCACCAGAAGTCCCAACAAACCTAGTCGTTCCGGCACCCACATCACTGTAAATAATCTCACTATTTGAATACGTGTATAATCCTTGTAAAAAGGTACTGTCAGAATCAATCGTTAATCCCTTAAGATAATTCAATCGTTTCACATTCCACATTGCTTTCATGGGAATTTTTGTTGTAGTGCCACTTTTGAAGAAATCATATCTTATCCTCATTTGCGCATTAGTACCACGTGTATCGATTCTTAGAAAGTTTTCTTTTTGCGCATTACTACTTGTGGAAGTTGGGTAGTAGATATACGCAGTTGGATTCGCTGTAGAAGATGTATACGATTCGATCGTGGCGCGCAAATCTACAAATCCACCTTTATAAATCGCTACTTTATTCAATTGCACAAAGTTATTTCCTGTAATATCCCGTTTATCAAAGCGCGCGTAGTTCGCTCCTTCGCTTGTCGCTCCTGAAACTGTATAGGTCAATCTAGGTGTAATACGAAATAATGTTGCATATTCTCCTGGTATTGGCGTAGCAGCTCCTGGATTGGCACTGTCCACCAAATTGACGTTGGGATAAGTGATCAATGACCCACTAGCGCGAGTAGTTGGTCCATCTGCGTAAGTAGAAATGCTTTCTTCCGCTTTTATTTCAGCTTTTTCAAAGTAAAGATACCCAGCTAAAATGCTCACCATACAAGCAGTTGTTATGATCCATTTTCTTTTCATTTTTTTCCTCCTTCCCCGTAAATTTAAAGCAATTTATTTCAAATTCTCTATTATTGAATATAATCCTCTTCAATAATAAAAAATTGAAAACTAGTTTAATCATGTTAGCAGCATGTACCCTTTCGAACGAATTGTTTTGATATATTGAGTAGAAGAATCACCATTCGCTATTTTTTGTCTTAAATGGTAAATAATGTTAGCAACTCGGTATCTCTTATCTCTGGCCGACCCATTCCAGACGTATTGATAAATTTCTTCATAAGTCAATGCCTGGCTCGGATGATTGCTTAACAATTCAATCGTTCGAAATTCTAACTGTGTTAAGCTCACTTCAATTTTTCCAGATAATAGAACGCTAAAATTAGATGGAATCAATTCAATTTTTTTCTTTTTCCCTACATTTTTCCCCTTAAATGAACGATCAGGAGAAAAACTGTTCTCCGCTGCGCTTTTAACATATCTATTTAGGTTATTCTGAATAAATAAGGAAAGTTCATCCGAATCGATCGTCTTGTTGATAATACCGTCCGCACCTAACTTCATATAGACAATCCTGGTAGATTTGTCCGCATTTTTCGACATTACCCAAATCAAAGCAGAACTTTGTTCCCGTATTGTTATAATGGATTCGCAAATCTTCCCTATCTGATTATCCATTTCCGTCTCTTCAATTATGAGAGCATCTAACTGTTCTACACTGACTAACCATTTTTGTTTGTCCTGTAGATAATGAACCGTACATTCTGATTCTTCCAATGCATCTACATAGGTACAGTCTTCTACTTTATTATCTGCCGAAATAATTCCTACATTATACATTCACTGTCGCCCCTCTTTGATTCTATGTATTTTTTTGTCCATTCTTTCAAAAGTTAGTCATTATGTTTGCAGTAATCTAGAATAGTTTCTATACTGTTTATCTAGATATTAAAAACTTAGGAAAAGATTCTTGTTTTACGCTAAAACAAGAAATAAATGAATTCGGCCTTTATTTATGGGAATTATAGAACTTTATGACGGTAAAAATGACGGCGCGAAAAAACAAAAAAAAGCCAGCCTACAGAAAAAGGACTAACTTTTTAATAAAATAAATAATGGCATTACTATTTGTTTATGAAGCAGACAGAAATTGAATGTACATTATATAGAAGCTAATCTATCAATAGTCGTACGTTGTTCTTCAAGAAAAGAACTTGTATACGTATCCAATGTTAGCTTTATAGACGAATGACCCAGTAATGAACTAATTGCTGCGATATTCGCACCCAACTCTACACACCGAGTCGCAAAGGTATGACGAAGTGCGTGAAAAGGTACATTTAATAAACCTAGCTTCTGTTTTATGCGCTCAAAGCGATAACTAACAGTTCTAGGCTCGATAGAATTTGAACCATTGGCGACAACATAAGTAGAAGCTGACTGGTTCTTCCATTTTAATAAGATTCTTTTGATTTTTTTAGAGAGCGGGATTATTCGATCTGCATTCGTTGTTTTTGGCGCCGTTTCTACGATTTTTGTCAGGTGTCCTGAACCGCTAGGCAAAGCAATCCGTTGTTTGGTTCGGTGAACTCTTAAGATAGACGCTTCAAAATCTATATCTTCCCATTTCAGCGCACAGATTTCACCAATTCGCATACCCGTTTCTAATGCTAACAAAATAGGCAATCCTTTTGTCGATTTCAAACTCTCCGTTTCTACCTCTTTTTGCTGTTGTCGTGTTAGAGCTCGAACTTTTTGTTTCCCTATTTTAGGCAGTACTGTTCGTTCACAAGGGTTCAAAATAAGATATCCTCGTTCCTTAGCGGCCTCAAAGCAGCTTTTTACAATACGAAAAACAATATGTACAGAACTTGCCGCCAAATTTTTAGATAAACTCTTTACTAAACGATCGATATCTATTGCTGTTATTTTCTTTAATGGACGTTTTGCTAAAATTGGTAAAATATGTAATTGTAGCTTATTGCTGTAACTTGCATAAGTACTTTCTTTGATAGTTGGAGCCATGATGTCCGATAACCAAAATTGCGTCCACTCTCCAAATGTCCCTTGAAATTCTCTAGTATTCTTTGTGTAAAATAATCTTAACTGAATTTTTTTGTCTAGCATCTGGTCCTTGACTGCTCGGTATGAACGCGCATAAATGTACCCGTAGTAAATAGAGCCGTCTGCTTTTCTACCTTTCGGATATCTCCCCTCCCAACGACCATCTTTTCTTTTATATATATTTTCGCCTTTACTCAAAAAAATCAAATCCTTTCTTTCCTGACGGCGGAATTGACGGCGGAAAAAAACAACCGATCATTCAACTCATCATTTCGCTTATATCACATAAATAAAAAATAACCATCCTATTATTCTCATTTTTTTATATTATTCCTTAAAAAATTGAAAAAATAATAGTATATTTTTTCGTCACCCCCCATTGATTTTCTTTCAAAAAACCAATACAATGAATTTGTTATACAAATAATTTCAAATAAATATCAAAAACATTTCTTGTTTTAGCGTAAAATAAGAAATGTTTTTTTGATTAAAATGGACCCTTTTCCACTTTCTGATAACTCATGACAGCAACAAAACTTTTCTATAGTTATTTATTTTTAGAGAAATAACTTCTTATTACTTATTTTCATCTTATAAAACATATATATATTATTTAAACTCTCTCTATTACACTTTATATAACCTTTGTATTTTTATAAAATCCCAACTTTAGCCTACTCTACATTATTTCTAATTATAAAACAACACATTTTATTTCACATAAAAATAACAGATAATCACATTATATAAAATATGATAAATAATGGATCACTCGATTTTTTTATTTTATAGTTTTTTAAACATTAAGATTTTAACGCTACTCATATAACAAACCAATAAGATTGGACAGAAGTATTTAACCCCGAGAAATAAGAAAGAATTCACGAAATTTACCCTCAAACTTTTGTAAATATCAGCTTTTTTCCGAATAAATGGTTGCTTCTGCTCCAACCATTTAATCAGATTCCTCGAGACTAAGATATGACTCGTAGAGTTATTTCTCAGTCTCTTTCCTATTTCAAAATAACTATTCGAAACGAAAATTGATTTTAATTGAAGGACTTATCTAAAGTTTCATGATAGACTCTAAGTGCGGATATACAAGCATTATGATACATGACGAATCGAATTATTCCCTGAAGGAGATAACTATGGAAATTCAATTAAATGTGCTTATCACAGAAACCAAAACAAGCATTGAACTGAGCAACAACCAAGGAATTATTACGATTATTGAAAACAGCGATAAAATTGTACTCGATCAACCAGCTATCTATATTTTATTTAAAGATGATACAATCACTTCAATAGGAAAATCAGAAGCTGGCACTTTCCAAAACGAGGTAGATTATAACACAATAATCACTATCGCTCCGTCGTGGGATATCGAATTGGATTATTTAGCGCAGCAGTTCATTCTAGAAGCCAAAGATAATGGCATCCAGTTGACTATCCCTTCACAACTAGAAACAAAGATCCCTACAAGTTATCAAAAGACAGTCTCTACTTATAAAGACGAAGTTTTATTCATCTTAAAAAGATTCGGCTATCTTTTAAAACACAATGAAAAACCTAAAAAAGCCAACGCCAAACCTACTAAAGCACGTCACAAATGGACCAAAGAGGTTAGTCAAATCGACTTTTTTGTTGATACAAGAGAGAGTAAAGCAACCGTTCTTTGGCACAAGAGAAATGAAATGCTTCTAAAATCTGGGGCTACTATGATGGCAAATCCACCACTTAACAAAGACGGGTCGCTAGGCTTTTCTGCAAAAATGGGGCAAAGAATTCGAGAAGACCATAAAGACAAAGTTAAAAACAATGTGACGACAGAAGATATCATTTTAAAAAGTGTCAATGAAGTAGGGTTGTTTTTATATTTTGGTGGAACAAATAGTTGGCTTGAACTGGTTGATGCTTCTGGGAAAACATTGAACGAGTGGACAGCTGTTGAGTAAGTATAGTTCTATCTTTTAAGATTGATATAGCACAAAAACTCTTTTGGTGATTTATACATCAAAAGAGTTTTTTTAGCATTTTTCAGACAAAATTACGCAACTGTCTTATTTCGTACAGCTATCCTTTGTGGGTAAAAAAGTTCCTTGCTACAATAACAGTGTAACAAATCAAAAACCAGGAGGGATCTTTATGAAGTACGTAAGTGGGAACTATGAAGCATTTGCAAGAAGCAGAAAACCTGACGGTGTGGATGGTAAAAATGCCTATATCGTTGGCGCGGGCTTAGCTGGTTTAGCAGCAGCAGTCTTTTTGATTCGTGACGGACACATGAAAGGTGAACATATCCATATTTTTGAGGAACTATCCTTATCAGGCGGATCGTTGGACGGAAAATTTATTCCCCATGATGGTTTTGTTACACGAGGTGGACGTGAAATGGAGAATCATTTTGAATGTTTGTGGGATCTTTTCCGTTCCGTTCCTTCTTTAGAAGTAGAGGATGCTTCAGTATTAGACGAATTTTACTGGCTGGATCATGACGACCCTAACTCTTCAAACTGTCGTATCATTTACAATCGAGGCGAACGTGCCTCAGATGATGGTGAATTTACTCTCTCTAAAAAAGCGCAAAAAGAACTCGTTGATTTATTTATGACCTCAGAAGATAACCTAATTGGGAAACGAATCGAAGATGTCTTTACCGAAGAATTTTTTGATTCCAATTTCTGGTTATATTGGTGTACGATGTTCGCTTTTGAAAAATGGCACTCTGCTATTGAAATGAGACGCTACGTGATGCGTTTTATTCATCATATTAAAGGATTACCAGATTTCACTGCTTTAAAATTTACACGCTACAATCAATTTGAATCGTTAGTCAAACCATTATTAGCCTTTTTAGACGAAAATGGTGTAGATTTCCAATATGAAACAAAAATCAATGATATCAAAGTGGATATCACCGAAGAAACAAAAGTTGCAAAAAGTATCTTACTAACCAGAGCTGGCAAAACAGAAGAAATTCACTTAACCGAAAATGACTTGGTTTTCGTAACAAATGGTTCAATCACTGAAAGTTCAACAGAGGGCGACCACCATACACCCGCACCGATTACACATGATTTAGGCGGTAGTTGGAACCTTTGGAAAAATTTAGCGAAACAATCTCCAGAATTTGGAAATCCCGATGTCTTTTGTGAGAATTTACCAGCAGAAAGCTGGTTCGTTTCTGCTACTGTAACATGGGAAAACTTTGATATCGAGCCTTACATTTCTAGACTGACACACCGTAAATTGCGAACAGGAAAAATCGTGACTGGTGGGATCATTACGATCAAAGACTCCAACTGGTTAATGAGTTTTGCGATGCATCGCCAACCTCACTTTAAAGAACAAACTGAACAACAATCGATCACTTGGGTATATGGTTTACTATCAAATACTCCAGGAAATTATATTAAAAAACCAATCGAACAATGTTCTGGTGAAGAAATTGCACAAGAGTTGATGTATCATTTAGGCGTTCCGGAGGAAGATATCATCAAATTTGCGCAACATTCATGTACGGCAATTCCAGTTTATATGCCATTTATCACCTCTTACTTTATGCTACGTGAACCAGGAGACCGGCCGTTAGTCATTCCTAACGGTTCTAAAAACTTAGCGTTTATCGGAAACTTCGCAGAAACAGAGCGAGATACCGTCTTCACTACTGAATACTCTGTTAGAACTGCGATGGAAGCTGTCTATCAATTATTAGACGTTGAACGTGGCGTCCCAGAAGTTTTTGCATCAGCTTACGATTTACGGACTTTGGCAAATTCTGTTTACTATTTATCTGATAAGAAAAAATTAACTGAAATGGAATTACCTTTTGTAGAACGCAAAATTGTTGAAAAGTTTGTTGATAAAACGAAAGATACGTATATTGGGGATATTTTGAAAGATGCTGATTTGATTTAGATCATCAGCTCTTGTTACAAAATAGTTGAATACAAATGGTTAGACTACTTGTTTCTAGTACTTTTAGAATACGAGTAGTCTATTTTTGATTTATGAAAAAATTTATAGTTTGTTTATAGTTTATTTACTCTCCGTTTACTCACTTGAAGTAAGATTAATTAGTAGAAATACCAATTACACAATAAAAAATGGAGGTTTTACAAATGGCTAATCACGTAAAATTTAAGGACAGCTATGTTTATGTTTTATTTACAGTATTGTTTACATTGCTTGCTGTAACGAACGGCTCAAAGGTCTTTGCATCAGAGTTTGAACCAAACCAAGTTCTCGGTTCAACTAATTGGGAAGGAACATTCGTTTACGATGCACAAGGAAATGACGTAACCAGTCAAAATAGTAATTTTATCGGACGAGCAAAATATGACGCAACTACGAATCGCTATGAGTTTTTTGACAAGCAAACCAATGTTTCTAGAGGGGATAAAGGGGTATTCTTCGTTACACCAGACGGTAAAAAAAGAATCTTACTCTCAGAACTTGGTTATCGAGCAGTTGTTGATATGGTCAGATTAGACAAAGATATGTTTACTTATCGTAGAGAAGGTGTGCAAAAGGATGGCTCAAATGGCTTCGTTTTTGTAGAACATGTTCCTTATAGTGGGGAATTAACCTTTACATCCCAACCACCTGTCCGCTCTAAAGAAACAGGTACAATCATCAAAGATCAACCAGGGATAGATATTCTTAGTTCCACTTTTTGGCAAGGAACAAAAGCACTTGATGAGAATGGCAATGATGTCTCTGAATACAATAGAGGGTATCTAGGCTTAGCCCGTTACGATAACAAATCAGGAAGATACGAATTCTTTGATACAGAAGGTAAATCAAGAGGTGATTTCGGTTATTACGATGTTATTCTTGATAATAAAGAAAGAACACATATTTCTGTAGGCAGTAACTATGCCGCAACATTAGAATTAACAGAATTAAACAGCGGACGATTCACCTATGCTAGAAATGGAAAAGATGCAACTGGTCAAGATATTACGATTACGGTTGAGCATGAACCATACACAGGAGCACTACCTTTAGACTTTACTTTTAACCCAGCTAACGAGTTGATCGTGATGCCTCCGGTTAAAACAGAAGAAGATGCAGAAGGTTCTGCGAAAAGTAATGCGATTGTCGAAGTAGAAAACCTTACCACAGCGGGTACCGTTAAATTTAGTGAAAATGCGGCGACCGAAGCAAGTATTATTTTTGAAAAGCTAAACACAAAAGATAATCCATCTACTTTGAACGAAAAAGAAGCTGGAAAAGCTACAGTCAGTGTCCTTGATACACGAAAAGGGGCTGGCGAAAAAGATGAATGGACAGTCAAAACAAAGTTAACAGATGGCCCTTTTGGAAATAAAGGCTTTCTATTAAATAAACTAGGCGTTAGTTTAGAACCTTCAACACAAGATAGCACATTAACACCAAATGCTAAGGTGACAATGAATGATAGTGAGGAACATCAAGCCTTTACAATCGGTTATCAAGAAGGCAATAATGAAAGAAAAACACTGACACTAAATCCTCAATTAATAATTGGACAAAGTAGTTTATTACAATCAGGCGTATATGGCGCTAACATTACTTGGACATTGACACCAAAAGTATAAACTAAACACTTAGAGACTAAGGCATAACTCCTTGAGTTAGAACCTTGGTCTCTTATCAAATTTTTTTATAAAGGAGTCTAGAAAATGAACGCCAAAAGCCTATCCCATTCCCTACTATTTTTATTAGCCAGTCTATTTATCCTACTTATGTTTCCTAATACAGCTTCAGCACAGGAAACTGCTTACTACCTAAAGCCATTGATTCCAGAAAATCAGATAGAAAATACGGAGGATTATTTTAATATCGCCACATCCTCCGCAATTGATCAAACCCTTGAATTATTGATTGTAAACGAATCAGCTGAGGAAAAAGAGATGAACGTAACCATTTTGGATGGAATGACCACAAAAGATGGTGCAATCAGCTATGCTGTAGATCATAAATACGATCCAGCCCAACAATATAAACTCTCACAAATTGCTAAAGTGGAACAACAAGAAATAACCGTTGAAGCAAATAGCACACAACTAGTAAGCGTCGTTTTAAAAGCTGAATTGAAGAACTTTGACGGGACAATCTTAGGCGCAGTCAATGTGAGCGAAAAGACCACAGAACAGCCTAACGAAGGCATAAATAATACTTTTGCCTATAACATCCCCATTAAAATTCGAGTAAATAAAGAAACTAAGAACAGTCAAATGAACTATAAAGGTATAAATTTAGTAAATAACAAACCTGAACGATTTATAGACGTGTCTTTCCAAAACCCCATACCAACTATCATCCGGGATCTAACTCTTTCATTTGAAATTTATAAAAAGGGGCAACCTACGAAGATTCTTTTTAAAAACAGTATGACTGGTATCGAAATAGCGCCAAATAGTCTGTTTTCCCCCGAATTATCCCTTACAAATTCCAAGCTAAAAGCAGGTAATTATGTATTAAAAACCACTGGAAAATCTGAGGGGATCAATGAAGTTTGGGAAAGTGACTTTACAATTTCACAATCCGATTCACGTACGATTAATGAAGGTTTGGACGTATTGAATGAAGACAATAGAGCTTGGCTCATACTTGCTAGCATTGTTGCCTTACTCATTTTAGGAGGATTTGGGTATGTGTTTTACAAAAGAAAAAAGTAAAGCTTTGATAACCATCTTTCTAACCTCGATAATCAGTTTATTTTATTATCCTAACACTGCAAATAGCGAAACCATTGTAAGCGAAGTGACTGTCGAAGTTCATAGAGATACTTCAACTCTAGAACAAGTTGTCCAGGGTATTCTTCCAAAAACAAATGAAGAGCTAGGACTTTTTTTAAGTTGGATCGGTGGATTCCTACTCATAGGATTTGTTGTTTTGATCTCGTTTTATTTTGTACACAATAAATACAGCTAAATATAAATCAGATTACTCCTTATTTAGCATCCTGTGAAATTCAATGTCATATAGAATTGACGTAGCAATCATATTGTGTTTATTTAACACAATTTTCTTTGAAATTCTTGATGAATACTCATGGGAAGCTCCAATTCTTCTTTATATAACTTTATATCCACTTTTTATTCGCATTTAGGGTGTGAAACAAAAGTGATTTTTACTTTTGTCCACACCCACACACTCAACCAGCGATTGCTAAAAATCATATTCCGCTTCTTTTTGCTGAATCATTGTTTGATACGTATCCAGTAATAAGAAAAAGTCATCCACGAATCGATCCAATCGAAATTCAATATCAGGATTTTTAATTTCTTGGCGAATGATATCTTGATCTATAATAAACACATAATTCGGCACTAAATTAGCTTTCATATAGCTTAGTACTGGGCGGATTTGTTGCTCCGGAATCAAAAAGTGTTTCTCTGACCCCGCAGTGACGATCATTCCTGCTACTTTATTGCGGAAAGCATTGACTGGCAACATATCAAACAAATTCTTCAACGTTCCAGGCATCGATGCTTGGAAAATCGGCGTGCCAATAATCAAGCCATCTGCCTCGATGATTTTTTTTAATGCTGCCCCAACTTCGCCTTCATGCTGAAGATATTCCCGTCCATCAGCGAATGGAAATTGGATTTCAGAAAAATCAATCACGTCTATTTCCACATCTTTACGCACTTCTTTTATGTTATTGATCGTATAATTGACAGCCACTCTTGATTTACTACCAAAAGCGGAGCCGATTATTGCAACTATTTTCATCACTATTCATCCTATTCTTTAGTATACTTTTTAACTTCTGGCATCACTTTGGTCGCAATCAATTCAATATTTTTCTTCACTAGATCCAGCGGTACACCGCCAAAATCGATTTGTGCCATAAAACGTTGATGTCCGTATAACTCGTATTGATAAAGCATCTTCTCGATGATTTCATTGACGCCGCCGACCATTAGCGTATCTCTAGTATCTTGTGATTGAGCAAAATGTTGTTTGGGATATGTTCCACCACGAATCGCTGACCAACCGGCATTTAAAAATGGATACATTTCTTTACGCGCTTGGCTACCAGTCTCTGCAACATAAAATAAACTTGTTGTCGCAAGAGGAAATTCTGTTTCATCATAGCCTGCTTCTTTCAATGACAAACGATACGCATCCACTGCTCGTTTGAAAATCGGTGCAGGTCCTGCTAATGTCGTCAACATCATTGGAATACCGTCTAATCCAGCCTTGATCGCACTATCTGCTGGACCACCCACTGCACGCCAAACAGGTAAATGTCCACGAAGCGGTTGAGGTAAAATTTCTGCATTATGTAACGGTGCACGAAATGCGCCTTCCCAGTTCATTCGTTTATTTGGTGTCGCTTCATTCAATAATTTTAACAAGTGCATTTTTTCTTCAAACAGTTCTTCATAATCTTTTAAATCAAATCCAAGAAGTTCGTAAACACCAACACGTGAACCTCGACCCGCCACTATTTCAGCGCGACCATTTGAAATTAAATCTAATGTGGCATATTCTTCATACACTCGGACTGGATCGTTGGTACTTAAAACTGTCACTGAACTAGAAATCTTAATGTCTTTTGTTTGCGCTGCGATTGCTGATAGAATCACTTGGTTTGCTTGCCCGATAAAATGACTTTGATGGCTTTCACCAACACCAAACACGTCGATGCCTGCTTCGTCAGCAAACTTTGCTGCTTCGATAATATCATTGATTCGTTGTTGCTCGCTGATCAGCTTTCCTGTCATTGGATTTTTAACGTGATCTCCTAGTGAATATAACCCGATTTCCATGCCTTTTGAAGAATCGATTCCGAATTTTTCGTTCATTTTTTTATTCATTTTCCTACACTCCTTTTTCATGCTCTAACTATTATTATGATTTCATCAATTTTTTGCTGATTTTTGCTAGTTGAAGGACTTCTTGCTTCGTTAAATTATCAAATGCGGATGCTTGCAGCTTACTTTGGGCAATAAAGCAATTGTCTAGTTGCTGTTGTCCTTTACCAGTCAGGGAAATGTATTTTTCCTTCCATTCTTGTTGGCGTGTGATCCAGCCATCCGTTTCAAACTGTTTGATCATTTGCGAAACACCGCCCTTGGAGATAAGTAATTTCTCCCCTAGTTCCTTTTGCGTGATTGGTTGGTTTTCCTGAATCTGATGAAGCATATCAAACTTTGAAGCATTTAGGTCATATTGTTTTAAAAACTCATTGGACTGGAGATTGCTTTTTTGAACAAACTGCAAGATGGACATCCAACAACTTAATTTTACTTTTTCTGTAAGTGATAGTTTTTCCATTTTTCTGAACCTCCTTTTAGTTTAGAACTAAACTGATAACGCTAGTATAATACACTTACTAAAAATAAGCAAACTGTTTTTACTTTTTATCTCTAACTTGTATTACGATTAACACTAACCTTAGCTGACATACAAATCTTCTCTTTGATTCTTTCCAGTATTATTAGTATAATGAGTATGTTTTTCAGAATCTAACCGAAAGCAATAGAGTGGAGAGTATAGAATGATGAATAATTTTTGGGCAGATCTACCAAAGCCTTTTTTTATTTTAGCACCGATGGAAGATGTGACCGATGTTGTCTTTCGCCATGTTGTCAAAGAAGCAGGCGCACCGGATGTCTTTTTTACTGAATTTACGAATTCGGATAGTTATTGCCACCCAGATGGTAAGGATAGCGTGCGTGGACGTCTCGTTTTTACCGAAGATGAACAGCCGATGGTCGCTCATATTTGGGGCGATAAGCCTGAGTTCTTTAGAGAGATGAGCCTTGGATTAGCCGAAATGGGTTTCAAAGGTGTCGATATCAATATGGGTTGTCCTGTCCCTAATGTAGCGGGGCGTGGCAAAGGGAGCGGCCTTATTTTACGACCAGAAGTAGCGGCTGAACTGATTGAAGCAGCCAAAGCTGGTGGTTTACCCGTTAGTGTTAAAACACGTATCGGCTATGCGGAAATCGCTGAGTTGGAAGACTGGATCACTCACTTATTAAAACAAGATATTGCCAACTTGTCTGTTCATTTAAGAACACGAAATGAAATGAGTAAAGTCGACGCCCATTGGGATCTTATACCTCAAATCATGGAAATCCGAGATCGCATTGCACCGCAAACACTGATTACGATCAATGGTGATATTCCTGATCGTCAAACAGGTCTGAAACTTGCAGAGCAATACGGTGTAGATGGCATCATGATTGGTCGCGGAATTTTTAAAAATCCTTATGCGTTTGAGAAAGAACCTAAAAAACATTCCTCTCAAGAGCTGCTTGGGTTATTGGAGATGCAGCTTGATTTGCAAGATCAATATTCTAAAATCGTTCCCCGCTCGATCGTTGGTTTGCATCGTTTCTTTAAGATTTACGTTAAGGGATTTCCTGGAGCGAGTGATTTACGGGTGAAGTTGATGGGGACAAAATCAACGGATGAGGTTCGGGAGATTTTAGGGGAATTTTATAATACAAAGCCAAATGAATCTTTGTCAGAATGATACTGTTTTAAGCGCATCTAGAAATAGAGCGCTTTTTCTTTTTACTATTGAGTGGGAATAGTTAAGAAAACCGTGAATCCTTTGATAATAAAGGATTTCACGGTTCTTTTTTATTTGGTGCAACCATTTTGCAACCAATAGATTTTTATTTTTGAACTAACTTTATTCCTTCTATCAGTTCAATAGTCTTCATTTCATCTATTCTAGTATCTCTATAGCCAGAAGATATAAAAGAATCTTGCCAAAATACGCATAAATCATTATTTTCATTTATTATTTCTACTACATTAGGATATTTCTCCCTTTGATTATTTATTTTAGTAAACTTATTTTTTCCTAAAATCGCATCACTAACAATGGCTATTAAGACTTCATTTGATAGATCTTTTTTATTCAACTTAATATATATCCTATTCCCTCCAACAGTTGACAGCTCTTTTGCTTCTTGAATATATTTTGATATATCATGATTAAGGTGTTCATACTTCCTAAATTTTAGTTTTCTCTCTAATAGTTTCATGCAGTATTTAACATAAGAATATATTTTGTTTTCATATTGACTAAATATTACTTTCTTTTCAATAAAAACCATTTCTCTCGCTAAATAGATTACAGGAATATTTAATGCCCAAACCAAAGGTTCTATTCCAAATGACAGCCAAAAATCCAATGAAAAAACATCATTAATATTTTTCAAAAATTGATTTAACGCAGTGACTAGCATAAACAATCCTATACTTATCAAAAAAAAGTTAAAAAACTTAGCAACAATTTTCATATCTTCTTTTTGATTTGCAATTGCTATAAAAATAGAAAGGATCGTGATAATAAATACTAATATCATTTCCCAAATCACAGGTAAAGTATATGTCGAATTTATAAAAATCGGAATTACAGCTAAACTAAATAATTCTGCTTTTTTCTCATGAATTAATTCACTAAATTTCAATTTCTTTAAATACTCAACAATTGGAAACACTGAAAAAAACAAAACAATTAAATAGTCTTTTATATACCATAAAGAAATTTGTAAGCTATCTTTATATGCAAAATAATATATTATAACTAAGTAAATTAAATTTATTACAATCATTACTAGAGCAATAGGATTTAGCAAAAATTTTATCGTGTATTTAATTATATCGCTTAAAGAATCCAACAGATTATTCTTTCTTCCAAATACGATAATTAGGAAAATTAAAATTAAAAGCCAGTATAAAATTGCTTGTTCTCTTGTACTCACACCAAAACTCCCCTTTAGCAACACCCTATACACAACTTTATCATATTTTAATAAAAAAAAACAACTAATCAACAAAAAGCTTACCTCATTATTTACCTGAGATAAGCCATATATTAGAAAATCAGCTCTTTTGTGAAAGCAAATTTTCCTAAAAAATCAGTATTGCTGTACTGATTTTTTTACGCTTTTATTTTTTCTTTTCTTTCTAAATTTGTAACTTTTTCCTCTAAGGCATCCATACTTAATACAAAATTCATATAAAATATATTAAACACTCTAGCCTGTGCATGAAACTCCCTAATTATTTTCTTTTTATTTAAAGGAATTGTCTGATTCTCAAAAAATTCATTAACTAGTTTCAATGGTTCTTTCCAAGAATCTAATTGTTCCAAGTAATTCTTTAAATCATCAATATCTTGTTTAGTAATTGATTTTATTGGCTGTTTGTTTTCCGTCAACAAACAGCTTTCACTCTTTACTTCTTTCCCTTCCATTTTTGACTCCCCTTCCTTTTTATGCGTTTTACGCATGAAACACTCTATGCGTAAATTGCATACTATAAAATAACCTTGAGGTGATTTTATGTACTACCGTATTCGTAATTTACGTGAAGATAAAGATCTAAGTCAAGAACAACTAGCAAAGTTTTTAAACGTCAGCCAAACAACTTATTCTCGCTATGAATCTGGCAAAATAGATATTCCTAGCCAATCGCTGATAAAACTAGCTCAGTACTATTCAACAAGTATCGATTACTTGGTAGGACAGACTAATCAAAAAAATGCTTATCCTAAAAAATAATATTTATCTTCATTTACATTTTATGCGTTTTACGCATAAAAGTCAATATGCAAAAAACGCATATCGTAAAATAATTATGAGGTGATTTCATGTATTATCGTATTCGTAATTTACGTGAGGATAAGGATTTAAGTCAAGAACAACTAGCAAAGTTTTTAAATGTTAGCCAGACAACTTATTCTCGTTATGAAACTGGAAATATAGATATTCCCAGTCAGTCATTAATAAAACTAGCACAATACTATTCAACAAGTGTAGACTATCTTTTAAACCTTACAGATATAAAAATACCTTATGATAAAAGAAAATAAAAAGTAGAAAGATATCCATTTAGACACCATTCTACTTTTTTAATTCATTTTTCTATCGCTTTAAAACTTTCATATTTTCGGCTTTAAATGATAGAGAGATAAAACCACTAGATACATAAGGATTAACAACTAAATTTTCAAATTGAACTTTTATTTCTTCAATTTATGGCTGTGTAATAATTGTTTTGTCTCCTAAAACTGTTACGCGAATACCTTTGTATTTTTTATCTCTCAGTAATGCTTCATATGTATCTGTCAGTCTCTAAAATATTGATAACATTGGAAAAATGACCGTTTCTTTAGAAACATTTCTGTGTGAATTACTTATAAAAAAAAATCTTTGAGTCTTTACTATTTGTTTAATGATTTAGTTTCTTTTTCAACCCACACCTTAGCCTTATATCCCATAACTAATTTATCTAGATTATCTAGAATCGGTCGAAAATTCTCAAAATTTATTTCTTCAAAATTTTTAAGAATAAATTTTCAGCAATCTCTAAGGACAGATTATCTTCTAATAATTTCATTTTTTTGTCTCAATTGACTATTTCCTTTATATACGTAATATATAAATTTTTTCACTGATTTATCTCTCTTACTTGATATTTCATTATCAAAAATAAAGATAGTGGGATTAAGCGGTTTAGTTCCAAAAGAATTAAAATATTTCAAATAATTAGGATAAACTTTATCTTCCTTATCCGAAAAAAAATTGTACATATTTTTTCATTGAATCTGCACCATCTATTGGCAAATTAAAGAAATATTTATATCTAGAAATATCTTTATTTTTTATTCGTTTGCTTTTTTTAAAGAAAAACACTTTAAACACAAATTCATTATTCTTTTTTTCTATAAGATTTGGATAGTCTTTATATAAATTTTTCAACGCTGCTTTTATATATCTTACGTCAGTTTTTCCTTCAGTAACAATTGTAGGGATTTTATTACCATAAAAGTATTTGTAATAAAGAAATTTTTGGTACTCTTTTTCTCTTGCATTTAACATTTGTAACATTACATGATGATTTTTTTCTTTTCGTTTTATTGATAATAGATACTTTTGATATTCAATATTATTTAAATTAAGAGAGGTATTGTATTCTAACTTATTATTAAACTTGTCCAACTGGTTTATAAATGCAAATCGCCCTTCTAATTGATTTATATTGCCTGAAACACCATTTATTATAAATTCTCCATTTTTATAAAGATTATGAGCCATTGCTCTAGTATTTTTATAATATTCTCTAGGTACACTAATTTTTTTATTTACGACTAGACCAGTGACTTCTTGACGAGAACTATTAAATTGTAATCTTGTTTTCTTAGCGTTTAATTTAAATCCTGCACGCTCTATTTCTTTGGTCAGTTTCTTTAAAAATATTTTTTCTTGACTTAAAAACAAAGTGTTATTTGTTGAAAATGTCAAGTCATCAGCGTATCTTGAGTAATCTAATTTATATTTTTTAGCAAGTTTCAAAATTCTAAAATCCATTATTTTACATATCAAATTTGTAATTATCGGAGAACTAGGAGAACCTTGTGGTAAAGAGCCTTGATAGCAGGTGAGATGAGCAATAATTAATGCCACTTCTTTAGGAACTTTAAAATTATTATCTTTTTCAAAAAAACCCTTTACTCTTCCAAATGAAAACTAGAAAAAAAGTCTTCCAGATCTACATTCAAAACAAATTTCTTATTTCTATGAATTTTCGCATTTGTTACAATGCTCTTTTTTTCTTCAAAAGCATGAGAAATATTTGCTTTTATATTATTTTCTTTCCATACTTTTTTTTGAGTCACCCACAACAAATTTGCTAGCCTCTTTTGTACAAATTTTAGTTCGTCATTGGGGGCATGTATTATTCTCACACCACCACTTTTTTTTTCAATCTCAAACGTTTTATAAGAATTTTCAGTACCTTTTTTTTCTTTGTTATATAGTAAATAAGTCATATTTTTCTTTGGGATATTTAATAGTCTAAAAAAATCATTTCGATTTTTAATATCTGAAAAAGTACTCATAGTAATCTCTCCCTTAAAAATTGCGTGTGGCAACTCATTAGGCGAATATCAGCGTAGAAAATTATTAGTATGCTGAAGACAGTTACCAAGTAGCTATGCTACCAGCAATTTGATCAAAACTTGCGAATCACAAGTACAAAATCTAGCCACACGCAATATTTATTATACCATGAACGAAATTGTCAACCAACATCAATAGATGCTTAATATAGTTAAAAAAGGTAAATTCTATATACAACCTTAAAATAATGGCGATGATTTCTTATAAATCTATTTTTAACTATTTCTCACAATTAAACCATTGACTCTTTTTAATTTAGTTGGGATAATTAGTTTAGAGTAACATTTTTTCATATGTTTTTTCTTGCACTAACATCTTGATGATTAAAGGAGCGTGAGGCTTTGAAAAAGGAAAAATGGTTTATTATTTTAGTTATACTTATACTAATTGGAGGCGTTGGTTTGTTTACTTTTAATCAAAACGATAAGGAAAGAAAAGAACAGCAAGTTATAAAAATGGAAACGGTAACTACAAAACAAATTAAAAATACATTTGCAGATATAACAGAAATTAAATTTTCAGAAAACTATGGTGAAAATAAATTAACTGGCTATGCAACAGTAGATGTTACAGTAACTACTAGTTACGGGGTGACCTCATTACTAGATGTCAGTATGACTATGAATGATAGATCTGAAAAATTAGGCTCTTATGGTGTAGATCCGAACCTTTTAGAAGGTACAACAAAAAATGAAGTCAAAGTTATTTTTTCTAATAATACAGAAAGGAGCTTATAATGGCGACAGAAGAAGAATTAAAGGATTTAAACAATAGAGTTTATCAAGTTGATCCTAACTATAAGGACAGTGATATTAAGTATACTGATAAAGCTGACAATCAACTAAAAAGTAACGAGAGGAATATAATCAAAGCCGGGGATCAGAAATTCAAAGTACTTTCTGTTAAAGATGGTGACTATGGTTTTCAAGGAATGGCAGTGGCTCCCATAGTGAATGGCACTCCAGACTATGGACAAGTCACAGTAGTGGCTGCCGGAACTTACCCTAGTGATAGTAAAGACATTAAAGCAGCTTTAAAAGGAATGTCTCCGAACGGTTCTCCTCAAGCTGACGTTGCTTTACAGTATGTAGGGAATCTTATTGACAACAATCCGAATTGGACAATTAATCAGCTAACTGGCTATTCTCAATCAGCTTATATGCTAAAAGTAGGCGCTCACTTTAAAATACCGACAACAGTTTTTAGTGGCTGGTTTCAATATCGTTCCTTAACACCAGCGGAGGAAAAATTTATGAAAGAAAATCCTCACTTATTTTTAAATTACCGTCAAAAAAATGACGATGTGACGAAATGGAATGATTTCAATTCTAAATGGGGAAATAGTGATGATTTTGGAACAATTGTATGGGTAGATGGTAATAGTCATAAATTAACTAGCTGGGAATTTGATAAAAAAACAGGACAGCTAAAGATATCAGATAGTTTGGGCAATTCAGAAGGAGCTATGATACAAGCTAGTTATTTTCTGATGCGTGGATTTTTAACTCAATTGACTATGTTAGATCAACTAAAAGCTAAACTAAAAGCCAGTGGGGGCGGACTATCCAATAATGAAAAAATTTATTTAGATGACCAACAGGCGTTACTAGCCGTTAATACAGGTCGAGCAACTTATCAAAATGCGATGGCTAATGCTATAAAAGTATATCAAAATGCAATTACAGATGCAGAAGATATCTGGCAAGAAACATTACGGGAAGCCCGTTCTCAAATAGAAGTACTGTCTGATAATGAAATGAAGGATAGTTTATCAGCGATAGGAGCTACTGAACAACGAATAGTCGGTGAACCAACCGAATTTTTTCAACAAAAAATCAATAAGGCAAAAATGATGGATAAAAAATTCGAATCGTTAGCGAAAGAAATCAAGAGTAAAATCGACAAAATGGTTCAAACAGATCAACAACTAGCGCAACAATTAAAGCCTTAACAAGGAGCTAACGTATGAAAGAGGAACAGATTACAGGCGATTATCAGCGAAAACGCCGTGAACTAGAAGCAGATGAAGATATACTAAAAAATACACAACGAACAGGAGAACAATTAATACAAGAAACGTTGTCAGATATTTACCGAATTGTTCAACAGTCAGCTGTAGATAACGAGCCTTTTGATCGTGCCAAACAATCAATTATGCAAGTAGAAAATGACTATCACGAAGCGTTATCAAGAGCAAAAAAACAGCTATATCAACAACAAGAAAAACTTGAACAAGACTATCGAAATGACCTCCAAAAAGCAAATAAAGAATAAGGAGTTGTTCTATTGGAAGAATTAGCAAAAAAATTATTGAAAGAGTTAAAAAAGAATTTAGAAAAAATACGTGTACAAGCAATTGGTTCAGCCAAGATACAGAAATCTCATAACATGAAACAAGAATCTAAGAAACAAGGTGAAACAGCCATAGAAAGTGCTAAAAAGGCATTGTCTTCTTCCTCTCAAACTTTAGAAGGAGCAGTTAAAGGTCAGTTTGGAAAAAAAGTAACAGAAGCTTTTGAGAAGCAACAACAAACTTTAGATAAGCTATCTTCTTAGCATTCAATGATTAAATTGATAACACTCTACTAAAATTGAATACATTTTAAACAAACTCAAATCACTTAAAATGGCGTAAACTCAACTATTACGTACCGTGTAAAACTAATTTATTTTCGAGATTTAGTAAGTACGAAAAAAACAGTATAAAAAAAGCACCTACTTTTTGTAGGTACTTCATATAAGATATCCCACTGTTTTATTATCAAGGTATCCTAACAACTTAGTCAGCTTTATAATAGACATACTCTGCACGAACTGATGTCGCGGTATTTTGCGTACCCACCGCAACAATTTTATCCCTGCTTATATCTCCCTCTATTATATCGCCCATTACACCTTTGGGCAAAAATGATACATAGATTACTGCACCAGGGAGATTACTTCTTAAAGAAATAAATCCTTGATTTTCTTCAAGTCCTAATTGCTGTTCATAGGACTTAACTTTGTTACTATCGCCCATATATGATACTAAATCAGGTGTTCCATCTGCTGAGTTTAGATTGGGAATATCTACGTTTAGCCCTGTTATTTCTCCTGCTTGCTTCTGATTAGAAATGTCTGTAAAACTCATTGTATTGTTTGCCACAAAAATTGTATTTCCTAATCCATTTACCCAAGTTCCATTGAGACTTGTGAAATCACCTTGTTGAATTTGAGAAAGGTCCATCGATTCAATGACTTCGTTTGCTTGCCCTTCTCCTGTTTGTTCCTGTGATGCATCTGTTTCTTTTGTCTCCTGAACTATGCTAGATTGCGTAGTTGTTTGTTCTGTGGTTTCTTTAGTTTCTTTGGTTTCTTTCATACTAGTAGTCAACTCTGTAGTTTCTCTACTGCTAGATGATATTGTAACCGTATCTACGCTTGATTTACCAGAATTGTTACACCCTACTAAAACCCCCAGAAACACCAGGCTCAAACCTAACAAAATAGTGCTCTTTATTTTTTTCACACCAAATCCTCCAAGTCTTTTGTATAACCTTTAAACTATACTTATCCCTGTTATAATAATATACATTATACGCCTCGTCTATCTTTAAATGATAGCTAACTAGACTAGCATAACCTTTCTACATGCTTCAAGGAAAGGTTTTACTCGGTTTAACGCCTATTTTTCTTAATAAATTCACTAATATCTCGCATACAATCCTCTGCCTGCGGATAATTCCCTACGTGATCAATAAACGCATGCCCCATACCTTTGTATAAAGTAAAGGTCGTATCCACTCCTAAATCAACCAATTTTTTAGCATAAGCTAAGCTTTCAAAGGTTAAGAAGTCATGCTCTCCTGAGGTGATCATCGTTGTTGGCATTTTTTCACTGACTGACATATAGGGTGTTAAGTATTTAGTTAAAATATCTTTTGTCCCTAAAATATCGGATAAACTGGTCGTCATTTCACCAAAAATCTCAATACCGGGACGAATAACATTGGCTTGTTTCGAGTAAATCGCTACATCCTGATCAATATCAAATTCAGTATATTGATCCTTGATCCCACCCATATTAAGTGTTGGGTAAAGTAAAATTTGACCGCATACATCATCACGATTTTCTTCAATATTTCGGTTACTACAATAGGCTGTTAAATTTCCACCAGCACTATCTCCCGCTACGAAAATACTCCGCTTATCAGCTCCCCATTCTTCCACATGGTCGGCTAGCCACCTTAAGCCAGTGTAACAATCTGTGTGTCCGATTGGGAAAGGATTTTCAGGTGCTAAACGATAGTCGATACTGACCGCAATCATATTGGTTTGACTAACAAATAATCTCAAGGCTTCTCTCACAACATCCGTACTACCAGCAAAAAAGCCACCGCCATGAATAAAATAGAGCACAGGTGAATGAGCCATTGGTTTTTCCGATTGAAAACGAGTCACGGGAATATCAAAACCATCTTCCGCTTTAATCGTAAAAGTCATTTCTTTAATGTCTTCTTCAACCATGGGTGTTGAATCTACGCTATTAAACATTTTTCGCAAACGTTTGATTGATTTTGGGCTAGCATCCATTTTCAGCATACTTTTGGGGATAAATTTCATCAGTAGGCTCATTTTTTTAGCCCCTTTATACACCCGTGGATCCATCGCACCATCAATATCGCAATCTGGAATTGGTTTTACGATGACCGACACATCGCGACGTGTTTCTGTATATTGCTTATTTTTAATTGCTTCTACTAATTTTAGATCGTATTCTCGTGCCATTAGTATTCCTCCTAAACGTTAAATGCTCAATTTCCTTCTAATTCTTCAAGTAAATGATATAAAGCCCCCAGCAATCCAGCTTCATTCCTAAAATGACAGGGGACAATTTCTACTGGTGTTAGCATATTCTCTAACAATGGAACTGATGTAAGTAATCGTTGATATTGCTGTTTTATTTCGTCTACAAGAATTGGCTGCGCGCTAATACCACCGCCAATAGCGATTCGCTGTAAATCAACGACGGATTGAACATTCATGATCACAATCACCACATTGCGACAGAACTCTTCAAATAATGGATAAATCAATTCATTTTTCTTTTCTAATTCTTCGAATACTTTTTTACCGTCTAAAGGGTCCTCTAACGTCAATAAGTTTGACGCTTGTCGAATGAAATTTACTGCCGAACCTTTCGCTCCCGCCACAGTCTTCAAACTGATTGGAGCATCAGTTGAAAGGAGCATGAAACTTAACTCTCCTGCTTGGAAATGGCTACCCGAGTGAAGTGATTTATTTAAAACAAGACCGCCACCAATGCCTGTACCAAGCGTCATCACACCGCCATTTTCGATGTCTTTTAATTGCCCTAACCACAATTCAGCAAGTGCAGCTGATTTACCGTCGTTTATTATCGCACATCGCAGGTTCATATAAGATTCAATAAATTCTTTCAAATGAAACTGATGTAAGTAAACCAACGCTCCTCCATGATAGACAACTCCTTCTTTTGAATCGATTTTACCCGGACAACTAACAGCTACCGCTTTAACTTGTCCTTTGTATTGATCAAGAATACCAGTTAAACAGCTTTTGAACTCTTCAATATTCTTTGGTGTCTCTTCTTTTTTCACAAAAATAATTTGGCCACTACGATTAATTAAGGCGTGCTTCATGTAGGTGCCTCCAATATCAATACTTAAAAAGTGAGTGGTTAATTCAGTCATTCGGGTTTCCTCCTATTATCTCTTGAAAAGATTTTGATAGCGCTTCCAATTGTATTCTACTCGTTTCAGAGAGAAATAATAGTATAATTTTATGATTAATGGTATTTTTATATCAAAGGAGCTGAAAACGATGATAGCGCTTATAAATTTTTTGAATCATCTATCCGATATCGCTATTTTTTCTTATATTGTTGTGGATAAAGTAAATGGACAGATCAGTCACCAGAAGAATCTTACCAAGATTCAGTTGACAGATAAACAAATTCAACGAATAATCACGCAAACAAGTATCATTCATAATTACTATTTCAAAGAACAAAAATTGCTACTATTCGCTTACGATACCGACGAGTTAAATCAATTGGTTTGTCTATTCATTGATGATGAAGTCGGCAATTTCATTTCTCATAACGATCGATTATTGAAGATTTCTGAAACCATTCATCTATTTATGAAGGAAAAAGAATTCACCACTAAAGAAGTTCAGTCTCTCAATCAAAATATTCTCTACCTAAGAAAAACGATCATTGAAAAAGTACTAAGTGAACAAATCGAACAACAACTTTATCACCACGACTTTGAAAGTGAAGAGGCTATGTTTATCGAAGTAATGAACGGTAACGAAGAAGGGTTAAAAAGAGACTATTACGCTTTTCAAAAAAATAGCCAAACAGGCCTACTTTCAACTGAATCAGAATTGAGAAATCAAAAAAATATCTTAATTGTAGCCGTAGCGATTTCCACAAGATATGCGATTAAAGGTGGCGTTCCACATGAACGAGCGTATACTTTAAGCGACAACTTAATTCAAGATATTGAACGAAAAAATCACTTTCAGAGCGCCCAACCACCCGTCTTAGAAATACTCCTATTATTTTGTAAAGAGGTACGTAAATACAATTATATCAAATACTCTACTACGGTCAAAAAAACGTGTGAGTTTATTCATAAAAATATCTACTCGAATTTATCTGTCCCGATGATTGCGGCTTACACCAATTACTCTGTCCCTCATTTATCTATGTTGTTTAAAAAAGAGGTAGGACTTTCCCTCAATCAATATGTGATGAAGCAAAGAATAGAAGAAAGTAAGCGATTATTAGAATTTAAACAGTACGATTTAAACACGATCAGCTCATTACTTCACTTCAACGATACAAGTTATTTCATTAAAGTATTCAAAAAATATGAAAATATGACCCCAAAGAGCTATTGGCATGAAAAAAATTAAAGAGGTGCAATTATGGTTTTTGAACATGAATTTATTGAATATACACACGAATTGATCCCCGTTAATTGGATTGTTCATGGCGCGGATCACTCAGCAGGAACAGTATTGCCACATTGGCACACTTCTTTCGAGATTTCCTACACTTATTCTGGAAAAATCGAAAACTATACAATCAATAATGTCACCTATCAAACAGAACCTGGCACCATTTTATTCATTAATTCAGCAGAGGTTCACGGTGCTGTTTCCAGTTATTGCGCTGATCTAGAAGCATTGACGATCCAGATTCCTTATGAGTTTTTAAGTAAGCTGATTCCTGACTTTGAGTATATGCGTTTTGATCATCTACCTTCAGGAAAACTTGCACAACTCAATCAATTACGGGAAGTTCTCAGTCAATTTTATCATCTGGTCAGACGGGAACCGGAAGAGTTTTTAGAGTTGCAATTAATCCGTTTAACTTACGAATTAATCTATTTAATGGCAAAAGATTGGATGCATCGTGAAAAAATGCCAATCAATTCAAATGTCTACCATCGAAATTTAGGTCAGATGCAGCCGATCATTTCCTTTATCCAAGAAAATTATCAGCAAGAATTATCTGTTGGAATTTTAGCGAACAACTTTCATATGTCAACGAATTATTTAAGCAAACTTTTTAAAAAGAGTCTTGGATTAAGTGTCATGAAATATGTCCAGCTAGTTCGAATCAATCGAGGGCAAGAATTATTACTTCATAGTGAAAAACCAATCCATGTGATTTCTGATATCGTAGGTTTCCCTAATGAGAAATCATTCAGAAGAACCTTCGAAGATGTTTTCCATCAAACACCAAAAAAATATCAATTGGACTATCGAACAAAACAGAATGGCAGAAAATGACCTTTTTTTCGATAGATTCCGCCCCTTTTAATTTGTGAATTCGTGATATCCTTTATTTGTAATCGATTACAATAATCTGTTGGAGGACCTATCATGAACAAAAACAGCTTTTTATTTAAAGCATCACTACTTTCTATCTCATTAGTTTTAGTAGCGGGACCCGCCGTATCATCACTCATCCCTTTGATGCAGCAGGCTTTTCCAGATCAAAGCACCTCGTCAATTGAACTTATTGCCACGGTTCCAAACTTTGGGATTTTAATTTTTGTTTTGTTAAGCAATATCTTCGTTAAATTTCTAGGCAAGAAAAAGACGGTTTTATTAGGGCTCATCCTTGCGTTGATCTCTGGCCTTATTCCTGTTTTTATAGAAAACTATACAGTTATCTTAGCCTCACGCTTTATGTTTGGAGCAGGAGTCGGTTTATTTAATGCCCTTGCCGTAAGTTTAATTACTGAACTTTATTCTGGGGATGAGCAGGCCAGTTTAATGGGGCTTCAAGGAGCCATGGGATCGATTGGAAGCACTGTGATGACCTTATTAGTTGGCTACTTTACTAAATTTGGTTGGCAGAATTCTTTTTTAGTTTACGCAATTACCGTTTTACCATTAGCATTATTCGCTCTTTTTGTGACCTTACCTGCAGCTGAAAAGCTAGATAATCCAACCGCTAACACTAAAAAAGAAAAAGAAAGTATCAACGGAGCGACCATCGGCTTAATGCTTTTCGCTTTAATTGTATACGCTTTATTTTTTGTGATCATGTTAAAAACAGCTACTTTACTGGTAGAAACTGGCATTGGGAAACCAGAAACTGCCGCAAGTATTTTAGGCTCCGTTACAATTGTTGGGATTGTTGTCGGTGTTTTCTATGGCAAGATTTTCAAGTGGTTAAAACAGCTGGTATTGCCAATTGGACTATTGGGTATCGGTCTTGGCTTTATCATTATTTTATCCGCCAATTCAGTTGCGATCGTAACTCTCGGTGCCATTGTTTCAGGTTTAGCCTTTAGTTTAGCAGCGCCTTTCATGTTTATGTTAGTTGGGCAAATTGCACCGAAGAATTCCGCTAACTTAGCGACAGGTGTGTTATTAGTCGGGATCAACTTAGGCGTCTTTTTATCTCCCACAATCAATAGTTTCTTAAGTAAAACCTTTGGGATGACAACTGCTTCCGATAGCTTTTTAATGAGTGGAATAGGTCTTATTCTATTAAGTGCATGCTCTTTTATTCTGTTAAGTATTCAAAAGAAAAAGAATGCGCAAACTGCTAGACAAAAAGATACGATAAAAATTAGAAAAGAGGATGCATAATGGCTTTAGTACAAGTAAACTTTATTTCAAAAATGTTATCACGCACGGTAACCTTTAACGCAATTATTCCTTTAGATCATATCTCATTTGGAAAAGAAGAAGAGGTCCAACAAAAACCACTAAAAACATTGTATTTATTACACGGCGCCTTTGGCAATTATACGGATTATTTATCTGGTACCCGAATCCAACGCTGGGCTGAAGAGCATAATCTAGCTGTTATCATGCCGTCAGGTGAAAATCAATTTTATGTCGATAAACCAAATCGTGGTGAAAACTACGGTGCCTACGTGGCAGATGAACTCGTTGAATTTACGAGAAATATGTTTCCTTTGTCTCATAAAAAAGAAGATACCTTCATCGCTGGACTTTCAATGGGTGGCTACGGTGCTATGATCAACGGATTGAAATACCATGAAACCTTTAGCCATATCGGTGCTTTTTCACCAGGTTTGATGATCGATCAAATTATTGCGCGTTCTGAATTATTATCCGTTACAGGTTGGAGTTTAGACTTTTATGACAATTCCTTTGGAGGAATCGATACGATCAAGGATAGTGATAAAGATTATTACTATTTAATCAATCAACTGATCGAAAATAAACAAGATATTCCTAAAATATATCTCCCAATCGGTACAGGAGATTTCTTACTTGAAAGTGTTCGAAGCTTTAAATCATTTGCGGATAAGAAAAAAATTCCACTTACTTATATTGAAGATGAGGGTGGACATGAGTGGGATTTTTGGGATAAATATGTGAAAAATTTCTTGGATTGGTTGCCTTTGGATGAAAAAGGAAATTATTTGAGTAGTGGGAATGTGGCGGAATAACGCGTGATATGAAAGAAAAGGTGTAAA
This sequence comes from Enterococcus sp. AZ177, assembly GCF_050544585.1. NCBI lineage: Bacteria > Bacillati > Bacillota > Bacilli > Lactobacillales > Enterococcaceae > Enterococcus > Enterococcus sp. AZ177. The sequence continues at coordinate 3,059,797 of NZ_CP172944.1, forward strand.
CATTTTTTAAGAATTGTGAAGCTTTACGGGCTTTTTAAAACCTAATTTGCTATTCTGTAGTTTGATAGAGGTGTAAAATCTCACATTATCAGCATCTTGAGTAAAATATTTTAATGAAAGAGCATCACTATATATTATACTAGATTTTAAAAGTAACATCGTTAAAAAAAATGGCTATAGTCAATATGATTTACTAACATAGTGGCTATAGCCTTTTTTGATGGTTATTTTTTGTTCACATTTTATTCATTAATTCACTGATCCTATGTTAAACTCATAAATCTCATCACTTCAAGACCTAGAACATTACTTAAATAATCTTCCCTACCTTTTTTTGTAAATTCAATACTATAGTTCTCTATAATTTCCCAATCAACAGTATTTTCCATAATAATTTCTTCCATATCTTTAACCAGTTTTTTTCTGACTACAAAAACATAATCTAATTTGATTAAATGATCTACAATTTCTCTAAGTTTTTTCTCCCCAATGAGCTTCCCACTATCAACCAAATTAATATCTCCAAAAGAAATATCAGTTAATAACGACTGAACCACATCTAAAACTTTCCTATCATAAAAAACTTCTTTAGATACTATTGTTAAACAATAATCCGATTGAGAAGAGTAAATAGCAATCAGTGATTCTGATAATTCGTCAAGTTCTATAGTTGTTTCGTTTTTTTGAGGATACCACACTAAGTTTTCATTAATTTCAATATCTGGAATAGACCATTCTGTATCTACATGTGCATCTAGTAAAGCTTCTTTACTTCCTGTATCTATTTCTGTTTCTGATGAGATTTGGCATTCTATAAATTGTTCACTCTTTAAATTCACAACAAAACTATTAATTAAAGATATTAGTTCTCTATAAGTAAATATATCTTTATTCAACACATCATCTGCAGATATCCGCTTACTACTTTTCTTTTCTACTTTTTCTAAAAAATTAGCAACATTATACATACGACACCTCATTTTCTACTAAATTAAGGCATCTAATGAATCCATCTTCAACAGGATAAGAAACAATATAATTTTCAATACCTTCTATTTGATTTGAATGATTAATCTTATGACAATTCGTCCAAGAATCCTTTGGAAATTTTTCCCCTATAAAAAATTCTGGTGGAGTTAAGGTAGCATCTACCAAATTCCAAAAATTTTCTCCCCAGATTTGCATTTTTTTCGATTGCCCACATTGTATTTTTATCATTATTTTTATTTTGTCGAACCCTTGAGCGTTTAGTTTTTTTCTCACTTCCTTCATAACCATTAAACAGTCTTTATAATCAAATGTCGTTTTATTTATAAAAAAGTCTATGTGGTCTGAATAAACTTCATTAGAACTATCTTGTCACTCTGCAATAAATTCATCTATATTTTCCATGTTATTACTCCTTCATATTAAGGTAGTTTCCAACCTATATCTTGTAACCATTTTAATATCTTTTTAGTCAGTTTAGGTGGCTGACCACTAGAATTATGCCCCCATGAACCATCTCTTTTTACCCCTTTTGGTGATTTTACTAGTCATTACCATTACAAAAAAATTTTCTAGAGCATCTAAATGTCATACTTTAAACTATAAAAATAGACACAGATAAACTTCTCTTTTATCTAATGCCTATTTATATCATATTTTATAAACTAAATGAGCTTTTCTTTTCATTTTGCTATCAAAATATTCCTTAATCATGCAGTAATGCTAACTTTCAGAATCTTCTTCATAGGTAATAATATCAAAACTTATTTCAGCATTAATATCACTTAGAAAATGAATCATCGGTGTGTCTACTACCATTGCTGGAAAATCGCCATCATAACAATCTATTGATAACACTACAGCATATTTAATTTGTTCATCATTAGCCATTTTTTTCAGAATACTAGTTTTAGGTTTAAATTTACTTAGTATCTCCTGATATGCTAAAGTAAAATCATACATTTCTTCGAACGTTTTACTATAGCACCAATTATGTCTTGGTTTATATTCATCGGGTAGATTAGGATTATTTTTTATTGCATCTGGCCAATCATCTTTAGTTCTAACTTTTGTTGGTTGTATCTCTAGTTTTTGTGTCATATTTTCTAAGTTAAAATCTTTACCATCAGCAACTAAGCTAATTTTTATTTTTGGTAATTTCATAAGTTCCTCCATCTATTTTATAAAGAAATGTCCAGTTTCTATAATTACATTCCCTCGCTGTGATTTTAAAAGAATTTGTCCTGTAACCGTATCATATAAAATATCAAATTTTGAGACTGCATTTTCACCCACAAACGATTCCTTAAAATCATGAGCATCATCATATCCTTGTTTTTTTGCTTGTTTATTAGCAGCTTTATTTCCATCTATTTTCTTTAAACTACGTTGCTCTCCTGCCCCTCCTTTAGAAGCAAAATTACTCGTAGTTAACCCATTAATACCATCGACAGTTAAAGTAACACCAGCGGTCGTAACAACTACACCTTCTGTCACTATCACACCATCCACAAGGATTCCCACACCACCTGTAGCTAATGTTACAACGGCACAACCGCCAATCGTTCCAATTATACCAGTGATTGTTGTTACCACACCCAAAGTTGTTTTAACAACATTCCCTACAATATCCAAAAATTGAGCAACCGCATCTATGCTTCGATCAAGCCAACTTCCTTTCATCGCCTCTGTTAGTTGAGCTGTTAGCTTCTCATCTTTTACACCATTTGTATAAACAACATAGACAACATTTCCAGCATCATCTAATTCTGTCACCGTTTCAACACGACTTTTTGGTTGGCTATCATTATATCCTTTTAAATTTTTAAACCATTGTTGATTACCATAATCAACAATTCTATATCCGTCTCTTGGATTAAGAAAATTTGCTGGATTGCCTAGTTGTGCTAATCCTGTGTTTACATCACTAATCAAACTAGATAATTCCGAATAATGAGAGGCATGACTAGATTCGAAAGCTTGATATTTCTGTAAAATCTCAATATCTTCTTTAATAGGGTCAATGCTCTGTTGTTTAAAAAAATCACCTAATACAGGAACATTCTTCATCGATTTAGCCAAATCACTCATTAAATTAGTGTACTCATTTTGAGCGGTTTGTAAGTCTCTAAGCAAGCCTGCCAAATCTTCTGTGTTTAACACCTCATCTGTCTTTCCAACTTCACCAACAAAATCTGTTAGATAGCTATTTAAGCTGTTGTCCATCTCATAATAAACGTTGAATAGCGCTTTGTCTATCTCCTGATACGCTTGAAGGTGGCTCACCGTTGAAACCCAGCCACCACCTAATAAATTTCTATTTCCTGCTAATCCATCTATTGAACTTGTTACAGAATTAAAACTACTTACAGCATTTAGCCGTTCAGAGCTAATACTACTTTTTACATCACTTAGTTCCTCATACATTATTTTCATCGGAGTCCTCCTTTCTAGTTTCTTCATATAGTAATTCAGCTTTTTCATAAACTGCTTTTCTATCCGTCAGTTCGTCTTCAATTTCTTCATCTGCAATAGAAAAAACTTTTGTAAGTTCCCTTTGCTTTTCTTCCAGTTCATCTAATTTTTGATAGACTTGTCTTTCTGAATCTGTCCCTTTAGAATAATGTAGGACACGTTCCCATATCTCTTTTTGTCGATTGATCGCTTTTTGACACTCTTCATAAGCAAATGGAATCTCTCCAGTTTTCTTTTTCAAACTGTTGAAATCTTCTTCTGCTTCCTCTACCTTCATACGCAAGCTAAATAAATTTTTATCCATCTATTCCACCTCATGCTTGCATCGTTGTTGATATGCTATCTTTTATTTTTTTATCTGCTTCTTCAATTGCATTATGTACGGCTTGTACATTTCTTACCTCTGTGGTTAAACAGGTTTTATAAGTATCAATTGTTTGTTGAAAACTAGTTATTAAAGTTTTCAACTCATTTGTTGCCGGACTTGTAGACGTATTAATGCTATTTGTTGGCTTAAAATCAATACTTCCCTTTGCAACTAAAATATCCGCAGCAAATTTAGCAACTGCATTTCCATCTGTACTGACCGTTTCTCCCATTTTTTCACACTCCTATTAATTATTACCGTTAACAATTAAACAGTCATAATAATTATAACATCCTTGGATAGTTAGTAAACCCGACAAATAAAAAAATATACCTGACTAAAAAATAAAAAAGATCGAGAATAGAAACAGCGAAAAAATGTTACTCTATAAAAATCGTTCAAGAACCTTTGAAATTAATAAAAAAATAGAGAGTTCCTCACATCCGTTCCCAAAGCTTACAACAAACATTTGTTTCAGATTTACTAAATCAAGGAATTAATTGTCTAATTATTAAATTTCTTTCCGATCATGCAGAAACTTCTAATAGGATTAGAAAGTTTACGGACATACAAATGAGCAAACAAAAATTGACATAATTAAACGCTTGGAAGAATATAGACAGACAAACCAAACTCTAACCATATCAAAAAAGACACTCTCCAAAAGTTTGGAAAGTGTCTTGAAACATTGTAATTGAATGGTACTCGTAAGCGAATAAATTCGCAACGATTCCAATAATTAACGCTTAGAGAATTGTGAAGCTTTACGGGCTTTCTTAAGACCTGGTTTTTTACGTTCTACCATACGGGCATCACGAGTAAGAAGTCCAGCGCGTTTTAAAGCAGCACGGAAATCAGGATCTACTTCTAATAATGCACGAGCGATTCCGTGACGGATCGCACCTGATTGACCAGAGTAACCTCCACCATTAACGTTTACCATTACATCATAAGCGCCTTTAGTTTCAGTTACGCCAAATGGTTGGTTGATAACTTCACGCAAGTCAGCGTGTGGAATATATTCTTCAACATCTTTTTTGTTTACAGTAATTTTACCAGTACCAGGTACTAAACGTACGCGGGCAACTGCATTTTTACGACGGCCAGTGCCGATATATTGTACTTGAGCCAATGAATTTCCCTCCTTAAATTAGGTTAGTAATATCTAATACTTCTGGTTGTTGTGCAGCATGTGGATGCTCAGCTCCACCGTATACGTTTAACTTAGTAAATTGTTTACGGCCTAAAGTGTTTTTAGGAAGCATACCTTTTACAGAAGTTTCGATTAAACGACGAGAGTTTTTATCGCGTAATTCACCAGCAGTAACAGATTTCAACCCACCTGGGTATTGGCTGTGACGGTAGTAAATTTTATCACTTGCTTTATTACCAGTTAATTTGATTTTATCAGCATTAATTACAATTACGAAATCTCCAGTATCCACATGTGGTGTGAATGTTGGTTTATTTTTTCCACGTAAGATAGAAGCAACTACAGTTGATAGACGTCCCATTGGGATATCTGTTGCATCTACTACATACCATTTACGTTCTACTTCGCCAGATTTGGCCATATATGTTGTACGCACGATTCTTTCCTCCAATTTTCTATTCGATGTTTGACATTCACTTGAGTTTCCGGGGCTCATTGTGGGGCAAACAATACCATTTAATATGATACCTTCTATCACTAGTAAAGTCAATGAATTTCTAAGGTTTTCCACTATTTTTCTTCTAATTTTTTACGATAAAAAAAATTTACTTCTAATTTCAAAATAGAAAACACCTAAATATGCGTAATGTATATTACGCACCTTCCAAAAGTGAAAATGTATATTATTCCTAAAATATTTATTTTTATGTATATTTATTTATAAAAAGTGTTGATTTTTGCATTTTCAAGTGATATGATGAGAACAATCAAAAAAGACAATTAGAAAATAAGGAGTGTTACTCATGAAAGAAAAAGTTGTTTTAGCCTATTCTGGAGGACTAGATACCTCTGTTGCTGTTAAATGGTTAGTGGATGAAGGATACGATGTGATTGCTTGCTGTTTAGATGTTGGTGAAAAGAAAGATTTGGATTTTATCAAAAATAAGGCATTAGAAGTTGGCGCTTCTGCTTCTTATACAATTGATGCTAAGGAAGAATTTGCACAGGAATTTGCTTTGATTGCATTACAAGGTCATACCTTTTATGAACAATCTTATCCACTAGTATCCGCTTTATCCCGCCCGCTGATTGCTAAGAAATTAGTAGAATTAGCTCACGAAACTGGTGCAACCACAATCGCTCATGGCTGTACAGGAAAAGGGAATGATCAAGTCCGTTTTGAAGTTGCGATTAACGCCCTTGCACCTGAGTTAAATGTGATTGCACCAGTTCGTGAATGGAAATGGTCACGTGAGGAAGAAATCAATTATGCCAAAGAAAAAGGTGTACCCGTCCCTGCGGACTTGGACAATCCTTATTCTGTCGACCAAAACCTTTGGGGCCGTGCCAATGAATGTGGCATTTTAGAAGATCCTTGGGCAACACCTCCAGAAGGTGCTTATGAGTTAACTGCTAGTTTAGAGAATGCACCAGATGAAGCGGATATTATCGAATTAACTTTTGTTGAAGGCGTTCCAACAGCAATCAACGGAAACGAAATGCTGTTATCCGATTTAATTTTAGACTTGAATGATTTAGCTGGTAAGCATGGCATTGGTCGGATCGATCATGTGGAAAATCGTTTGGTTGGGATCAAATCACGTGAAGTCTATGAATGTCCAGCAGCGATCACACTAATGACTGCGCATAAAGAGTTGGAAGACTTGACCTTTGTTCGTGAAGTAGCTCATTTCAAACCAATCATTGAAAATCAATTATCACAAATCATTTATGACGGATTATGGTTCAACCCATTAACTGATGCCTTGATTGCTTTCTTAAAATCTACCCAAAAATACGTAAATGGCATAGTGCGGGTTAAACTCTTCAAAGGTCATGCTATCGTTGAAGGGCGTAAGTCTGAAAACAGTTTATACAACGAAAACTTAGCGACTTATACTTCTGCCGATACCTTTGACCAAGACGCTGCTGTCGGATTTATCAAACTATGGGGACTTCCAACCAAAGTCAACGCAGAAGTCCAAGCATCTCTTCAAAAAAATAAGCATTGATACACTTATTTTCCTAGGTTGAATCTCTACGTGAGTTAACTTTTACAGTGTTGTAAATAAGGTTATCCGATTCACCTATTTTAAATGACTTATCCAAGGAGAATTTCTTTTTGGTCTGCGGATCAAAATAAGGAAATCGATACGTCTTCATTTTAGTCTCAAGAAATCAGAACAAACGGTTGGCACAGAAACCACTCCTTCTTATTTTCTCGGAGTAAAATGCTTCTGTCCGACCTTCTTTCTTATCACAATGAATAATAATACATAAATGAGGTGTGTAGCATGGAAAAATTATGGGGCGGACGTTTTGAAGGAAAAAGCGAAGCATGGATCGATGCGTTTGGCGCTTCGATTCCTTTTGATCAAAAATTAGCCAAACAAGATATTATCGGGAGCTTAGCTCATGTAAAAATGTTGGCTAAGACAGGGATTTTAACGGCAGATGAAGCCGAACAAATCAGTTCAGGACTTACGACGATTCAAGAAAAACTACTTGCCGATCAACTGACATTCAGTATAGAAAACGAAGATATCCATTTAAATATCGAAAAACTATTACATGATGAAATCGGTCCAGTTGCTGGAAAATTGCATACCGGCCGTAGTAGAAATGATCAAGTCGCTACAGACATGCATCTTTATTTAAAAGAAATCGTTCAAGAAGTCATTAGCAAGATCCACTTATTCCGTCAAGTTTTAGTCCACAAAGCCGAAGAGAACATTGAGACCATCATGCCTGGCTACACCCATTTACAGCATGCACAACCGATTTCGTTTGCTCACCATATGATGGCTTATTACGGTATGTTGACACGAGATCAAGAACGCTTTTCCGAAAGCTTGAAGCGAATCGACATTTCACCATTAGGCTGTGCAGCTCTTGCCGGCACGACTTTTCCAATCGATCGTGCTTATTCAGCTGGATTACTAGGTTTTTCTTCCATTTACGAAAATAGTCTAGACGGCGTAAGTGATCGGGATTTCATTTTAGAATTCCTTAGCAATAGCTCCATTCTGATGATGCATCTTTCCAGATTTTGCGAAGAAATCATTTTATGGTGCAGTCACGAGTTTCAATTTGTTGAATTAACAGATACTTTTTCTACAGGTAGCTCGATTATGCCACAGAAGAAGAATCCAGATATGGCAGAATTGATTCGTGGAAAGTCTGGGCGCGTATATGGCAATTTATTCAGCCTTTTAACGGTTTTAAAAGGATTGCCTCTAGCTTATAACAAAGATCTGCAAGAAGACAAAGAGGGCATGTTTGATACGTCTCACACGATTTTAACTAGTTTAGAGATCATGGCTGGTATGGTAGAGACGATGAAACTGAATCAAGAGATCATGGAAAAGTCCACTGAAAAAGATTTTTCAAATGCAACAGAACTAGCAGATTATCTAGCAAGCAAAGGAATACCCTTTAGACAAGCTCATGAAGTGGTTGGAAAATTAGTTTTAGATTGTACAAAACAAGGCATTTATTTACAAGATGTTCCATTAGAACAATATCAAGCAATTACACCTTTGATCCAATCTGATATTTATCAAACCTTATCATCAAAAACAGCCATTGAGCGTCGGCATTCATACGGTGGAACTGGGTTCGATCAAGTGAAAGCCGCAATTGAACGTAGTAAGCTGAAACTAGAAAGCGAAGAAAACTAAAAAATCTTCTGAAAGATAGTATGCTATCTTTTAGAAGATTTAACTTTTTTGATTAACGAGTTTTCGCACGTGAATCTGCATCAATACCAGGCGCTTTGCCTAATTTTGCTTGCAACATCCAAATATTTTTCTCGATATCTGTTTTGTTTGCAATAAAGATATCTTGTGTAGAATCGTCGCCTTCTTCACCAGACACTTCAATTCCTTTTTGGTATAAATCAGCTAAATAACGGTAGCCTTCTACTAATTTTTCCATACGTTCAGGAATTGTACGTTCGTATGTGCCGATTTCATCTGAAATACCTGTATGATCAGCAAATTCTTGTAATGTTGAGTAAGGAGCGCCATCTAATGTGATCAAGCGTTCAGAAATAACGTCTAATTGATCATTGATTTGGTCCATATATTCGTCCATTTTAGGGTGTAATGTCAGGAATTCTGGGCCACGCATATACCAGTGTGTTTGGTGGATCACCACTGAAAACTGGCTTAAATCCGCAACTAGTTGGTTCAATACTTCTTTAGTTTGTTCAAATTTCATTATACATCATCCTCCTAAATTTTTATCTATAGTTAATTGTAGTACGAAACAATGAAAAAGTACACTAAAATCCTCATCATTAAACTATTTCTCATTTAATAATAATTATAAACTAGGACATTAAGGTAATGGTAACGTGTCCAATGAATCGATAATTTCCTTAGCTACTTCATTTAATGCTTCTTCCAGTTCTTCATTCATCGTATTAGTATCTTTCGAACCAGAGATGAATGACATGAACAAATTAGAGACAGCCGTTTTTTGATTATCTGGTACAAACCACTTCCCTTTTTCTTTCTCTAAACGTAACGTTAATTCAACTGGATCTGTTTTGATTTTAATTGATTTGACTCGTTCTTCTAAAATAGAAAAAGTCGCTTCCAGTGTTTTTTGCTCATCTTTGGCTATTTCAGGATTTGCTAGTGTGTCTTTTACCAGCTGCCTTGTCATCTCTTGCATCGCACTCACCAAATCCAAGCCAGTCACATAATAAGAGATTGTTGCGCCAGTTTTTGTTTCATCTATTTGAACGATTTTATAGGTTGCTTTTTCTCTTGCTTGTTGCAATAGCTCATTTGTTAACTGATCTGCTTGTTTTTCTGGAACCTTTGCTCCTGTGGAAGATAATCCTTTCACAAAATTTTCTTCGAACATTTTACTATTTTGATCCAGTTCTTTACCAACTTGTTCGCCATCACGAAATTCTTTAGCAAAATTATTTTTTTCTTTTTGATAAACTAAACGATCCACAAACAACGCCCCAGCGTCTTCTGCTGAGATACCTCTAGATCCACAACTTGTCAGAAAAATTCCTACTAACAGTAAAGAGGTGATCCATAACTTTTTCATTTCCTTTCCTCCGTTCTCTTACTACTAGTAAAGCAAGTTCAGAGGTATTTGTCAAAATAATTTATTCTAAATCCGCTCTTAATTTTGATAATTGATGATAACTGGCTGACAGTTGTTGTTGCGTTGTTATAAACAGGGGATAGATCTGTTGATAAATTTCATAGTTTTCAGCATTAGGTTCAACTATTTCATAAATCTCAACTTGTTCACATGCTGTTTCTAAATCTGGCATTATACCTAAACTTTGCCAACCTAATAAAACAGCTCCTAAAGCTGAAGCTTCAAGACTTTCAGTTAATGAAAGGTTATGTCCAAAAACATCAGCCATCACTTTTTTAAACACCTCTGAATCAGCAAAACCACCAGTAGCTCGAATTTCCTTCACTGTTCCACCAAGCTCTTCTAATTCTGTTAAAATACGCTTCAAATTTAAACAAATGCCTTCAACTACTGCACGCATCATTAATTTGTCATCATGATTTCTTTTCAGACCGACGAAACTCCCGGTAGCTTCTGCATTCCATAACGGTGCACGCTCTCCAAGTAAATACGGGTGAAACATCAATCCCTTAGCTCCTGTTGGCGTATCTTTTACTAACGCCATTACCTTATCATAGGGATTTTCTCCGGATTTTCGCGCTTCAGTTTGAACTTCTTTCACTAAAATCTCACATGCCCAATCGAAGATTCCAGCGCCATTACTTGTCGCTCCTCCAATCACCCAATGATTTTCATCCAACACGCAGCAAAAAGTCTCAGCTTGTGGATGCGTACGCGGCTGCTCTACAACATACCGTAAAGCACCACTTGTTCCAACCGTCAATGTAGCTATTCCTTTCGTCATGGCGCCTAATCCTAAGTTGGATAACGGACCATCTGCCCCTCCCAATACAAAAACTGTTTTCGTAGACAAACCTAATTGCTCCAACCATTCAGCACTTAAATCCGTTAATTGATGGGTGGGGGTGACCAGTGTCGGTAACTGTTCGATGGTAATATCCATTTCCGATAAGGCTTGCTGATCCCAAATAAGATCATGGATATTTAAAAAACCCGTCCCAGAAGCCGTGCTAATGTCTGTCATATACAGACCGAATAAACGATAAAAAACATACTCTTTCATGCCAATAAATTTCCCTGCTTGCTCGAAAATTTCATAGTATTCTTCTTTTAGCCAACGGATTTTATGAAAAGGTGTCATGGGATGCATCGGCAATCCTGTATTTTGATACATTGTCTTTCCTAAAATCGTATCCTTCAACTCTTCCGCATATTTTTCTGCTCGGTTATCCGCCCAAGTAATCACTCGAGTCAGTGGTTGATTATTTTTATCCATAACGATCAATCCATGCATCGCCGTAGAAAATGAGATTAGTGAAATTTCAAGCGGTTTCACCGCACTTACTACTTGTTGGATACACGCAACTACCGCTTGAAAAATTTGATCGACATCTTGTTCTGCCATGCCTTCGGTTTCCTGAATAAGCGGATAACGAACATAGAACGATGCCTGAACTGTCCCATCTTTTCTAAACGCGACAGCCTTTGTCTGAGTCGTACCAATATCTATACCAATTGCTATTTTTTCCATCTTCTCGCCTCATTTCACACTTTCATTATTCCGAATAAAAAAAGAATTGTCTAGTTAAAAAGCCAGTCATTTGCGTATTTCTTTATGAAAGGAGTTTTTATATGTTGATGATTTATTTTGTTTTTGGTAGTGTGATGGGTTCGTTTCTTTGTTTAGCTGCTGAAAGAATCCCTATTGGAAAATCCATCTTATTCCCTGCTTCTCATTGTTCTTATTGCCAGACTAAGTTGACGATTCCTGAATTGATTCCGATTATTTCCATTATTTTTCTGCGCTTTCGTTGCCGTTATTGCGGATACAAATTATCATCCATTTATTTCTACAGTGAGGTGATTGGTGGATTTCTTTGCTTGTATATAACTTTTAAGTCGATTCACCCGTTATATTCCCTTTCCTTTTTATTTACAGCAGTTATCTTATCTTTAACAGATATTTTCTATTTAATCGTTGAGCCTAAAATTTTTTATCCGTTGTCTATTTTATTATGTATTGGACACTTTTACCTAGCCTTACCGATTTATTTTTTCACTAGCGGAATTATTTTCTTTAGTTTACATGGGTTAAACTATATCTTGCCTGATTCCATAGGGGGTGGAGACATTCTTTTATTAACTGTATGGGGGGCGCTTTTAGGCGGTAACTCTCTTGTCTTAATATTGTTTATTGCCAGTAGCAGTGGTCTGCTTTTTCTTTTTATTTACCAATACATTTTAAAGAAAAAAATGGAACAGCTCCCTTTTGTACCGTTTTTAAGTATCGGATTATTCCTTATATTTGTATGTAAATAAATCAAACTTCGGCTGAAAGGCCTTCTGAGCGGATTTCCCTTGCGCACCACTTCTTCTCGCTGATTCTCAAAGAATTTCATTTTTTATTTTTTGCTATTTTATTACCTGTGAACGGATCATACTCCTCAAACAATGTCAGCTGATCTGCTATATAATCTTCCTGAACTTGATTGCGTATATATTCTTCTATTTGTTTTTTGTTTCGGCCAACGGTATCGACATAATAGCCACGACACCAAAACTTACGGTTGCCGTATCGATACTTTAAATTCGCATGTCTGTCGAAGATCATTAAACTACTTTTTCCTTTTAGTTAACCGATAAAACTCGAGACACTTAATTTCGGTGGAATACTGACCAATAAATGATTTGGCGATGGTATTTTTGTGCAAAGACGATGTAATACTTACATTTCCATACGGTGTGTGATAAACTTTGATTGTCCTTTTTCAATAAGGAACCACCCACATATCAGGTGGTTTTCAGAACACACAACAAAAAGACCTAGAGGAAATTTCCTCTAGGAATCATACTAATTGATTTAGTTCTTTGGATTTCCCCTAATCACTCTAACTCAGGACAGCATTGATACTAAGCTTCAATGCTATTTATGTTAACTACAGATGATGCCTAAGCCCCAAATATTAATTACACATTTCCAACCTGCATTGATCTCTTCCAACGTTGCTTCATCCAACTGCTTTAATCCTTGTACCTGTTTTACTTTCACTTCACCTGATTTCAGTTTTGATTCTAACTCGTTTAAAAGCGCTTCTTGATTCATCTTTTATTCCTCCTTATTTTTTACAGAAAAAACCCCAGCCATTCCATACAAACCAACACCCTGCTCCTCCTGTTACTTCTTCCTGGCTCTCAAAATCTAGCGCCTGCATGCTTGATACTTCGCGCATTTCAATTTCTCCAGCTTCTAAACCAGCTCTTAATTTTTTTACGATTTCCATTTTTTTATCCATAAATTATTTCCCTCTTTTTTTCTTATTATTTATTAACTACAAATGATGCCTAAGCCCCAAATATTAATTACACATTTCCAACCTGCATTGATCTCTTCCAATGTTGCTTCATCCAACTGCTTTAATCCTTGTACCTGTTTTACTTTCACTTCACCTGATTTCAGTTTTGATTCTAACTCGTTTAAAAGCGCTTCTTGATTCATCTTTTATTCCTCCTTATTTTTTACAGAAAAAACCCCAGCCATTCCATACAAACCAACACCCTGCTCCTCCTGTTACTTCTTCCTGGCTCTCAAGATCTAGCGCCTGCATGCTTGATACTTCGCGCATTTCAATTTCTCCAGCTTCTAAACCAGCTCTTAATTTTTTTACGATTTCCATTTTTTTATCCATAAATTATTTCCCTCTTTTTTTCTCATTATTTATTAATTACAAGTATAATCTATACGTGCTATTTACATATATCAAACTTACACTAACGTCTTCTCCGTAATTGCTTTATCTATCTTCTATTCAAAACAGCGAAATATGACCATTTACTAAATAAGCTTACTCTTTTTCCTGCTTTTATTTGATTTGCTCGTTTATGATCTAATTTTTTCATAGTCGATTCTTCCTTTCGATATTTTCCATAATCCAGTTTTCAACATTCTCTATTGCTATGCCGTTTTCAGGCGTCCATTCTTCTTTAGAAACTAACTTTCCGTTTTCAAATTTAGCTAGTGTAGGTGTATATAATAATTGATATGTTTCTTTGAATAACTCCCAGGACTTCTTATCTTTCCTCAACTCCGCTGCATTTAGATAGACCAAAGAATTCTGCAACTTATGTTTCTTGATTAATTTAATCAAATGAGGTTCAAAATCATTACAGTCTCCACAAGTAGGACGACCAAAATATACATAGAAATCTTCTTTATTTACAACCTTAGTTTCAAAGTTCTCAACTGTAACTGCATTTAGATAATTGTAAATTTTCGGATAGCTTTCTTTTGCTAGAGTTAGTTCTTCTTTTTGCTTTTCTAACTCATCATTTGCTGATACAACCTTAGTTATTAACAAAATATTACTTACTAAGAAAAGACTAGCTATCATTACAATAAATTTTGTTTTTTTCATCTAAGACACGCCTCCGTTGAGGAGTGTTTTCGTATCTTTCAAACTGATGCTACCCTCTATACGGCTAATTTTATCTTGTTTGATCACTAAAATTGTTGGCGTAGCTGTAATGTTGTGCTCTTTTAAAAATGAACCGTTTTTACTGTTGTTTGTATCCATGTAATAAACCTCTGTTTTAGTTTCATTGATGGCTTTTTGTAAAATTGGCTTATACTCGTTACAAGATGCGCATGAGCGATTTCCAATCAAGACGTATAACTTATCATCTTTTTTACTCATCTCCACTATTTCATCTGCATCTATTTTATTTTTTGTATAGTCTTTTGTTATATCTTTACTAAAATATAAGAAGCCAACCATTGCTATTACAGTTATAAATCCAATTGATAGACTTTTTTTCAATTCATCACTCCTCTTTTCTCAATTTTTGTATCTGTAAAACTTCATCTGCACAGTTTAAAACCTCTTCTTCATGACTAATTAAGATCACTATTTTATCTTTTTTATAAGCCAATTTTTGTAGTTCGTTAACTAGGATTTTTTTCGACGTATCATCTAAATTACCTGTAGGTTCATCAAATATATAAATACTCTTATTTTGATAAAGAGCCCGCATGATTAATATCTTCTGTTTCTGACCTTGAGAAATATTTACTCCATCGGTCTGTAGCAGGTAATTATTGCTCATACCCAAATTAAAAATATCTTGATATCCTGTTTTTTCTTGTTCAGACAATGTTTCATTAAATACTTTATAACGAATATTTCGTCCAACGGTATTCCCATAAACATTAAATTCTGGGGAGTACATACTAATGAATTCATTAATATTTTCCGATTTTAAAGATGTCATTTCCAGTTCATTTTTATTAAAAACAAATGTCCCAGAATCAGGTTCCAAAATACCAGATAAGAGTTTTACAAAGGTAGACTTGCCTGCTCCATTTTCACCTTTGATACCGTAAATATTTCCAGAATTCATCTGAATATTTAACTTATCCAAAATAAGCTGATCTTCTTCATAACTGAAAGTTAAATCCTTAATAGATAACTCCTTAATCTCTAAAAGTTCCAACTCATGTTTTGTCGCTTCTACCTTTTCTGTACTATAGTCATCTGAGCTTTGAATATGATCAATAGCAACTGTACTTTTTTGGTACGACAACCAATTTTCAATAACTGGTGCTAAACTACTTAAGATAATTGAAATAATCAAAATTCCATTACTATTATCCAAAATCTGCTGACTTCCACCTAAAATTGTCAAAAAACCTAAAACGATGAACGTACTAAGGCTCATCAAAGTCAGAAATGACTGATAGACAGATCCAATCTTTAATTCAGAAGAAAAGCTGGCTATTCTTGCTTCTAAAAATTCACCCATCTTACTCTTTAGAAAGTCTTCAGATTGTTTATTTTTAGAAAATAAATTAATATCTAAAGATGTTTTTATATTATTTTCAACAGAAGCTGAAAAAGCAGATGATTTCCCAATAATATTTAATTCGTTATTTTTAACTGTTTGAATATTTCTTTTTAGATATATTGCAAAGATAGTTGTCCAAAACAATAGAAGCAACATCATATAGACAGAGAATTTTACTAAAAGTAATGATAAGAATAAGACATACACTACATTTAATTTAAAATAGAACTTCTGAACTAACCCTGACACAGAATAAATTAAATTCCAAAAATAACCAGTTACGTTATCACAATTTTTCCCAGAATCTAAATCATTGATTTTCTGTTTATAATAATTTAAAAGTACCCGCTCCTGCATCTTGTTCTCCAGTAATATTCTCTGTTTTCCTTCTTTTAGATTGACATAATAGAAGAAAATAATTGTCCAAAAGACGATTAGTCCTGGTAATAAAATCTCACTAGAACTAGAATATTCCGACGTTTGAGACATGAACATCTGTATAATAAACGTTGATATAAGAGGCAATAAATATTTTGCTAACAGTAATAATGCCATATTTACTTTCAACTTCATTGGAAGTTCATGCATCAATTCTTGATAAAGAACCGTACCGATACTTTCATTTTCGTCCTGTTTGAAACTTTCAAACTCTTCTAAAACTACAGGCTCGCCCATTCCTTCAATGTATATAAGAAATCCCAAGAAAATCGATTGTAAATACTCTTCATCATATTCCTTAATTTTTGGTTCAGCTGGATTAGAAATAAGGTATCTATTATTTTCTATCTTATGAAGAACAATATAATGGGCACACCCATCATTTTCCACCACCAGCACCATCGGAAAATTATCTAGTTTTCGTATTTCATTAAAATCGCTTAACGAATAAGCATTAGAGTTCACGCCATATTTCATCAGTATACGATTTAACTCTCCAAGAGATAGACCTTGATCTTTTTTTATACTATAGCTTTTATAGAGCTCTTTAGTATTTTTAATCTTCACTTCAAGCTGTGCTAATACCGTTCTTAACGAGGCAATCCCGCAATCAGTACTGGACTTTTGCATATAATGAGCATACATTCAATCCATCCTTTCTATTTTTTGATTGTGATATCTCCCATTGTTTCAACAGAAACCAGCTGATTAGCTGCCTTATCTGATTTAAGAACAGTGATTTCTCCATACCCTTTGTTATCTGACAAATATTCTCCTTTAAAGTTCGCAGGAACTGTCACCTCTACATTACCAATAGCAGATTTTATATCAAATTCTTTCAACAACACATCTCTCCCTAAAGACACAACTAATTTTAACCGGTCCTTGCCTTCATTCGTTGCCATTACACGTACTTTATTCAAAGAGGACAGTTCTATTTTTAAAACATCTTCTGTTTGTCTAACTTTCTTCAAATTTCGCTCAGTATTATCAGAAACTTTACCTTCCAAATGAATACTAGTCTCTTTATTTTCTGTTTGTTCCACCTGAATAAAGACATCCTGCTCTGCACCAATCAACTCCAGTTTTTTTAAGTCTTTTCCGTCTAACTTCCAATCTAAATTCACTTCAGTATCCGTACTTGCTCCTGAAACAGAGGTATATCCAAAAACTCCAATCGTCAACAACACACCTAAAATAATGATTAATTTCTTTTTCATATTAATTCCTCCAATTATTTAAATTCTCTTTTTTGAAATACATTAAAACTCACTATCAATGCTAAAAAACCGTAAATAACACTACTCACTATCATCAATTGTAAAGTTCCTTGTGATAATGCTTCATAACCAACAACTGTTCTTAAGTTAGAAAAAAACAACGTATCTAAAATAAAATCATATTGAGAAAAATAAGTTGATATAACATTCCCTAGTAAATTATCTCCAATAAAAGCAATAGAGATAAACGCAGCAATACATACATAACTAGTTTTCAAAACATTAAATAATAAAATTCCTAATGAACCAGCCGCTAAATAAAGAGGTATTTGTAAAGCGATAACCTTGAATACTGGCATAATGTCAAACCCGCCTGAAAAAAAGTAAGTCCCTAATAACAGACTGCCTGTATACATCCCTACAAAAATCAGAGTCAAAATAAACGTCAATAATACTTTGCTGATAAAAAACTGACTTCTCTTCATGCCTGAAATCAACGAATTATTAACTATTCGGAAACTAAATTCATGTCCCCAAGCGATAACAAAAACATTTGTTAAAAAAACTGGTAAAAGTAACGTTCCATTCCCCAAACCACTCTCAATAGTCTCAAGAGCTGATGTGTCTTTTCCAAGGAAAGCGAACAGCAATCCTAGTACCATCAAGCCAACTATGGAATAAAAACCTAACGCACTTTTTATAATTCGATAAAAATCTGCTTTTAGTGTATTAAAAATAATCATTCTATATTCCTCCCTCAATCAAATTCAAATAATATTCTTCCAAATTCTCCTCTTTATAATTAAACTCTAGTAAATAAATATCATTTTGATGCAAAATTTTTGAGATCAATGCCATACTTTCTTTTCCTTCACGAACGATCAAAAAATCCTGCTCTTTTTCCACAGTATAACCACTCTTTTGCAACAGATCACATGTTTTTATATTATCCGAACTTTTTAATGTAATGAAATGTCCGCACTCGGCCTCCAAATCTTCCTGAGTCAATTCCTTCATTAATTTTCCCTCATGAATAATGCCGTAACGGTTCGCTACTAATGAAAGTTCTGACAGAATATGACTGGAAATCAAAATGGTTGTACCATGTTCTTGATTTAAACGATGGATAATTTCACGAATCTCCACAATACCTTGAGGATCAAGCCCATTAATTGGTTCATCTAGAATAAGAAATTCTGGTTTTTCCAAAATCGCTAGTCCAATTCCTAATCGTTGTCGCATTCCTAATGAGTAATCTTTAAATTTTTTCTTAGAGTCTACATCCGCCAAACCAACAAATGTCAGAATTTCATCAATTCGTTTCTTATCTTTAATATTTCTTTGTAATGCATAGTATTTTAGATTTTCTCTCGCTGATAAATAAGGATAACAAACAGGCCCCTCAATCACTGCACCCATTGTTACTACATTTTCACCGAACGATAAATCCCCAGAACTTTTCTCAATCAATCGAGTTAGTAGGCGAATAAACGTCGTTTTTCCAGCCCCATTTTTTCCAATAAATCCATAAATATCTCCTTTATTTATTGTCATAGATACTTCATTGACAGCTTGATACTCCTTGTACTTCTTTGTTAATATTGTTGTTTTTACTAATGGATACGTATTTCTATTTTCCATATTTTTCCCCTCATTTCATGATATTATTAGATATGTTTCGATGGAATTTTCATGTCTTACTTGGATATATGATCATTTATAAGCTAGATATCATAGTATTCTCCTTAAAAACAACTCTCCCTTATAAAAATTTTATATAAAATTACATGCTAAAACCTAGTTTCTGAATCTATTCCACGGCTATATTCATAGTGTTTTACGATCTTCCTGTATGTTAATAAATTTCTGAGAAAAATTTATTATTCTACTTTTTTAGAATAATACCGAAAAATAATTAGTCGTTTAGTTTTTAACACAACATTTTCATTCTTAACATCTTCATTCTTATCCCCCTCTATTGTTCTTCATTTTGTCGTATTATTCTATTTCTAATACTTCAATATCTTCTACCTTTAAATCTTCAAAAAGTAATTCTTTCTCTGTTTTTTGAGGAATCATAACAATTTTTAGCAATTCCCCTTTATTTATTACTTTCAAAAGTTTATCTTCATCACCATTATTGATAATGATTAATTTCCTATGTCTAACTGTTTTATCTTCAATAAAATATTTTATTTTGGCCATTTGTTTTCTCCTTTCCTTTTGTACAATTTATGTATTCGTTTCCTTTATTTCTTAATTAGTCTATGTCATTTTGAATCATACATTCTCAATACGACTTTATATTTAATTTATCCACCATAATATATTCAACAATTCAATCATTACTTCCACTTCCTTTTTTTATTGCTCTTGTTTACATGTATTACTTTACTGTTTTTCCTCTTTTCTCAACAGGACATTCTTGTCATCATCCTTATTAATTGATCCACCATAATATATTCAACAATTCAATCAATGCTTCCTCTTCCTTTTTCTCTTTATTTTATTGCTTTTGTTTACATGTATTACTTTACTGTTTTTCCTCTTTCCTCAACAGGACATTCTTGTCATCATCCTTATTAATTGATCCACCATAATATATTCAACAATTCAATCATTGCTTCCTCTTCCTTTTTCTCTTTATTTTATTGCTTTTGTTTACATGTATTACTTTACTGTTTTTCTTCTTTTCCCAACAGGACATTCTTGTCATCATTTTTACTAACAATTTTTACATTTATAGATCAATTTTTTAGACAAAAAAAAGACTATTAAAACATCGGACATGTCTTAATAGTCTCTAACCTTATTATTTTTTAGATCTTCTTCCCACTCAAGTCTAATTTTCGCTGCCAACTGATCTTCCCCATGTAATTCGGCAAGCAACGCAGCGTTTTTATATTTCCTGTCTGCATCCTCTACTTTTCCAACGTGCAACCAATATTTTCCCTCCACCATATCTATAATCGGTTTTTTATGGAAGTCTTGACTAGTCTTCATAATCGTATTAGAGACTTTCACTAAATCAATGATCTTATCATAACTTTCTGAAATCACATATAAACCCATAATCATGACTAAAATTCTATTTAATAAAACTAACCCTAATTCTGAGGTATAATCCACTTGCTCTATACATTTTTCAATTAAAGTATCAAATTCTTCCGCCTCAACAGACATAAATTGACAACACTCAAAATATAAATGAGCAATTAATAAGTCGTTTTCTGAATACTTCTGCTTATTTTTCACCTGAAAAAGATATTCTCCTAAAATCCCCTTTCCAAAATCTACTTTTTCTGAAAGGTTAACATCATTTTGAGCTTGAGCAACGTCTATTAACAATTGTTCTTCTTCAGGAAGTAATTCATAAAAGTCTTCATAAATCTCATTAAATGTACCTTCCACTATTTCTTTCATTTTTTGATTATATTGTGGTGGACGTTTGAATAAACTAGTTTTTAATTGTAAATAACGCTTTGGCAGTACCATTCGTTCTTCGTCTATCAGATGAGAGATGGGTACAGATAATTGCTTTGATATATACGTAAGCTTTGGTAATGTAGGTAACGACTCCCCAGATTCTATCCTTGAAAGCTGTCGAACGGTCAATTCTAACTCATCATCACAAAATGATTCTCTACTTTGACCTTTTTGTTCTCGAAACATCCGGATTTTTTTTCCTAATTCTAACTTTATATCCATGGTTTTACCATCCTTATAACTTAATTTACTCAATATGTTAATTATATTTTAGTGCAATTATAATTACAACTACTTAATAGAAAAATTTTTTTCCTTTATTATTCCTCTTTCAAGCGACTATAATTTTATGCTGTTTTGAACTTTTTGATATACAAAAAACATCTACTGCTCTTACAAACATATGAAGTAATAAATCCTATAATATTATTTAATTGACATGGGATGGTTCCCATATGATAAATTGAGTAAAAAGAAGGAGCTGTTAAAAAAATGAAAATCATCATTGAAGAAAACTACGAAAAAATGAGCCGGGTCGCTGCAAATATTCTATTAGGCAAAATGTATCAAAATAAACGAGTGAATTTAGCAATAACTGCTGGCTCAACACCTGTTAAAATGTATGAATACTTAGTTGCTGACACGAAGAATAAACCCTATTTTGACAACGTTCATTACTACAATTTTGATGAAATTCCTTTTAAACAAAAGCAAGGGTATGGCGTAACTATGACAAATCTCAATACTCTCTTCTTTCAACCTGCAGAAATTCCTGAGAGTCATATACACCCACTCGATGAAAATAATTATCAATCACAAGATAAACGAGTGGAACAAGATGGTGGATTAGACTTGATCTTATTAGGTATCGGAACAGATGGTCATTATTGTGGGAACCTACCAGGGACAACGAAATTTGAAAATTTGACTTCTTATGTTGGGGAAGACGCTACTGAACATATGAAAGATATTTTATTAAGCGAGGTCGGTGGCGATGAAAATGAGCGTCCAGACTTTTACGTCACCATGGGACCAAAAAGTGTGATGCAAGCCAAAGAAATTGTGCTCTTTGCCACCGGCAGAAAGAAAGCGACAATTATCAAGCGTGCTTTCTTTGGTCCAGTTACAAATGAAATACCCGCTTCTTTATTACAAACACATCCTAACGTAACGATTGTACTAGATCAAGAAGCTGCTTCAAAGCTTTACTAAGCAAAAAGACTTGAAATCGATTGATTTCAAGCCTTTTTCTTTTTTCTATTTATTCAACTCATTCAAAGCATCTTCAGCAGCCATTTGTGCTTCAATATCAGAGATACTGTAGACATTTTCGCTCGCTACGCCAACTTCTTTTGGTTCCATGTTACGGTAACGAGCCATACCAGTACCAGCTGGGATGATCTTACCAATGATAACATTTTCTTTCAAACCAAGTAATGGGTCTTTTTTACCGCGAATCGCAGCATCTGTTAACACACGAGTTGTTTCTTGGAATGACGCAGCAGATAAGAAACTATTTGTTTCTAATGATGCTTTTGTAATCCCTAGTAAGACTGGACGGCTTGTTGCGGGAACGCCACCAGCTACTAATGTGTCATAGTTACGATCTTTAAATTCAGCGATATCTAGCAATGTACCCGGTAAGATTTCAGTGTCACCTGGATCCATGACACGAACTTTACGAAGCATTTGACGAACCATTACTTCGATATGTTTATCACCGATTTCTACTCCTTGCATACGGTAAACGCGTTGTACTTCACGCAATAGGTAGTTTTCAACAGATAAAACATCGCGAACTTGTAGCAGCTGCTTAGGATCGATCGAACCTTCTGTCAATGGCTCACCACGACGGATCGTATCGCCTTCAGCGACTTTCATACGAGCTGTATAAGGAACTGTATACGTGCGTGTATCAGTTTTCCCTTTGATTGTTACTTCTTTTTGGCGTGTTGCAGGATCTTCAGAAATATCGATTACTTCACCGGTTACTTCTGTGATAACTGCTTGTCCTTTAGGATTACGTGCTTCAAAGATTTCTTGGACACGAGGTAGACCTTGAGTAATATCATCTCCGGCAACCCCACCTGTATGGAACGTACGCATTGTTAATTGAGTACCAGGTTCTCCGATTGATTGAGCAGCAATTGTACCCACTGCCTCCCCAACTTCAACACCTGAACCAGTTGCTAAGTTACGGCCGTAACAATGTTTACATACACCATGTTTCGTGTTACATGTAAATACGGAACGGATCGTTACGGTTTCAACACCAGCATCTACGATTTCTCTAGCTAGATCTTCTGAAATCAGTTGATCTTCACCAATAATCATTTTGCCAGTTTCAGGATGCATCACTGATTTACGAGTGTAACGTCCAAGTAAACGTTCTTCTAAAGGCTCAATGATTTCATTCCCTTCACGAATTGATTGGATCACTAGACCGCGGTCAGTTCCACAATCGTCTTCACGAATAATAACATCTTGGGCCACGTCAACTAAACGACGAGTCAAGTAACCTGAATCGGCTGTCTTCAAGGCTGTATCGGTCATCCCTTTACGAGCACCATGGGTAGAGATAAACATTTCTAAGACAGAAAGTCCTTCACGGAAGTTCGAGATGATCGGTAATTCCATGATACGTCCGTTCGGAGCGGCCATAAGTCCACGCATACCAGCAAGCTGAGTAAAGTTGGAGATGTTACCACGGGCTCCTGAATCTGACATCATGAAGATCGGATTTTTAGCGTCCATACTTTCGATCAGTTTTTGTTGGATCTCATCTTTGGCTTTGTTCCAAACAGCAATAACACGTTCATAACGTTCGTCATCTGTAATCAGACCACGACGGAATTGTTTCGTAATATTTTCAACTTGTTTATGGGCATCATCAATGATTTCTTGTTTCTCATGCAATACCATGATATCGGCGATACCAACAGTCATACCAGCATGAGTCGAATGTTTATACCCTAAGTCTTTCATTCTATCAAGCATCTTAGAAGTTTCAGTGATATGGAATCTCTTGAAGACTTCAGCGATAATATTTCCTAAGTTTTTCTTCTTGAATGGTAAGACTAATTCTTGCTCTTTAATGTGAGTAGGAATGTCTGTACCAGCTTCTACAAAATACTTGTCAGGCGTTTGCACTGTCAAGTTGTAATCAGTTGGTTCATTCAAGTAAGGGAACTCTACAGGCATGATTTCATTAAAGATGATCTTACCTACAGTTGTGACCAAAATACGTTCTTTTTGCCAATCCGTAAACGGTTTGTCACCAAGTAATGTTGTTTGAACACCGATACGTGAGTGTAAATGTACGTATCCATTACGCCATGCTAAAACAGCTTCATTCATGTCGCGGAAGATCATACCTTCCCCTTCACGTCCTTCTTCTTCCATTGTTAGGTAATAGTTACCTAAGACCATATCTTGAGAAGGTGTTACAACTGGTTTACCATCTTTTGGATTCAAAATGTTTTGAGCAGCTAACATTAGCATACGTGCTTCTGCTTGTGCTTCTTCGTTCAACGGAACGTGAACGGCCATTTGGTCTCCATCGAAATCGGCGTTATAGGCTTCACAAACTAATGGGTGAAGACGGATTGCACGACCTTCAACCAACACAGGTTCAAAAGCTTGGATACCAAGTCTGTGTAGTGTAGGTGCTCGGTTAAGCAATACTGGATGCTCTTGAATAACTTCTTCTAGAATATCCCAAACTTCATCTTCTCCGCGTTCGATTTTACGTTTTGCATTTTTGATGTTTGTTGCAATTTCACGTTGAACTAATTCACGCATCACAAATGGTTTGAATAATTCAATCGCCATTTCTTTTGGAAGTCCACATTGGTACATTTTCAAGTTAGGTCCTACGACGATAACTGAACGACCAGAGTAATCCACACGTTTACCTAGTAAGTTTTGACGGAAACGACCTTGTTTCCCTTTTAACATATGAGAAAGAGATTTCAATGGGCGGTTACCTGGTCCTGTAACTGGACGGCCACGACGACCATTATCAATCAATGCATCGACTGCTTCTTGCAGCATACGTTTTTCATTTTGAACAATGATATTTGGCGCATTTAAATCTAATAAACGTTTCAAACGGTTATTACGGTTGATCACACGACGGTATAAGTCGTTCAAATCAGAAGTTGCAAAACGTCCACCTTCTAATTGAACCATAGGACGTAAATCTGGTGGGATTACAGGAATGACATCCATAACCATCCAGCTTGGTAGATTTCCAGAGGCACGGAATGCTTCTAAAATATCTAAACGACGGATTGCACGCGTTCTTTTTTGACCTTGTGCTGATTTTAAATCTTCTTTTAAGCCAGCTACTTCACCATCTAAATCAACGTTATCCAATAATTGTTTAACCGCTTCTGCACCCATTGCTGCAGTAAACCCTTGACCATATTGATCACGTTTATCACGGTATTCACGCTCTGTTAATAATTGTTTTTTCTCTAAAGATGTATCTCCAGCATCAATTACTACATACGATGCAAAGTAAATGATCTCTTCCAGAGCACGAGGACTCATATCTAAAACAAGACCCATACGAGATGGAATACCTTTGAAATACCAGATATGTGAAACGGGTGCTGCTAACTCGATATGTCCCATACGTTCACGACGAACTTTAGAACGAGTTACTTCTACACCACAACGGTCACAAACGATACCTTTATAACGAATACGTTTATATTTTCCACACGCACATTCCCAGTCTTTAGTTGGGCCGAAAATGCGTTCGCAGAACAAACCTTCACGTTCAGGTTTTAACGTACGGTAGTTAATCGTTTCGGGTTTCTTTACTTCACCGTAAGACCAGCTTCTGATCTTTTCTGGAGAAGCTAAACCTATTTGCATACTTTCGAATTTATTTACATCGATCAAAAGGGATTCCCTCCATTCAATTAGTTAGAAAAGCTGAATGAGCTATTCACCGTAGTTTGGAACTAGAAACAATCAGGTTGATCTTTCTAGTCCACAACTAACGGATTTCATTGGCACTTTATACAAAATGTGAAACAATTAGTCTTTTGTATCTTCAGCAGTTTCTATTTCTTGTTCAAGCACTGCATCAGCTGCTTCTTTTGCTTCAGCTGCTTCTTTTTCTAATTGTTTCGCTGATTGTTGTTCCGCGAATTTTGTTAGGGCATCAACAGTGATCAAGTCATCATCATCATCGTCCATATCACGTAATTCGATTTCTTGTTCTTCAATGTCCAATACGCGCATATCTAATCCAAGTGATTGTAATTCTTTCACCAATACGCGGAATGATTCTGGAACGCCTGGTTTTGGAATTGGTTCACCTTTGACGATGGCTTCGTATGTTTTCACACGACCAACAACGTCATCAGATTTGTACGTTAAGATTTCTTGTAATGTGTAAGCTGCACCGTATGCTTCCAGTGCCCATACTTCCATTTCCCCAAAACGTTGTCCACCAAATTGAGCTTTACCTCCAAGTGGTTGTTGGGTAACAAGTGAGTATGGTCCAATAGAACGGGCATGTAATTTATCATCGACCATGTGGGCCAATTTGATCATGTACATCACACCAACAGAGATACGGTTATCAAATGGTTCACCAGTACGTCCGTCATAAAGAACTGTTTTCGCATCACGAGCCATGCCCGCTTCACGAACAGTTTCCCAAACGTCATCATCATTAGCACCATCGAATACTGGTGTTGCAATGTGGATACCTAACTGACGAGCAGCCATACCCAAGTGCAATTCTAGTACTTGTCCGATATTCATACGTGATGGTACCCCTAGTGGGTTCAACATGACATCAATTGGTGTACCGTCTGGTAAGAATGGCATATCTTCTTCCGGCATAATACGGGATACAACCCCTTTATTACCGTGACGTCCGGCCATTTTATCGCCTTCGTTGATTTTACGTTTTTGAACGATATACACACGAACTAACATGTTTACGCCTGGAGATAATTCGTCTCCGGCTTCACGAGTAAAGATCTTCACATCATGAACGATCCCACCGCCACCGTGAGGCACACGTAGAGATGTATCACGAACTTCACGCGCCTTTTCACCAAAGATTGCATGTAGTAAACGTTCTTCAGCAGATAACTCAGTTACCCCTTTAGGCGTTACTTTCCCTACTAATAGGTCGCCATCTTTAACTTCAGCACCGATTCGGATAATGCCCATTTCGTCAAGATCTTTCAAAGCATCTTCTCCGACGTTTGGAATTTCACGCGTGATTTCTTCAGGGCCTAATTTTGTATCACGAGCTTCTGATTCATATTCTTCGATATGGATAGAAGTATAGACATCATCTTTCACCAAACGACGACTCATGATGATCGCATCCTCGTAGTTGTACCCTTCCCATGTCATAAATCCAACAAGGACGTTTTGCCCTAAAGCCATTTCGCCTTCTTCCATAGAAGGTCCATCAGCTAATGTATCGCCTTTTTCAACTTTTTCGCCTAAAAGAACGATTGGACGTTGGTTGTAACTTGTTCCTGAGTTTGAACGACGGAATTTTGTGACCATATACTTATCTAATGCGCCATTGTCACGACGAACGCGTACTTCTGATGCATCCACATATTCAACGACACCATCATGTTTACATAGTAAAGCGGCACCCGAGTCATGTGCTGATTTGTATTCCATACCAGTTCCCACAAGTGGTGAACGAGGTTGGATCAACGGCACTGCTTGACGTTGCATGTTGGCACCCATCAAGGCACGGTTGGAGTCATCGTTTTCCAAGAAAGGAATACATGCAGTCGCAACAGCTACTACCTGTTTAGGTGAAACGTCCATGTAATCGACTCTATCGATGGTTACTTCAAGGTTTTCACTTTGCAGACGAGCCATTACTAATTCTTCAGCAAATGTTCCATCTTCATTCAAACGTGAGTTTGCTTGCGCTACGATATAGTGATCCTCTGTGTCAGCAGTTAAGTAATCCACTTGATCGGTTACTTTTCCTGTGGCACGATCAACACGACGGTAAGGCGTTTCGATAAACCCAAATTTATTCACTTTGGCATAACTTGATAAGCTATTGATCAGCCCGATATTTGGTCCCTCAGGTGTTTCGATCGGACACATACGGCCATAGTGGGAATAATGAACGTCTCGAACTTCATAGCCGGCACGGTCACGAGTCAAACCACCAGGTCCTAAGGCAGATAGACGACGTTTGTGTGTCAACTCACCTAGAGGATTTGTTTGATCCATGAATTGTGATAGCTGAGAAGAACCAAAGAATTCTTTGATACTTGCTACTACTGGACGGATATTGATCAGTTGTTGTGGTGTTAATGTTTCAGTGTCTTGAATCGACATTCTTTCACGAACCACACGCTCCATACGCGCTAAACCAATACGGAATTGGTTTTGCAGTAATTCACCCACTGAACGAATACGACGATTTCCTAAGTGATCGATATCATCTACGTTACCGATGTCTTCTTGTAAGTTAAAGAAATAGCTCATTGAAGCCACGATATCCGCTGGACGAACAGTCTTCACACTTGTATCAGGATAACCATTACCGATGACGTTCACGATGCGTTCTGGATCTTTTGGAGAAAGAACTTTGATTACTTGAACTGTCATTGGTTCAGTAACCACACCATCTTCACTTGGGTAATAAGTGACGCTGTTTAAGCCATTATCGATATGTTCACCTAATGTTTCCATTACTTGGTGAGTTAATACTGTCCCTTTTTCAACAATGATTTCGCCAGTTTCAGCATCGATCAATGTTTCTCCTAAAGTTAGGTTCAATAGACGAGTTTTTAAATCTAATTTTTTGTTGACTTTGTAACGACCAACGTTCGCTAAGTCATAACGTTTTGGATCGAAGAAACGAGCATTCAGCAAGTTACGAGAACTGTCTGCTGTCTTTGGCTCGCCAGGTCGTAGACGCTCATAGATGTCTTTTAACCCTTCCTCAGTACGAGAATCGCTCGCGTTTTTGTGTAAATCTTTTTCGATCGTATTACGTAAGCTTAGTGTTTCACCGAAAATTTCAAAAATTGTATCGTCAGAGCCAAAACCTAAGGCACGAACTAATACAGTTAAAGGAATTTTACGTGTACGGTCGATACGTACATAAGAAATGTCTTTTGCATCAGTTTCCATTTCTAACCATGCGCCACGGTTAGGGATCACTGTTGAGCCAAAGCCTTCTTTACCATTTTTATCTACTTTTCCATGGAAATAAACACCTGGTGAACGGACTAATTGAGAAACGATAACACGTTCTGCACCATTGATGATAAATGTTCCCATTTCAGTCATTAGAGGGAAATCACCGAAGAATACTTCTTGTGATTTGATTTCTCCAGATTCACGGTTTGTCAATCGTAGAGTAACATGTAACGGTGCAGAATAGTTTGCGTCATGTGCACGCGCTTCTTCTACCGTATACTTAGGTTCTTTTAATTCATAATCCACAAATTCCAAAGATAAATTCCCTTGAAAATCATCGATCGGTAAAATATCCTCAAACATTTCTCTTAGTCCTTCATCTAAAAACCATTGGTAAGAGTCTGTTTGAATCTCGATCAAGTTGGGTAATTCCAACACTTCACTGATCCGGGCGAAACTTCTACGTTCGCGGTGTTTTCCGTATTTTACTACGTGTCCAGCCAAGCTCTTCACTCCTCTAATTAAAAGTCTATCAAAACACTAACCGAAAATATTTCTTTAATATTACAAATATTAAATATCTGTAATATTGAGCATTTTTTGCAGTTTTTAGGCAAAAAAAAACCAAAAATAGAATGTGCTCTTGAAAATTTCTCGTGCGTTTCTACTTTTGTTTCCCTATTAAAAACCGGAACGGACAATATTTCGCTCCTGCTTTGTCATTTTTCAGATAGTTTTTGCATCTATACATTGTACTTCCTTCTATAGCAAAAGTCAAGGGTTTTCGCGAGTCTAAAAGACCCTATCAACTGCGAAAAAAGACACTCGATAAAGATCGAATGTCTTCTACTGTTTTTTCTCTATTGAACGGTCGTTTCTCCAGTAATTTCAGCGCCTTCTTTGTCTAATGTTGCTGAAGTTTTGTATTCTTCTTTTTCAAACGTTACATTCCCTTCAACTTTTGTTCCATTTAAGACAAATCCATTCGCTTTAACTAAGATATCACCTTTAACAGTCCCATTAACGATGTTGAAGTTTTCTGTTTCAACAATTAATTGAGGAACCGTTACAGTGTATTCAGCTGTAACTTTTTTATCTGAATCTTGTGCATATAACGCTAATTTTCTATAAATATCGCCTGAAGCTTCCCCTTTATCATGGAACTCACCCGCAACTGTTACATCTTTATCAAACGTAAGATCCGCTGTTGCTGCAACAATCCAGTTACCGTCTTTGCTCAACGCTTTTTCGATCACTTCTGGTTTATCACTAATTGAAGCGCCACTCACTGCATCCACACTTGAGCTCATTGGAGTTTCTGTTTTGCTATCAGAAGAACTATCTTTAGACTCTTTCTTATCACCATTACATGCGCCTAATACCAACACTGTTGCTGCTAACGTGCCTAATGTAATTAATTTTTTCGAAATCATATACATCCTCCTAAGTAATTGCTATTTATTCAACTAAATATTACCACGAATCCGTTTACATTCATAAAGATATCTATTTTCAAATGATTTATTACTATTAATTTAAATAATTCACAAATATATACTCTTTTTTATTCATCGTTGTTAAATGAATGTTCAGAAAATTTAAAATAATCTGTTGACAGTTGGCTTCCTTTTCCCTTATACTATACACAATTCAATTTGCGGAGGGATTTCTATGACACATTCAATCAACCCACAACTGAATAAAGCTTACTTTAGCTACTTTAGATAGTTTTGTATTCATGCAATCGTGGGTACAAACAGCAAAAACCTGTTTTTGTATCCATGATGGCTAAAGCGCTTTGTACTGAACAAACAGCCACGTAGACAATCCTAAGTGGCGAATGAAGAAGTGTTTATCTACGACTTTTATCAATCCATTTAGGCATATTGTCTGAATGGATTTTTTGTTTTATCAATTATAATTGGAGGAATCAAAATGAAAAAGAAATTAGTCGGATTAAGTATCGTATCAGCAGTAGCTTTATTGGCTCTTGGCGCATGTGGCGACGGTAAAAAAGCAAATGATGGCGCAAACAGCGACAGTAAGAAAATCGGTGTGTTACAGCCTGTTGAACACGGGTCACTTGATGCAGCGTTTGAAGGATTCAAAGAAGGGTTAGCTGAAAACGGCTTTAAAGACGGCGATAACCTAACTATTGAATACAGCAATGCACAAAACGATCAGGCACAATTGAAAAGTATGAGTGAAAAATTGGTCAAAGAAAAACCCGACCTACTTTTGGGAATTGCAACACCTGCCGCTCAATCATTAGTAAACGAAACAACCGATATTCCAATTCTAGTCACAGCAGTTACTGACTTAGTTAGTGCGAAATTAGTCAAATCAGATGAGAAACCTGGAGGTAACGTTACTGGAACCACTGATATCGTACCCATTGATAAACAAATCTCTTTATTATTGAACATCGTACCTGATGCGAAAACCGTTGGGATCATGTATAACGCAGGCGAAGCAAATTCTAAAATTCAAGCGGATATGGCTGAAAAAGCCCTAAAAGATGCTGGAATCAACTCTAAAGTTTTAACTGCCAACTCTACAAATGATGTCCAACAAGTAACAACTAGCTTAGCAAAAGATGTCGACGCGATTTACATTCCAACCGACAACACCTTCGCTTCGGCCTCTGCGGTTATCGGCGAAGTAGCAAAAGAACACAAAATCCCCGTCATCGCAGGTTCAATTGAGCAAGTTGAAGAAGGCGGATTGGCAACTGTGGGAATCGATTACCAATCACTTGGTAAACAAACAGGTGCTATGGCGGCAAAAATTCTAAAAGGTGAAGCAAAACCTGCCGAAATGCCTGTTGAAAAAGCAAAAGACTTAACACTTTTCGTAAATAAAGATATGGCAAAAGCTTTGGACATCGATCCAGATACGATCAAAGCACCTTAAATTTCTCCGCATTTTTGCGGGAAATACATAAATATTATTGAAAGAAGCTGATTTTATTGTTAGACATATTACTTTCCTCAACCTCTCAAGGCCTTCTTTGGTCACTATTAGCCATCGGAGTCTTTCTGACATACCGTATTTTAGACATTGCCGACTTAACCACTGAAGGGAGCTTTCCATTAGGTGGCGCTGTTGCCGCTGTTATTTTAGCAAAAGACCCAACTACTTGGCCTACATCGATCCAGTCTTTATTTGATGTCCATTATATGGTTGCACCTATTATTGCATTACTGTTTGCATTTATTGCTGGTATGCTGGCGGGTCTTGTTTCAGGCCTTCTGCATACAAAACTAAAAATCCCTGCGTTATTGGCGGGAATCATTACGATGACTGGCCTTTACAGTATCAACTCACGAATCATGGGCGCTCCAAACATTTCTTTGATTGGCACAAACTCCATTTTCTCTCATGCACAATCATTAGGTTTTTCTAAAATCAACAGCGCGATAGTTGTCGGTGCAATTATTGTATTTATCGTTATCCTTCTACTTGTTTTATTCTTCAAGACTGAAATTGGCCTGGCTACGCGAGCTACGGGTGACAACATTGAGATGAGTGAAGCGAACGGAATTAAAACAGACAACATGAAGATCATCGGTTATATGCTTTCAAATGGTTGTATTGCTTTGGCAGGTGCTTTACTTGTACAGAATAATAATTTTGCCGATTTAAACTCTGGTATTGGAACAATCGTTATCGGACTTGCCTCAATCATCATCGCCGAAGTTCTCTTTAAGAATAAATCACTTGGTTTAAGGTTGATTACGATTGTGATCGGTGCGATCTTGTACCGCTTTATCCTTGCATGCGTTTTAGAATTACGTGTTGATCCGGCAGATTTGAAATTATTCTCAGCGATTATCCTGGTCATCTGTCTTTCTTCACCTTTGATTCAAAAAAAATTAGGCTTTTCTAAACTAGGAAAACGTAAAGGAGGGGCAAACTAATGGAACCTGTATTAACAATCAAAAATTTGCACCAATATTTCGAACGCGGAACGGTTAATGAAAACCACGTATTAAAAGGAATCGATTTAACGATCAACCAAGGTGAATTCATTACGATCATAGGCGGAAACGGCGCTGGTAAATCTACTTTGTTAAACAGTATTGCTGGAACATTACCGATAGAAGAAGGTCAGCTAGCTTTAAATGGCAAAGACATCACAAAACAACGTGTCGTTGCTCGCTCTAAACAAATCAGCCGTGTTTTTCAAGACCCTAAGATGGGGACCGCTGTTCGTTTAACTGTAGAAGAAAATATGGCCCTTGCTATGAAACGAGGAAAAAAACGTGGTTTAGGAAATGGTGTGCGTAAACATGACCGCAATTTCTTCAAAGAACAATTAGCTAGTTTGAATTTAGGACTAGAAAACCGTTTAGGCACAGAAATTGGGTTACTATCTGGCGGACAGCGACAAGCAATCACGTTGCTCATGGCTACCTTGATTCGACCAGAATTGATTTTATTGGATGAACACACTGCAGCACTTGACCCTAAAACATCGATCACTGTTATGGAGCTAACTGAACAGTTGATCCAAGAACAAAATTTAACGGCATTTATGGTGACACACGACATGGAAGATGCGATTCGTTACGGCAATCGTTTGATCATGCTTCACCAAGGCCAAGTTGTGGTAGATGTACCTGCTGATCAGAAAAAAGAGTTGACTGTCAATGAATTAATGGATATGTTCCACAAAAATAGTGGTACCGAATTAAAAGACGATCAATTATTATTGGGTTAAAAAAGGGTGTGGAACAAAAGTAAAAAATCACTTTTGTTTCACACCCTAAATGCGAATAAACGATGGGAGCAGAAGCAATCCCTTCTTATTTTAAGGATTAACAGTTTCAGTCCCAGCCACTTTTATCTAGAGGCTATTAACCACCCATCAAAAAGTCTAACACATTCCAACCGTCTGTCGTTTGGCCACGGTATAGTTCCGTAAAGCCACATCTCGTACAGCTGACTGTGATAAATTTTTTATTTTGCACATCAAATATTTTCGCAAAGTTTCCTCCTGTTGCTTGAAACTGATCGGAAACATACTGTTCATTTCCACACTTATCACAAACGTATTGTTGCTTTTCCATTCTTCCCCACTCCATCTCTGAAATTCTCTATTCCCAGAACAATTTTGCTCTGTGTTCTTCGTTCCTGCTATTTAAGTATAGCAAGCCTTTCAAAAGAAAACATACATCCTTAGATGGATTTTCTTCTCCTCATTCAGCCGTATTGTGGTTGACCCCCATTCCTTTCATCAGATACAATGAAACTATTATAAAGGAGCGAATATTATGTCTACTAAAAGTCAGGTGTTAACCCTATTAATGAAACAAACACCCTCATTTATTTCCGGAGAAGAAATGGCGCAACAACTTTCCTTATCTCGAACAGCCATTTGGAAAGCAATCAATGAATTAAAAAAAGAAGGACACCTTATTTCCAGTAGCCGAAACAAAGGCTATCGTTATGATAAATCCGACGTTTTATCTGCAGAAGGAATTCGTTTATCACTAGATTCGAAAACACCTAAACTTTCAATCACCGTTTTAAGTGCCTCAGAGTCTACGATGAAAGATGCTAAACTCGCAGCGATTAATGGCGAACCAGACAATACTTTGATCGTAGCCGACATTCAAGAAGCCCCTAAAGGACGATTCGGCCGACCTTTTTTCTCAAAAGCAGGTAGCGGTATCTATATGAGCATGTTATTGAGGCCTAATCAAAACTTTGAAGAAATGGCACAATATACCATAATCATGGCAGTAGCAATCGCTAGAGCCATGGATGATTTCACTTCTGTACAAACTGAAATCAAATGGGTCAACGATATCTATATCAATGGCAAAAAAGTCTGTGGGATTCTATCAGAAGCCATGAGCGATGTTGAATCAGGACAAATTTCAAATGTCATCATTGGTATGGGGATCAATTTTTGTTTAAAACAAGATGATTTTCCAGAAGAACTGAGAGAAAAAGCTACTTCTTTATTCCCAGAAAAAGAACCTACAATGACACGTAATGAATTAATTGGTGCTATCTGGAACCAATTTTATCGCATACTGAATCACTTACCTGATCAAAATTTTCTAGAAGAATATCGTCAAAAATCCTTTGTCCTTGGTAAAACTGTTTCATTTACACAAGCAGGTGTCAACTACGAAGGAATCGCCACAGCAATCAACGAACACGGTGAGCTTGTTGTAACACTTCAAGATAAAACAGACAAAGTGCTGTCTTCTGGCGAAATTAGCCTAAGTAGTATCAATCCAACGATTTAGAATTTACACCATAAAAAATATTAGAAATTCCTTAAATCCGTTGCAAGTATAGAGTACTTTTCTAAAAAAGAAGGAAACAAAACCGTTGTTGGTCTCTGCTTCCTTCTTTTTATTTATATTTTTTCTAAACTAATCGTCAGTAACAAACCTAATAAATAACTTCCGTTAAACGCCATCAAGTTTTTTATTGAATACCCAAAACTTTTAGGATGTGGTAAGTCTTTCTTAAATGATTGGAGATTTTTCCAAACAATAGGCAACGATAAAAATACGGTCAGAATTGGCCAACGATATACACCAAATGGTAAGCCAATCAAAATAACTAAATAACAAGCAAACATCAATAATTGGAATACTATCACGCCTTGTTTCCGTCCAATATAATAAACCAACGTATAGCGATGATTGTCAATATCCGTATCTAAATCCCTCAAATTATTCGCCAACATAATATTGGCAATCGTAAACACCATGGGTAAAGATGCCCAAACAATAGCAAATAACGCCCATAAATTTCCGTTCAAAGCGAATGTTCCACGCTGCCAATCAAGCATTAGGTAGAACGGACGATCCTCTTGTACATTCAAATAAATTGTCATCGCAAAGATCCCAAGTCCCATGGTAAATCCACTAAACACCTCACCTAGAGGCATTCGAGAGAGCGGGATCGGTCCGAAGGTGTAAAAAATACCGATAAAACAACATACACCGCCCATCACTAAGAACAACCAACCTGTTTTGACGGTTAAAAAGAACCCGATCGCTGCTGAAAAAGCAATCATCCCAAAGATCATATTTCTTACAATAACGGGTGCGATTCCAGAACTGCCAATAATATTCTCTTTATATTTATATACTTCGGACTTCGCTTTTTTAAAGTCCATATAATTATTTATCGCTGTTGTCGCCATATCAAAGACGACCATCCCAGTGAAAAAAAGAACTGTGTACCCTAATTGAAACTGATTGAAATAAGCAATAGAAAATAATACCCCAATTGCAAAGGGAAACAGACTGGCTAACTTTGTCTGAATTTCCACTACTTGCAAAAATACTTTCAATGACATATCTGTTCTCCTTATTTCAGATCTTTACGATCACCCATCGTATAACCTGAATCTTTTCCTAACTCAAATTCTTTTTCAATATCCTTGCTTACAAAGACCTTATCTTCTTTTGTCACAAAAATCACGTCAACATCTTTCAATCCTTCAGCATACTCCAACCCTTTTTTGACCCCCATAGAAAATACAGCTGTTGATAATCCGTCACCATCGATTGATTCTTTTGTAATTACTGTCACACCAGCAATATCATTATCAAAAGGGTAGCCCGTCTTAGGATCAAATAAATGATGATAATTTTTACCATCTACTTCTAAAAAGCGCTCATAGATACCAGAAGTTACTAAAGTCTTATTGCTTTCTTGAACTGTTCCTATCACCGTATTGCGTGCTTTGTTCGGATCTTGAATTCCAACATTCCAATCCATATCCTTACCACGTGGGCTATGTCCAAGTACATAAACATTACCACCTAAATCCACGATTGCTGTTGTTACGCCATTGTCTTTTAGCACTTTCACGACCTCGTCTGTAATGAATCCTTTTGCGATTGCACCTAAATCCAGTTGCATACCTTTTTCTTCAAGATAAACTGTTTTATCTTCATCGTTTAATTTTACTTTATGATAATCAACTAATTTTAATGCTTGGTCAATCTCTCCCTGCGATGGTTTGCGGGCATCATCAAAGCCGATATGCCACAATTGCGTGATTGGTCCGATTGCCATATCAAAACCACCTGAAGAATCTTCACTATATTCATATGCTCGTTTTAACAATGGATAAATATCATCAGAAACTTTAACTGGTTTGATTCCAGCTTGTTCGTTGATTGCATCAATTTCTGAGCCTTTTTCGTTTACTGTGATTTTATCGCCTAATTCTTTGACACGATCAAAGGCTTTTTCTAATACATCTTTTTTACCGTCGTCATAAATCCTCACTTGGACATAGGTTCCTAACAATGATTGTTGATCCGAATAAGGTTCTTTATTGATTTTTGTCCCTTGGTTCTTCGCATTGCATCCTGCTAAAATGACTAAAAATAGTGCTGCTATTAAAATGATTAGCGATTTTTTGTTTTTCATCGTATCCCTCTTTCTAAATAGAAAAATTGTCTTATTTATAGTAGCGCTTTTTGGCATTAATGGGAAGGATTTTCTATTTTTGTTGGTGTTTTTAGATCAATTAAAAATAATATTTTCTAGGAGGACATCGCACTATGTAAATCAAGACAATGAAACAACGCTCCTTGCAGTCACATGCTCTTCGATTCTTGGCAATTCGTTTGTACGATATCTTCCACTGATTACTATTTGGATATTCGGAATAAGAGCGCTTGGTGATTCCTAGTGTGGTTGCTTCTCTTCCTCCTGTCGCCAAGTACTGTTCATCATCCACTTTGCAAAAAGCCAGTCGTGGAGATTCAAAGCAAAAAGAGTGTGGGACAAAAGTAAAAATCACTTTTGTTTCACACCCTAAATCCGAATAAACGGTGAGAGCAGAAGCAATCCCTTCTTATTTCTCGGGATGAAATGCTTCTGTCGCAGACTCACATCATTATCTTTCAATTTATTCTATGAAAAATTATTTTTTCATTACAATGTTGTCTACAACGATTTCATCAGTATTGCCTTTTTCAGCAGCATTGATCAATTGTTCTGCATACGTTACAAATGAATGAGAGCTGTGAGTTGCACCTGTTACGACTTCTACATCAGCAGCTGATTTGCCTTCTTCACCCATTGTTTTTACTAATTCTTCGTTTAATGTTTTAATGTATTCCGCTGGGCCTACGCCTGATTTTTCTTTCATGTTCTTGTTGTAATCAGCATCATCTTTTTTAGATTTGCCTTCATCATTCACATTATCGTAGTTAGATTCAGTTACTTTACCATCTTTAACAACAATTGAAAATTCTGTGTGGTAGCCATTTGAATTATTTTTTTCTTTCAATGAATACGTGCCATCTTTAAGATCAGCACCATTATCGATTTCGATTGTTTTAGTGTCACCAGCTTGAGCTGCTTGAATTAATTGTTGTGCATAGTTTTGGAATGATTCACTAGAGTGAGTCGCACCTGTTACTACTTCTACACCATCAGCGCTTTGTGCTTTAACAAAAGAATCGTTTAATTCTTTGATGTATTCCGCTGGGCCTACGCCTGATTTTTCTTTCATATTTTTATTATAGTCTTTGTCATCCGCTTTTGATTTACCATCAGCGTTGATATTATCGTAGTTAGATTCTGTGATTTTACCATCTTTAACAGTCATTTCAAATGTTGCACGGTAACCGTTCGATTCGTTCTTTTCTTCTAATTTATACGTACCATCTTGTAAATCTGCACCAGCTTCTTTTTCTGTTGCTTTAGAAGATTCAGCTGTTTTTGATGTGGCCGTGCTTGAATCAGATGATTTAGCGGTATCCTTTTTGTTGTCTGAGTTACATGCTGCTAGTAAAAGAGATGAAAGTGCGATAGCTGTGAAGCCCTTTACAATTTTGTTCATTTTCATTTTTGTTCACCTTTTCCTTTTCTTAAACATTCACAAATTAAGTTTGTGATATAATTTACATTCTATAGAAAAATTCAATTATGTCAATTAAAGTTACAAAAGAAAGACAAAAATTTACCCGTTTTTCACACTTTTTTAATAATAAAAGTTTATTTCCTATATTTATAAATTGTTATTAGACAAATCCCGATTATCGCTATATAATGAATTCGATTGTGTAATTATTATCATTTTCTATTTTATTTTTTTAAGGAGCGGATTATCAATGACAAAGCAAAAAATTGTCGTTGTGGGAGCTGGTTATGCTGGAGTTTCAGCTACTAAATTTTTAGCAAAAAAATTGAAAAAAGATTCTGACGTTGAGATTACTTTAATTGATCGTCACTCTTACCACACCATGATGACTGAGTTGCATGAAGTAGCTGGAGGACGTGTTGAGCCTTCTGCTATCCAATATGACTTGCAACGTTTATTCTCACGTAAAAAGAACGTTACCCTTGTAACAGACACTGTAACTGGTATCGATAAAGACAAAAAAGTCGTTCAAACCAAGTTAGGTTCTTATGAATTTGACCAATTGATTATCGGTATGGGTGGCGAGCCAAATGATTTTGGTACTCCTGGAGTGAAGGAACATGGATTTACTTTATGGTCGTTTGAAAACTCTCTGAAAATTCGCGAACATATTTTGGAAACAGTTGAAAAAGCAGCAATCGAACCCGATCCAGAAGTTCGTAAGGCAATGCTAACATTTGTTGTCTGTGGTTCAGGATTTACTGGTATCGAAATGATCGGTGAATTAATCGACTGGAAAGATCGTCTTGCAAAAGATTTCAAGCTTGATCCCAATGAATTTACATTAATGGTCGTTGAAGCAATGCCGACAATCTTAAACATGTTATCTCGCAATGATGCAGCTAAAGCTGAACGTTATTTAGAGAAGAAAAATGTAAAATTATTACTTAATGCGCCAATCGTAGAAGTCGCTGCAGACCATATCAAATTAAAAGATGGTTCTTCTGTTGCAACGCAC
This sequence comes from Enterococcus sp. AZ177, assembly GCF_050544585.1. Lineage (NCBI taxonomy): Bacteria > Bacillati > Bacillota > Bacilli > Lactobacillales > Enterococcaceae > Enterococcus > Enterococcus sp. AZ177. The sequence continues at coordinate 3,099,931 of NZ_CP172944.1, forward strand.
ACATTGATCTGGACTGCTGGTGTTAAAGCAACTTCTGATGCTGCTGACTTCGGTTTAGAATCAGCTCGTGGCAATCGTTTGATTGCAAATGAATTTATGCAAGCTAAAGGATATGAAGATAAAAACATCTATATCGTTGGTGACTTGGTGTATTACGAAGAATTCCCTGAAACGCCAACTCCGCAAATCGTTCAAGCTGCTGAGCAAACTGGCCATACAGCGGCTGCAAATATCGTAGCTGACATCAAAGGTAGTGAAAAACACAAATTCAAAGGAAATTATCAAGGCTTTATGGTTTCTGTCGGCGCTAAATGGGGTGTAGCAAACTTATTTGATAAAATCCACCTTAGCGGTTTCTTAGCAATCATTATGAAACATATCGTTAACTTGAAATATTTCTTTGACATCCGTTCTGGTTACTACATGTTCCAATATATCATGCACGAGTTCTTCCATATTAAAGATGACCGCAATGTAACACGTGGACATTCTTCTCGTTATGGTAATGTTTTATGGAGCGTTCCATTGCGTGTATTCTACGGTATGGTTTGGTTAGTCGAGTCGATGAAGAAAATTGTCGGAACTGGCGATTACTTGAAACCAAGCACTTGGTTCGGTGATGGTTCATGGTTTACGGACAAAGTTGCCTTCCCATTCCCATGGTTACAAGAACAAGTAACAACTGGTGCATCTGCTGCAGGAGCTGAAACAACTGAGACTACAGCAAAAGCTGCTCAATTTGGTTTAAGCTACGCATATGGTGAAGAACCAATGCAAGTATTCGATCACATGCCTAAATGGTTTGAGAGTGTGATGAAATTCATGATGCCTAACCAAGAAGTTGCGTTATTCATGCAAAAATTCATGACGATTGTTGAAGTCTTGATCGCTTTAGCATTGATCGCTGGATTGTTCACTTGGATAAGTAGTGCAGCTACAATCGGTTTAACAATTGCCTTCTGTCTATCAGGTATGTTCTACTGGGTAAACATCTGGTTTATCTTTGTAGCCTTCGCTTTAATGAATGGCTCTGGACGTGCACTTGGTTTAGACCGCTGGGTTATCCCTTGGGTACAACGTACACTAGGTAAATGGTGGTACGGAACACCTAAATCTAGATACGGCAGTAAATAAGTCCTATTTATAGTAACAATCTAAGAGAGTTCTAGGTTTGCTCCTAGAACTTTCTTTTCTCATTATGATAAGATATATTCAACTAAAAACTACAAAGGAGAGGAAAGAGTTGAATTTTAAAGAATTTATTCAAAAAAGTTATATACGTCCATGGGATATTGCCATTATTTTACTTTTAACATTTAGTTCTTTCTTGCCCCTTGTTGTTTTTGGCATACAAAATACTGCCCAAGACGATGCTTCAAAGCAAGCAGTCTTAAAAGTGGATGGCGAAGTCATAAAAGTCTTCGAGCTAAAAGAAGATGGCCCCACTTATACATACAAATACGAAGCAGCTGATGGTGATTACAACTTGATCGAAGTCAGCGGAGACAGAATCCGTATGGTTGAAACCAACTGCGGAGATCAAATTTGCGTACAACGAGGATGGATATCTAAAGCAGGAGAAACACCGATTGCTTGCTTACCACATAATTTATTCATCACAGTTGAAGCTTCTGACGGGAGTGAGGATGGCAGTTTGATTTATTAAGCAGCCAGTATATTATGAGCAAATTACAAAAAAACATCTATATATCCATGTTGGTTGCCCAAGGCGTGATTATCGGCTTAATTGAAAATATGATTCCCTATCCCTTTGCTTTCGCTCCAGGTGCAAAACTAGGACTGGCTAACTTGATTACTATTATTGCCATTTTTACCATGCGAAAAAGGGACAGTTTCTTTTTAGTCTGTCTGCGGTTGATTTTAACGACGTTACTTGGGGGAACAATTTCTACCTTCTTTTATAGTGCTAGTGGTGCATTACTTAGTTATTTAGGTATGCTCGTCATCATGCAATTAGGACCAAAACGTGTCAGTATTATCGGAATCAGTGCAGCTGGTGGATTTTTACATAATGTTGGACAACTATTGACCACTTGTTTCTTTGCTCAATCGTGGGCTCCGATGCTTTATCTACCGTTCCTTTCATTTATCGGCTTATTATCCGGAATCGCGATAGGAATCGCAGCAAATTACCTATTACGCCATGTTCAAACCTTACGGCAATTTCAATTAAATTACGAATCGACAACGAAACATAAATGGAGCCAATATTTCCAGTAACATTTTGGCTTGACTGAGTACAATCGAAGGAGTCATCTTATGAACATTCATCCTATGTGGAAAACATATCCTGAACTAGCTAAAGAATTAAATACTACACTGAAGTTGATGGAAAATAGCGTTAATTTAAAAAATAAAGAGGTCGAAAATGCTGTTATGTCCATGATCCACTCTGGCGGCAAACTATTACGACCAGCATACCAACTTTTATTTTCACAATTTGGCGAGAATAGAGAGAGCAAAAAAGCTATTGCTTTAGCTGCAGCTATCGAGTTACTGCACACTGCAACGCTGATTCACGATGATATTGTAGATGATTCAGATATCAGACGCAGCTTGCCAACTATACGTTCTCAATTCGGTAATAGTACAGCCGTTTATGCTGGTGATTATTTATTTGTCAGCTGTTTTAAACTACTTGCTGACTATTCATCTTCTTTAAAGAGTATTCAACTGAATTCTAGAAGTATGGAAAAAATATTGAGCGGTGAATTGGGCCAAATGGATAATCGCTATAATCTTGATATGACGATCGATCAATACCTCGAAAATATTTCTGGTAAAACTGCTGAGCTTTTTTCATTAAGCTGCTTCGTCGGCGCTTACGAAAGTGGAACTTCAGAGCGGTTTGCTAAAAATTGTGGTCAGATCGGGGAAAATATCGGGATTGCTTTTCAAATTATCGATGACATTTTAGACTATACACAAAGTCCAGAACAAATCGGCAAACCTGTTCTAGAAGATGTCCGTCAAGGGATTTATTCATTGCCGCTTTTATATGCTTTAGAAGAAGGCCGTGGAACGTTACTTCCTTACCTTAAAAAAGGAGAAGCGCTAACAGACGCTGAGACAAATAAAATCTACAAACTTGTTCATTCATTTGGCGGTGTCACTAAAGCGCAAAAACTTGCTGAAAAGTATACACAACAAGCTTTGAAAGGTATTACTAAATTACCTGAAACATCTACTGATGCTAAAAATAAATTGTTCACAATCACACAGGCTATTCTTGCACGAACAAATTAAAATAGGTTAGGCCATGATCAATGATAGGCCTAACCTATTTTTGTTCCCACCATCTGATGGTAGCATCCACGCTAAGTGTCGAAGAACAGTCAATCACTTTCTCTTTACCGCTTTTTAACTTAAATTTCACCCGATAATAGGTCCCTTTCCGATACTGCTTTGTGCCAAACCGTTTGCATGATGACAAGTCATCTCTTTTTATAATAACATCTGGTAAGAGAACCATAAATTGATTGCTATAGCGTGCTTGAAGATGCCACTTAGCCTCTTTGTCTGAACATTCTCTTTTAAGCAAAGTATATAATTCCTCTTGCTCTAGCTTTTGACTCTCAGTAAGGTACTTATTGATCTGATAATTTATTTTTAAAAGTGGTAACCCTATTACTATTCCAAGAATTATGATTGGCAATGAAAAACCCAGAATAAGGACTATTACTATATCTTCTATCGTTGCATGAGGCATTTTAAACCCCTTAACAATAAATATGAAAACTAATCCTACTGTCATAAAAACCACCAATGTAGTACTAAGGAAAATAGTTTTCTTAACTATTTTTTTAACATAGCTGTTTATAAAGTTCATACTAAACTATTACTCCTAATATAATTTGTCTGTATAAATAAATCACACTGAACTATCAAAAATTAAAAGATGAGAAAAACTAAACTCAGTTTTTTCTCATCCTTATTTTTTATCTCATTGTGACAAATTCTTCTGAACCTGTCGGGTGGATGGCTACTGTATTGTCAAAGTCTTTCTTCGTAGCACCCATTTTTATAGCTACTGCAAATCCTTGCAGCATTTCGTCCACACCTAAACCGATTCCGTGTAGTCCAACGATTTTTTCCTCTTCCCCAACACACACTAACTTCATATCACATTTTTGGCGATACTCCCCTAGTGCAAAATACATTGGTGTAAATGTTGAGCTGTATATTTTGATATTTTCAGTACCATATTTTTCTTTTGCTTGTGCTTCTGTTAGTCCAACAGTCGCAATTGTTGGATGAGTAAAGACAACTGTAGGGATTGTTTCATAATCCAAATATTCATTTTCTTTTCCATTAAATAAACGTTCGGATAATCTTCTTCCTGCAGCAATAGCAACTGGTGTCAAATCTATTTTTCCAATGACATCTCCTACTGCATAAACGCCAGCCTGTGTTGAATTTTGGAACTTATCAACCTTCACATAGCCTTTATCCGACAATTCAATGTGGGTATTTTCTAATCCTAAATTATCTGTATTTGGTTGGCGACCAGTTCCGAAAACAATACTGTCTGCCGTAATTTTAGTCCCATTTTCAAAGGTAATCACTAATTCTTCAGACTCAAGTTTTTCAATTGAATGAGGTATTGAATTCGGATAAATGTGCATTCCATCTTCAAGGTAATGTTCAACTACTTTTTCAGATAGCATATCATCAAAATCTCGCAATGGCCGTTCTTTTCTAAATGCCCAGTGAGTTTCCGCACCTAATCCATGAATAGTTCCAGCAAGTTCAGCTGCGATATAGCCCGCACCAATAAATACAACTCGTTTTGGTAGTTCTTCTAAAGCAAAGAAACCGTTAGAATCTATCGCGTATTCCTCACCAGGAATGCCTAATTTTTTAGGTCGTCCGCCTGTAGCGATCAAAATATGAGGTGCTGTATACTTTTCACCACCGGCTTCAATTGTATGATCATCAATAAATGTAGCGTACTCAGCTAAAACCTCTACTTTGTTACTATCTAATCCACGGTAATAAGCCGCATGTAAGTTATCAATATACGCTTCACGATTTTCAACAAGCTTCTTAAAGCTGAAGCCTTTTACTTCTACATCCATTCCGTACCCTTGTGTATCGCGTTTTACCATTTCCATCATTGAGCTTGCTTGCCACATGACTTTTTTAGGTACACAGCCCACATTGACACATGTTCCACCAATATCACTAGCTTCAATTAGTAATACTTTAGCGCCATACATACCGGCACGATTAGCAGAAGCAATTCCTCCACTCCCACCACCGATGACGATATAATCATATTCTTTTGACATAGTTACTTATCCTCCTTGCAATGAAAGGGATAAGCTGTAATAGCGAATCCCTCAATCATAGTATTTATTTTTTCTTACGAATCATATCACCAACAGCCACTGGTTTTTCAACTGGCATCGTTAAAATCATCATTGGATTTGGTGCTCGATCAATCGACTCGTCCTCTTCATTATACATAACTTCTACTGTTTGATGGAAGTGATTGAACCCAGGACCGTAAAATTCAATTTCATCACCCACACTAAAATGATTTCTTTGGCGAATTGTTGCGACTTTTGTTTCAGAATCGTATGCCATAACTTCCCCGATAAATTTGTATTGAGGGATCTTGCGGCGTTCTCCAAATAATTGTTCTTCATCCGTCGGTACATGATAATAAAAACCAGTTGAAAGTTCTCTTTGTGCCACTTTCCAGAGTTCATCGATCCATTCTTGTTTGCATTCATAATTTTCAGGATCTTCCATATAGGTATCTACTGCTTTTTTGTACACATTTGCTACAGTTGAAACGTAGTGGATTGATTTCATCCTTCCTTCTATTTTAAAACTATCGACACCATTTTGAATCAACTCTGGAATATGCTGAATCATCGCCATATCCACTGCACTCATTGAAAATTCTTCTTCAACTTCGCCTTTATCTGTTAAACTTGTACGTTCAGCACCAAAAGGCATATCATAAAGCTCATATTTCCAGCGGCAAGATTGTGAACAACCGCCGCGGTTTGCATCCCGCATCGACATGTGGTTAGATAACGTACATCTACCTGAGTAAGAAATACACATCGCTCCATGAATAAAGGCTTCTATCTCAACATCCGTATTTTTACGGATTTCTGCCACTTCGTCCATCGATACTTCCCGCGCCAAAACAACACGTTCTAATCCTTCATTTTTCCAAAATTCCAGTGTTTCATAGTTGGTAGCTGAAGCTTGTGTAGACAAATGGATTGGTAAGCCCGGTGCTTCCGCTGCACAAATTTCAATCAAAGCCGGATCAGATACGATTACTGCAGAAATACCAACATCGCGAATTTCTCTGAAAAAGTCCCCTGCTCCTTCTTGATTACCTTCATGCGTGACCATATTTGCTGCCACATAAACTTTCGCTCCATGTTCATTAGCGAATGCTACACCTTCAATCATATCTTCTTTTGTGAAATTACCTGCTCGGCTGCGTAAACCATAAGCATTTCCGCCGATATATACCGCATCTGCACCGTAATGAATGGCTGTTTTTAGTTTTTCTAGCGTCCCTGCTGGTGCTAAGACCTCAGGACGCTTCAATGTTCGTTCGTTTGTCATGTGTTTTTTCTCCTTATTTTATCTCGTCTGGATCCAAATCAAAGAATCCGATATCTAACCCACGATTTTCTGGGTGAAGGGTCTCAATTTGTTCAATCGCTTTTTGTGCTTGCTCACTGGACCAAATACCTGATTCTAGTTTTTCTCTAGCTTCTACGAACAATTTAGCAACTTTCACAAAGTTTTCTCCTGGCGCGTAGATCCCGTCAAGCTTCCACTTTGTGTAATGATGTCCATGAAGCTTGTCCAGTTCACCTATTAAGTTCACATCATTATCTGCAAATATATGTGTACCGTGACTATCTTCATAAATTGAATAGTGTGTCTCTTCTTTTTTAGGTTCTGATATGAATAAACCTCGCTCTTTACCAGTTGATTCATCATTTTTAGTAAAATTATAGTAGTTTTGTAGTAAGGGGCGCTTTGATTGATGGATGCATGTAGCACCATACACAAGAACTTCAGCTGGAACCATCAAGTTATCCTTCATTGCTTTCATCTCTTCAAAAGGAACTTCTCGTGCCAATACTGCACCAATTGCTCCACGCTTTGCCCAAAAATTGATTTGGCGAGAGCTCGTCACTAAGGTTTCACCATCGTAAATATAGGGAATACCGATTCCATCACGCTGCATCACAAAGACAACCCCTGGATCACCGACTGTTATTTGATCCACTTTTATGTCCTGCAAAAATGATAAATATTCTGGAACTTTCTTCATTTTTTCAGGATGCATGATCCCATTTAATGCCACCGTCACTTTTTTACCGGCTTCATGTGCTTTTTCAGTAATAGTTCGCTGTTCTTCACGTGAAAAAGACGTCGGCAAGCGTAATCCAAACACCTCTTCTCCAATATATATCGTGTCAATACCGGCTGCTAATAATGCCTCCGCTTGATCAATAGATTCAGCAGTCGCAATAACTTCAATCATATTGTGTCCTCCTTTAAAAGCTGTATGAGCATGTTCAGCTCTGACTGGAAAATAGGAAAAATTGAGGGTGGCGCTCTCTGCCACAATCCATTTTTATCTTTTTCCTGAGGAGCTAGCTCATAAAGCTAGATAATTTAAAAGCTTGATCACTCTGTTCGTTTATGAACAAACTTGTTTAAAAATAATATGTTTATCTTTTTACACAGTCTTCTAACAACTGTTTTATAGTAGCACAGGTTCACAAACATTCCAATAGTCACTCTTTATTTTACCGCTTATTTTTCACAAAATAAAGACTATTGATTTAGAGTTATCAACACAAAAACTGTGCAAAACAGATTCGTTTTGCACAGTTTTTATGATTAAATTGTTTGTAATACTTGTTCAGGTTTAGGTGATTTAACATTCAACGTTATTTTACCTTTACTGGCACCAATAGTTACTTTATCACCTAGATGGATTTGACCAGAAAGTAATGCTTCACTTAAACGATCCTCAACCTCTTTTTGCAATGCTCGACGAATTGGTCGTGCTCCATACTCTGGATCAAATCCAACTTTTCCAATCACTTCAATAGCCGCTGCGGTGATTTTCACATTAACGTCTTGCTCTTTCAATCGTTGAACGATCGATTTACTCATGATTTTTACGATTTCATGAATTTCTTCTTGATCCAATGAACGGAAGACAACTGTTTCATCCACACGGTTCAAAAACTCAGGACGAAATGCTTTTTTCAATTCTTCCATAATTCGTTTTTGCATCGCATCGTAATCTTTTGTCAGATCTTTTACATTGAAACCGACATTTTTTTCTTCACGAATCGCCGTTGCTCCGATATTTGATGTCATGATCAAAATCGTATTTCTAAAGTCAACTTTACGTCCTTTAGAATCCGTTAAATGACCATCGTCTAATACTTGTAATAGAATATTAAAGACATCTGGATGTGCTTTTTCTACTTCATCCAATAAAATAACAGAATAGGGTTTTTGACGGATTTTTTCGGTTAACTGACCGCCTTCTTCGTACCCTACATACCCTGGAGGAGAACCAATTAAACGACTAGTGCTGTATTTTTCCATAAATTCAGACATATCTACTCGAACAAGAGCATCTTCACTACCAAACATTGTTTCAGCTAACGCTTTGGCAAGCTCGGTTTTACCCACACCTGTTGGGCCTAAAAACATAAATGAACCAATTGGTCTATCAGGGTCTTTCAAGCCGCTGCGGGCTCTACGGATGGCACGTGATACGGCTTTAACAGCCTCATCTTGACCAACTACTCGATGATGGAGAATACTTTCTAATTCAAGTAATCGATCACTTTCTTTCTTTTCTAACTGCTGTAGTGGAACACCCGTCCATTGTGAAACAACATTCGCAACATCTTGTTCTGTTACCTGATTGGCATATCCAGAAGCTTCTTTTTGTTCTAATAATAGAATATTTTCCAATTTGCGGGCTAGTTTTTTCTCTTTTTGGCGTAGTCTTGCTGCACTTTCAAACGACTGTGACTGAATGGCTTCTTCTTTTTCTTGAACTAAACCAGCAATCTCCACGCGTAAATTATTGATTTCAGAAGGTTCATCCGCTAAATCTAGACGAACTTTAGCTGAAGACTCATCCATTAGATCAATTGCTTTATCTGGCAACTGGCGAGAGTTAATGTAACGCACAGATAATTGAACTGCTGCATGTAATGCATCATCTGTGATTTCCACACCATGGTGTTCTTCATAACGAGAACGTAACCCTTTTAAAATTTCTTCAGCTTCTTCTGCAGTCGGTTCATCCACTTGTACACGAGCAAAACGACGCTCCAACGCTGAATCTTTTTCAATATATTTTTGGTATTCATCCAATGTTGTTGCACCAATCGTTTGCAATTCTCCTCTTGCAAGTGCTGGTTTTAAAATATTTGATGCATCGATTGCACCTTCTGCACCACCGGCACCTATCAAGGTATGCAATTCATCGATAAACAAAATTACTTCTCCGTCTTGATAAATTTCATCGATTACTTTTTTTAAACGATCTTCAAATTCACCACGATATTTGGTACCAGCAACTAAAGCGCCCATATCCAACATCATCAAGCGTTTTTCCAGCATATCTTCAGGAACTTCACCATTCACAATTTTTTGAGCCAGCCCTTCAGCAATTGCAGTCTTACCCACACCAGGCTCACCAACTAAAACAGGATTGTTCTTTGTACGGCGACTTAGAATTTGGATCAAACGTCTAACCTCTTGTGAACGTCCAACCACTGGATCTAAATCTTTTTCACGTGCCAACTTAGTTAAATCACGCGCCAAGGAATCTAAAGTTGGCGTTCCTTTTGGTGCAGCTTTTTGAGCTTGACTATTACGACGGCGTCCTACATTCCCACTCATTTGTGGATCTGTAACACCTATTTTTTTCATTAGCAATTGACGCATTTTAGATAAACTTAACCCTAAATTCAATAAAATACGTGAAGCCAAGATATCTTCATCTCTTAATAACCCTAGCAAAATATGTTCTGTCCCAATATTTGGTGCACCTAAACGCTTCGCTTCATCACCTGCATAAGCAAATATTTGTTTTGCTCGAGGAGAATAAGGTAAATACGTACCTTTAGGATAAGCCTTAACAGTTCCATATCCAGTTAAGTGTTCAATTTCTTCACGAATATCGTTTTTATCTGCGTTTAACTGGCGTAATGACTTCCCTGCAATTCCATTTTGTTCTAACACTAATGCTAATAATAAGTGTTCTGAACCCACAGATTGATGCCTAAAATATTTTGCTTCTTCTTGTGCAATAGCTAGTACCGCCTTGGCACTTTCTGTAAATAATTCATCCATTCTATCATTCCTCCTCGTAGCTCAAACGTTCTAAAAACGACTGCATCAATTGAGCACGTAAATATTCTTCATTTGGTCCTGCTTTACCTAAAACTGATTTTCCTAAAACAGATAACATCAGATTTCCTTCTCTTTTGCTGATTACATCTTCTTCATACAACTTTTGTACAAACGTCAGCGCATCTTTTTCTGAAAGTTCACTACCTGTGAATTGGGCAATTTGTTTTAGTAATTGATCACTATCAGAAATTTGAACTTTGGCAATTCTAATATATCCACCGCCCCCACGTTTACTTTCTACAGAATAGCCACGTTGGATTGTAAAACGTGTGTTGATAACATAATTAATCTGGGAGGGAACACAATTGAATAAATGAGCCATTTCAGCTCTACGAATCTCAATCTTACTACTTTCTTCAAGAATTTTTTTTAAATATGCTTCTATTAAATCCGAAGTATTTTGATTACTCATCACACTCATCCTTTTCCCTTGACTAATACTGACCTTAATTATACATAACTTCAACTGTTTAATAAAGGAGAATGCCTAATTTGATAAGAAAAGATAAATAAATTTAGATAGCTAATTATTTAACCAAACAAAAAGAACAGAGTAATCACTCTGTTCTCTAAATCGGGAAGACAGGATTCGAACCTGCGACCCCTTGGTCCCAAACCAAGTGCTCTACCAAGCTGAGCTACTTCCCGTAGCTATAATAATAAAAAAAGACTAGACGCTTAAAAGGGACTAATTCTCTGAACCTTCTAATCCGTAGTCAAACATTTCAACTATGCACCCAAAGGGAGTCGAACCCCTAACCTCTTGATTCGTAGTCAAGCACTCTATCCAGTTGAGCTATGGGTGCTAAAGCAAGGATCAAAGTCAGATGTGTTCATCTGCTTCGTACTTGTCACATCTATTCTGTCAATTTTAGAATTGCCATTCATAGTGCTTCAAAGCAATGCCGAGGACCGGAATCGAACCGGTACGGTGATCACTCACCGCAGGATTTTAAGTCCTGTGCGTCTGCCAGTTCCGCCACCCCGGCGTTTTGAAAAGGCTAAGCGGAAAACGGGGTTCGAACCCGCGACCCCCACCTTGGCAAGGTGGTGCTCTACCACTGAGCTATTTCCGCAGTCTGGATGCCGGCTAAAGGATTTGAACCCTCGACCCTCTGATTACAAATCAGATGCTCTACCAACTGAGCTAAGCCGGCGTTATAATCGCCTAGTTATAAAACGAGACTAAAAATGCGGGTGAAGGGACTTGAACCCCCACGCCGTAAGGCGCTAGATCCTAAATCTAGTGCGTCTGCCAATTCCGCCACACCCGCAAAATATTTCTATGAGCCGTGCAGGGCTCGAACCTGCGACCCTCTGATTAAAAGTCAGATGCTCTACCAACTGAGCTAACGGCTCAAAAAATGGAGGTTGACGGGATCGAACCGCCGACCCCCTGCTTGTAAGGCAGGTGCTCTCCCAGCTGAGCTAAACCTCCAAGACAACACTTTAGCGTGGCGACGTCCTACTCTCACAAAGGGAAACCCTTCACTACAATCGGCGCTAAGAAGCTTAACTTCTGTGTTCGGCATGGGAACAGGTGTATCCTTCTCGCTATCGCCACCACACTGGGTGTTGTTGCTATTTAGTTGAGTGATTATTCACTCAAAACTGGATTGAAGTAGTAATCAAACATTCCGAAACTCTTTTTTATTTCGTTTCTTTGGTTAAGTCCTCGACCGATTAGTATTGGTCCGCTCCGTACATCACTGCACTTCCACTTCCAACCTATCTACCTGATCATCTCTCAGGGGTCTTACTTTCTTAAAGAAATGGGAAATCTCATCTTGAGGTGGGCTTCACACTTAGATGCTTTCAGCGTTTATCCCTTCCCTACATAGCTACCCAGCAATGCCCTTGGCAGAACAACTGGTACACCAGCGGTAAGTCCATCCCGGTCCTCTCGTACTAAGGACAGCTCCTCTCAAATTTCCAACGCCCGCGACGGATAGGGACCGAACTGTCTCACGACGTTCTGAACCCAGCTCGCGTGCCGCTTTAATGGGCGAACAGCCCAACCCTTGGGACCGACTACAGCCCCAGGATGCGACGAGCCGACATCGAGGTGCCAAACCTCCCCGTCGATGTGGACTCTTGGGGGAGATAAGCCTGTTATCCCCAGGGTAGCTTTTATCCGTTGAGCGATGGCCCTTCCATGCGGAACCACCGGATCACTAAGCCCGACTTTCGTCCCTGCTCGACTTGTAAGTCTCGCAGTCAAGCTCCCTTCTGCCTTTACACTCTGCGAATGATTTCCAACCATTCTGAGGGAACCTTTGGGCGCCTCCGTTACTCTTTAGGAGGCGACCGCCCCAGTCAAACTGCCCACCTGACACTGTCTCCCACCACGATAAGTGGTGCGGGTTAGAGGGTTCATAACACAAGGGTAGTATCCCACCAGCGCCTCCACCGAAACTAGCGTTCCGGGTTCATCGGCTCCTACCTATCCTGTACATGTGGTACAAACACTCAATATCAAGCTACAGTAAAGCTCCATGGGGTCTTTCCGTCCTGTCGCGGGTAACCTGCATCTTCACAGGTACTAAAATTTCACCGAGTCTCTCGTTGAGACAGTGCCCAAATCGTTACGCCTTTCGTGCGGGTCGGAACTTACCCGACAAGGAATTTCGCTACCTTAGGACCGTTATAGTTACGGCCGCCGTTTACTGGGGCTTCAATTCTGAGCTTCGCCGAAGCTAACCCATCCTCTTAACCTTCCAGCACCGGGCAGGCGTCAGCCCCTATACTTCATCTTTCGATTTTGCAGAGACCTGTGTTTTTGATAAACAGTCGCTTGGGCCTATTCACTGCGGCTGACCGAAGTCAGCACCCCTTCTCCCGAAGTTACGGGGTCATTTTGCCGAGTTCCTTAACGAGAGTTCGCTCGCTCACCTTAGGATACTCTCCTCGACTACCTGTGTCGGTTTACGGTACGGGCAGTTGTTTTCTCACTAGAAGCTTTTCTTGACAGTGTGACATCAGGAACTTCGGTACTATTATTTCCCTCCCCATCACAGCTTGTCCGTATAGAGTAAAGCATTTGACTCTACTCAAGACTTACTGCTTGGACATGCACTTCCAGTCGCATGCATTCCTTAGCCTCCTGCGTCCCTCCATTGCTCAAACAAAAACAACTGGTACAGGAATATCAACCTGTTGTCCATCGCCTACGCCTATCGGCCTCGGCTTAGGTCCCGACTAACCCTGGGCGGACGAGCCTTCCCCAGGAAACCTTAGTCATACGGTGGACGGGATTCTCACCCGTCTTTCGCTACTCATACCGGCATTCTCACTTCTAAGCGCTCCAGCCGTCCTCACGATCGACCTTCAACGCCCTTAGAACGCTCTCCTACCATTACACCAGAGGTGTAATCCACAGCTTCGGTAATATGTTTAGCCCCGGTACATTTTCGGCGCAGGGTCACTCGACTAGTGAGCTATTACGCACTCTTTAAATGGTGGCTGCTTCTGAGCCAACATCCTAGTTGTCTGTGCAACCCCACATCCTTTTCCACTTAACATATATTTTGGGACCTTAGCTGGTGGTCTGGGCTGTTTCCCTTTCGACTACGGATCTTATCACTCGCAGTCTGACTCCCGGATATAAATGAATGGCATTCGGAGTTTATCTGAATTCGGTAACCCGAGATGGGCCCCTAGTCCAAACAGTGCTCTACCTCCATCATTCTTAATTCCGAGGCTAGCCCTAAAGCTATTTCGGAGAGAACCAGCTATCTCCAAGTTCGTTTGGAATTTCTCCGCTACCCACAGCTCATCCCCGCACTTTTCAACGTACGTGGGTTCGGTCCTCCAGTGCGTTTTACCACACCTTCAACCTGGCCATGGGTAGATCACATGGTTTCGGGTCTACGACTACATACTCATTCGCCCTATTCAGACTCGCTTTCGCTACGGCTCCGGCTCTTCACCTTAACCTCGCATGCAATCGTAACTCGCCGGTTCATTCTACAAAAGGCACGCCATCACCCATTAACGGGCTTTGACTTGTTGTAGGCACACGGTTTCAGGATCTATTTCACTCCCCTTCCGGGGTGCTTTTCACCTTTCCCTCACGGTACTGGTTCACTATCGGTCATTAGGGAGTATTTAGCCTTGCGGGATGGTCCCCGCGGATTCCGACGGAATTTCTCGTGTTCCGCCGTACTCAGGATACTCCTAGGTGTTGCCAACATTTCGTCTACGGGGCTATTACCCACTTTGGCGAACCTTTCCAGGTTCTTCGACTATCTTGACAGACTACCACATCGGAGTCCTACAACCCCAACAAGCAAGCTTGTTGGTTTGGGCTCTTCCCGTTTCGCTCGCCGCTACTCAGGGAATCGAATTTTCTTTCTCTTCCTGCAGGTACTTAGATGTTTCAGTTCTCTGCGTCTACCTCTAACCAGCTATGTATTCACTGGAAAGTAACATCCTATAAAAGATGCTGGGTTTCCCCATTCGGAAATCTCTGGATCATAGCTCACTTACAGCTCCCCAAAGCATATCGGTGTTAGTCCCGTCCTTCATCGGCTCCTAATGCCAAGGCATCCACCGTGCGCCCTTATTCACTTAACCTGATGACCTTGCGGTCAATTGTTTGGTTCGTTTCTCTAGCGATAGAGGCGTCACCAATAAAATAAGCTTCGAACTATTTTACTTAAAAAACTCATTCAACGCGGTGTTCTCGGTTTGTTTTGATTACTTTTTTACTTCAATATCCAGTTTTCAATGAACAATTCGTTTGAGAGAATCATATAATAAGGAAGAAAATCCAATGATTAACTTCTATTTATAAGAGTAAACCTCTCAAAACTGAACAAAGTATCGACGAATGTGTAAGTTTCCGTAATATTCCTTAGAAAGGAGGTGATCCAGCCGCACCTTCCGATACGGCTACCTTGTTACGACTTCACCCCAATCATCTATCCCACCTTAGGCGGCTGGCTCCACAAGGGTTACCTCACCGACTTCGGGTGTTACAAACTTTCGTGGTGTGACGGGCGGTGTGTACAAGGCCCGGGAACGTATTCACCGCGGCGTGCTGATCCGCGATTACTAGCGATTCCGGCTTCATGTAGGCGAGTTGCAGCCTACAATCCGAACTGAGAGAAGCTTTAAGAGATTTGCATGACCTCGCGGCCTAGCGACTCGTTGTACTTCCCATTGTAGCACGTGTGTAGCCCAGGTCATAAGGGGCATGATGATTTGACGTCATCCCCACCTTCCTCCGGTTTGTCACCGGCAGTCTCGCTAGAGTGCCCAACTGAATGATGGCAACTAACAATAAGGGTTGCGCTCGTTGCGGGACTTAACCCAACATCTCACGACACGAGCTGACGACAACCATGCACCACCTGTCACTTTGTCCCCGAAGGGAAAGCTCTATCTCTAGAGTGGTCAAAGGATGTCAAGACCTGGTAAGGTTCTTCGCGTTGCTTCGAATTAAACCACATGCTCCACCGCTTGTGCGGGCCCCCGTCAATTCCTTTGAGTTTCAACCTTGCGGTCGTACTCCCCAGGCGGAGTGCTTAATGCGTTAGCTGCAGCACTGAAGGGCGGAAACCCTCCAACACTTAGCACTCATCGTTTACGGCGTGGACTACCAGGGTATCTAATCCTGTTTGCTCCCCACGCTTTCGAGCCTCAGCGTCAGTTACAGACCAGAGAGTCGCCTTCGCCACTGGTGTTCCTCCATATATCTACGCATTTCACCGCTACACATGGAATTCCACTCTCCTCTTCTGCACTCAAGTCTCCCAGTTTCCAATGACCCTCCCCGGTTGAGCCGGGGGCTTTCACATCAGACTTAAGAAACCGCCTGCGCTCGCTTTACGCCCAATAAATCCGGACAACGCTTGCCACCTACGTATTACCGCGGCTGCTGGCACGTAGTTAGCCGTGGCTTTCTGGTTAGATACCGTCAAGGTAAGAGCAGTTACTCTCCTACTTGTTCTTCTCTAACAACAGAGTTTTACGATCCGAAAACCTTCTTCACTCACGCGGCGTTGCTCGGTCAGACTTTCGTCCATTGCCGAAGATTCCCTACTGCTGCCTCCCGTAGGAGTCTGGGCCGTGTCTCAGTCCCAGTGTGGCCGATCACCCTCTCAGGTCGGCTATGCATCATGGCCTTGGTGAGCCGTTACCTCACCAACTAGCTAATGCACCGCGGGTCCATCCATCAGTGACACCCGAAAGCGTCTTTCAAATCAACACCATGCGGTGTCGATTATTATGCGGTATTAGCACCTGTTTCCAAGTGTTATCCCCCTCTGATGGGTAGGTTACCCACGTGTTACTCACCCGTCCGCCACTCCTCTTTTCAAATGAGTGCAAGCACTCGGTAGAAAAGAAGCGTTCGACTTGCATGTATTAGGCACGCCGCCAGCGTTCGTCCTGAGCCAGGATCAAACTCTCATAATAAAAGTTGAACACAATCCGAAGATTGTTAAGCTCATTTGTTTGCTAGCATATTGCTTCGCTTTGTTAAAATTGTTGTTTGCTTTTACCGTTGTAAAAACAACCTACACATTTGGTTCGTCTTACTTTGTTCAGTTTTCAAAGGTCTACTGTATTACCTCGCAGCAACTTTTATATCATACCAAATCTTCGATTCGATGTCAACACTTTTTTAAAAAAGTTTCAAAGTTTTTTCTGCTTGATGTTATCGGATGTTTCGTGACAACTTCATTAGTTTACCAGGTTGTTTGTTATTTGTCAACAACTTTCTTCCTGATTTTTCAAGTTTTTTTAAGACTTGAAATGTTATTCTATTTCTTGTTCGTTGTCTTTAGTTCTCGCGACAACTTCATTAGTTTATCAGGTTACTTATTGTTTGTCAACAACTTTTTTTCCTGATTCTCAAAGTTTTTTTAAACTTTAAGTTGTTATATTATGCTCATCGTTCGGCGTGTTTCATCAGTGCCTTGCGACAAGATATAATATACCAAGATTATAGGCTTAGGTCAACTAAAATTTGCGCTTTTTTTAAAGTTTTTTTGGTTCCCGATTGTTTTATTACTTTTGTTCTTTATTGTTCGTTTTTTAACGAAAAACCGATGAATTTTATGCTATTTCTTAATTTTTAGTAACATATTCTAAATTTCCCGTAACTTCTCTTTGATTTTGTCCTTTTTTTGCTTTTTTTGTTAGAATGAAGAAGAAGGATTCTACTATATATATGGAGGAAATGAATGAGATGAAGATTTTAGTTGCTGATGATGATAAAGAGATTGTAGAACTACTGAGCATTTATATTCACAACGAAGGGTATGAAGTGGTGAAAGCTTATGACGGAAAAGAAGCTTTATCTAAGATTCGAACTATTTCAGATATTGATTTACTTATCTTAGATATCATGATGCCGATTATGGACGGTATGCAAGTGGTGAAAGAATTAAGAAAGGAATCTCAAATTCCTATTATTATGCTAACTGCTAAAACAACAGATATGGATAAAATTAAAGGGTTGGTTGCTGGAGCTGATGACTACGTTACGAAACCATTCAACCCATTGGAAGTTATGGCTCGGGTTAAATCTATTTTAAGACGTAGTCAAATGCAGCTTAAAGCAGATGAGCCTGATGTACTTGAAATAGGATCATTGATTATTAACAAAGATTCCCACGAAGTAAAAACAGTCGAAGGAAAAGAAATTCAATTAACGGCACTGGAATTTGGGATCTTGTATCTCTTAGCCAGTCATCCTAATCGTGTTTTTAGTGCAGATGAAATTTTTGAACGTGTGTGGCAGCAAGAAAGTATTGTTTCTGCAAAAACCGTTATGGTTCATGTAAGTCACTTGAGAGATAAGATCGAAGAAGCAACTGGTGGAGAAAAAGTCATTCAAACAGTTTGGGGAGTTGGATATAAAATAGATGCTCGTTAGACAAAAGAAAATCGAAAAACAAAAAAGAATTACCCTAACATCAAAGGAAATAAGCGAATTACTTGCTGAAGGAATCGTCACTATTATCTTGTTGCTTCTATTAAATGTCTCGATTACGGTTATTCTTAGCGGCAACCAAACTCTACAAGGAATCATCTGGGCAACTAAGGGTGCTTTTGCAGCAGAACTAAATACAGATTTATTTTGGAGTTTAAGTAAATTTGTTATCCCGATATTCTTTATAGTGGATATAGCTGTGTTGTATTGGCGTTTGATTCGTCGTTATCGCCAAATGCAATTACGTCATATTATCAGCGAACTGCACTATATCGCTGATGGTAATTACGACCATCGTATTCCTTTTGAGCTAAGTGGTGATTTAGCAAAAGTTGTTACCAGTATCAACGGATTAGTTGATAGTACCGTTGCAGCAATTGAAGATGAACGAAAAATAGAAAAATCAAAAGATGAACTGATCACAAACGTCAGTCACGATATCCGAACTCCTTTAACTTCTATTATAGGATATTTGGGTTTAATTGAAGATCGACAGTTTAAAAACGAAGAAGATTTACTTAAGTATACTCATACAGCTTACGTGAAAGCGAAACAAATGAAGCTGCTTGTTGATGATCTTTTTGAATATACGAAAGTTCGTCAGCCTTCCGTCCCTATCAATACGATACATTTTGATATGGCACAATTGATTGAACAACTAGCTGCTGATTTTGAGCTGGAAGCAGATAAAAACGACATGACGATTGAGGTCAATGCTAATCCAGAATCAATAAAAATGGATGGTGATACCGAAAAACTGGTTCGTGTCTTCAATAATCTATTATCAAATGCGCTTAAATACGGTAAAGGTGGTAAAAATATTGTCATTGATGTAGAGAAAGTTGGGACAGAAGTCGTGATTGCCGTTAGAAATGACGGTCCGGCGATTCCTAAAAACTCTTTGGATCAATTATTCGACCGTTTCTATCGTGTTGAGGAATCACGATCCCAAGAAACAGGCGGAACAGGTCTTGGCTTAGCTATCGCCCAAAGTATTATAGCATTACATGGCGGCTACATCTATGCCACTTCCGATAATCATTGGACATCTTTCATTATTCACTTACCGCTAAAGCGAAATTGATTTACTAAGGTTGACATCCAAACAAAAGTTTTGTATCCTAATGACAAGCAAAGAGAAAAAGTATTTATGGTTCTGAATCAAAGAGAGTTTGCGGTGGTGAAAGCAAATATTCGACTATAAAGAATTCCATCTCTATTATATGCGTTTGACGAAATAAGTTAGACCGGCAGCAACCGTTATCTGCATTACAAGGGCAGCATTATAGCTGAACTTGGGTGGTACCGCGAAATTCAAGTCATTTCGTCCCAAGAATTTTTTTCTAGGGATGGAGTGGCTTTTTATTTTACCACAATGTTATCTAGCAGTATGGATGCACAAAACCATTATGCTTTTAAATTGAAGGAGGAGTAACTATGTTAGATGTAAAAATGATTCGTCAAAATTTTGATGCTGTTCAAGCAAAACTAAAAAACCGTGGGGTAAAAGAAGAGATCTTAGTAGAATTCTTACGCTTAGATGAAAGCCGCCGCAATTTATTAGTAAAATCAGAAGAGCTAAAAAAATATCGAAATGATGTTTCAGCAGAAATCGCACAATTAAAACGAAATAAAGAAGATGCGACAGCTAAAATTGCTGAAATGAAAGAAGTCGGCGGTAATATCAAAGCCATGGACACTGAAATTGAAGCGATCGATACTAAGCTTTATGAGATTTCTACAACATTACCGAATCTTCCACATGATTCAGTACCAGTAGGCGCAAGTGAAGATGATAATGTTGAAGTACGCCGTTGGAGTGAGCCTAGAAATTTTGCTTTTGAACCCAAACCACACTGGGATGTAGCAGAAAATTTGAATATTCTTGATTTTGAACGAGGGGCAAAAGTTGCAGGAAGCCGTTTTGTCTACTATAAAGGATTAGGCGCGAGACTAGAGCGTGCATTATACAATTTTATGCTGGACATGCATGTTTATGACCATGGATATACTGAAATGATGACACCTTATATCGTAAACAGCAACTCTATGTTTGGTACTGGTCAATACCCAAAGTTCAAAGAAGACGTTTTTCAACTAGAGGGTACAGATATGACCTTGATTCCAACCGCTGAGGTTCCTTTAACTAACTATTACAATGATGAGATTTTAGATGGAAAGGATTTACCAATCTATTTTACAGCGCTTAGTCCTTCTTTCCGTTCTGAAGCTGGAAGTGCAGGTCGCGATACTCGAGGCTTGATCCGCCTACATCAGTTTAACAAAGTAGAAATGGTAAAATTCAGTGATGCAGAACATTCTTATGAGGAATTAGAAAAAATGACTGCAAACGCAGAAGATATTTTGCAAAAATTAAACCTACCTTATCGCGTTATGTCATTAGCAACAGGTGATATGGGCTTCTCCGCTGCAAAAACGTACGACTTAGAAGTCTGGATCCCTGCACAAAACGCTTATCGAGAAATCAGTTCTTGTTCAAACTGTGAAGATTTCCAAGCTCGCCGTGCAATGATTCGTTACCGTGATGAAAATGATAAAGTTCAATATGCACATACCTTAAATGGATCTGGTTTAGCTGTAGGTCGAACTGTAGCAGCGATCTTAGAAAATTATCAAAATGAAGACGGAACAGTGACAATTCCAGAAGTTTTGATTCCATATATGGGTAATTTAAAACAAATCAACTAAACTTTTTGATGAACTAGATACATTAAAAAAATCAAAAGATTCACTCAGATAACAAAGCCATTGTTGAAAGTCCAAAATAGGCATGATACATTTGTACTACTATAAACACTTAAATTTATAAATTAGAGGGATCAAACGTTATGCATAGAAACAAACACCCACGAGGAACTCGAAACAGTCGGCACGAAAAAAAGAAGTACCCTTTTTCAAAAAAAATAATTTTTATAACTACCTTTACGATTTCATTCATTTTAATATGTGGTGGTGTATATGCGATCTATGCTATGCAACATACGCAGAAAGAAACAAGCCTACCCGAAGATGATGAGGAGCAATATGAGCAAAAAGAAACCTCGTTATTAGAAAAAATTCGAAAAAATCAACATCATGAAGATTTTGAAACAACCGAGCAGGAGAAGACAGAGGGCAACATCCAGACTCTTATTTATGAACCTGTCGCCGCTGACTCTATCCCTCAATTACCAGCAATTAAAACCGAATTAACAACGTTGATAGACATTGCCCAAAAGAACAGCTCAAAAAAGACTGAAACTAAGCTCGTCGGTTATGTTAAAAGAGAAAAAATCAACGAACAAGTATTCAGCTACCAACCTATTGTTGACACCTATACTTGGGATCGAGAGAAAGAAGACTGGTCTGAAAAAACTGAACATGGTAAAAATACAGCCTTCGTCAATCAAAAAACAAAACAACCACTATGCTTGCAGGATATTTTTATGAGTGAGGCAAATACCTTAGCCATTCAGCAGGTTGTGCAACAAAAATTGCTTTCTGAAAGTCCAGATGGCAATGCGGTTATTGATGGTATACTCAATATGCCCAGTATTTCTTTAGATGGAACTGCTTTTACCTATTATTCTGATAAAATCAGCTTAGGTCTACCAGAAAATCCAACTGGCAAAACAGAAATCACATTGCCTTACAATGAAATTGCTGGTTACGTAAACCCAGAATTTATTGATGCTGATTCCATCAAAGACGCGTTACCCAAACCTTTAGAGTCAGATAAAAAATACATTTCACTCACGTTTGATGATGGTCCAAATCCTGACACTACCCCTAGACTTCTAGATATTCTAAAAGAAAAAGGTGTCAAAGCAACATTCTTTATGCTGGGTCAAAATGTTGTAAAACATGAATCCCTTGTTAAACGAGTGGCTGATGAAGGACATGAAGTGGCTAGCCATTCCTACTCACATCCACAATTGACCGGAATTGATGCACAAACGGTGAAAGAGGAAGTCCAAAACACTGACAAAGCCATCTATCATGCTATTGGCAAGCTACCAACTGATTTTAGACCGCCATATGGTGCTGTGAATAAAGATGTGGCAGCAATCATTGGTAAGCCGATTATTCAATGGTCTGTCGATTCACAAGATTGGCAAAGCCACAATGCACAAGCAATCATTAAACGTATCGATGAGACAGCCTATAATGACACAATCGTTTTAATGCATGACATTCATCCCGAAACAGTAGATGCTGTATCTACTGTTATTGACCACTTACATGCAGAGGGCTATGAGATTTTACCTTCTAAAGAATTGTTAGGAAAAAAAGCCAAACCACTCCACATGTATTATGGTTCTAATGACGAACGTCTTGTTCAATAAAGAAAAAAATTCCGATGCTGTATACGACATCGGAATTTTTTCTTTATTCTTGATTTATTGTTCTACAGAGTAATTAGGTGCTTCTTTAGTAATTTGTACATCATGAGGATGTGATTCTTTCAGTCCATTCCCACTCATTTGAATAAATTGTGCTTCTTCACGCAATTGTTTTAAATCTGCCGCCCCAACATAACCCATACCGGATTTTAGCCCACCAATCAGTTGGAAAACAATATCTGATACGCTACCTTTATAGGCAACACGCCCTTCGATACCTTCTGGCACTAATTTATTCGCTTCGTTGACACCACCTTGGAAATAACGATCACTTGAACCTTTTTCCATTGCGCCTAGTGAACCCATTCCACGATATGTTTTAAAGCGACGACCTTGATAAATTTCAAATTCACCTGGTGATTCATCTGTTCCCGCTAACATGCTACCCAACATAACAGCATGTCCGCCAGCAGCTAAAGCTTTTACGATATCACCTGAATACTTGATTCCCCCATCTGCAATGATAGCTTTCCCATATTTACGAGCAACGGATGCTGCATCATAGATAGCAGTTAATTGGGGAACACCTACACCTGCGACAACACGTGTTGTACAAATCGAACCTGGCCCGATTCCCACCTTCACAACATCCACACCTACATCATAAAGTGCTTTAGCGCCTTCAGCTGTTGCGATATTTCCAGCAATCAATGTTGCATCTGGGAATGTATCTCGAATTTCTTTGATCTTACGAATCACACCTGCGCTATGACCATGAGCTGTATCGATAATAATTGCATCGACTCCTGCATCCAACAAAGCTTCAGCACGTTCAAAAGTATCACTTGTAACACCAACTGCTGCCGCAACTAGTAGACGACCATGCTCGTCTTTCGCCGCATTTGGAAATTCAATTACTTTTTCAATATCTTTGATCGTGATCAAACCACTTAAACGGTTATTTTCATCAACAATCGGTAATTTTTCGATTTTATGTTTTTGTAAAATCTTTTCAGCGTCTTTTAGAGAAGTACCAACTGGGGCTGTAACTAAGTTATCTTTCGTCATTACTTCTTCAATCTTCATTTGATAATCTGTTACAAATCGCATATCACGGTTCGTAATGATTCCTACTAGATTACGATTGTCCATCGTCTCCACAATCGGTACTCCACTGATACGGTATTTGCTCATCAGATTTTCAGCATCTGCTACTAAATTCGTTGGCGTTAAGAAAAATGGGTCGATGATTACGCCACTCTCCGAACGTTTCACTTTACGAACCTCATCTGCTTGTTGCGCAATACTCATATTTTTATGAATAACGCCTAAACCACCTTGACGAGCCATTGAAATAGCCATTTTACTATCCGTTACAGTATCCATACTTGCACTGATCAGAGGAATATTCAACTTAATATTTTTTGCTAGTTGGATACTCATATCTACTTCATTAGGTAGCACGTGACTTTCTGCTGGAATCAATAAAACATCATCAAATGTAAGACCTTTTTTCGCGAATTTCGTTTCCCAGTTAGACATTTTCTAGACCACTCCTCTATTTAATTTTATATAAGAAAATAACAGATAATAAAAAGGAAGTCAACCGCATTTTCCTGATTACAGATATTTTCTTTTCGTTTTCCATAACATGAGTGTTTTCTCATGTATTTGCAACCGAATCAAAAGAATAACTCTACTTATTTCTTTCTTTTTAACTTAATAGAATACATAGTCGCTACCTTCCATGTTACACAGGTCGATAGAGTCAAAACAGAGATACTTAATGAAATTTTTTGTGCCAAAGTTGTATGATAAGAAATAGAGACACTGCCATTTTTAGATAACGGAATAGCAACTAATCCGTTTTGTTTGTTTAGCGATGCTGGAATTATTTTTTCACTACCTTCACTTACTATTTTAGCTTGATAACCATAATAGTAGATAAATGGAATTGTTACTGTCGTTTTTTTCTTGTCAATTGAGTGATAGTCGAACGCAACGGAATCAAAATCCATTTTAACATTTGATATGTCTATTTTAGCATCATCGTACACAATTTTTCGTTCTTTATTCTTTTTAATAGTAGAATAATCAACTTCTTTTGGTAAATACTCATGTCCAGCGCCAATATAATAACTATTAGTTTGATCATATGCATCATAGGATAGGATACGCTTCCCCTCAGTATCAATAC
The DNA here is from genome assembly GCF_050544585.1 of Enterococcus sp. AZ177. Lineage (NCBI taxonomy): Bacteria > Bacillati > Bacillota > Bacilli > Lactobacillales > Enterococcaceae > Enterococcus > Enterococcus sp. AZ177. The sequence goes on from NZ_CP172944.1 coordinate 3,124,877, forward strand.
TCTCTTTTTCATACAATACAACTCCAAGGAAAATGACCATCACTACGATTATCTGACTACTTGGAAATTTTTTAAATAATCCTAGATAGTCATTTGCGATAAGAAAGGCTAACAGCAACGTCACAATTGATAAGAAACGCCAGGGAAACTGGATCGTATTCAACGGTGTATGGTCAAAAAAGCTCCAAGGAAAAAGGTCTGTCGTCATAAACATAAAAAATAACGCAAGAATAACCAACTCTCGATTAGGTAAATTTCGCTTAAAAAGCATTAGTGTGTAGATAGCCAAACCAAACAACAGAACAACACCAATATTTGCTGAGGATTTATGAAATACGCTATTTTTAAAGCTGTTAGTTATTAGTTCACTCAAAGAGTAACTTCTCTCTGAAATCAACGTCAGCGGATTGGCTGTCACTTGGAACGTGACATGCTTCATCTGCTCAAAAACGGGTACTAGATAGAACGCTAACAGTAAGATTGTAACTCCAGCGGCCTTTACTATCGCAACTATGACCTCTTTCTTTAAAAAACGCTTCAGATTGAAAAGAATGTACAGCCCTATAAAAATACTGACGATTTCCAATGAAATAAAATGAGCTAAACCAATTCCTGTCATAGCAACTGTCAATAATAGCCATTTCTTCTCTTTTCCATTTTTCAATAGATACAAACTGGCTAGAACTAATGGAAAAAAGCCCATCGCCAAAAGCTCTCCAATAGCTTGACGATTAAAAAAATCTTGTAGACGGTAAATTGATAACGTATATAATAACGAAAACAAGTAACTTTTCATTTTCGTCAAACTCATATACCTTCCAGATATATAGGTTAAAACAAATGTGGAAAAGTTTATACACACCGAAAAAACAACAAAACTACTGGCAAGAGAAAAGCCAAAAACACGTAGTATAGCTGGAAAATACAGATAAAAATCTGGATAAAACAAACTCGATGCGTATCCATATCCGCCAATAAAAAAATAGCTCACTTTTGGTAACAACATCCCTTGCTCCAAAGATAATGCTAAGCCTTCGATCCGATTTTGATGAAAATGATAATCATCCCCAATCATAATATGACCATTTTGAAGATAAACAATATATAAAGACAATACACTTAATATAAAAAAATTTAGAATAATCAAAAACTGACTATGTCGGTTCATCCATGTTTTCATTCATCCACCTCTTCCTAATGAACATTCGTTACAAATTTCATTCTTAATCTCTATGGTATCGTGCTAAAGCTTTTCTTTCAAATACGATCCCTTTTAGTTTGCACCGCTGGCCTAATTTCTTTATCACCATTTAATGATTTTGAGTTAACAGAACTAGTTACTTGGTTAAAGAGTCAAAAAGAGTCTTAAACAAAACGCTCATCAGCTCTGTTTAAGACTCTACTATTATTCTTTAACGCGCTAAACTGCTGCGCATATTGTATTTTTTCTTTAATAAGTAACGAGTACCTAAAGCGATACCTCCAATAATGATCACAATTACAGGGTCTAACACAGGATTGATAATTGGTGGCAACATTGCAGAACCCGCAAAGACAACGAGCCATAGAAGCATCGCTCCAACTAAGATCAAACCAGTTTTGAACCAACCAGGACGCTTTGATTTGTCGACTCCTGGACGATCATATTGATAGACATATTTATACATTAAATAAAATACATATCCTCCAGCCATCGAGGCTAGCACCAGTGTCAATAGACCCAATGGTTGTGACTTTCCTTTCGACCACATCATCATAACTGAGAACATGATTGTCATTACGCCAAATAGTAATAACGTATTATCCAGCCACATTAAAGCTGGAGTAGATTCAGGCAGTTCTTCTGGTTTATTTAAGATAGACTCCGTACGCTCAGCCACTGTTCCGAAAAGCTGACGCGCTGTTTTCCCACTTTTTTGACCTTCCACTAAATGAGGTAGAATATCATGTAAAGCAAGTGTCTGTGCTTCTTCTGAAAGGTTAGCAGCAACTAATGATTTTTTTAAGTCAAAGATATATTGTTCATTTCTCTTTGTCAATTTTTGTTCAAGTTCACGATTTTCTGAAACAATGTCTCGAAGTGTTTCTGATTCCATTTTTTGCGTCCTCCTCGCCCGTGGCCAACGGGTCAATCTTTACCTAAAAAGTATTCTAACACATTTTTTAGGGAGAAAAACAGTTTTTAGCAACTTTTTACTATACATTGAAACGGAAAAGCATAACATCGCCATCTTGAACAATATATTCTTTTCCTTCTAAACGAACTTTGCCTGCTTCTTTCGCTGCTTGCATATTGCCGTAAGTGTTCAAATCATCAAATGAAACCGTCTCTGCACGAATAAATCCACGTTCAAAGTCAGTGTGGATGATTCCGGCAGCTTGAGGTGCTTTAATCCCCTTACGGAACGTCCATGCCCGAACTTCTTGTTCGCCAGCGGTAAAGTATGTCGCTAATCCCAACAGATCATACGCTGCACGAATCAATTGATCTAAACCAGATTCGTCAATACCTAAAGCTTCTAAAAATTCAGCTTTATCTTCATCATCTAATTCAGCGATTTCTTCTTCTGCACGTGCACAAACAACAATTACTTCTGCTTGTTCATTTGCAGCAAAAGTGCGAACTTGCTGTACATATGGATTGTTATCAGAATCTGCTACTTCATCTTCTGACACATTTGCAACATATAAAATAGGTTTGGCTGTTAACAAAAATAGACTTTTAACGATTTTTTGCTCATCTTCAGTAAATTCAACTGTTCGAGCAGACAAGCCTTCTTCTAGAACTGGTTTCAGCTTATCTAATACTGCTAACTCCGCTACCGCATCTTTATCTTTCGTTTTAGCTATTTTAGCAACGCGTGCATAACGTTTTGTAATAGAGTCTAAGTCAGCTAATACCAATTCTAAGTTGATTGTATCAATATCTGCTAACGGATCTACACGTCCTTCAACATGGGTAATATTATCATCATCAAAACAACGTACCACATGACAAATGGCATCCACTTGACGAATGTGACTTAAAAATTGGTTACCCAATCCTTCACCTTTACTTGCGCCTTTAACGATCCCAGCGATATCTGTAAATTCAAAAGTAGTTGGTACTGTTTTTTTAGGTTTCACTAACTCTGTTAAACGTAGCAAGCGCTCATCTGGTACTTCAACCATCCCCACATTAGGATCAATTGTTGCAAACGGATAATTTGCCGCCTCTGCTCCTGCTTTTGTAATTGCGTTAAAAAGGGTAGATTTCCCTACGTTAGGTAAACCTACGATTCCAGCTGTTAATGCCATTGATTATTCACTATCCTTTATCAGTTTTTTTTCCAAAATTTTCTTCATCTTTTTTTCAAAATCACGGCGCGTCATCATAACGATATGACCGCAGTTCGTACATTTTATTTTAATATCAGCACCCATTCGGATGATTTCCCAACGATTTGCCTGACAAGCATGGGGCTTTTTCATTTCTACAATATCACCAAGATCATACATAACAGACATATCCCTTCTAAAATAATCGTCAACTGTCAGAAAACTAGACAGAAACATACAAAGATACAATACCATTTTTTGGGCAATCAAGCAAAACTATTTTATTGACTCGCTTTTTTTATAAATTGAATAAGAAGATATAAAAATAATTGGTGACATTTATCGAAATAAAATGAAAATACGACGAAAATAAAAAGAATTAAATAAAATTGTATTTACCCGGTTTATGTTGGATAATATTGAAAATCTTACTACTCATACTCAAATTTTAATCAGGAACAGTATCCAAACTGGGAGTAGTAACCTCTAACTCAAAACTATTTATGCTAACATGACTCACTAAGTCATAGTTAAACATTATTTCTACACTGATATTTAAAGGAGCCTTATCATGAGAAAATTTGATTTACTAGAAAAATTGGAAATTTATCAAATTGAACTATTAATATACCTGAGCAATGTTGGTGGTACTGCAACAAAAAAAGAACTCTTACAACATTTAGATATAGGGAATTACTTCTTATCAAAGCTACTCGAAGAGTTGATGACCTCAGCCCAAAAATCAAATGGTCGTTTTTCCATCGAATTAGACAAGCAAACAATCATTTTTAAAACGAAACCAGACTACTCTCTTCATACTTTGTACAATGAATTGATCGTCCTTGCACCTAAATATACAATTTTAGAAGAATTACTGCTGTTTGGAACGATCGATATCAATCGTTTAACTGAAAAAATCGGCATTAGCTATTCCACCTACTTTAGAAAAATCAACGAATTAAACGTATTATTAAATGAATTTGATTTAACTATTCAAAATGGTTCTCTAATTGGTCCCGAATTACAAATTCGATTTTTTTGTGTTTCCCTTTACGTTGGTGTAGATTCGGCATACCGATTCAAAATTTCAACTATTGATCCTAGAATTTACGAAACGTTTAATACTATTCAACAGATACTAGATAGCCCAATGTCCGTCCTGGCCCGAAAAAAACTTATTATTTATTTAAGTCTCTTAAAAAGAAGACATGCACAAAAAAATATACAAGATTATAGTCAGCAGGAACCTTTTTTCAGTAATAAATCAGATATTTACAGTCAAAAAAGATTTATACATGCACTTAAAAAGTCTCACTTATTTAAAAAAATCAACGAAGCACTTGAATCATTTTTAGTTTACTACTCGTTTAAAATGCTTCCCAACGAAACTATCTTATTACTTCTCTTCATGCTAGGTGAAGAAATCATTCCTGCTACGTCACATTGTTTAGATGAACTTAATTTAATTGAACAGTCCAGTGATTTTTTTATACGGACTCTGAATAAAGAATTTTTTGATTTTATGAAAACCTGCTATCCAAATACCCACTTAAGCAATTCTCACAAATCAACCCTTCGTTATTACCTAAGTTTTATTAACTACCGACACCTTATCTTTAAAGGACATATTGATTATTTTGGAGAACTAAATTATACAATACATGAAAAAAAGAGCCATTCTGAAATGATTCGCCAATTTATTGCTTACTTAAAAGGAAAATATCCCGTAGTTTTTGTAGACAACACTCATGATAGCGTTCTTATTACAAAATACACTCATGCCTTACTTTTTTATGAAGAGTGTGTCAAAATGAAAATTTCTGTTGGCATCTTTATTGAAGGTGATTTACTAGACAAAAAAAGATTTACAGACCAGTGGATCAACTATATTGGCTTGACCACTTTTGCTCAAGCAGAACCACTAGACCCGAGCCAATTCTATGATCTGGTTATTAGTAATATAGATTGTCCCTATCTTAAAAAAAGAGGAAAAAATTTTTTCTTTTTGACTAATTACAATGAAAAAAAAGACTATTCAGATCTTGATCAGTTATTGAATGAGATTTATTCTTCTTGCTATTAAGATTATTGATTCTCTCTAAAGACCTACTCCATGATTGGAATATAACGTAGGTCTTATTTCTCCTAGCTAGGATCAACCTCTGTTTTACATTAAATAAACTCAAGTTTTTCTACCAGTTGACGTTCTTCTGTAAAAAATGAATTCGTATAACAATCCAATGTCATTTTTGTTGATGAGTGTCCCAACAATGAGCTTATTGTTGCAATATTTCCACCAGCCTCTAAACAGCGAGTCGCAAAAGTGTGCCTTAAAGAATGGAAAGAAAAATTTTCTAAGCCAATTTTCTTTCGAATGATTTGAAAGCGATACGCTATCGTACGAGGCTCTAATGCCTTATGCTTGTTTGAAATAACGTAATCACTAGTTGATACTTTTTGAAGTTCCAGTAAGTTTTTCTTTAGTGATTTAGCAATTGGAATTTTCCGTTGAGAATTCTCACTTTTAGGGGTTATTTCCACAATCTCTGTTTTTCTTCCTGCTTTGTCTTCCGACTGAATTCTAAGTACCGTTCTGTTAACGCCTAATGTGTTGTTTTCAAAATCAATATCTTCCCATTTCAGCCCACAAATTTCTCCAATTCGAAGTCCTGTCTGTAATGCGAGTATAATAGAGAAAAATTTCTGATTTCTATTAATTTCTTTGACTAACTTGGCTTGATCTTTGATGGATAAAGCTTTCACTGTTTTTCTTCTTGCTTTCGGAAGCTCCAGTCCCATACATGGGTTTTCTACCAGTAGGTTTAAAGATATTGCCTTGCCTAAACAATTTTTTAATACAGAAAATATTGATCTGATTGAACTAGCTTTCAATGTCAGATCCATCTCTTGAAGCAAGGAATCAATATCAGATTGCTTTAATTTTTGTAACTTTATTGAGCCAATTCTTGATAATACATGAACATCCATTTTATTTTTATAACTAGCATAAGTACTGCTTTTCACTTTCGGTCGAACAAACGTCTCAAGCCAGTAAGTGGTCCAGTCTAGTAAATTCCCTTCATACGGTAGTAAATTTTTACTGCTATTTGTCTGTTTTTCATACTTCATCAAGATAAGTTGATGCTTTACTTCTGAGTACTTATAGCCATATATATAGCCATAATGAATCTTTCCATTTTGTTGTCTACCTTTTATGTACCGGCCTTCCCAACGACCATCTTTTCTTTTATAAATATTTTCCCCTCTTCTTGCCATAATTAAAATCCTTTCTAAAATTTAATTTAAGAAAATGAAATCACTACAACCTTTTAATTATTTCTATGTTATTTTTACCCAATAGATAATCACATGTTTACAATTGGTGCATTTAATTCCCATTCTCATTTACTTCCAACCAAGCTAAACAAAAATCCGCAAGACGTTTAGTTTTCTTAACTAATTATGCATTATATTGTTTTTTACTTAGTTTCAAAAATTTTCCTAAAAAAGTAAAATTTTGGAAGTAACATGTCAATTTTATTTGTTATACAAACTTTATTTATATAACGTCTTAAGAAAAAGAAAGAGGCCTTATACATTTGAAACTGCTCTAGTTTCTTGTACACCACCCCTTTTTCTTCCAAATACACCTATTAAATATCATGATTATTCATTTACTAAAGTATTGTTGCTTAGCTTTAAAGAACTACTTAAAAAATCTTTTAATACTGCATATCCTTCTAATTTTACCAACATTTCTTGTGAACAATATACCCAGTAATTAAAAATTGTCGGTCCTGTTGCAATTTTTTCTACACGTTCCATAAACAAACCTAACTCTTCGATAAGCTCTCTGCAACTTAGTTTACCAGCAATGATAATTTCTTCTTTTCCTTCTAATTCCAACAACATCCATAAATAATCAATAAACTCTACTTTCGCTTTTAAAGTCAAAAATTGTTTTTTTGGCACCATTCGTTTTTTATTCAATTCTTTATTCTCTGTAAAATACGTTAAAATTTCCATCTCAATTTTGGAGGCATACGCTTTTACATCTTCTTTTTTAGTTGACTCTTGGTTTTCTTTAAGTATCTTTTCTTTGGACGACATCTCTGATGTCCAATTTTTCATTTTTAAAGTTACCTGATATTGTTTGGACCGATCAAAAACAAATTTACGTACTCGAGCTTTTTCTTCTATTTCGGTCTTTTTTGTTATGTGAACTGTACTTTCAAGCTTTGGTTTTGTTTTCTTCACTACTTGTTTTTTTGGTTCAGAATACCTTTGACTATCTTTCATGCTATATTCAGCTTGACTCATTTGCTCTTTGATTGTTTGACTTACTTTAGTGAGTTCATTTTTTAGCAATTCACCAGAATCTAAAACAATTGATTCGCTTTTGGCAAGTCTATTTTCTAAGCCTTCCATTTTTTGGGTTAGCTGACTAAATTTTTCTAAAACGCCATAGAGTTCTTTTTCTTTTCTCTTGTACTCTGCTTCTTTTTCTTTCTTGATCAAATTATCATACGTTTCAATGAGTTCTTTTGCACATTCTTTTAACTCACGCAGATGTTTTATTTGTTCTTCTTCGTAAAACCCTATAGTAAACGTTAATACAATATATGCAGTGGATGTGAAAACATTGATTTTTTTTATAGGCAATTCATCGTTTTTTTTCACCCAGGTTTCATATATTTTTTTTGCGATTTGCTCAAGTTCCATCAATGAGTGAACATCTTTTTTAAAAATCAATTTGCATGACAAGTATGCTTCATGCGGCGTAACGAGATGCTTGTTAAAAAGCTCCACTCCCAAAAGTCTTGGATTAACTTTTCGATGAAGAATGTATTTTTTTATTATTTTCTTCCCCTGCTTTTGGGTATTTCTTTCAGCTACGTTCATATCCTCCAACTCCTAAAACCTCTACACCTGAACTTATTCAGGCTGAGATAATGACCATCCTATTTATACTTTGAAACCTTATCTTTTTAATCTTTTGGAATCTGTAGGACGTTTTTTCCTAGTATCATCATGTTTCTTTCTTTTTACTTTTTTCTTTCGTTGTATGTTTTTATTATTCTGCTCTCGCTTTTTCCTTTTATACGATAAAGCTTCTTCGTAGAGGTTCTCTTTGCGTTTTCTTAAAATCAGTAACAATAATAAGAATAACAATAATAAAACAAATGTAATCACACAAATGATGGTATAAAGCATTATCTTCTCTTTTTCTGATCCAGCCGCAGAATAATCTACTTTTTTGTCTTCAGATTTTGTGATTTCCAGCTCTTTATCCCATTTCCATTCTTGATTCGTCGCTTTCGATTTGGCTGTTAGATTAATTTGATATTTTCCAGTCTGGAATTCTTGTTTTTCATCGTTAATTATAAATGTAAAAGTTGAATTAGGAGCCATTCGATAGCCGGTTACTTTCGTTTTAGTAAACACTTTATCTGAATTTTTTTTGTACACTTCAGCTGTGAAGTCTATATCTTCCAAGTTGATTGCTTGATCATTTTGAATAGTTGCTTTTATACTATTTTGATTTGATTCTTTTAAATAATTGACTTCTACTAAGTTTAATTTTGCTACAACAGGGGTATCTGTTTCAGTTAGTTTAACTGCTACGATATATGTTTTTTTAGATTGTTTTTGATTATTATTTGACTCCTGCGCCTCAATGCCATTTTCCGATGACACAACTTTAATGCCGCCTAATATCATGCCATCAAATTGTTCCTCAGGCATTTGTATATGGACCTTGGTTGTAACTTTTTTTTTGGCAGGAATTGTTAATTCTGCCTCTCCACTCGCAACATCCTTGAATGAAAGACTTAAACTTTTATCTCTTGGAACTATTTTTGATCGATCAGAGTAGTCTATATCTCCTGCATCATTTGTTGTAGCATCATTGATTTGTAAAACAACTTTTTGTTCTTTATCAGAAGTATTAGTCAATTCCAACTTTAAGTCCTGCTTTTGACCTGGGACCATTCTAAGATCATAGTATGTTGCTTCTGAGTTATGTTGATTTTTGGGTAAAATTGGTTTTACTGAAACAGCTAATCCAGTTTGGGATTTAGTAGTCATAGCTATTAGCAATAAAAGAAAAACTCCTATCATTACAACAATCAGGTGAAGTGTTTTTCGTTTATTAATCATTGAATTTTAAACTCCCTACATAGTAAAAATTATATGTACAGATTTGAAAAAAGAATAAAACATAACAGATATGAAAACCAAATGAATAGTAAAGACAAAACATTCTTTCCACTTATTTGTTGCAATTGATCTTCTTAATGCTGATACGCTTTTTTCTTTTATCATTGATGATTCTGCTATTTTGGTGATATTCTTGTTTATCTTATTTTTACCTAATTCGATAATTAAATGCATTATGTAGTGCGGATGGGAAAAGCCAACCATTCCCAATCCTTTTTATTTCTTCAAACAAATTGTGTTATTTCTCTAGAAAACAAAAGAGGAATAAATTTTAATCATCCGCGATTGACTCCTCGTTTAGCACAAATTGTTCAAGTAAGTAGTTTTCTCCCTGGATAAGATCAAAATAAGCTGCTTTATTTAGTATACTGTCATAATCCATCTTCATAATTCGAACATGTGGCTGACGAAACCAAGATTTTTTCTTGATTTTTACTCTTGACTCAATTAGCTTACACTCATCTAAAATCAAGTAAATTTCGTTGGTAGAAACGGAATCTTTGAAGCTCCTTACCTGTTCTCTTTCATAGGTCAATTGATTATCCGAAATCGTCATCTTTTCTGACTTTGTAACTAATTCTTTATTCATCATCCAAGACTGCTCTAGAAATTTAGCTTTTTGTAGAAGCTGAGAATATTCTCTCAAGTCAACTTTTAATATATGATCCCAATCTTCATTCTCATCACTATTTGACTGACTTAGTGTCTTCATGGCTCTAGCTAGATTTTGACGTTCCATTTGATCGATGACAACTTCCAATTTTTTGTTGGCAAGTCGCATTCTTTCTTTGGCGTATCGTTCTCTACTAACAGCTTCTTCCATTTTTACTAAATAGTTTGTACTAGTATCTTCATCACTATATTCTACAATTTCTGCTTCTTTTTCGGAGATAGTATTAGACGGATTAGAGTCTTTCAGCGGTCTGATGAACCTAGTTACAAGCCTTTCAATCTCATTGACAAAAGACTCCAATACATCGTCACTATCACCTATTAACTGCTGATCCAGCGATTGCAGCAAATTGACCATGAAGGGAAATCCAGTGTCTCGATAGGCAATAGGGACAAAATCAATATAGTAAACGACGCGATTATCTTCTTTTTCTTTAGAACCACCGATCCAAGCTATTTGAGGAAAGGTATGAATCAGCTCGTCTAACAATCCAGACCAATCAAGATCTACAAAATCTAAGGTAATCTCTACATGTTTAAAAAAAGAAATTATGGTATGAAATTCTTCAAAATATTCTTCTACTTCTTTTTGAGGGTAGGGGATTCTTTTATTTCGCTTTTGAAAAATCTCTTCGCAAATATAATAGATATCACGCAACATATCATCATCAAAAAGGCGCTCGCCTACTGCTGGAGAAGCGGCTTGATAAATGTCAACCATAATATTTTGATAAACCACTTCTTAATCCCCTCCCTTAATCTAGTGAATGATCAGCTAGTCGGCTTGATTTGTTTAACAAATCCTCCATAAGCACACTTGTCTCACTTTGCAGACGAAGAATCCGTGTATGATAATTCGCAGCTTCTTGATTAATCATTTTCAACTCAATCGAAGCCTCGGACACTGCTTTTTTAGTTTCATGTCTGGCTGCTTCTACTGTTCGATCTGCTTCAATAGTTGCACGTTCAATGATTTGTTGTGCTTTTTCTTTTGCTTCCATCAAAACTTCCGCAATTTGATTTTTCATTTGATCTTGTTGGCGAAGTTGTTTTTCGATTTCAACGCTTCTATTTCGTTCTTCTAACAATTGTTCGTCTAGTTGGGTTCTCAGTTCCTCTGACTGTCTTAATTGGTCTTCAAGTGAAAAGATTCTTTCTTTAGACTTAGATGAACTTGTAAGGCGCATTGTTAATTGATCGATTTCTTGCTGTTTGTTTTCAACTTCTGCCTTCAAGCGCTCTGCCATTGTTTTTTGGCGTTGCATTTCTTTTTGGAACTGTTGGTTTTCATTGTTTAAATGTTCAATTACAGCTGCTTGTTCTTGTTGTGCTTCTTGCTCTTGTCTTCTCATAGTGGTTTCCAAACGCTCTCTTTTAGTTGATGTTTCCGGACGGCTCTTTTTAGGAGGTGCATAAGACTCTTCTTCATATTCGTCATCATCGTCCTCGTCGTCATATTCATCGTATTCATCATACTCGTCCTCGTCGTATTCGTCATACTCATCGTAGTATTCTTCATACTCATCATCATATTCCCTTTTTTTTTTGCTTTTCTTATTAAAAATTGCCAATTCTCCTGCTCCCCTTTTTACATATCTATTTAGGTTAGACGCTACCTACTAGTAGTTCTCTTACTTTTTCATCATTTTGCTCATCTAGTGCTACAAACTCTTGATTCAAGTAATAGCCTATTCCCTTTTTATTTAAAATGAATGGTTCAAAAATCGATGTTTTTTCCATTATCTTTTGCTTGATGCGATTAATCAGATTGCTCAACAAGGCCTGTTTATTTTTTTGTTTAGCATTTGTCCAAATCGCTTCACATAGTGCCTGACTTGAAAAAACTCTTTGATCTGATTCAATAAAATGTTCCAGTACTTGATGTTCTTTTTTTGTCAATGGAATCAGCCAGTTATCGATAATCAATGTTCGGTCCTTTAACTGGAAAGAATATTGTTTTTTTACCTTAACTAATGTTGAAGTCGCTGGTGTGATTCGAGCAGTGACTTCATTATTCATAGAAGAATCTACTGCTCTTTCTTGACTGTTTTTACCTGTACGGTTGGCCGTTTCTTCAAAAATAGCAGCCAGTTTACTTGCTAAATCAGTGACGGATATTGGATAACGAACGAAACTTACATTCGCATTATTCAAATACTTAGATTTGCTAACCTGTTCTGATTCAAATGTTAAAACAACAATGGGTTTATTCAGTAATGCCAAATTATCTAAGAATGACTCTTTTAATCCACTATACATAGATTGCTGATAGATAATAAGATCAAAATTTTGCAGAAAATAGAACTCCTTATCTTTTGGTTGAGTCAATATATCTTTTGAAACCATTATTTCATAATCCATGTTTAACAAACTATTCTGCAACAACCCGTTTGCACTTAGTGTGTCAGTCAATATAATAATTTTTTTCCTCATAAAGAAAATCCTCCTTTTAATTTATATATAGTAAATTCCAACCATTTTCATTTTTTTTTGAAATTCCATAGAAGATAGGTACATGTGATACCGAATTTTTAAATCTTGTACTACATAAAACTATAAATATTAGATATTAGATATTAGATATTTTCCTATTCTTATATAGAATAAGAAAAAATCAGTATGAAATGTGGTATATAAAGATTTCTATTTTCCCTTTGACGGTTGCTAGACGGTCTATTAAAAGAAAAATTAATTAAATATGTGAAAAAAAGTTATTTTTATAAAAATAAACGAATCACTATGGTTTTATAAATCTAAAAAGAAGACTAGTAACTATTCTTTCCATTTATTTTCTTTCAACCACACTTAAAATACAATTACACTTGACCATGTTCTTACCAGACTTTTAATAGAAGTTTGCATTTTTCAGGGAATTATAAAAAAAGAATAGACAATTAAAGTGGTTTATGACTATTAAATTTTAAAATATCACTAATCTGTTCATGTAAGATCACTTTTATTTTTTTATGATTTTTTTATTTTGTTGCGTATATTACTAATATGAGTTCCATTATTTATATTCAATTAAGGGAGTATATTTGACGGTTCATTTGACGGCGTTAAAAAATAAGTAAATTTACTAAGCCCTACTATTTATCATAAGTTACAGGAATGCAGAGTAGTCTATACTTAAATTTTCATATAATAATGTAGCAATTTATCAATCTTTTAACGTTAAATGATGATTTTGTCTTCGTAATACGCTATAATATACATAAATTAAATATATTGTTATTTTTTATTACTCATTGACATGTCCAAATTCTTTATTGTATACTCGTTGTATAGGCTAACTAACCAATTGTCTATTTAACAACATTCATACAGTTTAATTTAAACAATTATAAATTTTTCTTATTCTATATAAAAATAAGAAAAATTACGTTATTTTCGAATATAAATGTATAAATAGCAAAAAGCGTAAAACAAAACTAAAAATAGTTTTGCTTTACGCTTTTTTATTTACCTAATTCATCAAGATTCGTCAAAATGAATCTCTAATATGTCCAAAATTCTAGCCAAATCAGATTGTGAAAGATACTCGATCTCAATTTTACCTTTGCCTTCTTTTTCTTGAATTGCAACTGTCGTACCAAATTTATCCATTAAGCGATCTTCACTTTCACGAATATAATATGGTTTATCTTTCGTACTTTTCTTTTCTTTTTTAGATGTTTTTTTGCCTTGATTTTCATTTAAATCATTGACGATTTGTTCTAATTGGCGAACCGTTAAATTTTCTTCTACCACTCGTTTTGCCAATGTTAAAATCAAGTCTTTGTCTTTCAAACCAAGTAACGTTCTTGCTTGGCCCATTGATAAGGTTTCGCCTTGAACCATTTCTTTGACTTGAGTCGGTAATGTTAACAAGCGTAAGTAGTTCGCAATATATGGTCGACTTTTGCCCAGACGTTCCGCTACTTCTACTTGTGTAAGTTTCAAATTTTTCATTAGCATATCGTAAGCTTCTGCTTCTTCTAGCGGATTTAAATCTTCTCGCTGTAAGTTTTCTAAAACAGCAACTTGCATCATTGCCTCTTCATCAAATTCTCGGACAATTGCAGGGATTGCTTCTTTCTCTGCTAATTTTGAAGCGCGAAAACGTCTTTCACCAGCAATGATCTCGTAGCCTTTAACAGCAGATTTTCTAACAATAATTGGTTGAAAAACACCGGATTGTTGAATTGAATTCGCCAATTCTTGAAGAGAGGCTTCATCAAATGTTTTTCTTGGCTGATATGGATTTGGACGAAGTTCATTTAAAGGAATTTGAAGGACTTCTTCTTTTTGAACATCTACATCTTCCAAACTAGCAAAATCTTGAAACAATGCATCAATACCTCTACCTAAACCTTTTCCTTTACTCATTATCCAACACTTCCTTTGCTAGTGCTTGGTACACTTCGGCACCACGTGAACGGGGATCATAATCAATAATCGACAAACCATGACTTGGTGCTTCAGATAAACGAACGTTTCGAGGGATAATAGTATCGTAGACTTTTTCACGGAAGTATTTGCGAACTTCTTCCACGACTTCAGCGCCTAAATTTGTGCGAGCATCATACATCGTCAATAATACACCTTCAATACGTAAGTCGGGATTAAAATGTTTTTGAACAAGACGAATCGTATTTAATAACTGACTTAACCCTTCTAACGCATAGTATTCACATTGGACAGGGATCAAAATCGAATCACTTGCTGTAAAAGCATTTATCGTTAAATGTCCTAATGACGGTGGACAATCGATCAAAACAAAGTCATAAATATCATTTATTTCTTCTATAGCTGCTTTTAAGCGAGATTCTCTGGCCATCATTGACGTCAATTCAATTTCAGCTCCAGCAAGTTGAATCGTTGCTGGCACGATATCCAGATTTTCTCTAGAAGTTTGTTGAATCACATTTTTGATTGGTTCTTCATTCACTAATACATCATAAACATCGGTAGCAACGTCAGGTTTGCGTACACCGATACCGCTTGTAGCGTTTCCTTGAGCATCAATATCGATCAGCAACACTTTCTTGCCATAATAAGCAAGACAAGCACCTAGATTTACAGTCGTTGTTGTCTTTCCAACACCGCCTTTTTGATTCGCTACAGAAATTATTCGTGCCATTTGTGTCCCTCCATCTTATTTGATTGGTTGTTTATTTGGTAACCCTGGTTTTCTGGGGTATTTTTTGGGTGTCTCTTTTTTCTTTTGGATTACAACGATATGTCGCTCGTCTTCTGTGATTGGTAGTTCAAATGATACTTCTTTTTGAAATTTACCACCTAAGATGGCGATTGCAGGTTTCGCTTCAATAATTTCTTCCTCGCTCTTAGCAGCTTTCAAAGCTAAGAAAAAACCATCCTTTTTGACTAATGGTAGGCACAGTTCACTTAACACATTTAAACGAGCAACTGCACGAGCGGTTACATAATCGAAAGCACCGCGGAATTCTTCTTTTTGTCCAAATGTTTCTGCACGATCATGGTACAAAGAGACTTCTTCCAACTTCAATTCATTGACTAATTCAGTTAAGAATGTGATTCGTTTATTTAATGAATCGACAATCGTTACTTGTAATGTTGGGAAAACTATTTTCAACGGAATACTCGGGAATCCCGCTCCGGCCCCTACATCACAAATCGATTTATTTGTTGAAAAATCTTCAAAAAAAGCTAATGAAATTGAATCGTAGAAATGCTTTAAATAAACGTCTTTTTCTTCTGTGATCGCCGTTAGATTCATTTTTTCATTCCACTCAACAAGTAATTCAAAATAACGAGCAAATTGGTTCATTTGATGCTCTGATAATTGGACTTCTTTTTGGCTTAATAGTTGTTTAAATTCTTCTGGTGTCATAGGTTTCCTTCCTTGCGTGAAACAGAAAATGTTTCACAATTGTCTTTTCTTACTTTAACGCAAATAGCAATTTCTTGCAATGTTTTTAGCGAGATTTATGGTAGTTGTAAAAAAATGTTTCTTTCTATTATATAGGATGAAATTTTCTCTCCTAATTTTAGACAAAAACAAAAGAGCTATACAGGCACTTCTTTATTTAAAAATAACGTCACTTCATAATGAATGGAACAAATGTTTCACGTGTAACAATAGGCATCAAAAATAAAATAAGGAACCAAACTCAAAAATGAGTTGTAGCTCCTTATTTTGTTAAACTACTTCACACAACGAAATGCTTGGTCTTTTGCGAGGTAAAAAGGCCGTAAATACCCTACTGTATTTGACAATGGAATGACATCTTCACTTAAATCAATATTCAATATTTCTTTGATGTAGGTTTTCCTTGTGATTATCCGTTGCCATAACTCTGGATAATTTTCTCTGAGTTGTTTCTGTAAATTTTTATCCGCCAGTGCAACACATTCTTCGGCACTAACTCCAGTATAACCTGTCACAGATGGAATAATATCGATTTGTAAAATCATACCACTCTTCAATATCTCCTGTGACCCAGCATAAATCGGTGAAGACATCCATTCTTCATCTGATACTAAATGCCCAGGATTCAAGTGCCAATGGTAGTCTGCTTGAGGAAAAACTTTTTCAATCGTTTGATAGAGCTCCTGCCCTAACTTACCAATTTTTATTGTTTCCAACCAAGTTGTAACAGCTTGATAATAAGGTATCGCGACTCTCTCCAAGTAATCATGCTGATTTTCTGGAAGTTGACTCTGATTTTCTATTACAAAACCCGTCCGACTAGACAATCCACCTTTAAATGCTGTCGTTAACGACAACGGATCACCCAATTTTACTTGCTTATGCGTCGGATACACATTTCCATATTCAAAACGCTGCCCGGTTGCAGCAATTGTAATCACGGTATTGGTTTGTCCTTCTGCCGTCAGTTCATTACCTAAAGATGCTTCAGTTACGCCGATTTCAACTGCGTCCATCGCATTTAACATACCACTGGAAGATAAGTTGGCTCCATATTCGTAATGCGCAATCTCATTGGCATTGTTAGTTGTACGAGCTCCTATATCCCCACGAATAAATAAATGTGCAGCATTTTTTAGCACCGCTAGGCTGTTTTTACTAGTTAAGAGTGCTTGAATGATAAAATATGGCAAATCAAAATATGCGTCGTTGTCTGATGCTGCTGTCGTGAACATCTTCCATCCAACAACACCTATCTTACTTTTTTCAGCTAAGCCAATACTTTCAAATATATCTTCTAATCTTGCTTCATTATCCATCGGCTGGTTTGGCAAAGAAAATAATGGCGAATGAATCAATTTGTTTTTGATCCGAGCGACCTTTGCCATTTTTAAATTTTCATTACCAAGAATCAAGGTACATTCACCTGTGGCCTCTAAAACAAGCAATCCTTCTTCAAAACGTGGAATAAAACCTGTTAAATATTCAAAGTTGCCCCCATGCTCTTTGTCGGCATAAATTACTAAGGCGTCGAAATCTTCTGCTTTCATATTGTCTAATACTTTTTGCTTTCTCTCACTCATTGTTTCATCTGTCAAAAAAGTTGGGGCTACATCGTTAAAACTCATCGGCTTAGTAATAGTAGTTAATTGGATTTCTGAATTTTTCATTTCATTGAATTCCCTTCAAATTAGTTTTTTTAGTTTAAAACTCATTCAACCGTTTTTTTTGCTCTCCATCAACCGTAAAATTCGAGACCGACAACCATGATTTCAGCCGAGCTTTTGTTTTCGGCCATTCACTATCAATAATAGAAAACCATGCAGTATCGCGATTGCGTTCTTTATAAACTAAAGCATTCCGAAAAATACCCTCAAAAACAAAACCTAAACGTAGTGCGGCATTTCTAGATGGTTCATTTAATGAATCGCACTTCCACTCATAACGTCGATAGCCTAACACATCTAGTGCATAACAAGCTAAAA
This sequence comes from Enterococcus sp. AZ177, assembly GCF_050544585.1. Taxonomy (NCBI): domain Bacteria; kingdom Bacillati; phylum Bacillota; class Bacilli; order Lactobacillales; family Enterococcaceae; genus Enterococcus; species Enterococcus sp. AZ177. Next base: position 3,142,964 of record NZ_CP172944.1, read on the forward strand.
GATATTGTGCTTCTGTAGCAATCCTCGTTTTTTTCAGTTGATCAGAATAAATAACGAAACCAACTTCGATTGATCCTTGTTCTCGGTCTATCCTCATCAAAGCTACTGTTCCTAGCGCTTTTCCATTCACATTATCAATAATTGCATAGTGGAATGGATCTTTTGAGTGGCTCATCGATGTAAGATACGCACTGAACTCTATTTTATTTTCAAATCCTTCTAATGGTATATACGTCCAATTTTTAGGTTTACTTTGCGGTCCGTAAACTTGATAAAGATCTTCTAGGTGTTTCTCTGGATCTACTTTTTCTAATCTGCAATAGGTTCCTTCTAGTATTGATTTTGTCGGATATTCTCTTGTAGACCAGTCGGTTATTGGATAGCCGACTGGTTGGTTGTATGAATTGTATTGTGCCGCTTTTTTCACTTTTCTTCCCCCCATTGCTACCTTTAGTGTATCAAAAAAAGATAGCTAATTATACCTATAGCTTTCGTGTTTTTTATTAAAATACCCTCTTATTTTAAAAAGATTATAACAAATTCTCTAAAAAGAATGATTTGGATTAAAATTTTGGAAATTTCTATAATAAAAAATATGATACAATTAAAATTGATTAAACGTGATCACCACTCTAAATACATTTTGAATCTTAAACTCAAGGGAGATGAGCTATTGAAGATTGCATTGTGTGATAATAACCAGAGAGAAATGGGAAAAATTGAAAATCTATACATCTACACTCTTCTCAAAAATATGAATTTGATTTTTATAGTAGCGGTAAAAAGTTAGTGCGACATCTAAAGGAAATCGAAGCAAATTATGCTATATACTTCATTTCTATTGAACTAAAAGAAATGGATGGTATTGCACTAGCTCAAAAAATACGGGCTGTTGATTTAGAAGCATTGATTATTTTTGTGTCTAATGATGCTCAGCGCATGTCTGAAGTATTTAAAGTCCAAGCTTTTGATTACTTACTGAAACCAATTTCTGATGAATGTTTACTGGAGATAATGACTAGGGCAAAAAATCACTTTACTACTAACCATTCTTATTTCGAGTTTTCGTTTAATCGAAAGCTTGTTGTATTGTCAATGAATGAAATTATTTATATCGCAAAAAGCGGTCGTATTGCTTATATTCATACAATAGAAAAAGTTTACAAAACGTATTTGACTATGTCTGAAATCATCAATAAAGCAAATAAAGACTTATTTACTAGGATACATGGTAGCTACGTGGTAAATTTAAATTATATTGTTGAGATCACGAAAAACGAAGTATTCGTTAAACAGGTTAAAAAAGATGTGCAACAAGAGAAACATATTGCTTTGCCCATGAGCAGAACATTTAAAGAAGAATTAAAAATGGCATATACAGCTTTCCTTAAATCATAATTCAACATGACACCACGAAATAAACAATTAATATTTCTCTAAAAAAATCTGTATTTGTTACAGATTTTTTTATTTTTTCATACTTAGAGATAATTATAAAAATCACCTATATATAAAAAAATACCTTAAAGGCAGGTTATATTTCTATTTATCTCTCTTTTTTTTACTTAAAACATGCAACTTTTTACATCAAGTATTTATTAACTCTTTTTTATGGTAACGTTTAGATAGATAGAAATCATTATTAAATGCTTTCTAATACTAACTATTTGGAGGAATGAAAAATGGCAGGCGATAGAATTAAATTATCCCCACAAGAACTAAGAACTTCTGCAACAAAATATACGGACGGTTCGCAACAAGTTCAAGATATTTTACAAAAATTACAATCTGAACAAGATACGATTCAAGGAAACTGGGAAGGTAGCGGTTTTGATAGCTTTAACGATCAATTCACTGCTTTAAAACCAAAAGTAAGTGAATTCGCGGAGCTATTAGAGCAAATCAACAAACAATTGAACGAAGTTGCTACTATTGTAGAAGAAACAGATCAAAATATCTCTTCAGCAATCGGAAGAGGTCTATAAGAAACACATATCTGAGGAATAGGGAGGGCACTTGCTCCTCGCTGTTCCTCTTTTGTTTAGGAGAATGATAAATGAACAGTAAAAAACTATATTATATGTTGAAATCTGTTTGGATGGTTGTAATTTTACTTATTATGCTTATATTTATGAATCGAGATTTTACTGATATCTCTGCCAATAAAGCAAAAGAAGAGAAAGATATGCGGTTAAATATTGCTTTAGTGAATGAAGATAACGGGGTTAACAAAAATAACATAGACTATAACCTAGGTGCAGATTATGTAAAGAAAATTGAAAAAGACGCGACGTATAACTGGTTTACAGTTAGTCGAGGGATTGCCGAAAATGGTTTAAAAACGGGCACTTATAATTTACTTGTTACAATCCCAAGCAACTTTTCAAGTAAGCTCTTAGAGTTAGACAGTGAAGCACCAGAAAAAGTTCAAGTCAATTATAAAATCAATGCAAATGGGAATGCTACCTTAGAAAATGAATCTAGGAGTGTTGGTCGGAAAATCGTCAATGATTTGAATCAACAACTGGTCGATTTATACGTGGTCAGCATCATTGATAATTTATATACTGCACAACAAAATATTGAAAAAGTCTACACCAATCAAACTGATTCAGTTGGCAAGTTTCAAGAGATTCTGTATCAGCCAACAATCAATTTTAAAAACTATTTACCAAGCATCACCTCCCAATCTCAAAGTGCCTTACAAGCAAATGACTTACTGACAAACACCCTAATCGATTTTATCAAAAATCCTGAATCACTTGTCAGCAGTCATCAAGACTTTTCTACTTTATTGGAGCAGTTACTAAAACAACGCGCCGATGGAAAATTGTCATATGAAGAATTTGTAAAACTTCTAACATCAATGGACAGCAGTTTATTAAGTTCAGAAACGAGTAAATTGTACAGCACATTAGAAACTTTGAACCAATCATTGCAGGATGATTTTATTACCTCAGATGATGGTAATGGCCGTTTTATTGAGCAAATGAATGCGCTGAATGAACAACTCATTGCTTCTAAAGCAGATGTTGAAAAACAGATTGCTGACCTAGAGGGAATTGAAGATAAGTATTTTGATACTTATAGCGAAGAGTTTTTCAAACAATTTAGAATCAATAATCCAGATGAAGCGTCTAAAGTAACCTTTAAGCAAGTTCTTACAAAAATGGATTATGACTATGGACAACTCTCAGATGTTTCCAAATTCAATGATAATTACTTGCAGAAAATGCAAGATCGTTTAGACAGTCTACCCTTTAAACAAGATACAAGAGATATCAACGAATTTAATGAAGTCTTTTTATACGGTCATCTTCCCTACACTGATGACCCTGCAATTGATGATATTCGATCAACTATATATGGAAACTACGGTATGTTAGAGAGTATCGAAAAAATCAATCAAAAAATTCGTGACACCAATGAAAAGTACCCGGACAATCCTACAATTAAAGAATTGGAATGGAAAGTTGATAGCGAAACGATTGGCAATAGCAACTATCACAAAGAATTAAGAAGAACTTATGACAATTTGGTAGCAGCAAGAGATAACGCTGTTGGTCAGTCTAAGGTCTTTACGATTACAACTGAAAACTTTAGAGAAGAAGGAACAATCACTTTTGGAGATTTACCTGCTGGAATCGAAGCGATTACTTATGGTTATCCTGAAACTGTAGTTGTTCCCGGAAAACCTATTGCTATTTCTAGCACCAATATGAGGTTTACGTACACGTTTGAAACTGATTTTGATGAAACTGAAGGCGCACCTAAAATTCCAATTACAGTGGAAAAAGTTCTTCATCCTGATGAGAACGGAAATGCCCCCGTCACAAAATCACTACCAGCTGTTGATGTAACAACAAATGAAACAGTAAATTCTGAGAAAAAAGAAAACTCAATCACTGAAAGTACATCTGCAGAGGAAACAACACCACAAACAGAAGAGGCTCCAGTTCAAGAAACACCTCAAGTAGAGACTTATGTAAGCCGAGCAACCGCTGGAAAATACACTGTTATGTGGGAGCAATCTGCTGATTTATCAGAATTTTCAAAGCCAAGATATCAATACGCGCAAAGAAAATACTCAGAACAATTAGGTAAAACAGTTGAACTTTACGAAACTGTACAAACAGAACTTAAAGACTTCAACAAATACCCATTCGACGTCTTCAATAACTTACTAGACATGAACATGACCGAAATGTTCAAACAAGTTCTTAACGGTACTTTTGCTACTGGTCATTACAAAGATCAACATGAAAAATTAGACTCTTTGGTCAAACAAGCATCTGATATTGATCGTCAATCGGAACGAATCGGTGAAAAACTTCAGGAAATTCAAGGTAATACTATGAATCTGAACGAAAACGTCAAATCCCACTTAGCACAAATTGCTGATTGGCAAAAAACGATGACTGAAGCTACAACTTCAGAAACAAAAGTCGCTTCTGACAATACTGCTACAGATTCAGAAATATCAGCAATCGACTCCATGCTTCAATCAATCAAAAAACAAGCAGAAATGCTGAAAGAAGCATCTAGCATGAACGTCAAAGAGGCAGAAAGTGTTAAATCTGTCTTCACATCATTCGATAAAGACGTACAAACTGCACAAAAAAACGGTGAAGATTTATCTACTAACGCAGATGTCATCATGAACAACTTGAACAAAGAACTTGCTAATAACAATGATTTTGTCTCAGCATTTATCAAAGTATTAAACAATGCTCACAAAGACGGCGTTCCAAATAATACACTGCTACAATTTATCGCTAACCCTGTCAACGGAAAAGCAGAAGCCACAATCAAAACAACTGAGGTCAATGAGCCATTCACTTGGATCTTAATCATGTTCACCTTAAGTTTGTTTGTCGCTTATCTATTCGCAACACAACCTGTTGTCAGAAAAGTAAAAAATAAATTCAAACGAGAAAAATTATGGCTTAAAGACAACATGTTAGAAACATTGCTACTTAGCTTAAGTGCTATTGGCATTGGATTAATCTTAAGCATGTTAAGCATCAGTGAATTAAGTATTGTCAAAGAGTCTCAAATCGTTTGGGGCATGATGGTCGTATTGTTTATGCTAATTTTCTCATTATTGAATCACTATGCATTGAAACAATTCCATATTGCTGGATTTGCCTTGAGCCTCTTCTTATTTATCAGTTATGTATTTGTCACAAATGCAATCGGTAAAACAAAAGGTAACAACCCGATGGTCGACCTTATTCGATCAGTCAATCCACTGTCGATCGGTGAAAATAATTTAGCAGATGTTCTAGCAAATAACGCCTTAAATATTGTTCAGATCATTTTGTATCTATTAACGATCGCAGCCTTGATTTTATTCAACATTTTTATTTGGAAACCAAGACGGAAAGCGAAGGAAGTGGTCACAAAATGAAAAAGCTAATGGTCTTATGCTTACTAGGCATCAGTATCTTTTCCTTTTCTGACGTAACTCACGCTGAAGAAACCTTACTCGATAATAACCTAGAATTACAAACAGATCGTTTAAACAAAGATCAAATAGACGATGGTAAAACCAAAAGCTTTGTAGCGGAAGACCGCTTGTTCGAAGCTGAAATGATCAAAAAAACAACCGATGCAAAAATACTAGAAGAAAAACAAAAACAAGAGGACATGTCTAAGCTCTTCCTAACAAAAGGAGCAAAAGTAAAGGAATTAGATCCTACTCAACTATTTGCAGCAAGTGAAAATAACCAAGCAGCAGTAAAAAGAGAAGAGACTGTAGATGCAGTTTCTTCTCCTCCTGCGTTATTTCCATTAATTTTAGGCTTAGCATTGGTGACCGTGGTCACATTACTTTTGTATCACAACAGAAAAAGAGGACAGAATCATGGCAGATAATACAGAACATATCAACGTAACATTGTTGTATCAAAAAAATAGAGAAAAAATGGTTGATTTAAGAATTCCTAATAACATTACTGTATTTCGGTTTATTCGAGAATTGAACCAAATTTTTGGCAAAGAAAAAGACGTTAAAAAATATCAAATCAAAGTTTTGAATAAAGGAATTCTTTTAGACGAAGAACAAAAATTAAAAGATTTTCCGATTACTGACGGAGATATAATCGAAGTGTTGGGAGAATAAATGATGGAAAACATGAAAGAAACAGCTGTAGCGATAATAATTGAAAAACATACGTATGAATTTAAGAAAACGGTGGCAAATTGGCAGCTTGCTTTAAGAAAATCAGAAGTTCAAGTCAATGAAGAAAAAGATTTAGCTTTATTGAAAGTCGCTCACCCATTATTGATGGACACAAGCATCCACTGGGAAGAAGATGCCGTGACCTTCACGTATGAATTACCTAAAGAACGCATTACCTTTACAGAATTAAAAGCTGGAACAAAAGAAGATAAACTTCGTGCCATGGCAAATATGGCCGCAGTTGAACAACTATTAGATTTACCACTTACCTTCTTTATCCACCCAGAAAATTTGCTGTTTGATTATAACTTACAGCCCAAAATAGCTTATCGCGGACTCGACGGAAAAATGCCGCCGAAAGTCACCAATAATGACTTATTATTAAGACAATACAAAAGCTTGATCATCGCCTTATTCGAGAAAAAAGATGACTTTACCAAACTCTATGAAGGGCAACTAGAAATCAAAAAAGGCTCTGAGTTTGTCCAAACGATTTTGAAAAAAGAAAGCTTTGAAGAAATCAGAGAATATTTAGTTCAAATGTACGACCAAACAGTGGAACATGCTGCAAAAACAATTAAAAAAGTCAGCAAAACGAAATTCCAAGTGATGAAACAATTATCGATTTGGATGACAGTCTTATCCGCAATTTTAGTGATTCCACTCGTTTATTTACTGTTTTTCCGTTTACCATTCTTAGATAGGATGCAAAATACTGATACAGCCTTCTTGAAAAATGACTATGAAGCCGTGATCACAACCTTAGACCCAGTGAAAACAGCAAGTATTCCTTTCACCCAAAAATACGAATTAGCCTTTAGCTTTATTCAAGGTGAAGCCTTACAGGAGCAACAGAAAAAAGTTATTTTAAACAACGTAACCTTACGTTCTGATGAAAATTATCTAGACTACTGGATCGAAAATGGTCGTGGGAATCTGGATGAAGCGCTAGATGTAGCGAAAAATTTAGAAGATTCCGATTTGATTTTATATGGAATCACACAAAAAATCGAACAAGTTAGAAAAGACACAAAAATGACTGGTACCGAAAAAGAAGAAACAATCGGTAAATTAGAAGCGGACTACAAAAAATACAAAGAAAAACGTGACGAAAGTGTGAATGCTGCAGCAGAAGCGGAACAAACACAAGGATCGACTGCTCAGGAGGGAAATTAGATGACAAAGACACAAGCCATCATCTATCTTCAAGGCTATCGCTATCAACTGACCCTGGACGAAGAGAAAACACAACGAATCGGATCGGATAATCAAGCATCTCTTCACTTACCTTTACTGACAGAAGCGGATGAACTAACGATCGAAAAACAAGACGAGTGGGTAGTGACACACCAAGGGCAGGAACATGTTTTATCACTTGGCACTCCCCTCTCCCTTTCATTATCAGATGATCAACATGCAACAATTATCTTAACACCTATGACCAAACTACATGTGTTTGATCTATTAGACAAAAAAGAAATCATTTTGAGTACGGATAAAGGCGCAACCCTTGAATTGCCGAATGATCATTTAGCAGAACCACTTTCCGCTATTTTGAAAAAACAAGACGAGCAATGGTTGTTGACGGTACTTTCTGGTGAGTTGATGATCAATAATCAATTATTTACCGGCACAGACTATTTACTTGGTAAAGGAGACGAACTGTCTTTCTTACACCACACATTGAAAATTTTTACTCATGAAATACACGCCACAGAAGGTACGATCATAAAATCTGATCTATGCGAAATCTACAACTCTCGTTACGATGTCTATGAAGATTACCCAGATTTCCACCGTTCACCGCGGATCATTTACCGTGAACCAGAGGAAAAAATTACGATCAACGCACCAAGTGAACCGAACAATAAACAACAAGATCAACTGATCAAAACGATTTTACCACCGATCGTCATGTTGATGGTAACTGTGGCAATGGCCTTTTTCAGACCAAATGGTTTATTCGTTTTAGCCAGTGCCGCAACGACCTTGATCACGATTATTTTCTCGATCACCAATTACTTTAAAACGAAAAAAGAACACAAACAAAGCTTGATCGATCGTGAAGTGAGCTATAAAAAATATTTAGTCGACAAGTCAGTAGAATTACACCAATTAAATCAAGAACAAAAACAAGGGCAATTGTATCACTATCCAAACGTTTCAGAATTATTGGAGATGACCAAAACCTACAGCCCTAGAATTTATGAAAAAACAGCACTACACTTTGATTTTCTTTTCTACCGCTTGGGGTTAGGAACTCTGCAATCGTCAAGTGATATTACCTACTCAAACAAAGAACGTGGGAAAGAAACCGATGATTTAGAAAAAAGTGGTTATGAGCTTTATACGAAGAGCTTAGAGCTTGAGGATATGCCGATCGTAGCGAATTTAGTCAATGGACCTGTTGGGTATATTGGCCCTAGAAACTTGGTGCTAGAACAGCTTCATTTATTAGTCAATCAATTATCTGTCTTCCATAGCTACCATGATTTACAATTTATCTCAATTTTCCCAGAAGCCGAAAAAGACCAATGGGAATGGATGCGTTGGTTGCCTCATGCAACAATGCAGGATGTGAATGTGCGTGGCTTTGTCTATAACCAACGGAGCCGTGACCAAGTATTGAATAGTTTGAATCAAATCTTGAAAAACCGTAAAAATTCTATGGAAGAAAACCGCAATAGTCGAGATAGTACGATCTTCTCCCCTCATTATGTGGTAATGATCACCGATGAGAAGTTGATTTTGGATCATGTCATTATGGAATTCTTCAATGAAGATCCGAGTGAATTGGGTTGTAGCGTGATTTTCGTGGAAGATGTCATGAGTAGTTTATCGGATAATATCAAAACCGTTATCGATATCCGTGACCGTAATACTGGGGTGCTCTTATTGGAAGAAGGAAAATTGAAGAATACACCGTTCCAATTGGATCACTTCCCTGCTGACTTTAGTAAAGAACAATTGCCACGTTTGTTGGCGCCATTGAATCATTTACAAAACTTGAAATCAAGTATTCCTGAAGCGGTGACGTTCCTAGAAATGTACGGCATCGAGAAATTTGATGAATTTAACGTGATCCAACGTTGGGCCGAACATTCCCCACATAAAACCTTAGCTGTGCCGCTTGGTTTACGTGGAAAAGACGATATTGTCTACTTGAACTTACATGAAAAAGCCCACGGACCGCATGGTTTAGTCGCTGGGACAACAGGTTCTGGTAAATCGGAGATCGTACAGAGTTATATTTTGAGTTTAGCCGTGAATTTCCATCCGTATGATGTGGCTTTCCTCCTGATTGACTACAAAGGTGGAGGTATGGCGAACTTGTTCCGTAACCTACCTCACTTATTAGGGAGTATTACCAACCTAGATGGTGCTCAAAGTATGCGCGCCTTAATCTCGATCAATGCCGAGCTAAAACGCCGTCAGCGCCTGTTCTCGGAGAATAACGTGAATCATATCAATCAGTATCAAAAATTATATAAAAGTGGCGATGTTGAAGAGCCGATGCCTCACCTCTTCTTAATTTCAGATGAGTTTGCGGAATTGAAATCAGAACAGCCTGAGTTTATGAAAGAACTTGTTTCCACTGCTCGTATTGGGCGTTCGTTAGGGATTCACTTGATTCTTGCGACTCAAAAACCAAGTGGTGTGGTGAATGACCAAATCTGGAGTAACTCGAAATTTAAATTAGCGTTGAAAGTGGCGGATAAAGCCGATTCGATGGAAATGTTGAAAACACCTGATGCCGCAGAAATCACCCAAGCTGGGCGTGCGTACTTGCAAGTGGGGAATAATGAGATTTATGAACTGTTCCAAAGTGCTTGGAGTGGTGCGGATTATCAGCCTGAGAAAGATGACCAACAGATTGAGGATCATACGATTTATTTAGTTAACGACCTTGGTCAGTATGAGATTCTAAGTGAAGATTTAAGTGGCTTGGAGAATGCGGATGATGTGAAACAGATTCCGACTGAACTCGATGCCATTATTGATGGGATTCATGAAGTGGCGGAACGTGAGAATATCACACCCCTTCCTCGTCCTTGGCTACCGCCGTTGGAAGAACGGATTGCTTCTTCTACCCTTCATCCTGTGGACTTTAGAGAAGAATGGTTAACGGAGAAACAGCCGCTTGAACCTGTTTTGGGTGTGGTGGATGTGCCGAGTATGCAGGCACAGAATACGTTGCGTTTGAATATGACGCAAGAAGGTCATATGACCGTGTTTAGTAGTCCTGGGTATGGGAAAAGTACATTTATGCAGACGGTTGTGATGGATTTGGCGAGAGTGCATAGTCCTGAGCGATTGAATGTTTACTTGCTTGATTTTGGGACGAATGGATTGTTACCTCTTAAAAAATTACCGCATGTGGCGGATACGATGAGTATTGATGAAGAAGAGAAAATTGAGAAGTTTGCGAGACGGATCAATGATGAATTGAAACGACGTAAGAAGCTTCTTAGTGAGTTTTCTGTGGCTAGCTTGGATATGTATGAGCGAGCTAGTGGCAAAGAAGAACCGATTATCCTGATTCTTTTAGATGGATTTGAAGGATTGAAAGATGCGAAGTTCAATGAAATCCTTGAGAAAGTGATTACCCAAGTTGCCCGTGAAGGTGCTGGGATCGGGGTTCATTTACTTCTTTCTGCAGGTAGACAAAACTCATTGAAAGCCATCCTTTCAAGTAATATCAAAACACAGATTGTCTTGAAGATGATCGATGACAGTGAGCCTAGAGCGATTGTTGGAAGAACTACACTTACTATTGATGACTTACCAGGTCGTGGCTTGATCAAGTTAGAAGAACCTGAACTGTTCCAAGCAGCATTACCAGCTGATGGTGAAGATACGTTACAAATCATTGAAGCAATTCAAGAAGAAGTTAGCCAGATGGATGAACATTGGACTGGGGCTAGACCTGAACCGATTCCGATGGTGCCTGATATCCTTGATTTTGAAAGTTTCAAGCGGAAAAAATCAGTTCAATATGCAATGAACAACCAGCTAATACCATTAGGTGTTGATTACGAAGAGGTTGAAGCTGTACCCATTGACTTAGCTAAAATGAAACACCTTGCAGCATTCAGCGATCGCGAAGAAGCTCTAACGTTATTGCAAAAACAAATGATCTCTACAGTTAGTCAAATGGACAATGTAAAATTATTAGCCATTGATACAGAAGGTGTGTTAAATCAATATCAAGAACGTATTTCAACTTATGTTTCTGGGGAACAAGTTGGACAATTCTCAGAAATGTTACTTGCTGAAATCGAACGCAGACAAGAAAGTGGCAATACGGATGCATGGGTCGTCTTAATTGATAATATGGCGAATTTCGTTAAAGAGTCTGGGATTAAAGACGATGAATTTATTGCTATTTATGAACGTGCACCAAAAGTTGGCATTCACTTAGTAATGTACTCTTACTTGAATTTCTTAAGTGGTTACGAAGCCATTCCAAAATATATCAAAACAAATACCAAACAAGCAATTTTAGGATTAAGAAAAGCCGATCAAACAATATTTGAAAAACCATATCAAGCGAATGAACCTTTGCTTGAAGTAGATGAAGCTTATTTCTATACCAATAACGTTTACTACAAAATGAAATGTTGTCGATGATATAAATAAGAAAATAGGAACCAGAATTGCTTATTTTGGTTCCTATTAAAATAAAGATAAGGAGTTTTACTATGGCCTTTCAAACTGGATTCTATAAAGAACAACGAGATAACTATAAAAAATTAGCAGCAGAGTTACAAACACTTTTATCTGATCATCAAAAAAAGGAAACAAGTGCTTCAACTATATTAACGACCTATAAATCCCAAGCACCTGAAATGTCTGCGAGTGATTTACCATCTAAACATTACGTAACCTCAGCAAAGTCAGTCACTACAAACTTACAATCATATATTAATAAAGTGAAACAAAATCAAGAAAGTTTAACACAGGCTCAGCAAAAAGCAAGCGAAGTAGCCCAAGAGTATGCAAAAAAATACGAAGCTGAAAAACAGAGAGAGAAAGATCACAACGACGCTGTAAGAGCTGAAAAGAAACGAAAAGAGGATGAAGAACGTGAGCGACGTAAAAATAGATGATGCAAAATTAGCTGATGCAATTACAAAAGCAACATTGATTCAAGAAAAAGTAGGTGAAGCTTTACAAAAGGCACAACTTGTAAATAACAAATTACACGGCGGTGCGGTTTGGTCAGGTGAAGCAAAAGATTCTTGTGCTGCCTATTTAGACATTGTTGTTCAATATCATAAAGATATTGAAAAAGGACTTAAAAAACATGAAAAAGCATTAAAAGACTTGAAAAAAAATATCAAAAAATTTGAAGCTTCTGGAGAAGTTCAAGCAGTTAAAGGACTTTGATAACTATGACAATAAAAGAGAGTTTTACCCCCGAAGAACTATTTATTTTACTCCAATCTATAGATAAAAGACTCTTGGTTGGATGTCCTGAAATTCAAGACTGCTCTTTATCCCCTACTGAATCCAGTAAAAAAGCAGAACAATCACTCAAAAAGAAAGAAATTGTTGACTCAAAAAATAATTTGACTAAACATGGCGCTGATGTCATCCGTTTTTTAGAACTATACAGCAAAAATCAAAAGTTCATTTTCGTTAATAATTGTTTTATGACATTTTATGATACTAAAGGGATAGGGATTATCAAAGGAGAAGACGGCTATCTCTTCACTCAATTTACAAGACAACAATTTTTAGAAGAAGTCTATCTGACAAATGAACTTTTAAGAGGCGAATCAGGAAAAAATGCAGTTGTTCATAACGAAATAATTAATAATAAAGAAATAGAAACACTTTTAGAAGCCGTTGACTCACAACTCTTTTCAGTCGGTGAAATAAAAGTGCTTGACGATAAAATCAGTACCGTAAAAGAATGGTTGTTTTTCATGAAAGAAGAAAGATTGATTGAAATAGATGTAGCAACCAAGAAAATTTATCATACAAGTCAAGAATTATTAAATAAACGAGTAGTTGATACATTAGGTATCGAGTATGAGAAAGGAAGAGGTTGGTTTGACTAAAACACAAGTTAGTGCAGACGAGATGTCTGATTTAGTATCGTTACTTCGTTCTACAAGTTCTATATTAAATGAAGCCGTAACAGCGGCCACAGAACTTCAACAAACTGGATTCTATGAATCAGGAATGGCATTAGACAAATTTGCGATATATCCTATGGCATTTGTAAAAATTAGTGATTTAGTTCAGCATTATGAACGAATGGCTTCACTAGTAGAGTTTACAACCAACGAATTTAAAGACACAGATAATTATATCGCAAGTAAAGTTGCTGAAAATGCCCAAAATAGTGCGAAAGTGAAAGGTGGGACGATTTATTAATGAGTAAAGTAAATTGTATTCAAGCAGATTGGCAACAGGATGTTAGTGCCATTGCTGGGTTAAATGCTGGTGGTGGCGCAGCCGATTCTATCGCAACTTTAATCAAAGATAGTTTTGATATCATCACAGATGCAGAAGACACTATCAGCAGATATGATAATGATGGAGAAATCAATTCTGTTTTTGATACGGATTCTGTAGGAAAATATCAATTAGCTTCTTTTCCTACTTTAACTGAAACACTTCACAAATATTCAAAAAATGCTCCTATATCTATTCAAAACGATATCGATCTCCCTTTCAATATGAAATTAGATGACTTTTTAGGCGCAATGAGTAACGTTGATATCAAAGGGTATAGTACAGCAGCTACTGGGTCTTTAGCAAAATCAGGTAATTTCTCTACTGGTCAATCGGGTATTGTGACACTAAAAGATTTACTAGAACCTGCAACTCCGTTAGGAAAACAGTTAAAGAGAGAATATATTGAGTTCAAAAAACAGATTGGTGATGATTTCACCTATGAAGAATACCAAATGATGGCGATGAATCTTGCTAGTTACGATTATGATTCCTTTTTAGAAGCATTAGCTAAAGGAACTGCCGCTTTTGCATTGACTGTAGCTGTAACAAGTATCCCTGTTATTGGACCGATTATTTCACTAGGTATGTCGGGTGTAGGTGCATTAGAAGGATTTTGGGGCGCTGCAACTGGTAACAGTCTTTTAACTGGAAGAAAGTTGTCAGGTGAAGAAAAGGTATTATCTGGATTATTTGGTGCAATGAACCTAGCTTTTGCTGGACTTACCGCTTATAATAGTTTCTTTAAGGGGAAAGTTAAAATTCCTTCTAAGAAAGCCAGCGAACTTGATGTTGCGGAAGAAACAGTTACTTACCGTCGAGTTCAAGGAGGGCAAGGAAATAAATCTAGTCAAGATAGAATCGTTGTAGATAATGATGGAAATATCTTTATCAATAAAAAAGACAGAGATCTTAATATAAGTATTGATGATGGGGAACATGCGAGACACTTTATTGAAAATAACAGACCTGGTGCAGATTTAATAGAAATTGAGGTACCAAAATGGTTTGATGATTTTGTAAAAGAAAACATGATTCCACAGGCTGGTTCTAAAACCAACCCGGCAAATCAGGGAGGAACTGTACCTAAACTAACTGATCCAACTACTCCAGGAGTAAGTGTTGAGTTTCCTCCTCCTTGGGCTGAATGGATTGAAGAAGTTGCTATCAGTTCCAAAATCATAAAAGGTGGGAAATAATGAATTTAATACCAGACTATACAGAAAATATAATTGTAGCAGTTATTTTAGAAGGAAATTTTTCATGGTACGTTTCTGATAAAGAAATTTGGTTTTTAGATTATCAAAAACGTGTTACAGCATTTGAAAATAAAGGATACAGTATTGATATTAATTACATTGATAAAAGTCGAAAAAATAATTTAGTTCTAGATACTCCTAATGCTTCAAACTTTCTTAATTTAATAAAAGAAAATAAAGCAACTGTTGAGGAACTAAGAAAATTTTTATTAAACAGTAAAAACAATGTAGATGATAGTTGGAAATATGATTATAGACCTAGCTTGTATGTAGATTTTGATAAAAAAATATTCTATTCAAATTATTCAGAGCCTTCTTCATATGAAGACTATGTTCCTGAATTCTGGTATTCTGAATATAAAGATTTTGAAGATGATATTCCAAATTCAAAAAAATATTGGATGAGCCATTCTGAAGATAATTTATTTAGTGTTTAATAGTAGAGGAGAATGTTTGAGAATGAAAAAAACTATTTCAATAATGACAGAAGAATTTGAAAATGAACAAACTGGGGAAAAAGTAGAAGGTATTACAATTATGATAGATGGTGTGCTCAAAGAATTTGTAAATGTTATTAAGTCTAAAGACTCTAAGTATCATACTACCGTTGATGTGATACAAGATGCCCTGATGAGGGGGCTAGAGGAAATTAAAAATGACTACAGTAAATAAAAAAGCATTTTACTATCTGATTAGTGTCGGATAGTAAAACCTTGACTAATAATATGTAACTCCCTCATCAAGGTAATATAAATTAAGTATTAAAGTTATTGAAAACGATATTCGTGAGTAACAACATGAATATCGCTTTTTATTGTATGTAAAATGGATAAGATAGATTTTTAGATTGCTATTTTGCTAGATTATGAGGGTGAAGAAATAAGAATTTAGAAGAACAAATTCTAATGTTAAAGCAAATGGTAGGCATGTTACGCTAAAAAAAGCTCGAGGAACTAGACAAAGTGATAGCTATTTTGTGAGTTCCTCGGACATTTACATGGGGATTTTAGAAAAAGAATAACTAGCCTACTAGTAAAAATAAAAGTGGAACATCTAGAAAATGACAAAAGAACAGAACTGACACTATTTCAAGTCAATTCTGTTCTTTTTAAGCTCTATCTGAAACAAATTTAGTTTCTAAATACTTCTCCCTAGCAATTTCTAATTCAGATTTCTGTTTTAATACAATAAGTTCATACAATTTTTTGTTACTTAGATTGTCTATATCTAATTCTGAAAGAAGAAGTTTCCTCTCTTTCTCTAACTTTACTTTATTAAATCCATCCTTTTCACTTTCTTCCAAAATATTTCTATGTAGTTCATTAAATGAGGCTTGTTTCCTCAAAACATCCAAAACTATATTTTCAGAAGTCTGACTAAGCTCAATATTCTCACTAAAAAGAGTCTCAACAGTTGTGCCTAATGAAGATGCAATCGCGTAAAGAGTCGTACTCAGAGGAATTGTTTCTCCTTTTTCGATCTTTAAAATACTTTGCTTAGTTGTTTTAGCATTTTCTGCCAGTTCTTCCTGTGTCATACCTCTGACTTTACGTAATTTCCTAATATTAATTCCTAACTGCTCCAAAATAGCACCTTCTTTCATGTATTACTATACTAGGTTTTACAATATTTTTCAAAAAAGTATTCAAATGTTTACTTTAACCATTGAAAAAGTAAACAGAAATATGTATAATGAAAATATAAAGTTAATAGAAACAGTCTTTTGTATAGGAATAATTAATATTTTATATCCTATACGTCTAAAAATACAGAAGGCTCTATTTAAAGGAGGCGATCTAACATGAACCTAAGTAAACAAGTTTATTTATTTTGAATTCATGAACTATTAAAACAAAAAGCAGAGCTCTAAAAATAAGAAATGAATTTCTTAAATTAAAACTCCACCATAGACAAGTTGAGTATATCATACATTTAAGAAATTCTCCAAAAAAATTTAAAGGAGAAACATAATGAATAAAATACAACCATTAACTATTAAAAACGACAGAAATCAACCAATTAAAAGTATTAGCTACCAAGATATCTACTCATTACATGATCTTTTAGAACAACTCAATTCCTGGCAAAATGCCCTGAATTTACTAAATGATTTTTTTAGTGACAAGCAACGACCAGTAAACAAGAAAAAAATCGCAAGTAACTATTACGCTTGTTCACAAATCTTCTCTATTTTTCATAATGACTTTACGCAAACCTTGACGAAAATGGAACAACAAATTACAGAGTTGAGACAAAAAGAAAAAATTTGAATATTGAGTCGCCTTCAAAGTAAAAAATTACTATTTTTAGTAGTTTTTTACTTTTTTCTTTTATCTGCCTAATATTATTCCCTATTTTGTTAGTATTAGACAGAATATAGCTAATAAAACCTTAGCTGTGCCGCTTGGTTTACATGGGAAAGACGATATTGTTTACTTGAACTTACATGAAAAGCCCACGGACCGCATGGCTTAGTCGCTGGGACGACGGGTTCTGGTAAATCTGAGATCGTACAGAGTTATATTTTGAGTTTAGCGGTAAATTTCCATCCTTACGATGTCGCTTTCCTCCTGATTGACTACAAAGGTGGAGGAATGGCGAACTTGTTCCGTATCCTACCCCACTTATTAGGGAGTATTACCAACCTAGATGGCGCTCAAAGCATGCGTGCATTAATCTCGATCAATGCCGAGCTAAAACGCCGTCAGCGCCTTTTCTCGGAGAATAACGTGAATCATATCAATCAGTATCAAAAATTATATAAAAATGGCGATGTTTCTGAACCAATGCCTCACCTTTTCTTAATTTCGGATGAGTTTGCGGAGTTAAAATCAGAACAGCCTGAGTTTATGAAGGAACTTGTTTCCACTGCTCGTATTGGGCGTTCGTTAGGGATTCACTTGATTCTTGCGACGCAAAAACCAAGTGGTGTAGTAAACGATCAAATCTGGAGTAACTCGAAATTTAAATTAGCGTTGAAAGTGGCGGATAAAGCCGATTCGATGGAAATGTTGAAAACACCTGATGCAGCGGAAATTACTCAAGCTGGTCGTGCGTACTTGCAAGTGGGGAATAATGAGATTTATGAACTGTTCCAAAGTGCTTGGAGTGGTGCGGATTATCAGCCTGAGAAAGATGACCAACAGATTGAGGATCATACGATTTATTTAGTTAACGACCTTGGTCAGTATGAGATTCTAAGTGAAGATTTAAGTGGCTTGGAGAATGCGGATGATGTGAAACAGATTCCGACTGAACTCGATGCCATTATTGATGGGATTCATGAAGTGGCGGAACGTGAGAATATCACACCCCTTCCTCGTCCTTGGCTACCGCCGTTGGAAGAACGGATTGCTTCTTCTACCCTTCATCCTGTGGACTTTAGAGAAGAATGGTTGACAGAGAAACAGCCGCTTGAACCTGTTTTGGGTGTAGTGTATGTGCCGAGTATGCAGGCACAGAATACGTTGCGTTTGAATATGACGCAAGAAGGTCATATGACCGTGTTTAGTAGTCCTGGGTATGGGAAAAGTACATTTATGCAGACGGTTGTGATGGATTTGGCGAGAGTGCATAGTCCTGAAAGGCTAAATGTGTACTTGCTTGATTTTGGGACAAATGGACTTCTGCCGTTGAAGAAATTACCACATGTGGCAGATACGATGAGTATTGATGAAGAAGAGAAAATTGAGAAGTTTGCGAGACGGATCAACGATGAGTTGAAACGTCGTAAGAAGCTGTTGAGTGAGTTTTCTGTGGCGAGTTTGGATATGTATGAGCGTGCTAGTGGGAAAGAAGAACCAATCATCCTTATCTTGTTAGATGGTTTTGAAGGATTGAAAGATGCGAAATTCAATGAAATCCTTGAGAAAGTGATTACCCAAGTTGCCCGTGAAGGTGCTGGGATCGGGGTTCATTTACTTCTTTCTGCAGGTAGACAAAACTCATTGAAAGCCATCCTTTCAAGTAATATCAAGACACAGATTGTCTTGAAGATGATCGATGACAGTGAGCCTAGAGCGATTGTTGGACGTACAACTTTAACGATTGATGACTTGCCTGGTCGTGGGTTGATCAAGTTGGAAGAACCTGAGTTGTTCCAAGCAGCATTACCAGCTGATGGTGAAGATACGTTACAAATTATTGAAGCAATTCAAGAAGAAGTTAGCCAAATGGATGAACATTGGACTGGGGCTAGACCTGAACCGATTCCTATGGTGCCAGAAGAATTAACATATGAACATTTTGAAGATATTTTAGACAGAAAACATCCTGCTTCAAACGAATATATACCTTTAGGATTAGATTTAGACACAGTTGAAGTAGTTCCTTGGTTGACAACTAAAGAAGAACATCTAGCAGTTGTAGGAGCTAGTCAACAAGATACCGAAGGCTTAATGAAACTCTTTATTACACAAATTAACCGTATGAATCAAGTCAATCCAGTTAATTATTTACATGTAATTGATACTAGTAGACAGGCGTATCAACATTTAAGTGGTTCTGTAGTAAGTTACGTTTCAGAGCTAGAAAGCATGGAACAACTATTGACTGGTATTAGAAATGAACAAGTCGCTCTAAAAGAACAAAATAGAACCGATGTTGAAATGAATCACTATATTCTAATTGCAAACATTAATGATTTTAGCGCCAAAACAAGAGATACCTTAGCCAAGATAAATATTGAACTTTATGAAGAATATGATTCAATTAAATTCATTACATTCGGCTCAGCAAATGATTATGGTGCGAACTATGACGATTTTTCTAAGTTATTAAAACAAAATAAACATGGTTTACTATTTATGAAATATTCAGACCAAAGTCTATTAACAGCTGCTAACTTGAACTACAAATCACCTGCATTAACGAATCAAGAAGCTTACTTTGTAGAAGACGATTACGCGACTATTCTTAAATTACCAACAATATTTTAAAGGGAGAAAAATATGGCAAAAAAAACAGAAGCTGAAAAAAATGTAGAACGTCAAAATCTCAAGAATGTGTACGAGCCGAATATAAGAGCAATGAAAAGTCAACGGGATAGTCTTGTTTCTGAAATCGAACACTTAAAAATGCAAAAAATATTTTTGGATAGTAATATTCAAACAATGGATAGTCAATATTTAGAATTAAAGAAAGTAGTAGATTTTGCTTCATCAAAATATTCAAATTACGACGATTTGGAAGGAAAATATATGAAGCATGTAAGATCTGAGACAGATTCAATCACAGCCCATGGTGATACTTGCTTAACTAAAATGAACCACGCGGGAATGGTTGCCACTGCTGCTCAAGAAAAATTGAATAAAAAAATTGAGACTCTTCAATCTGATTTAACAAACCTAATTAGAGAAATATCAGATGCCCAAATTCAATTTCAAATTGCTTTAAATTCAATAATATAAATTAAAAAGGAAGTGTAACATCTATGGGGTATAAACTAAAAGTAGAAACAGAAACATTAGAGGAGCAAAGAATTGGACTAAAAACAGGGTTTTCAAGTATCCACAACGGCTTAATTAACATTGAAAAGGCACTTGATGGAGTTGAAAGTAAGGGTTATAAAGGAGAAGCTGGTAAAAGTATTGAGGAATTAATGAATATTATTAAATCAGATGTCATTGCCCCTACCGATAAATATAATGATTTAGTCATTTCTGACTTAAACGCAGCATTCCAAATTTTTAATGATTTGTAAAAGGGGGAATTAACTTGAAAAATAAAACACATGAAATTAACATAAAAGGTGTTAATACTGGAAACAACAATACACCCAAATGGAGTCCATATGGCCAAGGAACTGGAGATGGAATTAGTAAGGTTTATACCCCTTCATACTCGTCTATCTCGCAACCTACACCTGCTTATGCTAATGGGATTCAAGCACAGACTAAATCAAAACCTACACAAGCCTCTTATACAAGAGGTGCAGAGTTATTAATTGATAAAAGTAAAATTGAATCTGAAATTTGTGTTAATATTATGTTGGGTGTAACACAGCTTAAAGAAGGAATCAAAGTAATTGAAAATAAAAAAAATTCTTTAACAAAAGATGTATGGGATTCTGATTCCGATGAAAGCTACAAAGAATATCTAGAGAATTTTCTTGCTTATATGAATGAAGTATCAAGCTTTTTTGAAGCATTATCTAAGAAAATTATTAATGATGCAGAAGTATTTGAAGAATTGGATAGCTATATTAATAACGTCATCAGTTCTGGTGCAAATATAGCCAATTGGAGGTAACAGAATGGCGAAAAAAAAGATTACTAGTGAAGCAATTGAAAAGTATAACACGGACATAACTAGTCTTTCTAATGATATAGATACTCACTATACGTCTGCAGAAAAGCTTGCTACTCGAATAGATGAAATTATCAGTAGTTGTGACCTTTCCCTTCCAAACACATTGTCTGAAAACTATACAAGTTCTCCATCTGCAGATTTGACTAAACAACTAGATCATAACATTAGAAAAATAAAAGTTGCTTTAACAGAAGCAGAGGAAAAATCAAAAACTAACGATCAAAAATTGAAAGAAAATATCTCTACTCGCTCCGACGAAGTGAAACAGCTTAAGAATATAATAAGCCAATATAAAAGCCAAATCCAAAGTGCTTCTTCTCTTACTTCACCAGGTCTTAATTCTAGCTTAAAAGCAATAGGTAAGGCTGGGAACATTGATAAAATTCCTGGTGTCAATGAAGGACGTCACAAACGATTAGAACACGAAGTCAAAATGAATAAATTATTATCTCCAGAACAAATAGAAGAAAAAATCAGAGAATTATATCGCAATTTATCAGATGAACAAATTAAAGTTTTGCGTGAATACTATACCTTTAAAAATATGAAATCATGGCCTCTAATAAACCGACCACCGTCGACAATGGGAAGAGATGCTGTATTATTATATGAGAATGGACAGTATATAATTAAGTACGTAAACAACGCTACTTTAGATTTCTTTAATGTCAAAGGCTCTATGAAAGGCTCTTTATTGAAACCGGGATTGAATTCAAATGTTGATTTGAATGGAGAAAGTAAAAATTCAGTAAAATCAGGACTTGGGGCAAGTGGGTCTATGAAAGCAAGTGCTGTTAGCGGAACCTTAGATGAAGTTGACTGGTCAATAGGAAATGCCGAACTTAAAGGCTCAGTCAATAAAGATGGCGCTGAAGTATCTCTCGGCGGAAATATGGCAGAGATAGGTATGCAAGTTACTTTTTGGGAAGATGATCAGTCTAGATATGTGGGTAAACTTGACATCTCTATAATATCTGCCAAAATTAAAGCCAATTTAGCTTCAGATGGAATAGAGATAGGTACTCCTGGTCTAATTGGTATCGGTGTTTCTGGGAAAAAAGTTGACCTAATAGATTTAGATACTGATCTTTAATTTGAAGGGAAGAATGGTGTCATGCATTTTTTAAAAAAAAGAATAGGTTATATACTTATATTAATTATCACTTGTGTATTTTTTGTTGGTTGTAAAAATACTAATAATAACGTTATTTCAAATAGCGCAAGCGAAGAAATAATTACTAAGGAGCAAGAAGATTATCTAAACAACGGCTATCAAATAGGAGATTATAAACTCCTATTAACAAAAAATCAGAAAAAAAATGAGAAACAAACTTTCATTGATAACAACTTTTTTGAAGTAAATTTCCTAAAAATACAAGATAATATAGATTTATCTAAAAAAATAAATATTATCTTATACGGATTGCATTATTCTCCTGAAGAAGAACGCTACACCTTAGGAACATTTCTAATAAATACGACAAATACGACTATCAAAAAATTAAGTTTTACCCTTACTCCTTCATTCAAAAATATTGGAGAAGTAGAACCTATAAAATCTAATTTTGAGGGTGATGATTTGGTTGAACTACCACCTAAAAGTTTTTTTACATTAGCTATCTCTGGAGATGCTCCTTTAAAATCAGCAGATTTATTAATGGAAAATAAAGGTCCAGATATCACTTTTAAAATAACAGATTTAGAAATAAATGGAGAGAAGGTGGACAACACCAATGAACATTAAATGGGCAAAGTACCTACAGGAAACACCTGAATATGACGTAATGACCATTGACAAAAATTACATTGCAGCTTGGAAAGAATTTCTAGAACAAAATAAAGACAAATTTCCTGCCAATGAATTAGTAATCATTACTGGAAATATAACCATTAAAAATGAAAATATGGTATTAGAGTATGCTCTACTTAATCAAACTGAGAAACCAGTCAAAGAAATTGAATTTGGCGTTACATTATCTTTATTTGGAAAAGAATACTTCAAAGGTGCTTTAAGAACTAATAAAAATTGCTATGAAGAACTTCTACCAAATGATGTGCGATTAGATTTAATCGATTTTGGAAACGATCGATATGATAACCAAGAATTAACAAACGATAACTACCAATTAGTCATTCACTATTGCAACGAAATAGACTATGATATAGATGAATTATCTGAAAAGGAGCTACAAGATAGTGCAAAGTAAACATCCTGGAGATAAACTAGATACTATTGCTAATGTTCTTCTTTTCGTCCAAGTAATAATGACTATATTTAATGTTATTTTTGGATTTTGGGCAGGTAGTCAATACTATTTATACGGACTACTCTTAAGTGGTATGCTTATTCGTGCGGTTATTCAAACTATCGTAATATTTTGGTTAGTAAATAAAGAAAAGAAATTTCCAAAAAACTCAACTGCTTGGTGGATATTTGTTTGCTGTTTAGCTTCAGGTTTTACTAATATTTTTTCTAGTTATAGTTCGTTTACTTGGGGAAATTTAGAATTGATACTCATTGTATGTGGCATTGTTTTGCTATTTCGTCACTACTCTTATACAAAAGCTGTTCGGATAGAATACGAAGAAAAAAAGAAGAAACAACAGGAAGAATAACTCTAACCAATTAGAAAACCTGAAACTATTGAATAGCAAATAGAAAATTTCAAGTTATTCAAGAGATAGGTAATCTAAAATAAACTTTTCTGTTAAATAAGAACGGAGAGAATATTGAAAAATAAAAAAGTTTTTATTGTTGTTTTAATTAGCGTTACCCTCGTTGCTATCATTGGAGGATGGCTATTCGTATCTTCCAATAAGAAAACATATAACTCTTTTCCAGACATTTTTAAAACAATGGATGTTTCCACAAAAAATGAAAAATCCAATATTGAAACATTGAAAAGATTTGCTGAAAAAAATGAGTATATTTTCCAAGAAGGTAAAGATAAGAATATTTCTAAAATCTCTATTATTTCAAAGGATTATATTCAAAATTTAATATACTCTCCAGAAGAAAATGAATTATCGTTTATCAAAATGAACAGCAATGATTTAACGATACCTGACGAAAAGAAGATTAAAAAAATAACAGAAGAAGATTCATTTGATAAGGTTATGAATGAACTTGGTGAACCAGACAAAATGAGAAAAAATGGAGATGGACTAATCGTATTGCGATGGAATGATACATCAGAAAAAGGGTATCTATCTTTATCTATAGAATTAGAAGATAATAAGGTGACTAAAATAACAAAAGTAGAAATATAGAATAATAAATTGTGCAAATATCAGAAATGCGATATTTGCACAATTTTTTACTTCAACCGAATTATCTCAGATATATCACTAATATCCAAAGCATCGGCTATCCTCTCGATATGCGATAAATAAATCTTTTCTCTTTTATTATTTGCTAATTTATTAACAATTGAAGGCTCAATATCAGATAAACGTGCAAGCTCTCTTAATGATATACCTCTATCTTTAACCAATTGTTTCAAACGAATTTCTACTTTTCTTTCCATAAAATTTCCTCCATCCTTCTGTTGCTCATACGAACATCATATAGTATAATAAAAAAAGAAGTGGTGCTCTTGTAAGCATCGTTTCAAAAAAAGGAGGAGAATTATAGAAATTAAAAAGCTAGAGACAAAAAATAATCCACCTATTAAAATGGTAAGCCATCAGGAAATTTATTCCCTGCATGACATTTTTTCTAGCTACAGTTCCTTTACTTGGGGAAACTTAGAATTGATACTAATTTTATGCGGTATTATCTTGTTGTTTCGCCACTACGCTTACATGAAAGCTATTCGGATAGAATACGAAGAAAAAAAGAAGCAACAGCTGGAAGAATAGATCTATGTAACTTATAAAATAGGAAATAAGGAGAAAATTTTGAAAAATAAGAAAATCTTTATTGTTACTTTAATTAGCGTTGCTCTTGTTGCTATTATCGGAGGATGGCTATTCGTATCTTCCAACAAGAAAACATATAACTCTTTCCCAGACATTTTTAAGACAATGGATGTTTCCACTAAAAGTGAAAAATCCAATACTGAAACATTGAAAAGATTTGCTGAAAAAAATGATTATACTTTCCAAGAAACTACGGATAACAATGTTTCTAAAATTTTAGTTGTTTCAAAAGACTATATCCAGAATTTAATATACTCTCCAGAAGAAAATGAATTATCGTTTATCAAAATGAACAGTGCTGATTTAACGATGCCTGATGAAAAGAAGATTAAAAAAATAGCAGAAGAAGATTCATTTGATAAAGTTATGAATGAACTTGGGGAGCCTGACAAAATGGAAAAGGATGGGAATGGACTAATTGTATTACGATGGAGAGATAAATCAGAAAAAGGATATGAATCTTTATCTATAGAACTAAAAAATAATAAGGTAACTAAAATAACAAACTTAGACTTATAAAATAAAAAACTGTGCAAATACCAGGAATATGATATTTGCACAGTTTTTCACTTCAACCGAATTATCTCAGATATATCACTAATATCCAAAGCATCGGCTATCCTCTCGATATGCGATAAATAAATCTTTTCTCTTTTATTATTTGCTAATTTGTTAACAATTGAAGGCTCAATATCAGATAAACGTGCAAGCTCTCTTAATGATATACCTCTATCTTTAACCAATTGTTTCAAACGAATTTCTACTTTTTTTTCCATAAAATTTCCTCCGTCCTTTTGTTGCTCATACGAACATCATATAGTATAATAAAAAAGGGGGTGGTGTTCTTGTGAGCATCATTAAAAAAAAGGAGGAGAATTATAGAAATTAAAAAGCTAGAGACAAAAAATAATCTACCTATTAAAATGGTAAGCCATCAGGAAATTTATTCCCTGCATGACATGTTGGAGCAACTAAATTCTTGGCAAGCTGCACTAAAGTTACTGAACGACTTTTTCAGTGACAAAAAACGCCCCGTAAACAAGAAGAAAATCGCTAGTGACTATTATGCCTGTTCGAAAATATTCTCAGCTTTTCAATCTGATTTTTCACAGACTATTCCCAAAAATGGAAAATCAAATTGAAGAACTACACCGAAAAGAAAAAATTTAATTACTTATTACCTTTCAGAGTCAGAAATTACTTTTTTAAGTAGCTTCTGTCTTTTTCTTTTATCTCATACAAACCTTAGCTGTGCCGCTTGGTTTACGTGGAAAAGACGATATTGTGTATTTGAACTTACATGAAAAAGCCCACGGACCTCATGGGTTAGTCGCTGGGACAACAGGTTCTGGTAAATCGGAAATCGTGCAGAGTTATATTTTGAGTTTAGCGGTGAATTTCCATCCTTACGATGTCGCTTTCCTCCTGATTGACTACAAAGGGGGAGGAATGGCGAACTTGTTCCGTAATCTACCTCACTTATTAGGGAGTATTACCAACCTAGATGGTGCTCAAAGTATGCGCGCCTTAATCTCTATCAATGCCGAGCTAAAACGCCGTCAGCGCCTTTTCTCGGAGAATAACGTGAATCATATCAATCAGTATCAAAAATTATATAAAAATGGCGATGTTGAGGAGCCGATGCCTCACCTCTTCCTGATCAGTGATGAATTCGCCGAGTTAAAATCAGAACAGCCTGAGTTTATGAAGAAACTCGAAATTCAATATTGTCCTGAAAGTGACGGATAAAGCTGCCAAATAAAATATTCTTTCGATAAATAAACATCATTTTTCTTATTTGAATACATTCACGATTCAAATTATCTTAGTTCTTTTTTATTTACTAAATGACATAAATAATTTATAATAGTTATAAATAGCTTTGAAAGGAGAAAGCAAATGAAAAAAATGATTGTTACCGCAAGTGTTGTCTTAGGGTTAAGTTTGGGAAGTATCATTCTTCCGGATAATACTGGATCAACTGTTTTAGCAGCTGAAACACCCCCCGTTGATACAGCTGCTGCCTTTAAAAATCATGCAGAAAATATTATTACTGATCCAGTTGGCGTTGGTGGAAAAAAGAGTCTATTTGTAACTGGTGAGGTTAAAAAAGGAAGCAATATTTATTGGGTTCAGCTTTGGGTCAATGAAAAATTGATAACAACAGAAAGAGTTATTGAGGATGTTCCAAAAGAAGACAATTACTTTTTCGAACTGGATATCAAGAATAGTATTCAATCTATGGAAGATAGCGTAACCGTTCTTGGATTAGAGAGAGATAAAAAGGTTGTTGTTGAAGAATCTGAAGTATTTCTTCAAGAAAGCGAATGGATTTTAACACCTGATGCATTTACCTTAAAAAAAGACTCTGTTGTCACAGGACTTGCAGATTGGGAAATAACTGATGTAAAACTTGCCGTAAACACTGCAATAGTTGATGAAAAAGAAGTACCTTATACTAGCCTATTTTCATTGGATACTAATGATGAAATTCAATTCCTTAGAGACTATGTTGAAGTGTTGGGGTTTGATGTTGAGGGTGAATTAGTTCAAAAAGCCAAGGTGGCAGTCAATCCAATTAAATTAGTAACGAACTTGAATGACTTCTCTCTTGGAGAACGAAATATCACGGGTACTGTTAACGGAGGCGGAGCAGCTCAGGCTCGCTTATACGTAAACAATAAACGCCAACAAACTACTATTATTAAATCCGATGGAACGTTTAGTTTGATTGCTAGAGCTATCACGAGTATTGCTGATAAAGCATCTATAGCCATCTTAAATGCTGAAGGAATAGAGATTGGTCGATTTAACGTAGTCATTAATGAGAGTGGACAATCAAGACCCTTCATCGGGCAATATTCAGATGGCTTATCTGCTGCACCTGGAGGAAATGTAGGGTTTCAAACGTCATTTAGAAATTATGGATTTGAAAATGAATACAACATGGGCATAGAAACAATTCCAACTGCTAAATGGTTAAAACCCGAATTCTATTTCTATTATCAAAAAGATATGGAAATTGTAGCTTTTACAATGGGACTTGACCCTATTATTTCAATAAATGATTTAGATCCTAGTAAAGTCGTTGTTAGTAATCTTGAGAACCGCACATTTGATGGTACTGAATATAAAGGGTTAAAGCTGTCGTTCCAATATGATTTCCAAATCCGAAGTGTCTTCGGCGAAACTTTTTTAAGCGCGTGGTTAAAAACACCTGAACAAAAGACAAATGACTTATCCGTCATCGCATTTGGTAGTTCCGATTCAAATGCAACGAATTATAAACCAATTGTTCATGCAGGTAAAGATACCAGAGACTTAACACAAACTGGAAACCCAAACAAGCGCATTTTTGAAGTTAAGAAAACAAATTACAGTGTAAGCTACTAATTAGTTGGTGTGGCTTTCGTCTTATTGGTTACTGTCTCTAGGATATTTCGAAATTGGTAAAAAAAAAGAGTTCATTTTTGAACTCTTTTTTTTGTGAAACTATTCATAGTGTTTCACAAAAAAACACCCGCTCTACGGGGAAAGAGCGGGAAAAGGAGTTAAAAAATGAAAAAGTGTTTTATTAGGGTTGTTTGGTTGGTATGAATATATAATAACTTGAAGTTGTGTCTATTTTATGTTGAAAAGTTGGTTTCTTTATTACGTTTGTTAGTTAAAAATCAGATTTTTTAATTTATTTTTCGAATAAAATTAGCTAATAATAAAATTAAATGCTTTTATGCAAAAAAAGAATACAAAAAAAGAATAGTTTTTAAATATAAATTTTAATTGTCTTTTATCAAAAAATTAGAATCGTGGAGAAAATTATGATAAATATATCACGTAAACATATTGTATAATTACATTTGTATATATATAACTATCTTTTGGTTTTTATATTTTTACTATAATAATATTAAAAAAAGGGAGGTAAGTGTAAATTAATGAATGATTCATTAAGAAAAGGTTCATTTAAATTTTTATTGTATTCAAGTACGCTTGTCATAACAACAATTACTCCGGTACAAAGTTTAGCTGCAACCATAAAACAAGTAAAGCAATCCCAATCAGCTCAAACCGTCTTGGAAAAAGATTATAAGACTATATTAGCGGAGTATACAACTGCAAAAGATGAATACGAAGCAACCAAACAGCGTTACAATGCGTCACTAGCAGAGTATGATATCTTAAAAAATGAAGCAGATAAAACGTACACAACCGCAAATCAACTTAAAACCACTTTAGATGGATTAAAAGAAACCTACCAGATACAGCTCACAAAATTTGATGAGGCTACTGAAAAGTATGAAGTAAGCAGAACTACATATGAAACAAACAAGTCAAACTATGAAGCACATATTGACGATTATAATGAAGCAAAAGATGCGTATGAAGCAGAAAAAGACCTTTATCAACAAACAGAAGAAACGTTTATTAGCATGCAAAAAAACTATTTAGCCGAACGAACAAAATATGAAACATTAAACGAGGATGCAGAGAAAAAAAGAGCCGACTACGAAACCTTACGCGTTGCCTATGAAAAAAAACAGAAAATTTACGAAGAAGCTGCAATAGCTTATGGAAAGAGTCAAACAGCCTATAATAAAGCAAAAGACAGTTATAATAACCAATTAAAAGACTATAACGCACAAAAGCTTTCTTATGAGAAATTGCTTAATACTTATAACTCTAAAAAAACAACGTATGAGACTAAAGCCAAAGAATTTAATCTGGCTGTCGCATCCTATACTACACTAAAAGCAGCACTCGAAGCTGCTAAACCTGGCTATATTGAAGTTAAAGCCAATTATGATTTAGCGCTTGCGGAATATAACGCTATACTAACAGAGTATAACGAAGCGAAAGACAGTTACTTAACTGACAAAACAACCTATGAAAAACGCTTATCAGCATTGAAGACTTCAATAAGTAAATACGAAAATAAACTGGCTGAGTACAATAAAATCAAAGACGATTATCACACAACAAAACAAACTTATGAAGAGAAAAAGACTACATATGAAACGATCTCAACTCAATTAAACGAATTAGTGAACCAATATGAAACAGCTCGCATAACGTATGAGAAAGGAAAAACAGCATTTGAACAGAAAACAAAAACCTATCAAGTGGCTAAAATAACGTATGATCAACAAAAAACAGATTATGATACAACCCTTGCTACTTACGAAACTAACCTGAAACACTATAATGAAAAACGAGTAGCTGCAGAAGCACTTTTAAAGCAATATCAAGAAGGTACAGCAGAATATTCCGTTGCACTGACAGCCTATACTGAAAACAACGAACGCTACAATGAACTCGATAAAGAATACCAACAAGTAAAAGAACAAGCAGATTCACTAACTGCTGAATTTCAAATAGTCAAAACAGCCTATGAAACTGCAACAGGTGAATATCAAGCTATCACTGCAGCTTATCAGTCTATCAAGCAAAAATACGATTCTCTTGTGACACAAAATGATAACGCAAAGAATGATTATCAACAATTAGAAAAAGAGTATCAAACAATCAACGCTAACTATACTCACGTCATGAATGTCTATGCTGAAACAGAAACAGCCTACAAAGCTGCACTTAAAAAATCTGATGAAGTAAAAGATCACTTTACTCAAGTAAAGGCTTCTTATGATACCCTCTTTGATCAATTTACAAGTGGATCAGAAGCTTTCGATGTGACCGAAGCAGAATATATTGAGGCGAACAAAACATATGATGCTGTAACCAAAAAATATGAACTAGCTCGTGCTGAATATGACCGTCTTTTCCCAGATTATCAAACGTTGAAAAATGAATTGACACAACTAAAATCAGATCTTTCAAAAACTGAGACATCCTTTACTAATTTAGGAAAAATAATAAAAAAAACGCAGAAACAGTACTCTGATTTAAAAACACACTATACTGAAACGATGAAAGAGTACGAAGCGGTTAAAAAGCAATTTTCTACTCTAGGAACGGAGTTTAGTACTGCTAAAACAGCTTTTGAAATCGCATCAGAAGCAATTTCAAAAGCGAAAGAATCCTTTAAGCTTATCGAAAAAGAATATACTGCTTTAGCTGTTTACTACGTTGACCTTAAAAATAAATATGAAAAAACACTAAAAACCTATAATACAACTTTAGGCATACTGGTCGAAGTTACAGCTGAAAAAAAAATACATGACGAAGAGTACACCGCTGTTTCAAAAGAATATGAAAAAATAGAAGATTCTTTTACAACACTTCACGAAGAATACGATAAGGTTAATACATCATACGAAGCAGCATATATTGCGTGGAAATTAGCCGATACTGCATATCAAGCAGCACATGAAAAATTAAAAACTCTTAAAAATGACTATGATATAACAGTTGGGCTCTTTAATAATCTACAAACCAAGTATGATCTTGCAAAAGATAGTTATCTCACAGCTGCAAAACCTTATACAGATGCACTCGAAGCTTATGAAAAGGCTGTTATTGCTAAGGACGAAATCAATACTTCAATTACTAACATGAAGCAAGTTATTGCTGATTTCCCAACAGCTCAAATCACACAAGATAACTACAAAAAAATTCCTGATATTTTAAGTACTTGGAAAGCAGAATATAGTGTAGCTAAACAAGATTTAACAGCATCTTTAATTGATTCTTGGCCAATCATTGAAGATTATCAAGAGAAAAATACCATCTATAACTCTAGCTCAATTTCGCATGATATTAAATATAATTTCGTGTATAATCCAGAAAATTTTGAAGGCAAATTAGTAGAGTTTATTGCAGATTCAACTGAAATGATGCAAAAAAACAGTGATAAAGCCATTGCTTATCAAAAATATTATGAATCCTATAGTAACTATCTAGAAGCATTCGAAACTTATACATCTGGATGGGAAATTGGTAATGTTGGAGATCCAAATGATGACTACTCAAATGTTTGGCAACCGATTTTTAATTCATTAGAAACAGGTGATTTTACATCAATATCACCTGACTTCACAACCGAGAATTTACAAAAAATGAAAACTTTAGAGGATTGGAATAGATTTGTAGCTGCTTATGAAAAAGCAGTTTTAGAACAAGTGGAAAAATTCTCCGAGTATGGAGCTTATTTGGAAGGAGTTTCATCAACTTGGGCACAGGCGAAAAAGGATATAACAGAAGCAATTAAAGTCTTTAATGCTCAAACTGGTAGTACAGTTCAGATCTATTATCTAAAAGATTCTATCCTAACATCAATTGAACTTATGTCTGATCTCACTTCTACTCTTTCTGCTGCGAACATCAACAGGCTAAAAAATACTCCTTTTCCAGAAATACCCGGTCAACCAATATCAATTTATTATTGGTTGACCACTCAATTTAAGCAAACTGGCGAGTATACTAGTACTATATTAGGACAAGATTTAGATATTTTTGTACCGCCTTCTGATTTTAGTGTTGAACCTATCAAATCAGATTTAGATTTACTAGGGCTCAAACAAATCAATGACCCAATAATTCCACCAATACCTGATATGTCTAAACCACCTGAAGAACCCTTAGGGATTACTGCGCCTGAAAATGTAACCCCAGTACTAGAACCAAAGAATATTGCACTTGCATCTTCTCTAGCTTCAACAAAATTAGGTGTTAAAATTGAAGGAATCGATCTGCCAATGCTAACAATAAAACATACCTCTACGCCTCTTGATCCAATCGATGAATTGCTCATTTCAAAAGATGTGAGTAATGTGGAACTCGATACTGTCGAAGCTGAAGGGAGTATTCAACCTGAAGCACCTGTTGATTTAAACGAGCTAGAAGATAGTACGAACGTAGACCCACTAGAACGGCCTAAAGAACTGGAAGAAGCACCTAAAAGCGATGAGCCTATTGTTCCAGCACTTACAGCACCAGAAACTGTGGACCTTGCTAAACCACCAGTAGAGCGATCTATTAACATTACTGCACCTAAGGTACCTAAAATATTAGAGGCACCTGTAGCAGGAAAACAATCTGAAGCACCTGAATCGTTAATAGCTCCTATAAAAGCAGACGTTTTGCCTAAGACTACACGTTCTAAAACTAATCTAGTCGCAGATCCATCGAAATCTAGACTTCCGGATACTCGTTTTAGTAGAAGACTACCGAACACAGGATCAGAAACATCTTTACTAGGACAAGGTTTGGGTACCTTTATTTCTGGAGCCGCGGGATCTCTTCTTTTCTGGAGAAGAAAAAAAGGAAAACATAGTAGGTAGGTGCTCATTTCCTAATTAATGTTACACTAACCTAAGAACAACAAAAGCATCTAGACACAGTGACTTCAAATTGAAGGATCATGTCTAGATGTTTTTTTATTTTACAGGTTCTACTTTTTTAATTATTTGGGAATATAGATATTGAAACAACGTTTAATGACTGACTATTATAGTAATTGTGCTCCCTTTTAACGCTTTGTTTTGTTCATTGGTTGTTCTGGCTTGGCTTATCTCAAGATTTCTTTTGTTTTGGGGGTAATAGAGGGGGATTCACTAGTTCGGGGACTTCTCTCCCTTTTAACTCTTTGTTTTGTTCACTGGTTGTTCTGGCTTGGCTTATCTCAAGATTTCTTTTGTTTTGGGGGTAATAGAAGGGGATTCACTAGTTCGGGGACTTCTTTCCCTTTTAACTCTTTGTTTTGTTCATTGGTTGTTCTGGCTTGGCTTATCTCAAGATTTCTTTTGTTTTTGGGGTAATAGAAGGGGATTCACTAGTTCGGGGACTTCTCTCCCTTTGGTCGCCAAGTATTGTTCATCATCTGTTCTGGCATAGCCAATCACAGTGATTCACAATAAATAACCCGCTCTTGGGGAAGAGCGGGAAAAGGAGTTAAAAAATGAAAAAGTGTTTTGTTAGGGTTGTTTGTTTGGTATGAATATATAATAACTCTAATTTGTGACTATTTTGTGTCGAAATTTTGGTTTCTTTATTACGATTGTTTGGTAAAAATCTGAAGTTATTTTATCTTTTTATAAAATTCGAGTGAATTCCTAGATTAATAGCTTGTTCTCAGTAGTGCTTGTGTTGTACATCTAAAAGAGCCACCGAATATTCTTGAAACTTCGTAATCTAATGTTTCTACTTTGACGCCATGACTTTCCAACGCTGTGATCAACTGTGTGAATGACTGATCTGTCACATACACAGAGTCATTGATCGGAAGGCCATTTGCCATCAGTAGGAGGCTTCTTTTAAAGAAATAGTTATCTTATCCCAGTTATCTAGCGCATTGGGTAACCCATCTAAAAAAGCTTCTTCGCAGTAAATAATCAATCCGTCTTTAACCATGCTTAGAGCACAATCTAGGTGCAGTATATCTGGATGCAAACGTATTAGTCCCAGTGAGCTAACAGTGTCTTCAGCCAATTGATTCCATTTTGATTGCTGGCCAAATCTGAATATCCCACAAATATTTTTTTGCCATAAACCAAAACATCGCTTGCCTTCTAGAAACGGTCCTGTTTCACTTTCTGATCCTTCTTAAAATCTGGTTGGGGTGTGTTCTGCATGCTTGGATTCTTCCTTTAGAATAGCTCGTATCGGCGAGATTTCCAAACGTCGGTGAGCAAACCTCAAGTTGCCTTCGATGATGAAATTACCAAGTGTGAAAAACGGATCTCTGGAAAAGAAATTAGCATAGCCATGTCCACTCTCTTTTCCTAATGTCTTTTCATAAGTTGTCAACTTCCGCGGTCTGATAACTTCTACATCATAGGAGGCTAACAATTGAAGCATCTGCTCTTTTTCTTTTTCCCATTTTTTCTGCATATCTGGGTAAAGATCACCTATATCACCAACTTTATTCTTGAAAAGTTTTATGTTTGCTTCTGATAGAAAGCTTGTATCTAACTCGTCCTCCCCTTCAGGAAAATAAAATTGTGATTGTGCTAAAACAACTCTTTTTAATGGAGCAAATTCACTCTCTACAAAATTAGTCTTCATTAACTATCTCTCCATCTATCGTGACGTTTCCATCATTATAGCAAGGTTACTTTTGATAGACCTTTTAATCAATTAAAAAAACCTGTCCCCCAAGTTGTATTAGTCTGCCCATCATCTGGTCCCACGGCAATATAGCGCCGAGCACCTCCTTGACTGATATAGCTGATCCAAACATAGCCATTACTATGAAGATAGTAATCATAGTGGATTGCCATACCAGGTAAATAATAATCTTGTGCGGGGCTTATCACCTCATCTGGTTCTGTGTCTTGACTTACTGCTAATTTTCTATCTGGATAAAATGTACCTGACATTGAAATCAAGCCGGTTTGTTGTTCTTTCGTCACAGAAATTGGTTGTGGTTTTATTTGACTGTTTCCAAGTTTTCTATAACGATATACAGTTAAGGTAGGGCAGCCGTTTATTTCCCAAATCGTATCGTGATCGTTGACTGTAATACCATTATAGCCATAATTACAATGAATGATCTGATCTTGATCATCTAAAAAAATGCCTGTATGTCCTGCCGCTCCACCTGATGCTCCTCGATTTCCCCAGATAAAAATATCTCCTTTTTTAGCAGGATAATTTCCTGAGGCATCTTCTTGGACTTGTATCCAGCCAGTTTTTTCCAAATGTGAGAACAGAGTATCTGTATTGCCTATCATTCCACTAGTAAAAAAACCACCGCTGATCAAAGCGAAGTAAACCGCACTTGAACAATCGTAGCTATTAGGGCCTAGCCTTGCATTCATCGAGTACGTGACGGTTCCTTTACGGTCTGTCATCCATTTAATCATATTTTCTATATTAGCCATCTTCTTACTCCTTTAATTTTTTTATAGAATCGTTTTAGCAACTTCTTGAACTTTTTGGATGATTTCTTCATCCTCCATCCAATTGTCAGACTGAATCCACTGGTGAATCAACTTCATTTTATTTGGCGTTTCTGGGTCTTTACCAATTAATTGTTCCGATTCAACTAATTCATAGACAAACGTATTCAGGATATCTATATCTAGCTTTTTTTGTATTTGAAGAATATACGTCAACGGAGGATTCCAATGTTGACTAGCAGCTAAGTTCGCTTTTCCTCCAACTAATTCTGTCCAATTTAATTCTTTTTTTATTCTTATTTCATCGATTACTTCCCAAAAGTCGCTGATTGTCTTTATTGTCCGCACTGATTTTACTCCTTTGTTTTGATTTTTATTGATAGGTTGATCTTACTCTATATTTAAGGTAATCGACTGTTACTTTACTGTTAAAAATCTCCCAAACTTCTGATTTAAGGCGGCTGGTAAATTGAGAATGTTTCACATGAAACAAAAAAAGCTTGAGATGCAGGTCCCAAGCTTTTCACTATATCTATTAATTTCAGTTTATTTTTTACTTCTTAAGTATTTTCTGGTTTTATCTTTGCTATCTTCCCTTGTTCGATATAAACCATCAAAATCGAAACATCAGCAGGATTCACACCGCTGATTCGACTAGCTTGAGCAATTGTTTCTGGTTGGATTTTTTGTAATTTTTGTTTTGCTTCTGTCGCTAATCCATTGATTGCTTCGTAATCGATATTTTCTGGGATTCGTTTGGCTTCCATGCGTTTTAGTTTGTCGACTTTTTCCAAGGCTTTTTTGATATAGCCTTCATATTTAAGTTGAATTTCTACTTGTTCGATGACTTTATCATCTAATTTCGCATCTGTTGCTGGGATAAATTGTGTCACTTCATGATAGGTCATTTCTGGGCGTTTTAAGAAGTCTCCTGCTAAAACCCCATCTTTCAACGGAACGGAGCCTTTCGCTTCTAAGAACACTTGTACGTCCGCTGTAGGCTTCACTCTGACTGCGTTTAACCGGGCGATTTCGGCTTCGACAGCCTTTTTCTTTTCAAGATAGGCAGTATATTGGTCTTCTTTAACTAAACCAATTTCATGGCCTTGTTCTGTCAAGCGTAAATCCGCATTATCATGACGTAAAATCAAGCGATATTCCGCTCTAGATGTTAATAAACGATACGGTTCATTTGTTCCTTTTGTTACTAAGTCATCGATCATCACACCAATATAACCGTCGCTACGTTTCATTACAAACGGATCTTTACCTTGCACTTTAAGTGCCGCGTTGATTCCTGCAATCAGTCCTTGCCCCGCTGCTTCTTCATAGCCACTGGTACCATTGGTTTGCCCAGCTGTAAATAGACCATCGATTACTTTCGTTTCAAGGGTTGGGCGTAATTGATGTGGTACAACAACATCGTACTCAATCGCATATCCTGTACGCATCATTTCAGCTTTTTCTAATCCTGCAATTGAATGTAAGATATCAGTTTGAACATCTTCTGGTAATGAAGTAGAAAGTCCCTGAACGTAAACCTCTTCAGTGTTCAATCCTTCTGGCTCCAAAAATAGTTGATGGCGAGGTTTGTCAGAAAAACGAACGATTTTGTCTTCGATCGATGGACAATAGCGTGCCCCTACTCCTTCAACAATTCCTGTAAACATCGGTGCTCGGTGTAAATTATCTTGAATAATTTCATGAGTTCCTTCATTCGTGTAAGTCAACCAGCAAGAACGTTGGTCCAAATTATACGCATCATCCGGCGTACTGAAACTAAAGTGATTTGGTTGTTCGTCACCAGGTTGTTCTTCTGTAACAGAATAGTCGATCGTACTGGATTTCACGCGAGGTGGTGTCCCCGTTTTGAAACGATCCATTTCAAGGCCTAATTCTTTCAAGTGATCGGCTAAACCAATGGATGGCAATGAATTATTGGGGCCGGAAGAATATTTTAATTCACCGATGATGATTTCTCCACGCAGGGCTGTTCCAGCTGTAATGATTACCGCTTTACTCTGGTATTGTGCACCTGTTGTTGTGATAACCCCTTTACAAATACCCCCTTCTACGATCAAGCGTTCCACGATTCCTTGTCGTAATGATAAGTTGTC
Organism: Enterococcus sp. AZ177; assembly: GCF_050544585.1. NCBI lineage: Bacteria > Bacillati > Bacillota > Bacilli > Lactobacillales > Enterococcaceae > Enterococcus > Enterococcus sp. AZ177. The sequence goes on from NZ_CP172944.1 coordinate 3,181,017, forward strand.
CGTACGCTCGATAGTGTGCTTCATTTCTGTTGCGTAAGCGTGTTTGTCCGCTTGGGCGCGCAAGGCGCGAACGGCCGGACCTTTTCCTGTGTTTAGCATCCGCATTTGGATGTATGTTTTATCTATATTATGACCCATTTCACCGCCCAACGCATCGATTTCTCGAACCACGACTCCTTTGGCTGGACCTCCCACAGAGGGGTTACATGGCATAAAGGCTACCATATCTAAATTGATTGTTAAAAGCAACGTTTTGCTGCCCATACGAGCGGATGCTAAGGCTGCTTCTGATCCTGCGTGACCTGCTCCGACTACGATTACGTCATAAGATTCTGCTTTAAATTGATTCATCGACTCTTCCTTTCTATTTTCCTAAACAAAATTGACTGAATAATTGGGTAATCAGCTCGTCCTGAACACTATCGCCGACAATTTCACCTAAAAAGTCCCAGCAGCGAGTCATATCCATTTGAACGAGGTCAACCGGCATTCCAGCTTCGATTCCTCGAATCACTTCATCTAATGCGAGCGCTGCCTGATCTAGTAAAGCAATGTGACGGGTATTGGATACATAGGTTGCATCTTTTTCTCCAGTTTGTCCACCGAAGAAAAGATCAGCGATTTTTAATTCTAATTGTTCCATTCCAGTATTGGATAAAACAGATACTGGTAAAATTTCTTCGTCATGAACATGTTGGTTTAATTCTTCTCGATCTAATTGAGGCGCTAAATCCATTTTGTTTAATAAGATCACACGTTTCAAGCCTTCTGTTGCGGCTAGTAATTGACGATCTTCTTCTGTTAGAGGCTCATGTTGATTTAGAACTAGCAAAATCAAATCTGATTCAGCCAATGCTTTACGGCTACGCTCTACACCAATTCGTTCCACAATGTCTTCTGTTTCTCGGATTCCTGCTGTATCAATCAATTTCAATGGAACTCCGCGCACATTGACATATTCTTCGATGACATCTCGTGTCGTTCCCGCTATATCTGTTACAATTGCTTTTTCTTCACGTAATAAATGATTTAGTAAACTCGATTTTCCTACATTTGGACGGCCGATAATGGCTGTACTTAGCCCTTCTCGCAAAATTTTTCCTTGTTTCGCTGTCGTCAATAAACCTTCGATCTGAGCTTTGACAAATCCAGCTTTTTCAAGTAGTAATTTTGTCGTTAATTCTTCTACATCATCGTATTCTGGGTAATCAATATTAACTTCAACTTGGGCTAATGTTTCTAAAATCTCTTGTCTTAATGAGCGAATCAAAGTGGATAAATTTCCATCTAGTTGATCCAACGCCACGTGCATCGCTCGATCCGTTTTTGCACGAATCAAATCCATCACAGCTTCTGCTTGAGACAAATCCATTCGACCATTTAAAAAAGCTCTTTTCGTAAATTCACCAGGTTCAGCCAAACGTGCACCTTCTCTTAACAATAGTTGCAATAACTGGTTAACGACCACGATACCGCCATGACAGTTGATTTCAACAACATCTTCTCTCGTAAACGTTTTTGGTGCTCGCATGACTGAAACCATCACTTCATCTAACAAACTGTCGTCTTTAGGATCATGGATATGACCATAATGGATCGTGTGAGTAGGAACATCTAGTAATTGCTTCTTGCCGGAACGATATACTTTATTTGCAATTTTAATCGCTTCATCACCACTTAAACGGACAATGCTGATTGCTCCTTCACCAGGTGGCGTTGAAATTGCGGCGATCGTATCAAATTCTAGCGTAATTTGTTGCATGGTTGACTGACTTCCTTTCGTTAATGGATTGAGCCGTTTTTTTCGTAATAATGACTACGTTAAACCACTCGTATCTTTTGTTACTTATGTATACATCTATTTTTGGCTACAAAAAAAGCGCCCACTCCACCCCTATTTTTTCAGGTTGGATCTAGCACTTTCACTGCATCAATTCCTATTAATTTCTTGACATAGAATATCATATTTTTGTTTTTTTCGCAACATTGTTTATTCACTGAAATCATTCATAAATTTTGCATTTCTATCGTTTTATCTTTAAAATAAACCTAATAAATTAAGGAGGTTCCTAAGATGAAACGAGATAAAAAAGATGAATTTAATGAACAAGAACTAGAAAATCGTTTAAGTGGAATCACATTATCTACGGGAAATGTCAACAAAAAATATATCGTTCGAGATATTGTTTTTGCAACTGATCGAATTGAGACAGACTTATTTTCACCAGATGTCAATCCAAATGATGTATTCAGTGGGGTTTATCGTCAGTTGAAAGTGATTGCATTTGAATACGAAGCTGATGCTGTCATCAATTGTCATTTTGAAGAGAAATATGTAGAGTATCAAGGAAAATGGGTTGTAGAAATTTTTGCTTATGGAACAGTCGTTCAATTTACACAAACAACCATTGGTTAAATATTAGAAAGAAAAAACCTGATCCTAAAAGGATCAGGCTGGAAGAAGCACGAATGCTCCAACTACTTTATCATCGTATTTTGTACGTTGATAAGAATGATTTCGTTTAAAATATACTTTGTTTAGTAGTATTTGTCAATGTATTTTTTTTATATAATTATCTGATTTAAACAATAAATGCCTCTTTAAAAAATTTATTTTAAAGAGGCATTTATTGTTTAATACTATTTTTTCACGGGTTCAACAACCAGATAGCGATAAGGTTCGTCACCTTCTGAATGCGTTTTGATGTGATCATCTTTGCTCAAAGTAAAGTGGATTTGTTTTCTTTCAAACGCTGGCATTGGTTCTAGAAAAACCGGACGACCAGTTTGCTTAACTTTTTCTGCCGTTCTTTCTGCTAAGCGTTGCAAAATCGCTTGACGTTTTTCACGGTAATCACCAACATTTACTACCACAGACAATTTATTTTCCGCAACACGATGGACGAAAACTTGTGCTAAATACTGAAGCGCATTTAAAACTTTTCCGTGTTTTCCGATCAAAATCCCTTGTTTATCTGTCTCTAAATGAAAAACCAACAAACCATCTTTACGCTCTAAACGAACTAAAGCAGGTGCATTCAACTCTTTTGAAATAGTTGTTAAATACAGCGCTAGTTCAGTGATCGCTTCTTCATCTTCTAGGTTTTCCAAGACTTTAGGTCCAGAGGTATCTGGCATCTTAGCGGCCAATAATTCGTCAACAGCTGTCTCTACTTTAACTTCCTCGTCTGCCACAATGACATCTTCGACTGTCTCTACAACAGCTTCTGTGATTTGTTCACTGACAGTAGGCTCGATTGAGACTTGAGCACGTTTTTTACCGAAACCCAAGAAACCTTTTTTAGCATCTGTTATTACTTTGATCTCTACTTCTTCTTTTGATAAATTCAGTGCGCCCAACCCTATAGTTATTGCTTCTTCAATTGTGTTTCCCTCATAAACCGGCATCTGGAAAACCTCCTTTTATTTTTTCTTATTTTTTTTCTTAGGATTCATTGCTTTCTTCAATGCTCGTTCGCGTTCTTTCACTTGTCGTTCTGCTTCTGCACGCTCTTTACGGATTTTAAATGGGTTATTGATTAATAATGTTTGTCCTACTTGGAACGCATTTGAAACTACCCAGTAAAGAGATAGTCCACTAGCTAAACTCATACCCATTACAAAAATCATCACTGGCATTACGAAGTTCATGATTTTTAATGACGCATTTGATTCAACTTGACTCATACTAGTTAAATATGTGCTGGCAAATGTAAAGACTGCCGCAAGAATCGGTAAAATCAAATACGGGTCTGGTTTCCCAAGATTCAACCACATAAAACTTCCTTGTTTCAATTCTGGCACACGAGAAATTGATTGATATAGCGCCATCATGATTGGCATTTGAATCAATAATGGTAAACAACCAGCATATGGGTTTACATTATTTTCAGCATATAGTTTTTGCTGTTCTTCACGGAATAAACGTTGCGTTTCTGGATCTTTTGAAGAATATTGTTTTTGTAGCGCTTTTAATTTTGGCTGTAATTCTTGCGTTTTGCGCATACTTTTCGTTTGGAAATGCATCAATGGTAACAAAATAATTCGAATCACTAATGTAAATAGAATGATCCCGATACCCGTATTTGCTGAAATGGACAAAAATTTAATTGCTTCAGCGAAATAATAGACAATATAGCGGTCCCAAATTCCTGTACTGCTTTCATTAATTGGGGCTGTTCCACAGGCTGACAACACAAAAACAAGTGTAATCAAACCTGCCATCAATAATAGGCGTTTATACTTCTTCACAAAACTATTCCTCTCTTATTTCAAAATTTTGGCAAGTTTTAAAACATGCGTTACGTTGCTATGAATTTCTTCAGAAGTCAACTTGTCGACACCAGGTCTTGCGATGATAATAAAATCACAAGTTGGATCGATTGATTCTTTTAGTTGGTAGATCGACGTACGAATTTTACGTTTTACAGCGTTCCTCATAACGGCATTCCCGATTTTTTTACCTACGGAAATTCCTACCCGAAAATGCTTTTGCTCTGGTTTTTCTAATACATAGACAACAAATCTTCGGTTCGCACAGGACTGTTTATGTTGAAACACTGCTTGAAATTCTTTTTCTTTTTTTACTCTATAGGATTTTTTCATCTGCATCCCTTTGTTTCTTTCTATCTTTCTTTTTTACTCACTCTACAATGATAGCATATTTTAGTCATTTTTTTTCAAAATTTAGGGAAAATCTCTAGAGATTTTGGTCTTAATGACTCTAATTTTATATCTTATCATTTTTTTTGTTTTTTTACACTTTATTTTATGGCATTGAGAGATTTTTTGAGGTTAGTTTACATTGAGATAAGTATGGGTTCAATTTTTAGCATTTAGCTTGTAAAAATCGGAGAAATCGAACCAAGATGGCGTGATTGAGAATAAGACTGTTATTTTCGTATGATTATTACTATATTGGATTACTTTTTTAGTATTAAGCGTTTGGTAACTTATTAATAAGTGAGTTCTCTTCCTTTGATCGCCAAGTATTGTTCATCAACGAATCACTCTATCCTTCTTGATTTAGAACATAACTATTATCTTCGTTCGATTAATACTCTTACTTTTCGTTCATTACTATACTACTTTTTTTGGTGTTAGCGTTTGGTGATTCACTAGTAATGTAACTTCTCTCCCTAAGGTCGCCAAGTATTGTTCATCATCTACTCTGGCGAAGCCAATCGTAGTGATTCACAACAAAAGAACCCTTTATTATTTCCACACATACATTGTGAAGATAATAAAGGGTTCTTAGTTTAAACTTGATTCGTTATTTAAAGTCAACATAGATTATGCTGAAATAACTTTTCTGCCTTTACGACGTCTGCTCGCTAATACGTTGCGACCATTTTTTGTGCTCATGCGTTTACGGAAACCGTGAACTTTTTGACGTTTGCGCTTGTTTGGTTGATACGTTCTTTTCATCTCTTGTTCCACCTCCTGAAATTGTAACTATCCATCAATACATAGACATACTTTGATAGTATAACTAGTAATAGGTAGGTTTGTCAATAAATTTTCTGGAATAAATTTTTCTTCTTATTGAAATAAGTTATCCACAAAAGAGGAAAGTTTAGGGATAACTTGTGGATAGTTTTTTTGAGACATCTATTTCTTTTTGAGTTTCTTCTGCAGTTTTGCACAAAAAAACAGGCTGTTAAAAAGTTATGCACAAATTATTTTTCGGCTGTGTATAACTTTAAAAAAAGCTTGAATTACTTGATTTTGTTTTACAGAAACTGTTGTGGATAAATAAAAAAACAATGAGAATTCCACCGTTTTATTTCTCTATGTGGATAAGTTTATACCCTTCTGTGAATTTTTTTTCCACAATTCACAATTTGCCTGTGGAAAAACTTCCAAAAAAATGCTAAAATTCTATTTGCTTATCTATTTATAGTTGTGCTGCATTTTTATATAGAAAAAGTTTTATCTAACTTCGTGGGTTTACTCTTAGAAATTGATACAAGATGAATGTAAGGACTCTTGCTTCTATTCATCACTGGATGTCAAAAATTTTAAGGTGAAGCGAAGTAGAGTGTTGTTACTTATATATTAAGGAGGTCACCAT